>NZ_JARGEM010000001.1 GCF_029211225.1 Antiquaquibacter metalliresistens
ATGAAGCTGCTCACCGAACACGAGGAGGTGGCGATCCCGGAACTGACCGCGGCATAATCAACTCAGCTAGATCTCGCACGGTGTCCAGAAACTCCACCACTCAGCGGGACGTCACCCAGATCCCGCGGTTCAGTGGTTGTGGCGCTGATTGGTTCCCAGTACCTCGGTTGAACTACACGCGGCCCCCGGGTCAGCGGGGGCGCTGAGCGTTCAAAGCGACATCACTTCCAGAAAAGGGGAACAAGTCCGCCCCGGTGGGACGAACTTGTTTTCGTTAGCCGTACCGGTGGGATCTGACGCCCCTACTGAGCCGCCTGCCCACCGCGCGGTCACGCGTCGGCGAGACCTCTGAGAGGGCGCGATGGTCCGGACTGCTCAGCGGGGGCCCTGAGGGTTCGAAGCGACACCACTGCCACAAACGAAAACAAGCCCGCCCCGGTGGGACGGACTTGAATTCGATGGCGGTACCGGTGGGATTTGACGCCCCACCGGCACGGCCGCCAAGCCGCTACGCGGCTCGTCGGAACCGGCGCGGCGGGGACCCCTGAGCGTTCAAGGCGACACCAGTGCCACAAATGAATCAAGTCCGCCCCTGAAGGGACGGACTTGATTCATTTGGCGGTACCGGTGGGATTTGAACCCACGGTGGGCTTTCACCCACACAACTTTTCGAGAGTTGCACCTTCGGCCGCTCGGACACGGTACCGGGAGAGAGTTTAGTACACCCCGGCGGCGTGGGGCGCGGCGGTTAGGTTGCCTTCAGGGCCTCGCGGAGGGAGACTCGGGCGCCCATGCGCAGCAGGGAGTTGCTGTAGATCTTGCTGGCGATGAGCACCACGACTGCGGTGGAGGCCACGAGCAGGGCGAGGGAGATGAGGGGCTCCCACCACTGGGCCTCTCCGAAGAACAGGCGCACGGGCATCCCGACCGGGGCACTGAAGGGCACGTACGACAGGATCGTCAAGATCAGCGGGTTGTCGCCGAAGAAGACCACCCCGAAATACGGGATCATCACGAGCATCATCGCCGGCGTCATCACGGCGCCGGTGTCCTCCTGCCGCGAGACCAGGGCGGCCCCGGCGGCGAAGACGCTCGCCACCAGCACGAAGCCGAAGATGAAGAACACCACGAACCAGATCAGCGGTGCCGACAGCAGATCGAGCAGTTCGCTCTGACCGGTGATCGCCAGGCCCAGCGCGGCGGCAGCGGCGATCGCCGCCGCGGTGCCCACCCCGATCACCGAGTTGCCGAGGATCTTGCCGGCCAACAGCGCCCGGGCGGGCACCGCCGCGAGCAGGATCTCAACGACCCGGGACTGCTTCTCTTGCACCGTGTTCTGCATGATCGTCGCGCCCGAACCGAGCACGGCGAGCATGAACACCAGGCCGAAGGCCAGACCGATGAGGAAGCGCAGGCCCGGCGCCGTCTGCGCTGGGTCGAGCAGTTCGAGCTGCGGGCTCACCGAGAGCGCCGCCATGAGCGCGTCCGGAGCCTCGTCGAGCGCGACCACCATGAACCCGACCGGGCTGTCGTCGGGCACGAGCGCCGCCTCGACATCGCCGGAACGGATCATCCCCTCCGCCTCGTCGCGGTCGGCCACCTCGGTGACCTCTACCAGCTCGGAGCCGGCGACCGCCGCGGGCACCGACCCGACGACCGCGATCGGCGTCGCCTCGGTGCGTCCCCCGAGCACGCTCGAGAGGATGATGCCGCCGATCACCAGCGCGAGCGTGATGCCGGTCGAGATGATGAACGCCTTCGAGCGCACCTGCGAGAGGATCTCGCGCTCGGCCACCAGCAGCGTCGCACCCCAAGTGCTCAGACGCTCGGTCTTCGTGTTCGTGCTCATCAGGCTGCCGCCCCCTTCGCGTTGTCGTGCTCCGTGGCGTCCACCACGATGTCCCTGAAGATCTCGCCGAGCGTCGGCCGCACCGGCCGGAAGCTCGACACCGTGCCGCGTTCCACCGCGGCGCGCAGCACCGCGTCGGCCGCGGCGGGCTCCGCCTCGAAGAGCACCGTGGTGCCGGCGAGCTCCGCGACGGTGACGCCCGGGATGCCACGCACCCAGCCCGCATCCCCGCTCGTCTCGATCGACCAACGATTGCCCGAGTACTGCGCCCGCAGCGCCTCCCGCTCGCCGGAGGCGCGCACCTGGCCGCCGGCGATGATCACGACGTCGTCGCAGAGCCGCTCGACGACATCCAGCTGGTGCGACGAGAACAGCACCGGCACCCCGCGGGCCGCGTGCTCGGCGATCACGGTGACCACCTCATCCACCGCCAGCGGGTCGAGGCCCGAGAATGGCTCGTCCATGATGAGCACGTCGGGGTCGTGCACGAGGGCCGCCGCGACCTGCACGCGCTGCTGGTTGCCCAGCGACAGCGCCTCGAGCTTGTCGCGGCGACGCTCGATGAGCCCCAGCCGCTCGAGCAGGTCGTCCGCACGCTGCGTGGCGGTGGCCTTGTCGATGCCGTGCAGTCGCGCCAGATACGCGAGCTGCTCGCCAATCTCCATCTTCGGGTACAGGCCGCGCTCCTCCGGCATGTAGCCGAAGCCGTGCAGCACGCTCTCGCCGATCGGGGCGCCATCGAGGGTGACCTCGCCGGAGTCCGGACGCAGCACCCCCAGGATCATGCGCATCGTCGTCGTCTTGCCCGCGCCGTTGCCGCCGACGAACCCGGTGAGGCGCCCGCGCCCCACATCGAAACTGACATCGTCGACGACGCGACGGGTGCCGAAGCTACGCGTGAGATTGCGCACGCTGAGCATATGACCTCCTGGATTGAATGGATGCCTCAACGCTACGAACCCCGCGAGGCGGCCGCCTCCCCCGCCGGGCTGAACCCGCCCCCTCCGCCTCGCGGCGGAGGGGGTCACTCCACGAGGCCGGAGCGGTACGCGAACGCGACGGCCTGCACTCGGTCGCGCAGCGACAGCTTCATCAGCACGTTCGAGACGTGCGTCTTCACCGTCGCGCGGCCCACGACGAGCCGCTCGGCGATCTCGTCGTTCGACAGGCCCTGCGCCATCAGCCGCAGCACCTCCACCTCGCGCTCGGTGAGCTGCTCGGGCATCACCCCGGTGGGCGTGCTCGGCGTGCGCTCGCGGGCCACGGCCCGCTCGATCACCGCACGGGTGAGCTCGGGCGCGAGCAGCGCCTCCCCGGCCGCGATCGCCCGCACCCCGTCGACGAGGTGCTCGGGCCGCGCATTCTTCAGCAAGAACCCGCTCGCGCCGGCCTCGAGCGCGGCGAGCAGGTAGTCCTCCCGCTCGAACGTCGTGAGCATGAGCACGTGGGCGGTCACCTCGGGGTCGGCGACGAGCCGCCGGGTCGCCTCCAGTCCGCCGATGCCGGGCATCTCGACATCCATGCACACGACGTCGGGCCGGGTGCGGCGCACCACCTCGATGGCCTCCTCGCCGCTGGATGCCTCCCCCACCACCTCGAGGTCGGCCTGCGCCGACAAGATGGTGCTGATGCCCTGCCGCATGAGGGCGTGGTCGTCGACGAGCACGACGCGCACGCGGCTCATACCCGTGCCCCGAGCGGCACGGTGACCCGCACGACCCACCCGGAGTCGGCGCGGGCGCTCGCCTCGAGGGTGCCGCCGAGGGTCGCCGCGCGCTCGCGCATCCCGAGCAGGCCCAGCCCAGCGCCGCGTTGCTTGGGACCTGGGCGACCGCGGCCGTCGTCGGTGATCTCCAGCTCGACCGCCTCGTCGCCGTAGCGCAGGTGCACGCGCGTGCGCGTGCCGGGGCCCGCGTGCTTAAGCACGTTCGTGAGCGACTCCTGGGCGATGCGGTACAGGTTGAGGCCTACGAGGGCGGGCACGGGGAACGGGGCACCCACCTGCTCGAGCGAGGCGCGCAGACCGGCGGCCTCGGCATCCGCGATCAACGTCGGCAACGCGTCGAGCCCCAGGGATGCCGTCGCCGGCTCGATCGCGGACTCCTCGTCGCGCAGCGTGCCGAGCAACTGGTACAGCTCGCTCACCGCCGCCCGGGACGAGGCCTCCAGCGCCTCCAGCTGATCGCGCGCCCGCTCGGGCTCGGTGTCGAGCACCGCCCGCGCGGCCGCGGCCTGCACCCCCATGAGCGACACGTGGTGCGCCACCGCGTCGTGCAACTCGCGGGCGATGCGCAGCCGCTCGATGGTGATCGCCTGCCGAGCCACCTTCGCCTGCTCGCGCTCGAGCTGCACGGTGCGCAACTGCGTCAGCGCGCGCTGGCGCGCCGAGGCCCAGGCGTGGTCGCCGAACCACCAGGCGCCCGCGAAATAGAGCACGTTCACCAGCACCTGCTGCAGCATGTACGCGGCGACCGGGGTCAGCACGCCGATGCCCGGCCCCTCGAACTCGAGCTCTTGCGTGCTCGCGCGGAAGAAGCCGATGAGCAGCCAGATGCCCATGACGACCACGAGCACCCCGCGCGCGACGTTCGCGCGGGTGCGGTCGCGATCCCAGGCGCCGACGCTGTAGATCGCCATGAAGAGCGCGATGTTACTGATCGTCAGCTCGGGCACGCGCAGCTCGCCGAGTAGCACGAACCCCACCGCGGTCACGGCGAGCACCGGCACGGGAGCCACCCGGCGGAACGCGAGCGGCAGCGTGATGAGGGCCAGGATCCCGGCGCTCAGCGCCGGATCGGCGGGGTCGGGCCACAGTCCCATCGCCCGCCCGAGCACGAGGGAGAGGATCGCGGAGGCGAACAGACCGGCGGCGATCGCAGCATCCGCCTTGCGCTGCCCGGCATCCGCCGCGGGTCGCCGCCAGGCGCGGGAATCTGGGTCGGCGCTCACCAGGCCAACCTACACAGCGGGTGCGGATGCCACCTCCGCCCCAAGACGGAGGTGCACCCACCCCGTGACGGCGGCCCCGCCTAGAGTTGCCCCATGGCCCGCCCCACCACCACGTTCCGCTGCACCGAGTGCGGGTGGACGAGCCTGAAGTGGGTGGGCCGTTGCGGCGAGTGCCAGCAGTGGAACACCGTCGTCGACGACACCGCGCCCGCCGCACGCGTGACCGCGATCGTGCCCTCCCGCGGGGCGCTCGCGATCACCGAGATCGGGGCGGAGGCCGCCGCGCACTGGCCGAGCGGCATCGCCGAGTTCGACCGGGTGCTCGGCGGGGGCATCGTGCCGGGGGCGGCGATCCTGCTCAGCGGGGAACCCGGCGTGGGCAAGTCGACACTGCTGCTGGAGGTGGCCAGTCGGGCCGCGGCATCCGGTCAACGCGTGCTCTACGTGAGCGCCGAGGAGTCGGTGAGCCAGGTGCGGCTGCGGGCCGAACGCACGGGTGCGCTGCAGCCGAGCCTGTTCCTCGCGGCCGAGACCGATCTCGCCACGATCCTCGGGCAGATCGACCAGGTGTCGCCGCAACTGGTGATCGTCGACAGCGTGCAGACCGTGGCATCCGGGCTCACGGATGGCCTGGCCGGCGGCCCCTCGCAGGTGCGGGAGGTGGCGTCCACCCTCATCCGCGTCAGCAAAGACCGCAACCTGCCGGTGCTACTCGTGGGCCACGTGACCAAAGACGGCTCGATCGCCGGCCCCCGACTGCTCGAACACCTCGTGGATGTCGTGCTGCAGTTCGAGGGCGACCGCCAGACCGCGCTGCGCTTCGTGCGCGCCCACAAGAACCGCTTCGGCCCCACCGACGAGGTCGGCTGCTTCGAGATGACCGGCGACGGCATCGCGGAGGTCGCCGACCCCTCCGGGCTGTTCCTCTCCCGCTCGCGCACCCCGACCAGCGGCACGTGCGTCACCGTCGCCGTCGAGGGCCGGCGCGCGCTGCCGGTGGAGGTGCAGGCGCTCATCGTCAAGACGCAGGCGCCGCAGCCGCGCCGGGTGGTCAACGGCGTGGACTCCTCGCGCGTGGCGATGCTGCTCGCGGTGCTCGAGCGGCGGGCGGGCCTGAAGCTCTCGGATGTCGACGTCTACGTCTCGACCGTCGGCGGCATCCGCCTCACCGAGCCGGGCGCGGACCTCGCGATCGCGCTGGCCCTCGCGAGCGCCCAGCGGGATGCCGCCCTGCCCGTGACCCTCGCGGCGATCGGGGAGATCAGCCTCGCCGGGGAGATCCGGCACGCGTCATCCGCGAAGCAGCGCATCGCCGAGGCGAAACGGCTCGGGTTCTCGACCGTGCTCGACTCGGATGCCGTGCACCTGCGCGAGGCGATGCGGCTCGCCTTCCAGCACGCCGACCGCGATCGCGTCGACGCCCCCGACTTCTAGTCGGCGCTTCTCGTCGGCGCTTCTCGTCGGCGCTTCTAGTCGGAGAGCACCCAGCTGCCCCAGTCCTCCACGCGCCAGGCGATCCAGCCGTTCTCGCGCTGGAGGCTCACCGAGATGGAGTCCGTGGCACCGTCGACCTTGGTCGCGCGGCAGGTGATCGATTCCCCGACCAGCAACGGCGGGGCGGGGCACTCGACGGTGAGGTCCGCGCCGAACGCCGCGGCATCCGCCGATACCGACTGCTCGATCTCGTCGGAGAAGGTCTGCGGCAGCACCGACAGCAGCAGGCCCGGCAGCACGAGCACGCCCACGAGCACGCCGAGCAGGCTGGAGGCCCAGACGATGAGCGGCGCGAAGCCCTTGCCGGTCTCGCCGTAGCTGCGCAGGGCGCGGGCCACGAGGTAGCCGGGCTGCCCGAGCAGCGCCCACCACGGGCTCGCCGGGTTGCGGTGACCCCAGGTCTGCAGCACGAGCTTGTCGTACGCGGCCATGCCGAGCACCAGCACGTACGGCCCGATCCACACCACGAGCAGCAGCGGCAGGTTGTGACCGAGACCGCCGACGATCAGGGCGATGCTGACGATCACCTGCAGTAGCGGCAACGCCGCCATGAGCCACACCGCGCCCGTGTAGGTGCGCATCTGCTTGATCTCGCGCTCCGGCGCCAGCTCCTCGGCGAGCGCGGAGAGCGTGGATGCCGCGGGCGCAGCGTTCGTGTGGGCGCTCGCGCGCTTCGGGCCCGGCGCACCCTCGTCCACCGCGTCCGCGGGCGGCGGCTCGAGCTCGCGCAGGGTCATGGCCAGCAGCGGCTGCGCGCTCAGCTCGTCGTCGACGGAGTCGGTCTCGGTCTCGAGCGTGTCGGGCAGGGCCGCCTCGAACGGCTCGGCGCTGTGCTGGGCGCGCTCGCGCTCGCGCTGTTCCCGGCGCGAGGGAAGGTCGTCGTCGGCGTACGCGAACTGCGTCGCCGGCTGCTGGATCACGATCGGCGCACGCGCCTCGGAGGTGTGCTCGGTCCATGCCTGGGAGTCCCACCAGCGCAGCTGTGGGAGCCCGAGGGGGTCTGGATACCACCCCGCAGGCACGCCGAACTTGTTGTCCTCCACCAGTTCAGCGTACTGGCCGCAGAAGAGGATAGAAAGTCGGTTCTACCGGCACTATTCCGCGAGCACGCGCAACCAGGAGTTCAGCGCGGCGGTGAACTCCGGGTCGCTGCCGAGCGGGGCGCCGTCGACGGAGCGGATGGGTGCGGCCAGGCGCACGCTGGAGACCAGCCACGCGGCATCCGCCGAGCGCAGCGAATCGGGGGTGCCGAGTTCGAACCCGGTCGACAGGCCGCGTTCGCCCGCGAATCGGAACACGTTCGCGAGCGTCGTGCCGTCGAGGATGCCCAGCCCCGTGCCCGGCGAGAACAGCGTGTCGCCGCGGCGGTACACCAGCGTCGAGGTCGGGCCCTCGAGCAGGTAGCCGTCGCTGGAGACGAAGACCACGTCCTGCGCCCCGCGCCGTGCCGCCTCGCGGGCGACCGCGCGGTTGATCGCGTAGCTCAGCGTCTTGGCGCCGGTGAGCAGCCACGGCGAGGTGGACTCCACGTCGTGGCGGTAGCCGCGGTCGAGCAGCACGACCGTGACGCCCTCGGTGCGCTCGCGCGTGAAGTCCGCGGAGTGGGTGGCATAGACCCAGCCGGTGGGGCGGCCATCGCCCTCCACGCCGCGGGTCATGACCGCTTTCGCCCAGGCCTCCTCGGCCGGGTCGAGTTCGGCCGCGGCGGCCAGGATCGCGGCGCGCCAGGCCGAGGCATCCGGTGCCGGCAGGTCGAGCGCGGCGGCGGATGCGGCGAACCGGCGCAGGTGGTGGTCGAAGGCCTGGGGCTTGCCGAAGCCGATGCTCAGGGTCTCGAAGATGCCATCCCCGCGAGTGGCACCCAGGTCGAGCACGCTCAGCTGCGGTGCGGCGGGGTCGGCGAGGCGCCACGGCGCGGCCGCGGGGTCATGGGCCGGGGCATCCAACGAGGGCTGATTGAGCATGACGAGAACCTGGCTGGACATGGCGCCCATTCTCCCTCAGTCCTGCACGGGGATGCTGGCCGTGGCCATGCCGGTCCAGCGACGCGGAATGAAGAACGCGAGCACGAATCCCGCGGCCGTCACGCCGACCCCCATCACGAACACCCAGGCGAAGGCCTCCCTGCTGGGACTCGCGACCCCGGCGACCGTGACGTGGTTGGCGGCGAGGATGACCCCCACCAGCGTCGCCGACAGGCTCGAGCCCAGCGTGCGCATCACGGCGTTCAGGCCGTTCGCCGCCGCGGTCTCGGTGGCCGGCACCGCGCGCATGATCAGGGTCGGCATGGCGGCGTAACTCAGGCCGATGCCGATGCCGGTGATCGTCGAGATCAGCACGACGTGCCAGATCTCGTCGAGCAGCACGATGCCGAGCGCGAAACCCGCCGCGATCACCGCGATGCCGATGAGCAGACTCGTGCGCGGTCCGCGCGCGGCGGTGAGACGGGCGGCCAGCGGCGAGATCGCGAACATCACCAGGCCGAGGGGCATGAGGCACAGGCTCGCGGTCACCAGGTCGAGGCCGAGGCCGGCCGGGGTGGTGACCGGCGCCTCGAGCACGATCGGCAGCGACCCGGTGACGACGAAGAACGAGAAGCCCACGGCGATCGACGCGAGGTTGGTCAGCAGCACCGGCCTGCGCGCGGCGACCCGCAGGTCGACGAGCGGGTCGGTGACGCGCCGCTCGTAGGTCGCCCACGCGACGAGCACCACGATGCCGCCGACCGCCAGGGCGAGGGTCACCGGACTGAGCCAGCCCCACTCATCCCCCTTGGAGATGGCTAGCAGGATGCCGACGAGCCCCACGGCGAGCCCGAGCGCGCCGATGAAGTCGAATCGGCCACCCGACCGCAACGTGCTCACCGGGATGACGCGCAGCACCACCACGATGATCGCCCCCGAGAGCACCGCCCCCAGCCAGAACAGCAGGTGCCAGTCGAAGTTCTGCGCGATGACCGCGGCGAACGGGAGCCCGACCGCGCCGCCGACCCCGAGGGTCGCGCTCATCAGCGCCACGGCGCCGCCGAGTCGCTTCGGGTGCAGCACGTCGCGCATGATGCTGATGCCGAGCGCGATGGCACCGAGGCCGGCGCCCTGCAGGGCACGCGCGACGATCATCGGGATGAGGTCGTTCGAGAACGCGGCGATCACGTTGCCGATCGCCACCAGCACCAGGATCGCGACGAGCACGCGCCGCTTGCCGTACATGTCGCCGAGGCGCCCGCTGATCGGGGTGAAGATGGTCGCGGCGAGCAGGGTCGCGGTGAGCGCCCAGGAGGCATCGGCGGGGGTGGTGTGCAGGTACTCGGGCAGGTGCGGGATGATCGGCGTGATCACGGTCTGCATGAACGACACCACGAGGCCGGCCGCGGCGAGGGCGGCGATGCGCGCCCTGTCACTCGAGATGCGCGTCAGCGCCTTGCGCTGACGGGAGGTGAGGGGCTCCGAATCGGAGTCGCCCTCGTCTGTCACACTTTCACCATACTCCGCGAGCACGGATGCGCCGACCGGGGCGGACTGCGAGAGCGCTCAGGCCTCGAGGGTCAGCGCGTCGAGCACGTCCTGCGGGGTCGCCTGCATCGCGTGCGGCCCGGCCACGTCGAACCACACCGCCTCGAGCACGCCGAGGTTCTGCTCGAGGAACTCGCGCAGACCCTCGGGACCATAGGTGAGCACCCGGTGGTCGCTCTCCTGCGGAACCATGCGTACGTAGTTCTCCGCCGACGAGAAGAGCAGCAGCATGTACTTGTCGGCGTCCCCCCGGCGGAACACCCGCACCTGCGGGGGTCCCTCCACCGGCAGCATGGGCACGACCACCCGGTCGTTGCGCAGCGCAAACGCGACCGCCGCGGTGTCTTGCGCCTCGAGCGCGCTCGCGAGCGCCTCGGAGCGGAACTCCGCGTCATCCGCCTGGATCTTCTTGGCCATCAGTAGAGCAGGAACTGCCGGGTCTCGGCCGACGTGAGTTCGCCCACCTTCACGCCCAGGTGGTAGCTGGCCCCTTCGGCGGTGACGGGTGCCCGCTCGCTGTTGCAGGTGTCGGTGGACGACCGAGTGCGATCCCAGGTCAGTGACGGACCCTGTTTGGGAACACCCGGCATCAGGGTGACGACCGCGGCGACCTCGTCGGTCTGGCAGTCGCGGGACGACCAGATGAGCTCGTCACCGCTGGTGATCGTGAACTCCTGCACGTCCGAGCCTGCCGCGACCGTGCACGGCACGGTCATCGTGCTCTTGAGGGTGAACGACAGCACCGGATTGACGCCGGCGTCATAGCTGTTGGAATCGGTGACCGGCGTGAGCGTGACCTTCGCGGGGTCGCACGCCTCGGCATCCGCGGCGTCGGTGGGATTGCCGGTGGAGGTCGACTGCCCACTCGGCGATGACGAGGGAGTCGGATTCGGCCCCGGCTGCGCTCCGCCTCGGGGCTGCACGACGATGAGCACGATGATCGCGATGACCGCGACCAGCCCGATGAGCACCAGCAGGCGGCGGCGCCAATACACCCGGCTCGGCTGCGGGCCGACGGGATTGCGGAACGTCGACATGCGAACAGGGTAAGCGCGGGTGCGTCAGGCCGCGGCAGGGCACGCCAGAACGCGGCGAACCGGCAGCCTCAGAGTGCGGCGACCGCGGCATCCACGAAGGCGAGCAGCTCGGCCCTCGACGAGCCGGCCGTCACGACCCGCAGTACCACCTCGTCGACTGCGGCCGAGAACTCGGCCAGCCGCGGCGCGAGTGAGGCGATACCGTCGATCGTGGTGTCCATCGGGGCGATGCCGAGCAACGCGAGATTCGCGGCGTACGAGGGGATGCGGCCGTAGCGATCCGCCTCGGCCTCGAGCGCCGGGCGCGCGGCGTCGTCGAGCGCGGTGCGCACGTAGAGCACGCTGCGTCGCGGCGCGCCGCCGGAATCCGCCCGCAACTGCGCGGTCGCCGCTGCCGCGGATGCCGGGTCGAGCCAGTTGAGCAGGATGCCGTCGGCGCGTTCGGCGCCCAGCCGTCGCATCCGCGGTCCGAGCGCACCGACGAAGACGGGCGCGGTGAGGTCGGCGTGCAGGCGGTCGACGGCGTCGCCGACCCGGCGCAGCGCGTCGTGCGGGCCGCCCGAGCCGACGCCGACCGAGAGGCGATGCTGCGGAAGGCCGAGCGCGAGAACGGAGGCCGCGACCTGCGCGGCGTCGCGGCGATCGAGCGGGATGACGCCGCTGCCGAGCCCGAGCATGGTCGTCACCTCGGCGGCCACCGCCAACCCACCGAGCGAGTCCGCGCCGCCGCTCTCGTTCAGCCAGAGCGCGGCGAAGCCGGCCGCCTCGATGCGCGGGGCCAGCTCGCGCAGCACGGCGTGATCGGTGGAGCCGACGAGACCGATCGAGACGCTCATAGGCGCTTCAGCATCCGGGTGTTGCCGAGGGTGTTGGGCTTGACCCTGGCCAGGTCGAGGAACTCGGCGACGCCCTCGTCGGGCGACAATGCGAGTTGTGCGAAGACATCGGGCGAGACGAGCTCCTCGCCGATCGGCTCGAAGCCGTGACGGCCGAAGAAGCCGGTCTCGAAGGTGAGGCAGAACAGCTTCGTCACGCCGAGCTCCCGCGCGTCGTCCTCGATGCGCTCGAGCAGGGCGTGACCGACTCCCTTGCGCAGCCATGACTCCTCGACGGCGAGGGTGCGCACCTCGGCGAGGTCGTCCCAGATCACGTGCAGCGCGCCGCACCCGATCAGGCGACCGCCGTCGTCCTCCGCGACGCGGAACTCCTGCAGTGCCTCGTAGAAGACCACCCGGTCTTTGCCCAACAGGATGCGACGCTGCACGAGCGGTTCGATGAGGGCTTGGATGGCGGGCACATCGCTGGTTCGCGCGGGCCGGACGGTGAAACTCACCTGCCCACGCTAGCCGAGGTCGGGCAGTTCCAGGTTCGAGAGCGCCTCGCCGATGCCGCCGAAGACGGCGCCGACGCCCTCGAGGGCGTCCGTGGCATCCACGAGCGTCGCGATCTCGGCGACCGCGCCGACCAGCTCCAGTCCCTGCCCGGCCACCTCGACGATCAGGAGCAGATCGCCCAGCTGCTCGGTGAACTCCGCGGGCAGGTTGCGGTACTCGAGGTCGAGTTCGCGCATCCACTGCTTCTCGAGCCCGAACAGCACCGCGTAGGGCAGCAGCTTCTCGTTGAGCTGCAGCACCTCGAGCTCGTTGCGCAGCGCGCCGTCCGGGGATTGCAGCACCCGGAACCGCTCCTGCTCCGCGAGGCGCACGTAGTCGTGGATGCCCCACAGATGATCGACGATCGGCGCCGCGAGCGCGGTCGGCTCCACCGGCTGCTTGCGCCACGGGGTCAGCAGCTTGCGCCAGAACGGCACCTGCCCCGCGAGCCCGGATGCCACGAGCCGTGCGACCGCGTCGCGCTGCACCGTGCGCAGCCGCTGCCCGAGCTCGCGGTTGCGCCCCCGCGCCAGGCGCACGCTCGCGGCATCGTTCGCGAACAGGTGCTGCAGGAACTCCTGCTCATCGGCGCCTGCGCCCTCCCCCTGCAGCGTGAGCGTGAAGCCCTTCTTCCGACGGCTGATCGCGATCACCTTGCGCACGGCGAGATCGATCACCTGGGCGGCGGCGGCGCGCTTGCCGTCGCCCAGAAGCTCGGCGGCGGCGATGAGGCTGAGGTTCTTCGGGGCCGTGTACTGCGGCACGATGATGCGGTCGGGGCGGGGGAGCATGGGCACAAAAATACCGGTGATCGAGCCGTGTCGAGATCAGATCTCGACCGGCCCGATCACCGGTACAGGGCGATCGGCGGATTACGCCTCGACGGCCTCCGGCTCCTTCTCGGGCAGGCCGGGCTGCCGCGAGGTGGTGAAGACGAACTCGCCGTCCGCGTAGTCGACGTGCACGTGGTCGCCCGCGTTGAGCTCGCCGTGCAGGATCTTCTCGCTCAGCGCGTCCTCCACCTCGTGCTGCACCGCGCGGCGCAGCGGCCGGGCGCCGAGCGCCGGGTCCCATCCCACCTTGATGAGCTGGGCCTTGGCCGGCACCGTGAGCTCCACGGTCAGGTCGCGGTCCATCATCCGGTCGCTCAGGCGCTTGATGAACAGGTCCACGATCTGGAGCAGTTCGTCCTGCGTGAGCTGCGGGAAGACGATGGTCTCGTCAACACGGTTGAGGAACTCGGGCTTGAAGTGCTTCTTCAGCTCCTCGACGACCTTGCCGCGCATGCGGTCGTAGCTCGTGGCGGTGTCGCCCTCGATCTGGAAGCCGACCGGGCCACCCGTGATGTCCTTCGTGCCCAGGTTGGTGGTCATGATGATCACGGTGTTCTTGAAGTCGACCACGCGACCCTGGCCATCCGTCAGGCGTCCCTCCTCCAGAATCTGCAGGAGCGAGTTGAAGATGTCCGGGTGCGCCTTCTCGATCTCATCGAACAGCACCACGCTGAACGGCTTGCGCCGCACCTTCTCGGTGAGCTGGCCGCCCTCCTCGAAGCCGACGAACCCGGGAGGGGCACCGAACAGCCGCGAGACGGTGTGCTTCTCGCCGTACTCGCTCATGTCGAGCGCGATCAGTGCGTTCTCGTCGTCGAAGAGGAACTCGGCGAGCGCCTTGGCGAGCTCGGTCTTACCGACACCCGTGGGGCCGGCGAAGATGAACGAGCCCGAGGGCCGCTTCGGGTCCTTCAGTCCCGCACGCGTGCGGCGGATGGTCTTGGCGAGCACACTGATCGCCTCCTCCTGACCGATGACGCGCTCGTGCAGGGCCTTCTCCATGAAGATGAGCCGGCTCGACTCCTCCTCGGTGAGCTTGAAGACCGGGATGCCCGTGGCTGCAGCCAGCACCTCGGCGATGAGTCCCTCATCCACCGTGCCGCTGGCGCCGACGTCACCCGACTTCCACTGCTTCTCGAGGCGCAGCCGCTCGCCGAGCAGCTTCTTCTCCTCGTCGCGCAGGGACGCGGCCTTCTCGAAGTCCTGGTCCTCGATCGCGCCCTCCTTCTGGGCGCGCACGGCGGCGATCTTGTCGTCGAACTCGCGCAGCTCCGGCGGGGCCGAGAGGATCGACAGCCGCAGGCGTGCGCCCGCCTCGTCGATCAGGTCGATCGCCTTGTCGGGCAGGAAGCGGTCGGCCACGTAGCGGTCGGCGAGGTTCGCGGCGGCGACGATCGCGCCGTCGGTGATCGAGACCTTGTGGAAGGACTCGTACTTGTCGCGCAGCCCCTTGAGGATGTTGATGGTGTGCGGCAACGAGGGCTCGTGCACCTGCACGGGCTGGAAGCGGCGCTCGAGCGCGGCATCCTTCTCGAAGTGCTTGCGGTACTCGTCGAGCGTGGTCGCACCGATGGTCTGCAGCTCGCCACGGGCCAGGAGCGGCTTGAGGATGCTCGCCGCATCGATCGCGCCCTCGGCGGCACCCGCACCGACGAGGGTGTGGATCTCGTCGATGAAGGTGATGATGTCGCCGCGCGTGCGGATCTCCTTGGTCACCTTCTTGAGGCGCTCCTCGAAGTCGCCGCGGTAGCGGCTGCCGGCGATGAGGCTGCCGAGGTCGAGCGAGTAGAGCTGCTTGTCCTTGAGCGTCTCGGGCACGTCGCCGCGCGCGATCGCCTGGGCGAGCCCCTCGACGACGGCGGTCTTGCCGACGCCGGGCTCGCCGATCAGCACGGGGTTGTTCTTGGAGCGGCGGGAGAGGATCTGCATGACCCGCTCCATCTCCTTCTCGCGCCCGATCACCGGGTCGAGCTTGCCCTCGCGCGCGGCCTGCGTGAAGTTGCGGCCGAACTGGTCGAGGATCTGGCTGCCCTTGTCGGGGGCCTGGTCGTTGCCGCCGACGGCGACCGCTTCCTTGCCCTGGTATCCGGAGAGCAGCTGGATGACCTGCTGGCGCACGCGGTTGAGGTCGGCGCCGAGCTTGACGAGCACCTGCGCTGCCACGCCCTCGCCCTCGCGGATGAGACCGAGCAGGATGTGCTCCGTGCCGATGTAGTTGTGGCCGAGCTGCAGCGCCTCGCGCAGGGACAGCTCGAGCACCTTCTTGGCGCGTGGCGTGAACGGGATGTGGCCCGTCGGCTGCTGCTGGCCCTGGCCGATGATGTCCTGCACCTGCTCGCGCACGGCGTCGAGCGAGATGCCAAGGGACTCCAGTGCCTTGGCTGCGACGCCCTCACCCTCGTGGATGAGGCCGAGCAGGATGTGCTCGGTGCCGATGTAGTTGTGGTTGAGCATCTTGGCCTCTTCTTGGGCCAGGACGACGACACGACGGGCGCGGTCGGTAAATCTTTCGAACATCAGTCACTCTCCCCGACGCCGGGCAGGAGGCGCCGATATAGAGAGACTAGCCACCAGGGACGGCCGCGTGGCCGGTGTTCGCCGTGGGCGTGAGGGCGAGCGCACGCGCCGCTAGGCTCGCCTTCATGAGCGATGACGATGACGACCGCCCGGTCGGCTTCCTGGGACGACTGCGCAACATGAAGGCGATCGCCTGGATCGTCATCATCGGGCTCGTGCTGCTCACGGTCGGGGCGTCGACGATCCTGTTCATCCTGCAACTCGGCCGCTGAGGCTCAGCGCAGGCCGTCGACCTTCGCCTGCAGCACGGCGCGCTCCCGCTCGTTCGCCGCGAGCTCGACCGCGCAGAGCAGCTCCGAACGGGCCTCCTCGGTGCGGCCGAGTCGGGCGAGCAGTTCGCCGCGCACGCTCGGCAGCAGGTGCGACCCGCGCAGCGCCCCATCCTCGGCGAGGCGATCCACGATGCGCAACGCGTTGGCCGGTCCCGTGGCCATCGACACGGCGACGGCGCGGTTGAGCTCGACGACGGGGCTCGGCGCGAGCCGGCCGAGCGCCTCGTAGAGCAGGACGATGCGTTCCCAGTCGGTCTCCTCGACGCTCGGCGCGATCGCGTGGCACTCGGCGATGGCCGCCTGCAGCCCGTAGCTGCCACGGCCGCGGCCCGCGGCATCCGCGCGCTCGAGCGCCTGACGTCCCCGGCGGATCTGCGCGCGGTCCCAGCGGGCGCGGTCCTGGTCGGCGAGCAGCACGGCGTCGCCGTCGGGCCCCACCCGTGCGGCGAACCGCGAGGCCTGCAGCTCCATGAGCGCCACGAGCCCGTGCACCTCCGGCTCACGCGGCAGCAGTCCGGCGAGCACCCGCCCGAGTCGCAGGGCCTCGTTCGCGAGGTCGGCGCGAATCCAGCGATCCCCGGATGTCGCGGCATACCCCTCGGTGAACACGAGGTACACCACCCCCAGCACACCGCCCAGCCGTTCCCCCCACTCGGCGGGATCCGGCGTCTCGAACGGCACGCGCGCCGCCGCGAGCGTCTTCTTGGCCCGCACGATGCGCTGCTGCACGGTGGCGACCGGCACCAGGAGCATCCGGGCGATCTCCTCGGTGGTGAGGCCGCCGACGACGCGCAGGGTCAGGGCCACCTGCGACTCGCGGGAGAGCGCCGGGTGGCACGCGGTGAACACCAGCCGCAGCACGTCGTCGTCGATCGGCTGCCAGTCGTCGTCCTCCCGATCCGCGAGCGCGTGCGCGATGGCGCGGTGCCGCTCGTCCAGGCGTTCGCGGCGACGCCATCCGTCGATCGCCCGGCGCTTGGCGACGGCCGTGAGCCAGGCGCCCGCGTTGCGCGGGACGCCCGACTCCGGCCACTGTTCGAGCGCGGCGAGCACGGCCTCCTGGGCGAGGTCCTCGGCCAGGCCGACGTCGCCGGTCATCTTCGCGAGGCTCGCGACGATGCGGACGCTCTCGATGCGCCAGATCGCATCGACGGTGCGCGCGATCTGCGTCATCGCTTGTTCTCGAGCTCCTCGCGCCAGCCGGCCTCCTTCTGCACGTACTCGTTGTCAGCGAAGTCCGCGAAGTCGCTCTCGCTCGTGACGCGGCGCACCTCGAGCTTCGCGCCCGGGCCGAGCGGGGCGCGGCTCGCCCACTCCGCCGCCTCCTCCTTCGACGAGACCTCGAGAATCCAGAAGCCGTTGAACAGCTCGTGAGTCTCGCCGTAGGGCCCGTCGGTGATGATCGGCTTCTCCGCGGCGAAGTCCACCACGAAGCCCTCCTTCGCGTCCGCGAGCCCCTCGCCCGCGATCAGCACGCCCGCCTTGATCATCGATTCGTTGTAGGCCCCCATCGCGTTGATGATCTCCTCGAAATCGAGGTCCTTCGAGGCCTCGAGCGCGGCATCGGTCACCCGCATGATCAGCATGTACTTCATCGTCGTCTCCTTCTGGTCTGGCCGCCGGATGCGTCCTCCCACTATTGCGTCGAATGGGGCGCACGCCAATCGACATCGCGCCGACACTTCGTGTGCCGCGGGTAGCATTCCGGCATGAGCAACCAGGAGCTCGACCCGCCCGAGGTGGTTGCGGTCGACATGGCCGGGCACGGCGTCGAGATCCTCGAGCCGCGTGAGGTGCCGTTGGGCGGACCGCGCGCGATGACGGTGCGCCGCACGCTGCCGCAGCGGGCCCGGTCCCTGATCGGAGCGTGGTGCTTCGTCGACCACTACGGACCCGACGATGTCACCCAGCGTCCGAACATGGACGTTCCGCCGCATCCGCACACGGGACTGCAGACGGTGAGCTGGCTGTTCCAGGGCGAGATCGAGCACCGCGACAGCCTCGGATCGCACGCGCCGGTGCGCCCCGGCGAGCTCAACCTCATGACGGCGGGTGCCGGCATCGCGCACTCCGAGGTCGGCTACCCGACGAACACGATCGTGCACGGCGCCCAACTCTGGGTGGCATTGCCGGATGACGCCCGCGGCGGCCCCCGAGGCTTCGAGCACGTCGTGCCGGAGCCCGTGCGGCTCGGGGCCGCGACCGTGCGGGTGTTCATCGGCGAACTGGCGGGCGCGGCATCCCCGGCTCGGGTGTTCTCACCTCTGGTCGGAGCGCAGGTGGACGTGCCCGCGGGCGAGACCGTGCGCATCCCGATCGAGGCAGGCTTCGAACACGGCGTGCTCGTCGACGCCGGCGAGATCACCGTCGACGGTGAGAGCGTGCCGCTCGCGCATCTGGCCTATGTGGCGCCCGGGGCGAGCGAACTCACGATCGCCGCGATCACGGATGCCCGCCTGCTGCTCATCGGCGGCGCGCCGTTCGGCGAGCAGATCGTGATGTGGTGGAACTTCATCGGGCGCAGCCACGAGGAGATCGTGGGATTCCGCCAGCAGTGGCAGACCGAGGTGATCGAGGGCCGCTACCCGGACGGTCGCTTCGGATCGGTCGCCGGTTACGCGGGCAGGCCGCTGCCGGCGCCGGAGCTGCCGACGGTGCGGCTCAAGCCTCGGGGGTAGGCGACTGGGCAGATCGAGCCTGTCGAGATCCGGTCCCGACGGTCTGCGCCGCCGACAGTCCGGCCTTGGCGCGCTCCTCGGCCTCCACCTTCGCGTAGGCCTTGCGCTCGGTGCGGTCGGAGCGGATGATCGCCCGGATAACGAACCAGAAGATCAGCCCGAGCGCGATCGTGGGCACGAGCGAGTAGATCGCGTTGAACCAGAACTCCTCGGGCATGTCTCAAGCGTACGTGTTCAGCAGCCACACGACCGCGACGACGACGATGGTGCCGACCAGTGCGAGGGTCATCACCAGCCGGGAGGTGCGACGGTCCATCAGCCGCCCTTGACGAGGATGCCCACGATGCCGGTGATGAGCAGGTAGGCGCCGATGCCGCCGACGATCACCCAGATCGCGATGCGCCCGAACGACGGGCCCTTCTTCTCGTCCTCGCCGGGCAGCTTCAGGTCGCTCATGTCATTTCACCAGGGGGAAGAGGATGGTCTCGCGGATGCCGAGACCGGTGATGGCCATGATAAGCCGATCGATGCCCATGCCCATGCCGCCCATCGGCGGCATGCCGTGCTCCATCGCCCGCAGGAAGTCCTCGTCGAGGCGCATCGCCTCCGGGTCGCCGCGCCCGGCGAGCAGCGCCTGCTCGACGAAGCGCTCGCGCTGGATCACCGGGTCGACGAGCTCCGAATACCCGGTGGCCAGCTCGAAGCCGCGCACGTAGAGATCCCACTTCTCCACGACGCCGGCGGTCGTGCGGTGGTCCCGCACGAGCGGTGAGGTGTCGACGGGAAAGTCCATGACGAAGGTCGGGCGCGTGAGGCCCGGCTTCACGTAGTGCTCCCACAGCTCCTCGACGAGCTTGCCGTGGGTGGGCAACGGCACCTCGATCTCGACGGTCGCGGCGTGCGCGATCAGTTCATCGACCGGGGTCTGCGGGGTGATCGCCAGTCCGGATGCGGCGTTCAGCGAGTCGTACATCGACAGCCGGTCCCAGTGCCCGCCCAGGTCGTACTCGCTGCCGTCGGCCCAGGTCACCGTCGTGGAACCCGCGACCGCGAGCGCGGCGTTCTGCACCAGCTCCTGCGTGAGGTCGGCGATCTGGTGATAGTCGCCGTACGCCTGGTAGGCCTCGAGCATCGCGAACTCGGGGCTGTGCGTGGAGTCCGCGCCCTCGTTGCGGAAGTTGCGGTTGATCTCGAACACCCGCTCGATGCCGCCGACGACGGCGCGCTTGAGGAACAGCTCGGGCGCGATGCGCAGGTAGAGCTCGGTGTCGAACGCGTTCGAGTGGGTGACGAAGGGGCGCGCGGATGCCCCGCCGTGCTGCACCTGCAGCATGGGGGTCTCGACCTCCAGGAAGTCGTGCCCGGCGAAGGTGGCGCGCAGCGACGCGTTGACCGCGGCGCGCGCGCGAACGGTGGTGCGCGCCTGATCGCGCACGATGAGGTCGAGGAACCGGCTGCGCACCCGAGCCTCGTCGGAGAGCTCGCTGTGCAGGTTCGGCAGCGGGCGCAGGGCCTTGGAGGCGATGGCCCAGTCGCTGACGAACACCGAGAGCTCGCCGCGACGACTCGAGATCACCTCGCCCTTGACGAACAGGAAGTCGCCGAGATCGACGAGCTCCTTGAACTGCTCGAGCGACTCTTCGCCGACCTCACCGAGGGAGACCATGGCCTGGATGCGCTGCCCGTCGCCGGACTGCAGGCTCACGAAGCACAGCTTGCCGGTGTTGCGAAGGTGCACCACGCGTCCGGCGAGGCCGACGATGTCGCCGGTGGAGGCATCCGCTTCGAGCGCCGGGTACTTGGCCCGCACCTCGGGAATCGTCGTCGTGATCGGCACCCCGACCGGGTACGCCTGCGCACCGGAGTCGATGAGGCGTTGGCGCTTCTCGAGCCGCACCTCGCGCTGTTCGGAGGTCTCGGCCTCCGTGGGCTCGGCGGCTTGAGTCTCGTCAGTCACCATGCAAGCTTAATGAGTCAGGTGCACGGTCTCGTTGTCGATGAGCCGGGTGCCCCCCAGGCGCGCGGCCACGATCGCCGTCGCCTTGCCGCGGTAGTCGTCGTCGACGGGCAGGAACGTGATGGGGTTCACGATCGTGAAGTAGTCGAGTTCGACGAGCTTCTCGCCCATGAGCGCGCCCTGGGCGGCACCCAGCGCGGCGTCGATGCCCTGGTCTGCGGCCGACGCCGCGGCGTCGAGCGCGATCGAGAGGGTGCGTGCGGCCCGTCTCTGGGCCGGGTCCAGGAAGCGGTTGCGGCTGGAGAGGGCGAGTCCGTCCGACTCGCGCACGGTCTCGATCACCTCGATGCGCACCGGGATGTTGAGATCGTCGACCATGCGTCGCACGAGGAAGAGCTGCTGGGCATCCTTCTGCCCGAAGGTCGCGACGTCGGGGGTGACGATGTTCAGCAGCTTCGCCACGACCGTGAGCACGCCGTCGAAGTGACCCGGGCGCGCGCGGCCCTCGTACATGCCGCCGACCGCCCCGGCGTGCACCGTGACCTGCGTGGCGCCGTAGGGATACATCTCATCGACCGAGGGGTGGAAGACGTAGTCGACGCCCTCCTCGGCCAGCCGATCGAGGTCGTCGTCGAGGGTGCGCGGGTACTTGGCGAGGTCCTCGTTCGGGCCGAACTGGGTCGGGTTGACGAAGATCGAGACGATGCGCACGTCGGCGAGCGCCGCGGCCGTGCGCACGTGCTGCAGGTGCCCCTCGTGCAGCGCGCCGAGCGTCGGCGTCAACGCGATCGTCAGTCCCTCGCGTCGCAGGGTGCTCGTCAGGTCGCGGATGCCCGCGATCGAGTCGATCACGACGGGCCTCGTCGCCGCAGTCACGGTGGTGCCTCCTCGTCGGCAGGTGCTGTGGGGCCGACCACTCGATGCTAGCCCTGCGGCAGACCGGCTCCCGCCGCGCCGAGCGCGGTCTCCACCGAAGAGCGCACCAGCGGGCCGAGCACAGTCGCCGGCTCGTCGATGCCGAGCTCGGCCAGCAGGCTCGTGGACTGCCGCACGATCTCCGCCGAGAAGCTCGTCGCCGTGGCGACCGCCTCCGCCCAGGTCGGGCGATCGTCCTCGGCGATCACGATCGGCTCGGCGCCCATCTCCACCACCAGCGCCTGGGCGATCGGCAGCACGGGGTTCGGGGCGGTGACCGCGCACCAGCTCTCCCGCAGCCGCACGAGATCGAGACTCGTGCCCGTGAACACCATGGCCGGATGCACGGCGAGCGGAATCGCGCCGGCCCGGGTCGCGGCATCCAGCGCAGCCGTGCCGAGGCCGGGCGCGGTGTGCAGCACGAGCTGGCCGGGGTGCCACGCGCCGGTGGCGGCGAGGCCGGTGACGAGCGACTCGATCTCGGACTCCGGGATGGCGAGGATCACCAGCTCGCTGCGCTCGAGCAACTGCGGGATCGGCAGGATCGGCACCCCGGGCAGCATCGCCTCCACGCGCTCGCGGTTGCGCTCGGTGACGGTGGCGAAGCCGACGATCGCGTGACCGGCACCGGCCAGGGCCGAGGCGAGCACGGGCCCGACGCGACCACCGCCGATCACGCCGATGCCGAGCCGGCCGGGCGGCGTCATGCCGGGCGCTCCCGCCAGCGGTGGCTGGTGTCCGAGTCGGCGGCGGCGACCGCGGCGTCGGCGATGTCGGCGAAGGCGCGTTCGGCCTCGGTCGCATCGATCGCGCCCAGTTGCGCCGAGACGGGTCCGGCCACCGTGTGCAGCCGGATGGCCGCGAGCCGCAAGGAGCGCAGCACGGGGCCCTGGCGCAGGGAGACGCTCTGCAGACGAGCCTGCGGCACGATCACCAACTGGCGCCACACCGCGCCGCGGCGCAGCAGCACGACGCCCGAGCGCAGGGCGAACCCGTTGCGCTTGCGAGAGAACCAGCGCAGCACCCGCGCCCGCGGCGGGGAGTTCACGAAGCCGTCCTCGTCGCTCGCGCGACCCAGTCCGCTGTCGATCACCGGGTCGTCGGCGATGGTCGGCACGATCAGCTCGAGCACCTTGCGCACGTCGCCGAGGTTGCCCACCGGCAGGATCGTGGTGTTCGCCTGTCCGGCCGCCCCCTGCGCCTGCGACTGGGAGGCCCGGTTGATCTTGATCTCCCACCAGCCGAAGGGCCGCCAGACCAGCGGCTGACTGACCTGCACCGCGTGGATGCGACCGGGCGGCAGCGTCTCGTTGCTGGTCGTGAACAGGCCATGCCCGACCCGCACCCCGTCTGGGGTCGCGGCGATGGAGTAGCGCAGCGACTTGGTGATGCGCGACAGGTAGTAGCCCCCGAAGCCGATCGCGACGGGCACGAGGCTGAAGAGCAGCCAGCCGGAGCGCACGAGTCCCAGGCTCAGGCCGATCACCAGTCCGAACGCGATGAGCAGCAGCGGCAGCGCGCTGAGGGCGATCGAGCCGACGAGGCGGCCGGTGTTCAGCTGCACGACGGACTCGGGCGGTGCGGCATCCGGGTCGAGTTCGGGGGCGAGCAGCTCGTTGACGCGGCGTTCGATGACCGATCCGGACTGCGCCCGATCACCCGTCGTCGCCTCGGCCCGAGTGCCGGATGCCAGCAGCAGGATGTCGCGTCGCAGCTCGTCGGCCGCCGCCGACCCGAGGTAGGCGAGCGAGACGTTGGCGTCCTGGCCCGCGACGTTCACCTCGAGCTTCGCCGCGCCGAACAGCCTGGCCAGGAACGGCCGCACGATGTTGATGCCCTGGATGCGGTCGAGCCGCCCACGGCGATGCGTGCGGAACAGGATGCCGCTGCGCACCTCAACGAGTTCGTCCGTGATGCGGAAGGTGTGCATGCGCCACGACAGCCAGAAGCCGCCGATCGTCAGCAGCAACCCGAGGAGCACGGCGAGCAGCACGAGGCCGAGCAGCTCGTGCTCGATGAGGTACTCGAAGGGCTCGGCCTCGTCGCCGGGGCCGCCGATGAGGATCTCGATCCAGAGGTCGCGCAGGTTGACGAGCACCACACCGAGGATCGCGACGAAGGCGATCCCGCCGCGCAGCAGCGGCGTCGCGGGGTGCAGCCGGTGCCACTGACCGTCGGCGAGGCGCGAGTCGAGCGGCGGCGCGACGACCGGCTCGGCCTGCGCGGCATCCGGTTCGGTCACAGCCCCGCCCGGCGGCTCTCGGCGAGCGCGACGAGCCGGTCGCGCAGCTCCTCGGCCTCCGCCTCGGGCAGACCGGGAACGACCACGTTCGTGGCGGCCGCCGCGGTGACGAACTTGAGCTCGCTGAGACCCACGGCCCGATCCAACGGTCCGCGATTGATGTCGACGAGCTGCATGCGACCGTATGGCACAGCGACGAACCGCTGGAACATCAGCCCCTTGCGAAACAGCAGGTCGTCTTCACGCAGCTGGAACCCGATCGCCCGCACGCGACGCGGCGTGAGGGCGAGCGTGATGATGAACACGACCGCCAGCGACGCGGGCAGCGCCCAGAACCACGCGATCCCGGTAACGAACACGGGCACCGAGGTGGCCGCGAGGGCGACGACGGCACCGATGAGCGTGCCGCCGAGGTCGACCCAGACGTACTTCGGCGAGACTCGTCGCCACTGAGCGGGGATGTCGATCGACTGTCGCTCTTCGGTGGTCGCGGGGCTCGCATCGCCCTGGTGGAGTGTCACGCGTGTCCTTGGGGTTCGGGGGTGCCGGGATGCTCGTCATCGTCCGGCGGGATGGTGCACCAGTGCTCGGCGACGAGACCGGCGACGAGCAGCAGGATCGCACCGGCGGCCGCGGAGACCGCCATCGCGATCGAGCCTACGCCCGGCACCACCGACCGGGTCAACAGGTAGGCGACCACACCCAGTCCGCCTCCGCCGAGCAGTGCGCCACCGAGACTCGACGCCTTCGCCAGCACCACGACGCGGGTCGCGTAGAACGGGTCGACGTGCGCGCCCGGCACCCGTCGCGAGACCCGCCAGACCGGCCAGGCCATGGCCACGATGATCACGCCGATCAGCAGCAGGGCGATGCCGAGCGTGTACGGCGGGATGATCACGGGACGGCCGGCGACCGCGAGCGCGACCTCGACGAACCACAGCACGGTCGCCCCGAACACGGCGAGCAGCACGAGGGTGAGCGGGCGAGTACGGGTCACAGCAGCGGCTCCGCGGGGTACGGCGTCGGCGCCTGCGTGATGAGCTGGGCGATCGGTCCACGGCCGGGCAGTTCGGCATCCGGATCGATCTGCGCCCACGGCGCGAGCACGAAGTCGCGATCGGCGGCGCGCGGATGCGGCACGGTCAGCCCCGGCGAGTTGATGGTCTCGCGGCCGAAGGTGATGATGTCGAGGTCGAGGGTGCGGTCACCCCACTGGATGTCCCGCACCCGGCCGTGGTGCCGCTCGATGCCGTGCAGCGCCTCGAGCAGTTCGTGCGGGTCGAGCAGCGTCGTGACGGCGACGACGGCGTTGAGGTAGGCGGGGGCATCCGTGTCGACGCCCTCGGGCTTGAGGGCCGGGGTCTCCACGAGACCGGATGCCGCGACCAACACCACACCCGGCAGCTCGCCGATCTCGTGCACGGCCGCCCGGATCGTCGCCTCCCGGTCGCCCAGGTTGCTGCCGAGCGCGAGCACGGCGGTGTGCGCGGCGGTCACAGCCCGAACCCCACCGAGCGAGGACGCTCCGGGCGGGCGCGCACGATGCGCACCGAGACGTCCTCGAAGGGCACGGCGATCGGGGCGCTCGGCTTGTGCACGGTCACGGTGACGAGCAAGGCGCGCTCGTGGGCGAGCACGACCTCGGCGACCCGCTCGGCGACGGTCTCGATCAGATCCACCGGGTCGCGCTCGACGGCGGCCACGATCTCCTCGGCCAGCTCGCCGTAGTGGATCGTGGCATCCAGATCGTCGGAGGCGGCCGCGGCCGCGAAGTCCATGCCCACGGTCACGTCGATGAGGAACACCTGCCCGGTGCGACGCTCGTGCTCGAGCACTCCGTGGTGGGCCGAGGCGCGCAGGCCGGTCAGGGTGATCTCGTCCAGGGGGTTCATGCGTTCCGTCCGTCGTCCAGGGCCTGCCACGTGGCGAGCGCCACGCGGGTCGATTCGGCGTCGTGCACGCGCACCGCCCACACGCCCGCCTCCGCGGCGAGCGCGCTCAGCACCGCCGTCGGCAGGTCGCGCTCCGCGGTCGGCGCGCCCTCCGGCAGCAGGGCGCCGAGAAACCGCTTGCGCGAGACGCCGACGAGCATCCGGTGCCCGAGTGTCGCGAACTCGGGCAGGTGGCCGAGCAGCCGCCAGTTGTGCTCGGCGCTCTTGGCGAAGCCGATACCCGGGTCGAGCACGACCTTGCGCAGGTCGATGCCCCACACCACCATCTCGGCCAGGCGGGCCTTCAGCTCCTCGCGCACCTCCGCGACCACGTCGCCGTACACGGGCGCGTCGTGGCCGTGCGAGCCGGCCTGGCGCCAGTGCATCGCGATGTACTCGAGCCCGGTCTCGGCGACGATGCGGTACATCCCCGGGTCGGCCAGGCCGCCCGAGACGTCGTTGATGATGGATGCCCCTGCCGACGTCGCCGCGACCGCGGTGTCCGCGTTCATGGTGTCGACGCTCACCGTCACGCCCGCCGCCACGAGCTCGCGCACCACCGGCACGACCCGCGCGATCTCCTCCTCCACCGGCACGCGTGACGCACCCGGACGAGTCGATTCGCCGCCGACGTCGATGAGCTGCGCGCCCTGGTCGCGCAACGCGAGCCCGTGCGCGATCGCGTCGTCGAAGCTCTCGTAGCGGCCACCGTCGCTGAACGAGTCGGGGGTGACGTTGAGCACGCCCATGATCAGCGGGGCGGTCATTCGGCCCCCCGTGCGATGAGGGCGACCGCCTCGGCGCGACCGGCGGCCTGCGCGAGCGTGCCGCGGGCCGCCACCGTGAGGGTGGAGCTGCCGGCCTGCCGGGGGCCGCGCGTGCGCACGCAGCCGTGCTCGGCATCCAGGATCACCAGCGCACCCGCCGGTTCGAGCGCGGACTCGATCGCGTCGGCGACCTGCTCGCCGAGCCGCTCCTGCAACTGCGGGCGGGATGCCACGACCTCCAGCACCCGCGCCAGGTCGCCGAGCCCGGCGATCCGCTCCCCCGGCGCATAGGCGATGTGCGCCACCCCGGTGAAGGGCAGCAGGTGGTGCTCGCACATCGAACGGAACGCGAGATCGCGAACCACGACGAGCTCGCCCTCGCCGTCGGTGGGCACCCCCGGCAGCAACGGCACCGGGTCGACGTCGACGCCCGCGAAGAACTCCGCGTACGACTCGGCGACGCGGCGCGGGGTGTCGACGAGACCGGGCCGGGCCGGGTCCTCACCGATCGCGGAGAGGAGCTCGGCCACGGCGGCCTCGATGCGCGCGCTGTCGACCGGCACGTCGGTTCAGGCCGTGGCGATGCCGGGCGTCTTGCGCGGGCGCGGGGTGCGCTTGGGCTTCTCGACGTCCGACTCCACCCCGCCGTCGACGAGGTGCGAGTCGACCGGAGCCTTCGTCGGCACCTTCACGGGCGGGCGGTCCGAGAGCGGACGCGCATCGCTCGAGAGCCACTGCGGGCGCTCGGGGAGCTTGTCGACATCCTTGAAGATCTCGGCGAGCTGCAGGTGGTCGAGCGTCTCCTTCTCCAGCAGCGCGGTGGCGAGCCGGTCGAGGGTGTCGCGGTTCTTGTTCAGCATCTGCCAGGCCTCGTCGTGCGCCTGGTCGATGAGCGCGCGCACCTCCTCGTCGACCGTCTCGGCCATCGTGTCGGAGAAGTCGCGGGTGTAGCCCATGTCGCGACCGAGGAACGGCTCGCCCTGGCTCTGCCCGAGCTTGACCGAGCCGACCTTCGCGCTCATGCCGTATTCGGTGACCATCTTGCGCGCGATCGCGGTGGCCTTCTCGATGTCGTTGGATGCACCGGTGGTCGGGTCGTGGAAGACGATCTCCTCGGCGACCCGCCCGCCCATCGCGTAGGTGAGCTGGTCGAGCAGCTCGTTACGGGTGACCGAGTACTTGTCCTCGAGCGGCAGCACCATCGTGTAGCCGAGGGCCCGGCCGCGCGGCAGGATCGTGACCTTGGTGACCGGGTCGGTGTGGCGCATCGACGCGGCGGCGAGGGCGTGGCCGCCCTCGTGGTACGCGGTGATGAGCTTCTCCTTGTCGTTCATCAGTCGCGTGCGGCGCTGCGGTCCGGCCATCACGCGATCGATGGCCTCGTCGAGGGCGCGGTTGTCGATGAGCTGCGCGTTCGAGCGGGCCGTCAGCAGGGCGGCCTCGTTGAGCACGTTCGCGAGGTCGGCACCGGTGAACCCGGGCGTCTTGCGCGCGACGACCTCGAGGTCGACGCCCTTGGCCATCGGCTTGCCCTTGGCGTGCACCTCGAGGATCTGCTTGCGACCGTGCATGTCGGGCGAGTCGACGCCGATCTGCCGGTCGAAGCGGCCCGGGCGCAGCAGTGCGGGGTCGAGCACGTCTGGCCGGTTGGTGGCGGCGATCAGGATGACGTTGGACTTCACGTCGAAGCCGTCCATCTCCACGAGCAGCTGGTTGAGGGTCTGCTCGCGCTCGTCGTTGCCGCCGCCGATGCCGGCGCCGCGGTGGCGACCGACCGCGTCGATCTCGTCGATGAAGATGATGGCGGGCGAGTTCTGCTTGGCCTGCTCGAACAGGTCGCGCACCCGGCTGGCGCCGACGCCGACGAACATCTCCACGAAGTCCGACCCGGAGATCGTGTAGAACGGCACGCCCGCCTCGCCTGCGGTCGCACGCGCGAGCAGGGTCTTGCCGGTTCCGGGAGGGCCGTAGAGCAGCACGCCCTTGGGGATGCGCGCGCCGACCGCGAGGAACTTCGCCGGATCCTTGAGGAAGTCCTTGATCTCCTCGAGCTCCTCGATCGCCTCGTCCGCGCCGGCGACATCGGCGAAGGTAACCTTCGGGGTCTCCTTGCCGACGAGCTTGGCCTTGGACTTGCCGAACTGCATGACGCGGTTGCCACCGCCCTGCATCCTCGAGAGCAGGAAGTAGAAGATCACACCGATGATCAGAAACGGCAGCAGGATGCCCAGCAGGCTCGTCCAGAAGTTCGCCTGGGGCACTTCGTCGTCGAAGTCCTTGAGGTTGGCGCCGTTGATGGCCTCGACGACCTCGGAACCGCGGGGCGTGACGTAGTAGAACTGCACCTTCGTGCCGTTGTCGCCGTCGGCCTTGGTCAGCGTGAGATCGACGCGCTGCTCGCCGTCGACGATCTTCGCGGACTCGACCGTGTTGCCCTTGAGCAGCTCCAGCCCCTGCTGGGTCGAGATCTCGCGGAACCCGGTGCCGGTCAGCAGCGAGGACCCGATCCACACGGCGGCGATGGCCAGCACGATGTAGATGATCGGGCCGCGGAAAATGCGCTTGATATCCATGTTCTTCCGGGCGTCGAGCCCCCGGCACCTTCCTCACGAGAAATGTCCTGCAAGGCTACCGTTCCCCCGCTGCACAGCGGCTGCGTGTTCGCCGTAGGCGTGCTCCGGGTGCGCTCGGGTCGCGAGCCCGCCATTGCGGAGGATGACACGCCGCCGCGCGGCAGGACGCGCGCCGCGTGCGGCGCGTCGTCCTCCGCAATGGTCGGGCGGGGCCGATGCGCGCGCTAGGCGTAGACGTGGGGGGCGAGCACGCCCACGCCGCGCAGGTTGCGGTAGCGCTCCGCGTAGTCCAGGCCATAGCCGACGACGAACTCGTTCGGGATGTCGAAACCGAAGTACTTGACGTCGACGTCGACCTTCGCGGCATCCGGCTTGCGCAGCAGCGCGAGGATCTCGAGGGATGCCGGAGACCGGGTCTCGAGGTTGGCCTTCAGCCACGCGAGCGTCAGCCCGGAGTCGATGATGTCCTCCACGATGATCACGTGGCGACCGGCCAGATCCGCGTCGAGGTCCTTGATGATGCGCACGACGCCGCTCGACTCGGTGCTGGAGCCGTAGGACGACACGGCCATGAAGTCCAGCTCCACCGGCAGCTTCAGCTCGCGCGCGACATCCGCGACCACCATCACGGCACCCTTGAGCACGGCGACGAGCAGGGGGGTCTCACCGGCGTAGTCCCGCTCGACGCGGCGACAGAGTTCGGCGATCTTCTCGTGGATCTGCTCCTCGGTCAGCAGCACCTGGGTGAGGTCGCCCGCGACGTCGTCGATGTTCATGTGTGGTGTTCAGTCCTTCGCGGTGAAGAGGAGCAGGCCGTCGTGCCGTTCCACCCTAACGCCGGGCACGTCGACCGGCCCCTGGCCGTGCCAGTCGGTGATCAGGCGCGCCACCTCCAGCGTGTGCGCGCGACTGAGCGAGGCGTGGAACTCGCTCGCGACCGCGAGCCGGATCAGCCGCTGCCGCAGCGCCGGCGGCTGGGCGGCGAGCGCGGCGACGGGCAGCGAGATGCCCGCCTCGGAGTGCTCGGCGAGGTCCTCGACGATCTCGTGCGCGAAGTGGTCGAGGGCGTCGGCGTCCTCCCGCAGCTGGTCGGCCGTGCGGGCGAGTGCCTCGGCGATGCCGGGGCCGAGCTCCTCCTCCATCACCGGCAGCACCCGGCGGCGCACCCGCACGCGCGCGAACGCACCGTCGTCGTTCTGCGGGTCGAGCCATGGCTCGAGCCCCGAGTCCGCGCAGCACTGCACCGTGGTGGAGCGACGGATGCCGAGCAGCGGCCTGCGATACAACCCGGCCACGCGATCCATGCCCGTCAGACTCGTCGCGCCGCTGCCCCGCGCAAGGCCCAGCAGCACCGTCTCGGCCTGGTCGTCGAGGGTGTGGCCGAGCAGCACCGCCACGGCGCCCGTCTCGGCGGCGACCCGGGTCAGCGCCGCGTAGCGGGCGGCGCGGGCGGCGGCTTCGGGTCCGCCCTCGGCGCCGACGACGACGTGCTCGAGCCGCACGGGGTCGAGGCCCAGGGCGGTGGCCTGCGCCGCGGCGTTGGCGGCGGCATCCGCGGAGCCCGGCTGCAGCCCGTGGTCGACGATCACCGCACCGGCGCGCAGACCGGCGCGGGGTGCCTCGAACGCGGTCGCGGCCGCGAGGGCGAGGGAGTCGGGGCCGCCCGAGAGGGCGACGAGCACGAGGGGCGCTCCCCCCTTTCGCAACTCATGGTCCGAGGCCTCGGCGCGCCGCGCAGCAGCCGTCGGGTCGGCGTGTTGAGACTCATCCCATGAGTTGCGGTAGGCGGGGAGGGGGTTTCGGCCGGCCGGGAGGGGGTTGCGGTCGGCCGGGAGGGGGTTGCGGTCGGCCGGGAGGGAGTTGCGGTCGGGCAGGAGGGGGGCGAGGGATGCCCGCACCGCCCGTCGCACGTCGGCGATCGCGGGGCTGAGCCGGGGCCGATCGGGCATCCGATAACGTTAGTGCAGCAATCCCAGAGACTTCCGAGGAGCATCAAGTGGCCGTGTACGACATCATCGTCGAGATCCCCAAGGGCAGCCGCAACAAGTACGAGGTCGACCACGAGACCGGCCGCGTCTTCCTCGACCGCTACCTCTTCACGACCTTCCAGTACCCCACCGACTACGGCTTCTTCGAGAACACCCTCGGCCTCGACGGCGACCCGGTCGACGCGCTCGTGCTGCTCGACGCTCCGACGTTCCCCGGTGTCGGCATCAAGGTGCGCCCGGTGGCCGTCTTCAACATGACGGATGACGGCGGCAGCGACGCGAAGGTCATCTGCGTGCAGGCGAAGGACCCGCGCTGGACTCACATCCAGGACATCGACGACATCCCCGAGCTCACCCGCCAGGAGATCCAGCACTTCTTCGAGCACTACAAGGACCTCGAGCCCGGCAAGTGGGTCAAGGTCGAGGGCTGGGGCAACGCGGCCGAGGCCGAAGCGGTCGTGCAGGCGGGCCTGGAGAAGTTCAAGGCCGAAGGGCACTGAGCCGCCGCGTAGTGCACGAGCTCGAGCTCAGCCCGCCGGTCGCGCCGCGTACGGCACGAGGTCGCGGTAGCGCAACGGCGTGACCTGCACCGAGAGCGGCTCGTACGGCGCCTCGATCATCAGTCCGCCGCCGATGTAGATCGCGGTGTGGTACTTCGTGCCCGAGGTCGATCCGCCCGTGGAGTAGAACACGAGGTCGCCGGGGATCAGCGAGTTCACCGAGACGAGTCGACCCTGGCCCGCGAGGTAGTTGTACTGGCTCGACGCACCGTGGATGCCGATGTAGACCCCGACCGACTGGTAGGCCTTCATCGTCAACCCCGAGCAATCCCAGCCGTTGGGCCCCGCACCGCCGTAGACGTAGGGGTCACCGACCTGCGCGTAGGCGAAGTTGATCGCACCCTGTGCTGCGCCGGATGCCGGCGGCGGGCTCCCCGGGTCCGGATCGGTGGGCGGTGGCGTCCCCGGCCCCGGACCGGGGTTGCTCGGGTTGCTCGGCGTGCCCGGGTTCGCGACACCGGCGAGGTACTGACGCTCGGTCTCCGCGGTGGTGCCCTTGAGACTCGCGAGCTGGGCGTAGAGCTGGTCGGCCGCGGCGTACTGCGCGGCGAGCTCCTGCCGCGCGGCGGCGGAGGCGGCCTCGGCGGCGGCTGCGGCATCCTCGGCGGCCTTCGACAGCTTCGTGCGCTCGGTCTCGGCGACCCGCGCCTGCTCGGTGAGGGATGCTGCGGCATTGCGGTCCGCGATCGCCTCCTGGTAGATGCGCGACGACTGCTCGGTGACCTTGCCCATCGTGCCGAGGGTGGCGAGCAGGTCTGCCGCGTCGGGACTCGTCAGCAGCGCGAGACTCACGCTGCCGCCGCCGGTGCGCGCGAGCTGGGCGATGAGCTGGCCCGCGCGACGTGCGGAGTCCGTGGCGCGCTGCTCGGCATCCTTCGCCTGCTGTTCGAGGGTGTCGGCACGCGCGGCGGCGACGTCGAGCTCGTTGCGGGCGGCGTTGTAGGCCTCGGCCTGCGTCTGAGCCTGCCGGGCGAGCTCCGCGGACTGCATCTCGAGGCCGGCGAGCAGCTCCTCGATCTCGCTCACGGCCGCGGCCGCCGAGGCTTCGTTCTGGCGGGCCTGCTCGACCTCATCCCAGGTCGGGTAGTCGTCGGCGAGCGCGGGGGATGCCACGGCGAACCCCGCGAGCAGGCTCCCGACCGCGAGCACGCCGAACAGACGGTTGCGCACTCGCGCTCCCGTTGCGCCCGCCCCCGGACGCACTCGACTGATGGCCATGATGTCCCCGACCCGTGTCAGCGAATCACGCTGATCACACCAATAACAGTGATCACAGTAGCAACATCGCGGGCGTTTGCCCAGGGCGATCGGGCGGGCGCGACGGCGCCACAGCGGGCGCGCGCGACGGCGCCACAGCGGGCGCGCGCGAGTTGCGGGCGTGAGCGGGTGCGGCGGGGGGGGTGAGCGCGCGCCCGGCAGAACCCGTGCTCGACCGGCCGGGGCTCAGCCGATGCGAACGCCCTGGTTCGCGAAGAACGTGACCGGGTTCTGGGTCTGGCCGTTCACCTTCACCTCGAGATGCAGGTGGCAACCGGTGGACTTGCCGGTGGTGCCCACCTTGGCGATCTGCTCGGCGACGCCGACCTGCTGGCCGTACTGCACGAGGATGCCGCCGTTGACGATGTGGCCGTAGGAGGTGGTCAGCCCGCCCCCGTGGTCGATCATCACGAAGTTGCCGTAGTTGCCGTACCAGCCCGCGTAGATCACGGTGCCGGGGTGCGCGGCGAAGATGGGCGCATTGCAGCCCGCGCCGATGTCCGTGCCGGTGTGGAAGCTGTAGTACGGATCGGTGCGCCAGCCGTACGACGAGGTGATGTAGCCGGCGGCCGGGCGAACCCAACCGCTGTCGCTGATCGGGCCGGCATCCAGGCCGGCGGCGGCGTAGCGCTCGCGCACGCCGGCGAGGTAGTCCGCCTCGGTGGCGACGCGCTTCTCGCGCAGCACCACGAGCTGCGCCTGCAGCTCCGCCTGCCGGTTCAGCTGATCCTCGAGCGCGGTCTGGGCGGCGATCGCGGCGGCCTGGGCCTCCGCGAAGGCCTTGGCCGCAGCATCCTTGAGCACCTCGAGCTCGGCCTTCGCGACCTCGGCCTGGTCGGTGAGCGCCTGCGCGGTGTTGCGGTCGAGAATGGCGCGCTCGTAGATCGCCTGCGACTGCTCGGTGATCTTGCGCGACATGCCGATGCCGTTGAGTAGGTTGTCGGGGTCGCCGGAGACGAAGAGGCTGGCGGAGAAGTCCTCCCCCGTGCTGCGGGCGAGCTGGGCGGCCATCTGGCCGGCACGCTGCTCGGAGGCGGCGGCGGTCGCGCTCGCGGCATCCGCCTGCTGCTGCAGGGTGTCGGCCCGCGCGGCCGCGGCCTGGAACTTCTCCTCGGCCTGCTGCGCGATGAGGCCCTTGGCCTCGGACTCCACCCGCGTGCGCTCGGCCTCGGCCTGCAGTCCGGCGAGCAGACTCTCGATCTGGCGCACGAGCGCCTCGGCCTGGGCGACGTCGTTGCGCGCCGCGCTGACTTCGTCCCACGTGGGGTAGTCGGCGGCGGTGGCGGACTGCGTCGCGCCGAGGATGCCCGTGGTGGCAGCGAGCGCGAGCGCGGCGACAACGGCCGCCAGCCGCATGCCAACCGCCCGCGGCCCCGAACGGCCTGCCCCTAGGCGACGTCCCGTGATAGCCATCGAATATCCCCGAACCGCGTCATCGAACTCACGTTGATAACACTGTTAACTCTGGTCACTGTAACAACGCGCGCACGCACCTTCAACAACAGGTCGAAACTAACCCGGGATGCTGCAAACGGTCGGCACATTCTGCCCTGTCGCGCAGATCCGCCGCCGTTTGGCGTTTACCAGCGTCCCCCCTTATGCTTGACCGTCGGTAGCTAAGGAGTCCTGGACTTCGCGGCCCCATCGTTTAGTGGCCTAGGACACCGCCCTTTCACGGCGGCAGCACGGGTTCGAATCCCGTTGGGGTCACGTTTCGAGGGCTTCGGCTACCGACAAAGTTCCACAAGTAAGGCCCTGTAGCGCAGTTGGTTAGCGCGCCGCCCTGTCACGGCGGAGGTCGCCGGTTCAAGTCCGGTCAGGGTCGCAAGGCACGGCCTTCTCTCGCCAGAAAGGCCGTGCCTTACTACACGGCTCTGTAGCTCAGTTGGTAGAGCGCACGACTGAAAATCGTGAGGTCACGGGATCGACGCCCGTCGGAGCCACCACTAAGAGTGCGTCACCCGCAACCGAGACTCATCCGGCGCTGACCCGGCCCCGATCCGCCACGGGGAACCAGCGGCCGTCGAAGACCGTGCCGACCACTCGAATGTCGCGAATGTGCTCGGGGGCGACGGCGTACGGGTCCTGCGCGAGCACGGTGAACCGCGCGAGCTTGCCGGGCAGGATGCTGCCGATCTCGTGCTCGCGGCGCCACGAGTACGCCGCCTCGATCGTCACCGCGCGCAGGGCATCGTGCACGCCGATTCGCTCCTCCGGCGCGGCGACGCGCCCCGACACGGTGAGGCGATTCACCGCGCACCACACGAAGCCGAGCGGTGAACTCGGACCCATCGGCAGTCGGAGTGGAACGAGAGCGGGATCCCCCTGGCGAGCACCGAGGCGCTGCGGACCATGTGGTCGGCGCGGTCGGGGCCCAAGCCGACGCGGCCGTACTCGTCGGCGAAGCGCGTCGTGTAGTACGGGTTGGCGCTCACGATCGCGCCGAGCCGCGCGATGCGGTCAATGAGTTCGGGGGTGCTCGTCGCGAAGTGCACGATGACGGTGCGGTGGTCGACGCGCGGGTGCTCGACCATGCAGGCCTCGAGAATGTCGAGGAGCACCGCGAGCGCCTCGTCGCCGTTGACATGGCAGTGGATCTGATACCCGGCGTTCCAGAAGCGCCGCACGCGCTCGCGCAGCACGTCCGGCTCGATGAGCCACTCCCCCATGTGCGTCGGGTCCGGGCGCCCGTCGGCGTCGAGGTAGGGGTCGTGCATCTGCATGAGCTGCGAGATGATGGCGCCGTCGGCGAAGAGCTTGACCTGGTGGTCGAAGAACTCGAGCTTGCCGCCACCGGGCGGCGCGAGCGCGATCTGCTGCTCGGCGTCGGCGAGCACGTCGTCGAGCGCGATGCCCCGATCGACCTGGGAGCGCCCATCGACAAGGAAGCTCGTGGCGAAGGGAGTGTCATCCGCGCCGAGGATCGCCTGGTAGAGCCGCCAGAGGTCGGGGGTGAACAGCGCGCCAGGCTCGTTGACCGCGGTGACGCCGTTGGCGTGGAGGGTCGCGACGAGCTGCGTGAGCCCTCGGGTCATGCGCTCGGGCGTGAGGATGTACGGCGTGAGCGCCGGCAGCAGCAGGTTCATCCCCTGCTCCCACCAGTGGCCGGCGGCCCAGTCGACCATCGTGCTCGCCGCGCCGTGACTCTGCATCTGCGCCTCGGTCACGCCGATACGGGCGATGGCCGCGGAGCCCGGAGACGAAGGATGCCTCGTCCGACAGCAGCCACGCGATCGTCTGGGCGATCTCGATGGGCTTGGAGGCGTGAGAAGGCCTGGCCGATACCGGCGGACGTTTGCCGCGGCATCCAGACCGCCGAAGGCTGCGACAGCCTCGCGCACCATGCGCGACGCGTCGTCGGCGCGCGCTCGACCCGACCGACAGTCGGTCTTCGAGATCGGCGACCGCATGATCGACAAGCTCACCGAGGGGTGGGCGCCCAGCGACATTGCCACGCTGAACGACCTGCTGGCTCGGCTCGCGCGCAACGCGGTGGCGTTCGCGCGAGGGCTGGAAGCGACCGAGCCCGGCACGCACGGAACGCCCCGAGCGGGGCAGGCCGGTCCCGAAGGGTGAACCGACCCGCCCTGCTCAGGGCGTTCCGCGCTGCGGGCTGCGACTAGCGCACGGCCCGCCGGCGCCTCACGGCGATCAGCGCGACACCGCCCAGCAGCAGCAGGCCGAGCGCGAGCCCGCTGATGCCGAGCGTGCGGCCGAGGTCGCTGCCGGTGAAGGCCAGGCCGCTGATCTTCAGCGGCGTCCAGCCGATCAACGAGCCGTCGAGGGCCTGCACCACCAGACGGTGGTCACCCGCGGCCACTCCGGCCGGCAGCGTCACCGTCACGGTGCCCGCCGGGCTCACCGTGAAGGTGCCGAGCAGCACCGGCGTGGAGTGGAGCCACACCCGCACCTGCTCGCCGGCGTGGTCGGTGCCGACCGTGATGACGACCTTCTCACCGGCGGTCGTGCTGGACGGCGTCGCCGTGACACCGCCGGACGGCGCACCATCGAGCACCGAGTCGGGCACGGGCGTCGGCTCGGGATCGGTCGGATCCGTCGGGTCGGTCGGGTTGATGAACGCGTCGTACAGCCCCGCGATGTCGCCCGGGGTGAGCGGGTTCGACCAGATGCGGGCCGACGAGATCATGCCGGTGAAGGGATTCGACACCCCGTTGCCGGGCGCCGCGTCGCCGCCGATGACCCAGTTCGCCGTGCCATCGCCCGGCGCCGAGGGCGCTTTCGCGCCCCCCGTCTCCGCGGCGAGTTCGCCGTTGACGTAGATGCGCTCGCTGGCGAGATCGTTCGTCGCGACCACCTGGTACCAGGTGTCGTAGTCGAGCGCCACCGACAGGCGGTCGTCAGCGCTCGGCTCGGTCCAGAGGGTCACGCAGTAGTCGTGGCCCGCCTTCTGCTCCGTGGTCAGGAAGCAATCGCTCGAGCCGATCTTGTACGCATCGAATCCGACGCCAGCGCCCTGCTGGTTGCTGAAGACGTTCTGGTACTCGTTCCAGGGCGACGACGACGACATGTTGAACGTCGACTCGAAGCTGTACCCGTCGTTCTGCAGGGCGTAGTCCGACTCGCTCCACGCCGTGCGGTACGAGAGGTCGTTGCTGTTGGCAAACGTCGCCACCGGCTTGCGGAGCTCCTCGTTCATCGAGATCGGCGCTCCGGTCACACGGGTGAACTCGCGGTCGTAGGGCGAGTGGTCCGTGAGGGCCGCACCATCGGCGACACCCGTACGGCTCGCATTCCAGAAGTCGACGTCGAGCATGTCGGCCGCGGGAACCTCGTCGCTGGTGCCGGAGGTGGCGCCGAGCGTCACCGTCACGGAGTATCGTGCAGCGTTGTCGTTGCCCGCTCCATCGGTCGCGGCGTACACCAGGGTGTACCGTCCGGGCAGCTGCGGCGTGAAGACACCACCCGCGCCCGTCGTCGACACCACGTCGTCACCCCACGGCCCGATCACGGTGATCGACGTCTGCTCGAGCACACCGGAGTCGTCGACCGACTCCAGGGCTGGGAACGAGTAGGCCACACCGGTCGTGCCGGTTGTCGCGAGCGCCGAGACCGCGCGCACCGCCGGCAGCACGTGGTCGATGCCGGGCTGCGCCTGGTGGGCGATCCGCGCCATCTCGATGTCGGTGAGCGGCACCGAGAAGCCACGCGCAACCGTGACCTCGCCGTCGAGCGGGTTGACGATGCCGCCCGACCCGTTGGACGAGCCTCCCGCGACGAAGAAGTAGGCGTAGCCCGGGATGCCGAGCGCCGGCGCGATCTGCGCGTCGACGTTCGTCGTGCCCAGCTGCTCACCGTTGACCCACATGTCGAGCACGGAACCCGTGAAGCGCAGCGCGACGTGGTAGGGCTGCCCGTACGAGATCGTCCGCTGCCAGTCGGTCGGCTCGCTCTCACCTTGGATGACGGCGATGGCCGACAGCGTGCCGTGAGTGGCATCCAGCGCGCTCACCCTCAGCACGATCTCGAGTGCGCCCGGCTGGCCGTAGGCGAGCACGTCGCCCGGGCCGTCCGCGACGAACGCGGCGTCCTCGGTGAAACCGTCGACGACGGTCGCCTTATCGGCCTCGCTGAACATCGCCTGCACCGGCATTGAGGTCGCCGGGCCCGATGCGGTCGAATTCAGCAGCGTGTACGGGATCGCGTTGGTCGAGACATCCGTGAGCGTCTCGACGTCGACATCGATGATGTCCGCGACCGGCATGGGCGCACTGTGGTCGACGAAGCTCGAGATCTGGTCCGCGCCGACGCCCGCGGTGCGGAAGGTGGTCGTCAGCGGCTCGCCGACCTTCGCCCACGCGTTGATCGGGGAGATGCGGATCTCGTAGTCGGTGCCCGGCTGCAGGTTCCAGACGTCGTGGCCAACCGTCGCCGGCATCGGCATCACGTAGTACTGCGACCAGCGCTGGAACGAGAGCACCGTCTGCGCGGTGTTCGAGTTCACGACCTCGACGAGGTACTTCTGCACGATGTCGTGCACGTCGTTGGGTGCGGGCTCGGCCTGCGTCCAGTCGACCTGTGCCTTGTCCTCACCGATGCTCGTCACCGTGATCGTGTCGTCCTCCTGCCAGACCGGGCCGGCGGTGTGGTCGGCGCGGGCGTCGCCGAGGGGGAAGCGCTCCTCGAAGGTCGCGGACTCGTCGAGCGAGTCGGCGACATCCCACTCCCAGATCGTCGGCTCCCACATGTCGGCCTGCAGGTCGTAGTTGGTGATCTTCACCTTGCTGCCGTCGACCTCCACGATCGCGGTCTCACGGTTGTTGCCCGCGTCATCCGGGGTCGAGTCGGACAGCGTGTGGCTGTTGGCGCCGACCACGCCGCTCTCCATCTCGTAGTAGGCCAGCGGCGGCGCGTTGACGGTCGTGAAACCGCCGCCCGCCTCCGTGCCCTGCCAGATCGAGGTGGGGATGTGGTTGGGGGTGTGGATGTGACCGCCCCAGACGACCGCCTGCGGGTAGTCCTCGAGGAACGAGTCGAAGTTGTTGCCGCAGCCGGTGGCCAGGCCATCGCCGTACCACTCGTTCGAGACGTAGTGGGTGCAGCGGATCGGGTGGTGCACGAGCACGAAGATCGGCTTCTCCGGCTCCTCGGCGGTGATCGCCGCGAGGCGAGTTTCGAGCCAAGCGGCCGCGTAGCCGTAGCCGCCCGAGGAGGCGACCGTCGGCGTCCCAGAAGACTCCGTGCCCGCGGCCGCGGTCTCGTCTTCGGCGAACTCGCCCGAGCCCGGGCTCACCGTGATCACGTGGTAACCGTTCACGACGTAGTCCGCGTTCGGGCGCTGCCCGGTAGCGGTCTCGAAGAGCGCGTAGTCGCCGAACTGTCCGCCCGCGACGTCGTGGTTGCCGAGCGAGGCGTAGTGCTCGATGCCGTAGCCGGCGACCGAGTCGATGGTGTTCTTCAGCGCCACGTACTCGGCCTCGGTGTTGCCGTTGGTGAGGTCACCAGGCCAGAGCGTCGTCTCCACACCCTGGGCGGCCCAGAAGTCGTAGGCCTCGACGAGCTCGGTCCAGTTGTCGTGGATGTCACCGATCGCCGAGAACTTCCAGTCGGTCACGCCGTCGGCGGTCGACTCGGGCGCTGCGGGCGTCTCCGGCCCCGTCGGCAGTTCGGCGTCGCCGCCGGCGACGAGGTACTCGACGGTGCCGACGTTGCCGGCGTCGTCCACTGCCTGGTAGGTGAGGGTGTAGACGCCGTCGACGGTGGGGGTGAACGACCGGGTCTCGAGGTCGAGCGGTGCGGTGACGTCGTCGGGGCCGGTCACCGAGATCGACAACGCGGGCTCGGCGTCGAAGTCGTCGATCGCCTCGATGCCGGGAGCGACGTACGCGACGTTCAGCGCTGCGTGGTCGGCCGGCGTCGTCACCGCGCGCACGACCGGAGCGACGGTGTCATCGGCGAAGCCGCCCGAGACCGCCAGGCGGTAGGCGTTCATGTCGTCGATGGGGTCGGAGTAGATGCGGGCGACGGCGAGACCGCCGACCAGGCGCGCCGAGGAGTTGCCGCTGCTGTCGACGTCACCGCCGATGATCCAGGTGCGCGCCGCCGAGGGCGGTGTGGTCAGGGTCGCGGAGCCCGCGGCCGTCGAGCTGATCAGATCGCCGTTGACATAGACCTTCTTGTCGACACCGTCGAAGGTGGCGATGACGTGCACCCACTCGCCATAGCGGTAGGTCGCCGTCGGCAGGGCGCCGTAGCCGCCGCTGGTCGTATGCGCGTAGATCTCGATGCCGCCATGCTGCGCGTCCGGGCCGGGCACGAGCTCGATGCCGAAGCCCGCGGACTGCATGTTGCCGATGACGTCCTGGTACCCGGAGGTGATCGGGGTGTCGACCTTGAACACCGCCTCGAGGGAGGCTCCGTCGTTCTCCAGCACGTAGTCGGCGTCGGACCACGCCGCGCCCCACGCCTGCGAGCCGTCGAGGTTCGCGACCCAGCCGAGCGTGGGGTCTTCGACCGTCGTGCCGGCGATCGGCTTCGGCGTCAGTGCATGAGCCGCCGCCGAGACGTCGGTCGCGGCTCCGTCGGCGGCGAACTCGACATCGAGCAGGTCGGCCGTCGGCAGGGATGCCGCCACGGCATCCCAGGTGACGTCCTCAGGTGCGGGGGCCGCGAGGGCAGGGCTCGTGACGACGATGGTCGTGGTTGCGAGCGCCGCCATGACCGTCGCGGCGAGACCGCGGGCGAGCCAGGTGCGCAAGGCGGGGCGGGGGGATGTGCTGCTGCGGCGAGACATGACGCTCCGATGACGAGGGCCGATTGGGTACCGCAACAGACCAGCTTCGGGAAGCGACGCCGAGGTGAACAGAAGTCGTCAGGAGCGCCGCGACGCGCCGTTTTGACGGAATTCGTGAGCCCACTGTGCACAGTGAGCCCCCGGACGGGGGGTGCGGCGGCGGGTCGGGCGAAGCCGATCGGGCGGGGCGGGGCATCCCGTGCGCGCGCAGCGACGAGCGGGCCGAGGGATGATCCCCCGGCCCGCTCTTCGCTGCGCGCAGGTCAGCGCGCCGCTCGCCGCCGCCCCACGACGAGGAGCGCGATGGTGCCGAACAGCAGCAGCGCGAGCGCAAGTCCGACGGGCCCACGGATGTCGGTTCCGGTGTAGGCGAGGCCCTTGACCTCGATCGCCGTCCAGCCGATCAGCGAGCCGTCGAGCGCCTGCACGACGAGTCGGTGCGAGCCCGCGGCGACCCCGGCCGGAAGCGTCACCGTCACGTTTCCGGCGCTGCTGACCACGTAGGATCCCAGCAACGTCGGGGTGGAGTGCAGCCAGATCCGAACCTCATGGCCCGCCTGCGCTGCACCGACGGTGACGACGAGCTGCTCGCCCGGGGTCGTGATGGAGGGCGTCGCCATGACACCGCCCCGGGGAGCGCCGTCGAGCACCGAGTCGGGCACCGGCGTGGGCTCCGGATCGGTGGGATCCGTCGGTCCGGTCGGCTCGGTCACCGTCAGGGTCAGCGGCGTCACGAGACGCATGTAGCCGTCGTTGTAGAGGAACTCCACGCGGTACCGCCCGACCGGCAGCACGTCGCTGAACGTGATCGAGCCGGTCGCGTTCGGTGCGTACTCCCATGCCAGGGATGCGCTGGTGCCGGGCTCGCCCTGATCGACCGAGTAGATGCCGATCCAGTTCAGCGCGTTCGCCGGCGTCGTCGAGTAGTCGACGGTGAACGGGGTGCCGTGCTCGACGCTGTCGGCGCTCAGCGAGATCGAGTGCGCGACCGAGACCGTGACCGCAGGCGTCGTCGCTGACTCGGTGAGCGCCCCGCTCGTGGCCGTCATCGCGACGGTGATCGCGGTACCGACCGGGAACGCGGAGCCGAGCTCGAGCGTGCGTGCCGTCGCACCCGGAATGTCGACGCCGTCGGCCTTCCACTGGTACGCATAGGTCGGGTCCGTGAGGCTCCACCCCGAGCCCGGCATCGCGGTGAGCGTCTGACCTGGCGTCGGCGTGCCGGCGATCACCGGGGCCGGGGTCGGGGCCGCAGCGACGACGTTGATCGTGAACGCCGAGCCGATGAAGTTGCCCGTCGTGTCGTTGTAGACGAGGCACACCTTCTGCGTCGTGCCCGCCGCCCAGCCGCTGGTGCTGAACGTGCGGGTACCGCTCTGCACCGCCGTCGAGCCCGCGGTCTGCGTGCCGCTGTTGAGGTACATCCACTTGGTGGACGGCGAGGAGCACGACGACTTGTTGTAGACGCCGATCCAGTTCGTGCGGCTCAGCCGGTCGGTGGTCGCCCCGAACCGGAACGTGATCGGCTGTCCGACCACGACGGTCGAGGTGTCCGAGGTGACCGCGACCGCCGTGAGCGGGAGCCGGTCGCCGATGACACCTGCGGGCGCCGCCTGGTCGTTGTGGAGCAGGCATGCCGTGTAGGAGCCGTAGGTCCAGTTCGCCGTCGCGAACGAGACCGTGCCGGTGGCGAGCGCCTCGGTGCCGGCGGTCTGCGTACCGCTGTTCGTGTAGGCCCAAGCGACCGGCGTGCCCTCGCAGGTGGCCGCCTTGTAGACCGCGACCTTGTTGGTCGCACTCGACTTGGACGCCGGATCGGTGAACGCGATGGCGAGCGGGATGCCCGGGGTCACCGCCCTGGTGGTCGTGCTCAACACCGCGCCGCCGGGAGCCTGCGGCTCCCCGTCCGGGTCGCCCCCCGCGGTGGTGAAGCTCTGCGTGAGCGGCACGCCGGCCTTGCCCCAGGCGTTGTACGGCGTGATCAGCGCCTGGTACTGCGTGCCCGCCACGAGACCGGTGAAGGTCTTGCTGCGCGTCGCCGGCAGCGGGGTGACGTAGAACCCGGATGCCTGCGTCACGTTCTGCACGCGGGCTCCCGTCGATTGGTTCACGAGCTCGTAGCGGTAGTAGTACGTGATGTCCTGCACGTCGTTCGGCGCGGGAACCGCCTGCGGGTGGGTGAGCGTCACCGCGGTCTCGGTGAGGCCCGTCAGCGCGACGGTGGCACCGCCGGTCCACAGCGGCCCCGAGGTCGCGAGCGCGCGGGCGTCACCGAGCGGGAAGCGCTCCGGGTAGTCGAGCTCGGGGTCGAGGCTGTCCGCGACATCCCAGGTCCAGGTCTGGTCGATCCAGTTGTCGCCGAGGAGGTCGTAGCTGCGGATCGTCACGACACTGCCGGTGACCTCGACCACCGCGGTCTGGCGGTTGTCGCCTGCGTCGTTCGGTGTGTCGTCCCCGCCGTTCGCCGCCGGGTCGATGTACATCGTCGCCATCGAGGGGGCGTTGACGCTCGTGAAGCCGCCGCCGGTCTCGGTGCCCTGCCAGATGGAGGTCGGGATGTTGTTCGGCGTGTGGTTGTGGCCGGACCAGACGACCGCCTGGGGGTAGTCCTCGAGCAGCGAGTCGAAGCCGTCGCCGCATCCGGTGGCAACGCCCGAGCCGTACCAGAGGTTCGAGGTGTAGTGGGTGCAGCGGATCGGGGCGTGCACGAGGATGAACACCGGCCGGTCCGGATGCTCGGCAGTGTCGGCCGCGAGCCGGGACTCGAGCCACGGGGTCGCGTAGGCGTAGTCCATGCTGTTGACGACGGAGGGCTTGCCGGTGCTCTCGTCGAGCGTCCCCGCGCCGGGGCTGACCGCGATGAAGTGGTAGCCGTTGATCTCGTAGTCGGCGTTCGGAGCCAGGCCGGTGGCACCGCGGAACAGGTCGTAGTCCTGAATGCCCGAGTACGTGTCGTGGTTGCCGAGCGCGGCGACGAGGGCGCGGTCGCCCTGCCGCTCGTCGATGACCTGCTTGATGCCGTTGTACTCGCTCGCGGTGCCGTTGTTGGTCAGGTCGCCGACGAACAGGGTCGCATCGAGGCCGAGGGTGTCGTAGAAGTCATAGGTCTCGCGCAGCTCGGTCCAGCTGTCGTGGATGTCGCCGATCGCACCGAAGGAGACGTGCGGCTCCTGCGGGTCGACGGGTTCGGTCGGGTCGGTGGGCCCCTCCGGGTCGGTGGGCTCGCCACCCGGATCCGCCACGGTAACCGAGTACTCGCGGGTGCCGAGGTTGCCGGCCGCATCGACCGCGGAGTAGCGCAGCGTGTAGCTGCCGGCGACCTCCGGGGTGAACACGGCCGGTCCCCCAGTGGCCGTGAGGGCGACGTCGGTGCCGTCGGGAGTGACGACCGAGATCGCCGTCGAGACCACCGGGCGGCCGTCGTCGACCGCGAGCGCGTCGGGCGCGGAGTACTCGACGCCGATCGCTGCGGTCGTGGCGGGATCGGAGACCGCCTTCACGAGCGGCTGCATGGTGTCGAGCGCCAGCACCTCCGCGCGCGAGAGGCGGTGGACGTCGAGCTCACCGAGCGGCTGGTCGTAGATGCGCGCGAGTGCGATGCTGCCGTTGGCCGGGCTCTGGATGCCGCCCGTCGAACTCACATCGCCGCCGATGACCATCTTCTGCGCGGCCGACGCGGGCACCAGCACGGCGCCGGTCATCGCCGTGCTGGCCACGAGCGCGCCGTCGAGGTAGAGCTTCAGGCTCGCCCCGTCATAGCTGCCGGCGATGTGGTACCACCGACCGACCTCGAGGGCATCGCTCGCCCGGGCCTCCCGGTATTCGCCGTTGTGCGCGTAGAGCGAGAGATGCTCCCGACCCGCGGTCGACGAGTTCGTCACTTCGAGGCCGAATCCTGCCTTCTCCATGCCGCTGAAGATGTCGCGGTAGCCCGAGGCGAGTTCGGTATCCATGCGGAACACCGTCTCAATCGTGAAGCCGTCGCCCGTCTTCGCGTAGTCCTCCGAGGTCCACGTGGTCGCGAATGCGGCGGCGGTGGTCTGCGCGATCGTCGCGACCGGCACGCCGAGTTCGGCATCCTGCGCGATCGACGGGGCGCCCGACGTGAAGGTGCGTGCGTAGCCGGAGTGGTCGACGATCGCGCCGCCCTCGAAGTCGGCGTCGAGCAGGTCGGCCGTCGGCAGCGGCGCGCCGAGCTGCTCGAAGGTCAGGGTCTCGGGGTCGACCGCAGCCTGGGCGGACGCGGCGATGAGGCCGCCGCTGAGGATGACCGCGGATGCGGCGAGGATTGCGGTGGCACGGCTCAGCCTGGGGCGGGCTGTCGGCATCATGGGCTCCGGTTCGCTTGCTGGGATGGGGATGTCCGCGGCACTCGGGTGTGCATGCCGCACTCTCGAGGGAACGGGCCGATGGTGGCCGCGAGGTGAACGGACACGGTCCTGCGGCGGACGGACAGCGATCCTGGGCCCAATCACCGCACCCGGCGCGCAAAGCTGTATCGAAATCGGCCTCAGTCGGAGGCGCTCGTGATGAAGTGGGTCGAGGCGGAGGTGTGCACTTCGAACGTCATGACGTCGGGCGCGTAACGGTCATCCCCCGACTCGATCGCACGACCGTCGCGCGTATAGCTCTCCCGACGCAGCCGCAGCAGCCGCGTCGAACGACGCACACCGAGAGACTCGGCGTCTTCACCGGAGGCCGGGACGGTGTCGATGTGATGGACGCCGTGCGCTGGCATGACACCGGCCTCGAGCATGGCCTGGGTGACGGAGGGCTGGTCGGCGGGAAGCGGCTCGATGATCGGGATCATCCAGGTCGGGTAGGTCGTGCGCTCGAGCATCGCCGGACTGCCCCCGAGGGTGCGCACCCGAGTCACGCGGAGCACGTCGTCGCCCGCCCGCATGCGCAGCATCCGCGCATCGTGCGCCGTCGCGGGGACGCGCTCCTGGTGCATCACGAGACCCGCGGGGACGAGCCCCCGCGAGCGGGCCCACTGCGCGAACGAACGGAACTCGACGAACTGCTGCGTCTGCAGATCCGAGTGCACCCTCCAGCCGGAGCCGGGGATCGGCACGAGCATCCCCCGCCGCTGCAGGGTGGCCAGGGCGTTGCGGATGGCGCCGCGCGAGACGCCGTAGCCCGCCGCGAGCCGCTCCTCGCCGGGAAGGCGAGCGCCCGCGACGAACTCGCCCTGCAGCAGTCGGCGCCGCAGGTCGTCGGCGATCTCGCGATACCGCGTCACGGTCGGCTCACATCCGGTGACTCACGCCCCCGCCACGAGCCGCTCGACGAACCAGTACAGCCCCACGACCGCGACTCCCGCCGAGACGACGACGCCCACCCAGAATCCGACGGGCGAGAGACGGCGGCGCAGCAGCACGAGGATCGGGAACACGATAGCGATGATGGTCAGCTGCACCACCTCGATGCCGACGTTGAACACGAGCAGTGCACCGAGGAGGCCCCAGCTGAACGGCTCGGAGATGCCGAGTGCCCCGGCGAACCCGACACCGTGGATGAGGCCGAAGAGGAACACCACGCCGATGCGCACCCAGTCCGACCGACGCATGGGCGAGCGATCCGGCACGGCAGCGGTCTCGGCGATCACGCTCGTGCGCCGGCGCCAGACGCCGTACAGGTACCAGAGCGCGACGAAGGCGATCGACGCGGCGATGATCGGTTCGACGATGAACGCCGGCACGGACACGACGCCGAGCGCGGCGAGGATGAAGGTCACCGAGTGCGCGACCGTGAAGGCGCTCGCTGCGAGCACGATGTCGCGCAGCCGCCGGGACCCGACGATCAGCGCGAGCAGGAACAGGATGTGGTCGAGCCCGAACAGCAGGTGCTCCGCGCCGAGCACGAAGAACTCCCACATGCGCGAGCCCCAGTCCTGCGCCGTGGTCATCGTCGGGCTCGTGTCGGTGTCGAGGTTCGCGACACCGACACCGGCCAACGTGTCGTAGGTGACGATCGTCGTGGTCTTGCCGCCCGGCGCGGTGCCGGGGAACAGCTCGGTCGAGATGCGGTAGACCGCAACCGCGCCGTCGGCGACCTCGCGGCAGTCGTAGTCGAAGACGAAGCGAGCGTGCGGCACGCCCTCGATGAGCACGATCGAGAGCGGCTCGGCGAGCTCGCTCGGGCACGGCTCGGCCGAGCCCTCCTCACCATGACTCGGCTCGACCGCGACCTGGAAGCGCGGCTGCACGTAGCCGAGCACGGTGTCGGAGTACTGCTCGAGCACCTGGGTCGTGAGCTTCGTCGGATCCTGCCCGCTGGCCTGCACGTCGGCGTACGCCGCGTCGGTGAACTCCGTGTCCTGCATCGCCGCGCCGCCATCGATCGCCAGCAGCACGTACTCCATGTCCAGCTGCACGCGCAGCAGTCCCGGATCGAGCTCGGTGACCTCCGCATAGACCGTCGCGGAGTAGGCGTGCGCCGCGGCGGGCGCGGCCGGCAGCAGTACCGCGAGCAGAGCGAGGGGGATGGCGAACAACGACATGAAGCGATGACGGAGCATGCGGCCAGTGCAGCGGATGCTCATGGACCGGATGTGAACGTCAGGCGACGAACTCGCCACCAAGTGTTCGCACTCTCGTCGCCACGTCCTCGGCGGTCCCGGCCGCCTGCGCCTCGAACGCGATCGTGTTGGGCAGGTAGCGGTCCACCCCGAGTTCGATGACGCGACCGTCCTTCGCGAATGCCTCGCGCCGCACCTGCAGCAGCGGGCTCGATCGTCGCACCCCGAGCATCCGCGCCTCTTCGCTCGATGCCGCGACGGCCTCGATGCGGTGGTTGCCGAAGACCACCGAGACCCCGGCCTCGGCCAGCGCCCGCGTCGATGAGACGGCGCCCTCGGGAAAGGATTCGAGCAGAGGCACCACCCACGGCGCCCAACTCGAACGCTCGAGCATCACGACGCGACCGTCGAGGGTGCGGATGCGGCTCCAGCGGAGCACGTCCGCGCCGACCGGGATGCGCAGCAGCTGCGCCTCGCGCTCCGTGGCCGGCCCGTGCTCGCGGCTCACCATCCGCGCTCCCGCGACCATGCCGCGTCCTTCGGCCCACTGCGTGAACGAGCGCATCCGGTCGAACCCCTGCACCTGGTGCGGCGCACGCAGAAACCAGCCGATGTTGCGTCGCGCGGTGACCAGACCGCGCTGCTCCAGCCAGTGGAGCGCGTTGCGCACCACCGATCGCGTGACCCCGTACTCGGCGGCCAGCGCCTGCTCGCCCGGCAGTGCCTCGCCCTGGACGAATCCGCCTGCGGCGATTCGCTCGCGGAGCATCTCCGCCAGCTCCCGATACCGCGGACCATTCACTCACGCGAGTGTGACGAACCCCGATGAACGGCAGATTGCCGCGCGTCGACGAGGCCGTGACCGCCACTCCCCGCGCCCCGCTCGGCGACCTCGCCGGCACCGTAACACGGCTCTCACGCTCGGTAGGCTTGCCAGAATGAAGACTTCTCTGGCCGCCATTGCCCTGCTCGCCGCACTCGCCCTCAGCGGGTGCGCCACGACCGCCCCGGAGGCGGCGCCGAGCCCCTCGGCCACTGACGAGTGCGCGGGCGTGCAGGTCGTCGTCGACTTCGGTGTGCTCGATGCACCATCGGTGAACGCGTGCGTCGATGCCGGTGCCGCCGCTGACGCGGTCGCGGATGCCGGGATCACGACCGAGGGAACCGTCGACTGGGGCGATCAGATCGTCTGTCGTGTCGACGGTCGTCCCGCCGCGGACGAGACCGTCGAGGTCGACGGCGCGGAGCCCTTCGTCGAGGCGTGCCAGTCGATGCCGGCAGCGACCGCCTACTGGGCGCTGTGGGTGAAGCTCGCCGCCGATGCCGAGTGGGAGTACGCCCAGGAGGGCCTCAGCACCCTGCAGCTCGACGCCGGTCAGTCGGTCGGTCTGGTCTACACGACGGGCACCGAGTCCACGCCACCGAGCAGCTGATGCTTCGCGGCCGCCTCGCCCCGCTGCGAGCGGCAGCGATGCTTGCGGCCGCATTCGTGGTGCTGCGTGTCGCCTATCGCGTGCTCTTCGGGGGCACCTCGGGCGGCGAGTTCCAGCTGCTCGACCTGCCGCGCATCCCGCTCGGCGGTCCGTTCGAGCACATCACGCTGTTCGGCCCGGTGACCCTCGGAGGCATCGCCACGGCGGCGGCGAGCGCGCTGCCGTTCGCGGCGGTCATCCTCGCCTTCGGCCTGCTCAACGTGATCGTGGACGTGCGCGGCCTGTTCACCAGGGGCGCGGTGCGCGGGCCGGTGCGGACCGTGTCGAGGGCCATCGTGATCGCGTGGACCACCTTCCCCGCCCTGCTCGACTCGGTCAGACGCGTGCGCGTGGCACGCGAACTGCGCGGCGCGCGCGGGCCGTCGTCGCTCGTGGTGCCGGTCTTCGAGCACACCGTGGAGCGTGCGATGACCATCGCCGCCTCGATGGAGGTGCGCGGGTTCGCGGCCGCCCGCCGGCTCGAGCCCTCGTGCGAGCGACCGGTCGTGATGCGCGACGTCACCCTCGGCTTCGCCGACGCCACGGTGCTCGCGGGGGTCGACCTGAACCTCGCCCCCGGCACCCTCACCCTCGTGACCGGAGCGACCGGCTCGGGTAAATCGAGCCTGCTGCACGCGATGAGCGGACTCTTCCAGCACTTCATGCAGGGCGAGCAGCACGGAACGATCGAGATCGGCGGTGCGGATCGGGCGACCATACCTCCGCGTGACACCGCCGGATTCGTCGGGGTCGTTCCGCAGTCCGCACGGCTCTCCTTCGTGGCAGAGACGGTGCGGGACGAGCTCGGCTTCACGCTGGCCGTTCGCGGAGTCGCCCGTGTCATCGTGCACGACCGGGCGTCGGAGGTGGCCGGTCATCTCGGCATCGAGCACTTGCTCGACCGCGACGTGCGGGCGCTTTCGGCCGGTGAGGCCGAGCTCGTCGCGATCGGTGCCGCGCTCGTCTCGCGACCCGTGCTGCTCATCGTCGACGAGCCTCTCGCCGAGCTGGACGCTGCGGCACGCGCTCGGGTCGTCGATGCGCTCGACCGACTCGCCCACGAGGCCGGCGTCTGCGTGGTCGTCGCCGAACACCACGCCGCCGAACTCGAGGGCGTCGCGGATGCCCGACTCGAGCTGCGCGATGGCGGCGTGCACCTGGTCCGCCCGCGCCGGGCCCCCGCCGCACCGGCCGTGCGCCCGGCGCCCACCGCGGCCCTGGAACCACGCGCCGACATCCGTCACGTCTCGGTCAACCATGGCGAGCTGAGCGCCGTCGACGACGCGAGCCTCGAGGTCGCCGGCGGAGAGCTGGTCGCGCTGCTCGGGCCGAACGGGGCCGGCAAGTCCAGCCTGCTGCACGCCATCGCCCGGCCGGAGCGCATCGGTACGGTCATCATCGACGGCCGAGACGCCGCCGCCCTGAAGCCACGCGCCCGTCGGCACGCCGTGGCTCTGGTGCCGGAGGCGTTCGACGATCTGCTCTTCACGACGACGGTGCAGGACGAGTGCCGCCGCGCGGACGGCGCGGTCGAGGCGTTCGCACGATTCCTCGGCGACGACACCGCCTCCCGGCTGATGGATCGCCACCCCCGCGACCTCTCGGCCGGCGAGCGCCTGTGCCTGGTGATCGCGCTGCAGTGCTCAGCGAGACCGGGGCTGCTGCTGGTGGACGAGCCCACCCGCGGGCTCGACCCCTCGGCGCGCGCACTGGTGGGGCAGGCGCTGACGAGCGCCGCGGCATCCGGAGCAGCGGTGGTGTTCGCGACCCACGACCAGGAATTCGTCGACCGGTTCGCCACGCGATCCGTCACCATGTCCGCGGGCCGCATCCAGTCCCGGGCGGTGACCACGTGAGCGCGATCACGACCGGCGGACGCTGGACCGGCTGGGCCCTGGGGGCGACGAGTCTCGTGGCGGTCGCGAGTTTCGGCTGGCCGCTGTTCGCGTCGGCGGTGCCCGCGGATGCCCGTGGTGCGGTGCCCTTCGTGGCGCTCGCCCTCGTGCCCGCCCTCGCCGTGGCGCTCGCGCTGGCACTCGACCGGGAGATGTACACCGCGAAGACCGTCGCCCTGCTCGGGGTGCTGGCCGCCGTCGGTGCCGCGATCCGCATCGCCGGCACGGGAGTCGGCGGGGTCGAGGCCGTGTTCATCGTGCTGATCCTCGCGGGTCGCGCGTACGGGCCGCGGTTCGGATTCCTGCTCGGCATGCTCACGATCGCGATGTCCTCGGTGCTGTGGGGCGGCTTCGGGCCGTGGACACCGTTCCAGATGTTCGCGTGCGGCTGGGTGGGCGCCGGTGCCGGGCTGCTCCCGCGCATCGCCGTGGGCGCACCGCGCACCTCGGCGCGCCTCGAGGTGGGGATGCTCGTGGCCTACGGCATCGCGGCGTCCTACCTCTTCGGCCTGATCATGAACCTCTGGTACTGGCCGTTCGCGGTGGGGATGGGCACCGACATCTCCTACTCGGCCGGTGCGCCGATCGGGCAGAACCTGGCATCCTTCGGGCTCTACTCGCTCGTGAGTTCCACGCTCACCTGGGACACCGTGCGGGCGATCACGACCGCGGTCGGCATCGCCCTCGTCGGACGGGCGGCCCTCGCCGCACTCCGTCGGGCGAAGCTCGGAAGACCGATCACACCGAGAAGTAGCGCGCCTCGGGGTGGTGGAACACGAAGGCGTCCGTCGACTGCTCCGGATGCAGCTGAAGCTCCTCCGACAGCTCGACACCCATCCGCTCGGGCTTGAGCAGCTCGACCACCTTGCGGCGGTCCTCCATGTTCGGGCACGCGGGGTAGCCGAGCGAGAATCGTGCGCCGCGGTACCTGAGCTTGAACATGCCGGCGATGTCGTCGGGGTCCTCGTCGGCGAATCCGAGTTCGGCGCGCACGCGCGAATGCCAGTACTCGGCGAGCGCCTCCGTGAGCTGCATGGTGAGCCCGTTGAGTTCCAGGTAGTCGCGGTACTTGTTCTCGGCGAACAGCTTGGCAGTCACGGCATCCACCGCGGCGCCGGCGGTCACGAGCTGTACGGCGACGACGTCGATCTGGCCCGACTCCTTCGACCGCACGTAATCGGCCAGACACAGGTGGCTGTCGCGACGCTGCCGCGGAAAACTGAACCGCAGCCGCTCCGTGCCGAGTGGTCCACCGGATCCGCCGTCCGGGGCGAGAAGCCCGGATGCACCGAGCACGCCGGTGGGGTCGTCGCCGTGGTGCAGCACCACCATGTCGTCGCCCTCGGCGTAGACGGGGAAGTAGCCATAGGCGACGGAAGCGTCGAGCATCCCCTCGGCCAGGATGCGGTCGAGCCAGTACCGCAGGCGCGGACGGCCCTCGGTTTCGACCAGCTCCTCATAGCTCGCACCGTCGTCGGCGCGGCTCGGCTTGAGGCCCCACTGCCCCATGAATGTGGCGCGCTCGTCCAGGAACGCGGCGTAGTCGTTCAGCGCGATGCCCTTCACGATGCGGGTGCCCCAGAACGGCGGGACCGGCACGGGGTTGTCGGCGACGACATCCGAGCGAGCCGGCATGTTCTCGGGCTCGGTGATATCGATGGTCGTGCGGGCGTGGATGCGCTTCTTCAGCGGCGGCAGGCCGACCGTCTCGGGATCGGCGCCCCGGGCGATCGCCACGAGCGGCTCCATGAGGGCGAGCCCTTCGAACGCGTCGCGGGCGTAGCGCACCTCCCCCTCGAACAGCGAGGCGAGGTCGTCCTCGACGAACGCGCGGGTCAGTGCGGCCCCGCCCAGCAGCACGGGCCACTTCGTGCCCAGCCCGCGCGCGTTCAGTTCGAGCAGGTTCTCCTTCATCACCACGGTGGACTTCACCAGCAGGCCGCTCATGCCGATCACATCGGCGTCGTGCTCCTCGGCCGCGCGGATGAACTCGCTCAACGGCTGCTTGATGCCGATGTTGATCACGTCGTAGCCGTTGTTGGTGAGGATGATGTCGACCAGGTTCTTGCCGATGTCGTGCACATCCCCGCGCACCGTTCCGATCACGATGGTGCCCTTGCCCGCCGCCTCGGACTTCTCCATGTGCGGCTCGAGCAGTGCGACGGCGGCCTTCATCACCTCGGCGGACTGCAGCACGAAGGGCAACTGCATCTCACCGCTGCCGAAGCGCTGACCGACCACCTGCATGCCGGCCAACAGGTGCTCGTTGACGATGTCGAGCGCACTCATGCCCCCGGCGCGAGCGAGGTCGAGGTCGGCCTCCAGCCCCTTCGCCTCACCGTCGATGATGCGCCGTTCGAGGCGCTCCCCCACGGGCAGGGCCGCCAGTTCGGCCGCGCGCTGGTCCTTCAGCGCCGCGGAGTCGACCCCCGCGAACAGGTCGAGCATCGCCGACAGCGGGTCGTAGGTGAGGTTGCCGTCGGCGTCGTACTCACGACGGTCCCACACCAGATCGAGGGCGACCTTGCGGCGGTCCTCCGGCACGGAGGCCAGCGGCACGATCTTCGCCGCGTTGACGATCGCCGAGTCGAGTCCTGCCTCCACGGCCTCGTGCAGGAACACCGAGTTCAGCACCGAGCGCGCGGCAGGGTTCAGACCGAAGGACACGTTCGAGACGCCGAGCGTCGTATGGATGCCGGGGTACTTGGCGGTGATCTGGCGGATGGCCTCGATGGTCTCGATCGCATCGCGGCGGGTCTCCTCCTGGCCGGTCGCGATCGGGAACGTCAGGGCGTCCACGATGATGTCCTCGACCCGCATACCCCACTCGTTCACGAGCGTGTCGACGAGACGGGATGCGATGCGCACCTTGTTCTCCGCGGTGCGCGCCTGCCCCTCCTCGTCGATGGTGAGGGCGATCACCGCGGCCCCGTGCTCCTTGACCAGCGGCATGATGCGGCCGAAGCGCGTGCCCGGGCCCTCGCCGTCTTCGAAGTTCACCGAGTTCACCACCGGCCGCCCGCCGATGAGCTCCATGCCCGCCTGCAGCACGAGCGGTTCGGTGGAGTCCACCACCAGCGGGAGGGTGGAGGCGCTCGCCAGACGCGAGACGACCTCCCGGATGTCGGCGACGCCATCCCGGCCCACATAGTCGATGCACACGTCGAGCAGGTGAGCGCCCTCGCGGATCTGGTTGCGAGCGATGTCGACGCAGTCGTCCCAGCGCTGCTCGAGCATCGCCTCGCGGAACGCCAGGGAGCCGTTGGCGTTGGTGCGCTCGCCGATCGCGAGGTACGAGGCATCCTGATTGAAGCCGACATGCTGATAGAGGCTCGCGACTCCCGGGTCCTCCTCGACGGCGCGCGGGAGCACGCGCGCCCCGCCGATCCGGTCGACGACGGCCTTCAGGTGCGCGGGCGTGGTGCCGCAACAGCCGCCGACGAGCGAGAGACCGAACTCCTTCACGAACTGCTCGTGCGCCGTCGCGAGCTGATCGGGCGTCAGCGGGTAGCTGGCGCCGTCGGCGGTGAGCACGGGCAGGCCGGCGTTGGGCATGCACATCACCGGCACGTGCGAATACTTGGAGAGATGGCGCAGGTGCTCGCTCATCTCCATGGGGCCCGTGGCGCAGTTGAGGCCGATCATGTCGACGCCGAGCGGCTCCAGGGCGGTGAGGGCCGCCCCGATCTCGCTGCCCATGAGCATGGTGCCCGTGGTCTCGACGGTCACCTCGACGAAGATCGGCAGGCGAACGCCGGTCTCCACGATCGCCTGCTTGCAGCCGTTGACCGCGGCCTTGGTCTGCAGGATGTCCTGCGAGGTCTCGATGAGCAGGGCATCCGAACCGCCGAGGATCAGCCCGCGCGCCTGCTCGGCGAACGTCGCCTTGAGGTGCGCATAGGTCGTGTGCCCGAGGCTCGGCAGCTTCGTGCCCGGACCCATCGACCCGAGCACCCAGCGGACGCGGCCGTCCTGCGCCTCGAACCGCTCGACGGTGCGCCGCGCGATCTCGGCCCCCGCCCGCGCGAGCTCCTCGATGCGATCCTCGATGCCGTAGTCGGAGAGATTCGACCAGTTGGCGCCGAAGGTGTTGGTCTCGATGGCGTCGATGCCGGTCTCGAGGTACGCCGAGTGGATCGATTCGAGCATGTCGGGCCGGCTGACGTTGAGGATCTCGTTGCAGCCCTCGAGCTGCTGGTAGTCGTCGAGCGTCGGGTTGAACTCCTGCAGCATCGTGCCCATCGCGCCGTCCGCGATCACCACGCGCTCCTTGAGCGTGGCGAGCAGGAGTTCGGCGCGCTGCGTGCGCGGGACGCCCGCGATGTCGAGAGACGGTGAGGAATCGACGGTTGCTGGCACCCGCCTAGCGTAATCGCCGCGGCCGCGACCTACCCCCGTCGCGGTACCAGCCGTTCGAGCTGCGTCACGTGCCGGGGCTCCAGCTCCGCGATCTCCCGCACGCCCAGCAGCTTCATGGTGCGGGTGATCTCGTCGCGCAGGATCGCGATGGTGCGATCCACGCCCTCGCGGCCGCCGGCCATCAGGCCGTACAGATAGGCACGACCGATGAGCGTGAACTTGGCCCCGAGCGCGGTGGCCGCCACGATGTCCGCGCCGTTCATCACACCGGTGTCGACCATCACCTCGGTGTCCTTGCCCACCTCGCGCACGACCTCCGGCAGCAGGTGGAAGGGGATCGGCGCTCGATCCAGCTGCCTGCCGCCGTGGTTGGAGAGCAGGATGCCGTCCACGCCGAGCGAGGCGAGCCTCCTGGAGTCCTCGAGGTTCTGCACGCCCTTCACGACGAGCTTTCCCGGCCACATCCCGCGGATGATCTCGAGGTCCTCGAAGCTGATGGACGGGTCCATCGCGGAGTCGAGCAGCTCGCCGACGGTGCCACCGGTCGAGGAGAGCGACGCGAACTCGAGCGGCGGGGTGGTGAGGAAGTCGAACCACCACCACGGCCGCGGGATCGCGTTGACGATCGTGCCGAGCGTCAGCTGCGGCGGGATCGAGAAGCCGTTGCGCTTGTCGCGCAACCGCGCACCGGCGACGGGGGTGTCGACCGTGAACATGAGGGTGTCGAAGCCGGCCGCCGCCGCCCGCTCGACGAGCCCGTAGGAGATCTCCCGCTGGCGCATGACGTAGAGCTGGAACCAGTTGCGGCCGTCGGGGTTCGCGGCCTTGACGGCTTCGATCGACGTCGTGCCGAGCGTCGACAGCGTGAACGGGATGCCCGCCGCCCCCGCGGCACCCGCCCCCGCGATCTCGCCCTCGGTCTGCATCAACCGCGTGAACCCCGTCGGCGCGATGCCGAACGGCATCGCGGACGTGCCGCCGAGCACGGTCGTGGTCAGGTCGACGGCGGAGACGTCGCGCAGGATCGAGGGGTGGAACTCCACGTCTTCGAAGGCCTGGCGGGCGCGAGCCAGCGAGAGCTCACCCTCCGCCGCGCCGTCGGTGTAGTCGAAGGCGGCCTTGGGGGTGCGGCGCTGCGCGATGGCCTTGAGGTCGTAGATGGTGAGCGCGGCATCCAGTCGGCGCTTCTTCGCGTTCAGCGTGGGCTTCTTGAACTTCATCAGTTCGAAGAGCGCCTTCGGGTTGGGGATGCTGCGCTTAGTCATGGTTCGTCCCGTCGAGGTGCTGGAGCAGCGCGTCGCGCGCCGCGTGGATGTGGGCGCGGGTGAGCGATGCCGCGGCATCCGCGTCGCCGCTCGTGATGGCGTCGAGGATGGCCTGATGTTGACGAGCGATCTCGGCGGCCGAGAGCAGGCTCGCGGCCTGCACCTGCCCGATGCACAACTCGATCTCGCCCATGAGCAGGGTGTGCAGCCGAGTCAGGCGCGGGCTCGGCTGGGCCGCGACGAGGGCGCGGTGGAAGGCGATGTCTGCTTCGGCAAAGTGCTCGGACGCGGTGAGCGCGTGATGCGCCTCGAGCGCGGCGGCCGGGATGCTGCGCAGGGCCGCGATCGCCGCCGACTCGAGCAGCGCGCGATTGTCGTAGAGGTCGACGATGTCGTCGCGCGTGAACTCGGGCACCCGGGCCGCACGATGTGCCTCGCGACGCAGGAGACCGTCGGCGACGAGTTTGTCGATCGCAAGCCGGGCCGTCGGCCGCGCGACCCCGAACCGCACCGCCACGGCGGCCTCGGTGAGGGTCGAGCCGGGCGCATCGGTCTGGTTCAGGATGCTGGCACGCAATCGCCCGGCGATGCTGTCGGGCAGCACGGCGCTCGACTCGATCACCACGCCCCCTCCCGTCGTCCTTGGCATCGGATTGCCAGACAACATAGCAGATTGTCTAACAATACTGCTCAGCGGGATGCCCGCGTGATCGCAACTGCACAGAATCGGGCGCGGCACGCCGTGCACGGGCAGCCGGTCGCGGCGTGTCGCGCCGATTCCGTGCAGTTGCGCACGAGCGGGGCGCTTGGGTGCCGTCGGCGACTCAGGCCGTCGGCAGGTACCGCACGGGCGAGAACGCCGCCGCTACGAGCGCTCGCAACGACTCGAGCGATCCCCCGACGAAACCCTGTGCTCGCGCCTGGATGAGCACGTTGCCGATCGCGGTGGCCTCGACGGGACCGGCGAGCACGGGCATCCCCGCGATGTCGGCGATGCGCTGACACAGGAGGGCGTTCTGCGAGCCGCCGCCGACGATGTGGATAACGGCGACCGGGTGCGCCGAGAGCGTGGCGGCATCGTGCACCGCCGCCGCGAACGCGACCGCGAGGCTCTCGATGATGCACCGCACGAACTCAGCGCGTGACCTCGGCACGGGCTGGTCGTGAGCCCGCAGCCACGCGGTGATACGACCCGGCATGTCGTCGGGCGGCAGAAAGCTCGGGTCGTTGGCGTCGAACACCGCGACCGGAGGGTTCACGGCCGCAGCCTGCGCGAGCAACGTCGGCAGGTCGGTCTCGCCCCACTCGCGCACGCATTCGGTGAGCAGCCACAGTCCCATCACGTTGTGCAGAAACCGCACCCGGCCGTCGACGCCACCCTCATTGGTGAAGTTCGCGGCGCGTGCGGCCTCAGTGAGCACCGGGGCTTCGAGCTCGACTCCGACGAGACCCCAGGTGCCGCACGAGATGTAGGCGAAGTCGGTGGATGCCGCGGGCACCGCCACGACGGCCGATGCCGTGTCGTGCGAGCCGACCGCCGTCACGCTCACGTCATCGCGCGCCCCGATGCGTGCGGCGAACTCGGACGTGAGACCACCCAATCGCGTGCCAGGCGACACCAGTTCGGGGAACAGCGAACGCGGCAGGCCGAGCCGCGCGACGAGCGCCTCGTCCCACTCCCCGGTCGTCACCGAGAGCAGCCCCGTGGTCGAAGCGTTGGTGCGCTCGGCGACCGCACGCCCCGTGAGCCAGTATCCGAACAGGTCGGGGATGAGCAGAAAGGAGTCCGCCTCCGCGAGGCGTTCTTCGGCCTCCAGCTGGTAGAGGGTGTTGAACGGCAGGAACTGCAGACCGTTGGCGGCGTAGAGCTCCGCGGCGCCGACGCGAGCGTGGACTCGGTCGACGCCGGCGTGGTTTCGGCCGTCGCGGTAGTGAAAGGGCTCGGCGAGCATCCGGCCATCGCGCATGAGCGCGTAGTCGACGGCCCACGAATCGACGCCGATGCTCGCGACACCGGGTTCATCGCGCACGGCCGCCGCGAGGCCGTCGAGCACGTGCTCGCGCAGCGCGTCGATGTCCCAGTGCAACCCGTCCGGACGAGTCACCGGGCCGTTCGGAAAGCGCGCCACAGGCCGCACGCTCAGTTCGTTGTGGCCGACGTGGCCGAGCATCACCCGACCGCTCGTGGCGCCGAGATCGACCGCGGCGACCGCGTTCATCGCAGGAACGCCGCCGCCACACCCGCGTCAACGGGGATGTGCAGCCCGGTCGTGTGGGAGAGATCCGGTCCGGTGAGCACCGACACCGCGTTCGCGACGTTCTCGGGCAGCACCTCGCGCTTGAGGATCGTGCGCTGCGCGTAGAACTTGCCGAGGTCCTCCTCTTCGATGCCGTATGTCTTGGCGCGGTTCGCCCCCCAGCCCGCGGCGAAAATGCCGGAGCCGCGCACGACGCCGTCGGGGTTGATGCCGTTGACCTTCACGCCGTGCTCGCCGAGTTCGACCGCGAGCAGGCGCACCTGGTGGGCTTGGTCGGCTTTCGTCGCCGAATAGGCGATGTTGTTCGGCCCCGCGAACACCGAGTTCTTCGACGAGATGTAGATCACGTCGCCGCCCATGCCCTGCTCGATGAGTACGGGCGCGGTGGCCTTCGAGACCAGGAACGAGCCCTTGGCCATGATGTCGTGCTGGAAGTCCCAGTCCTGCTCAGTGGTCTCGAGCAACGGCTTGGAGAGTGAGACGCCGGCATTGTTGACGACGATGTCGATGCCGCCGAAAGCGAGTACGGCATCCTGCACCATCCGCTCGATCGCGGCCGCGTCGGTGACGTTGACCTGCAGACCGATGGCGACATCGGTGCCGCCGATCTCGGCCGCCGCCGCCTGCGCCTTGCCAAGGTCGAGGTCGGCAATCACGACGCAGGCCCCGTCCGCGGCGAGGCGGGTTGCGATCGCCTTGCCGATGCCGGATGCCGCACCGGTCACCAGGGCGACGCGCGTCGCGTGGGACTTGGGCTTCGGCATGCGCTGCAGCTTGGCCTCCTCGAGCGACCAGTACTCGATACGGAACTTCTCGGCGTCGCTGATCGGTGCGTACGTGGAGATCGCCTCGGCACCACGCATGACGTTGATGGCGTTGACGTAGAACTCGCCCGCGACGCGAGCGGTCTGCTTATTGGCGCCGTAGCTGAACATGCCGACGCCTGGCACGAGCACGATGAGCGGGTCGGCGCCGCGCATCGCCGGGGAGTCCTCGACGGCGTGCTGCTCGTAGTACTTCGTGTAGTCCTTGCGGTACTCCTCGTGCAGTTCCTTGAGGCGCGTTGTGGAGTCCTCGACGGATGCCCCGGCCGGCAGGTCGAGCAGCATCGGTTTGACCTTGGTGCGCAGGAAGTGGTCGGGGCAACTCGTGCCGAGCGCCGCGAGCTTTGGAGCGCTGGCCGAGGCGAGGAAGTCGAGCACCACATCGGAGTCCGTGAAGTGGCCGACCATGGGCTTGTCGTGGCTCGCGATGCCGCGGATGGTCGCGGCGAGCGCGGCCGCCTTCGTCCTGCGCTCCTCGGGCGGCAGCGCCGCATTCTTCGCCACGGTGCGACCGAAGGGGGCCTTCTTGCCCTTCGCTGCAATGTAGTCCTCGGCGGTCGCGATGATCCAGAGACTGTTCTTCTCCGCCTCCTCGGAGGTGGAACCCCACGCGGTGATGCCATGGCCGCCGAGAATGCACCCGATCGCCCGTGGGTTCGCGGCCTTGATGGCCGCGATGTCGAGCCCGAGCTGGAACCCGGGGCGACGCCACGGCACCCACACCACCTTGTCGCCGAAGGCCTTCTTGGTGAGCTTTTCGCCATCCTTCGCGGTCGCGAAGGCGATGCCGGAGTCGGGATGGAGGTGGTCGACGTGCGCGGCACCCACGAGCGCATGCATGGCCGTGTCGATCGAGGGGGCAGCGCCGCCCTTGCCGTGCAGACAGAAGTCGAAGGCGGCCACCATCTCATCTTCGCGATCGACGCCCTGGTAGACCTCGACAAGCGCACGCACGCGATCGAGTCTCAACACGGCGAGGCCCGTCTCGGTAAGGGTGCCAAGGTCGCCGCCCGAGCCCTTCACCCACAGCAGTTCGACCGGTTCCCCCGTCACGGGATCGGTCGTGGCACCCTTCGCCGAGGTGTTGCCTCCGGCGTAGTTGGTCACGCGCGGGTCGGAGCCGAGACGGTTGCTGCGGGCGATGAGATCCTGGGCGGGGGTGGAGGCCACTCTGCGCTGCTTTCCGGCGCTCAGCTTCCCGCCGAACAGCCTTTGTTACGTTTTGTGAGATCGAACAGAACGTGACTCTAGCGCAGGTCGGTGAGATCGCGGTAGGGGTCCAGACGCTCGTCCCGCGGATCGAGCTCGGTCACGAGGAGGTCGATCCGCGACCAGTCGAGCCCCTGGGCAAGGGCCATGTGACCGATCTTCGATGAGTCCAGCAGCAGGATGGTCTCCTCGGCGTGCTGGGCGAACACGTCCTTGAGTTGTGCCTCCTCCAGCGACACCTCGCTCGTGCCCCCCGGCGAGACCGCGGAGGCGGAGGTGAAGAATCGGGCATAGCCAAGGGATGCCGCGGCACGACAGGCGACCGCGCCGACGAAGCTCCCCGACCGCTCGTCGAGCTCCCCGCCGATGAGCACCGAGCGCACCCCCGGCCGGTGTCTCGCGGTCGCCGCGTTGTCGATCGAGTTCGTCGCGACAACGAGATCGCGCGCGGCGAGCGCGCCGAGGAGAACGCCGCTCGTGGTCGAGGCGTCGAACGCGACAGCACCGGTCGCCGGCAGGAGATCACTCGCCTTGCGGGCGATGACTGACTTCGAAACGGAGCGTGTCGACATCCGATCCCGAAAGGGCCGCGGGAGCACCGCGGCAACCGCGCCTCCGCGCACCCGCCGGGCGAGCCCCTCGGCCTCGAGATCGTCGAGGTCGCGGCGCACCGTCATAGCGGACACCCCGAGCTGCTCGGCGACGGGATCGAGGCGCAAGGCACCGTCACGGGCGAGGATCTCGAGCAAGCGGGCCCGCCGCTCCTCGCTGAGTATCGTCGCCATGGCCGCCATCGTATTCCCGGGGCCCGCCCCGCGCGTGCGCAGGTGTCGGATGCTGCCAACGCGCCGATCCGAACGCGCGCACGAGCCGTCTACTTGACAGCGCCGCGATCTCAAACTAGTTTCACTGAAACCAGACATGGTTCAATGAACCCGGTTCATCACGAGCCGGACAGCACGACGGCAACGGCGCCCCGCTCAGGTGGCGCCCCATGACAGAGGATGGCAATGACCAAGGCGGGACCGTACGAGGGTGTGACCTCAACCGAGGCGAGCATCGAGCGCGCAATGGAGGCCGCGGGCGGCGTGCTGCGCTTGGCGCCGACGTGGGTGCCCCGCTCGTTCTGCACTCCCGCCCAACGGCTTCGACTGCATCCCGACGACTACTTCCCGCTCGGCAAGGAGCGCGGCGGCATCGACGAGCGTTGGTTCGCCAGTGCCATTCGCGCCGAGAACGGCCCGCTCACCGACCCGTTCGAAGGCCTGAGCCTCGTCGTCGGCCCCGACGGCGAGATCATCCCCTTCGACGAGTTCATCGCTCACACCAAGGATGCCGCGATCGGCAACCTCTGGAACCGCTACGGCAAGTGGCCGATGTACTCCAAGTTCTTCGACAACCAGTACCCGCTGCCGTTCCACGTGCACCAGATGGACCAGCACGCCGCGCTCGTCGGCAAGATGGGCAAGCCGGAGGCTTACTACTTCCCCCCGCAGCTGAACAACCACGGCGGCATGTTCCCTTACACGTTCTTCGGCTTCCACCCAGAGACGTCCCGCGAGCAGGTGCTCGAGAAGCTCGAGCTCTTCCTCAAGGGCGGCGACAACCGCATCACCGAACTCTCGGTCGCGTATCGCATCACGCCCGGCACCGGGTGGGACGTGCCCCCGGGCGTGCTCCATGCCCCCGCGAGCATGTGCACCTACGAGCCGCAGGCGGCAAGCGACGTGTTCGCCATGACCGAGTCGTGGTCGAACAACCGCGAGGTGCCCGACGAGTTGCTGTGGAAGGACATCCCCGCCGACAAGGTTGGCGACCTCGACTTCGTGCTCGAGATCCTCGATTGGAACCTCAACGTCGACCCCGAGTTCTGGAGCCACCGCTTCAGCCCCGCCCTCGAGACCTCGGCGAGCGCCGCGGCCGGCGGCGAGGACTACGTCGAGAAGTGGATCACCTACCGCTCGGCTGCATTCAGTGCAAAGGAGCTCACGGTGAAGCCCGGCGCGACCGTACGGGTCGAGGATGCCGATGCCTACGGCTTCATCGCCGTCGATGGTCGCGGCGAGATCAATGGGCAGACCGTCGAGGCGCTGTCCTCCATCCGCTATGGCCAGCTCTCGCACGACGAATACTTCGTCACGGCTGACGCCGTGAAGGACGGCGTTACGATCACGAACGCCTCGGCGAGCTCCGATCTGGTGCTGCTGAAGCACTTCGGTCCGGGCAATGCCGAGCTCGCCGCCGACACCGGTGCCGTCGCGCGGGAGCGCGTGTGACACCCGCCGTCCCGATGGTCCACGGGCGATCGCGCGACGAGCTCGCACGCCGCACCGGGACACTCGCGCAGGTCGCGCGCATCGACCGCCTCGTCGATGAGGAGGGTCCTGCACGCGGTGCGCGCCGCATCCGTCTCGTGACCGGCGGTGGACTCGAGGTCGAAATCCATCCCGACCGCGCGCTCGACCTCGGGCAGGTCACGTTCCGCGGAGTTCCGGTCGCCTGGATGTCTCCCACCGGGATGATGGCACCGGGGCTCGCCGAGAGCTCCGGATCTCAGTGGCTGCGGTCATTCGGCGGCGGGCTTCTCGCGACGTGCGGTCTGGACTCGTTCGGACCGCCCACCGTCGACGAAGGTGTCGAGTACCCCCAGCACGGCCGCGTTGGTGTCGTTCCGGCGACGATCACGCGTGCTGAGGTGCGCGGCGGAGAACTCATGGTCAGTGGCATCGTGCGCCAGACCGGCGTCTTCGCCGAGAACCTCGTACTCGAGCGCACCTGGTCGGCCGACATCGGCGGGACGACGCTGCGCTTGCGCGACGTCGTGCGCAACGAAGGCTTCGCCGACGCCGGCCACATGGTGCTGTATCACGTGAACATCGGCTGGCCGTTGCTCGACGAGACAGCGAGTCTCGAGCTGCCCTCACGCGAGGTCAATCCGCGTGACGCGGACGCGCGCTCGGGCGCCGGGCGGTGGCACCAGATCGAGGAGCCCCAGGCCGACTACCGAGAGCAGGTCTTCGGCCACGACTTCCGTGACAGCGGCACCGCGGTCGTCGCCATCGACAACCCCGGGATCGACACGCGTCTCGAACTACGATTCGACACCGGCACGCTCCCCGCCCTCCACCAGTGGAAGATGAGTGGCGAGGGTCACTACGTGATGGGGCTCGAGCCGGTCAACGTCAACACCTTCACCGGTCGCGCAGGGGCGCGCGCTGCAGGCAATCTGCCGACGATCAAGCCCGGTCGTTCGGTTGCCTACACGGTCGATCTCGCCTTCTCCCCGTCAACCGAGAGGAAGGGCAAGCGATGAGCGAGGCCGCGCCCGCGCTGCGCATGAGCGGGATTTCGAAGAGCTTCCCCGGCATCCGGGCGTTGACCCACGTCACGCTCGAAGTCGCCGCCGGCGAGGTGCACGCGATCGTTGGCGAGAACGGCGCAGGCAAGTCGACGCTCATGAAGATCCTTGCCGGCGTCTACCAGCCCGACGAGGGCACGATCGAGTTGCAAGGCGACGCCGTGCGCATCGCCGGGCCGATCGACGCCCGCAAGCGCGGCATCGGCATGGTCTACCAAGAGCTCAACCTCGTCCCCGACCTCACGGTCGCCGAGAACATCACGCTCGGATCGCCACCCTCACGCTTCGGCATCGTCGATCGCAAGGCCCTCCGCGCCCGCGCCGAAGACGTACTCGCCGAACTCGGGGCCAAGGTCGGGGCCGACGACCTCGTGGGCTCGCTTCCGGTGAGCCAGCAGCAGATCGTCGAGATCGCCAAGGCCTACGCGTCGTCGCCGCGCATCATCGTGCTCGACGAGCCGACCTCATCGCTCTCCGAGAACGAAGCGCAGGCGCTCTTCCGTGTCGTTCAGCGCATGAAGGATGCCGGCATCGCCGTCATTTACATCTCGCACCGTCTCCGCGAGGTCATCGATCTCGCCGACCAGGTGACGGTGCTGCGCGACGGACGCCTCGTCGAGACGCGCCCGGTGGCGGGTATCACCGCCGCCGACATGATTCGCTTGATGGTCGGGCGCGACCTCACCGACGTTTTCCCCAAACGCGAGGTGCCGATTGGCGAGGTCGTGCTCGAGGTGCGCGGGCTCACCCGCGCCGGCGTGTTCGACGACGTTCATCTCGACGTGCGTGCCGGGGAGATCGTCGGTCTCGCCGGCTTCGTCGGTGCCGGTCGAACCGAGGTCGCACGCGCGATCTTCGGCCTCGATCGGGCCGAGCAAGGCGAAATCCACGTCAAGGGCAAGCTCGTGACGATCCGCCATCCCCATGACGCCGTCGAGGCCGGAATCGCCTATGTTCCCGAAGACCGCAAGCGTGATGGGCTCGTGCCCCAGCTCTCGGTGAAGGACAACATCTCCCTGCCGGTTCTCGGCGAGGTCGCGACCATCGGCTGGATCCGCGGCGGCGCCGAACGTCGTCTTGCAACCGACAAGGCGCGGGAACTCGGCGTCTCGCCTCCGGTCATCGACCGTCAGGTCGATACGTATAGCGGTGGCAATCAGCAGAAGGTCGTCTTCGCGAAGTGGCTTGCGACCCGGCCCGACGTTCTCATTCTCGACGAGCCGACACGCGGCGTCGATGTCGGCGCCAAGGCCGACATCCACACGATCATCGGCGAGCTTGCGGCGAACGGCACGGCGATCCTCATGATCTCGTCGGAACTTCCGGAGGTGCTCGCGGTGAGCGATCGGATCTACGTGCTCCACGAGGGACACGTCTCGGCGGAGCTCCCGCGCGGTGCCGGAGAGCAGGATGTCATGCTCGCGGCGACCGGGGAGGTGGCGGCATGAGCATCCCCACGGACACCATCCCGGGCGATCGCATCGTCAAACAGAGTGCCCTGGCACGGCACGGCGCGACGCTTGCCATGCCTGCCGGCATCGTCGTGCTGTTGATCATCGGCACCGTGTTGAGCGACCGATTCCTCTCGGTCGGCAACCTCACGAACGTGCTGATCAATATGTCGATCGTCGGCATCATCGTCGTCGGCATGACCTTCGTCTTCGTCAGCCGCGGGATGGCCGACCTCTCGGTTCCGGCGACCGTCGCGGTGGGCGGCATCCTCGTGCTGATGCTCGACGATGTGATCGGCACCCTGCCCGCTGCGCTGGTCGGCGTGCTCGTCGCGAGCCTGGCCGGGGTCATCAACGGTTTGCTCATCGGCTATGCCGGGCTCAACCCCGTGATCACCACGCTCGCAAGCGGCATCATCGTGCTCGGTACCGCTCAGGCCTTCGTCGGCGGTGTCATCGTCTACGGGCAGGATGCGGCTGCGAAGGACTTCCTCACCGGGCGACTGTTCGGCGTCGTGCCCGTCATCGTGCTCGTCTTCCTCATCGTCGCGCTGCTCGGACACCTCGCGCTCTCTCGCACGGTCTTCGGACGCTGGACGTACGCGGTCGGTAGCAACCCTTATGCGACCGAGGCGAGCGCCGTTCCAGTGCGGTTCGTCAAGGCCGGTGCGTTCGTGCTCACCGCGACCCTCGCCGGCTTCAGCGGCGTACTGCTCGGCATCTCACTGCAGGCCGCCCGCCCGGAGATCGGCACCGGATACGAGTTCGACGCGATCACCGCCGTCGTCGTGGGCGGCGTGAGCCTGCTCGGCGGCTCCGGCAGCATCCCCCGTGCCATCGGCGGCCTGTTGTTCGTGACGCTGCTCAACAACATCCTGATCCTGCAGGGGGTTCCGTCCGAGCCGCAAGGCATGGTCAAGGGTGCCCTCATCGCCGGCGCCGTCGCGCTCGACGTGTATCTGCGACGCCGAGGAGGCCGCGAATGAACGCCATCCGTCGAGCTTTCGACAGCGACGTGTTCCTCGGAATCGTGCGCTACCGCGTCGCGATCATCCTCGTCGCCACGATCGTCATCTCAGCATCGATGGTGCCCGGCATTCTCGAGTTCCGTGCGCTGAGCCTGAGCCTCGACCGCATCAGCACCACCGCGCTCGTCGCCGTGGGCCTCACGGTCGTGCTGCTGGCTGGCAAGCTGGATCTCTCGGGCGGCGCGATCCTCGCCCTCTCCGGCATCGCGGCGATTGGACTGCAAGAGGAGCTCGGCCAGGTGGCGGCGGCCGTCGTCGGGGTCGGCGTTGGACTCCTCGCGGGCGTCGTCAATGGAATCCTCGTCGTGACGCTGCGCATCAACTCCCTCGTCGCGACGCTCGCCTCGATGCTGTTCTTCCGCGCGCTGTGCCACTTCCTCACCGAGTCCCGTCCGATCAGCGGCCTCGATCCGCTCTTCGGCCTCGTCGTCTCGCGACCGATCGAGGGCACCGTGACAGTGCGCACGATCATCTTCATCGTGCTACTCGTCACACTGCATCTGTGGCTCACGCGGGCGGTTGCCGGCCGAAACCTGTTCGCCGTGGGCAGCAACCCGGTCGCCGCGGAGGCGAGCGGCATCCGTTCCAACGCCTACGTGTTCGGCACGTTCGTCTTCGCCGGCACCACTGCCGGGGCGGCGGGTGTCATCCAGAGCCTGAGCGTCAATACCGGCTCCCCGGTCTTCGGCGAATCGACGTCACTGCTCGCCATCGCCGCCGTCGTCATCGGCGGTACGCGCCTCGAGGGCGGACGGGCCTCCGCCCTCGGCACCCTCGGCGGGCTCCTGGTGCTGGCGATACTCACCACGGCGATGGAGTTCTCGAACGTCCCCGCCTACATCCAGAACATCGTCACAGGAGTCATCCTGCTGCTGCTGATTTTGCTCGACCGATTCGTGTCGGGCAAGAAGGGCCGGGACCTGTCGTTGAGCGCATTCGTGCGGTCGATGCGGCGGGCCCGGCGAAACCCCGAGAACGAGAGGACTCACGCACCATGAGAACCAAACCCCTCATCGGCGGCGCCGTTGCCGCTGTGGCAGCGCTCGCGCTGGCCGGTTGTGCCACAGGAGGCACCGGCGGCGACGCCGCATCGCTGAACATCTGCTACGTCACGGCGGCAGAGTCGCACGCCTATGTGACCCCGGCGAACGAGGCGTTCGACGAGGCCGCTGACGCGGCCGGCGCGACCGTCAATCGCCTGTCGCAGGAGTTCGATGTGCAGACCGGCACCGACCAGCTGACGACGTGCGTCAGCCAGGGCGCCGACGGCATCGTCCTGTGGCCGCTCGACCCCCAGGCCTACATCCCCGGCATGATCGCCGCCCAGGATGCCGGCATCCCGCTCATCATCATCAACTCGCCGATGGACGCCGAGGCCGAGGAGTACTACGACTCCTTCACCGGCCCGGACGTCTACGAGGAGGGCGTGCTCTCCGCTGACGCGCTCAACGAGGTGCTCGGCGGCGCGGGCAAGGTCGTAATCATCGCGGGCCAGGCGGGCAACGGCACGACCATCGGTCGCACCGACGGTTTCACCGAAGAGCTCGAGGAGCTCGGCTCGAGCATCGAGGTACTCCAGGTCGTCAACGCCGACTTCGACCAGCAGAAGGCGCTTGAGGCGAGCCGCGACCTGCTGACGCGCTTCGGCGACGACATCGACGGCGTCTACGCCAACGACGACACGATGGCGCTCGGCTTCATCGACGCCTGGAAGGAGTCGGGACGCAGCCTCGACGCCCTCCCGCCGATCGTCGGCATCAACGGCCAGGTTCAGGCGTTCGATCTGATCAAGACCGGTCAGTACTACGCGACGATCGTGCAGTCGCCGGCCGAGGACGGCAAGCTCGCCGCCGAGACGATCATCAAGCTGATCAAGGGCGAGAAGGTCGACAAGCGTCTGCCGATCCCGCTGACGGTCGTCACGAGCGAGAACGTCGAGTCGGTCGACCCGGCGTTCTGATCACGCTCGCGACTTTCATCGCGACGGCGGCCCGTTCCTCTTCACGAGGGGCGGGCCGCTGCCTCGTTTCCGGGTTCGTCAGGCGCTGTCACGCACGATGAGTTCGGGCTGCAAGACGACGTGATTGCTGCGCGGAATGCGAGCGCTCGGACGCCCGAGCAGTTCCATGATCATGTCGACCGCGGTACGTCCGAGGCCCTGCCGCGGCTGGCGCACCGTGGTGAGCGGAACACTCGATACCGACGCCCACTCCAGATCGTCATAGCCGACGACCGCGATATCGTCCGGGATGCTGAGGCCTTCACGCAACAGCTGCTGGGCGAGCCCGAGCGCGAGCATGTCGTTGGCGCAGAACACGGCCGTCGGTCGCTTGTCTGGGGAACGCTCGACGAGCCGCGCCCCGGCGCTGCGTCCGGCCTCGATCGACCACGATCCGGCCTCGAGCAGCTCGAGCTGCACCCCCGGGCTCTCGGCCACGACCGAACGGGCACCCGCGAGGCGTGTGCGCACCTTCGGGGAAGTCTCCGGGTGTCCCAGGAAGGCGATGCGACGGTGACCGGCGGCGATGAGGTGGCGGGTGCCGAGTTGCCCGCCACGGAAGTCGTCGACGACGACCGACCAGCAGTCGCGATCGTCGCCGACCCTGTCGACGAAGACCATGGGAACCCCGCGGTCTTTGAGCATCTCGAGCCGAGAGCTGTTCTCGTCGACTGGCGCGATGATGATGCCCTGGACCCTAGACTGCACGAGCAAGTCGAGATTGTGCGTCTCGCGCACGGGGTCGTAGCCACTATTGGTGATGACGACGCCGACCCCGAGCTCTGCGCAGCGCTCCTCGGCGCCGAGCGCGACGTCGACGAAGAAGGGATTGTCGAGGTTGGCGATCGCCAGCCCGAGCGTGCGCACCCGGCCGGGTCGAAACTGGCGGGAGCCCTGTCGTGGCACGAAGTCGAGGTCACGAATGGCGGCGAGCACGCGCTCACGGGTCTCGACGTTGACGTATGAGGGACGGTTGAGCACATTGCTCACCGTGCCCGCCGAGACTCCAGCGAGCTGTGCGACATCCTTGATGGTCGCCATCGATCTCCCCGGATGGTCGCCGACGGCGACTCGTTCAATGAACCATAGTAGAACGATGCGGTGCCGGGATGCTCCGGTTCACGCGAACTCGATGACCGCCCGATTCAGACCAGGCGGAAGTCGATGCCCAGCAGGTCGGCCGCAGCCCGATAGTCGGCTGCACGATGACCAACCGACAACGACCAATGGTGTCCGGTACCGGTGGCACTCCAGTCGTCGACCCACTGGCCGGGGTCGCGACCGAAGTCGACGCGCGAGGTCGTGTTGCCGATCTCGAGCAGCGGCCCGGGCACGACGATGCCCTCCGACGCGACGAATGCCAGGGCGCCATCCCGGTCTTGGGCAAGGCTCAGCTCGGCGAGGCGGGTGGTGAGGGTGGCGGCGTCCGTCATGTGGTCTTTCCGTTCTGGGCAGCGTCGGCCAGTATGAATCGTTTCAATGACTGTATCGGCGCTCACGCGCACTGTCAATCGGAGACCTGGTCTCGGCCATGCCATGATGGTGCCGTCCGGTGGGAGGGCGATCATGACGACGAGCATCAAAGACGTCGCCGCGCGCGCAGGAGTCTCGGTCGGCACCGTCTCGAACGTGCTGAACTCCCCGGACAAGGTCGCGGCCAGCACGGTGGAACGCGTGCTCTCCGCGATCCGGGAGCTGGACTATGTGCGCAACGACGCCGCTCGACAACTGCGGGCCGGCAACAGCAACACCCTCGGACTCGTCGTGCCCGACGTGCGCAACCCGTTCTTCACCGATGTCGCGCGGGGCGCCGAGGACCGCGCCGCCGAGACAGGCCTCACGGTCACGCTCGGCAACAGCGACGAGAACGAGGGTCGGGAGTCGATGTACCTCGACCTCTTCGAGCAGCAGCGCGTGCAAGGCATGCTCATCTCGCCCTACGGCGAGGTGACCGCCCGACTTCGCCTCTTGCGGGAGCGCGGCATCCCCGTGGTGCTGGTCGACCGCACCAGCGACGATCCGAGCCTGAGCTCGGTCTCCGCCGACGATGTCGCGGGTGGGCGGCTGGCGGTCGAGCACCTCATCGCCCAGAGTCGCCGCCGGATCGCCTTCATCGGCGGGCCGCTGGCGGTGCGACAGGTCGCCGACCGACTGGAGGGCGCCCGAGCCGCGGTGGCTGCGGCATCCGGCGTCACGCTCGAGGTGATCGAGATCGACGCGACGACCGTTGTGGAAGGACGGGCCGCGGGTGCCGCGATTCAGGCGCGCGCTGCCGATCAACGTCCGGACGGCATCTTCGCGGCGAACGATCTCGTGTCGATGGGCCTGCTGCAGTCATTGCTCATGCATGGCACACCCGTTGCGGTTCCCGACGAGATCGCGATCATCGGGTATGACGACATCGACTACGCGGCGGCCGCGGTCGTGCCCCTTTCATCGATCCAGCAGCCAAGTGCACTCATCGGCAAGACCGCGGTGGAGCTGCTCCTCGCGGAGGCCGAGAACCCGAACGTCGAGCCGAGGCAGGTGGTGTTCCAGCCCGTGCTCGTCGCACGGGCCTCTACCGACTCGGGAAGCTCCGGCCCGTGATCGTCTCCGGCACGATGCGCACGTAATTCGCCTTCTCGCCAGGTCCGCTCGTCAGCAGCCGCGTGACACCTGAGGCGAGGATCTCGTCGTCGAACGCGAGCCGCTCGGCCCGACCCTTCACCACGACGCTCGACCATTGCGCGTCCCGGTACCGCTCCACCTGAACCGCGACGTGCGGATGCTCGGTGAGCTCCACGAGCTTCGTGCCCGATGCACTGCGGAAGTAGAGCTGCTGCTCGTGGATCAGGTAGTTAATCGGCACGATGTCAACGCCCTGCGGTTGCGACCGCAGCGCGAGATGACCGATGCCCGTGTCACCGAGCAGTGCCCAACACTGCTCCGGCGTGAGCTCGGTGACCTCGCTGTCGTCACTGAGCACGATGCGCGAGGGGCCGCCCGCAGGCTCGTTCCGGTCGTCGTGCGAGTTCGTCATCGCCCCATTGTGACCTGTCGGCGGGTGCGCTGTCAGGCGCGAGCGCTCTCGGCGGCGAACAGTCGTCGCGCGAGGGGCGCGGTAAAGCTTGCGATCGTCACCGCCATGAGGAGCCCCGCGAGCACATAGAGCACGACGACGAGCGCCAACGGACTGCGTTCGTCGATGATCGGTGAGGGCGCGAAGGTCCAGAGGATCGCGACCGCCCACGCCCCCATGTTCACGGGCACCCACGCGAAGGTGCCCGTGCGGTGCAGCACGAGCCACTGCGTGACTGGGATGCTCGCGAGCAGCACGAGGCCTCCGAGCGTGAGGGCGACGATCGTTGCCGGGGAGCCGAGGTCAACGCCCAGCGTGCTCGGCAGCATCCCGAGCAGCCAGGCGAACGCGGCCGCCGCGGCAGTTCCCGCGATCCACGGCAATGGGCGCGGACGTCCGCTTCGCATGGCGAGGTACTGGCCCGTGCCGAGCGCCGCACCCTCGAGCGCACCACCGGCGACCACTGCGGCGAGCGACCACGCCCCGGTCAGTCCGCTCGAGATCGTCGCGACCGCGACCCCGGTGGCGATCGCGAAGCCTGCCGCCTCGGCGACGCCGACCGTGACGATCCAGCGGCGGACGAACGCACTCACGGCTGCGCGCCGGTCGCCGCCATCCGCTGCTCCCCCGCGCCGGTCAGCGTGAGTCGGCGGTCCGCGGGCCGATGATCGCTCGAACGGTGCGAGACGAGCACGACGATGCGGTCGCCCGTCGCGCGACGGATGTCGTGCATCATCGCCGCGGCCGTCGGCTCGTCCAGGTGCGCGGTGGGTTCGTCGAGCAGCAGGATGTCGGCGTCGCTCAGCAGCGCCCGCGCGACCGCGAGTCGCTGGCGCTCGCCACCGGACAGCGCACCCCCACGAACGCCGACCCGCGCGTCCAGCCCGTCGTCGAGTTGGCGCAGCAACGGATCGAGTCCGACCCGCCCGAGCACATCAACCATCTCCTCGTCGGTGACCCCCGCGGCGCGCGGGCGGGCGATGAGGAGGTTGCCGCGGATCGTCGAGTCGAACACGTGCGCATCTTGCGGGCACCAGGCCACGCGTTCGCGCCACGCGGCGGAGTCGAGTTCAGCGAGGGGAAGGCCGTCGGCGAGCACGACGCCGGCGTCGGCATCCTGGGCACCGAGGATCACCGAGAGCAACGTGGACTTGCCCGAGCCGGAGGGGCCCTCGATCACGAGCCACTCCCGCGCCGTGACACCGACGCTCACCGGACCGACGACGGGATGGCCGTAGCCGGCCTCGACGTCGACGAGGTCGAGGCGGGCGACGGGGGCATCCGGGGTGCGGCCGTCCCGATCGATCGGGGCCGTGCTCGCGAGCGGCGCAAGACGGCGAGCGACGGCGAGCAGCGCCGGGAGACGACGCGCGGAACCCGCGGCGGCGGCGATCGGTTCGAACGAGGCCAGGGCGAGCAGCGCGACGACCGCCACCAGCTCGGCCGGTACGCCCTCGGCAGCCGCGAGGGCGGGCACGAGCGCGGCGACCGCCCCGGTGCCAAGGCTCGCGAGAGCGGTCGCGAGTCCCTCCGAGCGTGCCGTGCGCCGCTCGGTGATCGCGCGCTCGGCGTCGGTCGTCGCGATCTGCGCGAGGGCCCGGTCGGCGACACCGTTGGCGCGCAGATCGTCGGCGGCCGAGCCGAGGGCGCTCATCTGGCGCACGAGGGCGGAGCGCACGGCCACACGGGAGCGCTGCGCGCGCGCGTCGTGAGCGAACCCGACGAGGCACGAGACGACGAGGGTGGCCCCAAGGCCGCCGAGCACCACCCAGGTGAAACCGGGTGCCACGAGCGCGGTCGTCACGGTGATGCCGACCACGGTCAGCACGCCGACGGCCGCCGGGGTGACCACGCGAGGCACGGCGTCGCGCAGCTGGGCGACGAGCACCACGAGGTAGTCGAGGGCGGTGCCGCCCTCGAGCAGGTCGCGCGAGCCCGCACCGCGGGCGGCGATGCCGCGCCACAAGCGCAGGCGCAGGGTATCCGTGGCCGCGAACACGGCATCGTGGCTCGCCAGCCGTTCGGCGTACCGTGCGACCGCGCGACCGATACCGAAGAAGCGCACCCCGACGATGGCGACGAGCAGATACATGATCGCCGGCTGCTGGCTCGCGCGCACGATGAGCCACGCGGAGACGGCGGTCAGGGCGAGGCCCATGCCGGTGGCGAGGAGGCCGAGCAGCACGGCACCGATCCAGCGTCCGAGGGAGGGGCGCAAGAGACCCAGCAGGAAGCGGGTGGGGCTCTGCGGGTGCTGCGCTGCGACCGGAGCGTGCTGTGGACGCTGGGTGGCGACATCCGTTGCCGCCGGCGACGGCACGGCGCTCATCGGCGAGGAATCATCGAGCGCGAGCACATGGTCGGCGAGAGCGAGGGTCGCGGGATCGTGGCTGACGAGCACGATCGTCGCGGTGCCGCGCACCGAGCGGATCGCCCGGCGCACGAGCTCTGCCGAGACCTCGTCGAGGTGTGCGGTCGGCTCGTCGAGCACGAGCAGGTTCGCCCCCGCGCGTACCCGCAGGATCGCGCGCGCGACGGCCACCCGGCGCAACTCGCCGGGACTCAGCGTCGCGGTGCCGGCACCGAGCAGTGCGCCGATGCCGAGCTCGTCGGCGACGACATCGATCTGGGTCGCATCGTCCGCATAGAGCGCGAGTTCGGCACGCACCGACGGCTCGAACGCACGCGGCGCCTGCGGGGCGTAGGCCACGCGGGCGGGGTCGACGCCCCGCACCCAACCGCGCACCTCGGCGTCGGCGGGCACGGTGCCGGCGAGCACGGCGAGCAGGGTCGACTTGCCCGCCCCGCTCGCACCGGTCACCGCGGTGATCTTGCCCGCTTCGAAGGCGGTGGCGCAGACGCTCAGGGCGGGTTCGGTGCGGCCCTCATAGCGCACGACCAGCGCGCTGAGGCGCACGTCGTTGCCGCCACCGCGCGCGATGACCCGCGGCGTGCCGGCCAGCAGCTCGCGCACGCGACGCAGGGCACCACGACCGTCTTGCGAGGAGTGGAAGGCGGCGCCGACGTCACGCAGGGCGCCGAAGCACTCGGGGGCCAGCAGCAGCGCGAGCAGCGCGGCGGAGAGCGTCACGTCGCCGGAGAGCAGCCGGATGCCCAGCACCACCGCGACCACGGCGACGGAGAGCGTGGCGAGCAGTTCGAGTGCGAGCGCGGAGAGGAACGCCGAGCGCAGGCTCGCGTTGGTGCGCTTGCGATACTCGTCCTGGATGCCGGCGAGCGCGCGGCTCTGCTCGTCGACCCGTCCGAGTCCGACGAGCACGGGCAGCCCGTGGGCGAGCTCCACCAGGTGGTCGGCGAGACGATCGAGGGCGCCGCTGGCGGCATCCACCTTGTCCCGGGTGTGCATGCCGATGAGCGCCATGAAGAGCGGTACCAGCGGCAGCGTGACCGCGATGATCACCGCGCTCAGCCAATCGACGGTGAGGATGCGCAGACCCAGCACGAGCGGGATGACGAGCGCCGCGACCGTGGTCGGGATGACGACGCCGTAGTACTCGTCCAGGTCATCGAGACCCAAGGTCGCCAGCACGGCGTCTCGCCCGCTGCCATTGCCGCCGTCCTGCACCAGGCGGGCGGCGACCTGCGCTCGCAACGCGGTCTTGGCCGCGATCGCGCCGCGGGCGGCCACGATGGGCAGTGCCCAGGAGACGACCGCGCGCAGCAGCACGCCGCCCGCCGCGAGTGCGGTGCCGAGGCGCCAGTCCTGGGTGCCGGACGCGAGCGCGGCGATCGAGGTCGCCAGCCCTTCGGCGATGAGCACCAGTGCGATCGCGCGCAGTGCGGAGAGCACCCCGATCACCGCGACCGCGCGGGTGCCCCCCGGTCCGAGGGCACCCGCGAGGCGTTCGCTCACGGTCGGACGGCCGGGAGCACCGCGTGGGCGTCCGGGATGCTGGCGCCGGTGATGCGGCGGCGGAACACCCAGTAGCTCCATGCCTGGTACGCGAGCACCACCGGCAGGGCGATCCCCGTGATGATCGACATCACCGTGAGGGTGTAGTCGCCGCTCGCCGCGTTCTCGATCGTGAGGTTGTAGGCCGGGTCGACCGTCGAGGGCAGCACGACCGGGAACACGGCCGCGAAGATGGATGCCGCACCCGCGACCAGGAACACCGCGAAGCCGACGAAGCCCCAACCCTCGCGTCCGACCCGACTCTGCAGCCAGCCGAACACCACCGCCACCACGGCGACGACGACGAGCGCCCACGAGAGCAGGTCACCGGACTGGAACTGCACGAGCAGCACCCAGCCCACCAGCGGCAGCAGCGCGATCGGGGAGAGGCGCACGGTGTCGCGGCGGGCGCGCTCGCGCACCGCGCCATCCGTCTTCAACGCGAGGAAGTTGGCGCCGTGCACGAAGGCGAAGCCCACCACCGCGAGTCCGCCGAGCACCGCGATCGGTGTCAGCCAGACGAAGGGTCCGCCGACCCGGTCGCCGTTGGCATCGATCGGCAGCCCGGTCGTGGTGAGCGCGAGCGCCGCACCGATGCCGAAGGCGGAGAGGAAGGATCCGAGGCCGATGGCCCAGTCCCAGCCGCGACGCCAGCGGTCGCTGTGCCCCTTGCCGCGGTACTCGATCGCGACCGCCCGGAAGATGAGACCGAGCAGCACGAGCACGAGCGGCACGTAGAGGGTGGAGAAGAGCGAGGCGTACCAGAACGGGAAGGCGGCGAAGGTCGCCGCTCCCGCGGTGAGCAGCCACACCTCGTTGCCGTCCCAGACGGGCCCGATCGTGTTGAGCATCACGCGGCGCTCGTTCTCCGAGCGGGCTCGCACCAGCAGGTGCATGCCGACCCCGAAGTCGAAGCCCTCGAGCAGCAGGAAGCCGGTCCACAGGATCGCGATTGCGATGAACCAGATGATGGGCAGGATGTCCATGAGTGTTTGTCCTCGTGTCTCGAAGGGATCAGTAGGCGAACGCGAGCACGTCGCGCTTGTCCTGGTCGTCGCTGCCGGGCTCATCGGGCTTGCCCAACTCGGGCATCGCGGCCGCGACGCCGCCGCGCACGTAGCGCACCATGATCGCCAGTTCCACGACCAGCAGTGCGGCATAGACGAGGGTGAGGGTGATCACCGAGAAGAGCATCTCCCCCGCCGTCACACCGGGCGAGACCGCGGCGGCGGTGAACATGAACACCCCGTCGATGCCACTCGGGTTCGGGTTGGGTGCGACCACGAACGGCTGGCGCCCCATCTCGGTGAAGATCCAGCCCGCGGCGCTCGCGGCGAACGGCGCGAGGATGCCCAGCAGAGCCAGTCGCATGATCCACTTCGACTGCGGCACCGTGCCCTTGCGGGTGAGCCACAGGGCGACCACCGCGGCGAACGCCGCGACGGCGCCGAACGCGATCATGAGCCGGAAGCCCCAGTAGGTCACCCACATGATGGGCACGTAGTTGACCTCCTGGCCGGCGCGGTCACCGTAGATCTCGCCCTCCGGCAGCGTGGCGCCGTACTCGGCCTGGTATTGCGGGAGCAGGTCGGACACTCCCTCGACGGTCGTGTTCGGGTCGCCGTTGGCGAGGAAGCCGAGCAGGCCGGGCACCTCGATCACCGTGACGACGTTGCCGCAATCGGCCGACTCCAGGTCGCCGAAGGCGAGCACGGAGAAGCCCGAGCCGGTCTCGCACGCCGCTTCGGCCGCGGCCATCTTCATGGGCTGCTGGTCGAACATGAGCTTGGCCTGCAGGTCGCCGGTGAGGGTGACGCCGGCGAAGCCGAGGATCGCGATGACCGCACCCACCCGAAGCGACTTGATCCAGACGCTGTGGTCGGCCTCGTCGCGACCGGGAATGGTCGGAGCCGAGCCGACGACGACGCGACCGGTCGCATCGACCGTGTCGATGCCGTCCTTGCGGCGACGCCAGAGGTGGTACCAGGCGATGCCGAGCAGGAAGGCTCCGGCCACCGAGACCGAGCCGAGCAGGGTGTGCGTGAAGGCGGCGATCGCCGTGTTGTTGCCCAGCACCGCCCAGATGTCGACCAGCACCGGCCGACCGTCGATGAGTTCGACGCCGACCGGGTGCTGCATCCAGGAGTTGGCCACGATGATGAAGAACGCGGAGATCCACGAGCCGATCACGGCGAGCCAGATGGTGGCGAGGTGCACGCGCTTGGGCAGGCGGCCCCATCCGAAGATCCACAGACCGAGGAAGGTCGACTCGACGAAGAAGGCGAGCAGGCCCTCCATCGCCAGCGGTGCGCCGAAGACGTCGCCCACGTATCGCGAGTACTCGCTCCAGGCCATGCCGAACTGGAACTCCTGCACGATGCCGGTCGCCACACCGAGGATGAAGTTGACCAGGTAGAGCTTGCCCCAGAACTTGGTCATCCGCAGCCAGCGCTCGTTGCCGGTGCTGACGTACATGGTGTGGAAGAACGCGACGACGGGACCGAGCCCGAGCGTCAGCGGCACCAACAGGAAGTGGTAGACGGTGGTGATGCCGAACTGCCAACGGGCGATGTCAACGGGGTCCACGGGATGCTCCTCACGGCCGCCGGGTGCGACCAACACAACACTCGTGGAGTCGCGTCCGCGCACGTAGGGCCCAAGGTCCCGCCGCGTCCTGATCAGGTCGAGATCGGCTGAGCCGGCGGCACGACGCACACCGGAGCGTGCCCGTTGTTGAGCACCGAACGCACCGTCGAGCCGAGCACGGCGGCCATTACGGTTCCGCGGCGGTGCGTGCCGAGCACGACGAGCGAGGCGCGATCGGCATGCGGCACGATCCGGTCAGCCGGTGGACCCTCGTGCAGGTAGCCGCGCACGCGCACCGACGGGAACGCGGCGCGGACGCGCTCCATGGCCGCCGACAGCAGCTCGCGGTGCGCCCGACGCAGGTCGGTGGGACTCAGCGGCACACCCACGAGGGTGTCGGTCACCGCGGGCAGCTGCCAGGCGTGCAGGACCTCGAGTTCGCAGTCCGCCTCGGTGGCGTTGAGCGCGGCGAAGAGCAGGGCACGGTTCGCGGTCGCATCGTCGCCGACGCCGACCACGACCGGTCCGCTCGACTGTCTCCAGTCCGAGGGCACGATCACGGTCATGCAGCGTGCGCGGGATGCCACGCGGAACGGCAGCGACCCGGTGAGGGCCGACCGCACCGGGTGGTGGGGATGGGCTCCGAGCACGAGCAGGTCGAACGACGCGGAGAGCTCGACGAGCCCCTCGACGATCGAGCGGTCCGTCACCGTCGTGGTGACCTCGACGCCCGGGGCGCTCTGGCGGATGCGGTCGGCGGTGCGCGCCAGGCGCGCGTCATCCTCCGCAGGATCGCCGGTGAGCAGATCGCCGGAGGTCACGAGCGTCACGACGAGTTCGCGGTCGCGGGCACGTTGAATCACCCAGTCGACCGCGGTCTGGCTCGCTTCCTCGGCATCGATGCCGACCAGCACGCGCTCGGTTCTCATACCGCGCATCCCTCCTCGTGAATGACCACTCTGTGGGCGAGCCGGGTGCGCAGACAGGGCCGGAAGTCCCATGGGACGCGGAGACGGGATACGCTGGCGCTGTCCGATTGGGAGAAACGATCCACGTGACGAGCGAAGAGATAACCTTCCCCGATACCCCTCGATCTGAACTGGAACGTACGATCGAGGAACTCGTCGCGAACGCGCAACGAGTGCTCGCGACTCAGAGTCGCCTGCGCAACCTGCTGCGGGCCAATCGTGCCGTCGTCGAGGATCTCGAACTGCCCGAGGTGCTGCGTCGTATCGCGCAGGCGGCCGTGGAACTCGTCGATGCGCAGTACGGCGCGCTCGGGGTCATCGGGCCGGATCGCGGACTCGAGCAGTTCATCCACGTCGGCCTCGACGAGCCGCTCGCGACGCGCATCGGGCACCTCCCCGAGGGGCACGGGCTGCTCGGCGCCGTGATCGACTCCGGTGAGGCGATCAGGCTCGAGCACCTGCACGACGATCCGCGCTCCGCGGGGTTTCCGCAGCATCACCCGAACATGGATGCCTTCCTCGGCGTACCGATCCGGGTGCGCGACGAGGTGTTCGGCAACCTCTACCTCACCAACCCGGCCTCGGGCGCATTCAGCCGGGAGGACGAGGAATTGGTGAGCGTGCTCGCCGCGACCGCGGGGATCGCGATCGAGAACGCACGGCTGTTCGACGAGACCCGTCGTCGCGAGCGCTGGAGCGCCGCGAGCGCTCGCGTGACCGCCGAGATCCTGCGCAGGGACTCGGAGGCGCTGCCGGTGATCGCCGATGAGGTCGCCGCGCTCGTCGATGCCGAGCTCGTCTGCGTCGTCGTTCCGGCGGACGATCCGGTGCTGCTGCGCATCGCGGTCGCCCGCGGCGAGCAGGCCGAGCGCGTGCGGGACCAGGTCTACCCCGCCGCCGGCAGCATCGTCGGGCGATCCCTGGAGTCCAACGAGCCCATGCTCGTGGAGGTCCTCGACGCCGAGGCGGCGGACTGGCCGCAGGCCGGACCCACCTTCGTGGTGCCGCTCTACGGCGGTGAGCGCACGATCGGAGCGCTCACCGTCAGTCGCGCCCTCGGCGCGCAGCGCTTCTCGCCCGCCGACCTGGAGCTCGCCACGGAGTTCGCCGCCCAGGCGAGCGTCGCGATCGAGATCGCCCGCGGTCGACGCGACCGGACTCGGCTCGAGCTCTCCGAGGACCGCAGCCGGATCGCGCGCGATCTGCACGACCACGTCATCCAGCGCCTCTTCGGTGCCGGGCTGAGCCTGCAGAGCGCCGCCGTGCGTCACCCGGAGGTGAGCGAATCGGTGCTCGAACAGGTGGACGCGATCGACACCGCCATCGCCGAGATCCGCACCGTGGTGTTCGCGCTCTCCTCCCCCGAACGAGCCCGCGGTCAGACCCTGCGTCACCGCCTGCTCGACCTGGTCAGCGAGCTCGACTCCGGCCTGAAGGCCTCCCCCAGGCTGTCGTTCCTCGGTCCGGTCGACCTGCTCGTACGGGCGGACCTCGCGGAGGATGCCGTGGCGGTCGTTCGTGAGTCGCTCACCAACGTCGCGAGGCACGCGCAGGCCTCGATGTGCGAGGTGGAGGTCGCCGTCGAGACCGATGTGCTGCGCATCCGCATCGACGACGACGGTGTCGGCTTTACCCCGGGCGGTCGCACGAGCGGCACCGCGAACCTCGCCGAACGCGCCGCCCGCCGTGGCGGCAGCTACTCGATCGACGCCAGACCCGACGGCGGGACGCGTGTCGCCTGGACCGCCCCCTTGGAGGCCCATTCATGACCACCGTCTTCCTCGTCGACGACCACGAGATCGTGCGTCGCGGCATCGCCGACCTCATCAACGCCGAGCGCGACCTCGAAGTCGTCGGCGAGTCCGCGACCGTCGAGCGCACCCTCGGCCGGGTGAGCGCGACGCGGCCGGACGTGGTCGTGCTCGACGTGCGGCTGCCCGACGGCAGCGGCATCGACCTATGCCGTGACATCCTCTCCGTGCTCCCGGAGACGAAGTGCCTGATCCTCACTGCGTACGATGACGATCACGCGAGCGTCGCCGCCGTCATGGCGGGTGCGAGCGGGTACGTGCTCAAGGACATCCGGGGCCAGCGCCTGATCGAAGGCATCCGCGCCGTGGCCGGCGGCAAGAGCCTCATGCGCCAGGATGTCGCCCAGCGCGTCGTGCAGGACCTCACCGCGACGACCCTGCCCTCGACCCCCGCCGCGCCGGCGCCGGAGCTCTCCCTGCGCGAGCGTCAGGTGCTCGAGCTCATCGCCGACGGGCTCACGAACCGACAGATCGGCGAACGCCTCGAGCTCGCCGAGAAGACCGTGAAGAACTACGTCTCGGGGCTGCTCGCGAAACTGGGCATGGAGCGGCGCACTCAGGCCGCCGTCTACGGCGCTAGCGTCAAGACGCCCGAGCACTGAACCGGTCGGTCGGCGGCTAGAGCTGCGAGCCCTCCACGTCGAAGGTATTGCACGCGTCCGGACCGCCGTTCGCGCCGACCAGGAACCACTTCTGGCGGCTCTCGCTCGAGCCGTGCGTCCACGTCTCGGGCGTGACCTGCCCCTGGGTCGACTGCTGGATGCGATCGTCGCCGACCGCGGATGCCGCGCTGAGGGCATCCCGAATCTGCTCCTCGGTCACCGGCTCGAGAAAGCTGACGCCGTTCTCGTCGGTGATGGACGGCGCCGCCCCGACCCACGCGCCCGCGAAGCAGTCCGCCTGCAGCTCGAGCCGCACCCCGTCGGAGTCGGGGCCGGCGTTCTGCAGGTCGAGGCCCGACATGATCCCGGTGATGTTCTGAATGTGGTGACCCCACTCGTGCGCGATCACATACATCTCGGCGAGCGGACCGCCGGACGAGCCGAAGCGGGTGCGCAGCTCGTCGTAGAAGGCCGTGTCCACGTAGATCGTCTCGTCGGCGGGGCAGTAGAACGGGCCGACCGCGCTCGTCGCGCCACCGCAGCCCGTGTCGGTCTGTCCGCTGAACAGCACGATCTGCGTCGAACGGTAGGTGCCGCCGAACTCCGGCAGGGTCTGCCCCCAGTAGGTGTCGAGCGAGTCGGCGGCGCCGGCGATGCGGCAGTCGATCGAGGCGTTGGCCTCGGCACCGGTGTCGCAGCCCGCGAGCGGCTCGCCCTGTTGTCCGCTGCCGGTGCCGCCGCCCTGGATCGCGGGGGCGAGGCCGGTGAGGTCGACGCCCAGCAGTTGCGAGAGCAAGAAGAGGCCAACGACGAGCAACCCGCCGCCGCCGATCGCGATACCGGTGTTGCGGCCGCGACGGCTCACGCGATTCGGGTTGATCTTGGCGTTGTCGTTGAACGTCATGGCTCGACGCTACCGGTCATCGGGGGCGGCGCGCGGCGTAGTCTGGGCCAGAAACGAGGAGGTCACCATGCGCGACGCACGCGACACGGCACGGCAGATCACGGTGGCGGCCTCGGCGGTGATCGCGGTGATCGGCTCCTTCATCGGATCGGGCGCAGCAGGCGGCACGCCGATCCAGGATGCCGCGGGCGGTGCCCTCGCCGCCGACGCGACCCTCATCGCCCCCGCCGCTCCCGCGTTCTCGATCTGGTCGGTGATCTACCTCGGACTCCTGGCGTACGCGGTGTGGCAGTTCCTGCCGGCGCAGTCCGGCGCGCAGCGGCACCGGCGGATCGGGTACTGGGTCGCGGCATCGCTGGTGCTGAACGCGGCGTGGATCCTGTCGATCCAGTTCGACCTGCTGCCGCTCAGTGTGCCGATCATCGCGGTGCTGCTGGCGGTGCTGCTGCGCATCCTGCTGGAGCTCACCGCATCGCCGTCGACGAGTCGCCTGGACGCCGTCATCACCGACGGCTCGCTCGGCCTCTACCTCGGCTGGGTGACCATCGCGACCGCCGCGAACGTCACCGCGTGGTTGGTGGCGAGCGGCTTCACCGGCTTCGGCTGGCCGCCGGAACTGTGGTCGGTGCTGGTGATCGTCGCCGCGGCGGCCGCCGGCGTCGCGATCGCGATCGCGGGGCGCGGGCGCATCGCTCCGGCGCTCTCGCTGAGCTGGGGGCTGGCCTGGGTGGCGGTCGGGCGGCTCACCGGGGAACCCGCCTCGACCGTCACGGCGGTCGCGGCGATCGCGGCCGTGGTCGTGGTGCTGGGCTCGGCGGCGCTGCTGCGAGCGCGGCGGCGCGATGCAGTTCGCTCCCGGGCGTAAGTTTGCGCCGTGGCATCCGAACGCACCCGCTGGCTCGGCCTCGTCTTCATCAGCGTCGCCGTCGCGCTCATCATCGTCGACTCGACGATCGTCAACGTCGCGATCCCCTCGATCGTCGACGACCTCGGCATCTCCTCGACCCAGGTGCAATGGGTGCAGGAGAGCTACACACTGGTGTTCGCGGCGCTGCTGCTCGTGTTCGGCACGCTCGCCGATCGCTTCGGCCGTAGACGGATCACGCTCATCGGTGTCGCCCTGTTCGCCATCGCATCGGTGTTCGCTGCGCTCGTGACCACGGGCGAACTGCTGATTCTCGCGAGGTTGATCCAGGGCGTCGGCGGCGCCATGATCCTGCCCGCCTCGCTGTCGACCATCAACGCCACCTTCCGCGGGCGGGAGCGCGCCATCGCGTTCGCCGTCTGGGGCTCGACGATCGGCGGCATGGCCGCGGTCGGCCCGCTGCTCGGCGGCTGGCTGACCACCTACTTCTCGTGGCGCTGGGCGTTCGGCATCAATGTGCCGCTCGGCGTGATCATCATCGTCGGCATCCTCGTGACCGTCTCCGAATCACGCGAGGTCGGCGAGCCACGCCGGGTGGATGTCGTCGGAGCCATCCTCTCCGTGCTGCTCTTCGCAAGCCTCGTCTTCGGTCTCATCGAGGGCCGCACCTACGGCTGGTGGTTCAGCGACACCCCGCCGAACTTCTGGACGTTCGGGATCTCGCCGATCCCCTTCGTCTTCGCGCTGACCCTGGTCGCGCTCGCCGCCTTCGTGCTCTGGGGGCTGCGCCGCGAGCGCGAGGGCAAGCCCACGATGCTGGCGTTCGGCCTGCTGCGCATTCCGTCGTTCCGCAACGGCAACATCGCGGCGCTCATCGTCTCGCTCGGCGAGTTCGGGCTCATCCTCTCCCTGCCGCTGTGGCTGCAGAACGTGCTCGGCTACGACGCACTGCAGGCGGGCTTCGTGATCCTCGCCCTCGCGATCGGGTCGTTCGTGGCGAGCGGGTTCGCCGGCGGCTTCGGCAACCGGGTCAGTCCCGTGACGATCGTGCGCGTGGGCATCGTGGCCGAGGTGATCGGCATCCTCATCGTCGCGCTCGGCATCTCACCCACCTCCGAGTGGTGGCAGATCGTGCCGGGCGTCTTCGTCTACGGCTTCGGCGTCGGCCTCGCGACCGCGCAGCTGACGAGCGTCGTGCTCAAGGACGTACCGCTCGATCAGAGCGGCCAGGGTTCCGGCACGCAGAGCACGGCGCGACAGGTCGGCTCGGCGCTCGGCATCGCGGTGCTGGGCACGATCCTGTTCGCCAGTCTGGGTGCGGGGCTGCAGTCCAAGCTGGACGAACGCGACGAGATCCCCGCCGATGTGCGCACCCAGATCGTGGACGCCGTCGTCGACTCGGCGGGCAGTGCCATCCCGAGCCTGGACGATCGGTCGCCGGATGCCGCCGCCGACGCCCGGGCCGCCTTCAGCGACGCGACCCGCCTCGCCGCGTTCTCCGCGGCAGGATTCCTCGCCCTCGGGTTCCTCGCCACCCTGCGCCTCACGGGCTCCGGCCGACGTGAGGAGCACCTCGAGGACTCCACGACCCCGAGCTGAGCGAACGGTCCACCCACATGGGTGAGCCGGGAGCGCTGTATCGGGTCACGCTCCCGGCTCACGTTGGGGGGGGTGCGGGCCACCCGGGGGATGCTGACCCGCACCCGGCTCCTTACTCCTCTTCGGCCTCCATCAACGGGCGACGACGGCGCACCGCCCCGGCGACCATGAGTCCGGCACCGATCGGCACCAGCGCGAGCGCCGGCAGCAGCTGCGAGCTCGGACCTTCACCCGTGTGGGCGAGCGCCGGGCACGAACTGATCGTGCCGGTCGCGGTCCACGTGAGCGGGTCGTACTCCGGCACGTCGACGTACTTGGCGCCGAGCACCGCGTACTCGATGTCGTAGCTCTGCGTGTCGACGACCGTCACGGTGTAGGTACCTGGCGGCAGGTGTGCCGGGGGCACCGCCCACGTCGTGGCGTCGGCGATGAAGGTCACGTCGGTCACGACGCCGCCCGGCCCTTCGACCGTCACCCAGTACTCCCGACCGATCACCAAGCCGGACAGCGTTGCGCCGAGCGAGCCCGCATCGTTGGTCGAGCAGGTCGGCGTGATCGTGATGACCACCTCACCCGGGCACGGTGCGACCGTGAACTGGTAGGTCACGGGGCCGAGTGCGGGCACGTGCTTCCATCCCTCGCTCGTCACGGTGACGGTGTAGTCGCCGGGCACCAGGTAGAGATCCTTCTCCCAGTACGAGGTCCAATCGGCCTGGAACGTCTCGTCACCGTTGGGTCCGCTCACGACGATGTCGTAGGTTCTCCACCAGTCGAGATCGGCGACCCGCACCTCGACCTCGGCGTCGCCACCGATCACCTTGCATTCGTGCTCGACATCGGTCGAGATGTTCGGGCAGACCTGCCAGAGCCACTCGTGCTCATAGGCAACCTTGTGATCGCCGCGGTAGACCTTCACCTCGAAGGCGCCCTCCTCGGCGGCCACGGTGAACGAGGTCTTGCCCCACTTGTCGATCTCGAACTGCTGCTCGACGCCGTTGACGGTGATCGAGTAGTCCAGCCATTCCGCGAACCAGAGATGCTCGACACTCACCACGACCTCGATCGGGCAGACGTTCGTGACGTCGATGTCGATCTCGGGGTCCGGGAAGCACCATCCCCAGCGATCGGTGTCCTGCGAGTACGTGGAGAAGCTCACGTCATTGCAGTTGTTCACCATGCGCTCGGACGAGACCTCCGAGGACGGCTCTTCGACCGTCTCCTCCGCGGGAGGGTTGGCGGCGGCCAGCGCCTCCTCGGCGGCGACTGCGGCAGCCTCGAGCTCTTGCGCCGTCGCGAGCGCCGCGGCAGCGGCAGCCTCGGCTTCGGCGGCAGCGGCCTCGGCCGTGAGCGCGGCAGCATCCGCTGCCTCGAAGGCGGCCTGGGCCTCGGCGGCGGCGGTCTGCAGAGCAGGGTCATCCGGCGATGCGGCCAACGCGTCGGCTGCCGTGGTCGCGGTCGCGGAGGCGGAGTCGGCAGCAGCGCGTGCTGATGCCGCACTCTCGGCGGCGGCCGCGGCATCCGTCTGGGCCTGGGCGGCCGTGGCGTGCGCGGCGTCGGCGGCCGCCCTCGCCTCCTGCGCAGCCGTCGTGAGGTCGGTCAGGTCGTCGGCGGCGGCGGGCAGCGCCGGGAGCAACGCCAGCGAGGCGGCGGCGAGGACCGCCGTGCAGAACGCTGCAAGACTCCTCGGCCGCACGGCGCCGTGCGGGTATCGGGTAGACATTCGTGCCTCATTTCCTGGGAACGGACCCCGGGCAGTCGCATACAAGCACCGGGCCCCGGGTGATCAGGGGGTGAGGGATGGGTGATCCGGGGTGAGACCCGGTACGAAAGTGGGGGATGCTCAGGGTCAGTCGGCGAGGCCGAATCGCGCCGCCCGGTCGAGCGCCTCATGCCGGTTCGATGCGCCGAGCTTGCGATAGATGCTGCGCACCTGCGCCTTGACCGTGTTGGGCGAGACTCGGAGCTGCGATGAGATCTGCCGCCGCGTCTCACCCGCCGCGATCCGCGCCAGAACGATGCGCTCGCGGGAGCTCAGCGGCGCGATGTCGGGAGCCGCTCCCACCGCGGCGCCCGCGAGCACGTCGAGCACTTCGCGGGACTCGGGGGGCTGCGGGCGCGCGGCCGCGTCCTCGAGCATCCCCGCGAGCCGAGTCGGAGGGATCACCTGGAAGTGCCGTCGCCACCCGGTGCGCGCCGCTTGCATCAGCACGCGATCGAACGTCTCGCCCGCCGTGATGGCGTCACCCAAGGCATCGTGCGCCGCCGCACGCAGCACCTCCACCGCGGCGAGGGAACGCGGCGCGTGCCGATCGCCCATCGCCCTGCACGGCGCGGTCAGCTCGAGCACGCCGTCATGGTCCGCCGAATGCAGGGCGAGCCGGGCCGGCGCCACGGCCGGGCAGTCCGCGTGCCGGGTGTGCAGGGGGTTCTTCTTCGGCAGCCCGGCCACCGCATCCCGCGCGGCGCCGAACGAGCCGAGTCGGATCAACGCCGCGACGCGTTCGCCGTCGTGCAGGGCGCGCAGCAACGCCGGGGACTGCCAGTCGTGTGTGACGAAGACGACGGAACGCAGCACATCGAGCCTTTCCAACTCCGTGGTGATGTCGGCCGACATCGCCCGCAGCTGCAGGACGAAGGCCTCGAACTCCGTGCCGCCCGCAATGGCTTCGAGCCGGTCGATCGTCGAGCCGGCCCGCACATGCTCGCCGTCGTCGAGGGCGACCAACGCGTCCGCGAGCAGTGCCGGTGCCACCTCGAGCCGATCGGCGCCGCCGCCCATCGGAACCGCGGCGAGATGACGTGAGGCATCGGCCGCGCCGCCCAAGAAGTAGTCAACGACGACGAGCCAGCCCCTCGCCTCGACGAGCCCGGGCACCTCGAGTGCACCCGCCAGGCCGAGGCCGTGACGGATCTGGCGACTCGCTGCATCCAGTTCGCCCATGAGTGCGAGGCACGCCCCCTCCTCGAAGAGGGTGCGCGCCTCCAGATCCAGCCGCACGCCCACGCGGAACGGCGCGGCCGCGACCAGCTGACGCGCGACCAGCGCCTGCGCCCGGGCGTCGGCGAGGCGCCCGAGTCCCCGCATCGAGCGAGCCCGCCCGAGGGCGACGAGCACCAAAAGGTCGGGCCGCGCCTCGATCAGCCGGGATGCCGCATCCAGATAGGCGAGCGCGGCGAAGTGGTTGCTGTCCGGCGCCTCGCGGAAGGTCGCGGCGAGCGCCACCAGCAGTGCGGGATCGTTCTCCCAGCACGACTCGGGCAGCGAGGTGATGCGCTCCGCGAGCTCCGCGGCCCGGTCCGGCAGGTAGTGCTCCCAGGCCGTAGCCATCCTCTCCGTCGCCTCCTCATAGGAGGTGGAGCGGACCAATGCGAGAAACTCGTCATCAAGGGCGTCGATGGGGGGCACGACAGCTGCTTCGGGTAGCGGTCCCCCAAAAGGGGGACGTCTGCGAACTGTAGCACCGAGCCGGAGTTTCCGAAAACCCCCACTTTCCGAAGCCCGTGGGGTCGAGCAGGCGTCAGGCCGAGGCGGGCCTCCCGGCCTTCGCCGGAGCCTTCTCCTCCTCGGGCAGCGTGCCGGCGGCACGCTGGGCCGCGTAATACGCCCGCGCCTCATCCTGCCTGGCCTGCTCGGCGCCGAGCGCGATCGGTGCACCGATGAGCTCCGGCGTGAACTCGAACGCGGCGACGAGGTCGAGGGCATGCGCGCGCAGTCGGGGCAGCAGGCGGTCATCGATGTAGCTCGTGACGGCCTGGATGCGCTGCGCCGAGATCCGCCCATAGGTCAGGTACCACGCCGCGTGCTGCTCGATCAGACCGAGCCCGAAGAGGTCGCGCAACCAGGTGAGCACCTGCTTCGTGCCGGCATCCTGAATGTCGTCCAGCGCATCCGTGAACGCCTCCCACTGCAGCAGCTCACCGTGCGCCCGGGCCGCCTCGATGAGCGCGTTCTGGTTGCTGTTGAACAGTGCGGCCGCTTCGGCCTTCGGCAGCTTGTTCGCGTTGCGCAGGCGACCGGCGATCTCCGCGACCATCGTCTGCACCCGGTCGGTGAGCAGCTGGCGCTGCGAGTCGGTGTCACGGATGTAGCCGACCGAACGTGCCGTCGAGCCGAAGTCGCGCACCTTCTGCGCGAAGCTGCGCAGCCCGGTGCGGTTGATCGCGGCATCCCCGACCTGGTCGGCGACGAACGCGGCCATCGCACCCGCGTCGAGGCTCGCGAACTTCTTCGAGTAGTCGGTGAGCAGTCGCTTGGCGACCAGCTGCAGCAGCACGTTGTTGTCGCCCTCGAACGTCACGTAGATGTCGAGGTCGGCGCGCAACTGCGTGAGCCGGTTCTCGGCGAGGAATCCGGCGCCGCCGCACGCCTCGCGCGCCTCTTGCAGGATGTCGAGCGCGGCCCAGGTGGAGAGCGGCTTGAGGGCCGCCGCGAGCGTCTCGAGGTCTTGGCGGTCGGCATCCGTGTCGTGCGCACCGCTGAAGACGTCGTCGAACTTCTCGAGGAAGCGCTCGTGCGCGAACGACATCGCGTAGGTCGTCGCCAGGCGGGTCAGCAGGCGGCGCTGGTGCCGCTGGTAGTCGAGCAGCACTTCCTCGTCGGTGTCGCTGCCCGCGGTGAACTGCCGGCGCTGCGTCGCGTAGGTGATCGCGATCGTCAGCGCGGCCTTCGAGGCGACCGTCGCGGCTCCGTCGAGCGAGACGCGACCCTGCACGAGGGTGCCGAGCATCGTGAAGAACCGCCGACCCGGGCTCGCGATGGGCGAGCTGTAGGTGCCGTCTTCCGCGACGTCGCCGTAGCGGTTGAGCAGGTTCACGCGCGGCACCCGCACGTGGTCGAAGTGCAGCCGGCCGTTGTCGATGCCGTTGAGGCCGCCCTTGAGGCCGTCGTCCTCGCCGCCGACGCCGGGCAGGAAGCCGCCCTCGTCGCGGATCGGCACGTAGAAGGCGTGCACGCCGTGGTTGACGCCCTTCGTGATGAGCTGGGCGAAGACGACGGCTGCCTGTCCGTGCAGGGCGGCGTTGCCGAGGTAGTCCTTCCACGCCGCGCGGAACGGTGTGTGCAGCACGAAGTCGCCGGCCTCGGGATCGTAGGTGGCCGTCGTGCCGATCGCCGCGACATCCGACCCGTGGCCGGTCTCGGTCATCGCGAAGGCGCCGGGCACCTCCAGCGTCATGATCTTCGGCAGCAGGGTCTCGTGGTGCAACGCCGTGCCCAGGTGCAGCACCGCCGCGCCGAACAGGCCCCACTGCACGCCCGACTTGATCTGTAGGCTGGGGTCGGCGAGCACGAGCTCCTCGAAGCCGGCGATGTTGCCACCGTGGTTGTCCTGGCCGCCGACGGAGACCGGGAAGGCGCGCTGCACGGCGTTCTCCTGCACGAGCAGGTGCAACTGGGTGAGCACGCGTTCGCGATGCTCGGCCATCGACTGGCCGGGGATGCGCTGGATCTCGGGGCGCGCAGCGAGCGCGCGGGCGGTGCGGCGGATGTCGGCCCAGCGACCGAGGAGCTGTTGGCCGAGCGCGGAGACGTCGACGGTCGGAGCCTCGTCAACGGCGGACGCGGCGGCTGTGCGATCGGCAATCTGGCTCATGACACCACGCTACGTCCGGGGTTCGGAGCGCGCCAGCCACCGGTAGGGAGCCACCAAACAGCCGCGACCGGCCCGCCCGACCGTTGGTGGATTCCTGCAAAGAACCCCAGGTCGAGTTGTGGAGTTGCGCCGGGGTGACGTCAGCCCAGGAGCGACTTCATCTGGCTGGCGATCAGCAGGGTCGCACGGCGCGGCGCCAGGCGGGCGAGACGGTCCATGAGGCGCGCATCGCCGCCGATGGTCGCCCGGAAGGCGCCCTTCTCCATCGCCTGGACGATCTGACGCCCGGCATCCGCCGCGCTCGTCGCCTTGGGCTGCTTGCCCGTGCTCGCCGCCATCCGCGGCATGTCGACGCCGGAGTTCGTCGTGATGTTCGTCGCGACCCCACCGGGGAAGACCACCGTCACCGCGAGCGGTGTGCCCTGCGTCTCCGCGAACAGCGCCTCGGTGAACAGCTTGACCGCAGCCTTGCTCGCGCCGTATGCGGCCTGACCCGGAACGGGGAGGAAGCCGCCCATGCTCGAGACGTTCAGCAGGCCCGACTCGGGCCGTGCCAGCAGGTGCGGCAGGAATGCCTTCGACATGTTGACGACGCCCCAGAAGTTGACGTTCATCACACGCTCGATCACGTCGAAGCCGAGCTCCTCGAGCTTCACGAACGGTTGGATGATGCCGGCCACGTTGAAGAGGCCGTCCACCTGGCCGTGGGCCTTGATCACCGTATCCGGCAGCGCGAGCACCGCGTCCCGATCGGCGACGTTGACGGCATGGGTCGTGAGTCGGCCTTCCGTTGCGCCGGCGAGCGCGACCGTCTCGGCGAGACCGGCCTCGCTCAGATCGACGGCGGCGACTCGAGCACCGCGCTGGATGAGCTGAAGCACCACCTCGCGGCCCATCCCGTTACCACCGCCGGTGACGACGAATACCTTGTCGGCGATCTGCATGGCGTGGCTCTCTTCTCTTCGCAGCGGACAACAGTGTCCGGTTAAGTATGCACCTCGATGCCCAGGAGGCGCCATGCCCCGGCGCTGACGGCTTCCCGAGTCCCCTCGACCGATCCCGCAAGCGCCCCCGCGACCATGCGGATCGCAAGCAGCACGTCGTCGACGGTGTAGTGCGCCGGCACCGTTCCCGACCGCACACCCTCGACGATGGTCGCCTCGATGACCGCCCGGATTCGCACCCCGAGGCTCGCCCAGTCGGGTTCCTGCGCGAGCGGCGCGAGAAGCTCCAGGAAGGCGACGGATGCCCTGGCCTGCTCAGTGACGAGTGCGAGCACCTGCGCAAGAGTTCCGCCGCGGGCCGTCAGCGCCTCGATCTCGGCCAGCCCCTGATCGAAGGCCGCGTATGCGAGCGACGCCCTGGTGGGAAAGTGACGATAGAGACTGCCCTGTCCCACTCCCGCGCGCTTGGCGATGGCGTTCAGCGGCGCGTTCAGACCCTGCTCTGCGAAGATCTCGCCGGCGGCTCGAATGATCGCCGCTCGGTTCTGCGCGGCGGCGGCTGGACCCCGGTTGACGCGTGCATTCGTACCCATCGGCTGAAGTCTACGGTGGGGCGTCTAGGCTTGATCAATGGCTACTGTCGCCCTCACCGCCGACGGATTCGGCGAGACCGTCACCGCCCCCGGCATCACGCTCGTCGACTTCTGGGCGGAATGGTGCGGCCCCTGCCGCCAGTTCGCGCCGATCTTCGAGGCCGCCTCCGAGGCGCATCCCGAGATCACCTTCGGCAAGGTCGACACGGAGGCCGAGCGCGAGCTCGCCGGTGCGGCGGGGATCACGTCGATCCCGACGCTCATGGCGTTCCGCGACGGCATCCTGGTGTTCTCGCAGCCCGGCGCCCTCCCGGCACCCGCACTCGAACAGGTCATCGCCGCCGTCGAGGCTCTCGACATGGACGAGGTGCGCGCCAAGGTGCAGGAGCTGGGCGGGGAGCCGGCCGAGGAGAGTTGACCGGTGCGTTGAGCGCGGCGCCCTCTCAGGTGCGCGCCAGCCGGTACAGCACGTGCGACCTCACCGGACTGCCGACCGGCACCGCAGGATGCTCGAAGTCGCCGCTCGGATCCCGCACCATTCCGATGCGCTCCATCACCCGCATCGACGGCAGGTTCGAAGCGGCCGTGAACGACACGAGCTCGGCCAGATCGAGGCCGTCGAACGCGTGGTCGACGACCGCGAGCGCGGCCTCTGTGGCGTAGCCGTGCCCCCAGGCGTGGCGCGCGAAGCGCCAGCCGATCTCGGTGGCGGGTGCACACGGCAGGTCGTCGGCGACGGTGCTCAGCCCGGTGAAGCCGAGGAACTCGCCGTCGAGGTCGACGGCCCAGAGGCCCCAGCCGCGAGACTCGAGCGCCGAGGAGATGCGCTCGAACGCGGCATCCGACTCGGCGCGCGTGAGCACGGAGGGGAAGTGTCGCCGAACCTCGGGGTCGGCGTTGAGCGCCGCCCACGGTTCGCGGTCGGACTCGCGCCACTGCCGCAGCAGCAGGCGCTCGGTGCGGATCACGCCGCAGCGGCGACGACCGCGAGCACGGCATCCCCGTAGGTCTCGAGCTTCTTCTCGCCCACGCCCGTGATCTGGCCGAGCTCGTCGAGCGTCGAGGGTTTGGTGACCGAGATGCCGCGCAGCGTGGCATCCCCGAACACGATGTAGGCGGGCACGCCCTGCTCGCGCGCGGTCTCGGCGCGCCAGGAGCGCAGCGCCTCGAAGAGCGGCAGCGCCTCACCCGGCAGGTCGGCGGCGACAGCGCGCTTGGCGGCCTTCGAGCGCTTGGGAGCCTCCTTGCGCAGGCTCACCGTGCGCGAGCCGTCGAGCACCGCGGCGCTGGCCTCGGTGAGCACGAGGATGCCGTACTCGCCCTGCACCGCGAGCAACCCCTGGGCGAGCAACTGTCGCACCACCCCGCGCCACTCGGCCTCGGCGAGGTCCTGACCGATGCCGAAGGTCGCGAGGCTGTCGTGACCCTCCTTCGTGACCCGGTCGGTCTGCTTGCCGAGCAGGATGTCGATGAGGTGGCCGCCGCCGTAGCGCTGGTTGCGCTCCCGTTGCAGTCGCACGACGGTGGAGAGCAGCTTCTGGGCGGGCACCGTGCCGTCCCAGCTCTCGGGCGGCGAGAGGCACGTGTCGCAGTTGCCGCACGCCTGGGACTCCTGGCCGAAATAGGCCAGCAGCTGCACCCGCCGGCACTCGATCGTCTCGCAGAGGGCGAGCATCGCGTCCAGGTGCGCGGTGAGGTTGCGGCGGTGCGCGAGGTCGCCCTCGGACTGGTCGATCATGCGCCGCTGCTGCACGACATCTTGCAGACCGTAGGCGAGCCAGGCGGTCGCGGGCGCACCGTCGCGACCCGCGCGACCGGTCTCCTGGTAGTAGCCCTCGACGGACTTGGGCAGGTCGAGGTGGGCGACGAAGCGCACATCGGGCTTGTCGATGCCCATGCCGAAGGCGATCGTGGCCACCATCACCATGCCCTCTTCGCGCAGGAACCGGGACTGGTTGCGGGCACGCACCCCCGAGTCGAGGCCGGCGTGGTACGGCAGCGCCGGGATGCCCTGCTGCACGAGGAACTCGGCCGTCTTCTCCACGGAGTTGCGGGACAGGCAGTAGACGATGCCGGCATCCCCCGGGTGCTCGGTGCGGATCAGGGACAGCAACTGCTGCAGCGGCTGCTGCTTGGACTCGATGCGGTACTGGATGTTGGGCCGGTCGAAGCTCGACACGAACTGCCGTGCGCCCGTGAGGTCCAAGCGAGAAGCGATCTCCTTGCGGGTCGCCTCCGTCGCGGTCGCGGTGAGCGCGATGCGCGGCACGGCCGGCCAGCGCTCGTGCAGCATCGAGAGCCGCAGGTAGTCGGGCCGGAAGTCGTGGCCCCACTGCGAGACACAGTGCGCCTCGTCGATCGCGAACAGCGCGATGTTGCCGCGATCGAGCAGGTCGAGCGCGGACTGGGTGCCGAGCCGTTCGGGCGCCAGGTAGAGCAGGTCGAGCTGACCGGCGAGGAACGCGGACTCCACCCGGGCGCGTTCGTCGGGCGACTGGGTGGAGTTGAGGAACTCGGCGCGGGCCCCGACGGCGGCGAGGGCATCCACCTGGTCTTGCATGAGCGCGATGAGCGGGGAGATGACCACACCGGTGCCCTCGCGCACGAGCGCCGGGATCTGGTAGCACAGCGACTTGCCGCCGCCCGTGGGCATGAGCACGAGGGCGTCACCGCCGTCGATCATGGTCTGGATGATCTCCGCCTGCTGGCCGCGGAACGCGGAGTACCCGAAGGTCTTCTCCAGTACGGCGAGGGCGGGGGTCATGCTCCCACTGTACGAGGGAGAGCCGACCTGAGCCGTGCCCTCCCCCGCACCGGTGGAACTAGAACGTGATCACGACGGAGGGGAAGCCCCACGAGGGTTCAACCTGCTCGTTGCCGAGGTAGCGCGCCGTCAGCAGGTGCACGCCGCGATCCAGCCCCTCGATCGGCAAGGTGACGCGCCCCGCATCGCCTGGCTCGAGCACGACCCTGGTGAGCTCCCGCGAGCCGTCGTAGATCACCACCTCGCCGGTCGGCTCGACGCCCTCCGCCGCCTTGACCGTGACGGTGTAGTTCAGCGGCTGGTTGCCGAAGACGAGCAGCCGACTCGCGGTGCCCGTGGTGCGGCTGTCGAGCAGCGCGACCGACTTGCCCGCCGTCGTCGCCGTGCCGTCGGCGTAACCGGCCGCACTCGCGGTGACGGTCACGGTGAGCTCGGCGCCGGCATCCTCGACCGTGACGACGTAGCGCTCGCCCGTCGCGCCCTCGATCGGCACGCCGTCGCGGTTCCACTGGTAGGCGAAGGACGCATCGCGCACGCTCCACTTGCCCGGCTGCACCGTGAGGGTGCGGCCCACCTTCGCCGCCCCCGCGATCTTCGGCGCCTTCTCGTTGACGATCGCCTCCGCGTTCGAGGTGACCTCGATCGGCACATCGATCGAGGATCCGCTCGCCGGCACCGCGATGCTCAACAGCAGCTGACCACTCGGCGTCCCCTCCGGGATCGTGACGGTGGCGGATGCCCGCCCCACCTCATCCGTCGTGTCGACGATCGCGGGGTCGATCACCGCGGAGCCGAGCTCGCTCCCGCCGGCGCTCACCGTCACCGTGCCCTCGCGCGGCCCGTCCCGGGTCAGCAACAGGGAGGACAAGTTCAGCGTCAGTTGGTCACCGGGCGAGTACCCGTCGGCGTCCGGCGCGGAGAGCGTGACACCGATCGAGCGCTGCGCGTAGTCGGGGTCGGCGCTCTCGAACTCCTCGAAGTAGTCGACCATGCTCTGCAGGTCGACCTTGCCGGTGTCCGTGGGGTTCGCGCCCTGCGCGAGCGTGACGAAGTTGTCACCCCCGGCCGCGAGGAACGAGTTCGCCGCCACCGTGTACATGGCCGCCGGGTTGATGAGCTCGCCGTCGATCCACACCGCGGTGATGCGGCTGCCCGCCGGTGCGGCCGGGTCGTAGCTGTACTCGAGGTTGCTCGAGACGCCGAGCTTGAGGAACGGGCGGCTCGCCCCAGCGGGCTGCCACTGCTCCTCGAGCACCTGCTTCACTTGCGCGCCCGTGAGTTCGGTCGTGAACAGCGTGTTCGCGAACGGCTGCACGCCGGCCGCCTCCGCGTAGGTCACGACGCCCTCGGCATCGCCCGGCTGGGCCGGGTTGGCGGCGAACTTGAGGTCCGCGCGCAGACCACCGGGGTTCATCACCGAGATCTCGGCGCCGTTCTCCTGCGTGGCCCACAGCTGCACGTCGGCGACGAAGTTGCCGAGCGTCGACTCCGCGCCTCGGTTCTCCGAACCACCGGATTGCACGCCCCGGTTGAAGTCGGCGGACACCTCGCCGAGCGGCACCGAGCCGAGCTCCGTCGCGACCGCGGTCGCCTCCGCGACGATCGCGGCGACCTCCGGGTCGGGGGTGAAGCCCGCGAGCGGCAGCACGTCCGCCGTGATGCTCAGCAGGTCGCCGGTCTCGGGGTCGATCGACAGCGCCGTGTGGCTGTACTTCTCGCCGTACTGACCGGAGGAGAGCACCGGACGCACGCGATCGGTTCCGGGGATCGGCACCTCGTGGTCGTAGGCGAGGTGCGTGTGGCCGGAGATGATCGCGTCGATGTTCGCGTTCGCGCCGGTGACGATCTGACCGAAGGCCGAGTCATCCGTGGCGCTCGCGATGTCGGTCGTGACCGCACCCTCGTGCACGAGCAGGATGATCACGTCCGCCTCGCCGTTGGACTCGTCGCCGTCGCTGAGCTGATCGGCGACCCGGTTGACGGCGGGCACCACCGGCCCGACGTCGAGCGTCGCGATGCCGGCGGGGCTCACGAGGCTCTCGAGCTCGTCGGTGACGGCGCCGACGAAGCCGACGGAGACATCCCCGTAGTCCTGTACCCAGTACTCCTGGTACGCGGGCTCGTCGGTGCCCTTCTCGTAGAGGTTCGCAGCCAGGTAGTCCCAGTCGATGTACGGCAGGATGCGGTCGTCCACGTCCGTGCGACCCTGGTCGAACTCGTGGTTGCCGAACGCGCTCGTGTCGAGCCCGATCTCGTTGAGGATGTCGAGGGTCGGGATGTCGTCCTGGATGAACGAGGTGAACGTCGATGCCCCGATGAAGTCGCCGGCACCCACGAACAGGGTGTTGGGGTTGTTCGCCCGGTAGGAGTCGACCATGCCGCCCATCACCGCGGCACCCGCCACGGCACCGTTGGCCTCGAGCCGACCGTGGAAGTCGTTGACGCTCACGATGTCGACCGCAACCGGAGCCGGTGCGGAGCTGAAACCGACCTTGATCGGGTCGTGGTCGCTCGAGCGGAACGGTGTGCCGGCCTCGGTCGCGCCGTACGCGTAGCCGCGATCCGACCACTCCGGCGCGTTGATCGTCCACACGTCGACACCGGTCACGGCGGCCGCGAGCGAGCCGCTCACGTAGGCATGGTCGAGCGAGCCGAGCTCGCCGTTGAACGTGTAGGTGTACTCGTCGGTCGCGTCCGGGACGAGGTCGGTGAAGCCCGCACCGGTGATGACCTGGCTCGGGTCCTCCTCGTGATACGCATTGAAGTCACCGAGCAGGATGACGTCGGCACCCTTGGCAGGATCGGCCTCGATCTCGTCGACGAAGGCCATGAGACGCGTGGCCTGCTCCACCCGCTCCGCGGTGAAGAAGCCCTGCAGGTCGGCCGGCTCCGGGGCGGTGTTGCCGTCCGGCGGGGTCTTCGACTTGAAGTGGTTCGCGACCACGGTGACGGTCTTGCCGTCGACGTCGAAGGTCTGCGCGAGCGGTTCGCGGGCGATGTCCCACACCGCCTCGTCGACGTCGGCGAAGCTCGCACCCACCGGCGTCGCGCTCGCCGTCTGATAGATGATGCCGTTGGTGATCACGTCGACGATCGCCGGGTCGGTCAGCTCCGCCGGGGTGGGGACGTAGGCCCAGGTGCCGGCCCCGGCGGCCGCGTTGAGCGCGCCGACGAGATCGGCAATCGCCTCGTCGACCGGCTCGCCGAGCTTGAGCGAGTTCTCGATCTCCTGGAGCGCCACGACATCGGCGTCGAGGTCGAGAATCGCGGCGACGATCTTCGACTGCTGGATCGCGAACTGCTCCGGGGTGTCCGCCCCGCGGGCGTCGCCGCCGAAGGTGGTGAAGTAGTTGAAGACGTTGAAGGCGCCGATGGAGAAGTCGCCGCCGACCTCGGCGGGGGCATCCGTTCGCGGGTTCAGCGACTCCCAGGTCGGCTCGTACGCGACGTACTCGGCGGGTGAGGTGGAGCTCAGCGGACGCTGCGGCTGCAGTCGCCAGTCGTTGAATCCCCAGCTGAGCACCATTCCGGCGGAAGGCCCGACGTAGCGGTCGCCGTTGCGCACCACGGTCGCGGTCTCGAAGTAGGGCTGGTCGCCGGGGTGGGCGCCGTTGGAGATCTGCAGGCTGTACCCGTCGTCGAGCAGCAGCCGACTGGCGGCGTTGGCCGCGGCGATCGCGTTGGCGGCGTCACCGGCATCCGTCGTCTCGGTGGCCTTGACCCGCATGCCGCCGGTGCTCATCCAGAGCGTGCCGAAGTTGTAGAGTTGGTGGCTCGAGGTCAGGTACGCGCTCTCGGGGGCCACGAGCATGCCCTCGAAGGCCTCCCGCGCCGCGCCGACGACACTGTCGGGCAGCACGGTGGCCGCTGGGAGCCCGGCACCGGGCGTGAGCACCTCGACGCCCGCGGCGTCGGCGATCGTGATCTGGGTCTGGCCCTGGTATTCGCCGGCCGTGCCCGTGATGCTCACCAGGTCGCCGATCTCGCCGGCGGGGTCGTGGTTGCCGGTGAAGACGAAGATGCCGTCGGATGCCCCGGCCACCGCCCCAGCGTTCGGATCCTGCACGAACAGCCCCCGGTACCCGCTGCCGGTCGGCGCGGTGAGGTCCGCGGTGATCACGCCGTGCACGGTGACGAGGCTGCCGCCGACCGGCGTGCTCTCCCCGGTGCCCTGCACCTCGGCGATGGTCGTGGTGGCGTCGGCGGCGACAGCGGGCGCCGCCGTGAGCGTGCCCAGCCCGAGGGCGACGACGATGGCGGTGAACGCGGCGGCTGGCCTGAGGCGTGACATGAGCGGATGGTCTCCCTGGTCGTGCGAACGGTGATCATCGGGTTCTACCCCCTTATGGGGGGTTCAGCTCACCGTACGTCGCTCGAGGGAGGATGTCGAGGGCAGCACCAGAGATTCACCCAACGGCAACCGGGCGCGCGGGTGTGCGACCCGAGCCGTCGGGGGGCATCCCGCGCAGAACCGCGCGACTCAGATCACGTAGAAGGCCGCTGCCGGCGACGAGGTTCGAGGGCGGGCGACGGCGGGCACGCCGACGATCGTGGAGTCGGCCGGGGCATCCCGGATCACGACGGCGTTGGCGCCGATCACCGAGTTCGCGCCGACCGTCACCGGGCCGAGCACCGCGGCCCCCGCGCCGACGACGACGTGGTCGCCGATCATCGGATGCCTGCGCCCCGCCTGCGATCCCGTGCCGCCGAGCGTGACCCCGTGATAGAGCAGCACGTCGTCGCCGACCACGGCGGTCTCACCGATCACGACACCCATGCCGTGGTCGATGAACAGCCGCCGCCCGATGGTCGCGCCCGGATGGATCTCGATGCCGGTGAGAAAGCGCGTGAACTGCGAGACCACGCGCGCGAGCAGCCTCAGCCGCCAGCGCCACAGACGGTTGGCGAGGCGATATCCCCACACCGCGTGCAGGCCGGAGTAGGTCAGCCAGACCTCGAACGCGGAACGTGCTGCGGGATCCCGACGACGCGCGTTGGCGACGTCTTCCCGGATCATGCCAGGTGCTCGTACAGCGCGGTCGAGAGGTAGCGCTCGCCGTAGCTGGCCACGATCACGACGATCGTCTTGCCCGCGTTCTCCGGTCGCTTCGCGATCTCGACGGCGGCGTGCACCGTCGCGCCCGACGAGATGCCGGCGAGGATGCCCTCTTCCACCGCGAGTCGTCGCGCCATCGCCAGCGACTGCCCGATGTTCACGTCGAACACCTCGTCGTAGATCTCGCGGTCGAGGATGCCGGGGATGAAGTTCGCCCCGATGCCCTGGATCTTGTGCGGCGCCGCCGTGCCGCCGTTGAGCAGCGGCGACTCCTCGGGCTCGACCGCGACGATCGTGACCTCCGGCTTCTGCTGCTTGAGGTAGTTGCCGACTCCGGTGACGGTGCCGCCCGTGCCGACGCCGGCCACGAAGATGTCGACGGCGCCGGCGGTGTCTTCCCAGATCTCGGGGCCGGTGGTCGCGAAATGGATCGCGGGGTTGGCAGCATTCTCGAACTGGCGCGCGAGCACGGCTCCCGGTCGCTCGTCGACGATCTTGCCCGCCGCCTCGAGCGCGCCGCGCATGCCGTCGGCGCCGGGGGTGAGCACGAGCTCGGCGCCATAGGCGCGCAGCAGCAGCTTGCGCTCGTTGCTCATCGTCTCGGGCATCGTGAGCACGGCCTTGTAGCCGCGCGCGGCGGCGACCATCGCGAGCGCGATGCCCGTGTTGCCGCTCGTCGCCTCCACAATCGTGCCGCCCGGCTTGAGCTCGCCGGAGCGCTCCGCCTGGTCGACGACCGCGATCGCGAGACGGTCCTTCACGCTCGCCGAGGGGTTGTAGAACTCGAGCTTGGCGAGCACCGTCGCGCCCGCGCCATCCGTCACCCGGTTCAACTGCACGAGCGGGGTCTTGCCGAACGCCTCGGTGATGTCCTTGTAGATGCCGGCCATGACCTGTCCAATCTCCTCGCGGGAACCTGGGTCAAGCCTAGAGAACGGCGGGGCGGACGTGTATTGCGTTACGCGAGCTTGCCGCGGTTGCGGCGCCGCGCCTCGCGCGGGGCGCGCCCGCCGAGGAACGACTTGCCGGAGGTGACGTCGATGCCGTGACGCAGCGCCTCGCGGCCGATGAGCATGCGAAAGCCCATCTGGTCGCGGTTGCTCAGCGTGACCTCGGCGAGCACCTCGCGGCCGACGAGCACCACGCGCATGAGCACCACGAATCGGTGCTGCACGTGGCCCGAGGAACTGCGCACCCGACGCCGGTCGTGCACGGGGCACTCGACCACGACCTCGTCTTCGATGGACTCCTGCCACGGTCGCACGTGAAAGCGCACCCAGTCGGCGCCGTCCCGATCGAACACGGTGATGCCGTACGCGTGCAGCGACGACGTCTGGGCGCCCGTGTCGAGTTTCGCCTTGATCCAGGGGATGCCCACATCCGGCAGCTGCACCCATTCCCGCCACCCGGCGAGGGTGTTTGAATGGGGTGTCCTACTCACCGCTCCATCTTGGCAGGGCCCCTCCCCATGAAACTTGCGATCCTGTCGCGCGCGCCGCGTTCCTATTCGACGCAGCGCCTTCGCGCCGCTGCCGAGCAGCGCGGGCACGAGGTGAGAGTGCTCAACACCCTGCGCTTCGCGATCGACCTCTCCGGCGACGATCCGGACCTGCAGTACCGCGGCAAGCCGCTCAGCGATTACGACGCGATCCTGCCCCGCATCGGCAGCTCGATCACCTACTTCGGCACGGCCGTGGTGCGCCAGTTCGAGCAGATGGACGTCTACACGCCCAACACCGCCAACGGGATCTCGAACGCGCGGGACAAGCTGCGGGCCACCCAGATCCTCTCGAGGCACAACATCGCGATGCCCGCCACGGCGTTCGTGCGGAATCGGGCGGATGTGCGACCGGCGATCGAGCGCGTCGGCGGCGCCCCGGTGGTGATCAAGCTGCTCGAGGGCACCCAGGGCATCGGGGTGATCCTGGCTCCGGAGATCAAGGTCGCCGAGGCGATCATCGAGACCCTGCACTCGGCTCGGCAGAACGTGCTGATCCAGCGGTTCGTCAGCGAGAGTCGGGGGCGCGACATCCGGGCCCTCGTCGTGGGCGATCGGGTGGTCGCGGCGATGCGGCGCACCGCGACCGGTGACGAGTTCCGTTCCAACGTGCACCGCGGCGGCACGGTCGAGCCGGTGGAGCTCGCGGCCGACTTCGAGCAGGCCGCCGTGCGCTCCGCCCAGATCATGGGCCTTCGAGTCGCCGGCGTCGACATGCTGGAGGGCCCGGACGGGCCCCTCGTGATGGAGGTCAACTCGTCACCCGGCCTCGAGGGCATCGAGAAGGCGACACAACTGGATGTCGCGGGCGCGATCGTCGACTACATCGCCAACCAGGTGGCCTTCCCCGAAATCGACGTGCGCCAGCGCCTCAGCGTCTCCACCGGCTACGGCGTCGCCGAACTGCTCGTGCACAACAACGCGGACTTCGTGGGGCAGAAGCTCGGCGACCTCGACCTCTGGGAGCGGGACATCACGGTGCTCACCCTGCACCGGGGCACGACGGTGATCCCGAACCCGCGCAAGGGTGTCATCCTCGAGGCGAGCGACCGCCTGCTGTGCTTCGGCAAGCTCGAGGAGATGCGCTCGATGATCCCCGAACGCCGTCGCCGTCGTGCGAAGGTGCGCAAACTGCCGCCGGAGGCGCTGCCCGCCGAGTAGCGGGCGCCCGGGAGCGGATTGCGCAGTCGGCGGGAGACGTGGCGCGTCGGCGGGAGACGCTCCGTATTCGGCGGGAGCTCGTAACGATTGGCGGGAGTCATTCCTCCCGCCAATCGTCCGCAACTCCCGCCGAAGGGTGAAGCTGGGCTCCCGCCGAAGGGTGGCTTACAGGGCGGCGAGCTGCTCGATGACGGCGTCGCCGGGCGCGGCGTACTCGGACTTCGCCTCGATCTCGGCGCGGCCCAGCAACTCGTCCATCTTGCGACGACGGTTGCGGTTGACGAGCGTGACGACGGTGCCCACCTTGCCCGCGCGGCCCGTGCGGCCCGAGCGGTGCAGGTAGGTCTTGTACTCCTCGGGCGCGTCGGCCTGAATCACGAGTGAGATGTCGTCGACGTGGATGCCGCGTGCCGCGACATCCGTCGCCACGAGCACGTTGACCCGGCCGCTGGTGAGCAGCGACAGGTTGCGCGTGCGGCGGGACTGGTTGAGGTCGCCGTGCAGGCTCGTCGCGGGGATGCCGGCGTCCTCCAGGTAGTCGCTCATCTCTTCGGCGAACGCGCGGGTGCGCGTGAAGATGAGCGTCTTGCCCTCGCCCGAGGCGAGCTGCTGGATGATCTCGCGCTTGTCGCGCTGCTCGATGAGCAGCACACGGTGATCGATCGTCGAGGACGCCTGGTCCTCACCGGCGACCTCGTGCACGGCCGGGTCCACGAGGAACTCGTCGACGAGCGTCGCGACGCCCTTGTCGAGAGTCGCCGAGAACAGCAGCTTCTGACCGCCGGGCTTGGTCTCGTTGAGGATGCGCTGCACCGGCTCGAGGAACCCCAGGTCGCACATGTGGTCGGCCTCGTCGAGCACCGTGATCATGACGTTCGAGAGGTCGAGCTTGCCCTGCTCCACGAGGTCTTCGACGCGACCGGGGGTCGCGATGATGATGTCGACGCCGCGCTGGAGGCCGGCGACCTGCTTGTACTGCGGCACGCCTCCGACGATCGTGACGGTGAACAGGCCGACCGAGCGGGCGATGGGCTGCACGGTGCGGTCGATCTGCTGCGCGAGCTCACGCGTCGGCGCGAGGATGAGGGCGCGGGGCAGACGACCGATCTTGCGATCCTTGCCGCCGTTGTTCTCCATGAGACGCTCGACGAGCGGCGCCCCGAAGGCGATGGTCTTGCCGGAGCCGGTCTTGCCACGGCCGAGCACGTCCTTGCCGGAGAGCACGTCCGGGATGGTGGCAGCCTGGATCGGGAACGGCGCCGCCGCACCCATCTCGGACAGCTGGCGCACGATGTTGCCGCCGAGGCCGAGGTCGGCGAAGGTCACACCGTCGACGTCCGTGGCCGTGATGACGGCGGCCTCGAGACGCTCGAGCACGACATCGTCCTGCGGGGTGAAGCGCTGGGCCTCACTGGGCCCACGCCGGCCGGTTCCGGACGATGCGTCAGCATCGGACGGCCGTGCCCGGTGGGGAGCCGGGTAGTAGCTCGAGTCGCGGCGCGGGGCGCGGTCGTCGAAGTCGCGACGCGGTCGGTCGTCGCGGACCGGACGGTCGTATGCGGGGCGAGCGGGACGCTCGGCACGGTCGTACGCGGGGCGGGCGGGACGCTCGGCACGGTCGTACGCCGGGCGGGCCGGACGGTCGGCACGGTCGTAGGCCGGACGAGCGGGACGCTCACCGCGGTCGTACGCCGGACGGGCGGGACGGTCGTAGCTCGGGCGCTCGGCGCGCGCCGGGCGGTCACCGCGGTCGTAGGCCGGGCGCGCGGGACGCTCGGTGCGGTCATCGGAGCGCGGGCGCTCGGTGCGGTCGCCGTACTTCGGGCGGTCGCCATACGCCGGACGCGCAGGACGGTCACCGTAGGCGGGACGCTCGGTGCGCTCCGGGCGGTCACCGTACGCAGGGCGGGCCGGACGCTCGGTGCGGTCGCCATACGCCGGGCGGGCCGGGCGGTCACCGTACGCGGGACGCGCCGGACGCTCGGTGCGGTCACCGTAGGCCGGACGGGCGGGACGCTCGGTGCGGTCACCATACGCCGGGCGAGCGGCGCGGGCCGGCTTCTCCCGCGGGGTCCAGTCGGGGCGGCGGTCGTCGCCGGCGGGGCGGGCCGGACGGTCTCCGGTGCGGGCGGCACGGTCATCCGCGCTCCAGCGCTTCTTGGGGGCGGGGGCGCCGGCCTCCTCCGGGCGGTAGCCGCGGTGGTTGGGGCTGCGCGAGCCGGACTTCGGGGCGCCGCTGCGCGGCGTGGAGTTCTTGGGCATTGGAATACTCTCTGGTGGGTTCATCCGTGCATGTCGAGCGCGCGCACGCGCTCACGAACCCGAGCAGTCATTGGCCGGGGCCATCACAGTTGTGATTGTCACCAGGGGATTCCACTGGTGAACCGGCCCGCAAGACCTACACAAAATGCTGCGCGTGACTTCCGCGCGCGTCTTGAGCCGACCTGGCTACGTTACTGCATCGAGGCCCGCAGCACTAGGGTTGACCGGATGACGCGCCGCACCCCCGCGCGCCCGGCCGGCGCACTCCTCGCCGCCGCCGTCCTCCTCGCGCTCACCGCGTGCGGTCCCACGGGGGACGACTCGCAGCGCGTCGACCCCGAATCCCAGCCGGTGTACCCGCAGCTGCAGACCTATCCCGACATCCCTGTGCTCGAGAATCTGGCGTACGGCTCCGACCCCGCGCAGGTGCTCGACGGCTGCTTCCCGCTCGAGCGCGGCATCGGGGCCGAGCTCTCGGATCCGCGACCGGCGATCGTCGTCATCCACGGCGGCAGCTGGCAGCGCGGCGACAAATCCAACCTGAACTGGCGTGCGGTGTGCCAGTGGTTCGCCTCGGAGGGGTTCGTCGCCGTCTCGGTGAACTACCGGCTCGCCCCGGCGTCGACGTTCCCGGCGCAACTCGACGACGTGCAGGCGGTCGTCTCGTGGCTGCGCGACGAGACGCAGGTGCGGCGGTTCAATCTCGACCCCGACCGCATCGGCGCGTTCGGCGGCTCGGCCGGCGGCAATCTCGCCGCCCTGCTCGGCACGGCCGGTTCCGGCGACCTGGTCACCGGAACGAGAGTGGCCGCGGTGGCAGAACTCAGCGGTCCGGCGGATCTGCGCGCGGCGATCCCCACGATCGACAGCTACCACCAGGACTTCGGCGAGGTCGTGCTGCAGTACGTCGGGTGCCTCGACTTCGTGGATTGCGCGGCGGCGAGCGCGGCATCCCCGGTCACCCTCGTCGACTCGACCGACCCGCCGTTCTTCGTGGGGCACTCCGTCGACGAGTTCATTCCGCGCTCGCAATCCGACGGACTCGTCGAGACGTTGCGCGACGCGGGCGTGGCCGTCGACTACGTGACGGTCGAGGGTGCACTGCACTCGATCGCCATGCTCGACGACGACATGCGCGAGCGGATCATCGCCTTCTTCGAGCGCACCCTCGCCCCGATCGCGTAGCTAGCCCGCGACGAGCTCCTCGATCGAGTGGTACACGGGCAGCCCGCGCTCCAGGGCGATCGCGACATCCTGGTCGGCGCCCTTCGACTCGCCCGGCAGGCGCAGCACGGCGTCGCAGTGCTGCAGCAGGCGCTCGGCGGTCGGGTACATGATCGCCTCCGCGATGGGGTCGGCGAGACCCGTTCCGCCGGCGCTGCGCAACACGGGCAGCGCGACCCATTCGCCGATCATCGGGATGTGGCCGGCCTCGAACACCGGCCAGGCAGCCTCCTCGAGACGGCGCAGATTGGCCTCGAGGAGCACGGGATCGTCGCCGGTGCCCGAGCGGTAGGGACCGGCGATGAGGATGAGCTTCGGTTTGGACATGGCGACAGCATACGTGCATGTTCGTGTAGAATCGTGCACAATCAAGAATCGAGGACCGGATGCTCGCCGCCGAACGTCGTGACCTGCTGCTGGCCAGGCTCGCCCGCGACGGCAAGCTCGTCGCCCGCGACCTCGCCGCCGAGCTCGGTCTCTCCGAAGACAGCGTGCGCCGAGACCTGCGCGAACTCGCCGCCGCGGGCCTTGCGCAACGGGTGTACGGTGGCGCGCTGCCGATCTCACCCGCGATCGGCGACTACGCCGCCCGGGAGACGATCTCTGCCGACGGCAAGGCACGCATCGCCACGGCCGCCGCTCGGCTCGTGCTGCCATCCTCGACCGTCATCATCGACGGCGGCACGAGCACGCTCGCCGTCGTGCGGGCGCTGCCCCGCGACCTCGCGGCGACGATCGTCACACACAGCCCGACGATCGCCTCGGCACTCATCGAGTACCCGAACATCGAGATCTACCTCATCGGCGGGCGGGTGTTCAAGCACTCCGCGGTCACGAGCGGGGCCGCGGCGGCGGAGGCCGCGGCGGGTGTCAACGCCGACCTGTTCCTGCTCGGTGTCACGGGCGTCCACGCCGAACAGGGTCTGACGACCGACGACGCCGACGAAGCCGCGATGAAGCGCCTGCTGTCGCGGCGCGCCGCGGAGACCTGGGTGCTGGCCAGCTCCGAGAAGGTCGGCACGGCATCCCGGTTCGCGGTGTTGCCCTTCGAGCAGGTCGCCGGCGTCATCACCGACGTGCCCCCCGACCACCCGACGATGCTGGCCGTGCGCGCTCGCGGCGTCGAAGTACTCGCCGCCTGAGGCCTCAGCCCTCCGCCGCCGCCCGCTTCGCCGCGCGCCGTTCGCTCGCACCCTCGACGAGCGCATAGAGCGTCGGGAGCACGACGAGCGTCAGCAGCGTGGACGACACGAGCCCGCCGATCACGATGATCGCCAGAGGCTGCGAGATGAAGCCGCCGTGGCCCGTGAGCCCGAGTCCCAGCGGCAGCAGCGCGAAGATCGTCGCCGCCGCGGTCATGAGGATCGGCCGGAGCCTGCGCGAGGCACCCTGCACGACGGCCTCGCCGACCGTCATCCCCTTCTCGCGGTACTGGTTGATGAGGTCCACGAGCACGATCGCGTTCGTGACGACGATGCCGATGAGCATGAGCACGCCTATGAGCGAGGCGACGCCGAGCGGGATGCCCGAGATCACCTGCAGCAGGATGGCACCGGTCGCCGCGAACGGCACCGACACCAGCAGCAGCAGCGGCTGCCGCAGCGACTTGAAGGTCGCCACCATCACCACGTAGACGATGAGGATCGCCACCAGCAGCGCGAGGCCGAGCTGTTGGAAGGCATCCGACTGCTGGGCCGTGACGCCGCCGAGCTCCGCGGTCGCGCCCGCGGGAAGGTCGGCGCCATCGAGGGCGGCCTGCACCTGAGCCGAGGCCGTGCCCACGTCGTCGCTGTTCGGCGTGACGCTCACCGTCGCGCTGCGCACGCCCTTGATGGTCACGAAGCTCGCGGGACCGTTGACCTGCTCCACCGTCGCCAGCTCGGAGAGCGGCACGGGGCCGGTCGCCGTCGGGATCACGAAGTCGCGCAGCTCTTGGATGGTCACGGGCGCCGAGGAGTTCACGATGTAGATCGAGAGCGTCTTCTCGTCGATCACGACCTCGCCGACGGCGCTCGGGTTCATGGCCGCCGTCACGATGCCGCCGACCGCGAGTTCGCTGAGGCCGCGTTCGGCGGCGGCCGCGCGGTCCACCTGCACGGCGATGTAGGGCTGATCGTCGGCGAGGTTGCTGGTCGCCTCGGCCACGACATCCAGGTCTCGCATGACCTCGACGACCTTGTCCGCCGCGTCGCGCAACTCGGACGCGCTCGTCGCGGTGATGTTGACCTCGATGTTCGAGGAGGCGAAGCCGGAGCCGGCTGCGGCGAGGGTGATCTCGCCGGCGTCGCTCAGGCCCTCGACGGCGTCGCGCACCTGAGCCTGCAGCTCCACCTGGTCGAGGTCGGGGTCGGTCGTCAGCGAGAACGTCGTCGCACCGCCGCCGGAGAAGATCGAGCGCAGCGAACTGCCGCCCGACCCGATCGAGGTCTGCACGATGTCCACACCGGGCACGTCCGCGAGCGCGGCCTCCACCTTCTCGGCCGCGGCGTCACGCGCGTCGAGGCTCGCGCCCACGGGGAGCTCCTGACGCACCGTGAGCGTGTTCTGCCCGCTGTCGCCGATGAAGTTGGTCTTCATGAGCGGCGCAGCGGCGATCGTGCCCCCGAGCACGAGCACCGCGATGATGAGGGTGACGGCGGGCCGCTTGAGCGTCCAGTGGATGACCGGCAGATAGGCGCGCTGCAGGCGGCCGGGCTTCTCCTCCACCTGCTCGGTGCCGTCGCTGGCGTGGCGGTGCTGCTTGTTGCCGAGGAACCAGTAGGCGAGCACGGGCACGATCGTGAGCGAGACGAACAGGGATGCCGCGAGCGCGATCGTCACCGTCAGCGCGAACGGTCGGAACAGCTCTCCCGTGATGTCGCCGACGAGGGCGATGGGCAGGAACACCGCGACCGTCGTGGCCGTGGACGCGGTGACCGCGCCGGCGACCTCCCGCACCGCGGAGAGGATGGCCGGCAGCTTCTCCTCCCCGAGCGTGAGGTGCCGCTTGATGTTCTCGATCACGACGATGGAGTCGTCGACCACGCGACCGATCGCGATGGTGAGCGCGCCGAGGGTGATCACGTTGAGCGTGTAGCCGGCGGCGAGCATGCCGATGAAGGTGATGAGCACCGAGGCGGGGATCGAGATGGCCGTGACGAGCGTCGAGCGGATCGACAGCAGGAAGATCAGGATCACGATGACGGCGAAGGCGAGACCGAGCAGGCCCTCGGTCGCGAGCGAGTTGATGGACTCCTCGATGAACGGCGCCTGGTCGAACGCGACCGTGAACTCCGTGTTCTCGCCGAGCGCCGCCGCGAGCTCGGGCAGCAGCGCGTTGACCGCCTTGGAGACGGCGACCGTGTTGCCCGCTGGCGTCTTCGTCACGGCGAGGGTGAGCGCCGGCTCGCCGTTGACCCGGGAGATGCCGGTGATCGGCTCATCTGCGATCTCGACGGTCGCGACATCCCCGATCGTCACGACGCCGGTGCCGTTGCCCCCGAGCAACGGCAGTGCTGCGAGCTGTTCGATGGAATCCAGTCGCGTGCCGGCCTGCACGATGAGCGTCTTGTCGTCTTCGGTGATCTGACCGGCGGGCAGCAGGATGCCGTTGGCGTCGAGCGCGTCACGGATCGCCTGGGTGCTGAGCCCCCGGGCGAAGAGCTCGGCGGTGTCCGGCGTGATCGCGACCCGCTTCTCGGTGGCGCCGAGCAGGCTGACGTCGCCGACCCCGTCGATCTTCTCGAGTTCGACGATCGTGGAGGACTGCAGCTTCGCGGCGAGGTCTTCCGGGCTCAGGTCGCTCGAGACGGCGATCTGCATCACGGGAAGGTCGGAGAAGTTGAACGAGAACACCTGGGTGTCGGCCCCGTCAGGCAGGCCGGTGATGCGATTGATCGCCAGTTGCACCTTCTGCTCCGCCGTGGCGATGGAGGTGCCGTAGGTGAACGATGCGGTGATGTTGGAGACGTTCGCGCTGGAGGTCGCGGTCGTGGACTCCAGGCCGTCGACGCTCTGGATCGCGGCCTCGATCGGGGTCGAGACATCCTTCTCGACGACCGCGGGCGAGGCGCCGGGGTAGCTCGTGACGATGAAGAGCTGGGGCAGCGAGAGGCTCGGAATGAGCTCCTGCTTGAGCGAGGTCAACGCGATGCCGCCGAAGATGCCGATGACGATGGTCACGAGCGCGATGAGCGCCCGGTTGCGCAGGCTGAAAACGGAGAGCAGGTGCACTGGGTCTCTTTCGTGCGGGTCGGAAACGGGGGCGCACGGCGGCGTGCCTCTGGTTAGGAATTATCCAGTCATTGTGCCGGGGACACATACTCCGGCGGGATGATTCACAGCACCGCGGGAGCGAGGTCGTCGTCCGACGCCGCCATGGGATGACGCCCGACCGCCGCCCAGGCACGGGCGAGGGCATCCACTCCGCGCTCCATGTCGTCGGCCGGATAGCAGAACGGCACGCGGATGAACCGCTCGAACGCCCCGTCGACGCCGAACCGCGGACCCGCGGCGATGATGAGCCCCTCGTTGCGCGCAGCGATCGCCAGTTGCGAGCTGACGGGATGCCCGAGCCCGACCCACGCCGTTAATCCGCCGCCCGGCAACGGCACGTCCCACTCCGGGATGCGCTCACGCAACAGCGCGACCAGACGGTCGCGGCCGTCGCGCAGATACGCGCGGCGAGTCTCGAGGATGCCGTCGTAGTCGCGCAGCAGGTTGGCGACGATGAGCTGTTCGATGAGCGGCGTGCCCAGGTCGCTCGAGGAGCGCTCCCGCACCAGGCGCTGGATGACGGTGCGGTCGGCACGGATCCAGCCGATGCGCACCCCGCCCCACACCGACTTGCCGACCGAGCCGACGGTGATCGCGGGGCCGTGCGCCGCGAAGGGCACCACCGGGCCGTGCACGTCGAAGCCGAGCTCGCCCATCGTCTCGTCCGCGACGAGCGTCGTGCCGTGGCGGGCGGCCAGACCGAGCACACGCTCGCGCAGCTCGGGGCTCATGCTGCGGCCGGTGGGGTTGTGGTTGTCGGGCATGAGATAGCCCAGTGACGGGCTGGTGCGCTGGATGGTCTGCTCCAGCACGAGTTCGTCCCAGCCGTGATCGCTCGTCACGCTGACCGGGGCGAGCCGCGCGCCCGCCGCCTTGAGCGCGTCGAGCGCATGCGGGTAGGTGGGGTTCTCGATGAGGGCGCGATCGCCGCGGGCCATGATGGTGCGGGCGATGAGCGCGATCGCGCTCTGCGCACCGACCGTCACCATGATCTGGTCGGGCTCGGTCGGCAGGCCGCGGGCGGCGTACCGGTTCGCGAGCGCCTGCCGCAGCACCGGCAGGCCCACGGGGTCGAAGCCCGACTCCCCCAGGTAGGCGGGCAACTGCTCGGCGGCCTCGCGCGCCGCCGCGACGACTCCCGGCAGCGCGGGCATGGTCGCCTTGCTGAAGTCGAGGTAGCCGGGCGCGCTGGGCTCGGCGATCGACGGGGCGCGGAACGGCAGGCGGGCCACGCTGCCGGAGCCCCGCAGGCTCTGCAGGTAGCCCGAGTCGCGCAGTTCGGCGTAGGCGGCGGTGACGGTCGTGCGACTCACGCCGAGCTGGGCGGCGAGCTCGCGCTCGGCCGGCAGTCGCGTGCCCGGCGCGATGCGACCGTCGAGCACGAGCAAGCGGATGCGGTCGGCGAGCGCCGCATAGGCGACCCCACCGACCCGCCAACTCTCCAGCAACAAGGCCAATGCGCGCGCAGAGACGGTCGTCATGGCGCCACTCTAGCAAGATTGGACTCTTGCTTACAGTCCAATTCGGCAATTGGATGCTGATGTGACCTCCGCACCGACCATCCGCCCGCTCTGGCGCCCGCTGCGCCACCCGCTCGCCGCCCGGCTTCCGCAACTGGTCGTCGGACTGCTCCTCTACGGCATCGGGCTCGCACTCATGGTGCGCGCGGGCATCGGCGTCGCCCCGTGGGATGTGCTCTCGCAGGGCATCGCCCTGCAGACGGGCCTGCCCTTCGGTCTCGTCACCAACCTGGTGGGCGCGACCGTGCTGCTGCTGTGGATCCCGATCCGCCAACGACCGGGGCTCGGCACCGTGCTCAACGTGCTCATGATCGGCACGAGCGCGGAGGTCGGGCTGTGGCTCATCCCGGTGGTCGAGGAACTCGTGCCACGCGTGCTGCTCTTCGCCGCCGGACTCCTGCTCACGGCGATCGCGACGGGGCTCTACATCGGGGCGCGATTCGGGCCCGGCCCGCGCGATGGGCTGATGACTGGCATCCATCGACGTTGGGGCTGGAAGATCTGGATCGTGCGCACCGCGATCGAGGTCACGGTGCTGACGATCGGTTGGCTGCTCGGCGGCAACGTCGGAGTGGGAACCCTCGCCTTCGCCCTGCTCATCGGCCCGCTCGTGCAGGTGACGCTGCCGCTGCTCCGCGTGCCGGACGAGGTGAAGGCGTGACGGTCGTGCTGCTCGTGCTGATCGCCGCGATCGCGACCACCGGCATCGTCGGCGCGCTCGTCACGGCGGCTCGCGACGGGTATCGGCGGGTGCCCGACCGGTGATCGAGCTCGTCGAGATCCTGGATCCCGGCTCGCTCGATCACCGACCCGTCTAGCCCAGCTCGCGCTCGGCGTAGACCCGCATCGCGTCGCGCACGAACGTCGCACTCTCGACGCCGCCGTAGGTCGCCGCGAGGCGCTCGTCCGCGACATACATGTCGCCCAGACCGACGAAGTACTCCTTCGTCGGGGTGCCGTCGGCGCTCTGCGGGGTGCCCGGGATTCCGGACAGCCACTCGAACTGGCGGTGGGCCAGGGCCTGGGCGTCGTCGCTGTCGGAGGCGAGGCCGCGAGCCGCGGCATCCTTCCAGTCGACGATGAGGCCGGCGGCGCGGGCCTGCCAGGCCCGCTGCTCGTCGGTGCCGAGTGAGGTCCACCAGCGATTGCCGTCGGCGTAGGCCTGCTCACCCCAGCGCTGCTCGACCTCTTCCCGGTACACGGTGTGGTCGAATCCGTCGAACATCTCCTCTGCCATCAGTTGTTCACCTCCCTCCATCTTTCGGATCGTGGTCTCGACGGAGGCGATCTGCCGGTCGAGACGCTGCTGCTCCTGCCGCAACCACTGCAGGTGGGTGACGAGGGCCTGGGCGTGGTCGCGTTGACCCTCGAGCACGTCCGCGATCGCCGGGATGCCGAGCCCCAACTCGCGCAGCATGAGGATGCGCTGCAAACGCGCGAGCGCTCGCTCGTCGTAGTAGCGGTATCCGTTGCTGCCGATGCGACTCGGAGGGAGGATGCCGACCTCGCCGTAGTGACGCAGCGTGCGCGAGGTGGTGCCCGCGAGCCGTGCGATGTCTTGGATGCTCCAGTCCATCTCGACGCTCCCTTCCGTGGTTGTGATCCCACGGTAAAGGTTGACGTCGCGTCAAGGTCAAGGCGCGGCATCCGAGCTGGCAGCGCTTTGTCGGAGCTTGTGGGCGGAGAGAAGAACCAGTGGCGGGAGTTATGAGTCCCGCCACTGGTGCGGTGCTCCCTCCGCATTGGGAGGGAGTCCCGCCATCCGCTCACTTCTCCCGCCACTCATACCCCGCCACTCATCCGCCGACAGTCATCCGCGACCGCTGCCGGCGAGCACTCGCGATATAGCTTGACATCGGTGAATACGCGATATAGCGTGACTTCATCACACGCGATACATCGCGAGAAGGGAGCCGATCGTGGCCCAGGAGAAGTGGCTCGTCGACGGCGAGAAGATCATCGACGTGGACAACGTCACCAAGCTCAAGGTCGGCCTCGTCGCCGGTCAGGTGAACGTCATCGGTCATGACGAGAGCTATGCGCGCGTCGAGGTGCACTCGGTCAAGGGCAAGGACCTGCTCGTGCAGGTGGTCGGCGACACCCTCGTGGTCGACCACGCCCAGTGGAGCTGGGACAACTTCATCGAGGTCTTCAAGTCGTTCCGCGGCAGTGCCCGAGCGGATGTCACGATCACGGTGCCGCGCGACATCGCGCTGAAGTTCGGCGTCGTCTCCGCAACCGCGCTCATCACCGGCCTCACCGCGGAGGCATCGGTCAGCTCCGTCAGCGGCGATGTCGTCGTCGACGGCCTCTACGGCGACCTGCAACTGAACACCGTCAGCGGAGAGCTGTCGGTGCGAAACCACTACGGCCAGATCAACGCCCACTCGATCAGCGGCGACATCACGAGCTCGGGCGAGCTCATGCGATTCGCGGGCGACACGGTCTCCGGCGACGTGTTCCTCGATGTGCGGGGCGTGCCCGACGAGGTGCGGGTCAACACGGTCAGCGGGGCCATCACGGTGCGGCTCGAGAGCGAGGTTCCCGCGCAGTACAAGATCAACACCGTCAGCGGGCGACTGCAACTCGACAACGCGGAGATCACCGGCGTGCGCGGGGCGTACACCGGCAAGTACGGCACCCTCGACCAGCGTTGGCTCGAGTTCAAGGCCAACACCGTCTCCGGCAACATCTCCGTGCTGCACCAGGTGTCGGCGTGACTCCGCCGGTCTTCGCCCACGGTCACCTGCGGCTCTACCTGCTGAGTCTGCTCGCGGCATCCGACACCGGCATGCATGGTTACGAACTCATCCAGGCGCTCGGCGACCGGTTCGGCGGCACGTACGTGCCGAGCGCCGGCACCATCTACCCGCGACTGGCCAAGCTCGAGTCCGAGGGCCTGGTCACCAAGGTCGCCGACGGCCGCAAGACCGTCTACGCGATCACGGATGCCGGTCGCGCCGAACTCACGGCACGCGAGTCCGAGCTCGACGACATCGAGAGCGACGTCACCGACTCGGTGCGCCGACTCGCCGACGAGGTGCGGGCATCCGTCAATGACGCCATGCGCACGCTGCGCGCGGACCTCGCCGCGGCCGCACGCGAGGCGCGCAGCGAAGCCAGACAGGCGGGGCGTTCCGCGCGGGCGGAGCAGACGAGCGATGCGACCTCGAGTCGCCTGCAGCTGCAGGCCGCCGAGGCGGCGCTGCACGAGTTCCGCGACGCGCTGCGCTCGGAGCTGCGCCAGCACGTCGCGCGCGGCAACGAGCTCGGGGATGACACGGTGCAGGCGCTGCGCGACGGCCTCGCGGCCCTGCGCACCGACGTGACGGCCCGGCTGCACCGCTAGTCGAATGGGCAGCGGTACCCATTCGCAACGGGTGCCGACGCCGCTACCGTTTGACCATGACGGATCTTCAGGTCGCGGGCGACTTCATGGACGAGCTCGCCACGAAGCTCTCCGAGCTCGCCGGACTCGTCGACCCGCGCGTGGACGGGATCGTGGACTACACGGTCACCGGCTCCGCGACCGTCGAGATGGCCGCGGAGACCGCCCAGGCATCCCAGCGGGCCCGCGCCACGCAAGTGAGCGCCAACCTGCTCGCCCTCTCGCAGCACGCGAGCGCCGCCCGCATTCAGATGGATGCCGTCGACGAGTCGCTCGCCACGGGCGGTTGACCGTGCGCTGGACTCAGGAGGATCCGGGGGTCGGCGACCCGGGGATGCTGCACGGCGTCGCCCGGGTACGCGGCGCGCTCGCCACCGAGCTCGACCTCGTGGTCGTGCGCCTCGACGCGCTCGCGACCCAACTGCCCGAGGCCTGGCAGGGCACCTCGGGGGCCGCTCACCTCGGGCAGTACTCGCTCATGCGCGCCGACCTGGATGCGCTCGCCTCCTCCTATCGCGCACAGCAGGCCGCGATCGAGACCTACGCGACGGCGCTCGACCGCATCCAAGCGGCGGCGGCACCCGTAGTCACCGGCATCCGCGGACTCGAGGAGGAGTTGCCGCGCCTGCGCCTGCTCCGCCGCAACCTGAACGTGCCCATCCCCACGCCGCGCGAGTTTTCGGAGGTACTCGTCGCCGCGCTCGACCCGTGGGACGCCTACACGATCGCGGACTACAGCTACGCACTCCGTCTCGACCAGCAGATCCGCGAGTACCAGGCCGAGCTCGGCCGCCTGGTCGCCGCCCGCGGCGGCATCGTCGAAGACCGGCGTGCCGCGGATGCCGCCGCGACATCCGCGCTCGGCTCGCGCGCCGCGGTGGGGGCGCTGACCGCGGACACCATCCGCGATTCGCGCACCTGGGATCGGGACGAACTGATGCGACAGCTCTCGACCATGACGGCGTCGGAGCGGGCGCTGCTGCTCGCGCAGCACCCGGAGCTCTTCGCGCTGCTCACCGCCGACAACGACGACCCCGACAACATGCTCGCGGTCGCGGCGGTGTGGGGCAGCATCGGACCGGCGGGCGGCGCGCTGCTCGCGAAGACCTACCCGCAGCTCGTCGGCAACCTCGAGGGCGCCGCCTACCGCGACCGCGCGAGCGCGAACACGACGATGATCACCGCGGAGCGCAGCGCACTCAAGGCCTACGTGCGTGAGCATCCCGACGATCAGGACGCGGTCGAGCGGTTGAAGGCGATCGACGCGATCCTCACCACCCTCGGCACCGGCACGGGCACCCCGCCGCGCTCGCTCATCAGCCTCGACCTGGGCGATCCGGTGCTGGCCGCGATCTCGTTCGGCGACGTCGACACCGCCGACATCACCTCGTTCCTCGTACCCGGCATGAACACGACGGCCGCATCGATGCCCGACTGGGGCGGCTCGGCCCTCGACTTCTACAACGAGCAACTGCTGGTGATGCGGGAGGCCGGTCTCACCGGAACCATCGCGACGATCGCCTGGATCGGCTACGAGACGCCGACCGAGCTCACAGTGAAGGACGCCGATCTCGCGATCGCCGGTGCGGCCCGTCTCGGCCAGGCCCTCGACGGGTTCAACGCCGCGACCCTCTTCACCAATCAGAGCGCCCAGCTCAACGTGTTCGCCCACTCCTACGGTTCGACGACGGCCATGTACACGCTCAAGGAGGATCACGGGGTCGACACCTTCGCGGCCTTCGGATCGGCGGGCTGGATCGTCGACGACCGGGTGCTGCACGGCGATGACGGCAGCGGCGACCCGTTCTACGTGGTCGGCGACGGCGGGTTCTGGTACACGGATGCCCCGCTCGACTTCGTCAACGACATCGGCGTCGGGCTCAGCCAGTTCAGCGCGAACCCCCGGCTCATGCCCGACGTGCTGCCGGGCACGCAGGAGTTCGGCAGCGACGGCGGCGACGACTTCGAGGCCTCCTACCACCACGGCGACTACCTGCGCGTGGGCACCGAGGCGTTGCGCAACATGGCCATCCTGGCCGCTGGGCGTCCGGACTTGCTGATTGAATAGCGCGATGAGCACACGGGGGGTGGCGCTGCTGGCGATCGGGGCGCTGCTGCTGACCGGATGCTCGACGGGCGGATCGGAGAACACGATGACTCCCCAGGAGGCGCAGGCGGAACTGCTCGCCCTGCTCGACGAGACCCAGGAGGCGGTCGGCGGTCAGTGGCAGGTGGACGACGATGACACTCCGCTGCAGTGCGTTCTGCCGTCGGGCGAGACCGGCGTGACGTTCTCCGGCTATCGCCGCTCATCGCAACCCGTCGAGGGGGGTGCCGACGCTGTCGCGGAGTTCTGGGAGTCCAAGGGCTTCACCGTCGAGCCGCGGCCCGAGCTGGCCGGGCTCGACGACGTCTTCGTGCGCTTTCCCGGCGAGCCGGACCGCTACCTGCACTTCGCGATCGGCGACAACGTGATGGCGCTCGAGGGCTGGGGCCGCTGCGTTCCCGGCAACGCCCTCGATGAGATCGAGCGCATCCAGCGGGAATCGGCCGACTAGAACCCCACCGGGATGTAGACGTCCTGCACACGGTCGCCGAGCGCCGTGTGATCGTTGCGCGTGTAGATGCCGCAGGCCTGCTCGCGGCAGTCGAAGCCCTCGCCGACGGGGTCGCCGACCTCGATGTACGCGGTGAACGTGCCGGTCGTGATGTCGTCGTAGCTTCTGGCGCCGAACAGCTTCCACGCCCAGTCGTCGTTGATCCAGTTGCTGGGGGCGAACTCCACCGCCCCCACGGTGGACTGCGTGGACTCCTGCTCGGGCACGCCGCCGATGCACGGCCCGGGCTTGGTGGCCGGGTCATCCGGGATGACGCAGATCGCCACGTAGATGCCCTGCGTCGCGTCGTACCCGGTTCCGCTCACGACCAGGCGCTCACCGACCTCGAGCGTCGAAGTGTCGACCTCCCCGCCCGGCTCGACCGGATGCACGGACAGCACGCGCGTGCGACCGTCGTCACCCTCGGCCGTCACGGACAGCGGCCATTGCTCGCCGGTGGACTCCTGGTTGGAGAGCCCCGCGTTCTGGTGGGTGAGGATCGGCACCACGAGGATCGCGACCGGCACGAGCAGCACCACGATCACGGCCCCGACGATCCAGGGCCAACGGCGGCGGCGGCGGGTGGCGGGCATGGGGGAATTCTAGGCCGCAAGTGCTTGCTCACACGCTCCGCGGCAGGAGTAGGCTCGCCCCTCGTGACGGAAGTAGGACGCTCCCCGAAGCGATGGCTCATCGGTGAGCCGCTGCCCTCGGACAAGCTCGAGGGCCAGCTGCTGCCCAAGCACCTCGCGCTGCCGATCTTCGCGAGCGACCCGCTCTCGTCCGTGGCCTACGCGCCGCAGGAGCTGCTGATGATCCTGCTCATCGGCGGGCTCGCCTTCCTCTCGTTCGCGCCCTGGGTCGCGGCCGCGGTCGTCGTGCTGCTCATCGTGGTGGTGCTCTCCTACCGCCAGCTCATCAAGGCCTATCCGAGCGGCGGGGGCGACTACGAGGTCGCCTCGAAGAACCTGGGCGAGAAGGCCGGCCTCGTGGTCGCCTCCGCGCTGCTCGTGGACTACGTGCTCACGGTGGCCGTATCGGTCGCCTCGGGCGTGGACAACATCATCTCCGCGATCCCGGAGCTCAATCCGTTCCGCATCGAGATCGCGGTCGGCTTCATCGTGCTGCTGGCCGCGATCAACCTGCGCGGGGTGCGGGAATCGAGCAAGGCCTTCGCGATCCCGACCTACCTGTTCATCGGCAGCATCGCCGTGATGGTCATCGTCGGCCTGGCACGCACCTTCGCCGGGGACGCGCCGGTCGCCGAGAGCGCCGAGTACGTCGTGCAGGCGGAGCAGCTCACGCAGGCGGGCATCATCCTGCTGCTGCTGCGCTCGTTCGCGAGCGGCTGTGCGGCGCTCACCGGCGTGGAGGCGATCTCCAATGGCGTGCCCGCGTTCCGTCGGCCCAAGATCCAGAACGCGCAGAAGACCCTCGTGGCGATGGGCGCGATCGCCATCACGCTGTTCAGCGGACTCGTCGCCCTCGGACTCATCACGGGCGTGCACTACGCCGAAGACGCCTGCCACCTCATCGGCTTCGAGAACTGCGAGACCAGCCCGCAGCGCAGCCTCATCGCGCAGATCGCGGCGGCGACCTTCGGCAACAACTCGATCGCGTTCTACGTGATCCAGGCCACGACCGCGGCCGTGCTGCTGCTGGCGGCCAACACCGCGTTCAACGGATTCCCCCTGCTGGGCTCGGTGCTCGCGCAAGACCACTACGCGCCGAAGTCGCTGTCGACGCGCGGGGACCGGCTCATCTTCTCCAACGGGGTCATCGCCCTCTCCGTGATCGCCGCGGCCATCCTCGTGGTCTACCAGGCCGAGGTCACGGCGCTCATCCAGCTCTACATCATCGGGGTGTTCATCTCCTTCACCCTCGGCCAGGCGGGCATGGTGCGGCACTGGTGGCGGATGCTCAAGAACGGCTGCGCAGACCGCGGCACCGTCTGGCGATCACTGGTGCTCAACGGCGTCGGCGCGGCCATGACCGCCAGCGTGCTGATCGTGGTGACGATCACGAAGTTCACCCACGGCGCCTGGCTGGTCTACGTGATCATGCCGGTGCTCTTCGTGCTCATGCTCGGCGTGCACCGCTACTACCGCGATGTCGACAAGGAGCTCGAGGTCGACGCGACCACCAAGTTCGGTTCGCACGGCGACCACGCGATCGTGCTCGTGGGCCGCATGCAGAAGCCCATCCTGAAGGCGCTCGACTACGCGATCGCCGCGCGTCACCAATCGATCGAGGCCGTGCACCTGTCGATCGACGACGCCGCGAGCGAGCAGCTCGAACGCGATTGGGAGGCGCAGAACATCAAGGTGCCGCTGCGCATCATCGCCTCGCCGTACCGGGACATCAGCGTGCCGCTCGCGAACTACATCAAGCACCGGCGCGAGGAGTTCGGCCCCGAGGTCGTCACGGTCTACATGCCGCAGTTCATCGTCGGGCACTGGTGGGAGAACTTCCTGCACAATCACAAGGCACGCCGCATCCGTCACAAGCTCGTGCTCGTGCACGGGGTCGTGATCGCGCTCGTGCCGTGGCTGCTGGACTCCTCGACGCTCATCTACGGTCGCCGCTCGCGGCCCCTGCCCGGTGAGGATCGCCGCGGCGAGCCCCGCCGTCCGGTGGTGCGCAAGCCGATGCCGCCGGCGAAGCCACCGGCCGGACGACGATGACGTTGCTCGCGGTGCTGATCGGCGGCGCCGTCGGCACCGCGCTGCGCCTCGGGATCGACGCCCTCCTGCCGCACGGCGACGACGCCTTCCCCTGGGCGACGCTCGGCATCAACGTGCTCGGCGCCTTCGTGCTCGGTGCGCTCGTCTCATCCGCCTGGGATCGCGCGCCGGCCTGGCTTCGGGCCGGACTCGGCCCTGGACTCCTGGGCTCCTTCACCACGTTCTCCGCACTCGCCGTCTCCCTGGTGACCCTCGCCGCAGCGGACGAGTGGATGCTCGCCGCGGGCTATCTCGCCGCCTCCATCCTGCTCGGCCTCACCGCCGCCGGGCTCGGGCTGCGACTCGGTCGCCGGAGTCCCCTGATCGACGAGGCCGCCGAGTGAGCGCCCTGCTGGCGGCGGTCGTGGTCGGGGCCCTGGCCGCGGTCGTGCGCTTCGAGGTCACGCGTCGCATCCGGGCGCCCTGGGGTGTGCTCGTGGTCAACGTCGTCGGCTCGGCGATCGGCGGTGCCGTGGTCGGTCTCGCGGCCCGCGCGGCGCTCGGCGAGGACCTGCGGCTGGTGCTGCTCGGGGGTCTGTGCGGTGGCCTCACCACCTTCAGCACGCTGAGCGTGGAGACGATCCAGCTCGTGCAGCAGGGCAGGTGGCGGCCCGCGATCGGCAGCGTCGCCGCCAACCTCGTGCTCGGCATCGGCGCCGCAGCCGCGGCCTGGGCTCTCGTCGCGCTGACTGCCTGATCGCTACCGCTTGGGCCATTGCCAGGCCGGGGCGTCGAGCAGCCCCTGATCGACCACGCTCGTCTCACCGTTCGACTTGGCCAGTTCGATGCGCGAGGCGCCGGCGGCATCGAGTGCGGCGATGAGTCGCGGAGAGTGCGAGACCACGACCGTCTGCGTGCGCTCGGCGGCGGCGGCGATGAGCTGGCCGAGCGGCTCGATCAGGTCCGGATGCAGACTCGTCTCCGGCTCGTTGAGCACGAGCAGCGCGGGCGGGCGGGTGCTCAGGAGCGCGGCGATCCACAGCAGGTAGCGCAGCGTTCCGTCGGAGAGCTCCGCCGCGGCGAGCGGACGCAGCATGCCGGGCTGGCGCATGCCGAGCGAGAACCAGCCGTCGGTGCCCGTGATCTCCAGGTGTGCGCCTGGGAAAGCGGCGGAGACGGCGTGGTCCAGTTCGTCGGATCGCCCCTGCTCTCTGATCGTCTGCAACGCGGCGGCGAGGTCGGAGCCGTCGTGGGCGAGCACCGGGGTGCGCGTGCCGAGCCGGCTCGCGCGGGCCGGTGCGCCGGCATCCGTGCGGAAGTGGTCGTAGAAGCGCCAGGAGCGCATGCGTTCGCGCAGCTCGAGCAACTCGGGCGTCAGCCTCGGGTCGGCGAACTCGGCGAGCATCGAGTCGAACGGTCGCAGCCGGTGGTCGTGAGCACGCCAGGCGCCGTCGTCGTCGCGCATGCGCATCGCGGGTCCGTGGCGTTCGGTGAGCGCGGTCGCCGGGCGCAGCACCGCTCCGCTGAAGACGGCTTCGGCCTTGATCTCGGGATCGAGGCCGAACATCGTCTGGGAGGGGATCGGCAGCCCGAAGTCGATGGCGTAGCCGAACTCGTCGCCGGAGAACCCCAGCCGCAGCGCAACCGGCGCGGAACGCGCGGTGCCCTGCACCGCGAACTCGCCGGAGGCCACCCGTCGTGCGACGGTCTCGGGCCCCGCCCACAGGGTGCTGCGCAGGCCGCCCTCCTGAGCGAGAGCGGCGACGGCACCGCCCATCGAGCAGGCCGCGAGCAGCCGCAGCGCGCGGTACAGGCTCGACTTGCCGCTGCCGTTGGGACCGGTGACCACGGTGAGCGCGCCGAGGGGAACGACGAGACTGCGCAGGGAGCGGTAGCCCTCCACGGCGAGCGTTCTGATCACGTCCTCGAGCGTACGGGGGCCGACCGACTGTACGGATCACTTGACATGTTGTCTGAGATTCTTTACATTGGGCGCGTCAAAGATTCTTTACAAGGAGGAACCGTGTCCTACGAGGAGAAGGGCGTCTGGGTGCTGGGCATCATCGCGGTCGTCGCCTACAGCATCTACGTGGCCATCGTGCTGAACGCCGCCGCAGGCGGCCCGCTCGTGGACGTCGCCTACCAGTGGCCGATGATCTGGACCATTGTCGGGGCGATCGTCGGAGGCATCGTTGTGACGATCTTCGTCGCCATCTTCTCGCCGCGCGATCGGGGACAGCGCGACCAGCGCGACCGGGACATCTACCGCTGGGGCGAGTACGTCGGTCACTCCTTCGTGATCGCGGGCGCGCTCGGCGCGCTCGCGCTCGCCATGCTCGACGCGCACCCGTTCTGGATCGCCAACGTGCTCTACCTCGCGTTCGTGCTGTCGGGCATCCTCGCCACGATCACCAAGCTCATCGCCTACCGCCGGGGACTGCCGACATGGTGAAGCCGACCAAGGTCACCAACGCCATCCGCACCCTGCGGTTTCACCACGGCGAGATGACGCAGGCGGAGCTCGCCGACCGCATCGGCGTCACCCGCCAGACCGTCATCGCGATCGAGCAGGGGCGCTACTCCCCCTCGCTCGAGATGGCCTTCCAGATCGCCCGCGTCTTCGGCGTGCCTCTCGACGACGTGTTCCACTACCCCGAGGAGACGGCATGAGAGCCATCCAGCAAGACCGCTACGGCGACGTCGACGTGCTCGAGTTGCGCGACGTGCCCATCCCGAGCCCCGGCGACGACGAGGTCGTCGTCGAGGTTCGCGCTGCGAGCATCAACCCAGCCGATTGGCACCTCATGACCGGCCTGCCGACCATGGTGCGCCCATTCCTCGGGCTCCGCGGTCCGCGCCAGGCGACGCGCGGCGTGGATGTCGCGGGCGTCGTGCACGCCGTCGGCACGAAGGTCACGCACCTGAGCCCCGGCGACGAGGTACTGGGCACGGCGCGCGGATCCTTCGCCGACTACGCCGTGGCGCGAGCCGACCGTCTCGTGCCCAAGCCCGCCGGGCTGGGGTGGGTGCAGGCGGCGAGTCTGCCGCTGGCGGGCAGCGCGGCCGTGCACGCGGTGCGTGGCGCGGAGGTGGCATCCGGCGATCGTGTGCTGGTGATCGGCGCGGCCGGCGGCATCGGCTCGATCGTGGTGCAGCTCGCGGTCGCCGCCGGTGCGACCGTCACGGGTGTGTGCAGCACGAGCAAGACCGACCTGGTGCGCTCGCTGGGCGCGAGTCGGGTGATCGACTACACGCGCGAGACGCTCGACGGCGTCTACGACGCGATCATCGACACCGCCGGTGGGCGTGCGCTCGACCTGCTCCGCGCGCACCTGACGGCCACGGGGGCCCTCGTGCTGGTCGGCGCCGAGGGCGGCGGGCGCGTGCTCGGCGGACAACGCCGCCAGTTCGCCGCGATGCTCCGCGACCCGTTCACGAAGCAGCGACTGCGGTCGGTGATCTCCTCGGAGACGCCGGAGGTGCTGCAGCAGTTGCTCGAGGCGGTGTCGGCAGGCGACCTGAGGGTGGTGATCGACCACGAACTGCCGCTCGATTCGGTGGCCGACGGCATCCGCTACCTCGCCGAGGGTCGTGCCCGCGGCAAGGTGGTCGTCGTGCCCTAGGCCTCGGGACGCTCGGCGGTCTCCGCGACCTCGGCTGGGGCCGCCTTGCCCCGGATCGGCACCTGCATCAGGGCGAGCACCCCGCCGAGGATCGCGCCGCCAACGATCGCGATGTCGGCGACGTTGCCGATGAAGAAGTTGCCGTAGCCGATGAAGTCCACGACCTTGCCGCGGAACACGCGGTCGCCGAAGTGCGTGACGGCGCCGCCGAGCACGAGGCCGAACACGACCGCCCACCACCAGGAGCGCACGCGCCAGCCGTACCAGGCGATCGCCACCGCCGCGGCGCCCGCAACGAGGGCGAGCACCCAGGTGTACCCGGCGCCGAGCCCGAAGGCGGCGCCGGCGTTGTACACGAGTACGAACCGGATGAAGTCCCCGATCACCGGGATGACCTCGCCATCGCCGAGCGCCGCCTCCGCCCAGACCTTGCTGAGCTGGTCGGCGATCACGACGAACACGGCGAGCGCGATCACGAACCAGTAGCGGCGTTGCGGGGGACGGGGTGTGGCCTCGGTCATCGGGCCATTATCGTGCACCCGGGTCATGCTCCTCGTCGGCCGAACGCGCGCGGTCGATCTCCACCTGCCGCCGGGCCGCCGGGATGAGCACCGCGAGCACGATCACGCCGAGCACGACGACGAGCACGCCGAACACGATCGGCACCAACCAGAACAGCTCCATCAGCGCCCCGCCTGCAGTTTGCTCAGCGTGGCGATGACCTGACGGGCGATCATTCGCCCCGCCCGGTTCGCGCCGATCGTGGAGGCCTGCGGTCCGTAGCCGGCGAAGAACACGCGCGGGTCCTTCCACGACGCGCCCTGCGCCACGACGACGCCGCCCTCCTTCTCGCGCAGCTTCAGCGGGGCCAGGTGGCGCAGTTCGGGACGGAACCCGGTGGACCAGATGATGGCATCCGCCTCGACGAACGCCCCGTCGGCCCAGCGCACGCCCTTCGGTTCGATCGAGGCGAAGATCGGGCGTGGAGTGAGCACGCCGCGCTCGATTCCGGCCTGGATCTTGCGCGTGCGCGGCACCCCCGTGCCGCTGACGATGCTCGGCAGCGCGCGGCCGGCCCGAGCGGCCTCGTCCTGCGCGCGCACCGCCTCCATGCGCGCCTCGAGGTTCAGGTCGCCGTCTTCCAGAAAGTCGATCGGGCGGCGACTGACCCAGGTGAGCTTGGATGCGACGTTCTCGAGCTCCAGCAGAAAGCCGATCGCCGAGGTGCCGCCGCCGACCACCACGACGCTCTTGCCGCGGAAGTCCTCGGCGGAGGTGTACTCCCCGGTGTGCAGGTGTCGCCCCTCGAACGACTTCAGCCCCGGGTACCACGGGATGAACGGCGCGCCCCACGTGCCGGTCGCATTGACGACGGTGACCGTGGAGACCTCCTTCTCCTCGTCGTCGAGTGTGAACTTCACGGTGAGATCGGTGCCCAGATTCTCGACGGCGGTGACGTCGGCGGGGCGCACCACCTGCAGGCCGTAGTACTGCTCGTACCGCGCGTAGTAGTCGGCCACGACGTCTTTGGCCGGCGCGTGCCGATCCGCGGTCTCGAAGCTCAGCCCCAGCGCGTCGAGGCCCGGAAGGTCGTTGATCTTGTGCGCCGAACCGATGCGCAGGGACTCCCAGCGGAACTGCCACGCGCCGCCCGTGCCGGGGCCGCGATCGAGCACCACGAAGTCGTTGCCGGGATCGAGCCCCAGACGTCGCAGATAGTACGAAACCGAGAGACCGGCCTGACCCGCACCGATGACGACGACCGAGGTGTCGGTAGTCGCGGAAGCCACCGACACAGGCTACCGGGCGCCGCGCGCGCCCGCGCTCGCCCACGGTGAACAACACCCGGATCGGGCGAAGACCGCGTGCTAAACTGCCGGTTAGTTTTCTTCATCCCTGTTCGCACACGTTCCTCGGCGCCACGCGCGACTGGACAGACCAAGAGGGGGTCTCGCATGGGGCGCGGCCGTCAAAAGGCAAAGCACACGAAGGTCGCTCGCGACCTCAAGTACTTCAGCCCGGACACCAACTACGGTGCCCTCGAGAAAGAGCTTGGCGCAACCCCGAGCGACCCGCGACTGGCGGAGGACCTCGAGAAGTGGCCCGAGTTCGCCGGTTCGGTCGACCCCTACGCGGACGACTACGCCGAGGATGAGTTCGACACCGAAGACGCGGACGAGTCCAAGAGCGCCTGACCGCTCCTAGCTCGCGTAGCTCCCGCTCAACCTGACGGCCCCGCCGTCGACGCCCTTCGCGCCCTGCTCCCAGCCCTGCGCCGAGGCCAGGGGAGCGAACGAGACTCGCCCGACCTCCCACGCGGGGATGCCCTCGGCCTCGATCGACGCGATGACCTCGGATGCCGCATCCGCCGCCACGATCGCGATCATGCCGATCCCGAGGTTCCAGGTGCCCTCGGCCGACTCGAGGCTCGTGCCGCCGAGGTCGGAGAGCACGCGGAAGATCGACGGCGGCGACCACGTGGAGCGCTCGACCTCGACCGAGGCGCCCTTGGGCAGCACGCGCGCGAGGTTCGCGGCGATGCCGCCGCCGGTCACGTGGCTGAGCGCATGCACCGCGTCCGGTTGCGCCGCCAGCAGCCGCAGCAGCGGCGTGGTGTACAGACGCGTCGGCACCAGCAGCGCCTCGCCGACGGTGCCGAGGTCGTCGATGCGCTGCGTGTAGCCGATCCCGCGCTGGGCGAGGATGTGCCGCACCAGCGAGAAGCCGTTGCTGTGCAGTCCCGATGATGCCATCGCGACCACCACATCGCCGTCGAGCACCAGATGCGGGCCGAGCAGGGCATCCGCCTCGACCGCACCGACCGCGGCACCCGCGACGTCGTAGTCGTCGGGCCCGAGGAGCCCGGGGTGCTCCGCCGTCTCGCCGCCGACGAGCGCGGTGCCGGTCGCCTCGCAGGCCGCGGCGATGCCGCGCACGATGTCGGCGATCCGCTCGGGCACGACCTTGCCGCACGCGATGTAGTCGGTCATGAACATCGGGCGCGCGCCGACGACGACGATGTCGTCGACGACCATGCCCACGAGGTCCTGGCCGATCGTGTCGTGCTTGTCGAGCGCCTGCGCGATCGCCACCTTGGTGCCGACGCCGTCGGTGGACGACGCGAGCAAGGGCCGCGAGAACGCCTTGAGGAACGAGACATCGAAGAGGCCAGCGAACCCGCCGACCCCGCCGAGCACCTCGCTGCCGTGCGTGGCGCTGACGGCCGCCTTCATGAGCTCGACGGCAAGGTCGCCCGCGGCGGTGTCGACACCGGCGTCGCGGTACGTGCTGGAGGAATCCGCGGTCACGCCCTCAAGCGTACCCGGGCTCGTTTCGCGGCTCGCAACGCCACCGCCGACGCACTTGCGGAGGATGACACGCCGCGCGCCGCGCGCCGCGCGGCACGAGCCGGCGCGCCATCCTCCGCAACGTCGACTCGCCCGGCGCGCCATCCTCCGCAACGTCGACGGGCCCGTGTGCCGCACTCGAGGTCGCCTGGCCATCAGTGTGAGAAACTAGAACGTACCCGCCCGGGTGCGTTCGCAGACCTCGGGAGTTCCCCGCCCACATGTGCGGCATCGTCGGCATCGTCTCGTCCCAGCCCGTCAACCAGCAGGTCTACGACGCCCTGCTGCTGCTGCAGCACCGCGGCCAGGACTCGACTGGCATCGCGACGGATGAGGGCAGCATCATCCACATGTTCAAGGCCAAGGGGCAGGTGCGCGAGGCCTACCGCACGCGCGACATGCGCAGCCTGCTCGGCAACGTGGGCCTCGGGCACGTGCGTTACGCGACGAAGGGCAGCGCCTCGAGCGAGGAGGAGGCGCAGCCGTTCTACGTGAACGCGCCCTACGGCATCACGCTCGTGCACAACGGCAACCTCACCAACACGCGCGAGCTCACCGACGAGCTGTTCCACATCGACCGCCGCCACCTCAACACCTCGAGCGATACCGAGCTGCTCGTCAACGTGCTCGCCAACGAGTTGCAGGCGCAGATCTCGGGCACCGACCTCGACCCCGACCAGGTGTTCAACGCGATCACGCGCGTGCACGAGCGGGTCGAGGGCTCGTACGCGGCGATCGCGATCATCGCCGGGCACGGGCTGCTGGCGTTCCGCGACCCGTACGGCATCCGCCCCCTCGTGCTCGGGCGGCGCCCGGCCGGCTTCGTCGGGGATGACTGGATCGTGGCATCCGAATCGCTCGTGCTCGAGAGCGCGGGCTATGAATTCGTGCGGGATGTCGCCCCCGGCGAGGCGATCTTCATCACGCCCGACGGACAGATGGCCTCGAAGCAGTGCGCGGCGAACCCGCGGCTGATCCCCTGCTCGTTCGAGTACGTCTACCTGGCCCGTCCGGACTCGGTGATGAACGGCATCTCGGTGTACGAGGCACGTCTGCGCCTGGGCAACCGGCTCGCGGACACCATCGCCAGGTACACACCGATGGGCGACATCGATGTGGTCATGCCGATCCCGGATTCCTCGCGGCCCGCCGCGATGCAGGTCGCCCAGAAGCTCGGGGTCGAGTACCGCGAGGGCTTCTACAAGAACCGCTACGTCGGCCGCACGTTCATCATGCCCGGCCAGGCCGAGCGCAAGAAGAGCGTCAAGCAGAAGCTCAACGCGATGTCGAGCGAGTTCAAGGGCAAGAACATCCTGATCGTCGACGACTCGATCGTGCGCGGCACGACGAGCAAGGAGATCGTGCAGATGGCCCGCGAGGCCGGGGCGAACAAGGTCACCTTCACCTCGGCAGCGCCGCCCGTGCGCTACCCGCACGTCTACGGCATCAACATGCCGAGCCGCCATGAGCTCGTCGCGCACGGCCGCAAGATCCCCGAGATCGCAACCGAGATCGGCGCCGATTACCTCATCTACCAGGAGGTCGCAGACCTGGAGGCGGCGATCATCGAGGGTTCGGATGTCACGGCCCTGGAGATGAGCTGCTTCACCGGCGACTACGTCACCGGCTCGGTCACCCCGGAGTACCTCGCCTGGGTGGAGAAGACCCAGCTCAGCTGATGAGCAACCGGTGGCGCGCGGTGGCCGCGGCCCTCGCCGACCCGTATCGGCGCCGCGTGTACGCCGAACTCGTGCTCGGGCTGCCCGGCTCCGTCGGGCGGCGCCGCGAGAAGGCGATCGCTGATCTTCGGGCGGCCGGACTGGTCGACGACGTCGGCGCACCGACCGAGCGATTCGCCGAGCTGCTCGCCGAGAGCGCCCCCGAGCGACTCGAGGGCGTCGACCGCTGGGTGCGGGACGGGCGAATCGACCAGTACCCGGCGAAGCCCTCGGACCGCCTGGAACTGCTCGAGTGGGCGGCCGCGCGGCTGCCCACTGGAGAGCTCGACGAGCGCGCTGTCACCGAGGCTCTCGCGCAACTCGCGCCGGACGGAGTCACCCTGCGGCGCTACCTCGTGGATGCCGGGCTGCTCGTGCGAGCCGCCGACGGATCGCGCTACTCGCGCCCCTGAGCCTCGACGTGCTCGATCTCCACGGCGACCGTCTTCGCTCGCTTGCGCGAGATCCAGTCGAGCAGAATCGCCAGCAGCGCGCCGAGCGCGACGCCGATCGGGATGCCGAACAGGCTGAAGTAGGCGAAGAGCGCGCCGAAGCCGACCGCGGGGTCCGCGGGCTGCAGCGAGGTGACGATCAGGGTCGCGAGCAACCCCACCATGCCGCCCACGATCATGAAGGCGCCGAACTTCGGGGCCCTGCGCACGGTGGTCTGCTCGGGTTGGCTCACCCCTCCATTGTCTCCCACGGCAGCGGAAGGTGCGCGCTCAGGTCGGCGCGGGATCCGGATGCCGCCACCGAGCCCGCGGCGACGGCATCGGCCCAGTCGAGCCGACCGGTCGCGAGGTGCAGCCAGGTGGCGGCATCCGTCTCGATGACGTTGGGTGGCGTGCCGCGCGTGTGCCGCGGCCCTTCGATCGCCTGCACGGCACCAAATGGCGGCACCCGGATCTCGACCGTGTTGCCCTCGGCGCGCTCGGCGAGCACCTGCAGCAGGTAGCGCACGGCGGTCGCGGTCGCCTCACGCGCGGCGGCGGGTTGCAGGGCGGCGGCGACCGCGGCCCTGCCCTCAGCCGGCGGGATTCGCTTCGGCGGCATGGTCGATGGCATCGCGATGCAGCAGACCCTCGCGGTACTCGGTGTAGCCCGGGCCGACCATCGCGATGAGGGATGCCGTGCCGAGCACGCTGATGATCCCCGCGGTCCAGTCGAGGGTCTCCGCTTCGATGCTCCAGATCACGCCGACGATCGTGCCGGAGATGATCGCGATCATCACGAGCACCCACGCGACCGCGATGAGGCGTGCGGTCGTCGTCGCCTTGATGAAGGCGACATCGCGCACCCCGGCCTTGGTCAGCCGACGCACGAAGATCAGCGCCAGCACGGCGGCCACCGACGCGAGGATGCTCGCGGCCATACCCGCGAAGTTCTCGGCGCCATCGAGCGCCACGGCCAGAATCGCCTGAAACAGCAGGAAGAAGCTGCCGATTGTACCGGCCCACTGCACGCGGATCCAGGCACGCTGTTCCCTGCCGGGGCGCGGTGCTCCTTCGTTCACGACAGCAGAGTAGCGGACCGGACCGCGCTCGATAGTCTTGAACCCGTGCGTATCCTCGTTCTCGGTTCCGGTGCCCGCGAGCACGCGATCGTCACCGCGCTGCTGCGCGAGGAGGGCGAGCACGAGATCATCGCGGCCCCCGGCAACGCCGGCATCGCCGCGGTCGTGCCGGTGATCGCCCTCGATCCCACGAATCCGACCATCGTCGCCGACTACGCGATGGACAACGACATCCAGCTCGTCGTGGTCGGCCCCGAGGCCCCACTCGTCGCCGGTGTCGCCGATGCGCTGCGCCGCCGCGGCATCGCCGTGTTCGGCCCCGGCAAGGCGGCGGCGGCCCTCGAAGGCAGCAAGACCTTCGCGAAGCGGATCATGGATGACGCGGGCGTGCCCACCGGTCGCGCCACCCGCGCGGGCACCCTCGACGAGGCCGTGACGGCGATCGACGAGTACGGCGCCCCCTACGTGGTGAAGGCGGACGGCCTCGCCGCCGGCAAGGGCGTGCTCGTCACGGCGGACCGCGGTGCCGCGCTCGCCCACGCGGAGTACTGGCTGCAGCAGGGCCCCGTGCTCGTCGAGGAGTTTCTCGCCGGCCAGGAGGTCTCGCTGTTCCTGCTCAGCGACGGTCACGACGTGCTCCCGCTGGCCCCCGCCCAGGACTACAAGCGCGCCTTCGACGGTGACGACGGTCCGAACACCGGCGGCATGGGCGCCTACTCGCCGCTGCCCTGGCTGCCGGAGGGCTTCGTCGACGAGGTGATCGAGACGATCGCGCTGCCGACGGTGCGCAAGCTCGCCGAGGAGCAGACCCCGTTCATCGGGCTGCTCTACTGCGGGCTCATCATCACCAAGCGCGGCGTGCGCGTGATCGAGTTCAACGCCCGCTTCGGCGATCCGGAGACGCAGGTCGTGCTGCCGAGACTGATCACACCGCTTTCGGGCCTGCTGTTCGCGGCCGCGACGGGCGGGCTCGGCGCGCTGCCCCGCCCCCGATTCAGCGACGACGTCGCCGTGACGGTCGTGCTCGCCAGCGAGGGCTACCCCGACAACCCGATCACGGGCCGGGAGATCACCGGGCTCGAGAACGTCGGCGACGTGACCATCGCGCACGCCGCCACCGCCATCGTCGACGGCAAGGTGCTCGCCACGGGCGGGCGGGTGCTGAGCGTCGTCGCGACCGGCGCCGACTTCGCCGTCGCCCGCGCGAAGGCCTACACGGCGCTGGACGCCATCCACCTCGAGGGCGGCCACTACCGCACCGACATCGCGCTGCGGGTCGCCGAGTGAGCTGGGAGCACAGCTACTCGGGCAAGGTGCGCGACCTCTACTCCGACGCGGAGCACCCCGAGCTCGTGCTCATGGTGGCCAGTGATCGGGTGAGCGCGTTCGACCATGTGCTCGAGCCGGGCATCCCGGGCAAGGGCGAGCTGCTGACGCGACTGAGCCTGTGGTGGTTCGCGCAGCTCGACGAGGTGCCCAATCACCTCGTCGACCCGGTGGTCGAGCGCGTCGAGGTCCCCGTCGAGTTCGCGGGCCGCGCCATGCTCGTCAAGCGTCTTGAGATGCACCCGATCGAGTGCGTCGTGCGCGGCTACCTCACCGGCAGCGGCTGGGCCGAGTATCGCGAGCAGCAGACCGTGTGCGGCATCGCGCTGCCGGCGGGCCTCCAGGACGGCGACCGGCTGCCCGAGCCGATCTTCACCCCCGCCTTCAAGGCCCCGATGGGCGAGCACGACGAGAACATCTCCTTCGAGCGGGCCGCCGAGATCGTGGGCGCACCCGCGGCCGAGGCGCTGCGCGACCGGTCCCTCGCGATCTTCGCGCGGGCCTCCGCGATCGCCGAGGCCCGCGGCATCATCCTCGCCGACACCAAGTTCGAGTTCGGCGACGACCCGGCCACGGGCGAGCTCACCCTCGGCGACGAGGTGCTCACGAGCGACTCCAGCCGGTACTGGGATGCCGTCGAGTACGACGCCGGGCGGCGCGGCCTGAGCTTCGACAAGCAGATCGTGCGCGACTGGCTCGCCGCCAACTGGGACAAGCAGGGCACGCCGCCCCGGCTGCCGCAGGAGATCGTCGAACAGACCGCCGCGCGCTACCGGGAGCTGATCGAGCGGCTCACCGCGTGATCGAGGTGCGAGAGGTGCCCTGGGCGCATCCCGACGCCGTCACGCTGCGGGCCGAGCAACGCACCGAGATCGATGCGCGCTACGGCACGCCCGACTCGGAGCCGGGCCCGGCGCCCTCCGCGGACGACGTGAGCGCGTTCTTCGTCGCCTACCGCGACGGCGAACCCCTCGGTTGCGGCGGGCTGCGCGAACTCGATGCCTCCCACGCGGAAGTGAAACGGATGTTCGTGCGCCCCGCCGCGCGCGGCTCCGGCGTCTCCTCGGCCGTGCTCGCCCGGCTCGAGCACACCGCCCGCGGCCGCGGCTACGACCGGCTCGTGCTGGAGACCGGCGACCGCCAACCCGACGCGATGCGGTTCTACGAGCGTGAGGGCTACGTGCGCATCCCGAACTTCGGGTACTACGCCGACGAGCCCTCGTCCGTCTGCTACGAGAAGCGGTTCACGCCTCCAGCGCCCGCGTGATCGCGGTCGCGATGCGTTCGAGGGCCGCGACATCCGCGGCCGACAGCGCCTTGAGCACGGGTTCACGCACCTCGGCGACCTGACCGGGCGTCACCGCGCGCACGATGCCGGCGCCCTCGGCGGTGAGTTCGGCGAACTGCACCCGCCGATCCTCGGTGGAGCGCACCCGCCGCACCCAGCCGGAGCGCTCGAGGCTCGCCACCGCGTGCGCCAGGCGGCTCGGCGAGTAGCCCAGCTGCACGGCGAGCTGCGACATCGCGAGCCGTCGATCCCCGGACTCGTAGAGGAACACGAGCAGCTTGTAGTACGCGTGCGGAATGCCGCCGTCCCGCCTCGACTGCCGGTCGAGCGCCTCGTCGAGACGGTGGGTCGCCATCACGAGCGCACGCCACGCACGCTGTTGCGCGGCGGTGAGTTCGGACATGATCCGAGCGTAGCGGAATACTTGAACTCTCAACTAAGTTGAATCCGACATGAACGACATCACGCACCAACTCGCCGCGGACACCGCCATGGGCCCGGTCACCCTGAAGGTCGGCGACCTCGACGCGATGACCGCCTACTACCGGGATGCCGTGGCCCTGCAGGTGCTCACCGCAACCGCCGACACGGTCACCCTCGGTCGCGGCACGACACCGGTGGTCATCCTGCAGCACGCCCCGGAACTGCGGCACGCCAGCCCACGGGACGCCGGGCTCTTCCACACCGCCATCCTCTTCGACACCGAGGAGGCGCTCGCCGCCGCGGTCTACTCGGTTGCCCGCAAGTTCCCGAACACGTTCACCGGCAGCTCGGACCACCTGGTGAGCAAGGCGTTCTACTTCACCGATCCGGAGGGCAACGGGGTGGAGCTCTACTGGGACCGTGAGCGCAGCGCCTGGAGCTGGGCGCACGGCACGGTCGAGATGAGCACGCTCTACCTCGACCCGAACGCGTTTCTGCAGCAGAACCTCACCGAGGCGGCCGTCGCCGAGCCCGTGATCGGCGGGGCGCGGGTGGGGCACGTGCACCTGCAGGTCGGCGACATCCCGAGCGCCCGCGAGTTCTACGTGAATCGGCTCGGCTTCGACGAGACCGCCGCCTACGGGCCGCAGGCGCTGTTCGTCAGCGCCGGCGGCTACCACCACCACATGGCCATGAACACGTGGAACAGTGCCGGCGCAGGTCCCCGGCTGCCCGCGCTCGGACTCGGGCAGATCGACATCGCGGTGCCGAGCACCGACGACCTCGGGGCGCTGACCGAACGGCTCGGGCACCACGGCATCCAGGTGCGCGACGACGGGCGCACCGTGAGCTTCGACGACCCGTGGGCGAATCTGATCCGGGTGGTGGCTGGCTAGGCTGGGATGATGTCAGCCACCCTCGCCCAGCTCGCCACGCACGTGCAGGCGCTCACCACCGACGATGTCGCCTACAGCGTGGACGGCGCCACCGTCACCGCGACCGTCGCGGACGAGCCCTTCGTGGTCGCCGAGCTCGACGAGAAGGCGCACACCTTCCGCTTTCTCGCGGTGAAGTCGTCACGGCCGACCCCGCGAACGCCGTCGTGGGATGCCGGCGGTATCTACAACGCGGCCAAGCGCGGCGGGCTCACCGGCCACAAGCCGTCCCAGCTGCGGGTGAAGGCGACGCTCGGCGAGCTGTTCACCCGCAACGGGTGGACGAAGGTGCGCTAACCCCCGAGGCGCTCGTCGAGCTCCTGGATGATGGGCCAGGCCCCCTCCTCGGAGTTGGAGAGCACCGCGATGTCGAGCCCGGCATCCACGTAGTGACGCAGGATGCCGGACGCGCCGACGTTGATGCCGTCCTTGTAGTACGAGCGCACCGTGCCGTCGTCCTCGAGGTCGAACTCGAGCCCGAAGCCGTAGCTGACCGTCTCGTCGTGCGCGACCTGCGGCACGAAGAACTCCTCGGTCCACTCGGCGTCGAGCAGCTCGCCCCCGCGCACGGCCTGCATGAACCGCACCAGGTCGCCGACCGTGGTCTGCGCGCCGCCCTCCGGGGAGCCGATCGGCGGGGAGCTGTAGATGTTCGAGAACCAGGTGCCGTCGTCGCGACGGTCCCAGCCCTCGGCGACGCGGGGCGCGGCGTCGCGGCGATCGTAGAAGCCGGAGTCGAGCATCCCCGCCTTCGTGAACACCTCGTCGAAGACCACCTGACGGTAGGGCAACCCGGTGACCCGCTCGATGGCGAGGCCGGCGAGCACATAGCCGACGTTGTTGTAGCGGCAGACGGTGCCCGGCTCGGCCAGCGGTGTCTTGTGCACGAACTGGGGCAGGAAGTCCTTCGTCTCGACGATCGAGTAGTTGGGCACCTGGAGGAACAGGTCCTCGTAGCGCTCGCCCGCCTCCTCGTCGGCGTCGTCCGCGATGCCGCTCGTGTGGGTCAGCAGGTGCAGCAACGTGACCCCGACCGGGATCTGCGTGCCCTCGAGGTCGACGTAGTGATGGATCGAGGTCTCGAGGTCCAGCTCGCCCTTGCCCACGAGCTGCAGGGCCGCGACCGCGGTGAAGAGCTTCGTGATGGATGCCGTGTCGAACCGCATGTCGAGCGTGTTCGGCACCTCCCACCGCGGTGTCGCGAACCCGGTCGCGGCCTCGTACAGGGTCGCGTTGCCCTTGCGGATGAGCACCGCACCGCTGAACTCGTGCTCGGCCAGAACGTCGTCGAGCCCGTTCGTATCCATGCCGCAACGATAGCCTGAGTGCCATGCTGCTGAGTCGGCTCGCCATCGTCCCGACAGGCCCGGTGCTCATCGCGCAGGCCCGCCGGCTGCGCCGTGACACGCCCCGGCTGCCGGATGCCGCACCGCCGTGGCAGGGCGCGTTGCCCGGTCCGCGGCCGTTGCGGCTGCTCGTGCTCGGTGACTCGACGGCGGCCGGAGTCGGTGCCGACACCCAGGATGACGCGCTGCCCGGTGCCCTCGCCCGGGAGCTCACCGCACGACTCGGCCGTGGCGTGGAGTGGCGCGCGGTGGGGCGCAACGGCGCCACCGCTCGCGACCTCATCACGGACTACCTCGACGAGGCCACCTCGGCTCCGGTCGACCTCGTGTTTCTCAGCGTGGGGGCGAACGATGCGCTCGGCATCCGCTCGCGGGGGGCGTTCGCGCGCGACATCCGCACCATCGTCGCGAGGCTGCGCGAAGCGAACCCGAAGGCCACGATCATCATGTCGTCGCTGCCCGCGTTCCACCGCTTCGAGTTGCTGCCCAACCCCCTGCGCTGGAACCTCGCGCTGCACTCGCGCAGCCTCGAGGATGCCGCCCGCGCGATCATGGACGCCACTCCGAACGCGACGATGTCGCCGAAGCCGCCACCGTACACGGCCGGGTTCTTCGCGAGCGACCTGTTCCACCCGAGCGCCCAGGGCTACCGCGACTGGGCCCGCTTCGCGATCGAGGATGCCGCGCTCAACGGATCGCTGCCACCGGCCGCCACATGACCAGCGCCGCGGCGACGACGAGCACCACGAGCACGCCGGCGGCCCAGGCCAGCCCCGAGTAGCCGAGGAGGGCGAGCACGGGACCGGCGCTCGCGCCGCCGAGCGCACCCGAAAGGCTCATGATCGTGTCGGTGCGACCCTGCACCCGCACCCGTGTCGCTCCGGTGACGAGATCGGAGACGAGCGCCGATCCCGCGACGGTGGCAGCGCTCCAGCCGAGTCCGAGCAGCACCAGGGCCACCGTCACCGCGACGTCGCTCTGCTCGGCCAGGCCGATGACGACCACCGAGGCCGCGAGCATCGCCTGCCCGGCGATGATCACCGGCATGCGTCCCACGCGATCGCTCGCCCAGCCGAACACCGGCGAGAGGGCGAACATGCCGGCGACGTGCAGGCTGATGGTCAGCCCCACGATCGAGATGCCGACCCCGTGACTGGTCAGGTGCACCGGCGTCATCGACATGATCGAGACCATCACCGCATGGCTGACCGCGATCGTGCCGATGGCGAAGACCAGCGTGCTGCGGCCTCGCACGACCCCGGCATCCGCGACCGGTGCGAGTTCGACCTCGCGGCCCTTCGCGAGCAGCAGGGGATCGGGCCGCAGCGCCGCGACATACAGCGCGGCCGCGAGCAGCTGGGCCGCGATCGCGATCACGAACGAGCCGGTGTGGGTCGGCAGTCCGAGCGCGTGCTGGATGAGCTCGCCCGGACCGAACAGGTTCGGGCCGATCACGGCACCGATCGTGGTCGACCAGACGACGAGCGAGAGATCCCGACCGCGGCGGGCGGGCGCGGCGACGTCCGTCGCGGCGAACCGGGCCTGCAGACCGACCGCGGTGCCGACGCCGAGCATGGCGAAGCCGACGACGAGCAGCGGAAAGAAGACCAGCCCGGTACCGACGACGGTGAGGATCGATCCCAGCGCCGCCGTGAACGCGCCGGTCGCCAGCGCGGGGCGACGACCGAGTCGCTGGGCGAGCCGCGCGAGCGGGATCGCGGCGATCGCCGCGCCGAGCGTGCTCGAGGTCGCGGCGGCGCCGGAGAGCGCCGGCCCGGCGATCTCCGCGGCGATCACGGCACCGATCGCGAGGGTGGCGCCCTGCCCGAGCCCGGCGAGCACCTGCCCCGTGACGAGCACTCCGACGATGCGGCGCTGGACGGCGGTGTCGGCTGTCGCGGTGGTCACCGACCCATTCTCCCCCGTCGCCGGCGAGCGCCCCGCCGGTAGCGTGTGGGCATGGCCACGTTCCGCTCGGTTGCCGCCGTCGCCGACGAGCTCTGTGGTGCACCGCCCGCCGCCCGCCGCATCATCGGCATCACCGGGCCACCCGGCGCCGGCAAGTCGACGATCGCCGAGCAGCTCGTGCAACGGCTCGACGCCGCGGCGCTCCTCCCGATGGACGGCTTCCACTTGCCGCAGGCCCGCCTCATCGCCCTCGGCCGGCGCGAGCGGATGGGGGCTCCGGACACCTTCGACATCGACGCCTTCGTCGAGACGCTCGCGCGTGTGCGTGGTGACGCGACGGTGCTGGCGCCCGGCTTCGACAGGCAGATCGAGGAGCCGGTGGATGCCGCCATCACCATCGCGCCATCGGTGCGCACCGTGGTGGTGGAGGGCAACTACCTGCTGCTGGACTCCGGCGGGTGGGAGCGGGTCGCACCACTGATCGACGTGAGCTTCTTCGTGCGCGTCGATGACGGCATCCGTCACGATCGACTCATCGCGCGGCACGTACGTTACGGCAAGAGCGAGACGGATGCCCGGGCCTGGGCTCTCGGGCCGGACGAGACGAACGCGCGGCTCATCGCGGCGAGCGCGGGCCGCGCCAACCACGTGATCGAGTTCCCGTAAGGCAGCCCGTCGGGCGCCCCGCGACCATCCTCCCTCTGGGGCCCAGCCTCAGGGCAACGCCGCGGGAAGATCGGCGACGCTCTGGAGCACGATGTCGGCGCCGGCGCTCGCCAGGGCCGACTCCTCACGTCCGCCCGTGAGCACGCCCACCACGAGCCCGGCCCCGGCGGCGCGGCCGCTCGCGGCGTCGGACTCGGTGTCTCCGACCGTGACCATCGCGGCCACCGAACTGGTCGCCGTCCGCAGCAGTGCCGTCAGTGCCAGGTCGGGGGCGGGACGACCGCGCCCGGCGTCCGCGGGGGTGAGCACGACATCCGCGAGATCGGTCCAGCCGAGCGCGGCGAGGATCGCATCCGCCGTCGAGCGGGAGAACCCGGTCGTGAACGCGATCTTCAGACCACGGGCGCGCAGCGACCGGATGGCCTCCTCCGCGCCGGGGATGGGTTCGCAACGCCCCTCGTCGATGAGCTCGCGGAATGCCGCCTCGAACTGGGCATTGATCGCCTGCGCCGTCTCTTCGTCGGCGAGCGCCCGGAAGACCTCGATCTTCGACTGGCCCATGGTCGCGCGCACGTGATCGAGCGCCGCCTCTCTACCGTCCTCGGTCGCCTTCACCCGATCCCAGGCCCGAGCGAACGCGCTCTCCACGAGGCCGTCGTCGACGACGGTCGTGCCTGCCATGTCCAACACGACGAGTTCGAACTGCGATGTCATGGTGCTCCTTCTGTGGTCGAGAACAGTTCCGCGACGACCCGATCGCCCAGACCGAGCCCCGTCGTCATGCCGATCCCGGTGGTGACCGCCACGACGCGCACGCCGTCGGCCGGCCGCTCCACCAGGAAGTCCTGCGGGGCCGAGGCGTAGACGCCCTGCCACCGCTGCCGAATCCGCACGGGCTTGCCGAACAGCTCGGCCGTGATCCGCTCCAGCACGCCGAACGCGGCCTCGTCCTGGAAGGGCGAGACGGTGACCGCCCGAACGTGTGTGTCGCCGACGACGAGGGTGCCGTCCGGCCGCTCGGTGTACATCTGGTTGATGTCGTGCTCGATGAGCTCGGGATGATCGCGCTCGAACCGCTGACGCACGTCGGTCGCCGACGGGGATGACGCGAACGCCGAGTACCGGAGCATCGACGAACCGGTGAGCACCGGCAGTTCGAGGCCGACGCCGTCGGCCAGCAGCATGTCGAGGGAGCAGCGCACCACACCGTGCCGCTCCGCGAGCTGCGGATACAGCTGGTCGACATCGAAGTTGGTCGCGACCACGATGCACTCCGCGCGAACCTCGCCGCGGCTCGTGTGCACCGTTCCGCTCTCGACGCCGAGGGCGGTCGTGCGCCACAGGAAGTCGACGCCACGGTCGGCGAGGTGGCGGGCGATCGCGGGCGCGGCGGCGCGGGGGTCGACCTGCAGGTCGAGCTCGCTGCGCATCCCCCCGACGGCGCCGATGACCGGTGCGAGGTCCGACACCTGCGCGGCGGTCAGCAGCGGGCCCGCACCGGACTCGGCGAGCACCGCCAGCTCGTCCTCGGCTCGGGCGACCACGAGCGCTCCGCTCTGCCGCATCCAGAACCCGCACCGCTCTGCGAGATCGATCCAGAGCGCGCGGGCTCGCGCGGCGTACTCGCCCGCCTCGCCGCGATGCATCCCCGTGCCGACGTGTCCGAAGTTGCGCACGCTCGACCCGACGATCTCGGTCGATCGCTCGATCACGACGACCCGCAGCCCTCGCCGCAGCGCCGCGTCCGCGTGGGCGAGCCCGACGATCCCGGCTCCGACCACCGCGAGGTCGTATCCCCCGCCGGTCATTTCAGCGCTCGCCGGATGAGCATCGCAGCACCCTCGATGAGCAGCACGAGCGCGATGATCAGCAGCAGGAAGGCGGTCACCTGGTCGTACTTGGAGACCCGCAGCGAGTCGTAGAGGTAGAGACCGATGCCGCCACCGCCGACGATGCCGAGCAGCGTGGCCGCTCGAACGTTCTGCTCGAGCAGATAGAGCAGGTGCCCGACGAATGCGGGGATGCTCATCGGCAGGGTCGACGCGAAGAACACCTGAGGTCGCGTGCCGCCGACGGCGATGATCGACCGCTCCGGACCGTGGGGCACCTCTTCGAGCGAGTCGGCGATGAGCTTGCCGAGCAGGCCGATGCCGCCGATGCCCAATGCCAACGTGCCCGCCTGCGCGCCGAGACCCGAGACGATCACGAACAGGATCGCCAGGATGAGCTCGGGGATGCCGCGGATGACGAGCAGCGCACCGCGAAACGTGTTGCGCACGATCGGACCGGGGGCGACGTTGCGCGCCGCGAGGGTGCCGAAGAGCGCCGAGAGCACCGCGCTGATCAGGGTCGCCGCGAACGCCACCTGGAAGGTCACCAGAATGGCGCCCATCACGTCGTCGAGGCTGTAGATGCCGAAGGTCGGCGGCCACAGGTTGTCCTTGGCGAGCAGGATCGGCAGATTGCTCCAGAAGGTGAAGAGATCCGACCAGTGGGCCTGCGAGGCCACGAAGCTGCCGGCGAGCACCGCGACGGCGATCCAGATCGAGACGGTCGCGCCGAAACGTTCGCCGGTCCACGGCCGCTTCATCGCCGCCTGGATCGCGGCCCCGCGATCCTCCTCGACCCCGGGCTTGCGGATGGCCGCGGCGATGGACGTCGACCTGCGGGCCGCGGCGCGCACGATCGTGTCGCCCATGCCCTTGCCGGTCGGCCGCACACCGAGCAGACGGGACCGCACCACCGACGAGACGATCTCGAACAGGATGCAGAGCACGATGATGGTCAACGCGATCGGGATCGCCCGACGGTAGTTCAGCGCGTGGATGGCGTTGGAGAGCTCGAGCCCGAGGCCGGCGACGCCCACGTAGCCGAGGATGACCGTCTCGCGCAGGTTGATATCCGCGCGATGCAATCCCACCGCGACCCAGGCCGGGAACACCTGGGGCACGACGCCCGCCCAGAACTCCTGGGCCTTCGAGCCGCCCGCGGAGCGGATGGCCAGCCGCGGTCCCTCGTCGATCTGCTCGATCGCGTCGGCGAACATCTTCGAGATCATGCCGATGGAGTGCAGGGCGAAGGCGAGGATGCCGGGCAGCGGTCCCAGCGAGAACAGGAAGACGAAGATGCTCACGAACGCGATCGCGGGAATCGACCGGGAGACCACACCGAGTCCGCGGCAGAGCATCATCACGACCGGATGCGGCGTCGTGTTCCGCGCGGCGCCGTACGCCACGGGGATGGAGATGAGGGCCGCGATGAAGGTGCCGACGATGACGATGCCGAGGGTCATCCCGACCGCGCCCCAGAACTCGCCGACGCCGGCCCAGCCCTCCCAGACCAGGGAGGCGGACTCGCGGTCGTAGCGCCAGCCGGGCCACACGAGAGGGGTGGCGCGGGCGACGAACTGCGGGATGTTGTCGAGGCTGTCGATCATCGAGCTCAGGGAGAACCCGAGCCCGGAGAACGACACGACGCCGAGCACGAGCAGCACGAGCAGGGTCACCACCGAGACGACCGTCGCGGGCTTCGGCGGCGGGCGGCGCACGGCCGCGACGCGCGCCGCGAGGTCGGTCACCGCTGATCCTGGTCGGGGTCGTGCTCGAGTTCCCGCTGGAGCTCCTCGGTCAGCATCTGCGTGCGAACATCGGCGAGCTCGAGTTCGATCGCGGTCAGCTCGGTGGTGCTGGTCGCGACGCGGCCGTAGATCTCCATGACCTGGTCGCGGCCGAGGTCCTGGGTGGGCGTGTCGAGCACGACGCTGCCCGCACGCAGGCCCACGATGCGGTCACCCCAGCCGAGGGCGAGGTCCACCTGGTGCAGGCTGCAGATCACCGTGAGCGACCGTTCGGCGGCGATCTCACGGATGAGGGCCATCACCTGGCTGCTCGACTCCGGATCGAGCGAGGCGACCGGTTCGTCGGCGAGCAGGATCTCGGGGTCCTGCATGAGCGCGCGGGCGATGGCAACGCGCTGCTGCTGTCCGCCGGAGAGCGTGTCGGCGCGCTGATAGGCCCGCTCGAGCAGACCGACGCGGTCGAGGTGCCCCAGCGCCTTGAGGCGCAGCGAGCTCGGATAGCTGAAGACGCCGAGCCGGGGCGCGTGCAGCTTCGCCAGGGCCCCGGTGAGCACGTTCTCCAGCACGGTGAGGGGGCCCACGATCTCGAACTGCTGGAAGATGAAGCCGATGCGGCCGCGAAGTGCGCGCAGGGCGGCGCCGCGCAGGGCCGGAACATCCTGGCCGAGCGCGCGGACGGTGCCGGTGCTCGGTGATTCGAGCCCGTCGATGTGCCGCAGGAGGGTGGACTTTCCGGAGCCCGAGAGCCCCAGGAGCACGACGACCTCGCCGCGCTCGACCGTCAGCGACACCCCCTGGAGTGCAGGATCGGCGGCGCCCGGGTAGGTCTTGCCCAGGTGCTGGATCTCGACGACGGGAGTGTCGCTGACGGTCATGATGCGATGTTCCTTACTGGCAGGACTCGACCGACGGCAGCTCGGTGCAGAGCTCGCGGATCTGGTCGTAGTAGGCGTCGTCGACGGGCTTGAGCGCGGACATCCAGTCCTTCGCGGCGGCGACGTCGTCGACCACCACACCGGCCTCGATCATCTCCTCGAGGGTGACGTCGGAGAGGCCGGCGACCAGCGCGTCGATCACCGACTGCGGGAGCGCGTTCGAGTAGACGATCGGCGGGCCGGGGACGAGCTCACGGGCGACCTCGATGAGCTTGCCCTCCTCGATCAGCGGGTCGGCGACGGCGTCCTCCGCGAAGCCCACGGTGCACTCGCTGCCCGCGACGACCTTCTCGGCCGACGCGTCGTGCTTGCCCGCGAAGACGGGGGTCAGGTCGGCGGACGGGTCGACACCGGCCTCGAGGAGCGCCTTGCTCGGGAACAGGTAGCCCGAGGTCGAGGTCTCCGAGACGAAGCAGGTGTTCTGGCCCGCGAAGCCCTCGAGCGTCGTGATGCCGGACTCGGGGTTCGCGACGGCGACCGAGTAGTAGCCGGGCTCGGTGAGCTCACCGGTGACCACCGCCGAGAACGGCGTGACCTCGGCGCCGTTCTTGTTCGCGGCGTAGTAGGTGAAGCCCGAGAACGCGGCGACGTCGACCTTGCCGGCGATGGAGGCCTCGATGAGCGCAGTGTAGTCGGCCGCCTCGAAGTAGTCCACCGTCTTGCCGGTGACGATCTCGATGTACTGAGCGAGCGGCTCCCAGTTGTTCTGGGTCGACTCGGTGTCGGGCACGACGCCGAAGACGAGCGTGCTCTCGTCGCCCGACGCGAAGGTGCCCGCGTCCGCGGTGGCGTCGTCGGCCGGCGTCGCGGCGCACGCGGTCATGGCGCCGAGCACGAGCGCGGCAGCGCCGACGCTCAGCAGACGCTTGGATGCAATGTTCAAGGGAGAACCTTTCGTGAGTGTCGGCGGCTGGCCGACGGTGAGAGCAGGACGCACCGAAGCTAAGCGGGGCATGTGTCCGCGAACGCAGCGCCGAGTGAACGGCAGCCGAACAGCGAGCCACGCGAGCGCACCGAGGGCCGCCGGGGACGCGACACCGACCGGGCCGCGTAAACTAGTGAGCACACCCCGCGAAGGAGTCACGTGCCCACCATCGTCGTCGAGGTCATGCCCAAGGCCGAACTGCTCGACCCGCAGGGCAAGGCCATTGCCGGTGCCCTCGCGCGTCTCGGCAAGAGCGAGTTCAGCGCCGTGCGGCAGGGCAAGCGCTTCGAGCTCACGGTCGACGGCCCCGTCGACGAGGCGCTTCTCGCCGAGGTGCGTGAACTCGCCGAGGACATGCTCGCCAACACCGTGATCGAAGACGTCGTGAGCGTGCACCAGGCCGAGATCGAGTCCGTCGCCGCGGGCGAGACGCACTGATGCGCATCGGCGTCATCACCTTTCCCGGCTCGCTCGACGACCGGGACGCGCAGCGGGCCATCCGTCTCGCCGGGGCCGAGTCCGTGTCGCTCTGGCACGGCGAGCACGACCTGAAGGGCGTCGACGCGCTCGTGCTGCCCGGTGGCTTCAGCTATGGGGACTACCTGCGTTGCGGCGCCATCGCCGCGCGGTCGCCGATCATGTCCGAGGTCATCGACGCCGCGAATGCCGGGATGCCCGTGCTCGGCATCTGCAACGGCTTCCAGATCCTCGTGGAGGCCCACCTGCTGCCCGGCGGCCTCATCCGCAACGATCACGGCGACTTCATCTGCCGCGACCAGCGGATGCGCGTCGAGAACACCTCGACCGCGTGGACGAACGGCTTCACCGAGGGCCAGGAGATCACGATCCCGCTCAAGAACGGCGAGGGCGGCTTCATCGCCGATGCCGAGACCATCGCCCGACTCGAGGGCGAGAACCGCGTGGTGTTCCGCTACCTCGACGTGAACCCGAACGGCTCGATGAACGACATCGCCGGCATCGCGAACGAGCGCGGCAACGTCGTGGGTCTGATGCCGCATCCCGAGCATGCCGTGGAACCCGGCTTCGGACCGGACACCCCGGACGCGATGCGCTCCGGCACGGACGGCCTCACCTTCTTCACCAGCGCGATCGCCGCGTTCGTCAGCGCGTGACGCCCCGCGCACTCTTCCGGCTGGTCGCCATCGCCGAGGCGATCACCTGGACGCTGCTCATCGCCGCGCTCATCGTGCGGGCGACCACCGGGTTCGCCCTCGGCGTGACGGTCGCGGGTGGCATCCACGGTTTCGTGTTCCTGGCGTACGGCGCGACCGCGGTGCTGCTCGCCGTGAACCAGCGCTGGCACCCGGGCGTCGCCGCGGTCGCGATCGTCAGCGCCATCGTGCCCTACGCGACCATCCCGGTCGAGATCTGGCTCGCGCGCACCGGTCGCCTCGACGGTGATTGGCGACGCGACGAGACGGATGACCCGCGCGACCGGGTCTGGATCGACCGGCTCGCCCGGTGGTTCATCCGTCACCCGGTGCTGCTCGTGCTCGCCATCGCGGCCGCCGTGGTGGTGCTGTTCGTCGTGTTGCTGTCGCTCGGGCCGCCACAGTTGCCCGGCTCCGCGCACTAGCCCTCCCGAGCGCCGCTACGGCGAGATCAGGAAGAACGGGATGACCCCGTCGTTGCGCGCGTGCACGATCACCAGGAACACCACGGCATCGAACAGCAGGTGCACGGTCAGCACGTAGACGAGCGACTTGGTCTGGGAGTAGATCCAGCCCTGCAGCAGCGCGAACGGGATCGTCAGCAGCGGGCCCCACGACTGGTAGCCGAGTTCCCAGAGGAACGAGACGAAGATGATCGCCTGCAGCAGGTTCGCCTGCCAGGTGGGGAAGTGCCGCTTGAACAGCACGAACACGGTGATGATGAAGAACAGCTCATCCCAGGTGCCGACCGCGTTGACGCCGATGAAGAGGCGCCCGATCTCGTGCCACTCGGTCACCGCGGGCCAGTTGAGGTAGACCCCCGAACTGATGAAGTAGAACGGCAGGATGAGCCAGCCGAGGAACAGCACGAGCGCGAGGTACCCCCACTGCACCGGGGTCCAGGGCCAGCCCCCGCGCCAGCGGAACCGGATGATGCGGTCTTTGAACACGAACCGCGAGATCAGGTACGGCACCGCCACGGCGGCGGCGAGCACGACGCCGAGCAGGAAGAAGTTGGTCCAGCCGATGTCGGCCTCGACGGAGATGGTGGAGACGATCGCCATGCCAACCGCGATCAGCAGCAGGTCGCGGAACAGTCCTTCGCTCAGCGCCCGGCGGTCGAACGCCCAGGCGACGACGAGGGCGACGACGAGCATCCCGTAGCCGACCAGGGTCGACGCGACGGAGGTGCCGCGCCAGGCGAACAGGAACAGGGCCGATGCGCTCAGCAGCACGGCCGGCACGAGGGACCACGACCATGCGGGGCGAGGCGGGGCGTCGATCGTCTCGTCGGCGGGCACGGGGTCAGCCTAGCCGGGGCGTCGTGATGTGCCGCGGGGTCGCACGAGCGCTACCTTCGTCGTACGAGCGATGGAGGCAGTAGATGCGACGCGGCGGTCGGACGATTCTCTCCGGTGGACTGACGGTGGCACTGGTCGGCGGCATCATCGCGCTCGCCTCGGTGTTGCCGGCGAGCGCCACGGTCGTCACCCCCGGCGGCGACCCCGACACCGACGTCGACCAGGTCGCCGCGGACCTCGAGGTCGTCGGGCTGGAACACGACTCGATCCTGCTGGCCAATCGGCTGCCCGCGCCGCCGGTCTCGCCCACCGCATACCCGGCCGGCTCGTTCAGCGGCACGGGCACCGATGCCGCGCTCGTCGTCGTGCGCGACACGCAGACCCTGCGCGAGAGCCGCGCGTTCTGCATCGACCTGGACACGACGACCTATGCCGGCATCGACTACTCGAACTCCGACTGGACGACCGCGGGCGTGCCGAACAGCTCGTACATCGTCTACATCCTGCTGAACTACCCGTGGGATGCGGTTGCGCCGGGCTCGCGCACGGCCGAGGTCGGGGCGATCCAGGCGGCGATCTGGTTCTTCAGCGACGGTCTCGTGCTCACCTCGGGCGACCCGGCTCGGCCGCGCACCGCGGCGATCGTCGACGACGCGATCCTGAACGGTGGTGCGACCCCACCCCCGACCCCGCCCACCCTCGTGGTGACGCCCGCGGATGCCGAGGCGCCGTCGACCGGCGAGCTCACCGGCCCGTTCACGGTCTCCGGCTCCGCGACCGGGGCGACCGTGCAGACCATCGACGGACTCGACCTGTACCTGGATGCCGCGGGCACCATCCCCGCATCCGTCGGTACGGCCGCACCCCCGGGAACGCAGTTCTGGGTCGCGAATGCCCAGACGATGACGCCGCCGGCCTCGTTCTCCATCGGGTTGGACTACACGATCCCGGTCGGCACCGTCTACCTCGCCGATCCGGACCCCGACGACTACCAGAAGATCGTGCTCGCCCAGGAGGCGAGCCTGCCGGTGCGCGCGGGAGCGTCGGTCTCGGTCTACTCCGCGGGCTCGGTGGTCGTGACGCAACGCATCGAGGGGCCCGCCGCAGGCGACCAGGGGGAGATCACCCTGGTGCTGAACTGCGATCTGCCCGTCGCGTCGCCCGCGACGACGACGTTCACGGTGGCCGCGGGCGCGGCGGCCGGGGACCGGTCGTTCACGGCGACGGGACTGCGAGCGGGCGCGACCTGTCGAGTGACGCAGACCGCGAACGGTGCGACGGCCCGCGCGATCGTGTCCATCACGACGATCAGTCCGGCGAGCGTCGCGGTGCCCGCGGCGCCGGCGACGGCAGCGCAGGTGCTCGTCGTCACGCGGTACACGGCGCCGCTGCCCGTCACCGGAACGGGCCTCGGCCTCACCCCGACGGCGGGTCTGCTCGTGCTGCTCGGCGGCGGCGTGCTGCTCATCGCTCGACTGCGACCGGCGAGGCGACCGCGCGGGTAGGATCGAGGCATCCGGCCATCGCCACTCTGGAGCTCCGTGACCTTCGTCGACACCGTTTCCAACGCCGCCGCGACCCCCGAGAAGCCGCAGCCATATGCTGCGCTCGGGCTCAAGGACGACGAGTACGCGCGCATCCGTGAGATTCTCGGCCGCCGCCCCACGAGCGGCGAGCTCGCCATGTACTCGGTGATGTGGAGCGAGCACTGCTCCTACAAGAGCTCGAAGATCTACCTGCGCCAGTTCGGCCAGAAGGTCAGCGAGAAGATGCGCAAGAACCTCATGGTCGGCATGGGCGAGAACGCCGGCGTCGTCGACATCGGCGAGGGCTGGGCCGTGACGTTCAAGATCGAGAGCCACAACCACCCGAGCTACATCGAGCCGTTCCAGGGCGCGGCCACCGGCGTGGGCGGCATCGTGCGCGACATCATCTCGATGGGCGCCCGCCCCGTGGCCGTGATGGATGCCCTGCGCTTCGGCGCGATCGACGACCCGGACACCGCACGCGTGGTGCACGGCGTGGTGAACGGCATCAGCTTCTACGGCAACTGTCTGGGCCTGCCGAACATCGGCGGCGAGACCTGGTTCGACCCGGTGTACCAGGCCAACCCGCTCGTCAACGCGCTCGCGGTCGGCGTGCTCCGCCACGAGGATCTGCACCTGGCGAACGCGAAGGGCGCGGGCAACAAGGTGGTGCTCTTCGGGGCGCGCACCGGCGGTGACGGCATCGGCGGGGCATCCATTCTCGCGAGCGACTCGTTCAGTGCGGGCGGACCGACCAAGCGCCCGGCGGTGCAGGTCGGCGACCCCTTCGCGGAGAAGGTGCTCATCGAGTGCTGCCTCGAGCTCTTCCAGCAGGATCTCGTCGAGGGCATCCAGGATCTCGGCGCGGCCGGCATCTCGTGCGCGACGAGCGAGCTCGCCTCGAACGGCGACGGCGGCATGTACATCGAGCTGGACAAGGTGCTGCTGCGCGATCCCAGTCTCACCGCCGAGGAGATCCTCATGTCGGAGAGCCAGGAGCGCATGATGGCCATCGTGCGCCCGGAGAAGCTCGAGGGCTTCCTCGCCGTGACCGCCAAGTGGGACGTCGAGACGAGCGTGCTCGGCGAGGTCACCGACACCGGTCGGCTCATCATCGACTGGCACGGCGAGCGCATCGTCGATGTCGAACCGCGCACCGTGGCCGTCGACGGCCCGGTGTACGAGCGACCCGTCGCCTACCCGACCTGGATCGACGCCCTGCAGGCCGACACCGCGGCGACCCTGCCCCGCTCGACCGACCTGCGCGGCGACACGCTGCGCCTGCTCGGCTCACCGAACCTCGCCGACAAGACCTGGGTCACCAACCAGTACGACCGCTACGTCATGGGCAACACTGCGCTGAGCTTCCCCGACGACGGCGGCATGGTGCGCGTCGACGAGGAGTCGGGACTCGGCTTCGCCGTCGCGACGGATGCCAACGGCCGCTACTGCCAGCTCGACCCGTACCGCGGCGCGCAGCTCGCACTGGCCGAGGCGTTCCGCAACGTGGTCGCGACCGGGGCGACGCCCGTCGCGGTCAGCGACTGCCTGAACTTCGGCAGCCCGGAGAACCCCGAGGTCATGTGGCAGTTCTCGAAGGCCGTCGAGGGACTGGCCGACGGATGCCTCGCGCTCGAGATCCCCGTCACCGGCGGCAACGTGAGCTTCTACAACCAAACCGGGGACGTGCCGATCCACCCCACGCCGGTGGTCGCGGTGCTCGGCGTGATCGATGACGTCGGTCGTCGCATCCCCTCCGGCTGGCAGGACGAGGGCAACAACATCTACCTGCTCGGCGTCACGCGCGACGAGCTGGACGGCTCGGCGTGGGCGGGCGTGCTGCACGAGCACCTCGGCGGACTGCCGCCCGAGGTGGACTTCGAGGCCGAGCAGCGACTGGCGGGCCTCATGTCCGCGGCCGCGATCGAGTCGCTCACGGCATCCGCCCACGACCTCGCGGACGGCGGCCTGGCGCAGGCGCTCGCGGAGAGCGTGCTGCGCTTCGGCATCGGGGCGAGGGTGTGGATCACCGAGATCATGCAACGGGACGGCGTGGACGCCACGGCGGCGCTCTTCAGCGAGTCGACGGCACGCCTGCTGGTGAGCGTGCCGCGCGAGGACGACGTGAAGTTCCAGTCGGTGTGCGAGGTGCGCGGAGTGCCGTTCCTGCGCATCGGCGTCACGGAGAACTCGGGCGTGCTCGAGGTGCAGGACGAGTTCACGATCACGATCGACGAACTGCGTGCCACGCACCGGGGAGCGCTTCCCGCCGCATTCGGCGCGGTCGTCGGCGGGTAGGTCGTGACCGACCTCGGGGCGACGGCCGGCATCGGCCTGACGTCCGCCGAGGTGCGCGAACGCCGTGAGCGCGGCGAGGTCAACACGCTGCCGGATGACACGGGCCGGTCGTTCCTTCGAATCCTCTACGCCAACGTCTTCACCCTGTTCAACGCCATCGCGGGCGCGGGCTTCCTGCTCGTGCTGCTGCTCGGCTACTGGCAGGACGCCCTCTTCGGCGGGTTCCTCATCGCCAACGTGCTCATCGGGGTGGTGCAGGAGTTCCGGGCGAAGCTCACGCTCAGCCGCCTGAGCGTGCTCCACGCCCAGAAGGCCCGCGTGCTGCGCGACGGCGTCGTGCAGGAGATCGCGATCGCCGAGGTCGTCCTCGACGATGTCATCCTGCTTTCCACCGGCGATCAGGTGGTCGCCGACGCGATCGTGATCGAGGACGGCCGTCTCGAACTCGACGAGTCGCTGCTCACGGGCGAGGCGGAACCGGTCGCCGGCACCGTCGGCCGCGAGGTGCTCTCCGGCTCCAGCATCGTCGCCGGCAACGGTGTCGCCCGCGTGGTGCGCGTGGGCGGCGACTCCTACGCGAACCGGGTGACGAGGGAGGCGAAGCAGTTCTCGCTGGTCAACTCGGAGCTGCGCACGTCGATCGCGCGGGTCATCCGATGGATCAGCTGGCTGCTGCTGCCGATCGGCGCGATCGTCGTCAACGGTCAGATGCAGGCGCGCGGGGGTTGGCAGGCTGCGATCGAGAGTGGTGCCTGGCGTGAGGCCGCGGTCGCGTCCGTCGCCAGCCTGATCGGGATGGTGCCGCAAGGGCTCGTGTTCATGACGAGCGTGGCCCTCGCCGTCGGAGCGGTGCAGCTCGGCCGCCGCGGGGTGCTCGTGCAGGAACTGGCGGCGGTCGAAGGGCTCGCGCGCGTCGACATTCTCTGCCTCGACAAGACCGGCACGCTCACCGAGGGCGGCGTCGAGTTCGAGGCGGTCGAGGTGCTCACCGAACCGCGGGGTTGGCGGCACGCGCTCGCGTGGTTCGGCGCCGACGTGCACGCCAACGCCACCGCGCGAGCCCTCGCCGGCGCGTTCACGGATGCCGCGCCCGAGCCGGTCTCGACCGTCGAGTTCTCTTCGGCACGCAAGTGGAGCGCGGTGAGCTTCGACGATGGGCGGGCGCGTGGCACGTGGCTGCTCGGCGGACCCGACATCCTGGTCGCGGACGAGGATGCCGTGCTCGACCGCGCGAGGCAACTCACCAGCGCCGGCGCCCGCACGCTCATGCTCGCGCACGTGCCCGAGCCCATGACGACGCAGCAGGCGGACTCCGAGCTGCTGCCCGATGCCATCACCCCCGTGGCCTTCCTGACCTTCCGCGAGAAGCTCCGCCCCGACGCGCGCCGGATTCTCGAGTACTTCGACGCGGAGGGCGTGGATCTCTGCATCATCTCCGGCGACGACCCGCGCACCGTCGCCTCGGTCGCGCGCGCTGCGGGGATGACCGTGACGGGGCACGGATTCGACGCCCGGGACCTGCCCGAGGATGCCGCGGCGCTGGCCGAGGTGATGTCACGCGAGCGGGTGTTCGGCCGCGTCACCCCCGCGCAGAAGAAGGACATGGTGATCGCCCTGCAGTCGGCCGGGCACACGGTGGCGATGACCGGCGACGGCGTGAACGACGCCCTCGCGCTGAAGCACGCCGACCTCGGCATCGCGATGGGCTCCGGCGCGCCCGCCACGCGTGCCGTCGCCCGCATCGTGCTGCTGGACGGCCAGTTCTCCCACCTGCCGCGCGTGGTCGCCGAGGGCCGCAAGGTCATCGCCAACGTCGAGCGGCTCGCGAAGCTCTTCCTCTCGAAGACGGTCTATGCGATCGCACTCGCGGTCTTCTTCGGCGCGGTGCTCTGGCCGTACCCGTTCCTGCCGCGCCAGCTCTCGATCGTCGACGGGCTCACCATCGGTCTCCCGGCCCTCGTGCTCGCCCTGCTGCCGAACCACCCGCGCTATCTCGCGGGGTTCTTGGGCAGGGCGGCCAGATTCTGCATCCCCTCCGGGCTCACCATCGCGGGGGTGCTCATCCCGGTCGTGGCCTACGCCTACCTCAGTGGGCAGTTCGACACCGCAGCGATCCAGGGCACCGCGGTCATCACCCTCACGCTCACGGGCCTCTGGGTGCTCGTGATCCTCAGTCGGCCGTTCAACTGGTGGAAGGCCTGCCTCGTCGCCGCGATGTACGTCGGGCTGGTGCTCGTGCTGGCGACGCCGATCGCCCGCGAGTTCCTGCAGCTCGAGGTGCCCCCGCTCGAACTCATCCTGATCTCGGTGGCCGCCGCCGCAGTGGGCACCGTCGTGCTCGAGGTGCTCTACCGGTTCGGGGGCGCCCGCGGCTCTCAGGCGCCGGCGAGCAGGTCCACGCGCTCGGCGAGGTAGTCCCCGAGCGGTCGCGTCGCCGTGCCGTTCCAGCGCACCAGCACCGAGCTCCCGTCGACGACGAGCGGATCGCCCGGTGGCTCGAGCTCGATCGCCCGATAGTCGAAGTTGACGGTCTCCCCTTCCGGAAAGCGCCCGCGCGCCGCGGCGCGGCGATGCTCCCGCCGCACCTCGGCATCCGGCGACTTGTTCGCGACCCCTCGCAGCGGCTCGATCGCCCGCGTGACCTGGCCGGTCGCGTACAGCCGGCCATTTCGATCGAGCAGCAGCACGCCGAGCCGCCACGCTCGGCCCGCGGGGACCAGCCGGCGCCCCCGCCAACGCGAGTTGCGCTCCTCGGCGAGCGCCTCGTCGGGAAGCTCCCGTGCCTCGAGCTCCTCGACCGTGCGGCGCAGCAGCGCCGACAGGTCAGACATCGAAGGTGACGCCGGTCGCCTCCTCGGCGAGCCGCCACACCTCGGCGCCGAACGCGGGTTCGGCGCTCTGAGCCACGGGTGTGGTCGGCGCGGGCCGGCCGACCGTCGAGAACCTCGGCCCGAAGAACTGGCCGCCCTGCACGTCGGGATCGGTTGCCGCACGGATGACAGGGGCGGCCCCGCGATCCTTGCCGTGCGCCATGGGTCGCAGCAGCCAATCGCCGAGCTTCTGGCCCGCGGACCCGGTGTCGGTGATCCCGGCACGACGCGCCGACGTGGCGTCGAGCGCGAAACCGGGATGGGCCAGGATCGAACGAACGGCGAGTCCCCGGGCCCGCGCCCGACGGTCCAGTTCGAGCGCGATCGCGTGCACCGCGTGCTTCGAGGCGGCGTATGCGCGCGAGACCGAGAAGCGGCCGCGCTCCTGCTGGAGGTCGGCCAGGTCGGCCTTGGACAGTCGGGTCGCGAGGCTGCCGAGCCAGATCACCCGGGCATTCCGGCTCAGCGACGGCCAGAGCAGCGCCGTGAGCGCGAACGGGCCGTACGCGTTCGTGCCGACCATGGTCTCGAAGCCGTCGGCGGTGGTCTCGCGACGACGCGGCGCGGAGGTGCGCCCGGCGTTGTTGACGAGCACGTCGATCGGAGCGTAGGCAGCGAGCTCTTTCGCGGCCGTGCGAACGGAGGCGAGCGAGGCGAGGTCGAGCGTGACGTGTTCGAGTTGCGCATCGGGTACGCGGGCACGGATCGAGGCGAGCGCGACCTCGGCCTGCGACGCCGAGCGCGTGGTGAGCACCACTCGGGCGCCCGCGGCGGCCAGCCCTTCGGCCACGAAGTAGCCGACGCCCCGGCCGGCACCGGTGACCACGGCCGTGCGACCGTGTTGCGACGGCGTCGTCACGGCGTCTCGATGGCGCCCGTGGCGATCTGCTCGTGGTGGTGGATGACCTCAGCGATGATGAAGTTCAGAAACTTCTCGGCGAGGTCAGGGTCGAGGTGCGACTCCGAAGCGAGCTGACGCAGTCGCGCGATCTGCACGCGCTCACGCTCGGGATCCGACGGAGGCAGCCCGGTCTCGGCCTTCAAGCGACCGACGCGCTGCGTGAACTTGAAGCGCTCCGCGAGCAGGTGCACGAGCGCGGCATCGATGTTGTCGATGCTCTGCCGCAGACTCGTCAGCTCGGCAGGCGGCTGGTTCTCGTTCATCGCTCAACGATAACGGCTGGCCGCACACAGAACTGATCGGCGGGGCCGGACCCTGGCGATCCGGCCCCGCCGACGATGGGGGGTGTGACGACGAGGCGTCAGTGGTGGATGGCCTTCTCGGCGCCGATGCCGGTCAACGACCGCACCTCCATCTCCGCCTGCTTGCCCGGGTCCTCCTTCTTGCGATCGAGCACCGTGCCGAGCCAGCCGAGGAAGAACGCCAGCGGAATCGAGATCAGGCCCGGGTTGGAGAGCGGGAAGAACGCGAAGTTCACACCGGGGATCATCGAGGTCGGCGACCCCGACACCACGGGGGAGAAGGCGATCAGGATGATGGACGACGCGAGTCCACCCACCATGCTCCAGACCGCGCCCCGCGTCGTGAACCGCTTCCAGAACAGCGAGTAGAGGATGGTCGGCAGGTTCGCAGATGCCGCGACGGCGAAGGCGAGCGCGACCAGGAACGCGATGTTCTGTCCGTTCGCGCCGATGCCGCCGATGATCGCGACGATACCGATCACGACGACCGTGCGCCGCGCCACCTTCACTTCCTCCTCGGGCTTGGCCTTGCCCTTCTTCACCACGTTCGCGTAGATGTCGTGCGCAAAGGATGCCGCCGCCGTGATGGTCAGGCCCGCCACCACCGCGAGGATGGTCGCGAACGCCACCGCCGAGATAAGGCCGAGCAGGATCGGTCCGCCCAGCTCGAACGCGAGCAGGGGAGCCGCTGAGTTCGCGCCGCCCGGAGCCGCCGCGATCACGTCCGGTCCGATGAGCGCCGCGGCGCCGTAGCCCAGCACGAGTGTGAAGACGTAGAAGATGCCGATGAGCCAGATCGCCCAGACCACCGAACGGCGGGCCTCCTTCGCGGTGGGCACCGTGTAGAACCGCATGAGCACGTGCGGCAGACCGGCGGTGCCCAGCACGAGGGCGAGCCCGAGCGAAACGAAGTCGATCTGCGTGATCGCGTTCACGCCGTACTTGATTCCGGGATCGAGGATCGCAGGGTTGCCCGCGGTCTCGACGGCGTGGTCGAGCAGGGTCGAGAGATTGAAGCCGTGGAGCGCGAGCACCCACACCGTCATCACGCCGGCACCGACGATCAGCAGCACGGCCTTGATGATCTGCACCCAGGTGGTGCCCTTCATGCCGCCGATGAGCACGTAGAGGATCATGAGCGCGCCGACGATGGTGATGACCACCGACTGACCGACCCGGTCGTTGATGCCCAGCAGCAGCGAGACCAGCCCGCCCGCCCCGGCCATCTGCGCGAGCAGATAGAAGAAGCACACCACGAGCGTGGTCGTCGCCGCGGCGATGCGCACGGGGCGTTGCTTCAGCCGGAACGAGAGCACATCGGCCATCGTGTACTTGCCGGTGTTGCGCAGCAGCTCGGCCACCAGCAGCAGCGCGACGAGCCACGCGACGAGGAAGCCGATGGAGTACAGAAAGCCGTCGTAGCCGGTGATCGCAATCGCGCCGGCGATGCCGAGGAAGGATGCCGCCGACAGGTAGTCGCCGGCGATGGCCGCACCGTTCTGCGGCCCGGTGAACGATCGACCGGCGGCGTAGTAGTCGGCGGCGGTCTTGTTGTTCCGGCTGGCGCGGATCACGATGACGATCGTGATGGCGACGAACGCGCCGAAGATCGCGATGTTGAGAATCGGGTTGCCGGGCGAGGTCGCCGTCTCCATGAAGACCATCAGCGCACCACCCCTGCGGTCTCGGCCTCGTCGCGGATCTCGGCCGCGAGCGGGTCGAGGCTGCGGTTGGCGAAGGAGACGTAGATCATCGTGACCGCGAACGTGGTCACGACCTGCGCGAGCCCGAGCACCAGGCCGACGTTGATGCTGCCGATCACCGGGATGGACATGAAGTCCTTCGCGTAGGCCGCGAGCAGCACATAGGCGAGGTACCAGAGCAGACTCGCGGCGGCGACGGGGAAGACGAACCCGCGCAGTCGTTTGCGCAGTCGTCTGAAGTCGTCCGATTGCTGGATTCGAACGAAGTCGGCCTCGGTCGGCTCCGTGCTGGCGGGGGCGTCGTTGCCCATGGATGCTCCTCCGTGCTTGCGGCGCGGGCTCATCACCCGCGCGCCATCGGTCAGGTCGGTTCACTGTCGCGCACGACGGGCGTGCGCGCCGCCGCGCGCCGTTCGTCGTCGCTCAGCGGCGGCTGTGCTGCGACGAACGGCACTGCCGGGTCGGCGAACGATGGCCTATCGTGAGGTTCATGGCCGAGTCGACGCTGCTCGCCCTGGCTGGCGGGTGCCTTCTGGGGATCGTTGCGGCTGCGATCGTGGTGTTCGCGCGGCGATTCGCGCGGCGCTCCGAGTTCGCGACGGACGCCGAACGCGCCACCTACACGACCCTGCACCTCGCCTCACGCGCTGCGACCCATCTTCGGGGCGGACTCGTCGGGGGCGAACCGGCCAAGGCCGCCCGGCAGTTGCGTTCCCTGCTCGACTGCCACGCCCTCGCCCTCGCCGACGAGCGCGGGGTGCTCGCCATCGACGGCGAAGGGGGTGCGGACTGGGCGGCCGCGGCGGAGCGGCTCGCGTCATCCGTTCGGGTGTCCGGGCGCGAGGAGATCCTGCGTGACGCCGTGCGTTCCCACCGTGACGTCTTCCACGCGGTCGCCGCGCCCATCCGCAGTGGGGATCGCGCCGTCGGCGCGGTGGTCGCCTTCGCGCCCGCGGTGCGACCCGGTCTCGTGCGCGCCACCGGCGAGGTCGCCGAGTGGGTCGCGGCGCAGCTCGAGCTCGCCGAGCTCGACGCGTCCCGGGCCGCGCTCGCCGAGTCCGAGGTTCGTGGCCTGCGTGCACAGATCAGTCCGCACTTCATCTACAACGCGCTCAACGCGATCGCCTCGTTCATCAACAGCGACCCCGCCAAGGCGCGCGATCTCGTGCTCGAGTTCGCCGATTTCACGCGCTACTCCTTTCGACGCGACAGCGACTTCACGACGCTCGCCGAGGAGCTCGGCAGCATCGACAACTACCTGAAGCTCGAGCGGGCTCGATTCGGCGACCGCCTTGCGGTCTCGCTGCAGATCGCTCCCGAGGTGCTGGGCACCGTCATCCCCTTCCTCAGCATCCAGCCGCTCGTCGAGAACGCGGTGCGCCACGGGCTGGAGGGCCTGGAGGGGGGCGGGCGCATCACGATCACCGCGGCCGACTCGGGAGCGTACGCGGAGATCACGGTCGAGGATGACGGGGTCGGCATCGACCCGGAGGCCCTGCGAGACGTGCTCGCCGGCCGCCCATCGAGCGCCCATGTCGGCCTGCGGAACGTGGACGCCCGCCTGCGCCGCGTCTACGGCGACGAGCATGGGCTCGTCGTCGAAACCAACCTGCGGGCGGGCACCCTGGTCACGCTGCGGGTTCCGAAGTCGCAGCCCGGCCGCGATGTCACCCCCGGCGTGAGGTTCGCCTCGTGATCTCGGTGCTCATCGCGGACGACGAGCAGCCGGCGCTGGACGAGCTCGCGTACCTGCTCGGCCACGACCCGCGCGTCAGCGTGGTGCACCGCGCCGCCTCGGGGGCCGATGCGGTGCGGCAGCTGACGGCGGAGTCCGTGGATGCCGTGTTCCTCGACATCCACATGCCCGGCCTTTCCGGCTTCGACCTGGCCCGCACACTCGCCCGCTTCGACCGGCGACCGGCGCTCGTGTTCGTGACCGCGGACGAGGAGGGCGCGATCGAGGCGTTCGAGCTCGCCGCCGTCGACTACCTGCTCAAGCCGGTGCGTGCGGCCAGGCTCGAGCGGTCGTTGAGCCGCGTCATCCAGTCGCTGCAGACCGGGGCACCGGCACCGCAGACCGCGGACCAGCAGTCGTTCGTCACGGTGAGCGTCGGCAGCACCACGCGCATGATCCAACGCGACGAGGTGCGCTTCGTGCAGGCACAGGGCGACTACGCGCGGCTGCACACCGCCAGTGGGTCGCACCTGGCTCGCATCCCCATGGCCGACCTCGAGCGGCAGTGGGCCGCACACGGGTTCGTTCGCATCCACCGCTCGTATCTGGTCGCGTTGCGCCACGTCACTCGGCTGCGGTTGGCCGGTCCGCATCCCGCGGTCGAACTCGAGGGGGTCGAGTTGCCGGTGAGCCGCCGACTGCTCCCCTCGCTGCGCGAGGCGCTGGCGGCGAACCGGCTGAGGTCGCGGCGATGACCCAACCGGTGCCGGCCCGCGTGCGGGTCACGGCGCCCCGCGCTGGCGAACCCCGACCGGGCCTCTCCCATGCGCCGACGAACGACAGCGATGTCGGCATCGAGTACGCGCGATCGCTGCTGCGCTCGCAGCTGCGGTTGGGGCTGCTGTGCGCGAGCGTGTTCATTCTCTCTCTGATCGCGATCCCGCTCAGCTTCGCGCTGCTGCCCCGGCTGGAGACGCTGCTCGTCGCGGACCTGCCGCTGTCGTGGTGGCTGCTCGGGTTCGGCGTGTACCCGATCGCGATTGTCGTCGCGATCGTCTACGTGCGCGCCGCCGCGCGCAACGAGGCGCGGTACCGCTCGCTCGCGGAGCCCGAATGAACCCGGTCGTGGGCTATCTCGCGATCGCCGGCGTCACCGTGGTCACCGCCGCGATCGGCTTCTTCGGGTTGCGGTTCTCGCGCACCACGAGCGACTTCTACGTCGCCTCCCGTCAGGTGCGACCGTGGTGGAACGCCTCCGCGATCGGAGGCGAGTACCTCTCGGCGGCGAGCTTTCTCGGCATCGCGGGGCTCATCCTGTTGCAGGGCAAAGACGCGTTCTGGTTTCCGATCGGCTACACCGCCGGCTACCTCATGCTGCTGCTGTTCGTGGCCGCTCCGTTGCGTCGATCCGGCGCCTACACGATCCCGGACTTCACGCAGGCTCGCCTCGAGTCCCGCGCGGTGCGCCGCATCACCAGCGCGCTCGTCATCATCATCGGCTGGTTCTACATCGTGCCGCAGCTGCAGGGCGCGGCACTCACCGTCGGCATCACCACCGGCCTGCCGCCGTGGATCGGCTCCATCGCGATCGCGGTGATCGTCGGCGTGATCGTGGCGGCGGGCGGTATGCGCTCCATCACCTTCGTGCAGGCCTTCCAGTTCTGGCTCAAGCTGACGGCGCTGGCGGTGCCCGCGGTCTTCCTGCTGATCGTCGTGCGCGATCCCGCGATCGGCCGCCTCGACCCGTCGATCGCCTTCGCGGCCGCCCCCGTCGTCCACGGCGACGCGTACAGGGTGATCTCCCTGGCGGTGGCACTGCTGCTGGGCACGATGGGACTGCCGCACGTGCTGGTGCGGTTCTACACGAATCCGGATGGCGCTGCCGCCCGCCGCACGACTCTCATCGTGCTCGGCCTGCTGTCAGTGTTCTACCTGTTCCCGACGGTCTTCGGACTCCTCGGCCGGGTGTTCGCCCCCGAGCTCGCCGCCGAGGGCGCCGCCGACGCCCTCGTGCTGCTGCTGCCCGGCATGCTCGTGCCCGGCCCGCTCGGCGATGCCCTCACCGCGCTGGTGATCGCCGGGGCGTTCGGGGCGTTCCTGTCCACCTCGTCCGGCCTGGTCGTCTCGCTCGCGGGGGTGATCAGTCAGGATCTGTTCGGGGGGAGCGTGCGCGGGTTCCGGATTGCGGCGGTGGCGTCATCCCTCGTCCCGCTGGCGGTGGCCCTGACGACGGCCAGCGGCGGCCTCGCCGGCAGCGTCGGGCTCGTGTTCGCCTTCACGGCGTCCACCCTGTGCCCGGTGCTGCTGCTCGGCATCTGGTGGCGCGGGCTGACCGCGCGCGGCGCGATCGCCGGCATGCTCACCGGGGCGGTGGCGTGCGGCGCGGCGATCCTCGTCGGTCAGTTCGTCGGGGGCGAGCCGATCTGGTTGCGCGGCATGCTGCAACAGCCCGCTGCCTGGACGGTGCCGCTGGCCTTCGCCGTCACCGTGCTGGCGTCACGTCTCGATCGGCGGGGTGCACCGCGCAACGCGGCGCGGTTCCTCACCCGGCTCCACACGCCGGAGCGCTCACTGACCGGCTGAGACGAGCCGCGAGCGCAGTCGCTCGCGCACCTCGGGCCACTCCTCGGCCAGGATCGAGTACACCGCGGAGTCCCGCCACGTGCCATCGGGTCGGGGCATGTCGCGTCGCACGACGCCCTCGAACGTGGCCCCCAGCTTCAGGATGGCTGCCCGCGACCGCGCGTTCACCGCGTCGGCCTGGAGCTTCACGCGACCGAAGCCGTGCGCGAACGCCTCCTCGAGCAGCAGCAGCTTCGCCTCGGGGTTGACGAAGGTGCCCCAGACGCGTGGCGCGTACGCCGTCCACCCCAGGTGGGCGTGCTCGCGCCGTTCGTCGAAATCGCTGAGCGTGGAGGTGCCGACCAGGTCGCCACTCGCGAGCCGCACACCGTAGACGTTGCCGTCGCGCCAGGGGTAGTACGAGCGACCGAACTCCACGAAGCCGGCCTCGGTGTCCCGAAACCCGGTCGGGCCCCCGCCGTACCCCGCGGCGAAGACCTCCGGCACGCCGATCGCCGCGAACAACTCGGGCAGGTCGTCGACCGTCAGCGGTTCGAGACGGATGCCGCGTCCCTCGAGCACGCGCCGCGGCGGAATGGTGGCTGACACGGCATCCAGTCTCCTACAGTGTGGTCGTGACCTACTCAGCTGACGCGAAGGCCGGATGGCGGGACTCCCCGCTGGTGCGCATCCTCGGTTCCGCGATCGGGTGGTTCGGCTTCGCGCTCTGCTTCACGCTGTTGTTCCAGGTCTCGCTCACCGTCATGGCCCTCGGCGGATTCTGCGCCAGCGGCGGCGCCTACGAGATCGCGGTCGAGTGCCCGGCGGCCGTCGCCGGCTTCGCCCCCCTCAGCATCCTCGGCGGACTCGCCGCGGTCGGGATCGCACTGTGGCTCTCACAGGGATTCGGCACGCCGCTGCTCTCCCTGGCCTGGCCGATCCTGTTCGTCGGGCTTGGCGCTGCATTTCTCATGAGCTTCGTGACCTACGGCGATCCGACGGGCCTGTTCATCGGCATCCTGTTCGTGATCATGGGGCTGGTACCGCTCGTGCTCGAGCTGCGCGCGAGTCCGCGCCGGGTGATCCTCGGGCGTCGCACTGCCGACGGTCGCGAGTTCATCGAAGAGGGCGCCGGCCGGTCGATACTGGCCATGCGCGGGCCGAACTCCGATGGCACGGTGCGACCGAACGCCGGCCACTGGCTGCTCCCGATCGCTGTGACGGCGATCGCTGCGACGCTCGGCTGCATCACCGGGCTCGCCTGGTTCGCCAGCGTGACCTGACCCCGGTCAGCCCACCAGGTCGTGCCGCACGATGATCGCCTCGCGGTCCGGGCCGACGCCGATGGCGGAGATGCGGGTGCCGCTCATCGCCTCGAGTGCGAGCACGTAGTCGCGGGCGGTCTTCGGCAGGTCGTCGAACTCGCGAACCCCGGTGATGTCCTCGCTCCAACCGGGGAAGTGCTCGAAGATCGGCCGCGCGTGGTGGAAGTCGGACTGGGAGACCGGCACCTCGTCGAAGCGCTGTCCGTCGACGTCGTAGGCGACGCACACCGGGATCGTCTCGAGGCCGGTGAGCACGTCGAGCTTGGTGAGCACGAAGTCGGTCAGCCCGTTGATGCGCGAGGCGTAGCGCGCGATCGGAGCGTCGTACCACCCGGTGCGCCGCGGGCGGCCCGTGGTCGTGCCGAATTCGAAACCGCGCGCCCGCAGCCACTCGCCGGACTCGTCCAGCAGCTCGGTCGGGAACGGACCCGACCCGACGCGCGTCGTGTAGGCCTTGACGATGCCGATGATGCGGTCGAGCCGATTCGGCCCGACACCGGATCCGGTCGCCGCGCCGCCGGCGGTCGCGTTCGAGGAGGTGACGAACGGGTAGGTGCCGTGGTCGACATCCAGCATCGTCGCCTGGCCGCCCTCGAACACGACGGTCTTGCCGTCGGCGAGCGCGCCATCGAGCAGCAGCCCGGTGTCGGCCACCATGGGGCGCAGGCGCTCGGTGTACTGCAGCAGATCGTCGACGATCTCCTCGACCGCGATCGCCCGCCGGTTGTAGATCTTCACGAGCAGGTGGTTCTTCTGGTGCAGCGCACCCTCCACCTTCTGCCGCAGGATGTTCTCGTCGAAGAGGTCTTGGATCCGGATGCCGACCCGGTTGATCTTGTCGGCGTACGCCGGCCCGATGCCGCGCCCGGTCGTGCCGATCTGCCGCTTGCCGAGGAAGCGCTCGGTGACCTTGTCGAGCGTGCGGTGGTACTGCGTGATGACGTGGGCGTTCGCGCTCACGACGAGCTTGGAGACATCCAGTCCACGGCTGGACAGGGCCTCGAGCTCGTCGAAGAGCACCTCGAGGTCGACGACGACACCGTTGCCGATGATCGGCACAACCCCGGGGGTCAGGATGCCCGACGGCAGCAGGTGCAGCGCATACTTCTGGTCGCCCACCACCACGGTGTGGCCGGCGTTGTTGCCGCCGTTGAACTTGACGACGTAGTCGATGCGGTCGGCCAGCAGATCGGTGGCCTTGCCTTTGCCCTCGTCGCCCCACTGGGCGCCGACGATCACGATTCCAGGCATGGATTTTCCTCCTCAGACGGGCGAGCGAAGCCCGTCGTTCCGGCGCGTGCGATGGCCGTGCGGTTTGGGGATTACACCACAGTCTATCGATGCCGGCGTGCGCAGCCGAAGGAAGAAGCGGTCAGGCGCGGCGCCGGTGAACCACGAGCCCGCCGGCGACGAGCAGCACGAGACCGAGTGCGAGCACCGGGGCGGCGTCGAGGCCGGTCGCCGCGAGCGCGGGCTTCGCGGCGACGGTGACGTCGAGGCCGCGAGCGAACATGTCGGTGGCACCATTGGCGTCGTTCGAGGTCAGGTCGTCGGCATCCGAGGCGAAGGCTGCGATCGACCCGTCGCCCGACAAACTTGCCCCGTACGATCGATCGCTCCCCCCGCCGGTGCCGGCGAGGTTCATGGACACCAGGGTCGTCGTACCCGCCGCGAGCGAACGAACATAGATGTCGCCATTGCCCGTGACCGGGTCTGCGACGAGGTCGGTTCCCTCCGATTCGAAGGCGACGAACCTGCCGTCGCCCGAGATGGATGGGGACTCCGAGGCGCCCGCGGTACCGCCGCCGCTCGTGCGGGGCACGCTCACGACCGTCAGCGAGTCGTCGACGAGCGAGCGCACAAAGACGTCCTCGACGCCATTCGTGTCATTCGGATACATCTGATCGGACGTCGACGAGAACGCGACGAGCGAGCCGTCGGAGGAGATCGACGGGGAGAACGCGTTGGGACCGCTGCCCCCGTGACGGTCATGGCTGACCCCGAGGGTCTCGCCGGTCGTCAGGTCCCTGCGGTAGATCTGGGACCCGGTGCTGCCCGAGGGGAAGATGCTCTGGTCCAGTGAGTCGTACGCCACATACCGGCCGTCGAACGAAAGGGAGGCCGGCGCGGAGCCGGAGCTTGCCGTCATCTGATCCAGCGTGGTGCGAAGGCTCACGAGCGCGGTGACCGGAATCGCGGCGGAGACGGTGCGGAAGAAGACATCCATCACACCGTTGGTGTCCGTCGCGACCAGGTCGGAGGCATCCGAGGTGAACGTGACGATCGAGCCATCCCCAGAAATCGCGGGGTTGGAGGAATAGCTGTCACCGCCCGCCGTGCCCACGGCGTTGACGCTCACGAGCGTCGTGACGCAGAGGTCCATGTCGCGCAGGAAGACATCGTCGTCTGTGCTCGTGTCGAGCGGGTCGATGTCGGTGGCCGTCGAGGTGAACACGACGTATCGACCATCCGCCGACACCGCGGCGCCGCCCGATCCTGCGTTCGCCTGCTGAAGACCCGTGGCGTCGAAGCTGACGAGCACCGTCACGCCGGTGAGCAGGTCGCGACGGAAGACGTCGTACTGCCCGCCCGTTGCCGCAGGCACGGTCACGAGGTCCTGCGCCGTCGAGGCGAAGACCACGTAGCGACCGTTCGCCGAGACCTGCCCGCTGCTGACGAATTGCCCCGAACTCGCGCCGCCGGTGTTGACGCTGACCAGCTGCGTCTCACCGACGATCGGAGTCGCGGCGAGGGCCGGGGCGACGGAGACCAAGCTCGCCGTGGTGGCGAAGGCGGCAATCGCAAGCAAGCGCGACCGGATTGCGGACATTGGGAACCGTTCTGTCATCGAGAGGGATACCTCGCGACCCTATCGCAGTTGTGCCAGCGGCACACAGTGCTGCGCTCAGAACCTCACGTGCTGGACGATCCAGGTGTGCATCGTCACGGCGGCCGCGGCCGCGGCGTTGATGCTGCGGGTCGAACCGAACTGGCTGATCTCGACCACGACATCCGCTGCCTCGATCGCCTCCGTGGAGAGGCCCGGTCCCTCCTGACCGAACAACAGCACACAGCGCTGCGGTAGCGCGAAGGTCTCGAGAATCACCGAACCGGGCACGTTGTCGATCGCAACGATCGGCAGACCCTCGGCATTCGCCCACGCGGCGAGCGCCGCGACATCCTCGTGGTACTGCACGTGCTGGTAGCGATCGGTGACCATCGCGCCGCGCTTGTTCCACCGCCGCCGCCCGACGATGTGCACGGTGTGGGCGAGGAACGCGTTCGCGCTGCGCACGATCGAGCCGATGTTGAGGTCGTGCTGCCAGTTCTCAATCGCGACGTGGAACGGGTGCCGGCGCGCATCGAGGTCGGCGACGATCGCCGCCATGCTCCAGTACCGGTACTCGTCGACGACGTTGCGGGTGTCGCCGTGCTCCAGCAGTTCCGGGTCGTAGCGCTCGTCCGTGGGGTGGGGACCGGACCAGGGGCCGACGCCGTGTACGGGGGCGACGTCATCCATGCTCCGAGGGTAGTCGCGGGACCTTTGGCCTTCCAGCGGCGCGAGCGCAAGCGTAACTTCGGCCAGAGGATCGCGGTCGATCACCCAGGTGGCACCCGACGCGAGCGAAGCGAAAGGCAACGGCAATGAAGGCACTCGTCTATAAGGGTCCCGGTGAGAAGTCCTGGGAGGACGTTCCCAACCCGACCATCCAGCACCCGACCGACATCATCGTCAAGATGGACGCGACGACGATCTGCGGTACCGACCTGCACATCCTCAAAGGCGATGTGCCGGCGGTGACACCCGGTCGCATCCTCGGTCACGAGGGCGTCGGCACGATCACCGAGATCGGTGCTGCCGTCACCACCCTCAAGGTCGGCGACCAGGTGATCCTGTCGTGCGTCTCGGCATGCGGCAAGTGCTCGTACTGCAAGCTGGGCGTGTTCTCGCACTGCCTCGGCGAGGAGGGGGCCTCCGGCATCGGCTGGATCTTCGGGCACCTCATCGATGGCACCCAGGCCGAGTACGTGCGCGTGCCGTACGCAGAGACCTCGGTGTACCCACTGCCGAAGGGTGTCACGCCCGAACTCGGTTGCGTGCTCTCCGATATCCTGCCGACCGGTCACGAGATCGGTGTGCAATACGGGGCGATCAAGGCGGGGGATGTCGTGGCCGTCGTCGGCGCCGGCCCGGTCGGTCTCGCTGCGATCGCGACCGCGGGCCTGTACGGACCGTCGCGCATCATCTCCATCGACCTCGACGCGAACCGCACCGAGGCGGCGAAGAGGTTCGGCGCCACCGACGCCGTCGTCGGGAGCGACAAGGACTGGAAGCAGCAAGTGCTCGCACTCACCGACGGTCTGGGCGTGGATGTCGCGATCGAGGCGGTCGGGGTGCCCACGACCTTCCAGATGTGCGTCGACATCGTGCGTCCCGCCGGACATGTGGCGAACGTCGGCGTGCACGGCAAGCCCGTCGAGCTCGCACTGCAAGACCTCTGGATCTCGAACATCACCCTGACCATGGGTCTCGTGAACACGAACACCCTCGGCACCCTGCTGAAGATGGTCGCGCAAGACAAGCTGCCGGCGAGCGAGTTCATCAGCCACCGGTTCGCACTCGCGGACATCATGGAGGCGTACGACGTGTTCGGGCGGGCCGCGGAGACGAAGGCGCTCAAGGTCATCCTCAACGCGTGACGAGGTGAGGCGATCGGGTGCGGTCGGCCCCTGTTAACCTCGGCACATGCCCTGGACGCCGGACGGACCCGATCTCGTCATCCGCGGTGACAACCTCACGGTCACCGCGGGGTTCCCCGACGCCTCATTCCGCCTCATCTACCTCGACCCGCCGTTCAACACGGGTCGCACGCAGTCCCGTCGCACGATCACCACGAAGCGCAGTCCGACGGGTGGTCGCGTCGGCTTCCAGGGCCAGACCTACGAGACCGTCAAGGGCGCGCTCACCCGATACGACGACCGCTTCGCCGACTACTGGGCCTTCCTTGAGCCGAGACTCCAGGAGGCGTGGCGGCTGCTGGACGAACGCGGCACGCTCTACCTGCACCTTGACTATCGCGAGGTGCACTACGCGAAGGTCGCGCTCGACGCGCTGTTCGGCCGCGACTCGTTCCTCAACGAGATCATCTGGGCCTACGACTTCGGCGCCAGAGCCACCAAGCGCTGGCCCGCCAAGCACGACACGATCCTCGTGTACGTAAAGAACCCGAAGCGCTACTACTTCGACAATCTCGCCGTCGATCGCGAGCCCTACATGGCGCCCGGCCTCGTCACACCCGAGAAGGCGGCGTTGGGCAAGCTCCCGACCGACGTCTGGTGGCACACCATCGTCTCGCCGACGGGGCGGGAGAAGACGGGGTATGCGACCCAGAAGCCGGCGGGGATCCTGCGCCGGATCATCCAGGCCTCGAGCGCCCCCGGCGACTGGGTGCTGGACTTCTTCGCCGGCAGCGGCACCACCGGCGCGGTCGCCGCCGAGCTGCAGCGCCGCTTCGTGCTCGTCGACGAGAGCCCGGACGCGGTGGCCGTGATGCGTGACCGCCTCCCGCTCGACACGGCCTTCGCTAGCATCGACGCATGAGCTCACGCAGCGACATCGAGTGCTGGCTGACCGACATGGACGGCGTGCTCGTGCACGAGAACCAGCCGATCCCGGGCGCGCCGGAGCTGCTGCAGCAGTGGCGCGACGAGGGCCGGCCCTTCCTGGTGCTGACGAACAACTCGATCTTCACGCCGCGCGACCTCAGCGCCCGGTTGCGCGCCTCCGGGCTCATCGTGCCGGAGGAGTCGCTGTGGACCTCGGCATTGGCGACCGCGGACTTCCTGCACTCCCAAATCCCCGGGGGCAGCGCCTTCGTCATCGGCGAGGCCGGCATCACGACGGCCCTGCACGAGGTCGGCTTCGTGATGACCGAGTCCGACCCCGACTACGTGGTGATCGGCGAGACCCGCAACTACTCGTTCGAGGCGATCACGAAGGCGATCCGCCTGATCGGCTCCGGCAGTCGCTTCATCGCGACGAATCCGGATGCCACGGGCCCGAGCACCGAGGGGCCGATGCCCGCGACCGGCGCCGTCGCCGCGCTGATCACGAAGGCCACCGGCAAGGAGCCCTACGTCGTCGGCAAGCCGAACCCGATGATGTTCCGCTCGGCGATGAACAGGATCGGTGCGCACAGCGAGAACACCGGCATGATCGGCGACCGCATGGACACCGACATCGTCGCGGGCATCGAGGCCGGGCTGCACACCATCCTCGTGCTGACCGGCATCAGCGACCGCGCCGAGATCGAGCGCTACCCGTTCCGTCCGGACGAGGTGATCGACAGCGTGGCCGACCTGCTCGCGCCCGGACCCATCGAGTCCGAAGCGTTCTAACCCGCTTGCGGTAGGACGAGCGAGGCGCTGAGCGGCTCGCCGCCCGAGCGGTTGACGAAGCAGAAGTAGTCGCGGTTGCCGTCATCCCAGTCCGCGGCATCCACGGCGTAGCTCGCCGTCACCTGCAGGTCGAGCACCGTGGCGGCAACGACGTAGTCGATGATGGTCGGCGCGGTGCACAGCAGGTTGATGCGGCTCTGCAGCTGCTCGACGCCCGGAAACGCGGTATCCGCCGCATCGTCGAAGACCCCGCGGTGCACCATCTGCGCCGCGTGCGGCTGCGCGCACGGCACCACGGTGTACTGGTCCTGCCAGGCCGACTCCAAGGGCTCGAGGCATTCCCCGCCGAGCAGCGCGTTCCAGCGCACCAGACCCGGGGCGACCGGCCCGAGCGCCGACGGACCGCTGCTCGCCGATGGTGTGGGTGATGGGGACGCGGATGCCACGACCGCAGGCGCTGGCACCAGGTGCGACAGCCGCGTGCCGACCAGGAACAGCGCGACGAGCGCGAGAGCGGCGACGAGTCCGCCCGCGACGCCCAGCAGAATCTTCTGCACGCGCGGCAGCGGCGCTCGCGCGGCCTTCGGTGCGCGCGGCACCACCACGAGCTCCTGTCCCGGGCCTTCAGCGGGCTGGCGACGCGGCGGCGGCGGCAGGATCGGCGTCGCCTCGTACTCCACGAACGCCGCCTCGCCGAACAACGAGTCGAGCGCGGATGACTCCACCGACTCGTCGACCGGGTCGGGCAGTCCCACCGGCTGAGGCATGAGTGCCTCGGTCACCCCCTCCATGGCGGAGTCCAGGGGCGGGAACGCCGCGGTCGGCTCCGTCGGGGCTGGCTCCGCTGCCGCAGTCGGCTCGGTCGGGGCGGGCGCGGGGAATGCCGTGTAGGCCTGCGTCGGGGCGGGATCGTAGGCCGCCGGCGGCGGGGTGAACGTCGGCGGCGGGGTCACGGCCGGCGGCGGGGTGAACGTCGCCGGCGGCGTGAACGGTGCCGGGGGCTCCGGTGCCGGAGGCGGCGGCGCGGGGGCGGGCGGCGGCGCGGCTTCGGGCGCATCCCCGCCACCGGGGGTCAGCCCCCACGGGAACGGCGAACCCGTCGGCGCCGCGGCCTCCTCGTCGCGCTCGTCGGTCATCGCGTCACTTCGTCAGGCCGAGGTCGGCGAGCCCGATCGCAGCGTAGTAGGGGTAGCCGGCCGCCTCGATGCGCTCGCGCGCGCCCGTGTCGCGGTCGACGACCACGGCCACGGCCGCGATCTCCGCCCCGACCTTCAGCAGCGCGTCGATCGCGGCGAGCGGTGAGCCGCCGGTCGTGGAGGTGTCTTCGAGCACGATCACCCGCTGTCCGGCGAGATCCGGCCCCTCCACCTGCTTGCCGCGCCCGTGATCCTTCGGCTCCTTGCGCACGACGAAGGCGTCGTAGGCGAGCCCGCGGGCGGCACCCTGGTGCAGGATCGCGGTCGCGATCGGATCGGCACCCATCGTCATCCCACCGACCGCGCGCACACCGGGCACGTCGGCGATGAGATCGAGCATCACCTGGCCGATCAGCGGCGCCACGCGGTGGTCGAGCGAGACCTTGCGCAGATCCACGTAGTAGCTGGCGCGCTTGCCGCTGGTGAGGACGAAGTCCCCGTGGAACACTGCCTCGGCGGCGATGAAGTCGATGAGCTGCGCTCTGGCGTCGGTCACGACTCCAGAATAGTGACTCGCTCCCGTGAGCCACCCCTCGTGATCGAGCCCGCCGGGTTCGCCCGGAACGACACGAGCTCAGAGCGTGCCGAGCACCAGCAGCAGACTCGCGACCAGCACGGCGGCCGTCGCCGAGACGGAGATGACCCAGGCGGCGCGCATCTGGCGGCGGTCCGCGGCGGCAGCCGCGTCATCCATCAGCTCGTCGATCTCACGCACGCTGAAACCCTAGGCGCGCGCTCGACCCGCTGTCGCCGCCCAGTTAGGGGGCGAACCGGTCGTGGTTCGGATGCCGTCGGTGTGCGCCAGTAGCGTTGGTGCATGCGCATCGCCACCTGGAACGTCAACTCGATCCGCAGCCGCGTAGCCCGTGTCACCGACTGGATGATCCGGCAGGACGTGGACGTGCTCGCGATGCAGGAGATCAAGTGCACGGAGGCCCAGTTTCCGTTCGACGCGTTCACCGAGGCCGGCTACGAGGTGGAGCTGCACGGACTCAACCAGTGGAACGGCGTGGCGATCGCCAGTCGACTCGGCTTCGACGAGGTGATGCTCGGCTTCGACTCGGCACCCGGGTTCGGCAAGCCGCTCGACGACGGCACGCTGCCGAAGGAGGCACGCGCGCTCGGCGCCACGATCAACGGCGTGCGCGTCTGGAGCCTCTACGTGCCGAACGGCCGCGAGCTCGACAACGCCCACTACCCGTACAAACTCGAATGGCTCGCGGCGCTCGCGGCCGAGACCCGAGCCTGGCTCTCGGCGCACCCCGACCAGCCCCTGGCCCTCATGGGCGACTTCAACATCGCCCCGCTCGACATCGACGTCTGGGATATCGCGCTGTTCCAGGGCAAGACCCACGTCAGCCAGCCCGAGCGGGATGCCTTCGCCGCCCTCGAGGAGGCCGGACTGATCGACGCGCTGCGCACCCGCGGGGTCGAGGGCTACACCTACTGGGACTACCAGCAGTTGCGCTTTCCCCGGAACGAGGGCATGCGCATCGACTTCATCCTCGGCTCCAAGTCGTTCGACGACCTGGTCACAGGCGCCGCCATCCACCGAGACGAGCGCAAGGGCGACGCACCGAGCGACCACGTTCCGCTCACCGTCGACCTCGACCTGCCGACCGAGGACGACGACGACCGCCCGATGTTCCTCTAGCGAGCCAGTAGGGCCGCGATCAGCGCGATCACCGGCACCGCCCCGATCGTGGTCAGGAGCACCACGTCGCGAGCGAGAATCACACCCCGCTCATAGCGCTGGGCGTAGTTGAACACGTTCTGCGCGCTCGGCAGTGCGGCGAGCACCGTCACCGCGAACAGTTGCTCGCCGTCGAGCGAGAAGACGAACCTGCCGAGACTCCAGGCCACCAGCGGCATCACCGTGAGCTTGAGCGCGGTGGCGAGCACCACATCCCGTCGCGCCGTGCCGGGCGCAAGCGGTCGCTGACCGTGCAACGAGATGCCGAAGGCGATCAGGATGACCGGCACCGCAGCACCCCCGATGAGCTTGAACGGCTCCAACACCGCAGCCGGCAACTGCACCCCGGTGACCGCGATCAGCACTCCGAGCACGGAGGCGACCACCAGCGGATTGGTCACCGGCTGCAGTAGCACTCGCCGCAGGGAGACGACTCCCCGAGTCTGACTGTCGAGGATCGTCAGGGCGATGGGAGCGAACACGAGCATCTGCAGCAGCACGACCGGTGCCGAGAGCGCCGGGTCGCCGAGCACGTAGAGCGAGACGGGGATGCCGATGTTGTTGGCGTTCACGTAGCCGGAGGCGAGGCTGCCGACGACCGTCTCGGAGACCGGCCGGCGCCAGACGAACCGCGCGACGGCGGCGAACAGCAGGCCGACCGCGACGGCGGCGATCGCCGAGACCGGCAGCAGGGCGGAGAACAGGTGCGCGATGTCGGCTTCGGAGAGCACGGTGAGCAGCAGGCACGGGGTGAGCACGGCGAAGCCGATGCGGCCGAGCACGAAGCCGGCGTGCTCGCCCAGCACCCCGAGCCGCCCGACGAGGTACCCGACGAGCACGATCACCGCGATGACCGCGAACCCCGTGAGCACACCGATCATGACCACCAGTCTGGCCGAGCGCTCGGGTGCGTGGCGTAGCGTCACCCATTCGGGGGTGCACCGTAGGATCGCGGAATGATCCACCCGCCGTCCTCATCCGAGCCGGATGCACTGCTGGCCACGAGTTCGGTCGTCACCCGCGTGTTCGATCAGGTGCTCGCCGCCGTGCACGCCGGCACCCTGCTGCCCGGGCAACGCATCAGCGATGCCGCGCTCGCGGACGAGTTCGGCGTCTCGCGCACCCCGGTTCGGGAGGCCCTGCAGCGGTTGCGCGAGATCGGCATCGTCGAGGCATCCGCGAGCCGTTTCACCCGCATCGCCGATGTCACCCCGCGGCAGACCGCGCAGGCCTACGTCGTGTGGCTCGCCCTCTACCGCGCGCTGGTGACGGAGACGGTGCCGATCGCCTCGCCGCAGACCGCGGACGCGATGCGCGATGATCACGCCCGTTTTCTCGCGAGCCTCATCGAATTGAACTTCCAGCGCATCGCGACCACCAACTTCGACTTCTTCAATCGGCTGCCCGCCGAGTCGGGGAACCGCGCCCTCACCCGCGCGCTCACCGCGGTCGTGCACATCGTGCGCCTCGGAAGCCTGCACCTGCCGGCGACAATCGATCTCGAGGCGGTCGGGCGAGCGCAGGGCCTGCTGCTCGAAGCCACCGTGACCCACGACGTCTCGATGGCGCTCGAGGCCATGGATCTGCTCGGGCAAGTGGAGGTTCCGCAGGCCTGACGCGCACATCGTGCGCGAAACCGGCGATGCGCGCGCAGCGCGTGCGTATCGTGGTGCGTTGCGCATCTTTCCCGCGTCAACCGCAACCAAACCGCGCGAGCCGATCGTTACGCTCGAAGGAGGCATTCGAACGAGACGACGGGAGGTCGATCCATGGCACGTGCGACGTCACAGCGCGCAATCCTCGGCGAACCCGAGGTGCTCGAGGACACCGCCCCCGCCTGGCTGCGTCTCAAGGCCGCGGTCGGCGAGTTGCGGCTGCTGCAGGCGCACGATGGGAGCATTCCGGATGCCGCTCAGCACGGTCGCGCCCGCGAGCTCGTCGAGGCGGTGCGCGCCGAACTGCCCGAGTTCGCCCTCGCGCTGCCGCACGACGCCGACTACCTGAAGGCGCTCGACGCCGACCTCGCGCGCTGGAGCGACCTCGGATTCACCGAACCCGACTTCCTCGATTCGCTCGTCGCCTTCCAACCCCAGCGCGACCGCGTCGACGGGCTTCGCCATCTGGTGCTGTTCCCGATGCTCACCCAGAACGGCTCGCCGGATCGGCTCATGGAGGCGGTGCTGATCGAGGTGATCTGGCCCGAGTTCGTGGCATCCCTCGAGGCCGGCGACTACGGCAACAAGCTCTTCGTGCCGGTGCGCTTCGTCGACTTCACCGGTGGCTACGACACCAACTCCGCGGTGCTGTTCCCGGAGACGGTGGCGATGCGGGAGATCCCCACGTTCACCTGGGGCGCGATCTTCGCCGACCGCGAGGCCGCCAGGTTCCGTCGAGTCGTGCGTGCGGCGTCCGAGATCACGAAACTGGATCTTCCGGACGGCGCCGCGCGCCTGCTCGACGATCAGCACCTCACGGAGGAGACCTTCGTGATGTGGGACCTGATCCACGACCGCACGCACATGCGCGGCGACCTGCCGTTCGATCCGTTCATGATCAAGCAGCGGATGCCCTACTTCCTGTACTCCCTCGAGGAGCTGCGCTGCGACCTCATCGCCTTCCGCGAAGCCGTGCGCCTCGTGCGCGCGCCGGAGACGGACCCGGTCGTGCGCGAGCACGCTCAGCTCGTGCAGTACGCGGTGATCTTCGACCGCATCTTCCGCTTCGCGATCACCGGCTCGCGCAAGCGCAACTACGACGGACTCGGCGGTCAGCTGCTGTTCGCGTGGATGCATCAGCGCGGCGTGCTGCACTGGACCGATACCCGCCTGACGATCGACTGGGCCGAGGTACCGGATGTCGTGGTCGCCCTCTCGGACGCCATCAACGATCTCTACTGGCGCTCCATCGACCGCCCGAAGGTCGCCCACTGGCTCGCGGCCTACGACCTGGTCTCCTCCACGGTCACGCCGCACCCCGCCTCGCGCTGGGCCAGGCGTGACCTCCCGCTGGAGGGCGCGCCGCGTGAACTGACCGATGCGGTGATGGACGACGAGTTCCCGCTGTCGATGTTCTACGAGGCCCTCGCGAAGAAGATGACGACGGTGATCGAGTCGACGGCGGGGATCACGGGCACATCGGACTGACAGACTGGATGCCGTGACCCAGCTCCACGACCCCGCCTGGCGCGGCTTCGCCTCCGACAACTACGCCGGCGCGCACCCCGAGGTGCTCGCCGCGATCGCGGACGCCAACGGCGGGCACCAGATCGCCTACGGCGAAGACGTGTACACCGCGCGCCTGCAGGAGGTGATCCGCGCACACTTCGGCGACCGCGCGGAGGCGTTCCCCGTGTTCAACGGCACGGGGGCGAACGTCACCGCGCTCACGAGCATGCTGCCGCGGTGGGGTGCGGTCGTGACGAGCTCGAACGCGCACATCCACACCGACGAGAACGCGGCACCGGAGCGCGTGAGCGGGCTCAAGCTGCTGACCGTGCCGACACCGGACGGTCGACTCACTCCCGAGCTCATCGATGTGGAGGCCTGGGGCTGGGGCGACGAGCATCGCGCGCAGCCGCTCGCCGTCTCGATCACGCAGTCGACCGAGTTGGGCACGGTGTACTCGGTCGAGCAGATCCGCGCCATCACCGATCACGCCCACGCGCGCGGCATGACGGTGCACATGGACGGCGCCCGCATCGCGAACGCTGCGGCGGCACTGGGCACCGGGCTCCGCGAGTTCACCACGGATGCCGGGGTCGACGTGTTGAGCTTCGGTGGCACCAAGAACGGGCTGCTGTACGGGGAAGCCGTCGTGGTGCTGAACCCCGAGGCATCCGAGGGTCTGGTCTTTCTGCGCAAGCTCTCGATGCAGTTGGCCTCGAAGATGCGCTTCGTCTCCGCGCAGCTCATCGCGTTGCTCGAGGGCGACCTGTGGCTGCGGTCCGCCGGACACGCGAACGCGATGGCCGCGCGCCTGCGTTCCGCCCTGGAGGGGGTGCCGGGCGTGCAGTTCACCCAGCCGAGCGAGGCGAATGCGCTCTTCGCGATTTTGCCGCCCGGCGTCGCGGACCGGCTGCGACAGCGGTTCCGCTTCTACGACTGGAACCCGGCCACCGGTGAGGTGCGTTGGATGACGGCCTTCGACACCACGGAGGCCGACGTCGATGCGTTCGCGGCCGCGATCCGCGCGGAGGTCGGCGCGTGAGCGACGAGATCGTCATCGACGATCGCGCGGACAAGCCGCCGCGCACCTGGGACTTCTTCCTCACGGTGTTCCTCCTGCTCATGCTCGTGGTGATGACGGGGATCTTCGTCGTCTCCGGCCTCGCCTTCGGTGTCACCACGCTCAGCTGCGCGGATTCGGCGCAGGCCTGCAACGGCCTGGCGATCAGCGTGGGCGCCATCCTGGCGATCGTGGGAACACCGATCGTCGCGATCGCGGGCATCACCGTCTCGATCATCTGGATCGCGCGACGCAAGATCTCCTCCCTGGTCGCGTTCATCTCGGTGCTCGCCTGCGCCGGCGTCTTCATGCTCGGCGGATGGCTCGTGGAGCTCGCCGTTCCGGCCTGATCGTCGACCCCCGACCGCATGTTGCGTCATGCGTCGCCCCGGCCCGCGGCGACGACGGCTCGCGCCTAGCCTCAAACCATGGCGCGTTCGACCCCGACCCCGTTCGATGAACTGCTCACCGAGACCCGTCGTTTCGCCCCGCCCCCGCACCTGACCGCGACCTCGAACGTCGAGCCCGGCGCCTGGGAGCGCGCCGCTGCCGACCCCGTCGCGTTCTGGGAGGATGCAGCAGCCCGCCTGACCTGGGCCGAGCCCTGGCACACGGCCCAGCGCTGGCGCCCGGCCCTGCAGCATGACGGCTCGCTCGAGCCGCCGTCTGCCGAGTGGTTCGAGGGCGGCACCCTCAACGTCGCCGTCAACTGTGTCGACCGCCACGTGGATGCCGGGCTCGGCGACAAGGTGGCGTACTACTTCGAGGGGGAACCGGGGGATCGCCGGACCATCACCTTCGCCGAGCTGCAGCGCGAGGTGAGCAGAGCCGCGAACGCGCTGGAGGCGCTCGGCGTCGGCCAGGGCGATCGGGTCGTGATCTACCTGCCGGTCATTCCGGAGACCGTGTTCATCACCCTCGCGGTGGCGCGCATCGGCGCGATCCACTCGCTCGTCTTCGGCGGCTTCTCCGCAGAAGCACTGCGCTTCCGCGTCGAGGACACCGGTGCGAAGCTGGTCGTCACCAGCGACGGCCAGTTCCGGCGCGGCAAGGCCGTGCCGGTGAAGCAGAACGCCGACGCGGCGGTCGAAGGTCTCGACCACGTCGAGCACGTGCTCGTCGTCCGCCGCACCGGTGACACGGTCGACCTGCGCGAAGGCCGGGACGTGTGGTGGCACGAGATCGTGGACTCCCAGCCGGACACCCACGCCGCGGTCGCCTTCCCCGCCGAAACGCCGCTGTTCATCATCTACACCTCCGGCACCACCGGGAAGCCGAAGGGCCTCGTCCACACCTCGGGCGGCTACCTGACTGGCGCGAGCTGGACCCACTGGGCCGCATTCGACGCGAAGCCGGATGATGTGCACTGGTGCACCGCGGATCTCGCCTGGGTCACCGCCCACACCTATGAGCTCTACGGCCCGCTCTCGAACGCGACCACGCAGGTGATCTACGAGGGCACGCCCGACGCACCGAACCGGAGTCGGCACTTCGAGATCATCGAACGCTACGGCGTCACCGTCTACTACACCGCGCCCACGCTCGTCCGCACGCTCATGACCTGGTTCCCAGAGGGGCTGCCCGGCGAGGCCGATGTGTCGAGCATCCGCCTGCTCGGCTCGGTGGGGGAGTCGATCAATCCGGAGGCCTGGGTCTGGTTCCGGGAGCACCTCGGCGCCGGCTCGGCCCCCGTCGTCGACACGTGGTGGCAATCCGAGACCGGATCGGCGATCATGGCGCCGATCCCCGGGCTGTCGACGCTCAAGCCGGGTTCGGCCACCCGCGCTCTGCCGGGGGTGCGCACCTTGGTGGTCGACGACGCCGGAGAACCGGTCCCGGCGGGCGCCGGAGGTTACCTCGTGATCGACGGCACGTGGCCCTCCATGGCCCGCACCGTGTGGGGCGATCCGCAGCGCTACCTCGACTCCTACTGGGCCCGGTTCGCCGAGCGCGGCTACTTCTTCTCCGGCGACGGGGCGAAGGTCGACGCGGACGGCGACATCTGGCTGCTCGGCCGTGTGGACGACGTCATTAATGTCTCGGGCCACCGACTGTCGACGATCGAGATCGAGTCGGCGCTCGTCGCCCATCCACTCGTCGGCGAGGCCGGGGTGACCGGGGCGGACGACGCGACGACGGGCGAGGCCATCGTCGCCTTCGTGCGAGCGGCTCGGGATGTCGGCCCCGACGCCGCGCGGGAGCTGCGCGAGCACGTGGCACGCACCATCGGGCCGATCGCCAAGCCCCGCGACATCCATTTCGTCGGCGACCTGCCCAAGACGCGCTCTGGCAAGATCATGCGACGCCTGCTGCGGGACATCGTCGACGGTCGACCCCTCGGTGACACCACCTCACTGCAGGACCCGGACGTTCCCGCCCGAATCGCCGCCCACATCCGAAGGAGCTGAACGGGGCCGCGATCGTCGACCAACAGGCGCACAATGACAGCATGAGCGAACCCTCGAACAACCCCGAGATCGTCACCCTCGCACCGACGCCGGCCACCCTCGTGCGGGAGGTCGTTCCCATGACCGCGCTGTCCGAGTTCTTCGGTCGCGCGTTCGAGGCGAGCGCCACGGCCCTCGAACGACAGGGCATCGCGATCGCGGGGCCTCCGCTCGGCGTCTACTACGGCATGCCGACCGACACCGTCGATGTGGGCGCCGGTTTTCCCAGCGCGAGCCTCCCCACCGATGCGGAGGGCGTCACCGGCACAATGCTGCCCGGTGGCCGCGCCGCCCGCGTGGTGCACTTCGGCTCCTACGACACGCTGTCCGAGACCTACGGGCGTCTCATGTCATGGCTCGCCGAAGAGGGGCTCACCCCGGGACCGGTGATGTGGGAGTCGTACCTCAACGAGCCGCAACCCGACGACCCCACCGCCACCCAGACCCTCATCGTCTGGCCGCTCGCGGAGTAGGCGCACTCGCACCCGGCCGGGCGCGCTCGCCTACAGCGCGGTCGGCGACTCCGCATCCATGCGGGTGACGCGCAGACCTTCGCCGGCGGCATCCACGAGCACCGTCTCGCCGTCGCGGATCTCGCCCGCGAGCAGGGCCCGTGCGAGCTTGTCGTCGATCTCCCGCTGCATCAGCCTGCGCAGCGGACGGGCGCCGTAGATCGGGTCGTAGCCACGCTCGGCCAGCCAGCTGCGCGCTGCCGGTGTGACCGCGAGGTCGAGTCGACGATCGGCGAGTCGGCGGGTGAGCCGGTCGATGTAGAGCTCCACGATCTGCCCGAGGTCTTCCGTGGACAGTGGCGAGAACACCACGATGTCGTCGAGCCGGTTGATGAACTCGGGCTTGAACGCCTGACGCACCAGCTCGTTGACCGCGTTCTTGCGGTCCTCCCACGGCAGGGACTGGTCGGTGATGAACTGGCTGCCCAGGTTGCTCGTGAGGATCAGGATCACGTTGCGGAAGTCCACCGTGCGGCCCTGCCCGTCGGTGAGCCGCCCATCGTCGAGCACCTGCAGCAGCACGTCGAAGACCTCGGGGTGCGCCTTCTCGACCTCATCGAGCAGGATCACCGAGTAGGGACGACGGCGCACGGCCTCGGTCAGCTGCCCGCCCTGCTCGTACCCGACGTAGCCGGGAGGGGCACCGACGAGCCGCGAGACAGAGAACTTCTCCCCGTACTCGCTCATGTCGATGCGCACGAGCGCCTTCTCGTCGTCGAACAGGTACTCCGCGAGGGCCTTCGCGAGCTCGGTCTTGCCGACGCCCGTGGGCCCGAGGAACAGGAACGAGCCCGTCGGCCGGTCGGGATCGGAGATGCCGGCGCGCGTGCGGCGCACGGCCTCCGAGACGGCGGCGACGGCATCCTTCTGCCCGATCAGGCGTTTGCCGAGCTCGGCCTCCAGGTGCAGCAGCTTCTCGGTCTCGCCCTGCGTGAGCTTGTCGACCGGGATGCCCGTCCACTGCGCCACGACGGCGGCGATGTCCTCGTCCGTCACCTGGTCGTTGACCATGCGCGGGCCGGTCTGCTCCACGGACTCCGCCTGCGCGAGCGAACGCTCGATGCCCGGGATCGTCTCGTAGTTGAGCTTGGAGGCCTTCTGGTAGTCACCCTCGCGCATCGCCTTGTCGAGCTCGATGCGGGCGTCGTTCAGCCGGGTCTTCAGGTCGCCGACGCCGTGCAGGGACGCCTTCTCCGCCTGCCACGCGGACTCCAGCCGGTCCAACTCCTTCTGCCGCTCGGCGAGATCCTCGCGCAGCTTCTCGAGACGGGCCTTGGATGCCTCGTCCTTCTCCTTCTTCAGCGCGAGCTCCTCGATCCGAAGCCGGTCCACCGCGCGCTTGAGCTGGTCGATCTCCACCGGCGAGGAGTCGATCTCCATCTTCAGCCGGGAGGCCGCCTCGTCGATCAGGTCGATCGCCTTGTCCGGCAGCTTTCGCCCCGTGATGTAGCGGTTACTGAGGGTCGCCGCGGCGACGAGCGCGGCATCCGCGATCGCGACCTTGTGGTGCGCCTCGTAACGCTCCTTGAGTCCGCGCAGGATCGCAACGGTGTCCTCGACGGAGGGCTCGCCGACGAACACCTGCTGGAAGCGGCGCTCGAGCGCGGCATCCTTCTCGATGTACTGGCGGTACTCGTCGAGCGTGGTCGCGCCGATCAGGCGCAGCTCACCGCGGGCGAGCATGGGCTTGAGCATGTTGGATGCCGCGACCGAGCCCTCCCCGCCGCCCGCGCCCATCAGCGTGTGCAGCTCGTCGATGAAGGTGATGATCTGGCCGTCGGAGTCGTTGATCTCCTTGAGCACGGCCTTGAGTCGCTCCTCGAACTCACCGCGGTACTTCGCGCCAGCGACCAGGGCCGCGAGGTCGAGCGAGACCAGCTGCTTGTCCTTGAGCGAGTCCGCGACATCCCCTGCGACGATGCGCTGGGCGAGGCCCTCCACGACGGCGGTCTTGCCGACGCCGGGCTCACCGATGAGCACGGGGTTGTTCTTCGTGCGCCGGGTGAGCACCTGGCTGACGCGCCGGATCTCGGCATCCCGCCCGATGACGGGGTCGAGCTTGCCGCTGCGGGCGATGTCCGTGAGGTTGACCCCGTACTGTTCGAGCGCGGTCTTCTGCTCCTCGTCGGTGCCGGGAGCACCCTGCATGTTGGCCACCATGACCTCCTAGTTTTTCCTGAGCGGTCGCCACACGACGACCTGATTGGAGCGCTGCGCCCGGGTTCCGGCACGCAGCGAGATCACGTCACCGGCGGGCCCGGCAGCGAACACGCGGCGGCCCGGCCGGTTGAGCAGTTCGTCGGCGAGCGCGTGCTCGAGCTCGCGCACGCGTTCGACGAGTTCCGCGTTCTGGTTCTCGAGTTGCAGGATGCGCTTGATGCCCTCGAGGTTCAGGCCCTCAGCACTCAGTGCGGCGATCTCGCGCAGCTGGGCCACATCCCGCATCGAGTAGCGACGCGACTGCCCGGCCGTGCGGGTGGGGCTCACCAGACCGAGGCGGTCGTACTGACGCAGGGTCTGCGGATGCATGCCCGCGAGCTCTGCCGCGACCGCGATCGCGAACACGGGCGAGAACTCGTCCATCAGCGATCCGCCCTCGCCCTCGTCAGCAGGTCGTCGCGCGGGTTCTCCTGGGGCATCGCCGCGGCGAAGGCCTCGAGCTTGGTGAGTGCGTCGGCCGGCAGGTGGTCCGGCACCGCGATCTGCACCTCGGCGAGCAGATCGCCGGAGCCCTTCGCGGTGGTCACCCCGCGGCCCTTCACCCGCAGCACGCGACCGCTCGGAGTGCCGGGCGCGACCTTGAGCTTCACCGGGTCACCGCCGAGCGTGGGCACCTCGATGGTCGCACCGAGCACCGCCTCGGGAAAGGTGACCGGCACGACCACGCGCAGGTTGAGCCCATCGCGCTCGAACACGGGATGCTTGCGCACCGCCACGGTGAGCACCAGGTCGCCAGGTTCGCCGCCGTCCGGGCTCGGTTCGCCCTTGCCCTTCAGCCGGATCTTCTGACCGTCGCTGACCCCCGCCGGGATCTTGACGTTGATCGCCTTGCCGCCCGCGGGCTGGAGCTTGATCGTCTCGCCCCGGATGGCCGTGACGAAATCGAGCGTGGTGGATGCCGTGACATCCCGGCCAGGAGTCGGCCCACCGAATCCGCGGTAGCCGCCGGTCGAGCTGCCGAAGCCGCCCGAACCGCCGAACATGCCGCCCAGCAGGTCTTCGAAGCTCGCGTTCGACTGGTAGCTGCGCTGGCCGCCGCCGAACATGCCGCCGAACACGTCCTCGAAGCCGCCGGAACCGCCGGGTGCGGTGAAGCGCGCCCCAGAGCCCATCGCGCGGATCTGGTCGTACTCCTTGCGAAGCTCGGGGTCGGAGAGCACCGAGTGCGCCTCGCTGATCTCCTTGAACTTCGCTTCGGCCTTCGCATCCCCCGGATTCGAATCCGGGTGGTACTGCCGCGCGAGCTTGCGGTAGGTCTTCTTCAGCTCCGCCTCGGACACGTCCTTGGACACGCCGAGCACCGCATAGAAGTCCTTGTCGAACCAGTCCTGACTGGCCACGTCGCCTCCTGAGACCCTTACTCGGCGGGAACGGAGACGGCGACCTTGGCCGGCCGCACGAGGCGGTCGCCGAGGATGTAGCCGGCCTGGATCACGTCGGCGACCGTCTGCGAGGTTGCGGCGGGGTCGGGCAGCTGCACGACCGCCTCGTGGATGGTCGGATCGAAGGGCTCACCCTTGACGCCGACCTCCTTGAGCCCGTACTTCTCGAACGTGGCCCGCAGCTTCTGCGCGATCAAGGTCACCGGAGCACCCTCGACCAGATCGCCGTGCGCTTCCGCGAGCGCGAGGTCGTCGATCACCGGCAGCAGCGAACGCAGCACCTCGGCGATGACCGCCTCGCGGTTCGCGGCGCGGTCGCGTTCGACTCGCTGCCGGAAGTTCACGAGCTCGGCCTGCGCCCGAAGCATGTCGTTGCGCATGTCGGCGACCAGATCCTTGCTGGCCTCATCGAGAAGGGCCTGATCCTCCGGGCTCAGTTCCTCGCCCTCGACGGGGGCGTCGTCGGACGCCCCCGCCTGAGGCTCGCGAACGTCACCGGTCTCCGGGTCGATCCGCCGCTTGTCACGGATGATCGGCTCGTCCTTCTCGGACTCGTCCCTGTTGTCGGTCATTACTTCTTGGGCTCTTCCTCGTCGTCGACGACCTCGGCGTCCACGATGTCCTCGTCGGACTCCGCGGCGCTCTCACCTGCCGCATCCGCGGTCGGCTCGCTCTGCGCGGCCGAGTAGATGGCCTCGCCGAGCTTCTGCTGCGAGGCGCTGAGCGTGTCGAACGCGGTCTTCACCGCGGCCTCGTCGTCGCCCGCGAGCGCCGAGTTGAGCGCGTCGACATCCGCCTGCACCTCGTTCTTGACGTCCTCGGGCAGCTTGTCCGCGTTGTCCTTGATGAGCTTGTCGGTGGAGTAGGCGAGCTGCTCCGCGGTGTTGCGGGTCTCGGCTGCCTCGCGACGCGCCTTGTCCTCGGCGGCGTGCTCCTCGCCCTCGCGCACCATGCGCTCGATGTCCTCCTTGGAGAGCGCCGAGCCGCCGGTGATCGTCATCGACTGCTCCTTGCCCGTGCCCTTGTCCTTCGCGGACACGTGCACGATGCCGTTGGCGTCGATGTCGAAGGTGACCTCGATCTGCGGGATGCCGCGGGGCGCCGGCGCGATGCCGGTCAGCTCGAACGTGCCCAGGTTCTTGTTGTCGCGGGTGAACTCGCGCTCGCCCTGGAACACCTGGATCGCGACGGAGGGCTGGTTGTCGTCCGCCGTCGTGAAGGTCTCGCTGCGCTTGGTCGGGATCGCGGTGTTGCGCTCGATGAGCTTGGTCATGATGCCGCCCTTGGTCTCGATGCCGAGGCTCAGGGGGGTGACGTCGATGAGCAGCACATCCTTGCGCTCGCCCTTCAGCACGCCGGCCTGGAGCGCGGCGCCGACGGCGACCACCTCATCCGGGTTGACGCCCTTGTTGGGATCCTTGCCGCCGGTGAGCTTCTTGACGAGCTCGGTGACGGCGGGCATGCGGGTCGATCCGCCGACGAGCACGACGTGGTCGATGTCGCCGACCTTGATGCCCGCCTCCTTGATGACGTCTTCGAACGGCTTCTTGGTGCGGTCGAGCAGGTCGCTCGTCATCTGCTCGAACTGGGCGCGCGTGAGCGTCTCGTCGAGGTTGGCGGGCCCGTTCTCGGTGAGGGAGAGGTAGGGCAGCTGGATGCTCGCGGACGTCTGGGAGCTGAGCTCCTTCTTCGCCTGCTCGGCGGCCTCCTTGAGGCGCTGCAGCGCGATCTTGTCCTTCGAGACATCCACCCCGGTGGTGTCCTTGAACTTCTTGATCAGGTACTCCACGATGCGCTGGTCCCAGTCGTCACCACCGAGCCGGTTGTCGCCCGCGGTGGAGCGCACCTGGATGGTGGAGAAGTCGTCGTCCTTGCCCACCTCGAGCAGGGAGACGTCGAAGGTTCCGCCACCGAGGTCGAAGACGAGGATGAGCTCGTCCTCCTTGCCCTTGTCGAGGCCGTACGCGAGCGCCGCCGCAGTGGGCTCGTTGATGATGCGCAGCACGTTGAGGCCCGCGATCTCGCCGGCTTCCTTGGTGGCCTGGCGCTCCGAGTCGTTGAAGTACGCGGGAACGGTGATGACGGCATCCGTCACCGGCTCGCCGAGGTACTGCTCGGCGTCGCGCTTGAGCTTCGCGAGGATACGCGCGGAGATCTCCTGCGGCGTGTACTTCTTGCCGTCGATGTCGGCCTTCCAGTCGGTGCCCATGTGGCGCTTGACGGAGGCGATCGTGCGATCGACGTTGGTGACGGCCTGGCGCTTGGCGGTCTCGCCGACGAGCACCTCGCCATCCTTGGTGAAGGCGACGACCGACGGGGTCGTGCGGAAGCCTTCGGCGTTGGCGATGACGGTGGGTTCCCCACCTTCGAGGACGGCCACCACCGAGTTGGTGGTTCCGAGGTCGATGCCTACTGCTCGAGCCATGTGCTCATACTCCTTGTGTCTGTGGATGCGCGGCGCTGGTTAAACCTGAGCCGCGTGGTATCAAGTTTGGTGGATGCCCGCACGCGCGTCAAGTTCTCCACCTGAAAATTGAGTGGGAGTGGCTCAAGAATCCAGTCACCTTTCGGCTACCTTCTGCCACTAGCGTGATCACCATGACGGACGCGCCCGACGCTGTGCCCCCCACCGACAAGACCCTCCCCGCCGCCGCGAACACGCTCGCGATCGGCGTCATGGGCCTGGAACTCCAGGAGGGAGTCGTCGTGCCGCGCCGCCGGGTGTTCGCCTGGGCGTTCTGGGACTGGGCGACGCAGCCCTTCAACACGGTGCTGCTCACCTTCGTTTGGGTGCCGAGCTACCTCACGAGCACGTTCTTCGTCGACCCCGCCGTGATCGGTACCGCCGGAGAGGAGGCCGCGCTCGGTCAACTGGCGAGCTACCTCGGCTACGGCGTCACCGTCGCCGGCCTGCTCATCGCGCTGCTCGCGCCCGTGCTCGGCCAGCGCGCCGACCGCGCCGGCCGCCAGAAGCTCCAGTTGCTCGTCTTCACCGGCCTGCTCATCGCCTCCCAACTCGGCATGGTCTTCGTGCAGCCCGGCGGCGAGTGGTTCTGGATGGGGGTCGCCCTCATCGCCGTCGGCAGCGTCTTCGGCGAGATCGCCGGGGTCAACTACAACGCGCTGCTCATCTCCGTCTCGAACCCGAGGACGATCGGCAAGGTCTCCGGTCTCGGCTGGGGCTTCGGCTACCTCGGCGGCATCGTCGCCCTCGCCGTGGTCGTCGGGCTGATCCTCGGTGGGGTGCTCGACGGTACCGCGGCATCCACCTTCCAGATGATCGCGCTCGGCTGCACGATCTGGACCGTGATCTTCGTGATCCCGATCTTCGTCAGCGTGCCGGAGCCGTCGCACACCTACGCCGGTGAGAAGGTCGGGTTCTTCCAGAGCTACGTCGAACTCGTGCGCGGCGTCATCCGCCTCTACAAGGAGACCCGCCCCACCTTCTGGTTCCTGCTCGCCAGCGCGGTCTACCGCGACGGCCTCTCCGCGGTGTTCACCTTCGGGTCGATCATCGCCGCCGTCGTCTTCGGCTTCGGCTTCACTGACCTCGTGATCTTCGGCATCGTGCTCAACATCGTCGCGGGGGTGTCGACGATCCTCGCCGGCCGCCTCGACGATCTCTTCGGCCCGAAGCGGGTGATCCTCGTCTCCGTCTTCGGTCTCGTCGCCTGCACCCTCGTCGTGTTCTTCGGCGCCGGGCTCGGAGCACCGCTGTTCTGGGCCGCGGGCATCGTTCTCGCCCTGTTCGTCGGGCCGGCCCAAGCGGCCTCCCGCTCGTTCCTCGCCCGGGTCACACCGGCGGGGCGCGAGGGCGAGGTCTTCGGCCTCTACGCGACGACCGGTCGCGCGGCCGGCTGGATGGCGTCGCTGCTCTGGGGCGTGTTCATTGCGATCGCCGCGAGCCAGACCCTCTACGGCATCCTCGGTATCACCCTCGTGCTGCTTGCGGGCGGCATCATGCTGCTGTTCGTCAAGGCGCCGCCCGCCGCCGTGAAGGCGCACGAGGCGTAGTACCCAGGGCAGGCTGTTTGCCTGGCGACCGTCAGCGTGGCCAGGCGGCCGCGAAGCGGCTGAGCAGGGCGGCGAACTGCTCTCGTTCGGCATCCGTGAAGCCGACGAGCGCCTCGGTCACCGCCGAGCGTCGGGATGCCCTCGCCGCCTCCAGCACGCCGCGGCCGACCTCGGTGATCGTGACGACGCTGCGGCGAGCATCCCGGGGATCGACGGCGCGATCGACCAGGCCGCGTTCGGCGGCGTCGTTGACCAGTCGGGAGGCGCGGGGCTGATCGACCCCGATCGCGGCCGCCACCTCCGAGATGCCCAGCCGGGTGTCGACGGATGCGGCGGCGAGCGCCTCGAGCAGCCGGAACCGCGCGGCCCCGCCGAGCGAGCGGTCATGACCGCGGCCGGGACCGTGCCCACCCGCCCACGGCGGAGGGCCGTCGCCCCACGGGGGGCGACGCGGGCCCTCGTCATCGGCATCGCGCGCCCACGGGGGCCGGTGCGCGCTGGGGCCGTGGCCACCCGGGCGGTGGGCGCGGCCCGGGGTGGGGCGCAGCAGGAGGAGGGCGTCCTCGATGCGGCGCACGGCATCCGCTTGACTTTCGGAATCCATGTATGTAACTATACAACTGTTGTCATATGACATGCATCGCCGATCCCGGTGAGAAGAACCCGGCGACCGCCGGAGAAGAAGAGACGAAGAACATGAACACCCCCAACGACACCGACACCCCCACCCACCCCCGACGCCCCGGCTTCTGGCTGCGCGCGATCGAACAGCGCAAGCACGCGCTCGCGCACGAGTACCGCAAGGGCCTCGGCGACACCGCCCGCGAGGGCATCAGCGACGAGGACTACGCCACCACCATGGCCACCCTCGAGCGGATGGCGCGCAATCTCGGCTGGGACGAGGAGCAGACCCCGTTCGGGCGCGGCTTCGGCGGCCACGGCCGCCCCGGCATGCGCGGTCACCGATTCGGGCCGCGTCGCCCCTCCCGCGACGAGGCGCCCGAGGCGTAACGTCGAGACATGAACGCACCTCGACCGATCGGATTCTGGCTCAAGCTCGTCGACCGCCTGATCGACGAGCAGTTCGCCTCGACTCTTGAGGAACACGGCGTCACCCGGCGCCAGTGGCAGCTGTTGAACGTGCTCGCTCGCGAGGCGTCGACGGTGGAGCAACTGGATGCCGCGGTGGCGCCATTCCTGTCGACCGACGACCAGGAGTCCTCGGTCGAGCACCTCACCGAGCTCATCGAGTCGGGCTGGGTGACCACGACCGTAGCCACCTACGAGATCACGGAGCGGGGCCGCGGCGCCTTCGAGCGCCTCGTCGACGTCGTCGCGGTGCAGCGCACCGTCATGGCGGAGGGCATCAGCGAGCAGGAGTACGAGCAGGCGATCGCCGTGCTCGAGCGCCTGGCCCGGAACCTCGGCTACGAGGACTGAACTAGGCGGCGAGCCGCCACCAGATCAACAGCATCGTCACGAGAAACCCCGTCGCGAAGTTGAGCCAGAGGAACCGCTTCCAGCCGCGGTTCGCGGACTCGCAGGTGGCATCCGTCACGTTCCAGAACTGCGCGCAGCTGATCGCGTAGGGCAACGCGAGGATCGCCGCGAGCGGTCCCGGCCACTGCGTCACCAGCAACAGGGCCCCTGCCAGCAAGTAGAGCACCACCGAGAGCCGCGCGGTGGCGCGAGCCCCGATGACGGTCGCGATGGAGGAGATCTGCGCCTCGCGGTCGGCGGTGACATCCTGCACGGCACCGAAGGCGTGCGAGGCCATGCCCCAGAGGAAGAACGCGCCGAGCAGCGCCCAGAGCTGCGGGGTGAAGACCGCCCCGGCGAGCACGAGGCCGTAGACGGCGGGCGAGACGAAGTGCGTGCTCGAGGTGATCGAGTCGAGGAAGGGCTTCTCCTTGAAGCGCAGGCCCTTCGCCGAGTAGGCGACCACCGCGAACAGGCTGATCGCGAGCACGAGCCAGCTCAGCGGTGAGCCGACGGCGACGAGATACACCACGAAGGGCACCGTGGTCACGATCGAGGCGATGATCGTCGGTCGGTGCATCCTGGTGTCGAGCACCGCGCCCTCGACCCCGCCCTTGCGCGGGTTGCGCAGGTCGGACTCGTAGTCGAACACGTCGTTGATGCCGTACATCGCGAGGTTGTAGGGCACGAGGAAGAAGACGGTGCCGAGCACGAAGGTCAGGTCGATACTGCCGGTCGTCAGCAGGTAGGCGGCCGCGAAGGGGAACGCGGTGTTGACCCAGCTGAGCGGGCGGGATGAGACGAAGAGTTCCCTAATCACGGGGCCGCCTCTCCAACAGCACCCACAGCGAGGGCAGGCCGATGATCGCGGCGAGTGCGTAGGCGAAGTCCTCCAGCGGGGCGATGCCCAGGAACGCGCCGCTGATCAGGGTCGGCTCGTAGGCGACGAGCCCGACGCCGATCATCACGTTGTCGAAGACCGCCGTCATCACCAGCAGCACCGCGGCGGTGAGACCGATCGCCGCCCACGACAGACGCCTGGCCGCAAGGATGCCGGCGAGCGCGGCCACCGCGAGAAAGGGCAGGTTGAGCAGCCAGTACGTCACGGTCGCGGCCGATCCAGCGCGTTGTAGACGTTCATCGTGAGGTAGCACAGCAGCGTGAGGAAGAAGACCTCCTCGAGCGGCACCTCCGGCGCGACCTGCAGCCCGGTCATGAAGCTCGTCTCGCCGCGGAAGAAGACGCCGAGGCCGACCCCGAACAGATCCCAGACGAGAAAGAACAGCACGCCAGCCGCGAGCACGATCGCCGCCCGGCGCGTGTCTCGCCAGAAGAACAGGCGGAACCGCCGATCGAGCAGCACCATGCCGGTGAGCGCCACGAGCAGCGCACCGAGGTAGAGCAGCATCATGGCGCCGCGGTCTCCACGGACCCGACCACCGGCAGCGGCTCCGGCAGCGGCTCGGTCGAGGTGTCGCCGCGCAGCCGCTTGAGCAGCACCTCGGCGCTGATCAGGCACATCGGCAGGCCGATGCCGGGGATCGTCGAACCACCGACGTAGTACAGCCCCTTGACCTTCTTCGAGACGTTGCCCGCACGGAAGAACGCGCTCTGCTTGAGCGTGTGGGCCGGGCCGAGGGCCGTGCCCCGCCACGCGTGCAGCTCCTGCTCGAAATCCCCCGGGCCGACGATGCGTCGCACGGTGATGCGATCCGCAAGGTCGTCGATGCCGGTCCAGTCGCTGATCTGGCCGATGACGCGGTCCGCAAGCGCCTCGAGCGCGGCATCCCCGTCTCCGTCCACGCCACCCCGCCCGATGGTCGGGTCGGCGGGGATCGGCACGAGCACGAAGAGGTTCTCCGAGCCCTCGGGCGCGACATCCGGGTCGACCCCGCTCGGCTTGCAGATGTACAGCGACGCCGGCTGGGGCACCGAAGGGTTCGCGCCGAAGATCGCGTCGAAACCGCGCTTCCAGTCCTTGGTGAACAGCAGCGTGTGGTGTTCGAGCTCGGGCAGGGCACCGTCGACACCGAGGTAGAGCAGCAGCGCGCTCGGCCCGGGCACCCGCTCGGCCCAGTACTCGGCAGGGTAGGTGCGCTGCTGCGGCTCCAGCAGTTCGGTCTCGGTGTGGTGCAGGTCGGCGGCGGAGACCACGAGGTCGGCGTCGGCGAAGTGCAGCTGACCTGCGGCATCCCGGTACTCGACCCCGGTCGTGGTGCCGTGCTCGACCACGATGCGCACCACCTCGGCACCGGTCGTCAACTCGGCACCCTGTGCCCTGGCGAGATCGGCGATGCTCTCGATCACCCGCGCGAAGCCACCCATCGGATAGAGCACGCCGTCTTCCAAGTCGAGGTGGCTCATGAGGTGGTACATGCTCGGCGTGGAATATGGCGAGGAGCCGAGGAACACCGCCGGGTAGCCGAGCACCTGCCGCAGCCGCGGGTCGCGCACCGTGCGCGCCGCGAGCCGGTCGAGCGGCTCGGTCAGCAACCGCAGGAAGGTGCCGGTGCGGGTCACGACGTCGCGGCGGGCAAGGCGGCGGATGTCCGCGAAGGTCGTGTAGAGAAACCGCAGCTTCGCGAGGTCGTACGTTCGCTTCGCGGAGTCCAGGTAGGCCCGCAGCCGCGCTCCGGCGCCCGGCTCGATCTCGTCGAACAGCGCGATGTTCTCGTCGACGTCCGCGGCGATGTCGAGCGGGGCATCCTGACCCTCGAAGTACACCCGGTAGCCGGGGTCGAGCGTCACGAGCGTGAGCTGCTCCTCGGCCGAGGTGCCCAACAGCCGGTAGAAGTGGTCGAAGACCTCGGGCATGAGGTACCACGACGGCCCGGTGTCGAAGCGGAACCCGTCGAGCTCCCACGAACCGGCCCGGCCGCCGAACTCGTCTCGGCCCTCCAGCAGGCGCACCTCGTGACCCTCACGGGCAAGCAGCGCGGCACTGGCCAGACCGGCGATGCCACCCCCGATGACGACGACGCGACTCACGGCATGCCTCCAAACGCGGCCACGAGCGCAAGCCTGGCCTTGACGGGATCGGGTACCCGCACACGCGCGCGCACGAGCTGCTCGGCCGGAGTCGCTCGCAGCCTGCGAGACAGCTCCGCGAACAGGGACTGCGCGAGGGCGACCGCACGACGGCTGGACCGAGGCAGCTGCGGCACGACCGCGGCGCTGACCGCCAGATCGGCGTCGATGTCGTCGAGCAATCGCCGCTTCGTCGCCTCGTCGAAGGCGGCGACGTCGACGCCCGGAAAGTAGCTGCGACCGAGGGCCTCGTAGTCGGCGGCGAGATCGCGCAGGAAGTTGACCTTCTGGAATGCGGACCCGAGCGCCCGCGCGCCGTCGCTCAAGCGCTCGTACTCCCCCGCCGGACCGCCCTGCAGGAAAGCGCGCAGACACATCAGACCCACGACCTCGGCGGAACCGTAGACATAGCGCTCGAAGCTCGCCGGGTCGTGCACCTTCTGCTGCAGATCCATGCGCATGGAGTCGAAGAACGGCGCCGTGAGCTCGCGGCCGAAACCGGTCTCCCGCGCCGTGAGCGCGAACGCGTGCACGACCAGGTTGGTGCTGAAGCCGAGCTGGATCGCGCCATCGGTCTCCTGCTCGAGCGCGTCGAGAGCGCGACGTGCCGAGGGCTCGTCGATGTCCGCGCCGCCGTCGACGACCTCGTCGGCCACCCTCACGAGCGCGTAGATGTTCTCGACGTGGCGGCGCACGTCGGGCGCGAGCAACCTGGATGCGAGGCCGAACGAGGTCGAGTACCGCCGGATGACGATGCTCGCCGTCTCGCGCGCAACGTCGTCGTAGAGACTCACTTCGCCCTGCCGAGCACGGCGTCGGCGACCGGGTGGAGCTCGTCGCGCAGTGCCGGCGGGATGTGCGGCTCCGCCAGGCGGGCCAGCGCGCGGTTGGCGTAGTACCGGGCCAGCCCCTGCGCGAAGGACCGTGCGCCGCAGTCGATGAGCGCATCCCTCACGAGCTGCGCGCCGGGCTCGTCGAGCTCGTGATCTCCGAACAGGTGGGCGACGCCCTCCCACTCGGTCGTCGACGAGGCATAGGCGATCAGCACCGTGCGCTTGCCCTCCCGCAGGTCGCCGAGCGTCGACTTGCCGGTCTCGGCCTCGAGCCCGAAGACGCCGAGCAGGTCGTCGACGATCTGATAGGCGATGCCGATGTCGCGGCCGAAGTCGCCGAGCGTGGTCACGACATCGTCCGATGCGCCAGCGAGGATGGCACCCGCCTGCAGGGGGCACTCGAAGGTGTACACCGCGGTCTTGAGGCGCTCCATCGTCAGGATGTCGTCGACGCGGGGAACCTCGGGCAGGTTGGCGAAATCCACGTCGATCAGCTCGCCGGCGGCGGAGGCGAAGAGCGCGTCATCCATCACCTCGAGCAGGCGGGCACGGGTGAGACTGGACACGCCGCTGCGGTCGATCAGCCGGTAGGAGTTGAACAGCGCCAGATCGCCGGCGATGACCGCGGCGGAGAGTCCCGCGTGGTCGGCGACCCGATCGGAGGCGCCGTGTTCGGCGGCGAGCTGCCGGAAGGTGCCAGCGATGTTCGGCAGTCCCCGGCGCAGGAAGTCGCGGTCGATCACGTCGTCGTGCACGATGAGCGCGGTGTGCAGCAGCTCGAATGCGGCTCCGACGTAGGCCGCGGCCTCGGTGTCGGTGCCACCCAGCGACTGATAGGCAGCCATCACCATGCGCGGGCGAAAGCGCTTGCCGCCCGTGGTGTTGGCCTCGAGGCTCTCCCACAGCCGCATGTACTGCGGGCCCATCGTGGTGGCACGGTTCTTGGCTAGGCTGAAGAATCGCGCCAGCACGGCGTCGACCTGTGCTTGCCTCTCCTCGGAGAGGGCGAGCAGACCAACACCGTCCATTGAGGCAGACTACCGCGATGACTCCACCCGCCGAACAGGTCGTTCTGCTTTCCGAGCAGGGCGAGCCGATCGGCGTCGCGGACAAGCAGGCGGTGCACACCACCGAGACGGCGCTGCACCTCGCGTTCTCCTGCCACGTCACCAACCCCGAGGGGCTCGTGCTCGTGACCCGGCGTGCGCTCTCCAAGCTCACCTGGCCCGGCGTCTGGACCAACTCGTTCTGCGGACACCCGGCACCCGGCGAGTCGATGGAACTCGCGATCGCCCGCCGAGCGCGCGCCGAGCTCGGCCTCGAGGTCACGGACATCGCGGTCGTGCTGCCCGACTTCCGGTATCGCGCGGTCGATGCATCCGGCATCGTCGAGAACGAGATCTGCCCGGTCTACCGCGCGGCGACCACGGATGTCGTGCTTCCGAACCCCGACGAGGTCGCGGAGTTCGAGTGGGTCACCCCGCAATCCCTGCACACCGCGGCCACGGCCGCGCCCTACGCGTTCAGCCCGTGGCTGGGCTGGCAGCTGGAGCAGCTGGGCGCGTCCTAGGCGCCCTTCGAACCGGCATCCGTCGACCGCACGTCGGTGCGGTGGAAGCCGATGTGGCTGCGGGATGCCGTCGGCCCGCGCTGCCCCTGATACCGGTTGCTGTACGTGCCCGAGCCGTAGGGGTTCTCCACCGGGGAGCTGGTGCGGATGAAGCACAGCTGCCCGATCTTCATGCCCGGCCACAGCTTGATCGGCAACGTCGCCACGTTGGAGAGCTCGAGCGTCACGTGACCGGAGAACCCGGGGTCGACGAACCCTGCAGTCGAGTGCGTGAGCAGCCCGAGACGACCGAGCGAGCTCTTACCCTCCAGCCGCGCCGCGATGTCATCGGGCAGGGTCACGAGCTCGAAGGTGGAGCCCAGCACGAACTCTCCGGGGTGCAGGATGAACGCCTCATCCGCCTTCGTCTCGATCAGCCTGGTCAGCTCCGGCTGATCCTCCGCCGGGTCGATGAACGGGTACTTGTGGTTGTCGAACAGCCGGAAGAAGCGGTCGAGCCGCACGTCGATGCTCGAGGGCTGCACCATCGAGAGGTCGAGCGGGTCGAGCCCGATGCGGCCGGCGGACAGCTCGGCACGGATGTCGCGGTCGGAGAGCAGCATTCGATCAGACTAGCGAGCCGATCACAGGCCCAGGGTCGGGTTCGCCGCACGCAGGGCGTCGAGAGCGGATGCCGCGACCGGCGTGCTGAGCGCGAGCCCCGTGCCATCGGCGAGGATCCACACGTCCCCCGTGAACACGTGCACGGCGGACTCGGTCGACACCATCCCGTCGCGCTCGAGCTCGTAGCTCGTCGCCGGCCCGGCGGTGGATGTTGCGAACCCGGCGGCAGTCAACGCCGTGGTGAGGCTCGCTCGCTCCGCGGGGGTGATCTCCGCGACCAGTAGGGAGAAGGCACCGTCGGAGTTCGGAACGCCCCAGCGGCACGTCTTCGACTGCGACGCGCTGGTGACCGCAGTCACGATCTCGGGGATCTCGAAGCGCCCGGCGAACTCGACGCCGGGGAACTGCCCGAAGAACTCGGTGCTCTCGGAGAACAGGGCTCGGGCATCCTCGAGGCTGAGCAGGTCTTCGCACTCGGGAATCACGAGCGCAGCTGGCGCGGGCGAAGGAGTCGGGGATGCCGTGGCGGAGGGTGATTCGGATGACGCGGGGCTCGGTGACGGAATCGTGGCCGTCGGGCCGCACGCGGCCAGCCCCAGCAGCGCCACGGTCACGGGAACGATCAGCAGGGCTCGCCTCATGTCGAGCAGCGTAGCGGCTCGCCTGCGCTACAGGTAGGCTCGTTGCCTGGCGGTTCGCCGCCGACGCGGATGTAGTTCAATGGCAGAACTTCAGCTTCCCAAGCTGATAGCGCGGGTTCGATTCCCGTCATCCGCTCCGATGTCAGTTCTCAAGCAACTTGAGACTTGTCTCACTCAAGTTGAGACTCGCCGAGTATGTGGCGTTCATGGCACTCGCGGCCGGACCGGTGTCATCGGCGGACGAGAGGGTGGTGACTGCATGCTTCGCGGACGTCGAAGAGCGCGCACGATCTCAGAAGTTCCGCATCAGCGCCCCGGGTATGGCAAGAAGCAGGATGAGCCCTGAACCACACGTCGCGATCACGCTGAGGACCAGCCCCGCGGTAGCGAGGCCGCGGCCTCGAGCGCCGTACGGAATGACTCTCAGCGCCTTATTGGCGTACACCCACCCGACGATCCCGAGGGGTATCGCGGCGATGGGGATGCCGATGAAAATGACTCCGAGGAGTCCGAGAACAAACGCTGAGGTACGCCCTGAAACCATCATCCACTCGGACCCCGCTGGCGTAGGCGCGGCGGTGTAGTGGACTGTGGCCCCGGAAGGCGCCGGCGGCGCGGGTGCTGGCGGAATGACGGGAGCGGGCCGACTCTCGGACCAGCGAGCGTAGTACGCGGAGGAGAGGATCTCGTCGTCGGCGATCCAGTTCGCTTCTTCAGCAGACATGGTCAGCCCTATACGCGCCCGCGCGGCGTCGTTGCGGAGGGATGCACGAAACTGTTCGAGGGATGTTGCCATGTTCGCTCCTCCGGGCCCGGTTGCCGGACAGATTATCGCCTCCCGGCGGTCCAGTCGGCCCAAGGTTCTGAGCGCGGCCGCTAACTTTCCGAGACGCGGTGATCGCTAGGCCGCATCCCCGCGCCCGTACTTCTCGTAGAAGTCGCGCGCGAGGATGGCGAGGACGGCCTTCTGGATCTTCTTGCTGCCGAGTACCTGTTCGCTCATGTTGCGGAAGTTGGTGTCGGAGTCGATCACGGCGTCCATGAATGCGGATGACAGGTCGGGACTGCCGAGGAACTGCTCCAGCGTGTTTGCTGCCGCTTGCTCGCGCAGCACGGTGCTTTCGTCGAACTTGCCGCCCACGTATCCGGTGAAGCCGACCATGTCGGCGTCGGTGAGTTCGTCGCCTTCGAACAGAGTGTTCATTTTCTCGATGATCTCGCGCAGGCGCACGAACTCCGGGTCCTTCGCGGTGCCCGAGCCGAGGGCGGTGAAGGGCGCGAGCGGGTCGCCGTCATCGGAGAGTTGGAGGTCCTCGGCCTCCTCCGGTCGCAGGCTGTAGTGGGTGAGTTTGACCGCGTTGAGGTCGATCGAGCGGTCTCGGTTCTCGTCGCTGATCAACGGGGCGAGCAGTCGGTAGAAGATCGACCGCTTCTCGAGGCCGGTGTCGTGGTAGTTGATGATTTGGGAGAGGAAGTCGTAGGCGCGGATGAAGGAGTTCAGGTCGCTGCGGAACAGGTCCAGTTCCTCGAGGCGGGCGGCATCGCCCGATTCGCGTGCGGCACGGTACTGGCCGGCGAAACGCTGGTGCGCGGGCGTCAGCCACTTCGTCAGCGCGTTGTTGCCCTCCTCGAACACCCACGCTTTCGCAGCCCCCTCAACCTCGGATTCCTCGTAGATGAGGGCCTGGTCGAGTTTGTTCTGTAGATCGTGGATCACGTTCGGGTCCGACACCGCCGCAAGCGACGCTGCGCGGTAGTACTGCTGGAACGCCCCGAGTACCTCGGCTGGGTCGTTGACAAAGTCCAGCACGAAGGTCTGGTCTTTGCCGGTTGCGGTGCGGTTCAGGCGTGACAGGGTCTGCACGGCGGTGACCCCGGAGAGGCGCTTGTCGACGTACATTGCCACGAGCAGCGGTTGGTCGAAGCCGGTCTGGAACTTGTTGGCGACGATCATCACCTGGTAGTCGTCGGAGGCGAACGCCTGGGGCAGGCTGCGCTTCTTGAGCCCCGGGTTCATCGTGGTCTCGTTGAAGACGCCCGGGCCAGACTCGGGATCGGTGACCTCGCCAGAGAAGGCGACAAGCGCGTGCAGGCCCACGTACTTGTGCTCCGAGATGTATGCGTCGAAGGCGAGCTTGTAACGCACGGCCTCGACCCGACTGGCGGTAACCACCATCGCTTTGGCCTGCCCATTCAGCCGCCACGAGACGTTGTCGCGGTAGTGCTCGACGATCACGGCGACCTTCTGGGCGATGTTGTGCTCGTGCAGTCGCACCCACCGCATCAGGTCTTTCGCGGCCTGCGTCTTGTCCACCAGCGGATCGTTCGAGTCGTACTCGACGCCGTTGTGGGCAAGCTTGAATGCAAGCTTGTAGGGCGTGTAGTTCTGCAACACGTCGAGGATGAAGCCCTCCTCGATCGCCTGCTGCATCGTGTATAGGTGGAACGGGTGCGGCAGCCCATCCGCACCCGGGCGCCCGAACAGCTCGAGCGTCTTCGCCTTCGGGGTGGCGGTATAGGCAAAGAAGCTGATGTTGGTGGCATCCGCCTTCTCCGCCATCTCCGCCGCCAGCAGCGCCTCGATGTCGAACTCACCGCCGTCCTCTAGGGAGGCCAGCTCCTCAGGCGAGAGCGCCTGCTTGAGCTTGGCGGAGGTGTTGCCGGTCTGTGAGGAGTGCGCTTCATCGGCGATGATCGCGAAGCTGCGCCCCTTGAGGGCACCGGAGGTGCGGATCTCCTTGAGCGCATGGGGGAAGGTCTGGATGGTGACGATGATGATCTGCGCGCCGCTCGACAGCGCCTTCGTGAGCAGTTTCGATTTGGACTCGCCGCTGCCCCGCGTGATCGGAACGACGACACCGGACTTGTGGTCGATCTGGTAGATCGCATCCTGCAACTGGTCATCGAGCACGGTGCGGTCGGTGACCACGATCACCGAGTCGAACACCTTCGCGCCGGCATCGTTGTGCAACGTGCTGAGCTGGTGGGCGGTCCAGGCGATCGAGTTGGTCTTGCCCGACCCGGCGCTGTGCTGGATGAGATACCGGTGTCCTGGGCCTTCTTCGCGCGCCGCCGCGACGAGCTCGGTCACCGACTCCCACTGGTGGAACCGGGGGAACAACAGCGACTCACGCTGCGTCACCTCACCCGTGACCGGGTCGGTCTCCTTCCACGACGACGCGTGCAAGAACTTGCCGATGATCTCCAACCACGCATCCCGCTGCAACACCCGCTCCCACAAGTAGGAGGAGGGCGAGCCATCGGGGTTCGGCGGGTTGCCCTTGCCCCCGTCGTTCCCGATATTGAAGGGCAAAAACACCGTGTCGTCGCCGGCCAGCCGAGTGGTCATCCACACCTCGGAGTTGGAGACCGCGAAGTGCACGAGCGCCCGGCTACCGAAGCCAAGCAGCGGCTCGGTCTTCCTGGTGACCGGATCCTTCGGGGTGCGATCCTTCTGGTACTGGATGATGGCATCCTGAACCGACTGTGTGAAGTCGGTCTTCACCTCCATCGTCGCCACCGGCAGACCGTTGACGAAGAACACCAGATCAAGGCTCTTCTGGTTCGATGTGGAGTAGTGCACCTGCCGCATCACCCGCAACCGCACCTTGGCGTAGCGCTCCAGGGTCGCCGGGTTCAGCTGCTGTGCAGGCCTGAACTGGCACAGGTCGAACTGGGTCGAGACATCCTTGAACCCACGCCGCAACGCGTTGAGCATGCCACCGCCCTGCGCGAACGGCTTGTCGAGCACCTGCGCCAACCGGCCCAGCAACTGCTGCCGCGCCTGCTCCTGCACGGCAGGCGAATCGGATGCCTTCACCCGCTGCGCGAGCGCCTCCGGCTGCGTCTCCTCCAACCACGCGAAAACGTCGGCCGGGAACAGCGCCAACTCGCGGTCGTAGCCCTCGTCATCGTGGGAGTACAGCCAGCCGTGCGCGACGAGGTGCTCGCACAACTCATCCTCGAACCAGAACTCGTTGTGCTTACCCATCAGGCCAGCCCCCTCACGTCGATCTTGCCCGTCACCGCCGCACTGATCAGCGCCTGCCGCCGCTCCTTCAACACGTCGATCATCTCGCGCGCCTTCGCCGATAGTGTGTCAATCTGGGACGTCTCGCGGTCGAGGTGGGCGACGATCTCGCGTTGCGCTTCCAGCGTCGGAAGTGCGATTCGGATCTCCCCAAGATCGGTTGCGTTGATTCGCGGGGTACGTACCGTTCCTGTTTCTGTGTTGCCGATTCCGCGAAGTCGGGCGGTCATCAGTCCGACGAACCATCGCGACCGCATCACGAGGGTCAGCCAATGTGGGTCCACTTGCTCGACGGCGCGCAGGACGAGGTAGTCCGGGCTTACGAGTCCCGGTTCGGAGGCAATTCCTACTGCCCCCTGAAATGCTCGCATTCGGTTCACAACGACATCCCCGGATGCGCAAATCTTGTAGACCGATAGGTCGTCTGATCGCGGTCGGTCATCCGTTACTTCGTCTCGGCGTTGAACTCCGCGATGAATGGAGACTGACAATAGCGGGAGGTCCGCCGACCCTGCTCGAGTGTCTACGACTGCATACGCAGTCTTGATCCGCGAGCCAGGTTGATCGAGGCGTTCTGGGTTGGCTTGACCCTCGATCTGCTGGCTGATGACCGCCTGCCGCCGCTCCGCGAGCGTCTCAATCAGCCGCTCCTGCTTCCCCGTCAGCGCGTCGATCTTCGCCGTCTGCGCGTCCAAGTAGTCGGCGATTTGTCGCTGCTCAGCGAGCGGAGGCACACCGATCGCGAGGTTTGCGATGGTCTCAACCGACAAGCCGGGCTGCGCGGCTGACACCGAGTATTGGCCCAGCTCCATGCTCTCCAGGAGCCCGACTAGCCAGCCGAGGCTCAGTTGACGACGAGGGGTGACAACGACGGCATGTTCCGAAGCCCAGAATCGGCCGCTCACTCGATTGACGTTCCCGCAAAGCGCCCCTTGGCGACCGATCAAGGCATACTGCCCGTCATGCGTGTACGCGCTCGTGAAGCCTCTAAGGCCGTTCCCCCCATAAACGGGGTACTGTCCCTGGGGATCAATCTCGTCAGATGTGATCGAATCGCCGCTCCTCAGCGACACGAGGTGCTTCAGCTTCTGGTTTGCCCATTCAGGGCCCTTGTCTCGCGAGGCTTGCTCCAGGCTCGCCGCCAGTGCTGTCGGCGCGGGGCCCGTCACGCCTCCACCTCACGCAGCAGTTCCGTGATCTCGCGGATGAGCTTGTTGAGGTCGGCGTCGATCTCCTCGAGCGGGCGGGGCGGGAGGTACTTGTAGAAGTGGCGGGTGAAGGGGATCTCGTAGCCGACCTTTGTCTTCGTCTCGTCGATCCAGGCGTCCGGCACGTGCGGCAGCACCTCGCGAGCGAAGTACTCGTGGATGTCCTCGTCGAGGGGCACGTTCTCGGTGTCGCGGGCGTCGGTGTCCGGCAGCGGCTTGCCCCTGGCATCGGTGACAACGGGGGCGGTGTCGTCGCGTTCGGAGAGGCCCTGGATGAGGGACTTGAGTTGGGCGGGGGTGAGGGTGATTGCGGCATCCGCCAACAACTGCTTGAGCGTCTTGGCGAAGGTCGGCAGGTCGGTGGTGGTCTCGACGGGCTCGACCACCGGCAGGTCGACCTGTGCGAGCGCATCTGCCACGGCGGCCAGCGGTTTCGCGAGCACTGCGGCATCCCACCGTTCCTTCGTGAGCGCCCAGTTGAGGCGCAAAGGGCGTTCGACGGTGATGGTGCGGTAGCCGAAGTCCTCGTTGCGGAAGATCTTCGACACGTCGGATTGCTCGGCGTTGCCGTAGAGCTTGACGATCTCTTTGATGTCGTCGAGGTCGAGTTCTTTGCGTTTGGCGCCGAGGGACTTGCGCATCTTGTGGGAGAAGCCGGTGCCGTCGATGAGTTGCACGGTGCCTTTGCGGTCGGGGTGCTTGTCGTTGTCGATGATCCACAGGTAGGTGGCGATGCCTGTGTTGTAGAACATGTCCGTGGGCAGGGCGACGATCGCCTCGAGCAGGTCGTTCTCCAGCAGGTAGCGGCGGATCTCCGACTCACCCGAACCCGCGCCACCTGTGAACAGCGGGGAGCCGTTGAGCACGATGCCCGCACGCCCGCCGCCCTGGGCCTTCGGGCGCAGCTTCTTGATCAAGTGCAGCAGGAACAGCAGTGACCCGTCGGAGACGCGCGGCAGGCCGGGGCCGAAGCGGCCGTTGAAGCCCTCCTGGTCGTGCTCCTTCTGCACGGCGGGTTGCTGCTTCTTCCAGTCCACGCCGAACGGCGGGTTCGAGAGGCCGTAGTCAAACGTCTGGCCGGCCAGGCCATCATCGGTGAGGGTATCGCCGAGCACGATGTTCTTGATGTCCTGACCCTTGATGACCAGGTCGGCCTTGCAGATCGCGTAGGACTCGCCGTTGACCTCCTGCCCGAACATCACGAGCCGCGCATCCGGGTTCAAACCCAGCAGATACTCATCGGCCACCGACAGCATCCCGCCCGTGCCGGCCGTGGGGTCATAGATGGAGCGGACCACACCCTTCTTGGTCAGCGCCTCGTCATCGGCGATGAACAGCAGACTCACCATCAACCGGATCACCTCGCGCGGGGTGAAGTGCTCACCCGCGGTCTCGTTCGAGGTCTCCGCGAACTTGCGGATCAGCTCCTCGAACATCAGGCCCATCTCGATGTTCGACACCACCGACGGGTGCAGGTCCACCTCGGCGAAACGCTTGGTGATCAGGTAGAGCAGGTTCTCGCCGTCGAGCTTCTCCAGCTGCTTCTCGAACTCGAACTTCTCGAAGATGTCACGCACGTTCTCGCTGAACCCGCGCACATAGTCCAGCAGGTTCGCGCGGATGCCAGCCGGGTCACCCATGAGCGACTTCAGCGTGAACTGGGACGTGTTGTAGAAACCCTGCCCGGCGGCCTTCGTGAGAAACACGGATGCCGACGCGGCATCCCCACGCTTCGCCGCCTCATCGAGCACCGCCTGCTTGGTGGGCTCCAGCACACAATCCAGCCGCCGAAGGATCGTGAACGGGAGCACCACGGACCCGTACTGGTGCGGCTTGTACGGACCCCGCAGCAGGTCAGCGATCGACCAGATGAAGTTGGCGTTGTTGTTCTGGGCCATTACAGGGGTCACTCCATTCGAGGGGCGGTTCGAGGTTCGCTCGACGCTGGTGCCGACTCTATGAGAATCGACGGGCACGCGGGTTATTTGCGACGGTCGAGGTTGCAGACTGCCCGCTCGATCGTGCTGAGCTGGTCGCTCTCGCTGCACGTCGGCGATGCCGACTAAGCGGATCAGCCCAGTTTCGACTGCGCTGCTGGCGCGCGAACCCATCCGCGCTGTGAGGTCACATGCCATGCGCGACAGTGGGCGCAGGGGTGGATCCCGACGAGCTCAGGGTACTTCAGGCGCCGCAAGGCGGTGAGGGCACGCGTTGCGGCGGCCGGCGTTGGGTACGGACGTTTGACGCAGATGGGCATGACAGTGCTCCCCTTCAATTCGGGATGGGTTGCACTGCATATCCAGGCGGTCGACACGTCGTTGGATCGCCGTCAACCAGAACCTAACAGATGTGCGGCTCAGCAGCAGCACGAGTGGGCGACTCCCGGCGACAGACCCCCGCCCTGGAGGGCACCCGGTGGTGGATGAGGAACCGATGAGCGACGTGCGCCGGTACGGGAGCGTATCGTGTGGCGGCACGCTTCCGAGTCGGCGAGCTCACAGAGTCGGCCGGAGTTGGCAGCGCGAGGTTGTTGCCTCCACAGCTCCAGTGGACAGCGCCACTACGCGGAACCCCTCAGCGGCTCGAGGGCGGCGAGCACGAGGTCGAGGCCGAAGATGAACTCCTGCGACGGGTCGTAGCCAGCGGCAACGAGCGCAGCGGCGGACTCGTTGAGGTAGGGGAACTCGTCCGGGGGAAGCTGGGGCAGGTAGACGTCCTCGGTCATGTCCGCGAGCTCGTCCGCCGTGTCGAACGGCAGGCTGGCTGCCTGTAGGGCGTAGCCGTAGACGTAGCTGTTGATCGTCCAGTTGGCGTGCGTCGCCATCACGACCGAGAAGCCGGCCCTTCGCAGGCAGGAGGTGACGGCTTCGCGGTGGCGAAGGTTGGCGGGTCCCGGCGTGGTCCGCGATTCCATCAGGCCGATCGCCCACTGGTGGCGGGCGAGAACCTGCCGGGTGGATTCCGCCTCCAGGCGCATCGCCGACTGCCAGTCGACTTCTTCCGGCGGATGCTCGATCTCCTCGAACACGACGTCGATCATGGCGTCCAGCAGTTCCTCCTTGCTGGCCACATAGCGGTAGAGCGACATCGCCCCCGCGTCGAGCACGCCGGCGAGTCGGCGCATGCTCAGCCCATCGACCCCCTCGCGGTCGGCGAGCCGCACCGCCTCGGCCACCACTCGCTGTTTGCTCAGCCCCGCATCCGACGCGACCTGGCGCTGTTCCCTCGCAGACACGGGCCTCCTCGCTCAAGCGACTTGACAATCGTACAGCGTACGCAGCAGAGTACAGTGTACGCGTACGGTGTACTCGCGAGTGATCGCCACAGCTCCACTCCTGCGCCATCCAACCTGCCGCCACCCGGCGGGCAGCCCGCTCCTATCGAAGGAAGAACCAATGACCAACCCAACGAAGAACTCGCTCGACAACCCGCGGATCCCCGTGCAGGCGAAACTCGCGGCGGCCTGGACAAGCCTCATGTTCCTCGTGATCTACATCGACTACTTCCACCTCTACCAGCCCGGCGAGATCGACGAGATCCGGGGTGGCACCATCTTCGCGTTCGACATCAGCGCGACATTGATGTCGATCTTCTTCGTGGTCATCGCGATCCCGGCCCTGATGGTGATGCTCTCCGTGGCGCTGCCCGCCCGAGTGAACCGCACCACGAACCTCGTCGTTGCGTCGCTCTACATCCCGGTCATGGTCTTCAACGTGGCGGGGACGTCGGCTGATTGGGTCTTCTACTACGGCCTCACCATCGGGGTCGAGGTGCTGATCCTCGCCTTCATCCTGCGCTCCGCGTGGGCCTGGCCTCGAATTCCCGCGGTCTCGACCCGTCCCGCGACGGACGACCTTCGGCGGCGTGCATCCGTGTAGCCGCGCAGCGCACGACCCTCCGGCGTGACGCGGACGCCGGGCCCACCGTGAGCAGGTTCAGCCGCGAGTTGCGCGGTGAGCCTGCTCATGGGCTCGGTGTCCGCCGCTCGACGTCGCCGAGGGCGAAGGTCCCGGCGACGTGCCCTCGGGTAGCGTGGAACCGTGACCTTCCCCACCGAGACCGTGACCGCCGTGCTCGCGCACATGAACGGCGACCACCCCGAAGACTCGCTGCTCATCGCCCGCGCGTTCGGCGATCCGGATGCCACGGCCGCCACCATGACCACGCTCGACCACCGCGGCGGAACGTGGGTGTACACCGCCGGCGGAGCCGACCACGAGCTCACCGTGCCCTGGACCGCGGAGATCAACGAGCGTCCCGAGATCCGCCGCGAGATCGTGGTGCTCTACGACCGCGCCTGCGAGAAGCTCGGCATCGCGCCGCGCCCGCACTGACCGTGTTCCGCTCGCCCAACCGGCTCGTCGGCGTCGCACTCGGCGTCGGATACCTGCTGCTGGGCGGGTTCGGCTTCGCCGTGACCCAAGACCTGCTCGCGGTGGACGGCGGCCTGCTCTTCGGGGTGCTGCAGGTGAACGGGTTGCAGAACCTGATCCACCTGCTCGTCGGTGCCGTGCTGGTGGCGGGGTCCATCGTCGGGGTGCCCATGGCGCGCGCGACGAACACGGCCGCTGGCACCCTGTTCCTGCTCCTCGGGCTCACCGGGCTGTTCCTGGCCGGCAACCCGTTCAACGTGCTCGCCATCAACGCCGCCGACAACGTGCTGCACTTCGGCTCCTCGGTGCTGCTGCTGGCCGCCGGGCTCGGCGCCGAGCAGCGTCAGCGCGGCGCCTGAGGCCGAAAGTCCTGTTGGCCTCAGGGGTGCGCCCGGTAGGCTAAGGGTCACCTAACCCGGCCACTTTGGAGTCATCGTGAGCGTCATTCCCTTCTCGCAGGCCCTGCGCGAGCGCACCTGGACGAGTCACGGCGACAGCGAGGGCGCTGACTTCATGCACGACCTCATGACCGGCAAGGGCACCCGCGAGGACTACATCGCGCTCGTCGCGCAGCACTACTTCATCTACGAGGCGCTCGAGGCGGCAGCGGCCCGCTTCGCGAGCGACCCGATCGCCGCCCCCTTCATCAGCGAGCAACTCACCCGACTGCCCGCGCTCGAAGCCGACCTGCGATTCCTGCTCGGCGCCCATTGGCGCGACGAGATCGCGCCCCTGCCCACCACGGTGCGCTACGTCGACCGCATCAACGAGGTCGCCGACGAGGGCTGGGCCGGCGGCTTCATCGCCCACCACTACACGCGCTACCTCGGCGACCTCTCGGGCGGTCAGGCCATCGCCAAGCTCATGGCCCGCCAGTTCGGCTTCGAGACCAACGGCATCGGCTTCTACATCTTCGATCAGATCGCGAGCCCCAAGCACTTCAAAGACACCTACCGCGAGCAGCTCGACGCGGTGGCCTGGGATGCCGTCGAGCGCGAGCGCGTGATCGACGAGGTGCTCGCCGCCTACCGCTTCAACACCGAGCTGTTCGTGGACCTCAGTGCGGCCAAAGCCGCAGCCTGAGCTGGATGACGCGGCGCTGGTCGCCGGGTTCGAGGCGGGCACGCTCCGGGCGTTCTCCCACGAGGACCACCTGCGAGTGGTGTACCTGCTGATCCGTGAGCACGGCGAGGCGGAGGCGCTGCGCAGGGTGAGCGAGGGCATCCGTGCCATGGCGATCGCGAACGGCAAGGCCGAAGCGTTCCACGTCACCCGCACCACCGCGTGGACGAGGCTCGTCGCCGCAGCGGGCGATCACGGCGACTCCCGCCGGTTTCTCGCCGCGAACCCGCAGCTGACCCGTCGCGACCTGCTCGACGACTACTACGACCGGGAGCGGCTCACCAGCGATGCGGCCCGGGTCGGCTTCATCCAACCCGATCGGCCTATGCCCTGATCGCGGGGATGGCGGTGGCGCGCGACATGAACCGCACGACATTCTCGTCGACGATGATGTCGCTCGGTCGCAGCGGCCGCGTGAGGTAGAGCCCCTCGAGCTCGCTGATGCGACTGAGCGCCACATAGGTCTGGCCCGGCGCGAAGGCGCGGTTGCCGAGGTCGACGATGGCCCGGTCGTAGGTCTTGCCCTGCGACTTGTGCACCGTCACCGCCCACGCCAACCGCAACGGGAACTGGTGGAACTCGGCCACGACATCCTTGCGCAGCGCCTTCGTCAGCGGCGAGTAGGTGTAGCGGAACTTCTCCCAGATCACCGGGCGCACCTCGTGGATCTCGCCGTCGACATCCACGAACACCGTCGCGTCGATCTTCTTCACGGTGCCCACGCTGCCGTTCACCCAGCGGCCGCCGTTCTCCCCGGTGTCGTTGCGCAGGAACATCACGCGCGCGCCGATCTTGAGCTCGAGCGCCTCGTCGGCGGGGTAGGCGCGGCCACCGAACTCGCCGTTGATCTCTGCGCGCGCGGTGAGCACCCGGCCCGGCAGGCGGGCAAGCTCGGATGCGTTGATGCGCGTGACCGTGCCGTTGGTGGTGGCGAGGGTGATCGCCCCGTCCGTCGGCGCCGGGCGGGCGCCGACCTCGTTGAGGCGGGCCGCGATCTCCGCGGTGACCATGTTGTGGCGCACCGCCTCGAGCATCCACTTGAAGTGGTCGTCGTGCTGGCGGTGGATGGTGGAGAGCTCGTAGATGGTGAGGTCGGTGTCATCCCAGACGTGCGCGTCGAAGAACCACATCGAGCGGTAGCGGTCTTCGTAGTACGCCCGCTCGTCACCCTCGCCCGGCACGGGAGCCAGCTGGTAGGGGTCGCCGAACAGGATCACCTGCACGCCGCCGAAAGCCTCGTGCCGCCGGGCGCGCGCCTGGCGCAGGGAGCGATCGATGGCATCCAGCAGGTCGGCGCTGACCATCGAGACCTCGTCGATCACGAGTGTGTCGATGGTGCCGAGCAGCTTGCGCAGCTCCGCGGACTGCTCGATGTCGGAATCGGCGATCACCCCGATCGGCAACCGGAACAGCGAGTGGATGGTCTGCCCGCCCACGTTGAGCGCCGCGACCCCGGTCGGTGCGCAGATCACCACCTGCTTGGAGGTGTGCTGCGAGAGGTGGTTCAGCAGGGTGGACTTGCCCGTGCCGGCGCGGCCGGTGACGAAGATGTTGTCGAGGGTGGTCTCGATGCGGTCGAAGACGGCCTGCTGCTCCGGGGAGAGGTCGGGCTCGGACACCACCTCACTGTACCCGCGACGCCGCCGGGCACTCGGGTGCGCCGCCTAGGATGTGGGCTAGTTCTCGTGAAAGGAGCACACTGTGCGTCGCGTGCTCATCACCTGGGGCGTCGCCCTGGCCGTCGTGGTCGCCGGGTTCTTCGGCACCGTGCTCGTGCTCGGGGCCACCGTCTTCAGCGCCGGCGGCTTCGTCGGCGGCTACCTCGACGCGCTCGCCCGGCACGACGCGGACGGCGCGCTCGAGCTCGCCGGTCCGCGACCGGAGGCGGGGGATGCCTCGGACGAACTGCTCGTCGCCGCGGCCATGGGCGAGCTCAGCGACATCCGGCTCATCGACGACCTGACACAGCCGGACGGCACGCACCTCGTCACCTACGCGTACACGGCCGGCGGCGTCGCCGACGAGTCGGCCTTCGTGGTGCGCAGCAGCGGCGCGCTGTTCGGGCTCTTCGCGACCTGGGACTTCGTTACGAGCCCGATCGGGGTGCTGCAGGTGACCCCGCGCAACGATCCCCGTTTCACCGCCAACGGGGTGCAGGTGCTCGCCCCGGCGCAGGACACCGCGACCCCCTACCTGGTCTTCACGCCGAGCACGACCGTGCTCGGCCACGAGAGCACGTTTCTGCAGGCCGATCCGGAGCCGGCGACCGCGACCGTGCCGGGTGCCGCCGTGGCGGCCGCGGTCACCGTGCGCCCGAACGCCGCCTTCGTCAAGCAGGTTCAGCGGGAGCTCAACGACTACCTCGACGAGTGCGCGACGCAGGAGGTGCTGCTGCCGACCGGATGCCCGTTCGGTGAGGAGATCACCAACCGCATCATCAGCACGCCGCAGTGGTCGATCGCCAGCTACCCGCAGGTGACCATCGTGCCGGGCCCGGAGCCCCTGACTTGGCTCATGCCCCGCACCACCGCGGCGGCGCACCTGGTGGTGGAGGTGCGGTCGCTGTTCGACGGCACGGTGTCGACCTTCGACGAGGACGTGTCGTTCACCACGAGCTACCTCATCACCTTCCTGGACGACGACGAGCTGCTCATCACCGCCCAGTACGAGTGATCAGTCGCGGTCGGCCCGCGCGGCGAGCATCGCGTTGTACTCGGCGAGCTCGGCATCCCCGTCCCGGTCGGCCTTGCGGTCGTAGCGTTTGGCCTCGCGGATGCCGTCGCGATACCAGAGGATCGCGACGATGATCGCCAGGGCCACCGTCGGGGCCTCGCCGATGCTCCACGCGATGCCGCCGCCCACCTGCTGATCGGCGATCGCGCTCGTGCCCCAGCCCATCGCGCCGTACCAGTCCGCCAGCAGCAGCCCGGTGCCGGTGATCAGCGCGAGACCGAAGAAGGCGTGAGCGGCCATCGTGGCCAACAGCAGCAGCAGCCGCACCGGGTACGACGGGCGGTTCGGCGCCGGGTCGATGCCGATGAGCGCCTGCACGAACAGGTAGCCGACGGCGAGGAAGTGCACGATCATCCACTCGTGCCCGAGATGGTCGGTGGTCGCCCAGCGGAACAGCGGCGTGTAGTAGAACACCCACAGCGAACCGACGAAGAGCACCGCCGCCACGAGCGGGTGGCCGATGATCGCCAGGTAGCGCGAGTGCACGATCAGCGAGATCCACTCCCGCGGGCCCCGGCTGCCGTCGGTGCGTTTGACGATCGCGCGCATCGCGAGGGTGATCGGCGCTCCCGGCACGAGCAGCACCGGCACCATCATGCCGAGCGTCATGTGGGCGAGCATGTGCGCCGAGAACAGGTACTCCTGGTAGAGGTTCACGCCGCCGTTCGTGACCACGAACAGCAGCAGCATGCCGAGCACCCAGAGCACGGTGCGATGCACCGGCCAGCGGTCACCGCGGCGGTGCAGGCGCCACACGCCAGCCAGGTAGAAGAACACGCCGAACGCGCAGATCAGCAGCCAGAGCAGGTCGATGTTCCACAGCGTCAGCAGGTTCGTCGCCGAGATCGGCGGCGGCAGCGGGCTGCCGGTGAGAATCTCCGCCGGGGTCGGCGCCGTGAGCTCCGACGCCGGGATCTCGGGCACCGGGGTGGGGGTCCGCGCGAGCGCGGCGGCGACTCCGGAGGCGATGCCCATGAACCCCAGCTCGGCGGCGACCAGCCACCAGAACCAGCCGGAGGCGCGAGCGACCGAGCGCCGCATCCGGTCGATCACGACCCGGCGGTGCACCGCACCGAACAGCCCGAGCACCAGCAGCGCCGCCGTCTTCGTGAGGATCAGGATGCCGTACGGCGACAGCAGGTTGCCCAGCTCCGCGATGCGCAGTTGCGCACCCAGGTAGCCGGAGACGGCCACCACGACGAAGCTCACGAGGGCGACCGTGGAGTAGCGGGGCAGCAGCGCCTCGAGGCGACCGCGACCGAGCACGGGCCGCAGGATGGCCAGGGTCACGAACCCACCCAGCCAGACCCCCGCGAACAGCACGTGCAGGAACAGCGCCGTGACGGCGGTGTTGTGCCCGGCAGCGCCCGCCACGTGGCCCTGGGAGGCCATCGGGTAGAGACCGGCGACGGCGAGGGCGAGCACCGCCACGAGCACGCTGAGGTTGCGCACCGCGAAGCACAGCACCGTCACCGCGGCGGCGAACAACGTGGTCGCCAGCCAGGCCTGACCGAGCTCGGTGTCGGTGAGGAATCGGCCGAGATTCTGGCCGAACGTGGGATCGAGGCTCACCCCGCCGGTGAAGTTGCCGGTGTAGATGAGAAACCCGGTGACCGCGGAGGCGACCGTCCACAGCGCGGCCGACGCGGCAGCGACGTCGAGCGCCCGACCGAACTCCGGCTGCTTCGGGTCGAGCGCGAAGGCGGTGAGCACGAGGGCGCCGACCGTGACTCCGCCGCCGAGGTTGACCAGCAGCTTGGCGATGGGCAGGCCGTAGAGCACGACGGGGCCGGGGTCGACGAGGGCGGGGGCATCCGCGCCGCCACCGTACGCGAGCGCGGCGATGAGCGCCGCGAACGAGACGAGCAGCAGGATCGCGGGGCCTGCGATCCACAGAGGGCGGGGCACCATGCAAGCCTATGCTTCGCCGCCAATGACGAAGGGCGGCCACCCTTGCGGGTGCCGCCCTTCGTGGTGGGACTGTGGCCTGAGTTACTTGGCCGCGGCCTTGAGCTTGCTGCCGGCGCTGAGCTTCACGCCGTAGCTCGCCTTGATCTCGATGGTCTCGCCCGTCTGCGGGTTGCGCCCCTGGCGCGCCGAACGGTGGGTGCGCTCGACTGCGAGCCATCCCGGGATCGACACCTTGGTGCCCTCGCCGACCGACTTGGCGAGCACGGAGAACAGAGCGTCGACAACGCCGCTGACGGCAGCCTGGCTCTGTCCGGACTCCGCGGCAACAGCCGCGACGAACTCGGTACGGTTTAGTGACTTGTCAGCCATGGGATGTCCTCCTCGGACCTCATGCAGTTATCGGTGGAGCGTTTCGCTCGGGGGCGAAAACCCCCCGAGCCGCTTGGAATCTACCAGCTTGACTTGGTGATTCCGGGCAACTCTCCCCGGTGAGCCATATCCCGGAAACGAACACGTGATACGCCGAACTGGCTGAGGAAACCACGCGGACGGCCGTCGATCGCGTCGCGACCGCGCACGCGGATGGGGCTCGCGTCGCGCGGGAGCTTCTGCAGACCGAGGCGCGCGGCCTCACGGGACTCGTCGGTGCCGTTCGGGTCGACGAGCGCCTTCTTCAGCTCGGCACGCTTCGCGGCCCAGCGCGCGACGATGACCTTGCGCTGCTCATTCTTGGCGATCTTGCTCTTCTTGGCCATGGTTAGCGCTCCTCGCGGAATTCGACGTGCTGGCGGATGACCGGGTCATACTTCTTCAGCACCAGACGGTCGGGGTTGTTGCGACGGTTCTTGCGCGTCACGTAGGTGTAGCCGGTGCCTGCGGTGGACCGGAGCTTGATGATCGGACGGACGTCCTGCTGCTTCGCCATTAGAGCTTGACCCCCTTCGCGAGGAGGTCCTTCACGACCGCCTCGATGCCGCGTGCGTCGATGACCTTGATGCCCTTGGCGGACAGCGTCAGCGTGACGTTCTTGCGAAGCGACGGCACGTAGTACGTCTTCTTCTGGATGTTCGGGTCAAAACGACGCTTGGTGCGCCGGTGCGAGTGCGAGATGTTGTGCCCAAAGCCGGGAACGGCTCCGGTCACTTGGCAGACTGCTGCCATGGCGGTACTCCTGTTCTGGTTACCGTGACGCTTCCATTGCTGGATGCTTCACCCAAGATCACTTGTCGGCATGCCTTGATCCCGGACGTGCATGGGAGGCACACAGTGTGCGCGGATGCGCAACCTGTCTAGGGTACGCGGGCGCGGTCGCATCTGCAACAATCGGGACGTGCGCATCGGCTATTCGACGGGGTATTGGAAGCAGGGCCCACCCGCTGGCGCCCTCAAGGCGATCCGCACCGCGGAGCGGCTCGGGTTCGATTCGATCTGGACCGCGGAGGCCTACGGCTCCGACGCCTTCACGCCACTGGCCTGGTGGGGTTCGCACACGCGGCGCATCCGCCTCGGCACGGGCATCGCCCAGATCTCCGCCAGAACGCCGGCCGCGGCGGCGATGGCGGCGCTGACCCTCGATCACCTGTCGGGGGGCCGCGTCATCCTGGGCCTCGGCGCATCGGGGCCGCAGGTGGTGGAGGGATGGTACGGCCAGCCCTACCCGAAGCCGCTGGCCCGCACCCGCGAGTACATCGACATCGTGCGCCAGGTGCTCGCCCGCGAGGCGCCCGTCACCTCCGCCGGCCCGCACTACCCTCTGCCATACACGGGTCCGGATGCCGCGGGCCTCGGTAAGCCACTGAAGTCCACCGTGCACCCACTGCGCGCCGACATCCCGATCTTCCTCGCCGCGAGCGGACCCAAGAATGTCGCGCTCGCGGCGGAGATCGCCGACGGTTGGCTGCCGTTCCTGCTCTCACGCAACGCGCTCGACGAGGCCCGCGCCCACCTCGAGGAGGGGTTCGCGCTGCGCTCGGCCGCACGACGACCGCGCGCCGAGTTCGAGGTGGCCCTGCAGATCCCGGTGATCCCGCATCCCGACGTCGAGAAGGCGGCCGATCTCGTGCGTCCGCTGATCGCGCTGTACGTGGGCGGGATGGGTGCCAAGGGCGCCAACTTCTACCGCGACGCGATCGACGCGCTCGGCTACGCGGATGCCGGAGAGACGATCCAGGATCTCTACCTCGCCGGGCGGAAGGCCGAGGCTGCGGCCGCCGTGCCCACGAAGCTGGTCGAAGAGATCGCGCTGATCGGCCCGCCGGAGAAGATCCGCGACGAGCTGCAGGCGTGGGAGGAGTCGGTGGTCACCACGATGGTGGTGCAGGGTCCGGCGTTCGCGTTGCGCACCATCCGCGACGTGCTGCAGGGCGGCTCCCTGACCCGTGCCAAGCTCGGCGCGCTCGCTTACGCCTGGTCGACCCGGCGTTAGCCCGCGGGCTGTTCCGCCGCCGTGCACGCGGGGCACAGTCCGAACACGTCGACGATGTGGTGGGGCTGGGTGAATCCGTGCTGGGCGGCGACGTTTCTGGCCCACTCCTCCACGGCATCCGCCTCGATCTCGACCGTCAGCCCGCAGTTGCGGCAGATCAGGTGATGGTGATGGCTGCCGGGCGTGCACGCGCGGTAGAGGCTCTCGCCCTCCTGCTGCAGCGAGTCGGCATCGCCCTCGGTCGCGAGGTCGGCGAGCGCGCGATACACGGTGGCAAGGCCGATGGATGACCCGGCCTCCCGCAACGCCGAGTGCAACGCTTGGGCACTGACGAACCCCTCCGAGGTGCCGAGCGCCTCGCGCACGGCCTCGCGCTGCCAGGTGTTGCGCTTCGAACTCACGCTTCAAGCCTATTCCGGCTGCGGTCGCGCCGCCGGGTGCGGGCGCCGCGGCGTGCATCGATCAGGCGACAGACGAGGTAGATCGCGAACGAGATCGTGGTGATGTAGGGGCTGATCGGCAGGGATCCGCCGATCGCGAGCAGGATGCCCCCGACCGCGGACACGAGCCCGAACACCATGCTCAGCACCGGCACGAGCACGGGGGAGGAACTCACCCGCAGCGCCGCGGCAGCCGGCGTCACCAGCAGCGCGAGCACGAGCAGCGCGCCGATCACCTGCACCGAGACGGCGACGGTGAGCCCCAGCACGAGCATGAACACGAACGAGAGCGTGCGCGTGGGCACGCCGCGCGCCGCCGCGACCTCCGGGTCGAGCGAATCGAACGTGAGCGGGCGCCACACCACGAGCAGCACGAGCAGCACGACCACCGAGATGCCGATCAGCAGGCCGAGCTGCTCGAAGTCCACCGAGATGATCTGGCCGGTCAGCAGCCCGAACTTGTTGCCGCTGCGGCCCGGATACAGCGCCAGGAAGAGGATGCCCAAGCCCAACCCGAAGGGCATGAGCACCCCGATGATCGAGTTTCGATCGCGCGCCTTCGCGCCGAGCAGACCGATGATCGCCGCCGCAATGAGCGACCCGACGAGCGAGCCCGCCACGACGTTGGCGCCGATCAGCAGTGCGCCCGCGGCGCCGGCGAACGACAGCTCACTGATGCCGTGCACCGCGAAGGCCATGTCGCGCTGCATCACGAAGACCCCGACCAGTCCCCCGACGATGCCGAGGATCGCTGCGGCGACGATCGACGAGCGCACGAGGGTGAGCAGTTCCGCGTAGTCGGTGAAGTCGAAGAGGGTCGGCCAGTCCATCACGACTCGCTCTCGAGATGGTGGTGACTGCCGCCCGCGTCCGGCGCGCCGGCGACGAAGACGCGTCCGCCGCTGCGCAGCACCTCGACGGGGGAGTGGTACAGCTCGCTCAGCACCTCGGTGCGCAGCACCTCGTCGGGGGTGCCGACCCGGAACCGACCGTCCGCGAGATACAGGATGCGGTCCACCAGCCCGAGCACGGGGTTGATGTCGTGCGTGACGAACAGCACCGCGGTGTCGTGGTTTCGGCGGCGAGCGTCGATGAGGTCGGCGATGCCGCGCTGATGCTGAAGGTCGAGACTCGCGAGCGGTTCGTCGCACAGCAGCAGCACCGGGTCGCCGGCCAGGGCCTGGGCGACCCGCAGCCGCTGCTGCTCACCTCCGGAGAGGGCACCGAGCGGCCGGTTGGCGTAGCCGGATGCACCGACCGAGGCGACCAGCTCATCCACCTGCCGACGCACCGTCGGGGTCACGATCGGCAGTCCGAAGCGGTGCCCGTCGACGCCGAGCGTGACGAGGTCGCGACCGCGCAGTGGCGTGCCCGGGGGCACGAGCTTCTGTTGCGGGATGTAGCCGATGCGTCGGTTGCCGCCGTGCACGGGACGTCCGTCGACCTCGATGCGGCCGGCATCCAGTCGCTGCTGTCCCAGGATGGCGCGCAGCAACGTGGTCTTGCCTGAGCCGTTGCCGCCGAGCACGGCCACGAACTCGCCGGGCGCGACCTCGAGTTCGAGGTCGCGCCACAGCGAGTGTCCGCCGAAGCCGAGCGAGGCGCCCTCGATGCTGAGGGCCGGCATCACGCCAGTGCCGACTCGATCGCGTCGAGGTTCGCCGTCATCCACGAGAGGTAGTCTTCACCATCCGGCAGCGTCTCGGTGAAGTCGACGACGGGGATGCCCGCGGCCTCGGCCGCCTCGCGCACCCGCTCGGTCTCGGCGCTCGCGGTCTGGGAGTTGTAGGCCAGCAGCACCACGTCTCCGCCGCCGATCACGTCGAGGGTTTCCTGCAGCGCGGTCGGCGGCACGTCGGCACCCTCTTCGATGGCCTCGGTGAAGGCCTCCGGCGTGAGGTTGACGAGTCCGACCTCCTCGAGCAGGTACAGCGGCACCGGCTCGGTCACCGCGACGCCCTGGCCGTCGTGACCGGCCTCGAGACCGTGCGCGCGCTCGGCGAGCGCGTCGACCTCGGCGGCGAAGGCATCCGCGTTGGCGGTGTAGGTCGCCGCGTTCGCGGCGTCGAGCTCGCCGAGCACGCCGGCGAGGTCTTCCGCGAAGTCCTCCATCGCGTGCAGGTCGTACCAGACGTGCTCGTTGAGACCCTCGATGTGACCGTGGCCGTCGTCCTCGGCGTGGTCGTCGGTGCTCTCATCCTCGGCGAGGTCGGCACCCTCTTCGTCGACCACGGTGATCACGCGTGCCGTCGAGTCGCCGAGCAACTGGTCGATGAACGGGTCGTACCCGCCGCCGTTCTCGATCACGACGTCTGCGCGAGAGATCGCCAGGCGGTCCTGCGCGGAGGCCTCGTAGCTGTGCGGGTCCTGCCCGGATGACGTGATGAGGCTCGTGACCGTGACCAGGTCGCCACCGACCGTCTGGGCGATGGAGCCGTAGACATTGGTCGAGGCGATGACGGTGAGCGTCGAATCGTCGCTCGCGGGGGTCTCGGCCGCGCAACCGGCGAGGGTGAGCGCCGCTGCGGCGATGAGGGCGAGGGGGGCGAGGGCTTTCATGGGGTCCTGTCGATAACCGTAATGAGATTCGTTATCAATAGTCTGGCATGCCGGCGCCCGGAGCGCCAAACCGACGAATCAGTCCAGCAGCAGGGCGGGCTCTTCGAGCACGCTGGCGATGTCCGCGGTGAATCGGCTCGCGACATCCCCGTCGACGACACGGTGGTCGAAGCTCGCACCGACCGTGGTGACGAAGGCGGGCCGCACCTCGCCGTCGACCACCCACGGCTTCTGCTTGATCGCACCGAGGGCGACGATGCCGACCTCGCCGGGGTTGAGGATCGGGGTTCCCGTATCCATGCCGTAGGAGCCGAGGTTCGTGATCGTGATCGTGCCGCCGGCCATCTGGGCGGGCTGCGTCTTGCCGTCCCGCGCGGTGATGGTCAACTGCTCGAGCGCGACCGCGAGCTCGCGCAGGCTCAGGTCTTGCGCGTCCTTGACGTTGGGCACGATGAGCCCGCGCGGCGTGGCGGCGGCGATGCCGAGGTTCACGTAGTGGTGCACCACGATCTCCTTGTCCGTCCAGCTCGAGTTGACCGTGGGGTTGCGGCGCACGGCCCAGATCACGGCCTTCGCCATCACCAGCAGCGGGCTCACCCGCACGCCCGCGAAGTCCGGCGAGTTCTTCAGGCGCTTGACGAACTCCATGGTGCGGGTGGCGTTCACGTCGCTGAACACGCTCACGTGCGGCGCGCTGAACGCGCTCTGCACCATGGCCGTCGCGATCGCCTTGCGCACGCCCTTGACCGGGATGCGCTCCTCGCGCTCGGTGCCCCACTCCGGCGTCTGGATGTTGCGGAACACACTCGCCTGCGAGGCATCCCGAATCACGTCGTCGCGGGTGATCTCGCCGGCCAGGCCCGTGGCCGTGACGGTGGCGAGATCCACCCCGAGATCCTTGGCGAGCTTGCGGATCGGCGGTTTGGCGATGATCGCGGATGCCTCGGCCGCCGGCACGCTCGCCGGTCGCGCCGCCTTCGCGGCGGCGGGCACCGCGACCGGCGCCGCCCCACCGGCGCTCTTGCGGCGGCGGGATGTGGCGTGCCCGGCGCTCCCATAGCCGACGAGCACCGCCCCCGACTTCTCCTCCGGCGCCTCGACGATGGCCCCGGTCTCGGCCTCGTCTGCCGTGGGTGCGACGATCTCGATGGCACCCCCCGCCGATTCGACGGAGATGATCGGGGTGCCGACCTCGACGGTGTCGCCCTCCTCGACGAGGATCGCGGTGACGGTCCCTGCGAAGGGCGAGGGCAGCTCGACGAGCGACTTGGCCGTCTCGATCTCGACGAGCACCTGGTTGACCGTGACGGTGTCGCCGGCCTTGACCTTCCACGAGACGATCTCCGCCTCGGTGAGGCCCTCGCCGACGTCCGGCAACGGGAACTCGGAATGTGCCATGACTGCCTCCTAGTAGGCCATCGCCCGGTCGACGGCCTCGAGCACGCGGTCCGCGTCGGGCAGGTAGGCGCTCTCGAGCTTCGCCGGTGGGAACGGGGTGTCGAAGCCGGCGACCCGGATCACGGGAGCCTCGAGCGAGTAGAACGCGCGCTCGGTGACCGTCGCCGCGATCTCGGAGCCGATCGAGACGAACCCGGGGGCCTCCTGCGCGACGATCAGACGGCCCGTCTTGCGCACCGAGGCGAGCACCGGCTCGTAGTCGATCGGGGAGAGGGAGCGCAGGTCCACGACCTCGGCGCTCGTGCCCTCCTGGGCGGCGATGTCCGCCGCGGCGAGCAGCACGTTGACCATGGGTCCGTAGCCCAGCAGGGTGATGTCGGCGCCCTCACGCACGACGCGACTCGCGTGCAGCGGGAAACCGCTGGCCGCGTCATCCACGTCGCCCTTCGGCCAGTAGCGGCTCTTCGGCTCGAAGAACATCACCGGATCGTTGCTGGCGATCGCCTCTTGGATCATCCAGTACGCGTCATGGGGCGTCGCCGGGGTCACGGAGCGCAGTCCCGCGGTGTGCGCGAAGTACGCCTCCGGACTCTCCTGGTGGTGCTCGACCGCGCCGATGTGACCGCCGTACGGCACGCGGATCACCACGGGGAAGGTCATCGATCCGCCGTGACGGGAGGTGAGCTTGGCCAACTGCGAGGTGATCTGGTCGAACCCGGGATAGATGAATCCGTCGAACTGGATCTCGCAGACCGGCCGGTACCCCGCCATCGCGAGCCCGATCGCCGTGCCGATGATGCCGGACTCCGCCAGTGGTGTGTCGAGCACGCGATCGCCGCCGAACTCGGCGTGCAGCCCCTCGGTCACACGGAACACGCCGCCGAGCGGGCCGATGTCCTCGCCCATGAGCAGCACGCGCGAGTTCTCGGTCATCGCGCGGCGCAGACCGAGGTTGATGGCCTTGGCCATGCTGAGGGACTCGATGGTCATCGCTCGTCCTCGAATCCGGCCTCGTAGGCCTCGAGCCAGGCCGCCTGGGCGTCCATCAACGGGTGCGGCTCGCTGTAGACGTGGGCGAACATGTCGGATGCCGGGGGCACCCCGAGCGCGAGCGTGCGGGTGCGCAGATCGGCCGCGACATCCTCGGCCTCGGTCGCGAGTTCCGCGAAGAAGGCGTCGGACTCGCCGCGGCCCCGCAGGTGCGCCTCGAAGCGCTGAATCGGGTCGTTGGCGAGCCAGAACTCCAGTTCCTGCTCGTCGCGGTACTTGGTCGGGTCGTCGCTCGTGGTGTGCGCGCCGATGCGGTAGGTGAGGGCCTCGATGAAGCGCGGCCCCTCGCCGGCGCGGGCGGCGTCCAGGCTGGTGCGCGTGACGGCGTAGCTGGCGAGCACGTCGTTGCCGTCGATCTGGATGCCCGGGATGCCGAACCCGGCCGGCCGGTGGAACAGCGGGGTGCGCGACTGCCGGGTGACCGGCACCGAGATCGCCCAGTGGTTGTTCTGCAGGAAGAACACCTGCGGGGTCTGGTAGCTCGCCGCGAACACCAGCGCCTCGCTCACGTCTCCCTGGCTGGTCGCCCCGTCGCCGAAGTACACCACGACCGCCTCGTCGCGCTCGGGGTCGCCGCTGCGCGTCTTACCGTCGAGGGTGAGGCCCATCGCCAATCCGGTGGCGTGCAGCGTCTGCGAACCGATTACGAGCGTGTAGAGGTGGAAGTTGCCGTGCTGCTTGGGGTCCCAGCCGCCGTGGCTGAGCCCGCGCAACAGCTCGATGATGCGCATGGTGTCGACGCCGCGGATACGACCGACGACGTGCTCGCGGTAGGCAGGGAAGATGTGATCCTGCGGGCGAGCGGCATAGCCGGACCCGACCTGTGCACCCTCCTGGCCGATGCTCGGAATCCAGAGCGCGAGCTGCCCCTGGCGCTGCAGGTTGCCGGCTTCGACGTCGACGCGGCGCATCACCACCATCTGGCGATGGAAGTCCCGGAGCTGATCATCCGAGAGCGCCTCGATGAGGGGCAGGTACTCGGATGTCCTATCATTCCGGATCAGGCTGCCGTCGGAATCGAGAAGCCGAAGCGTGTCGGCGGTGAAGGCCATCGTCCCGATACTAACCCAGGCTCGCAATCGCTCGGTTCAGAGGATTGCCACAACCTCCGCCGTCGCTCGCAGGAGTGTCTCCACAGATTCCGGCTCCCCGACGCTCACGCGAACCCCTTCACCGAGGGGCCGGGCGACGATCCCGTGGGACGCGAGGATTTCGGCGGCGTGCGCCGTGTGCACTCCCGTCGGCAACCAGACGAAGTTGCCCTGCGGTCGCGGGGTGGACCATCCCTGCTCGACGAGGCCGGCCCACAGGCGCTCCCGCCGCTCGTTGAGCTCGGCCACGCGCGCGAGCAGTTCTGCCTCGTGCTCCAGGGCGGCGATCGCCGCGCGCTGCGCCGGTTCCGTGACCGAGAGCGGAATGGCGGTCGCACGTGCGGCATCCATCAGGTACTCCGCACCGATCGCATAGCCGATGCGCAGCCCGGCGAGGCCGTAGGCCTTGGAGAAGGTGCGCAGGATCACGAGGTTCGGGTAGCGACCGATGAGGCTCGCCCCGTCGACGGCATCCGGGTCGGTCACGAACTCCACGTAGGCCTCGTCGAGGACGACGAGCACGGTCGCCGGGACGGCCGCCATGAACTCGGCGAACTCGGCATCGGTGACCACGGTGCTGGTCGGGTTGTTGGGGCTGCAGACGATCACCATGCGCGTGCGGTCGGTGACGGCCGCTGCCATGGCGGTCAGATCGTGTCGATGATCGGCGGTGTTCGGCACCTGCACGGCCGTTGCCCCCGATGTGGCGACCAGCAGCGGGTAGGCCTCGAAGCTGCGCCAGGAGTAGAGCACCTCGTCACCCGGTGCGGCGGCGGCGCTGATGAGCTGCGCGAGCACGGACACCGAGCCGGCACCCACCTGAACCCACTCCGGAGAGACGCCGAACCTTGCGCCGAGGCGCTCGCGCAGTGCCGCGGCCGAGCCCTCCGGGTAGCGGTTGATCGCGCTCGCGGCGATCGCCTCGAGCACCGCGGGAATCGGCGGGAAGGGGTTCTCGTTGGAGGAGAGCTTGAAGGCGTCCTCGGCCGCGGTACGACCCTGACGGTAGGGCACGATCGACTCGATCTCGGGGCGGAGTCTCACTCGCGACGACGACATCCACCCAGACTACGACCGTTGCGATCGACGCGAGCGGCACGCCATCATGGGCACATGAGACTTCTCGTGCGGCTTCTGATCAACGCGGTCGCCCTGTGGCTGACTACCATCATCGTCACCGGCGTGAAGGTCGTTCCCTTCGCCCCCGGAGAGACGTTGCAGGTCGTCGTCACGTACCTGCTGGTCGCGGCGATCTTCGGCATCGTCAACGGCGTCATCGGCAACCTGATCCGCATCGTCGCGTTCCCGATCTACGTGCTCACGCTCGGTCTCATCTCGCTGCTCGTCAACGGCCTGCTGCTGCTGATCGTGCACTGGATCTCGTCGCTGATCGGCTTCGGCCTCGTGGTCGACGGCTTCTGGTGGGGCGTGCTCGGCGCGCTCGTGCTCGGCCTGATCGCCTGGCTCATCGGCATCATCCTGCGCCCGATCATCGGCCGCGACCGGAGCTGATCTCCTCGCCCTCGGGCACCCGTTCGAAGCGGTAGGCGGTGCTCGTGATCGTCGTCGCGCCCGCGCCGAAGCGATCGAGGCTCGCGAGGGCCTCCGTCAGCCGAGGGTTCGACTCGCGATCCATGAGTTGCGCGGTCTGCGCGTAGTACTGGGCATGGTGCGCCGGCACCGCCAGATCCGGCGGCGCCTCGTGCTCGGCGAACACCTCGCGCTCGACCCGCACGGCACCGAGATTGAGCTGCGCGCCGCCGAGTGCGGGCACCAGGTCGTCGCGGTGCTCCACGATCACGGTCGGAATGCCGTCGGGGATCCGGATCTGGCCGGTCGGCCCCCCGAACGTCGCCAGTCCCTGGGTGTTCCATTCGCCCGAAGCGGCGAGCCGGGCCGCGGTACCCCCGCCCTGCGAGTAGCCGGTGAACTGCACGGGGCTGTCGGCGGTGATGCCCGCCTCGCGCATGGCCGTCGTGACGGAGGCGTAGGAGCCGCCGCCATAGCCCGCGGCATTGGCCAGGTTGCTCGTCATGTCCCAGGGCTCGTCGTCGGCCACCGGCGAGAAGGTGACCGTGCCGGCGATGTACACCTCGAAGCGATCCGGCTCACCGGGCGCCTGGTAGCGCTCGATCACCACCTGAGCGCCGCCTGTCTCATCGGTGTCTGGGATGCGCGCGAAGCGCTCCGCGAATCCGGAGGGCGCCGCTGCGGCCGCCGACGTGCTCGTGCCGGCGAGGCGCACCGGGGTCTCGTCGAGCAGGCCCACCATCGAGCCCGCGCGCATCGCGCCGCCGGCCGCGAATGCGACGCCCGCACCCGTGCCGGCGAGCGCGGTCACCAGTTCCGTCGGCAGACCGGTGACGCCGAGCGTGAAGGCCCCGAGATTCTGAGTGGCGCCGCGGATGAGATCCACGGTCGCCGGCCGCTCGAGCCAGTCGGGCGTTCCCCCGCCACCTGACGTGCCGGCCATCGCGCGGTCGAGCGTTCCGCGCAGGCCGCCCGGAGCGGCGCTCGCGCCGACAGCGACACCGCCGGCCGCGGCGAGCGCGACCGCACCGGCACCGCTGAGCAGCAGGCCGGGCGCCAGCCGCCCCGCCAGCGCGGCGAGCCCGCCAGCGAACTGCTGGCCGAGGGAGCCGGCGAACCGCTCGGCCCACGCGTACCCGTCGGCTGCGGTGCCGAGCGCCCACTGCAGCCCGCGGGCGTAGGCCTCGATCTCGGCCATGACGATGCGCGCCTGGTCGATGTCGTGCTCCGCGCGCCCGGCCTCGACCGGCGCACCCACGGCCTGCAGCCACGACATCGACAGCAGCTGATCGAGTCCCGCCAGCCGGGAGCGCAACGCGAAGCTCTCCAGCGCGAGTTCGCGCATGAGCTCGGCGCGATCGAGCAGCTCCTGCGTGATCACCGAGGTGCCGTCGATGACGAGAGTGTCAGCCACGCTGCATCCAGCCGATCGCGGCCGCGGTGCGCTGCCGGGCCGAGCGCACCGCGGCGAGACCCGCCTCGGTCGTCGTCACGACGCCGTCGAGCGCCGCGTCGTAGGCGTGCCGGGCGGCGCCGAGCCAGGATTGCGGTGCCGGCGGCAGCAGTCGGATGCGTGCCGACTCGAGTCGATCGAGCACGATGCCGAGCTCGCGGTACTGGGTCTGCAGCGTCTGCAACGTCATCTCTTCTTCCGGGCTCACGACGACAGGATGCCGCGCGCCGCCCCGCACACGTCCGACGGTTCTCGCGCCCGGGGATGACGTCGCAGAACTCCCGGTGTTGAGGAGCGGAATCTGCGCGACAATGGAGCGTGAGCTTCGACCGTACGTTCGACGAGTCGGCGCTCTTCAGAATCTGTTTCGTGTGCACGGGCAACATCTGCCGTTCTCCCATGGCCGAGACCGTGTTCCGCAGTCTCGTGAAGGGCGCCGGCCTGGAGCACGCGGTCGCGGTGATGTCGGCAGGCACCGGCGACTGGCACGTGGGCGAGCCCTCGGACGATCGCACGCTCGCCGCGCTCGCCGCTCGCGGATACAACGGCACCGGGCATCGCGGGCGTCAGTTCGATCCGGACTGGTTCGCGACCCTCGACCTCGTGGTCGTGTTCGACCGAAGCCAGGAGCGAATCCTGCGCGCTTGGGCCGCCACCGACCAGGATCGCTCGAAGGTGCAGCCCCTGCTGAGCTTCGACTCGACGCAGGCGCCGCTGATCGACGTGCCCGACCCGTACTATTCGGACGCGGACCTGTTCGACCAGGTGCTCGTCATGATCGAGAAGGCCTGCGGCGCACTGTTCCGCCAGATCACGCCAGGAATCCGACAAGGAGCCACATGAGTCCGTTGCCCGACCAGCCCATCAGCCCGCTCGACGGGCGGTATCGGCCCGCCGTGGCATCCCTCGGAGATCACCTCTCCGAGGCGGGGCTGAACCGCGCGCGGGTGCGGGTCGAGGTCGAGTGGTTGCTGTTCCTCACCGATCGCGAGTTGTTCGGATCCACCCGGGTCGACCACGAGCAGGCGCGAGCGCTGCGCGAGTTCGCCGCGGAGTTCGGCGAGGCGGAGATCGAGGAGCTGGCCCGACTGGAAGCGACCACCCGGCACGACGTGAAGGCCGTGGAGTACCTGGTGCGCGGCAAGCTCGCCGACCTCGGCCTGAACTCGATCGCCGAGCTCACCCACTTCACCTTCACGAGCGAAGACGTCAACAACCTCGCCTACGCGCTGACCATCGGCGCCGCCGTGCGCGAGGTCTGGCTGCCCCGGCTGCGCGGCGTCATCGACGCACTGCGGGCCCTGGCGATCGCGCACCGGGATGACGCGATGCTCGCGCACACCCACGGCCAGCCGGCCACGCCCACCACCATGGGTAAAGAGTTCGCCGTCTTCGTCGCGCGACTGGAGCGGATGGCGCAGCGCGTCGAGTCCACCGACTACCTCGGCAAGCTCAACGGCGCGACCGGCACCTTCGCCGCGCACCTCGCGGTCGACGACACGCTCGACTGGCCGGCACTCTCCCGCGAGTTCGTCACCTCGCTCGGGCTGACCTGGAACCCGCTGACCACGCAGATCGAGTCGCACGACTGGCAGGCCGACCTGTACTCGGCGATGAGTCACACCAACCGCATCCTGCACAACCTCTGCACCGACATCTGGACCTACATCTCGATCGGGTATTTCCGTCAGGTGCCGCAGGCGGGGGCGACGGGCTCGTCGACGATGCCGCACAAGATCAACCCGATCCGCTTCGAGAACGCCGAGGCGAACCTCGAGCTCTCCAGCGCCCTGCTGGAGTCCCTCGCCGCGACCCTCGTGACGAGCCGACTGCAGCGCGACCTCACCGACTCGACCACGCAGCGCAACGTCGGGGTGGCCCTGGGGCACGGTCTCGTGGCCTTCGACAACATCGCCCGCGGCCTCGGCGAGATCGACCTCGACCGTCAGCGCCTGGCCGACGACCTCGACGGCAACTGGGAGGTGCTCGGCGAGGCGATCCAGACGGTCATCCGCGCCGAGGTCACCGCCGGGCGCAGCTCGATCGCCGACCCCTATGCCGTGCTCAAGGAGCTCACCCGCGGTCGCCGGGTCGGTCAGGCCGAGCTCGTCGAGTTCATCGACGGTCTCGACATCGGCGACCAGGCCAAGGCCCGACTGCGCGTGCTCACCCCGCAGACCTACACGGGACTGGCGAGCGAGCTGGTCGACTACCTCGACCGCTAGGGCGGCTACGGCAGCTGCTCGTAGTCCTCGATGCGCACCCGCTCGGTGAGCTCCCAGTACTCCGCGTTGGTGAACGGCCAGATCTGCGAGACCCGGCCGGCCGCGTTCTGGTACCAGCTGCGCACGTACGGCTGACCCCACGACATCCGACGGTTCTCCGCGTCGACCCAGCCGACGAACCGGTCGAGCGCGTCCTGCCGCACGTCGAGCGCGGTGATGCCGCGCTCGAGCACCTCGCGCACCGACTTCAGCGCGTACTCGGAGGCGCGCTCGAGCATGAAGTGCAGGCTCCCGGCCACGACTCCGCCCACGTTCGGGCCGTACATCATGAAGAAGTTCGGAAAGCCGGGCACGGCCACGCCGTTGTAGGCGCGGGCATCCCCGCCCCAGTACTGGTGGATCTCACGACCGCCGCGCCCGACGATCTCCACCCCGTCGAGGTAGTCGGAGGGCTTGAACCCGGTGGCGTAGACCACGATGTCAGCGGGATGCTCGATCCCCGCCTCATCGACGATCCCGTGCTCGGTGAACCGCTCGATGCCGGCGGTGACGAGCACCGTGTGCTCCGATCGCAGCGCCTCGGCCCACACACCGTTGTCACGCAGCATGCGCTTGGCTCCGGGCGGATAGTCCGGGATCGCGTGCTGGAGCAGGTCGGGTCGGCCCTCGAACTGCTCGGTGAGGCGCGCGATCAGCTCGTCGCGCACCTGCTGGTTCTTCGCCGAGACGCTCAACGGCGCGCCCGCCCAGCCTTCCTCGGCGGTCACCGTGTGGATGCGACCGGGGATGCCCAGCAGCGTGACCCAGAGCCGGTACCACTGGGCGTAGTGCGGCACCTTGCGGCGCAACCAGGCGAAGGTCTCCGGCATGGCGTCGTGATAGGTGGGCGCCGGCAGCATCCAGGGGGCGCTGCGTTGGAAAAGGGTCAGCTGAGCGACCTCGTCCGCGATGGCCGGCACGATCTGGTAGGCGCTCGCGCCGGTGCCGATCACGGCCACGCGCTTGCCGCGCCAGTCCACCTCCGGGTCCCACTCCTGCGAGTGCATGGTGATGCCGCGGAACTCGTCGGCGCCCTCGAACTCGGGGATGTTGGGGCGATCGAGCTGCCCGAGCGCGCTGACGACGGCGTTGAACCGTCGAACCTGCACGCCGGCCGGGCCGTCGGTGGTGACATCCCAGAGCCCGTCGGATTCGTTCCAGCGCGCCGAGATCAACCGCGTCGAGAACTCGATGCGCTCGGTGAGGCCCGCGCGTTCGGCGACCTGCTGGGCGTAGTCGAGGATCTCGCCGCCCTCCGCGAACTGGTGGGGCCAGTCGCCGCGCTGCGCGAACGAGAAGGAGTAGCCGAACGTCGGGGTGTCCAGGCGCACCCCCGGGTAGCGGTTCTTGCGCCAGGTGCCGCCGAGGTAGGGGGTGTCCTCGATCATCGTGAACGGCACGCCGGCCTGCGCGAAGCGGTGACCGGCGGCGATGCCCGCGAGACCGGCCCCGACGATCAGCGCGCGGAACGGCCGGCCCGCGGCGACCGCCTCGAAGCTCCAGTCCGGGGCACCGCCCTTGTCGGGCGCGAGGTCGAGCTCGTGCTTGAGTGCGCCGAACCAGCCCTCGCGACCGCCGGTGAGGAAGCGCAGGATCGCGTCGACCTCGGCGGGCGGCAGCAGATCCACCGTGGTGATCGACTGCTCGCGCAGTCGCCGCAGCCCCGCCAGCGCGACGGCCCTGGCACGCTCCTGCTGCGCCTGGGTCATGCCGCCGTGGGGATGCCCGACGGTGTCCACCGGCGTCAGCGGCGGCACGAGGTCCTCGGTCAGGCCCGAGCCGTCCCGGGTGGCGGCGGCGAGCGCGGCCAGGAGGGCGGGCAGGTCGGCGGTGGCGACGATCTGCTCGAGGAACGCGTCATCCTCGTCGATGGCCTCCGACGGCGACTGCCAGAACAGGTCGTCGAATCGGGTCTGCGGGGTCTCGTCAGGCGTCATTGCCATGGTCGCTGCTCCTCGGTTCTGGATCGACGTAGGCCCGCAGTGCCCGGATGACCGCGCGCTCGGAGCCGCGGGTGAACACGGCCGCGACGAAGCGATCCGGTCGCACCACCACCCAGTGCGGCTGTTGCAGATCGGGCAGTGCGAGCATGCCCACCGTGTCGTGCAGGGCGGATGCGGATGCGGCCTCGCGCGTCAGGCGCACGTACTGCGTGCCGAGCGCGGCCCAGTACGGGTCGGTGGGGGATGCCTCGGCTCCGCCCCCGAGCTCGACCAGAGCCCACCCCTCGCCGAGGTGGTCGTCGAGGGGTGACGTGCGGCCATCCGCCGCCGCCACCGTGGGCTGGCCGAGCGCGAAGCCGACCCACGCGGCGAGCCGGCGGTCGATGTCGCGCGACGCCGGCACCGCGACGCCGTTGCGGTAGTCCGGCGGGGTGATGAAGCGCATCCTCGCCAGGTACTCGTGCACGGCGGGCACCACGCTGACGGTGCGGAACAGCGCGTCCCGAGCTCCCGCCCGCACCCGACCGACCGCCATGACGACGGCGCCGGTGCGACGGGAGATCTTCATCATCTTGGCGCCGTGACGGCGACGTTCGCTCTGGTAGGTGTCGAGCAGCCGAGGCCCGGCGACGCCGCGTCGCGCCTCCAGCAGCTTCCAGGAGATGTTGAGCGCGTCGCGCAGGCCGGCGTTCAGACCCTGCCCCGAGAAGGGCGGCATGAGGTGGGCGGCGTCGCCGACCAGGAAGGCTCGACCGACGCGGTACGAGCGCGCCACGCGCTGGTGCGCGACGTACACCGCGGCGCGCCTGATGTGCTCGGGTCGCACGTGCGGATGGAACGGTCGCACCAGTTCGAGGATGCGCGCGGGCGCCGTCATCACGTCGGGGTCCTCGTGGGCGAACAGCATGTACTCGAGCCGCAGCCGCCCCTTGATGCCCGGCACCAGCACGTAGGGCCGGGTGCCGTTGCCGTGGAACTCGGCGAACGGCTCGCGCTGACCGGGCACATCGAGCAGGTCGATCACGATCCAGCGCTCCTGCTGGGTCGAGCCGACCAGGGGCACGCCGAGTGCGTCGCGCACGAAGCTGCGTCCGCCGTCGGCACCGATCAGCCAGTCGCCCGTCACCGAGTCCGGTGCCGCAGGGTCGCCCTGCTCGAGGGTCGCCGTGACGCCGGTCGCGTTCTGCGTGATGGCGACGGCGCGCCTGCCCGTCAGAAAGTCGATGCCGGGGGCGCTCGCGGCGCGATCCCAGAGCAGCTCCTCGAGCACCGGTTGGTCGAACTGCGACTTCGCCGGATGCCCGATACGTGACGGCACCGGACGCGATGATGCGAGCAGCCGATCGTTGCGCCCGAAGTACCGGCTGCCCGTGTCGAGCAGCGACTCCGCCTTCAGCGCATCGGCGATCCCCAGCCGCGACATGATGCGGAAGGTCTCGTCGGCGATGCTGATCGCGCGCGGCAGGTCGCCCGGTCGCTCGGCCGCCTCGATCAGCGCGACCCGTGCGCCCCCGCGCTCGAGCAGCAGCGCCGCCGTGAGTCCGACCGGACCCGCGCCGACGACCACGACGTCGTACCTCCGCGCGCTGTGCATGATCGTCAGCCGACGAGCACGTTCCGCAGCGTGCCGAGCTTGGTGATCTCGACCTCGACCACATCGCCCGGAACGAGGAAGGTCGGCGGCTCCATGAAGAGGCCGACGCCGCCCGGGGTACCGGTCACGATGACGTCGCCGGGGGCGAGAGGAGTGAACGAGGTGACGTACTCGATGATCGAGGGGATGTCGAAGATGAGGTCGGCGACGCTCGCGTGCTGGCGCACCTCGCCGTTGACGCGGGTCTCGACGACGAGCTGCTCGACGTCGCCGAGCTGCTCGGCCGTGACGAAGTAGGGGCCGAACGCGCCGCTGGCGGGGAAGTTCTTGCCCGGGGTCCACTGGCCGGTGTGGCGCTGCCAGTCACGCGCACTGAGGTCGTTGAAGGCGGCGTATCCCGCGATCACGCCCCACGCGTCATCCTTGCTGACGTGGTCGGCGGGCGCACCGATCACCAGGGCGACCTCGCCCTCGTAGTCGTACATGGTGCTCTCGGCCGGAACCGGCAGCGCCTCGCCGTGCGCGGCGAGCGTGTCGGCGAAGCGGGTGAAGACCGTCGGCGCCACCGCGTCCGCTCGACCGGTCTCCTGCTGGTGGCTGCGGTAGTTGACGCCGATGCAGATCACCTTGTTCGGCATCCCCACCACCGGAAGGAATCGTGTGCCGTCCACGGCCTGCACGGGGGCGCCGTCGAGGGCCGGCTCGGGGGCGAGCAGTCCCGCGGTGATCGCGGCCTGCAGGGTGTCGGCGACGGCGAGTCCGGTCGGCCCCAGATCGTGCAGTGCACCATCGCGTTCGGCGCCCCAGGTGGCCTCGCCGGTCTCGGTCAGGTAGCTCGCGTACCGCATGTGCATCCTCTCGCCGTCATTGGCGTCTCTCGTCGGCGTCGCTTACGCCGGTGTCAGCATATCCAAATACTGCATTCTTTGGCAAAGAATGCATCCTTTGCGTTGGTATGCCCTTTGCTAGTCTGAGGTTCATGTCACGCAGGGAGAACGCCGAGACCATCAGCGGCGAGGTCCGGGAGTCGCTCAGGGCGGACATCTTCGCCGCGCAGTGGGCGCCCGGCACACGCTTGCAGATCGGCGAGCTGTCGGCGCGCTACGCCGCGAGCTCGACGGTGGTGCGCGATGCGCTCACCCGTTTGGCCGGCGAGAAGCTGCTGCAGTTCCAGCCCAATCGGGGGTACTACATCGCGGAGTACACCCTGGACGAGCTGCGCGACATCGGCGAGCTCCGCTGCCGCATCGAGGAGTACGGCCTCACCCTGTCGATCGAGCGCGGCGACCTGACCTGGGAATCCGACCTCATCGCCGTGCACCACCGGCTCGAGCGCACGCCCCGGCGCGTCCCCGACGATCCGCACCACATCTCGGCCGAGTGGTTCCACGCGCATCAGGCCTTCCACGCGAAGCTGCTCGAGGCCTGCCGAGTGCCGATGCTGGGCGACTTCGCGGCGACGCTCGGTGACGCGACGGCCCTGTACCGCCTGTGGACGGCCCCGGCCCCGCGGGCGGAATCCCGGGACATCGAGGCCGAGCACCAGGCGATCGTCGACGCCGTGCTGGCCCACGACGCACCCACCGCGCGGGCGCTGCTTCGCGAGCACTACATGAGGACGATCGCGATCATCGGTGAACTCGAGTTCGCGGCGACGGCGGAGGAGACCGCCCGCAGCTGAGTTCCCGGCCATCGGCTCAGGAGAGCGCGAGCGGGAACGCGCCGTGCGAGCGGAAGTCCTCGCCGTTGTAGACGCCCCACCGGTTGAACCAGGTGCGGTCGTCCTCGGCCCACTCGATCGGCGGCCTCGTCGCGTCGTAGATCTGCTCGAGGTCGGTGTACAGCTCGACGACCGTGCCGTTGGGCTCGACGTAGTACGCCGCGATGTTGTGTCCGGCGCCGTGGCGCACCGGCCCCCAGATCAGGCGGCGACCCAGCGCGAACAACCGGTCGCCGAGACGGCCGAGGTCCGCGATGCTCTGCGTCTGCCAAGCGTGGTGGTGCAGGCTGCCGCGGCCCTTGATGAGCGCGATGCCGTGGTGGTCGGGGTTGCAGCGCACGAAGTATGCGAAGTCGTTGCCGATGACGTCGGAGACCATGAACCCGAGCAGGTCGACGAAGAAGTCCTTCATGCGGGTGGGATGCTGCGGGTGGATGTTGATGTGACCGTAGCGGTCGGGCCCGAACGCCGCCGGCCCGTGCCGGAACGAGCTCATGCCGGTGTAGATGTGGAAGAGGTAGCCCTCCGGACCCTCCACCAGGAACCCGTCGCCGATGGCACGCTCGAACGGCGTGCGGGAGAGGATCGGGAAGCCGGCATCCTCGAGTCGACTCCGGATGAGCTCGAGGGACTCGACGCTCTCCGCGACCAGACCGATGTGGTCGATGCCGTCGGTGTCGCCCTTGATGTAGACCAGTTCGTGGTGCGTGTCGGCTGCCGACAGGTAGGCGCGGTCGCCGACATCCAGCGTCACGCGCAGCCCGAGCGCTCCCGTGGCCAGGGCGAGGCTCTCGTCGTAGTCGCGCGTGCGCATCGCGATATAGCCCATCTCGGAGATCGCACCAAGGGTCATCGTTCCACTTCCTGTCGTCGGGTCAGACCGAACGCGACGCGCCGCCGTCGGCACGCAGGTTCTGTCCGGTGATGTAGCTGGCGTCGTCGCTCACGAGGAAGCGGATGACGCGACCGATCTCCTGCGCGCTCGCGGCTCTGCGCAGCGGTATCCGCGCCGTCCACTCCGCGGGCACCGTCGTCGGGTCTTCCTTGGTGAAGCCGGGCAGCACGTTGTTCATGCGGATCCCGGCCGGCCCGTACTCGTCGGAATAGAGCTTCGTGAAGGCGGCCAGGCCGGCACGCACGGTCGCCGAGACGGGATAGTTCGGGTTCGGCTCGAACGGCGAACTCGTGGAGACGTTGACGATCGCGCCGCCGCCGGCCGCGATCAGGTGCGGGGTCACGAGCCGGGCCATGCGCACGACGCTCAGCAGATAGAGCTCGAAGCCCTCCACCCAGTCCTCGTCGCTCAACTCGAGCACGGGCTTGCGGGCCGCGTGACCGGAGCCGTTGACGACCGCATCGATGCGCCCGTACTCGTCGACGGCCAACTGCACCAGCGCCGCGAGATCGTCGGGGGAGCGATTGGAACCGGTCAGGCCCACGCCCCCGAGCCGCCGGGCCAGGTCCGCCGCGCTCCCGGAGGGCGACATCGCGGCCACGCGGTAGCCGTGCGACGCCAGCTCGCGCAGCGCGGCGGCGGCGATGCCCTTACCCCCGCCGACGACGATGGCGACCCTCGTTGACTCGCTCATCGCTGCGCCCGCGCGCCGATCTCCTCGTAGTGCTGCACGAGCTTCTCGATGGCCAACGCGCTCAGCGCCGCGGCCTCGACGAAGTCGACGTCGTCCCCCGCGGACGCGGAGATGTAGAAGCCGTCGGTGAGAGCCCGGCCGAGCATCACGACCTTGCGGGCGAGGTCGGGTTCCGCCGCGAGAGCGGTCGCCGGAAGACCCGCGCCCACGGTCTCCACGAGCAGCTCGTACATCTCGCCGCGCACCGCCAGGTAGCGCTGCCGTGCCGCGTTGTCCTCGAGTCGCTTCTCGAGCGCGAAGATGAGGCCGATGATCCAGAACGCCTCCTCGGCGTGCTCGGCACTCGTCGAGTTGGCGGCCGAGCCGGCGATGCTGGTGTGCAGGATGGCGCGGTTGGAGGGCCCGCGATGACGCTCCTTCCACACCTCGAAGCAATAGTCGATGAGCGCCGCGAACAGCTGCTCCTTGTTCTCGAAGTGCCAGTACACCGAGCCGATCGGCAGGCCGGAGACCCGTGCGACCTCGGCCATCGTCGTGCCCTCGTAGCCGGTGGTCACGGCGAGCGAGAGCACCGCCTCGAGAATCGCACGCTCGTTCTCCGGTGTGGACTGGTGCACCCTCCGGCCTCGAGGCATGCCAGACGTCCCTCCCGCGCGCGATCCTGCGCGCGCCTCGGTCAGCCTAGTCTTCGCCGTCATCGGCTCTCCGGCGCCGTCGCGATCGAGCGGGTGCCGCCCGGATTGCTCTTGGCGAACTGCACCTGCTCGTACACATGGGCCCGCAACTCGCCGAATCGAGCCAGCGAACGCGTGTCGACCTGGTCGCGCTCGGCCGGGAGGTCGATGGTCAGATCCTCCTGGATGATCGTCGGCGAGCTCGAGAGCACGAGCACGCGCTCCGCGAGATACACCGACTCGTCGATGTCGTGGGTGATGAACAGGATCGTCATGTTCAGCCGCTTCCAGACGTCGCGAACCAGGTCCTCGAGTTCGCCGCGCGTCTGCGCGTCGACCGCCGCGAAGGGCTCGTCCATGAGCAGCACGCTGGGGTGGGATGCGACGGCCCGCGCGATCGCGACCCGCTGCTGCATCCCGCCCGAGAGCTGCCAGGGGTAGCTCTTGGTCGCGTGCGAGAGGCTGACCGCCTCGAGGGCCTCCGCCGCGCGGCGACGACGTTCGTCCTTCGGCACACCGGCCGTCTTCAGCGGCAGCTCGACGTTGGCCTCGACGGTGAGCCACGGGAAGAGGCTGCGGCCGTACTCCTGGAAGACGACCGCCATGCCCTTGGCCGGCCCGTCGACGCGCTGGCCGTCGAGCACGATCTCTCCGGAGGTCGGCTCCAGCAGACCCGCGATGCACTTCAGCAGGGTGGTCTTGCCCGAGCCGGAGGGCCCGACGAGGCACGCGAACTCGCCGGCGTGCAGGTCGAAGGAGAGCGAACGCACCGCCTCGACCTCCTTGCCGGTGCCGAGACCGTAGACCTTGCGGACGTCCTTGACGCTCAGCCGGACTTCAGCGGGGTTAGCCGTCATTCGATGCCTCCTTGAGACCGTAGTACCAGCGCAGAGCGCGCTTCTGAACCGCCTGGAACGCCACCGACAGCAGCACGCCGATGATGCCCAGCAGCACGATGCCGCTCCACATCTCCGGGATCGCCACGCGGTTCTGGAAGTTGATGATGGCGTGGCCGATGCCGTCGGTGGAGGCGAACATCTCCGAGACCACCATGAGGATCAGGCCGATCGCGAGGCTGTGACGGATGCCCGCCATGATCTGCGGCAACGCACCCGGGAACACCAGGTAGCGCACGCGCGCGAAGCCGCGAATGCCGTAGACCCGCGCCGTGTTGGTCAGCACCTCGTCGAGGGAGCGCACGCCCTCGATCGTGTTCAGCAGCACCGGCCACAGACAGCCGAGCACGATCACGGTGATCTTCATCGCGTCGTTGATGCCGATCAGCAGCAGCAGCACGGGAATGAGGATCGTCGAGGGGATGGCGCGCACGAACTCCAGCAACGGCTCGAGCAACCAGCGCAGCGGTCGGGTGAGCCCGATCGCGATGCCGAGCGCGATGCCGATGACGATGGAGATCGCCAGTCCCAGCAGCAGTCGTCCGATGCTCGGCACGACGTCGGCGAAGAACCGCTCGCTGAACCACACGCTCACGAACTTCTCCGCGAGCTTCGCCGGGGTCGGCACGAAGAAGTTCACGCCCTGCGAGGTGGCCAGCCACCAGATCGCGATCAGGATGACGGGCAGGCCCAGCCACATCCCGAGCTTCTTGAGGAATCTCATGCCGCGACCTCCGATCGCACCGAGGCGTGCCAGAACAACACCTTGCGCTCGATGAAGCGGAACACCACGTTCACGATGATGCCCAGCACCCCGGCGGTGAGGATGAGTGCGAACATCGCGGGCGGGTTGTCGTTGAGCTGCGCCTGGGCCACCGACTTGCCGAGACCCGGGGTGCCGATGATCAGCTCCGAGCTGATGGCCAGGATGAGGGCGACGGTCGCCGCGAGCCGGATGCCCGTGATCAGGTACGGCAGCAGGGTCGGCAGCACGAGGAATCGAACGCGGTCGATCCAGTTCATGCGCATCGTGCGCACGGTGTCATTGGCGACCTTGTCGACATCGGCCACGCCGTAGAGCACCTGGATGAGCACGATCCAGAAGCATCCGTAGATCACGACCAGCAGTTCGGAGCCGATGCGCGGGCCGAACAGCAGCGCGGCGAGGGGGATGAGACCGACCGAGGGAATGGGACGCAGGAACTCGATCGTCGAGTGCGTCGCCTCGCGCAGGAACCGGCTCGACCCGATCACGAGGCCGACCGCGAGGCCGCCGAGCGTCGAGAACGTCAGGCCGAGGAACCAGGCCCAGAGCGTCTGGCCGATGGTCTCCCAGAACGCCGTGAAGCCGAGGTTCTGCACGAACACGGGGATGACGAGCGTGGGGGGCGGCAGGTGGCGGGAGTTGACCGGGCCGAACATGGAGAAGAGCTGCCAGAGGGTCAGGAATCCGAGGATGCCTGCGAGGCCGAGCGCGTACGGCCCGACGGCGACCCAGCGCGCACGTCGACGCTCGGTCGACACGCGCTCAGGGCGAGCCGGCATGCTGCCTGCGCTCTGCGGTGATGAGTGCGGATCCACGCTGTCCCTGCCCCTCGGCCTTCCTGGTGTGATGCGGTGATGGCTGGGGCGGACGGGAACCGCCCGCCCCAGCCTTCGGGGTGTGCCTACGGCTGCCACACGATCGCGGCGACGTCGGGCTCAGTCTCCACGATCTTGTACTTGAACAGCAGGTCCGCGAACAACTGGATCGTGTCGTTGTCCAGACCGGCGTCGTAGATCGACAGCTTGGCCCGGTCGGCGGCGGCGGGGTCGGTGCCCAGCACCTCCGGCATGGCGGCGCGCACGAGGTCGTTGTTGTCGTGCAGGAAGCTCAGCGCGGCCGTCATCGCCTCGGAGAACTGGGCGACCAGCTCCGGGTCGCTGTCGACGAGCTGACCGCTCGCGATCGTCACCAGTTCGTTCGCGCCGAGGCCCGTCTCCTGGATGAAGTCGCTGACGACACGGCCGCCCGCGCCGATCACCTGCTGCATGAACGGCGAGCCGGCCATGCCCGCGTCGATCTGACCGGCTTCGAGCTGCGCGGCGACCTCGGGGAAGGAGAGCTGCACGAAGTTGATCGTGCTCGGGTCCCCACCGTCGAGCTCGACGGCCTCGCGGATGCCGATCTCGCCGACGCTGCCCAGAGCGTTGACCGAGACGGTCTTGCCTGCCAGGTCCTTGGCGCTCTCGATGGACGATCCGGCGCCCACGACGACGGCGGTGGAGTCCTCGACGGTCTCCGGGTCGTTCTGGGTGACACCGGTGACGATGCGCACGTCGAGGCCCTGAGCCGACGCGGTCAGCGCCGTCACGGGGCTGGCGAGCATGAAGTCGAGCTCGCCCGAGGTGAGCGCCGGCAGCTGCGCGGCACTGCTGCCGGCTCCGACGACGAGTTCGAGGTCGATGCCGTGCTCCTCGAAGATCCCCTCGTCGATCGCGACCTGGAGGGCGGCGACGGTGCTCGAGGGGAACAGTCCGTAGGTGACGTGCGTGAGCTCGCCCGAGGCGGTCTCTTCGGGGGTGCTGCCGCCGTCGATCGAGCCGGAAGCGCAACCGCTCAGCGCGAGGGCGAGCCCCGCGACGCCGACGACGAGGGCACGAGTGCCGAGTGATTTCATGTGATTCGCTCTCCTTTGAGTGACCAGTGCGCGATCGGTCGCGCCGTCCGTCTGCTGTGAGGGACTGACGTAACCGTACGTCCCGTCAAACGCATTTGTCAATGTTTTGTGCAGTCTGGATTCAGTTATGCATTATCGGGATGCCGGGTCCGGCACCCGCTCGGACGATGCGGCCGCGATCACGCGCCGCACGGTCTCGTCCAGATCCTGGGCGAGGCACTCCGCGGCGGCGACGTGATCCGGGCGGACGATCACGGCCGAGACCGGCCGGGCATCGAACCAGCTCTTGAGCACCCCGTCCGGATCGCCGACCACGGTCACGCCGGCGGGCGCCGTGGCGCGCACCCACGGAAGCTGTGCGGCCGGCACGACCTGCACCAGCGTCGCGCCCAAGCGATCGAGTTCGTCTCGGGTCGATTCCGACAGCAGCGCGAAGGGGTCGTTGTTCCACACCAGCACGCGCCAGCCCTGTCCGGTCGCGTCGTCGAGCAGCATCGGCTGCCCCGAAGCGTCGCACACGCGCGGCTGCGGGAAGATCATCCCCGTCACCCGAGGGGCCTCGTCGCGGTCGGGCAGCGACTTGTAGCGCGGCACGTCGGTGAAGACCACCACGCCGCGCTCGTACTTCGGCATCGGCTTGAATCCCTGGCTGTTGACGCGAGCCTTGGTTCGCGGCATCCGGTCGACGACCGAGGCGACCAGGTCGCGCACCGCGGTGCGCACCCGATTGTGGTCGGTCACCAGGTTCGCCATGCTGAGCGAGAGGGCCACCATCGCCTTCACGTGGTCGCGCCGCTCGGCCTCGTAGCTGTCGAGCAGCGCCTCGGTGGCGTCGCCGCGCACCACCGCGGCGAGCTTCCAGCCGAGGTTGAGCGCGTCGCGCATGCCCGAGTTCCAGCCCTGCCCGGCGACCACCGGCATCACGTGCGCGGCGTCGCCGGCGAGGAAGCACCGGCCGACCCGGAATCGCTCGGCGACCCGCGCGTGGTGCGCGTAGACGCGGCGGCGGATGATGTCGAGCCGACTCGGATCCGGCACGTGGCTCTTGAGCAGCCCGTGCACGAACGCGTCGTCATCGGCGAGGTCTTCGGACTCGCCCTCGAAGAGCGTGAACTCCCAGCGACGGATGCCGTGCGGCAGGCTCAGCGTCGCGTACCCGCGACTCGGGTCACCGCCGAAGACGGCGTGCGGCGTGCCGATCGGATCGTTCGCGACGTCGATCACGAGCCCGCGCGTGCTACGCGTCTCTCCGACGAAGTCGAGCCCCAGGTGCTGGCGGGTGAACGATCTGCCGCCCTCGCAGCCGACCACGTACCGCGCCGAGACACGCTCCGTCGTGCCATCGGTCGTCGCGATCGTGACCGTGGCGGACTCGTCATCCTGGGTCAGATCGGTCACCTCGGTGCCGAAGCGCACCGTCACGTTCGGGAATCGATCGAGCCCCTCCAGCAGCACCTTGTCGACGAGCGGCTGCACGAATCCGTTGCGGCGCGGCCAGCCGAACTCGCGCGTGGTCGGGTTGATCTCGGCGATCACCTTTCGATCACCGTTGATGATGCGGATCTTCTGGTCCGGCACGGTGTGCGGCAACACCCGGTCGACGAGACCGATCGTCTGCATCGTGCGCAGCGCCTCGTCATCGATGCCGACGGCTCGCGGGTAGTCGATGAGTTCGTCGCGGGCCTCGAGCACGGTCACCTCGATGCCGTACTGGCCCAGCAGGTTGGCGAGCGTGAGACCGACCGGTCCGGCGCCGATGATCAGGACATCTGTGTCGTGCGTCATTGCTTTCCTCTCAGTGCGGCGACCGATTCCTGCAGGCTGCGGTTGAGCAGCACGAGGTCGATGCCGAGTCCGACGTAGTCGATGAGACCGCGGTGCAGAAGGTCCGCGGCATATGCCGGCGTTCCCGAATAGATGCCGACGGTCTTGCCGTGGGCGTGCGCCAGCCGCGAGACATGGTCGATCGCTTCGCGCACCGGCCCCTCGGTCCAGTCGCCACGACCGGGCAGGCCGTAGGAGACCGCGAGGTCGGCGGGGCCGATGTAGATGGAGTCGATGCCCTGCACCGTCACGATCTGCTCGGCATGGTCCACCCCGATCGCGGTCTCGATCTGGGCGATGGTGGAGACCGCGGCGTTGCCCGCCTCCGTGTAGACCTCGCCCGGGTAGAGGCCCGGCCGGCTCGGGCCGAGGCTGCGGTTGCCCAGCGGCAGGTACTTGGTCGCCGCCACGAGCGCGGCCGCCTGGTCGGCGCTCTCGACGGTCGGTGCGATGATGCCGCGAGCGCCGCTGTCGAGCAGGCGAAGGATCGGCCCCGCGTCGATGCTGCCGACGCGCGCGTACGCGTAGGCGACGCTTCGCGGGATGGCGCGGAGCATGCCGCACGCCGCCTCGAGTCCCACCTCGCCGTGCTGCAGGTCGACGATCACGCCGTCGTACCCGGCCGCGAGCGCCCACTCGGTCACCGACATGGAGGGGAGCGCCTGATGCAGCAGGGCGGGTGGCACTGCCGGGTTCGCCGTGGGCTTCACCGCTGCATCCCCTCGGCCAGCCTGGCCGCGTGGGCCGCGGCGTTGGCGCCGCCGAAGACCGGAACGATCTCGCGTCGGGCGATCAACCAGCGACCGTCGACCAGCCGATACTCCTCGCGGAACTCGCCGACGCTGGCGGGCACGAGCGGATCCGGCGACGAATCGCGGAAGGTCTGGTAGGCCGTGCATCCGGTGAGCACGCCATCCACCCAGGCCAAGCGGATGCCACCGATGAAGTGCCGCCCGACCACATCGGTCACGGCCGCCCGCTTCTGCCCCCACGCCTTGATCGCGTCGCGACCGTCCATGGTGCCGAGCGGACCGGTGGACACGGCGTCTTCGGTGTACAGCTCCCAGGTGGTGTCGGCCTTGCCGTGATCGAGGCGCCACAGCAGCTCGGAGACCAGTTGCTCGATGGCCACTCGGGTCTCGACGTCGACCTCAGTCATGGTTCTCCTCCGTTGCCAGCAGCGCGGTGATCTCGCCGAGCCCGTGCGAGTAGCGCGCGGTGTAGGGGATGTCGGCATCCCAGTCCACGATCAGTCCGATCGAACCGGAGAGCACGATCTCGCCCGCCAGCAGCGGCTTGCCGATGCGCAGCGAGGTCTCGGCGATCCACTGCATCGCGTTGATCGGGTTGCCCATCACGTTCGAAGCGAGCCCGCGCGTGATCTCCTCGTCGCCCCGATACAGGATCATCTCGACCTCGCGCAGGTCGATCGACCCGTACGGCACCCGCACCGCGCCGGTGACCAGCCCCGCGCAGGCCGCGTTGTCCGCGATCGTGTCGACGATGTTCATGCGGTAGTCGAAGTAGCGGTTGTCCACCAGCTCGATCGCGGTGGTCACGTAGTCGATCGCGGCCTCGATGGTGTCGAGATCCGCGCTGAGGATGTCCTCCTTGAGCACGAAGGCGAGTTCCGCCTCGATCTTGGGGTGGATGTACGCGGAGCGCGGTCGCACCACCGGCGTCTCGAACACCATGTCGTCGAGCACGATGCCGTAGTCGGGCTCGTCGACGCCGGCGCGCTGCTGCACGATCGGGTTCGTCAGGCCCACCTTGCGGCCGACCCGATGCCGGTGCTCCTCCACCTCGCGGCGGTGGGTGTTGATCTCCGAGATTCGGTACGCGAGCTCCTTGTCGCCCTCGGGCAACCGAAAGCGCACGAAGTCGATCGGCGTGCCCGTGATCCGGGCGCGGTAGAGGTCGTCGGCGACCTCGTCGATGAGATCCGACATCGGCGTCAGCCCTTTCTGTGCAAGAAGTCGAGTGCTCGCTGGTTGAAGGTCGCCGGGTCCTCCCATTGCGGCCAGTGCGCGGCATCCCGGATGGTCACCAGCTCGCCGTCGGGAAGCAGTCCGGCGAGGTGCTCTCCCACCGCGGTGCCGCCGGTGGGCTCGTGGTCGGTCCACACCAGCAGGGTCGGCACCGAGATGGCGGCATAGTCCTCGTCGGTCGCCTGGTTGCGCGCGCGGATCTCGGGCACCTGCAGCGCCATGATGTGCGCCATCGACGCAGCGAAGCCCGGTCGCGAGTAGATCGCACGCCGGATCTCGACGAGTTCGTCGGTGATCTTGGCGGGATCGTGGATCACCACCTGCAGTCGCGCCTTGACGTTCTCGAAGGTCGGGTCATCCACGGCCGCCCTGCTGATCGGGCTGACACGGTTCATCGAGGGAGCACTGATCATGCGGCCGCCCGGGGCGCTCAGCACGAGCGTGCGTACCCGATCGGGGTGGTGGATCGCGAACTTGATGGCGATCCACCCGCCGAGGGACTCACCCATGAGGTGCGGCTTCTGCAGCCCGAGCACGTCGAGCAGTTCCAGCAGGTGCTGCTCGTAGTCCGCGATCTCGAGGTCGGCATCCGCGAGCGTCGTGTAGCCGTGCCCGGGGTAGTCGTACGCGACCACACGGTACTGCTGCGCGATCGCCCGGATGTTGTGCGTCCAGGCCTCGAGGTGACCGCTCGTGCCGTTCATCAGCACGACGGTCTCGTCACCGTCGCCCACCGTCAGCACGCGCGTGCGCCACCGACCCACCTGCACGTACTCGAGGGTGTGGGGAAGGTCGGCGACCTCGCCCCACAGCGTGCCGAGGTGGCTCATGGCCGATCGCTGATCGCGGCGGTGACGCCGAAGCCGGCGCCCCACGTCTTCACCGGCCAGTACTTGTCGACGACCAGGTGGTAGTCACCCGCGGTGGTGAGCGCGCTGAACGCCGCGATCCAGGTGCGCATCTCGTGCGCCGCGCTGCCGCCCTCGTCGATGAACTGCTGGTTGTCCCAGCCGTCGACCGTGGTCAGAGCGCCCGTGCGGAACACGTCGAGCAGCATCTGGTCCCACTCGACGTTCAGCGGGGCGCTGCTTGCGCGGCCCTCGGCGATGGCCTGGATTCCCTCGATGATCTTGCCCTCACGCTGCGCGCGCTCGTCCTTCGTCGGCGCGTAGGAGATGAGGCGCTGCTGCACCGGCTCCGGCGCACCGTCGTAGGCGGGGATCGGCGGGTTGTGCGAGAGCCCGCCGGAGGCCATGAGCAGCACGCGCTTGTCCAGCTGCTGCGCCGCGCGTCCCACCGCCTCGCCCATCAGCCGCACTCGGTTCATGGGGGTCAGCGGCATGCCGATGGCGTTGACGAAGATCGGCACAAAGGGCTGCTGGAGGTCGTGGCCGAAGAGGAACTCGAGCGGCTGCAGAATGCCGTGGTCGACCATGAGCCGTTCGGAGCGGGCGATGTCGATGCCGGCGGCGAGGATCGCGGCGTGCAGTTCACGAGCGGTGGCGCTGTCGACCGGCAGTGGACCCTCGGACGTGCCGTAGTCACCGACCCCCTCGGCCTGCGCACCGATCGCGAACGGCGGCATCATCGAGTAGAGCACGCCGTTGAAGTGGTCGGGCCCGAAGGCGATGACGACCTCGGGCTGGTAGTCGTCGACGAACGCGCGCACCTCGTCGATCGCCGCGTTGATCTCGGCGAACGTGGTGCCGCCGGGATCGACGTTGCCGAAGGACGGTGCGTGGGACAGTGCAGCTACTGCGAGCGTCATTGCTCAACCTCTCTTCGGGGTCCTTCGTTGGACCGCGCGGATGATTGCTTCTAGAACCTAGATTCTAGATTCAGATTATGCACAATGTCCAATGTTGTGCGCGAATCGAGGGCATGCCGGGGCCGCAGGGCGCGCGAAAGCGCCCCGGACTGCGCGCTGGCCGGGGCGGAGAGAGCGTGAGCTAGTGGCCCTTGCGGTCCTGCTCGTCGATATCGAGCTGCTCGTCGCCGGTGGGGCGGGTCGCGAGGGCGAGCATCGCGAGCACGACGAGACCGACGATGAAGGCCACGCCCGCGAAGATCAGCGAGAGCACGAGATCACGAGTCGACAGCAGCACGACGAGGCCCGTGAACAGCCCGAACCCGCCCGCCAGTGCGAGGAGCTCAACCGGCCGGGTGCGGTCGCGACGACTCGGCTCGGTCATGACCGGGCTCCGCGCGGTTCGGGCGCGACAACGCCGGTCTCGGGCGACCACTTCAGTGAGAGGGCGCCGATCGTCAGGAAGACGCCGAGCAACGCGGCGTACGCGCCGAGCAGCCCGACCACGACCACGGCCGCCGTGAGCTCCCGCGTCACGCCGTCGGGGCCGGTGAAGGCCTGGGCGAGTCCCGGCGGCACGAGCAGCACCGCGACGGCGAGCAGTGCGGTCAGTGCGCCGGCGAAGATCCAGTCACGCGCCGCACGGTCGCGCCCGCGGTACCGGATGCCGAGCCAGAGCTCCAGCATGCCGGTGACCGCCGCCCACGCGGTGACGAGGAACACCAGGAACGGCAGCCCGCCGCCCGACAGCACGAGGCCGACGATGCCCGCGACCAGCGTGATCGCGCCCTGCACCAGCTGCACGCGCCCAGCGGGCGTGGTGCGCGAGCGCCAGACCAGGGCCGAAAGCAGCACACCGGAGACCGTGGCGAACGCGCCGAAGCACAGCAGCCCGAGTCTTGCGGAGTGATCGGCGCTGAACGTGATGACGGCAGCGAGCGCAAGCGCGGGGATCGCGCGCCCCAGGGGCGGGTACCAGTCGGACACGCGCTCAAGTCTACGTTCAGGTCAACCTGTCACCGGTTCGTTCCTCCGCCCGTTTGCGCGCGGCCACCGCCAGGCAAGCCAGACGATCGACACGGTCAGGCAGACCTCGACCACGGCGTAGAGGACGTAGAAGGTGCGCCAGAGCTGGAGAGAGTTCACGCCGACGAGTCCGACGAAGATTGTGAAGAACACTCCCACGATCAGATTCAGGCGGCGGTTGGCTGGCGCCCTGAGCAAGAGGGACAAGCTGACCATTGCTGCTGGGATCAGCAGGAGGGTCGCGGCGGCGAGCAGAGCGGTTGGCGAGTTCAAGTTGTTCTTCCCGCGGAGGAGTCCCTCCACGGTTCCGGGCACGTAGAGATCGAAGTAGTCGCCGTACAGGTAGCACAGTGTGGCTGACGCCCACAGGGCGGCGAGCTTGTACTTGACGTGGACGGGGGGATCCTGCAGGTCGCTCAATGTTCCTCCTGAGAAGCGTCTCGGTCGGGGTTGTAGAGAGTGATCTCGCCGCTTCCATCGAGGGAAGTGACCACGTTGCCAGGGTTGCCGGTGTAGAAGATGTCGCCGCTTCCGCTCACAGCCGCGGTGAGATCTCGGAGTGCAACGACATGCGCGCTACCGCTGCCACTCAGGTCGACGTTCGCGATCCTGGCTTCCAGGAGACTCCCGTCGAAGTTGCCGGACCCCTCACTGGAGAGCCGCAACGAGAGTGTCGTACCTTCGATGGTGATGTCGCCCGATCCCGTCATCGTCACGGCCAAATCGGTGGTCGTGCTCGAGCTGAGGGATACGTCGCCGGAGCCGGTATCGTCGATCGTCGCGCTCTCGGCGAGGATGCTGTTGCCCGAGATGTCGCCCGATCCCGCCAGTCGAATGAGATCGACCCGAGGCACAGTGAGGGTGTACTCGATGCGGCCCCATCCCGAATCGCCAGCAGCAGCGTCGAGGATGAGCGTGCCGTCCCTCACGTCGGAGGTGAGGTTGTCGATCATGCTGCTCTCGGCCGTGATGGTGAGGGATTCGGCGGCGCCCGAAACGATCGTGAGATCGCCGCTCGTCCGAAGCTCCACTCCCTCCACGCCGGACAGCTCGCGAATCTGCGTGGTGGGCGTTGCCGGTGTGAAGGTCGATGCACACGAGGTGAGCAGCAGAACCGCCATGGTCGCGGCGGCGGCGATCGAACGACGTACGCCTGATCGCGTGTTCATGACCGCTCCGTCAGGGGACGAGAAGGCCGCTGACGACGGCGTGGGCTGCTGCGCCCAGATGCGCGGAGCGACCAACGACCACCGCAGCGTCCCCAGCTCGCGGCGCAGGATGATGACGGAGAGGACGAACTGCCACATCATCCCCACGACCATGAGGAGCCAGAAGAGCATTCCGGGGTTCAGGTCCGTCGCGTTGGTCAGCAAAGGCCATGCGATCCAGGCCAGCGCAGTCATCGGCGCGGTGGCCGCTGCCCAGATCGCCAGCACCTGCCATGCGGTGTACTGGCGATCGGGTGCGCGTGTGGCGGGGGAGGAGGTCGTCTCGGTCGGAGTGAACATGCAGACAGCGTAACTAACCGTTAGTGCCACTGTCTATAAGTGTGGCAGACTGGTTCTCGTGCAACCAGGCGACCTGCGACTGACGATCAGCCAGCTGGCCGACGTCAGTGGCGTCCATCCTTCGACGATCAAGTTCTACATCTCGGAAGGCATCCTGCCGCGGGGTCACCTGATCGCGTCGAACCGCGCGGTCTACGGCCGCGAGCATGTCGAGCGATTGGGCTTCATCCGCACGCTCGTGACGGTCGGCGGGGTGAGCATCGCCACCCTCAAGCGAGTGACGGTGGCGCTGGAGGGCGGTTCGCTGACCTCGGTGCTCGCCGCTGCCCAGGATGCCGTGCGCAGTCCTGACGACGCACCACAGTCGGCAAGAGACGAGACGGAAGATGCTGTGCGGCGAGCGTTCGGCATAGATGCAGGCGACCCGCTCTTCCATCACCCGTCGATCCGCCGTATCGCGGCGGCATTGGACGCGAGCGAACCGTATCTTGGCGCGACGTTCCAGGCCTGGGTGAGTTCACTCATCGGCTCGGGCCGCGACGCGGCACTCGCCGATCTCGACATGGTGAGCGGTGCGGAGCCTGAAGCGGCCGCCAGATACGCCGTCGTCGGCATCCCGCTCGGCGATGTGGTGATCGCGCAGTCGCGGCGACTGTGGCAGTCGGTCTACGCATCGCGTACGTACGGACCCGGCCCTGCTCGGGCGCCTGAGGACGGCAAATGAAGCGAGAGTGCGGATGCACCGGAGAGGATAACCGATGAGAGCTGTCGTACGTCGCGAGTACGGGGACGCATCCGTGTTGCGCGTCGAGGATGTCGAAGAGCCCGCAGTGGAGACTGGCCGGATCATCGTCGATGTCGCCGCGGCCGGTGTGAACATGGCCGAGTGGCACCTGCTGTCGGGAGAGCCGGCTCTCGTGCGACTATCCATGGGGCTGCGACGGCCCAAGCAGCCGGTCCTCGGTCAGGACGTTGCGGGCGTCGTGGCCGCGATCGGCCCGGGCGTCACGAGATTCGCCGTGGGCGACCCGGTGTTCGGATCGGCCCGTGGCTCCTGGGCGACGCGAGCGAGTGTACGTGAGGATCTCCTGCAACCGTTGCCGCAGGGCGTGAGCTTCGAACAGGCGGCCGCCGTGCCGATGTCCGGCTACACGGCGTTGCAGGCCCTCCGTGCGGCGGGTGATCTGACGGGAAAGCACATCGCAATCACCGGGGCGGGCGGAGGCGTTGGATCGTACGCGATTCAGCTCACTTCAGCTCGCGGCGCGCACGTGACCGCCGTGTGCAGTGGATCAAAGGGTGCATTCGTCCGCGCCCTCGGCGCGCAGGACGTGCTCGACTACACGAAAGTCGACCCGACAGACGGCTCGCGACGCTTCGACACCGTTCTCGACTTCGCCGGGAGCTTGCCCCTCGCCCACTGGAAGCGAGCCATCCGAACCGGTGGCACGCTCGTGCTTGGCGGCGGTGAAGGAGGGGGCAAGGTCCTCGGGCCGCTGTCCCGGTCTATCAGGGCGTTGTTCGTTCGGGGCATCAGGATCGTCACCCTCATGGCGTCTGCGCGCGGTGACGACCTCGCTGAAATCGCGGCAGGACTTGCCTCAGGATCATTACGCTCGACGCACTCCCAGACCTACGCCTTCGTCGACGCTGCACAGGCCGTCGAGGCGCTTCGCGCTGCGACTCATCCAGGCAAGATCGTGCTGACGCCATGATTCCGCGTGACACGCAGAGAACCTACGGCGACGGACTCAGCCCGGCGGCAGGTCGACGAACCGCGAGAAGTGCCCGTGGAACCCGACCGTGATCGTGCGCGTTGGGCCGTTGCGGTGCTTGGCCACGATGAAGTCGGCCTCGCCGGCCCTGGGGTTCTCGGCCTCGTAGGCGCTCTCGCGGTGCAACAGGATCACCATGTCGGCATCCTGCTCGAGTGAACCGGACTCACGCAGGTCGGAGAGCGCGGGCTTCTTGTCGGCGCGCTGCTCGGGGCCACGGTTGAGCTGGGAGATCGCGATCACGGGAACCTCGAGCTCCTTGGCGAGCAGCTTGAGCGCCCGCGAGAACTCACTGACCTCTTGCTGGCGCGACTCCACCTTCTTGCCACTGGTCATGAGCTGCAGGTAGTCGATGATCACCATCTTCAAGCCGACCTTCTGCTTCAGGCGTCGGCACTTCGCCCGAATCTCCACGAGGGTCATGTTGGGGCTGTCGTCGATGTAGAGCGGCGCGTCGTTGATGCGCCCGCGGGTCTGGGCGATCGTGGTCCAGTCGTTGGAGTGCACCGTGCCCTTGCGCATGTGCTGCAGCGGCACGGATGCCTCGGCCGACAGCAGACGCATCGCGATCTCACTGCGCCCCATCTCGAGGGAGAAGATGATCGTGGGCATGTCGTGCTTGATCGCCGCCGAGCGAGCCAGGTCGAGACCGAGCGTCGACTTACCCAGCGCGGGGCGCGCGGCGAGGATGATGAGCTGCCCCGGGTGCAGGCCGTTCGTGATCTCGTCGAGCTCGTGGAACCCGGTCGGAACGCCGATCATCTGTCCATCGCGACCGCGCGCCGCTTCGATCTCATCGATCGCGGTCGTGACCGCCTCGGTCAGCGGAACGAAGTCCTCGCTCTCGACGCCACCGGTGACCGCGTAGATCTCGGCCTGGGCATTGTTGACGAGATCGACGACCTCGCCCTCGCTGGCGTAACCCATCTGCACGATGCGCGTACCCGCCTCGACCAAACGGCGCAGCACGGCCTTCTCGGCGACGATGGAAGCGTAGAAGCCGGCGTTGGCCGCGGTCGGCACCAGCGCCGTGAGCGTGTGCAGGTATTCGGCGCCGCCGGCACGCGTGAGCTCGCCGGTCTTGGTGAGCTCGTCGGTGACCGCGATCACGTCCGTCGGCTCGCCGTGCGAATAGAGGGTGAGCACGGCGTCGAAGATCGTCTCGTGCTTGGGGATGTAGAAGTCGACACCGCGCACGGCCTCGATGACGTCGGCGACCGCATCCTTGCTCAGCAGCATGCCGCCGATCGCGCTCTGCTCCGCCAGCAGATCGTGCGGGGGTACGCGGTCTCCCCGGGAGTCGCTCCTGCCGTCCTGCCGCTGCTCGCCGGCCAGTCCCAGGTGCGCGATGGACACGTGATGCCAACCCTTCCGATGTCTCGACCGTACGCCTCAGTTGTAGCTTCCGGCGCCGACACTCCGCGTGCGCGTATGGTCCGGCGCGCGGTCCTTCGCACCGGGCTGCACCACAGTACGGAGGCCCCCGCGCGACTCACAAGCGACCCTGTGGATGGTCCTGTGGGGAATGTGCGCGAAACGCCGGGGGCGATGTGGGCAAGCTGTGGATGAACCTGTGGACTTCTGGTGGATTTTCCCCGGGTTCTGCAGCCTGACCTGCACTTTTCTCGTTCTCCCCGTGTGTGGGAAAACTAGTCTGTACTTGCGCTTGAGGGTTTGTCCGAATTCGACTCTCCTGTGCACAAACGACGACAGCGGCGGACTTTCGCCCGCCGCTGTCTACCCCCAGTGAGGGGGCACATCGGTTACTTCGCCGCGACGACCTTCAGCGTGATCGTGGCGACGAGATCGTCGCGCAGACGCACGGTGGCCTCGTGCTCACCGATCGCCTTGATGGGCGAGGTGATCTCGATCTTGCGCTTGTCGATGCCGGTGAATCCGGCGGCTGCCGCCGCCTCGGCGACCGTCGCGGGCTTCACGGAGCCGAACAGACGACCGCCCTCGCCGGCCTTGACCGTCAGGGTGACGGGGTTGGCCTGCAGACGCGCCTTCAGGTCCTGCGCCTCCTCGAGGGTGGCGTGCTCGCGAGCTGCACGAGCGGCCTTGATGGACTCGATCTGCTTCTCGCCACCGCGCGTCCACGCCACCGCGAAGTTCTGCGGGATGAGGTAGTTGCGCGCGTAGCCGTTCTTGACGTCGACGACGTCGCCGGGGGCGCCGAGGCCGGTGACCTCGTGCGTGAGGATGAGCTTGGTCATGATGCTCCCTTACCGGCCAGAACCCGCGTACGGCAGCAGTGCCATCTCGCGGGCGTTCTTGACGGCCGTCGCGATGAGGCGCTGCTCCTGCACGGAGACACCGGTGATACGGCGAGCACGGATCTTTCCACGCTCGGAGATGAACTTGCGAAGCGTCGCGACATCCTTGTAGTCGATGACGCCCACGCGGATCGCCTTGGCCGGGGCGGCGTTCTTGCCGTCCTTGCCCTTGCGAATGGGCTTGCGGCGGTCGCCGCTGCTCTTTCCTGCCATTGTCTTTCAGTCCTTTAGAAGTTGTCGGGCGCCTTAGAAGGGCGTCTCGTCCGAGTAGTTGCCGGGCGTGTTCCAGACGTCGCCGCCCGCGGGCGCACTCGCGGCCCACGGCTCGTCGGCGACCTGGCCGCCACCACGCGGAGCCCCGCCGCCGGCACCGCCGGTGGAGGCGGCACGCGTGACCTGGGCGGTCGCGTAGCGCAGCGAAGGACCGATCTCATCGACCTCGAGCTCGATGCTCGTGCGCTTCTCGCCTTCCTTCGTCTCGTAGGAGCGCTGCTTGAGGCGGCCGGTCGCGATGACGCGGCTGCCCTTCGTCAGCGACCCCGCCACGTGCTCGGCGAACTCGCGCCAGCAGGACGCGCGCAGGAACAGTGCCTCGCCGTCCTTCCAGTCGTTCGTCGCACGGTCGAAGTTGCGCGGCGTCGAGGCGATCGTGAAGTTCGCCACCGCGAGCCCGGACTGCGTGTAGCGCAGCTCGGGATCGCTGGTCAGGTTGCCCACCACGGTGATGATGGTCTCGCCGGCCACGACTTACTCCGCGTCCTTGGCGGCGGGCTTGGCCGGAGTAGCCTCTGCGGCGGGCTTCTCGGCGGGCGCCTTCTCCGCAACGGGAGCGGCCTTCGCGGGAGCAGCAGCCTTGCGGGCGGCCTTTTCGTCCGCGAGCTTCTTGGCCGCCGCGACCTGCGCGAAGCCTTCCTCGGCCCGCAGCACCTTGGTGCGCATGACGGCTTCGGAGAGCTTGAGCTGACGGTCGAGCTCGACGGTCGCCGCCGAGGTGGCGGTGAAGTTGACGACGGCGTAGATGCCCTCGGACTTCTTGTTGATCTCGTAGGCCAGGCGACGACGTCCCCAGATGTCCACGTTGTCGATGGTTCCACCATCGGTGCGAATCACATTGAGGAACTTGTCCAGGCTGGGTGCCACGGTGCGCTCATCGATCTCTGGATCGAGGATCACCATGAGTTCGTACTGATGCGTCACAAACCCACCTCCTTCGGACTAGAACGGTTGCAGACGATCTGCAACAGGAGGGTGTTGACGGTCGTCCGCAAGCGGACAACCTGTACAGCATAGGCCAGCAGCGACCTCCGCGGCAATGCGTCCGTCAGCGCGCTGCCCACCACGCCCGCAGGCGCGCCTCGGCCTCGTCCGCGCCCAACGGCCCCTCGTCGAGGCGCAGATCGAGCAGGTAGCGATACGCCTCCCCGACCTCCCTGCCGGGCTTGAGTCCGAGAATCCGCATGATCTGCTCGCCGTCGAGATCGGGTCGCACCGCCGCGACGCCCTCGGCCTCGGCGATCGCCGCGATCCGCTCCTCGAGGTCGTCGTACGCGAAGGACAGCCGGTCGGCCTTGCGCACGTTGCGCGTCGTGACGTCGGCGCGCGTGAGGATGTGCAGTCGTTCGAGCAGCGGCCCGGCGTCGCGCACATATCGGCGCACGGCGGAATCCGTCCATGCGCCCTCGGTGTATCCGAAGAACCGCAGGTGCAGCTCGATGAGCCGCGCGACGGAGGCGATCGTGTCGTTGTCGAAACGCAGCGCCTTCAACCGCTTCGTCGCAAGCTTGGCGCCGACGACGTCGTGGTGGTGGAAGGTCACCACCCCTCCCGCCTCGATCTTGCGGGTCGCCGGCTTTCCGATGTCGTGCAGCAGGGCCGCCAGGCGCAGCACGAGGTCGGGCGACTGGATGCCGTCGCGGGCGTGCTCGAGCTCGATGGCCTGCCGCAGCACGGTGAGGCTGTGTTCGTAGACGTCCTTGTGATGCGCGTGTTCGTCGCGCTCCAGCCGCAGCGCCGGCACCTCCGGCAGCACCAGTTGCGCGAGGCCGGTATCCACCAGCAGACGGATGCCGGGCACCGGGTCATCCGTCAGCAGCAGCTTGCGCAGCTCGTCCGCGATGCGCTCGACGCTCACGATCTCCAGCCGCGGAGCCAGCTCGCGCATGGCCTGCTCGGTGGACTCGTCCACCACGAAGCCGAGCTGGGACGTGAATCGGGCGGCGCGCAGCATCCGCAACGGATCGTCGCCGAACGAGACCTCGGGCCGCCCCGGCGTGGTGATGCGCGAGGCGATGAGGTGCTCGAGCCCCCCCGAGGGATCGACCAGCACGCGCTCGGGCAGCCGAAGCGCCATGGCGTTGATGGTGAAGTCGCGGCGCGCCAGGTCGTCCTCGAGGGAATCGCCGAAGGCCACGGCGGGCTTGCGTGTGAGCCCGTCGTAGGCATCCGCCCGATAGGTCGTGATCTCCACGGTCTGCCCGGCGATGCGCGCCGCGATGGTGCCGAACTGGCGTCCGACGTCCCACTGCGCGTCCGAGATCGGCGTGACGAGGGCGAGGATCTCGTCGGGCCGGGCATCGGTCGCGAAGTCGAGATCGGTGACCGCGCGACCGAGGAAGGCGTCGCGCACCGGCCCGCCCACGAGGGCGAGTTCCCGACCCGCCGCGGCGAACGCGGCGGCGAGGGATGCGACGGGGCGCGAGTCGGCCAACTCGCCGAGCCGCTCGATGGCTGTGGCGACGCTTTGCATGGTGCGACCAGCATGTCACGCGCACGCGGCGTCTCGCCGGACGCACAGGTCTCAATGAATAGACTCATCGCATGCTGGCCGAGCGACATTCCTGGGTCGGCCCATGTCGGTGAGGTTCTCGCGCGCGGCGGTGGCCGTCGGACTCGGGCTGCTCGCACTCCTTGGGGTTCTCTCTCCGGCTCCCGCGCTCGCGGTCGACTCCGGCGGCACCCGCCTGGCCATTGCGGTGCCGCTCGTGGTCCCCGCGAACTCGACCGGTCTCATCCCGGCTCAGGCGCTGGCTGTCTACACCGCGCCGGGCGGACTGCTCACTCGGCAGCTCGATGCCGTGATCGACACACCGGTCGCGATCGGGATCGATCCGATGATCCTGGCGTCGATCCGGGTGCTCGGCACCTCCGCCCCCGGCTCGGCCCTCGCCTGGCTCGAACGGCTCAAGGCCGCGACCAACGAGACCTTCGCCCTCGGGTACGCGGACACCGACCTCGCTCTGGTCAGTCAGGCCGGCGGCGCACTGCCATTCGGGCCGGGCGACCTCGAGTTCGCCCTCGACCCGGCGCTGTTCACCGCCGTGCCCGACTCGGGGGCAACCCCGTCGCCCACCGCGACATCCGAGCCGATCGAACCGGTGCTGCCGACCACGGAAGACCTGCTCGATTGGCCGTACGCGCTCGACGGCATCGCCTGGCCGCGTGACGGCTCGCTCATCGCGGGCGACCTCGAACGGATCTCGGCGGCGGGCTACGGCGAGACGATCGTCGCGTCGAGCAATCTCAGCGGTCTGAACGGCGGTGCGCGAGCCGATGTCGGCGGGGCGCGAGTGCTCGTCTCCGACGATGCCGTGTCGGGCGCGCTGCGATCGGCGGCGACCGGCGGCGCGGACGCCGGTGCCGTGCGCGCGGCAGCGGTGGCCGCGGGGAGCACTGTGTTCGCCACCATCGGCCGGGGCACGCCCGCCAGCGACGACCGTCTCGGCTCGGTGATCGCCGCCCTCGCCGCCGACCCGTCGATCCAGCTCGTGCCCCTCAGCACCGTGCTCGCGGATGCCCCGGCACCGGCGAGCCTCGCCGATGCCGCCGTCTCGGAGCGTGCCGATCGCGTCGCTGCACTGCTGGCCGCAACGGCGGAGGACCGCGCCTTCTCCTCGATCGCCGCGAACCCGGGCGCGATCGTCGGACCGCGCCAGCTCGCGCTCGTCGCCCTGCTCTCGAACGCCTGGAATGTGAACCCAGCCGGCTGGATGCGGGCGAGCGGAACTTTCCTGCAGGACTCGGCCGATCTGCGCGCATCCGTGCAGGTCGCGGAGATCTCGAGCCTGCTGCTCGTCGCGGACAACAGCCAGTACCTTCCGGTGAACGTCGACAACGCGCTCGATCAACCGGTGACCGTCTACGTCACGCTGCGACCGGCGACGGCCGTGCTCGTGGTGCTCGAGGAGCGCGTGGAACTCACCGTGCCCGCCCAATCCCAGGCACGCGTGGACATCCCGGTGCAGTCCCTGACGAACGGCACCGTCGACTTCGTGGTCACTCTCGCCGCGGCCAGCGGACAGCAGATCGGCAGCGACGTGATCGGCGACGTGAACGTGCAGGCCGGCTGGGAGACGCCGATCGTGATCGCCATCGCCGCCGTCGTGGTGCTGATCTTCGGCGTCGGTATCGTGCGCACCATCCTTCGGCGTCGGCGGGAGACGGATGTCTGACCCGAACGCCGGGGAGACGGACGCCGCCTCCGCGTCCACCGCCGCGATCCCCACGCGCGGCACCGGGGTCGGGCGCGCGAGCGCGCTGCTGGCCTCCGGAACGATCGTCTCGCGAATCCTCGGGTTCATCAACGGAGTGGTGCTCGCCTACGCGATCGGCGCCACGGGCAACGGCGCCGACTCCTTCGCACTGGCCAATCAGCTGCCCAACAACGTCTACTCGCTCGTGGCCGGCGGACTGCTCAGTGCCGTCATCGTGCCCCAGATCGTCAAGGCGGCCGTGCACCTCGACGGTGGTCAGGCGTTCATCAACAAGCTCGTGACGCTCGGCGTCGTGGTGTTCCTGCCCGTGACCGTGATCGCGACGCTGTGCGCACCGCTGCTCGCGGCGCTGTACGTCGGCCCGGGCGGCCCCGACGTGCTCTCGTTGACGACCGCGTTCGCGTTCTGGTGCCTGCCGCAGATCTTCTTCTACGCGCTCTACAGCCTGATCGGCGAGACGCTCAACGCGCGCGGCCTGTTCGGCCCCTTCACGTGGACTCCGGCGCTGAACAACATCGTGGCGATCGCCGGTCTGGTGATGTTCGTGGTGCTGTTCGGGCGGGAGGGGCATGCGGACGCGGCATCCTGGACCCCGGAACAGGTCGCGGTGCTCGCCGGCAGCGCCACACTCGGCATCGCGGTGCAGGCGTTCGGCCTGCTGCTGTTCTGGCGCCGTGCCGGACTGACCTTCCGCCCCGACTTCCGCTGGCGCGGGGTGGGCATGAGCGCCACCGGTCGTTCGGCGGCGTGGGTGTTCGGCATGTTCCTGGTCAGCCAGGCCTCCGGCATCGTGGAGGCGCGGGTCGCCGCTCCCGCCTCGGGCGCCGACGCCTCGCTCGCGGCGCTCAAGTACGCGTGGCTGATGTTCATGCTGCCGCACTCGGTGGTCACGGTGTCGGTCATCACCGCGTACTTCACCCGGATGAGCGCGCACGTGCGCGACGGAGCCCTCGCCTCGGTGCGCGACGATCTCGTCTCATCGCTGCGCACGATCCTGATGTTCATGGTCTTCTCGGCGATCGGCCTCGCCGTGCTCGCCTATCCGTTCTCGGCCGTGTTCGGCGATGCCCAGGCGATCGCCCCGGTGTACCTCGCCTATCTCGTCGGGCTCGTGCCGTGGACGATCTTCTTCGTGCTGCTGCGCGTCTACTACGCGGTCGATGACACCCGCGGGGCCTTCTTCATCCAGGTGGCGCAGACCGCGTTCTACTGCGCCGGGGCGATCGCACTCGGCACCGTCGTGCCGAACGCCTGGATCGCGGTGGCGCTGGCCGGGTGGACCTCGATCGCGCTGATCCTGCAGGCCCTGCTCTCGGCGTTCTTCCTGCGCAGGTGGCTCGGCGGGCTCGGCACGCTCGAGGTCGGCCAGCACGCGCTCTGGTATCTCGCCGCGGCGGTCCCGGCCGCGGCCGCCGGCATCGGCGCGCTCTGGCTGCTCGGCGGCATCGCGGACGGGGCGTTCCCGGTCTCGAGCATCGGCGGCGGACTGGCCTCCATGGCGGTTTCCGGCACGGTCATGGCGGTCGTCTATGCTGCGGTGCTGTGGCTGACCCGCAACCCCGAGTTCCGGGCCACGGTCGAGCCCATCGCGGCGCGCCTGCGTCGCCGCTGAGCGCGGAATAGCGCGCGGCTAGGATCGGTTGTACCGGCTGTGAACAGCCAGAGGGAGACGCAAGACGTGCGCCAGGTGATCATCATCGGATCGGGTCCCGCCGGATACACCGCGGGCATCTATGCCGCCCGCGCGAGCCTCGCGCCACTCATCATCGCCTCCTCCGTCGAGGCCGGCGGTGAGTTGATGAAGACCACCGAGGTGGAGAACTACCCCGGGTTCGCCGAGGGCATCCAGGGCCCCGAGCTCATGCTCGCCATGCAGGCCCAGGCCGAGCGCTTCGGCGCCGAGATCGTGCTCGACGACGTCGTGAAGCTCGAGCTCGAGGGTGACGTCAAGCGCGTGCACCTGGGCAACGGCGACGTGCACGAGGCACTCACCGTGATCTTCGCCACCGGCTCGGCCTACCGAAAGCTCGGTCTGCCCGACGAGGAGCGCATGAGCGGCCACGGCGTCTCGTGGTGCGCCACCTGCGACGGCTTCTTCTTCCGTCAGAAGACGATCGCTGTCGTCGGCGGCGGCGACTCCGCGATGGAGGAGGCCACGTTCCTCACGAAGTTCGCCGACAAGGTGTACCTCATCCACCGCAAAGACACGCTGCGCGCCTCGAAGGCGATGCAGGAGCGCGCCTTCAGTGACCCCAAGATCGAGTTCCTGTTCAACAAGGAGGTCGCGCACATCTACGGCGACGAGCTCGTGACCGGCATCGGCATCGTCGACACCGTGGATGGCACGGAAACCACGATCGACCTCTCCGGCCTGTTCGTGGCGATCGGCGCCGACCCCCGCACGCACCTCGTGCACGGTCAGCTCGACCTGAACCCGGACGGTACGGTCGCCGTGCAGGGTCGATCCTCCCGCACCAACATCCCCGGTGTGTTCGCCGCGGGCGACGTCATCGACCCGACCTACCGCCAGGCCGTCACCGCGGCCGCGTCGGGCACGGTCGCGGCCCTCGACGCCGAGCACTACCTCGCCGCCCTCCCCAAGTCCGTGGTCGAGGCTGCCGTGCAGTCCGAGCCCGTCACCGCCTAACCAACAGAAGGAAGCCAACATGTCTTCAGCCAAGGACGTCACCGACGCCACGTTCGCCGACGAGGTGCTCAACTCGAAGGACACCATCATGGTGGACTTCTGGGCCGAGTGGTGCGGCCCGTGTCGCGCCGTCTCGCCGATCCTCGACGCGATCGCGCAGGAGAACCCCGACAAGCTCAAGATCGTCAAGCTCAACGTCGACGACAACCCGCAGATGGCGATGAAGTACCAGATCACCTCGATCCCCGCGATGAAGGTGTTCCGCGGCGGCGAGGTCGTCAAGACCGTGATCGGCGCGAAGCCGAAGCCCGCCCTCGAGGCCGACCTCGCCGAGTTCCTGGCGTAACCGTCACGGCCGAGGCCAAACAGCGACACCTGGACCCCCTCCCCTTCGCGGGAGGGGGTTTTCGCATTCGCTGCACATATCCTTGACGGATGACCAGTCAGGGCAACAACCTCGATCAGTGGTACGGGCACTACGCGCAGCGAACTGCCGGTCTCGCCGCCTCCGAGGTGCGCGCCCTGTTCGCCGTGGCATCCCGGCCTGAGGTCGTTTCGCTCGCCGGCGGCATGCCGTTCGTCTCCGCTTTGCCAAAAGAGCTGATCAACGGCGCAATTGAGCGAGTGATGCACGAGTCCGGCCCCACCGCTCTGCAGTACGGATCCGGTCAGGGGATGCCCGCCCTGCGCGAGCACATCCTGGAGGTGATGGCGCTCGAGGGCATCCGCGCCAGCGTCGACGACATCGTCGTGACCACCGGATCCCAGCACGCGCTCGAGCTCGTCACCAAGCTCTTCGTCGACCCCGGCGACGTCGTGCTCGCCGAGGCCCCCAGCTACGTCACCGCGCTCACGGTCTTCAAGTCGTTCCAGGCGGACGTGCATCACGTCGCGATGGACGAGTTCGGGCTCATCCCGGAGGCGCTGCGCGAGTCCATCGCGCGCATCAAGGCCGCGGGCAAGCGCATCAAGTTCCTCTACACGGTGCCGACCTTCTCCAACCCGGCGGGCGTGACCCTGCCGTGGCAGCGCCGACTCGAGATCCTCGAGCTGTGCCGCAGCGAGGGCATCCTCGTGCTCGAAGACAACCCCTACGGCCTGCTCTACTTCGAGGGCCAGCCGCCGCACGCCATGCGCTCCGTCGAGGAGGACGGGGTCATCTACCTCGGCACCTTCTCGAAGACGCTCGCCCCCGGCTTCCGGGTGGGCTGGGCGCTCGCACCGCACGCGATTCGCGAGAAGCTCATCCTCGCCAACGAGGCGGCCGTGCTCTCGCCCTCCTCGTTCACGCAGCACATCATCAGCGAGTACCTGGCGACCGCCGACTGGAAGGGCCAGATCGACACCTTCCGCGGGGTCTACCGCGAGCGTCGCGATGCCATGCTCACCGCGCTCGACGACTACCTGCCCGACCTGAGCTGGACGAACCCCAGCGGCGGCTTCTACGTGTGGGTGACCCTGCCCGACAACCTCGACGCGAAGTCGATGCTGCCGCGCGCCGTCAAGGAACTCGTCGCCTACACTCCGGGCACGGCGTTCTACGCCGACGGCAGCGGTCGCACCAACATGCGGCTGTCGTTCTGCTACCCGACACCGGAGTTCATCAGGGAGGGCATCCGTCGCCTCTCCACGGTCGTCAACGGCGAGCTGGAGCTGCTGTCGACCTTCTCGCAGACCGCGCCGCTGCCGGTGGTCGCCCCCGAGGCCTCGTACAGCAACCCGCCGGCGAACCTCGGCTGATGGCACCGAAGGTTCTCGTCCTCGCGGGCGGCATTTCACACGAACGCGACGTCTCGCTGCGCTCCGGGCGGCGGGTCGCCGACAGTCTGCTCGAGCACGGCATCGAGGTCGAACTGCGCGATCCGGATGCCACGCTGCTGCACTACCTGCGCGAGACGCGCCCCGACGTGGTGTGGCCCGCCCTGCACGGCGCCAGCGGCGAGGACGGAGCGCTGCGCGGACTGCTCGACTTCATCGGCATCCCCTATGTCGGCTCCCGTGCCGACGCCTCCCGCCTGGCCTGGGACAAGCCCACCGCCAAGACCGTGGTCTCGCGAGCCGGCGTGCGCACACCGGTGTCGATCACGCTGCCGCGGGACGCGTTCCGCGAGCTGGGCGCCAACGGCATCCTGGAGGAGATCTCCGACGAGTTCAGCGGGCCACTCGTGGTCAAGCCTGCGCAGGGCGGCTCGGCTCAGGGCGTGACCATGGTCGAGGACCGCAGCCTGCTGCCGCGCGCGATGGTCGATGCCTACACCTACTGGGATGTCGCGCTCATCGAGCAGAAGATCACCGGCACCGAGATCGCCGTCGGCATCATCGACAGCGGAGATGGACCGGTCGCGCTGCCCGCGGTGGAGATCGAGCCGCTCTCGGGCGTCTACAGCTTCGAGGCACGCTACAACGCGGGGGAGACCCGATTCTACGTTCCCGCGCGGATCGGGCCCGAGATCGCCGCACGGGCCGCCGAGGCGGCACTCACCGCGCACACCGCGCTGGGTCTCAGGCACCTCTCCCGCGTCGACATGATCGTCGACGGCGCGGGTACCCCGTGGTTCCTCGAGGCGAACGTGCTGCCGGGGCTGACCGAGACCTCGATCATGCCGCAGGCGCTCGAGGCGGCGGGTCACGACCTCGGCTGGGTGTATTCGGCGCTCGCCGATGCGGCGATGGCCGAGGCCCGGGGCTAGCGCACCGGCTTGGTGGCCACGCCGTCGAGCCAGAGCTCGGTCGACTCGTCGCGGTGCACACCGTCGGAGCCGACGTGCTTCTCCGAGATGGTCGCGCCGTTCTTCAGCACGTGAAAGAAGGCCATGGCATGGCCACGGCCCAGACCGTAGTCGTCCGCGAGCCAGGCGACGATCTCCGCGGCCTTGGTGGAAGCGTCGAAGCCGCGATCGTGCGCCTTCGCCAGGAGCTCGCGGGGCGTCATCCCCGTCTTCGCCTCGATGGTGTCGAGGTACGCCTGGAACGACATTCGGTCACCCTCCTCGCGTGAATCCATCCTGACCGAGCTCGGCGAGGATGCGGTTGAGATCGGCGACGGTCGCGAAGTCGATCACGATCTGCCCCTTGCTCGCGCCGAGCGTCACCTTGACCCGCGTGTCGAGTCGATCGGCGAGCTGCTCGGCGATCTCGTCGAGCTGACCCTGCCGCTTTCCCGCGGTCGGCTTCGGCGCACGCGGGGGCTTCGTGGAGAGCTGCCCGGCGGCGGCCTCGGCGGCGCGCACCGACAGGTCTTCATTGACGATCTTGTCGGCCAGACGCTCCATGGCCGCCGCGTCACCAGCGGCAAGCACGGCGCGGGCGTGCCCGGCACTCAGCACCCCGGCCGCGACCTTCTTCTGCACGCTCGGCGGCAGACGCAGCAGACGCAGCGTGTTCGTGATCTGCGGGCGGGAGCGCCCGATCCGCTCGCCGAGTTGCTCCTGCGTGATGCCGAAGTCCGCCAGCAGCTGCTGATACGCGGACGCCTCTTCGAGCGCGTTGAGGTTCGCGCGATGCAGGTTCTCGAGCAGGGCATCCCTGAGCATGTCCTCGTCGGCGGTGCTCTTGATCACGGCCGGGATGGTCGCCAGGCCGAGGTGCTTCGTGGCCCGCAGACGACGCTCGCCCATGATGAGCTCGTACTGGGGCTCGCCTGCTGCGGCACCCTGCAGCGGGCGCACCACGATCGGCTGCAGCACCCCGATCTCGCGGATCGAGACGATCAGCTCGTCGAGCTCCTCCTGACGGAACTCCGAACGCGGCTGCTTGGGGTTCGGCACGATGTCGTCGGGCGAGAGGTTCGCCAGGCGGGCACCGGGCACCGCGAGCAGTGCGTCGCGATCTCCGCGGTCTCCGGCATCCGGAAAGAACACGTCGACGGGGCTGCGCGAGCTGTCCTCGCTACCGGGGATGAGGGCGCCGATGCCGCGGCCGAGGCCGGTGCGCTTCGGGGCGGCCATCAGCTCGGCGCTCCGCGACGGGCGATCTCCGCCGCCGCCTCGAGATAGGAGAGGGAGCCGGGGGATGCCTCGTCGTAGCTGATCACGCTCTGCCCGTAGCTCGGGGCCTCCGAGATGCGCACCGAGCGCGGGATGAGCGTGTCGAGCGTCTCCTTGGGGAAGTGCTCGCGCACGTCCGCGGCCACCTGGTTCGCGAGATTGGTGCGGGAGTCGTACATGGTCAGCAGGATCGTGGACACGCGCAGTCGCGGATTCAGGTGGCGCTCGATCAGCTGGATGTTGGTCAGCAGCTGGCTCAGGCCCTCCAGCGCGTAGTACTCGCACTGGATCGGGATGAGCACCTCGCGCGCGGCGACGAAGGCGTTGATGGTCAGCAGGCCCAGCGAGGGCGGGCAGTCGATGAAGACGTAGTGGAACAGCTCATCCGAGGCGCCGAGGAACTGGTCGAGGGCGGTGCGCAACCGCTGCTCACGGGCGACGAGCGAGACGAGTTCGATCTCGGCGCCGGCCAAGTGGATGGTGGCGGGCACGCAGTACAGGGCCTCGAACTCGGGGCTCTTCTGCACGACGCCCGCCATCGGCTCGTCGTTGATGATGACGTCGTAGACGCTCACCGTCTCGGAACGGTGCTCGACGCCGAGCGCGGTCGAGGCGTTGCCCTGGGGATCGAGATCGATCACGAGCACCCGTGCACCGGCGCGCGCCAGTGCGGCGGCGAGGTTCACCGTGGTGGTCGTCTTGCCGACGCCGCCCTTCTGGTTCGCGATGGTGAACACTCGCGTCTCGGTCGGCAACGGCAGCGACTCGGCCGCGAGCAGCTGACGGCGTCGGGTGATCTCGGCGAGCTCGCGCGCGAGTGGCGTCGAATCGTCATAGTCGGTGCTCGCCCCGGCGAGCCCGCCCTCGGGATGTTTCACGTGAAACCTTCTGGTGGATGGATGCGCGGGCGGTGCGCCCAGCCTGTCGATCGTGTCAGACCACTGTAGCCCGAAACACCCGGGTGACCTCGGGCGCGATGCCCTCGCCCAACACGAGCACCTCGGGGTCGATCAGACGCGACTTGCGGATGACCTTCTCGGCCGCAGCGAGCTCTTCAGCGACACGCTCGCCCTTCATGAAGACGAGTTCACCGCCCGAGCGCACCAGCGGTGCCGTGATCGGTATGAGCTTCGAGAGCGCGCTGACGGCGCGGGCGGTCACCTGATCCAGCGGTCGTTCGAGCCTGGCCTCCTCGGCCCTGGCTCGGAGCACAGCGACGTTGTCCAGACCGAGCGCGGCCGCCTCGCTTCGCAGCCAATCGACGCGACGTTCCATCGGCTCGATCAGCACGAAGTCGACGTCGGGACGCGCGATCGCCAGCACGAGGCCCGGGAGCCCTGCACCGCTGCCGACGTCCCCGACGAGGCCGGGCCGAAGCAAGGGTGCGACCAGCACGCTGTTGATGATGTGCCGAGACCACAGGCGCGGTGGCTCGAGGGGCCCGATGAGGCCCAGCTCCTCGCCGCGACGGGCGAGGTCATCCGTGAATCGACGGGCGAGATCGATGCGGTCGCCGAACAGTTCGGCTGCGACCGCCGGCTCTGCCTCAAGCATGTTTCACGTGAAACATCGCTCAGGCGCGCGTGATCACCGTGTGGCGATCACGCCCCTCGCCTTCGGATTCCGACGTGAAGCCTCGTTCGGCGACGAGGTCGTGCACGAGCTTGCGCTCGTAGGAGGACATCGGGGGGAGCGCCGCGGAATCCGCGCCCGCCTCGATGCGCGCGACGGCGGTGTCGACGAGCGCTGCGAGCTCGCTCGCACGCGTCTCGCGGGAACCGCCGATGTCCAGGATCAACCTGGAGAACGCACCCGTCTTGGTCTGCACCGCAATGCGGGTCAGCTCCTGCAGGGCGTTGACGGTGTCGGGGCGCGAGAGCACGCGAAGTGCGTCGGGCTCGGTGGAGGTCACCGAGAGATAGGCGCGGCCGCCGCGGGCGTCGATCTCGATGTCGCCGTCGAGGTCCGCGATGTCGAGCAGCTCCTCGATGTAGTCTGCGGCGATGTCGCCCTCATCTTCGAGCTGGGTCGCGGTCGGGGCATCCGACTCGATGGGCTCGTCGACGGATGCCTCGGATGCCTCGGTCTGGGTCACGTCGGTCACTTCTTCTTCCCTGTCTTCTTGGCCCGGTTCTTGCTCACGGGCTGCTGGCGCTGAGGCTTCACGGGCTCGATCACCATCGTCGTGCCGCCCTCTTCGGTCTCTTCCACGATGCCCTTACGCTGCCGCCGCTTGGCCAGGCGGGCCTCGCGTGCGAGTGCCGCCTCGCTGCCGGGCGTGGGCATGTTGCGGATCACGAGGAACTGCTGCCCCATCGTCCAGAAGTTCGAGACGAGCCAGTAGGTCATCACGCCGAGCGGGAACGTGAAGCCGGAGAAGGCGAAGACGAGGGGGAGCAGGTAGAGCAGGATGCGCTGCTGCCGATACATCGGCGAGGCCTTCATCTCGGCCGACTGATTCTTCGACATGATCTGCAGCTGGGTGATGAACTGCGATCCGGTCATCAGCACGACCATGATCGACGCGATCACGATGACCGCGACGTTGCCGTCGGCGGTGCTGATCGCCAGGCGCAGGGGAGCGCCGAAGATCTCGGCGTTCGCGAACTGGCTGGACAGTTCGGCGTTGAGCAGGCCGACACCCGACTTGTTGTGCTGGGCGTCGTTGAGCACCGAGAAGAGGCCGAAGAAGATCGGCATCTGCAGCAGCAGCGGCAGGCAGGAACTCAGCGGGTTCGTGCCGGTCTTCTTGTAGAGCTCCATCGTCTCGCGCGACATCGCCTCGCGAGAGAACTGATCCTTCTTGCCCTTGTACTTGTCCTGGATCTTCTTGAGCTGCGGCGCGACCTCGAGCATGCGGCGCTGGTTCTTGATCTGCCGCACGAAGATCGGGATCAGGGCCGCGCGCACGACGAGCACGAGTCCGGTGATCGACAGCACCCAGGTCACACCGGCGGTGGGGGCCAGCCCCACGTTGGTGAGCAACCAGTGGAACGCCACGAGGATCGCCTCGATGACCCACTTGATCGGCCACAGCAGTGTGCCGAAGAAGGCAAAGATGTCCATTGTCGGGTCAGCCCTTTCCGTGGCTTGTGGAGGTGACCGTGCTGGGCACGGCGAAGCCGAAGCGTGTGATGGTGTAGCGGTGATGGTGCGCGGCGGGAACGTCGTCGATTCCGCCCTCGGCCCACGGGTGGCAGCGGGCGATGCGACGGGCTCCGAGCCATCCGCCCTTGACGACACCGTGCTGCTGCACGGCCTGCAGCGCGTAGTGAGAGCACGACGGGTAGTACCGGCACACATCGCCGTAGAGCGGAGAGATCACCGCACGGTAGCCCCGCAACGCGAGCACGACGAGATTGCGCGGCACCAGGATCAGGAACGCGATCGTCCGGTTCACGTCACTCCTCCGCGGTGGAGACCGTCGGCGATCTCCGAATGCAGGGTAGCCCAGTCGGCTCGATCGCAACCTGGAAGCGCTCGCACGACCACATCCCGGCCGACGGCCATCATCGGCAGGAGCTCGTGACCGACGGCGCGAAGACGGCGCCGAACCAGATTGCGGGTCACGGCACCACCCACGGCCTTGGTCACGATGAACCCGAACCGGCTCGGCTCGGCGACCTGTCGGTCGAGCACGTGCAGCACCGCATTGGGCGTCCCGATACGCCGGCCGCGGCGCACCGCAGCGCGGAAGTCACCCGGCCGGGTCACGCGATTGGCCCTGGCGAGCACCGCTGAGCGTCAGGCGGAGAGTTCGGTGCGGCCCTTGCGGCGGCGAGCCGAGAGGATCGCACGGCCGGCGCGGGTGCGCATGCGCAGACGGAAGCCGTGCACCTTGGCGCGGCGGCGGTTGTTCGGCTGGAAGGTTCGCTTGCTCATGATGGTCTCTCCAAAGCCCAGCTTCGAAGGGCCGGTAGAAGGAATGGCGGCACGTGGCCGGAAGTCAACTGATTAAAAGTACGGCGTTAAACCGCTGCGGTCAAACGCCGCACTGAAGTCGCAGGCCATTATCCACACTTGCGGAACTGGGGTTGGTAACGACACCCTGTGGACAACTAAGGTGAAACCTCAGCCGTTTCGGGGGATTCGCGCGGTGCATCACGCCGCACGGCGACCCCGACCCGGTGGATAACCCTGTGAATATCAGCATGACCCAAGGACGTAGCAGCAATGGCCGAAGCACCGGACTCCACACGTGAGCTCTGGCAAGCGGTGCTCTCCCGACTCACCACGGACGATCGCATCACCCCACAGCTGCTCGGGTTCATCAATCTGGTCGAGCCCAAGGGCGTGATGGCCGGCACCCTCTATCTCGAGGTGCCCAACGAACTGACCCGCGGCATGCTGGAGCAGCGCATCCGGCTTCCCCTGCTGAACGCGATCGCCGATCTCAGTGACGAGGTCTCGACCTTCGCCATCGTCGTGAACCCGGACATCCAGCACGACTACCTCGACCCGGAGCCGGCGAGCGAACCTTCCTATATCGAGCCGACCATCGCGAGCAACGAATCCAGCGGTCAGCAGTCGCGACGCTCGGACTCGCGGTTGAACCCCAAGTACAGCTTCGACAACTTCGTCATCGGCGGGTCCAACCGATTCGCCCACGCGGCCGCAGTCGCCGTGGCCGAGGCTCCGGCCAAGGCCTACAACCCGCTCTTCATCTACGGGGAGTCCGGGCTCGGCAAGACCCACCTCCTGCACGCGATCGGACACTATGCGGAGAGCCTGTACCCGGGCATCCGTGTTCGGTACGTCAGCTCCGAGGAGTTCACGAACGACTTCATCAACTCGATCGCCAACAACCGCGCCTCGGTGTTCCAGTCGCGGTATCGCGAGATCGACATCCTGCTGATCGACGACATCCAGTTCCTGCAGGGCAAGGACTCCACGCAGGAGGCCTTCTTCCACACGTTCAACACACTGCACGACCACAACAAGCAGGTCGTCATCACGAGCGACCTGCCGCCCAAGCACCTCACCGGTTTCGAAGACCGCATGCGGTCGCGGTTCGAGTGGGGACTCATCACCGACGTGCAGGCGCCCGATCTCGAGACCCGCATCGCCATCCTGCGCAAGAAGGCTCAGAGCGAAAAGCTCCAGGTGGATGCCGACATCCTCGAGTACATGGCCTCGAAGGTCTCGAGCAACATCCGTGAACTCGAGGGCACGCTCATCCGAGTCACCGCCTTCGCCAACCTCAACCGGCAGCAGGTCGACCTGGCTCTGGTGCAGACCGTGTTGAAGGATCTGATCACCCTCGACGAGGACAACGTCATCGCGCCGGTGGACATCATCAATCACACCGCGGAGTACTTCAAGCTCACCGTCGACGATCTCTACGGTTCATCCCGCTCGCAGGCCGTGGCCACCGCACGACAGATCGCGATGTACCTGTGCCGCGAGATGACCAATCTCTCCCTGCCGAAGATCGGTCAGCTGTTCGGCAATCGAGACCACACCACCGTGATGTACGCGAACAAGAAGATCACCGAGCTCATGAAGGAACGTCGCTCGATCTACAACCAGGTCACCGAGCTGACCAGCCGCATCAAACAGAATCACCGATTCTCCAAGGGATGACCCTCTCCACACAGTGTGGATAACCTGTGGAGAACTACCGCGGCGCGCCGAGCCGCCTGTTGATGCGAAACACAGAACCTGTGGATACCGATTCGGGCGGCTCAGCGCCGTGCCACTGTCTCCACGATCTCCACCACAGATTCCCCACATCTCACACGGTTGTAGTTCCCAGCGTCTGAGCGGGCCGAACGGAGTTACCAACATTCCCCACAGCGGTTAAGAGTGTTGTCCCTTAAAGAACTTGAATTGAGAGAAGTCAACCTCTCGTCCGTGCGTCGGTGACCCTGTGCCAGTATTAACCCGGCCAACGCAGTACACCGGTGAGGGGTGATTCGTGAAGTTCCAAGTCAACCGTGACGTGTTCAGCGAGGCCGTCTCCTTCGCGGTGAAGCTGTTGCCGCAGCGCACCACCCTGCCGATTCTGAGCGGCGTGTTGATCGAAGCCGCCGGCGACGGTCTCATGTTGTCGTCGTTCGACTACGAGGTCTCGGCCCGCACCGAGATCGGTGCCCAGGTCGACGAGCCCGGTCGCGTGCTCGTCTCGGGTCGACTGCTCGCGGAGATCGCGAGCCGCCTGCCGAACGCGCCGGTCTCGTTCGCCACCGAAGACGGTCGCATCACCGTCTCGTGCGGCGCGAGCCACTTCACCTTGCTGAGCATGCCGGTCGAGGAGTACCCGACCCTGCCGACCGTTTCCGATGAGGCCGGACTCCTGCAGGCGGAGGATTTCGCGGCCGCGATCTCGCAAGTCGCCGTCGCGGCCTCACGCGACGATGTCACTCCGGTGATCACCGGCGTGCAACTCGAGGTCTCCGAGAACTCGCTCTCGCTCGTGGCCACCGACCGGTATCGTGTGGCCGTTCGCGAGATCGCCTGGGATGCCGGCACCTCCGGGGTTCAGAACGCCACCGCACTCGTCCCGGCCCGAACCCTCACCGAGATCGGCAAGACGTTCGGGCACTCCGGCACCATCGCGGTGGCGATCACCAGCACCGACGATCGTGAGCTCATCGCGTTCTCCGCGGACAAGAAGACCGTCACTTCGTTGCTCATCAAGGGCAATTTCCCGCCGGTGAAGCGGTTGTTCCCCGAGACGGTGGACAACTATGCGGTGATGAACACGGCCGAGTTGATCGAGTCGGTGCGGCGCGTCTCCCTGGTGCTCGAGCGCGAGGCCGCACTGCGATTCACGTTCTCGATCGAGGGGGTGACCCTGGAGGCGATCGGGTCGGAGCAGGCCCAGGCATCCGAGTCGATCGATGCGTTCCTCACGGGCAGTGACACGGTGGTCTCGCTGAAGCCGCAGTTCCTGCTCGACGGGCTGAGCTCTGTGCACTCCGAGTTCGTGCGCATCTCGTTCACCAAGACGGAGAATCCGAACAAGCCCGGTCCGGTGCTGATCACGAGCCAGTCCTCGAAGGATCAACCGGGCGCGGACAACTACAAGTACCTGCTGCAGCCCAACCTGCTGCTGCGCTAGGAGCCTCGCATGCACATCGGTCTGGTCGGTCTCGGCAAGATGGGTAACAACATGCGGGCTCGCCTGCGTGAGAAGGGCGTCGAGGTCACCGGATACGACCCGAACCCGGGTGTGACCGATGTCCCGGATCTCGCCGCGCTCGCGGCGGCACTGCCGACGCCGCGCGTGATCTGGATCATGGTGCCCTCCGGTCAGATCACCGATGACGTCATCCACCAGGTGGCCGACGTGCTGGAACCCGGCGACCTCGTGATCGACGGCGGCAACTCGCGATTCACCGACGATGCGATTCACGCGACGTTCCTGGCCACCAAGCAGTTGCGGTTCATGGACGTGGGGGTCTCCGGCGGAATCTGGGGCTTGAAGAACGGCTACGGCTTGATGGCCGGCGGCGACGCCGCCGACGTCGAACTCGCGATGCCGGTGTTCGATGCACTGCGGCCGGACGGTCCGCGAGACGAAGGTTTCGTGCACGCGGGTGCGGTGGGCGCCGGACATTACGTGAAGATGGTTCACAACGGCATCGAGTACGCGCTCATGCAGGCCTGGGCCGAGGGCTACGAGCTCATGGACAACCGCAAGGACATCGTCCATGACGTGACCGGCACGTTCAAGGCGTGGCAGCGCGGCACCGTGGTGCGCTCCTGGTTGCTCGAGTTGCTCGTGCGCGCGCTCGAAGAGGATCCGGAGTTCAAGGACATCGCGGGGTACGTCGAGGATTCCGGCGAAGGACGTTGGACGGTGCACGAGGCGCTCGATCGCGCCGTGCCCGTGCCGACCATCAGTGCCGCGATCTTCGCGCGCTTCGTCTCGCGCCAGAAGGAATCACCGTCGATGAAGGCCGTGGCCGCATTGCGGAACCAGTTCGGCGGGCACGCAGTCCGCAAGAGCTGAGCGGGCGGTGTTCGTCAGCGCCCTCTCGCTCACCGACTTCAGAAACTACGAGCGCCTCGAGGTCGAGCTCACGCCCGGCGCGAACCTCTTCGTCGGCAGCAACGGTCAGGGCAAGACCAACCTCGTCGAGTCGCTCGGGTATCTGAGCACCCTCGGATCGCACCGGGTTTCCAGCGACCACGCGATGATCCGCCAGGGTCGGGATGCCGCCATCGTGCGCGCGCGACTTCGGCATGGCGAACGGGAGGTGCTGGCCGAGGTGCAGATCAACCGCACCGGAGCCAACCGCGCGCAGGTCAACCGCTCGCCGATCAAGCCGCGTGAGCTGCCACGGTTCTTCTCGAGCGTGCTGTTCGCTCCGGAGGACCTCGCGCTCGTGCGCGGCGAGCCCTCCGGGCGGCGACGGTTCATGGACGAGCTGCTCGTGCTGCGCACCCCGCGGCTGGCCGGGGTCCTCGCCGACTACGAGCGCGTGCTGCGGCAACGCAACACCCTGTTGAAATCCGCCCGCGGGCTCGGCGGCGAACGTCTCGGCACACTCGACCTCTGGGACGAACGCCTGGTCGCACTGGGTTCCGAGCTGGTCGAGGCTCGCACCAGACTGGTCACCGAGCTCGACCCCGAGGTCACGAGTGCCTACGAGGCGATCGCCGGCGCCGACCACGCGGCCAGTCTCAGCAACCGGTTGAGCATCTTCGGCGCCAGCGCCGACGACGACGAGTCCGGTGAGTCGCGCACCGGGATCGTGAGCGCGGATGTCGCGGCCGAGGCATTCCGGGCGACGCTCGCGCGCATCCGCCGCTCCGAACTCGACCGGGGTGTCACGCTCGCGGGCCCGCACCGAGACGACCTGACCCTCGAGCTGAACGGCATGCCGGCCCGCGGCTACGCGAGTCACGGCGAATCGTGGTCGTTCGCCCTCGCGTTGAAGCTCGCCTCCGCGGCGGTGCTGCGGCGCGAATCGTCGACCGGCGACCCGGTGCTCATTCTCGACGACGTCTTCGCCGAACTCGACGAATCGAGGAGGGGTCGGCTCGCGGACGCCGTCGCCGATTTCGAGCAGGTGCTCATCACCGCGGCGGTGTACGACGACGTGCCGCCCGCCCTCGCGGGCACGGTGATCCGGATTCGAGCCGGCGCGGTGGTGACCGCGGATGACTGAGGAGGCTGCGCAGCCCGAGCACGTCGGCGTATACCTGCGATTCCGCAGCGTCTTCGGCGACGGCGCGAGCCGCTCGCTCGCCGCACGGAAGAAGAAGACGAAGGACTCGCGCAGCGTGCCGTTCTCCGACGGTCGCGATCCGCTCGGTCTCGGTGAGGTCATCGACTCGCTCACGGTGAAGCTCGGCTGGAGCTCCCCGCTGGCACGATCGGAGCTGCTGATCGGGTGGCCGTCGATCGTCGGTGCGGAGACGGCGGAGCATGCCGAGCCGATCGGCATCGAGGAGGGCGTGCTCACCATTCGCTGCGACTCCACGGCCTGGGCGACCCAGTTGCGGCTGATGCGCGCGCAGGTGACGACCGAGATCGCGCGCCGATACCCGGAGGCGGGCATCCAGTCCGTGCGATTCGAGGGACCCAACGCCCCTTCCTGGAAACGCGGTCCCAGATCGATCCCAGGCCGCGGCCCACGCGATACCTACGGCTGAGTAGGCAAATACGGTCACCCGTGGCGTGAAATGTCCGCAGCGGGCGGAATACCGGGTTTCGGACAGCCTCGTTTGGTAGAATCGTTACCGGTCGCCGAAGGCACCTCCCTACGCGGAGATTTCGCCCCGGATGACGCGCGAGACCAACGGCAGGAGCCCAACTTCACATGACCACCACCCCCGACGAAGACCTGCCAGAGAGCACCATCATCTCGAACGGTCACGTCGCCGCAGACAGCTACGGCGCCGACCAGATCCAGATCCTCGAGGGACTCGAGGCGGTGCGCAAGCGCCCCGGCATGTACATCGGCTCGACCGGTCCGCGCGGTCTGCACCACCTGGTGTACGAGGTCGTCGACAACTCCGTCGACGAGGCATTGGCCGGATACTGCGACACCATCGAGGTGACGTTGCGTCGCGACGGCGGTGTGCGCGTCACGGACAACGGCCGCGGCATCCCGGTCGATCTCAACAAGCAGGAGAACAAGTCGACCGTCGAGGTCGTCATGACCATCCTGCACGCGGGCGGCAAGTTCGGCGGCGGCGGCTACGCGGTCTCCGGTGGTCTGCACGGCGTCGGCATCTCGGTGGTCAACGCGCTCTCGCGCGAGGTCGACACCGAGGTGCGCAGGCAGGGTCACGTCTGGCGCATGAGCTTCGAGAACGGCGTGCCCACCGCACCGCTGGTGCAGGGCGAGCCTTCGAACGAGACCGGCACCACCCAGACGTTCTGGCCTAACCCGGAGATCTTCGAGACGGTCGAGTTCGACTTCGAGACCCTGCGGGCGCGGTTCCAGCAGATGGCGTTCCTGAACAAGGGCCTGCGCATCACCCTCACCGACGAGCGCGGCGACGAGGACATCGTCGAGAGCTACCGCTACGAGCGCGGTCTCGTCGACTACGTCGAGTACCTCAACCGGGCGAAGAAGAACGAGCTCATCCATCCCGAGGTGATCGCGTTCGAGTCCGAGGACACCGAGCGCCGCATCTCGCTCGAGGTCGCGATGCAGTGGACCAACGGTTACACGGAATCGGTGCACACCTACGCCAACACCATCAACACCCACGAGGGCGGCACCCACGAAGAGGGATTCCGCGCCGCGCTCACGACGCTCGTCAACAAGTACGCGCGCGAGAAGGCGATCCTCAAGGAGAAGGATGAGAACCTCTCCGGCGACGACGTGCGCGAGGGCCTGACGGCGGTGATCTCCGTCAAGCTCGGCGAACCGCAGTTCGAGGGCCAGACCAAGACCAAGCTCGGCAACACCGAGGCGAAGTCGTTCGTGCAGAAGGTCGCGGGCGAGGCGCTCGCCGATTGGTTCGACCGCAATCCCACTCAGGCCAGGGATATCATCCGCAAGGCGCAGCAGGCGGCGATGGCTCGCATCGCTGCGCGCAAGGCGCGCGAGCAGACCCGACGCAAGGGACTGCTCGAGTCCGGCGGCATGCCGGGCAAGCTGCGCGACTGCTCGAGCCGCGACCCTTCGCTGTCCGAGATCTTCCTCGTCGAGGGTGACTCGGCCGGCGGCTCCGCCGTGCAGGGGCGCAACCCCGAGTTCCAGGCGATCCTGCCGCTGCGCGGCAAGATCCTCAACGTGGAGAAGGCGCGGCTCGACCGCGCCCTGGCCAACGCCGAGGTGCAGGCGATGATCACCGCGTTCGGTGCGGGCATCGGCGAGGACTTCGACCCCGAGAAGGCCAGGTATCACAAGATCGTGCTCATGGCCGACGCCGACGTCGACGGCCAGCACATCACGACCCTGCTGCTGACGCTGCTGTTCCGGTACATGCGACCGCTCATCGACCACGGCTACGTCTACCTCGCGCAGCCGCCGCTGTACCGGTTGAAGTGGACGAACGCCGAGCACCAGTTCGTGTACAGCGATCGGGAGCGCGACGCGTTGCTCGCCGACGGGATCGCGGCCGGCAAGCGCATTCCGAAGGAGAACGGCATCCAGCGCTACAAGGGTCTCGGTGAGATGGACTACACCGAACTGTGGGAGACCACGATGGACCCCGCCACCCGCACGCTGCTGCAGGTGACCCTGGATGATGCGGCCGCCGCCGACGAGATCTTCTCCACGCTCATGGGCGAGGACGTCGAGTCCCGCCGAAACTTCATCCAGCGCAACGCCAAAGACGTTCGCTTTCTGGACATCTAGAGGATCACGATGGCTGACGAAACCCCCAACGAGCCCAGGTTCGAGAACGCACCGGTCGACGACCGGCACGACAAGATCGACCAGGTCGATCTGCAACTGGAGATGCAGCGCTCCTACCTCGACTACGCGATGAGCGTGATCGTCGGGCGCGCGCTGCCCGACGTGCGCGACGGGCTCAAGCCCGTGCACCGTCGCGTGATCTACGCGATGTACGACGGTGGCTACCGTCCCGACAAGGGATTCAACAAGTGCACCCGCGTCGTGGGCGAGGTGATGGGACAGTTCCACCCACACGGTGACTCCTCGATCTACGACGCACTCGTGCGACTCGTGCAGCCGTGGAGCCTGCGCTATCCGCTCGCGCTCGGTCAGGGCAACTTCGGCTCGGCCGGCAACGACGGCGCCGCCGCGCCGCGATACACCGAGACCAAGATGGCCCCGCTGGCCATGGAGATGGTCCGTGACATCGACGAGGAGACCGTCGACTTCAGCGACAACTACGACGGCAAGACGCAGGAGCCCGACGTGCTGCCGGCGCGGTTCCCGAACCTGCTGGTCAACGGGTCGGTGGGTATCGCGGTCGGTATGGCCACGAACATCCCACCGCACAACCTGCGGGAGGTCGCTGCCGCCGCGCTCTGGGCGCTCGAGAACCCCGAGGCGCCCCGCGATGAGCTGCTCGAGGCGCTCATCCAGCGCGTGAAGGGGCCCGACTTTCCGACCGGGGCGCAGATCCTGGGCGTGAAGGGCATCCAGGATGCCTACCGCACGGGGCGAGGCTCGATCACGATGCGGGCCGTCGTCAATGTCGAGGAACTGCAGGGGCGCACCTGCCTCGTGGTGACGGAGCTGCCGTACCAGGTGAACCCGGACAACCTCGCGTTGAAGATCGCCGACCTCGTCAAGGAGGGCAAGATCGCGGGCATCGCCGACATCCGCGACGAGACCTCCGGCCGCACCGGCCAGCGCCTGGTGATCGTGCTCAAGCGCGACGCCGTCGCCAAGGTCGTGCTCAACAACCTGTACAAGCACACCCAGCTGCAGGAGAACTTCGGCGCGAACATGCTCGCGATCGTCGACGGGGTGCCGCGCACCCTGCCGATCGATGGGTTCATCACGGCGTGGATCGAGCACCAGGTCGACGTGATCGTGCGGCGCACCACCTTCCGGCTTCGCAAGGCGGAGGAACGCGCCCACATCCTGCGCGCCTACCTCAAGGCGCTCGATGCGCTCGACGAGGTGATCGCCCTCATCCGCCGTTCGCCCACCGTCGAGGAGGCCCGCGATGGGCTGATGCAGCTGCTCGACATCGACGAGCTGCAGTCCCGCGCCATCCTTGATCTGCAGCTGCGTCGGCTCGCCGCACTCGAGCGGCAGAAGATCCAGGAGGAGGCCGAGGAGATCGAGCGGCAGATCGCCGAGTTCAAGACGATCCTCGCCACCCCGAAGCTGCAGCGCGACATCATCGTCGAGGAGCTCGGCGAGATCGTCGACCGGTTCGGAGACGACCGTCGCACCGAGATCCTGATGGGCTTCGACGGCGACATGAGCGTGGAAGACCTCATCCCCGAAGAGGAGATGGTGATCACGGTCACGCGCGGGGGCTACATCAAGCGCACCCGAAGCGACAACTACCGCAGTCAGCACCGCGGCGGCAAGGGCGTCAAGGGCGCGCAACTTCGGGCGGATGACGTCGTCGACCACTTCTTCGTCACGACCACGCACCACTGGCTGCTGTTCTTCACGAACACCGGTCGCGTCTACCGCGCCAAGGCCTATGAGGTGCAGGAGGCCGGCCGGGACGCGAAGGGCCAGCACGTCGCGAACCTGCTCGCGCTGCAGCCGGGCGAGGAGATCGCGCAGATCCTCGACATCCGCGACTACACGGCGGCGACCTACCTGGTGCTCGCCACCCGGGGCGGCCTGGTGAAGAAGACCGCGCTGAGCGAATACGACACGAACCGCACCGGCGGCATCATCGCGATCAACCTGCGCGAGGGCGACGAGGTCGTCTCGGCCCTGCTCGTCGAGGAGACGGATGAGGTGCTGCTCGTCTCGCGCAAGGGCATGTCGATCAGGTTCCTGGCATCGGATTCGACGATGCGCCCCATGGGACGCTCCACCTCCGGGGTCATCGGCATGCACTTCCGCGACGACGACCAGCTGCTGTCGGCGAGCGTCGTCAGCGACACGGGCTTCGTGTTCGTGGTCACCGAGGGCGGTTACGCCAAGCGCACCTCCGTCGACCAGTACCGTCCGCAGAACCGCGGTGGTCTGGGCATCAAGGTGGCGAAGCTGAGCGATGAGCGCGGCGACCTCGCGGGAGCCCTGATCGTGGACGACGAGGACGAGGTTCTCGTGGTTCTTGCCAGCGGCAAGGTGGTACGCTCGTCTGTCGCCGAGGTGCCGGCCAAGGGCCGTGACACCATGGGAGTGGTGTTCGCGAGGTTCGCGGACGACGACAAGATCATTGCGATCGCACGCAACAGCGAACGAAACCTAGACAACCAGGAACTCGAGGCCGCACCCAGCGCGGACGGCGACGACTCCACCGGGAAGGACGAACCAGCCGATGAGTAGTGTCGCGGAGAAGCTCCAGCGCAAGTCGCAGCGCCAGGTCGCCGTCAAGCAGGTGCGCCTCAAGCTGGTGTACATCGACTTCTGGTCGGCGGTGAAGTTCTCCGCGCTCGTGGCAGCGAGCCTGGGCATCGTGCTGGTGGTGGCATCCATCCTGGTGTGGATCGTGCTGAACTCGACCGGGATCTTCTCCGATCTCGACGACATTCTGCGCGACATCCTCGGAGACCCGGAGTTCAGTGTGGCGAGCAGCTTCTCGCTTCCGCAGGTCGCGCTGTTCGCGTTCGTGATCGCGCTGCTGAACGTGGTGGTGGGCACGGCGCTCGGCGCCATCGCGAGCATGCTGTACAACTTCAGCGTGCGACTGACCGGTGGTCTGCTGGTGGGCTTCACCAACAGCTGACCCGTTTAGGTCAAACCCGAGCGGGTGCGATACTCTCGTATCTGCTTCTCGGGGCTATAGCTCAGGCGGTTAGAGCGCTTCGCTGATAACGAAGAGGTCCCAGGTTCAAGTCCTGGTAGCCCCACGGTGTTTGTATTGTGCGCCGCCGCCTCTGCGGCGCACAGCCGCTTCGCCGGCCGCGCGCGAGCGCCCGGCTTCGCGATGCAGGCCCACGTTCACGACGAGGCAGCGCGGGGCCTTAGCTCAATTGGTAGAGCGCCTGCTTTGCAAGCAGGAGGTCAGGGGTTCGATTCCCCTAGGCTCCACCACTTATCGAAGCCGCATCTCGGTCGCCCCCAAGGGGCACTAGAACGCGAAAATCCCTGTTCAGAGGCCGTTTCCGACGTTTGGGCGCGATTTCCTTCAATCCGCCGAAGGTGATAGCCATTGGTAGATGACGTGTGAACACGTGTTGGGTTGGGCGCGCCCTCGCGTGCCCTGAGCCCCAGGCAACATCCCTGAGTTTCCGGGCTTCTTCGCAGCGCCCGCAAGCCAGGGCACGCCGAGTGTGCCCTGGAGCGTGCTCTGAAAACGAGGTGGGCGGGCTAAGCGCGACCGCGTCCTCGCTCCCGATTCTGGCTGGCGGCTTCGAGTACACGATCCGCTTCCTGCGCTGCGGCGAAGACCTTCTCGTGGCGCTCGGCGGCACGCTGACGTGCCGCATCCTCCGACTGGCGTTGCCGGTCGAGAACCGACTTGTCGATGGGTGCGCTCTGGGACGGCTTCGCGCTGGCTACGTCGACGGCGTAGCCCGGCCTCCCGTCGCGGCGTGCGGCGAGGTCCGCGCGCACTGCGTAGATCTGACGGCCGTGGACTGTCGTGTGTTGCGCGCGGGCGGCCTCGATCAGCTGCTGGTGCTGCTCGGCAGTCAGAGTCTGGGCGATCGCCACCCGTCCGTCCGCGGTCTCGTCGGCGCGGAGGTTCAGTCCCGACATCTCAACCGCGAGAGGCGACGCCGCGGAAAGCTGGAACTCCACGCGGGCGCCACGTTCATCGGACTGGTGGACAACCGCCACGAGTTCGTTATCGCGCAGGTCTCCGAACGCGATAGTGTCCACGACACGCGGTTGCCGCTGGACCTGCTGCTGCACGACCGTCGGCTTGGCCAGCTCTGCAGGCTTGATCGGCTGTGCGGCCGCGGCGGGGGCGTCCGACTTCACCGCGTCGCCAGGTGCGAGCTGCGTCGCCGGCTCGACGAGGCTGTGGAGCGTGACCTCCGCCTCTGCGCGAGCGCCATCAAGACCGAGGTCAGCTCGCGAGCGACCCATAGCCTCGACGAACTGTGACTTGGCGTCGTCGATGTAGACCGCGACCGCGTGGAGCACGTTGGCCCGGCGACCGCGAGTCAAACCCACGTAGGTGCCAGCTCCGTCCATCTGTTCGCTGACCAGCGTGTGTGCGGTATCGACCGTCATGCCTTGTGCGCCGTGAGCCGTCACAGCGTAGGCGAGCTGAAGGTTGTCTCGGACGTACTCCTTCGACAGGGTGGTTCGGAAGCCACTCTCCTCGTCCTTGACGATGACGCGACCATCCCGGTTGACCTTGTCGACGACCCACGTCTGGCGGTTCGCGACCTGAGTCTCGCGATCGTTCAGGCGAGTAGCCACCTTCGCGCCCTTGGCGATCCGGTCGCCCTCACGGCCCTCGACAACTGGCGAGGCAAGACGACTCTTCCGCCGACCGGGGAACGCCTCGCCTGCCGCGACCATCTGGTGGTACAACTCGGCGTCGTCGATCGTGCCCGACGCCACGAGTCGCTTGTAGACCTCGCTGTTGACGCGGTTCGCCACAGCGTTGGTTGCTGCGACCGCGATGGAGCTCTGGCCGGCGTCGATCTCGAGCGCCACATTCTCGGCTACTCGGGACACGACCTCTTCCGTCTCCCCGATCTGCACCTGGCCGCGGCTCTCCAGCAGCTCGAAGAACTCGTCCGCGCCGCGGCGCTCGCGCAACTCCAACGATGCGTCTGCGTACTCCTGGTCAACGCCTCTGCCGTCGGGGGTGCGGAACCGGCGAACATCCCGGAGGTCGTGCGTCACGGCTGCGACGTGCACCGCCTTGGTCAGGTAGCCACCGCGGCCGACGGCGGCGAGCTGCTTCCGGTCACCGAGCAGCACGAGCTGGACCCCGGTGTCATCGCAGTAGCGGTGAAGTGCCGCAGCGGTCCCCATGTCCAGCATGCCGACCTCGTCCACGACGAGGACGGTCTTCTCGTCCATCGTGAGCGTCTCGGGCTGGCGCCGCCATTCCTTTGGAAGCTGCCAGTTGCCGTTGTCGTCGAAGGAGGCACCGACCCGTACGAGCATGCCGTGCACGGAGTTGCCCTGGATACCGATCTCGCGAGCCATCTCCAGCGCGCCGCGCTTGGTGGGTGAGACCGCCACGATCCGACGACCTTGGCGGACGATCTCCTCATTGGCTGCTGAGAGCATGGTCGTCTTACCGGTGCCTGCTGCACCTTCGATCACCACGAGCTTGTGTGTGCCGGTGACAGAGCGGGCCGCCGCCGCCTGTCCGTCCGACAGTACGAAGCCGCCGCGGTCGACCTTGACCTCGCCATCCTGACCGGGGGTCTGAGCACGACCACGCAGGCTCTCTTCGATCGCTCGGTCGGTGGCGAGAACCTGCTTCGAGGTCCAGTGGTAGGTGCCTTCGATGTCGATGCCCTCGTCGAAGAAGTTGACCAACTCACGACGGGCCGCCTGCATCGCAGCCTCGCGGAGTTGGTCCAGCCCGACGTCGCCGAGCAAGTAGGTCTCAGCGAGACGGCGGTCGATCGCGGCCTTCATGTCAGCTGTTGACCACGCAGAGCGGGTGGTCGAGAGGCGGGCGACCGCATCCTGGGCGATGATCTCCGGCGAGATCTCGTCAGCACGATGCTTGAAGAGCTTCCGTCCGGTGTTGGTAGGCACTGCGGTCGCGAGACGAGCGGCCTGGTCGTCGCGTTCCTCCTGCGCGAGCTCGTGCTTCTCGGGACGGGTCGCGCTCCACGAGTGGTTGTCCCACTGGCGGACTAGCCGTGCACTCGGCTCCTGGCCGGGGTGCTCCGCACGCCACTGCGCCTCAACCGTCTCTCGCCGAGCCGCGATCTGTTCGCGTCGCTGGGAGAACTCATCGGTTAGTGCCTCGAACTCGGCGACTCGCCCACCGCCCTCGCCGGGCTCCCACGTGAAGCCGGCCTCTGCGAGCGCACGGCGAAGCTCGACGTCGGTGGCCAGGGCGAGGTCCGCTGCAGCGTGCACACGCTCGGCCATCCGGTAGAGCACAGCGCCGTCAACCGCGCGCCACTCCTGTCGTCCGTCCGGAAGGGTGACCAGGCCACTGCTGAGGAACTGCACGTGCCGGTGCATGTGCGGGTCGCCGGTGCGGGAGGTGTGGTGCTGCACCGACGTGAACTCGATGCGGTCGAACTTCAACTGCTCCTGCGCACCCCGCGGGCCGATCCGAGTGACGGCGTGCTCGTGGAATGCGCGCGCGGCCGCCACGGTTGCACGCTCCATCGCCGCCGCGAGCGCCTCCCAGATCGCGGGGTTCGCGGCCGCCGCCAGCGACAGGCTCTTCGACGACGACACCGTCGTCTCCTGATAGAGCGGCGTGCCGCCGGTCTTTGTCTCGACCTGACCGTCGGCACCAACTCTGGTGATCGTGCGCGAGCGGATCTGGCTCCGGGACTCACCGGTGGCCGGGTCGACGTGCTCGGCCCAGAGGCGGAAGTTGTCCCGCGAGATGCGGTCAACCTCGATGCCGTCGACACCCACGGCGCCGTGCTGGAACGGCGTGGTCTCGGCGGCGAGATAGTTCGCCGCGGTGCCCGCGCCACCGATGTCGATGTGTCCAGCAAGATACGCCGCAGCGACATCAGAGGAGCCACGGAACGCGACAAATCCACCCTTGCTCATGCCCCAAGTGTACCGAAGCAGTAGCGTTTGAACGTAGTGATTAGCAGTGTTCACTAGCCCCTACGCGCAGCGTAGCTTACGTGCGTGTTCTTCTTCATAAACCTCCTTCCTTCTCCCCCACTAGCCCTTCAACCATCACTGGCTCAACTCCTCTGTTGCATCCTTGGCCTGTCCATAGACCTGACCTCTGCTGAAAAAGAGAAACCCCCGGCGGGCGCGTTAGCGCCGACCGGGGGTCTCAGTGTGGTGGTTGTTGTTCTACGCGGCAACGGTTGCATCCCGTCGAAGGGCGCGTTGCTCGCGGGCAGCCAGACGCTCACGGCGACCGGCCTCGTCCTGCTCCTGCAGTCGACTGATCAGTTGCGGATCGGCCGAAGCGATGAGCGCGTCGAGCACCACCCGCAGACGCTGCACTCGCTGCGTGCCTTGCGGATCCGGATCGCGGCGGTGGGTGTACTCGGGTCCGAGCTCGAGCTTCTCGAGCAGCTCCAGTACGAGCATCGAGGCTGCGGTTGCGATGCGGTCGGCCTCACGGCTGCGATCACGAGCTCGCTGGTGCTGCTCTCGCAGGGCTGAGCGGAGCGCTCTCTCGGTTTCGATCTTCTGCGCGCGAAGCGCAGCGAGTCGAGGGTCGTGCTTGTTCAGCGCCATCGCACCTCCTCTTCTTGGTTCGACTGGTCATCCGGCCTTGAGCCACCGGGTCAGCGTGGGCCGGCTCACCTTGAGCTCGTCCGCGATGGACCGCAGCGACCGCCCCTCCTTGAGGAGCTGGTGCGCTGCCGCCACTGCTTCCTCGCGGTCCACCGGAAGGTGAGCCACCTCATGGTCGGGCTGCTCGTGGTTACCGTGGTCCACCGAGTGGTCCACCCGAGGCGAGCCGGTCTGGTCCGGCTCACCGTCGACGTGGGCCACCGGGTGCCGATCGCCGTGGTCCATGCGGTGGTCCACCCGGCCACGGACACCCTGGTCCGCTGAGTGGCTCGCCTCGTGGGTCGGCCCGTAGACCGGCCCACTGTCGGCCTGGTCCACCAGGCTGCGGGTGCTGTGGTCCACTGAGCCGTGTGTGCCGTGTGCCGGCACGCGGTCCACATGGTCCACAACTGCATGGCCCGCAGACCGGCCCGGCCCGTGGTCCACCCGGACCACTTGACTCGGCTGGTCCACCAGGTCCACCTGGCCCACCGGGCCGGTGGTCCGCGGCAACGTGAGCAGTTGGACGAGCAGCTCCGCGAGGATGGCGAGTGCCAGCGGCGGCACAGCCCCGACGGCGACGGCTACGGCGAGCGTGATGCCACGCGCAGGGTCGAACGCAGCACTGGTGTGCAGCGCGTTGCCGAGCACCGAGATGATGCCGAACACGATGAGGGCAAGCCACGCGAGCGCGGCGCGCTGACCGTGACTGCGGCGAAGCACGACGAGCAGCATGGCCAACACCGTCGTGCCGTCGACGACGGTGGGGAAGCCCCAGGCCATCCCCGACGGGATGCCCGAGCGTTCAGCGAGGTCGGCCAGGGCCATGAAACTCATGCCGAACGCCACGAGCGCGAGCAGCGCGACCGCGACGGTCGCAGCTTTGGTCCATCGTGCGATAGTCATCGGCCCCTCCTCTCAGGCCGCGTAGTGCGGCAGAGCGCTGGGACTCGGGCGGCGTTCCCTGAGCGGCTCCGGGTAGCTCTCCTCCTCGCGCGTCTGAAGCACGTCGAGGTAGTTCGCGACATCGCGGGCGTAGACACGCCAACGAGAGGTCCGAGCCGGGTCAGCCGCGCGCGGCGTACGGAGCAGGCCGGCGCGGACGAGGATCCGCACGTGGTGCTCGGTCGTACCGAGGTAGGCCGACGCGTTGCGGATGGTCATGGTGCCGGCGGTCGGAAGCGGAGACGGCTGGCGGCGGTGCGTGGTCATGGGGTGGTCCCTTCGGGGAGATCGAATGAAGAGGAGAGAGCGACGCCCCGGGAGGAGATGTCCGGGGCGCCGCTCAGCGGCATGGAGCTGCCACGGGGGCGCGGACTACCGCGCCACGGGTCTGGGTCGCCTAGGCACGCAGCTCATCGCGGAGCGCCTTGGCTGCGGTGAACTTCAGCACGGGGTACGCATCCGTCGGCGGCGCGTTGAACCCCTGCGGGTGGCCCTTGTGGATCGTCATCCTGAACGTGCCGAAGCCGGTGAGTTCGGTAGGCGTGCCGGCGCAGGCGTTGTCGAGGATCGTCTCCAGCAGCGCATCGTAGACAGCGCGCGTGCCCTCGAGGGACATGCCGGATCGACGAGCGACCTCGCGGATGAGGGGTCGGAGGGTGGTCTTGGTGGCGGTGTCGGTGCTGCTCATGAGTGCGATGTCCTTTCGTGCTCGGCGGGGCGGATGTCCTGCCTCTCACAGGCACACCCGGCACCGGCCTGCCGGTGCCCAGCACGATCAGGTGGGCCAAAGGCCCGCCTGGCAAGACAGAAGGCCCCCACCCTCGGGTGGGGGCCTTCTGTTCCTGCATGGCTGGGATCAGCCGCGACGCATGAGGAGGCCGCCGCCGACTCCCGCGCTGAGGAGCGCGGCGATGCCGCCGCCCAGCAGGGCGACGTTGACGCCGGTGCGGGGCAGCTCATCTGCGCTGGCACCGGCGATCACCCCTTGCTTCGCTGAGAGGACTTCCTCTCCGGCCTCGGGGGCGGCCGCCGTGTCTGGAGTCACCGTGTCGGGCGTGGGCTCGTCCACGGGCGCCTTCTTGGGGTCCTCCTCCGTGACCGGGTCGGTCTCGTCCGCGGGCTCCTCCTCCGTGATCGGAGCGGTCTCGCACGACTCCGCAGCCAGGTCGAACGTCCAGCTGGCCTGGACGCCGTCCTCGAGCACGTAGCCGTCCGCGGCGGCCGCCGTGACGGTCGCGGTGTCGCCGGCACGGGTCACCGTGTAGACGACGCCCTCGGTCGCGGGGACCGCGACGGTCGGCTCGGTGCCGCACTCGTCGGCGGGGTTCACCGACGGCGCGACGGGCACCACCGTGGCAGCAGCCGCAGCCTCGGCGTTGACCACGGTCGCGGTGACCGGGCCGCCGTTCACCGCGTCGCGCGAGCCGATGCCCGAGGTCAGCGCGAAGGCGTCACCGATCTGACGATTGCCCGAGATCGACACGTGATCGCTCGAGTCCGGGTCGCCGACCAGGAGATTGGTGACCCAGCCGTCGTGCCTCCACGGGCTGACATCGTCGTTGAACTGCGCCTGCCCGACCCACCAGTAGGCGTTCGGGTCGAACGTGGTGGTGTCCGCGTACACCTCACTGGCCGCCGTGACGGTCTTCTCGAGGCTCAGCACAGCAGGCGCGCCGGCGACGAAGCCCTCGGGGGCGGCCGTCTCGGTCACAGTGAGCGAGCCGGTGGCCGACTGCATCAGGCTGTGGTTGTACGCCACGTAGACCGAGGCATCACCACTCTCATCCGTCGTCACAGTCACGGTGCGCTGGCCTCTGTGGGCGTTGACGATCGCTCCCATGACCGACCAGGTGTGCCCAACCTCCTCGGTCTGCACGATCGTCTCCGGCGTGAGTCCCGTATTGGTCGTGTTCCAGAGCTCGCAATCGCTGGTCTCGGGTGTGTACGGCTCTGCGCAGTGCTCCACAGTAGCGAAGTCCTCGTAGTCGAGCAGCACCATCTCCGAGGTGCCGCCGTTCAGCTCGACGTCGAAGGTCGCGCCAGCGAGCGGCTGACCCGAGGCGTCGGTCTTCTGGAGGACGACTTCGTAGTAGTCCCTGGAGACGTTCGCGAACGCACCGCCTCCGCTTGAGGCGGCGAGGGCTGGCGTGCTGCTGGCCAGAGCGGTCCCGAGACCGATGGTCACGGCCGCGGCGGTCATGGTGACCTTGCGGAGGGTGCGCCGGCGTGCGACGCGGTTGAGTGACTGATTCATACTTGGTGTTTCTCCTTCTATTGGGGCAAGGCAGCGACCATTTCGCTGCCAAGACGTGCCGCTCATCACTGCCATGCGGCTGAGCGGGATGTAGTGAGTGCGTAGCGGTGAGGTGTAGATTCAGGCCATGGCGCGCCGACAGGGAGAGAAGACCCAGGCGCTTGAGGTCTCGGCGGAAAGCCGTCTTCTCCGTCAGCGGTACGAGCAATCGGGCTTGACGATTGCTGAGCTCGCGGCAGCCACCGATCTGAGTGAGGCGACCGTGACGGTTGCCGTGGCTGGCTTCCGCTACCGCGACGGCCAGCCGATAGTGGTCGCTCCGACCGACCGGACGCTCGTGCAGCTCGCGCCGGCGTTGCGGATCGGCCCGGAGCAGTTGCGAGCGGTCGATCGCGTAAGGGCTGCCGAGTTGCTCGAGGCGGCCGCGGTGGACATCGAAGGACTCGCCCTCGAGAGCTCCAACCTGATCTCGGCGTCGATCGCGGCCCAGGCGGCCGCATCGGCGCGTCGTTCACTCATGCGGTCGGTACTCGCGGTCTTCTCGACCGACGATCTGCGCGATGAGATCGCTCTGCGGGAGAACGGCGAGTAGCCGGTACTCGGCTACTCGGCCACCGAAGCGATCACGCCAGCGCCGAGGGCGCAGGCCAAGATCGTGCCGAGCGCAATGAAGGCAACTTCAGCACCGCGGGGGTGGCGGTGGAAGAAGGCGATGATGGTGCTCACGATCTCTCCTTCCTAGGGGTCCTGGTGGATCCCTCTCACCCGGTCCCCCGGCGGCCGGTTACGGCCGCGGAGGGCGGCGGCGGAGCCGCCGGTTCCTTGCCATAGACAACGAAGAGCCCCCGCGCCACAGCGGGGGCTCTTCGTTCCTTGTCAGCGTCGGCTAGCGACCCATGCCCTGCGACCGGCTGCGGTCGGTCGACTTCTCGAGGGCCTGATCGGCCTCGGCCACGCGACGCGCGCGCGCCTGCTCGAGCGCGAGGCCGTGCGCCTCGGAGAGAGAGTCGCGACTGGACGCCTCGCGCTCCTGCTCAGCCTTCTCGAGCTGCTTCGCCGCTCGCTCGGCGTCCTCGCGGGACGCGTACTCGGGCTCCTTGCCGCGCCGGCCGGAGCCGTGCGCGAGGGTGACCTCGTTCTGGAACTCGGCCTGCTCGCGGTCGAGGTCGGCGATGTTCTTCTGCTGTACGGTCGCCATCAGCTACCGCCCTTCTCTTGTTGTTGGGTGGGATCGACCGCTCACGCTGCAGTCGTGATCGGACGTTTGGGGAACTGCTCGATGTTCGGTAGCTCCACCAGGTGGGTACGGCCTCCCGTGAGAATGAGGCGTCCGTGGTCGGAGTCCGGGGGGAGCAGCTCGTGGGCGGTGCGTCGCGGGAATCGCTCGCTGGAGACCGACATCACGTTGCCGGCGGCGTCTGTCGTCTGCCGCTGACGGTCTTCATCGCCTTGCCACTTAGTCGCCGCCTCGAGCAGATCCCACTCGTCGGCGTTGCGGAGGATCAACACCGCGGGCACCGTCTGGCGTATCGCCTTCGCACCCGACGTGCCGTAGCGCAGCTCGAGCTGCCCGTCGGTCGACTGCACGCCGAGAAGCATCGAGATCCGAAGACCGCGGAGCTCGGTGATGTGTGAGACGAGCAGGTCTGCGGGAATGGGCGCCGTGTTCGTGAGCTCGTCGATCGCGATGAGCAGCCACGGCAACTGGCGGCGCAGGTTCCGTCGCCAGTGCTCGATGACGCCTTCGATGGTCGTCACGGCGGCCGTGGCCTGAGGGCCGGAACTACCGGAGAGGATGAACAACGTCGGCTCTCCTGGCCCCTCAAGCATCGACGGTGTGAAGGGGACTGCACCCGCATCGCCGCGAACGGAGTGAAGGGTCCACGCCTTGAGGGCGCTGCGCACGGTCGCTGCGACGTTGTCGCGGAGCTTCTCATCAGCCCCGAGCGTTGTGAGCAGGTCCGCAGCGTGGAACGAGTCCTCGATCAGGCCGTACGCATAGCTCCAGGACGGGGTGTTTTCGGGTTCGGCTTCCCGCCTCGTGAACTTGCCAGCCGCGCGGGTCGTCCACACGATCCCACCGCCGGCGGCCTTCCCCGCCAGGAGAAGTGCGGCCAGGGGCTGCTGCGCGAGCTGCTCCCATATCGCGTTGTCGCCGCCGCCGTTCGAGCCCCCCGACGTGCCGAGCGCTGCGGTCTGCAGCAGCAGCGTCGCCATCCGCGACGCGTCGTCGTCGTTCTGAATCGCCAGGGTGGGATCGGGAACGACCTTGATGTATTCGGAGCCGGTGAGCCAGTCGACGCCCTCGAGCTCGTTGTTGAGGTCCATCACGTACACCGCACCGGCGTCACCGAGGCCGCGGTTCAGCGTCAGCTCGAGGAAGTCGGACTTCGATGAAACGAGGATGCGGGCACCGCGGTGCATCAGCGCGGCAGGGGCGAGGGCACAGCGGGTCTTGCCAGACCCGGTCTTTCCGACAAACATGCCGTGCGGCTCCGTACGCAGCTTTCGGCCGTTGAGCAGGCCCATGTACGGCGTCGGGGTCTCCGGAGGGGCTGTCTGCGGCGGGACACCGCCAGCCTTCTTACCGATCTTCGGCTTCAATCCGTCACTCCTTTGGTTGTTGCAGGTGACTCCGGGACTCGTCCCGGCCAGCGGTGAGCGACGCCCACTCGTGATGCCTGAGTGCGACGTGCCGCCGCATCTCGTTGTTCGGCGTCCAGTGCCGCATCCAGCGATGTGGTCGAGATGTGCGCTCTGGCCCACTGAATGAGCGCGCGCGCGTAGATCCCGACCGTGACGCCCGAGGACTGGGCCGCGCTGCGCAGGCTCGTCCGCTCGTCTTCCGTGAGCGGGACGGCCTGACGCGATGTCAGCGAACCCATGCCCCTCCTTTGATGTAGTTGTACGGTAGTTTACGATAGTAGCGTAACGTACAAAATAAAGGAGGTGCCAAAAGATGAAGGTGAAGCTGATCGTTGGCGCGATCTTCGGGGCGCTCGTAATCAGCGTCTCGATGTTCGCCGGCGCAGTGCTCGGCATGTCCTTCGCCGGAGGAGAAGCCGAGCGCGAGGTCTGGGAGGCCGTCCACGCGTGTGAGTCGGACGACTCTCAGGCGTTCCGCGAGTGCTTCGTGGGCAAGGGCGCGAACCCCGCGATCGACGAGAGCGTGCGGGAGGTGGGCTCCGAATGACGACCGACAGGCACGAACTCGAACGGGCCAACTGGCTCCTGGAGCACGGAGCGAGCTGGCATCAGGCCGACCGGCGGATGGCCCTGCGTCTCAAGCGCCGCGCGTCCCGGCGGTCCCGCTCCGAAGCGGACGCCGCGGAGACCAGCCACCACGACGCGAAGGTCCACTGGATTGGTGCGCGCTTCGTCGCACGTGGGGAGGATGGCAGCGAGAAGTTCGCACGCGCGGTGCTGCTGTGGCTTGTGCTCGTGCCGGCCATCGCGGTGTCGCTTGGCCCCGCACTGCTGATCAGCGCGGGGCTGTACTACGCGTACACGACGCTCGCGCTGAGCCTCGGGCGTATCCCACGGTCGTGGCCGCTGTACTTCGGCGCCGGCGCTGCGCTCGTCGCTGCCGCACTGACATGGCCCTTGACGCGGGACGGACGCGAGCTGTGGACGACTACGGTCTGGCCGGAGGTCGGATTCGACGTTGACTGGGCCGGTGTCGGTCTTGGCACGCTCATCGTGCAGGCCACCGTAGCGCTAGCGCTCACGGGTTGGCATGTGCGCCATCGCGGCTGGCCCGGAGTTATCACCCGGAAGCTTCACGGCTTTGGGACCGAGGCCGTTCTCGTGCACGGCAACGCTGCGTCCACGCCAGTCCAGGACCCCTTCGCCGCCGTGTTCGACGACGACATCTACGCCACCGATGAGGTCGACAACGGCCACGACGTGGACGAAGGGACGTCTGGCGCCGACCTCGACGACTTCGACGTATACGCGCAGACGACCGACGACGACGGCGGCGACGAGTACCTCGCCGGCCTGGACGACCCCGAATACGAATACGAAAGCGAGGCTTCGCGATGAATACCAAGATGAACAAACTCGAGGTGCCCGCCCTGCAGGAGATGATCGGCAGGGTCGTCTTGGCGGCGATCGCGATCGGTGCCGCGATGGCGCTGGCGATGGGGCTGCGGGAGAGCGGGACCGCCCTGGCGTTCCTGCTGACTGCGGCAAGCGTCGCGGTGAGCGTCTATCTCTCAGGGACGCTCGACCGGGTGCGGCCGATCAGCCGCCCGGTCGGCGGGTTCGAGTCGATCATCGACGGGCTGCGTCAGCATTGGCTCGCCCGGTTCCTGACCACCGACAAGACCGCCCAGTGGCTCTGCGCCGGCTTGCTCGGTCTGCTCATCGCGACGATCGACTCGGCCGTGCAGAACTGGTTCTGGTCGGGGCAGGAGGTCGGTCCGTGGCAGCAGCTGCTGTCGCTCGCCATCGTGTTGCTGCCCGGCTATGTCGCGGTCGGGATCCTGTTCCCCCGCAACCGCGCCGCGTGGGCTATCCAGGTCGAGGCCGGCATCCGCGAGGTTCTGAAGATCAAGCCGCGCGAGCAGGAGCCGAACGTGATCGCTCGAGCCATTCAGCGCGCACTCGCGCGCACGGCGGCGACGGTGGTCGCCCGCACGCTGGCGATCGTCCTCGTGTCGTTCCTGACGAGCTCGTGGCTGCTCATGCTTGCCGCCGGCCTCATTGCACTGTTCCTGCTGGTAGGTGGCGAAGTCATCGGTCAGCTGCGGACGATGCTCGGCGAGGCGAAGGTGGTCACCTCCGGCAACGCCGGGGAGGAGTAGAGATGGGGGCACGCACGGTGACGTGCAACGCGGCGGATCGGCTGGGCAAGCTGGCGGAAACCTGGAAGCGCGAGTCGAGTGAGACTCGCCGGTCGGCCGCCTACGTCATCATGGCGACGTTGCGCCCTGCCATCATGCAGCTCCTCCGCGAGGAGCCGCCGATGCTCAACTTGACACTCGTCGACGTCGATGCGGAGAGCCTCCTCTTCGTGGTGGCCGTGCGATTGAGCGACGGCTCGCGCACGACGTTGCTGCTGAGCGCAGGTCTCGGAGAGATGCTCGCCCTGTACGCCCAGCATCCCTTCGCGACGACGGTCGCAGAAGCCCTCGAGTGCGATGACTTCGACTGATCAAGCCGAGAGAAGAAGCCCCGCTGAACACGGCGGGGCTTCTTCTTTGCTCTCAGACGAACGCGCCCCCCGAGTCGGTATGTTCGTCGCGTAGCTCGGCCGATAGGTCGATCTTCTCGAACCAAGTAAAGGGGTGGCGGTTGTGCAGCAAGATCTGCAGTTCAGGGTGGTTGTAGGTGACCGGTACACACCAGTCCTCCCATCGGCTGATCTCGTCGAACCACTCCCAGATGACGTCCCAGTCCTCATCGTCGACGGCAGGCGTCTCGTCGGGATCAGTGCCGGTCCGCGCCATGAGCCCCTCGAAGGCTTCCGGCGTCTCCTCCCAGTAGGTCTTCGCGGCAGGTAGCGCTGCGGCGAGCAGCACCTCGTCGATAAAGGCGCTCGGGCGATCAAACGGAAGGACGCCTCGCTCGACTTCATCGACGAGCGCTAGGCAGCGAGCTCGTACCGCGTCCGCCCAAGCCCGATTGCCGTCCACGTGGAAAAGCACGCGGTAGTCGAAGTGGACGAAAGGACCGACCTCATGCAATGGCTCCCGCGGATCCTCAATCCACGTTCGAAGATCGTGCTCCCCCCACCAGGCAAGCGTCGACGCGATCGCGTAGGCCTGACGCGGAGTCAGGTTCGGGTGCTCACCCCAAGCACGTTCGAAGAGGGCGATCTGGTCGGCCGCCATTGCCGAGCCCACCGACCTGCCCATCAACACTCGAGTGCACGCCTGATGCGTCTTCGCGCCGACCGACTCAGGATCCTCCTCCCACCGTCTCCAAGAAGCGAGGCTTACGCCCGCCTTCGCGGCGGCGTCCGACTGGCTGAATCCCAACTCCACGCGACGCGGGACCCGTTCGTTCATACCCCGAGCATACTGAGCGGTCAGTGAGTAGTCAGAACCGCGGAAGGCGCCCTCGGGGTCCGTGCACGAGAATGTGGTGGTGGAGTTGACGCCGGAGGAGCGGGAGAGTCTCATCAACCGAAAGCTCCAGGCGCGCGCCGCGTATGTCCGCACACCAGAGGGCCGGCGTGAACTCGCGATCGACACGATGGCGAGCTGGAGGCTGGAGGGCCTGGAGCCCACACCAGAGGCACTCGAGCGGATCCGTGACTACGTCGAGGGCCGGGTCTCGATCGAGGAGTGCATCGACGCGGTGAAGGCCTGGGCCGCCGCCCGAGCGCACCCGGAGAACGGCACGCCGTCCACAGGCTGAGGGTCAGGTCGCGGCGTAAACGCCCTCGCCGGCAAGGGCTGTGTAGAGGGTTGTGCGGCTCACACCGAGGTCGCGGGCGACCACAGCCTTCGGCACCTTCGCCTCGATGCGCTGGCGAGCCTCGTCGATCTGCGCGTCGGTCAGTCGCGGCGCCTTCTGGTAGACGCCCTTCTTCTTCGCGATCGCGATGCCCTCGGCCTGCCGCTCACGGATGACCGCACGCTCCATCTGCGCCACTGCTGCCAGGATCGTCAGCATGAACTCGCCCTGCGGGGTGTCGGTGTTGAGGGCCGGGTTGTCGACGAACTCGACTGAGGCGCCCTTGGACTTGATCTTTTCGACGAGGTCGAGCAGGTCGGCCGTCGAGCGCGCCAGGCGGTCGGGGCTCTTGACGCGCACCACGTCGCCACCGCGGATATGGACCAGCAGCGCCTGCAGACCGGGGCGGTTGGTGTCCCGACCGCTGAGCTTGTCGGTGAACAACTCGTCGACGTCACCGAGGGCGACCAGCTGGCGATCGAGGTTCTGGTCCGCACTGCTCACCCGCGCGTATCCGACAACTTGACCATTCACGTCTAGACCCCCAACGGTATTGTTCAATTGTAACGGAAGCGATGTCATTGAACATTTGGGAAGCCTGGATTTCCGGCGCCCGCTGCTACGGCTGTATCTGTTCAGTGGGGTGTACCTCGTGGATACCTGACGCGCGGGGATATGGATACGAAAAGGCCCCACCACTTAGGGCGGCGGGGGGCGATTCAACTAGCCGAGGTGCGTGCCACCTCGGGGTCGAAGATCCGCTCCGGCATGCTGGAGAAGCGTGCGAACGCGCTGGATGCTATAGCCGGTGGTGGACGCGATGTCGCGGATGCTCTGCCCAGAGTCGTAGAACGCCCGGATCAGCTTCGCGAGCTCGTCAGCCACCGCCTCGTCGAGCCGCTGATGACGAGCGAGCTTCGGTGCCTCGTCGGGATCCCAGGTCCGCTCGATCTCGCCACCCTCGTAGCCCTTGTGTGCACGCCCGCGCGGCTCGACTTCGTCCGATGCCTCGTCCCCGAAGGCGAACCACCCGGGCTGCGCGCGACGAGCGAACATCTCGAGGTAGGGGCCGGGCGAGCAGGCTTCGATCAGCGGATAGAACTCGTCCGGCTTGCGGCTGTGTTCGCGCTTGCGGGTCTCGACCATGTTGACCTGCGAACGCGCCGGCGCCAGTGTGCGCAACGAGCCGCGCACTCCGAAGAGCAGGATCTCGGTGACGTTACGGAAGTAGAAGCCCACGCCGCGGCCGTCAGGTCCACCGTCCTTGCGTCGCTTGGCCCAGACGATGTTTGAGACATAGCGGAAGCCCCACGCCTTCATCACGTCGAGGCCCTCAGGGAGGAGCGCGTTGGGCACCCAAAGGTAGAGGTGCGCGTTCTTCGCGACGTGGTCCGCGACGGGCAGCGCCTTGATAGCGTCCAATGTCATTGTGGAGTAGCGGTCGAGTCGACGGTGCTCCGGCGCGACCTTGCCGGTCCGGTTCTCGAACTGCCAAGGCGGGTCGGCGTAGACGGTGGAGAACCCACCCTCGACAGTCGGCAACTCCGGCGGGGCCTGGTCCTCACGGAGCGGCTGGGCTGTAGATTTGCGGGCCTGGAGCGGCTCGGCTGTCAGTGTCACGTGGTTGTCTCCGAATAGATCTTGGGAATGGGACAACTTTAGATCTTGGGCCCGACATTCACGGGCTGTGCGGCGCGCGTGTCGGAAAGACTGAGCACGAGCTAGGTCGGCCAGTACGATTCGGCCATGGATGTCGGCCTTGAGCACATGTCGCTTACGCGAAACACGACCCTCGCGAGCCTCATCGCGACCGCGGCGCAGGTCGAGCCCGGGATGACCGTGCAGCAGGTCATGAGCATCGCGGAGAAGAACTCCGCTGAGTCCGCATCCAGCTGGGTCGAGAGCCTGTTCACGTTCCGCGATGGAGTCCTCGTGGAGGACCGCTGGTTGCGTGCGGCAAAGGAGGGTGACACCGCGACCGCGAACGCGCTCGCTTGGGCCGCGCGGGTGTTCGCGGAGCCGCGCATCGCGAAGGTGGTGGAGGAGACCTTTGCCCGCGAGGACGGCACGTTCGATCCCGCAGGCTTCTCGACTGACGTGGTCGAGAAGGCTTTCGACGCTCTGGGAGTCGGAGCACAGGCTCGCAAGGCAGCGTCCACGCTGGTGAACCAGGCCGTCGCGGTACCGCTGTTCGAACCCGAGCGCTATGGCTCCACCATTGTCGGGGCGGCAAGATTCCTCCCGACGGCGCAGTTCGTGCCCGCCGTCATCGAGTTCCTCGAGGAGCGCATCCGTGGGCAGGTCAGCGAGGTCGTCGCGCAACGCGGTGACTCAGTCGAGCTCGCTTTGCTGTGGAAGACGAACCGCTGGTTCGGCCTGACCAAGGACGAGTTCCGTGCGGCGGCGCGGCCGCGCCCGAAGGCAGAGTCGCTTGAGCGCGAAGAGCCGCCGGCGCACCTCGATCTCCTTCACAAGGAGGCACGTCGTCGTCGCCAGGTCGTACTGCAGGGGGCGCCAGGCACCGGCAAGACGCACGTGGCGATGGAGTACGTGGACTGGGCCGCAGCGGGAAAGCGCGCGGAGTCGAATCTCTCCGCCATCCTCGAGACTCTGCCGACCAACGAGCGCACCCCGGGTGACATCGCTCGCGAAGTGATCCGGCGTGGCCTCACTGCGCTCTGGGACATCGCGCAGTTCCACCCGAGCTATGGGTACGAGGACTTCGTGCGCACGCTGGCACCTGCGCCTACGGCCAACGGGGTGACCTTCCGCGCTGAGCACCGCGTTCTGAGTCTGCTGGCTGCGGTTGCCGTGGAGCTCAAGGCGGCGGGGAGCGACTGCGACGTGATCCTCATCGTCGACGAGATGAACCGCGCTGATATCGCGCGCGTTTTCGGCGAGCTGCTCTACGCGCTCGAGTACCGGGATGCACCTGTCCGAACCCCATACGCCGTCGACGGAAACGCGTCGATGACGCTGCCGTCCAACCTGACCCTCCTGGGCACGATGAACACAGCGGACCGGTCGATCGCGCTCATCGACTATGCGCTGCGTCGCCGTTTCACCTTCATCACCCTGGCACCCGACGCCGAGGTCATCAGCAGTGCAGCGTGGAAGGGTACCACCGACCGCGCGGCAGCGCGCCAGCTCTTCGAGGTCGTGTCTGGTCTCTTCACGGCTGCTGACAACAACGCGGCCCTCGCCGTCGGCCACAGCTACTTCCTGCCGTCGGGTGATGCGAAGGACGAGGACGAGTCGCGCAGTGCGATCGTGCGACGCTTCGCCTACGAGGTGCTGCCGCTGCTCAACGAGTACGCAGCTGAGGGCCTGGTCGACGCGACCCGACTCGCATCGGCATTGGGCACCCTCGGGATCGAGGGAGACGCGACAGAGCAGGAAGCCGTGGAGACGGCCCTTCTCTCATGGGCCGCGGGCCTTGGCGCGGGAGGCGACTCTCCAGCGCATGAGTGAGGCAACGTCCACTGCCGAGTGGGATGTCGGCAACCCGCTCCTGGAGATCGTCGAACAGTCGACGACTCGTGCAACCGGCGCGCTCGTCGAGGCGGTCGCGGCCGACCGCTGGCAGGAGCTCAATCTCAGCTTCCGGAAGGCACCGGGTGAAGACCACTGGACGGTGCGTTCGGCGGACTTCGCAGGGATCGCTCGACTCGACATCGACGGACAGCCGGTGCACCTCCGCGTCACACCGAAAATCTCAGGTCTCGACTTGTTCTTCCTGGCCGACTGGGCATACGGCACCCGGAGCGTCGGAAAGAAGCTGAAGGACGCACGCGCCAACCTCGACGCGCTCCGACCGGAGCCGGCTGCGTGCCTCCTCGGCTGGTACGTCGCTGAGGTCCTCGCGTTCGCAATGCGCTGGCTTCGTCGTGGATATGTCGTGCGCGAGGAAGACCTGGTGGGCCGCGTCCGCGGCCGCATCGACGTCACCCGCTATCTCAGCCATTCCGTCGCTCAGGCTCGGCCGCATGTGATCCCGGCGCGGTTCACCGAGCCGACTCACGACACTCCGGCCAACCGTTACCTCAAGGCCGGCCTCCGACAGGTCGCCGTGCTCGCTCGAACAGTTCCGTTGGAGAGTGCCCGGACGGCGCTCGACGAGCTCACTCGCCGGGCACTCTCGTTGTTCGCAGGAGTGGGCGACGTGCAGGCTCGCCCACAGGACGCCCTGCGACTCAACCTCTCTGGACCACTGCGCCACTACAAGCCGATCATCGAGTTCACCAAGGCGCTGCTCGAGGGCACGTTCGTGTCGACAGAAGTGGGCAGCCACTCGCAGGACGCGATCATGTGGTCGCTCAACGGCCTCTACGAGCAGGCGCTCGGAAACGTGCTCGAAGCGTGGCCAGGCGCATCGCGTGTCAAGAAGCCTCACCGCGCCACCCTGCTCACGGCCGATGGGCGAAAGAACGGGTCGACTGCGGTCAAGCCGGATTACGTGATGCAGAGAGCAGACGGTGTCAGGCTGGTGCTGGATGCGAAGTACAAGGACGTGCTGCCATCGGCTCCCACGACCGAAGACGACGCGATCGACGTCGCACCCACGCGCGGCCAGCGCGTCCGCGTACGTCGCGCGGACATTTACCAGGTCGTCGCGTACGCCAGGCACTCAGGGTTGAAGACCGACCGAGTGGTGCTTCTGTATCCGATCTCCGTCGGCCCGGGTGAGGACTACCCGCAGCCGCTGCAGGTGAAGGAGTTCGAGCCCGCCTGCCACGTCGTCTTCTTCGACGTCGGACCCAACGCCGACGCGCATCGCGGCGACCTCTACAAGGCTCTCGACGCCATCCAGTCGGCAGGTTCGGAAGTCAAGGACGCTGCGTAGCTGATAGGCGAAAGGCAAGACCCCGACCCCACGTAGGGCCGGGGTCTCTCCGGTCAGATCTGCACCAGCGCCACGACGCGCGTGCCCTGGTTCTTGTCCTCCCGGCAGCTCTGGATGTAGGCGTCTCCTCCGAGGGTCTCGACCTGGTCGTAGGAGGCATTCCAGCTCACGAAGGGCAGTCCCGGCGCGTTGTAGCCGGGACGCGGGATGGCCGTCGCGCCGATCACCTGGTAGCGGACGTTGTCGATTGTGACGATCTGACCGGTGCTCAGCGCGAGCGCCGACCACCCACCGCAGTGACGGTGCAGACCGAAGTAGCGGCCCCCCTCCCAGTTGTTCCCGGTGAAGGTGGTCATGTCGGTCAGGCCGCCGGTGCAGCGGTCGATCTCCGCCTGCCCACCGGTGTTGGTTACGAAGGTCTCCCAGGACACGTCCGAGACGGGCACCGGTGGCGCAGCCTGCTCGGCGGCGGCGGTCTCCTCGGCGGTCTTGGCGATGCCTCCGGTCTCCTCGACCTTGACGAGCGCGCCGAGGATCGCTGGACACCAGGACGGGCGAGTTACACCGCGACGCCGACGGCGCAGACTGCCGTGGCGGCGCTGGCCACGCCAAGCGTGATCGCGAGGGCGGTGCGGCCGCGCGAGCGCTTCCGGTGAACGACGCCATCCCAGCCGGGAAGAACGAAGGGGGCCGGGGTGCCCTCGGGGTTGGTGTGGTCCATGGGTACTCCTGATCGTGTGCGGGGCGAAACCCCGGGCCTTCTGTGGGGTCTGCGGAATGCATACCTCTCACCGGACCCCCGGGGCGGGGCTACCCGCCCGGGCTGACTGAATCCGGCCCGCAGGTCGGGGAGTGGACGCGAGCTAAGGAGTGGGGGCAAGGTTGACGGCATGGACGAGCACGCGGCGCGGCGAGAGCGAGGGACGCCGCCGCCTGAGAAGTGGTGGAACATCCGGTGTGAGCACGGCTTCCACCACAACGTCACGCCGCACTCATGCGACTTCGGGAACCACCCCGAGTGCCCGTACTGGGCCTGGCTGGATGAGCAGGAGCGCCTCGAGGAGCAGGCCGATGTCGCGGCCTACGACGAGGCGAAGGCGCAGGACGACGGCACCAGAGTGAGCGCCGACGAGGCGTTCTCCGAGACGGACTGAGTCACGCAGAGATCTGCCGCCTCGAGGACCCCGGACAGCAAGATGCCCCGAATCAGCGCTCCGGGGCATCTCGTCGTCAGCGGTGCGTTAGCGGCGGTTCGCCCATGCCCGCCTCGAGGCGGAGATGATCCCGCAGCTCCTCGGCGGTGAGCGTCGGTTCGGCGGCGAGCATCTCAGTCGCGCGGTCGCCCGCGGCGTGCGGCTCGTGACATGTCGTCGAGCAGAGCATCGCCACCGGCGTCGCGGAACCGCTTGATCTCGTCAGTCCTCGTTACGCTCCCATCCGTCGCCCTCGGTCGTGTAGTAGTGGAGAACGGTGGCGTCGGAGATGACGATAGTGCCGGCCTTCGTCGCGCCGACTCGGAACTTCGCTGCGGACGCCATCAGATCTTCAGGTACGCCGTCGAGGTCCGAGTCGCGGCCGCCGTCGTCGACAAAGTAAGGCAGAGACACCCACGAGCCCTCGAACGGCGGAGCCACGCACCAGCTCGCGACCAGGAACGACGTGTAGTCCTCGTTCGCGTAGACGCCGCCGTGCAGACCCCGGTAGCCGAGCTCCTCCGCCTCGGGCACCGGGAAGTGGGCGACGTTCAGCGACACGCCAAGCGCCGCGACGATCTTCTCGTCGGCGATCGGCATCCAGTCCTTGTAGGGACGGGTGCTGAGGTCGTACTTCGCTGCGTAGGCGAGACCCTGCGGTGCCCAGTTGACGTCGAGCCGCATGACGCAGACGCCCTCCTCGAGACCCTTCAGGTCGAGCGCCGTGAAGGTCATGCTCTCGACGGTGCGGTGCACCTTGTACGGCACCGGATCGTCGTAGCCAGCGAGCATCTCGTCGAGCAGGTCGTCGGGGATCCGGACGGTGATCGACTCGGCCTCAGCCGCGCTGGATCGGAACTCGAACGCGCCGTCCTGGTTGGGGGTGCCCGAGGACGAGCCGCTCCCCTCGGCGGACGAGGCCGTGCTGCTCGAGCTCGGGGCGGGGCTCGCGGCATCGGAGCTCGCACAGCCAGTCAGGCCCACCAGTCCGGCGCCGACGAGCACGGTCGCGACCGTCTTGGTGATCGTCTGCATGTGAGCCTCCTACTCGTCGATCCTGCCGCCGGCGTACACCGAGCCCGAAGCGGTCGCGGCGGCATCGGCCGACGCGATGCGCTTGAACTTGAGCTCGCCGTCGCTCTCGGTGAGACGCGTGAACCCGATCGTCACGGCGCGCTCGGGCTGCGACTTGCACGTGTGCAGCGCGACGATCGAGTCGCCGTCGTCCGCGATGGACAGCCGCTCGGTGAGCACCTCGTAGCCATCGGGCGCCGCGATGCCCTCGACCTCGGAGTCGTCGAGGTAGTTGTCGAGCGCGATCGCGCGCACGGCGACGGCCTGCTCATCGCTCAGGCGATCGACGCTCTTGAGGAAGGTGCTGCGCGCGTCGACCTCGCGGGCACGGGACTCGCCGTCTGCGGCCCAGTCGATGTCGATCAGCACGGCGCAGCTGTAGCCGTTCATCTCACCGTCGATGTCGAGCGCCGTCACGAGGAACGACTCGACCAGCGCTCCGTCGGCGATGTACTCGGGCAGCTCCATCTTCACGGACTGTGCCGGACCAGCGGCGTACGTCTCGTAGGTGAACGTCGGGTTCATGTAGTCGTCGTCGTGGCTGCCCGAGCCGTTGTCGGCGGTACAGCCGGCGAAGCTGAACGCGCCGACGCCGGCGAGCATAGCCGTGGCCAGCAGCTTCTTGTTGATGGTCATGTGGATCTCCTTGGTGTGTTGGTGCCGGAGCCCATCCCGGCGTGAGGGCGGTCTCTAGGCATCCGTAGTGCTGGGCGACGGTGCCGACGATCGGCTGACGCGCAGATAACCCCGGGCACGTTCCGGGAAGTCGGGCATGCAGATCTGCCGGGGGTCGCGGCCGGCGTAGCCGGGCTGCATCCAGGCGGTCAGGTTGTAGGTCAGGATCAGGGGCTCGGGGTGGTCGACGAGGCCCCGAGTCGAGACTGCGTTCTCAAGGGTGAACCATTCGCCGTCGCGCGCCATCAAGACCTCGAGCTCTCTGCAGAGCTTGGTCTTGCCGATCACCTTCCCCGACGGATTGTTCTTCGCGAACCACGACTGGTAGAGGTCGCGCAGGAACTCCTTCGGCAGCAGGTCCCACTTGAAGAGGTCCTTGTGCTCGGCCCAGAACTCGCGCACGGGGTCGTTGAACTCCTTGTACTGCGCGAGCAGGGCCTCCGAGGCATCCGGCACGTCGAACTCGTAGTACGGGGGCAGGTCGACCAGGACCTTCTTCGCGACGTACTCGAGCACCTCGCGACGGGCCATGTAGTCGCGCTTGATGTACTTGTGTTCGACGCCGGTGTAGCTCTTCGTGAAGGGGATGAAGAGCTGGCGACGGTAGAAGCTCTCGCTACGGTCGCGGACCTGCGGCAGATCGTTCACGCACTGGATCATGAAGCCGCGGAAGCGGAAGCTGATCGGCGTCAGGCCCTTGCGGTTGATGGATACCACGTCGTTGGTGATGACGGCCTTCAGGTTCGCGACTCGGTCGAGGTACAACCCGACGTCGTTCTCGTCGACGATGACAGCAGACGCCTTCGTCAGCGGCTCAAGCATGAAGTCCTTGCCGAAGTCCGCGAGAGGAATCGAGACGTGGGCGTGCTGACCGACGAGGTTGCGCATTAGCTCACACAGCGTGCCCTTGCCGTTGTTCCCCACCTCCGAGTAGAAGAACGCCGCTTTGTCCCAGGCGACGAGGGGGCGCAGCGTCGCCCCGATGACCTGCCAGATCACCAGGGAGAGTTGCTCGTCGCCGTCGGCGAGCTCGTCCATCCACGACTCGACGTCCCACTCGGTGCCGTCCTCGTGGTGAAGGACCGGGCTCGTCGCGTCGGGTTTGAAGCAGACACCGGCCTTGGCGCGAAAGACGTAGTCCGGTGAGAAGGGCAGCAACGTCTTCGTCTGGTAGTCGAAGACGCCGTTCTCCATCGGCACGAGGTCGGCATCGACGGTCTCGGTTCGCAGCGGAGCGATCTCGCGGAGGTGGTCGAACACGTCATTCGCGGCGCGACTCAGTTCCCAGTTGTATCGGCTAGCGACCTCACGCACATCGATCTCGTCCACCGAGTACGTCCCTCGGCGCGGTCCGGAATCGCAGTAGATGCCGATGAGCGCGGAGCGCCGCGGAGCAGCTCCGCCAGCCCCGATGGCGATCACGTGGTGCAGCCGTACGAGGATCATCGCGATCTGCCGGGGAGTGAGCGCCTTCAGGATCGGCAAGCGCTCCTGGCCCTTTCGGCCGATGTTGATGACGCCGACACGCAGGTTGATCCGCCGCAGTAGCTCCTCCTTCACTTCCGAAGCGGCCGGGACAACGGACCCAACTTCCGAAGCGGCCGGGACAACGGACCCAAACGCGTTGTCGGCGTTGGCGAGCTCGTCCAGGTACGACTGCGTGATCACTTTCACGATCTCGTCGAACACGTAGACGTCGGAGCCCATCGAGCGGGCGCGCTTCTCCTCGTCGATCAGCGCGGGCTCGAACTCCTGCTCGAGGTCAGGAATCTCGTCAAAATCAGGTGCGTCAACACCTTCAGCGTCGACAAACGTTACAATGCTCATAAGGAACATGTCTCCTTCACGGTCCCGCGCAGTTCACTCCTGCGGCGGGGCCATAACTCTTTCTGGGCGTATGGGCGCGCAGGAGCGCTATGCCGTGCGGACGGTGAGATTGAGGGGAAGAACCTCGTAAGCGCCGGCGGTACGGACGCGGCGGGTGTTGATCCACGCTTCGACATCCGCGATCGCGTAGGCGACGCGACCCTTCTCTTCACCAGGACGGATGAACGCCGGCCCGATACCCTCCTGGCGCCACCGCTTCAGGGTGTCCATGTTGACGCCCAGCAGCGCGGTCAGCTGCCGCGGCGAGATCAACACGGGAGTGAGCGCAGGCGCAGGACAAGTCGGCGCAGAAGTCAGGGGGTGCGATGTCATCGGATCCTCCGGGTTGGGAACGGCGAAGTTTCCGTTTTCCAGGCAGAACCCGAGGACGCCCCGACGGGACGCGGACCGTAGAGCCGTCAATCGTGGACGGATACAACCTTGGCCAGGAGTACCTGGCTCGGCTTATTGAGTGATTCGAGCCTATCACCCCTGTCAAGCCGCTGCAACACGACACACCGCCGTATCGCCACCCAGCCCGGCCCCCCGCCGCCCCGCTCACACCCATCTCTTTCCCGCGCCGCTTCCCGCCGAGCACTCGCTCTGATTCCCTGCTGCACACTTTGTGGTCGCCCTGCACACTTTTCACCACACTTTTCGGGGCGCCAGAACGAGATTCTGTGCAGGCAGATCACCGTGTTTCCGGGCTTCCGGGGGTGCTGCGCACAGAACGCACGGTTTTCAGAGCGTTCACCATCAGGCGTACGCAGGCGCGTGTGCACGATCGGGATGCTGAAACTTCCCTATCTAGAGTTCAAAAAGAGTGTGCACTCTGTGCCGAAGGGCTCTCGATCCCCGGAAACACGGCGATCGAGCTGCACAGAAGTTGCGAAATGACACCCGAAAAGTGTGGTGAAAAGTGTGCAGCACGGCAAAAAAGTGTGCGGTAGAGCACCTCAGCCCTTGGGCTGAACACCCCGCCGGCCGGCAGGCCGGTCTAACCGACTAGCCCGCCCGCAGGGCGCTGACCCGCTGCGCCGCGGATCTCCACGCCGACATTGGCGTCGGCATTCATAGGCTGGAGTCACCCGCCAGGCCCGACATGGCCCTCCCACTCTTCCGCTTCAGCAGCAGGGATCAGCCATGCCATCGTCAACAGCCGTCGCCGAGCTACTCGTCCTCGTCGACCTCGCTCACATCTACTGGTGTGACCAGAAGCCCGAGCGCCATCTCCCCTCCGCGAGGGAAGGACTCGTCCGGATTCGCTACGGCACGCTGCTGGAGCGGAAGCATACGCCGCACGCGCCTGGCGAACCCCCGCCCATCCAGCAGATCGAGATCTACTCGTCGCTCTTCGCGCCGGCCAAGTGGGTCAAGTTTGACGACATCGACGACGCGATCAAGGCTGCGCGCGACTGGTACGAGTACGCGAAGAGCCTCGCGGGCTAGATGTAGTGCCCAGGGACGTTGCTTGATCTGGTTGCCGTGACATGACGAGAACCTCCGGGCGAGAGTGGAGCTGCTTAGTTCACCGCTCTTGAGCCCAGGAGGTTCTCGTGTCTCACGGTAATGCGGCGTTGACGCCGCGCCAACGGCTTCGTCTTGCCCGCAAGGTTGTCGAGGAGGGGTGGTCGGTCGCCGCGGCGGCTGACTACTTCCGGGTGTCGTATCCGACCGCGGCGAAGTGGTCGAAGAGGCTCGTCGAGCTCGGCCCGGAGGGGATGGTCGACAGGTCGAGCCGCCCGCACTCGCATCCGAACCGGACCCCGCAGGTCGCGGTGAAGAAGATCGTGCATCTGCGGATCAAGAAGCGGCTAGGTCCGGTGCAGATCGCGGGCCGACTCGGGATGCCGGCGTCCACCGTCCACGCAGTCCTGGTCCGCTGCCGCCTCAACCGGCTTTCTCACGTCGATGTGAAGACCGGAGAACCCGCGCGACGTTACGAGCACGACACCCCGGGCGCGATGATCCACGTCGACGTCAAGAAGCTCGGCAACATCCCACACGGCGGCGGTTGGAGATTCGTCGGCAAAGTCCAGGGTGGGAAGAACCGTCGCACGACACCGGGCCTGGCTCGCGATAAGCATCGACACGAGATCATCGGCTACGCCTTCGTTCACACCGTCATCGACGACCACTCCCGAGTCGCCTACGCCGAGATCCACGACGACGAGACCGCACAGACCGCGATCGGAGTGCTCCGACGCGCGACATCCTGGTTCGCTGACCGCGGCGTCACCGTCGAACGCGTGCTCTCCGACAACGGCTCCGCCTACCGCTCACACGCCTGGCGCGACGCCTGCAACGACCTCGGGATCCGACCGAAGAAGACCCGCCCCTACCGACCCCAGACCAACGGCAAGATCGAACGCTTCCACCGCACCCTCGCCGACGGCTGGGCCTTCAGCAAGCACTACGCCACCGAGTCAGCCCGCCGAGCAGCGCTCCCCGCCTGGCTCCACTTCTACAATCACCACAGACCCCACACCGCCATCGGGAAACTCCCACCCATCAGCCGAATCTCAAACAACCTGGCTGGGCACTACAGCTAGAACTCGCAGGTGCCGACTGCGGCAACGTACTCGTGCGTCGGGCGCTGGTAGACGTTGACGCCGTTGCCCCACTCGTCCGTAAAGCCCTGGCTGATGGCCCACGCGGTCGCAAACAGCTCGACCTCGTCCTGATTGACCAAGTCGAAGTGCTGTGCGCATACCGTGCCGACGACGTGGCCGACCTCGTGCGCCATAAGCGACTTCATCGTCTCCGTTGGCCACGACGCCGCCACAGACTCGGTGAGAAAGATCACGGCTTCGCCCGGCGCGACCCAGTTCCACATCGTGTAGCCGGCCCAGCCGGGGTTGACCTCGTTCCGGCCACCCAGGCTGGGGACGAACTCGACCTCGAGAAGAAGGTTCTCCCCAGCGAGTTCGCGGGCGAACGCCTCGATCTCGAGCTTTTGAGCCCCGCGGAGGTCACCCACGGGGTACTGCCGCTCGTCATCGCTTGCGCGCATCCACTCGACCGCATCAGCGAAGGCGTTCACCGCAGATACCGCAGAAGAGTCGATGTCGCGCTGATTGCCCAGGAGCTCGGCGGTGTTGCGGAGCGTCTTTACGGCCTGGATGCCCGCGTGCGGGTACTGCTCCTCGACGCTCCGACGAAGCGCATCTGCCCGCTCGAAGAACTCGAGGGCGGCGGTCAGCGTGTTCTCGGCTGACGACTCGGCCTGCCGTGCAGTGGCGTCGCTCTGGTCGCCGAACAACGCATTGATGCGGTCGAGCAGCGCTGGCTCCCCTTCGGCCCTGACCAGAGCGGTTTCGAGTAGCGCCGCCTCCGCCTTGATCTGGTCGATCGAGTCGGTCTCCAGGTCCCGCGGGTACGCCTCGATGATCGACTGGACGTTCCAGAGCAGTCGATCGAACTCTCGTTGCTCGGCGACGGAAATCGGCTGCTTCGGCTGAGGCAACACGGCGGCGGTGACGACCATCAGAGCGCAGACAGAAGACGCGGCGGCCAAAGCCACCGCGCCCTTTGTTGTGAATACCCTCTTGTCGATCACGCGACCCCCGCTCCGGTGAGGTCGCGCGCGCGGTTCTCGCGGCCTGCGATGAACGCCCGGAGGTCCTCCGGGTCGACGCGCCACCGTGCTGCCTTCTCGGCGCCCCCGACGTTGATGGCGCGCAGCTCGCCGCTGTTGATCAGCTGGCGCACCCACCACTCGGTGATTCCGAGCGCCGCTGCGGTGTCCTTGACTGATAGCAGCGCGCTCTCGCGGCGCAGCATGCCCAGCAGGGCGGAGATGGTGGGAGCGGTCATGCCTACAATTGTACACGTCATAGATACCTACGCAACTACACCTGTCTATACGCGTGTAGTCAGTCGCGTTGAGACTTTGTTCACCGCGCTGACATCATTGAGCATGTGACGGACAGCACTGAAGACCCAGAACTCGAGATTCCGGCAGCGTCGCGCCTGCTCAATAACGCGCGTCAGCGCGCCGGCATGACGACTCGAGAGCTGGCCGTCGCGGCTGACATGCCGATCTCGACGCTCAACATCATCCTGACCGGAAAACGGTGGCGGAAGGGTGTCGCGACTATCGTCAGCCCCAAGGAGGTAGACGTCGCGCGGCTGGCGATGGTGCTCCCTGTCTCGCAAGAGGAGCTGGACGCGATTGGCTACTTCTACGCGTCGCAACTGATCTCCCAAGAAACCTTCGGATTCGGCGATGGCCTCCCCGACCGCAATCGCAGCATCGCGGACCGCCGTCACGGGCGTATCCAGGCGCTGGTCGACATGCTCGAGAAGTTCACCGACCATGACATCAAAGAGGCTTTGGAGCTTCGTTCCGTCGCGCGCGGCGAGAAGGTGACGAAGAAGTCGAAGGAGCCTTCCTCCGAATGACGGTCCGAGATCTCTGGGAGGACCGGACCAAGACCGAGATTGCCGAGCTTCGCGCGAAGGGAGCGCCGCGATACCAGCGCCGGTGGCGTGGCCCCGACCGCGACGCACAGGGTCGACTCCGCCAGCACAAGAAGAACTACCCCGAGTCGAAGCGGGCCGAGGCCTACCTCCACGACGCAGAGCACGCCGGCAATCCGACGAAGGTCGCCATCGTCCGCGGGTCGTTGACCGTCGCGACGCTGATGAGCCGCCACCTTGCCGCCATCGCCGATCGCGCACCGAGGACCGTAGAGGCCAACGAGTATCACGCGAGCAAGGTGGTGCAGCAATTCGGTGATCGAGTGGTGAACACCATCACGCCCACCGAGGTCGAGATTTGGTCGCAGCGACCCGAGGTCGCTGCCGAGAGCCGCAAGAAGCAGCTCGAGATCCTGCGTGCGGCCGTGAAGCGCGGCGTCCGCGACAAGCTCGTCGCGGAGGACTTCACGGACGGACTCGTCGTGTCGCTGCGACGTAAGGAGCGACCCCACTACTCGTCAGAGCACCTGAACGCGCTTGTCGCTGCGGCGCCGAGCGCGGTTGATCGCGCGTTCCTGATCTTGATGGGGTTCATGGGGCTTCGCGAAGAGGAGGCACGCGAGCTCAAGGTGGGTGATGCCAGCGGGGGCCAGGTCACCGTGCGCGACCCGAAGACGAACGCCGGCAGGCGTACGCTCCCGATCCCGGCGAGGGGCCGTGCGACTATCGAATCACTGACGGCTGGCCGACCCGCGGGTGCCTACCTATTCGAGAGTCGCCGCAAAGCCGGGCACCCCGTGGCCAAGGGGTTCGTGAACAACGTGCTGGACCGATGCGTCACCATCGCGAACCGGACTCGCGCCGAGAAGATAACGACGTACTCCTCGCACGCGCTCCGCCACACCTTTGCGGCGATCGCGCTGTCTGAGGCGGGAGCGAATCTCTTGGCCGTCTCGCGCGCGCTCGGACACGCCCGACCCTCAATCACCCTCGACCGCTACGGGCATCTCGCGCCGGCGGGGCTCGAACCCCTGATGGACCAGGTTGACGCCTTCATCGACGATTTCACGGACCCCGTCGACGTAGATGAAGTCGAAGAGGATCTAGACGACGAAGTCGATGAAGATGACGAAGGTGACGATGAGGACGCGGCTTGAGTGCCGCACGCACATTCGGAGGATCTAGCGCAGCACCGGCTTAGCGCATTGTCCTTCGGATGCGGGTGTCGAGCTCGTCGAGTTCACCGGCCAAGTGAGTCGCAGCCCCGGATAGCGGCCTCATCCGCTCAATCGAGACGAGCGCTTCATGGCAGCCGGCTGTCACCGCCCGAGTTACGAGTGACACCAGGGGTGCAGCGTGGCCGCGCCGGTAGGACGTGAGCGCGGCGAAGTACTCGTCGCGACGGGCGTTCAGCCCCGACGCGATCGGCACGATGGTGTTGCGCATGACGCCGCGGCGGCGCAGGATCGCGCCCACCAGGGCGCGCCCGATGCGGCCGTTGCCGTCCCCGAACGGGTGGATCGTCTCGAACTGCGCGTGCGCGATCGCAGCCTGCGCGAGCACAGGCACGTCGTCGCGGTTCGCGAACGCCATGAGGTCCGCCAGCAGTTCGTCGACGCGCTCCGGCACCGGAGGCACGTGCAGGGCGCCGCGCGGCGAGAAGTCGCTGCCGCCGATCCAGTTCTGCTCGGTACGCACCTGGCCGGCGTGGAGGCGCTCGTAGCGATCATCCTTCATGAGGGTGCGGTGAGCCGCCAACAACGCCTCGAGTCGGATCACGCCGTTAGCATCGACAGACTCGAGCAACTCCGCGATTGCGTGCGAGGCCGCCACCATGCTCTTCGCGGAGTCGTTGCCCTTCGCGCCGGCATGAACGCGGATGAAGTCGGCGGCGCTGGCCTGGACATACTCGATTCGCGAGGATGCGATAGCTTCGGCGGCCAGTGTGAACCGGGTCATCCCACCCCGTGAGTCAGCGGCGCCGGCTTCCATTCGGGCTGCGGCCAGGAGGGCCTCCTCGGCACCACGACTCAGCTCACTCGGGACCGTGTAGTTGAGCTCGGCGATGAGCGGCGGGACGGCAGCTTCAACCTCGGTGAACATTCGGTCGGCCCTGGCGCCGCCCCTGTGCTTCTGGCTCCACGGCACCGTCTCGGTCCCAGTGGGCGGCCAGTCGAGGGCCTTGTCCCTTGCCAAGTCGCCACCCCCCGCTCATTCGTAGGTCGGCTTCTGCCGAGCGTCCCATCAATAACAACAGCAATCGCGCCAACATCGTCGCCATCAATGATTGAAGCGTCAGTGGTGTCGTGATACCTTCGGAGCACCACACGCCCCACGCCTCTCCTTGGAAGCGCAACCCGGGGCGTTTTCTTTGCCCGCGCAACGACGACGCTGGAGGGGACATGGCGCAGCACGGTCGGTATGGGCAGCGCCAGGAGCGCGCGCGCGGAACTCGCGTCTTCGAGAAGCCAGCGCGCTCGACAGACGAGCTCGTCGACCAGCTCGACCAGCGTGGCCTCGCCATCCCTGACCGTGATCGCGCGAAGCGCTACGTCCGACAGCTCGGGTACTTCCGCCTCTCCCCGTACACGATCCCGTTCCAAGAGTTGCCGCGGACGAGCGAGCACCTCTTCAAGCCGGAGGTCGAGTTCGACCACGTGCTCGACCTCTACGTCTTCGACCGGCAGCTGCGGCTCCTGGTGATGGACGCGCTCGGGCGCATCGAGGTCGCCGTCCGGGCTGCTATCACCGACCACATGGCGATCACGTATGAAGACCCTCATTGGTACACCGACCCCGACCACTTCCACAATGTCGACCGGCACGGCAAGTTCATCGAGATCATCGAGAAGGAGGTGCGGGACCAGCGGAGTCGAGACGCGGAGCATGATGGCTCGGACGAGACCGCCGGCATCGTCTTCCGCTCGGCGCTCGAGCACTACGTCGTGACCTACGGCGAGCCGGAGCTCCCGCCGTCGTGGCTCATGGTCGAGCTGCTGACGATCGGCCAGCTCGATGGGCTCTACGGCAACCTGAAGCGCCGAAAGGACATGGACACCATCGCCAAGGGCCTCGGGCTCAGTTGGGCGATCCTGCAGTCCTGGCTGAAGACATACGTCCGCGTGCGCAACGTCTGCGCTCACCACGGGCGCCTGTGGAACGTCGGCCTCGGCGTCTACCCGAAGATCCCGACGTCGCGCGACATCTCGTGGCTGCAGGGTGGGGATGCTCTGCCCCAGAGTTCTGAGAAGAGGCTCTACCCTGTGCTCGTGTCGCTGCAGGCAGTGCTGAATGAGATCTCGCCGCACAGCAGCTGGGCCAGCCGGCTCCACGCGCTGCTGGGCTCGCGCCCCCCGATGAACCTGCGGGGGATGGGCATCCCGGAGGAATGGGCCAGCGACCCATTCTGGGCTGCGCACATTGAGTCGGCGTGACGAGCGACTCACCTGTGCCCTCGCTTCCCGGCGCCGATGCCGGCGAGGCGAGCGACGGCACCGAGCAGTGGTGGGATTGCCGGTGCCCTCGCTGGGAGCCGTGCCGCTGCGGGTAGGGGCCTCCTGCGGCAACGCCACACCCCCGTATCCCGGCCACGTCCCAGATGATGGACGAGTCAGCCGAGCCTTCGGGCAGTCGGCCGACTAGGGGTAGCGCAGCGAGATGAACGTCGAGGGTAGATCCTCGCGCGTGACCGTCTTCGAGACGCTGCCGATCTCGAACTTGTATGTCTCGCGCTCCGGCAGCGTCCTTACCGTGAACCCGTAGACGCACTCGTTAGGTCCAACCGGGACCCCCGCGTTGAGCCGCGGCGACTGCAGGACTTCACCGTTCTCGTCGGTGATGGTAACCACCGCGCCGAGCCCAATCTCCGGGTGGTGAGTCGGGTTGCAGTTCTCGTCTGCGCCCACCTTGACGATGACGGTTCCCCGCTCTTCCGGCACGTTGAGTCCGGCGCACCCCACGAGCAGCAGGCCAAGAGCAGCTGTCGTCAGGGGGACCAGAGCGCGGTTCACGACCTCAAGATACCGGTGAGGTGGCCGTCTCCACCCCCACGTATCCTTGAATCCGCAGCGGCCGGGCTGATCTCGAGATCAGAAGGGTCCGGCCAGGTGGGGACGAACAAGCGCTACGCGAGGCAGATCGACGCCCGCATGGACGCGAAGATCCTGCGCATGGCCGCCGAGGGCAAGAAGCCCGACACGCTGCTCGCGGAGGAGCTCCAGCTGGACCGTCTACCCCTCACCCGGACGCCGGTACCCAAGCGCGTGCGCGCCTGGGTCAGGTACGGCAGCACGCCCTTCGAGGTCGACGCCGAGATGGTCGCCTGGACGCCACGCGCCGCGGCCATCCGCTGGACGATCGGTGACGAGCAGCACCGCGCGTGGGTCTGGGGCTCGGCCGTGCGGGAGCTGTCCGATGCTGAGGGGGCGTAGCGTGGAGTTCGTGGGCGAGCCCGCATCATCCCAGGAGCACGACCCCGAACTCCGGGCCTGGGCAGAGCATCTGGCTGCGGAAGCGCCGCCGCTGACGGATGAGCAGATTGACGTGCTCGTCGACGCGTTCGGCAAGCCTTGCAACCGGAGCGTGCCCTAAGCGCGCCCCGGCGTTTCAAACTTCCTTTATAGATCAAGGGAAAACGAGCCTTCTCTCATGCTTTGCAAGCAGGAGGTCAGGGGTTCGATTCCCCTAGGCTCCACCACTCCGCCACGGCAGGCGCCACAACCCGACGAATGCGTCGCCCGGCCTTGTCTGTGGGCCATCCGCCATTGTTCGTTCCCGTTGTTCGTTGTGTTCATTCTCGTTGTTCGTCCTGTTCGTTCTCGTTCTGAAGGAGATCCTTCATAACGGGAGTGCGCGCACGGAAGCCTCCAGCCGAGGATCGTTCGCGTCGGGCCATCCGTCGTGTCTGGGCAGTGCCGGACGGAAGCTCACCCGTGTCAGCGCGGGGCGCGACAATAGAGCGATGGCCCCCCAATGCTCCGTGTACATCGCTACCAGCCTCGACGGCTTCATCGCGGAGGAGGATGGCGGTCTCGCCTTCCTTGAGAGCGCGGAGAGCGCGACCGAGGACTACGGCTACAGCGAGTTCATCGCCACCGTCGACGTGATCGTGATGGGTCGCGGCACCTACGAAGTCGGCCTGAGCTTTCCGAGCTGGTGCTACGAGGGCAAGCGCGTGATCGTGCTCACCACCGGCCCGGAGCGCCCGTCGGTGCACGGCGAGGAGTTCTCGTCCGAGACCCCCGCCGCGCTCGTCGAACGCCTCGGTCGCGAAGGGGTTCGTCGCATCTACGTGGACGGCGGCGTGACGATCCGCTCGTTCCTCGCCGCGGGACTCATCGACGACCTCACGATCTCGGTGGTTCCGGCGATCCTCGGCCGCGGCATCCCCCTCTTCGGGCTCGGCACCCCCGCGCTGGCGCTGACCCTCGAGAGCGCGGAGTCTTACCGCACGGGGCTCGTGCAACTGCGGTATCGGCGGGCCTGATGCTGATTCGCCCGCCGCGACCCGACGAAGCCGAACCGCTCGCCGACCTGCACCTGGCGACGTGGCGGGAGACCTACGCCGACCACTTTCCGCCGAGCGCGTGGGGGGCGGAGGCCCGAGAGGCGCGCGTGCAGCTATGGACCGCGATCTGCTCGGCGCCGCGCCCGGACTCCCGCACCGCGGTCGCCGAGCTCGACGGTCGCGTGGTCGGCTTCGCCCACGCGGGTCGGAACGTGGATAACCCACCACCGCGCGAACGTCAGCTCTGGTTCATCTACCTGCTCGCATCCGCCCAGGGCTCGGGGGCGGGGCAGGCCCTGCTCGACGAGGTGCTCGGAAACGACCCGGCGAGCCTGTGGGTGCTCGAGGCGAATCCCCGTGCGCGGTCGTTCTACGTCAAGAACGCCTTCGCTCCAGACGGCGCCCGACAGCCGTCGGGTTTCGATGGAGCTCCCGACGAGATAAGGATGGTGCGTTAGCGATGGAGAAGACCGACTTCAAGAAGACCCTCGACTCCTATCAGGCTCGACACCACGAGTTCAGGATCATCGACGTGCCGCCGATGCAGTACTTGATGATCGATGGCCACGGCGACCCGAGCTCGGCGCCGGAGTTCTCGGCGGCGATCGAGGCGCTCTACCCGGTCGCCTACGCTCTGAAGTTCGCGAGCCGAAACCGGCTCGGCCGCGACTACGTCGTCCCGCCGCTCGAGGGGCTGTGGTGGTCACCGGACATGAGCACGTTCACGAGTGCCCGGAACAAGTCGCGCTGGAACTGGACGCTCATGCTGATGGTGCCCGAGTGGATCACCCGCGAGATGTTCGACGCCGCGGCCACGCTCAAGGCCGACCCGATGGCCGTCAACCCTGTGCGACTCGAGTCGCTCGACGAGGGTCGCTGCGTGCAGACGCTGCACATCGGCTCGTTCGATGATGAGACCTCGATCCTCGCCACCATGCACGAGGAGTTCATTCCGAAGGCCGGCCTGGGCATGGCGGGTAAGCACCACGAGATCTATTTCAGCGACTTCCGCAAGGTCGCTCCCGCGAAGCTGCGCACCATCCTGCGTCAGCCGGTCACCACCGGCTAGGCCTTCGCCTGCGCCGTCTCGACGGTGGCTCCGAGGAAGCGGATGAACGTCGCGATCCATCCGAAGATGATCATGAACACGACGAGCTCGAAGAACGTCAGGTTGAAGTACCCGGTGACGGCGAAGAGGATCACGGCGCCGACCATGGCAAGGAAGAACGCGCCGGTGGTGGCGAAGAAGGTCCACGGCATCCCCCGCAGCACGATGGGTGAGCTCAGGAGCAGGAGGAAGAACGCGACCGCCATGCCCGAGGCGCAGAGGTTGTGCAGCAGCACGCTGACGGTGAGCGGGAAGAGGCCGACGCCGGCGAGCATGAGTCCCATCACGATGAACAGGGTCGAGATCGCCCGGGCGCTCCATCGATAGCGCAGCACGCCCAGCTCGACGAGTGAGTGGATGTCGCGCTGAAGGTACAGCGAGAACGTGGTCACGAGCAAACCCGCGATGATCAGCGCGATGTTGAACAGGCCTGCCGACCCATCGCCGAGCGTGCCCAGCAGGCTGAAGTGGTACTCCCACCACTTCGGATCGGACGCCGTGGCCATGGAGGTGAGCGTCGTCACCGAGATGAAGATCACCAGCAGGCTCGAGAGCTTGCCGGTGTCGATCTTGGAGACCGACAGATAGATCCAATAGCTGCTGAGTCCGGCGGCGGTGCCCACCGATGCCGCGGAGACCCAGCCGTCGAGCGTCACGCCCCGAAAGCTCAACGACAGCAGCACGAAGACCGCGACCGTGCCGATCGTCGCGATGAGCGCGTGCACGGCGGCGACGTTCGTGGCATCGAGGATGAACTTCCAGGGGGCGAGGTTCAGCCGCCACTGCTGGCCCGGCAGGTGGCGCGCGCGCCAGTAGCCGATGTAGCTCGCCAGCACTCCGGCCGCGAACACTACGATCGCGGCGAGCACGCCGATCGACCAGCCGCCCCAGATCGGCGGGTTGGAGCCCGCGAAGACCGAGCCGCCGACGATCAGGCCGACCCCGCCCGCGATCCCGCCGGCGATGAGCGCTTCGGATTCGAGCCCGACGTTCGTGCGCGATTCGGAGTCGATGTCGAGGACCGATTCAGCCATGTCGCAAGCCTAGGGGTGGGGGTACGGTTGCGGCATGCGACCCGAGGCGCCGACAGCAGCACCGGTCGCCGGCGCCACGCCGGAGCGGATTCTCGCGATCGACCGATACCGCGGTCTGCTCGTCATCCTGATGGTCGGCGCAACTACCTTGCGGGGGTGCAACTCGTGCCCGCCGCGCTCAAGCACGCTCCCGACATCGGATTCACGATCGCCGACACCGTCGCCTCGGCGTTCGTCTTCACGGTGGGTCGCTGTGCGCCTACCAACTGCTGCTGGATCGCTGGGCGCTCGACGCGGTGCTCGGGTCGGTGCACGGGCGGGTTCATCGGCGCCCTGTCCTGGGGCGCGCTGCTGATCCTGTCGACCGCGGTCGCCGACGTGTGGCGCGCCGGCAGCGGCCCGTTCGCCCTGTGCTGCGTGGCGATCGTCGCGGTGGCGGCGATCACGGTGTTCATCGTGCCGGTCAGCAAGCACCGGGTTTCGCTGAGCTTCGTGCTCATCACGCTCGCGATCAGCGCCCTCTCGTTCCTGCTCGTGCTGCTCGCGGCACGCGTCGGCCCCGCGAAGGCGGGCGTGCTCTGCTGGTGGGGCGAGAATGCGCTCGCGCTCTACCTCGTGCACCTCGTGCTGATGTCGCTCGTCGTGCTCCCGCCCGCGGCGTGGTGGTACGCGCAGGCACCGGCCTGGCTGGTCGTGGCACAACTGAGTGCAACCCTCGCCATCATGACCGTGCTGGCGTGGTTGCTGCACCGCCGCCGGTGGCGTCTCGATCTCTAGTGCGTGGCGCTCGGCTCGAAGCGCGTCAGAGCTCTTCGTCCGACGACGACGCGGTCTCCGCCGCCTCGTCTTCGATCCACAGATCGTCGTCGGCACGCAAGGTCTGCCACGCGGCGTACGCGACCGCGGCGACGGCCACGACGCCGAGGCCGATCAGGATGTAGCGGCCGGGCCCGGCAGGCTTGGGCTGGATGATCCCCGCCTTGGTGCCGAGATCGTTGCCGATCTTCGTGGCGCGCGAGATGGCATCCCGCACCTGCTTGTCCTTGGCGACCTCGATGGCGGCCAGCGCCGTGCCGAGCGCGCTGGTCACGGTGGGCAGCACCTCGCGGGTGAACTTGTCGCGCGCCGTGCCTGCCGCCGAGCGCGCACCGGCGATGCCGGCGCCGACGGCGGGCACGATGCGGTCTTCGTAGGTGTCCTTCACGCGGGGGCCGACCTCTTCGCGGGCGAAATTGGAAGCCTGGCGGCTCGCTTCGCGCACGACCTTGGCCGCGTGGTCCAGCAGCTCCTTCTGGTCGTCCCAGACGTGCTCCGCCTGCTTCTTGAGCCGTTCGAGTTCCTTGCGCCGTTTGCGGGAGAGTGCCATGGCTATTCCTCCAAAGAATCGGTCGAGCTCTGACATCCATCCTTCCACGCAACCGGGGAAGTGCGCACGGGGGTTGACGGGAAGCGTCCAGGGGCCGCTATGGGAGAATCGAGGCATGCACACCGCTGTCGCGCACATGAAGACCAACAAGGGCACCATCAACCTCAACCTCTTCGGCAACCACGCCCCGAAGACGGTCGCGAACTTCGTCGGTCTCGCCACCGGCACGAAGGAGTGGACCGACCCGAAGACCGGCAAGGTGACCACCGAGCCGCTCTACGACGGCGTGATCTTCCACCGCATCATCAAGGACTTCATGCTGCAGGGCGGCGACCCGCTCGGCCAGGGCATCGGCGGCCCGGGGTACCAGTTCGACGATGAGATCCACGGCGAGCTGCTCTTCGATCGGCCCTACCTGCTCGCGATGGCCAACGCCGGCATCCAGGGGGGCCGCGGTACCAACGGTTCGCAGTTCTTCATCACCACCATCCCGACCGGCTGGCTGCAGGGCAAGCACACCATCTTCGGCGAGGTGGCCGACGAGGAGTCGAAGCGCGTCGTCGACGCGATCGAGGCCGTGGAGACGGATGCCCGCGACAAGCCGCTCGAGCCGGTCGTGATCGAGAGCATCACCATCGACGAGGTCTAGGTGGCCGATTCCGCGACCGAGCGGTCGTCCGACACCTGCTACCGGCATCCCGATCGTCAGAGCTACGTGCTGTGCCAGCGCTGCGGGCGAACCATCTGCCCGCAGTGCCAGACGCAAGCGGCGGTCGGCGTGCAATGCCCGGAGTGCGTTCGCGAGGGCCGGGCATCGACGCCGAAGCGCGCATCGCGGGTGGTGCGCGCGTTCCGGCCGGGTGGTACGCAACCGGTCGTGACCTGGAGCCTCATCGGCGTCACGGTGCTGGTGTTCATCGCGCAGCAGGTGTCGGGCGGGCTGGTGAACGCCTACGGCGTCTACCGTCCGCAGCTGACCCTGCTGCTGCCGTGGACGCCGATCACCTCGATCTTCCTGCACGCTTCGGTGCTGCACATCCTGTTCAACATGTACTCGTTGTTCGTGTTCGGGCCGATCCTCGAGCACCTGCTGGGCAGGGCGCGGTTCCTCGCGCTCTACCTGATCGCGGGCTTCGGCGGGTCGGTCGCGGTGCTGCTGCTGAATCCGTTCGGCGGCGTGCTCGGCGCGTCCGGCGCGATCTTCGGGCTCATGGGCGCGTTCTTCGTGATCCAGCGGGGGCTCGGTGGCAACAACGTGCAGATCTTCATCGTGATCGCGATCAACCTCGGGGCGGGGTTCTTCATCCCCGGCATCTCGTGGCAGGCGCACGTCGGCGGGCTCATCGCCGGTGCGGCGGTGGCTTTCGTGTATCTGCGCACCCGGCGGGTGGATCAGCGCGTCATGCAGATCGGTCTCGTCGCGGCGATCGCTGCGGCGCTGGTCGTGATCACCGTCGTGCGCGCGCTGACCCTCTGATCGAGTTATCCACAGGGCTTTCCACAGTGGGGGTAACTACACCGATGTAGTTCTCGGTGGTCAGCGCCAGCGCGTGGTCATCAGGAAGCCGATGAACATGATCCCGAAGCCCACGAGGATGTTCCAGGAGCCGAGGTCGCGGATGGGCAGTGTGCTGCCGCTCACGTAGAACACGATGATCCACACCAGGCCGAGCAGCATGAAGCCGAACATGACGGGCTTGAACCACACCGGGTTCGGGGCGCTCTCGCCGGATGCGGTGTCGATGGGACGCTCGGACTTGCTGGTACGGGCCATGGCAGCGATTCTAGCGTGAGAGCGACTGTGCTCGACCTGGGCGATCAGGTCGCCAGGCACCGCGAACGCCTAGAATCGGGGCATGTCGATCGTCGAGACTCGGGCATCGCGCCGGAGTGCGGCCAAGCGCACTCCGCGCGTGAGCGTCATCGGTGTGCTCGGTGAGCTGTTCATCACCGCCGGCGTGATCGTGCTGCTCTTCCTGGGGTGGCAGCTCTGGCTCGACAACCTCATCGTCGGCAACGAGCAGAACGCCGAGGCTCAGGAGCAGAGCATCGAGTGGAACCGCGGCGAGTCCACCGCACCGGCACCGGCGGAACGACCCGATCCGGGTGAGCCGGTGGTCGCCACCGCGCCGGGCAACGCCGAGCGGTTCGCCGTGCTCATCATCCCCAGACTCGGAGCCGATTGGGCCAAGCCGGTGCGCGAGGGCGTCGGCACGAAGGACGTGCTCAATCTCGGCATCGGACACTACCCAGGCACCGCGATGCCGGGCCAGGTCGGCAACGCCGCATTCGCCGGCCACCGCACCGGCTACGGCTCGCCGCTGTTCGACATCGTGAACCTGCAGGTCGGCGACAACATGTACCTCGAAACGGAGGCCGGCTGGTACCAGTACGTCTATCGCAGCATGGAGTACGTGCTGCCCGACGGCGTCGGCGTGCTCGACCCGGTTCCCCAGTTCGCGGGCGCGAGCCCCACCGATCGGATCCTCACCGTGACCAGCTGCAATCCCGCGTACAGCGCCGACGAGCGCGTCATCGCCTACGCCGTGTACGAGACCTGGTACCCGCGCGCGGGCGGCCCGCCACCCGAGATCGCCGGTCTCGTGAGCGCATCGGCGGCGGGCTGATGTACGGCGCGCTGTGGCGGGTGCTGCCAGGCCCGGTGTGGCTGAAGATCATCATTCTGATCGTCGCGGCCGCGGCGATCCTCGCCGCGCTCGTGCAGTGGGTGTTCCCGTGGGCGCAGAGCTTCATCGAACCCCCGGAAGTGACGGTCGGCGAATGACCCGCGTGCTCGTTGTCGACAACTACGACAGCTTCGTCTACACCCTCAACGGCTACCTGCTGCAGTTGGGGGCCGAGACCGAGGTGGTGCGCAACGACGCATTCGGTGCGGATGACGCGACGGCCGTGATCCGCGACTACGATGCCGTGCTGCTCTCCCCGGGGCCGGGCACGCCCGCGCAGGCCGGTGTCAGCATCCCGATCGTCACCGCGGTGCTGGCCTCAGGCCAGCCGCTGCTCGGGGTCTGCCTCGGACACCAGGCGATCGCCGAGGCCATGGGAGCCACCGTCACGCACGCCGACGAGCTCATGCACGGCAAGACCAGCCTGATCAACCACGACGACAGCGCCTTCTACGAAGGCGTTCCCCAACCGTTCACCGCCACCCGCTACCACTCGCTGGCCGTCGTCGACGGCACCGTGCCCGACGACCTCGTGGTCACCTCGCGCACGCAGGGGGGCGTGATCATGGGGCTTCGGCACGAGAGCCTGCCGATCCACGGGGTGCAGTTCCACCCCGAGTCGGTGCTCACCGAGGGCGGCTACCGCATGCTCGGCAACTGGCTGGCCGCCGCCGGGCTGCCCGAGGCGGCCGAGACCGCCAAGGGGCTGACTCCGCTGGTCAAGATCGGCTGATCGCTCAGCCGATCAGGGGCACACCCGGATCGTGATGGTCGAGCGCTGAGGCTGCTCGCCCACGATGGACTGGCCGGCGACGATACCGCCGCTGCAGCCCTGGTCCACGTCCACCTTGATCGTGAGCATGAGCGCGCTCAGTGTGGTGTTCGCGTCCTTGATGGGCTGGCCCGCGACATCCGGGATGCTGATCAGACCGTTCGAGACGAACAGATTGACGGTGTCGCCCTGTCGCACCTTCACGGTCGCGTCCGGGGCAGGATCCGACCGGATGACCGTGCCCGAGGGCAGGTCGGCCGAGTACTCGGCCGTGGTGGTGCCGTACTTGAGCCCGGCGGCCTCGATCGCCGCGATCGCGTCGGCCTCGGACATGCGCGCGACATCGGGAATCGTCGCGGACGGCACGCCCGACGACACGTAGACCTTGATCTCCTGGCCGGGAGCGACGGTCGTTCCGGCGACCGGATCGGTGCGCAACACGGTGCCCTCGGGGCTGTCGTCGCTGGGCTCGTCGAAGCGCTGCGGGGTGAGCTTCTTGTCGGTGAGCACCTGCGCCCCCTCGACGTAGCTCTGACCGACGATGTCCGGCACGTCGATCGCGACGTTGTCGGTGAGCTGCTGCGGGGTGAGGCTGAAGGTCCAGAACACGACCGCGACGATGATCACGACCATGCTCGCGATGCCCGCCCAGATCCACGCGACCGGCGGTCGGTTCTGGGTGCGCTGCACGCGGTCGTCCGTGTCGACGCTCAACTGGCGCAGCGTCGCCTCGGAACCGGAGACGGCGCTCGGGTTCACGCCGAAGAGCGTGGCGTTGAACGCGTCGTTGACGGCGAGTTCCTTGCGTTGCGGCACCTCGCCGGCTGTGGCCGCCTCGACGTCCTGCCGGAACTCCGCCGCGGACTGGTATCGCTCGAAGCGGTCCTTCGCGAGTGCACGCAGCACCACGGCGTCGAGCGCGGGTGAGACCTTGGGGTTGAGGGAACTCGGGGGCACGGCATCCGAGTTCACGTGCTGATAGGCCACCGCGACCGGGTTGTCGCCGCGGAACGGCGGCCGGCCGGTGAGCAGCTCGAAGAGCACGATGCCGGTCGAGTAGAGATCGGTGCGGGCATCCACCGATTCACCGCGAGCCTGCTCGGGCGAGAAGTAGGAGGCGGTGCCGACGATGGCGGAGGTCTCGGCGATCGTCGCCGAAGAGTCGGAGATCGCTCGCGCGATGCCGAAGTCCATGACCTTGACCTGCCCGGAGGTGGTGATCATGATGTTGCCCGGCTTGATGTCGCGGTGCACGACACCCGCGCGGTGCGAGTACTCGAGCGCGGTGAGCACCTGCGCGATGATGCGGCAGGCCTCGGCGGGCTCGAGCGGGCCCTCGGCGAGCACGTCTTTGAGCAGGCGACCGTCGACGTACTCCATCACGATGAACGGCACGACCGACTCGACGCCGTTCGCGTCGCGCACGGTCTCCTCGCCGGCGTCGAAGATGCGCACGATGGTCGGATGCGCCATCTTGGCGGCATCCTGCGCCTCACGACGGAAGCGCGTGCGGAAGGCCGGGTCATACGCGAGCGCGGGCTTCAGGAGCTTGATGGCCACCTTGCGACCCAGGCGGTTGTCGGTGCCGACGTGCACGTCGGCCATGCCACCGCGACCGATGAGGTCACCAACGTCGTAGCGGCCAGCGAGTTGCCGCACGCCCTGAGCCACGCCGTCGATCAATGGATTCTCCTGGTGCACTGGACAGTCTTGCAGCCAGTGTAGCCCTCGCCATCAGTGTGAAATCGTCAAGAACCTGTGATCGTGATGGCATCGGAAGGCGGCGACTCGAGGTCGGTGCACAACGCGGTGTAGGTGATCACGGTCTGGCCGCCGGCCGTCGCATTGAGGATCACGTCGACACTCGTCGCTCCCGCGCCGACCGAGGGCGGGCCGTCCACGCTGCCGCCGGTGACCTGCACGTTGAATCCGCTGTGCGGATGCCCGGCCGGGCATCCGGCATAGGTCGTCCAGCTGAACGTCACCGTGTCGCCGGCGGTGTACGGCGGTGCGGGGGCCACGGTGCCCGCGGAGGGCTTCGTCGCGACCGGCTCGGGGATCTCGGCGTAGAACCGCACCGTGATCACCTCGCCCTTGCGCACGTTGCCGACCGGGTTGACGGCGTAGGCCAGACCGACCTGGTCTTCGGACGGCGCGACCTGGCCGACCTGGGCATCGAGCTGCAGGCCGAGTCCGGTGAGGTAGTCCTGCACCACCTGCTGCGTGCGGCCGACGATGTCGTCCTTGTTGAGCGGCACCAACGTCGAGGTGGGAGTGGAGCTCGGTGTCGAACTGTTCGTCTTCGTCGGTGCGCTCGAGCTCGGCACCGGATCGCCACCGCCGCCGGGCAGCAGCAGCGCGATGATCGTGCCGATGAGCACCACCGCCAGTAGCGAGACGAGCGCCACGAGCGGCCACGTCCACGGGTTGCGCTTCGGGGCTTCGGTCGGCATACCCGGCGTGTTCACACCCCCGGCGGACGGCAGCAACTGCGTCGCCTGGGTGGCCTGGGCGTTCGCGGGCGCCAGGGCGCCGAGGGTGGCGCCGCCGAGCACGCCGGGCACCGCCGCGGCGGCGGCCGCGACATCCCCTCGGCGCAGGGCCTGAGCGGCACGCGCGAGGTGCGCCGCCGACTGCGGGCGGTCGGCGGGGTTCTTGGCGATGCACGCCATCACCAGATTGCGCACCGGCTCGGCGACCGTGACCGGCAGATCCGGCGGACGCTCGTTGATCTGCGCCATCGCGATCGCGACCTGCGACTCGCCGGTGAACGGGCGCTTGCCCGCGAGCGCCTCGTAGGCGACGATGCCGAGCGAGTAGATGTCGGTGGAGGGGGAGGCCGGATGCCCGCTCGCCTGCTCGGGCGAGAGATACTGCACCGTGCCCATCACCTGGCCGGTTGCGGTCAGGGGAACCTGGTCGGCGATGCGCGCGATGCCGAAGTCGGTGATCTTGACCCGGCCCTCGGGCGTGATCAGGAGGTTGCCGGGCTTGATGTCGCGGTGCACGAGGCCGGCGGCGTGCGCGGCCTGGAGCGCATTTGCGGTCTGGGCGACGATGTCGAGCACCCTGTCGGTGGGCAGCACGCGCTCGCGTTCGAGAATCGCGCTGAGCGCCTCGCCCGGCACGAGCTCCATCACGAGGTAGGCGCTGCCGTCCTCCTCGCCGTAGTCGAAGACGTTGGCGATGCCCTCGTGGTTGACGAGTGCGGCGTGACGCGCCTCAGCGCGGAACCGCTCGAGGAACCCCGGGTCGCCGAGGTACTCGTCCTTGAGGATCTTGATCGCGACCGTGCGACCGATCACGAGATCCGTCGCCTGCCAGACCTCGCCCATGCCGCCGATCGCTACACGCGACGACAGTTGGTACCGGCCACCGAAGGTGAGCCCGCTCGTGGGCCTCATCTGCTGAGCACCGCCTCAAGTACTTGCCGACCGATGGGAGCGGCGATCCGGTTGGAGCTTCCGCTCTGCCCGAGTCCTCCGCCGTTCTGAATCACTACCGCTACGACCACTTCCGGGTCTTCCGCCGGGGCGAACCCGGTGAACCAGAGGGTGTAGGGATCGTCGTCGTTCTCAGCTGTGCCCGTCTTACCCGCCACCGTGATCCCGTCTATTGTGGCACCACTCGCGGCGCCGTTGTCGACGCTCGCGACCATCATCTGAGTCAGCGCCGCCGCCGTCGGCTGGCTGATCGCGCGCCGGAACTCGGTGGCCTGGAACTGCTCGATCGGGGTCAGATCGGGAGCGACGATGCTCTCGACCAGGTTCGGCTTCATGATCACCCCGCTGTTGGCGATCGCCATCGAGACCATCGCCATCTGCAGCGGGGAGGCGCGAACGGTGTACTGGCCGAACGCGGAGAGCATGGTCTGCGGGTCGTCGAGCGCCCGGGGGTAGACGCTGGCCTGCGACACCAACGGCACCTCGATCGACTCGTTGAAGCCGAACAGGTTCGCCTGGTCGCGGATGGCGCGGTCGCCCAGTTGCAGGCCGAGTTCGGCGAACGGGATGTTGCACGACAGCTGGATCGCGGTCGCGATGGTCACCTCGGCACCGGCGCCGCAGGGCCCACGGTCGGCGTTGAAGATCGTGGAGTCGGTCTGCGGCAGCACGAGTGACACCGGGTTCGGGAAGGCACTGTCGGGGGTGTAGGCCCCGCTCTCGAGCGCGGCGGAGGCGACCACGAGCTTGAACGTCGATCCCGGCGGATCCAGGTCGCCGTCCAGCGTGCGGTTGATGAGCGGGTCGAGCGGGTCGGCGAGCAGGGCGTCGTAGGCGTCGATCGCCGCATCCGTGTCGTGCACGGCGAGGAGGTTCGGGTCGAACGTCGGCTTGGAGACCATGGCCAGGATCTCGCCGGTCTTCGGGCGGATCGCGATCACGGCGCCCTCGTAGTCGCCGAGCGCGTCCCATGCCGCCTGCTGGACGACGGGGTCGATGGTCAGCTCGACCGCGGCGCCCTTCGGGTTCTGCCCCGTGAGGATGGCGTTGAGCTGGTCGAAGAACTGGTCGTTCGAGGTGCCGGTGAGGTACTGGTTCAGGGCCGACTCGATACCGGTGTTGCCCTGGTTGAGAGTGAGGTAGCCCGTCACCGGCGCGTAGAGCGGACCGTTGGTGTACACCCGCTGGAACTTGAACTCGTCCGCGGCCGGCGCAGAGTACGCGATCGGCTGCCCGTCGACGAGGATCGGGCCGCGCTCTGCCGAGTAGCTGGCGTACAGCGTGCGAGCGTTGCGTCCGTCGGCGCGCAGGGAGTCGGCCGCGACGACCTGGATGAGACTCGACGACAGGAAGAGCGCGAGGAACATCACCAGCACCACGGTGCTGACGCGCTTGAGCTCCTTGTTCATGATCCGATCACCAGCTTCGGCTCGGTGTCCTCGCCGACCACGAGCAGCGGCTGCTGCCGCACCGTGTCGGAGAGGCGCAGCAGCAGGGCGGCGATGATCCAGTTCGCGACGAGCGACGAACCTCCGGCGGCGAGGAACGGCGTGGTGAGACCGGTCAGCGGGATCACCCGGGTGACGCCGCCGATGACCACGAACACCTGCAGGGCGATGACGAAGGAGAGGCCGACCCCGAGCAGGCGGCCGAAGTCATCCTGCCCGGCGAAGCCGATGCGGAAGCCGCGCGAGACGAAGAGCAGGTAGAGCGCCAGGATCGCGAACAGGCCGATGAGGCCGAGCTCCTCCCCGAGGGCCGAGATGATGTAGTCGCTCTCCGCCAGCGGCGTGATGTCCGGGCTGCCCCGCCCGAGCCCGGTGCCGATCAGGCCGCCGTCCGCGAGACCGAACAGCCCCTGCACGAGCTGGTAGCTGCCGCCGTCGGCGTCGTAGTTCTGGTTGCTGAACGGGTCGAGCCAGGCGTCGACGCGGCCGCCGACGTAGCTCAGCAGTCGGCTCGCGACGAACGCGCCGACCAGGAACAGGGTCAGCCCCAGCACGATCCAGCTCGAACGCCCGGTCGCGACGTAGAGCATCACGAGGAACAGCCCGAAATACAGCAGGGCGGTGCCGAGGTCGCGCTGGAAGATGAGCACGAGCATGGAGGCGGCGAAGACCACGAGGATCGGGCCCAGGTCGCGAGCGCGCGGCAGGCGCATGCCGAGGAAGCGGCGACCCACCATGGAGAGCGAGTCCCGCGCGGTCACCAGGTAGCCGGCGAAGAAGATCGCCAGCGCGACCTTGGCCAACTCGCCAGGCTGGAACTGGAACGGCCCGATGGCCACCCACAGGCGCGCACCGTTGACGGTGAGCCCGATGATCGGCAGCATCGGCAGGATCAGCAGCACGATGCCGGTGAACATGGCGACGTAGCGGTAGCGCTGCAGCACCCGGTGGTTGCGCACGACAATCAGCACACCGCTCGCGATCACTACCGCCAGGGCCGTCCACGCGATCTGGCGGATGCCGGCCGACTCCCAGCCGACCAGTCCGTCCGCGAGATCCAGTCGGTAGATCATCGCGATGCCCAGTCCGTTGAGCACGGTGATGATCGGCAGGATGAGCGGGTCGGCCTCGGAGGCGACGACCCGCAGCACGACGTGCATGGCCAGCAGCAGCACGCCGAGCATCCCCATCAGCGAGAGCACGGTCAGCCCGGTGTGGCCGAGCGCTCCGAGCTGCACGAGGGCGATCGCGGCGATGTCGATGCCGATCGCGAAGAGCAGCAGCACGAGTTCGAGGTTGCGCAGGCGTGCGGGCACGCGCAGCTTGAGCCGGATGGTGGTGGTGAACGTCGACAGCGGGCCGGCCTCGACCGGCGAGCCGACGGCGCTACGGGACCCGGGCATCCGACAGCAATTCCACGATTCGACGGGCGTCGCTCAGATCGTCGGCGTTGATGGTCGCCTCGACGCTCTCGCGCCGCCACATGGGCAGCTCGTCGAGACGGATGGTGGTGGTCTCGACCACGTGCGAGAGCTCGATCGGCCCGATGTCCTGTTGCACGCCCTGGAAGATCGCCACCCGGTCACCGGAGGCCCCGACGAAGTACTGCCGCTGGGTGTACTGGTAGCCGAGCACGAGCCCCGTGATGATCGCGGCGACCACGATCAGCAGGAAGGCCAGCCACGTGATGCGGCGTCGGCGGGCGCGTCGACGGTCCTCGGCGATGAGGGCGTCGAGGTACTCGTCGGACTCCGGCTCGAAGTGGCTGTCGTCGGTCTGGGTCGCCTTGAGCGGATGCAGCAGCAGGCTCGGCAGCCGCAGCGGTCGACGCTGCGACTCCGGCTCGAACGACAGCGGTGCGGCGGCGGAACCCACGGTGACGGGCGGGTTGCTGGAGGAGTCGTCCGTGTCATCCACGTCGACCAGGACGACGGTGACGTTGTCGGGCGCGCCGGCGTCGAGGCTTTCCTTGACCAGACGCTCCGCCGCGGTGTGCGCGAACGGCACGGTCGACAGGATCGCGGACATCTTGTCATCGCTGACGTAGCTCGACAGGCCGTCGGAGCACAGCAGCCAGCGATCGCCCGGCTGCGTATCGAAGATCGCGGTGTCGACCTCGGGGGCCGCGTCGACGTCGCCGAGCACCCGCATGAGCACGGATCGGCGGGGATGCACGGCCGCCTCCTCCGGCGTGATGCGCCCCGAATCGACGAGCCGCTGCACGAAGGTGTGGTCGTTGGTGATCTGGCGCAGCTCGCCGTCGCGGAACAGGTAGACGCGCGAGTCCCCGATGTGGGCGAGGGCGACCTTGTCGCCGACGCGCAGGATGCCGCTGACCGTGGTGCCCATGCCGGTGAGCTCCCCGTGCTCGAACACGGTCTCGGCGAGCAGCGTATTGGCCGCGAGCAGCGCCTTGCGCAGCGCGAACTCCGCGTCGGCGGCCGAGGGATAGGACTGATCGGTCTCGGCGATGCGCTTGACCGCGATCGCGGAGGCGACGTCCCCGCCGGCGTGCCCGCCCATGCCGTCGGCCACGACGAAGAGGTGACGACCGGCGTAGCCGCTGTCCTGGTTGTTGGCGCGGATCTTGCCGACGTGCGAGACGGCAGCGCTCTTGTCGCTGGGGGCCACGGCTACCGTCGCAGCTCGAAGCTCGTGGTGCCGATCTTCACGGGGACCCCGAGCGGCACCGCGGTCGGCACGATCACGCGCACTCCGTCGAGGAAGGTGCCGTTGGTGGAGTCGAGATCCTGGATCACCCAGCCCTCCGGCCAGCGCAGCAGGCGGGCGTGATGGGTGGAGGTGTAGTCGTCGCGGATGACGAGGCCCGACTCGTTGGATCGTCCGATGGTCAACTGCTCGTCGGGGAGGTCGACCTCGAGCCCTTCCTTCGCGCCGGAGGTGATGACCAACCGGGTTGCGACCGTGGAGGGGGTGGGCTCCGGCCCGACCACCGCGGGGCGCGGCGGGGCGACGGGGGCGGCCGCGGGTGGAGCCGCTGCGGCGCCGGCGGGCTGGGGCATCCGTCGCGGCTTCTGACCGAACAGGTCGGAGCGCAGGGCGTAGACGATGGCGAAGACGAAACCCCACAGCACCGCGAGGAACGCGATGCGCAGCAGCAGCAGCGTCAACTCACCCATCAGAGGTCCCGTCCCGGCTCGAACCGCTCGGTGGAGGGGTGGCGCAGGTCGGCGAACTGGTCGACCTCGGCGGACTGCGCGAGCACGCGGAACACGATGCGGGTGCGACCGATGTCGATGATCGAATCCGGTGGCAGCGGGGCCTTCTTCACCGGGTTGCCGTTGAGCAGCGACCCGTTCGTGGAGCCGAGATCGTTGACCTGGGCGCGCGTGCCATCCCAGAGGATCTCGACGTGCTTGCGGGAGATGCCGGTGTCGTCGACCGTGATGTCGGCGTCGCTGCCGCGACCGATCACGGTGTGCGAGTGCGTGATGGGGTAGCGCTTGCCGCCGATGTCGAGCACGGGAGTCCACGATACGGCCCCCTGCACGTTCGTCGACTGCACCTCGATCATGCCCTGGCTCAGTCGGGGGTCGTCGACGAACTGCACCGAGATGCCGCCGGCGAAGGAGTAGTGCTGCGCGGTGGCGTGGCGTTGCACCTGCTGGATGAGCTCGTCGGTGAGCGCCGGCCCGAGCGCGGTCATGCGCTCGTGATCGACGCGGCTCAGCCGCACCGTGAACTTGTTGGGCACGAGAATGCGGTCGCGCGCGACCACTGCCGCCTTGGTGTCGAGTTCGCGGCGCAGGGCGCTGGTGATCTCCACCGGCTGCAGACCGCTCTTGAAGGTCTTGGCGAAAGCGCCGTTGACGGCGCGCTCAAGACCTTTCTCGAAGCTGTCCAGAAGACCCAACGCACTCCTCGGTTCATCGCCCGGCTCGACACTCGATGTTAGCTGCTGGCGTTGTGAGTACCTTAGGGGGCGTGCGAGTCGCTCAGATCTGGCGTTACCCGGTCAAATCGCTGCAGGGCGAGACTCTCCCCGTGGCCGAGCTCGGCCCGCAGGGCGTGGAAGGGGATCGACGCTACGCGATCTTCGACGCGCAGACGGGGATGGGCCTGACAGCGCGGCGTGAGCCCGCGTTGTTGTTCGGTGCGGCATCCCTCGCTTCAGGCTCCCTCGAGATCACCCTGCCCGACGGCACAGTGGCCTCGGATGACGCGGCCCTGAGCGAGTGGCTCGGCAGGCCGGTCATCCTCCGCAGCACCTCGTACTCGGGTCCGCGGCGGTACGAGAGCCCCGAGGACTACGAGGCGGAGGCGGACTGGGAGCCGTTCGACGGCGCGAACGGCTCGTTCCGCGACTCGGAACGCACGGTCGTCTCCCTCGTCTCCACTGGCACCCTCGGGGAGTGGAACGCGCGCCGTTTCCGCTCCAACCTCGTGCTCGAGGGTTCGGACGAGGATGCCCTGGTCGGCACGCGCGTGCGCGTGGGCGGTGCCGAACTCGAGGTCGTCAAACGCGTCGGGCGATGCGTGATGGTCACGCGCGCGCAGCCCGACGGGGTGGAGAAGGACCTTGATGTGCTGCGCACCATCCATCGGGAACGCGGCGGACGGTTCGCTGTCGGCGCCGAGGTGCTCGTGCCGGGGACGGTCTCTGTGGGCGATCGGCTCTCAGCGTGATAATCTCGCATGTCGGTTCTTCGCGAACCGTCGGTGAGCGCGAGTGGCGGAATGGCAGACGCGCTGGCTTCAGGTGCCAGTACTCGCAAGGGTGTGGGGGTTCAAGTCCCCCCTCGCGCACCGAAATGAATGAAGGCGTCCCCCTGGGGCGCCTTCATTCGTTTCCGGGCGTGGGTGCGTCTCTTGTATCTTCGGGCGTCAAGTCCCCCCTCGACCGGGTGTCTAGGCTTGGGGAATGGCCGTGACCGGGCAGTGCCGATGATCGGCCCGCTGGTGGCCCTGCTCGGCCTCGGACTCGCGCTCAACCTGTCGCCGACGGTCTACGCCGTGGAGCTCGCGATCCTGCGCCGAACCGTGCAGCCGACCGTGCAGGTGCTCTGGTTGTGCGGCGGCCTGCTCACCGGCATCGCGCTGGTCTCCGCCGTGTGCCAGGTGCTGGATCCGGCGACCATCGTGCGGTTCGTGCAGGGCGACATCGCCTCGGTGCTGCTGAATCGCTGGGTCGACATCGCGTTCGGCGCCGTGTTCGCGAGCATCGGCGTGGGAGTGCTCGTCCGCCGCCATCGCGAGCCGAACCCGCCGCACCGTGCGCGTGAAGTTCACCGGCGACCGTCGCGCGGTGCCTCGGCCGGGGTGTTCGCATTCGGGCTCTCGAACTCGGTGCTCACGGCGACGGGCGTCGGGCTCGTGTATGTCGCGAACCGCATCCTGCGGGCCGCGCTGCACGAACCGCTCGTCTTCACCGTCGGCATCCTGGTCTTCGTCGCAGCCGTGGTCGGACCGTATGCGCTCGTCGCCTTGCTCTGGCATCGCCTGCCCGGCATGGTCACCGTCATCGAGCGCGCGATCGGCTGGTTGGGGCGGGCGGATCACCGCCTGACCGCGGGAATCGTACTGATCGCCATCGGCGCCGGCCTGGCGGTGTACGGGATCGGTCAGGGCATCTGGTGGTCGATGGCGACGGTCGAACCGCCCGCCACCTAGCACCCGAACGGGCGGCTCGCCCCTCGGTCGGATGTCGGGCACCGGCACCAGCGCGCGACGCGCGCTCATCCTCAGGTACCGATTCGCGGCACCTCGGGCCGACGCGCGGGCGCTGCCGGGTTCGTAGCGTCGAATCATGATCACTCTGCTTGCCGACCCGGAGATCACCGGTATCCCGGTCCGCGACAACGGCGAGCCGCTCGTCGACCTCACCGCCCTCGGGTTGCTCTTCGAGGGCGGAAACGCGGCCGGTGCCTCCGTGCGCGCGGGTGTGGCTGAGCGTCTCGTGCGTGCGGATGCCGCCTTGCCGGCCGGGCATCGCCTGCTGATCCGCGAGGGGTACCGGGCGGCGAGCGAGCAGTTGCGCATCATCGCCGGCTACTCGGAGACGCTGCGCCGCCGGCAGCCGGAGTTGGACGAACTGGCGCTGCGCTGGCTCTTGAGCCGGTTCGTCGCGCCGATCGAGGTGGCCCCGCACGTCGCGGGTGCCGCCGTCGACCTGACACTCGTGGATGCCGCGGGCCGGCCTCTCTGGATGGGTACGCCCATCGACGCCACCCCGGAGGAGAGCGCCAATGCGTGCCTGTTCGACGCAGACAACATCGACGCGCTCGCGCGCTCCCACCGGGTGCTGCTCGGTTCGGTGCTGAGCGGCGCCGGACTCGTGAACTACCCCACCGAGTGGTGGCACTGGAGCTTCGGCGACCGGTACTGGGCGTTCGCGACGGGGGCCGATCACGCCATCTACGGCGCGATCGCCGATGAGGCGGCGGCGTGAGCGCGGTGCCGGTGCTCGCGGCCCGACCCCGCACCGCCCCGACGCTCAGCGTCGACCTCGCCGCCATCGCGGCGAACGCCCGAACCTTCGGCGCACTCACCGGTGGGCGGCTGCTGGCCGTCGTGAAGGCGGACGCGTTCGGCCACGGCGCCGTCGCGGTCGCTCGCACGGTACTGGAGCACGGGGCCAGCCGCCTCGGCGTCGCGACGATCGGCGAGGCGCTGGTCTTGCGATCGGCGGGCATCGCCGCGCCCGTGCTCAGCTGGGTGAACCCGGTCGCCGCCGACTTCGAGGCTGCCGTGCGCGCCCGCGTGGAGCTCGCGGTGCCCTCGGTGGCGCACCTGAACGCAATGGTCGCCGCCGCGGCATCCTCGCAGACCCCGGCGCGGGTGCACGTGCAGGTCGACGTCGGCATGTCCAGGGAGGGCGCGCCACGTGCCGAATGGGATGCGCTCGCGCGGGCAGCGCGCACGGCCGAGCTCCGCGGCCTGGTCGAGGTCATCGGCGTCATGGGGCATCTGCCGTGTGCGGAGGATCCGCAGCATCCGAGCAACGACGCCGGGCGCGCCGCGTTCCTCGAGGCCGTCGTGGTCGCGCGTCGGGCCGGCCTGCGTCCGCGCATCCGCCACCTCGCGGCGACCGCCGCTGCGCTTTCCCGACCCGACACGCGCTTCGACGCGAGCCGTGTGGGCGCGGGCCTCTACGGCATCGACCCGATCGGCGCCGGCGGGCTTCGGGGCGCGCTGACACTCACGGCACCCGTAGTGGATGTGCGCGACGTGCCCGCGGGAACGCCGGTCGGGTACGGCCACCGCCACGTGACGACCGCGCCGACCAGGCTCGCCCTGGTCGGACTCGGCTATGCCGATGGCATTCCGAGGAGCGCGGATGTCGCCGAGGTGCTCGTGCACGGCCGGCGCCGCCCGGTGGTGGGGGTCGTCTCCATGGACCAGACCGTGATCGACGTCGGCGATGCCGCGGTGGCGCTGGGCGATGAGGTGACGATCCTCGGTCCCGGCGACGGGGGCGAACCGACGGTGGCCGAATGGGCTGCCTGGGCGCACACGATCCCGCACGAGCTGATGACCGGGTTCGGCTCACGCGTGACGCGAGTGCACACGTGAGCGGGCTGCGTGTGGCGGTGATCGGGGGCGGGGAGAACTGCGAGCACGACGTGTCGCTGGCCTCCGCGGCATCCGTCGGCGGGGTGCTCGCCGAGCAGGGCATGGAGGTCGTCGGGTTGACGATCGATCGCGACGGCAGTTGGCGGGATGCCGCCGATGCCCCGCTCACGCTGCCGGCCGCCATCGCGGTGCTGCAGTCGTGCCAGGTGGCGTTCCCGCTCGTGCACGGTCCGCGTGGGGAAGACGGCAGCCTCGCGGCGCTGCTGGAGTTCGCGCGCGTGCCCGCGGTGGGCTCCGGAGTGGCGGCCGGCGCGATCGCGATGGAGAAGTGGGCCACCAAGCTGGTGGCGAACTCGGTGGGCGTCGCGACCGCCGGTGCCACGATGGTGCGCGCAGGCGACCCGTTGCCCGCGGTGACGCTGCCGGTGGTGGTCAAGCCGGTGGCGGCTGGATCGAGCTTCGGAGTGGCGGTCGTCGAACGGCCCGACGAACTCGCGCCCGCGATCGCTGCCGCACTGCGTCTCGACGACCGGGTGCTCGTCGAGACCTTCGTCACGGGCCGGGAAGTGGATGTCGCGGTGCTCGAGCTGCCCGACGGCTCGCGACGGCTCGGCGCCCCCCTCGAGATCGTGCCGACCGGGCGCATCTTCGACACCGAGCGCAAGTACGGCGGGCACCCGGAGTTCTTGGTGCCGGCCCCGTTGACCGAAGGGGAACGGCGCGCTCTGGAGCGAGCCGCGCTCGCCGTCTTCGATGAGATCGGCTGCGCGGGACTGGCGCGCATCGACTTCTTCCTCACCCCCGACGGGCCGGTGCTCAACGAGGTGAACACGACCCCGGGCATGACCGCGCACTCGCAGGTGCCCAGGATGTTCGAGGCGGTGGGGTTGGGGTATCCCCAGCTGCTCGTGACCCTGCTCGAGACCGCGCTCGCCGCATGATCCGGCCGGCAGCACGCATTCAGAGCATCGATCTGATCCGCGGCATCGCGGTGGCGCTCGTGATGCTGCGTCACGCCTACCCGGAGCAGTTCGCGGGGGCCGGGGTGGTGGGTGTCGTGATGTTCTTCTCGCTCAGCGGCTATCTGATCACCGGGGTGCTGCTCGACGAGGTGGCCAGGAACGGCGGGGTGCGCTTCGGCGGCTTCTACGCCCGTCGCGCGGCCCGGCTCGTGCCCGCGCTCGTGGTGTTCGTCGCCGTGTTCGCGCTCGTCACGCTCGTCTTCGACCCGCTGAGCGACCGGCAGGTGCTGCCGCGCACCGTGCTCGTCGCGTTGACGTGGACGGCCGACCTGCCCTTCGACCACGGCAGCGACGCGATCTTCCACCTCTGGACCCTCGCGGTCGAGGAGCAGTTCTACCTGCTGTGGCCGGTGCTGCTGGTGGCGGCCGCGCGGGCGCGACGCGTTGGCTGGCTGTTCGCCGCGGCATCCCTCGCCGCGCTCGCCGGGTGCGTGGCCACGCTCGTGTGGCTGTGGCCGCATCCGGACCTCGCCTACGCGCTGCCGACGTCGTGGGTGGGATGCCTGCTGATCGGCGCGGCGGCGCGGGTGTGGCGGGACCGCCTCGTGGTGCGCGGCGCTCTCGGGCCCGTCGCGCTGGTTGTGCTGCTCGCCGTGAGCGTGGTTCCATTGCGGGGTCATGCGAGCACCTATCTGGTCTGGGGTCCGGTCATCGCGGCGCTGACCGCGATCATGCTGCTGGCATGGCGGGACTGGCGCACCGTGGGCGCTCCCGTGCTGCGACCCCTCGTGCTGCTCGGCACGGTGTCCTACGCGGCATACCTCTGGAACTACCCGCTCACGCTCTGGCTGCGCGGAACGACGGAGTTCGCCGGGCTGGTGTCGATCGTGCTCACGCTCGTGGCGGCATCCGCGAGCTGGATGCTCGTGGAGCGCCCGATCGCACGGTTGATGCACAGTCGACGGGCGGTGCCGGCGTGACCCCCGCGCGCTGGGTAGACCTCGGCCTCGGGATCGCGGTCGCGGCGTTCGGACTGTGGCGCACCACGGGCGTGCTGTACTACGACCCGACGGTGCCCGTGCTGATCGCCCTGCTCATGGGCGTCGCCGTGGCCTCGTTCCGAGTCGCGCCGGCGGTGGGCCTCGGGCTGGTGTGGCTCACCGGCATCATGCAGGTGCTGCGCGGGCTCGACATCGCCCTGGTGCAACTCGCGGCGGTGCTCGTCGCGTACGGGGCGGCGCGATACGGTCGCACCGTCACGGTGTGGGCGAGCGGTCTGTCGATTCCGCTCGGCGCCTCGGTGGCGCTGCTCTACGCCTCGTATCAGGGCACCGCGGTCATCCAGGAGTCGGGCCTGTGGCAACTGTTGGGCATCGCGACGTCCGCGACGGACCTCGGCTACAACTCGCCGGCGATTCTCGGGTTGGGGTTCGTGCTCGCGACGGCGCTGCTCGCCGGGCCGTGGGCGCTGGGCCTGGTGCTGCGGCTGCGCGCCCGCGCGCGGGAGGCCACGGACGCCCGCGAGCGGGCGCAGCAACTCGCCTCGGCACGCGAGGAGCAGGCCCGGCTCGCACGGGACGTCCATGACGTGGTCGGCCACTCACTGGCCGTGATCGTCGCGCAGGCCGACTCGGCTCAGTCACTCGGCGACGACGAGATCGCCAGGATCCGCGAGGCCATGGCGAGCATCGCCCAGTCCGCGCGCGCGTCGCTGCGGGATGTGCGCGACGTGCTCGCCGAGGGGATGCGCGACGCCGGGCCGCCGCCCGACCGCACCGACCTGGACTCCCTCATCGAGGGCGTGCGCTCCGCGGGCACCCCGGTCGCTTCCGGCGTCACGGGAGCCGCGCGCCCCCTGCCGCCGGACCTCGCACTCGTCGCGTACCGCACCCTGCAGGAAATGCTGACGAATGCGCTCAAGCACGGTCGAGCGGGAGACGAGATCGTCGTCGACCTGGACTGGCAATCCGATCGCCTGATCATCACGGTGCGCAACCCGGCTGCGGGACCGGTCGACGGGTCCGGCGGCAGCGGGGTCGAGGGGATGCGTGCGCGGCTCGCCTCCGTCGGAGGCGAACTCGACGCGGCGCTCGTCGGTGACCGGTTCGTGGCGTCGGCCAGCATGCCGCTTCGAGCGAGGGGTGCGGCATGACTCGGGCCATCCGCGTGCTGCTCGTGGACGACCAGCCGCTGTTCCGTTCGGGTGTCGCGGTCAGTCTCGCCGCCGACCCCGGGCTCGAGGTGGTTGGCGAGGCCTCCGATGGGTTCGAGGCGCTCCGCCTGATCGAGGACACCCAACCCGACGTGGTGCTCATGGACGTGCGGATGCCCGAACTCGACGGTGTCGAGACCACCCGCCGCATCTTCGCACCCAGTGCCGTCGCCGCTCGAGCCCACGCAGTGAAGGTGATCGTGCTCACGACGTTCAACCTCGACGAGCGGGCCGCTGCCGCGATCCGTTACGGGGCGAGTGGATTCCTGCTCAAGGATGCCTCCCCCGAGTTCCTGCGCGCCGCGATCGGCACCGTGCACGCCGGCAGCGCCGTGCTGACCCCGGACGACCTCGAAGCGCTGATGGAAGGAGGCGCTCGCGGCGCCATCCCGCTTCCCGCCGCTTACGAGACCCTGACCGAGCGGGAGCGCGAGGTGCTGCTGTGCGTCGCCGAGGGGCTCAGCAACGCCGAGATCGCCAGCCGCCTCTACTCCAGCGAGTCGACCGTGAAGACCCACGTCGGAGCGGTGCTGCGCAAACTGGGTCTGCGCGACCGCGTGCAGGTGGTGGTGTTCGCCTTCGAGCACGGCCTGCGCGGGTGAGGTTGACCCACGCACGGGGTGCTTTCCACCCCGGGTTCGCAGGTGGATACTTGGCGGCATGAAGACTCTCCGCGTCACCGCCGCCGCCCTCGCGCTGTCCGCCGCCCTCGCCCTCACCGCGTGCGCGCCGACCCCCGTGGTCGCACCCGTCACCGTCTCCGCGAACGAGTTGCAGGGCGAGACCGTCAAGGTCGCGATCAACCAGGTGCTGAACATCAACACCGGCGACCTCGCCGTCGACAGCTACACCGCCGAGATCGCCGACCCGTCGATCGTGGAGTTCGTGCAGGGCCGCACCGACGACAGCGCGGAGTTCAACCCGGGCTTCAAGCCCTTGAAGGTCGGCTCCACCGAGGTGACGATGACGAACGAGCAGGGCGGCATCCAGCCGTTGACCTTCACCATCGAGGTCACCGAGGTTCCGGGTGGCGCGAACCTGGGCGGCGCCGGCCGCTGAGCCGCCCTGTCAGCACGAACCGGCCGCCGTGCTACGGTCTCGAAATGAGCCGTATCGCGGCCGTCGCACCCGTGCTGCCGGCGTTCGCCTACACGCAGGCCGAGATCACCCGTGAACTCGCGCCACTGATCTCGCCCGCGCCGGAACGGCGGGCGGTGCTGGAACGGATGCACGCGGCATCCGGCATCGGCACCCGCCACACCGCGCTGCCGCTCGAGAGGTATCGCGACCTCGGCAGCTTCCGGCAGGCCAACGACGTGTTCATCGAGGTGGCCACCGACCTGGCCGAGGCGGGCCTGCGCGCCGCGCTCGCGGAGGTGGGACTGGAGCCGCCGGATGTGGACTTCGTGCTCTTCACGTCGGTGACCGGCATCTCGGCTCCCTCGGTGGACGCGCTGCTGGTCTCGCGCATGGGGCTGCGGCCCGATGTGAAGCGGTTGCCGTCGTTCGGTCTGGGATGCGTCGGTGGTGCCGCGGGGCTCGCGCGTGTCGACGACTACCTCGCGGGCCACCCCGACGAGGTGGGCGTGCTGCTGAACGTCGAGCTGTGCTCGCTGACCCTGCAGCGGGATGACGCGACCATGGCCAACTTCGTCGCGACGGGGCTCTTCGGCGACGGCGCCGCCGCCGTGGTGCTCGTGGGCGACGCGCGGCAGGAGCCGGGCATCCGCATCGTGGACGCTCGGAGCTGCTTCTTTCCGGACAGCCTCGAAGTGATCGGCTGGAACGTCGGCGGCACCGGTTTCGAGATCGTGCTCACGGCCGGGGTCGCGGAGGTGATCGCCGAGCACTTCCCGGGGGAGGTCGCGGCGTTCCTCGGCGACCACGGGTTGACGGTCGACGACGTCGGGGCGTGGGTCGCCCATCCCGGGGGCCCGCGGGTGCTGGAGGCGTTCGCGAGTGCGGTCGGGGTGCCGCGGGCGGGGTTCGAGCGCAGTTGGGCATCCCTGGAGCGGGTCGGCAACCTCTCCTCGGCGGCGGTGCTGCATGTGCTCGCCGACACGATCGCGGAGGGTCAGCCCGCGGGAACCCACGGGCTGCTGTTCGCCCTCGGCCCCGGAGTGGCGGCCGAGTTCGTGCTGCTGGAGTGGCCGTGAGTGTGATCCTCTATGTGGCCTTCGTGCTCGCGACGGGCGTCGAGCGCCTCTATGAGTTGCGGGTCTCCAAGCGCAACGCTGCAGCGGCCTTCGCGCGCGGCGGGATCGAGTACGGGCAGCGGCACTTCCCGTGGATGGTCGCTCTGCACACCGGGCTGCTGCTGGCGTGCATCGCCGAGGTCGTGCTGCTGAACCGGCCGTTCATCCCGTGGCTGGGCTGGCCGATGCTCGGCGTCGCGCTCGCCTGCCAGGTGGGGCGGTACTGGATCATCCGCTCCCTCGGCGCGCAGTGGAACACTCGCGTGATCGTGGTCCCCGGCGCGGGACGCGTTGCGGATCGCGGGCTCTACCGCTGGTTCACCCACCCGAACTACGTGATCGTCGTCATCGAGGGCATCGCGCTGCCGCTCGTGCACACGGCGTGGATCACGGCGATCGCGTTCACCGTGTTGAACGCGATCCTGCTGCTGGGGTTCCGCATTCCCACCGAGAACCGAGCGCTGCGGGAGCTCACGCGGTGATCGACGTGCTCGTCGCGGGCGGCGGGCCGGTCGGGCTCGCGGCGGCGATTCAGGCGCGACTCGCGGGGCTCAGCGCGACGATCGTCGAACCCCGCGAGGGTGTGATCGACAAGGCCTGCGGCGAGGGGCTCATGCCGGGCGCCCTGCCGCTGCTCGCGGGGCTGGGCGTCGACCCGGCGGGGATGCCGCTGGCCGGCATCGGCTACCGCCGCGGTTCCACGCGCGTCGACCATCGGTTCGCGACGGGGGTTGGCCGCGGGGTGCGCCGCACGGTGCTGCACTCCGCGCTCGCGTCGCGTGCCGCCGAGCTCGGCGTCGAGCGGGTGGTGGGCCGGGTCTCCGCGGTGGAACAGCACGCCGACGGGGTCGTGGCGGGGGGCATCCGCGCACGCTGGCTGCTGGGATGCGACGGACTCCACTCGAACGTGCGCGATCTGCTCGGCGTCGCACGTGCATCGCACGGCCCGCGGCGGTTCGGGCTCAGCCGGCACTACGAGCTCGCCCCCTGGAGCGACCTCGTGGAGGTGCACTGGGCTCCCCGCGCCGAGGTCTACATCACACCGCTCGCCCCGAACCTGGTCGGCGTCGCGTTCCTCGGCCCGCCGCGCACCGATCCGGATGCCGTGCTCGAGACACTCCCCGAGCTCGCCGACCGGCTCCGCGACGCCGCGCACGGCGGCACCCGCGGCGCCGGACCGTTCCGTCAGCGCGCGTCCCGCGTGCGGGTGGGGCGCGCATTGCTCGTGGGCGACGCCTCCGGCTATGTCGATGCCATCACGGGTGAGGGGCTGCGACTCGGATTCGAGCAGGCCCGCGCGGCGGTCGCGTGCATCGTCGCGGGTCGGGTGGGCGACTACGAGCGCGACTGGCGGCGCATCACCCGGGAGTTCCGGGTGTCGACCCGCAACCTCGTCGTCGCCGCGACCTCCCCGCTGCGCCCGGCGATCGTGCCGCTCGCCGCCGCGCTGCCCGGGGTGTACGGCGCGGCCGTCGAGCGGCTCGCGCGCTGAGACGGTGTCGCCGCACCTCGGCCCGTGGGGGCGGGGCCACTCCCGAGCGCCCTGAGCGCTCGGGTTGCGGGTCCTTCCAGACTCGGGAGTTCAAGGACGTTGTCCTTGAACTCCCGAATGGGGCTGGGGCCAGCCTCCTCGGCGGGGATGGGTGAGCTCCGGAGGGCGCCGCGCCTCCTGAGCGGGGATGTGTCAGCTTCGGAGGGGCCCGTCTCCTCGGAGGGGCCCGTCTCCTCGGCGGGGCGGGGTGAGCTCCGGAGGGCGGCGGTCTCCCGGACGAGGCCGGGCCGACTCCCGGAGGGGCCGAACCCCGTGGTCGAATGCGGCTCAGGTGGTGGCGGGGGCCGTGGCATCCACCTTGCGTCCGCGGATCGCGAAGCCGAAGGCGGCGGCGATGAAGAACATCAGCACTCCGTAGACGGCGCCGGGCAGCGACATCTCGAAGTTGTCGAGCACGCTCTGGGCGATGACGATCGCCAGCGTGGCGTTGTGGATGCCGATCTCGAATGAGCTCGCGATCGACTGCTCGCGCGAGACTCGGAAGGCGCGCGGGATGAGGAAGCCCAGCGTGAGCGAGAGCAGGCAGAACAGCACGGTGATGCCGGCGAGCGCGCCGATGTTCTGCATGAGCGGCGTGAGGTTGGAGACCACGGCTCCGGCGATCACGACCACGAGGATGATGACGGAGGCGATGCGAACCGGCTTGTCCATCGCCGCGGCGAAGCTCGGCCGCAGTCGGCGCACCAGCATGCCGAGCGCCACCGGTCCCAGCACGATCGCGAACACCTTGAGCGCCTCGACCACGTCGATGCCGAGCTGGCCGCCCGCCGGGTAGAAGTAGCCGAGGGAGAGGTTGACGATCAGCGGCAGGGTCACCACCGAGATCACCGAGTTGATCGCGGTGAGGGAGATGTTGAGGGCGATGTCGCCACGGAAGAGGTGGCTGTAGAGGTTCGCGGTGGTGCCGCCGGGGGAGGCCGCGAGCAGCATCATGCCGACCGCGAGCACGGGCGGCAGGTTGAACAGCAGCACGAGGCCGAAGCACAACGCGGGCAGCAGCAGCAACTGGCAGACCAGCGCGATGATCACCGCCTTCGGGTGCTTGGCGATCCTGGCGAAGTCGCCGAGCGTGAGGCTGAGCCCCAACCCGAACATGATGATGCCGAGGGCGACGGGCAATCCGATGGTGGTCAACGCTGATCCCATGGGGGCCATTGTGGCCTACCCGCAGGGCCGTCGGCTAGGAGCGATCTGGTGCGGCGGCGGCGATGAGGCGGGTAAGGTCGTCGCGGATGCGCTCGAGATCGGTTAGCTGCATCCCGAGGCGCTCGAGGAGGGCGGGTGGCACCTGCTCCGCGCGGGAGCGCAGCGCGCGCCCCGCCTCGGTGAGGCTCACGTCGAGGGCGCGCTCGTCATCCGTGCGCCGTGCGCGCGTGACGTAGCCCGCGCTCTCGAGTCGCTTGAGCAGCGGCGAGAGCGTGGCCGGTTCGAGCGAGAGCGCACCGGCGAGATCGCCGACCGTGCGCGGCTCGCGCTCCCAGAGCGCGAGCATCACGAGGTACTGCGGGTGGGTAAGCCCCATCGGCTCGAGCAGCGGGCGGTAGAGCGCGATGACGCTGCGCGATGCCACCGCGAGCGCGAAGCAGACCTGACGGTCGAGCGCGAGGGCGTCGGTCACGCTGGCACCTTTCCGCATCGTGGGCTAATGTACTTAGTGTACTAACTATAAGGACACGAAATGAAGTCGACCGAGCGCTGGTGGGACCGGCTGAACCGTTCGCTGCTGCCCTTCATGGGGCCGGCCCAGGTCGGTCCGTACGAGGACAGCCCGCCACCGCCGACGGCGAAGAGCGCCTGTCCGCTGTGCGGCGCTCCCATGGACGAGCACCACTTCGAGCGCGTGCCCGGCGCCCCCACGCACATGCACTGCCCCGAGGTCACTGCAACAACAGCGGCCTGAGCTGCTCGGCCTCGTCCACCGCCGCGATCGTATTGGCCTCCTCGGCGGGCGAGCCGTAGCCCCACCGCACGAAGATGGTGGGGATGCCGTGCGCCGCGGCACCGCTGACGTCGTAGTCGCGGTCGCCGACCATCACCGGCCGACTCGTGTCGACCCCGATCATGCGGAACCGCTGCAGCGCCTCGGCGATCACGTCGGCCTTCGCGGAGCGGATCTCGTCGATCGAGGCCCCCGAGATCACGCGGAAGTACTGCGTGAGGTTGCCGTGGTCGAGGATCACCGACGCGGGGAACTCGGGCTTCGAGGTGGCCACGGCCAGCGGCACACCCGCCCGATGGATGTCACGCAGAATCCGGGGCACGCCGGGGAAGATCGGGCTGCCGAGGGTGCCGTTCTCGAGGTAGTGGCGGCGGTAGACGGCGAGCGCCTGCGCGGCCTCGGCCGGCGACATCCCGGCCCGGTCCCGAAAGGCGTCGAGGATCGGCGGACCGACGTAGCCGAGCAGCTCTTGCTGGCTCGGCACGGGCAGGCCGAGCTCCTCGAACATGAACCCGAGGGACGCCGTGATGCCGGGGGCGGAGTCCGCGATGGTGCCGTCGAGGTCGAAGAGGATGCAGGTCCATTCGGACTGGGTCACTCCCTCAGAATAGGCGGGAGTGGGAGTCGTCGAGACCGCGCATGGCGTCGTAGTCGAGCAGCAGACAGCGGATGCCGCGGTCCTGGGCCAGGGTGCGGGCCTGCGGTTTGATCTCCTGCGCAGCGAACACGCCGCTGACGGGCGCGAGCCGCGGGTCCCGGTTCATGAGCTCGAGGTAGCGCGTGAGCTGCTCGACGCCGTCGATGTCTCCGCGCCGCTTGATCTCCACCGCGACGCTCGCGCCGCTCGCATCGGTGGCGAGGATGTCGACGGGGCCGATCGCCGTCATGTACTCGCGCCGCACCAGCCGGTGCCCCTCGCCGAGCAGTTCGATCTGCTCAGCGAGCAGGCGCTGCAGGTCGGCCTCCACCCCGTCCTTCTGCAGTCCCGGGTCGATGCCGAGCTCGTGCGCGGAGTCGTGCAGGATCTCGTGGATGCTGATCACCAGCAGGTCGGCGGTCTTCGCCTGGGCGACACGCCAGATCTCGGTCACGCCGGCATCCGCCTGTTCCGGCTCGGGCTCCATGACCGCGATCGTGCACGGCGGACTCATCCAGTTCAGCGGCTTGTAGCTGAGCGAGTCGGAGTGCACGAGCACGCTGCCGTCGGCCTTCACGACGAGCAGGCGCGTGGCGAGGGGCAGGTGCGCGCTCAGTCGCCCCGCGTAGTCGACGGAGCACTTCGCGATGACCAGACGCACGGCGTCGAGTCTAGGCGTCGACCTGCGGGTCCTCGAACGTGTCGACTGGCTGGGTCGCCGCACGGCGACCCGGCTCGCGCGCCGCACCCGCGACGATCGCGCCCACGGCGCAGAGCACGAGCGCGACCAGCAGAGCGTTGAGCAGTCCGACCTGTTCGCCGAGCACGCCGATGACTGGCGGTCCGACCAGGAACGCCGCGTACCCGATCGTCGCGACGGCGCTCACGCGGGCCGCCGCGGTGCGCGGGTCGTCGGCGGCCGCGGACATGCCGATCGGGAAGCCGAGCGCCGCGCCGAGACCCCATGCCACAGCGCCGATGGTGGCCACGATCGCGTTGGGCACGAAGATCATGACGAGCATGCCGCTCGCCGCGAGCAGGAACGACCCCCGCAGCACCGGCACTCGACCGAAGCGGTCGAGCAGGAACACCCCCACGAGTCGTCCGCCGGTCATCGCGGTGAGGAAGGCCCCGAGCACGAGGGCGGCGGCGGTGCGGTCGACGCCGTGACCGTCGACCATGGCGAGCGTGAGCCAGTCGTTCGCGGAGCCCTCGGCGAACGCGGCGGCGAGCACGAGCACGCCGATGAGCAGGGTGCGCGGGTCTTTCCAGATGGCGAGGCGTCCTCGCCAAGTGCGCGAGTGATCCTCCTGCGGCGCGGCCTCCTCGCCGTCGGCGACGAGATCCTCGGACTGCAGGCGCGGGGCGGCGACGAGCACCGCGGCCACGATCACGGCGGCGATCGCGCCGAGATGCACCACGAGCGGCACGTGGGCGTACTCCGCAAGGGCGCCGAGGCCGGCACCGATCATGGTGCCGAAGCTGAAGAAGGCGTGGAAGATCGGCATGATCGAACGGCCCAGCACGCGTTCGTTGGCCGCACCCGAGACGTTCATCGCGACATCCGTGATGCCCGCGACGAAGCCGAAGATGGCGAGCCCCGCGAACACCACGCCGAACACCCCGACGGTGACGCCCACACCGGCGGTGACCAGTCCGAGTGCCGTGCCGACGATGCCCCAGATGATGGCGCGACGCGCACCGAAGCGGGCGATCAGGTGGCTCGAGAGCACGAGCCCGATGATGGAGCCTGCGGCCATGCCGAACAGCAGCACGCCCACGCGGTCGACGCCGATGTCGAGGGAGTCCCGCACCACGGGAAGCCGTGCGGCCCAGCTCGCGATGCTCAGGCCTGGCAGCAGGAACACCAGGAAGACGGCGTTGCGCCAGGCGACCACCTGCTTGCGGCTGAGCCCGCCGGGATAGGTGGTGGGAATGGTGCGCGTCATGCTGCCTCGCCGTTCTGGTTCTCTCGTCCGGCTCGCCGCGGTCGAATCGATTCGATTACGCTAGCAACCGATGATCAACGAGGCAAACCAACCCCGGCCGACGCTCGCGGCGGTGGCCAGGCGCGCCGGGGTCTCGGCCTCCACGGCATCCCTCGCCTTCAGCGGCGCCGGCCCGGTCTCGCAGCAGACGCGCGCGCGGGTGCACCAGGCGGCGCTCGAACTCGGGTACGCGGGACCCGATCCGCGAGCCCAATCGCTGCGCCGCGGGCGATCGGGCGTGATCGCGGTCGTGATCGAGGATCGCCTGCAGGATGCCTTTCGGGATCCGATGAACATCGCCCTGCTCGACGGGATCGCGGCCGAGGCCGGTGCCGAGGGTGCCGGTCTGCTGCTGCTCACCGACGCCGGGGGGCGCGCGGACATCGCGACGGCGGCGATGGACGCGGCGATCCTCGTGGGATGCAGCACGCGACTCGACGTCTCCGTCGCCGCCCTGCGCCAACGCGGCGTTCCCGTCGTCGCCGTGGAAGCGGATCCGCGGCTCGACGTGCTCGATATCGCCCTCGACAACCGCGCCGCGACCGCACGACTGGCGCGACACCTCCGTTCGCTCGGCCACGAACGCGTCGCGGTGGTCTCGCTGCCGCTCGCGTCACCGCGTCGCCGCGGTCCGCTTCCCGAGCATTGGCGTCGGCACAGCACGGTCCACGTCGCGCGGGAGCGGCTCGAGGGACTCGCCGAGGTCTATCCGGCGTTCGAGGGCCGGGTGGCCGCGGACAGCTCCATCGACGAGGGCCGGGTGGCCGCACTCGACCTGCTTCGAGCGCCGCTGCGGCCGACCGCGATCGTGGCGCAGAGCGACCTGCTCGCCGTTGGAGTGCTGCGCGCCGCAGACGAGCTCGGCATCCGGGTGCCCGACGAGCTCAGCGTCGTCGGCTTCGACGGCATCCGGCGAGAGGACGCCGACGACAAAGACCTCACGACCATGGTGCAGCCGGCGGTGGAGAAGGGTCGGGCCGCGGGCCGGGCGGCCCTCTCACTCGTGGAGGGCGTCGACGCGAGCCGGGTCGAACTGGTCAGCGAACTGCATGTCGGCGCGACCACGGGCCGGGTGCGCTCGAACTAGGCTCAGATGCCATGACAGCTCTCCCCTCCGGCATCCACACCGACGAGCTCGACTCGGCGATCCGCCCGCAGGACGACCTCTTCCGACACGTCAACGGCAAGTGGATCGCGCGCACCGAGATCCCGAGCGACAAGGCCCGCTACGGCTCGTTCTATCTGCTCGCGGAGGAGGCCGAGAAGGCGGTGCGCGACATCATCGTCGAGTCCCAGTCCGCGGATCCCGGAACCGAGGCGCGCAAGGTCGGCGACCTCTACGCGAGCTTCATGGACGAGGCGCGCGTGCAGGCTGCCGCTGCCGAGCCGCTCGCGCCGCTGCTGGCGCAGGCCGGCGCTGTCGACTCGATCGATGAGCTGCTCACGACCCTCGGTCGGCTGGAGCGGGGCGGCTCGAGCGGGTTCTTCCAGCTCTTCGTCGACAACGACCCGGGTGACCCGGAGCGGTACCTCGTGTTCATCGAGCAGGGCGGGCTCGGGCTTCCCGACGAGTCCTACTACCGCGAGGAGAAGTTCGCCGAGATCCGCACCGCGTACCTCGCGTTCCTGGGCCGGATGCTGCGTCTGGCAGGCGTCGACGCCCCCGACGAGCGCGCCGCCCGCATCCTCGCCCTCGAGACGGAGATCGCGAGCCACCACTGGGACAACGTGGCCAGCCGCGACAGCGAGAAGACCTACAACCCCATGCGCTGGGAGGCCGCGAACGCCCTCGTGGGCACGGTCGACCTGGATGTCTGGCTGACCGCCCTCGGCGTGCCCGAGCACGCCTTCGACGAGGTGGTCGTGCGGCAGCCCAGCTTCGTCGCAGGGCTCGAGTCGACGCTGCGGGAGGAGAACCTCGACGCCTGGCGCGACTGGCTGGCCTGGCAGGTCATCCGCTCGAACGCCGCGTACCTCTCGAACGCCTTCGTCGAGGCCAACTTCGACTTCTACGGCAAGACGCTCACCGGCACGCCGGAGCTGCGGGCACGCTGGAAGCGGGGCGTCTCGCTGGTCGAGGGCGCGCTCGGCGAGGCGGTGGGTCGCATCTACGTCGAGCGGCACTTCCCGGAGGCGGCGAAGACGGCGATGGACGTGCTCGTGGCCAATCTCGTGGAGGCCTACCGCCAGTCGATCGAGACCCTGGACTGGATGGGGCCGGACACCCGTGCCCGCGCGCTCGACAAGCTCGCGAAGTTCACGCCGAAGATCGGCTACCCGGTGAAGTGGCGCGACTACTCCTCGCTGCACATCGACGCCACCGATCTCATCGGCAACGTGCGCGCGACGAACGAGTTCGAGTTCCAGCGCGAGCTCGGCAAGATCGGCAAGCCCCTCGACCGCGACGAGTGGTTCATGACGCCGCAGACGATCAACGCCTACTACAACCCCGGGTTCAACGAGATCGTGTTCCCGGCGGCGATCCTGCAGTTCCCGTTCTTCGACGAGAACCGGGATGCCGCGGCCAACTACGGCGCGATCGGCGCCGTCATCGGTCACGAGATCGGCCACGGCTTCGACGATCAGGGCTCGAAGTACGACGGCGACGGCCGGCTCACCGACTGGTGGACGCCCGAGGACCGCGCCGCGTTCGAGCAGCGCACGAAGGCGCTCATCGAGCAGTACAACGCGTTGGCACCCGCGCAGGTTCCAGACCATCACGTCAATGGAGCCCTCACGATCGGCGAGAACATCGGCGACCTCGGCGGCCTCGCCATCGCATGGAAGGCGTACCTGATCTCGCTCGACGGTCAGGAGCCGCCCGTCATCGACGGGATGACCGGAGCGCAGCGCTTCTTCCTGTCCTGGGCGCAGGCGTGGCAGCTCAAGGCTCGCGACGAAGAGGTCATCCGGCTGCTCGCGATAGACCCGCACTCGCCGAACGAGTTCCGGTGCAACCAGATCGTGCGCAACATCGACGAGTTCTATGGCACATTTGGTGTCACCGAGCACGATGCACTCTGGCTCGACCCGAAGGATCGCGTCACCATTTGGTAGATACCGCACGGACCCGAGAGCGCTGGGAACGGGTGCGCACCCCGCGTGCGCCCCGTCACTCAGGAGCCGGAGAGGCCGAGAACTTCTCCGGCACCTTCGCTGCGCTCGGAAAGCTCGCCTACGAGGGCGCGCAGGTGTCCGCGAGCGTCGTCGACCTCAATAGCGGGCGCACCCTGCTGGCGATCGACGACCGCATCGTGCTGCCGACGGCATCCATCGGCAAGATCCTGCTGCTCATCGAGGTCTCGGCGCGGCTGACCTCGCGCGACTTCTCGGGGTTCGGCATCCTCGACAAGACCCCCCGCGATGCCGTCGGAGACTCCGGCATCTGGCAGCACCTGCAGGCGCCGTCACTGCCGGTTGCCGACCTCGCGACCCTCGTCGGCGCGACGAGCGACAACCTCGCGACGAACGTGCTGCTGCGCCAGGTGGGTCTGAACGCGGTGCGGGCCCGCACCGAGTCGCTCGGGCTCATGCGCACCGCATTGCTCGATCTGGTGCGCGAGAACCGGGGGCCGGATGACGCTCCCCAACTCTCGGTCGGCTCGACCGCCGAGCTGAGCTGGCTGTTCGGGGCGCTCGCCCGCGGCGAGGTCGTGGACCCGCTGACGAGTCAGCGCGTGATGGGGTGGCTCTCCCTCAACACCGACCTCTCGATGGTCGCCAGCGCCTTCGGGCTCGACCCTCTGTCGCACCGCGGCGCAGACCACAACACGCTGCTGGTGAACAAGACCGGCACGGATTCGGGCGTCCGTGCCGAGGCCGGCGCACTGCGCGGGTCCAATCGAGCGGTCTCGTATTCGGTGTCCGTGCAGTTCAACGACGACGGCCTCGCAGCCCGCCTGCGAGTGCTCGAGGCGATGCGCACGGTGGGGTACGACCTGCTCGAATATGTGCACTGAATCGTCCCCCGAAAGACTCTTGTCCGCCTTTGTGGGGACATGGTAGGTTTTGCGACGAATACCCAGCTAAGCGACCCGAAGACCTCAGCTGACCCGAAGGTATTCACGAAACGAAGGTGATACCCGAGCGCCGCCGCACGTCCCCGACGCGTGGCGACGTACCCGATTTCCCGATGCCGCGCAGACCCGACTGCGCCGAGGCCGCAGGCCTCAGTGTTCGTGGTGCGCGTGGCTTTCTCCAACCCGAAAGCACCCGAACATGCTGAAGAAAATCCTGGCCGGTCTCACGACCCTGGCCCTGGCGCTGGGGATGGTGGCCCTTACGGCCGTACCTGCCAGCGCGCATCACAACACCATCGAGTCCAGCGTCGCTTGTTCCGACGATTACAAGTACACCGTGACCTGGACCATCACGAATTCCGAGCGATACAAGGATGAGACGATCACCGCGTCGTCCGACACGGCACTCGTTCCCGTGGGCACGATCATCCCCGCCGGTCAGAAGCTCGTGGTCTCCGAGACCTTCAACGCTCCGGCCGACAAGACGCTGACGCTCTCCGCGGCGTGGACCGGCGCCACGAGCACCGACAGCGGCACGGTCAAGGAGCGCAACTTCCCGACCAAGAGCTGCGAGCCGCAGCACGTCCAGGTGTACATCTGCCACGCGAACAACGGCGTCAACGGCTGGAACTACATCAAGGTCGACGACGACTCGATCGTGAAGTCCAGCGGCCACGACTCGCACGAGGGCGACATCATTCCCGCCTTCACCTACTGGGAGAAGGTCAGCGGCGTCTGGACCGAGAAGTACTACCCCGGCAAGAATCTGACCACTGACTTCCAGGGCTTCACGGGCCAGCAACTGCTCGACTCGCGGTGTGACATGGAGGTGGTGGCGACTGCGCCGACCGTGCAGGCGACGTGCTCCGCGCCCGGCGTGCCCAGCGGGAGCTACACCATTCCCAGCACCCCCGGCGTGACCTACTCGGTCAAGCTCCCCGGTTCGAGCCAGTACGTCACCCAGACCGCCGGCACCTACCCGGCCGCCATCGGTGCCGTCATCAAGTTCAAGGCGGCGTCCAGCCAGAGCTGGGTCGAGTTGAGCGGCAAGACGAGTTGGGAACTGACCGTGCCCGATCCCGGTGACTGCATCGTGACGGTGGCGCCCGTGGAGCCGACGATCAACCAGATCACGGTCTGCGGAACCTACGGCTCGATCAACTACCCCACCACCACGGGTGTCGTCTACACGCTGACCTCGGGTGACGGAAAGCAGGGCGCCTACACGGTTACCGCGACCCCGGCATTCGGCTACGAGTTCGTCGGCGCGCAGTCGGTCGAGTTCAAGGGCAACCTGGGCACGTACACCGATTGCGCCACCCCGGTCGCGCCCAAAGTGACCGTGATCCAGACGTGCGGCACCTATGGAAAGATCGAGCTCCCCACCACCGATGGCGTGGTCTACGCGCTGACCTCGGGTGATGGACAGCAGGGCGCCTACACGGTGACCGCGACCCCCGCCCCGGGCTACTCCTTCGTCGGCGACCAGGTCGTGGAGTTCAAGGGTGACCTTGGTACGTACACCACCTGTGCAATCCCGCTGCCCGCCACCTTCGCGAACGGCAACTGCTCCGCTTCCGACCAGGGCGGTCAGCTGCCCGGTCAGTTCACGATCCCGACCAAGACCGGGGTGCAGTACAGCGTGAGCTTCGACGGCGGCACCACCTACACCGACTACCTCGCGGGCACGTATGACGCCACCAACGGTTCGACGGTGATGGTCAAGGCCACGGCGTTGCCGACGTACTCGCTCGTGGGCACCAGCGAGTGGAGCCACACGTTCGACGTGAAGTTCTGCCCGCCAACGGAGGCCGACTACGAGGTGTTCCTCAGCTCGGCGAACCAGGCCTGCACCACCGACGGTGGCGTGACCTCGGGTTCGGTCACCGTCTCGGTGATCGCCGGACCGGAGGAGAACCCGGTTCCCGCGGTGTTCATCCTGAACAAGGGCACGGCCAGCGAGCAGACCATCACCGGCACCACGCAGCTGCCCCCGGGCAACTACACGGTGACGGCACTGCCCAAGCTCGCCAAGGATGCCGTGTACAGCTCGACCGGCTCCTCACTGCCCAAGGGCGGCTGGCTCTGGCCCGTCACCATCGGAGCGGCGAGCACGTTCGACTGCCTCGAGCTGACGACGCTGGCATACACCGGCACCTCGCTTGCGGTGGGCGGCTTCGCGCTGGCCGGCGGGCTCGTGGTGCTCGGCGGCATCATCCTCGTGATGCGTCGCCGTGAGCACGAGCACTCGGCCTAGCGGTCGCTGAAAACACGCCCCCGACCGATGGTCGGGGGCGTGTTTTCGTTCGCACTTGTCCGCCGAGGCCGCGAACCGCTAACGTGAGCAATGCACCGCGTTTGGCGCAACCCGACATTTCGCCCGACACCCCCAAACGGTGCAGTCGCCTTACCCGATACGCTCTCGTGCGCCCGAAACGTTCGCGAGCCGGTTGAGCCGAACTCCCTTACCCAGGAGATCGACTGTGTTCAAGAAGACCCTCGCTGCCCTCGCTGCCTTCGCGCTCGGCGCCGGCCTGTCCGTCATCGCCGTCGCCGGCCCGGCGGCCGCCCATCACAGCACCGTCACCGCCGTCTCGGTCATCTGCGATACCGCGACGTCGGCGACCATCACGTGGACCGTGCAGAACTGGGACGGCAACAAGGTCGGCACCGTCGTCGAGTCGACGAACAACCTCGTGCCGAAGGACTCCACGTTCGCCTCCGGTGAGACGAAGACCTTCACGCAGGTGGTGACGAGCCCCGGCAACAAAACACTCAAGGTCAAGATGGACTGGGAGGGCGCCAACCCGGTCGAGAACTCCGGCTCGATCACGGTGAAGCAGTCGGACTTCGACAAGTGCAACTTCGTCACGGCCAACCCCCCGACCGTGACCAACCCGGTCTGCGGCGCGAGCCAGGGCAGCTTCACGATCCCGACGACCACGGGCGTGAAGTACTACGTCGAGGTCACCGGCCCCGGTGACGGCAACCGTGGGCCCGGGCAGTTGAGCGCAGGCACGTACTCGATCAAGGCGGGCAAGACCCTCACCATCTGGGTGGTCGCGAACAGCGGCTACGTGCTGAGCGGCACGACCTCGTGGGGCCCCTACGTCATCGCTACCCCCGACGGGGCCTGCGTCGCCTCCGCCAGTGCGCCGGTCGAGACCCAGGCGACCTGCTCGGCCGGTGAGACGGTCTCGCTGCCGCTCCCGACCCCGACGAACGCCACCTGGGGCGCGATCACCTACTCGGGCGTCGACAACGCGGATTGGTCGGTCACGGCGACGGCGACCGCCGGATACACCTTCGACACGAGCCTGCCCGGCGTGAACGCGGCGGGAACCACACGCACCTTCACCGGCACGCTGGCCTCGAACCTGGGGCAGTACGACCCGCAGTGCTACACCCCGCCCACGGTCGAGGCCTGTGCGGCCACGTCGTCGGTGCTCGTGACCAACCAGAACCTGCAGGGCTTCCAGTTCGCCACCGGCAACGGCCTCTACGTCGACACCCAGGCCAACGGTCACTACGAGTTCGTCGACGGCGGACTCCGCCTGTACACGGTCGGTGCCAGCGGACTCAAGGTGCAGATGATGAAGGCCGTCGACATCCCCGTGACGACCTTCGGCGAGCTCAACGAGGTGCTGTTCAGCTTCAACTCGGGCACGATCGAGCCCGGAACGCAGGTGCGCATCGACGTGACCGGTGACGGCAACTCCGACGTCACGCTCGTCGGCGAGGACATCTACACGGAGCAGTTCTGGACGAACACGCCTGGATTCCTGCCCGCGGTCCCCGGCGGTCAGGGGGGCAGCTACGCCGGTGACCTCAACGATCTGCTCGCCGCGTTCCCGGGTGCGACGCCCACCGTCGTCGCCGTCGGCGTCTCGCTCGGTGGCGGTGTGCTCGCCGACGGCGTGCTCACCGAGCTGCAGCTCGGGTGCGTGACGTACACCTTCGACTTCGTGCCCACGGTCGTCGCCGCGCCGGAGCCGCCCACGGCGCGTGACATCTGCGGCACCGAGAACGACTCGCTGACCGTGCCGGAAGACACCGCCGATGCGACCTACGTGACCACGTGGAACCAGGACCGCACCCTGGCCACCGTCACGATCAGCCCGACCGCCGGAAAGGTCTTCCCGCCCGACACCAAGACCGTGTACGAGTTCCCGTTCACCGACGTGGTGTGCGAGCTGCCGGACCTCGCGGTGTTCACCGCCTCGGCGTCGGCAGCGAACGCGACCTGCTCGACCACCCCGAACGGCTCGATCTCGGTGGTCTTCCCGGCGGATGCGCCGACGGCGGTGCGGTACTTCGTGAACCGTGGTCTGCCGGGCGAGTTCGAGCTCACGGCGGCGAACACCGCGGTGCCGGTCGGCACGTACGCGGTGAGCGCCGAGGTGCGTGATCCGAAGGACAGCATCGACGGCACCAAGACCTGGAACTTGACGGTCGGCGCAGTGAATGCGGCGGCGTGCGCCGAGCTCACGACGCTCGCCTTCACCGGCACGGGCCTCGGGATCGGCCTCGGCGTCTCGATCGCCGGAGGACTGCTCTTCCTCGGCCTCGCCGCCATCGTGATCCGTCGGCGCACCACGCGTACCCCGTAGTGCATCGTCATGCGGTCCACCCCCGGACTGGGGGCGCCGAGCGGCCAACTGTACCCTTGTCCGCATTAAGGGGGACTCCTACGCTAGAGGGGCACCGAGCGTGCGCGGACCCGAAAGAACGCGACGCTACCCGAACCGGTGCGGTTCGAGCCTTACCCGAGGTCTCTGCGTGCGCCCGAGTGCGCGCTGGACCGGTTCTGCCCGAGCTCCCCTACCCAGGAGATCGACCCTTGTTCAAGAAGTTCATAGCGACCGTTGCTGCCCTTTTCCTGGGTGTCGGTCTGTCCGTCATCGCCGTGGCCGCACCCGCGTCGGCTCACCACAGCGACCTCAGCGCCAGCGCCGCTTGCGCGCCAGGGGGCAGCTACCAGATCACCTGGACGGTGGTGAACTCCGAGAACAAGACCGCCACTGTGGTGGAGTCGAGCCTTCCCGATGTCGTACCGGTGGGCACGGAGTTCGCGAAGAACCCGAACTACAACAAGACCGGCTCGATCAAGGTGACCTTCACACAGAACGTGTGGAGCAAGTCCGCTCAGACCCTCAAGCTCAAGCTCAAGTGGTCGAGCGGCGAGACGCAGACCAGTGAGCTGAAGTTCACCTCGTTCCCGACCGGCTGCGAACGCACGCAGGACAACGCCATCGACTGTTCGGCCGCGACGCTGGTCGACGGTCGCGCGCTCAACAACAGCGACCACATCAACATCGACGTCACGCGCGGTGGCAGCAAGTTCCAGGTCAACATCGACATCGACGACGTGCAGGCCGGCGACGGCATCACGAGCGCTTCGGGGCTGCTCGTTCGCGTGAAGGTCGACGGCAAGCAGGTGCTCGTGCGCCCGGTGACGATTCTCGAACGGGACTCCGGCGTGATCTCCGTGAGCTACGGAAGCTACATCTCGGGCTCGTACGTCATCGAGTGGGCGCAGTTCTCCAGCACCGGTCGCTACTTCAACCAGGACCGCGACACGTCCAAGTTCCTCAAGTGCGGCAGCGATGTGGCGGATGCCGCGGCATCCGTCACGATCACCCCGGCCACCTGTGACGCCCCGGCGACGCTCGTGCTCGGTGCGACGACCCACGCGACCTGGGGCACCGTCACCGGAAGCTACTCGGTGACCGCGACCGCAGCGGACGGCCACGTCTTCCCGGCCGACACGAGCGCGGGTGTGACCGTCTCGGCCGACGGCAAGACGAAGACCTTCACGGGAACGCTCGACCCCAAGAAGAACCCGTACAGCGACGATTGCGGCGATCTCGCCACTCCCGTCAAGCCCGATGTGACCACGGTCGCCAAGTGCGGCGTCTATGGCTCAGTGACCCCCGTCGCCCGTGACGGTGTGGCCTACGTCGTGGACTTCGACCCGGCGACCGGCGACTACACCGTGACCGCGACCCCGAAGCAGGGCTACTACTTCGCCGGCGGTGCCGCAGACCAGATCGTCACCTACACGGGGAGCGTCGGCGCGTACTACGACTGCGTGGACACCAAGGTGAGCATCGACGCAGTCGGTGTGTGCGTCTACGACGCCAACGCCGTCGCAGGCAACCGCACCGCGACGATCACCTACGACAACACGGGCAGCACGAAGGCGATCCTGTTCACCGGCATCCCCGGTGGGCCGACCACCGCCGTGCCGGCAGGCCAGAAGGTGACCTTCGACATCACGGTGGCACCCACGGGCGCCAGCTACACGGTGACCGCCGACGGCAAGACCTACCCGGTCGAGATCGCCGCGTGCCCCGAGTACACCAAGCCCAAGGACGACGTCGTCCCGGTATCGACCGAGAAGATGATCTGCAGCCCTGACAACCAGGTCGAGATCTCCACGACCACCACGACGACCTCCTACGTCTTCAACACCACGACGAAGACCTGGGATGCCCAGACCCCCGTCGTGACCGGACCCGTCATCACCTACCGCGCCATGACCGACGACGAGAAGGCGCAGAACTGCGGCTTCACGCTCGACACCGACCCGCGCTCGTCCGAGTGCAAGGTCGTCGACAGCGGCACCGACCTCACCAGCTGGATCTACGTCGACACCGACCCGCGGGTGGTCTACACGATCACCAACGTCATCACGAACGCGGTCGTTACGCCGGCCTCCGGCTATGTCGCGGTGCCGGCCGGCAAGTACACGGTCACGGCCGTGGCGGCGCCGGGCTATGTGCTGAACCCCAGCGCCCCCAAGGTCTGGACCGACGTGTTCGTGCAGGACACCACCAAATGCAGCAACACCGACCTCGGTCTGCTGACGCCGACCGCGACGGCGACCCAGCCCACGTGCACCGCGGCGGGCAGCTACACGCTCGGCGGCCTCGAGGGCGCCCAGTTCAACTGGACCGTCAACGGCAGCGCCACGACCGTGCCCAACGGCACCTACGCGGCCCCGAAGGAGGGCGGGGAGATCGTGCTCGTCGCGACGCCGGTGAAGTCGACGGACGGCCTGCAGGACTGGGTCAACCCGGTGACGCTGAAGTTCAGCGCGGCGCCGTCGCCCGTCACGTGCGGTGACCTGCCGACCCTCGCCTTCACGGGCACCGGGGTGTCGCTGCAGCTGACCCTGATCGGCGCGCTTCTGGGCCTCGCCGGTGTCGGGTTCTTCGTCGCCGGACGCCGGTTGCGCAACGGGCAGTAGCCCACCAGAACCCGGGGCCCCGGCATCCACCCCTCTGCGGTGGGTGTCGGGGCTCCGTGCACTAGCCTCGGCCCATGACGATGACGTCCCTCAAGCCCGTCACCCCGGCCTTCATCGCGCTGTACGCGGTCGGATACGTGGGTTCCTACATCGCACTCATCACCCCGGTCGCGGCAACCCTCGCCTTCAAGGTCGCCGAGCTCGACCCCGCGGGCAAGGAGGCGAGCCTGGGCATGATCGCGGCGATCGGCGCACTCGTGGCCATCGTGTCCAATGCCGGCACCGGCGCCCTCAGTGATCGCACCCGCTCCCCACTGGGGCGGCGGCGTCCCTGGATCATCGGCGGTGCGCTCGGCGGGGTCGTCGCACTCGCGATCGTCGGGTTCGCACCGAGCCTGTTCGTCGTCGGGCTCGGCTGGGTGCTCGCGCAGTTGACGCTGAACATGGTGCTCGCGGCGCTGCAGGCCCTGCTGCCCGACCAGGTTCCGCTCGAGCAGCGCGGACGGGTGAGCGCCGTGCTCGGCATCGCCCAGCAGGTCTCACCGCTGCTCGGCATCGGGTTGGCGTTCGGCGTGCAGGCAGCGGGCGGCGGCATCGGACTGATGTTCCTCATCCCGGCGGTCGTCGGCGCTGCGCTCATGGTGCTGCTCGCGGTGCGGATCAGGGATGTCGCCCACGAGGTGCCGGCGAGGGCCTCCCTCGGCGAGTTCCTGCGCGGCTTCTCGATCGAGCGCGGCAAGCGGCGCGACTTCGGCTGGGCGTGGTTCGGCCGCTTCTTCGTGATCCTCGGCTTCGCCGTGTACACCACCTACCAGCCGTACTTCATCGCGGACCGACTGGGGGTGCCCGAATCGGGCGTGCTGCTGCAGCAGCTCATCGCCCTGCTCATCTTCGCGGCGGTGCTCACCGTGAGCGCCGTCGTGTGCGGGCGGCTCTCCGACCGCACGGGCCGCCGCAAGCCGTTCGTGTTCGCAGCGGCGGCCGTGGTCGGCGTCGGCCTCACGATGCTCGCCCTGACCACATCCCTGCCCGTGTTCTATGTGGCCGCCGCGGTCATGGGCGTCGGCATCGGCGCGTTCTTCGCGGTCGATCTCGCGCTCATCACGGATGTGCTGCCCGACAAGGAGCACAAGGCCGCGAAGGACATGGGCATCTTCAACATCGCCAACTCGCTGCCGCAGTCGGTGGCGCCCGCGATCGCCCCGCTCTTCCTCGCGGTCGGCAGCGGCGGCGGAAACTACACCGTGCTCTTCATCGCCGGCGGCGTGTTCGCGGTGATCGGGGCGGTGCTCATCGCCCCGATCCGAGCCGTAAAGTGAGGCCATGACGCGCGAGCTCACCCTCGAGGAGAAGGCCGCGATCACGGTCGGTGCCGGCTATTGGCGAACCGTGGCGGCGCCCGGTCTCGAGTCGATCGTGCTCGCCGACGGCCCGCACGGCCTCCGGCGGCAACCGGAGGAGCGCGAGGACCACCTCGGGCTCGGCGGCAGCCTCCCGGCGACCTGCTTTCCACCGGCGGCCGGGCTCGCCTCGAGCTGGAACCCGGCGCTCGTGCAGCGGGTCGGCGCCGCCATCGGCGACGAGGCCCGCGAGCAGGGTGTCGCCGTGGTGCTCGGGCCCGGCGTGAACATCAAGCGCTCGCCGCTGTGCGGGCGCAACTTCGAGTACTTCAGCGAGGATCCGCTGCTGTCGGGCGAGCTCGGGGCCGCGTGGGTGCGGGGGGCGCAGTCGCGAGGCATCGGGGCATCCCTGAAGCACTTCGCCGCGAACAATCAGGAGACCGACCGGATGACGGTCAGCGCCGAGGTGGACGAGCGCACGCTTCGCGAGATCTACCTCCCGGCCTTCGAGCGCGTCGTCACCGCGGAGCAGCCGTGGACGGTGATGTGCTCGTACAACCGCATCAACGGCGTTCCGGCGGCCGAGCACCACTGGCTGCTCACCGAGGTGCTGCGCGACGAGTGGGGCTTCGAGGGCCTCGTGGTGTCGGACTGGGGTGCCGTCGACACCAGGGTGCCCGCCCTTCAGGCCGGGCTCGACCTGGAGATGCCGGGGCCGCAGTCCGACAGCGTCGCCGCGATCGTCGCCGCGGTGCGCGACGGGAGCCTCGCCGAGTCGGTGCTCGACACCGCGGTGGCGCGCGTGAGGGCGCTCGTCGATCGCGCTGTGGTTCGTCGAGATCCTGTCTCAGCAGGCTCGACCACCGCCCACCATCACGCGCTGGCCCGCGAGGCGGCGACGCAGTCCATGGTGCTGCTGCGCAACGAGGGCGACCTGCTGCCGTTGGAGACCGCGCAGTCCATCGCCGTGATCGGAGAGTTCGCGCGCACGCCGCGCATCCAGGGCGCCGGCTCGTCACAGGTGATTCCGACCCGAGTCGACACCGCGCTGGAGGCGATCGCCGAACTGGCCCCGGTCGAGTTCGCGCCCGGGTACGCCCTCGGGCGTCACGACGACGCAGACGCCCTGATCGCCGAGGCGGTCGAGGTCGCCGAGCGGGCGGATGCCGTGCTCCTCTTCGTCGGTCTGCCCGCCGGCGATGAGTCCGAGGGCTACGATCGCACCCACCTGGCCCTCCCGTCGGCGCAGGTGCTGCTCATCGCCGCCGTCGCCGCGGTCAACCCGCGCACGGTGGTGATCTTGACCAACGGCGGCGTGGTGAGCCTCGAGCCGTGGCACGATCTGGTGCCGGCCGTGCTGGAGACCTGGCTGCTCGGCCAGGCGGCCGGGTCCGCGATCGCGGAGGTCGTGTTCGGGGTGGTCGCGCCGTCCGGGCGGCTCGCGGAGAGCATCCCGTTGCGGCTGGAGGACAACCCGAGCTACCTGAACTTCCCGGGCGAACGGGACGTCGTGCGCTACGGCGAGGGCGTCTTCGTCGGCTACCGCCACTACGAGACGGTCGGCCGCGCGGTGCGCTACCCCTTCGGCCACGGGCTGACGTATACGCGTTTCGACTATGCGGACCTCGAGATCGCCCGCGATGGCGTGCGCGTCGCCGTGACGGTGACCAACGTCGGCGATCGGGCCGGCGCCGACGTGGTGCAGCTGTACATCGGGGCGCCGAAGGGGCCGCTCGCGGTGCCCCGACGCGAGCTGCGGGCCTTCGAGCGCATCGAGCTCGAACCGGGCCAGGCGCAGCGGGTGGTGTTCGAGCTCGACCGACGCGCCTACAGCCATTGGGACGTCGAGTTCGGCGGCTGGAACGTCGCGGGCGGTGACTACGCGGTCGAGATCGCGCGTTCGGCGCACGACATCGCACTCGCCGGCACCGTGAGCCTGCGCGGCCCGCGACCGCGCAGGCTGACCCTGGACTCTCGGGTGAGCGAGTATCTCGAACACCCCGTGACCGGCCCGATCCTCGCCAGGGCGACCCGCGGATCCGTGCACGAGGACACGGGGCACGCCGACGGGCTGCGGATGGTGGCCTCGATGCCGATGCGTCGGCTCATGCGGTTCCCCGGCGTCGGCGACGGGTTCCGCCGCATCGGCCTGCTGCTGGCGGTCGCGAACAACCGCGTCATCCGCGGCCTCGCCTCAGCGTTGCGACGGCGCTGACCACTCCCGTTCCAGCACCGCATACACACCGGTATCGGCCCACGCGCCCTTGAACATCAGCTGCTCGACGAAGTGCGCCTCGTGCCGCATGCCGAGCCGCAGGCACAGCGCGATGGAGGCCTCGTTGCGCGGGTCGAGCTCCGCGGTCACGCGGTGCAGGCCGAGTTCGCCGAACGCGAGGTCGAGCACGGCGCTCGCCGCCTCCGCGGCGTATCCCCGGCCCTGGTAGGCGCGCGTGAGCGCCCAGCCGATCTCGCCGGTGCGATCGTCGACCGAGGAGATCGTGAAGTAGATCAGGCCGATCACCCGCCCGTCCAGCTCGATCGCGAACTCGACCCAGTCGTGCTTCTCCGCGAGCCGTGTGGCGGCGACCGCCTTCGCGATGTGCTCCTCGACCTCGGCACGGGAGCGGGGCTCGTACAACTGGTAGCGGGCGACCTCGGGATCGCCCATCCAGGCGAGCACGTCGTCGACATCGGACTCGGCGAGCCGCCGCAGCACGAGTCGTTCGGTCTGCAGGGGTGCCGCGAAGTCCCAGGGCTTCACGCCGTGTCCGCCCGCTCGATCCGCGGCTTTCGGGCGGGCCGGATGCCGAACAGCGCCTCGAGGCCGTCCACGAACGCCTCGGGCCGCCCCTCGCTCGCGAGCTCCCGTGCCCGCTGCGACGGGCCGTGCAGCAGCACCCCCGCCAGGTGTCGCAGGGCGGCCTCGGTCTCGTCGCCCGCGCCACGCCCGCGTGCACGCGCGATCTCCGCGTCGAGCAGGTCGAAGATGTGGGAGCGCAGGGCGATCACCGCCGGCTCGGCGATCGTCTCGGCCGCGAACTCGGCCGCCGCGGAATGCACGAGGTGCCGCGCGGTGTCGTGCGCGCCCAGCTCCTCCAGCGGAGCATGCCTGCGGATCGTCTCGAGGTCGAGCAGCTCGATCCCCTCGATCGCGGCCACCGCGGCATCCACGTTGCGCGGCAGGCCGAGATCGATCACGAGGCGCCGTGCCGTGCCGGTGAAGTACTCCGGGCCGAGCACGGAGGTGGCGGTGCAGGTGAGCACCACGTCCACCTCGAAGTCGGCGCTCTCGACGATGCCGTGCTTGAGCGCGAAGGCCGCGCCGCGACCCGTGCGCGAGAAGACCCGCACATCCCGCGCCCCACGATCACGCAGGGCGGCGACCGTGGTCGCCGCGTAGCGCCCCGTGCCGACGACGAGCACGCGCGCCGCGCTCCAGTCGGCGACCCGGCTCGACGCGAGCTCGAGTGCGAGCCGCACGAGCGAGCGCTCGGCACCGCCGAGCGACGCGGTGTTCTTGACACCCCGGCTGGTGCGGGTGGCGCGCTGGAACAGCCGCTCCAGGTCACGACTCGTGGTGCCCTCGGCGCGGGCGCGGCCCAGGGCGCGGGCGACCTGTCCGGCGATCTCGTCTTCGCCGACGACGACGGACTCGAGCCCGGAGGTGACGGCGAAGAGGTGCCGCGCGACATCGTCGTCGCGGTGCACGGCGACGGATGCGACGAGCCGTTCGATCGGCACCCCCGCGGCATCGCTCAGTGCGGCGAGCGTCGAGGCGACCGCGACGGCCGCGGCCGCCGTGAGGGGTTCGTCGATGTCGAGGTAGGCCTCGAATCGGTTGCAGGTCGCCAGCACCACGGCCCCGCTGACGAAGGGACTGGTCGCCACGATCTCGGCGGTCGCCTGAGGAGCGGTGAGCGAGAGCCGCTCCAGGAGGTCGAAGTCGGCGTTCCCATGATTCGAGCTGAGGCACAGGAGCACGACCTAATGTTAACCCGTGCCTCTCGCCAGCGATCATCCCCTCGTCGATGGGCGCACCGCCGCCGCCCCCCTCGTGCGCGCCTACCGCGGGGATCGCCCCGCGACGCCGCCGGTGTGGTTCATGCGCCAGGCCGGTCGATCGCTGCCCGAGTATCGCCAGTTGCGCGTCGGCAACGCGATGCTCGACGCGTGCCTGACTCCCGAACTCGCCAGCGAGATCACGCTGCAGCCGGTGCGCCGCCACCACGTGGATGCCGCCATCTTCTTCAGCGACATCGTGATCCCCGTGAAGCTCGCGGGCGTCGACGTCGAGATCGAGCCCGGCAGGGGTCCCGTGATCGCATCGCCGATCCGCACCGCGTCGGATGTGGCAAAACTCCGCCCGATGGATCCGGCGGCGCTGGATCCGATCCGGGAGGCGGTGGCCCGCACCGTGGCCGAGCTCGGCAGCACTCCGCTGATCGGCTTCGCCGGCGCCCCGTTCACGCTGGCCTCCTACCTCGTCGAAGGCGGCCCGTCCAAGGACCAGCTTCGCGCTCGCTCGCTCATGTATTCGGACCCGCACACCTGGGCGGCCCTGCTCAATTGGTGCGCGGATGTCTCGGGCGAGTTCCTGAAGGCCCAGGTGGAGGCCGGGGCATCCGCGGTGCAGCTCTTCGACTCGTGGGTCGGCTCGCTGTCCGAGCAGCAGTACGTGCGCCGGGTGGCCCCGCACTCGGCCCGGGTGTTCTCGCACCTGCGCGGCTTCGACGTGCCTCGGGTGCACTTCGGCGTGGGCAGCGGCGAGCTGCTCGTGGCGATGCGCGCCGTGGGTGCGGACGTCGTGGGCGTCGACTGGCGGATACCGCTGGACGAGGCATCCCGTCGTCTGGGCGGCTCCGTGCCGCTGCAGGGCAACCTCGACCCGGCGCTGCTCAGCGCGCCGTGGCACGTGTTGGAGGAGCACGTTCGCGACGTGATCGAGCGGGGACGGTCGGCGCCCTCCCACGTGCTCAACCTGGGCCACGGCGTGCCCCCGGAGACCGACCCCGACGTGCTCACCCGCATCGTCGAGATGGTGCACGCCGGTGACTGAGCTCGAGAAGGTCACCGTCGTCGGCGGGGGCGTCGCGGGCCTCGTCGCGGCCCGGCGCATCGCCCTGCGTGGCCATCCGGTCGATATCATCGAGGCGACCGATCGGCTCGGCGGCACCGTGGCCCATCGCCGGGTCGGCGGCATCGACCTGGATGTCGGTGCGGAGAGCTTCGCCGTGCGTGGTGGGCACGTCGCCGCCCTCGCCGCCGAACTCGGGCTCGGGGACGACATCGTGTCCCCGTCCGCGGCGGGAGCGTGGCTGCAGCGCGTGTCGGGCGAAGCGGTGCCGCTGCCGGCCACCGGCATCCTGGGCATTCCGGGCACCCCGCTCGCCGCCGACGTGATCGCGGCGATCGGAACCGGTGCTGCGATGCGGGCACAGCTCGACGCCATCATCCCTTCGGTGTGGACGCGCAAGTCGGAGACGCTCGGCCACCTGGTGCGTCGCCGGATGGGTCGCGGCGTGCTCGAGCGCCTCGTCGACCCCGTCGTTCGTGGCGTCCAGTCCACGCCCGCTGACGAGTACCCGATCGATCGCGTGCCCGGGCTGCGGGCGGCGTTGGCCCGTGAGGGATCGCTCGCGGCCGCGGTGCGGTTCCTGCGCGACAGCGCGCCTCCCGGGTCGGCGGTCGCGGGCATCCGCGGCGGCATGAACCGGCTCGTCACCGAGCTCGTGGCCGACCTCGAGTCGTTGGAGGTCGGCTTCGAGTTCGGGCGGCGCGTGGCATCCCTCGACGAGCTCGACGGCGCGGTGGTGCTCGCCGCACCGCTGACCACCGGCGGCACCTCGATCGTGGTCGCGACGCTCGTGGTGGATGCGCCCGAGCTGGATGCCGCCCCGCGCGGCAGCGGCGTGATCGTGGCCGAGGGTGCGCCCGGTATCCGGGCTCGCGCCATCACCCACTCGACCGCGAAGTGGGAGTGGCTGCGCGAGCGCGCCGGCGGACGCCACGTGCTGCGCCTGTCGTACGAACGGGATGCCGCCGACCTCGAGACCGTCGCGCTCGCCGACGCCGCGGCGCTGCTCGGTGCGCGCGTCGAGTCGCTCGTGGACTTCGAGCGCACCGTCTGGAGCCGGGCGGCACCCGCGACCGCACCCGCCGGCGTCGTCGCGGTCGGCGAGACCATCGCGGGCACCGGGCTCGCCTCGGTGGTGCGTCAGGCGGAGGACGCGGCGACGGCGCTGGTCGAGACCCTCGGCTAGGGCGACGTCCGCATCGGCAGAGCCGGGCCGTGCCCGGAGCGAGAATGGAACCATGACCAGCGACACCCAGACCCTCGGCTACACCCTGTGGGCCGTGCTTCGACGCGACCCGCAGCGCGAGGCGGGCGGGGGCGACCTCGCGCCCGCCGTGGCGGAGGTCGAGGCATCCGGGGTCACCGTGCGCGGCTTCTACGACGTCTCCTCGATGCGCGCCGACGCCGACCTGATGGTCTGGCTGCACGGCGACGACCCGGTCGCGCTCCAGGCGGCGCTGCGGGTGCTGCGGCGCAGCGAGCCGCTCGCCACGCTGCTGCCGACGTGGAACGCGATGGGCGTGCACCGCGACGCCGAGTTCACCGCCAACCATCTGCCCGCCTTCATGCGCGGCAAGGAGCCGGAGGCGTGGCTGACCGTCTATCCCTTCGTGCGCAGCTACGAGTGGTACCTGCTGCCCGACGAGGAGCGCCGTGCCATGCTCGGCCAGCACGGACGCAAGGGCGCCGAGTACACCCAGGTGCTCGCCAACACCGTCGCGGGCTTCGCGCTCGGCGACTACGAGTGGATCCTCGCGCTCGAGGCGCCGGAGCTCGTCGACCTCGTGGATCTGATGCGCCACCTGCGGCAGACGGATGCCCGTCGCCACGTACGCGAGGAGATTCCCTTCTACACGGGCCGCCGTATCCGCCTCGCCGAGATCGCCGAGGTGCTGCGGTGACGGCGACCAACGGTGAGGTCGCCCCGAGTTCGGTGGGCATCGTTGGGCAGGGCGAGCTCGCCCCCACCGTCCCCGGCGCCACATCCGCGGCTCAGGACGGCCCCGAGCACGTCGAGGTGCCGGTCGCCTACGACGCGATCCTGCTGGCGAGCTTCGGCGGGCCGGAGGGGCAGGACGACGTGATCCCGTTCCTGCGCAACGTCACGCGCGGTCGTGGCATCCCCGAGGAGCGCCTCGAGGAGGTCGCGCATCACTACCGCGCGTTCGGCGGCGTGAGCCCCATCAACGATCAGAACCGCGAGCTCAAGGCGGCCCTCGAGGCCGAGCTCGCCCGCCGCGGCATCGACCTGCCGGTGCTGTGGGGCAACCGCAACTGGAGCCCCTACCTGCGCGACGCCCTCACCGAGGCGAACGAGCGAGGCTTCACGAAGCTCATCGCGATCGGCACCTCGGCATACTCGTCGTATTCGAGCTGCCGCCAGTATCGCGAGGACTACGCGATCGCCCTCGAGGAGACGGGCCTGGGCGGCGTGATCCAGATCGACAAGGTGCGCCAGTTCTTCGACCACCCCGGGTTCGTCGAGCCCTTCATCGAGGGCACGCGACAGGGGCTCGCGGATGCCGCGGCGCAGGGCATCCCGCCCGAGCAGACCCACGTGCTCTTCGCCACGCACTCGATCCCCACCGCCGACGCCGAGCGCAGCGGACCCCGTGATCGCGACTTCGGGGAGGGCGGCGCCTACGCCGCCCAGCACCTCGCCGTCGCGGAGGTCGTGATGGCCGGGCTCGACGTCGCCTGGGACCTGGTCTACCAGTCGCGCTCCGGCCCGCCGACGCAGCCCTGGCTCGAACCGGACATCAACGACCGCATCGCGGAGCTCGCCGAGCGCGGCGTCGCGGCGGTGGTGATCGTGCCGCTCGGCTTCATCTCCGACCACATGGAGGTGAAGTGGGATCTCGATACCGAGGCGGTCGAGACGGCGCGTGAGCACGGCATGCTGGCGATCCGGGTGCCGACGCCCGGCGTGCATGCGGCGTTCGTGAGCGGCCTCGTCGACCTCGTGTTGGAACGTCGCGACGGCGTGCCGACGAGCGAGCGCCCCGCTCTCACCGCGCTCGGGCCCTGGTTCGACGTGTGCCGACCGGGCTGCTGCGAAAACGTGCGCCTCGGCTTCAAGCCCGCGCTCGCCGGGATCGCGCCATGAGCGCCCTGAGGCTCGGCACCCGCGCCAGCGCCCTCGCCATGTCGCAGGCCGGATCGATCGCGTCCGCGCTCGCCGCCAAGGGCGCCGAGGTCGAGCTCGTGCAGATCGCCAGCGAGGGAGACCGGTCGACGGAGTCGCTCGCGAGTCTCGGCGGCACCGGCGTATTCGCCAGTGCGCTGCGCGACGCGCTGCTGGCGGGCGAGGTGGATGTGGTCGTCCACTCGCTCAAAGACCTCCCGACGGCCGCAGTGCCGGGCCTGTCCATCGGCGCCGTACCCAAGCGTGCCGACCCTCGGGACGCGCTGTGTGCGCGCGACGGCCTCACGCTGGAGACCCTTCCGTCGGGTGCGCGCGTCGGCACGGGCTCGCCGCGCCGGGCCGCTCAGCTGCGCTCCCGACGCACCGACCTGGAGATCGTCGATCTGCGCGGCAATGTCGACACCCGTCTGGGCAAGGTCGCCTCGGGGGAGCTCGACGCGATCGTGCTCGCCGTCGCCGGCCTGGAACGGCTGGGACGGGCCGACGCGATCACCGAGACGCTGGGCATCGACGGGTGGCCCACGGCTCCCGGGCAGGGTGCCCTCGCGCTCGAGGTGCGGGCGGGCCAGGAGAAGCTCGTGCGCGGGCTCGAGCACGCGACATCCCGAGTGCTGGTCGAGGCGGAGCGGCGCACGCTGGCACTGCTCGAGGCGGGCTGCTCGGCACCCGTCGGCGCGCACGCCCTCGTCGACGACGGCATGCTGTTCCTCTCGGCGCGCGTCTATGGACCCGACCGCTACCTGACCAGCTCGCACGCGCTGTACCTCGACGACGCGAAGGATCCGGCCGGCGATCTCGCCGCCCGCGTCGCCGCCGAGCTGCTCGACCTGGGCGCCGGGGAGTTCATGTGATCATCCGTCCCCGGCGACTCCGCTCGACCCCGGCGCTGCGGCGACTCGTCAGCGAGACCCGACTGCATCCGGCCGAGCTCATCCTGCCGATGTTCGTGCGCGAGGGGGCGAACGCGCCCGTGCCGATCGTCTCGATGCCCGGGGCCGTGCAGCACTCGCTGGATTCCCTGCGGCGTGCGATCGTCGAGGCGGCCGAGGCCGGGATCGGCGGCGTCATGCTCTTCGGTGTGCCCGAGCACAAGGATGCCGAGGGCAGCGGCGCGACGGACCCCGACGGCATCCTGAACGTCGCCACGCGCGTCGCCGTCGAGGAGGCCGGGGACGCGCTCGTCGTGCAGACGGACCTCTGCCTCGACGAGTTCACCGATCACGGCCACTGCGGGGTGCTGGATGCCGCGGGCCGCGTCGACAACGACGCCTCCCTGCTGCGCTACCGCGACATGGCGATCGCGCAGGCCGAGGCCGGGTCGCAGCTGCTCGGGCTGAGCGGCATGATGGACGGCCAGGTCGCCGCCGTGCGCGACGCCCTCGACGGTGCGGGATTCCCCGACACCCCCATACTCGGTTACGCCGCGAAGTACGCCTCCGCGTTCTACGGCCCGTTCCGCGAGGCGGTGCAGTCCTCGCTCTCCGGCGACCGCATGTCCTACCAGCTCGACCCCGCGAACCGCCGCGAGGGGGCGCGGGAGGTGACGCTCGACGCCGAGGAGGGCGCCGACGTCGTCATGGTCAAGCCCGCGATGAGCTACCTCGACGTGCTCGCGGACGCGGCGCTCGCCAGCCCGGTGCCGGTGTGGGCGTACCAGGTCTCCGGGGAGTACTCGATGATCGAGGCCGCCGCGGCGAACGGCTGGATCGATCGCGAACGCGCGATGCTCGAGTCGGTCACGAGCATCCGTCGCGCCGGTGCGGACGCCGTGCTCACCTATTACGCGACCGAGCTGGCGGGGATGCTGCGATGACGAGCAACGCCGAGGCGTTCGAGCGGGCCCGCCGAGTGATCCCCGGCGGGGTGAACTCGCCGGTGCGCGCCTACGGCTCCGTCGGCGGCACCCCGCTGTCGATCGTCTCCGGCAGGGGCCCGTATGTCACCGACGTCGAGGGCCGCGAGTACGTCGACCTGGTCGGCGCCTGGGGTCCCGCGATCCTCGGGCACGCGCATCCCGAGGTCGTGCGGGCGGTGCAGGACGCCGCGGCACGCGGCCTCGGGTTCGGCGCTCCCACCCCCGCCGAGACCGACCTCGCCGAACTCATCCGCGCCCGTGTGCCCTGGGTGGAACGCGTGCGCCTCACGTCCACGGGCACCGAGGCGACGATGACCGCGATCCGGCTCGCGCGCGGCGCCACCGGTCGCGACCTCGTGGTGAAGTTCGCCGGCCACTACCACGGTCACTCGGACGGACTGCTGGCCGCGGCGGGCTCGGGGCTCGCGACGCTCGCCATCCCCGCCTCCGCCGGCGTGCCGGCCGCGATCGCCGCGCAGACCATCGTGATCGCCTACAACGACGAGACCGCCGTGCGCGCGGTGTTCGACGAGCACGGCGATCGCGTCGCCGCCGTCATCGCCGAGGCGGCGGCCTGCAACATGGGCGTCGTGCCGCCCGCACCGGGATTCAACGCGTTCCTGCGCGAGATCACCCATCGGCACGGCGCGCTGCTCATCCTCGACGAGGTGCTCACCGGGTTCCGCGCGAGCGCCGCCGGCTGGTGGGGGATCGAGCAGGTCACCCCCGACCTCGTTACCTTCGGCAAGGTGGTCGGCGGCGGCCTTCCGCTGGCCGCGCTCGCCGGGTCGGCGCAGCTGCTCGAACGGCTCGCCCCGCTCGGCCCCGTCTACCAGGCGGGCACGCTCAGCGGTAATCCCGTCGCCGTCGCGGCCGGGCTCGCGATGCTGCGCGGTGCGGATGACGCGGCCTACGCCCGCCTCAGCGCCGCGTGCGACGTGGTCGCCGCCGCCGCATCCGCCGCACTGGCCGCCGAAGGCGTGCCGCACACCGTTCAGCGCGCCGGCACCCTCTTCTCCGTCTTCTTCACCGACGAGCAGGTCACGAACTACGCCGCGGCGCAGGCGCAGCACGCCGCGCGCTACCCCGCGTTCTTCCACGCGATGCTCGCCGCCGGGGTCAGCCTGCCGCCGAGCGTCTTCGAGGCCTGGTTCCTCTCGGCCGCCCACGACGAGGCCGCTCTCGGAAGGATCGTGGCCGCACTGCCCGCGGCGGCTCGCGCCGCATCCGCCGCGAACTGACGTATTCCGTCCGCGGCATGCGTGCGCGAGGATGGAGGGTAGCGCGCCAGCGTCGTCGCGTCGACCCGGTCCACCGATCCCGAACACGGGGCTAGTGTGGACACAGCACTGGCAAACGATCGGAGAGCCCCATGAAAGGCAAGATCCTCCTGCTGGTCGGACTCGGCGTCGGCTACGTGCTCGGCACGCGAGCCGGGCGCGAGAAGTACGACCAGATGAAGGCCGCCGCGCTGAAGTTCTGGAACGACCCGCGCGTGCAGAAGCGCGTCGACGACGCCCAGGAGTTCGTCAAGGACAAGGCGCCGGACGTCGCGGAGTTCCTCGCCGACGGCGCCAAGACCGTCGTCTCGAAGGTCTCGGGCTCGAAGGCGCCCGCGGCCACCACCGCATCGCGCAAGCCGACCACGTCGAGCAAGTCGACCACCTCGAAGCCGGCCACGCGCACGTCGACGACCAAGAAGTAGTGCGGCGATGACCGGCACGACTTCCGGGCCGACGACGCCGAAGCGGTCCCTCTTCAAGCTCATCGGTGACCTGCCGACGCTCGTCGTGGATCTCTTCCGCGCCGAGATCGAGTCCCTCAAGCAGGAGCTCGCAGACAAGCTCAAGCACGCCGGGATCGGGGTGGGACTGCTGGTCGGCGCCGCGATGTTCCTGTTCTTCGCGCTGCTCGTGCTGTTGGCGGCGGCGGTGCTCGGGCTGGCCACGGTGCTGCCCGCGTGGGCGGCGGCGTTGATCGTCGGCGGGGGCATCCTGCTGATCGCGGCCGTGCTGCTGCTGGCCGGCGTCGCGAATCTCAAGAAGGGCGTCCCTCCGACGCCGAACACGACCATCGAGTCCGTCAAGCGGGATGTCAGCGTCATCAAGGGCACCGCGCGACGGACCGTCTAGGAAAGCGAGACACCATGTCCGACATCCGTTCCAAAGTCGCCTCCACCCGCGCCGACCTCGAAGCCACGCTCGACGCGATCGAGGACAAGCTCGACGTGCCCAAGCGCGTCAACGAGCTGGGCACTCGGGTGAAGGCCTCCTACGAGTCGAACCCCGTGCCGTGGATCATCGGAGCGACCGCGGCCGCCGTGGTGGTCGCCGGTCTCGTGGCCTGGGCGATCCTCAGCGGCGACGACGACTGATCGGCGCGCTGTGACACAGCCCGCATCCGCGGGAGACTGAAGGCATGCCTACCCGACCCCTTCGAGGCTGGCGCGTGCTCGTGCCGCGCGGCGGCAAGTGGGGCGACCACGTCGCCGCCCAGTTGCGCGCCCGCGGGGCCACGCCGGTGATCGCTCCGATGATCAACTTCGCGAGCGCCGATGACGGCCCCGCACTGGCGAATGCCCTGCACGAGTTGCAGGACGGTCAGTACGACTGGCTCGTCGTGACGAGCGCGACCACCGTCGATGTGCTCGCCGGCCACGGCGTCACCGTGCCGCCGACCACGAGGATCGCCGCCGTCGGCGAGACGACTGCGGCGGCCCTCACCCTCGCCGGATACCGGGCCGATCTGGTGCCGCAGCTCGACAACTCCGCCCGCGGCCTCGTCAAGGAGTTCGCGACGCGCGCCATGACCGGCCGGGTGCTGGTGCCGCAGTCCGACCTCGCCGAGCCGACCCTCGTCAGCGGGTTGACCGCGCTCGGGCTGCACGCGCACTTCGTCGCGGCGTATCGCACGATCGGGGTGCCGGTCTCCGACGCGGTGCGGGCGGATGTGGCATCCGGTCACATCGCGGCCGTGCTGGTGACCTCGGGTTCGGTCGCACGGCAGATCGCGGCGCAGCTCGCACCCCTGCCGGAGGCGACCGTGATCGCGTGCATCGGTCCGCGCACCGCCTACGACGCCCGGGCGGCGGGGCTCAGGGTCGACGCGATCGCCGAGGACCGCTCGATCGAGGCCCTGGTCGAGGCGCTCGTCGAGTTCGTCGCGCCCCTCGACCAGAGCGGCTCGACGGACTAGGGCAGCACGACCGACAGCAGCAGGAACACGATGCCCACGAGCGGGGCGACGCCCTGCAGTGCGGCCGCGCGCGCGAGCTTCGGCGATGAGGTGATGAGCACGAGGGCGGCGAGCACCATGCTCGCGCACGCGAAGATCGCGATCGCGATGCCGCCCTGCGACCACTGCGCCGAGCCGAGCATCACGAGACCGACGCCCGCGCCGATCGCCAGGAACACGTTGTAGAAGCCCTGGTTGAAGGCCATCGGCTTGACGATGTCAGCCTCCTGCTGGGTCTTCAGACCGAAGCGCTTCCAGACGGCGGGCTTCGACCAGAGGATGCTCTCCATGAAGAAGATCACGATGTGGATCACCGCCGCGAGGAAGACGAAGGCGGAGCCGATGATGACGAGAATGTCCATGCGGATCAGTGTGGCAGGGTCTCGGCGGCCTCGACCACCGGTGATCGAGGCCGCTGCGATTCAGCCGAAGAGGATCGCGGCCTCGTCGTAGCGGGACTGCGGCACGGTGTTGAGCTTGCCGAGCGCATCCTCGAAGGCGACGTGCGTGATGGTGGTGCCCGACAGCGAGACCATGCGGCCCCATCGGGCGTGGATCACCGAGTCGATCGCCGCCAGTCCGTACCGGGTGGCCAGCACGCGGTCGTAGGCCGTGGGCGTGCCGCCGCGCTGGATGTGGCCGAGCGTGGTCGCGCGCGTCTCCATGCCGGTGCGCGCTTCGATCTCGGGCGCGAGCAGGTCGCCGATGCCGCCCAGCCGCGGCCGGCCGAACGCGTCGAGGCCGCGCTCGGAGTGCGCATCGTCCATGGTGTCGAGCTTGAACCCCTCCGCGACGACGACGAGTGGCGCGCGCCCGCGGTCCTTGACCGAGTTCACCCAGGTCACGATCTGATCCATGCTGGTCTTCTGCTCGGGGATCAGGATGGCGTGTGCGCCGGCGGCCATGCCCGAGTGCAACGCGATCCAGCCGACGTGTCGACCCATCACCTCGGCGACCATGCAGCGGTTGTGCGACTCGCCGGTGGTGCGCAGGCGGTCCATCGCCTCGGTCGCGATCTGCACCGCGGTGTCGAAACCGAAGGTGTAGTCGGTGGCCGACAGGTCGTTGTCGACCGTCTTGGGCACGCCCACGATCTTGACCCCGGCATCCGAGAGCCGCTTGGCCGCGGCCAGCGTTCCCTCGCCGCCGATCGCGATGAGTGCGTCGACGCCGAGATCCGCCATGTTCTGCTTGACACGGTCGGCGCCGCCGTCGCCCTCGAACGGGTTGGTGCGCGAGGTGCCGAGGATGGTGCCGCCCTGTTTGGCGATGCCCTGGATGTCCTTGCGCACGAGCGGGATCACGTCGGCTTCGACCACGCCGCGCCAGCCATCGCGGAAACCGACGAACTCGGTGTCGTAGATCTGGATGCCCTTGAGCACCGCCGCCCGGATCACCGCGTTGAGACCGGGGCAGTCGCCGCCGCTGGTGAGGATACCGACCTTCATGCGACCCATTCTGCCGTGTTCCGATGGGCGACGATTGCACCCCGGCAACCCATTGCCCGGCGGGCGCGCCCGCCGATACTGTCATCCCAGCGGCGCACGGAGCGCCGCCTCACGTACAGGAGATCGTCATGACTGAAGCCGCACCCGCATCCGCCCCGGTTCCGGCACCGCCCGGCACCGACTACCCCGGCAAGACCCTCGGCATCGTGGGTCTCATCCTCGCGTTCGTGTTCACGATCGTCGGGCTCATCCTCAGCATCATCGCCAACGGCCAGTCCAAGGCCGCCGGCTACACGAACGGCCCGGCGAAGGCCGGCATCATCGTGAGCATCGTGCTGATCGTGCTCGGCATCATCGGCGGCATCATCTTCGCGCTGACCTTCGGTGCGCTCTTCGGCGGTCTCGCCCAGATCTGCAACGAGCTCGGCCCCGGTGTGCACGAGGTGAACGGCGTCACCTACACCTGCGGCTAGTCCGCACCATGCGAGGGCCCCGGTTCGCCGGGGCCCTTTCTCGTCGGCACCGCCACGTATCCTCGACGCATGCCGGATGCGCCGCCCGTGAGCACCACGTACGCGCCCGCGCACCCCGTGGATCTGCACCTCACCCTCCGTCCCCTGCGCCGCGGGCACGGCGATCCGACGTACCGCGTCGAGGGCACGGTCATCTGGCGCACCCTGCGCGCCCCCTCCGGCCCGGCGACGCTGCGGCTCGAGCGCGCGCAGCACGGCATCCGCGCGACGGCGTGGGGTGAGGGTGCGGCGTGGGCGATCGAGGGGGTGCCAGAGCTGCTGGGTGCCGGCGACGACTGGAGGGGGTTGGACGTGGCATCCGTTCCCCTGCTCGCGGAGGCCCGCCGCCGCAACCCGGGCCTGCGGCTGACGCGCACGCGGCAGGTGTTCGAGATGATGGTCGCCGCCATCCTGGAGCAGAAGGTCACCGGCGTGCAGGCCAGAGCGTCCTGGCGCGCACTGCTGGCGAAGTACGGCGAGGCGCCACCCGGACCGGCGCCCGCGGGGATGCGCGTCTTCGCGCACCCGGAGGTGTGGCGGCGCATCCCCTCCTGGGACTGGCATCGCGCGGGTGTGGGGCCGGAACGCGCGGCGACGTGCGTGCGGGCGGCGCGGGTCGCGCCATCCCTCGAGCGCACCCTCGACGAGGGTCGCGGCGGCGCGGGCGTCGAGCGCGCCCTGCGCAGCATCCCGGGGGTCGGGGTGTGGACGAGCGCCGAGACCACGCAGCGCGCGCACGGGGATCCGGACGCGCCGAGCGTCGGGGACTACCACCTGCCGGCGCTGGTGGGGTGGGCGCTGGCGGGAGCCCCGGTCGACGACGACGGCATGCTCGCCCTGCTCGCGCCGTTCGCGGGCCACCGCCAGCGCGTGATGCGCCTCATCGAGGTCAGCGGTGCCGTGAAGCCTCGTCTCGGTCCACGGATGACCATCCAGGATCACCGCTCGCATTAGTGCGGAACCTCCAAACGTTTCGAGCGTCGGCATTCGGAACCTCTAGCCTGGCGCGGTGAACAAGCTGCTGCGCACGTGGTGGGCCCTCGTTCGTGCCCGCCGATCCAGTCGACTCGCGGTGACGGACGTCGGTCGCGTGCGTTTTCGCGTACGCCTGACCGACATCGACACGCTCCGCCACATGAACAACGGCGTGTATCTCTCGATCGCCGACCTGGGCCGATTCGACCTGCTCGTGCGCACGGGCATCTGGGACGTGTTCCAGCGGGAGGGCTGGTACCCGGTGGTCGCGAACGCGACGATCAGCTACCGCAAGTCACTCGACTTCGGTCAGCGCTACGTGCTCGAGTCGAAGCTCATCGGCATCGACGCTCGCGCGGTGTACGCGGAGCAGCGCTTCACCGTCGACGGCGAGATCTACGCACGCCTGGTGATGCGGGCCAGGTTCCTGAAGCGCAAGGGCGGGGTGGTGAGCGCCCACGACATCGCCGAGGCGCTCGGCATCGAGCTCGCCGACTTCGTCGTGCCCGAATGGATGTCGCGCTGGAGCGACGACGTCGCCCTGCCCTCCACGAAGCAGCCGGCGCGCTCGCACTGGCTCTAGTCGAGTTCTGGCCTAGTCGAGCTCCTGCTTCGCATCGACCTCGAGATCGTCGACCTCGAGGTCCTCATCGAGCTGCACTCGGATCCAGGCGTCGGGGAACTGCTTCGGCGCGGCGAAGCACAGCAGCGTCGCGTCGGGGAGCACGTCGATCGAGCTGATGCTGAGGTCGGCACGCAGATCCGTGGTCTCCACGACGTCGCCGTCGACCGCGTCCTCGATCTCGGCAGCGATCTCGTCGATGATCGCGCTCCACCGGGCCTCGGTGATCTCCAGAATGCGTGCGACGCCGGCGACCAGGGATGCCTCGTCGAGCTCGGGCTGTTCCTCGAGGTCGGGGTCGACCGTGAGCGTCACATCGGTCACCGCGGCCGCGAGGCGGGCGCGGCCGGTCACCGAGTCGCCCTCGATCGTGGGCGATTCGAGTAGACCGCGCTCGCGGATGGCGGACAGCAGACGTTCCGCCGGATCGGGGTGGTTCATCCGGGCATTCCTCTTCGTGCGTTCGAGCCTATCCGGCCGGGCTAGCGCGTCGGGCCGTAGGCGAAGGTGCCGCTCGGGTCGACCTCGGAGCGCACCACGTCGAGACGGGTGAACGACTCCGCAGGCCAGAGCGAACGGAACTCCTCGGGCGTGTGCCACACCCGGAAGTTCACGTTCATGTCGGCGGAGACCCAAGGGGCGATCGCGTCGAGGAACGCGCCGAAGGCGTCCGGGAGCACGGTCTCGAAGAGCGCCGGGTTCGGCATCCCGACGACGTTCATCAGGTAGCCGGCGGAGCGGCCGCCGACCGCAGAACCGCCCTCGACGTCGTGCCGGGTGGCGCCCCCGATGTGCCGGATCTCGGTGGCGAGGAACGGGGTGTCCACGCCGGTGCCGACGGTGGCGAGCACCGCGCTCGCGAAGCCCTGGTCGAGGTCGCGCAGCATCAGGCCCGATGCCCAGCCGAGGCCGGGCTCGGTCGGATCGTTGTGGATCGTCGCGATGGCGCTCGCCGGCAGCTCGTCCAGGGTGTCCATGAACGGCGTCGCGAGCGCCCGAAGCGGGGCGGCGAGCGTGACGCCCTCCGCAGCATCCCCGGGGAATGCGAAGCGCAGCATGAGCAGGGTGCGGCCCCGCATCGGCTCCGGCACCTGCTCGATCGGCGGGAAGTGCATGATGGCGACGCTCGTCGTGACCGAGTCCGGTGCCGTGTGCGTCCAGTCGATCCACCCGCGCAGCACCGTCTCGATGTCGTCCTCCGCGAACACGAGCGAGCCGCCGTAGAGCGTCGCCAGGTCGATGAGCTGCACCCGCGACTGCACGACCACGCCGAAGCCGCCCTTGCCGCCGCGCAGCGACCAGAACAGGTCGGGATGCTCGTCCCGGCTCGCCCGCATCACCTCGCCGTCCGCCGTGACCACCGTGAACTCCCGCACGTAGTCGCTCGAGAAGCCGTGGCTGCGGGCGAGCGGCCCGAGGCCGCCCCCGAGCAGGTATCCGGCCGCGCCCACGTTCGTCGAGGAGCCGGCGATCGGCGCGAGTCCGTGCACGCCGGCCGCCGCGACGACCGCGGCCCAGCGGGCACCACCGTCGATCGTGGCGATGCGGCCGACCGGATCGATCTCGACGGCGTCGAGGCGCTTCAGGGTGATGACCATGCCGTGGGTGATCGTCGCGTGGTCGCCGTGGCCGGTCGCACGCACGGTCACGTGCATTCCGTGCTCGGCCGCGAAGCGCACCGCGAGCTGCACGTCGCCGACCGAGGCGGCGCCGACGACGAGCTCGGGGGTGTGCACGTAGCTGAGATTGGAGCCGCTCAGCTCCGAGGCGAAATCCGGGTCGGCCGGGGTGAGCAGGGGGCCCTCGAGGGCGCCAGCGAGTTCGGTGAGATCCATCGACATGACCGATACCGTAGCGCCAGCGGGCGTCACTGACTCTCGAGCACCGCCATCGCCGCGTTGTGCCCGCCGATGCCGCTGACGGCACCGCCGCGTCGGGCGCCGGAGCCGCACAGCAGGATGCGCGAATGCTCGGTCGCGACCCCCCAGCGCTGCGCCGGGGTGGTCAGCTCGGCGTCATCGTCCACGAAGGGCCAGGAGAGCGGCCCGTGGAAGATGTTGCCCCCGGGCATCGCGAGGGCGTGCTCGAGGTCGCGGGTGGTCTTGGTCTCAATCGTAGGGCGGCCGGAGGCATCCCGCAGCAGCAGCGGCTCGACGGGTTCGGCGAGCACGCTGTCGAGGCTGGCGAGCACGGCGGCCTGCAACTGCTGCCGTCGGTCGTCGTTGTCGTGGTCGCCGATGAGCCGATCCGGGGTGTGCAGGCCGAACACCGTGAGCGTCTGCGCGCCGCTCGCCTGCAGTTCGGGCGAGAGGATGCTGGGGTCGGTGAGCGAGTGGCAGTAGATCTCACAGGGCAGGGGCTGCGGTACCGTGCCCGCCTCGGCCGCACCATAGGCGGAATCCAGCTGCGACCAGGTCTCGTTGATGTGGAAGGTGCCGCCGAATGCGGCAACCGGATCCACGCTCGCGTCGCGCAGTCGCGGCAGCCGCGAGAGCAGCAGATTGACCTTCACCTGCGCGCCCTCCGGTCGCTGCGGTGCCGGTTCGTGGAGCAGCCGGGTCAACTCGGTCGGCGCCACGTTCGCCAGCACCCAGGTCGCCGCGATCGTGCGGTCGCCGAAGGTCACCTCGCCGTCGGGGGTGATCGCGGTCACCTCGGCACCGGTGATGATCTCCGCGCCGGCGATGCGTGCGGCGCGGGCGAGCTCGCCGGTGACCGCGCCCATGCCCCCGACGGGCACGTCCCAGTCCCCGGTCTCGCCGCCGATCACGTGATAGAGGAAGCAGCGGTTGGCGGCGAGGCTCTCGTCGATGTTCGGCGCGAAGGTGCCGATGAGCGCGTCGGTGAGCACGACCCCGCGAACCAGGTCGTCATCGAAGGCCGACGCGATCGTTTCCCCGATGGGCCTCTCGATGAGGTCGCGCCAGAGGGCGTCGTCGCCGAGGGCGGCGCGGGCCTCCGCGCGGGTGAGCAGGGGTTCCGTGACCGTCGGGAACAGCGCGCGTGCGGCGCGTGCGGTGCCGGCGGTGAAGTCGGACCAGGCGGCGGCATCCCTGCCGAGCGCGGTGGCGGTGGCCGTGGCATCCGCGTTGTCGATCAGCAGGCCGTCGTCGCCACCCGGCCGCGGGGTGTAGCTGGAATAGCGCCGCCGGGCGAGTGTGATGTCGAGCCCGAGGTCGCGGATGATGCGCTTCGGCAGCAGTGACACGAGGTAGGAGTATCGCGAGAGCCGGGCATCCACCCCGTCGAAGGCGGGCGCGGACACGGCGGCACCGCCGACCTGATGCAGCCGCTCGAGCACGGTGACCCGCTGGCCCGCGAGGGCGAGATAGGCGGCAGCGGTGAGGCCGTTGTGGCCTCCGCCGACGATCACGACGTCACGGCGTTCAGGCAACGTTCTCCTTGGCGCCCTCGGCGGCCTCCTCCTCGCACAGCGGAGGATCGATGATGTCGAGCACCTTCCTCGAGACGGTGAGCAGCATCGCCCTCTCCCGCTCGTCCAGCAGGTCGAAGAAGTACTCACGGATGGCCGCACCATGGTCCCGAGCCGCACGCAGTGCTGCGCGGCGGCCCTCAGGGGTGAGGCTCACCCAGACGCCCCGGGCATCGTCGTCGCACGTCTCGCGCACCACGAGCCCGCGCTGCTCCATGCGGGTGATCTGGTGCGAGACGCGACTCTTCTCCCACCCGATGATGTCGCCGATCTGGCCCGACCGTCGCCGATGGGTGGGCTCTTCCGCGAGAGAGGCGAGGATCTCGAAGTCCGCCCCGGAGATGCCGGAGTCGGACTGCAGCCGTCGTTCGAGGTTGAGATCGAGCTGTCGACGCATGACGAAGAAGGTGCGCCAGAGTGTGCGCTCCTCTTCCGTGGACTCGATCATCACCCAAGTCTACGTTGGTTGACACGTCATCAACAGAGGAGTTATGGTGACGCGTCAACTTCTTCTCGAAAGGCTTCACGTGACTGACCTCAGCATCGGCATCATCCTCGGCAGCACCCGACCCGGTCGCAATGGCGAGCAGGTGGCGAAGTGGGTGCTCGAGCAGGCCGCCAAGCGGGATGACGCGCAGTTCGACCTCATCGACCTACTCGACTACAACCTCCCCCACCTCGACGAGGCCGTGCCGCCATCGATGCAGCAGTATGCCAACGAGCACACCAAGGCCTGGTCGAAGACCATCGACGCCTACGACGGCTTCGTGATCGTCACGCCCGAGTACAACCGCTCCCCATCCGGCGCGCTGAAGAATGCCCTGGACTTCCTCTACAAGGAGTGGAACAACAAGGCCGTCGGCTTCGTCAGCTACGGCGCTCAGGCGTCGGGGCTGCGCGCCGTCGAGCATCTTCGCCAGATCGCCGGCGAGTTGCAGCTGGCCGACGTGCGCACGGCCGTCGGCATCTCGCTGATCACCGACTTCGAGCAGTTCAGCGTCATGAAGCCGGTCCCGCACCACGAGCCCACGCTGAGCACGATGCTCGATCAGTTGGTCGCGTGGTCCGGTGCGCTGCGCGGCGTGCGCGAGAGCGCTGCGCTCGCCGCCGCGTAGCGGAATCCTGCGCGCGGCGGCGTGAGCACGCGGGAGTTCGGCGTCCCGCAGCGAACGTCGCCGCCCGCGCGTCACTAGGCTTTTCGCATGCTCCCCGCGGAGACCGGACCTCTCGTGCGCCCCGCCGACCTCGGCGATGAGACTCTCGCGACCGTTCGCCGCTGGCTCGCCGCCAGCGAGGGCGTGCCCGCCGATGCGAGCGCGGCGCGACTGGCGGGCCTGCTGAAGGACCCGCTCGGCCTCGAGTTCACGATCGGGTTCGTCGATCGCGTCGTGCGTCCCGAGGATCTGCGCGTGGCCGCCCGCAACCTCGAGCGATTGAGCCGTCGCATCCCGGCGTTCCTGCCCTGGTATCTGCGCGTCGCGATTCAGCTCGGCGGCGGCTTCGCGCCGCTGCTGCCGTGGCCGATCGTGCCGCTGGCCCGATGGGTGTTCCGCCGCATGGTGGGCCACCTCGTGATCGACGCGACGCCGAAGCGGCTCGACACCACGCTCGCGCGGCTGAGGGGACGGGGCATCCGCCTGAACCTCAACCTGCTCGGCGAGGCCGTGCTCGGTGATGACGAGGCCGCCAACCGGCTCGCCGGCACTCGGGAGCTGCTCGAGCGGCCGGACGTCGACTACGTCTCCATCAAGGTCTCCTCGATCGCCAGCCAACTGTCGATGTGGGCCTTCGACGACATGGTCGACCTCGTCGTGGAACGCCTGACCCCGCTCTACGAGTTCGCGGCGCAGTCCCCGACCGCGAAGTTCATCAACCTCGACATGGAGGAGTACCGCGACCTCGATCTGACGGTCGCGGTGTTCCAGCGGCTGCTCGACCAACCGGCCCTGCGCGATCTCGAGGCGGGCATCGTGCTGCAGGCCTACCTGCCGGATGCGCTCGCCGCGCTCCAGGGCCTGACGCGGTGGGCGGTCGAGCGTCGGGCGCAGGGGGGAGCGGGCATCAAGGTGCGTGTGGTCAAGGGCGCCAACCTCGCCATGGAGCGGGTCGACGCCACCATGCACGGCTGGCCGTTGGCGACCTGGCACTCGAAGCTCGAAACCGACACGAACTACAAGCGGGTGCTCGAGTGGGCCTTCACACCCGAGCGCACCGACGCCGTGCGGATCGGCGTCGCCGGGCACAACCTGTTCGACGTGGCCTTCGCCTGGTTGCTCGCCAAGGCCCGCAAGGTGGAGCACCGCGTCGAGTTCGAGATGCTGCTGGGCATGGCCACCGGCCAGGCCGATGCCGTGAAGCACGACGTGGGCGGCCTGCTGTTGTACACGCCCGTCGTGCACCCGCGCGAGTTCGACTCGGCGATCAGCTATCTCATCCGCAGGCTCGAGGAGAACTCCAGCCAGGAGAACTTCATGTCCGGCGTGTTCGAGCTCGCGACCGACGAGACGGTCTTCGCGCGCGAGGCGGAGCGGTTCCTCGATGCACTCGCCAGGCTCGACGACACCGTGCCGTCGTCGCACCGCACCCAGCACCGCGGGCGCATGCTCGCCGTCTCGGGGGTCGAGTTCCAGAACGAGCCGGACACCGATCCCTCGATCGCGGCGAATCGAGTGTGGGCCAACGCGGTGCTCGAGCGCAGTGCCGATTCGCAGCTCGGTGTCGACACCATCGCTGCGGGCCGGGTGGCGGATGCCGCGGCCCTCGAGTACCGCGTCGAGACCGCACTTCGCGCCGCCGCCGAGTGGGCCGCGCGCCCCGCCGCCGAGCGCGCGCGCGTGCTGCGCGACGCGGGGGACGTGCTGGCGGCCTTCCGTGGACGCCTTGTCGAAGTGATGGCGAGCGAAGCTGGCAAGACGATCGCGGAGGGCGATGTCGAGGTCAGCGAGGCCGTCGACTTCGCGCGGTACTACGCGAGCCGCATCGGCGAGCTCGAGTCGGTCGACGACGCGACGTGGCGACCGCCGAGACTCACCGTGGTGACGCCGCCCTGGAACTTCCCGGTCGCGATCCCGGCGGGCGGGGTGCTCGCCGCGCTCGCCGCCGGTGGTGCGGCGATCATCAAGCCGGCCTCGCTGTCCAAGCGCAGCGCCGCGGTGATGGTGGAGGCGCTCTGGGAGGCCGGGGTGCCGCGCGAGCTGCTGCAGCTGGTCGAACTGGGTGACCGCGACCTCGGCCCGCGACTCATCGCGCACCCCGCGGTCGACAGGGTGATCCTCACCGGGGCCTACGAGACAGCACAGCTGTTCCGCTCCTGGCGGCCGGACCTGCCGCTCGTGGCGGAGACCAGCGGCAAGAACGCCATCATCGTCACGCCGAGCGCCGACCTCGATCTCGCCGTCGCCGACATCGTGCGCAGCGCGTTCGGGCACGCCGGGCAGAAGTGCTCGGCCGCGTCGTTGGCGATCCTGGTCGGTTCCGTCGCCCGCAGCGAACGCTTCGCCAGGCAGCTCGAGGATGCCGCACGCACCCTGCGCGTCGGCTGGCCGCAACAGCGCGCCACCCAGATGGGGCCGCTCGTCGAGCCCGCGCACGGCAAGCTCCTCGACGCACTCACGACCCTCGGGCCGGGCGAGCAGTGGATGCTGCAGCCCCGCCGTCTGGACGACCGCGGCCTGCTGTGGTCGCCCGGCATCCGCACCGGCGTGCAGCCCGGCAGCGAGTTCCATCGCACCGAGTACTTCGGGCCGGTGCTCGGCATCATGACCGCCGCGACACTCGACGAGGCCATCGAACTGCAGAACGCGGTGGAGTTCGGGTTGACGGCGGGCATCCACTCGCTCGACACCGCCGAGGTCGCCCGCTGGCTCGACACCGTGCAGGCCGGCAATCTCTACGTCAACCGCGGCATCACCGGCGCGATCGTGCGTCGTCAGCCCTTCGGGGGGTGGAAGCGCTCCGCGGTCGGCCCCGTCGCCAAGGCCGGCGGCCCCAACTATGTCGCATCCCTCGGGTCGTGGGCGGCGGTCGAGCGCGAGCCGGTCAACGACATCCTGCTCGACGGCATCTCCGATCGGGTCGCCTCGGTGATCAAGAAGGCGCAGACCGGCATGGACTTCCCCGGCTTCGATCGGGTGCGCGCTGCCGCGCAGAGCGACGAGCTCGCCTGGCGAGCGGAGTACGGCGTCAGCCGGGATGTCTCGGGCCTCGGTGTCGAACGCAACGTGTTCCGCTACCTGCCGACGACGGTGACCGTTCGGCTCTGCGAGGGCGAGCCGCTCGATCGGCTGATCCGGCTCATCGCGGCCGCCGCCCGCGCGGGGGCGACCATCGACATCTCGAGCGCGCTGCCGTTGCCGACCGCGCTGGTGCAGTCGTTCGCGGCTCCGGTGCCGCCCGTCACGGTGCGTTCGCTGAACGTCGAGTCCGACGCGGCATGGCTGGCGCGGGTGCCGGGAACGGATGCCGCACGCATCCGCCTCGTCGGCGGTGACCCGGTCGCGCTCGCCGCCGTGCTCGACGCCGACACCGCGATCGTGGCGGGACCGGTGACCACCTCGGGCCGGGTCGAGCTGCTGCCCTTCCTGCGCGAGCAGTCGGTGAGCATCACCGCGCACCGCTTCGGCAATCCCGATCGCGAGTTCGCGGAGCTGCCGATCTGAGGAACGCGGGTGTTCAGAGCGCCGGAAGACCCAGTCGCGCGATGAGTCCGCCGCCCGCCCGGCCTACGACTTCGAGTCGACCGCCGTGGGTCGCTGCGACGCTCTCCACGATGGCGAGGCCGAGGCCGAGACCGATGCCGTCCCCACGCGCGGTGCGACTGGCGTCCGCGCGGTAGAACGGCTCGGTGAGCAGGGCGAGCGTCGACGCATCGATCTCCTCGCCGCTGTTGGCGACATCCAAGACCACCATCGGGCCTTCTCGCCGCATGTGCACCTCGAGCAGTCCGCCCTCGACGTTGTGCCGGATGGCATTGTCGAGGAGGTTGCGCACGGCCCGCGCAAGGAGCACGGGCTCGGCCTTCACCGACGCATTCGTGAGCTCGGCCCGCACGCGAATGCCCCGGGCATCTGCCGCCTCGGCCAGGTCATCCAGCTCCGCCCTCACGAGAGAGCCGAAGTCGACCTCGTCCGCACCGTCGATTCGAGCGCGCGAGCGTGCGAGCGCCAACAGCGAGGTGATGAGTCGCTCGCTCTGCAGCGTCGCCCGCAGCGCGCGTCGCAGAGCGGGCTCGAGCTCCGCTGGCACGACGCCCTGGTCGAGCGGTATTTCGAGGGCGATTCGCGTCGTGGTCAGCGGCGTGCGCAACTCGTGCGAGGCATTGGCGACAAAGCGGTCCTGGGCGGCGAACGCCAACTGAAGGCGATCGAGCATGCCGTCGATGGTGTCGCCGAGCTCCTTGATCTCATCGTTCGGCCCCGGCAGCTCGAGACGCCGACCGAGGTCGCGCTCGGAGATATCGCGTGCGGTCGCGGTCACCTCGCCGATGCGATCGAGCGAACGGCGAGCGAGCCAGAACGCGACGGCCGCCGCGACGACCGTGAACGCTGCCAGCAGCGCGATCGACCAGGGCAGCAGACCCTCACCCACCGTCGCGGAGAGGAAGGCGGATTGCTGGAGCACCGGCCCGCTGGAAACGGACATCGTCCCGGCTGCAGGCAGTGCTTCCTCCACTGACGTGGATGCGTCCCCCGACCCGCTGCCGAGCATGCACCCGGTCGCGACCAGAGTGCCGTTCGAGTCCGCGGGCGCCATGGACCCGGACTCGACGCAACTGCTGAGCGTCACCCGGATCGCCGAGGCGAACAGCTCCTGCACGACGAGGTACTGCGCCGCGAGCAACCCCGCGCCCGCGGCGATGAACACCGCCATGATGATGAGGCCGAGCCGAGCGCGGAAGGTCAGTCGAGGACGCTTCACGGCTCGCCCACCCGATAGCCGTAGCCGGGGGATGAATGGATGATGCCCGGCGATCCGAGCTTGCGCCGCAGCGTGTGGACGACGACCTTGACCACTCCGCGTGTCCGCTCGCGCGGATCCTCCCAGACTTCATCGAGCAGCTCCTCCACGCGGACATAGCCCCCGGATGCCACCAGCAGCGCCTCGAGCACCCCGAACTCCTTGGGCGTCAGCGATACCGGAACGCCATCACGTTCGGCCACACGGCGCACGCTGTCGAGGCGTACGCCCGCGGCCTCGAGCACGCCCGTCGCACCGCCGGCACCGCGTCGTCGGGCGAGCGCGCGGATCCGAGCCGTGAGCTCGAGATAGGCGAAGGGCTTCGCGAGGTAGTCGTCCGCGCCGAGATCGAGGCCCTCCACACGATCACCGAGGGTGCCCGCCGCCGTGAGCATGAGGATCCGCGCGGGGTGTCGCTCCGCCACGAGCGTGCGACAGACGGCATCGCCACTGAGCACGGGGAGGTCGCGATCGAGCACGATGACGCGATGTCGGCGGCTCCGGCGGCCACGAGCGCGGCAGACCCGTCGCGGGCGACGTCCACGAGGTAGCCCTCCCGTCGCAGGCCCTCGGCGAGGGCATCCGCGAGGTCGGTTTCGTCTTCGACGAGCAGCAATCTCATGTCGCCTCCTTCGCGAACCGAGATTGGGCTGCCGGCGGTTAGGGATGGGTTAGGCGGACTCACACCGGAAGCAAACCACGGCATCCGTAGAACTGGCCAGGAGAGTCGCGGGCCCATCGCGACCGAAAGGAGCAGACATCATGTCGATCTACCAACGGCCCCTCCTGACCCTGCTCGCACTCGGCGCGCTCGCGCTGGCGGGCTGCACCGCACCTCCGCACACCCAGGACGGTTCGGATGACGGAGCCAACGATGCGGCCGCCTCACGTTTCGTCGCCTGCTTGGAAGGGCACGGCCAGATCGCCAAGATCGTCCCGAGCGGCATGGTCGGAGTGCTGATGCCCGAGGGGACTGGTCCGGACGGCAGCCTCTCGGCCGAGGGCGGCACATCCGGCACGCTGGGTGAGCCTCTGACGGTCGTGAGCGTCTTCGTCGACGAAGAGGGACAGTGGATGGCCGCGTCCGACGCCGATGCGTATCCCGAGGAGGGCGGCATGCGCGAGGCGTGGGCCGCGTGTGTGAGCGAGGTGCCAGAGTTCCAGCAACCGAGACCGAGCATGACGAACCCCGACGCGGAGGCCAACCGCATCAGCCAGGAGGAACAGGTCGACGCGAGCCTCGCGTTCGCCGCCTGCGCTCGCGAGAACGGGTACGCGGACTTCGCCGACCCCAGCGGGGGCGGGGTGATCACCTTGCCCAGGGGCATCTCCGAGGACGAGTTCCGCTCCCTCCTCGAAGCCTGCTCCGAGGTGCTCGGCGGGCTCGGGCTTCCGCTGGAACGCGAGACCGTCGAGTCGCTCGACTTCGATGTGTTCGCGGTGATGTCCGAGTACATCACCGGCAGCATCCAGAGCGGGACCTCGGTGTCCGGTGGTCCGGAGAACGGATGAGCCGCCGCCTCGCGTTCGCGCTGATCTGCGTGCTCGGTGCGATCGTGATCGCGATCGCCGTGCTGCAGCCCTGGCGATCCGACCCCGAGCTCGAGACCGAGTCGAGCGGGCCAGTCACCGAGGTCGTCGAGCGCACAACGCTCACCTCGAACCTCGTGCTCAACGGCAACCTCAGCTACGGCGAGTCCATCGACCTTCCGGGTCGCTCGGGGACGATCACCGCCCTGCCGAAGGCCGGCCAGATCGTCTCCGTCGGGCAGGCCCTCTATGAGGTCGACGGCAAGCCGGTCGTCGCCGTGCGCGGTGACAGGCCGTTCTGGCGACCACTGAGCTATGACTCGCCTGACGGGCCGGACATCCAACAACTGGAGCAGTTTCTCGTGAGCGCGGGCTTCGGAACCGAACTCGACGTCGACACCGTCTTCACCCGCGGCACCGAGCGCGCCGTCGAGGCTTGGCAGGAGGCATCAGGCTTCGAGGTCACGGGCACCGTTGGGCTCGGTGACGTGGTCGCTGTCGGATCGGACTCGATCCGGATCGATTCCGTGATCGCCGAACTCGGAGATCAGGCGGTCGCGGGCTCGTTCGCCTATACGAGCACCTCGCTACGAGTGATCGCGAAGCTCACGGATGCACAGGCTCGTGAGATCCTCCCGGCGACGGTCGTGACCGTGACTTTGCCGGATGGCACCGACCTGGCGGGCGAGATCACGGCGATCGACCCCGGAGGCGAACCCACTGGCAAGGACGAGGAGACGACATCGCCTACGGCCGTCGTCGAGCTCGATGACCCGGGCGCAGCCGAGGGCATCGGTCTGCGTGCGGTCAAGGTGTCTCTCGCGGCGGCCGCGGTCGCTGACGCCCTCGTCGTGCCGGTGACCGCGCTCGTTGCGACGATCGACGGCGGCTATGCGGTCGACGTCGTGCGTGAGGAGGAGACGGTGCGCGTCCCGGTCGAGCTCGGCCTCATCGCCGACGCGCGTGTGCAGGTGATCGGCGGCGATCTCGTCGAGGGCGACCTTGTGGTGGTGGCTCAGTGAACGCTACGCCGGTCGTCGAGCTCGTCGATGTCGTCAAGGAGTATCCGGGCTCGCCTCCCTTACGCGTGCTGCACGGGGTGAGCCTCGCGCTCGGAGCCGGAGAGCTCGTCTCGGTCGTCGGGGCCTCCGGCTCCGGCAAGAGCACGATGCTCGCGATCATGGGGATGCTCGACGAGCCGACTGCGGGCAGGGTGCTCGTCGACGGCATCGACGCGGCGAGTCTGGGTGAACGCGACCGGGCCGCGTTGCGGGCCCGCCGAATCGGCTTCGTGTTCCAGCAGTTCTTCCTCCTGCCGGCGCTCGACGCGCTCGACAACGTCGCCCTGGGACTGCTGTACGCCGGTGTTCCCGCGGGTGAGCGCGCGCGACGCGCGGCGGACGCGCTCGAGCGCGTCGGCCTCGGGTCTCGCATGAGGCACCGTCCGGGGGAACTCTCGGGCGGGGAGCAGCAGCGCGTCGCGATCGCACGCGCGGTCGTGGGCGAGCCGGCCGTGCTCTTCGCCGACGAGCCGACCGGAGCCCTCGATTCGACGACGGGGGAGAGCGTTCTCGAGCTGCTGACCTCGATCGCGTCCGACGGGACGGCGGTCGTGATCATCACGCACGACCTGCGCATCGCAGACCGCACCGAGCGTCGGGTGAGCATCCACGACGGTCGCATCGTCGCCGACACTGTCGCGCTTGTCGGGAGCGATCGATGAGCCGGGACGTCATCCGACTGAGCATCGCCGACACGATCCGCACCGCGCTCATCGGGCCGCGCAGCCGGAAGCTGCGCACCGCGCTCTCCGCTCTGGGCGTCGCGGTCGGGATCGCCGCCCTCACCGCGATCACCGGGATCGCGGCGTCGAACCAGGCTGCGTTGCTCGCCCGGCTCGACGCACTCGGCGCCAACCTGCTCGTCGTGCAACCGGGCTATGGGCCCAGCAACGAGAAGGTGCCGCTGCCCGATTCGGCACCCGGCATGATCGGGCGCATCGACGGCGTCGAAGAGACGGGAGTGCTCTACAGCACGCCCGAGGGCACCGGTGCCTACCGCAACGATCTCATCCCGGAGACCCGCGGAAACGGACTCACCGTGTACGGAGCGAGTCCGGGCTTCCTCTCAGCGGTCGAGGGGAGACTGGCGAAGGGCGTGTGGTTCGACGAGCATTCGCGCGCGCTCCCCGTCGCGGTGCTCGGCGCCGCCGCCGCCGCTCGACTCGGGGTCACCGACCCGGGCGTGCGGGTATGGATCGGCGAGCAGTGGTACGCGGTCACCGGCATCCTCGCGGGTGCGGGCCTCGCCGAGGCCGTGGACACGGGCGTGTTCCTCGGCGACGCTTGGGCAGCCGGCCGGGTGTCCGAGGGGGAGGAACACGCCATCGCAGCAATCTACGTTCGCTCGACAGCGGGCGAGGTCGACACGATTCGCGACGCGGTGACGCGGGCCGCGAATCCCACCTCGCCCTACGTGCTGGTTGCCGACCTCGCCGAGCTCGTCGGCGCCCGCCAGACGACCGACGAGACGCTCTCGGGTCTCGCGGTGGGTCTCGCGGCCATCGCACTGCTCGTGGGAGGGGTCGGCATCGCCAACACGATGGTCGTCGCCGTGCTCGAGCGACGAGGCGAGATCGGCCTTCGGCGAGCGCTGGGGGCGCGACCGGGTCAGATCGCGGGGCAGTTCGTCGGCGAGGCCCTCATCCTCGGCGCTCTCGGTGGCGCCGCCGGCATGGTGATCGGGGCCCTCGCCGTGTTCGGCTATGCCGCGGTACTCGGGCAGATCGCCACGATCCCGATGCCGGTGGTCGTGGGCGGGCCGCTCGTTTCGGTCGTCGTGGGCGCCGTCGCGGGGCTCTACCCCGCGTTGAGCGCGGCACGTCTGGCCCCGACGTCGGCGCTTCGTGCGGTGTGAGCGGGGGCCCGGACCGCTGCTCAGCCGCCGATGGCCGCCCTGACGAACGCCACGGCCCGATCGGCGTCGATGCCGAGCGTCAGGGCGCGGGCGGCATAGGCCTGCGCGTCGAGCTGCAGCAGGGCCGCGGCATCCCCGCCCTTCGCCTTGACGACCGTGCCGTTGCGACCCCGGGTCTCGACGAACCCGTCGGCCTCGAGCTCCCGGTAGGCCCGCGCGACCGTATTGGGGGCGATGCCGAGGTCGGTCGCGAGCTGGCGCACGGCGGGCAGTCGCGTGCCCGCGATGAGCTCGCCCGCGCCGATGCGGGCGATCACCTGGGCCTTGAGCTGCTCGAAGGGGGGCAGCTCGCCTCTCGGATCGATCTCGAACGCGACGCCGCTGGAGGTCTCGGGGCGACGCCAGGACTGACTCATGCCAACACCCTGCCACGGTTGCGTTAGCGTGGCGGAGTGCGACCCACGAGCCAAGCCCAGGTCGAGGCGACTGCAGAACGCCGTGCCGCCCCGATGGAGCAGATCCGCGACGGCATCTGGGCGATCGCACAGCCGTTCGCCTCGCGCGCCGAGATCTACACGCTCGACTACATCATCGAAGACGACCGCGGCGACCTGCACCTCATCGACCCGGGCGCCGATCTCGACGAGAACTTCCTCGCGCTCCAGGAGCAATTGCGCTCGATCGGGCACGGCATCGAGGATGTCGCGACCATCACCCTCAGCCACCTGCACCACGACCACCTCGGCCTCGCCGAGCGCGTGCGCAGTGCCTCCGGCGCCCGCATCGCCATGCACCGTGAGGAGCAGGCCGCCCTCGACGGGGACCTCGCCCCGTTCTGGGCCAATCGCGAGCACTTCGCCGCCTGGGGGTTGCCGCCCGAGGCGATCGCCGAGCTGGAAGCGGTGCTGCACGCGCGGGAACTGCAGTCCCGGGTGAGCGCGGATGCCCTGCTGGAGCACGACGAGCTGCTGCCGATCCCGGGGCGCGAGCTGCGGGTCATCCACACGCCGGGGCACACCGTCGGACACATCTGCGTCGCCTCCGACGAACTGCTGTTCACGGGCGACCACCTGCTGCCCAATCAGTTCCCGGGCGTCGGACTCGGCGGCGACCGCGGCACCAATCCGCTCGAGGACATGATCGGCTCGCTCGAGGCCATCGCGCCGCTCGACGGGCTGGAGGTGTGCCCCGGGCACGGCTGGCGGTTCCTCGGACTCGCCGAGCGCTGCGCGCAGACCATCGCGCACCACGATCGCCGCACCGCCGAGGTCGCCGAGGTGCTGGAACGCGAGCCGCACGCGACCGTCTGGCGGATCGCATCCCAGCTGACCTGGAGCTCGGGGTGGGAGCGGTTGAACAGCTTCTACCTGGGCTCCGCGCTCGGCCAGACCCAGATGCACCGCGACCGGGTGCTCGCCGGCGTCAGTCGTGCGGGCGGTGAATGAGGCGCGAGAGCACGATCGCGCTGCGGGTGTGATCGACGTTCGGCGCGATCCGCACCTTCTCCAGGGCCAGTTCGAGTGAGGGGATATCGCGCGAACGCATGTGCACGATCGCGTCCGCCGAGCCGGTGACGGTGCCGGCATCCACCACCTCCGGCACCCCGGAGAGGATGCGCTTGAGCTCGTCGGGCGCGACCGTGCCGCGGCAGAACAGCTCGACGTAGGCCTCCGTCGCGAGCCCGTCGACGTTCGGGTCGACCTGGATCGTGAACGAGCGGATGACCCCCTCCGCCACGAGCCGGTCGACGCGGCGCTTGACCGCCGAGGCGGAGAGCCCGACGACCTCGCCGATGTCGCCGTAGCCGGCACGCGAGTTCAGTCGCAGCAGGTCGATGATGCCGTAATCGAGCGCGTCCATCCGACCACGATACGAGGAAATCCTGCGTGGCGGGGGCGGTTCAGGCAGCATCGATGCGCCCTACGCCCGAACAGTGCGGATCGCTGCGTGAAACACTGGAGACATGACGCGAACCGCCACGCCCCGATCCGTTCTCATGTGCCGCCCCCAGTTCTTCACCGTGAGCTACCGGATCAACCCGTGGATGCACCCGGAAGACCCAACCGACACCTCGCTCGCGGTGCGCCAGTGGGACGTGCTGTACGAGACCTACCTCTCCCTCGGCTTCGACGTGCACCTGATCGAGCCCATCGAGGGGCTCAACGACATGGTCTATGCCGCCAATGGCGGGCTCGTCATCGACGGCATCGCGTACGGCGCGAAGTTCACCTACCCGCAGCGCCAGCCCGAGGGGCCTGCGTACATGGAGTGGTTCGCGAGCGCGGGCTTCGACGTGCGCGAGCCCGAGTTCACCAATGAGGGCGAGGGCGACATCCTGCTCGTCGGCGATCGCATCCTCGCCGGCCAGGGCTTCCGCACCGACCCCCGGGCGCACGCCGAGATCGCGGGCATCTACGGTCGCGAGGTCGTCTCGCTGAACCTCATCAACCCGAGCTTCTACCACCTCGACACCGCGGTCGCCGTGCTGGACGACACGAACATCGCCTACCTACCCATCGCGTTCGACGAGCCCTCCCTGGCCGTGCTGCGCGAGCTGTATCCGGATGCCGTGATCGTCACCGAGGAGGACGCGGCCGTGCTCGGACTCAACTCGTTCAGCGACGGCTACAACGTCGTGATCGCCTCCCGTGCGAAGGACTTCGAGCGTCAGCTCACCGAACGCGGCTACAACCCGATCGGCGTCGACCTCTCGGAGCTGCTGCTCGGCGGCGGCGGCGTCAAGTGCTGCACCCTCGAGTTGCGGCGATAGGCGGGTACGCGATGCGGATCGGCGACGAGAACCGAGCGGTCGGCGAGGCGGGGATCTCGGGGTTCGGCGGGGGGACGGCTGACGGCTCCGCCGCGGGTTCCCGCCCAAAGATGCCCGCCGAACCCCGGAACCCGCGCCGGAGCCGTCAGCCTGAGCTGATCGAACTCGAGGAAGCGCATCTCGCGCAGAACTACCACCCGCTGCCGGTGGTGATCGCCGAGGCGCAGGGCGCGTGGGTGACCGACGTGGACGGGCGGCGGTACCTCGATTGCCTCGCGGCGTACAGCGCGGTGAACTTCGGGCACGGGCATCCGACCCTTGTCGCGGCGGCGAAGGCGCAGCTCGACCGGGTGACCCTCACCAGCCGGGCGTTCCACAACGACCGGCTCGGCCCGTTCGCGGCCGCGCTCGCGGCGCTCGCGGGCAAGGACATGGTGCTGCCGATGAACACCGGCGCCGAGGCGGTGGAATCGGCGATCAAGCTCGCGCGCGCGTGGGGCTACCGGGTGAAGGGCGTCGCGCCGGAGCGGGCGATCGTCGTCGTCGCCGACGGCAACTTCCACGGGCGCACCATCACGATCGTCGGCTTCTCGAGCGATCCCGCCGCCCGCGCCGACTTCGGACCGTTCACCCCCGGCTTCGTGAGCGTGCCCTACGGGGATGCCTCGGCCATCGAGACCGCGATCGCCGAGGCCACCGCGGTCGGCGCCGAGGTCGTCGCCGTGCTGATCGAGCCGATCCAGGGGGAGGCGGGCATCCTGGTGCCGCCCGCGGACTATCTGCCGCGGGTGCGGGAGGTCACCCGCCGGGCGAACGTGCTGATGATCGCGGACGAGATCCAGTCCGGCCTCGGCCGCACCGGCTCGACGTTCGCGTGCGACCTGGTCGGGGTCGTGCCGGACCTCTACCTGCTGGGCAAGGCGCTCGGCGGCGGCATCGTGCCGGTGAGCGCGGTCGTCGGTGATCGCGACATCCTGGGCGTACTGCAGCCCGGTCAGCACGGCTCGACCTTCGGCGGCAACCCGCTCGGCGCTGCGGTCGGCCTCGCCGTCGTCGAACTGCTCGCCGCCGGCGAGGTGCAGCGGCGCGCAGCGGAACTCGGTGCGCACCTGCACTCGAGCCTGGCCGCGCTCATCGGCTCCGGGGTCACGCAGGTGCGCGGCGCGGGGCTGTGGGTCGGCATCGACATCGATCCCGCGCTCGCGACCGGTCGCGAGGTGTGCGAGCGGCTGATGGCACGCGGCGTGCTCGCCAAGGACACGCACGGTTCGACGATCCGGCTCGCGCCGCCGATCGTCGTCACCTCGGAGGAGCTCGACTGGGCGGTGGAGCAGTTGCGGCTCGTGCTCGCAGAGCTCGCCGCCCGCTAGATTCGAGCCATGAGCTCGTTCCCCACCACCCTGCCCGCACCCACCAACACGCCGCTGCGCGGCGGTCCGGTCCTGCGCTGGGGCGTGCTCGCCCCGGGGGGCATCGCGAACGACTTCGTGACGACGTTGCACGCGAACACCGACCAGCGCGTCGCGGCCGTGGCCTCGCGTTCGGCGGAGCGGGCGGGCGCCTTCGCGGCCAAGCACGGCATCCCCACCGTGCACGTCAGCTACGAAGCCCTCGTCGGCGACCCCGGGGTCGATGTCGTCTACATCGCAGCGCCGCACAGCGAGCACCTCGCGCTCGCGCTGCTGACGATCGCGGCGGGCAAGCACGTGCTCATCGAGAAGCCGATCGCGGTCTCGGCGGACCAGGCGCGCGAGATCAGGGCCGCCGCCCGGGCGGCCGGCGTGTTCGCCATGGAGGCCATGTGGTCGAGGTTCCTGCCGCAGTCATCGGTCGTGGCGCAACTGCTCGCGGATGGCGTGCTCGGCGAGATCGGCATGGTCACCGCCGACTTCAGCGTGAAGTTCGACTTCGACCCCACCAGCCGCGCCTTCGACCCGGCCCTCGGTGGGGGTGCGCTGCTCGATCTCGGCGTCTACGCGACCTGGTTCTCCCACTTCGTGCTCGGAGCGCCGAGCGCGGTGACCGCGCGCGGCAGCCTCGCCTCGACGGGTGTCGACGAGCAGGCGGTCGTGACGTTGGAGCACCCCGGTGGCGCGCTCGCCGCCGTCACCACGAGCATGCGCGCGCAGGGTCCGGTCGGCGCGAGCATCGCCGGTACGAAGGGCACGCTGGTCTACCCGACCGGCTTCCCCGGCCCGGCGCCGTTCGAGCTCGTGTCCCTGGACGGCGATCGCGTCGCGTGGCATGAGTCGGACGGTTTCCAATGGCGGGATGGCCTGTGCTACCAGGCGACGGCGGTCGCGCAGTACATCGCCGACGGGCTCACCGAGTCGCCCATTCACTCGCTGGATGACACGATCGAGATCCTCGAGGTGCTCGACGAGGCCCGGCGCCAACTCGGGGCGCGCTGACTCGGCGCGCGCTGACTCACGTCAGGCGGCGGGCCATCCAGAGCGTGTCGTCGTCGCCCTCGAGGGCCGTGAACCCGAGGTGCCCGTAGAACGCGATCGCGTTCTCGTTGTCGCTGCCGACGCCGAGGTGCACACCGGGGATGCCGCGCCCGGCGAGCTCGGCGCACAGCCACTCGATGAGCGTCCGACCGTACCCCTGACCCCGCGTGCGGTCGAGCAGGTCGATGTGCAGGTGCGCGGGATGCTCGCGCACCACCGCGTCGGGCGAGCGCGGCGGCTCGTGCAGCAGCTGCACGAGCTCGCGGTCCGCGTCGCGCGCCGACGCCACGGGGTACTGCGCCCGCAGGGCCGGCCACCACTCGCGCTCGCACCACTGCTCGAAGGCGCGCGTGTCGGCGCATCCGAACAGGTAGCCCGCGATGCCCTCGTCGTCGGCGACCACGCGGGCGAGGTCACGCTGCCCGAACAGGTACGGTCCGGCGTAGACGTGGCCGAGCAGGTCGGGGTTCTGCTGCGGCTGGGGATCGCCGGTCTCGTGGCACACCCGATAGGCCCCGGGCACATCGGCATCGATCACGGCGCGCTGCTCTCGCATGCCCGCCACCCTAGCCGAGGGCCTCGGCATTGCGAAGTGGTCTAGCGCAGTCGCCAGGAACGCTGCATCCCCAGCACCAAGTGGTCTAGTCGATGCTTGCGCACACGGCGCGGGTCGGCTCTACTTGCTGAATGCCCCCGAGCCCGCAGTCGCCGACCCGACAGCTGCTGCGGGCTCGGCTGCGTGAGCTCGTTGCCGGTCTGCCCGTCGGCGAGCGGCTTCCCGGGGAGCGCGAGCTCAGCGAGCGTTGGCAGGTCGCGCGCATGACGCTTCGCGGCGCGATCGACGCCCTGGTCACCGAGGGGCTGCTCGAGCGTCGGCACGGGTCGGGCACCTACGTGCTCCCGCGTCCGCTCGTGCGGGCCCTGGGACTCACGTCGTTCTCCCAGGACATGCGGTCGCGGGGCCTGGTGCCCGGGAGCCGTCTGCTGAGCTTCCGCACCATCCCCGCCGACGGCGCCCTGTCGGAGCAGATGCAGATCCCCGCCGGCGACCCCGTGCACCAGTTCGCCCGGTTGCGGCTGGGCAGCGGCGAGGCGATGGCGGTCGAGACCACCTGGATTCCCGCGCAGACCGTGCCGGGCCTCGCGGAGTCCGACCTGGCGGGCTCGCTCTACGAGGTGCTCGCCGAGCGATACGGCATCCTGATGGGCGCCGCTCGCGTGACCATCGAGCCGGTGCTGCCCGACAGCCGGGTGCGCGAGCTGCTCGGCATCGCGAACGACCAGGCCTGCCTGCGGCTGCGCATGGTGGACACCGACACGCGTGGCCGCGTGCTCATGGTGGCCAACTGCGTCTACCGCGGCGACAAGTACCAGCTCACCGCCGACGTCTCCGGCGCCGCGTTCCCGGTCGCCGCCGGCGTCAGGAGGGCGGGATGACCGCCGTGCTGGCCGTGGACGGCGGACAGTCCGCGATCCGTGCCCGCACGTCCGGCTCGAGCGACATCGTCGAGGTCGACGGGCTCAGTCGCCTCGAGGGGGATGTCGCACCCCTCGTGATCTCCGCCTGGCAGGCCCTCGGGTCCCCGCCGGTGCACCGCGCCGTGCTCGGCCTCACCACCGCACCCGCCGCGGCGGAGGCCGCGGCCACGCTCGCCGCCGAGGTCGCGGGCGCCATCGGGGCGCGCGAGGTGTGGGTCTACGACGACACGATCTGCGCCCATGCCGGGGCGCTGCGCGGCGGATGGGGGGTCGCGCTCTGCGCCGGTACCGGCGTCGCGTGTCTGGCCGTGCCGTCGCATCCCGCGCCCCCGGTCGTCGTCGACGGCGACGGCTATCTGTTAGGGGACGACGGCGCCGGATTCTGGATCGGTCGCGAAGGCCTGCGCGCCGCCCTGCGCGCCGCCGCCGGGCGGGGCGAGCAGACCGCGCTCTCGGGTCGCGCCGTGGCGCGGTTCGGCCCCATCCCCGGGCTTGCGGCGCGGGTGCACGAGCTGCCGCGCGCGGTGAACGAGATCGCCCAGTTCGCGCAGGAGGTGCTCGCGGCGGCGGACACCGACCCGGTCGCGAGCCGGATCGTGGACCGCGCGGCGGTCGCGCTCGCGGAGACCGCGGCGGTGGCAGTCGCGCTCGCCGGTGCCGGGCCGGCCGTGCCGCTGGCACTGGGCGGTCGCCTGCTCGAGCAGACCGAACTGCGCCGTCGCCTCGAGGGCGCGCTGCGCGAGGTCGCACCGAACGCGATCGTCGAGAACGCCGCAGGCACACCCCTGGATGGTGCACTCGGCCTCGGCACCGGCGAGATCCCGGCACAGCGCTACGAGAGCGCGGTCCACCGTTGGAGCAAGGAGCACGACCGATGACTGACGAGCAGGCTTCGGCCGGCCGCGAGTACCTCGCCACGGCGAGCGCACTGATCGACCGCGTGGCGAACGTGGAGTGGCCGAACCTCGCCGCGGCGGCGGAGGCACTCGCCGCCGCGCTCGCCGCCGGCCGCACGCTGCACGCCTTCGGCACGGGCCACTCGCACATGCTGGCGGAGGAGCTCTACTACCGGGCCGGCGGCCTGGTTCGGGTGAACCCGATCCTGTTCGAGGGGCTCATGCTGCACAGCAGTGCGCGCATGTCCACGAGCCTCGAGCGGCTGCCGGGACTGGCAGAGGCCCTGCTCGGCGAGCATCCGGTGCAGGCAGGCGATGTCGTGATCGTGGCTTCCAATTCCGGCAGCAACGCCGCGACCGCCGAGCTGGTCTCCGGAGTGCGCGAGCGCGGGGCGACCGTGATCGCCATCACCAGCATCGCCCATGCCACGTCGTCCGCGGCGCGCGAGACGGGGTATCCGCGCCTGCACGAGATCGCCGACATCGTGATCGACAATGGCGGCGTCGTCGGCGACGCCGCCATCGCGATCGAGGGCTTCGATCAGCGGGTCTCACCGACCTCGACCGTGGTCGGCGCCGCGATCCTCAATGCGATCGTCGCGGAGACCGTGCAGCGGCTCGTCGCGGCGGGCATCACCCCCGAGGTCTACACCAGCAGCAACACCTCCGGCGGGGATGCCGCCAACTCGCGCTTCTCCCCGATCGGAGGCGCCGGATGACGCAGCGCCCGAGCGGATACGGTCGCGCCAAGCGGGGCGAGCCGGCGTTCGCGGTGCGCGGCATCGTGGAGGGCTTCTACGGCGCGCCGTGGAGCAGGCAGGAGCGCATCGACATGGTGCACTTCATCGCCGACCGCGGCATGAACACGTTCGTGTACGCGCCGAAGGACGACGCACTCGTGCGTCGCGACTGGCGCGAACGCTATGCGGGCGAGCAGCTCGAACAGCTGTCCGAGCTCCTCGAGACGTGTCGGGCGCGGGGCGTCGATCTGGTCTACTGCCTCTCGCCCGGTCTCAGCATCCGGTACAGCGACGAGGCGGACGTCGCCGCGCTGGTCGCGAAGTTCGAGAGCGTCGCCGCACTCGGCGTGACGACGTTCGGGCTGCTCCTCGACGACATCCCGCCCGTGCTGCAGCACGACGGCGACCTCGCCGCCTGGCCGGACCTCGTCTCGGCGCACATCGATCTGGTCGGCGTAGTGCACGCCGGTCTCGGCGGGCGCCGACTCATGGTCTGCCCGACCCAGTACTACGGCTACGGCACGGAGGACTACGTGACGCGGCTCGGCGCCGGCATCGCGCCGGAGATCGATCTGTTCTTCACCGGACGACTGATCTGCTCGCCGAGCCTCGACCTCGACGACGCCGAGACGTTCGCGGCCGCGACCGGACACGCTCCGCTCTACTGGGACAACTACCCGGTCAACGACGTCGCGATGACCCACGAGCTGCACCTCGGCGCGTACCGCGGGCGGGACGCGCGGCTCGACCGGGCGGCGCGCGGCGTGATCGCGAACGGCATGGAGCTCGCCGAGGCATCCAAGATCGCGTTCGCCACCATCGCCGACTACCTGTGGTCGCCGTCCGACTACGACCCAGAGGCGAGCTGGCGGGTCGCGCTCGCCGACGTGGTCGGCGCCGACGATCTCGCCGCGTTCACGCGGTTCGCGGACACCGTGCGCTCCTCGTGCCTGAACCTCGAAGACGCTCCCGAGTTCACCGCCGCGCTCGACCGGTTCGCCTTCCTGCTCGAGACGGGGCATGAGGATGCCGCGGCCGCCGTGCTCGTCGCCTACGCCGATTCCGCCCTCGACGCCGCCGCACACCTGCTCGACGGCCCGGTGACCAACCCCGCACTCATCGCGGACGTGCGCCCCTGGATCGAATCGTTCCGCACCGGTGCCCAGGCCGTGCGGCACCTGGCCGAGCTCGCGGCCGAGCACCGTCTCGAGCGCGATGCCGCCGTCGAGCTCGCACCGTATCGCGATGCGCTCATCGCCGCCCGTCGCCGTGTCTTCGGTGATGCCCTCGACATGACCCTCACCGACCTCGTCGCCCCGCCCGTCGCCCGCACCACCCGTCCCGTCACATCACACCAGGAGGCATCATGACCACCCGCTGGAAGAAACTCGCCGCCGTCGCGGCGGCGCTCGCCGCGACATCCCTCGTTCTCACCGCCTGTGCTCCCGCCGGTGACGACAAGGTGATCCGCGTCGCGATGGGCTCGCCCGGTGAGGCCCAGATCAGGGTCTGGGATGCCGCGGCCGCCGAGTTCGCCGAAGCCAACCCCGGCTGGACCGTCGAGATGAACTACCAGGACGACGACCAGTACCAGACCATCGGACTGCCCAACCTGCTCAACGGCCGCAACGCCCCCGACATCTACTTCGAATGGGTGGGCAGCCGCCTCGAGACCCGCACCGCCGACGGCTTCGCCGCCGACATCACCGAGTACGTCGAGGATGGCCCCCTCGCGGGCCTGCTCGAGGAGTCCGCGTACGCACCGGCCACCGTCGACGGTGGCATCCGGCTCGTGCCGCACATCGCGGATGTCACCAACGTGCTCTGGTACAACGAGGACATCTTCGCCGAGCAGGGTCTGACCCCGCCGACCACCTGGGAGGAGCTGCTCGACACCTGCGACGCGCTGGATTCGGCCGGGATCATCCCGATCGCCAGTGGCAACAAAGACCTCTGGGCGGCCGGCAACTGGCTCGGACACCTGGTCTCGCGGGTCGTCGGTGAAGACGTCTACGACAGTGCACTGAAGGGCGAGACCTCGTTCGACACCCCGGAGTGGGTCGAGGCCTTCGGCTACGTGCAGGAGCTCGCCGACCACAAGTGCGTCAACGAGAGCGCGAACGCGATCGACGACAACGAGGGCGCGCAGCTGTTCTTCCAGGGGCAGGCCGCGATGCACGCCATCGGCTCGTGGCTGGTCAGCTGGGCGATCGACGAGGCCCCGGACCTGAACTTCGACTTCGTGAACCTGCCCGAGATGCCGGGAGCGGGTGACCAGCAGAGTGTGATCGGGGTCATCACCGGCTACGTCGTCAACGCCAAGTCGACGAAGATCGAGAAGGCCGTCGAGTTCCTGGCCCTCGTCAACGACGAGGAGAACGTGAACGCGTTCATCGAGGCCGAGGCGATCCCGCTCGCGCTGAGCGCCGCGAACAGCGACGCGATCGACGAGCGCACGCTGCGCCTGAACGCGCTGCTCGCCGACAGCGGCACGGTGATCAACCCGCCCGACACCGGCTACGACCTCGGCACCGCGGAGGCCTTCTACGCCGCGCTCGCCGCGGTGCTCGGCGGCCAGGCCACGCCCGAGGACGCGGTCGCGACCCTCGCGGGGGCCGTCGGCTAGCGCCCCGGGATGCCCGCCCGCTCCGTCGGCTGCGGGCGGGCATCCCGGCTCCTCCACCCTCCACACCCCGTCACGAAGGTCCTGCCATGAAGCCAACCCGGCCCTGGGTGCCGTACCTCTTCGTCGTGCCGGCGCTCGCCGTGTTCGGGTTCGCGGTGCTCTACCCGGTCGTGATGACGGGCTTCTACTCGTTGACCGAGTGGAACGGCTACGGCGCACAGGTGTTCGTCGGGTTCGAGAACTTCCTGAGGATCGCGGGCGACACCCTGTTCGCGCGGTCGTTCCTGCACGTGATCATCTACATCGGCGTCACCCTCGTGCTCGAAGTGCTCGTGGGCCTGATGCTCGCGGGGATCGTGGCGGCCAGGAAGAGCGGCACGATCTGGTTCCGGGTCGCGATCTTCACCCCGGTGATGCTGCCCATGGTCGTGGTGGCGGTGCTGTGGTCGTTCATCTACAACCCGGACTTCGGCCTCATCAACGCGTCCCTGCAGGCGCTGGGGCTGGGAGAGTGGCAGCGCGTCTGGCTCGGCGACCCGGCCACCGCGCTCCTGGCGATCTGCGTCGTCTCGGGCTGGGTGTTCGCGGGCTTCTACATGACGATCTTCTACGCGGCCCTGCGCCAGATCCCCACGGAGGTCGTCGAGGCCGCCCGACTGGACGGGGCCAGCGAGTGGCAGCTGTTCTGGCGCATCAAGGTGCCGATGATCCGCAGCGCCGTCGAGGTGGGGGTGCTGTTGTGCGTCACCGGCGGCTTCCAGGGCTTCGACCTGTTCTACGTGCTCACCAACGGAGGGCCGTACTACTCGACCGAGATCCCGACGACCTATCTCGTGCGCGAGGTGTTCAAGAACGGCGACGTCGGGTACGGCTCGGCGATGGCCGTGGTGCTCACGCTCGTGGTGGTCATCGTGGGCGTCGGCTTCACCCGCCTTCGCCGGATCGGAGTCCGGTGATGAGTGCTCGCGTCCTGCGCGGCCTGCTGGCCGTGCTGCTCGTCGTGATCGCGGCGGTCTTCTTCCTGCCGTTGATCTGGATGGTGCTGTCGAGTTTCAAGACCAACAGTGAGATCTTCCGCACCCCCTTCTCGCTGCCGACGAGCATCGACTTCTCGCAGTGGGCGCGTGCGTGGGAGGTCGGCAACATCGGGCAGTACGCGCTGAACAGCGTCATCGCGACCGGCGTCTCCGTGCTCGCGATCCTCGCCATCTCGTCGGCGGCCGCGTTCGCGTTCAGCCGCTACCGCTTCCGGGGCAGCGGCCTCATCCTCGGGGCGCTCGCGCTGGGTCTGGTGCTGCCGCTGCAGTCCTACTTCATCGCGCAGTCGACGATGTTCCGTGACCTGTACATCACCGACACCCGCATGGCGCTGATCATCCCGTACACCGCGATGGGCATCCCGCTGGCGACCTACCTGCTCAAGGTGTATCTCGACGCCCTGCCCGGTGAGCTGTTCGAGGCGGCGCGCATCGACGGTGCAGGCGACTTCCGCATGTTCACGCTCATCGCCCTGCCGCTGCTGCGACCGGGCATCGCGACCGTCGCCGTGTTCTCCGCCCTCAACACCTGGAACGAGTTCCTGCTCGCGCTGCTGTACATCCAGGATGATTCGCTCAAGACCATTCCCACCGGCCTTCTCGCCTTCTCGAGCCGGTATGTCACGGACTACGGGCTGCTGTTCTCCGCGCTGTCGATCGTGACGCTGCCGATGGTGGTCATCTACATCGTCTTCAACCGCCAGATCACGGAGGGCATCACCGCCGGTAGCCTCAAGTGATGCACGAGTTCGACCGCGCCGACCCGCTGCGGCACTGGCGCGACCGCTTCGTGCCGATGCCGGGGGTGGCCGCCTACCTCGACGGCAACTCCCTCGGCCGGCCGCTGGCGGCATCCGTCGATCGCGTCGAGCGCTTCGCGCGCGACGAGTGGGCCGGGCGGCTGATCCGCGGCTGGGACGAGGGCTGGCTCGAGCTGCCGTTGCGGCTGGGTGACGAGCTCGGCCGGGTCGCGCTCGGTGCGGCATCCGGCCAGGTCGCCATCGGCGACTCGACCACGGTGCTGCTCTACAAGCTCGTGCGCGCTGCCCTCGACGCCCGGCCAGGCCGCACCGAGGTCGTGCTCGACCGGGACAACTTTCCGACCGACCGCTACGTCGTCGAGGGCATCGCCGCGGATCGCGGGCTCACGGTGCGCTGGATCGAGACGGATACCACGGCCGGCGTCACCCCCGAGCTCGTCGCCGAGGCCGTCGGCCCCGGCACCGCCCTCGTGCTGTTCTCCTCGGTCGCCTACCGCTCGGCGTTCATCGCCGACGTGCCCGCGATCACGGAGGTAGCGCACGCCGCGGGCGCGCTCACCCTGTGGGATCTCAGTCATGCCGCGGGGTCGGTGCCCACCGAACTCGACGCGTGGGGCGTCGACCTCGCGGTGGGGTGCGGCTACAAGTACCTCGGCGGAGGTCCGGGCGCACCCGCGTTCCTCTACGTGCGCGGCGAACTGCAGGCAGAGCTCGAGCAACCGATCCACGGCTGGCTCGGCTCGCGCTCGCCGTTCGAGATGGGGCAGGGCTACGAGGCGGCGGAGGGCGTCCGCGGGTTTCTCAGCGGCACGCCGCCGATCCTCGCCATGCAGGCGATGCGCGATGTGGTGGCCGCGATCGGCGAGGTCGGCATGGCGGCGATCCGGGCCAAGTCGGTCGCGCTCACCACGTATGCGATCGCGCTCGCCGACGAGCTGCTGCCGCAGGCCCGGCTCGCGAGTCCTCGGGAGTCCGAGCGTCGGGGCGGGCACATCACGATCGACCACGACGCGTTCGCCGGCATGCTGCCCGCGCTGCACGCCCGCGGCGTGATCCCCGACTTCCGGCGGCCCAACGGCATCCGACTGGGCATGTCGCCGCTGTCGACGAGCTTCGCGGAGGTCGAGACGGGCATCCGGGCCATCGCCGAAGAGCTCGCCGCAGACGCCTGAGGTCAGTCCGACTCCGCGTCGAACTGCTCGCGATTGGCCCGGATCTGCGCCTCGTGGTCGATGGCCCAGCCGGCCAGGGCGATCACCGGTGGCAGCAACGTCTCGCCGAGCGGGGTGAGGGCGTACTCGACTCGGGGTGGCACCTCCGCGAAGACCGCGCGCGAGACCAGGCCGTCGCGCTCGAGCTGTCGCAGCGTGAGCGTGAGCATCCGCTGCGAGATGCCTAGCACCGATCGTCGTAGCGTCGTGAATCTGGTCGGTCCGGCGGCGAGCATGCGGATCACGAGCAGCGTCCACTTGTCGCCCACTCGATTGAAGACCTCGCGCACGATCGCGTTGTGATCGGACTCGCAGGTCTCGGACTCCCAGGGCTCGGTGATGAGCGTGATGGCGTGCCTCCCGGTTACCGCGGTGTGGCCGAGGCACAGTGCAGTGCCTCGATCGCGTCGTGTAGACACGTTACCAAGAGTGTGTTGGTAACTGAAAGGAACTGAATGATCATCGCCGTGTGGATCGTCTCCGGCCTGCTCGCCGTCGTCTACCTGGGCGTGGGCGCCATGAAGCTCGTCTCGCCGAAGGAGAGGCTCGCCAAGAACATGGGCTGGGTCGAGAACGCCTCCGCCCCCGTCGTCAAGCTCGTCGGCGCGCTCGAGATCCTCGGTGCGCTCGGGTTGGTGCTGCCGGTGCTGCTGAACATCGCACCGGTGCTGACCCCGCTCGCGGCGAGCGGGCTCGTGGCGGTGCAGCTCGTCGGGATCGTCGTGCACTTGCGCCGCGGCGAGCGGGCGATCGTGCCCAACATCGTGCTGCTGCTGCTCGCGCTGTTCGTGGCCCTTGCCCGCTTCGGGGCGTTCGGCGCGCTGTAGCGCGTACCCTCATGGCATGACCGTGCTCGACCAGGCGCTGCTCGATCGCATCCGCTCACGGGCGGCAGGCTATGACCGGGAGAACGCCTTTCCCTTCGAGGACCTCCAGGAGCTGCGCGACGCGGGATACCTCGCGCCGCGCAGCCTCCTGCAGACCGCCCTGGACCAGCGCCTGCTCGCGGCATACGCTCCGGCCACCGCGCTCGCGATCAACATGCACCTGGTGTGGGTCGGCGTCGCGCGCGTGCTCGGCGAGCGGGGCGATCACAGCCTGGACTGGGTGCTCGCCGATGCCACCGCCGGCGAGCTGTTCGCCTTCGGCAACAGCGAGGCCGGCAACGACCTCGTGCTGTGGGACTCGCTGACCGCCGCGGACACCGTCGAAGGCGGTTACGCCTTCACCGGCACGAAGATCTTCACCTCGTTGGCTCCGGCGTGGACTCGCCTCGGCATCTTCGGTCGACACGGCGACGAGCTCGTGCACGGCTTCATCACCCGCGACACCCAGGGATGGCGCACCCTCGACGACTGGGACACGCTCGGCATGCGCGCCACCCAGAGCCAGAGCACCGTGCTCGAGGGCGCGATCGTGCCGACCGAACGGGTGAGCCGCATCTTGCCGGTCGGGCCGAACGCCGATCCGTTCGTCTTCGGCATCTTCGCCAACTTCCTCCTGCTCATCGGCTCGGTCTACGCGGGCATCGCCGACCGCGCGCTCGAGCTCGGCGTCGAGGCGGTGCGCCGACGCACGTCGCTGAAGACCGGCACGACCTACGATCAGGATCCGGACTTCCGCTGGCGCCTGGCGGATGCCGCGCTCGCCCTCGACGCCCTCGCGCCCCAGCTTCGGTCGCTGGCCGCCGACGTCGACAGGATCGTCGAGCACGGGGCATCCTGGTTCCGGCTGCTCACCGGGGCCAAACATCGTGCCACCGAGACCGCGCGATACGTCGTCGACCAGGCGATGCGCTCGGCGGGCGGGGGCGGATACCGCAACTCCGCCGAGCTCTCGCGGTTACAGCGCGACGTGCTCGCCGGCGTCTATCACCCGAGCGACACGGAATCGGTGCACGCCACCGTGGCCGCGAACCTGCTCGGCCCGCTGCGCTAGCGTCGGCCGGTCATCGACCTGGCGGCTGGGTCCGCGCGGTTTCTACACTGGACCATGCCCGCCGATCGTGCCCAGAGGCCCATCGTCACCCTCACGGTGAATCCCGCGCTCGATGTGAGCACCGCCACCGACCGCGTCATCCCGGGGCACAAGCTGCGCTGCGGCACGACCGCGCTGGATCCGGGTGGCGGCGGGGTCAACGTCTCGCGGGTCATCCAGCGGCTCGGCGGCCAGTCGATCGCGATCTATGCCGCGGGCGGCCCGACCGGCGAGGCGTACCGGCAACTGCTCGACGGCGAGGGGATCGTCTCGCGTGTGGTGCGCATCGCCGGGAGCACCCGGGAGTCGTTCACCGTAGACGAGCGCTCCACCGGTGAGCAGTATCGCTTCGTGCTCGAGGGACCCGACATGCTCGAGTCGGAGTGGCGCGAGTGCCTCACGGCGACCGAGGCGCTCATCGCTCCGGGCGGCATGCTCGTCATCAGCGGCAGCCTGCCACCCGGGGCGCCCGACGATCTCTATGCGCAACTGGCCCGAAGGGCGCGGGCGTTGGACGTGGACTGCGTCGTCGATGCATCGGGTGCGGCCCTGCGTCATGCTCTCGAGGAGGGCGTGACCCTCATCAAACCGAGCCTGCGAGAGCTCGGCGAGCTCGTGGGCGAGAGGCTGGACTCGCCCGAGCAGCAGCTCGCCGCGGCGCAGCGGTTGGTGCACTCCGGACGCACCCGACTGGTGGCCCTCAGCCTCGGCGCCGAGGGAGCCATGCTGATCACCGCGGATGAGGTGCTGCGGCTGGCATCTCCGTGGGTCGAGGTCAAGAGCACCGTGGGCGCGGGAGACAGCTTTCTGGCCGCCCTCGTGCTGCGTCTGGCTCAGGGCCGCTCGATTCGCGAGGCGTTCCGTTCCGCCGTCGCGGCAGGCAGCGCCACGGCCATGTCCCCCGCGAGCGACCTGTGCACGCGCGACGACGTCGAGCGCCTCGAAGCCGAGCTCGCGCGCTGACACCTGCGAGGATGGGGGGCATGCCACTCGAGGGAGATTACGCACCAAGCACGTCGGACTGGGCCCGCACCCAGGCCGAGAAGTACGAGGCCACCGGCGGCGCCGAGGCGGGTGACCTGCGGGGGATGCCCGTCGTGGTGCTCACGTCGGTGGGTGCGAAGACGGGCAAGCTGCGCAAGACCGCGCTCATGCGCGTGGAACACGACGGCGTGTACGCGGTCGTCGCCTCGCTGGGCGGGGCGCCGAAGCATCCGGTCTGGTACTTCAACATCACCAAGCAGCCCCTGGTCGAGCTGCAGGACGGCCCGGTCAAGCGGGACTATCGGGCTCGCGAACTGCACGGCGAGGAGCGAGCGCTGTGGTGGCACCGTGCCGTCGCGGCATATCCGCCGTACGCGGACTACCAGACCAAGACGGAACGGGTCATCCCCGTGTTCGCGCTCGAGCCGGTCGACGGGGCACAGTAGGGTCACCGTGTGACACAACCGGGACGTGCCGCAGCGCGGTGGCGGAGAAGACCGCACCCGGCGCAATGGACCGTCGGCGGGTTCGTGCTGCTGATCGTCGTCGGCACCGGGCTGCTGCTGCTGCCGATCTCGAAGGTCGGGCCGGGCGGGGCCTCGTTCATCGAGGCGTTCTTCACCGCGGTCTCGGCGGTCTGCGTCACCGGTCACATCATCGTGGACACTGCCACCCACTGGACCGGGTTCGGTCAGGTCGTGATCATGGTGCTGATCCAGGTCGGCGGCTTCGGGGTGATGACCTTCGCCTCGATCATCGGCGTCGTGGTGGTGCGCAGGCTCTCGCTCACCTCGCGACTCACGACCGCCGCCGAGACCAAGAGCCTGGGGCTCGAGGACGTGAAGTCGCTCGTGCTGAACGTGCTGAAGATCTCCCTGGTGATCGAGGGGGCCGCGTCCGCCATCCTGTTCCTGTGGTTCTGGCTGCGCTACGGGATGACTCCCGCCGAGGCCGCCTGGATCGGGCTCTTCCACGGCGTCTCGTCGTTCAACAACGCGGGCTTCTCGCTGTTCAGCGACAACCTGATGGGCTACGTCGCCGACCCCGTGGTCTCGCTCACCATCTGCGCGGCGATCATTCTGGGCGGCATCGGCTTCCCCGTGATCATGCAGTTGCGCAAGCACTGGATGCGGCCCCTGGCCTGGACCATGAACACCCGCATCGTGCTGTGGGCCACTCCCGTGTTGCTCGTGAGCGGCACGATCTACATCACCGCGATCGAATGGAACAACCCCGGCACGCTCGGGCCCCTCGACTGGCCGAGCAAGATCCTCGCCGGCTTCTTCCAGTCGGTGCAGACGCGCACCGCCGGCTTCAACTCGATCGACATCGGTGCCGCCGACGACTCGACGCTGTTCGGGATGAGCGCCCTGATGTTCATCGGCGGTGGCCCGGCGGGCACGGCCGGCGGCATCAAGGTCACGACCTTCGCGGTGCTGCTCTTCATCCTGCTCGCGGAGGTGCGCGGCGAGGGCGTGGTCAACGTATTCGGCAAGCGCCTCTCGCGTTCCGTGCACCGGCAGGCGATCGCGGTCGTGCTGCTGTCGACGGCGGTGGTGGTCGCGGCGACGGTCGCGATCATGCTGCTCTCCGGCCTCGGACTCTCGGCCGTGCTCTTCGAGACCGTGTCCGCGTTCGGCACCGTCGGGCTGTCGACGGGCATCACCGCGGATCTGCCGGTCGCGGCGCAGGTGATCCTCGCCGTCCTTATGTTCCTCGGACGTCTCGGCCCCATCACGTTCGCGTCCGCGCTCGCCCTCAGACGGCGCGAGATCCTCTATCAGCTCCCCAAGGAAAGGCCGATCATTGGCTAAGTTGCACATCTTCTCGAAGGGCGAGACCGAGCGGGTCGCACAGGCGGACTCGGTCGCGGTGATCGGCCTCGGCCGCTTCGGCAGTTCGCTGGCGCTGGAGCTCATGGCCAACGGCACCGAGGTGCTCGGCATCGACGAGAACGAGGAGAGCGTCCAAGAACTCAACGGCCGACTGACCCACGTCGTGCAGGCGGACTCGACGAAGGAGGAGGTGCTCCGGCAGCTCTCGGTGCCCGAGTTCGACCGCGTGGTCGTCGCCATCGGCAGTGATGTGCAGGCGAGCATCCTCACCACGTCGCTGCTGCTGCGCTTCGGCATCAAGCATCTCTGGGCGAAGGCGGTCAGCCAGGCCCACGGCACCATCCTCGAGCAGCTCGGGGTGCAGCACGTGATCTACCCGGAGAGCGATATGGGCCGCCGCGTCGCGCACCTCGTGCGCGGCTCGATGCAGGACTACCTCGACATCGGCGACGACTTCTCGCTCGTGAAGATGGCACCGCCCGCGCACATGGTCGGCAAGTCGTTGGGGCAGTCGGAGGCACGCTCGCGATTCGGGGTGACGATCGTGGCGATCAAACCGGCGGGCGGGCGATGGGACTACACCAGCGCCGACACGATCGTTTCCGCAACCGACACGATCCTGGTGGCGGGCGCCACCGAGAAGGCGGAGTCGTTCAGCCAGTTCCGCTAGCGGCGCTGTTCCAGCCAGGCCTCGGCGAGCGATCGCCAGAGCTGCGCGGGGGTGCCTTGCGCGAACCCGAGCCCGTGGCCACCGCGTTCGAACACGTGGAGGTCGTACGGCACACCGTGACGGGCGAGGGCGGCGGCGAGCGGCAGGGAGTGATCGCGCGGCACGACGGCGGTGTCCTCCCCGGTGGTCCAGATGAACATCGGCGGCGCCTGCCGGGTGACCATGCGCTCGAGCGAAACGGCGCGGCGCGCCCACCAGCTCGGTCGCGGGCCGAGCAGCTGGTCGCGCGAACCGCGGTGCGACTCGGCGAGCATGCTGACGACGGGATAGCTCAGCAGCGCGAAGTCGGGCCGCGGTCCCGTCGGAGCGAGGGCGGCGTGTCCGGCGAGGTGGCCGCCGGCGGAGAACCCGATCACGCCGACCGGCCCGACTCCGCGTTCCCGCTCGACCGCGAGCTCGCGTTGCACCGCCTGCAGGGGGCCGGGATGCCGCGTGCGCACCGGATACTCCACGACCCGGGCATCCCAGCCGAGCCCGCGCAGCCACTCGGCGACCGGCTCGCCTTCGTGCGGTGCGAGCACGGAGTAACCGCCTCCGGGCAGGACGAGGATCGAGCCGTTCATGCCACCACTGTATTGGCTCAGGCGAAGGTGAACGCCGTTCGCTGACGGCCGTCCCAGGTGCGGAAGCGGAAGCCCAGCGCGCGGTCGGCGGCGATGTGCAGCGCCCAGCCGAGCCCGGCCAGGAAGAGCTCGAGCCCGGGGCTCAGCCAGAGGGTCGGCATCCCGGTGAACGAGATCGCGATGAGCACGATCGGCACCGCGAAGCTGTGCGCGATGTTGTAGGGCACGACGTTGCGGCGGGCGATCTGACCGCGTTCGAGCCCGGGCTGCGCGCCGCCGATGAGCGTCAGATCGCCGGCGATCGCCCCGATCACGATGGCGGCGGTGGCGATCCAGCCGTGCTTGACGCCCTCGAAGATCGCGAAGGCGAGCAGCGCGGTTGCGGCCAGGGCGTAGATGACCCTCATGATTCCCTCCACTGGCTAATTGCATTAGCTTTCAGATAGAGGCTAACACGATTAGCCATTCGAGGCGAGCGACGAAGTGAAACACGTCCGCAACACGACGGCCCTAGGCTCAGACCATGGCTGACCTCTTCGACGGCTACGGCGCCACCGCCGCGAAGACGTCGGGAGTGCCCGCGTGGGACGAGATGTTCGCCTCCCCCGGCAGGGCCCGCGACATGTACAAGGACATCCACGCCGCGCTCGCGCAGATGACGCAGGAGGAACTCCGCGGGCGCACCGACGCGCTGGCCAGTTCCTATCTCGCCCAGGGCGTCACCTTCGACTTCGCCGGCGAGGAGCGGCCCTTCCCGCTCGATGCCGTACCGCGCGTGATCGACCAGCTCGAGTGGTCGGCGGTCGAGGCCGGCATCAAGCAGCGCGTGCGCGCGCTCGAGGCGTTCCTCGCCGACATCTACGGGGCGCAGAACGCGATCAAGGACGGCGTGATCCCGGCCGGCCTGGTCACCAGTTCGGCGCACTTCCACCGCGAGGCAGCGGGAATCGAGCCGGCGAACGGCGTGCGCATCCAGGTCTCCGGCATCGACCTCATCCGCGATGAGGCGGGCACGTGGCGCGTGCTCGAAGACAACGTGCGAGTGCCCTCCGGGGTCAGCTACGTCATCTCCAACCGCCGGGTGATGGCCCAGACGCTGCCCGAGCTCTTCGTCTCCATGCGGGTGCGACCCGTCGGCGACTACCCGCACAAGCTGCTCGCGGCCCTGCGGGCGAGCGCGCCCGCGGGCGTCGACGATCCGACCGTCGTCGTGCTCACGCCGGGCGTCTTCAACTCGGCCTATTTCGAGCACACGCTGCTCGCGCGGCTCATGGGCGTCGAGCTCGTCGAGGGCCGCGACCTGTTCTGCTCGGGCGGTCGGGTCTGGATGCGCACGACCGCAGGGCCCACCCGCGTCGACGTCATCTACCGCCGCGTGGACGACGAGTTCCTCGACCCACTGCAGTTCCGCGCCGACTCCATGCTGGGCAGCCCCGGTCTGCTGCTGGCCGCACGGCTCGGTAACGTCACGATCGCCAACGCGGTCGGCAACGGCGTCGCCGACGACAAGCTGGTCTACACCTATCTGCCCGACCTGATCCGCTACTACCTGGGTGAGGATGCGCTGCTGCCGAACGTGCAGACCTGGCGGCTCGAAGACCCGGGCGCCCTCGAGGAGGTGCTCGACCGCCTCGACGAGCTCGTCGTCAAGCCCGTCGACGGATCGGGCGGCAAGGGCCTGGTGATCGGTCCCGCCGCCTCCCGCGATGAGCTCGAGGAACTCCGGCAGCGGCTGCTGCGTGACCCGCGCGGGTGGATCGCTCAGCCGGTGGTGCAGCTTTCGACCATCCCGACCCTGGTGGACGCGGGGATGCGCCCGCGCCACGCCGATCTGCGTCCGTTCGCGGTCAACGACGGCAACGACATCTGGGTGCTCCCCGGCGGCCTGACCCGGGTGGCGCTGCCCGAGGGCGAACTCGTCGTTAACAGTTCGCAGGGCGGCGGCTCGAAGGACACCTGGGTCGTCGGCCAGGACCCGCTGCAGGTCGCGCGGCACTCGATCCAGGGCCTCGTCGCCGGACAGGCGAGCGCGACCGAGGCCGTCCCCGTCATCACGGCCGAGCACAGCGCACACGCGCAGGACCAGGCCCCCCGCGATCGACCGCTCGGGCACGGTCAGCAGGAGCAGCAGCAGCAGGCTCGTGCCGCGACACCACCCGGGGGTGACGCATGCTGAGCCGCATCGCCGAGTCCCTGTTCTGGATCGGCCGCTACATCGAGCGCTCCGACGGCACCGCGCGCATCCTCGACGTGCACCTGCAGCTGCTGCTGGAAGACCCGTGGATCGAGGAGGACCTCGCGTGCCGCTCGCTGCTGAGCGTGATGGGCAGCGACGTGCCGGACGATCGGGTGCTCAACCGGCAGAGCGTGCTCGAGATCCTCGCGGTCGACCGCTCGGAGCCGGCCTCGATCGCCTATTCCCTCGCCGCCGCTCGAGAGAACGCCCGGCGTGCTCGCGAGGTGGTGAGCACCGAGCTCTGGGAGGTGCTGAACACGACCAGGGCCCGGATGCCGCGTCGCGTCGCCAGCGACAAGGTGCACGAGTTCTTCGGCTGGGTGCGCGAGCGTTCCGCGCTCGCGGTCGGCATCATCGAGTCGGCGACGAGCCGGGATGAGGCCTGGCAGTTCTTCACCCTCGGCCGCTCGATCGAGCGCGCGGACATGACCGCGCGATTGCTCGCCACGCGCAGCCTGACCGAGGCGAGCGGGCCGAGCTGGACCACGATCCTGCGCTCCTGCGGCGCCTACGAGGCGTACCTGCGCACGTACCGCGGCGTGCCGAGCGCCCGCAACGCGGCGGAGTTCCTGCTGCTCGACCGACTGTTCCCGCGCAGCATCCTGTTCTCCGTCACGCGCGCCGAGCAGTGCATGCGCGACATCGAGCCGCGCACCGACCGCGTCGGCGTCTCGGATCACGCCCAGCGACTGCTGGGTCAGATCCGCAGCGAGCTCGAGTACCGGCCGATCGCCGAGATCCTCGACGACCTGCCGCTGCACATGGACAACGTGCAGGCGGCCACGTCCGCGGCCTCCGAGGCGATCAGGCAGCGCTACTTCCCGACCAACGCGGCACCGAGCTGGGTGGGTGAGACCACGTGAACCGTCTGCGCATCAAGCACATGACGGGCTTCCACTACGGCGGCGACGTCACGGCCTCGTACAACGAGGCACGCATGCTGCCGGTGAGCTCCGATGGCCAGCTGGTGCTGTTCTCCAACCTGGAGATCCTGCCGATCTCGAGCCACCACAGCTATGTTGACTACTGGGGATCGCGGGTCTCGTCGTTCGAGATCCTCACTCCCCACAAGGAGCTCGCGCTCACCGCGACGAGCCTCGTGGAGGTGCGCGCGCGTCCCCACGACGAGTCGAGCATCGGCTGGGACGAGCTGACGGTCGCCGCGGAGCGCACGACCGCCACGATCGAGCAGCTCAAGCAGACCGCTCGCACCAGCCCGCCCGACGAGGTGATCGAGCTCGCGCGCACCATCGCCGCCAGGCACACGGATGCCGGCACCGCCGCCCTGGCGATCTCCGGTGCCGTGGGCGACGCCGTCGAGTACATGCAGGGCGTCACGGGAGTGCACTCGACGGCGCAGGAGGCCTGGGCGCACCGCAAGGGGGTCTGTCAGGACATCGCCCACCTCGCGCTCGGCGCGCTGCGTGCGGTCGGCATCCCGGCCCGGTACGTCTCCGGCTACCTGCACCCGAAGCCGGACGCCGAGATCGGCGAGACCGTCGCCGGTGAGTCCCACGCCTGGGTCGAGTGGTTCTGCGGGGAGCAGTGGCGGGGGTTCGATCCCACCAATCAGATCGAGATCGGCGACCGGCACGTGCTCGTCGGCCGGGGCCGGGACTACAACGACGTGCCGCCGTTGCGTGGCGTGTACGCGGGGCCGTTCGGCTCGACGCTGTTCGTGACCGTGGAGATCACCCGCGAGGCCTAGCTCGTTCGACGTGCGGTCGATTCGACGATGGCGATCTCCTCCGTGGCCAGTTCGCGTTCCTCCTCGGCGGGGAACGCCACGGTGAGCGCGAAGCGGCGCCTGGGGTGGCGCACGACGCGCATGCCGCGGCCGGCCATCAGCCAGATGACGGCGATCGCCGCGGCCAGCAGGCCGGATGCGGTGCCCGCGACGATCGCCACGCGCGGCCCCGCGAGGTTCGCGATCGCGCCGATCAGTGGGGCCCCGATCGGGGTGCCGCCGGCGAAGATCGCCATGTAGAGCGCCATCACCCGCCCGCGCACGAGCGGGTCGACGGTGGTCTGCACGTAGGCGTTCGCGGTGTTCATCATGGTGGTGGATGCCGCCCCGACGAGCACGAGCACGATGGCGAACACCCAGAGGGCGGGTGCGAACGCGGCGGCGATGCCGACCAGACCGAACGCCGCGGCCGAGATCGCGACGACACCGAAACGGGCCCGTTCCCGACGGGCGGCGAGCAGCGCACCCGTGACCGCTCCGACGGCGATCGCCGAGGAGAGCAGACCGAAGGTCGCCGAGCCCTGCGCGAACGCGACGGTGGTCATCGTCGAGATGAAGATCGGGAAGTTGAAGCCGAACGTGCCGACCAGGAACACCATCGCGAGCACGACCAGGATGTCCGGCCGCGACCGCACGTACCGCAATCCATCACGGAACTGCCCGCGCGCCTTGGTCAGCCGCGGTGCGGGAACCAAGCTCGAGCGACGGATGAGGGCCAGCGAGACGAGTACGCCCGCGTAGGACGCGGCGTTGATGAGGAACACCGGGCCGGCCCCGAGCAGGGCGATGAGCACCCCGGCGAGAGCCGGACCGATCAGCCGCGCGGTCTGGAACGACGTGCCGTTGAGTGCGACGGCGTTGGCGATGTCGGCGTCCTGCACGAGCTCGGTGACGAAGGTCTGTCGCACCGGGGTGTCGATCGCGGTGACCACGCCGAGCGCGAGCGCGAACGCGTAGACGTGCCAGAGCTCGGCGATGCCGGCGATGACGAGGATGCCCAGCCCGAGTGCGAGCACCAGTTGCAGCGCCTGCGTCCAGGCCAGCAGTCGCTTGCGATCGACCCGATCGGCGAGCAGCCCGGAGAGCGGCATGAGCACCAGCAGCGGACCGAACTGCAGGGCCATGGTGATTCCCACCGCGACGGCGTCGTGGTCGGTGAGCTCGGTGAGCACGATCCAGTCCTGGGCGGTGCGCTGCATCCAGGCACCGGTGTTCGACACCAGCGCCCCGGCGAACCAGAGCCGGTAGTTCGGCACCCGCAGACTGCGGAACATCGCACTCACGAGTCGGCGAGCCTCCGCAGCAGCGGGGCAGCCGCCGTGAGCAGCGCCCGCTCGTCGTCGTCAAGCGCCTCGAGCTGATGCGAGAACCAGGCGGCACGCCGTCGCCTGGTCTCCAGTGCGAGCGCGATGCCCGCCTCGGTTGCGTTGACGACGACCTTGCGACCGTCGTCCGGAGCATCGCCGCGCGCGGCGACGCCGGCTTCGACGAGCGCGTTGACCGTGCGGTTCATCGACGGCGGCGTGACGCGCTCGTGCTCGGCGAGGGAACGCAGGGTCTGCGGACCTTCCTTCCAGAGCACGAAGAGCACGGAGAGCTGGGAGTCGGTGAGGTCGCCCTCCGCGCGCTCGAGTCGCAGCCGGCGCGCGAGTCGCATGACGGCGATCCTGAGATCGGTCTCCGCCTCGTCTGTCATATCGTTAGTCTAGCAAATTAGTTCTGCTAACGACTTTGCGGCGATACACTGGCGACGGCGAGGAGGCCCCGTGGCGAAGACCGTGACCCGCACCGATCACACGTTCGTGGATGCGCATGGCGTGACGATCCACTACTACGTCTGGGCTGCTCCGAAGCCCAAGGCCGTGTTCCAACTCGCTCACGGGCTGGGCGAGCACGCGCTGCGGTACGAGCGCCTGGCGCAGGATCTGGTCGCGGCCGGGTACAGCGTGTGGGCCGACGATCACCGCGGTCACGGCGCCACGGGCATGCAGCAGCACGACGGTGACGTCAGCCGGCTCGGACGTCTCGGCCCCGGCGGGCTGCGCGCGACCGTGGACGATGTGCGGCACTTCACCGCGATCATCCGCGAGCACAACCCCGGAGTGCCCATCGTGCTGTTCGGTCAGTCGTGGGGTTCGCTGATGGCCCAGAAGGTGATCGACGGCAACGCCGGTGACTACGACGGCGTGGTGCTGGCCGGCACGGCGTACCGCACGCTGCTCGACATGAACAGCGGAGACCTCAGCAAGCGGCACCGTCACCTCGGCGACACCGGCTACGAGTGGCTCAGCCGGGACCCCGCCGTCGCACGGGCGTTCCTCGACGACCCGCTGACCTTCTTCGCCGACGTGCCGAAGCTGTTCGGCATCCCGGACGGGTTGCGCCTCCTCGGTCGCCCCACCCGCAGGATGGAGAAGAACCTGCCGATCCTGATCCTCGTCGGCAGCGATGACACGCTCGGCGGCGAACGCAGTGCGGCCAAGCTCGCGAATGCGTACGTGCGCCGGTCGAAGCTCACCGATGTCGAAGCGATCATCTATCCGGATGCCCGCCACGAGGTCTTCAACGAGACGAACCGCGACGAGGTCGTCGCCGACCTCATCGCCTGGCTGGACGCGCACTTCGCCTGAACCATCGCAAGTAGGCTGGCCTTCATGCATGGCGAGTTCAAGGTACCCGGCGGCAAGCTCGTCGTCGTCGATCTCGACGTGGTCGACGGGCGCATCGCCGACTTCCAGCTCTCGGGGGACTTCTTCCTGGAACCCGACTCCGCGCTCGCCGACATCAACGCGGCGGTGAACGGCCTGCCTGCCGACTTCGAGAGCGCGAAGATCGCGTTCGCGATCCAGCAGGCGCTGCCCACAGACGCCCTGCTGCTCGGCTTCAGCCCCGAATCGGTCGCGACGGCGATCCGACGTGCCCTGCAGCACGCCACCGGATGGCGCGACTACGAGTGGCAGCTCATTCAGGGGCCCGCCGTCGATCCCGTGATGCAGATGGCGCTCGACCAGGTGCTCGCGGAGGAGGTCGGCGCCGGCATCCGCAAGCCGACCCTGCGCATCTGGGAGTGGGAGAAGCCTGCGGTGGTCATCGGCAGCTTCCAGTCCGTGAAGAACGAGGTCGACCTGGAGAACGCCACCAAGTACGGCTTCGACATCGTGCGGCGCATCTCCGGCGGGGGCGCGATGTTCATGGAGGCGGGCTCCGTGATCACCTACTCCATCTACGCGCCCACCGAGCTGGTGCACGGCATGACCTTCGCGGACTCCTACGCGTTCCTCGACGAGTGGGTCATCCTGGCGCTCAAGTCGCTCGGCATCGAGGCGAGCTACGTGCCGCTCAACGACATCACGAGCCCCACCGGCAAGATCGGCGGGGCCGCCCAGAAGCGGCTCGGTACGGGTGCGGTGCTGCATCACGTGACCATGAGCTACGACATGGACGGCGACAAGATGGTGCAGGTGCTGCGCATCGGTCGCGAGAAGATGAGCGACAAGGGCACCAAGAGCGCCAACAAGCGCGTCGATCCCTTGCGCAGCCAGACCGGTCTCGAGCGCGCGCAGATCATCGATCGCATGGTCGAGACCTTCCGCGGCCTCTACGGCCTGCACGACAGCGCCATCACGGACGAGGAGTTCGCGAAGGCGCAGCAGCTCGTCGCGGAGAAGTTCGGCACGGACGAGTGGCTGCAACGAGTGCCGTGAGGCGTGGCGCCCGGGGTGCCGTGCTGTCCGTCGTGCTCGCCGCGCTGGTGGTGGGCGGGGTGCTGCTGTCCGCGGTCGTCGGCCAGCTGCCGATCGCGCCCACCGAGGTGCTCGGCTCGATCCTGCGAGCGAGCGGCATCCCGAACGGATGGGCGCCCACCGATCCGGTGATCGAATCGGCCCTGTGGGCGGTGCGCTTCCCGCGCATCGGCATGGCGCTCGCCGTGGGCGCCGCGCTCGCCGTCGCCGGGGCCGTGATGCAGGCGGTGTTCGGCAATCCGCTCGCCGAACCCGGCGTGGTCGGCGTCTCATCCGGCGCGGCCCTCGGTGCGTCGGTGGCGATCGTGCTCGGGATCACGGCGATGGGCACGGGCACCATCGCGATGTTCGCGTTCTTCGGCGGCCTCGGCGCGACGCTGCTGGTCTATCTGGTCTCGCGCGCCAACGGACGCACCGAGGTCGTCACGCTGCTGCTGACCGGCATTGCCGTGAACGCGTTCGCCGGCGCTGGCCTGGCGTTCCTGTTGTTCATCGCCGACTCCGGCGGGCGCGAGCAGATCGTGTTCTGGCAGCTCGGCTCGCTGAACGGCTCGCGTTGGCCCGAGGTCGGCATCGTCGCGGGTGTGACCTTCGCCGGCACCATCGTGGCGTTCCTGCTCGGGCGGCGCTACGACATCCTCGCGCTCGGCGAACGCAACGCCCGGCACCTCGGCGTGAACGTCGAGGGACTACGCATCGGCTCGATCGTGCTCGTCGCGCTGCTGACCGGGGCCGCGGTGGCGTTCTGCGGCATCATCGCCTTCGTCGGCCTCGTCGTGCCGCACGCGGTGCGCATGCTGCTCGGGCCGTCGCATCGCTCGCTCATCGTCGCGAGCGCGTTCGGCGGCGGTGCGCTGATGCTGTTCGCCGATCTGCTCGCTCGCTCCGTGGTCGCCGGCGCCGACCTGCCCATCGGTCTGCTCACCTCGCTCGTGGGCGGTCCGTTCTTCTTCTTCCTGCTCTTCCGTCAACGGCGTCGCAGCGGGGGGTGGGCATGATGATCTCGGCCGCCGACGTGCGCGTCGAGCTCGACGGCAACGTGGTGCTCGACGGCATCTCGCTCGAGGTCGTTCCCGGCGAGGTGCTCGTGCTCGTGGGCCCGAACGGCGCGGGCAAGTCCACGCTGCTCGGCGTGCTCAGCGGGGAGCGCAAGCCGAGCCGCGGTTCCGTCACGATCGACGGACGCGAGTTCGCCGCGATCCGTCACGCCGAGTTGGCCCGGATGCGCAGCATGCTCACGCAGGAGAATGCGGTCAGCTTCCCGTTCCTCGTCTCCGAGGTCGTCGCGATGGGACGCAGCCCCTGGGCGCGCACCGTCGAGGGTCGTGACGATGTCGCGATCGTGCGCGACGCGATGGATGCCGCGGACATCGCCCACCTCGCCCGCCGCCGCTACACGGCCCTCTCCGGGGGTGAGCGCGCTCGCGTCTCCCTGGCACGAGTGCTGGCGCAGAACACGCCGATCGTGTTCCTCGACGAGCCCACGGCATCCCTCGACCTGCGCCATCAGGAAGACGTGATGCGCATCGCGCGGCGACTCGCCGCCGAGGGCAGATCGGTCGTCGTGGTGCTGCACGACCTCAGTCTCGCCAGCGCGTATGGCGACCGGCTCGCGCTGATCTCGGGCGGCCGCTTGGATGCCGTCGGCAGTCCCGCGGAGGTGCTCACCGAGGAGCGCGTCGAGCGCGTCTACGGGCTGCCGGTGCAGCTGCATCTCGTGAACGGCAGGCCCGTGGTCGTTCCAGTGCGCTGACGTACACTACTCGGGTGGAACCCTGGCTCGTCACCCTGCTCGTGGTCGCCGGGCTCGCGGTGCTCTTTCCGCTCGCCCAGCGCTTCGGCTGGATCGACCTCAGCAACAAGCGCAAGTCGTCCGGCAACGCTGGGGTCATGGGCATCGGCGACGAGGTGTTCCACCCGACCAGGCACGAGGCCCAGATCGAGCTCGATCGCCAGACGGTGCTTCCGGCTCCCGCGCCGCTGCCCGGCGACGGTGACAAGGGCATCTACGAGGGGCAGGTGCGCATCGATCTCACCGAGCGCGCCAAGCACCGCGCCGACGACGTCAGCGAGTGAGCAGGTCGGCGTATGAGGGGTTCTTCTCGATCCACGCCGCGATGAACGGGCAGCTCGCCACGAGCCGGTAGTCGGTCTCGGCGCGCACGAGATTGAGGGCACCGCGAGCCAGTTCCGAACCGAGACCCTCACCCCGGCGGGCGGGGTCGATCTCCGTGTGGGTGAAGACGATCGAGTCGCCGCGCAGTTGGTAGTCCACGAGACCGACCTGGGTGCCGTCGACGAGCAGCTCGAAGCGGTTCATCGCCGCATCCTGCACGACCTCGGTAGGCATGAGCAGCAGTCTAGGCGCTGTCGCGCACGACCATCCGGGTGGGCATCACGCGGGCGCGCTCCGTGGGCTCGCCGCGCAGCAGCGCGAGCATCATGCGCGCCATCTCCACGCCCATCTCCCGCGACGGCTGGTGCACCGTGGTCAACGGGATCTGGCCCGAGGTCGCCGCCGAGCTGTCGTCGAAGCCGACGATCGCGATCTGCCGGGGCACCGCGATCCCGCGATCGCGCAGCACGCCGATCGCGCCGGTCGCCATCAGGTCGGATGCCGCGAACAGCCCGTCGATCTCGGGTGCGCGCTCGAGCAGCTCACGCATCGCTGCGGCGCCCCCGGCCATCGAGAAGTCGCCCTGGGCGATGAGGTCGGCCCGCAGCCCTGCGGCACCCATGGCGCGCACGAACCCCTCGGTGCGGTCGACGGCCGCCTGCATGTCGAGCGGTCCGGCGATGGTCGCGATGCGGGTGCGCCCGTGGTCGATGAGGTACTGCGTGCCCATCGCGGCACCGGCGGCGTTGTCGACGTCGACGTAGTGGTTGGCATGCAGCTCGGGCAGGTAGGGCCGACCGCCGAAGACGACCGGGATGGTCTCGTCGAGCGTGGTGAAGAACTCGTCGCCGGAGTGATGCGAGACCACGATGGCGCCATCCACGTTGCCGCCGAGGAGGTAGCGGATGGTCTTCTCGGAGGGCGCGGTCGGACTCGCCAGCTGCAGGTTGAGCACGTAGTCGCTGTCCTCGAGCCCCTGCGTGATCCCGAGCACGATCTCCGCGAAGAAGGGGTCGCCGAAGAAGCGCGACGTGTCCTCCGGCACCACGAGGGCGATCGCCATCGTCTGGCGATTGGCCAGTGATCGAGCCGCGCGATTGGGCACGTACTTCAGGCGATCGATGGCGGCGTTGACCGCGGCGACCACATCGGGGCTCACCCGGTCGGACCCGTTGACGACCCGCGACACCGTGGAGCGGGAGACCCCCGCGGCCGCGGCGACGGCTTCGAGCGTTGGCGGCACGCGCCGCGCCGCTGTCGGGGAGGTCATGGTGGCGATTCTAGCCAGCCGCCGGATCAGAGCCCGCGGGCCGAGATGATCCGGGCGTAGGCGAGGGCGCTGTCCTTCAGCGTGCGAACCTGGGTGTCGTAGTCGACGCGCACGATGCCGAACCGCTTGTCGTATCCCCACGCCCACTCGAAGTTGTCCATGAGCGACCAGTAGAAGTAGCCGTGCACGGGCACTCCGGCGTCGATCGCGTCGAGGATCGCCTCCAGATGCAGTTCGATGAACTCGGCACGCTCCGCGTCGTGCACGAACCCGTCAGCGGCGACGACGTCGTCGTACGCCGCGCCGTTTTCCGTGACCGAGAGTGCCACCGAGGCGGGGCCCGCATACTCCTCGTGGATGCGTACGAGGAGCCTGGTCAGGCCCTCGGGCTGCACCTCCCACCCCATGGCGGTGCGGGGAAGATCGCGCAACTGCCAGTGCACGCCCTCGGCTGCGGGGAACGGCGAGCGCTTCGGGCGCTCGCTCGGTGCGGCCGTCGACATGGTCTGGGTCGTCGGGTGCCCGCTGACGAGTTCGCCGTGGTAGTAGTTGATGCCGAGCGCATCGATCGGGCTGGAGATGATGTCGAGGTCGCCGGGCTGGATCACCTCCGCGAAACCGAGGTGGGCGACATCCTCGAGCACGTCCTGGGGGTAGGCCCCGCGGAAGATCGGATCGAGGAAGAACCGGTTGAACTGGCCGTCGATGCGTCGTACCGCCTCGAGGTCGGCCGGGTCGTCGGCATCCACCGGGTCGGCGACCGTCAGGTTCAGGGTGATCCCGAGGCTCAGCTCGGGATCACGTTCGCGCAACTCCTTGATCACCAGACCGTGCGCGAGCAGCAGGTGGTGGCCGGCGGCGAGTCCGGCAGCGGGCTCCTGTCGGCCGGGGGCGTGCTCGCCGCCGATGTAGCTGAGGAACGACGAGCACCAGGGCTCGTTGAGCGTGGTCCACGCCGTGACCCGATCTCCGAGCGCGTCGTGCACGGTGCGCGCGTAGTCCGCGAAACGGTAGGCGGTGTCGCGGTTGGCCCACCCGCCCTGCTCCTCGAGGGCCTGCGGCAGGTCCCAGTGATACAGGGTCAGCCACGGCTTGATGTTCTTCGCGAGCAGCTCGTCCACCAGGCGCGAATAGAAATCGATGCCCTTCTGGTTCACCGGCCCGCCGTCGGGGTTCACCCGCGACCAGGATGTCGAGAACCGGTAGGTCTGCAGCCCGAGCTCCGACATCAGGGCCACGTCATCGCGGTAGCGGTGGTAGTGGTCGCAGGCGACGTCGCCGTTGTCGCCGCCCACCACGGCTCCGGGAACGCGGGCGAAGGCATCCCAGATGGAGTCGGTGCGACCGTCTTCGTGGGCCGCGCCCTCGATCTGGTACGCGGCGGTGGCGGCGCCGAACAGGAACGCCTCGGGGAATCGACGGGGAGTGCTCGCGCTCATGCGGGCAGACTCCTCTCCGGTGATCGTCATGGTGGTGGTTCCTTAGCCCTTGACCGCGCCGGCCATGATGCCACTGACGAGCTGCCGGCCGGCGAAGATGAACAACAACAGCAGTGGGATCGTCGCCAGCACGACGCCGGCGAGCACGATCGAGTAGTCCACGAAATAGTTCGACTGCAGCAGGGAGAGCGCCACGGGCAGCGTGGGGTTCTGGCGGTCGAGCACGATGAACGGCCAGAAGAAGTTGTTCCACGCGCCGACGAAGACGAAGAGGAACAGCATCGCCGCCGCGGGGCGCGCGGCGACCACGCCCACCGTCCAGAACGTGCGGATCATCGAGGCGCCATCGACGCGCGCGGCCTCGATGAGCTCATCCGGCACGGCCTGGCGCAGGTACTGGGTCATCCAGAACACGCCGAAGGCGCTGGTCAGTGCCGGCAGGATGATCGCGCCGATCTGACCGGTCCACCCGAGTTCCGAGAACAGGATGTAGAGCGGCACGACTCCGAGCTGCTGCGGAACCGCCATCGTCGCGACCACGAAGGCCAGCAGGGCGGGGCCGCCGAGGAATCGCAGCTTGGCGAAGGCCCAGCCGGCGAGGGTCGAGGTGATCACGACCGCGGCGGCGATCAGGAACGACGAGTAGATCGAGTTCCAGAGCGCGGCCCAGAAGTTGACCGCGGGGTTCGACACCACCGAGATGGCGTTGTCGATGAAGTTGCCGCTCGGCCACCAGGGGCGCGACCGCAACGATGAGGCGTCGCCGGATCCGATCACGAACGACCAGTAGAGGGGGAATGCGGCGCTGATGAAGACCACGGTCAGTCCCGCATAGACCCAGAACCCGGGCCGATTGCCGCGGATGCGGATCGTGCGCTCGCCCCGGCGACGCTTCTTCTCGTCGGGGATGGCTTCTTCGATGATCGCGATCGGTGGGACGGTGCTCATCGTGCGACCTCCTTTCGCGTGCGGCGGCCGACTCTGTCGCCGCGTCGGCCCTCATCCCGCACGAGGGAGCGGGTGATGAACAGGTTCAGCAGTCCGATCGCGAGGATGATGATGAACAGGATCCACGCCATCGCCGCCGCGCGACCGAAGTTCCATTGACCCCAGCCGATGTCGTAGAGATAGAGCGTGATCGTCAGCCACTGCTGACCGGCACCGCCCCGCCCGAACTGGTCGAACACACGCGGTTCGTCGAAGATCTGCAGGCCACCGATGGTCGCGGTGATGATCACAAAGATGAGGGTGGGGCGCAGCGAGGGCAGCGTGATGGCGGTGAACTGCCGGAAGAGGCCGGCGCCGTCGACGGTGGCCGCCTCGTAGTACTCGCGGTTCACGGCCTGCATGGCCGCCAGCAGGATCAGGGTGTTGTACCCGGTCCAGCGGTAGTTGACCATCGTCGCGATCGCGACGTGACTCCAGAACGGATCCTTGTGCCACGGGATCGGGGTCAGACCGAGATCGGTCAGGACGCCGTTGACGAGGCCGAAGTTGTCGGCGAAGACGACGTTGAAGATGAGGCCGACCGCGACGGGTGCGATGACGAAGGGCAGCAGCACGCCCATGCGCCAGAAGGTCTTGGCCCGGATGTTGCGGTCGAGCATCGCCGCGATGAACACGGCGAGCAGCAGCTGCGGCACCGTCGAGATGAGGAAGATGCTGAAGGTGTTGCGCAGGGCGGTCCAGAAGTGGGGCTGCTGCAGGATCCAGATGTACTGGTCGAATCCGACGAAGGTGCCCGAGTTGCGCACCAGGTCCCAGTCCATGAACGAGATGAACGCCGTGTACCCGATGGGGAAGAGTCCGACGATCGCGAACATCACGAAGAACGGCGAGATGTAGAGGTAGGGGGAGAACTTGAGGTCCCAGCGGCCCACCTTCTGCGAGAAGGAGAGAACTCTGACTGGCTTCGGCGATGCGGTGCTCATGGTTCGGCTTTCAGGTCCGGCGCGGAGGGGAGATCGACCGAGTGGTGCGGGCCGCCGGGTATCGGCCCGCACCACTCGTCAGAGGTGTTCGCCTAGAAGGCGGAGACCTCGGTGACCCACGTGTTCCAGCTCGTGGTCTCGTCTTCGAGGCCGTCGAAGACTCGGGTGACCGCGTTCTGGAGCGCGTCGTGGAACTGGAAGTACTTCGGGCCCTTGAAGGTGGCGACCGTGATGGCCTCGGCGCGCGAGGTCAGGATCTCACCGGTGGGGGCGTTGTTGAAGTACTCGTTGGTCGCCGCGGCCAGCTCGGAGCTGGCGAGCGCCTCGACCTGGCTCGGGAAGGTGCCGGCGTTGGTGAACGCCTTGAGCTGGGTCTCGGGGGAGGTCAGCCAGTCCGCGAGCTTCTGCGCGGCCTCGACGTTGGCTCCGTTGGCCGGAACGGTCAGGTACGAACCGCCCCAGTTGCCGCCGCCGCCGGGGAACGCGTCCGCGATGTCCCAACCGGTGATGTCGGGCGCGTTGCCGGAGATGACACCCAGCATCCAGCCCGGGCACAGCATCGCGGCGAACTCACCGCTGGCCATGGAGGCGAACCAGTCCTCGCTCCACTGACCGGCGTAGGCCGCGATCGGAACGGCCTTCTCGACGACCGCCTTGTACGCGGCTTCGATGTCGGGGTTCTCGGTGGCGATGATCGCGCCGTCCGGCTCCTCGTAGGCGAACTCGAGCTGGTTGACGATGCCCTGCAGCACCGAGTTGGCCGAGTCGATGAACGGCTTGCCGGTCTTGGCGGTGTAGTCGGCGCCGATGGTGAAGAAGTTGTCCCAGTCACCGTCGAAGAGCGCGGCCACCTCGGTGCGGTCGGTCGGCAGGCCGGCGGCCGCGAACAGGTCGCCGCGGTAGCAGATGCCCTGCGGGCCGATGTCCGTGCCGTACGCGATCAGGTTGCCGTCGGCGTCGGTCGCGGAGGCTTCCTTCCAGTCGAGCCAGCGGCCCTTCAGGTCGTCCGGAACCGGAGCGAGGAGGTCGGCGTACTGCATCGCCTCGGTGAACCAGTCGATCTCGACGGCCTCGACGTCCGCGAGGCCGGACTTGCCGAGCTTCTGGAAGTAGTTGGCGCGCGCGTCGTTCGACGTGGCGGCCTTGTTGTGCACGACCTCGATGCCGGTCTCGGCCGTGAACTCTGCGAGGAGCTCGTCGGTGTAGCCGAAGTCGTTGAAGGTCGCGAGCGTGAGGGTGGTGGTTCCCCCGCTCGACTCTCCACCGCCGGTGGCGCAGCCGGTGGTGACGAGGGCGATGGTTGCGACGCCGGCGAGTGCGGCGGCGATAGTGCGTCGTGATGTTCTCACGGTCACTCCTTTGTGTGCGTGTTGGGTGTGGACCGACGAGGTTGGGAGCGCTCCCACACGTTCCGATGAGAGCGCTCCCACGCGGTCGAGCACAGACTAGGCGGGCGCCCGAAACCCTGTCAACTACGGCGTGAGAGCGCTCCCAGGGCCGCAAGCGCTTGCTCCCGCGGAATCCCGGCGAAGTTCACCCCCGACGGGCCCGGAAAATTCGGTCGCGAGCGACACCGACACCCGGGCCCGCCGGTCGTGAAATCAGCGGGGGTTGACCTCTGACGAGGTCGTCTCCTCGTCGGTGAGTTCGTCCTCGGCGGTCGTCGTGTCGGGGGCGATGAGCGCTCCGGCGGCAGCCGCCTCCTCCTGCGCGAGCACGTCTGCCGCCGCGTTCTCCTGCAGCGCCGAGTGCTGGCGCAGGGGGGCGGCCTTGAGGAAGAAGCTCAGCACGAACGCGAGCAGCACGACGCCGAGCGCGATCCAGTAGATGGTGATCGATGCGTTCGCGAAGCCCTCGAGGAATGGGGCCGTCAGCCGCGGATCGGCACCGTTCAGGAACGAGGTGTCGCCGTTGAGCGCCCCACCCAGGTCGCCACCGGCCTGCCCCTGCTGGTAGAGGGCGATGATGTCGGCGTTGGCCGGGTCGGCGAGCACCTTCGGGTCGGCGAGCGCCTCCTGAATGCCGTCGGTCACGGCCGGGAGCTTGAACGCGTCGGCGATGAGCTCGGGGATGCGCGTGAAGAGCACCGAGAGCAGGATCGCCGTGCCCAGCGTGCCACCGATCTGCCGGAAGAACGTCGACGAACTCGTCGCGACGCCGATCTCGCGAGGGCCGACGGAGTTCTGGCTGGCGATGGTGAGCGTCTGCATGAGCTGGCCGAGGCCGAGGCCGATGAACAGCATCCCGATCATGACGAACCAGACGGGCTTGTCTGCCGTTGCGAAGGTCAGCACGAAGAAGCCGACCGCGAGAGAGCCGGTACCGATCTTCGGGAACATGCTGTAGCGACCGGTGCGGGCGATGATCTGGCCGCTCGCGATCGAGGAGATCATGAGCCCCAGGATCATGGGCAGCATGAGGAATCCGCTCTCGGTCGGGGTGGCCCCGTTGACGAGCTGCAGGTACAGCGGGATCGTCATCATCGCGCCGAACATGCCGAAGCCGACGAGCACGCCGAGCACCGTCGCCATCGAGAATGTGGGGTGCTTGAACAGGCGCAGGGGGATCAGCGCGTCATCGCCCATCACGCGCTCGATCAGGATGAAGGCGACGATGCCGAGCGCGCCCACCACGTAGCAGGCGAATGCTGCGGGTGAGGCCCAGCCCCACTCGCGTCCGTTCTCGGCCACGAGCAGCAGCGGGACGAGGCCGATGATCACGGTCGTCGCACCCCACCAGTCGATGCGCACGCTGCGGCGCGTGTGCGGGATGTGGAGGAAGCGCAGCACGATCGCGAGGGCGACGAGGCCGATCGGGAGGTTGATGAGGAACACCCAGCGCCATCCGGTGATGAACAGGATCTCGGGGGTGCCCGCGAGGAGGCCGCCGATGAGCGGACCGATGACGCTGGAGATGCCGAACACCGCGAGGAAGTAGCCCTGGTACTTGGCGCGTTCGCGCGGCGCGAGGATGTCACCCATGATCGCCAGGGGCAGCGCCATGAGTCCGCCGGCCCCGAGGCCCTGGATCGCACGGAAGGCGGCGAGCTGCGTCATGTCCTGCGCGAAGCCGGCCGCCACCGACCCGACGAGGAAGATCGAGATCGCGAGCAGGAACAGTGGACGACGACCGAAGATGTCGCTGAGCTTGCCGTAGAGCGGCGTGGAGATCGTCGCGACGATGAGGTATGCGGTCGTCACGCCGGCCTGTTGGCTCAGACCGTTCAGGTCGTCTGAGATGGTGCGGATCGAGGTGCCGACGATCGTCTGATCGAGCGCCGAGAGGAACATGCCCGCCATGAGCCCGAAGATCACGAAGAGGATCTGGCGGTGCGTCATCACCCCGCCCGCCTCGGCGATCTCTCGTGCCTGCTGCTGGCCCCTGGATTCGACCTTTGCCATGACTGCCTTTTCACTGGATGGGCACCCGAAACGTGCCGAGAAGAAACTTGCGGAGACTGCAAAGTTACACGTCGCGCGGACTTGCGGCAAGCCGATTCGTACTCCCGGGGGAGTCAGTTGCGTGGCGGCCTCGCCCTAGGATCGAGGCATGTCCGAGTTGCGCCCGAGGAACCGGCCGAGCCGCGAGGTGCGTCGTCGGCGCACGATCGTGATCGCCGTCGCGGTCGGCGCGATCCTCGTGATCGGCGTCGTCGTGGCCGTGCTCGCGCTCACGCCGAAGACCGAGGAGGCTCCGATGCCCACACCCTCCGCAACGCCGTCCACGACACCGAGCCCGACTCCCACCCCGACTCCGACTCCCACCCCGACGTTCGACAAGAACGCGCAGTCGATCGACGATCCCAACAGCAACTGGGTCGTCGTGAACAAGCTGCGTCCCCTCAACCCTCCGGAGTACGAGCCCGATCTGATCTTCGTCGACGTGCCCTACGTCTACGAGCCCTATATGCGCCCGGAGGCGGCGGCCGCACTCATCAGCATGTTCTCGGCGTTCACCGCGGAGACCGGCCTGCAGATGCAGTCGCAGAGCGCCTACCGAAGCTACTGGAGCCAGGAGAGCGTCTACGCGGGATGGGTTGCGCAGCTGGGGCAAGAGCAGGCGGACCTCGAGAGTGCCCGCCCGGGCCACAGCGAGCACCAGACCGGGCTCACGATGGATGTCAGTGCGGTGCCGAACGTGTGCGCGCTCGAGGCCTGCTTCGGTGACACCCCGCAGGGCCAGTGGCTCGCCGCCAACAGCTGGAAGTATGGCTTCATCGTGCGCTACCCACAGGGCAAGACCGACATCACGGGGTACATCTGGGAGCCGTGGCACATGCGCTACGTCGGGGTGGAGCTCGCCACCGAGATGCACGACACGGGCATTCAGACGCTGGAGGAGTTCTTCGGACTTCCGGCGGCGCCGACCTACGGCTGATCGCCCAGCGCGGCGTCGACGATGCGCTTGGCCTCCGCCTGCACCTGCGCGAGGTGTTCCGGTCCCTTGAAGGACTCTGCGTAGATCTTGTAGACGTCCTCGGTGCCGCTCGGCCTCGCCGCGAACCACGCGAACTCGCTCGACACCTTCACCCCGCCGATCGGCGCGCCGTTGCCTGGCGCGGTCGACAGCGTCGCGGTGATCGGGTCACCGGCCAGCTCCGTCGCGGTGATCGCGGCGGGGTCCAGCTTGGCGAGGCGGGCCTTCTGGTCCTTGGCGGCGGCGGCATCCACCCGCTCGTAGGCCGGGTCGCCGAACTCGGCGGTGAGTTCGGCGTAGAGCTGCGACGGGGTCTTGCCGGTGACCGCCGTGATCTCGCTCGCCAACAGCGCGAGCAGGATGCCGTCTTTGTCGGTCGTCCACGTGGAGCCGTCGAGGCAGAGGAAGCTCGCACCCGCGCTCTCCTCGCCGCCGAAGGCGACGGAGCCGTCGACGAGGCCCGGCACGAACCACTTGAAGCCGACCGGAACCTCCCAGAGGCGCCGGCCGAGCGAGGCGGCGACTCGGTCGATCATGGAGCTCGAGACGAGGGTCTTGCCGATCGCGGCATCCGCTCGCCAGGCGGGTCGATGCGTGGAGAGGTACTGGATGGCCACGGCGAGGAAGTGGTTGGGATTCATCAGGCCGGCGTCGGGGGTGACGATGCCGTGCCGGTCGGCATCGGCGTCGTTGCCGGTGAGGATGTCGAAGTCGTGCCGGCGGGCGACCACCGAGGCCATCGCCGATGGCGACGACGGGTCCATGCGGATCTTGCCGTCCCAGTCCAGCGTCATGAACGCCCAGGTGGGATCGACCTCGGGATTCACGACGGTGAGGTCGAGCCCGTACCGTTCGGCGATGAGCTGCCAGTAGTGCACGCTGGCGCCGCCGAGCGGATCGGCGCCGATGCGCAGGCCCGAGCGCTTGATCGCATCCAGGTCGATGATCCGCGCGAGGTCGTCGACATAGGCACCGCGGAAGTCGTAGGTGCCGACCGCCGAGGGCTCGCCGCGCTTGACATCGCGGTTGCCGTCGGCGATGAGGGCGTTGGCCCGGTCGGCGATCCAGGTCGTCGCGTCGCTGTCGGCGGGGCCGCCGTGCGGGGGGTTGTACTTGAATCCGCCGTCACGAGGGGGGTTGTGGCTGGGGGTGATGACGATGCCGTCGGCGAGGTCGTCGTGCCCGGCCGCGTTGTAGACGACGATCGCGCGGCTGAGCGCGGGCGTCGGCACCCAGTCGTCGTACTCGTCCACGAGCACCTCGACACCGTTGGCGACGAGCACCTCGAGCGCCGTCGTCTCGGCGGGGCGGGACAGGGCATGCGTGTCCTTGCCGATGAACAGCGGCCCGGTGATGCCCTGACCGGCGCGGTACTCGACGATCGCCTGGGTGATCGCCGCGATGTGCGTCTCGTTGAACGCGGTGTCGAGGGAGGAGCCGCGGTGGCCGCTCGTGCCGAACACGACGCGCTGCTCGGGGACCGCGACATCCGGCACTCGTTCGTAGTAGGCCGCGATCAGTTCGTGCACATCGATGAGGTCGGATGCCTGTGCCTGCTGTCCAGCGCGGTCGCTCATGCCGCCTAGTCTTGCAGCACCATAAACTCGTGACCATGTCAGCCGACGAGACCTATTCCTACCTTGGACCCGCCGGCACGTTCACCGAGGCGGCCCTCAAGCAGGTACCGCAGGCGGCGGGCAAGTCGTGGCGGCCCGTCAACAACGTCGGCGAGGCTCTCGACGATGTCGTCGCCGGGCGCAGCATCGCCGCCATGATCGCGATCGAGAACTCGATCGAGGGCGGCGTGAGCGTCGCGCAGGATGCGCTGGCGACCATTCCGGGCCTGCGAATCATCGGCGAGTACCTCGTGCCGGTCGACTTCGTACTGGTGGCGCGGCGAGGCACGACGCTGGCCGACGTGAAGGTGGTCAACGCGCATCCCGTCGCGTACGGCCAGACGCACCTGTGGCTCGACCGCAACCTGCCGGAGCACGGCCACATCCCCGCGACCTCGAACGTGGCCGCCGCGGCGGCCCTGCTCGAGAACGACCTCGCGGATGCCGCGGTCGCCCCACCCGGCATCGAGCAGCACCACGACCTCGAGGTGCTCGCCGAGGGCATCGGGGACAACCCCAATGCGGTCACCCGCTTCGTGCTCGTGAGCCGCATCGCGCGGTTGCCCGAGCCGACCGGCAGCGACAAGACCTCGATCATCGCCGAGCTACCGGATGACACGGCCGGCCGCCTGCTCGAGATGCTCGAGCAGTTCGCCACCCGCGGTGTGAACATGAGCCTGCTCGAGTCGCGCCCCATCGGGGACGCTCTCGGGCGGTACCGCTTCGTCATCGACCTCGACGGGCACATCATGGACGAGCGAGTCGCCGACGCCTTGCTCGGCCTCAAGCGCTTCTCGCCGAGCGTGATCTTCCTCGGTAGCTACCCGCGGGCCGATCATCGGCGCATCAGCGTGACTCCGCGGTACGACAACGACGCGTTCGTGGACGCCCGGGATTGGTTGCGCGGACTCATCGCGGGGGAGAACTAGGGCGCGGGCATCCGCACGTGCAGCGCACCGGGTTCGACCCAGAGGCGCACGGAATCGGCCTCGCCGAACTCGTCGCCATCGAGTTGGAACTCCTCGGGACGCTCGACCGACAAGTTCAGCTCACGCCCGCGCAGGTAGGTCACGTCGCGCACGTCCTTGGACAGATCGATGATCTTGCGGCCGATCGCAGACTTGCGCAGCACGCCATTCTCCCACGCCACCTTGCGCCACACCTTCGCCCAGCCGAAGGGGCCGCGCGGTCGAAGGGCGGCGATGTCGAGCAGGCCGTCGTCGGGCTTCGCATCGGGCATCAGCAGCAGGCCGCCGGGCAGCAGCCCGCAGTTGCCGACGATGATCGTGTGGGCGCTCATCGAGCGGGTCGGCGCATCGTCGAGCCGGTATGCGACGCGAAGCGGGCGCAGCTCCGGCAGCGAGCGGGCGATGCCGTCGACGTAGGCCAGCCAGCCCACCGCCTTCTTGAGCTTCTGGTTGGTGTGCTTGATCATCTTCGCGTCGAGGCCGAGTCCGGCCATCACCAGGAACGCGTGCTCCTCGCTGTCACCGTCGGCGCGCACGATGCGGGCCATGCCGAGGTCGATCGCGCGATCGACTCCGGAGAAGGCCACGGCGACGGCGGCCTCGAGATCGGTCAGGGGCAGGTCGAGGTTGCGCGCGAGGAGGTTGCCGGTGCCCGACGGCAAGAGGGCCAGGGGCACGTCGCTGCCGCGCAGGCCCTCGGCCACCGCCCGCACCGTGCCGTCACCGCCTGCGGCGAGCACGACATCCGCGTTGCGTCGCACGGCGCTGCGCGCGACTTCGGCCCCGGTGTCGTCCGGAGTCGTCTCGAACCAGATCGACGCGCCCCATGACGCCTTCCGCGCTGCCGCATCGACCGCCGTGCGCAGCTTCTCGACGTCGACCTTGGTGGGGTTGACGATCACGGCCGCGTGTCGCCGGTGCCCGGTCCGAGGGTTCGCCACGGGGCCAACGGTAGTGCATGCGCTCGGTAGGCTGGGAGGGTGATCGACCCACAATTGCTCCGCGACGACCCGGACGCGGTGCGGCGGTCCCAGCAGGCCCGCGGTGCGTCAGTAGCCCTCGTGGACGACGCCATCGCCGCCGACCTGCGCCGCCGTTCCGGCATTCAGGAGTTCGAGAACCTGCGCGCGGAGCAGAACGCCTTCGGCAAGACGGTGGCGGCCGCACCCAAGGACCAGAAGGCCGCACTCGTCGCACAGGCTCAGGAACTCGCCGCGCGAGTCAAGTCCGCGCAGCAGGCGTCGACGGATGCCGAGGCCGAGTTCACCCGGATCGCCGGCGCCATCGGCAACCCCATCATCGACGGCGTCCCCGCCGGCGGCGAGGACGACTGGAGACTCGTGCGCGAGGTGGGAACCCCGCGCGGGTTCGACTTCGGGGCGCGCGATCACGCCGAGCTCGGGGAACTGCTTGGGGCGATCGACATCGCCCGGGGCGTGAAGGTCTCCGGCAGCCGCTTCTACTTCCTCAAGGGGGTCGGAGCCCGCCTCGAGCTCGGGCTCATGTCGATGGCGCTCGACCGGGCGATGGCCGAGGGTTTCACACCTCTCATCACGCCGACGCTCGTGCGCCCCGAGATCATGGCCGGCACCGGCTTCCTCGGCGAGCACGCCGACGAGATCTACTATCTGCCGGCCGACGACCTCTACCTCACCGGCACCTCGGAGGTCGCGCTCGCCGGCTACCACTCCGACGAGATCCTCGACCTGTCGTCCGGGCCGCTGCGGTACGCCGGGTGGTCGACGTGCTATCGCCGGGAGGCGGGGTCTGCGGGCAGGGACAACCGCGGCATCCTTCGCGTGCACCAGTTCAACAAGCTGGAGATGTTCAGCTACGTGCTGCCCGAGGATGCCGAGGCCGAGCACGAACGCCTGCTCGGCTGGCAGGAAGCCATGCTGCAGGCGTGCGAGCTGGCGTACCGGGTGATCGACGTCGCGGCGGGCGATCTCGGCTCGTCCGCGGCTCGGAAGTTCGACGTGGAGGCCTGGGTGCCCACGCAGGGCACGTACCGCGAACTCACCTCCACGAGCAACTGCACCACGTACCAGGCGCGACGACTCGACATCCGGTACCGCACGGAGTCCGGGCGCACGACGCCGGTCGCGACGCTGAACGGCACGCTCGCCACCACCCGCTGGATCGTGGCCATCCTCGAGACCCACCAGCAGGCCGACGGCTCCGTCGTCGTGCCACAGGCGCTGCGCCCCTACGTCGGCGGTCTCGAGGTCTTCGAGCCCCATGACTGAGTGGTTGATCGCCCTCGACATCGACGGCACCGTGCTGCGGGAGGACGGCGGCATGAACGACGCCGTCATCGGCGCGGTTGCACGGGTGCGGGACGCGGGTCACGAGGTGATGCTCGCGACCGGACGTTCGGTCGCCATGACGCTGCCGATCCTCGACCGGCTCGGTATCACCCCGCAGTATGTGGTCTGCTCGAACGGCGCCATCACGCTCAGGCGCGACCCGGAAGCGCCGACCGGATACTCGCGCGAGTTCGTCGAGACCTTCGATCCGACCGCGGTGCTCACCACGATCCGCGGCAGTCTGGAATCGGCCAACTACGCCGTCGAGGATGAGCAGGGCATGTACCGCTACACCGGGTACTTTCCCGACGGCACCCTCGGTGCCGTGAGCGAGCAGGTGGAGTTCGAGGACCTGCTCGTGGCCCGCGCGACCCGAGTGGTGGTGATCTCGCCCGGGCATGCGATCGAGGACTTCCTCTCGGTGGTCGAGCGCATGGGGCTGCACAAGGTCAGCTACAACGTCGGCTGGACGGCGTGGCTCGACATCGCCCCCGACGGAGTGAACAAGGCCACCGCGCTCGAGCGTGTGCGCGAGCTGCTGAACGTGCCGCGGTCGCGGGTGCTCGCGGTCGGGGACGGGCGCAACGACATCGACATGCTCGCGTGGGCGGCCGCCGAGGGTCGCGGCGTCGCCATGGGCCAGGCGCCGGACGAGGTGCGCGCCGTGGCCAACGAGGTCACCGCGACCGACCTCGACGACGGCGTCGCGCTCGTGCTCGACACTCTCTGATCGGATCCTCAGGGTCCGCGCGGAACCCATCGGATACACTCGGAGACTGGTTATGCCGGGAGGGCTGTCCGAGCGGCCGATGGAGCCAGTCTTGAAAACTGGTGGGCAGCAATGTCTCGTGGGTTCGAATCCCACGCCCTCCGCCGCAGGTATCATCCCACCGCCGGGCAACGAAAGGGAACCACCATGAGCGAGCTCCGCCCCCGCTCCGAGTCGCAAGGCTCGGGCGAGCTGCGTTCACGCTCTCGCGGCGCCGCGAAGCAGCCGGGCATCGCCCGTCACGGTCGGTTGCGCAAGCGCTCGCCGCTCGGTGCGATCTTCGGGTTCATCGCCGCCGCGCTCGCCGTGGTTCTGGTCTCGGGCGCCTCGATCGGTGCGGTTGCCTTCAACGCCCTGTACTCCCAGGCGGATGTCGTCGAGATCATCGGCGAGACCGACGGCCCGCCGCCGCAGATCGGTGCCATCGAGGGTGGGTTCAACATCCTGATCGTCGGCAGCGACCGCTGCGAGAACGAGGGATGCGAGGAGGGCGAACGCGGGTCGAGCGAGCTCAACGACGTCAACCTTCTGCTTCACGTCTCCCAGGACCAGACCAACGCCGTCGCGATCAGCTTCCCTCGAGACATGGTCGTGGGCATCCCCGAATGCCCGTGGCGCGACGGAGACGGAACCAAGGCCTACTCGACCGAGCCCATCAACGTCGCGATGTACTACGGGGGCCTCAACTGCGTCGTGATGACCGTGTCCGAGCTGACCGGGCTTCCGATCCAGTTCGCAGGTGTCATCACCTTCAACGGCGTCATCAACATGTCGAACGCCATCGGCGGCGTCGAGGTGTGCGTGGATGCGCCGATCTACGATCCGTACACGGGACTGGACCTGCCGACCGCTGGTACTCACACGCTGCTCGGCCCAGACGCCCTCGCGTTCCTCCGAAGCCGCCACGGGGTCGGCGATGGGAGCGACCTCACGCGCATCAGTTCCCAGCAGGTGTACCTGTCTTCGCTCGTCCGCAAGCTTCAGGCGGACGGCACGCTCGGCAACCCGAGCGTGCTCTACAACATTGCGAACGCCGCGTTGGGCAGCATGACGTTGTCGTCGAATCTCGCGGACGTGCCGACGATGGTGTCGATCGCCCTTGCGCTGAAGAACATCCCCCTGGAGCGGATCACCTTCGTGCAGTACCCGGGCAGCACCGGTGGCACCGGCATCTACGCGGGCAAGGTGCGACCCAACCTCGCGCTCGGCGATGAGATGATGGCGCTCGTGCGAGCGGACCAGCCGTTCCTGCTCACCGAGGCGGGTGACGGGGCGGGCTCGGAAGAGGTGGCGCCGCCGGTGACGACCCCGGTCAAGAAGCCGACCGACCTGACCAACCCCGAGCCGGTGGCCACCGAGGAGCCTGTCGCCCCCGTCGACAACACCGGGCTGCCGGTGCTCTCCGGCATCCGCGGGCAGACCGCTGCGAACTACACCTGCTCGATCTCGAACGAGTAGTTCGAGCGGCCGTCGCGCTGCGGCTATGATGGCTCAGGTACTACCGGGAGACGTCGCATAGTTCGGCCTAGTGCACCACCCTGCTAAGGTGGAGTCCCCTCACGGGGACCGAGGGTTCAAATCCCTCCGTCTCCGCTGGAAATCCCTGGTCAGAGCCTGTTTCTTCCGGCTCGCCAGGAGGCGTTGAGTTCAGCGTCCGAGGTTCGGACCGCGCCGAGTGTCCCGTGAGTGTCCCGACTTTCTGCCGAACTCCTCGGCAGCGGCGAGACGCCGCACATGGTCGCGGCGCTGACCTTCGCCGAGGACGTGCGCGTAGACCGCGAGGACGGTGCGTGCCTCGTCGCCTAGGTACTCCGCGACCTCGTGGACGGGCGTGCCGAGCCGCAGCCAGGTGGACGCGGCGTAGTGGCGCAGCGCGTGGCGGCGGAAGCCGAGCGGGAACTTGCGGACCACGCCGACCGAGAGCTGCCCCCCCTGCTGGTTGGTGAACAGGTAGTCGTCGGGCTGCTTGCCCGCGGCGTACTGACGGAAGATCGCCAGCGCCCGCGGCGACAGCGGCACCGGCCGAGTGCCGCGCGAGGACTTCGGGTTCTTCTCCTCGTAGCGGTCGGAGTGGGAACGCTCGACGTTGAGTTGCGCGAGTGGGACTTCTGAGAGCCAGCCCACCCGGGTCGCGCGCAACTCGCCCCAGCGCACGCCGGTCAGCGACATGAACTCGAACACGTCCGCGATGTCGCTGCGCCGCTGCCGCAAGGCGGCGAGCACTCCGGCGACTCGGCGCGGGGAGGGAATCTCGTTCGGGCTCACCGCGCGCTGGGCGACGCTGCTCAACTCGGGAATCTTCTTCATCGTCCGCACCGGGTGCGGCTGGTGCAGGTAGCCCTGCTCGTCCGCGTAAGTGAACAGCGCGCTCAGCGTCGTCTTGGCGCGGGCGACCGTCGCCGGTGCCTTCCCACCGCGCAGCTCGGCAAGCAGATGCTCCCGGATGTCCCCGGCCTGCACGGTGGCGAGCGACCGCCTCAGCAGCGAGGCGGGAAGCGCGGCGAGGTTGTTCCTATCGGTGTCCACCGTGTGCGGGTTCCCGCCCTCACGTGCCACGAGAAACCTGTCGACCAGTTCCTGCATCGTGAACTTGCGCTTCGGCGGCAGCGGCCGGCCGGTGTCCAGCAGGTGCTTCTGCTCCCGCTCCCACGCCTCAGCGTCGCTCTTGCGGTCGAAAGTGCGGGACGCGACGAGTTGCGTGCCGGAGCGGACGCGCGCGAGGTAACGGGTCTTGCCCGCCTTGGTCTTGCGCGCCTCGATGCTCAATCGACCACCCCCGCCAGGCGCTCCACGTCGATGCGTCGGTAGACGCGCTTGTGCGGGGTGAGCCGAATCGGCTCCACCGGAGCGCGGCCGTCCAGAGCGAGGGTGCGTAGCGTCGTGCGGTGGATACCGAGCAGTGAGGCGGTCTCCTCCTCGGAGTAGAACAGGGGCGCCCGACCGAGCGCGCTGCCCGTCTCGCCGTCGCTCATACCTTCCTCCTCGCGTATATCGCGTTTCCGCGAATACACGACATTAGACCACGAAACGCGCCGACTCGCAACTACATGAGTTTACGCCTCCGACTCGTTAGACTCGGGACGTGACCACTTCCGCGCAGGACTCCGATCAGCAGCCCGACTTCGCGCTGCTGATCGACGCGGACCTGCCGGATGGGTGGTGGTTCCCCGAACGGTCCCCGCTCGACACGGAGGGCGAGAGCGCCGGCATCGACCGCTCCCTGCATTACGAGGACTGGATCGACAACGCCCCAGGCCTCGATCGCAAGCTCCGTTCCGAGCACAGCAACCTCGATGCGGGGCGCTGGTTCCTGATCCAGCACACCGAGAGCGGCACCCGCGTGCTCCTGCGCCTTCAGCAGCAGGTGCGGGTCTATGAGAACCGGATGGGGGAGGTGCGGATCACCGGCATCGTCCACATGCCGTTCTTCGCCGGCGACCCGATCACCAGCCAGCTGTTGCGCGAGCTGCCGACCGCGAAGATCGAGGCCGCGATCAACAAGCGCCTGTTCGCCGTCACAGGTGCCACCCGCTTCCAGAACGGCAAGATCACCCTTCCCAGCGGGCGCACGCTGCGCGGGCAAGACCTCGTCCGACCGCTCGGTGACCCGAAGCGCACCCCGGACTTCTACGAACTCGTCGCACTCCAGCACACCCGCTTCGCCGAGGACGGCGACCCGAACCCGACCGCGAGAATCGCGCGCCTCAGCGACGTCGCCCTCTCCACAGCCCAGGGTTGGGTCGCCAAAGCCCGAGCCCGCGGACTGCTCCCACCTGGCCGCCGAGGGCGAGCGGGATAGCGCGCGAGGGAGTTGAGCTGCGCTCGACCCCTTCGCGCGCAGGGTCACGAACCGCGTTGAGGCCCGTAGATCCAATGGTCTTGAGGTTCCGGCCTGTGGATGACTGCATCGAGGTGCGCGCAGCTACACGTTGCTCAGCACCTGAGTTAGCACTCTTGGCGGCCGCGGCCGCGGCGTCGGGAACAGGAGTCGGCCATATGCCGTTCGCGTCCCGCGGGTGCACGCGTTCGGTCATGCTCGTTCGAGTTGCTTGTTGAGTTTGTCTCCTTCGATGTCGAGGTCGGGGAGGATGCGGTCGAGCCAGCGGGGGAGCCACCAGGCCTTGTCGCCGAAGATGGCCATGATGGCGGGGACGAGCGTCATGCGGACGAGGAAGGCGTCGACGAGGATGCCGAAGGCCAGGGCGAACCCGACCTGGGCGATCATGGGCTCGGGGTTGTAGATGAACCCGGCGAAGACGCTGGTCATGATGATCGCGGCGGCCACGACGACGCGACTCGCGACGGCGAACCCGCGGGTGACGGACTCCGTGCCCTTGGCGCCGTGGACGTGGGCTTCCTTCATCGAGGAGACGAGGAACACCTCGTAGTCCATGGCGAGGCCGTACAGGACGCCGGTGATGATGATGGGGAGCAGGCTGAGCACGGGGGCGGTGGCGTCCATCCCGAAGATCGGCTGCAGCCAGCCCCATTGGAACACGGCGGTGGTCGCTCCGAAGGTCGCGGCAACGGACAGGAGGAACCCGACGGTGGCTTTGATGGGGACGATGATGGAGCGGAACACGAGCAGCAGCACGATCAGCGACAGGCCGACCACGACGGCGATGTAGAGCGGAAGCACGTCAGCCAGACGATCGGAGACGTCGATCGCGAGGGCCGCGAATCCCGTGACGCCGACGTCGACTCCGTAGTCGTCGGTGAAGGTCGGTGTCATGTCACGGATCGCGGTGACGAGGTCGGCGGTCTCTTGGGAGGTGGGACCGGTCTCGGGTACGACGGAGAACACCGCGGTGGTGCCGTCCTCGTCGAGGCCGCCCAGGGAGACCGCTTCGACGCCGTGAATGCCGGAGAGGTCGCCGTAGATGCCGGCGAGGTCCGTAGCGGGGATGGTCTCGTTGTCGGGCGAGGTGGCGACGACGACGAGGGGCCCGTTGTAGCCCTCGCCGAACGCGTTCCCCACCACCTCGAAACTCTGCCGCTGCGCGGTGTCGGGGTGGTAGCTCGCGCCCGAGGGGAGGCCGAGGTCCATGTCGAGCACGGGGGCGGCGATGACACCGGCGATCGCGAGAGCGCCGACGGCGGCGACGTAGCGGTTCTTCACGAGCAGACGCGACCACGTGTTCGCGACGCGGTGCGAGGAGCCGTTGTCGTGGGAGGTGCCGGCGTTCAGCCGTGCCTTCGCCGAGCAGATCCGTTCGCCGACGAACCCGAGCAGCGCCGGCAGCAGGGTGAGTGCGGACAGGACGGCGATGACGACGGTGGCTGCGGCGGTGATGGCCATCGTCGTGAGGAGCTGGATCTGCACGACCGTGAGGGCGAGCAGAGCGATGACGACAGTGGTTCCGGCGAAGAACACGGCGCTGCCGGCGGTGCCGATCGCGCGGGCGGTCGCCTCTGGCGCGCTGAGGCGCTGATCGAGGATGAACCGCCGCTGCCGATTCACGATGAACAGGGCGTAGTCGATCCCGACCGCGAGCCCGAGCATGAGCCCGAGCACGGCGGTCAGCGAATGCATCGGGACGATGCTGGAGATCGCGAACGCCCCGCCGACCCCGAACGCGACACCGGAGAGCGCGGACACGAGCGGAAGGCCCGCGGCGATGAGCGAGCCGAGCGTCGCGATCAGCACGAGCGCGGCGATCGCGACGCCGACGATCTCTCCCGCGCCGATCAGCTCGGGAACCTGGATCATCGTCGACGACGGCAGCACGTCGATCGCCTCACCGGCGACGGCGTCCTCGGCGGTCTCGATCGTGTCGTCCACGGTGCCCTCGGGGAGCTCGAAGGTCTGCGCGTCGAACACGAACTGGAACAGGGCCGTCTGGCCGTCGGCGGAGACCACCACTCCAGGGACCGGGGTCTGGTCGACGACCAGAGCGGTCGGCGCACCGGCGTCCGTCCCACCGGTGGTCGCCTGCTCCTGCGCGATCGCAGCGGCCGCCTGCAGCAGCAGACTGTCCTGCCCCTTGGCCAGTTCCTCGGCGAGCACCTCGCGCGCGTCGACGACGTGTTCGCCGTCGTAGATCTCCTCGACCGCCTCCAGGACGGCGGCGAGGTTGTCCCCCTCGTCGATGCGCTCCCCGTCGGTGGAGTGAAACGCGATGATGCCCTGCCCACCGGAAGCATCCGGCAGTCGGTCCGAGAGATCATCGATCACTTCCTGGGCGGCTGTGCCGTCGATGCGGATCTCGTTGCTGAGCTTGGGCGGGTTCACCACGATCAGGCCCACGATCGCGGCGATCAGCACCACCCAGATCGCTGTCACCCACCACTTTCCCCGGTACGCGAGCGCACCCCACCGATACAGCCACGACGACATCCGATTCCTCTATTCCTCCGGGCGCACCAGCCCTCGCGAGGGCCGATCCCGCCGCCTCAATGCGAACAACTGATAGTTGACTATCAACTGATGTGAGAGTCTGGTATCGTTTTTCGGGGTTGTCAAACCGACGCGGAAGGAGCGGATTCGATGGACGGCAGCACGATGCGGGTGGATGCGGCGGCGAGCATGGCGAAGATCCTGGGAGCCGCGCGGCGGGCGTTCTCCCTCGGGGACGGGTCGGGGACGCTGAACCGGATCGCGAAGGAGGCGGGCGTGGGGATCGCGACGCTGTACCGGCACTTCCCGAACCGGGAGTCCCTCGCCCTCGCCGTCTACGACGACGTGTTCGCCACGGAGGTGCAGCCCGTCTTCGCACAGTTCGAACGCACCGACGCTCCGCGCGACGTGCTGCTCGAGCTCGGGGAGAGGCTCCTCGGTGTGCTGGACCGCGAGCGTGGGTTGGTGAGGTCGCTATCGAACCTGGCCGAGGCGACCCGCGAGCTGATGGGCCGGAACGCGGCCGCGATCGAGCAGACCGTGCGGCGTGCGCAGGCGGCGGGAACGCTCCGTGCCGACATCACGCCGGAGGACATCCCGAACCTGATGACGATGATCGCCGCCGGGTTCGGCAGCATCCCCTCCGGCGCCCATCGCCGCCGCTACCTCAGCCTCGTCCTCGACAGCCTGAACCCCGCGCAGGCGCACCCGCTCCCGAGCGTCTGACCGATGCTGGAGTCGAAAGCGATGTCAGACATGACGGCAGAAGTCGGGCATCCCCGTGCAGTCGTGGGGCTGGCGCTGGGGGGCGGAGGTGCGCTCGGCGCCGCCCACGTCGGCGTCCTGAAGGCGCTCCGAGAACACCATGTCCTCCCCAAGGTCGTCGCGGGGACGAGCGCGGGCTCACTGGTCGGCGCGGCGTTCGCCGCGGGCCTTTCCATCGCAAAGATCGAGGAGGCGGTGCTGGACGCGGACTGGTCGACGTTCGGCCGTCTGCGTCCCACCGCGCGGCTGGGGCTCCTCGACAGCGCCGCCCTGCTGGACACCATCGACCGGCTCGGTGGAGAGCCGCTCATCGAAGAGCTGCCGCGGCGCTTCGCGGCGGTCGCAACCGATCTGCGGACCCGTCGGGCCGTCATCCTCGACAGAGGCCGATTGGGTCCAGCCCTCCGTGCGAGCATCGCCGTCCCCGGCATGTTCTCCCCGGTCGTGACCGGCGACCAGATCCTCGTCGACGGTGGCCTGGCTGCGAACCTCCCGATCGCCGCCACACATCACCTCGGTGCGACGTTCACGATCGCTGTCCGGCTCCGGCCGGAATGGGAGCACGTCCCCGTGGTGCGTTCGGCGGCGGCGATCGCCGAGCTCGAACGGCGTCCCGACGTGCTGATGATCCACCCCGATCTCGACGGATGCTCACAGTGGTCCCGTGCGGACGTCCCGCGCATCATCGATGCGGGCTACGCCGCCGCGAGCACCGCCCTCCACGAATGGAAGACCCAGCAGACCCATGCCGCATAGCGAATCTCTCACCGGCCGCGCCGCCTGCGTGCTGATCGGCACAGACACGTTCCCGCCCGATGTCAATGGTGCCGCGCGGTTCGCGCGGGAGCATGCCGTCCGCCTCGCCCGCCGAGGGCACGACGTGCACGTCATCGCCCCCGCGACCCGCATGCGCTCCAGTTCCGGCATCGAGGTCTACGACGGGCAGCGACTCACGGTCCATCGGCTGCGCAGCGTGCGCTGGCCGCTGCACGACTGGCTCCGTGTCGCTCCGCCGTGGGAGGTGCGCGCGCAGACGCGTCGCATCCTCCTGCGGGTGCGGCCCGCCGTCGTGCACCTGCAGTCCTTCATCGACATCGGACGCGGCCTCGCCTACGAGGCCGAGCGCCTCGACATCCCGATCATCGCGACCAACCACGTCATGCCGGACAACGTCGTCGAGTTCAGCGGACTTCCTCGGCGTCTGCACCCTCGGCTGACGGCGTTCGGATGGAGCCTCGCCAGCACGGTGTACTCCCGCGCCGACATCGTCACCAGCCCGACCCCGGCCGCCGCCCACTATCTGGAGTCGAACACGCGGCTGCGTGGCGTGGTCCCCGTATCGTGCGGCGTCGAGAACGACAGGTTCACGCCCAAGCAGGACCGCCCGGCGGAGAATCGCGTGCTGTTCGTCGGACGCCTCGACCCGGAGAAGAACCTCGACACCCTGCTGAACGCGTTCAGCCTCATCCCCCGTGAGCTCGCGGCGCACCTCGACATCGTCGGAAGCGGCTCCGAGCGCAGCCACCTGGAGGGGCTGGCGCGTTCGCTGGCCATCGCCGATCGCACGACGTTCCACGGGTACGTCGACGACGACCGGCTGACCGAACTGCACCACCGGGCCACGGTGTTCGTGATGCCATCCACTGCCGAACTCCAGTCGATCGCGACCCTTGAGGCGATGGCCTCGGGCACCCCGGTGGTTCTCGCCGATGCCGTCGCGCTCCCGCACCTGATCGCCTCCGGCGCGGAAGGGTATCTCGTCCACCCCCGCAACGCGCACGAGTTCGCCGACCGGATCGAACGCATCCTGCACCTCGACCCCGACGCCTACCGGGCGATGAGCCGTGCGGCATCCGCCACCGCCTTGACCCATGACGCCGGGGTCATGACCTCCCGATACGAACAGCTCTACCAGGAGAGCTGGTCTCTCGCCGGTGCCGTGTGAGCACCCCGCGCGGCCCCGCCCTGATCCGGTTCTTGACGCCTCAGGGGCGTTACGCGCCGAGCCGTGCCGCGGCACCGTACGCGCCCCTCGTCGACGGGCTCGACACGGAGCGGCTCCTCTCGTTCTACCGCGAGATGACTCTCGCCCGTCGGCTCGATGAGGCGTCCACCGCGTTGCAGCGTCAGGGTGAGCTCGCCCTCTGGATCCCCTCCTACGGGCAGGAAGCCGCCCAGACAGGCTCCGCCCACGCCCTCAGCCCGCTCGACACCGTGTTCCCCTCCTATCGGGAACATGGCGTGGCTCTTGCCCGTGGTATCGACTTCGTCGACATCCTCGCTGTCCTTCGCGGCAACACGTTTCGCGGCTGGGATCCCGAGCGCACCCGGTTCCGGCTCTACACGATCGTGCTCGCCGCCCAGGCGCTCCATGCGGCGGGCTATGCGATGGGGATCAGCCTCGATCAGCAGGCAGGACGAAAGCCACCCGGCGAGGAGGCCGTGATCGTCTACATCGGCGATGGCGCGATGTCCGAAGGCGACGCGAGCGAAGCGCTGACCTTCGCCCGCACCTACGACGCACCCGTCCTGTTCTTCGTGCAGAACAACCAGTACGCCATCTCCACCCCGGCATCCACCCAGACCGCGGTCTCTTACGCGACGCGTGCGAAGGGATTCGGAATCCCCGGCCACCGCATCGACGGCAACGATGTCCTCGCCAGCTACGCCGTCACCAAACACGTCATGGATGCCGTCCGCGCCGGCGGCGGACCGGCTCTCATCGAAGCCGTCACCTACCGCCTCGGCCCCCACACCTCATCCGACGACCCCACCAAGTACCGGACCGTGCAGGAGCGCTCTTCCTGGGAGCGGCGCGACCCGATCCCGCGCCTGCGGGCCCACCTGAGCGAGCGCGGCGTCACCGATGACGTGTTCGAGAGCATCGATGCTCACAACGCCGAACACGCCGGCGACGTCCGCAGACGCCTGATCGCACTCCCCGCCCCGGACCCCGGCGGCATGTTCGACCACGTCTACAGCGACGCCCATCCCGTCGCCCATGCCCAGAAGGCGTGGTTGCGCGACTATCTGGACTCCTTCGAGGACGCCGCGGAATGACCATCGACGACGATGGGCGGCGCAGGGGCTCGCCACGGCCGAGGGTGTCGATCGTGATCCCCGCCTGGAACGAGCAGGACTACCTGGGCGAGTGTCTCGAGGCGATCGCCGCTCAGACGGACCCGCCCGATGAGGTCATCGTCGTCGACAACGGCAGCACCGACGCCACCGGCCGCATCGCGGCCTCATACCCCTTCGTCACCGTCCTCGAGGAGCCCATCCCCGGGATCGTCCCCGCGCGCAATCGCGGACTGAACGCGGCCACGGGCGATGTGCTGGGCAGGATCGACGCCGACAGCATCATCGACCCGGGCTGGGTCGCCGTCGTCCGTGCACACTTCACACGGGCGGGCACCGACGAGGTGGCGGGAATCACCGGCTCAGGCGACGCGCTCATCGACGGACACCCCGCCCTCGGACACCTCCTCGGCAAGGCCACCCTCGAATACGGCTACTACCCGATCAGCGAGATACTGACAGGCGGCCAGGTCATGGTCGGCTGCAACATGGCCATCACCCGCACCGCATGGGAGACCATCCGCGAGGATGCCTTCCCCGACCACACCAAGGTGCACGAGGATCTCGATCTCAGCGTGCTCATCCACCGTGCGGGCGGGCACATCCACCACCTCCCAGAGATGCGCATCCGGACCAGGCGCGTCGAACTCGAGCCGCCGGCGAAGCTCTGGTGGCGGCTGCGCATCTGGCCGAACGCCGTCACCCGGCATCAGCACGCTGTCCGCGTCGATGCGATGTCGGAGAAACACGGGCAACCGGAGCGGACCGGAGCAGCGGGCTCGGACCACACGATTGCGTGAGGGACGGCGACGCAGGCCGGACGAGTCGACGACTACCCTACATGTCCGTGCCAGCATGCGGGTCGGTGGCGCTCTGCTCGTCTGGGTGAGCGGCGCTGCTTGCCGGTCGGGATTCCGTGGCGAAGATCCGAATGGATTTGCCCAGGCTCCGCGCGATCTCCGGAAGCCGGGAGCCGCCGAACAGAACGAGAGCGAGAACGGCGATGACCAGCAGCTCGGGCGCCTCGATCCCGCGGATCATGCGCCCACTCCGGTTCCTGCCGAGTACGGGGACGCGCTCGTCAGCGGCATCAGGAGACCGCCCGTGTCGCGACCCGGCAGCGGACATCCGCCGTCGGACCGGACAGGAGCGTGCGGCACCGCTACGGGCCCGGCATGCGGAACGGTCATCATGATGCTCCCTCGAGATAGGACGGATCGGACTCCGGGTGCTCTGCCGCGATGATAGCTCGAAATGATAGTCATCTCTTGTTTCTGATTCGCGGTCGACATCCTCGCGGACACCGCCTCTTCCCAATAATTTGCTTTTAGGTAAAATATGCATGACGGGAAGGCGGAGATGACGACGCAGCGGCTCGAGGATCGGTGGGACGCGATCGTCCTCGGCGCAGGCGCCGGTGGCCTGTTCACCGCCGCGCGGCTCGCTGCCGTAGGCCGACGGGTGCTCGTGCTGGAGGCAGGGGAGCGGGCTGGCGGTCGCGCGGGTGTCTCGGAGCTGGACGGCTTCCTCGTCAACGACGGCGCGGTTCTGGTCGAGCTGGCCGGCATCCTCGAGCAGAGCTTCGCCGAGCTCGGGCATCCGCTGCGCCTCTACGTGCCGAAGCGCGCCCTGACGCTGCGCGCCGGGAAGCGGGACGTGTCGTTGAGCACGGGGCTCGCGGCGGTGGCCGTGCGCGGCGGCCTGTGGCTGGCGCGCACGGGCCTGCGATTGTTCCCTGGGCTCAAGCCCGCCGAGCAGTTGACGACCTCCGAGTGGCTGGCGCGGCTCACCAGGAGCGCGCGGGTGCACGGCCTGGTGCGGAACATGTGCGGGGCGCTGTTCGCCGCCGGTCCGGAACTCGTCTCGGCACGGTTCTTCCTGGACTACTTCACCAAGCCCGGTGCGCTGAAGTCCTTCGGCTTCGCCCCCGGCGGCACCGGGGCGATCTGGGCTCCGCTCGTGGAGGTGATCGAGGAGGCCGGCGGGCGCGTCCTGCTCGGCGCGACGGCGACCTCCGTCCAGCGGGATCATGCGGGTGGCGGCTTCCGGATCACCAGCGATCACGCCGGCGGCGGCCGGGTCGATCGCGCGCCGCAGTTCGTGAACGACGCGGGCCCGGCCGCGCTGCTGTCTCTGGCCGGCTCGCTGCTGCCCCTGGAATACGTGCAGCGGCTGCGGACCGCGGACAGCCCGAGCGCGCTCATCACGGTGCACTTCGCGTCACGGGAACCGCTCGCGCAGTTCCCGGCATTGGCCCTGTTCGCCGGCTCCCGTCGCCTGGCCTACGCCGGGAACTTCAGCGCCCCGGATCTCGCTCGCGCGCCGGAAGGCTGGCACCTCTACAGCGGCGCGTCGGTTCCACAGCCGGCCGTCGGAGACTTCGACGAGGAGGCCGAGACCGCTCTGCTCCTGGAGGACCTGCGGGAGCAGTTCCCGGGCTTCGATCGGGCCCGCATCCTCCGCATCGACGTCACCCGCGGCACCTGGCCCGGTGCCCGTTCCCTGCCCGGCCGCACGGTCGAGCCGGAGAGCCCGGTGCCGGGGCTGTGGAACGTCGGCGACGGCGCGAGCCTGTGGGCGACGGCTGGGATCTCCGCCTGCGCGCAGAACGCCCAGGTCGTCGCGGACCGCATCCTTGCCGCCCCGCACGGGGCCACCTCGAAGAAAGCGAGCGCATGAAATGAACGCCCCCACCACGGGGTCCGGTCCCTCCGTCATCGTCGTCGGCGGCGGCCCGTCCGGCTTGTCCGCCGCGTTCCGGCTGCAGCAGGCCGGCTGCACCGTCACGGTCCTCGAGGACGATGCCCAGGCCGGCGGCAAGGTCCGCACCGAGGTCCGCGACGGCTTCGTCATGGACCAGGGAGCGAGCGTCCTGCCACAGGCGTACACGTACGTCATGCAGCTGCTCCACGATGCGGGCGGCGACCACCTGCTGCAGCCCGGCGGGACCACGGTCGGGTTCGCCCGCGAGGACAAGATCCACTTCCTCGACTCCGCGCACCTGCTCCGGGATGCGATCGGCACGAAGCTCATCTCCTGGAAGTCGAAGGCGAAGATGGCGAACCTGGGCCTCGACCTGCTGAAGGTGCGCCCTTACATCAACGCGGAGAACCTCGCCCCGCTCGGGCAGTTCTGGGACGACGAGACCGCGAACGCCTACGCTCGGCGGCGCCTCACCCCGGAGGTGTCGGAGTTCATGATCGACTCGGTGCTGCGAGGCCTGCTCGGCACCAGCGGCGAGTTCAACTCGAAGATCGACTTCTTCTACTCGTTCACGAACATCATCGGCACGAAGCTGAACTCGCTCAAGGGCGGCATGCAGCGCTACGTCGACACCGTCGCCGCGCATCTGAACGTCGTCACGAACGCGCGAGTCCAGTCGGTCGAGGAGAGCGAGCACGAGGCCACCGTCACCTGGGTCGACGCCGCGGGCACGACGCACGTCGACACCGCCGACGCGGTCGTCCTTGCCGTCTGGGGCACCCAGGTCGCCTCGCTCTACCCGCAGCTGCACCCGAAGGCGGTCGAGTACTTCGACGACCTCGAATACACCACGAGCGTCAACCTCAACGTCGCGCTGTCGAAGCCGCCGGCGAAGAACCCCGCGTTCGTGGTGTGCATCCCGGAGTCCGTGGAGACGAACCTGTTCGCCGTCACGCTCGAGCACAACAAGGCACCCGACCGCGTCCCGGCCGGCAAGGGCCTGGTGGGGCTGTACTCGATGTCGAAGTGGGCGGAGGAGCTGATCGATCAGGATGACGAGACGGTCGTGGCGCAGTTGCTCGCCGCCGCCGACCGGGTCATCCCGCACCTCAGCGACGACGTCGAGTTCGCGCTCGTCAACCGCTGGAACCCCGTCGTGGTCTACAGTCACCCGGGCACCTACAAGGGCCTCGCGCAGCTGAACCAGTACCGGCCGCGCAAGCGTGTCCACCTCGCGGGTGACTACTTCTCCTGCTCCAACCTCAACACCGCCACCGCGGGCGGCGCCCGGGCCGCCCGCGAGCTCCTCGCCGCAGTCGCCTCACCGGCCCCGGCTCTGACCGGGCGGTGACGGCCGGCGCGCGAACCTGATGCCCACAACCAGTGCGACCGAATGAGAGGAGACGATCAATGACGATCGAACAGCATGCACACGTGCCGGAGGAGGTCGACGTCGTGGTGATCGGCGCCGGTGCCGGGGGCCTCGCCGCGGCTGCCTGGCTGGTGAAAGCCGGCTACCGCATCCTCGTCGTCGAGGCGAAGCCGCAGGTCGGCGGGCGCGCCTCGACCGAGCCGATCGACGGCTTCGGGGTGAACACCGGAGCGCAGATCTTCGAACTGGGCGGCGCGAACAAGGCCCTGTTCGACGACGTCGGCATTCCGATCCGGGCGAGGAAGCAGCCCGTCCCGCTGATCCTCCGGCTCGGCAGACGCGACGTTCAGGTGATGAGCGGCATCACGGGATTCCTCGCCAACAAGATCGGCATCCCCGTCATCGGCGGCCTCGCGCGTCGCTTCGGCTGGTTCCGGCCCAAGGAGGGCATCTTCCTGGACACCTGGCTCGACCAGCTGCACGCCCCCGTCAAGATCAAGCGGCTGTGCCGGAACCTCACCAGCGCCCTGTTCGCCGCCGAGCCGAGCGACGTCATCGCGACGCTGTTCTTCGACTACCTGACGAAGAAGGGCGGCATGAACACGTACGGCGCCCACCCCGACGGCTCCATCGGGCCGTGGCAGGACCTCGCAGCCGGCATTCAGCGCGCGGGCGGCACGATCCTGCTGGACACCAGCGTCACCGCGATCGGTGTCGGCGACGACGGACGCGCCGACACGGTCGTCATCCGGAAGACCGACGGCGCCACCGTCACCGTCCGCACCCGGGCGGTCATCAGCAACATCGGCCCCGTCGCCACGAGCCGCCTCTTCCCCGCCGAAGCCTGGCCCGCCGACGACAGAGAGAAGCTGGAAGCGGAGAGCTTCCCCGGCACTCTGATCACGATCAACTTCGCTAGCGAGCAGCCGATCCCGAACCTCACGACACTGGTGTTCTTCGGCTACACAGAACGCCTGGCCTATGCCTCCTACATGAGCGGCCCATCCCCGTCGCTCGCACCCGCCGGCTGGCACCTCTACTGCGTCACGAGCACTCCGCATCCGGCGAACACCGGCTTCGACCTCGACGAGGAGCTCGCCATCCTCCGCCGGGAAGCCGCTCGAGAGTTTCCCGAGTCCGCCCGGGCGCGTGAGGTCTCGATCGCGAACTGCACCGGCGACTGGCCCGGCCAGCGGGCCATCCCGGGCCGCGATTGGCCGAACGCGACGCCGATCCAGAATCTGTGGAACGTCGGCGACGCCGCACGTCCCTGGATGGCAGCCGGCCAGAGCGGCTGCGTCGAGTCCGCCCGGATCGCTGTCGACGCTCTCATCGCCACCGGTCTGCCCGCCTCGCACCTGAGAGACTGATCGTGTGAGCATCAGCACGCCGGAACCCGGGCGAGGCCGGGGACGGGGACGACCGGCACGCTCAGGAGATGACCCCGCGGTGCGCGAACTGATCCTCCGTGCCGCCCGGTCGGTGTTCGCGCGCTCCGGCTACCATGACGCGACCCTGCAACGGATCGCCCAGGAGGCGGGCGTCACCCGACCGGCGATCAGCCACCACTTCTCCAGCAAGGCGGCACTGTTCTCAGCCGTCTTCGAGGAGGTCCGCCAGAGGGTCGTGGTCACCGGCATCCATCGAGCCCTCGACGCATCCACCCATCTTCAGGATCGCCTGGCCACGTTCCTCATGTCATCGGTGGAGGTCGACGCGGAAGACCGCAGCTACGCCGCGTTCATCACGGCCTCGCTGCTGGACACGGCCAGGTCCCCGGAGCTGCACCACCTCACCCGCCGCCATCTCGATGACCTCCGCGCGTTCCTGAGGCGACTCTGCGAGGACGCCGTCACAGCAGAGGAACTGCCCGCCAGCACCGACATCGCCACCAGCGCAGAGGCATTGCTCGCGATCGTCTGGGGCACCGGCCTCTACGGCGCCTATCTCGGCGACCACCAGCAGCTCACCGCCGTCAGCGAGCGCGTCGTCGCGATGGTGCGCGGGCTCCTCACCATCGACTGAAGCCGCTTACCCATCTACCCGGGCCGACTCCAGCAAAGGCCTACGGTTCTCGCTGCACGCACGCCCTGTATCCCCGCTTCCCACGCCACCACTCTTCCGGCTCCTTGGGCATAAGCGAATGTGTCATAAGCGAATGAATGAATGAATCCTCTCCCTGAACTGAATCTTCTCCCTGAGTGTGTCACCGATGTCCTGATACAGAACTGTCACCAATGTCCTGAGACATCACATCTTCTCCCTGAGTACATCTTCTCCCTGAGTGGACGTATGCTACCGTAGGTAGTTGCAAGAACATGAGTTTGGAGGAGGCGGTGATGAAGGGCGGCGTGATTCTGTTCCGGGGCTCCGGCGCGGACGCGCGCCGCTACTTGGAGTCGGATCGGTCGCGCGCCGATGACTACTACTTGGAGGGCGGGACCGCTCTGGCGGAGTTCGCCGTGGTCGATGCCAGCGGCAGGGTGATCGGTGAGGGCGCGCTGACGGCTGACGAGTACGCGCAATGGGTGGACTGGATCAACCCGCTCACCAGTGAGTCGATGGGCAAGCCCCGGCTGCCCGGTGTGGGGCGGCAGGGGTCGCCGCGGTTCGCGGAGATGGTCGTGAACGCGCCGAAGTCCCTGTCGATCGCCGCCGTGCTGCACCCGGAGGTGTCGGAGGCGCTGGACGCCGCGCAGCGGGACGCGGCAGCGGAGATCCGGTCCTGGCTCGGCCAGCATTCGGTCACGAGGGTCGGGCCGCGCGGGAAGCAGGAGGTGGTGCCGGTCGAGCAGTTGGAGACGGTCGCCGTCTCGCACAAGACCTCCCGCGCGGGTGACCCGCACCGGCACATCCACTTCCAGATCGGCACCCGCGTATGGGCGGTCGGCGCGTGGCGCGGGCTGGACACCGGGGCGCTGTTCCGGCAGCAGGGCGCGATCCGCGCCCTCGGCACCGCCGTCATCGCCGCGCATCCGCAGCTCGCCCAAGTACTCGACGCGCACGGCCTCACGCTGGACCCGGTGACGGGTGAGGTCGCGGAGCTGACCCCCTACAACGCGATCATGTCCAAGCGCGGCGAGCAGGTCGCCCGCAACCTCGCCAAGTTCGAGGCCGAGTGGCGGGTGGCGCATCCCGGCCAGGAGCCCGGCCCGGTCGCCATGTCTCGGCTGACCGCGATGGCGTGGGATCACGAGCGGCCGGCCAAGAAGCCGGCCATGCTCGGCCACGAGGCCGCTTGGCGTGCGGAGCTGGACGTGGCCGGCTACCGGCCGAACCCCGAGCGGGTGCCGGTGCGCGCCACGGTGTCGCTGGACGACCTGAGGGTGCAACAGGTCGCATCGCGGGCGCTGGACCGTTGCGCGGCCGGCGCATCGACGTGGACGGTGCATGACGTTCAGGAGCACGTCACGCGCATCATCACCGAGGCGGGCGTGCGTGCAACCCCCGACGCGCTGCGCGACCTCGTTGCGATCACGACCCGCCTGGCCATCGAGGATTGCCTGTCCGTGCTGCCGCCCGACAGTGTGCAACCCGAGCACATTGCGCACCTCACGACCCTGCACGTCGTGGCGGTCGAGACGAACCTGCGCGACCGGCTGACCGCCCGCGCAACGTCCGGCACCGGCCGGGTGCCGGACGTGACGCGCCTGACGCGCGACGCCGGGCTGGACCCGGAGCAGGCGCAGGCCGCCGCCGCGGTCGCCGGGACCGACCTCCTCGTGGTCGTGGAGGGCGCGGCCGGCGCGGGCAAGACCACCATGCTCGGCGCGGCCATCGAAGCGGCCACAGACCACGGCCGCGCAACGCGCGTGGTGACGCCGACGAAGAAGGCGGCAGACGTGGCCGCGCAGGAACTCGGCGTGAGTGCCGACAGCGTGGCGAAGCTCGTCCACGCGCACGGCTGGCGATGGAACGCCGACGGCGTATGGACCCGCCTGGCCGTGGGCGACACCGACCCGGAGACGGGCACCACCTACACCGGCCCCACCGCTGCCGCGCAGCTCGTCCAGGGTGAGCGGATCGTGGTGGACGAGGCGGGGATGCTCGACCAGGGCACCGCCCTCGCGCTGCTGACCGTCGCGGACGAGCACGGCGCAACCCTCGCCCTCGTCGGCGACCGCGCGCAGCTCCCCGCCGTGGGTCGCGGTGGGCTGCTCGACATGGCAGCGCAGCTCTCGCCGCGCGCCCACGACATGACGACCGTGCATCGCTTCGCCGATCCCGAGTACGCGGCGCTGACGGTGCAGATGCGTCGCGGCGATCATCTGGCGCTGCTGTTCGACCGACTCCACTCCCTCGGACTCGTGGTGCTGCACGAGAGCACCGAGGCGGTGCAGGACGCGATCGCCCGCGACGCCCGCGACGGGGACGCGATCACGACCGCGACGAACGACGAGGCGCGCGAGCTGAACGAGCGCGTCCGCGACGAGCGGGTGCGGGGAGGCCTGGTCGACGACGCCCGCACGACGACCGGCAGCGACGGTCTGAGCATCGGCCGGGGCGACGTGATCCAGACCCGGCAGAACGACTCGGACGTGCAGGTGGCGAACCGGCAGACCTGGACCGTGCAGGCGGTCGGCCAGGACGGGGCGGTGTGGGCGAAGGAGAACGGCAACGGCCGGAGGCGGCAGCGCACGGTACGCTTGCCGGCCGAGTACGTCGCCGAGCACACCCACCTGGCCTATGCCGCCACCGCCTACGGCGTGCAGGGCGCGACCGTGCCCGGCTCGCACACGGTCCTGTCCGATGCGCTCGACGCCTCCGGCGTCTACGTCGGCATGACCCGAGGCCAGGAGACGAACCGCCTCCACGTCGTCGCGGCCGACGTGGACGACGCACGGGAGCAGTTCGTGGCCGCGCTCGAGCGGGACCGCGCCGACCGCGGCCTGGTCGCCGCGACCCAGGCGGCGCGCGAAGCCGTAGCCGGCCTCGCGGCCGATGGGCCGGTTCGGGTGGTGAACGCGGAGCGCGCCCGCCTCGCCCAGCGGATCGAGCGCGCCGAGCGCGAGGCGGGCAAGTGGGAGCGGGTCGTGGCGGCGCTGGACCGGCAGCGCGCGGCGCACCGGGCCGAGGCCGACGACCAGCAGGAAGTTGTCGCTGCTGCGGACGCCCGCGCCGCGCGGGTGCGCGCCGAGGTCGCGTCCCCGCTGATCGAGCAGGCCGCCGCAGACGGCCTCGCCTACCTCACCGGGCGGGAGCGGTTGTGGGAGGCGCAGACCGCGCACGGCCAGGCGGGACGACTCAGGAGGCGTGCCGCCGGCCGCGCGGCGACCGAGGCCGCAGACGCGCACCGTGCGACGGAGGACGCGGTGCGGCGACGCTGGGGCGGGCTGCCGAGCGGGGCGGGCGGCCTGGAGCCATGGGCCGAGACGGTCGCCGGGAAGCAGGCCGACGCCGACCCGCGCGTGACCGAGACGCGGCACGACGCGGAGCAGACTCACCGCGAGCAGAGCCGCCTGGCCGAGCGGCACCTGCGCGAGTCCGTCGCCCTGCGCCAGCGGGTGCTCGGCTCCGCGACCCCGAGCACCGCGATCACCCGCGCTGCCGGCTGGCGTGCCCGTGCGGAGCAGGCCAGGCACGACCTCGCGCAGATCGAGGCGCTGCCCGTCACCGAAGCCGCACAGTACGTCCGCGGCCTCGCCGCCCGAGCCGAGGCCGAACGGCAAGCGGCCGAGCGCGCCCAGGCCGCACGCGAGAAGCGCGCTACCCAGCTCGGCCGCTACCGGCCGTCGAGCGACCACGGCAGGACGGGACCGCAGCGCGACGCTCCCGGCCTCAGTTTGTGACGGCTCCCGCCTCGCCGTCGCCGCGCAGGTAGATTTCCACAAGGTCGCTGGTCCAGGTCGCGACACCTGCACCGAAGAAGTCCCTGTCCTCGGTCCAGATCGGACAATCCAACGTGAGCGCAGCGGCGACCATCGGCCAGTCCATCGGGTCGCGCGCGCCGATCCGGGCCATCGCCACAGGCTCCAGCGGAGCGATCACTTCGATCGGCACAGCCTCCACGACCACGCGGAGTCGGTCGAGCGAGTCCAGCAGGGGCGCGGGGTCAGCGCCGCGCTTGCCGGCGATGGTCGGGAGGTGCCGGGCGGCCTCGGCGAAGGCGAGGTCCGGGGAGAAGAAGGACGTGTCCTCCCCGTACTCCTCGATCAGCTCCCGGACGCGGGTTCCGAGCACCGCCCGGATGAGGATGTTCGCGTCGAGGACGATGCGCCTCGTCGTCACGATGCGGAAGCGGCTTCCCGCGGTTCCTTCCGGCGCGCCTTCCGCATCGCGTCGAACTCGGCGACCACCTCGTCCTCGGTCATCCCGAGCTGCTCCAGCAGGGCGCTGGCCTTCTTCGCCGCTTCGGAGTATGCGGCGATCTCGGCCTTCCGATCCCGACGCACTGGGATGAACAGGCCGACGGTCTGCCCGTGCCGGGTCACGGTCACCGGCTCGGCCTGGTCGATGTAGTCGGCGAGGTCCTGGCGGAACTCCCGCACTCCCACGGTCACACTCATCCTCGGCTCCTTCCCATTGCGTACCCAAGTGTAAACTTGCGTACACAATACCCGGATTCGGCAGCGATGTCGAGCACCCGGCGCCTCCCGGCCGCTCGGCTCATCGGTGTGTGCCGTCGCCATGTCAGACCGCGAGCGTAGCCTCGGACCATGACGCTCAACGTCGATGGAACCCGACTCGGAGAGCAGAGCACGCTCAGGATCGCCGCCACCGTGCTCGCTGGGACGGTCGAACCCGGCTGGGCGCTGCTGGAGGAGACGGCCGACGAGCAGTTCTCCGGGTGGACCATCTACGGGCCGGGGGACTTCACAGACAAGCGACTGCCTGAGCTCGGCGAGGGTGACGAGTTGGTGGAGGTCTCCTTCGCCGAGGGCGAGCGCGCGCTCCCAGAGGTGCGAGAGCTGCACGACTGGGGCAACGGCGAGTTCCCGCTGCTCATGGAGTCGTGGGTGCATCGCGGTAGGCGCAAGTGGATGCCCTGGGAGGACTTCAGCAAGTACCGCGAACCAGCCGACGAGTGACCCGGATCGAACGCCGGCCGTGGCTCTCAGGAACCCGCCCGAGTGTCCCAAAAGTGTCCCGAGTGTCCCGAGAATGGCGATTCGCCCCCTTCTCTGAGTGCGACGAGTGCGAGGCGTGCGGGAGGGGCAAGGCCCCGACATCCCAGTCACCACAAGGGATTCCGCGTATCCGCTACGCTGGTCGGGCACAAGGAGACGTCGCATAGTTCGGCCTAGTGCACCACCCTGCTAAGGTGGAGAACCCTTTATTGGGTTCCGTGGGTTCAAATCCCACCGTCTCCGCTCATGACAACCTGATCGCCCGAGAATCGGGTGATCAGGTTCGCGTCTGGCAGTTCCTGCTCGAGCATCGGCACATCGGCTGCGCGGCACAACTCCGTGCCGGGCATCGATGTGGTCGCGCTGCCGACCACCCGGTGCGGGCCCGCGCTTCGCCGTCGAGGCCGCCCCGCGTTCTTCCCAACAGTCGGCTCGCGGTCACGCCCTCGAGAAAGAGGAGACCGCCCTCGAGCGATGGAGGGTCGTTGGTCCTGCGTTCAGGAGCGGGCCGACACGACCAGCTCGACCTCGACTGGGGCGTTGCGGGGGAGAGCGGCCACGCCGATCGCCGACCGCGTGTGGGCACCCGCGCTGCCGAGCACCTCGTTCAGCAGCGAGCTCGCGCCGTTCATCACCTCAGACTGCTCGTGGAAGCCCGGGGCGGATGCGACGAAGCCTGTGAGCTTGACGACCCGCTCGATGCGCGAGAGATCGACCACCGCGGCGATCGCGGCGAGTGCGTTCGCGGTGCACAGGCGGGCGAGATGGCCGCCGCGCTCGACGGTCACGTCCTGCCCGAGCAGTCCGGTCGCCGCGAGGCCCTCGTCGTCGATCGGGAGCTGCCCCGAGGTGTAGACGAGGTCTCCCACCCGGTGCGCCGGGGCGAACTCGGGTGGCTTGCTGGGCGGGGTCGCCGCGAGCGCGCGGAGCTCTCGTTCGGTCGCGGCGATGACGACGGTGGTGCCCATGGTCGAGGGTGCTCTCCTCTCGATGCTCACGCGGCTGCGGTCCGGCGGGTGGACTCGCCGAGTGCGCGCACGATGTGCTCCAGGATGGGCTGCGGCGTCGCGAAGATGAGCCGCGCGAAGCCCGTGCCGGCCACCCCGCACATCGTGCCCTCGGTGAGCGCGATCGACGCCTCGCGCGCGAAGAACTCCGCGGGGCGTTCGCCCGCACGGGTGTCGCGGAAGTCGATCCAGCCCACATAGGTGCCCTCGGGTCGCGGCATCCAGGCCCCCGGGAGCTCTTCGGCGACCAGCTCGAGCAGGCGGTCGCGGTTCGACTCGAGGTAGGCCCCCAGGTCGTCGAGCCACGGGTCGCCCCTGCGGAACGCGGCGGCGTTCGCGATGGCGCCGAGGTTGCTCGTGCCGTGACCGGCGAACATGCCGATGCGGTCCCAGGTCTCGCGGTCGCGGTCGCTCGTCAGCACGAGCTCGGCGCACTTGAGCCCCGGCAAGTTCCACGCCTTCGAGGCGCTCATCGCCGTGATCGTGTGGTCGGCCGCTGCCGGCGAGACCGTGGCGTAGGGCACGTGCACCGAGCCGCTGTAGACGAGCGGCGCCCAGATCTCGTCCGAGAAGACGCGTCCGCCGTTGCGGGCCACGACCTCCGAGATCGCCACGAGTTCCTCGCGGGCGAACACCCGACCGACGGGGTTGTAGGGGTTGCAGAGCACGAGCAGGTTGCCGCCCTGGTCGAAGGCGCGCTGCAGTTCGTCGAGGTCGAACTCGTAGCGACCATCGCGCACCGCGAGCGGCATCTCGATCACCTCGCGGCCCCGCATGGGTGGCACCATGAGGAACGGCATGTAGGCCGGGGTCGGCACGATGATCTTCGACCCTGGCGTCGAGCAGTGCTCCATGGCCAGTTCGAGCCCCATGATCACGTCGGGGATGGCCCGCACGTCAGATGGGGCGACCTGCCATCCGTACCGCCGCTCGAGGAATTCGGATGTTGCATCGGAGAGGTCGGCGGCGATCCGCGCGGGCATGTAGCCGAACGCGCCATCGTCGACGGCGGTGTGGAGCGCGGCGGTGACGTGGGGGTCGATACCGAAGTCCATCTCGGCGACGAACGCGCCGATCGATCCATCGGTCGCCGACCACTTCGTGGCCCCGGTGGAGCGGAGCTCGTCGATCGTGATGGCGTTGACTCGCTGCGCGAACGCGCTCATGCGGTTTCCTCCTCTTCTCCGCCGACCTGTGAGCCTTCGGAGATCTCGTTCAGATAGTTGTAGATGGTGAAGCGACTGACGCGGAGTGCGGTCGCGGCCTTGTCGGCGGCGCCCTTCAGCATGAAGAATCCGCGCGCGTTGAGCTCGCGCACGATCTCGATCTTGTGCTTCTTGCGCATCAGCTCGACCGGGATGCCGGAGACCGCGGTCGCCTTGTTGATGAGGTGCATCGCAAGTTCGTCGACGTCGGAGGTGAAGATCTCCTCCGATTCGCTCGGGAAAGTCGGCGCCGGCTGCACCGGGGCGTCGGTCGTTGCGCCGGCGAGGCCGAGCATGAGCGCCGAGATGTGATGGATCTCCTCCCAGGCGGAGAGGTCAGTGTTGACACACATCGCGGCGATGGCCGTGCCGCTGGAATCCCGCACGATGACGGTGGAGGACTTCATGCGACGGCCGTCGCCGAGGCGGGTCTCGTAGCCGATCTTCGTCTGGAACTCGCCCTTCGCGGCCGCCCCGAGCAGCAGGTCAGTGGCCGGATCGCCGACCCTGCGGCGCGTGACCGTGCCGCTGATCGCGACGATCGAGTTGGGAAGCTTCGAGAGGTCGTGCAGCAGCAGTTCGCTCGTCGGCGGCAACGCCTCGCCGAGTGACTCCACCAGGGCCGCAAGCATCTGGATGAGGTACTCGCCCTCGCTTCGCGTGCCCGTGCCCCCCGCGTCGTGGCGCGAGTTGCTCGATGTCATGTAATCCCTTCCTCGCAACGATCGTTGGCACGAGAGTGACACAAAACGTTGCGCACCTCAACTCTATGTTGATACTATCCGAAATTGTCAACAACCGTTGATGCGTTCAACCGCATGTTAGATCCAGTTGCAATGAGGCAACTGATGAGCGAGGAGACATGGCTACCACTGCACAGGCACCCGAAACCCATGTCGGGGTCAATCAGGACAACTTGAAGCGCACCATCACCACCCCGCAGGCGACAGGGGTGGCCTTCAACCAGATCGTCGGAGGCGGCATCGTCTCGCTGACGGGTGTCGCCATCGCGATGACCGGCGGCGGGGTGCCGATCGCGTTCATCATCGCCGCCCTGTCGATCATCATCGTGTCGCTGCCGTACGCGGCGATCGGGTCGGCGATGCCCGTCACGGGCGGCGGATACACCTACGCCAGCCGGCTGCTGCATCCGATCGTCGGCTACGCGAACATGTTCGTCATGGTGCTCGCGCAGGCGAGCCTCGGCATCTACGGCATCGCGGCGGGCCAGTACATGAACAGTCTGAACCCGTGGTTCGACCCCACCGTCACCGCGGTGGTGCTGATCAGTTTCTTCTTCGTCGCCAACCTGCTGGGTGCGGCGATCGGCGCGCGCCTGGGCCTCGTCATGTCGGCGCTCATGCTCGCCGGGTTCGGACTCTTCATCGTCGTGGGACTCAGCCAGGTCGACTGGGTGAACTATCCGCCGGTCATGCCGGATGGGCTGCCCGGCCTGCTGCAGGCAGCGGCGCTGCTGACCTTCGCCACGGGCGGGGCGACCGTCGTCGTCGAGCTCGGCGGCGAGATGAAGCACCCCGGCCGCACGATCCCGGTCGCCGTCGTCGGTGGCACGATCCTCGCCGCGGTGATGTACGTGCTCGTCTCGATCGTCGCGGCGGGCATCCTCCCGATCGACCAGGTGGCGGGTCAGCCGCTCAGCCTCGTCGCGGGCGAATTCCTGCCCCCCGTCGCGCTCGAGTTCTTCATCCTCGGCGGCGCCATGATGGCCGTGATCAGCACCATGAACGCCCAGCTGCTCACCGGCTCCAAGAGCATGCTCGCCGCGGTCGATGACGGGTGGTTCCCGAGCAAGATCGGGGCCGTCAACAAGCGATTCGGCACCCCGCACTTCCTGCTCATGGGTCTCTTCCTCATCGGCCTGGCTCCGGTCGTCTTCAAGGTTCCGCTCGACGTGCTCGCGAGCTCCGTCGCCGGCGTCGCGCAGATCCTGTTCGTGCTGGTGCTGCTCGCCTCGCTGCGGCTGCGCTACGCGCATCCGGAGCTCATCGCGGCGGCGCCGTTCAAGCTCGACGCCCGCGTGCACTGGATTCTGGCGGTGGTCGGCATCGCGATCTGCGGGTACCAGTCCTACATGCTCATCAGCATGAGCATGACGTTCGAGCTGACGATTGTGCTGGGGGTCGCCGTGGTGATCGCGGCGGTCTGGGGCGCCATCCGCTACCCGAAGGTCAAGCGCGTGATCGCTGCCCGCCTCGCCGCCAGCGGATCCGTCGACGCCGAGCCGATCGTGCTCGACGCCGATGCCGAGCGGGATGGCGCGGCAGCGGATGCCCGGCTGGCCGAGTGACAACCACCCTGAGAAAGGACGCATCCCCGATGACCCCGACGAGTGAGACGCCCACGCAAGGCGAACTGGTCCGGGCGCTGCGCACCGCCGCGCCCGACACCTTCGCGAAGCTCATGGCATTCGACGACGCTGCGCTGCGGGCCGAAGGCAACGTCCTTCCTCGCAAGTACGTGGAGTTGATGGCGATCGCGGTCGCCCTCACCACCCAGTGCGAGGGTTGCATCGACGCTCACACGGCGAGCGCGAAGCGCGAGGGCGCGACGGAGGAGGAACTGGCCGAGACGGTCTTCGTCGCGACGGCCCTGCGCGCGGGGGCGGCGCTCACGCACGGGCTGAAGTCGGTGCGGGCATACCACTCCGCCGCGCACTGAACGAGCGGATGCGGCGGGCGTGCCGAGAGGTGCGTCCGCCGCATCGCACCTGTTCAGCTCCACTGCCGGAACCGAATCCACGACGGCAGGACCTGACAGCGCCGCCGGACTCCGCTCCAAGAATCCCGGCCAGTGGCGCTGTTCGCTCCCGTTGGTCGACTCGCCATCAGAAGACGCCCGACGTCACTCCGTCGAGGGTGGAGTCGAGCCCGGGCTCGAAGGAGTCAGCGAGGTCGCAGCTCGGCTGTATGGCGTGCTCCATGGTGAAGCGCACGAGCGACGGGTGCTGCTCGGGCGAGAGGGACGATCACGGGTTCGAGTCCGAGACTTGACATCCCCGACCCTTCCTGCTTGGTTAGTTACACAACTAACTAACCAATGAACTCAACGAAGGCGGTCGGACGACCGTCGCCGCGATGCGCGAGCAGGAGTCCCTGTCTCGCACCGATCTCGCCGCGTTCATCGTCGCCGTCGTTCACATCGTCGCTCGAACGCGGCCGCCATTGCCGCTCGAGACCGTGGCGGTCTTCACGCTCCCCTCGAAGGAGAAACCGAATGAACTTCCGTGCCCTGCTGTCGATCCTCGCGCTCGGCCTGAGCGTCGCCGCACCTGCTGCCCTCGGGGTCGCCTCGCCGCCGACCGCCCCGGCGGGGCCGATCGAGGAGTTGATCGACCGCGAGATGCCCTCCTCCGGTGCGCCGGGCCTGGCGTACACCGTCGTGCAGAGCGGCGAGATCGCCGCGGCGGGCGCGCGTGGCGTCCTCGAGATCGGTGGCGAGGCCACGGTCACGCCCGACACTCCCTTCGTGATCGGCTCGATCTCCAAGAGCTTCACGGCGCTCGCGGTGATGCAACTCGTCGAGGCCGGCGAGGTCGACCTGGATGCCGAGATCTCGCGGTACCTCGACGGCTTCTCCGGTCGCACCTCCGGCACGATCACGGTGCGACAGCTACTGAGTCACACGAGTGGCTTCTCCACCGGTCAAGGGAACGCCTCGCATCCGGACGCCCCGGCGGAGAAGGATGCGCTCGCGCGCGGGGTCGCCCAGCTCACGGAGGTGACTCCCGCCCACGAACCCGGCTCCATGTGGGAGTACTCGAACGCGAACTACGAGATCCTGGGTCGCCTGATCGAGGTCGTGAGCGGCGAGGACTATCAGACCTACATGACGACCCACATCCTGGAGCCGGTCGGCATGCACGACAGCTTCGTCGCGGACGGCGAGGTCCACGGCTCCGCGACGACCGGCCACGTGCCGTGGTTCGGCACAAAGATCCCGGTGGCCGACGGCCCGACCGACCGCGCGACGGCACCCCAGGGTGGCATCTTCGCCAGTGCCAACGATGTCGCGCGCTATCTGCGGATGATGATGAACGACGAGGACGATGTGCTGAGCGCCGACGGCAAGGCGCAGATGATGCGCCCGGTGAGCGATGTCTCGCCGTTCTATGGCTTCGGCTGGTACGTGGAACCCGATGGCTCGGTCTGGCACACCGGGGTGAGCCCGGGCGTCGAGACCCTTGCGACGATGATCCCCGCCGAGAAGACCGCGGCCATCGTGCTCGTCAACGCCGGCAGCGGGATGGGCTTCGAGGAAACCGACGCCCTCCGCATCGGCATCTCCGACACGGCGCTCGGCCTTCACTACTACGACGGCTCGTCGGCTTGGACCCGCCAGGTGCTGTTCCTCGGTGTCGTGGCGCTGCCCATCGTCTACCTGCTCAGCATGGTTTGGGCATGGCTGCGACGCACCAAGATCCGCGCCAAGACCCGGTCGGGCCTTGCCGGCCTCTTCAGCCTGTGGTTTCCGCTGCTGACCACGATCGCCGCCGCCTGGGTGCTCCTCGGTGTGGTGCCGAGCCTGAACGGCACTCCGATCACGTATTGGGCGCTCTTCCAGCCCGATGTCGTCCTGGCGTTCGTCGCCTCGGCGGTGACCGGCGTGGTGTGGGCCGGGTTCCGACTCGTGGTGGCCTACACCGGGAGGGCAAGACCCGCCTGAGACGTCTGCCGGCCGCGCGCGACCTCAGCCGGGCTGTCAGGTCTCTGTGCCCGGGATGCCGTCGTTGTGGTGCCAACGGACCAACCCCTGCTGGTTGGCGAGGGCCGCTGCTTCCAAGCGGTTGCTCACACCGAGCTTCTTGTAGATGCGCTTGACGTGGGTCTTCACGGTGTTCACGGAGGTGAAGTCCGTCGTGGCGATCTCGGCAATGGTGCGGCGGTCGACGAGGTGCTGCAAGATGACCTTCTCGCGCTCCGTGAGTTCGATGAGCTCGATGCCCGCCGGAGAGGTGTGGTCGAACTGCGAATCGAACTCGAGCCCGGCCAACGCGAAGAGGTCGCGAACGTCTTGCGGGCGCTGCCGCGCAAGAATCGAAGGCAGCGCTGCAGGCTCTCCGGCGGTGACGATCGTGAACGAGCGCAGAGCTGCGTCGGTCTCGCCCAGTCTCATACGCGCAATGGCATGGACGATTGTCGCCTCCCACATGTCCTTCAAGGGAGCGAGGACGCGGCGCATCGCGCGAGCGGACACGCGCGCCGCGGCGATGTCGTTGCCCGCCAGCAGATGAGTGCGCGCCACGGGCACGAGGGAGCGGATGGGGCTGCCGAGGTCCTTGGTCAGCCTGATCACGAGCCCTCCTTCGCCGCCGGCGACGAGGGTGTCGAGGTAGGCCCGGAACACGATGTGGTCGGCAATGGGCTCCACCGCGATGTTGATCCCGCGCTCGAATCCGATGCGCTTGAAGCGCTGGTAGGCGCTGACCGGTTCGTTGCGAGCGAGGTCGTACTGGGTGAGCGCATACAACTGGTACGGCCACAGTTCGAATCTGTCGCCCGCCCCCGCCAGGTGCTGCGCGTGCTTGTCGGCGGCTTCCAGATCCAGCGCATCGGTCGCGAGAACGGTCGAGGCGATCGTCGACCCGATGGTGATGAGGTCGCGGCACCACCCGGGAAGCGCGTTCGGGTCGCCCGCGCGGTCGATCCAGGCGCATGCGGCGTCCGGGTACCCCTCGATCGCGGCGAGCATCGCGGCGTTCGCTGCGGCGTTCACCTTCGCAAAGTGTCGGAACGGCGGGTCGCCTCCATCGCGGTATGACTCGGTGAACAGTTGCATTGCGGCATCGGGGGAGCCGGCCAGCAGCGCGGTGATTCCTCGCTGGAGCGCGACGTGTCCAGGGCGGTCGAGATCGTCTCGGATGTGTCGTGTCACGGTAGCTCGAAGACCCGCGTCGCGGGTGAGATTGCCGAGCTTCTCGGAGATCAGCACAGCGTTGTCGAAACGACCTTCCCATCGGGCGCCGATCATGAGTGTCACGAACCAGCGAGCTGCCAGCGTCGAGTTCTGCCGTGCGGTGAGGATCTCCTGCCGCGCGCGAACGTACCGATAGCGCTCGAGCAGGGCGGCTTGGTCGCCGCCTTCGGCATGACTCCCGCTCAGCATGCTCGCGGCGATCGCGGCACCGGTGAGAACGTGGGGACGCTCGAGGAGCTCTTCATCGCTCAGACGCTCGAACAACTCGAGGATCTCGCGAGCATGAGGCTGGTCGAGGTCGTACCACCGCTCGAGCAGCATCGCTTCTGCGGGAAACATCGGCGGCGGTAGCGGACCTGCAGGTGCTGCGGGTGCACTGTCAGCCGCGGCGGCGTGATCGATCCGTTCATGGACATCCATCGATACGACTCCCCAAGTTGTCTCGACGCGGTTGTGACGCTGCCGTATACCGTCGAGCGTATACACAACATCGGTGTCGAGCTTGCCCCATCCAGCCCCCCTCTCCGCCACGGTCTTGCCGCAGGCACGTCCCACCGCGGAACGCCCCGACCAGGTCCGACCAGGCGCCTCGGATCAGGGGGTATTTCGGGGGTGACATTGCTGGACTCGCTATTGGAAGCGCCGCTCGGCCCGCTTACATGAAGGTGCGGTTGGGGCCGTAGCTGATCGACCAGCACGGGGCCCGCTCCCGAATCCGCGCTGCTTCCGTCTTGCAGGGTCCACGCATGCCCGCGCGACGTTGCGGTGCGTTCAGGAACTGACCACTGACCGCCGACCCCGTCACACGGACGGAGGCTTCGACGGAGTGGAAGCAGAGACAACACGTGCGACGCACAGCACCGAGAGACCTATCGCCGGGAGGGCTCCGCGCCCTGGCGATGACCGCATCCGGAGCGCTCGTGGCGGGCATGGCTGTCGCGGTGACGCTGGTCGGCACAACCGCAGCGGTGGCGGTTCCGGGTTCTCCCGGCGTTCCGGATGACCCGACGGTGCTGTACACGGAGGACTTCGAGAACGCGCCCGGCCAGAACCTGAGTATCACCGACTACGTCTCGGCGGGCGGTGTCGAATACTCAGCCTCAGCGTTCTGGTCTAACAGAGCCGAGTGCAACGGCTTTGTGACCAGCGTGTCGACGCCCACGAACACCACCGATTGCACCGTTGCAGACTTCGGCAGCGCATCGCGTCGGCTCAGCTTCCAGAACACGGTCCGACAGATGGTCAGTGCGATCGCCGCTCTCAACGGCGGAAGCCCGCAGACGAACTCCGGACTTGCGGAGCTCGCGAACTCGCGGGCACCAAGCGGAGAGGTCGTGTTTCAGACCGACGACCTCATCCCGTTCTCGTCGCCCAACCGCTTCGTGACGTTCTCTGTCAACGCTGCCGCGACCACATGCGGTCGTGCCCAGGCGAATCTCGAGTTCTTCGCGGTGAACGAAGTCGGGCTCGAGACGCCGTTGAACGACACGCCGCTGAATCCCTGTACGCAGGGCGGGGTCATCGGCGCGACGACATCGATCAACACCGGACCGATCTACGGCGCCACGTTGTACTCGCAACGATCGGTGCTGCTCGACGGCTCCGCGCTGGGTGTGATCCTTCGCAACATGACGAGTTCGACCGACGGCAATGGCAATGATTACGCGATCGACGACATCCGAGTGCTGGATGTGACGCCGCAGCTGGACAAGTCGTTCTCGCCGTCGCGGGTCCCATCAGGTGGCACCTCGACGCTGACCTTGACGGTCACCAACACGTCCGAGCTTGCCGAGAAGGACGGCTGGGGGTTCACCGACACGCTCGCTGGGGGCCTCGTGATCGCCGATCCGGCGAACGTCGGGGGCACGTGTCAGGCCACGGTCGACGCGACGGCGGGCGGAGACACTGTGAGCGTCACCGACGGTGTGCTGTCGTCGGGCGAAGAGTCATGCACGATCACCGTCGACGTCACGAGCACCATCGATCCGGCTTTGGGGTCGACGACCGTCACCTACGAGAACGGCGCCGACAACATCTCCGACCAGATCGGGATCGACAACCCGGGGACGACGACAGTCGAGTTCTTCATCGAGCCGACGCTGGAACTGACGAAGCTGAGCGACGCCACCGTGGAGACCCGCGTGGGCGACACAGTCACCTACACCGTGACGGCGACCAACACCGGAACCGCCGACTACACGGCGTCCGATCCGGCGGTGGTCTTCGACGACCTAGCAGGTGTGCTCGACGACGCTGACTACAACACGGATGCCACGGCCGACCAGCCCGGAACGATCTCATACGCCGAGCCGCTGCTGTCGTGGGTGGGCGCGCTGCCCGTGGGGGCGAGCGTCGAGCTCAGCTACACGGTCACCGTGAAAGCCGGCGGCGACGGCGCGGTCAAGAATGTCGCCTGGCAGCCGACCGACCCCCAGAACCCGGTGACCCCCGTCTGCGACGACAGTCCCGATGCGACCACGGGCGAGGCCTGCGCCGTCGAGGAATGGGAGCTTCCCAAGCTCACGATCGAGAAGCGCGCCGACCGCACGGAGCTTCCCGCCGTCGGCGAGAGCGTCGCGTACGAGGTCGTTGTCACCAACGTCGGCCCGGGCGACTACACGGCATCGAACCCGGCAACCTTCGTGGATGATCTGAGCGAGGTTCTGGACGACGCGACGTTCGACAACAGCAGCGTCTCGGCATCCACTGGCACCGTGTCGTACAGCGCGCCCGAGCTGTCGTGGTCCGGTGTGCTCGCCTCCGGTGAGTCGGCGACCGTCAGGTACACGGTGACCTACGCCGGTGCGGGAGATGCTGTGCTCAAGAACACCGCCTGTGTGACGGCGGCGGAGACCCTGGCTGGTGCCGACTCGTGCGACTACGTGACCGTGCCCGGCGCGCTGCTGTCACAGTGGAAGAGTGTGGAGTCCTCCGACTCTCCTGCCGTCTCCGGCAGCGTTCTCACGTACACGCTTCACTTCGGCAACGACGGGTCTGTGGCAGGGACTGTCGACTCGATCGACTCCCTGGCACGCGTGCTCGATGACGCGGACGTGACCACGGAACCGGTGGCCTCTGCGGGGCTGACAGCGGCGCGCACTGGCGACACGATCCTGATCACCGGCACCGTTCAGCCGGGGGAGACGGGCACGGTCACGTACGCGGTGACGGTCAAGCCCTACGGTCAGCGCGGCGATGACCGCCTCGCGAACTTCCTGCTCGATTCCGGGCAAGAAGTCCCCGAGTCGTGCGTGACCACCCACCCGGAACGGCCGGATTGCACGGTCGACCACGTCGCCGACGTCGTCGTGACCAAGAGCAGCGACCCCGAGTCGGGCACCGCCGTCACCGCCGGCGACGAGGTGACGTACACGCTGACCTTCACCAACGTATCCACGAATCCCGAGTCGGCTCCCGTGGCCGTCGACTACACCGACGACATGTCGGGCGTGCTCGATGACGCGACGATCACCAAGGAAGCCGCTGCCGCCGGAACGCTGGAGGTGCGGCGGGACGGGTCCACGCTCCGGATCACCGGCACGGTCCCCTCGGGCGAGGCGTTGACCGTCATCTACACCGTGACGGTCAGCGCCGATGCGAAACAGGGCGACAGTGTGCTCGGCAATGTCGTGGCCGTCACCGGAGAAGACCCGGTCTGCATCGAAGGCTCTGCGCTGTGCACCGAGCATCCGATCACGCCGACCCCGGCTTCTGCCGCGGCTTCGGGATGGCTGGCGTTCACCGGCGGGACGTTCAGCCCGTGGCCGCTGCTGATGGTGATCCTGGTGCCGCTGGGCGCCGGACTCGTCGCACTCGCGGCGGTCCGTCGCAAACGGGCTGGCAGGGCAGATGCAGACAGCTGAGTGAGTGACCGTTCACGCCAACCAGCCGATCTCGCAGTAGGCGCCGTCAGCGCTGTGCCGTGCCGAACCGCGGCGCGCGGCGCTCGCGGAACGCGGCGACTCCCTCGGCGAAGTCCGACGAGCCGAGCAGGTGCAGCTGTCCGGTCCGCTCCGCCGCGAGGGCGCCATCCAGGTCCCCGAGCGACAGCGCGTTGATCGCCTGCTTCGTGTGTGCGAGCGCCTGCGGGGCGCCGCCAGCGAGGATGCCGACGATCCGCTGAACCTCGTCCTCGAGCTGTTCGGGAGCCACCGCCGCCGCGACGAGGCCGAGCTCCAGCGCGCGGTCGGCGGGCACCCGCTCGGCGAGCAGCGCCATCCGCATCGCCGCAGCACGCCCGATTCCAGCGGCGGCGAGCGCCGATGCTCCGCCGTCTGGCATGAGACCGATCTTGGTGAAGCCGAGCAGCAGATAGGCCGAGGTCGACATGATCGGCAGATCCGCGGCGAGCGCGAGCGAGAGACCCATCCCGACAGCAGGCCCGTGGATCACCGAGACGACCGGGATTGCCGCAGATGCGACGGCCTTCACGAACCCGTTCGCGACGTCGATGACGCGCGCCTGCACCTCGGGCTTCCCGAGTTCGTCGTCGGCGAGGTCGGCCCCGGAGCAGAACGCCGCCCCGGTCGCGCGCAGCACCACCACGCGGGTGCCATCGGCGGTCGCGGCCTCGAACGCTGCGGCCACGGCCTCGAGCACGGGCACGGTGAGCGCGTTCATCACCTCGGGTCGATTGAGCGTGATCTCGGTGACCGCGCCGGTGCGTGAGACGAGAACGTGTTCCATCGATGGGATGCTACGGCACCGATCCACCTCCCAGGGGATTCGGATGTACGCCCGATACAGTCTCGACCGGCGTTTGTCTCGCGCCGTCCGCACTATGAACACTCATTCACTGCACCACGCCGCCCCCACGCGCCGCGCGCGGCGTCCGCGTCGAACCGATTTCGTCGTCGCCGCCACTGTGGCCCTCGTGCTCGGTCTGATCGGCGTTCCCGCCGTGCTGGCGCCCCCGCGACCGACGCAGGCCGACATCCTCGCGGCGTACGTCACGTCCCACGCGCAGACCCTGCGCGTGGCGCCCCACGCGGCGGTGCAGCCGGTGACGCGCGACACCTACTCGGCGACGCCGGGCATCCAGACCCTGGCGGCGGGCGGCACCAACTACGACTGGGCCAAGCTCGTGCTCGTGCTCGGCGGCTGGCCGATGACGGAGCAGAACGTCACCGTGATCACCCGCTGGATGCGCCAGGAGAACTACGTCGACACCTGGTGGAACCGCAACAACCCGTTGAACAACGGCTGGGGTTCCGGCGGCGGTGGCGGCACCGGCAGCTACGACAGCCTGGTGATCGCCGCCGAGAACGCGGCCGAGGCGCTGCACACGCTGGGCGGATACGCCGGCATTCGGGAGTCGCTGGCGGCATCCGCGCCGACCGCGGTCACCGAGGCGGCGATCTGGGCCTCCTCCTGGGCCACCGGACACTACAACAACGGCGCGCACTGGTCGTATGCACCGGTGCCGGTCGTGAAGGCGCCAGCAGACGCCTGGTGACGCGCTCGCGTGAGAGGATCGCTCGCGTGACTTTGAACTGGTCGGGAACCTACCGATTCACCGCCCCGCGCTTGGTCGAGGCGACGACCATCGATGAGGTGCGAGCCGCGATCGCGGCGGGCGGGCCGGTGCGTGCGCTCGGCACGCGGCACTCGTTCAACGACCTCGCCGACAGCGCGGGCACGCTCGTCACGGTCACCGACATCCCCGCCGACCCGGTGCTCGACGAGGCGAACGCGAGTGTGACGGTGAGCGCCGGCACCCGATACGGCGTGCTGGCCGCCTGGCTCGAGCAGCGTGGTTGGGCCCTGCACAACATGGGGTCGTTGCCCCACATCTCGATCGCGGGTGCCGTCGCGACGGGCACGCACGGTTCGGGCAATCGCAATGGCGCGCTGTCCACGGCAGTGCGCGCGATCGAGTTCGTCGATGCGCGGGGCGAGCTCACGGTGGTCCGGCGTGGCGATCCGGATTTCGCGGGGCTGGCGGTCGGACTCGGTGCCTATGGCGTCGTCGTGCGCGTGACGCTGGACATCGAGCCGTCGTTCCGGGTGCGGCAGGACATCTATCGGGGCATGCCGTGGGAGGCGTACCTGCAGCAGGTCGACGAGGTGATGGGCGCGGCCTACTCGGTGAGCGTCTTCACGGACTGGCTGGGCCCGACGATCGGCCAGGTGTGGCGCAAGACCCGCCTCGGCGCGGGACACGACGAGGTGCCCGATCTCTGGCTGGGTGCCGTGCGCGATCGGCACGCCGCCCAATCCCTGTTCGCCGAGGTGGATGACAACCTCACGCGGCAGGGCGGCGAACCGGGCCCATGGTCGGAGCGGCTGCCACACTTCCGGCTGGACTCCACGCCGAGCAATGGCGACGAGATCCAGACCGAGTACTTCGTCGACCGCGCGGTCGGCGCGCAGGCCCTGGGCGCGGTTCGGGCGCTCGGCGAACGGATCGCCCCCTATCTGCTCATCACCGAGCTGCGCACGGTCGCCGCCGACGACCTCTGGCTCAGCGGCGCCTACGGTCGCGACACGCTCGCCATCCACTTCACCTGGCGCAACGAACCGGATGCCGTGCGGGCCCTGCTCCCCGACCTCGAGTCCGCGCTCGCCGACTTCGATGCCCGCCCGCACTGGGGCAAGCTCAACGGCATCCCTCCGCAGACGATCGCGCACGTCACACCGCGCCTGGCCGATGCGCGCGACCTGTTCGAACGGCTCGACCCGGTCGGCACCTTCTCCAACGCTCACCTGGAGCGGTTGGGCGTGCGTGCGCCGCGATAGCGACGAGGCCGCCGCCGGAGCGATCCTCCGACGACGGCCTCGGGCCGGGCATCCATTCGACTCACCGCAGCGGCAGCGACAGGCGCAGGCTGCGCTCGGCGACGCGTTCGCGCTCGAGCCGAGCGAGCTCGAGCTCGACCCGGTTCGCGCGCCGTTCGTGCGTCTCGAGCGTGCGCGACCGCCGGCCCCACATCACGAGGGCGAGGCCGACGTGCAGCGCCAGCCGGTCGAGCAGGTTCACCCGGTGCGGCTGGTAGACCGCGACGGGTTGGGGCGGGTGGTCGTGGCGACCGGGAGCGGTCGACAACGTGGCGTTCATGATGGTGTTCCTTCGATGCTGACGGGCGCGATCCGCGGTCGGCGGTCGGCCCTGCTGTGACGCCGCTCGTGGCGGCGGAGGGTGCGGCGAGCGTCGTCAGAACGGTCGCCGTGCGGGGGCGATGACCCTCGGGATGCACGAGGACACCCGTGCACTGGGTCTGAGCTTCCTCAGCGTCGCCTCCGTCTGGACCGGCGACGCGAGGTCAGCCGATCAGCAGCCGGAGAGGACGCCGAGGAGCCCGGCGGTACGGGGCATTCCCGTCGGAATCTTGAAATTCAACACGCTCGGCTCCTTTCTTGTCATTGGCGCTCGAACACCGTATCGGGCCGAGCACGCCCGGTGCAAGCACCAACGCCGGCCAATTCGCGGTCGGCGGATCGGCCCGCCCGCAGACGCTGGTATAGTTGCACGGTCCGCTTTCGTGCGGACTCTGCGCCCGTAGCTCAGCGGATAGAGCAATTGACTACGGATCAATAGGCCGGGGGTTCAAATCCCTCCGGGCGCACCAAACGAAGAAGACCCCGCCACTTGTGGTGGGGTCTTCTTCGTTGTGTTCGTCTGGGAGGACGCGGACCCTCTCGTGGGCCCCGACCCGTGCAGTCCGGCGCGTTGCGCAGCAACGTGGCGGCGGCTCGGGTTGGGAGTCAAATCCCTCCGGGCGCACCAACGCTCGGCACCGCCCCCTGCACGAACCCCCACCCGACCGAATCGAACCGCGATAGTTGGGTGAGACGGTCGGCCCTCCCAGCAGCCTGGATGTCGAAAGGGGACACCATGATCGCCATCCTCAACCGGCTGATCGATGCCATCGAGGGCCACCTCACCGATGAGATCGACATCGCCGAGGTGGCTCGCGAACTCGGCACCACGGAGTACCACCTGCGACGCATGTTCTCGTCGCTGGCGGGGATGCCCGTCTCCGAGTACATCCGCCGACGCCGCATGACGGCGGCCGCCGCGGACGTGCTCGCCGGCGGTGAGCTGCTGGGCATCGCGGTGCGTCACGGCTACGGCTCGACCGAGGCATTCACTCGGGCGTTCCGAGCGGTGCATGGCGCGGGTCCGGGCGACGTGCGCCGAGACGGTGGTCCCCTTCGCTCACAATCACGCCTCAGGTTCCGCCTGACCGTCGAAGGGAACACTCCAATGGACACTCGGATCACCGAACGATCGGCCTTCCGGCTCGTCGGCCACGCGGCGCGCGTGCCGCTCATCCACCACGGCGCCAACCCGCACATCCAGGCGCACATCGCCTCGCTGCCGGACACCGAGCATGCTCGCCTCAAGGCGCTCGGCAATACGCAGCCGCACGGTCTGCTGCAGGTCAGCGCGGAGGTCGACCCCGACTACACCGAGGGCAGCGAACTGACCTACCTGCACGGTGTCGCCGTGAGCGAGGGGACCTCGGTGCCCGAGGACCTCGACACGATCGAGGTTCCGGCGGGCTCCTGGGCGGTGTTCCGAACCACCGGCCCGTACCCGTCGGCGCTGCAGAGCACGTGGGCGGCCACCGCCACCGAGTGGTTCCCGTCCAATCCGTGGCGTCTGAGGGAGGGGCCCTCGATCGTCGCGATCGTCGACCGGCCCGACGACTTCAGCGCCGCGACCACCGAGCTGTGGTTGCCGGTCGAGGGGGTCTAGCGTCCCCCGGGAGCAGTTTCCGGGGGCGGATGTCCTTCCCGGGGGGGGGGGGGGCAGAATCGGCGCATGGATGAGATTCTCGAGATCACGTCGCTGCGCCCCGCGCCCGGCTTGACGACCGCCGACTTCGTTGCGGCCAACGCCGACATCGATCGATACCTTCGGCGTCAGCCCGGGTTTCTCTGGCGGCGCATCGTCGAGCGTGGCGACGGCACGATCGTCGACATCGTCGCGTACGACTCCCAGGAGCACGCCGAGCGCGGCGCGGATGGCATCACCGGCGAGATGGGGAACTCGCCCGTGCACGCCGCGATCGACCAATCCAGTGTCGACTGGCAGTTCACGCGGGTGGTGCACGCCGTCGATGGCCCTTGACCTCACCCGATGATCGGTCGTTCCTCCGGCAGGTCGTAGAGCAGCTTGCGCTGCTTCAACGCGAGCGCCGCGGCGAGACCGATCGGTCCGATGCGGCCGGCGACCATGAGCACGGCGAGCACCGCCTTGCTGAAGGTGTCGAGCTCGGCGGAGAGTCCCACCGAGAGTCCGCACGTGGCGAACGCCGAGATCACCTCGAACAGGATGCGGTCCAGCCCCACCGAGGGATTCGCGGCAAGGATGAGTCCGGTCGCGCCCAGCACGAGGGTCGCGCCGAGGAAGGTGACGCTGATGGCGACGCGCAGCGTCTCGCTCGGGATCGAGCGGAACGCCACGCGCAGATCTTTGTCACCGCGCGCCTCGGCGATGATCGCGAGGAACAGCACGGCGAGGGTGGTGACCTTGATGCCGCCGGCGGTGGACGCCGAGCCGCCGCCCACGAACATGAGGGCGTCGCTCAGCAGCAGCGTGACCGGCTCCGACGCGGCGGTGTCGGTGATCGCGAACCCGCCCGAGCGCATCATCGTCGAGGCGAAGAGCGCGTTGAGCACCTTGTCGAGCGGGGATGCATCGCCGATCGTCGCCGCATTGTTCCACTCGAGCGCACCCCAGCCGATCGCCCCCACGATCAGCAGGATCGTGGTGGTGGCAAGGGTGAGCTTGGTGTGCAGGGTCCAGCGCTTCCAGTGCCATTTCGACATGATGAGCGTGAGGAACACCGGGAAGCCGAAGCTCCCGACGAACACGCCTATGGCGAGGGGCGTCAGGATCCACGGATTGCCGCTCAGCGACATGAGGCCGCCGGGGTGCACGGAGAAGCCGGCGTTGTTGAACGACGAGACCGCGTAGAACAGCGCGTTCCAGATGGCGTCCCACCAGTGCTCCTCGGTGGTGAGGAACGGCGGCACGAGCAGCGCGAACAGCACGCCCTCGATGGTCAAGGTCGTGACGACGACGATGCGCAGCAGCGTCTTCACCTCGCCGAGTTTGGAGGTGCCGATGCTCTGCTGCGCGAAGACCTTGGTGTGCAGGCCGAGGTGCCGGGTGACCGCCCGGGCGAGCAGCAGCGCGATGGTGACGATGCCGAGACCACCGGTCTGGATGGCGAGCAGGATCACGACCTGACCGAACGGGGTCCAGTGGCTGGCGGTCTCGACCGTGGTCAGGCCGGTGACGGTGAACGCCGAGACGCCCGTGAAGATCGCATCGATCAGGGGAGTGCCCTGCGGGTCCCGCGTCGAGATCGGCAGGGCCAGCAGCGCGCTGAACACCACCGCGGCGAGCACGAAGACCGCGGCGGCCGCGCGGGCCGGCGACGTGCGGGCGAAATCGCGCAGGGGATGCACGGCCTTGGCTCGTGTCTTCATGCGGATCTCACCCGGCTTCCCTCGTTCAGCGCTATGACTCTAGCCCGGCGGCTGCGCCTAGGCTTGAGGCGATGTCTGCCTTCACCGTCTCCGACGAGGTCGCCGCCGCGCTTGCCGAGCGCCGCCCGGTCGTCGCCCTCGAGTCAACGATCATCTCGCACGGCCTGCCGCGCCCCCGCAACCACGAGGCGGCCCTCGAGTTCGAGGCGATCCTGCGGGATGCCGGCGTCACCCCCGCGACGATCGCCGTGCTCGACGGGGTCCCCCGCATCGGTCTGGACGCCGAGGGCGTGCGCCGCATCTCCGAGGAGGAGCTCGCCAAGGCGAGCGTGCGCGATCTGCCCATCATCGCGGCGGCCGGGTCGAGCGCGGCGACGACGGTGGCCGCGACATCCCACCTCGCCGCGCTCGCCGGCATCCGTGTGTTCGCGACCGGGGGGCTCGGGGGCGTGCACCGCGGTGCGAACGAGACCTTCGACGAGTCCGCGGACCTCTCGACCCTCGCGGTGACCCCGATCACGGTCGTGAGCGCCGGCGTGAAGAGCGTGCTCGACATCGCGGCCACGCTCGAGCGGCTCGAGACCCTGAGCATCCCGGTGATCGGCTTCGGCACGACCGTGTTCCCGAGCTTCTGGTTGCGGGAGAGCGCCTTCACGCTCGATTGGTCGGTGGATGACGCGGCCCAGGTCGCCGCGGTCATGCACGCCCAAGACGCCCTCGGCCACGGTCAGGGCATCGTCGTGGCCAACCCCATCCCCCTGGCGCAGCAGTGGGACCCGGCCGAGCACGATCGCGTGCTCGATGAGGCGCTCGCGCTCGCCGCCGCCGAGGGCGTGACCGGCAAGGCCGTCACCCCGTTCCTGCTGCTGAAGATCGTGGAGCTCTCCGCCGGCCGCAGCCTCGAGGTCAACCTCGACCTCGCGCGCAACAACGTGCGGGTCGCGGGCGAGATCGCGACCGCGTGGGCGGCGCTGGCGTGACCCCGCGCATCCTCGTGATCGGGGATGTCATCGACGACGTCGTCGTGGTGCCCTCGGGCCCCATCCGCGTGGACACCGACACCCCGAGCACGATCCGCCGCGTGGCCGGCGGGTCGGCCGCCAACACCGCCGCGTGGCTGGCTTCGCTCGGTGACGAGGTCTCGTTCGTCGGCTGCGTGAACGCGGCCGACGTCGCCCGGCACACCGCCCTGCTCCCCGGGGTGAACGTGCACCTGACGGCGTCCGGCGCTCCGACCGGCACGATCGTGATCCTGGTCGACGGCGAACACCGCTCGATGCTCACCGAGCGCGGGGCGAACGCCGAGTTGGACCTCGGCGCGATCGACGACGCCCTCATCGGCGACCACGTGCACCTGACCGGTCACACGATGGCCGCCTCCGACGGCACCGCCTTCGCGCGGTTCATCGCGCGGGCGAAGTCGCTCGGCGCGACGGTCTCGGTGAGCCCGGGTTCGGCCGCCTACATCGCCGACCTGGGCGCCGAACGGTTCACCGAGGTGATCGCGGGCGCCGACGTGCTGTTCGCCTCGCTCGCCGAGGGCGCGGCGTTGACCGCCGCGGATCGTCCCGCGGAGGTCGCCGAGGCGCTGGGGTTCGGCACGGTGGTGCTGACCCTGGGGCGCGACGGGGTGCTCGTGGACGGGCATCCCGTGTCGGCCGTGCCCGCCGAGGTCGTCGACCCGACGGGAGCCGGAGACGCGCTGTGCGCCGGGTTCCTCGCCTCGTGGGTGCGTGACGGTGACGTGCTCGCGGCCGGGCGGCGTGGCGTGGAGGTCGCGGCCCGCGCCGTCGGCGTCATCGGCGGTCGACCGCAGCCTTGACGCGCTCGTAGGCCGCGAGTGCCGCCGTGCGCGACGCCCCGAGGTCGACGATCGGCTCCGGGTAGTCGGGCGTGCCGAACTCCGGCACCCAACGGCGCACGTACTCGCCGTCGGGGTCGAATCTGGCCGCCTGCAGCACCGGGTTGAACACACGGAAGTAGGGTGCGGCATCCAGCCCGCAGCCCGCGACCCACTGCCAGTTGCCCGGATTGGAGGCCTCGTCGGCGTCGACGAGGGTGTCCCAGAACCACTGCTCGCCGACGCGCCAGTGCACGAGCAGGTTCTTCACGAGCAGGCTCGCCGCGACCATGCGCACCCGGTTGTGCATGGTGCCGGTGTGCCACAGCTCGCGCATGCCGGCGTCGACGAGCGGGATGCCCGTGCGCCCGCGTCGCCAGGCATCCAGCACGGCGGGGTCGGGCTCCGCCCACGGGAACGCGTCGTACTGTGCCTTGACGTTGGTGGTGGCCAGTTCCGGCAGTCGGAACAGCAGCCCGGCGTTGAACTCGCGCCACCCCAGTTCACTGAGGAACTTCTCCGCGTTCGCGTGTCGGCCCTCGACCGCGTGCCAGACCTGGAACGGGCTCAGCTCGCCGAACCGCAGGTGTGCGCTCAGGCGGCTGGTCGCCTCGGCCCCCGGCTCGTCCCGGCGGTGGTAGTCGGCCAGGCCGCGCTCGGCGAAGGCTTCCAGGCGTTCGCGGGCCCCGCGCTCGCCGGGCGTCCAGGTGTCGCGCAGCCCGGCCGCCCAGTCCGGTCGGGTGGGCAGCAGCGCCCAGTCATCGAGGCGCTCGGATGCCGCGTGCCCCCATTCCACGGTCGGCACCGGGAGCGGCGCCCGCACCGGGTGCTCGAGCGCAGCCCGCCAGAACGGCGTGAACACCCGGTACGGCTCGCCCTGGGCCGTGGTGACCGTCCACGGCTCGAACAGCAGGTTGGCGTGGAAGCTGGCGACGTCGATGCCGTCGTCGCGCAGGCGCTGCTTCAGGCGGGCATCGATCGCGCGGGAGGCTCCGTAGCGGCGGTTCCAGAACACGGCCCCGGCATCCGTCTCGGCGACGAGCGCCGGGATCACCTCCTCCGCCGGACCGCGCCGCAGCACGAGCGGCGCCGTCGCCGCCAGAGCGGCGAGCGAGTGGTGCAGCCACCACCGGCTCGCGCTCCCGAGCGGTCGGATGCCGTGGCTGACCTCGTCGAGCAGATAGACGAGCACCACGGGCCCACCCCGCTCGGCCGCCGCCGCGAGCGCCGGGTTGTCGGCCAGGCGCAGGTCGTCCCGCAACCACACGAGGGTCGGGGATGCCGCGGTCATCCCTTCGCGCCGAGCCGCAGCTTGTCGCTGAGCCGGGTCAGCGTCTCGAGCTCCTCGCGGGTCAGGGCGGAGCCGACGACCTGGTGGATCGACGCCGCGTGCACCGCAGCAGCCCGCCGGAACAGCTCCATGCCCTTGTCGGTCAGGCACACGATCGTGCCTCGCCCGTCGCCCGGGTCGGCCTCCTTGGCGACCAGCCCGCGCGTCGCGAGCCGATCCACCATGCGACTCACGCTCGGCTGCGAGAGCAGCAGGTGCCGGTTGAGGTCTCGGATGCGCAGCCGCTGCTCCGGCTGGCGCGAGAGATTGAACAGCACGTCGTACTCCTTGAGCGAGAGCCCGTGCACCGGGAACTCGCTGCCGAGCTGCCGCACCACCGCAACCTGGGCCCGAAACAGCGCCTCCCAGGCGGTCACGGCGCTCCTCTTGTCGCTCACGACACCACTCTAGGCATCGGGGGTGTCAGGAGCGGAATCGTGCTCGTTAACTGGCTGTGGGCCGGTTCCAGAGGCTAGGAACCGGCCCACTCCCTTGCACCAAGAGTGTCCTGCAATCACATTCCGCGGAAGCTGCCACAGCAAACAACTTCTGCTCTATGAATGTATAACGGAAAGGTAACGGTGTCTAGTTATCCAACCGTTATATTTCTGCGAGTTCGCCGCGAGCCATTCACAGCCCGCAGTACGCCTTCCAGAACGCGTACATCTGCTCCTTCAGCGCGTCGCTCGCCGACAGGATGAGCCGCCCCTGCGCCCCCGACGAGGTCGTGACCTCGAGCGGCAGCCGCGTGCCGATCTTGTCCTCCGCGAGCGCATGCGCGTCGCACCGGTTGGGAACGATCGGCACCCGGAACTCCGTCGGCCCAGCCGCGCTCAGCTCGATGCCGAGCGGTAGCTCGCTCGTGCCGACGCCGTCGAGCGCGGGTGCGAGCAGGGTGGTGCTGTACGCGGCATCCACCGTCACGGTGCCCGTCGCACCGGTCGGCGCCACGGCGACGACGATCTCACCGGGGGTGCCGAAGGTGTTCGCGGATGCCACCGAGGTCGCGGTGAGCTGCACGATCTCGCCGACGCGCACACCGAGGCACGCGGCATCCCGAAGGCGAGGCAGCAGGTCGAACGGGTCGTCGGGCGTCAACTCGAGCGTGCCGGATCGGTCGCCCAGCCGGTAGTCGAGCACGACCGTGTGCACCGCGTCGGCGTCGGCGGTGCAGTCGTTGTCGACGAGCGGCACGCGAAGGTCGAGCCGCAGCCCCGCGCCGACCACCGGCTCGCGGTCGCCGGTCCACACGATGTCGTCGACGAAGTAGGTGGACTCCAGCCGTGCCCCGGTGACGGTCAGCGGCTCGGTGCCGTCGTTGTGCACCTGGATCGCGATGCGGCCGGCAGCGACATCCGGTCGCGGTTGATAGACCGAGACCGAGATGCCCTCGAGCGGCGCGGGAGGCTGGGCGCACCCGGCGAGCGCCAGCAGGGCCACCAGGGCGAGGAAGGCTGCGCGAACCATGCCATGGATACAACCACACCGGCCGAGCGGACCGCCAACCGTCGAGAGGCGGCCCGCCAGCGACCGCTTAGAAGAAGTCGGGCGAGGGCGTCGAGGCCTGGCGGATCGAGACATCCGCGTGACGGTCGAAGCGGTAGCCGACCCCGCGCACGGTGCGCACGATGTCCTCGAAGTCGCCGAGCTTGGATCGCAGGCGGCGCACGTGCACGTCGATCGTGCGCTCGTTCGGCACTTCGTCATCGCCGACCGACCACAGTGCTGCGATGATCTCCGACCGATCGACAGTGCGGCCCTCGCGCAGCACGAGGTACTGCAGCAACTCGAACTCCTTGTAGGTCAGGGATGCCGTCTCCCCGTCGAGCAGCACACGCTTGCGCGAGATGTCGATCACGACCCCACCGCGAGGCTTGGGCTCGGCCGGCGCTTCCTCTTGGCGGTGCTTGGCGAGGGCGGCGGGATCCTGCAGGGCGAGGCGCACGACATCGACGTCCCGACCGCCGGCGCCGACCGGCGCCAGAGCGACGGCGGCGTAGGTCTCGGCGCTGGGGACGAGCTCGGCCACGAGCTTCTTGATCTCGGCGACGACATGCGCGAGGTCGGTGCCCGCTTCGACGGCCTTGAACTCGTCGAGACCGACGTAGAGGGCGAAGCCTCGGGCCTCGGTGCCCTGCGGCACGGCCTGCAGGCGGCGGCTCGGGGCGGCGGTGGGAACGGGCGCGGCGGGGGCGATGGGTGCGCGCTCAACGGTGGCAATGGACATGGTTGTTGAATCCTCGGTGGGGGTGAAGGGCCCCTGATGATGGGGTTGTGATCCTTCGGGGTACTGCGGTCGTGCAAGCGGAGTCACGCCGTGATGAGGACGATATCCGCGGAGTTCGTATTCAGGGTCGAACGGAACTCGGCGAGGAGGGGCCGATTAGGCACACATTCGACAACACATGACCGCGCGAGAACCCATCACCTCAAGGGTGGTCAGGGGGCGCACGGAAACGGTCATGCCGCGAGTGTACACACCGGGGCGCGAGCTTGTCGAGATCGACGGGGCTTGCACCAGTCAGGAGTCGGATTTCCGGGCTGGCAGAATCGTGAGGTGGGGGGAACACGTCTGGCCTTGCTGGGTCGTCTTGTCGTCGTGAATGTCGCGCTGTTCGCGGCCTATGCCGGGGTGCTCTCGGTGCTGCTGCCTCAGCAGATCGCGCGAATCGATCCCGAGGGCAAGGTCGGTGCGCTCGCGCTCGTGACCTCGGTATCGTTCGGCGTCACCGCTCTCGCGCAGCCCCTCGTCGGAGCCCTGAGCGACCGCACGCGGAGCCGGTGGGGGCGCCGCGTGCCGTGGATGCTCGGGGGTGCCGTGGTCGGCGGCGTTGCACTCGGTGCGATGGGTGGCGCGTCGTCGGTCGCCATGCTCGTGGTGCTGTGGGCGATCGCGCAGTTCTGCCTCAACGGCACCGACATCGCTTCGAGCGTCTATCTCGTCGACGGCTTTCCGGTGCAGCAGCGCGGGCTGGCCGCTGGAGTGCTCGGGGCGGCGGCGGTCGCTGGTGGTGTCGTGGGCACGATGCTCGCGGGCTCCGGCGCGCTCACGTCGAGTGTCGGATACTGGGTGCTCGCAGCGGTGGTGCTGGTCGCCGTGCTCGTCTTCGCTCTCACCTCGCGGGATCGCGTCGTACCGCAGGCGCAGGCGCAGCCGTTCCGGGTGGGGGTCTTCCTGCGCGGGTTCGTCGTGAACCCGCGGCGGCATCCCGACTTCGTCATCGTGCTCTTCTGGCGCATCTGCTTCACCGTCGCCTACGGCAGTGTCCACGGGTATCTGCTCTACATCCTCAGCGACTTCGTCGGCGTCGGTGAGGAGGAGGCGGCGGTGCTCGTCGGGGTCGCGGCCGTGATCGGTGGGGCCGGACTGCTCGTCGCCGTGCTCCTCGGCGGATGGCTCAGCGATCGCCTGGGACGCCGCCGCCCGTTCCTCGTCGCCGCGGGGTTGGCGGTCGTGGCGGCGCTCGCGGTTCCCCTGCTCTCTCCGACGGTACCGGGCATTCTGGCGCTGGCCGGAGTGCTCGGTGCGAGCCTCGGACTGTCGATCGCGTGCGGGACCGCGCTCGCCAGTCAAGTGATGCCCGACCCAGACCGCGAGGCGGCGCGTGGCCTCGGGGTCTTCAACGTCGCCACGAACCTCGGCCAGGCTGCCGCACCTCTCGTCGCGGCGGTCGTGATCGCGTCGACCGGCGGATACGCGGCGCTCTTCGTCGTCAGCGCGGTGATCATGCTCATCGGCACGGGACTCATCGCGTTCGTGCGCGAAGGCGGTGCGAGCGCGCCCATCGCTCGCGATTCGGCGCATTCGCGCCCGCGGGTGACGCGCGGCTACACCAGCCCGTACAGGCGGTCCCCGGCATCCCCGAGGCCCGGGACGATGTAGCCGACCTCGTTGAGTTTCTCATCGATCGCGCCGAGCACCACGGTGACCTCGCGGCCGGCGGTCGCCTTCTCGACGGCGGCGACACCCTCGGGCGATCCGATGAGGCAGACGGCCGTGACATCCACGGCCCCGCGTTCGAAGAGGAAGTCGATCGCGGCGATGAGCGAACCGCCGGTGGCGAGCATCGGATCGAGGATGAAGCACTGACGGTTGGAGAGATCGTCGGGCAAGCGGTTCGCGTACGTGGTCGGCTGCAGGGTCTCCTCGTCGCGCATCATGCCGAGAAAGCCGACCTCCGCGGTCGGCACGAGCTTGACCATGCCCTCGAGCATCCCGAGCCCGGCGCGCAGGATGGGCACGACGAGCGGCTTCGGGTCGCTGATCGCGAGGCCCTTCGTCGGCGCGACCGGAGTCTGGATGTCCACCTCGTGCACCCGCACCTGTCGGGTCGCCTCGTAGGCGAGCAGCGTGACGAGCTCCTCGGTGAGGGCCCGGAACGTCGGCGACGGCGTGTTCACGTCGCGCAGCACGGTGAGCTTGTGGGTGATCAGCGGGTGGTCGGCAACGTGGACTCGCATAGGCTCAATCTACTGTGGAGAGCTTTTCGGCGAGCGCCGCCGAGGAATGGATGTCGGAGGCGATCTCCGAAGCCCGCCTCGCGCTCGCGAGCGGTGACGTTCCGGTCGCGGCGCTGCTGTTGGATGCCGCGGGCAACCGCCTCGCCGTCGGCCGCAACGAGCGCGAGCTCACCGCCGACCCCACCGCCCACGCGGAGATCGTCGCGATCCGCGCCGCCGCCCGGCAACTCGGCACTTGGCACCTGGAGAACACCACCCTCGTGGTCACCCTCGAGCCGTGCACGATGTGCGCCGGCGCGATTCTGCAGGCGCGCATCCCTCGCGTCGTGTTCGGCGCGTGGGACGAGAAGGCCGGCGCCGCGGGCAGCATCTACGACGTGTTGCGCGACCGCAGGCTGCCGCACCGCGTCGAGGTGGTCGCCGGCGTGCTGGAGCGGCAGTGCGCCGAACTGCTCGTCGGCTTCTTCGACGAACGTCGCTGACGAGTGCTGCCGATGAGCTGCTGCTCATGAGCGCTGCTGACGCGCGACGCCGGCGCGCGACGCTGACCCAGCGCCCGCGTTCGTGATCAACTCCACGCCGCCTCCACGAGGCTCGGGAGTGGCCGTCTCTCTTCCTCTCCGCAGACTCGGCAATTCAAGGACAATGTCCTTGAATTGCCGAACGTTCCGAGGGCCCGGATCTTGGGGCGGGGATATGGCGCGACGGGCCGGCGCTCGCACGCCGGGTCTGCGACGCCGGGTCTGCGATGCCGGGTCTGCAACGCCGGGTCTGCAACGCCGGGTCTGCGACGACCGGCTTAGCGCCAGAACACCGCGACGAGCACGTTGATCACGGCGAGGCCACCCGCGGCGTGGAACCACGGCTGCACCTTGCCGCCCCTGCGCTGCACGACGACCGCGACGATCGCGGCGACGAGCACGATGGCGGCGATGCCGAGCTTGACGGCGATCTTCACCATGTTGACGTCGTGGTCGCCGGCCTCGGCGAGTCCGACCAGGCCGACGCCGGTGAGCAGCTGCACGATGGCGCCGTAGAGGGTCGGGCCGAGGATGAAGTCGGACTTGCGCCTCATCTGCACGAAGAAGGAGCCGATGATCGCGGCGAGGCCGAGCATGTGCCCGGCGAAGAGGATCGAGTGCAGGATGTCCATGGTGCTAGTCCGTTCCCTTGATGACGATCGCGTCGGTGGCCGGCGCGACGGCGTTCGCCGCGACGTACACGTCCGGCTCGATGTAGATCACGCGCGCGACCGGCACGGCGGCCCGAATCGCGGACTCGAGTGAGTTGATGCTCGCGGAGATGTCGGTCAGACGCGCCTTGCTCGCGAATCCGACCTTGGCGCCGACGAGCAGCTCGTCCGGCCCGAGATAGAGGGTCTTCATGTGGATGAGGGTCTCCACGTCGGGGTGCTGTTCGATGACGGCGCGGATCTTCGCGTCATCCTCGAGGTTCGCGCCCTCGCCCACGAGCAGGCTCTTGGTCTCGATGCCGAGCACGACGGCCACGAGCACGAGCAACGCACCGATCGCGAGGGTGCCGATGGCATCCCACATCGGGTTGCCGGTGAGGATCGTGAGCCCGACGCCGACGAACGCGAAGACCAGACCCAGCAGGGCCGCGACGTCCTCAAGCAGCACCACCGGCAGCTCCGGCGCCTTAGCGTGCCGGATGAACTGCACCCAGCTCTGCTTGCCGCGCGTGTGATTGGACTCCTTCACCGCAGTGCGCAGCGAGAACGACTCGAGCACGATCGCGATGGACAGCACGAGGATGGGCAGCCACGGCACCTCGAGCGCGTGCGGGTGCTGCAGCTTGTCGATGCCCTCGTAGATCGAGAACACGCCACCGATGGAGAACAGGATGATCGCCACGACGAAGGCGTACACATAGCGCTCGCGGCCGTAGCCGAAGGGGTGCTCCCGGTCCGCCACCTTCTTGGACCGGCGGCCGCCGATGAGCAGCAACAGCTGGTTGCCGGAGTCCGCCACCGAGTGCACGCTCTCGGCGAGCATCGACGATGAGCCGGAGAAGACGAAGGCCACGAACTTCGTGATCGCGATGCCGAGGTTCGCGAGGAGGGCGGCGATGATGGCCTTGTTGCCGCCGGATGCGCTCATGGCCCAATCCTAGGATGATCACGTGACCATGACGCTTCCTTCCATCGCCATCATCGGCACCGGCGCCATGGGCGGCGCGATCCTCTCCGGATTGCTCGCGCCATCGGTGACGGTGGCCGGTGGCATCCGCGTCACGAACCGCACCGAGGCCAAGGCCCGGGCGCTCGACGGCCCGGGTGTCGTCTCGTACGCGCTCGAGTCCGTGCCGCGGGGCAACCTCGAGGCGGTGGATGGCGCGGCCATCGTGCTGCTCGGCGTCAAGCCGGCCCTGCTGCCCGACACGCTCGCCGAACTCGCCCCCGCGCTGGACCCGAACGCCCTCGTCATCAGCGTCGCCGCCGGAGTCACGACCGCCACCATGGAGGCGCTCGTGCCGAACCCCGTGCTGCGGGCGATGCCGAACACCCCGGCGATCGTCGGCAAGGCGGTCACCGGTCTGGCGGCCGGCTCGCGCGCGACGCCAGAGCAGGTCGCGCTCGGCCGGGCGCTGTTCGAGACCGTGGGGAGCGTCGTGGAGGTTCCGGAGTCGCAGATCGATGCGCTCTCGACGATCTCCGGGTCCGGCCCCGCGTACGTGTTCTACCTCATCGAGGAGTTGACCCGCACCGCCGTCGGCCTCGGGTTCGCCCCTGACGTCGCGGCCCAGCTGGTGTCGGGCACCTTCGAGGGCGCGGTCGCCTTGCTCGCGGCATCCGGTCGCTCGCCCGAGGAACTGCGCGCCCAGGTGACGAGTCCGAAGGGCACGACGGAACGGGCCATCGCCGTCATGCAGGAAGCCGACCTCGCCGGGATGTTCGACCGGGCGACCGCTGCGGCGCTCGCCCGAGCGCGGGAGCTGGCAGCGGGGGCGTGACGCCGAACGGTCGCTGACGCGCGGCCCTAGCTTTCGAGCGTCGCGAACCGTTCGATGTCCGCGGAGTTGCCGCTGACGATGACGAGATCCCGGTTGGAGACCACGGTCTCCGGCGTCGCGTAGGTGAACTCCTTGCCCGGCGACTTCACGCCGACCACAGTGATGCCGTACTTGGACCGCACGCCCGACTCGGCGAGGGTCATCCCCCGGATCGGCTTCGGGGGATACATCTTCACGATGGCGAAGTCGTCGTCGAACTCGATGAAGTCGATCATGCGACCGGAGACGAGGTGGGCGACACGTTCGCCCGCCTCGGCCTCGGGGTAGATCACGTGGTTCGCCCCGATGCGCGACAGGATCTTGCCGTGCGACTGGCTGATCGCCTTCGCCCAGATCTGCGGGATCTTGAGGTCGACGAGGTTGGCCGTGATCAGCACGCTCGCCTCGAGATAGGAGCCGACCGCCACGACCGCGATGGCGAAGTCCTGCGCTCCGATCTGGCGCAGCGCGTCGATGTTGCGCGCATCCGCCTGCACCGCGTGGGTCACGCGCTCCGACCACTTCTGCACGAGGCCCGCATCCTCATCGATGGCGAGCACCTCTCGGTCGAGGCGCTGCAGCTGGCCCGCGGTAGCCGCGCCGAAACGACCGAGCCCGATCACGAGCACAGGTGCATCATGTGGGATCTTGTCAACCAATGGAGGGCCTCCTCGAGCCTGACTGGACGAAGCATAGCCACGCTACTCTGATGTGATGGCCGACATCTTCGACGTCATCGCGGACCCGACCCGGCGCGATCTGCTGCAGGTTCTGCTCGAGCAGCGCGCCTCGCAGGCGTCGGCCACGAGCGAGATCAGCGTCGGCGATCTCGTGGAGCGTCTCGGGCTGAGTCAGCCGACCGTCTCCAAGCACCTCAAGGTGCTGCGCGATCACGGCCTGGTGAGCGTGCGCGAGGACGGTCAGCACCGCTACTACCGGCTCGACGCGTCGCCGCTCGAGGCGCTCGAGGACTGGCTGGTGCCCTTCGTCACCGCGGAGTTCGAGGACGACGACCTGCGCATCGACGACGGCGGCTCGGCCGTCTTCGCGGCCTGGTCGGGTGCGGATGTCGGGGAGAACCTCGGCCGCAAACTCGCCGAAGGTCAGCATCAGGCGCTCACCGTGATCCACGACGCCTCGGAGGCCGTGCAGAAGCGCCTCCCGGTGATCATGCGCAGGCGTCCGTTCCGCAAGGGCTGAGCGCCTTCGAGGGGTGGACACCGGCTCACTCCTGCCCCTAAGGTGATCGTTTGACACTCCAGTCACAGGGGTTTCTCATCCGAAGGGGCACAGGCATGGCCGCGGATCTGTCCGATGTGCGCTTCCTCACGGTCGCCGAGGTGGCCGAGATGATGCGCGTGTCGAACATGACCGTGTACCGCATGGTGCATTCGGGGGAGCTGCCGGCCGTTCGGTTCGGGCGTTCGTTTCGCATCCCGGAGTCTGCCGTGGTCGCCGCGATTCAGACGCCGATCTCCGACGTCGGCTGATTTCAGGTAAACTCGGCGAGTCTTCCCACGGTTCTGACGGACCGAGTGGTCCAGATCAGCAACCAGTGAGGTAAATCAATGGGTTCAGTCATCAAGAAGCGCCGCAAGCGGATGGCCAAGAAGAAGCACCGCAAGCTGCTGCGCAAGACGCGTCACCAGCGTCGCAACAAGAAGTAGCGCGCTGGAGCCTGGAGAAACGTGCCAGCGTTTCCGCGACGCCAGCGCCGCGGGAGCCTGCGACTGAGGTTTCTACCTCGTCTTCTTCACGGCTCGCGCCTCGCGTCGAACGCGCTTGCGGGCATCCCGGATGCTCGACCGCTTCAGCGGCAGCACGCTCCAGCCCTGGTCGATCGCGTGCGCGTGCAGCTTCGCATCGGGGTTCACCACCACGCGATTGCCGACGAGGCTGAGCAGCGGGATGTCGTTGCTCGAGTCCGAATAGGCCCAGCAGTCCCCGAGCGCCGCCTTGCGCTCGCGGGCGTGGTCGCGCGCGACCGCGGCCTTCTCGTCCCCGTGCAGCACATGGCCGTCGAGCGCGCCGGTGAAGATGCCGTCGAGCGCCTGCACTCGCGTGCCGAGGGCGCCGGTGAGTCCGAGTCGGTCGGCGATCACCTGGGCGACGAGCTGCGGGGTGGCCGTGATCAGCCACACCTCGTGGCCCTTGGCGAGGTGCTCCCGGGTGAGGTCGACGGTCTCCGGCCAGAGGCGAGGTGCGAAACGGCGCTCGTAGATGTCCTCGGCGAGATCGATGAGTGCGGCTTCGCTGTGCCCGCCGACGAGTCCCAGCGCACGCTCCTTCGCACTGGCCAGGTGCGCCCGGTTCTCGCCCACGGCGAGAAACCTGAACTGGTGCCAGGCGAAGACGGCGATGTCGCGCCAGGAGATCAGGCCGCGCTTGAAGGCCTCCCGGCCGACGTAATAGACGCTCGCGCCGCGGATGAGCGTGTTGTCGACGTCGAAGAAGGCCACGATCGGGCGTTCGCTCGGTGCCGGCGGCGCTGCAGAAGACATCGCGATTAGTCTATGGGCGTGTCATCCACGCGCCTCACCCTGTTGTCCAAGCCGGGGTGTCACCTCTGCGACGCGGCCCGAGAGGTCGTGACGGAGGTGGTCGCGCAGCTGGGCGATGAGGCATCCGTGACGGTGGAGGAGCTCTCGATCCTCGACGACCCGGAGCTCAACGCGCGGTACTGGGACGAGATCCCGGTCGTGCTGATCGACGGCGTGGTGCACAACATCTGGCGCATCGACGCCGAGCGGCTGCGTGCCGCGCTGGTCGCGAACGGCCAGTGAGCGGCGTCGCTCGATCGTCGCGGGGCTAGAGCGCCTTGGCCTGGTCTTGCACCGGGATCGGGCCCGTGAGCCGCTCGGCGAGCTTGTCGCGCTCCGCGGCCAACGACGCGAGCGTCGAGGTCTCGAGCCCGGGCTGCAGCATGTCGTCGAACGGGTTCGGCATGCCGCTCTTGGCGTGCACCGCCTCGGCGTAGGCGCTCGCGGCCGCAGCGACCTTGGCGCCCGCGCGCTGGGCCTTCTTGAGAGACACCGCACCTCCGCCGACAACATCGGCGTGCTTGTTCAGCGCCTTCTTCAGTTCCTTGAGCGCCGCATCGATCTTCTTGGACATGGGGTCATCCTGCCCCATGAACCTGAACTCGACTAGATCAGGCGCCGGTCTCGTCGACGACGGTCGCGTCCGCGGCGTTCTTGCGCACCGACTCGATGCCGTTCAGCGCGCTCGCCTTGGCGGCGTAGCCCTCCGACATCGCGATGATCTCGCCATTGCCGGCCTTGAGGACGAAGCGGAACTCGCCCTTCTTGTCCTTGCTGACGACGAACTTGCCGGCCATGGTGGCTCCTTTGCTGACGGTTGATGCCAGCCTAGAGCCCCGGGGTGCCCTGCGCCTATGACGGAAGTGCTAGGGCAGCAGGCGCGTCGGCCCGCGGAACAGGTAGGTGGTCTCGCGGATGTTCGTCAGGTGCAGCATGAGCATCAGCACGCGCGACAGTCCCATGCCGAACCCGCCGTGCGGCGGCACGCCGTAGCGGAAGAAGTCGAGGTAGAACCCGAGCTCCTCGGGGTCGAGACCCTTCTCGCGCGCCTGCACTTCGAGCACCTCGACGCGGTGCTCGCGCTGGGCGCCGGTGGAGATCTCGACGCCGTTGAAGATCAGGTCGTAGCTGTTGGTCAGGCCCGGGTCATCCGCGTGACGCATGTGGTAAAACGGCCGGATGCTGGAGGCGTAGTCGGTGAGGAACACGAACTCGTGTCCGAACTTCTCCTTCACGTAGGCGGCGATCTGGCGCTCGCCCTCCGGGTCCATGTCGTCGTCGGCGCGCGGCACCTCGTAGCCGCGCTCGGCCACGATGCGCTTCGCCTCCGCGAGCGGGATGCGCGGGAACGGCAGCGTCGGCACGGTCACCTCGACCCCGAACGCGGCCTCGATCTCAGCCCCGTGCTTGTCCTTGACCGCCTGGAAGCCCGCCACGAGCAGTTCCTCGTGCATGCGCATGACGTCTTCGTGGGAGTCGATCCAGCTCATCTCGGCGTCGACGCTCGTGAACTCGGTGGCGTGCCGGCTGGTGAAGCTGGGGTCGGCGCGGAACGCGGGCCCGACCTCGAAGATCTTGCCGAAGCCGGCCGGCTGGGCCATCTGCTTGAAGAACTGCGGACTCTGCGAGAGGTAGGCCTTCGTCTCGAAGTACTCGACCTCGAACAGCTCGGCCTTCGATTCGCTCGCGCTCGCCATGAGCTTCGGCGTGTGCAGCTCGATGAACTCGTGCTCGACCCAGTAGGTACGCCACGCGTGCTCGAGGGTGGTCTGCACCCGGAAGATGAGGTTGTTCTTGGGCTGGCGCAGGTCGAGGAAGCGCCAGTCCATGCGCTTGTCGACGCCCGAGTCGTCGGCGATCGGCGTCTCGGGGATGGCCGCGGCCGCGATCTCGATGCCGTCGAGCTTGATCTCGACTCCGCCGAGCTTCACGCGCTCGTCGTGCTTGAGCTCGCCCGTGGCGGTCAGGAACGTGCCCTGCGCGAGGCCGGAGATCGTCTCGGCGAGCTCATCGGGCTCGGGCGTGCCATCCTCCGCGAAGGCCCGAGGATGCACGAGCTGCACGGCACCGGACTCGTCGCGCAGCACGACGAACTGCACCTTCTTCTGGTCCCGCACGGTATCCACCCAGCCGGAGACGGAGATCGGACCGTCGGTCGCGGCCAGCAGATGCTTGATCAGGGTGCGTTGCGTCACCCCGGAAGTTTAGTCGTGCGGGGCCGAGCGCCAGCGCTGCTCCCATTCATGAACGGGTTGCAGGGCCACCAGCAGGTCCTCTCCGCGCTCGGTGAGCCGGTATCGGATCTGCACCGGGGTGGTGGGGATCACCTCTCTGGCGAGCAGCCCGGCGGCCTCGAGCTCCCTGGCGCGCTGGGCGAGCATCCGATCGCTCAACCCCTCGACCCGGGCCACGATCTCGCTGAAGCGGGAGGCGCCCTGCCAGACGGCGAGCAGGATGCCCGAACTCCATCGTTTGCCGATCAGCTCCACCGCCCACTGAAAGGGCCGGCACTCTTCGTCCTTGATGCGCCGGAGTGGCGGCGCGGTCTGAGCATGCACTTGTATATCGTAAGTCACTTACGAGGGGTTTGCACCGCCCTGGTGGCGGGAGGATGCTGGTGGAATGCCTGACTACGGACATCCCCTGCAGTTCGGAACCTTCGTCACTCCGGTCAACAATCCGCCGCAGCAGGCGGTGCAGCTGGCCCGGCTGAGCGAGGAGCTCGGCTTCGACCTGGTGACCTTTCAGGACCACCCCTATCAGGCGGCATTCCATGACACCTGGACGCTGATGAGCTGGGTGGCGGCGGTCACCGAGCGCATCCACATCTCCGGCAACGTGCTCAACCTCCCGTTGCGCCAGCCTGCTGTGCTGGCCCGCTCGGTGGCGAGCCTCGACCTGCTCTCCGGAGGCCGGATCGAACTCGGGCTCGGCGCCGGCGGGTTCTGGGACGCGATCGAGGCGATGGGCGGGGACCGGCTCACCGGCGGCCAGGCCGTCGACGCACTCGGCGAGGCGATCGACATCATCCGCGGCATCTGGGATGCGGGTGATCGCTCGCCGCTTCGCGTGGGCGGCGAGTTCCACTCCGTGTCCGGCGCCAAACGTGGGCCCGCGCCGGCTCACGACGTGCCGATCTGGATCGGCGCGAGGATGCCGAGGATGCAACGCCTCATCGGCACCAAGGGCGACGGCTGGCTGCCCTCTCTGCCATGGCTGAAACCTGGCGACCTCGCGGCGGGAAACGCGATCATCGATCAGGCGGCGCTGGACGCGGGTCGCGATCCGCGCGAGATCCGGCGACTGCTGAACATCGGCGGTGCCCTCGACCCCGACGAACTGGTCAGGCTCGCCGTCGAGGACGGCGTGAGCGTGTTCATCATGATGGGTGACGATCCGTCCGCGATGCGCGGTTTCGCCGAGACCCTCCCGGATGTTCGGGAGGCCGTCGCCGCCGAACGAGCCTCCCGTGGCACCGAGCAGGGTCGGGCGCGCGGCGAGGCGATGCTCGCCAAGCGCCGCGCCGGGATCGCCTACGACGCGGTGCCGCCTTCCCTGGCCGCGGACGTCATCGAGCCCGGCGACCCGGCGTACCCGCGCAAGCGCAACAACTACCTGCGCGGAGGTGCGCCGGGCATCATCCTGCGTCCCGCGAACACCGAGCAGGTAGTCGACGCCGTCGCGTTCGCGAGGTCGCATCGGGAGCTTCCACTCGGTGTGCGCAGCGGAGGGCACGGCATCAGCGGGCGTTCCACCAACGACGGCGGGATCGTGATCGATCTCGGTCGCATGGATGCCATCGAGATCCTCGATGAGGCGTCCCGTCGGGTGCGCATCGGCCCCGGCGCACGCTGGGGGGATGTGGCGGCGGCGCTCGCCACGCGCGGCTGGGCCCTGTCATCCGGCGACTACGGAGGCGTCGGCGTGGGTGGACTCGCGACCGCCGGCGGCATCGGATGGCTCGCGCGCGAGCACGGTCTCACGATCGATCACCTGCGCGCTGCCGACGTGGTGCTCGCCGACGGCTCGGTGGTTCGCGTCAGTCAGACCGAGAACCCCGACCTGTTCTGGGCCGTGCGGGGTGCCGGCGCGAATGTCGGCATCGTGAGCTCGTTCGAGTTCGAAGTCGATGAGGTGGGCGAGGTCGGCTGGGCGCAACTCGCCTTCGACGCGACCGATACTGCGGGGTTCCTCGAGGGCTGGGGAGCGCTGATGGAGGCCGCGCCGCGCGACCTCACGAGCTTTCTGATCGTCGGGCGGTCGAGTCCGGGGCAGCCCACGATCGCCCAGATGATGGCGATGGTCGACTCGGCCGATCCGGACACCATCCTCGAGCGACTGCAGCCGTTCGCCGCTATCGCTCCACTCGTGCAGCAGTCGGTCGAGCTCACGACGTATGCGCAGGTGATGGCGAACGCCCAGGGCACGGACCACCACGGTCAGGGTGAGCCGGTCGGCCGGTCCGGTCTGCTGCATCGCTTCACAGCGGAGGTCGCGCGCGCGACGGCACGGATGCTCGACAGCGGCGAGGTCTTCTTCTTCTCGGTGCGATCGGTGGGTGGTGCCGTCGCGGATGTGCCACCGGATGCGACGGCCTACGCCCACCGCACCGCGAACTTCGCCGTCGCTGCACTCGGCGGCAACCGCAGCCGGCTCGACGCGCAGTGGGACACGCTCGTGCAGCGGTACATGGACGGCCTCTACCTGAGCTTCGAGACCGATCCGCGGCCCGAGCGCCTCGCGGACGCGTTCCCGCCCGACACGCTCGCCAGGCTTCGCGAGATCAAGCGCCGCGTCGACCCGGAGAACCTGTTCCGCGACAACTTCCCGGTCGGTGCCGCGATCGCGGCCTGAGGAGCGGTGCGAGCGCCGCGTAGAATCGAGATCGTGCCCGCCGACCTCATCCGCCTCGTGCGTCATGGCGAGGTGCACAATCCCGAGGGCATCCTCTACGGGCGCATCCCGGGCTACCACCTGAGCGAACTGGGGCACCGCATGGCGGATGTCGCGGCCGAGAGCCTGACCGGGCATCCGGTCACCGCGCTCTGGGCCAGCCCGCTGCAGCGCGCCCAGGAGTCGGCGCAGCCCTGGTCGCAGCGCTTCGGCCTGCCGATCATCACCGACGAGCGGCTCATCGAGCCGACGAACTGGTTCGAGGGCACCACCGTCAAGCGCAAGGTGCGCGACCCGCGGTCGTGGCCCAAGCTCGCCGACCCCTTCACCCCCGGCTGGGGCGAGGCGTTCACGCTCGTGCGTGCCCGCATGCTCTCGGTGATCGAGGAGGCCTGGGCTGCGGTGGACGGCGGCGAGGTCGTGATGGTCAGCCACCAGATGCCGATCGTCACCGTGCAGCGCTCGGTCGCGGGCAAGCGACTGTTCCACAACCCGGCCAAGCGCCGCTGCAGCCTGTCCAGCATCACGACGCTCGCGCGCGAGGGCGACCGCTTCGTCGAGGTGGACTATCAGGAACCTGCGAAAGCATTGCTGGCATCCGCCATCGACACCGGAGCAGTGTGAAGACCCGATCCCTCATCGCCGCGGCAGGCCTCGTGCTGCTGCTGGCCGGCTGCACCGCAACCGACCCGCTCGCCGAGCAGTACCAGAACGGCTCGGGCCAGGGGTACATCTCCGGCGACGGCACCCTCGAGGTCGCACCCGACCAACGCGGCGAGGCGATCGCATTCGAGGGCGAGAGCATCGACGGCGACGCCATCACCAACGAGGACTTCGCCGGTGAAGTCACGGTGCTGAACTTCTGGTACGCCAACTGCCCGCCCTGCCGCATCGAGGCCCCGTACCTGGCCGAGCTGAGCGCCGAATACGACGGGGTGGCCTTCCTCGGGGTGAACACCTCGGACGAGGCGGCCGTCGCGCGCCTCTTTGAGGACGAGAACGGCATCGAATACCCCTCGATCCTCGACGCGCGCACGGCATCCGTGCAGCTCGCCTTCGCCGGGGCTGGGGCGGTCGCGCCGAACGCGGTGCCGACGACGCTCGTGCTCGACCGCGAAGGTCGGGTCGCCGCGCGCATCAGCGGCGTGATCAAGGACCCGTCGATTCTCGCCAGCATGCTCGACACCGTGCTGGCCGAGCAGTAGTGGGCATCGAGCAGATCCTCGGGCAGGGCAACCTCCTGCTCGCCCTGCCGATCGCGCTCGCCGCGGGCCTGCTGTCGTTCCTCGCCCCGTGCGTGCTACCGCTCGTGCCCGGCTACCTCGGCTATGTCACCGGGACCACGGATGCCGCGAGCCAGACCCGCGGCCGCACCGTGCTCGGCGCCGCCCTGTTCGTGCTCGGGTTCAGCGTCGTCTTCCTGACCATCTTCGTGCTCTCCGGCACCGTAGGACTCTTCGTGCTGCAGTACCGCGACATCATCACCCGCATCGCCGGCGTGATCGTCATCGTGCTCGGCCTCGTCTTCATCGGGCAGGTCACCTTCCTGCAGCGCGACATCAAGCCGCGGTGGCGCCCCGCGCCGGGTCTCGCGGGTGCGCCGCTGCTCGGCGCGGTCTTCGCGATCGGCTGGGTGCCGTGCATCGGCCCGACCGTCGGTGCCGTCATCGCGCTCGCCAGCTACGAGGCGAACCCGGGGCGGGCCGCGATCATCGGGGCGTTCTATTGCATCGGCCTCGGCATCCCGTTCATCCTGGTCGCCCTCGGTTTCGGCTGGGTCGGCTCGTCGATCGGGTGGGTCAAGCGGCACATCCGGGTGATCAACATCATCGGCGGCGCGCTGCTCATCGCGACCGGCATCGCGATGGTCAGCGGACTGTGGGGCATGCTGTTGTCGTGGTTGGGGGTGGTGATCGGTGGCTTCGACGTCGTCCTCTGATTCCGTGAACAGCGATCCGATGCGCCCGGGAGATCACTTCGACTCCGACGCGCCGATCAACCAGCCGAAGCTCGGCGCGGTCGGCTACCTGCGGTTCTTCTGGCGGCAACTGACGAGCATGCGCACGGCGCTGTTCCTGCTGCTGCTGCTCGCCATCGCGGCGATCCCCGGTTCCCTCGTGCCGCAGGTCAGCTCCGACCCGAACGGCGTCGTGCAGTACAAGGCCGCCAACCCCGAGCTGTCGGCGGTGCTCGACACCCTCGGCGTGTTCTCCACCTACACCTCGGTGTGGTTCTCGGCGATCTACCTGCTGCTGTTTATCTCGCTGATCGGATGCGTCATCCCGCGCACCAAGCACCACGCGCAGGCGCTGCGTGCCCGGCCGCCCAAGACCCCGGCTCGGCTGTCGCGTCTCGAGGGGTTCACGACGCGCCCGTGGGCGGGGGATGCCGCCACCGCCGTCACGACCGCGACCGCCCTGTTGCGCCGCCAGGGCTACCGGGTGGAGCAGTACGGCGACTCCGTGAGCGCGGAGCGCGGCTACCTGCGCGAGACCGGCAACCTGGTCTTCCACACCGCGCTCATCGGCGTGCTCATCGCCGTCGGCATCGGCGGTGGCTTCGGGTACACCGGTCAGCGCGTGGTCGTCGAGGGCTACGCCTTCGCGAACACGCTCGCGAGCTACGACTCGTTCAATCCGGGCCGGTTCTTCCAGGAATCCGACCTCGAGCCCTACTCGATCGCCCTCGAGCGCTTCGACGCCGTCTACGAGCAGGAGAACATCAACGCGCTCGGCCAGCCGGTGGACTTCACGGCCACCGTCACGACGACGCTGCGCGGCCAGGAGCCGCGCGAGCAGCAGATCAAGGTCAACGAGCCGCTGTCCATCGGCGGCACCCAGGTCTACCTGCTCGGCAACGGGTACGCCCCCGAGCTCATCGTGCGCGACGGTGACGGCGAGGTCGTGTTCTCGGGGCCGACGCCGTTCCTGCCGCAGGACGCCAACCTGTTCAGCCTCGGCGTGATCAAGATCCCGGACGGGCTCGACGAGCAGCTCGGCATCCGCGCCCTGTTCTACCCCAGCGCGGTGCCGACGGCGACGGGCGCCTACGCCTCGAACTTCCCCGACCTCATCAACCCGCTGCTGACCCTCGAGGTCTACACCGGCGACCTCGGCCTCGACGACGGGGTGGCGAGGAACGCGTACTCGCTCAACACCGACGAGCTCACCCAGATCGCCGGCCGGGATGCCGCGGCCCCGACGATCGAGCTGCGCCTCGGCGATCGCGTGGACCTGCCCGACGGCCTCGGCAGCATCGAACTGGCCGGACTGCCGCGTTTCGTCTCCCTCGACGTGCACCACGACGCGGCCCAGGGCTGGGTGCTGCTGTTCGCCGCGCTCTCCCTCGCCGGACTCATCGTGAGCCTGTTCATCCCCCGTCGGCGCATGTGGGTGAAGGCGGTCACCGCCGACGACGGCACGGTCACCCTCGAGTACGCGGGCCTCGCCCGCGGCGACGACCCCGGCCTCGAGGCGGCGGTCGCCGAACTCGCCGACCGGCACGCCGCGGCCAAGGCTTAGGCTGGAAGCCGTGACCGACACCCTCGCCTCCCTCTCCCTCGTCGGCGTCTACTCGGCGATGGGCATCTACGTCATCGCGTTCGTGCTCTTCACCCTCGACCTCTCGCGTCGCACCGTGGCGGTGCCCGCCGCCGAGGTGCGCGGGGTCGTGACATCCGCGGGGTCGACCGCCGTGCTGGAGAAGACCGAGGCGCCGGCTCCCGCGAAGAGCCCCCGTTACCTCCGCGCGGCGTTCGCGCTGACGATCCTCGCCTGGGCGCTGCACGTCGCGGCCGCCGTGCTGCGAGGGGTCGCCGGTGGTCGGGTGCCGTGGGCGAACATGTTCGAGTTCTCGCTCACCGCCACGGCGATCATCGTCGGCGTCTTCCTCGCGGTGCAGTTGTGGCAAGACCTGCGCTTCCTCGGCGCCTTCGTGATCGGCTTCACGATCGTCGCGCTCGGGGTCGCCACCGTGAACTTCTACGTCGACGTCGTGCCGTTGCCGCCGGCCCTGCAGTCGGCGTGGTTGGTCATCCACGTGTTCGTCGCGAGCCTCGCCACCGGGTTCCTCGCACTCGGGGCGGCGCTGTCGATCGTGCAGCTCGTCAAGTCGCGCAGAGCGGGCAGCCCGCGCGCGCTGAAGGCGCTGCCGGATGCCGACAAGCTCGAGCAGACCGCCTACCGCCTCATCGTGGTCGGCTTCGTGTTCTGGACCTTCACCCTCATCGCCGGCTCCATCTGGGCCGAGCGGGCCTGGGGCCGCTACTGGGGCTGGGACACCAAAGAGGTCTGGACCTTCATCGTCTGGGTCATCTACGCCGGCTACATCCACGCCCGGGCGACGCGCGGTTGGCGCGGCGCCCGCTCGGCGTGGCTGGCGATCATCGGCTTCGCCGCCCTCGTGTTCAACTTCACGATCGTCAACCTGTTCTTCAAGGGCCTGCACGCCTACAGCGGCCTATGAGCACTGCCGGTATCGATCCCACCGTGCCGCCGAGCGGCACCGGTTGCGTGGAGTGCGACGAGATCGCCAGCTGGTGGGTGCACCTGCGTCGCTGTGCCGAGTGCGGCCACATCGGCTGCTGCGACGACTCGCTGAACAAGCACGCCACCGCGCACTGGCATGCGACGGGGCATCCCATCATCCGCACGTTCGAGCCGAACGAGGACTGGTTCTGGGATTACGCGACCAACCAGTACTACGACGGCCCGGCGCTCGCGCCGCCGGAGCACCACCCGCTCGACCAGTCCGTGCCCGGTCCCGCCGAGCGGTTGCCCGCGGACTGGCAGGAGCTGCTCGAGGCCCAGCGCTAGTCGCTCAGCGCGTGAGCTGGATCGGCACCCGGCCGTAGCCGGTGTCGAACTGGATGAGCGGGCCGTCGGCGGTGCACTCGTAGGGTGCCGAGTTGATCGGCGCGCTCGAGAGGATCTCGCCGAAGAGCTCGCTGCCGTCGGTGACGACTCCACCCACATCCACGGTCAGGGCGACATCGCTCGCCTCGTGGGAGGTGACGATCGTGCCGTCGTCTGCGGTGTAGTCGCCGGCGATCGAACCGGTGATCACGCCGCGGCCCGAGACGCCGGCGAAGTCGAGCACGAGCTCGAAGTCGGGGGTGTACCGGTAGGCGGACCCGTCGAAACCGAGGCCAGTGCCGCCCTCGATGGTGAACGCGGCCCCGCCGCTGCCGACGGAGACGGCGTCGTAGAAGGCCTGCATCTGGTCCTGCTCGATGCGCCAGTCCCCGACGAGGCATTCCGGCCCGGTCGCGGGGGTCTCGACCTCCGCCTCGGCCGTCGGGCCCGTCGAGGCCGATCCGTCCGGCGTCGGCTCGGTCGCGCATCCCGCAAGGGCGAGCGCTGCGCCTGCCGCGGCGAGCAAGGTGATGGTGCGTGATGGGATGCGCAACGGAACTCCTCAAGGTCGCGAACGTGTGCCGCCAGGGTAGCGTCCGGGGTGCGCGACGGGCGTGAGTGGGATCTACTCAGCCTCGAGCACCGCGAAGCAGCGCTCGAGCCGCGCGAGCCACCACCGGGTGCGATCCGCGGTGGCCGCGTGTGCCTCGAGCAGGTGCTCGGTGGGGGTCACTCGGCGCACCTCGATGGCGCCGTCGAAGGGGATGAGCGGCTCGTCGGTCACGTCCACCGCGAGCAGGGACGCCGTCGCCAGTCCGCAGTCGTAGTCGAGCTGCGGGATCGCGGCGGCCAGGTGCAGGCCCATCGAGATGCCGACGGAGGTGTCGAGGGCGCTCGAGACGACGACGGGGAGACCTGCATCCCCGACGATGCGCAGCGCCGCCGTGATGCCGCCGAGCGGCTGCGCCTTGATCACGAGGATGTCGGCGGCGCCCGCCCGCGCGACCGCCAGGGGATCCTCGGCCTTGCGCACGCTCTCGTCGGCGGCGATCGGCACGCCCATGTAGTGCACGCGCTCGCGCAGCTCGGCGAGCTCGGGCACGCTCGCGCACGGCTGCTCGACGTACTCGAGGTCGTACTCGGCGAGGGCGTGGATGGCGCGCTCGGCCTCGTCCACGGTCCACGCGCCGTTGGCGTCGATGCGGATGCGGCCCTCCGGCCCCAGGATCGCGCGCACCGCCGCGATGCGCTCGACATCGTCGCCGAGGCGCTGACCGGGATCGGCGACCTTGACCTTGACGGTGCGGCATCCCGGGAATCGGGCGAGCACCCCGGGTACGTCACCGAGCTCGACCGCCGGCAGGGTGGCGTTCACTCGCACGCTCTCGCGCAGCAGCGGGTGCTCGGGGCCCCAGCCGAAGTCGATCGCCGCCGCGAGCCAGTGCGCCGCCTCCTCGTCGAGGTATTCGGTGAACGGGGAGAACTCGGTCCAGCCGTTCGGCCCCTCGATGAGCACGGCCTCGCGCAGGTCCACCCCGCGAAAGCGCGAGGTCAGCGGCAGCGACACCACGCGGGCGGTCGCGAGCAGGTCATCGACGGTGGGGAGCATCTGCCCAGTCTGACAACATCCCGTCGATTAGGGTGAGGGTCGTGGAGAGTCCGGGCCAGATCGAGCACGTGCCGCTCAAGGTCGTGCCGATGTACGTCGAGGGCGAGAACCCCGATCTCGAGGATGCCGACGAGACCGAGCCCCCAGAACTTCCGGGCGTCGTCGCGCGGGTCCGCACCCCGTGGGTGGGGCGCGGCGCGCTCGCGCTCGCCGTCGCCACCGCGGTCGTGCACGGCATCGCGGTGTCCGTCGCCGGCGACGGCGACCCGGTCACCGGCACGGTGCTCGCCTACGTCGCGATCGGCCTGAGCATCGCCGCCGTCCTCGGCGGGCTCGTCGCGGTGATCGCGGGCTTCGGTCGCCGCACGGGTGCCGCCGCCATCGTGCTCGGGGTGTTCGCGAACCCGGTCGTGCTGCTGACCGTGCTGAGCTGGGTGCAGGCGGTCGCCTCGTAGGCTGGGGCCATGGCATCCCCCTCACCGCTGTTCGACGCCGACCTGTGGCGCGCGGTCGACGGCTTCGGCGAACTGACCGACATCACCTACCACCACGACGTCGCCGGCCGCGTCGCCCGCGTGGCCTTCGATCGCCCCGAGGTGCGCAACGCCTTCCGGCCGCACACCGTCGACGAGCTCTACCGGGCCCTGGATGATGCGCGCCAGAACCCGCGCATCGGCGTGGTGCTGCTCACCGGCAACGGGCCCAGCCCCAAGGACGGCGGCTGGGCGTTCTGTTCCGGGGGCGACCAACGCATCCGCGGTCGGGACGGGTACCAGTACGAGGACGGTTCTGTCGCCAGCGGCAGGCTGCACATCCTGGAGGTGCAGCGGCTCATCCGCTTCATGCCGAAGGTCGTCATCGCGGTCGTGCCCGGGTGGGCGGCCGGCGGCGGTCACTCGCTGCACGTGGTGTGCGACCTGACGATCGCAAGCCGTGAGCACGCCCGGTTCAAGCAGACGGATGCCGACGTCGGCTCCTTCGACGGCGGCTACGGCAGCGCCTACCTCGCCCGGCAGGTGGGGCAGAAGGTCGCTCGCGAGATCTTCTTCCTCGCCCAGGAGTACGACGCCGCGCGCGCGTACGAGATGGGGGCGATCAACGCCGCCGTGCCGCACGCCGAGCTCGAGACCACGGCCTACGCGTGGGCGACCACGATCATGGGCAAGTCGCCGACCGCGATCCGCATGCTGAAGTTCGCGTTCAATGCGCTCGACGACGGCCTGGTCGGCCAGCAGGTGTTCGCGGGGGAGGCCACCCGGCTCGCCTACGGCACCGACGAGGCCGTCGAGGGTCGGGATTCGTTCCTCCAGAAGCGCGAACCGGACTGGTCGCCCTTCCCCTGGCAGTACTGATGACCCGCCCGCTCGCCGTCGTCGACTCGCGGGACGTGCCCGCGGTGCTCGAGGGACTGCGGGCGGCGCTCTCCGGCGACGGTCCGGCGATCATGCCGCACCCGGGCACACCGCACGGGCTGCCGCCGGTGGTCGAACGGCGGGTCGCCGTCGTGGTCGAGACGAGCGGGTCCACCGGGCGGCCGAAGCGGGTGGCGCTGTCCGGTGACGCGCTGTTGGCGAGTGCCGCGGCATCCGATTCGCAACTCGGCGGACCGGGGCAGTGGCTGCTGGCCTTGCCCGCGCACTACATCGCGGGCATCAACGTGCTCGTGCGCTCGCTCGCGGCGCAGACCGAGCCCGCGATCATGGACCCCGAGGGGTTCACGCCCGAGCGGTTCGCGCTCGCCGCCGCCGATCTCGGTGCCGAGCGCTGGTTCACCTCCCTCGTGCCCGTGCAGCTCGCGCGGCTGATCGAGGACGACACCGTGCTGGAGCTGCTGCGGCGCTTCGACCGCATCCTGGTGGGCGGGCAGGCGGTGCCCGTGCCGTTGGCCGCGCGCGCCCTGGAACTCGGCCTCTCGGTCACCCGCACCTACGGCTCGAGCGAGACCTCCGGCGGCTGTGTGTGGGACGGCGCGCCGATCGGCGACACCGAGGTACGCATCGTCGACGGTCGCGTCGAACTCGCCGGCAGCGTGCTCGCCGAGGGCTACCTCGACGACCCGGGGCGCACCGCGCTCGCCTTCCCGCAGCGCGACGGCCGCCGCTGGTACCGCACGGATGACACGGGCGAGCTGGTCGACGGCGCGCTGCGGGTCACCGGCCGCGCCGACGACGTGATCGTCTCGGGTGGGGTGAAGGTGTCGCTGGCCGAGGTGGAACTCGCGGTGCGCGGCATCCCGGGCCTCGCCGAGGCGGTCGTCGTCGCGGTGCCGCACCCGCAGTGGGGCGAGGTGCCCGTCGTCGTCGCCACGAACTCGCCGCCGCTCGAGACGGTTCGGGATGCCGTCGCCGCCGCCCTCGGCCCGGCCGCCGCCCCGAACCGGGTGCTGCTGCTCGACACGATCCCGACGCTCGCCTCCGGCAAACCAGACCGCCTCACGATCGCGGCCCTCGCGCTCGGCTAGGCTCTCCGCGTGGCACGGCAACAGCGCATCGACCCAGCATCAGTCCCCGCGCCCCGCAAGGCGCCCGCCAAGAAGAGCAAGAAGCGCAGCGGCCGCCCGGGTGGCAGACCCGGCGCGGTGCAGGTGAGGAAGGCGACCCTCGGCGACTGGATCGGCGGAGCGCGCCTGCTCACCCTGCCGTTGTCGATCGCGCCGGTCGCGATCGGTGCCGCATCCGCCTACATCCTTCGGCCGGATGACGCGGGCCCGCTGTGGGGCCTCTGGCGCACCCTCCTCGCCCTCGCCGTCGCCGTCGGGCTGCAGATCGGCGTCAACTACGCCAACGACTATTCGGACGGCGTGCGCGGCACCGACGCCTATCGCGTCGGACCGAGTCGACTGACCGGGTCCGGTGCGGCGAAGCCGCGCGCCGTGCTCGCGGTCGCCCTGGTGTTCTTCGCGCTCGCGGCCGCCGCAGGGGTCGTGCTCGTCATCGTCACGCAGCACTGGTGGCTGCTCGCCGTCGGTGCCGTGGCGATCCTCGCCGGCTGGTTCTACACCGGTGGCAAGCGGCCGTACGGCTACTACGGCCTGGGCGAGCTGTTCGTCTTCGTGTTCTTCGGCATCGTCGCCACCGCCGGCACCACGTTCGTGCTCGTCGGCACGGTCAACATCGAGAGCTGGCTCGGCGGGGTCGCCACCGGCCTGCTGGCCTGCGCCGCGCTCATGATCAACAATGTGCGCGACCGTGAGCAGGACGCGCTCGCCGGCAAGCGCACCCTCGCCGTGCTCATGGGCGACCGCGCCTCGCGCATCGCCTACGTCGTGCTGCTGCTGGTGCCGTTCGGCGTGCTCGCGTTCTATGTGCTGTTCTACGCCAACGCCTATCTCGTGTACTTCGCCCTGCTCGCGGCGCTGCCCGCCGCGCTCATCGCGATCACCGCGAAGAGCGGCCGCGAGTTCGTCGTCGCGCTGCGACTGACCGGGCTCACCGCGCTGGCCTACGGCCTCGGGCTGGGCTGGGCGATCGCGTTCTGAGGGGACTGATCTCGACGTCCGCCACCCGACCGAGCCGAACGCGCCGTGGGCTGGTGGAAACGTTCGGGAGTTCAAGGACAATGTCCTTGAACTCCCGAGTCTGCCGGGAGGTGGGCTTGAGCCCAGCGGCTTGAGCCCAGGGATCGGGGGCCCGGCGACCTGAGGCGTACGGAGAACGGGCGGCGCGTCAGCGCTCCTCGACGCGGTCCTCCACGGCGGCGTCGGAGTCGGTGGGCGGCGCGGCCCGGCGCTCGGCGATGTCGCGGGCGACGGCATCCCGAAGCCTGCCGAAGAAGATGTAGGCCACGCACAGGCCGATCACCGCGGCGACGATCGCAGAGAGCCACCACGGCATCGGCGTGAGCAGCAGCAGGGCGAAGACCACGGCGAAGAGTCCGACGCGCACGAGACTGTAGAGCACCCAGGCTTTCACCTGCCCAGTGTAGGCACGGGTTGGCGACCTAGAATCGACACATGGCCCGTCTGTTCGTGATCGTCCCCTTCCTGGTGGTCGCGCTCGACGTGTTCGCGATCGTCGATCTGGCGCTCATCGACCCGCGTCGGGTGCGCACGCTCAACAAGTTCGTCTGGGTGCTCATCATCCTGCTGCTGCCCGTCGTGGGCGCTCTGCTGTGGTTCCTCGTCGGCCGTGAGCGGCGCGACGCCGGAGGCTCCCGCCGCACGGTCGCCCCCGACGACGACCCCGCGTTCCTGCGCAACCTGAGCACGCAGGGTGACCAGGAGGAGCGCATCCGCCGCCTCGAGCAGGAGCTTGCCGAGCTCGACGATGACCCGCCGACCAGCAACTGAGTCGCCGGCGACCGACTTCGCCGTCGCTCTGCTCGACGAGTTCGTGCGCCTCGGAGTGCGCGACATCGTGCTCGGCCCCGGGTCGCGTTCGCAGGCCCTCGCCCTCGCCGCCGCCGAGTTCGAACGACTCGGTCTGGTGCGGTTGCGCGTGCGCGTCGATGAGCGCGTCGGCGGGTTCCTCGCGCTCGGACTGGCGGTCGAGACCGGTCGCCCCGTGATCGTCATCACGACCTCGGGCACCGCGGTCGCCAACCTGCACCCGGCCGTGCTCGAGGCGTATCACTCCGGTGTGCCCCTCATCGTCGTCACCGCCGACCGGCCGGAGTCGCTGCGCGGGGTCGGTTCCAACCAGACCACCAACCAGCCGGGCATCTTCGGCTCCGCCGTGCGGCACAGCTGGGATGTCGGTGCCCCCACCGGCGCGCCCGGCGAGACGGATGCCGCGACCGCCCTGGCCCGGGATGCTCTGGCCGCGGCATCCGGCCCCGTGCACCTCAACCTCGCCTTTGCGGAGCCCCTCTCCGCGCCGCTGAGCCTGGATGCGCCCACGTCGGCCCCCGGTGAGGCACCGATCCCGGCGACGACGGACGCGCGCTCGCTGACCATCGCGCCCGCACCAGGCACGATCGTGGTCGCGGGCACGGGGGCGGGTGAGCGCGCCGAATCCCTCGCCCGCGAGCTCGGCGCACCGCTGATCGCCGAGGTCGCCAGCGGCGCCCACTTCGGCCCCAACCTGGTCGTCGCCTACCGTGCGCTGCTCGCCATCCCCGAGTTCTCGGATGCGGTCGACCGCGTCATCGTGCTCGGTCACCCGACCCTGTCCCGCGAGGTTCCCGCGCTCATCCAGCGCGACGGCGTCGAGACCATCGTGGTGCGCGGACGCGACGCCGAGGACTACAACCCGGGGCACGCCGTCGCCGAGTTCGTGGATGCCCTGGTGGTCGAGGGCGACCCCGCGCCGCGTTCCTGGGCGGGACCGTGGATCGCGGCATCCCGCGAGCTCATCGCCTCGCCCGAGCACGGCCCGGATGTGGCCGCGGAGCTCGGCGCCCACGTGCGCTCCGAGCTCGCCGCGGTGCGCCAGCCCGTCACGCGGCGCTCCCTCGTCGAGGCGGTGTGGCGGGCGACCTGGCCGCACGATCGGCTCGTGGTCGGGGCATCCCGACTGATCCGGGAGATGGACAAGGTCGTCACCGGCAAGAAGATCCCGGTGCACGCCAACCGGGGGCTCGCCGGCATCGACGGCACCATCTCCACCGCGCTCGGCATCGCCCTCGCGAGCCAGGACGGCGAAGCGAAGGGCACCACGCGCGTGCTGCTCGGGGATCTCGCGCTGTTGCACGACGCCGGCGCGCTGCTGTTCGGGGCGGGAGAGGTCAGGCCGCGCATCCAGGTGATCGTCGGTAACGACGGGGGAGGCACGATCTTCGACGGGCTCGAGGTCGCGCGCTCGGCGGGTCCCGCGTTCGACCGGGTGCTGCTGACGCGGCAGGAGTTCGACCTTCAGGCGCTCGCCGCGGCCTACGGGTGGCAGTACGTGCGGGTCGAGAACCGGGGGGCGCTCGACCAGGCGCTCACGGCATCCCTCGTCCCCACGATCGTGGAAGTGCCGCTGCCCCGCGAGTAGCGTGAACGCATGAGCGAACTCGCGCCGGTCGGCGAAGGCTTCGTGCTCGCCGACGTCGACCCGTCATCCACGCCCGGGTTCACCGGTGACAAGGACGCCGCGGGGGCCGAACTGCAGGCCACGGCGCTGACCCTCGGTGCACTGCAGGAGCGCCTCTACGCGGAGAGCAAGTTCGGCGGGCAGCGCCGCGTGCTGCTCGTGCTGCAGGCGATGGATACCGCGGGCAAGGGCGGCATCATCCGGCACGTGGTCGGCGGCGTCGACCCGCAGGGCGTGCACATCCACGCCTTCAAGGCGCCGACCGACGAGGAGAAGGCGCACGACTTCCTCTGGCGGGTGCGCCGCGAGCTGCCCGAACCGGGCATCATCGGCGTCTTCGACCGCTCCCACTACGAGGACGTGCTCATCCACCGCGTGCGCGGCTTCTCGGCGCCCGAGGTGATCGAGCAGCGCTACGGCCTGATCCGCGAGTTCGAGCGGGAGATCGTGGATGACGCCACCACCCTCATCAAGGTGATGCTGCACATCTCGCCCGAGGAGCAGAAGGCGCGTCTCGCCGAGCGCCTCGAGCGCGCCGACAAGCACTGGAAGTTCAACCCCGGCGACATCGACGAGCGCGAGCGGTGGCACGACTACATGGCGGCGTACCAGATCGCCCTCGAGCGCACGTCGACCCCGGATGCCCCGTGGTACGTCATTCCCGCCGACAGCAAGTGGTACGCCCGTTGGGCCGTGCAGAGGCTGCTGCTCGACGCCCTGCGGCGTCTCGACCCGCAGTGGCCGGAGGCGGACTACGACGTCGCGGAGCAGCAGCGGCGGCTCGCCGCGAGTTGAGGGTCGAGCATCCACTGATCGAGCGGAGCCGGGATCGTGGGGCCGCGCGGATGTCGATCCGGCTTCCCGCCCATGGATGCCCGCCGAACCCCGGAAGCCGGATCGACATCCCCGCTCCCGTTGCCTAGGCTCGAGACATGAGGGGTGCTCTCGTTGTCGCCGTTGGGCTCATCGTGGCGGGGCTCGCGGGGTGCGGTGCGCAGCCCGATCCCGCGCCGACACAGCCGACGGAACCGACGCCGACCGCCTCGGCGACCGCCCGGCCCGAGCCGAGTCTCGGGGTGACCGACTCCGGGCCACGCAAGGGCGCGATGGGCGAAGTCACGACCGACGCCGACGGCGTGCCGCTGACCTACACGGTGGTCGAGGGAGACACGCCGGACGAGATCCGGATGCGGTTTGACATCTGGTGGGACCAGCTCGTCGGCCCGGACGGCGAGCGCCTGAACAGCCCGCTCATCTATCCCGGCGACGTGCTCACGTTCACCGGCTCGCGCGAGGCTCGGGAGACCGAACACCCCTGAACGGTCCTCGGCGCCCGCCGGGCTCGTCGAGTGTGCAGTTTCTGCGGGTGCCAGCTCGCGCGACCCGCAGAAACTACACACTCGACGGCGCGGGAGCGGCAGGGAGACGGGTGATCGAACCGGGTCGAGGTCAGCCGAACGCGTCGACGATCGGGCGGAACTTCAGCGCCGTCTCCTCGAGCTCGGTGTCGGGGTCGGAGCCCGCGACGATGCCCGCGCCCGCGTAGGCGTGCACGGTGCCGTCCTCGGTGACCTGGGCGCAGCGCAGCGCGATCGCCCACTCCCCGTCTCCGGCGGCGTCCACCCAGCCCACGGGGCCGGCGTAGCGGCCTCGGTCGAAGGGCTCGAGCTCGCGGATGAGGGCGGTCGCCGCATCCGTCGGCGCACCGGCGACCGCGGCGGTGGGGTGCAGGGCCGCGACGAGGTCGAGCGCGCTGGAGCCGTCGGCGAGCGCGCCGGTCACGTCGCTGGCCAGGTGCCAGAGGTTGGGCAGCTTCAGCGCGAACGCGGCGGCGCTCGCCGAGAGCGCCGAGGTGTGCGGGCGCAGCGCGTCGAGCACGCTCTGCAGCGCGAAGTCGTGCTCGCCGAGGTCTTTGGCGGAGTGCACGAGGGCCTCGGCCGCAGCGGCGTCGGCATCGGCGTCCTCGCCGCGGGCGGAGCTGCCGGCGAGCACCCGCGCGTCGACGATGCCGCCCTCGGAGCGCACGAGCGTCTCCGGGCTTGAGCCGATGAGCCCCTCGACCGCGTAGGTGAAGGTCTGGCGGTAGCTTCGCGAGAGGTGGGTGATCGCGCGACGCAGGTCGGCATCCGGCGCGATGTGGCCGATGAGGTCGCGAGCGAGCACGACCTTGCTCACGGTGCCGTCGGCAATGCGCTCGAGGGCGGTGCGCACCGCCGCGGTGAACACGCTGCGGGTCATCTGCCCGTGCAGCATGCGGGCACGGTACTCGGGTCCGGATGCCGCGACCCTGAGCTCGTCGTCGGCGCCGTCCACCCGCGTGACGAAGCACGTGCCATCGCGCCGGCCGACGATCACGCGGGGCACGATCAGCACGCTGGAGGCCTCGGAGTCGGGCGCGAAGGTGAAGCTGCCGAAGGCCACGAGACCGGAGCCCGGCAGGTTCACGCCATCGGCGACGTCGGCTGCCGCCGCGAGTTCCCGCCACGCGCGGGCCGCCTGCACGATGCGGTCGGGGCCGCGGAACTCCAGCCGCACCGCGTCGCCGAAACCGATGATGCCATCGCCGTCGCGCACGAAGGCGAGCGGATGATGCGGCTCGAGCAACGGGACGAGGGCCCCGACATCGGGGACCACGGAGCTCACGACCCTCACATCGCCCACCCTACCCCCGCCCGCCGAACGTCGGTGCCGGGTGGTCACCGCACCGCGTCGAAGCCCGTGTGCGACGGATGCCGCACCCGAGGTCGAGGGAGGCCGCCAAGTGCCCGGCGGCGCGCGACCCTAGACTGGACGGGTGAGCAGGGCGGACATGGAGAAGGACCCGGACGAGGTCGCCGGCATGTTCGACGGCGTCGCCCGGCACTACGACCGAACCAACACGGTGCTCTCGGCCGGCAACGCGATCCTCTGGCGTATGGCCATGGTGCGCGCGGTCGCGCCCGTCGCGGGTGAGCGCATCCTCGACGTCGCCGCGGGCACGGGCACCTCGTCAGTCGCCTTGGCGCGCAGCGGTGCTCGCGTGGTGGCGGTCGACTTCTCGGCCGGGATGATCGAAGAGGGCCGCAGGCGGCACAAGAACATCGAGTTCATCCAGGCGGATGCCGAGAAGCTGCCGTTCGGTGACAACGAGTTCGACGCCGTCGCCATCAGCTTCGGGTTGCGCAACATCGCCGACCCCAAGGCCGCGCTCTCCGAGATGTACCGCGTGCTCAAGCCCGGCGGTCGTCTCGTGGTGTGCGAGTTCTCGAAGCCGCCCGTCGCGATCCTGCGCGCCGGCTACTGGACCTATCTGCGCCACGTGATGCCGGTCGTCGCCGACCGCGTGAGCTCCAACCCCGAGGCCTACAAGTACCTCGCCGAGTCGATCCAGGAATGGCCCGACCAGGGCGAGCTCAGCCAGTGGCTGCGCGGCGCGGGCTTCATCCGCGTGGCGTACCGCAACCTCACCGCCGGGATCGTGGCGCTGCACCGCGGTCGCAAGCCGTCGGATGCGACCGTGCTGGCATCCGTCGCCAAGCGCAAGCTCGCGACCCAGCCCATCACGACCGTCCGCTCCGCGAAGAGTCCGAAGAGCACTGCATGAAGGCCACGCCCCCGCTCGCGCGGCGCAGCAACACCCTGAGCTCGTCGCTGGGTCTCGGCGAGAAGCTCTTCGCCTCGAGCGATGAGCGCCGGTTCGCCGAGGCGATCGAACAGGGTCTGGAACGCGTCGAGGCCGGACTGGCCGCCGAGGTGTCGTTCGCCGATGACATCGTCGACGTCACCACCCGCTACCTGCTGGATGCCGGGGGCAAGCGCGTGCGCCCCGTGTTGACCCTGCTCACCGCCCAGCTCGGCGACGGCAACAACGACCAGGTCATCTCGGCGGCGATCGCGATCGAGATCACCCACCTCGCCTCGCTGTACCACGACGACGTGATGGACGAGGCGCAGATGCGTCGCGGCGTGCCCAGCGCGCAGACGGTGTGGGGCAACTCCGTCGCCATTCTCGCGGGCGACCTACTGTTCGCCCGCGCGAGCAAGATCGGCGTCGAGCTCGGCGGTCGTGTGCTCGCCCTGCAGGCGGCCACCTTCGAGCGCCTCGTGCTGGGGCAGCTGCACGAGACGATCGGTCCGCGCGACGATGAGGATCCGATCGAGCACTACCTGCAGGTGCTCGCCGACAAGACCGGTTCGCTCATCGCCTCGGCCGCCCAGATGGGTGTGATCTTCTCGAACGCTCCGGAGCAGTACCGCGACCCCGTGCGGCTGTTCGGCGAGCGCATCGGCGTCGCCTTCCAGCTCATCGACGACGTCATCGACCTGTCGTCGCGTCCGGATGACACGGGCAAGGTCCCCGGCACCGACCTGCGCAGCGGGGTGGCGACGCTGCCGCTGCTGTACCTGCGCCGCCTGGCCCGCACCGACGCGGACGCCGCCGCACTGCTGCTGCGCATCGATCGTGACGTGAGTGCGAGCGCGGCCGGTGAGGCCGATGACGAGGAACTGCAGGCGGCGATCGCGGAGTTGCGCGAGCATCCGGTCACCCAGCAGACCCTCGATGAGGCGCACCGGTGGTCCCGCGAGGCGGTCGAGGCGCTCGCCCCGCTGCCGACCGGCCCGGTGAAGAAGGCGCTGACGCGCTTCGCCGAGACCATCGTCGACCGCAGCAGTTGAGTATTGGAGAACACCCCGTGACGAAGCTTCGACTGGCGATCGTCGGCGCCGGACCCGCCGGCATCTACGCCGCCGACATCCTGCTGAAGGCGGAGAAGCAGTTCGAGGCGTCCATCGACCTCTTCGAGCAACTGCCCGCGCCGTACGGACTGGTGCGCTACGGCGTCGCCCCCGACCATCCGCGCATCAAGGGCATCATCACCGCGCTCAAGGACGTGCTCGACTCAGGTCGCATCCGCATCTTCGGCAACGTGCGCTACGGCCGCGACATCACGCTCGACGACCTCAAGCGCCACTACAACGCCGTGATCTTCTCGACCGGAGCGATTCGGGATGCCGCGCTGAACATCCCCGGCATCGAACTGCCTGGCAGCTACGGCGCGGCGGACTTCGTCAGCTGGTACGACGGGCACCCGGACGTGCCGCGCGAGTGGCCGCTGGAGGCGTCGTCGGTCGCGGTGATCGGCAACGGCAACGTCGCCCTCGATGTCGCCCGCATGCTCGCCAAGCACGCCGACGATCTGCTGCCGACCGAGATTCCGGACAACGTCTACCGCGTGCTCAAGACCAGCCCGGTCACCGACGTGCACGTGTTCGGGCGGCGCGGTCCGGCCCAGGTGAAGTTCTCGCCGCTGGAGCTGCGCGAACTCGGCGAGCTCGACGACGTCGACATGATCCTCTACGACGAGGACTTCGACTACGACGAGGCCTCGAAGAACGCGATCGCCAGCAACAAGCAGGTGATGGTGATCGACAAGGTGCTGAACCAGTGGCGCGCGCGCGAGACCGGTTCGGCATCCCGCCGCCTGCATCTGCACTTCTACGCCAAACCGCTCGAGGTGCTCGGCGATGGCAAGGTCGAGGCGTTCCGGTGGGAGCGCACCGAGCCGGACGGTGAGGGCGGCGTGCGAGGCACCGGCGAGATCCGCGAGCTGCCGATTCAGGCGATCTACCGTGCGGTCGGGTACTTCGGGTCGCCCCTGGAGGGGATTCCGTTCGATGAGCGGCGCGGGGTCATCCCGAACCGTGAGGGCATGGTGATCGACGACGCCGACGAGCCCGTGAACGGCGTGTACGCGACCGGCTGGATCAAGCGCGGCCCGGTTGGCCTCATCGGCCACACCAAGTCCGACGCCATGGAGACGATCCGCAACGTGATCAACGACCAGGCCAACTGGTGGAACCCCGAGCGTCCCGACGAGGAGTCGATCCAGGAGCTGCTCGCCGAGCGGGGCATCGAGTACACGAACCTCGACGGCTGGCACAACCTCGACGAGCACGAGATCGCGCTCGGTGAGGCGGTCGGCCGCGCCCGGATCAAGGTCGTGCCGCGCGAGGAGATGGTCGCGATCTCGAACGGTCGCGCCGAGCGGTAACGTCGCCGACACACGAGCCGGGCATGATGACGGCATGCTGCTGATCGTCAACGCCAACCTGATCACGATGGCCGACGGCGCCGCCGACGTGCTGCCGGAGGGCTGGATGCTCGTCGGCGACGACGGCGTCATCGTCTCCACCGGGTCCGGCACACCGCCGGCCACCGACGACGAGGTGCTCGACGTCGCGGGGGCCTTCGTCGCGCCCGGGTTCGTCTCCAGCCACAGCCACCTGTTCACGAGCGCCACACGGGGCCTGGGGGTCGACCAGACGCTCTACGGATGGTGCGACTCGATGCTCGGCTTCTTCAACCACACCACCCCCGAGCAGATGTACTGGTCGACGGTGCACGGCTCGCTCGACTTCCTGAGCAACGGCGTGACGACGGCCTTCGACTTCACCAACCCGCGCCTGCCGTGGGAGACGATGATCGACGGACAGCGTTCCGGCGTCGGCGAGGTGCGCTCGCTCGAGTACCTCACGCGGCAGGCCGACGCGAAGGCGGACGCAGGCATCCGCTACGTCAACGCCCTGCCGATGGATGTCACGGTCGGCACCGACGACGAGATCTTCGAGCGTCTGGCCGCCGCCGTCGCGCACGACGACGCCGCCGACCAGAGCCTGCGCCTGCGGTCGGCGATCTTCGGCGCGGTGCAGTGGTCGCCGCGCCGGGATACCGCCGAGCTCGAGGTCGAGGCCATGCGTCGGTTCGGGCTCGTCAACCAGGCCCACTTCCTCGAGACCCGGGAGGAGGTCGAACTGCAGCGCAGCAAGTTCGCCTGGTACGACGAGGCGGGCGCGCTCGGGCCCGACCTCGTGTTCGGGCACTTCATCCAGACCACGGCCGAGATCATCGACCGCGCCGCCGAGGCGGGTTCCGGCATGTCGTGGCAGCCGGCCTCGAACGGACGCCTCGCGAGCGGTATCGCCGACATCCCACGGATGCGCGAGCGCGGCATGACGATCGGCGTCGGCCTCGACGACCAGGCGTGCACCGACATCTCCGACCCGTGGCAGAACATGCGCATCGGCATCTACCAGCAGCGGGCCGCGACCGGCGACCCGCGCACGATGATGCCCGCGGACATGCTGCGGATGCACACCCTCGGTTCCGCGCGCGTGCTCGGCATCGACGACCGGGTCGGCAGCCTCGAGCCCGGCAAGTACGCCGACTTCGTGGTCGTGAACCCGCGCTCGCCCGATATCGGGCCGCTGTGGCATCCCATCGACAGCTACGTGCTCGCGTGCGGGCTCCGCAACCTCAAGCAGGTCTACGTCGGCGGCCGGCTCGTCAACGACCGGGGCGAATCGACGAACCCGCTCGCCGCGGAGGCGAGCGCGAAGCTGCACGAGCAACTGCCCGCGCTCGCCGCGCGCGTGGGTTGGCCCGCCTGAGCGGTCGCGAGGTCTTCTAGGTGGCCCGCCCGCGTACCCCCGCGGCCCGCTCCCGCGCGACCCGCCCGCTTACCCACTCCTCGCCCGCCCGCCCGTCCACATCGGCGCGACACCGCGTGCGCGCGGGTCGCTGAGCGCAGAGAAGCGCCGACCCGGCCCCCGCCGCAGACTCGCGGAACTCAGGATGAGTTCCTGAGTTCCGCACCTGGAGAATGACCTCACTAGCGCGGGTGTGGAAGCCACGGTGTCGGAGATCCGCCTTCGCGGAGCGGTGTTCGGCCCTGGTCCGCGGCCCGCTGGTGTGCTTCAGTGGGTCGAGTCGGCCACGGAGACCAAATGTCCGGTCTCCGGGTCCGCGGGTGGACGACCTGGACGAGCGAAATTCAGGAACCGATCCTGAGGATCGCGAATCGCCCAAACTGGACGCCCGCCGCGAGCCCACCTCAGCGGCGTGTTCGGTCGCCGAGTGTGCAGTTCCGGTGGGTGACGCGAGCCGATACCGGCCCGACCTGCACAGTCGATGCCGCAAGCGGGGTGTCGGCGGCGGGGCGTCGGCAGTGGGCTGGCCGCGACCGAGGCCCGCTACTGCACCGCGGCGGTGAGTCGCGCGAGGTTGTCGAGGGTGGCCTTCACTCGGCTGCGTTTCTGCCACTCCGCGAGCGTGAGCCGTGTGCTGTTGGCCCGGTAGGAGTCCTCGATGGCGCGCAGCGAGGAGAGGAACTTCTGCCCGCGCACCATCACCGACACCTCCAGGTCGAGGGTGAACGAACGCATGTCCATGTTGCTCGATCCGATCACCGCCACCTCGTCGTCGAAGCTCATGTGCTTGGCGTGCAGGATCGTCGGCGCCTTGTAGAGATAGATGATCACGCCAGCCTTCAGCAGCGCCTCGTAGTAGCTGCGTTGGGCGTGGTACACCAGAAACTGGTCGCCGATCTCGGAGACGAACAGCTCCACGTGCAGCCCGCTCTGCGCCGCCGTCGTGATCGCGTAGAGCATCGAGTCATCCGGCACGAAATACGGACTGACCAGGATGATGCGCTCCTGCGCCGCGTAGACGAGCGAGTTGAACATCCGCAAGTTGTTCTCGCCCTCGAAGCCGGGCCCGCTCGGGACCACCTGGCAGTCGATGTCCCCGCTGCCGGTGGCGCGTGCCGGAGCTGCCTCGCGTTCGAGCAGTTCGCCGGTCTCCGAATACCAGTCGGTGACGAACAGCGCGTCGATGCCGGCGACGACCGGTCCCTCGAAGCGCGCCATGAAGTCCTTCCAGTGCAGCCCGCGCTGGTGGTTCTTCTTGCGCTGGTAGCCGGTCTCGACGACGTTCTGCGAGCCGGTGAACGCGACCTCACCGTCGACGACCAAGAGCTTGCGATGATTGCGCAGGTCGGGGCGCTGGATCTTGCCGCGCAGGGGCTGGAACGGCAGCATGAGGTGCCAGTCCACCCCCATCTGCTTGAGTCGGCGGATCGTGGGCTTGTAGCCCGGGTACTGGAAGTTGCCCAGGTGGTCGAGCAGCACGCGCACCCGAACCCCGCGGCGGTGCGCGGACTCGAGGGCGTCGAAGAACGGGGCGGTCGTGTCATCCAGCAGCAGGATGTAGAACTCGACGTGCACCGACCTCTTCGCCGCGTCGATGGCGGCCGTCATCGCGTCGAGCGACTCCTGGTTGTCGGCGTACAGCTGCGCGGTGTTGCCGCCGACGAGCGGCATGGCGCCGAGCGTGCGGTTGAGCTCGACGATCGGCTCGAGCCACGACGGCCAGGGCGGGTCGATCTGCACCCGGTCGAATCCCTCGGTGGTCTCGAGGATGTAGTCGTTGATCTGCTGCTGACGCTCGCGCCGCTTCTTCGGCAGCCGGGCGCTGCCGACGATGAGGAACAGCAGGATGCCGACGTAGGGGATGAAGAAGATCGCGAGCAGCCAGGCGAGGGCGGTCTGGGGTCGCCGGTTGCGCGGGATGTAGATCAGCGCCAGCACGCGCACGATGAAGTCGCCGAGGAACAGCACGACCGCCAGCGTCACCGGAAACCAGCCCTGATCAGTCGTCGCCACCACGGGCGCAGTCTATTGGGCGCCGTCAGCGTGGGGGTGTCATGCCACGTCGCCGATCTGCACATCGAGCGCGCCGTCGGGGTGCCAGGTCAGCATCAGTCGCTCGACGCGCCCGAAATCCCGGGCATACACCGTCAATGCCAGGCCCTCGCGAACGAAGCGGGCCTCGTCTACGCACGTGCGCCCGGCACCGGTGGAGAGCTTGACCGCGGCCACGCAGATGCGATCGCCCGCCGTGCGATAGGCGAACAGCCTCCAGGATTCCGCGTCAGCCAGCCACCGGGCCTGCGTCGCGTCCGGGGCCGCCCAATCGGGCGCGGCGGCATCGGCGTCGATGGGCGGACGATGGAAGACCTCGAGTGCGACCGCGGGAGGCACGAAGGTGGCGCTGACCGTTGCGACCAGCCCGAGCCCGGAGACCGCGCCGAGCAGCGCGAGCAACAGCAGCCGCGGCACCGCGGGCGGTCGCAGAACTGGCGGCGGCGGGGGTGGCGGTGGGCCCGGGGCATCCCGAGCGAGCTCGGCCTGCGCCGCGGCGCGATCCTGGTCGGTGGACTCGCGGGAGAAGGCGCGACGCAGCAGCTCGTCGGTCACGGCACGCGTTCCTCGATCCCAGCCCGGTACAGCTCCTCCGGCACCCGGTCGTACACCCGGGATGCTCCGGTGGGGCCCCAGAAGATCGAGATGTAGTCGGGGTCGGCGACCGGTCGGGTGGCGAAGCTGTACACGATCCCGTAGCGCTCGAAGGCGGCGAGGCTCGTGCAGGTGCCGCCGCCGGAGAGCCCGCTCGCCGTGCGCAGGCAGAGCCCGTCGGTCTCGGTGAGATAGACGTAGACATCCCATTCGTCGACGCTCGTGAGCCAGCGCACGCTCGACAGGTCGGGGTGGTCGCCGACCCGATTGTGGTAGCTGGTCACCGGCAGCCAGGTCGGTGCCGCCCGGTCACGTTGGTTCTGCGCGCGTTCGAAGATCAGCAGCGAACTCGGCGGATGCTGCGCGCCCGCGACGATCGCCCCGCCGAGCAGCAGGGCCACGACGATGCCGAGGATCCACAGGCGATGCGGTGGCGACCACAGCGTCGCACGGGGAGGATCGAAGGTCGGCGGCATCCGGCCGCGCAGCGAGGCGAGCTCTGCCTGTGCACGCGCGCGCTCCTCCGCGGAGGAATCGCGCGCGTAGGCCCGCCGCTGGAGTTCGGCGAGCCGGGACATGGCTACCGGAAGTTCACGAACTGCAGCGCCACATCCAGGTCTTTGCCCTTCAGCAGCGCCATCGTCGCCTGCAGGTCGTCGCGGCTCTTGGACTGCACCCGCAGCTCATCGCCCTGGATCTGCGACTTCACGGTCTTGGGCGCCTCGTCGCGGATGATCTTGGAGATCTTCTTCGCGTTCTCGGAGTCGATGCCGTTCTTCAGGCCCACTTCGATGCGGTACTCCTTGCCGCTGGCGAACGGCGCACCCGAATCGAGGGAGCGCAGCGTGATCCCCCGCTTGATGAACTTCTGCTCCAACACCTCGAGCACCGCCTTCACGCGCTCCTCGGCGCTGGCCTTCAGCAGCAGCTTCTCGCCGCTCCACTCGATCGAGGCGCCGACGCCCTTGAAGTCGTAGCGCTGCGCGATCTCCTTCTGCGCCTGGTTGACCGCGTTCTCGGCCTCCATCTTGTCGACCTTGCTGACGATGTCGAATGAGGAATCTGCCATGTGCCCATGCTAGAACGTGACGGTGACCGGGCGCCCATGGATCGTCGCCGCCAGCGTGCTGGCGGTCATCGCCGCGATCGCGCTCGGTGTGCGCCTTGCGACGACTCCGGATGCCGCCGCGCCCCCGTACGCGCTGCAGGCGGCACCGCCGCCCACCGCCGAGTGGGAGGGCGGACCCCCGTACCTCGAGGCAGTGGACCCGGGCTGGGTGGAGCGCGCGGCGGCGGCCACCGGCATCCCGCCCGTCGCCATGCTCGCCTACGCCCAGGCTGCCGTCGCGACGGGCAACGCCTTCCCGGAGTGCGGCATCGGCTGGAACACGATCGCGGCGATCGGCCTGATCGAGAGCGATCACGGGCGGCACGGCGGTTCGCAGGTCGGCGAGGACGGCCGGGTGGACCCCCCGATCTTCGGCGTCCCGCTGGACGGCGACGGCGTGGCCCTCATCGCCGACACCGACGGCGGCGCGATTGACGGGGACGCCGAGCACGACCGCGCGGTCGGGCCGATGCAGATCATCCCGGACACCTGGCGCAGCTGGGCGGTGGACGCGAGCGGTGACGGCGCCGGCGACCCCCAGAACATCATGGATGCCGCGTTCGCCGCGTCCAACCACCTCTGCCGCTCGAGCGGCTGGGACATGGTCAGCCGCGAGGGCTGGCGGGCGGGGATCGCCGGATACAACGCCGGAGAGCAGTACCTGCGGGACGTGGCATCCGCGGCACAGCACTACCGCGAGGCGGTCGACTCGGCCGGTCAGCCGACCAGCTGATACGCGAACTGCACGGTCAAGTCCTCCGCCCCGGACGCGTCGCTGACCCGCAGACGCAAGCGCCGTGGCGACGAGAGACCGTTGATGCCGAAGGGGGCCGAGAGCGTCGTCGCCCCGGTGCTCGTGCTCGCCGTGATCGCCGCCGAGCCGGCGGGATCCCCATCGACGAGCATGCGCACCTTGGCGCTCCCCGCGCCGGTGCTCCTGATGATCTTGAGCACGAGCACGCGTCGACCGTCCAGGTAGAGCAGCTCGGAGAAGTCGTACTCCCCGTTGGCGACCGAGCCGGGGATGCGGCAGGCGAACCAGCCGTCGAGCTGCGCGATCCCCTTGTTGTCCGTCACCCGGGACGCCGGGCCGAGCGCATTGAGGGCGTAGGGTGCCTCGAGGTTGCCGTTCAGGTCGTTCGTGGCGATGAGCACGTCCTGCGCGTCGCTGACGATGCCGTAGCGCTGCCGGTTGGCGCCCTCCGGCAGGCCGCCGATCGAGTTGCCCGTGATCACGACGCGCGTCGCGTTGCCACGGATGTTGATCCCGGCGCCGTGACGATACGCGGAACCACCACCGCCGTAGCCGCCGAGCGAGGCCCCCGGCAGGTCGAAGTGCGTGTCGTCGATGACCGTGATGCGCCAGGTGCGCTCGATCGCCGCCCCTCCGGTGCCGGTCACAGAGACGTAGTCGCCTGTCTCCCAGCCGTGCGGCGTGGCCGTCTCGATGCGCACATCCGCCCCGCTCGCCGCGGCGGAGATCGGGATCGCGAAATCGGGATGCGCCGCCCGGCCGTTGTTGCCGATGACACTGCCGGTGACGACGATGCGGGTGGAGTCGATGTCGATGCCGTTGCGACCGGCGCCGCGCACCACCACGTCCGCGAACATCGCGGTGCCGGTGAAGCCGTTGGTGATGCGGACGCAGTCGAGCAGCCCGTCGGTGGAGATGTAGGTGTTCGAGAACTTGGCGTCTGCCCCGGCCTCGAGCAGCACCGGATAGCCGTGACTGTTCTCGAACCCGCCCGCGTTGAAGTACAGGAACTTCGGCAGACTCGCGGAACCGGTCGTGTTGCGCATCCAGATGCCGTGCCGGCCGAACAGGATCGCGGTCGAGATGAACTTGATCGAACCCCCGAGGCCATCGAGGACCACGTTGTCGGTGCCGCGATTCTTCGTGCCGGCCGAGATCGCACATTGCACGAACTCGATCGGGTCGGCACGGAATGCGTCACCGACACCGTTCAAGAGCACGACCTGCTCACCCCTGAAGCCGTTCCAGACGCAGTGCTGAAAACGAACCGTGTTGCAGCCGCGCAGCACGATGCCGTTGTAGCCCTCCTTGAAGCGGCAGGCATAGAAGGAGAGGAAGTAGTTGCCCTGGTCCGGGTCATCCGGATGCTTGTCAGTGCGGATGAACGCGCCGCCGGTGAGCGTGGGGATGCCCTCGGCATCGACGTCACCGCGCATCTGCAGATCGCGGAAGCCGCCGCCCCGCACACCGCGCAGCACGAAGGCGTCCTGGTCGCCGGTCGTGATCCGCAGTTGGGTGCCGAGGTCGAACTCGGCTCCGGTCGTCGAGTCCCTGCCATCGCCGGCGCCGGTGCCGACGAAGGTGACCGGCGCGGTGGTCACGGTGATGGTGCTCGCGATGCGGAACACGCCCGTGCCGAACTGCAGGATGCCGCCGTCGGGCAGCGCGTTGACGGCGGCCTGGATCGCGGATGCCTGGTCCGTGTCCGGATCGGGCAGCACACCGAACCATGCCAGCGGCACCGCACCATCGGCGACCGGGCGACGCCACCGACCGGTCGAGACCCCATCGACGGCGAAGACGAGGCCGCCGTCGTCCGCGCTCTCGTCCGCGTCATCCCAGCGGAGCATGCCACCGCCGACACCGGGGGCCGAGGCGTGATAGCCCAGCAGGTAGGCGACTTCGCCCTCCTCGCCCTCGGCGGCCCGAGCGGCGGCCACGCTGTCGAACACACGCATCGACTCTGGCGGGTCGGCGTGCGCGGCCGGAGCGGCCGCGAAGACCGTTGCTCCGGCCGCGAGGCCGCCGATCCCCAGCATGGTGAAGGCCCTCCGGCCGACGGCTGTCTCGGATTGCTCCTGGCTCATGCTTGTGTTCCCTTCTTCTCGCGCGGGACTCGGCCCGCGACCGTTGTGGAGTCGGCGGCCACCTCGCGGCGCGCTTCGGAGCGTCGAACGCTGCGGTCATGCAGCAGGGCCGTGCCGGCCGCGCCGAAGTACAGCGCGAGCATCGGGATCGCGAGCAGGAACATCGACAGCACGTCGGCGGCAGGCGTGGCGAGGGCCGTGAAGATGCAGATCGCGACGATGGCGTAGCGCCATCCGGCGAGGATCGTGCGTCCGGACAACACCCCCATCCAGTTGAGCACGACCAGGAAGAGCGGCAGCACGAAGGCGATCCCGACCGCGAGCACGAGCTTGAGCGCGAAGTCGTAGTAGATGCCGGCGCTGAGCAGGGTGGCGGAGGCCTCGGGTGCGAAGCCGGTCATGAGCACCACGATGTGGGGGAGCACCACGGCCCCGGCCACGCATCCTCCGGCGAACAGCGGCACGGCGGCGCCGACGAAGGCGAAGGTGCCCTTTCGTTCCGCGCGGGTGAGGCCCGGAACGACGAAGGCGAAGGCCTGGAACAGCCACACGGGCGCCGCGAGGATCAGGCCGATCTGCAGCGACAGCCGCAGGCGGAGGTCGAACGCCGAGGTCACCGTGTCGAAGTTGAGCGCGGCCTGACGCCCGCCCTCGTCGCCGGACTGCGTGATCGGCTGGATGAGCAGCGCGAGCACCGCATCGGCGAGGAACCATCCCACCACCGTGCCGATGAGCACGGCGATGGCGGCGATGAACACTCGACGGCGCAACTCCGCGAGGTGAGCGCCGATCGACATGCGCCGCTCGGGCGTTCGTCTGGGCTTCTCAGCGCGCATCGGACGTGCCCGCCGAGGGAGGGTGGGCGGCGTCGTCGCCCATCAAGGCGTCCCGGATGACGCGGCGCGGGTCGTAGCGGCGGGGATCGAGCGTGCGCCAGTCCGCGAGGTCGATGCCGGCGTCATCCCGCAACCGGCGGCGCGTCTCGTCGCTGAGGCCCCGCATCCGCCGTACCGCTCGGCGCAGCGTCGCGACCGCGCCGGGCAGCCGTTCGGGTCCGATGACGAACGCCGCGATGGCCAGGATGATCAGCAGCTTCTCGAACGTGAGCCCCGACATGATCTGCGCTCCGGCAGCGACTACGCCGCGGTGCGATCCTCGCCGGCGTCGTCGGGCTTCGGATCGCGCAGCTCGGTGCGCAGGATGCGCGTCGATTGGCCGAGGCTGCGCGCCAGCTGGGGGAGCTTCGTCGCGCCGAAGAGCAGCACGATCACCGCGACCACGATCAACAGGTGCCAGCCGGACATGTTTGCGAACATCATCGTTCCTCTCTGTTGCGGCCTCGGCCGCGTTGGTGTCGGCCTACCGGCCGACGTCGATCGAATCGGGGAAGTCCAGAGTGTCCGGGTAGTCCCCGGCGGCGTACACCTCGTCATCCCGCAGCCGGAGCACGCTGCCGAACTCCTCGAGGGCCACCGCCAATGCCGGGTAGTCGTAGTCCTGCACGGCGCGACCGGTAGCGAGCGACTGGTGCGCCAGCTCACCGCAGGCCTCGCCGAGCATCCCGAACGCCGGCTCCATGCGCGCCGAGAGGTAGCCGACGTGGCTCGCCGAGAAGCAGACCGCCACGGCGAGGTTCTCGGCGTCCGCCCGACGGGGCATCAGGCTCTCCGCGGGGAGCTGGTACAGGTCCACGGGCGGGTTGCTGGTGCTGCCGGTCAAGGTCCCCTCGGCGACCAGGGTGTCGCCCTCGGCCCAGTACTGCGTGATGTGGCAGTCCATGCCGTACTTCCAGTAGGCGACCGCCGTGGACTTGGTCGCGGATGCACCGAACAGGTCGTGCTCCGTGAGCACATGCTCGCCGACCATCCGGCGGGCCTCGCGGATGTAGAGCGCGTGCGGGAACCCGGCGCCGTGCGGGCTGTCGACGAACTCGTCGGCCGGGTAGCCGAAGGCTCGCGTGCGTGCGCGGAACGTCTCCGACAGGGAAGGGTCGTTGGCCATCCAGTGCAGGAGGCCCTGGTGCCAGCGCACCTGCTCGGCGATGATCTCATCCCGCCGTGCCCAGCTGCCGTCGGGGTAGTCCCAGTTCACCCCGGGCAGGTCGAATCCGACGACGGGACCCTGGTTGGTCTGGAACTTCTGCCGCGGCAGCGCGGCGGTCTGGGTGACGATGGCGTCGAGTCCCCCGAGCTCGCGCTGCTCGACGAGGCGCTGGAACAGTCGGTACTCGGAGGGGTCGTAGCCCTCCGGCCGAGCGAACGGCAGCCGGTCATCCGCTGTGGTCAGAACCCCGCGGAAGTTGTAGGCCTGCACGGCGGCGTCCGCGGCCCCGGGCAGGAGGTCCGGCCGCGCCCGCATGAGGTAGGCGCCCGGCTCGGCGAGGCCCGCGGCGCGGTGCGCGCGGGTCGGGAGGAACCCGGCATGCTCCTCGCCATACTCCTCGCGCGACTCGCGACCCGTGCGATACGGCACCCCGCTGGCGGCCATCAGGTCGCCCTCGTACGAGGCATCGATGAAGAAGTCGGCGCCGATCCAGCCCGGACCCGCGTCGGCGACGCGCACGCCGCGCACACGACCGCCACGCACCTCGACGTCGGCCGGGCCGTCGATCCGACAGCGCAGGAGCACGTCGACACCGGCGGCATCCAGCAGCTCGCGGCTCACCCGCTCGGCGACCTTCGGTTCGAAACGGTACTGCGCGTGATCCAGGCCGTACTCGCGACCGATCCCCTCGAAGAACTCCGACAGGGTCAGCCCGCCGAGCGCCGGCAGCACGTTGGGGATGTCGGTCTTGACCAGGCCGCCCGCGACGATCCCGCCGACATGCTCCGTCGGCTCGAGGATGCACACGGTTCGTCCCCGTCGGCGCAAGCGCACCGCCGCCATGATCCCCGCGAGGGATGCACCGTAGATCAGTACGTCGTAGCGCCGCCGCCGCAGGTCGTTCATCGGACCACCGCCCGCGGTCCGCGATCCTCGGGGAGCGGGTACAGCGGCGTGCGCCCGACCGCCTGCGAAGGTCGAGTGCGGCGGATCTGCTCGGGCCAGGCGACCGGTGCGCCCAGCTTCTGCTCGAGCGTGCGCTGCAGGTCTCCAACGAGTCGGGGTGACTCGGCGACCGCGTGCGGTTCGGTGCGCTCCGCGATGCACTGGGCCGCGAGCGCTCCGGCCGCCTCGCCGATCGACCATTCGACCGGGTGCAGGCGATAGCAGCCGTTGGTGAGGTGGGTCGTGCCGATGTTCTTCGCCGCCGGGATGAGGTTGCGAACACGCACGGGCACGAGCGCCCCGAGCGGGATCTGGAACGGGTAGCACTCCAGGTTGACGTAGTTCATGCCAGCGGCCGAGGGGTGCAGGTCGATGTTGTAGTGCCCGATACCGACCGAGTCGGCGAATCGAGCGGCGCCGTCGCCCTCGGGCCGGTCCACGACGGCGACGTGCTGCTCCACGACGGTGAACAGCGCCCGGATTCTGCGGGACTCGCGCACGTAGACCTGCTTGGCCAGGCCATCCTTCGTGCCCGTGATGTCGGGCCGGAGCCGGAGCTCGGGGTAGCCGACCCCACCGTCGTGGCGCGGAGCCTCGGTCTGCATCCAGTGCAGGTAGGAGAGCGAGAGCTCGCGCGCGCGTTGCAGAGCCCACTGCCGTTCGGTCTCGCCGATGCCCGGGCCGACCAGCGGCGCCTCCCAATAGTCGGTGTTGGGCCAGTTGACCAGCGAGATGTCCGTCGCGATCACGTTCGGATCGAACTGGGTGCGAGCCCGAATCCGACGGAAGTGCCAGAGGTCCGCTCCACGGGGTTCGTCCATGTCGACCTCGAAGATGCGGTTCTCCCGTCCGCGGTTGGAGTGGATGTCGATCTTGAACCAGGACAGCTGCGGTCCGGGCCAGAACGGGTCCACGTGCGTGAGCCAGTGGTCGTAGGAGGCCGGCCGGTCCACGACGTGCGACTCACCCGGCCTGAACTCGAGTGGGAAGCACCACGTCACCGCCTGCTGATCGCGCCAGTCCGCGACGTCGGGGGCGAAGCGCTCCCCGGTCTCGAGGCTCGACTCCGAGCCGACGACGTGCTCCACCTGCGCGAGTTCGAGCAGGTCACCGAGCTCGGTCGCGTCGATGACGATGTCGGCGGTGAGGTGTGTCGGCTCGCCGGTGTCGAGGTCGAGGAAGGTGACGCCGGACACCCGGTCGCCATCGACCGAGGCCGAAAGCGGTCTCAATCGGTGGCGTACCGTCACGAGGCCCGCCGAGCGCACCCCCGCGAGCATCTCGTCGATCGCGGCGACGGCGGCCAGCGGCTCGGCGCAGAGCCGACTGACATTGCCGAGCCCGGGGTTGAGCTCGTCGATCTGCCGTGCGGCATCCGTCAGCGGGTAGTTGCGCCGATAGTAGTCACGCACCCGCGTGCGCAGGTCGGCATAGCTCGACGAGGTGACGCCCTGCTCGATCCAAGGGTGCTCGTCCGAGGGCACGGCCTGCGCCGTCAGCTGCCCGCCCAGCCACTCGGTCTCCTCCGTGAGCACCACCGCAACGCCCAGGCGAGCCGCGGCGAGCGCCGCCGACACCCCGCCGAGGCCCCCGCCGACGATCAGGATCGGGGAATGGGCCGGTGTTGTGATGGTCATGCTGTCTCTCCGTTGCGGGTGGTCGGTGCGTGAGGTGGTGATCAGCTGTTCGCGGCGGCGAACGCCTCTTCGAGCTCGCTTGCGATCTGATCGCCGCCCGAGGTGCGCCAGGTGGCGACCGCCTCGTCCCAGTAGTCGAGCCCGCGAGTGCCCTTGAGCACCTCGGTCTGCGCGTCGACGAGCGCCTTCTTGAGGGCGGCGCCCTCGCGGTTGTCCGTCGTGGAGAACAGGCCTGCGGAGGCATCGGGCAGCAGATGCGGACCGACGCGCAGCTGGTAGTCGTACTGGGCCTGCACCCGCGACTTCGGGCCGGGACCGAGCACCGGCGGCTCGTCGACGATGTAGTTCAGCGGCAGGCCGAGGTCGGCGGTCGCACCCTGGATCGCGACCGGGCCGCCGTTCTCCAGCGTGAAGTTGACGTCTTCGACGCCGTACTTGCGGAACATCTGCTCGGTGGTTCCGATGGGCGCGGCGAGCCAGTTCGCGATGCGCAGCAGCTCCCGCACGCGCTCCTTGCTGTCGGACTTCTTGATCGCCGTGAACGCGAACGTGGTCTGTCCGAACCAGTGGCGGGCGTCCCCTCCCCCGTCGTACTTGGGGGCGACCAGGGCGCCGAACGAGGCATCCGGGTTCCCCTTCGCCAGGATGTCCCATGCCGCGTAGCCGTCACGGGTGAAGACGATGCGACCGCCGGTGATCAGCTGCCGGAAGTCCAGCGACCCGGCGAACGAATCGGGATGGAAGTACCCCTTCTTCACCAGCTGTGCGACGTCGCTCAGCGCCTGGCGCGCGGAGTCCGTGGCCAGGCCGAAGGTGAACTTGCCGCCGGACTCGGCCCAGTTGTTGGGGGTGCCGTTCATCTCCTGCACCACCCCGACGGTGCCCGGGCCGTTCGCCGTCGCGTAGACGTTGTTCTTGGTGTCGGTCACCTCGGCGAAGATCTCGGAGAACTCCTTGAAGTTCGCCGGTTCGAGAGTGAGACCGCGAGCCTCGAGCATGTCCTGGCGGCCGAAGTAGATCTGGCCGATCGGCGCACGCGCGGTCGGGATGGCGCGAATGCCTCCCGACTGCACCATCGTCGACCAGGCGTAGGTCGGGATGTTGGCCAGGAACGGGTACTCGGCGATCGCATCCCCGGAGAGATACTCCGTGAGGTCGGCGAACAGCGCGGGAAGAATCTGGTCGCGCCGGGTCTGGTTGAGCCGGATCTGCACGATGTCCGGGATGTCACCGCCGGCGAACACCGTGGCGAGCTTCTGCGTGTAGGCGCTGTCGGGCACCATGTTGAGGTTCAGGGTCACGCCGAGGCGCTTGTTCAGTTCCTGCCAGAATACGTTCTGGTCGAGTGCCGGGGGCACGGACGCGAAGAGGTTCACCAGCGCGGTGACCTCGCCACCGGATCCCGGCACCGCGGAGACGCCCTTCACGAGCTTCTGCGGGAACGTGAAGAACGCCGACATCGCATTGTCCTGCGCTGCGAGGTCGGGCGCGACCTTGTCCCACGGGATGTACCGGGGCAGCTCGATTCCCCCGGGGCCGACGACCGCGGGAGCACCGCCGCCGAGCACGGAGCCCGGGGAGCAGGCCGCCAGGAGCGAGGCCATCGCTCCGGCGAGGGCCACTCCGCCTGCACCGACGAGCAGTTGGCGACGGCTGAACTGGCTGGTTGTCATGTCGTTCCTCCTTTGGCTGCGACGCGACTTGCTATTGGCGATATCTTTTGGCGTATCGCTAGCTTTCCGCTTTCGGACGACGGTAGAGGCCGAAGAACGGCCATGTCAAGCATTCTTTTCGGGGTTCGCTAGATGCAAGTAATTGGTCATAACTAGCTTGCGTATCGCCGAACAACTTGCTAGACAAGGTCCGTACCCGACATCGTCGTCACGAAAGGACCGCAGGTGACCAAGGACCACGGCGCGCTTCCGGGCGTGCGCTACCTGCTCGAACCCGAGGTCTCGGCCGAAGAGCGGCGCAGCGACGTCGTCGTCTACGGCGCGACCTCCGGCGGGGTGGCGGCGGCGCGCCGTGCAGCGCTCGAGGGTCGGTCCGTCACCCTCCTCGTGTTCGACGACCACATCGGCGGCATGACCACCGGTGGCCTCGGACTGACGGATGTCGGCGACGCGCGCACCGTCGGAGGTCTCGCCCGCGCCTTCTACGACGCGATCGCGCACGCGTACGGCTCGTCCTCGCCGCGGTGGTTCTTCGAGCCGCACGTGGCCATGGACGTCTTCGAACAGTGGTTGAGTCATCCCCTCATCACCGTACGGCGCCGCCAGCAGCTCGCCGAGCTCGAACGCAGCGGGGCCAGGATCACGGCGCTTCGCACCCGCGACGGCAGTCGCTATCTGGCCGACGTTTTCATCGATGCGAGCTACGAAGGCGACCTGATGGCGGCGGCGGGAGTCAGCTACACCGTCGGTCGTGAGGACGCGTCGGTGTACGACGAGGCGCTGGCCGGCGCGCAGCCCGGCGACGGTCATCAGTTCATCGCCCCGGTGGACCCCTACCGCCGCGTCGGCGACCCCGCGAGCGGCCTGCTCGAAGGCATCGATGCCGCGCCGTTCGGCACGGTCGGCGATGGCGACCGGCGTGTGCAGGCGTACAACTTCCGGCTCTGTGTCACGACCGCGGCCGACCGCGTGCCGTTCCCGCGGCCGCACGACTACCGACCCGAGCGCTACGAGCTGCTGCTGCGGTACCTCGGCACCGGCGAGTTCGACCTCACCGGCCGCACCGTGCTGGTGCACGACGACGTCTACGACATGAACAACCACGGCGCGGTCTCCAGCGACTACATCGGCGGCTCGTGGGAGTGGCCCGAGGCCACGTTCGAGCGCCGCAGCGAGATCTTCGACGATCACGTCTCGTATCAGGCGGGGATGCTGTTCTTCCTCGCCAACGACCCTCGCGTGCCGGCCGCCGTGCGAGAGGTCGCGAACCGCTTCGGGCTCTCGCCGCGCGAGTTCGTCGGCACGGGAGGATGGTCCCCGCAGCTCTACGTGCGCGAGGCGCGGCGGATGATCGGCGAACGTGTGGTCACCCAGCGCGACGCTTCGCAACCCGACGCCGTGCACGATCCGATCGCTCTGGCGTCGTACACGATGGACTCGCACCACGTGCGTCGTTACGTCGCCGACGGCCGGGTGATCAACGAGGGCAATGTGCAGGTCGAGCTCGTCGGCCCGTTCGGCATCTCGTACCGCTCGATCCTGCCGGTGCGGGAGGAGTGCGAGAACCTGCTCGTGATCGCCGCGATCTCGGCCTCCCACGTGGCCTACTCGTCGGTGCGGATGGAGCCGGTCTTCATGATGATCGGCGACAGCGCCGGCACCGCGGCATCGCTGAGCATCGAGAGCGGCACCGCCCTGCACGACATCGACTACGCACGGCTCGCCCAGGCGCTGTCGGACCGCGGCGCACTGCTCGGGAGCCCGAGTGCCGTCCCCGCGTCGGCGGGAGAGAATGTGCCATGACGAGTGATCGTGCAATCCAGCCCCGACAGGCCGACATCGCCCGGGCCGCGGGCGTCTCCCAATCCACGGTGTCCCTGGTGCTCGCCGGCTCAGGCGATCTCTCCCGGGTGTCGCCGGCCACCTATGCGCGAGTGATCAAGGCGGCGACCGACCTCGGCTACGACGGCCCTGTGATGGTAACCAGGCCGCGCAGTCGGCGCCTGCAACTCGGCGTGCACACCTTCGAGCGGGTGTTCCCCACCCGGTCGAGCGACTACTACACCCAGTTCCTGACGGCGATCGAGGAGCAGGCCGCGATCGAGGGATGCAACCTCATCCTCTTCACCGCCCTGCATCAGCCCGGCGGCGATCACCGGCTGTACGCCGAGGGCCGCAACGAACTGCGGCACGCATCCGGAAGCCTGCTGCTGGGTCGCAGCACGGACGACGACGACGTGGCGAAGCTCATCGACGACAACTACCCCTTCGTCTACGTCGGGGAGCGCACGATCGAGGGACGCTCCGTCAACTTCGTCGGTGCGGACTATCGCACCACCACCGGTCAGCTCACCGCCGAGCTGCTCGGCCTCGGCCACACCCGGATCGGATACCTCGGCGAACCATCGCGCACGCCCCTCCAGGAGCAGCGCTGGAACGGCTTCCTCGACGTGCTCACGCGCTTCGGCCTCAGTGCGCCGACACCGAGCTTTCTGAGTCCGGACGAGCTGAGCGCCGAGTGGCTCGATGCCCAACTGCGCTCGGGCGTGACGGCGCTGCTCATCGAGGCTGCGACGCAGCTCAAGGTGATCGAGACCCTCGCGGCGATCGGCGGCATCGGCATCCCGGAACAGCTCTCGGTGGTGCTGCTCGTCGACGTGCCCGCCGACTCGCCGACGACGCGGGACTGGGCGCAGCTCAACGTGCCGCGCGCCGATATGGGCAGCAGGGCGGTGCAGCTGCTCATCGAGATCATCCGCAACCCGACCGGCTCCTACGAGCGTCAGGTGCTGCTGCCGTGCCACTACACGCTCGGCGCCACCACCGGCGCCCCGGCACCCCCCGATTCCACGAGGACGTGAGAAGGAACATGACCACCACCGGGTCCACTTGGACTGGCGCCGCACGGGCGCGAAACGACGGCAGCGTCAGGCGCGTGCCGCGATCGGCACGGCTGCGCCGCGACTGGGTGCTCCTGGCGCTCGCGGTACCGGGTATCGCTCTGCTCCTGCTGTTCCAGTACGTGCCGCTGCTGGCCAACGTCATCGCATTTCAGGACTACCAGCCCTACATCGGCATCTGGAGCTCGCCCTTCGTCGGGTTCCAGAACTTCGAGATCCTCTTCAATGGCGACCCGGCCTTCGTCAGGGCGCTGCTGAACACCCTCCTGATCTCCTTCGTGCAGATCGTCGTGATCTTTCCACTTCCGATCGCGCTCGCGCTGACGCTGAACACGCTGCTGCACGACACCGTGAAGAAGGTGGTGCAGACGGTGCTGTACCTGCCGCACTTCATGTCGTGGGTGATCGTGGTGGCGATCTTCCAGAACGTGCTCGGCAACGGCGGGCTGCTCAACACCTGGCTGCGCTCGATCGGAGCGGAGGGATTCGACATCGTCGGCAATCCCGACATGTTCCTGGCGCTCATCACGAGCCAGGCGGCGTGGAAAGACGTCGGATGGGCCTCGATCCTGTTCCTCGCGGCGCTCTCGCGCATCGACCCGAACCTCTACGAGGCCGCCGACATGGATGGCGCGAACCGGTGGCAGCAGACCTGGCATGTCACGCTCCCCGGCATCAAGGGCATCATCGTGCTGCTGCTGATCCTGCGGCTCGGCGATGTGCTCACCGTCGGTTTCGAGCAGATCGTGCTGCAACAGCAATCCGTGGGTCGAGAGGTGTCGGAAGTGCTCGACACCTACGTCTACAACAACGGCATCATCAACGGCGAATGGGGCACGGCTGCCGCCGTCGGCCTGGTGAAAGGGGTGGTGAGCGTCGTGCTCGTGCTGGGTGCGAACAAGCTCGCCCACCTCTTCGGCGAGAGAGGCGTGTATCAATCATGACGGCACTCACCTATCGGTCACGTCGTCGCAGGCGCACGCCGGCGGCCATCGGGTGGTCGACGCTCAAGGGGGTGGTGCTCGCCGCGGCCTGTGCGGTGGTGCTGATCCCGTTCGTCATGGTGATCTCCACCAGCCTGGCGGACCCCCAGCAGGTGAACGCGGCGGGCGGCTTCGTGCTCTGGCCCGAGCATCCGTCGTTCGCCGCGTACGAGGCGATCCTCTCCGGCGGGACGGTCACGCGGGCCGTGCTGGTGAGCATCGGGGTCACGCTCGTCGGCACCGCCGTCTCGCTCGCCTGCACCACGACGCTCGCCTACGCGCTCGCTCGCCCCGGCTCGTTCGCACACAAGCCGCTGCTGCTCATCGTGCTCTTCACGCTGTTGTTCAGCCCGGGCATGATCCCGACCTACCTCGTGGTGGCGCAGCTGGGTCTCATCGACAGCTGGTGGTCGCTCATCCTGCCCGTCGCCGTGAACGCCTTCAACGTGATCATCATGCGGGCGTTCTTCCTCGACCTGCCTCAGGACCTGTTCGAGTCGGCACGGCTCGACGGGGCCGGTGAGGTGCGCATCTTCCTGCGCATCGTGCTGCCGCTCTCCGGCGCGGTGATCGCCGTGGTCGGACTGTTCTACGCGGTCGCGTACTGGAACAACTTCTTCAACGCGCTGCTCTATCTCAACGACACCGCGATGTGGCCGCTGCAGTTGATCCTGCGCACCTACGTGATCAACGGCAGCCCCCTCGGCGGCGACGCCCTCGGCGCGGGCGGCGAGGCGACGCAGCTGCCCCAGCAGTCCTTGCAGATGGCGATCCTGGTGCTGAGCATCGTGCCGATCCTGCTGGTCTACCCCTTCCTTCAGCGGCACTTCGCGAAGGGCGTGCTCGTGGGCGCCGTCAAGGGATGAGGGATGACTACGCGGAGTCGTTCGAGCGAGCGAACGACCCCGAGCCTCCGCCCCTGCCCGGACTCGCCACCTGGGTGGACTCCGGTCCGGACCGCGGCAGCACGGCCGCGCTCGGGCGCGGCTTCACGGGCCTGCACGCACTCGCCTTCCGGCATCAAGCGGAGGAGGGCCAGGTCGATGCGGTCGTGCTCGCGAGCCCCCTCGCAGTTCGCGTGCACCCCGACTCCCAGCTGCGTTATCTGGTGTTCCCCGGTTCCGAATCGCAGCGACCGTTCGCCGCGACCGGGGTGAGCCTGGACCTGCTCTTCGACGACGGGTCTCGGGCCTCCGATCATGGGCTGCGCGACCAGATCGGGGCTGCGCTGCATCCCGCCGGGCAGTTGGCCGCACGTGCGCTCACACCGGACCAATGGAATCTCGTCGTCGTCGACCTCGGGGCGATGGCGGGTCGCACGGTGATCGCCGTCGAGCTGGTGGCGGTCGGGGCCGGGGTCTCTTGGGGCTGGATCGACGACGTCTCGATCGCTCGGGTGAACGAACCCGTCGGCCTGTCGCCCGCCGAGCTCGTGGATACTCGGCGGGGCACGAACTCGAGCCGCTCGGCCTCGCGCGGCAACACGATTCCGGCCACCGCCCTGCCGAACGGCTTCAACCTGCTCGTGCCGATGACCGACGCGACGTCGCAGAAGTGGCTGTACCAGTACTCGAGTGGGAACGGACCGGACAACCGGCCCCGCCTGGAGGCGCTGGGCATCTCCCACCAGCCGAGCCCATGGATGGGCGATCGCGACCAGTTGGCGATCATGCCGGCTCGCGCCGGAGACGAGGTGCTCGCACTCCCGAGCGCACGCGCCCTCGCCTTCGGGCACGCCGCCGAACAGGCGCGCCCCCACGAGTATCGGGTCGTCTTCGACTGCGGTCTGGAGGCGGCGATGGTTCCGACCATGCGAGGCGCCTGCCTCCGGTTCAGCGCATCGTTCGATCTCGCCGTGATCGTCGACAGGGTCGCCGGCGAATCGCGATTCGACATCGACGCCGACGGTCGGCTGTCCGGTTGGGTCGACGGCGGCACGGACCTCTCGGTCGGGCGCAGCAGGATGTTCGTCGCGGGGCGGTTCGACCGGCGCCCCGTGCACGTCGACGTCGCCCCCGATCGGGAGTCCGCGCTCGTCGCGCAGTTCGACGGGGATGTGGAGCTGCGCATCGCCACCTCGTACCTCTCGATCGAGCAGGCGGAGTTCAACCTGCGTGAGACCGAGGAGGGCTACGACGCCGTCAGGAGGGCGGCGAAGGACGCGTGGGATCGCGTGCTCGGCGTGATCGAGGTGGAGGGCGCCCGGCACGACGACCGCGTCACGCTCTACTCGAACCTCTACCGGCTCAATCTCTACCCGAACTGGTACGACGAATGCACCCCGACCGGTGAGCACCGCTACGCCAGTCCGGTGCTGCCGCAGCGCCCGTCGACGGACTCGACCACCGGGGCGCAGGTGCGCGACGGGCGCATGGCGGTGAACCACGGCTTCTGGGACACCTATCGCACGGTGTGGCCCGCCTACGCGCTGCTCTACCCCTCGCGAACCTCGGCGCTGATCGACGCGTTCATGCAGCAGTACCGAGACAGCGGCTGGATCGCGCGGTGGTCCTCGCCGGGTCACGCCGACCTGATGACCGGCACGAGCGCCGACGTGGCCTTCGCCGACGCGATCATCAAGTCGGTGTCGATCGCCGACGCCGACGAAGTGCTCGAGGCCCTGCTCAAGAGCGCGACCGTCGTGCCCCCGGCCGCGAATCTCGGGCGCAAAGGTCAGGCAGTGAGCCCGTTCCTCGGGTACGTGCCGAGCGGTGTCACCGAGAGCGCCTCCTGGACCACCGAGAACGCGATCAACGATGCCGGCATCGCGGCGTTGGCCGAGCACCTGGCCCGGGACGAGCGCACGAGCGGGGCGCGCCGCCGCGAACTCGAAGACCTCGCCCGGTATCTGCGCCACCGCTCGTCGGCCTACCGGCGCCTGTTCGACGCCGAGACCGGATTCCTGCGCGCCCGACGCGAGGACGGAGCCTGGGACCCGCCGGGCTTCGACCCGGAGGAGTGGGGCGGCCCGTACACGGAGACCAACGCCTGGACCTTCGCGTTCCACGCCCCACACGACGGCGGAGGACTCGTGGAGGTCTTCGGCGGCCAGCGCGAACTCGCGGCGCGCCTCGACGCCTACTTCGGCACCGTGGAGACCGGAACGAAAGCGGGAACGTACGGCGGCGTCATCCACGAGATGACCGAGGCACGCGACGTCAGGCTCGGGCAGTTCGGATTCAGCAACCAGCCTGCGCACGCCATGCCGTTCCTCTACCTCTTCGCGGGGCGTCCGTGGCGCACTCAGGAGCTGCTTCGCGATGTGCTCACGAGGCTGTTCCGCGGCAATGAGATCGGGCAGGGGTATCCCGGCGACGAGGACAACGGCGAGATGTCGGCCTGGCACCTGTTCGGATGCCTCGGCCTCTACCCGTTGCACCTCGGCGCCGCGCGCTACGCCGTGACCGCGCCGTTGTTCCCCGCCGCGCGCGTGCGGCTCGAGTCCGGACGCGTCCTCTCGGTCATCGCGGACCGGCACGGCGCCGATCGACCGTACGTCTCCGAGGTGAGCTTCGACGGCGTTCCCCTGACATCCCCGTGGATCGACCACGAGCGGATCGCCGCGGGCGGCGTGCTCCGCTTCGTCATGAGCGATCGGCCCTCGGCCTGGGGGATCGTGCCGCCGCCCGCACCGCTGCCGTCGCCGTTGCGCGATCTCACGCGCGGCGCGACGGTGCGCACGGACGGTGGCGCCGACGCCTCAGCCCTCATCGACGACGACGCACGCACCGACCTGGTGTTCCAGAGCGACCGCGTCACGGTCGAGCTCGAGCTCGCCGAGGGTCCGTCGAGCATCCTGCTCTACACCCTGACCTGCGCCGAAGCGTCGATGGCGCCGACGGGCTGGGAACTGCACGGGTGCACCGCCGATGGCTGGATCGCGATCGATGTCCGCCGAGACGAGCGGTTCCGCTGGCCTCGGCAGACCCGACCGTTCTCGGTGGCACCGCACCCGGCCTGCTCCGGCTATCGTCTGGTGCTGGAGGGCGGTGAGCGGGGGCTGGCGCTCGCCGAGTTCGAGCTGCTCGCCGAAGAGGACTAGGCCGGCCGCGCCGTGCTGGAGCGCACGATGAGCTCGTACGGCAGCGGGGTGTTGCTGAGCACCGCGTCGCGATGACCGGGGTTCAGCTGGTCCATCACCAGATCGACCGCCATGCGGCCCTGCAGCGCCGGGAACTGCGCGATCGTGGAGAGACCGAAGAACTCGCTCAACTCGTGGTCGTCGACGCCGATCACCGAGACATCCCCCGGAACCGACAGCCCCAGATCCCGCGCGGCGAGAATGGTACCCATCGCCATCTCGTCAGATGCCGCGAACACCGCCGTCGGGCGGGAGTGCGGGTTGCCCAGCAGCTGCTTGGCCGCCGCGTACCCGCCGGGCAGTGTGAAGTCCGCCGACTCGAACAGCTGCGGGTCGGGGGTGATGCCCGACTCGCGCAGCGCCTCCTCGAAACCGACGCGGCGCTTGCTGGGCACGTGGAAGTCCATCTCCGATTCGACGTTGCCGCCGATGTGGCCGATCGTGCGGTGCCCTAGCGCGAGCAGGTGCTCGGTGGCGAGCTTCGCGACGGAGATGTCGTCGATGCTGAGCGTGCGCACGCCCTCGATGGAGCCGCCGATGCCCACGATGGGCTTGTCGAGGTCGTGCAGGCGGCCCACCTCGGACTCGGTGAGTTCCAGGGCGATGGCGACCACGGCATCCACGCGCTTGCGCAGCAGAAAATGCTCGAACACCGTGCGCCGCTCCTCGCCACCGCCGCCCAGGTTGTAGAGGGTGAGGTCGTAGCCGTGGCTGAGCAGCGCGCTCTCCGCGCCTTCGAGCACGGCGCCGTAGAACCAGCGATTGAGGAACGGGATGACGACGCCGACGTTCTTCGTGCGGCCCGTCGCGAGCCCCGAAGCGCTGGATGACACGACGTATTGCAACTCGAGTGCCGCGGCGATCACCCGCTGCCGAGTGGCCTCGGAGACGTGCCCGTTGCCGCTGAGTGCGCGGGAAACCGTGGCCGTGGAGACGCCCGCGAGTTGCGCGACTGCGTTGATGCCGGTCATGCGGGTCCACCTCCTCGCGAACAGGGTGATCCTACTGGTCACACCACGGCGCCGGAGCTTGTATCCTTGTTCAGCGCGTTCGGTCAGGTGCGATCCACGTGGTCGGAAGCGCCCCGGCAAGTTACCCAAGCGGCCAAAGGGAGCTGACTGTAAATCAGCCGTTTTCAACTTCGGGGGTTCGAATCCCTCACTTGCCACACGAAGAAGGGCCCCGCTCAGGCGGGGCCCTTCTTCGTGTGACGGGTGATCGGAGCACCTCAGTGGGAGTCGAATCCCTTCTTCGCTTCGCGTGGCGGGTGGTCGGTCGGGCCCCCTGACCCCGCCGGTCACGCCAACCCGCCTACGCTGAACCCGTGAACACCGACCTGCTGTCCATCGCCCGCGACATCGCCCTGAGGGCTGGGGAGCTCGCCGCGCGGCGGCGTTCCGAGGGGGTGGAGGTCGCGGCATCCAAGTCGTCGTCGGTCGACATCGTCACCGAGGCCGACCGTGAGACCGAGCGCCTGATCCGGGATGCCCTCGCCGAGGCCCGGCCGAACGACGGCTTCTTCGGCGAGGAGTCCGGGGCCGAGGCGGGCTCGAGCGGGCTGACCTGGCTCGTGGATCCGATCGACGGAACGGTGAACTTCCTCTACGGCATCCCGCACTACGCCGTGAGCATCGCCGTGGTCGAGGGTGAGCCCGACCCGCTGACCTGGACCGCGCTCGCCGGCTGCGTCGTCAACCCCGCCAGCGGCGAGCTGTTCACGGCGACCGCGGGCGGCGGGGCGTTCCTGGGCGAGCGGCGTCTGGCGGTGGCCCCGCCGGTGCCGCTGTCGCAGGCGCTGATCGGCACCGGCTTCGCCTACGCCTCCGAGGTGCGCGGCGAGCAGGGTGGGCTCATCGCCGCGCTGCTGCCGCACGTGCGCGACATCCGGCGGCTCGGCACGGCGTCGCTCGACCTGTGCTTCACCGCGGCGGGCCGGCTCGACGCCTATTTCGAGCGCACGCTGAGCCCCTGGGACCATGCCGCCGGAGCGCTCGTCGCCCGGGAGGCCGGCGCGACGGTGAAGGGTCTGGGCGATGCCGCGCCGAGCCGGGAGTTCATCCTGGCGGGGCACCCGGAGGTCGCCCGCGCGCTCGAGGACATGCTGGCAGCCCTCTCCGAGTGAGACGCCACCGCTTGGCGTTCGTGAACGATGCGGGTACCCTGGGTGAATCCGTTATCGACGCGTTATAAATGTGCGCGTCATGCAACCCGAACACCGCGGCACCGCGTCGTCCGTGCGACGATCGCCGCTTGAGGAGTTCCGCCCGTCATGTCACTGAGCCCGAGTCCGACGCCGGTGACCTCGCATACCCGCGGCGGGCGCCTGTGACGTTCGATTCGGACTCGCCGTTCGCGCGCCTCGGGCTCGACCCCGCGCCGGCGGCGCAGAACAGCCAGGTGCAGGGCGACCAGCCGTTGACGCGGCGCCAGGCCCGTGAGCGGGATGCCGCGGCATCCGCACCCCTGCAGGCGCCGGAGTACGTGGCGATCCGCACCGAGGCGCCAGCGCCGACGGCGGCCCAGGACTTCCCGACCCGCAGCGCCAACCGCGCCCCTGCGCCGAGCCGCTCCGCCAAGCCCGCGGCCGCGCCGACGTTCGCGGCGGCCCCGAAGCGGGCCGGTAAGGCGAGCACCGCCCCGCGCGGTCGCAAGGTGAAGGTCAAGTTCACCAAGGCCAAGCGGCCCAAGTCGAGCTTCGGATCGAAGTTCCTCTCGCTCGGTGCGCTGCTCGGTGCCGCTGCGCTGCTGGTCGGCATGTCCGTGCCGGCGAACGCGTTCATCGACACCTTCCACACCGGGGCCGGCGCCGGAGCCACGGCCGAGCCGGTCGACGGACAGTCGATGAAGGTCTCCGCGGATGTCGCGGGCGCCACCACGGCCCGCGACGGCTTCGAGGTGATCTCCTACGCCGAACTGCTGCGGCTGAAGTACTCCGGGCTCAGCTACGCCTACACCGCGACGACCGGCGCGGTGCGTTGGCCGTTCCCGTATCCCGTGCCGATCACCGACGGTTTCGGCTACCGCGAGTACAACGAGTTCCACAACGGCGTCGACTTCGTCCCGGGCGCAGGCACCCCGATCTACGCGATCGCCGACGGCATCGTCACGACCGCCACCGAGCTCCAGTGGTCGTTCGGCAACCACGTGATCATCCGGCACAATCTGGGCGGCGTGAACGTGGAGAGCCTCTACGCGCACATGCAGACCGGCTCGAGCCCGCTCACCGTCGGCCAGGAGGTCAAGGTCGGCGACTTCATCGGTCTCGTCGGCGACACGGGTCGCGCCTACGGCGCGCACCTGCACTTCGAGGTGCACATCGACGGCGTGCCCGTCGACCCCTACGCCTGGCTGCAGGCGAACGCGGTCAACTGAGCGTCAGTTCGCGATCCAGACCGTGGTGTCGGTCGGCAGCACGCCACCGGTGATCTCCTCGCTCGCGAGCAGCACCTCGCCGATCGGCAGTTCGACCGGCACCTTGCCGAGGTTCGCCAGCACCGTGACCGGTCCGTTGCGGAATGCGACGACCGACGATCCGAAGCCCTTCAGCCACTCGATGCGCCCGGCACCGAGTTCGAGCTCGCGGCGCAGTCGCAGTGCGGTGCGGTAGAGCTCGAGGGTGCTGCCGGGAATGCCCACCTGGGTGTCGCGGGCGAACGGGTCCCAGTCGGCCGGCTGCGGCAGCCAGCTCTTGCCCGAGGTGTTGAAGCCGTAGGCGGGCTTGTCGGCCTCCCAGGGGATCGGCACGCGGCATCCGTCGCGACCGTACTTCTCGCCGTTGGTGCGGAACCAGGTCGGGTCCTGCCGGGCCTCGTCGGGCAGCTCCATGTCTTCGGGCAGCCCGAGCTCCTCGCCCTGGTAGAGATACGCGCTGCCGGGCAGGGCGAGCATCAGGGATGTCGCGGCCCGCGCCCGACGCAGCCCGAGCACCGGGTCGGGCTTGCCGGGTGAGAGCGGCCCGATGCCTGCGCCCTGGGGGCTGTCGGCGGTCAACGCCAGGCGCGAGGCGTGACGCACGACGTCGTGGTTGGAGAGCACCCAGGTGGACGGCGCACCCACGCCTTCGAAGGCCGCGAGCGACTCCTTGATCACGCGTCGCAACGCCGGCGCCTTCCAGTCGGTGAACATGTAGGCGAAGTTGAAGGCCTGACTCATCTCGTCGGGCCGCACCCAGAGGGCGACCTTCTCGAGCGGGTCCACCCAGGCCTCGGCGCACAGCACACGGTCACCCTCGTACTCGGCGAGCACCGAGTGCCATTCGCGCCAGATCTCGTGCACGCCCGCCTGACCCCAGTAGGGCGGGTCCGGGGGCTCGGTCGGGTCTTCGATGGCGGGCGCGAGCACGGAGTCGTCGTGCTGCCCGCCGCCCATCGAGGCGCCCTCGGCGGGCGGGGTGTAGTCGGGCAGGCCGGCCTGCTTGATCATGCCGTGCGCGACATCCACCCGGAATCCGTCGACACCGCGGTCGAGCCAGAACCGCAGGATGTCTTTGAACTGCTCGCGAACCCACGGGTTCTCCCAGTTGAGGTCGGGCTGGGTCTTGTCGAAGATGTGCAGGAACCACTGCCCGGGCGTGCCGTCGGGGCGCGTCACGCGCTCCCACATCGATCCGCCGAAGACGGACTCCCAGTTGTTGGGCGGCAGGTCACCGTTCGGCCCCTTGCCCTCGCGGAACATGTAGCGGTCGCGCTCGGGCGAACCCTCGGGGGCGGCCAGTGCCTCCTGGAACCAGCGGTGCTGGTCGGAGGTGTGGTTGGGCACCATGTCGGCGATCACCTTGAGGCCGAGCCCGTGGGCGGTGGCGAGCAGGCGATCGAAGTCCGCGAGGGTGCCGAACAGCGGGTCGACGTCGCAGTAGTCGGAGACGTCGTATCCGGCATCCTTCTGCGGGGAGCGGAAGAACGGCGAGAGCCAGATCGCGTCGACCCCGAGCTCGGCGAGCGCCCCGAGACGGCTCGTGATGCCGGCGAGGTCGCCCACTCCATCGCCCGTGGAGTCCGCGAAGGATCGCGGATACACCTGGTAGATCACCGCGGTGCGCCACCACTCGCTTCCGGTGGTCACGAGGGTGCGCTTGGCGTCGGCCGGGTCGGTGGTCGTCATTGGGCCACGATATCGCAAGCGCTTACACGCCTTCTGCGCACTCGACCGCCGAGCGGGCCCCCGCGGGGTGCTAATCTCTTACGGTGCCATCGGGCGTTCTGCCCGGATTGTGCGCCCCCTTAGCTCATTGGTAGAGCACTTCCTTGGTAAGGAAGAGGTAGTGGGTCCGATTCCCACAGGGGGCTCGGTGGTCCGTTTTTCTTCTGCGGATGCCGCGTGGCTGGGTAGCTCAGTTGGTGAGAGCGCACGACTCATAATCGTGAGGTCGCGGGTTCGAATCCCGCCCCAGCTACAGACGAAGAATGGCCCCGCTCCTGCGGGGCCATTCTTCGTCTTCGGGTGGGGCGGATTGAGACCCCGCTCTGGCGTGGGGCCCCGGCCGCCGGTTCCGGCGCACCGCGCAGCGGTGTGACGGCCGTGCGCCGCCGGGGAGTCGAATCCCGCCCCAGCCGTTCCGGCGCCCGCGAGTGGGCTGCGAAACTCGGGGCATGCGATGTGTCACATCCCCTCCCGCCCCGGACATGTCCTTGATGTGAGCGAACCAACGTCCAGCGAAGCGGATTACCGCGCGTTCTTCCGCGAGGTGTATCCGGACCTCCTGCGCTTTGCACAGCGACGGGTCGAGCCGTCCGAGGCGGAGGAGGTGGCCGCCGAGGCGATGCTGATCGTCTGGCGGCGCTTCGACCGTGCGCCACGGGAGCCGAGCGATCGGCGCGCGTGGACGTTCGGAGTGGCGCGCAACGTGCTCTTCAACACCCGTCGCTCGCGGACGCGCTGGAACGCCTTGGGCGTGCGGCTCGCCGCGCACGCGGTGCCGTCGACCGACGACCACGCGGAGCGGGTGAACGCGAGCGTCGACGTGCGGCGCGCGTGGGAGCAGCTCACGCCATCCCAGCAGGAGACGCTCGCGCTCACGATCCTCGACGGGCTGCGCGCGAACGAGGCGGCCGTGGTGCTCGGCATCAGCGCCGTCAGCTACCGTGCGCGGCTCACCCGGGCCCGTCGCGCGTTGCGAGTGCTGCTTCGGGATGATGCGGCCGCTCACACCACCCTGATCGAAAGGCAAGCGCAATGAAGTTCACCGACTCCGCCATCCGGGCACTCGATCCGGCCGACACCGGCCTGAGCGAGGCACAGCGAGCCAGGGCGGATGCCCTGCTCGAACGCATCGTCGCCGGCGAGGCCGCGGCGCCCGTCCGCCGCCGAGCCGCCATCGGCTGGCGCATCGCAGGAGCCCTGGTCGCGACCGCCGCGGTGACGGCGGCGATCGTCGTGGTGCCGGGCCTGGGGCGCGGTTCGGCCGCGGTGGCGTCCTGGACCGCCGAGCCGAGCGTCGCGACCGCGGCCGACCTGCGCGTCGCCGAGGCGGCCTGCCGGTCGACGTTGCGGTTCGTCGATGACATCGATCAGATCCCGCTCGCGCTCGCCGAACGCCGAGGCGACGTGCTCGGACTCTTGTTCTGGCGCGAGAACCCCGAGCTCGCCGTCTCGTGCCTCGCGGTGCTGCCCCTGGGCGCCGAGGCCGTCTCGGAGGTGCACGGCGGATCGGGAGGGTCGTCCGGCCCCGCGATCGTGCCGCCCGCCGGCACGGTCATCGAGGGCGCGATCTCGCAGGACACCATCGGCGGCTCCCCGCTCTCCATGGTCAACGGCGGCGTCGGCGAGAACGTCGTCGGGGTCACGATCCACTCGGGCGACCTCACGGCCGAGGCGACGGTCGCGGACGGTCGATACACGGCATGGTTGCCCGGTGCCGTCTTCTCCGGCATCGGCCAGCCGAGCGGGCGTGGCGGACCGGAGGTGACGCTCAGCTACGACCTGGAACTCAGCGACGGCACCGTGCTCACGAACGTCGAGCCGTACATCCCGCGCTGATCGCTGGGGATGAGGCGCCGGGTGCGTGCCCGGCGCCTCATCGCTACAGCCAGAGCGCGGGGATCGTCAGCGTCAGCACGAGCGCGACGAGGAAGATCGCACCGGCGACCGAGCTGAGCACGACCTTGACGAGGTAGTTGCGCACGATCGCGGCGATACCGAGCAGGAACAGCGACAGGGCCATGAGCACGGTGTTCAACGTCTGGCGGTCGCTGAGGCCGTTCGCCTCGTCGCCCTCGGCGATCGTGGCATCCGCGAGGTCGCTCTTCTCGGCGTAGCCGCCGAACAGTGCGGCCTGGTAGTCCTCGCTGTTGAGCGGGCTGTAGTAGAAGTCGGGGTCGGAGGCGTTCTGCTCGTCGGCCCAGGCGATGGCCGCCTCGAGCTCGGGGGAGACCGACTCGAAGAAGATGGTGTCGTACTTCTCCTGAGCGAGGGGGTCGCCGGCCGCGGCATCCAGCTGCAACTCGCGCAGTCGCACGATCAACTGCCCGTCCTGCGTGTACTGCTGGTTGCCTTCGAGGTACATCGACTCGGCCTCGGTGGCGAGGTTCGAGCCGACCGTGTACTTCTGCGTCATCTGACCGTCGTAGAGCGCGCTCTGGAACGAGGCGTACGCCGTCACGACGGCGATCAGGCCCAGCATGATCGCGATGATCAGCTCGATGTGGCGCTTGAGGAAGGACTCAGTGACGGGGGTTTCGGATGACAACGGGGCAACTCCGGTTCGACGATGGCGGGTGGGGCTGCGTCAGTATATTGCCGCGCAGCCGCCGCCCTTCGCCGGTCAGTCCCGCTGGAACGCCGCCTTCGCCTCCGCGACCGTCGGGAAGGTGCCGATGGTGCGCGCCAGGTGCGTGGAGGCGACGAATCCGAGAGTGTCGGCTTCGATCATCCCGGCGAACTCGCCGTCGCGGTGCCCCACCCAGAGTCCGGGTTGCACGACGGTCCACACGATGCCGGCGGGTCGCTGGCGCGCGGGTCGCGGCTGGGTCAACGTCATGGTTGCTCCTTGCGTTCTTCGTCGAATGCAGGGCGATGCTCTTGGTGGAGCGGGTGCTGTGTGTCGATCCAAACACTCGGCCCGGCGCGTGTCGAGGGGTTGCGGATGAACTCTCGGCGTGCGATCAGGATGTCGGCGGCCCGCGCTAGCCTGGACCGAGATTCGCGACACGCCGAAACACAACATGTAGGGGAATGACATTCGTGTGATTCCGGTTATATAGTGATAATCCACCGCAAACAGCGGGTGAACACGAGAAGACTTAGGGGAGGTTCCGATGGACAACGAGACTGACACCGTGGGTGGCTACGCCGTTCCCATGGACCCGATGGATCTCCTGCAGTGCGACAGCTGCCAGTAGGCAGCAGCACCTCAGATCCCGGCCCCGGTCGACCTCACGGTCACCGGGGCTTTCGGTTTCACGGGGCAGGATCGCGTGCCGCGGCCGGTCGCTAGGCTGGCTGCGTGTCAGTCAACCCCGATCTCGTGGGCCGAGCCTTCGCGCCCGTCGCGCCCTACCTCGTGGGCCGCGAGAAGGTGCGCGAGTTCGCTCGAGCCGTGTTCGCCACCAGCCCGCTGAACCACGACCCCGCCGCCGCGGTCGCCGCTGGGTACGCGGATGTCGTCGCTCCTCCCACGTTCCCCGTCGTGATTCAGGAGGCGACGCTGCAGCAGTTGCTCGCGGAGCCGGATGCCGGCATCGACTTCAGCCGCGTCGTGCACGGCGATCAGCGCTTCAGCTACACCCGCCCGGTGGTGGCCGGCGACGAGCTCACCGCCACGCTCGCGGTGACGAGTGTGAAGACGCTCGGCGGCAACGCAATGGTCACGGCGGAGTCGACGATGGTCGACGCCGCAGGCGAGCACGTCGTGACCGCGATTTCGACCTTGGTGGTGCGGGCGGATGACTGAGCTCACCGTCGGCGACGTGGTGGCCGAGCGCACCACCCACCTCACGCGCGACTCCCTCGTGCGGTACGCCGGGGCATCCGGCGACTTCAACCCGATCCACTACCGTGACGACATCGCGCGCTCCGTCGGGCTGCCGGGTGTGCTCGCCCACGGCATGCTCACCATGGGGCTCGCGGTGCAGCCAGTCGTCGATTGGCTCGGCGACCGTGGCTGGGTGCGGGACTATCAGGTGCGCTTCACCCGTCCCGTGCTCGTGGACCCAATCGACGGCGCGACGGTGACGGTCGTCGCGAAGGTCGGCGCGGTGGAGGACGGCGGCGCGCGCATCGACCTCACGGTGACGTTCGCCGACCAGACCGTGCTCGGCAAGGCGCAGGTGCTGGTCGCCTTCGCGTGATGCTGCTCTCCGAACTCACCACCATGCGGGTCGGCGGGCCGGCGCGCGAACTCGTGACCGCGACGACGCGGGACGAGATCGTGGAGGCCGCCCGCCGCGTGTGGTCCGCCGGCGACGAGTGGCTCGTGCTGGGCGGCGGCAGCAACGTGGTGGTCTCGGATGAGGGCTTCGACGGCACGGTCATCCACGTCGCCTCGCGGGGCATCGACCGCGCGACCGACGGGGTGCCGCGACTGCTCGTGCAGGCGGGGGAGCCGTGGGATGCGGTGGTGCACTATGCGGTCGAGCACGGGCTCGCCGGCATCGAGGCGCTCGGCGGCATCCCGGGTTCGGCGGGTGCGGCTCCCATGCAGAACATCGGGGCCTACGGGCAGGAGGTGGGCGGGTCGCTGGTCGCGATCGAGTTCCTCGACTACCTGACCGGGGAGATCGAGCACGTGCCGGCCTCTGAACTCGAGCTGGGATACCGCACGTCGGCGCTGAAGCGCGGCAGACAGGGCGTCGTGCTCGCCATCGAGCTCGAACTCACGCCCTCGACGCACGGCGCGGTCGGCTACGCCCAGCTCGCCGCGGCACTCGGTCTGCCGATGGGCGGGAGCGCGCCGCTGCGTGACATCCGCGCGCGGGTGCTCGAGCTGCGGGCGTCGAAGGGCATGGTGCTCGACCCGGGCGACCCGGACTCGGTCAGCTGCGGCTCGTTCTTCACCAATCCGATCGTGCCCGAGAACGTCGCGCGACGGCTGCCGGTGGATGCTCCGCGCTGGCCGGTCGAGCCCGAGCCGTCACCGGTCGCCGTGCCTCTCGGCGCCGAGCCCATCGCGCCGAGGCCGGAGTCCGACCTGGTCAAGCTCAGCGCCGCGTGGTTGATCGAGCGCTCCGGGATCGCGCGCGGCTTCCGGCTGCCGGGCTCGCGCGTGGCGATCTCGAGCAAGCACACCCTCGCGATCACCAATCGAGGGGATGCCACGGCCGAGGAGGTCGCGCAGCTCGCGCGCTACATCCGCACCCGCGTCGCCGCCCAGTTCGGCATCGAGCTGCAACCGGAGCCCGTCGCCGTCGGCGTGGAACTCTAGCCAGCACCTGCCCGCCGGACATGCGCGTGGCGGGAGTTGTTGACCCGTGGCGGGAGTAACACCTCTCGCCGCGCGTGAACTGCTCCCGCCGGATGCGGAATAACTCCCGCCACACAACCACAACTCTCGCCGCGCGCCGCCGCCCCCCCGGCTCAGTGCGGCACGACGAGGCTCACCGCGATCGCCACCATCACCACGGCGATCACGCCGTCGAGCACGCGCCAGGCGGTCGGCCTCGCGAAGGCGGGCGCGAGCAGGCGTGCACCGAACCCGAGCGCGCTAAACCACAGCACGCTGCCGAGCATCGCGCCCGCGCCGAACGCCCAGCGCCATTGCCCGTGCGTGCTCGCGACCGAGCCGAGCAGCACCACGGTGTCCAGGTAGACGTGCGGGTTGAGCCAGGTCAGGGCGAGCGTCGTGCCCGCGACGGCGAGCAGGCTTGCGCCCGTGGCATCCCCGGATGCCACGGCGAGCCCCGTGGGTCGCAGCGCTCGCCGCGCAGCCAGCGCGCCGTACACCGCCAGGAACACCGCACCGGCCCACCGCACGACGTCGACGAGCCACGGCACGCGGTCGAACACCCACCCCGCACCCGCCACGCCGAGCGCGATGAGCGCGGCGTCGGAGAGCGCGCAGATCAGGATCACGACCACGATGTGCTCCCGCCGCAGGCCCTGGCGCAGTACGAAGGCGTTCTGCGCGCCGATGGCGACGATGAGGGAGAGGCCGAGGCCGAGGCCGGCGAGCGCTGCGGGGATCACGGCACGACGCTACGGCGCCGAGCGTCGGTCAGTCCAACTCAAGATTATGATGCCTCATTAGGAGAGCTACAGATGCGGATCCAGCGCGAACAACTCGAGACCCTCGCGGCGGTCGTCGACGCGGGCACGTTCGACGCGGCCGCGAGACGGCTCGGCGTGACCCCTTCGGCCATCAGCCAGCGGATGAAGGCGTTCGAGCAGCAACTCGGGAGAGTGCTGGTCGTGCGCTCGAAGCCGGTGCGCGCAACCGAGTCGGCGGCACCGCTGCTGCGGTTGGCGCGTCAGCTCGCGCTGCTCGAGCACGACGCCGGCACCGCACTCGGTGTCGACGGCGACGGGGAGCTGAGCATCCCCCTCGCGGTCAACGCCGATTCCATGGCCTCCTGGTTCCTCCCGCCGCTGGCACGCGTCGCCGCCGAGCACCGGGTGACGTTCGACCTCCACCGAGAAGACCAGGAGCACACCGCCGCACTCCTCGCCGCCGGCACGGTGATGGCCGCGGTCACCTCGCAATCGCGAGCGGTGCCGGGATGCACGGTCACGGCCCTCGGCGCCATGGAGTACCGCGCCGTCGCGACCCCCGAGTTCGCCGCCCGCTGGTTTCCCCGGGGGATCACCGCGGACGCGGTCGCCGATGCCCCGATGCTCGACTTCGATCGGGACGACGAACTGCAGTCGCGCTACCTGCGCCTCGTCGCGCGGGGAGACGTGCATCCGCCCCGGCACTTCGTGCCGGCCTCCGCCGACTTCGCCCTGGCGGTGACCCTCGGCCTCGGCTGGGCGATGCTGCCGGATGCCCAGGCCGACGCCCCGCGTCGCTCCGGCGCACTGGTCGACCTCGACCCCGCTCGTCCGATTCGGGTGCCGCTCTACTGGCAGCAGTGGGATCTGCGCTCGCCCGTGCTCGACGCCGTCGCCGGCGAGGTGCTCGCCGCGGCTCGCGCGAGCCTGGTGAGCGGGCGCTAGCCGAAGAGCTTCTGCAGGCGCTGCACGCCCTCGAGCAGCGCGTCGTCGCCGAGCGCGTAGGCCAGGCGCAGGTATCCGCTCGGCCCGAACGCCTCGCCGGGCACGACGGCCACCTCGGCCTCGTTCAGAATGAGGTCCGCGAGTTCCAGCGACGTCGTCGGCGTGACGCCGCCCCACTCGCGATGCAGCAGGCCCGAGACATCCGGATACACGTAGAAGGCGCCGGCCGGGGTCGGGCACACGACGCCCGGGATGCGGGAGAGCTCCGCGACGATCGTGTCGCGTCGTCGCTCGAACGCGGCGCGCATGGCCTCCACGGCCTCCTGCGGTCCGGTGAGCGCTTCGATGGCGGCGCGCTGCGAGATGTTGGAGACGTTGCTCGTCAGGTGCGACTGGAGGTTGCTGGCCGCCTTCGCGACGTCCGCGGGGCCAACCATCCAGCCGAGTCGCCAGCCCGTCATCGAGTAGCTCTTCGCGACGCCGTTGACGAGGATGGCGCGGTCGGCGAGCGCCGGCACGGCGTCCACGATCGACGTGGCCGCCTTCGGGTTCGCACCCTGACCGTAGATGAGGTTCTGGTAGATCTCGTCGGCGATGACCCAGAGGTCGTGACGCTCGACCCACTCGCCGATCTCGCGCGTCTGCTCGGCCGAATAGACCGCGCCGGTGGGGTTCGACGGCGAGACGAAGAGCAGCACCTTGGTCTTCTCGGTGCGCGCGGCCTCGAGCTGCTCGACGGTCACCAGGTAGTCCTGGTCGGCCCCCGCGAAGACCTCGACCGGCACGCCGCCGGCGAGCTTGATGGCCTCCGGGTAGGTGGTCCAGAACGGGGTCGGCACGAGCACCTCGTCGCCCGGATCGAGGATGGTGGCGAACGCCTGGTAGACCCCCTGCTTGCCGCCGTTGGTCACCACCACCTGGCTCGGGGACACCTCGAGTCCGCTGTCGCGAAGGGTCTTCGCGGCGATCGCCTCGCGCAACTCGGGCAGCCCGGCCGCGGGCGTGTAGCGGTGGTTCTTCGGGTCGAGCACCGCGCGCGCGGCGGCCTCGACGATGTTCTGCGGGGTGGGGAAGTCCGGCTCGCCCGCGGCGAAGCTGATCACCGGGCGACCTTCGGCCTGCAGGGCCTTGGCGCGGGCATCCACCTTCAACGTGGCGGACTCGGCGATGGCGGCGATGCGGGCGGAGATGCGGTGGTGGCTCACCAGACCAGCTTAAAGCAAGGAGAGGGGCCGGAGCCGGGCCCTGGGGGACTTCCGACTCCGGCCCCTCATTGGGGTACCGGTGGCCCTAGGTCAAGGACCGGGGGTGGTTCTTCCGGTAGCCCTCCCTCGCCAGGTAGGCACCCGCTGCCAACAGGGCGAGGATGACCGCGATCAGGGTGGCGATGCCGACACCCGTGTACGCGAGCTGGTTGTTCGCGGCCGGCGTGCCGGGGTTGCCGGGGTTGCCGGGCGTGCCGGGGTCCCCGGGGTCACCCGGGTCTCCGGGATCGATCACCTGCGTGATGTTCGGACCGACCGTGGCGGCCGCGACGTTCACGGTCGCGACCGATCCCGCACCGGGGAGCACCGAGACGCGCACGGCGGTCTGCGTGAACATGCTGCCGGTGGCGACCGCGGTGCCCATCGGGCTGGCCATGGTCGTCTCCTGGAGGTTCACTCGCACGGAGAGCAGGTCGGTGAGCACCCGATCGACGCTCGTCGCCCCGAGAAGGCCCTCGACCGCGGGGTCGACGAGGTTGAGGTCGAGCGCGTCGACCACCTGGCTCACGACGCCGTCCTGATCGAACAGTCCATCGAGCAGGCCGCCGGCCAGGCCGTCGAGCACGCCGTCGATGTCGATCGCGGTGTTGACGGTGCCGCCGAGCAGCGAGATCGAGGCGCTGGACTTCGCGGCCACGCCGTTCAGGATCTGGTCGACCGAGCCCTCGATGTCGAGCACGACGGACGACTCGAGGGTCGGAAGCACCGTGTCGACCAGGGTGCAGACCGTCTCGGTCGTGTAGCCGATGATGCCCTGCGTGGCCCCACCGGTGAGGCCGCCCAACAGGCCGCCCACGCCCGACAGGATGTCGCCGATGATCGGCACCTGCTGCAGCACGCACTGCTCGGTCTGAGTGACACCGCCCCCCGAGAGCAGGCTGAGGTCGGCGTTCACCGTGACCTTCGCGTTGTGCAGGGTCGCCTCCACCCGATCGACGATCTGGCTCGCGAGCAGCTGCACGGTGTCGGTGATGCTCGTGAGCACCTTGCCGATGACCGCATCGGAGAGCAGTTCGGTGTTCACGGGCAGGTTGTTCAGATCGCCGCCGGCGAGAGCCTCGAGATCGACCGTCACCTCGCCGGTCTGCAGGTTGAAGCTCACTGCACCATCGCCGTAGGTGCCGGTGAGCAACGACTGCACGGCCGCCTGCACGTCCGCGTCGATCGACACGTTGACGTTGGCCGAGGAGCCGATCACGCCAAGCACGGGGTCGAGGATCCGGTCCACCGCATCGCCCAGCAGGCCGTCATCCGTGCCGATCGCGAGCAACTGCTGGTCCACGCCGGCGAGCGAGGTGTTCACTCGATCGGTGAGACCGCTGATGGCGGGGCTCGAGAAGATGAGCTTTGCGCCGGCGAGGGTGTAGTCGCCGCTCGCGGAGTTCTTGTTGGCGCTGGCCTGGGCCGCGACGGCCTCGAGGGAGAGCCGCAGGTCGCTGATCACCGAGTCGAACTCGCTCGACAGCAGCGGGTCGATGTCGAAGGCGAGGTCGCCGGCGGAACCGGTGCCGACGGCTCCCGCACCGATCGCGCCGTCGCTGCCGATCGCGCCGCTCGATCCCATCGAGACGCCGTTGCGGTCGGCTTCCGCGTACTGGCCGACCGCGCCCGCGTCGACGAAGTCGCCGAGGTCGAGCTGCACGCCTTGCGGCTGCTCGATGTCGATGGTCTGCAGCACGCTCGCGCTGAGCGGGTCCTTCGAGGTCTGCTTGTTCTGGGTGCCGTCGTTGCGGGCCTCGGCCGCCGCGAGCGCGACGATGTTCGCGAGGTCGGAACCGAGCAGGGTGCCGGAGAGGAACTGACCCTCGGCGTACGAGGCGGTGGCCTCCTCCGCGTTGGCGGAGATCGGGACGAGCGTGATGCCCGCCGTGAGAGCGACGACGCCCACGGTCGCGCTGGCGCGACGGAGCAGTGTGGATGACCCGTGGTGAACTCCAGCGCGCGGGATGTGTGTGAACACGACTGGTACCTTCCTGACGATTGGTGCTGCATCGGTGCGGAGTGTTTGCGCCCCGCTTCACCCGAAGAGACCGGGTACCCCCTCGGCTATGACGCCGCTTCGCCGATATTTCCCCTCCGTCCGCGATGACGTACACTGATGGAGGTAGTTGAAATCTGCCAAGCTTTCGCGCGCCCTCCGGCGGCACACCACCCCCGACACCCGCTCGTGGAAGCCTGCATTTCGATTCCCGGGGAACCGTTCAGACGGTTCTCGAAGGGCGGTGGCTCAATTGGTAGAGCAGCGGTCTCCAAAACCGCAGGTTGCAGGTTCGAGTCCTGTCCGCCCTGCAGCTCCTCCTGGCGTCAGCCGGGAGGGCGAGTAAGCCGAATCATCGGAAGGTAGACCGTGGCCAGGAAAGTGATCGACGAGCCCAGTGAGGACGTCGTAGCCAACGCCAAGAAGGACCGCGCCGCACGGCGCAGCCCCTTTGCGCGCATGGCCCTGTTCGTGCGCCAGGTGATCGGCGAGCTCAGGAAGGTCGTCACACCGACCCGTCGGGAGCTGCTGAGCTACACCGGCGTCGTGCTCGTGTTCGTCGTCATCATGATGGCGATCGTCTCGGGACTCGACTTCGGGTTCAGCGCGCTCGTGAACTTCCTGTTCGGCGATCCGACGATCGCCGGCTGACCCGACCCATCACGGCGCCGCCGCGTCGAGGTATTCCCCATGGAAAGAGATCCAGTGTCCGAGAACCACCGCGAAGACTACGAGCTCGCGACGGCCGCCGAGCAGTCCGCTGAGGACGACGAGGCCCAGACCGGCAACGAGCTCGCCCGCGAGGACCGCTCGGAGAACGCGGCGGAGTCGGAGGCGATTCACGTCGTCGACGATGAAGGCGACGACCAGGACCCCGATCTCGAGGGCCTGCTCGCAGCCCTCGACGCCGCGGTGGACCCCGAGGCGGACGCCATCATCGATGACGCGCTCGAGATCGACTCCCTCGACGAGGCCAACGCCTCGGTCGCCGCGACCGAGGACGAACTCGCGATCGAGGCCGAGGAAGAGGCGCTCGAGGAGCCCGAGGTCACTCCCTACGACGGGCCGGAGCTCGGCGACGATGACGAGGACGCCGCTGAGGTCGACCCCTACGACGAGTTCAAGGCCGAGCTGCGCGCAAAGCCGGGCAAGTGGTACGTCATCCACTCCTACGCGGGCTTCGAGAAGCGCGTGAAGCAGAACATCGAGAACCGCAAGGTCTCGATGGCCATGGAGGACTACGTCTTCCAGGTCGAGGTTCCGATGGAAGACGTCGTGGAGATCAAGAACGGCCAGCGCAAGCTCGTCAACCGCGTGCGCATCCCCGGCTACGTGCTCGTGCGCATGGACCTCAACGAAGACAGCTGGTCGGTCGTGCGGCACACCCCCGGTGTGACCGGATTCGTCGGCAACTCCCACAACCCGGTTCCGCTGCGGTTCGAAGAGGCCTTCAACATGCTCAAGAGCCTCGTGCAGGTCGTCGAGGCTCCGGCCACGAAGGGCGGCGGAGCCAAGGGCAAGGCCGCGACCCGCGTCATCCCGGCCGAGATCGACTTCGAGGTCGGCGAGACCATCACGATCAAGGAGGGTTCGTTCGCGGGCCTGCCCGGCACCATCAGCGAGATCAAGGCGGAGAGCGGCAAGCTCATCGTGCTCGTCTCGCTGTTCGAGCGCGAGACGCCGGTCGAGCTGTCGTTCGACCAGGTCACCAAGCTGTAGTTCCCAGACCACCGCATCCAACCGGATGACGGGAGAGCCGGCCAACACGGGTCGGTTCGAAGAGAAAAGAGAAGGTAATGGCACCCAAGAAGAAGGTGACGGGGCTCATCAAGCTCCAGATCCAGGCTGGCGCCGCCAACCCCGCACCGCCCATCGGGCCGGCGCTGGGTCAGCACGGCGTCAACATCATGGAGTTCTGCAAGGCGTACAACGCGGCGACCGAGTCGCAGCGCGGCAACGTCATCCCGGTGGAGATCACCGTCTACGAGGACCGTTCGTTCACGTTCATCCTCAAGACCCCGCCGGCCGCCGAGCTCATCAAGAAGGCCGCGGGCGTGCAGAAGGGGTCGTCGACCCCGCACACCGTGAAGGTTGCAAAGCTCACCAAGGACCAGGTCCGCGCGATCGCCGAGCAGAAGATGGTCGACCTCAACGCCAACGACATCGAGGGCGCGGAGAAGATCATCGCGGGCACCGCCCGTTCCATGGGAATCACGGTGGAGGCGTAATCATGGCTACGAAGTCCAAGGCATACCGCGCCGCCGCGGAGAAGATCGAAGAGGGCAAGTTCTACACGCCCAGCGAGGCCGTGGCCGTCGCGAAGGAGACCGGGTCGAAGAAGTTCGACTCCACGGTCGAGGTCGCGCTCAAGCTCGGCGTCGACCCCCGTAAGGCGGACCAGATGGTGCGCGGCACCGTCATCCTGCCGCACGGCACGGGCAAGACCGCCCGCGTCATCGTGTTCGCGACCGGCCCCGCGGCCGAGGCGGCCATCGCCGCCGGTGCCGATGAGGTCGGCGGCGCCGAGCTCATCGACAAGGTGGCCGCGGGCTACACCGCGTTCGACGCCGCGGTCTCCACCCCGGAGCTCATGGGTCAGGTCGGTCGTCTCGGAAAGGTGCTGGGCCCCCGTGGTCTCATGCCGAACCCGAAGACGGGCACCGTGACGCAGGACACCGGCAAGGCCGTCTCCGACATCAAGGGCGGCAAGATCGAGTTCCGCGTCGACAAGCACGCCAACGTCCACTTCGTGGTCGGCAAGGCGGGCTTCTCGCAGGAGCAGCTCAGCGAGAACATCAAGGCCGCGATCGACGAGGTCGTTCGCTCCAAGCCGAGCTCGTCGAAGGGCCGCTACATCACCAAGGGCACCGTCTCCACGACGTTCGGTCCGGGCATCCCGCTCGACGTCAACGCGCTCTAGGCACCTACGAGAAGGGGGTCGGCTTCGGTCGGCCCCCTTTCTCGTACCCTGAAGTCATGCTGATCCGCCCCGCGACGACGGATGACGCGGCCCTGCTGCACCGCGTCGCCGCCGAGACCTTCCCGCTCGCCTGCCCGCCGCACACCACGGCGGAGTCCATCGCCGCCTTCATCGCCGAGCACCTCTCGCAGGCCGCGTTCGCGCACTACCTCGCCGACGACGAGCGGGTGCTGTTTGTCGCCGAGGCCGACGGCGAGCCGGCCGGGTACACCATGGTCGTGTTCGGCGAGCCGGGCGATGCGGATGTCGCGGCATCCGTCACCACACGGCCGACCGCCGAGCTCAGCAAGGTCTACGTGCGCGAGGGCTTTCACGGTGCCGGCGTCGCCGCCGCCCTCGTGGACGCGTCGGTCGCCGCCGCGCGCGACCGTGGTGCTCGCACCCTGTGGCTCGGCGTCAACCAGGAGAACGAGCGCGCCAATCGCTTCTACGCCAAGCAGGGCTTCGAGCTGGTGGGCACCAAGCGGTTTCTCGTCGGGGAGCGGTTCGAGGACGACTACGTGCGGGAGCGCTCGCTCTAGGCGCCCTCAGCTGCTGAGGGCGTAGAGGTTCTCGGGCGAGAGCGCGTGGTGGATGGCGAGCATGCTCGCGCCGATCACCGCGGCGGCCGCGCCGGCGCTCGATTGCACCAGGGAGAGGTGCTCGGTGCCCAGCGGCATCGAACGGGTGTAGACCACCTCGCGCACCCCGGCGATCAGGTGCTCGCCGGCCTGGGCCATCGAACCGCCGATGACGATCACGGAGGGGTTGATGATCGACACGCACGCGGTGAGCACCTCGCCGATGTCCCGTCCCGCCTGTCGCACCGCCTGGATCGCCTCCAGATTGCCGCGCTTGACGAGGTCGACGACCTGCTGGCCGCTCTCCACGTCCAGGCCCTCGGCCCGCAGCGCGGTCGCGATCGCCGGTCCGGATGCGACGGCCTCGAGGCATCCGCGATTGCCGCAGTGGCACGGCACCCCCGCCCCCCGCTGGATCTGCACGTGCCCGATGTCGCCGGCGATGCCCTGGGCGCCGCGCTGCAGCAGACCGCCGGAGATGATGCCCGAACCGATGCCGGTCGCGACCTTGACGAAGACGAGATGCTCCGTCGTCGGCCACGCGACCGAGCGCTCGCCGAGGGCCATGATGTTCACGTCGTTGTCGACGAGCACCGGAACCTCGAGGTGCTGCTGCACCCAGCCCGGCACGTCGAACCGATCCCAGCCCGGCATGATCGGCGGGTTGATGGGCTTGCCCGTGCTGTGCTGCACCGGCCCGGGCAGGCCGATGCCGATCGCGATGAGATCCCGCTGGTCACGGCCGACCGCCGCGAGCAGCTCGCGACCGGCCTCCACCATCCAGCCGAGCACCCGCTCCGGCCCGTCCGCGATGTCGATCGCGCCGTGGCGCTCGGCCAGCATTGTGCCCACGAGGTCGGTGACCGCGAGCGTGGCGTGCGAGGCGCCCAGGTCGGCGGCGAGCACGAGCCGCGCCCCGGGGTTGAGGGCGAACTGCGACGAGGGCCTGCCGCCCGTCGACACGGCATCGCCGACCGGACCGACGAGGCCGAGGGCCATGAGCTCGTCGACGCGCAGACCGATGGTCGAGCGCGCGAGGCCGGTGATGTTGGACAGCTCGGCGCGCGTGCGCGGTTGCCCGTCCCGCAACAGCTGGAACAGCTCGCTCGCGCTCGACGGGCCGAGCGCGGAGGCGCGGGCCACATCGGTCATGGCGTTCATTCAATCACAACCGCCGTGCCGCAGACGGGGGCGCAGTGCCGCCGCCGGTTCAGCCGTCGGAGACCTTGAGCACGATCTTGCCTCGGGTGTGGCCGCCCTCGACGGCCGAGTGGGCGGCCGCGGCATCCCCGAGTTCGAAGACCTGGTCGACGAAGACGCGCACGTCGCCGGACTCGAGCAGGCGGGCGATCACGGCGAGCGTCGCACCGTCCGCGGGCACGCGGTAGTCGGTCGCGCGCACCCCCGCGGCCGCCGCCTCGTCGAACATCGTCGGCCAGCTGCCGGTCGGCACGTTCACGATCAGACCGCCGGGCCGCAGCACCGACAGCGAGCGGGTGCCGGTGTCGTCCTTCACGTTGCCGATCAGGTCGATCACGACGTCGACATCGTGCACGACCTCCTCAAAGCGCGTGCCGGTGTAGTCGATGACCTCCCTCGCGCCCAGCTCGCGCAGCCAGCCGGCGTTGCGGGGCGAGCCCGTCGCGATCACGTGCGCGCCGAAGAACGCCGCGAACTGCACCGCGAAGTGCCCGACGCCGCCGGCACCGGCGTGCACGAGGATGCGCTGCCCCTCGTGAGCCTTCGCCACATCCACCACGGCCCCCCACGCGGTGAGCGCCGCGACCGGCACTCCCGCCGCCTCGACGTGCGAGAGGGCGCGGGGCTTGCGTGTCAGGCACGTCGCCGGCACCGTGAGGTACTCGGCGTAGGCGCCACCGAGGCGAGGCACCATGGTCATGCCGAACACCTCGTCGCCCGTCTTGATGGGATGCGCCGCATACGGAGTCTCGACGACGATGCCGCTGAAGTCGTTGCCGAGCACCACCGGGAACGAGCCGAACGCGGCCGACACCCCCTTGCCGGAGCGCGACTTCGCGTCGATCGGATTGACCCCGGCGGCGACCACCTTCACCAGGAACTCGGCGTTGACGCGCGTGGGTGCCGGCACGTCCGCGAGGTGCAACACCTCCGGCCCGCCCGTCGCGTCGATGACGACAGCACGCATCGTGCTCATCCTGGGCCTCCCCGACCTGCATCCATCACCAGTTAAGGGGTCGAATGAGTCGTCCCTGTTACGACGATGTCACTTCGCTGCAAACTCTGCCGTCCAGCTATCCTGCGAGGATGCACCGTCGTCTCGACCTCGTGGCCGCGATCGGCGGAAGTCTGTTCGTGATCGTCGCGCTCGCCATCATCTGGGGGGCGCGACTGACGATACCGCGCGAGCTTTACGTCAGCGAACTCGGTGCGCAGGGCATGCCGACCGCCGAGTGGTTCCGTGCGGCGCTGCTGCTGATCGTCGTGGGAGGCAGCCTCGTCGCCTGGGCCGGCCGGGGCATCCGTTCGCGCGTGCGGGTGCTGAGCGCGTGGACTCCCGCGGTGTCGTTATGGGTGGGATGCAGCCTGTTCCTGTTCGCCTCGCAGGTGACCTGCACATCCGGCTGCCCGCTGCCCTACGGCGACACGTTCACCTGGCAGGACTTCTCGCACACGCTCGCGGCGGTGCTCGCCTTCGCGGCGGCGTGCTGGGCGATGCTGCAGAGCGCATTCGCCCGCGGGCACCGTGTGCTCGCGGTGCTGTCGGCGGTGACGGGCATCCTCGTCGCCGTGATCGCGGCCACCGGCGGGCTGTTCTCGCTCTTTCGGTTTCAGCAGGAGTTCGGGAGTCGGCTGGAGTTCGTGGCGACGACGTTGGCGATCGCGTGGCTCGTGCTGTTCGGTGCGACGCTGGCGGCCCGCATCCTGAAACCATCAGAGATGGTTACTGAGAAAGAGCTGGTCAGCGCGACCGCATGAGGTCGAGCAGTCGGTCGGCCAGCGACACGAGCACGTGGATCTCGTTGTCGTCGCGCTCGACCCAGCGGCACTGCGGTTCGCGATCGATGGGCACGAAGTCGCGGTGCTGCTCCCACACCACAAGCGTGCGTTCCGCCCCGAGCACGTACTGCTGCCACCACACCTGACGCAGGTACGATCGCGGGATACTGCGCCACGCGTGCTGCGTGGTCTTGATCTCCGCGAGCACCACCGTGCCCGCCAGCACCGCCACCCCGTCGGGCGTGGCGAGGTGATCGGGCTGCCCGTGCGCGTGGAAGAGGGTCGAGCTCGGCAGGATGCCGTGGCGCGCGCGCACCCACTTCGCGATCTCCGGTTCTCGCGCCCGGCCGTGGTCGGTGAAGGCGTTGCCGGAGAAACCGGAGCCCAGCAGCTTGTCGCGCAAGACGGACTGCAGCGCTCGCTCGCTGGAGAGCCTGGCGACATCGGTGGCGGTCACGCCGCGGCTGCGTGCCCGCACCCACGCGACCCGGTCCTCCTGCCTGGCGACGATGCGCCGGCGGTGGTCCGGAAGCCAGAGGTCGAGCTCGGGCTGAATGGTCACGCCAACCATTGTCGCCCGGCGCCCCGACAGCGGGGCGCCGGGCGCGCGCACTACTTCTTCTCGGTGACCTTGCCCTGCTTGATGTGCAGTCGCCGCTGGGCGCGTTTGGCGACGGCGGAGTCGTGCGTCACGACGATGAGGGTGAGGCCCTGATCGCGCCACAGCCCCTCGAGCAGGGCCATGATCTCGTCGCGGGTCTCCTCGTCGAGGTTGCCCGTTGGCTCGTCGGCCAGCAGTACGACGGGGTTCTTCACGAGTGCCCTGGCGATCGCGACGCGCTGCTGCTGCCCGCCGGACAGCTCTGCCGGACGATGGCTGCCGCGGTCACCGAGTCCGACATCGGCCAAGGCCTTCGCCGCACGCTCCCGGCGCTCCCGGTGCGGGACACCGAGCGGTGCGAGCGCCGTCTCGACGTTCTCCTGCGCGGTGAGGGTGGGGATCAGGTTGAAGCCCTGGAAGACGAACCCGATCTCCTTGGCGCGAATGCCCGAGAGCCGGGAATCCGCGAGGGTGGAGAGGTCGTCGTCCGCGAGGACGACCGAGCCCTTGCTCGGCCGCTCGAGCGCGCCGAGCATCTGCAGCAGCGTCGACTTGCCGCCGCCCGTCGGCCCCTGGATGGCGACCATCTGACCGTCCGGGATGCTGAGGGTCACGGAATCGAGCGCCGTGACCTTCCGCGAGCCCTGCGTGTAGGTCTTCGTGACATGAGTGAGTTCGAACATGGTGTGATCTCGTTTCGTCGTGATCGGTCAGGCGACGCTTCGAAGAGCCTCGGCGGGGCGCAGTCGCGCGGCGCGCCAGCCGCCGATCGCCCCGGCGAGGACGCCTCCGAGGATGGCCAGTCCCACCGCGATCAGGATGATCGTGCCGGTGACGGGAGCCTGGAGCACGATGTCGGTCGTGGTCGCCGTGGTCTGCTGGCCGAAGGGGCCGCCGCCGGGCATCCCCGCAGGAAGCCCCGCCGGACCCGCCTGTGCCGTTGATCCCGCGGTGAGCGTCGGCGCGATCAGGTTGATGACGAGCACGCCCACGAGGCCCACGGCGACCCCGAGTACGCCGCCGATGGCACCCTGCACGAGGGACTCGCCGGCGACCTGTCCGACGATGCGGCGGTTGGTCCAGCCGATCGCCTTGAGCGTGCCGAACTCCCGCGTGCGCCGCGAGACCCCGGAGATGGTGAACAGGATGGCGATCAGGAACGCTGCGGCCAGCACGATAATCGAGAGCCAGGTGCCGAGGTTCGTTACCAGCGACGACGCGCTCGCGAGCGAGCCGGAGACGCTGGACGCGAGGTCTTCCTGGGTGCTGACCGTGGCATCCGGCAGCGCCGTTTCGAGTTCGGTCTTCACGGCGCTGATCGCGTCGGAGGAGGCGGCCCGCACGGAGATGGTCGACACCTGGCCTTCGAGGTCGGCGATGCGCTGCGCTACGTCGAGCGGGATGAAGGTGTTGGCCGCGGTCTGCGCGTCCGACGAGGTGGACGAGACGATCCCGATGATCTCGAAGTCCTCGCCGCCGATCTGCATCGTGTCGCCGACCGCGAGCGACTCGGTCGTCGCGTAGGTCGAATCGAGCACGACGACGTTATCGCCGGCATCGGAGGCCGTGAACGTGCGACCGTCTTCGAGTGCTACGGAGGTGAGCGGGCCGACCGCCTCGCCGTTCACATCGAGTCCGAGCACGCTGAAGGCTTCGATGTCGAACGAACTGCCACCCCCACCACCCGGTGCGCCCTGCGGCTGTTCGCCCTCCGTCGGAGTGGACTGCGTCATGTCGGGCATCTCGCCGCTGAACGTGGAGTTCTCCAACGCCAGTGTGCCGGTCGCGGCCGAGACGCCGTCCACGGCGAGCACGGTCTGCAGCTGACTCGCATCGAACGTGGTCGTGCCGCGGCTCGTTGAGAGCCTGGACTGGCTCAGGCTCGTCGTGCCGTCCGAGGTCTGACCGGCACCGGCGTCGAAGTCGAAGCTCGGCCTTCCGCCCGCCTCGCCCTCCGTGGGCGGCTCGGGCGTCTGGGTGACGGTGATGTCGGTGCCGACCCCGTAGACAGATGCCAGCACGGCGGCCTGGGCATCCTTGACTCCCACGGAGACGGCGTTGACGACGATGACGAGCGCGATGGCCAGCGCCATCCCGATCGCGATGATGGCGGTCTGCTTTCGGCGGTTGCCGAGCTCCCGCAAGAGGTAGGTAGCGAACATGACCGTCACGGTATGGACGGCGGCTATGCGGTGCTTAGGGCGAGCCTGTGAGTTCGATAAGAGGCATCCCGTCACAGCTGGCTCATAGGAAACTCCCAATACTGGAGGTATGACCGAGTCCACGAGAATCACCCGAGGTGACGGCAGCCCGATCCGCGCCGTCGTCGTCGACGACGAGGACTCGCTCACCGACCTGCTCTCTATGGCGCTGCGCTACGAGGGATGGGACGTACGGCTCGCTTCGGACGGGCAGCAGGCCCTCAGTGTGATCCGCGAGTTTAGGCCGGACGTGGTGGTGCTCGATGTGATGCTCCCGGACATCGATGGGCTGTCGGTGCTGACCCGATTGCGTGCCGACGGCATCCAGACCCCCATCCTCTTCCTGACCGCGAAGGACTCGGTGGATGACCGGGTCGCCGGCCTCACCGTCGGCGGCGACGACTACGTGACCAAGCCGTTCAGCCTCGAGGAGCTCGTGGCGCGCCTGCGCGCGCTGATCCGGAGGTCGGCGATCACCCTCGCCGAGAGCGGCGACGGCGTGCTCACGGTTGGCGATCTCACCCTCGACGAAGACAGCTACGAGGTGCGCCGGGGAGACGTTCCCGTCGAGCTCACCGCAACCGAATTCGAACTGCTGCGCTTTCTGATGCGCAACCCGCGTCGGGTGCTCAGCAAGGCGCAGATTCTCGACCGGGTGTGGAGCTACGACTTCGGCGGGCGTTCGAGCGTCGTCGAGATCTACATCTCTTACCTGCGCAAGAAGGTCGACTCCCTCGGCCCCCCGATGATCCACACCGTGCGAGGCATCGGCTACGTTCTGAAGCCGGCGCCATGAGGCCCCTCACCCTGCGTCGCCGCCTCGTGCTCGGCATCGTGGCGCTGCTCGCGGCGTTGACCGTCGTGATCGGGGTCGTGAGTGTCTTCGCGCTGCAGGGCTTCCTGCTCAATCGCCTCGACGCGCAGCTGGATGCAGCGACCAACCGCTCGCAGGGCAGCTTCGACGACGACGACTGGCCGACCCTCCCCGACCCAGGGGACAGGCCGGAGCCCTCACCGGAGACCTTCCTCGCACTCTCCGGGCAACCGACGGGAACGCTCGGTGCGATCGTGCGCTCCGGCGAGATCGTGACCGTCGCGGTGCTCGACGACGATGGCCACCCGGTTCAGCTGGATGCCGACGAGTACCAGTGGCTCACGACGGTGCCCGCCGGCGCGGCACCGAGCACGATCGACCTGGGTGGCGGGCTCGGCGAGTACCGCGTCGTCGCGCAAGAGGACGTGCGCCTCGGCGGGGCGCTCGTGATCGGCCTCCCGCTGAGCGAGGTGCGCGCCACCGTCGTGCAGCTCGCGGTGCTCATCGCCGTGATCGGTGCGATCGCCGTCGCGCTCGCGGCCGCCGTGGGCGCCCTCGTGGTGCGCCTCGCGCTGCGCCCGCTCGAGCGGGTCGCGGCGACCGCGACGCGGGTCTCCGAGCTTCCCCTCGACCGCAGCGTCGACCTCGCCGTTCGGGTGGATGAAGCGGATGCCGACCCGGCGACCGAGGTCGGTCGCGTCGGAGCGGCGCTCAACCGCATGCTCGAGCACGTGGCATCCGCGCTCGCCGCACGCCAGGCGAGCGAGAGCAAGGTGCGCACCTTCGTCGCGGATGCGAGCCACGAGCTGCGCACGCCCCTCGCGTCGATCCGCGGGTACTCGGAGCTCACGCGCCGAACCTCGCAGGACCTGCCGCCCGATGTCGCCCACGCCGTCGGGCGGATCGAGTCGGAATCCGTGCGCATGACCGGCCTCGTCGAAGACCTGTTGCTGCTGGCCCGACTCGACGAGGGCCGCCTGCCGGACACGAGCGAGGTGGACCTCGGCCGGCTGCTCGTCGATGCGGTGAGCGACGCCAGGGTCGCCGGTGGCGAACACGAGTGGGAGCTCGACCTCCCCGATGCGCCCGTCGTCGTGCTCGGCGAGGCCGCTCGATTGCATCAGGTGGTCGCGAACCTGCTGAGCAATGCCAGAACCCACACGCCGGCGGGCACGCGGATCGTGACCTCGCTCGAGCTGCGGGGCGGATCGGCGACGATCTCGGTCGCCGACAACGGCCCCGGCATCGACGAGGCGCTCGTGCCCACGGTCTTCGAGCGGTTCGTGCGCGGAGACGGCTCACGGTCCCGCGCGGCCGGAAGCACCGGGCTGGGATTGGCGATCGTGCACGCGGTCGTGGAGGCGCACGGCGGGCGGGCCGAGGTGGAGAGCGCGCCCGGTCGAACCGTCTTCCGTGTCATCCTGCCCGCCGCGCCGCACGCCTGAGTGCGAGGTCAGGTGTAAGACTGGTGCGGTGATGACCACCCGACGTCGCGACGTTCGCGCATGCCCCGGGGCTGCGCGATGAGGATCGCCGTCACCGGCGGCAACGGCAAGCTGGGGCGCGCCACCGTCGCCCACCTGCGCTCCACCGGGCATGACGTGACGGTGCTCGACGTCACCGGTCCGGACCGTCGGGCCTACACCCGAGTGGATCTCACCGACTTCGGACAGGTGATCGACGCGCTCGCGGGCATCGACGATCGGCACCACGGCATCGACGCGGTCGCGCACCTCGCCGCCGTGCCGGCTCCGGGTCTCTGGTCGGATGTCGCGACCTTCCACAACAACATGGCCGCGACGTTCAACGTCTTCCAGGCCTGCCGTCGGCTGGGCATCCGCACGATCGCCTATGCCTCGAGCGAGACCGTGCTCGGCCTGCCCTTCGAGACCCCGCCGCCCTATCTGCCCCTCGATGAGGAGTACGCGACGCGCCCCGAGTCCACCTACTCGCTGGTCAAGCACCTCGAGGAGGAGCTCGCGCGCAAGCTCGTGCGCTGGGATCCGCGACTGAGCATCACCGCGCTGCGGTTCTCGAACGTGATGGAGGTCGAGGACTACGCGTCGTTCCCCGGCTTCGACGCCGACGCGCGGCAGCGCTCCTGGAACCTGTGGGGCTACATCGATGCCCGCGACGGCGCGGAGGCGATCCGCCTCGCGATCGATGCCGCCCGACCGGGCTTCGACGTCTTCAACATCTTCGCCGCGGACACCGTGATGTCGCGGCCGAACGCCGAACTGATCTCCGAGTTCTTCCCCGAGGTCGAGGTGCGCGCCGATCTCGGCGTGAACGACTCGCTCACCTCGACGGCCAAGGCGGCGCGCCTGCTCGGCTGGCATCCCGCTCACAGTTGGAGGAACCATGTCTAGGCGCATCGCCCTCGCCGTGCTCGTGGCGACCATCGCGACTCTCGCCGGCGCCCAGGCGGCCAGCGCGTCGCAGGGTTCGGTGCCCGCCGAGGTGGCCGCGTACGCCGCCGACCCAGACGGGCTGCTCGCCGCGGTCGACGACGTCGCCGGCGTGGGTGCCGATGGCAAGGGCATCGCCTTCGACGACACTGCGAAGGTCGGTCAGCTCAACCGGGTGTTCGTGTTCACGCCGGCGTTCCTCGCGGGTGACGAGACCGAGACGCCCGTCGAGCGGACCAACGAGTGGACGGCGCCGATCGAACTCGGCGGCAAGCCGCTCGGCCTGGCGACGATCTGGATCAACCCGGCGAGCGTCGCGCCCGAGCTCGGCTCGTTCGCGGTCGGTGCGACGATCGGAGCGGCGCTGCGGGATGTGCCTGCCGACGCCTATCTCGTTCGCGACGAGTCCCACGGCGCCTGGTTCACCCTCGTCGGGGAGGACCTCACGCCGCTCGTCGCGGGGACCACCGGTCTCGACGCTGCGACCTCACTCGCCGACTACCAGCGGTCGCTGCTGGCCGAGGCCGCGGCGGTCGAACCCGCCCCCCAGTCGATCGCGCCCGTGCTCTCGCTCGTGGTGATCATCGTCTCGATTCTGATCATCACGGCGGTGCTGATCGTGCCCGTGCTCCGCCAGCGACGCCGGTCGCGGCCCGCGGATGCGGCCACCGCCGCCATCGCGGCCACCGCCGCGGCGCCGGAGCCGGAGCCGGAGTCGAAGCCGGTTGCGGCGACCCCGCCTGCGAAGGGGACCGCGAGGACGCCCGCGCCCGCGACGGCGCCGTCGAAGGCGCTGGTGAAGCCGACGGCGACCGCGACCGGGAAGGCCGTCGCGACGCGGTCCCAGCCCGCCCCGGCGGCGAAGACCGGCGCGGCGAAGGCGGGCGCTGCGAAGACCGGCAGTGCGGCACCCAAGTCCGCGCCCGCCAAGGCCGGCACGGTCACGCCGAAGTCCGCCGCCTCGCAGACCAAGAGCACGCCGGCCAAGGGCACGTCGGCCAAGGGTGCGCCCGCGAACGGCACCCCCGCGAAGGCGACCCCCGCGAAGCCGTCCACCGCGCGGCCGGCCGCACCTCGCAAGCCCAAGCCCGCATCCCCGGCAGAGTGAGTTGCGGCTGGCGGGCATTTCGCCTAGCCTGGCCTGAGCCAAAGACCGCAGGTCATCGGCGTGCGCACACAGCCTCCGGGCACCGTCGCATGACGATCTGAGTGTTACTTCTGTAACGGCCAGCGCAGGTGTGTGAAGTCGATGTTCGCGGGTCATCCCGCATTCCGAAGCTCCGTGCGCTTGCGCCGGGGCTTTTCTCATTGCCCCGGTGGTCCACGGCATCCAACCACGATGTAGGGAGCACCATGGCGAACAAGGAAGCATCGGTCGCCGAGCTGACGGAGAAGTTCCGCAGCTCGAACGCGATCCTGCTCACCGAGTATCGCGGTCTCACCGTCTCGCAGCTCAAGCAGCTGCGCAAGTCGATGAGTGCCGACGCGACGTACGCCGTGGTGAAGAACACGCTCACGAAGATCGCGGCCAACGCGGCAGGGATCACGTCTTTCGACGCTGACCTGGTCGGGCCGTCCGCGATCGCCTTCGTACACGGTGACACCGTCGCCGTTGCGAAGACGCTGCGTGACTTCGCCAAGGCGAACCCTCTGCTGGTCGTCAAGAACGGGTACTTCGACGGTAACCCGCTCTCGGCCGCAGAGGTCAGTAAGCTCGCCGACCTCGAGTCCCGGGAGGTGCTCCTCGCGAAGTTCGCGGGAGCAGCCAAGGCCTCGCTGTTCGGTGCCGCTTATCTGTTCAACGCTCCGCTCGCTCAGGCCGCTCGCGCGGTCGACGCGTTGCGGCAGAAGCAGGATGCCGCGCAGTAGGCGCGGATCGACAACCTCAGTACAACAAGGAGAAACATCATGGCAAAGCTGACTGCTGACCAGCTCATCGAGGCGTTCAAGGAGCTGACGCTCATCGAGCTCAGCGACTTCGTCAAGAAGTTCGAGGAGACCTTCGAGGTCACCGCCGCCGCCCCCGTCGCCGTTGCTGCCGCTCCGGCCGCCGGTGGCGCTGGCGCTGCCGAAGAGGTCGAGGAGAAGGACTCGTTCGACGTCGTGCTCGAGTCCGCCGGCGACAAGAAGATCCAGGTCATCAAGGAGGTGCGCACCCTCACGAACCTCGGTCTCGGCGAGGCGAAGGCCCTCGTTGACGGCGCCCCCTCCACCGTGCTCGAGGGCGCGAACAAGGAGACCGCCGAGAAGGCCAAGGCGCTGCTCGAAGAGGCCGGCGCGACCATCACCCTCAAGTAGTTCCCGCTTCACGACGAAGGGCGTCGCTCCCCGCTGGGGGCGGCGCCCTTCGTCGTTGTGCCGCGACCCTCAACCGAGGGGTCGCAACATGCCGCAGCAGTCGGCAGCTGCGCGGCGTGCCGCGACCCCTCGGCGGAGGGTAGGCCACCTCGGGTGCGTTGGCACATCGCCGTTCGATCACGGTCTCCGCAAGCGCTTGCAATGGCCCCCCGCCGTGGCATAGCTTGTCAGTTGACACCGGTTCGACGTCCGAACCGGAGTCGACCCTGCACCACAGGAGCCGCCCGCTCCGGCGGAAACCGGCCTCAACGTAGAGGAGAAGCATGAGTATCACCCTGCATCGCCGCTTGCTCGTACCCGCAGCGGCGGCCGGCGTCATCGCACTGGCCCTTACCGGCTGCGTTGGCGATCAGACCGGCGACACGTCGGACATCGACTGCGCACCGTACGAGGCGTACGGCACCTTCGAGGGCGAGGAGGTGACGATCGGCGGCACCATTCAGGACACCGAGGCCGATCGTCTCGTCGAGTCCTGGAGCGACTTCGAGACCTGCACCGGCATCACCATCGACTACCAGGGCACCAAGGAGTTCGAGGCGCAGATCTCGGTGCTCGCCGAGGGTGGCAACGCGCCCGACCTCGGCATCTTCCCGCAGCCGGGCCTCTTGCAGAAGCTCGCGCTCGGCGGATTCCTCCAGCCCGCGCCCGCTGAGGTCGAGGCCAACGTCGACGAGTTCTGGTCCGAGGACTGGAAGGGTTACGGCACGGTCGACGGCACCTTCTACGCCGCGCCGCTGATGGCGAGCGTCAAGGGCTTCGTGTGGTACTCGCCGAGCGAGTTCGCCGACAACGGATACGAGATCCCCACGACGCTCGATGAGCTCACCGCCCTCGCGGAGACCATCGCCGCGGACTCCGGTCACCAGCCCTGGTGCGTCGGTCTCGGCTCTGGAGACGCGACCGGCTGGCCCGGAACCGACTGGGTCGAGGACTACGTGCTGCGACAGTCCGGCCCTGAGGTCTACGACCAGTGGGTCAGCCACGAGATCCCGTTCAACGACGCGGCGATCGCCGAGGCGTTCGACGGCGTCGGCGACATCCTCAAGAACCCGGCCATGGTCAACGGTGGGTTCGGCGACGTCTCGACCGTGATCTCGACCGAGTTCGGTGACGCGGGTCTGCCGATCCTCGACGGGCAGTGCTCGCTGCACCACCAGGCCTCGTTCTACGAGGGCTTCTGGCCCGAGGGCACAACCGTGGCCGAAGACGGCGACGTCTACGCCTTCCTGCTCCCGCCCGTCGCGACCGACGACCCGCAGGCGGTCACCGGTGGTGGCGAGTTCGTGGGTGCGTTCAGCTCGGGTGACGCCGTCACCGCGGTGCTGGCCTACCTCTCGAGCGACACCTGGGCCAACAACCGGGTCTCCCTCGGCGGCGTGATCAGCGCCAACAAGGGGCTCGACCCGAACAACGCGTCCAGCGCCATCCTCAAGCAGGCCGTCGAGATCCTCCAGGGTGACACGACGTTCCGCTTCGACGCGTCCGACCTCATGCCGGCCGCGGTCGGTGCTGACTCGTTCTGGAAGGGCATCGTCGCCTGGGTATCGGGTAACAGCACCCAGCAGACCCTCGACACCATCGAGGCGAGTTGGCCGCAGGATTGATCGCGACCGATTGATCTGAGGGGCGGGGTTCTGCGGGACCCCGCCCCTCTCCAACCCTTACACTTGCCCCACCCTGGTTCGACGCTGACGAAAGGGCGACAATGACCACTGCCGATCTCCTGGGCAAGATCCTCCAGGTGTTCATGGGTCTCGCGGTGTTCGCCGCGATCATCGGTCTGCTGATCTTCTTCATCGACAAGGCGCCCAAGCGCGGCCGGGACTACTGGCAGCTGACCGGCTTCCTCGCGCCCGCGCTGGTGCTGCTCGTGATCGGGCTGATCTATCCGGCCGCTCGCACCACGAGCCTCGCGTTCCTCAGCAAGCAGGGCGATTTCACCTGGGCGAACTTCCAGTGGATGTTCACCCAACCGGCAGCGCTCGTCACCCTCGGCAACACCATCATCTGGGTGGTGCTCGTGCCCACCCTGTCCACGGCGATCGGCCTCGCCTACGCGGTCTTCATCGACAAGTCGCGGGGCGAGCGCTACTTCAAGGCGATCGTGTTCATGCCGATGGCGATCTCCTTCGTCGGTGCGGGCATCATCTGGAAATTCGTCTACGACTACAAGTCCTCCGGGCGCGACCAGATCGGTCTGCTCAACGCGTTCGTCACCCTCTTCGGAGGACAGCCCGTGCAATGGCTGCAGACCCCGCCGATCAACACCCTGCTGCTCATCGTGGTGATGATCTGGATTCAGACCGGATTCGCGATGGTCGTGCTCTCCGCTGCGATCAAGGGCGTCCCGCTCGATCAGATCGAGGCCGCCCAGCTCGACGGTACGAACGCATGGCAGCGCTTCACCAATGTCACGCTGCCGGGCATCCGCAGTTCGCTCGTGGTCGTCGTCACGACCATCTCGATCGCGACTCTCAAGGTCTTCGACATCGTGCGCACCATGACGGCCGGCAACTTCGACACCTCGGTGATCGCCAACGAGATGTACACCCAGGCGTTCCGGGCGGGCGAGCAAGGGCGCGGTGCGGCGCTCGCGGTCGTGCTCTTCCTGCTCGTGCTGCCGATCGTCATCTACAACGTCAACGTGCTGCGCAAGCAGAGGGAGATCCGATGAGCACGACACCTGCCGACCTGCCCATCGCGGGCACCAAGATCGGAGCGATCGAGTTCGCCGACCAGGGCACGAAGACCAAGCGGGTCAAGCGGCGCCTCACCTCGCGCGGTGCCACGATCGCCGCCCTCATCATCGCCGTGCTGTGGACGATCCCGACCTTCGGGTTGCTGGTCTCATCCTTCCGTCCCGAGGAGCTGATTCTCAATACCGGCTGGTGGACGATCTTCCAGAACCCCGGCTTCACCCTCGACAACTACCGCGACGTCCTCTTCTCCGGATCGCAGTCGTCGCCCCAACTGGGGGCGTACTTCATCAACTCGCTGGCGATCGCGATCCCGGCGACGGTGTTCCCCCTGGTGTTCGCCTCGATGGCCGCCTACGCGTTCGCGTGGATCAAGTTCAAGGGCTCGAATGCGCTCTTCATCTTCGTGTTCGCGCTGCAGATCGTGCCGTTGCAGATGGCGCTCATTCCGTTGCTGCAGTTGTTCACGGCGTGGCTGCGACCGGGGCAGGCGTGGTTGCACGACGTGGTGCCGATCATCCCGGAACAGAACTACCTGCCCGTCTGGATCGCGCACACGATCTTCGCGCTTCCGCTGGCGATCTTCTTGCTGCACAACTTCATCTCAGAGATCCCGAACGAAGTCATCGAGGCGGCTCGCGTCGACGGCGCCACGCACGGTCAGGTGTTCTTCCGGATCGTGCTGCCGCTGGCGCTGCCGGCGATCGCCTCGTTCGGCATCTTCCAGTTCCTCTGGGTCTGGAACGACCTGCTCGTGGCGCTCATCTTCTCGGGCGGCACCCAGGATGTCGCTCCGCTCACCCAGCGATTGGCAGAGCTCACCGGAACGCGAGGTCAGGACTGGCAGCGACTGACGGCGGCGGCGTTCGTCTCGCTGGTCGTTCCCCTGATCGTGTTCTTCAGCCTTCAGCGCTACTTCGTGCGCGGACTGCTGGCCGGTTCCACGAAGGGGTAGCGCGCTGCTCCCGCGCCCGCTGTGACGTCGGCGGGCGCGGGAGTCCCGCGGACTAGATCGTCGAGGGACGACCCGCGGTGCGCTTGGGAGTCTTGCGGGGCCGGCGCGCGTAGACGAGCGCGCGTTCGCTCGACAGGGCGAGCAGCAGCAGCACGTCGGTCGCGATACCGGGCAGGCCCGATTGCAGGGCCAGTGGCGAGTCCGCCGCCTCGACCGTCGTGACCTGCGCGAGCAGCGCGAGGGTGCTCAGCGCCATTGCGAAGACGCGGGCACCGTTGTGTCCGAGGAACACGAACCAGGCCAACACGAGATCGAAGACCCCGAAGACCGCGATCACGAGCGCGATCACCACCACCGCCACGCTGAGTCCGACGGTCTCGGGCGTCTCGAAGGCGGCGGCGACATCGTCTGGGTTCAGCGCGAGCAGCAGCGCCACCGCGAGGGCGAGGATGGCGCGGGCGACGAGGAACAGCGAGCCGACGACAGTGGGGGCAGGCCTGCGGTCTCGGCTGTCGCTCGGGGCCGTCGCATCCGCCCGGTCGCCCGGCTCGACATCGCGAACGTCGATGACCGGCAGGTTGCCGTCGGTCTCGATCGAGTCGCCCCCGCCGTTGCGGGCGTGGTAGCCGGTGGCGAAATCGAGCAGCACGTCGACCCGCGCGGCCGGCTCGGCAGCGCGGACCGTGGCGACGATGTGGTCGCGCTCGACGTCGGTGTCGGCCTCGATCTTGTGCGTGATCTGCAGCGTGAACAGCGACAGCCCGACGGCGCGGTCGTAGGTGCCGGCGGCGAGCCAGTCGACGCGGCGGCCGCCCGGCAGCGGCCAGCCGTCGGGGCAGCGCCAGAAGCGCACGTGGTGCCGCTTGCCCGGCGTGCCGTTGACCTCCTGCTGGTACGCGAAATCCTGCTTGCGACCGAAGAGCAGTAGCGGGCTCACCGGCGCCTCGAGATAGCTGCGACGCAGCAGGGTCGAGGTGACGATGCGCCAGCCGGTCGCGAGCGAGAGATCGTCCGCCCGGGTCCAGCCGGCGGCGAGCATGGCAGCGTGCACCTGGGCCTCCGAGCCGAGCAGGGCGAGGTTGATGGGATCGCCGAGGAGTCCGTCGCTGGTACGCGCACGACCGATGAAGTAGTCGGGAACGTAGATGCGCGTCAGGATGCGGTGCAGCCTCGGCAGCACCAGGTACGCGATCAGCACCCAGAACACGACCACGAAGAGGATCTGCCACCACCCGAAGCGGAAGCTCTCCTGGAAGACCACCACCGCGAACCAGATGGCCGCGGCCCCGCCGAGCACGAAGAACACCCAGTCGAGCGCCGAGTCGACCGCCGGACGCGGGGCGGCGTCGGGGAAGGGCGAGGGCAGTTGCTTCATCCGTGCCACGCCACGACGCAGCACCTCGCCTGCGTCGTGTCGCGTTGCCACGTGCGCAATCTACCCGTGGGGAGTCGGCCGCGCTGCTACTCTGGCGCGGTTCACCGCAGAAGGGGGTCGGGCAATGGGGTTCGAGAACGTGGGCGAAGGCGTCTACCTGGCACTGTGGCTGTTCTTCATCTACAGCTTCGCCGGCGTGATCGTCGAGATGATCTACTGCTGGACGATCGAGTACCGGGGTGTGATCGAATCGCGGCTGGGCCTGCTCTACCTGCCCTTCAATCTGCTCTACGGCGCCGGTGGCACGATCATCACGCTGGTGCTGATCGACTACTTCGACGATCCGCTGATCGTGTTCGCGCTCGGTCTGGTCGTCGGCACCGCGCTCGAGTACGTCACCAGCCTGGTCATGGAGAAGGCCTTCCACGCCGTGTACTGGGACTACAGCAAGGAGTTCCTGAACATCCAGGGCCGGGTCTGCCTGAAGTACGCCATCTTCTGGGGACTGCTCTCGCTCTTCCTGCTCTACGTGCTCGACGTCATCAACTACCGCATCATCCTCGCGATCCCGCAACCGGCCGGGTTGGTCGTGCTCGCCGTCTTGGTCGTGCTGACCCTCGCGTCGATCACCCTCACCTTGGCTGCGTATCGGCGCACCGAGCAGAAGAACACCTACCTGAAGGCGATCAAGGCGGGGCAGAGTGCGGTGCTCCCCGACTCCTGGTGGACCCGCCTGGTCGACCGGCTCGTGCCCGACTCGGTGCTCATCAACACGTTCCCGCGCATGAGCCTCATCGTGGAGTACCAGGAGCTCAGCGGCCACCATCGCAAGCTCATCGTCTGGAACCCCAAGATCGGCAGAGCATCCATGCTCCGGCGCGAAGCCGGGGCGCGCGCCGAGCGCATGACGCAGCGCGAAACGGGGGCCGTCGCGCCGTCCGCCTGAGGCACTACTGTGAAACATCGCCATCTTCACGGCGTTGGATTCCGGTTGTGAGGGCATCGATGTCGACGACTGAGCAGACCCCGGCTCGCAGCTCCGAGCCGCCGATGGTCGTGCAGCAACGCGGGCGCCGTCGGGGCGGGCTGAGCGTGCAGTCGATCGTGCTCATCATGCTGCTGTCGGTCAGCGTCGTCTCAAACGTGCTGGTCGGTGTGATCGGATACGTGAACGCCACCGACTCGTTGCGTGAGGCGGCGTTCCAGCGACTCATCGAGGTGCGCGATTCGCGAGCGCGCGAGGTCACTAGGCTGTTCTCGACGATCGAGAACACGATCGTCGTCCATGCCCACGGGCAGAGCGTCTACGACGCGACGATCGCCTTCACCGAGGGCTTCGACGAGCTCGAGCAGGTGCCTCCGAGTGCGGAACAGGATGCCGCGCTCGCCGCGTACTACGCCGACTTCTTCGGCCCCCAGCTCGAGCAGATCACCGGCTCGCCCGTGGATGCGTCGAGCTTCATCCCCCCGGATCGCGCGGCGAGGTATCTGCAGGTGCACTACACGGTTCCGCATGCCGACTTCACCTCGGCCATCGCCGTGGACGATGCCGGAGATGGCAGCGATTGGTCGGCGGCGCACGCGCAGTACCACGACTACTTCCGGGCGATGACCGAGCGGCTCGAGTACGAAGACGTGCTGCTCATCGACACCAGCGGTCGGGTCGTCTACTCCGCCTACAAGGGGATCGACCTCGGCGCGGACATCGCGAGCGGGCCCTACCGGTTCACCGCGCTCGGTGAGGCGTTCGTCGAGACCATCTCGTCCAATGTGACCGACGAGGTGACCTTCACCGATCTCGGCGACTACGCCCCGGCGCTCGGCGTGCCGGCGGGCTGGGCGATGACCCCGGTCGCGCGCGACGGCGTCATCGTCGGGGTGATGGCCGTTGAACTGCCGCTGGATCGGCTCAGCGCGGTCATGACGGCGAACGGCGACTGGACCCAGGGCGGGCTCGGCGAGACGGGCGAGGTGTACCTGGTCGGCGCGGACTCGCTGATGCGCTCGCCGTCCAGGCTGTTCACGGAGCGCCCCGACGAGTACGTCGAGACGGTCGTGGCGGCGGGCACGCCCCGCGGCACCGCGGAGCTCGCACTGGCGCGCGGCAGCACCCTCGCCGTGCAACCGGTCACCACGAGCGCGGTCGAGGCGGCGCTCGGGGGTGCGACGGGCACGCTGATCGGCGAGAACTATCTCGGGCATGAGGTGCTGGCCGCCTACCGGCCCCTCGAGGGATTCATGCCGAACTGGGTCGTCGTGGCCGAGACCGACACGAGCGAGGCCTTCGCGCCGGTCACTGATTTCACGCGCAACCTCGTGATCTCCTCGGCCGTGCTCGCCCTGATCGTCTCCGTGCTGTCGCTGATCCTCGCGCGCGTGCTGGTGCGACCGCTGCGCCAGCTCAGCTCGGCGGCGCAGCGCATCGCCGCGGGTGAGGAGGGTGTCGTCGTGGATGCCGGTGGCAGCGACGAGATCGCCAACGTCGCGAACGCGTTCAACGACATGAGCCGCAGCCTGCAGATCAAGGCCGACCTGCTCGAGGAGCAGTCGGCGGAGAGCGAGCGACTGCTTCGGGCGCTGATGCCGGAGCCGGTCATCAAGCGCTACCGCGAAGGCGCCGAGACGATCGCCGAGGACCACCAGGAGGTCTCGGTGATGTTCGCCGACATCGTCGGCTTCGACGACTTCGCCCGCGGCATGGACTCGGAGAGCACGCTGGCCAGACTCAACGAACTCGTGAAGGCCTTCGACGAGACCGGCAACCGGCTGGGCGTCGAGCACGTGCGCACGACGACGAAGGGCTACCTCGCGAGCTGCGGTCTCACGGTGCCGCGCATCGACAACGCGAGGCGGATGGTGGAGTTCGCGATCGAGATCCAGCGCGTCGTCGAGCGCTTCGGCGCGCGGTGGGGCGCCGAACTGAGCCTTCGGGCAGGGGTGGATGTCGGAAGCGTCACGAGCGGCCTCGTCGGCCGGGCGCACATGGTCTACGACCTCTGGGGGGAGGCGGTCAACCTCGTCTTCCAGATTCAGGGCGAGCATCCCGAATCGGGCATCTTCATCACCCAACGGGTCGTCGAGCGCCTGCCGGATCAGTTTGCCTTGACCGAGGCCGGTGTCATCCAGTCGCCCGAGGGCCAGCAACCCATCTGGCGGGTGTCGACGGCGGTGCAGCATGGTTGAGATCTGGACCCAGTCCTGGTTCTGGCCATCCGTGGGGGTCATCGTCGGTCTGCCGATCGCGCTGCTCGTGCTCACCGAGGTGTACACCGGGCTCGTGCGCCGCGGCAGCGGTGCGGCACGCATCGTGCGGCTCGTGCGCAACTATGTCGTGCCGGTCACCGCACTCTTCGTGTTGCTCACCCAGACCGACGACCTCAACATCGATGCCTCGTGGAGCAAGATCACGGCGACCGTGCTCGGCTTCCTCGTGATCCTCGTGCTCATCAACGGCATCAATTTCGCGGTGTTCGGCAAGGCGCGGGTCGGCAGTTGGCGCGAGCGGCTGCCGTCGATCTTCGTCGACGTGTTGCGGTTCCTGGTGATCGTCGTCTCGCTCGCGGTGCTGTTCAACATCGTCTGGGGCGCGGATACCGGCGGCCTGTTCACGGCGCTCGGCATCGGCTCGATCGTCATCGGCCTCGCCCTCCAGAACGCGGTCGGCTCCGTGCTCTCCGGGCTGCTGCTGCTCTTCGAGCAGCCCTTCAAGCTCGGTGATTGGCTGGATGCCGCGGGCGTGCGCGGTCGGGTGGAGGAAGTCAACTGGCGCTCGGTGCACATCCGCACGATCAAGGGCATCCAGGTGGTGCCGAACTCGGAACTCGCGGGAGCGTCGTTCACGAACCTCAGCCGCAAGCTCACGCCGTACAACGCGTGGACCGAGGTGCGCTTCACGACGGATGATCCACCCCAGCGCGTCATCGGCCTGCTCGAGTCCGTCGCCCGCGACCTGCCGACGCTCGCACCGGAGGGCACGCCCGGTGCCTATGCGCTCGACAAGTCGAAGTACGAGATCGACATCCCGATCCTGAGCCCGGGCGACGAGTTCGACACGCTCACCGAGTTCCGTCGTCGCCTCTGGTACGCGGCCCGTCGGGCGAAGCTGCGCCTCGATCGCCAGTTCTTCGACGACTACGACACCGCCGATCGCCGCAACGCGATGCTCGCGCGGTTCGCGGCGACGGTCGGGTGCGGCATCGAGGATGTCGCGGGCGCTGTCGATCGCGTCGCGGCCTGGCGCTACGCGGCAGGGGAGAAGCTCCAGCATGCGGGCGAGGTGCCAGACGGCATCCTGTTGATCGTGAGCGGGGCGGCCTCGATGGTCGTCGAGGGCCCGGGTGGCGAACGGCTGCCGGTGTCCGCGCTCGACGCCGACGACCTCATCGGGCTGACGAGCCTGACACGCCAGGGGATCAATGCGACGGTCGTCGCCGTCACCGAGGTCGAGGCGTTGCACATCCCCGTCGAGGTACTCGACCAGCTCGTCGACCGGCGACCGGCGCTCGCGCGGGATATCGGCAAGGAGATCGACAACCGGCGGCTGCGGGTGCGCGCGGCGTTCGAGGCCGCCGGGATGCCGCTGCCGGAGGGCTCTCGTCGCATCGCCTACTGACGCCGCGTCGCTTGATAGGTTGGCACCACCATGAAGTACGCCAATTCCGTCATCGAGCTCGTCGGCGACACACCACTGGTTCGGCTCAACCGGGTTACTGAGGGCATCGCCGCGACGGTGCTGGTGAAGGTCGAGTACCTCAACCCCGGCGGGTCGTCGAAGGATCGCATCGCGACCCGCATCATCGATGACGCCGAGGCCAAGGGTCTTCTGAAGCCCGGTGGCACGATCGTCGAACCGACGAGCGGCAACACCGGGATCGGCCTCGCCCTCGTCGCGCAGCAGCGGGGCTATCGCTGCGTCTTCGTGCTGCCCGACAAGGTCGGCGAGGACAAGCGCAGCGTGCTCACCGCGTACGGCGCCGAGATCGTCGTGACCCCGACGGCCGTGGCGCCCGAGAGTCCGGAGTCCTACTACAGCGTGAGCGATCGGCTCGTGCGCGAGATCCCGGGCGCGTACAAGCCCGACCAGTACTCCAACCTCAACGGGCCGCTCAGCCACTACGAGACCACGGGTCCTGAGATCTGGCGCGACACCGAGGGCAAGGTCACCCACTTCGTCGCCGGTGTCGGCACTGGCGGCACGATCAGCGGTGTCGGCCGCTATCTCAAGGAGGTCTCCGGCGGTGCCGTGCGCGTGATCGGTGCCGATCCCGAGGGCAGCGTCTACTCCGGTGGCACGGGCCGACCCTACCTCGTCGAGGGCGTCGGCGAGGACTTCTGGCCGACGGCCTACGACCCCTCCGTCGTGGACGAGATCATCGCCTCCTCCGATGCCGAGTCCTTCGACCTGACCCGGCGTCTCGCGCGCGAGGAGGGCCTGCTCGTGGGCGGCTCGAGCGGTCTCGCGGTCTCGGTCGGTCTCAAGGCGGCGCGCGAGCTCGGCAAGGACGACGTCATGGTCATCCTGCTGCCCGACGGCGGTCGCGGTTACCTCGGCAAGGTCTTCAACGACAAGTGGATGCGCTCCTACGGCTTCCTGCCGGCGAGCGAGGACCGCACGGTCGCCGACATGGTCGGAACCAAGAACCCGGATGTCGCGGGGCTCGTGCACGTGCATCCGAGCGACACGGTGCGCCACGCTATCGACAAGATGCGCGAGTTCGACATCTCGCAGATGCCCGTGCTCACCGCGGAGCCGCCCGTCGTGATGGGCGAGGTCGTCGGCTCGATCGACGAGCGCACCCTCATCGACGCCGTGTTCGGTGGTCGCGCCAAACTCACCGACGCGCTCGCGGACTTCGTGAGCCCCCCGCTCGCGCTCATCGGCATGCAGGACTCGGTCGAGGCCGCGCGCGACGCCCTCACCGGCGCCGATGCGCTGCTCGTGACCACCGACGGCAAGCCGGCCGCGGTCATCACGCGACACGACCTGCTGGCCTTCCTCGCCTCCTGAACCGAAAGCCGCCATGAACGACTCCGATCACGGATTCTCCACTCGCGCCATCCACGCGGGCCAGGGTTTCGACCCGACGACCGGCGCCGTCGTGCCGCCCCTCTACCTCACCTCGACCTTCGTGCAAGACGGCATCGGCGGGTTCCGCGGCGGCTACGAGTACGCCCGCGGCGGCAACCCGACCCGGGATGCCTTGCAGGAGCTGCTCGCCAGCCTGGAGGGCGGCGAGGCGGCCTTCAGCTTTGCCTCCGGCCTCGCCGCCGAGGACACGCTGTTGCGTGCGCTGCTGAAGCCCGGTGACCACATCGTCATGGGCAACGACGTCTACGGCGGCACCCATCGGCTCGTGAGCCGCGTGTTCGTGCCGTGGGGCATCTCCCTGACCACGGTGGACATGAGCGACCTGGATGCCGTGCGCGCCGCCATCCGCCCGGATGCCACCCGCGTGCTCTGGGTCGAGACCCCCAGCAACCCGCTCATGAAGATCACCGACATCGCCGGTGTCGCCACGGTCGCGAAGGAGTACGGTGTCACGGTCGTCGTCGACAACACCTTCGCATCTCCCTCCCTCCAGCAGCCGCTCTTGCTCGGTGCGGACGCCGTCGTGCACTCGACGACGAAGTACCTCGGCGGCCACTCCGACGTGCTGGGGGGCGCGGTCGTGCTGCGCGATCCCGAACTCATCGAGAAGGTTGGCTTCCTCCAGTTCGGGGTGGGTGCGGTCTCCGGTCCGATGGATGCCTGGCTCACCATGCGCGGGATCAAGACGCTCGGCGTGCGCATGGACCGTCACTGCGCGAACGCGCAGGCCCTCGCCGAACGGCTGGTGGGGCACCCCAAGCTCGATGCCGTGTACTACCCGGGCTTGCCCGAGCACCCCGGCCACGCGCTCGCTGCGACGCAGATGCGCGCGTTCGGCGGCATGATCTCGGTCGCGGTCGCCGGGGGTATCGCGCCGGCCAAGCGCTTCGCGGAGGGGATGCACCTGTTCCAGCTCGCCGAGTCGCTCGGCGGCGTCGAGTCGCTCGTCTGCTATCCATCGGAGATGACGCACGCATCGGTGCGCGGCACGGAGCTCGAGGTGCCGCAGAACGTCGTGCGCCTCTCCGTCGGCATCGAGGATGTTGCCGACCTCACCGCCGACGTTCTCGAAGCGCTCGACCGGCTCTAGCGCATCCGGGCGAGCACCGCCGCCTGGTGGCGCTGGCCCAGCGTCTCGAACCCGACGATGACGACGGTCGGTGCAAGGCACGCGACGAGCAGGCTGATGCCGAACCCCACCCCGGCGCCGACGAGCAGCACCGCGGCCACGAGCGCCGCGATCGCCGCGCCCACGAGTAGGAAGTGGAACGCGTCGAGATCTCGCACGAGCACCGAATAGGTGGAGAAGAGCGCGACGAGGAACACGAACTCCGGGATCACGACGGTGAGCAACGCGGCCTGCGCCGAGATGTGCGCCTCGCCCTCGAGCACATACGCCGCGACGTGCAGCCCGGCACCCGTGGCGGCGATCGCGGCGAAGATGATCAGGTGGGAGTATCCCCAGCCGAAGCTGCGTTCGCGGTGCACCGCGAGCACGGCCCCCGAGGGCATGATGAAGTACACCCACCACATGCCGAAGGTGAGCGCGAGCCCGGCGACGATGAGCAGGATGGCCTCTGAACTCCAGCCCTGCGCCTGGATGACGGCCGAGACCGAGGCGATCATGCCGAAGATGACCTCGCCGAGCGCGATGATGACGAGCAGCCCGTAACGCTCGGCGATGTGGTGGGGATGCCACGGCGTGCCCCCGGCGCGCCGTTCCGCGATCACGACCCCGCCCGCGTCGAGGAACACCGTCACGAGGGCGGCGGGCAGGAACACCCACCATGGGCTCTCCCGCAGCAACAGCAGCCCCACCCAGCCAGCCTGCGCGGTCGCGACGAAGGCGACGTACGTGAGTGCGACGCGGCGGTGCGTCGGATCTTGCGAGGCCACGCGCAGCCACTGCGCGATCATCGCGACCCGCATCACGACGTACCCGATCACCATGATGTCGTTGTCGAAGAGCGTGCCCACGTCGAGCGAATGAAACATCGCCGGCAGCCCGAGGGCGAGCACGATGACGCCGATCATCTGCACGAGGGTCGTGATGCGGTAGAACCAGTCGTCGGTGTCGAAGGCCGAGGCAAACCGGGCGTGAGGAACGAATCGGTGACAACTGATCGTTAGTGTCGGGAGGCGCTGACGGGGAGGATGTCATCATGCCCGGTCCCTATCCCAGAGAGTT
>NZ_JARGEM010000010.1 GCF_029211225.1 Antiquaquibacter metalliresistens
AACTCTCTGGGATAGGGACCGGGCATGATGACATCCTCCCCGTCAGCGCCTCCCGACACTAACGATCAGTTGTCACCGATTCGTTCCTCACGCCCGGGGGAGCTCGCCGGCGGCGACGCGGCTGAGCTCGGAGTCGGGGCGGAACAGGCTGAAGCGCGCCTCGGCGGTCTCGAAGACGCGGCGCACGAGCGGGTGACCGGCTTCGGGCGCCTCGAGGGAGACCACGGTACCCATGCTCTCGAAGGCGGCGCGCATCACAGGCCGGCCTGGTCGAGTGCCGACTGCACCGAGGTGAGGTAGGCCTGTGTCGTGTACGTGGCTCCGCTGACGTTCGAGACGCTCGCGGACTGCGCGGCGAGCACCTCCTCGCGCAGGATGGGGGCCGCGCGATTGCTGATCTGCACGGACCTGCCGTCGTGGTCGGTGAGCTTGAGGGCGGTCACGTCCGAGATCGTGCCGCCCGTCACCTGAACCTGCACCTGCACGGAGCCGAAGCGGGTGTTGACCGCAGTGCCCGTGTAGGTGGCGGTCTGTGCGGCCGCGCTGGCCGGCGCGGTGGCCTGACTCGACGTGGTCGATCCGCCGGACGTGGTCGCGCCGCCCGTGGTGGCGCCCCCCGCGCTCGAGGAGGGCGTGGCCACGGTCGTGGCGCCGAGCACCGTGGTGCCCGCCTGCCAGCCGACGACGAGCACGCCGATCGAGGCGAGGATGCTGCCGAGGAGTGTGCGTGTTCTCACCAGTCGAACCTTTCGGAGTGGAGTTGATGGCTGGGCAGCCCCGCGTGTTTCACGTCGGCCTCGACCGCATCGAGCCAGCCGCTCGGACCGCACACATAGAGGTCGGAGTCCAGCAGGTCGGGGAAGATGCTCGTCAGGCTCACGCCACGCTCACGGTCGCGCTGAGTCATCCAGGTCGCGCCGCGCCGGGCGCGCTCACCGACCATGACGTAGCAGTCCGCGCCCTTGGCCTGCGCGATCGCGCGCACCTCGTCCCAGAGATAGGTCTCGTCCTCATTGCCGGCTCTCAGCAGCACGGTGGCCTCCCCGGGGGCGAACGAGGCGTGTTCCAGCATCGCGCGCACCGGGGTGACCCCGATGCCGGCGGCCATGATCGCCAGCTTCGGCGCGGTGCGAGCGGCGTCGGAGAACAGTCCGTAGGGTCCCTCGATCGAGACCACGGTGCCGGTCGGCACCGCGCTGATCGCGGCACTGCCCGCGCCGAGGTCGCGCACGGTGATGCGGGCGCTGGAATCCGTCGGCATCGCGGAGAGCGAGATGGGGTGCGAGTGCCACCACGTGGAGCCGGTCCAGAACCGCCACTGGAAGAACTGGCCGCCCCTGGCGTCGAGCGCGCGCAGCCCGCGGCCGGAGAGGTGGATGGAGACCACCCCCGGTGCGACCGGCACGACGCCGGCGACCCGGATGCGATGACGCAGGCTCACCACCACCGGCTCGATGAAGCGGAAGGTGAGGATGGAACCGAACGCGAGCACCGTGAGCGCGATCCAGTAGACGCGCTGGGCCGTGCCCTCGGCGAGGACTCCGCCGTTGCTGAACTGGTGGGGGAGCGCGAATGCGACGGCCACGTAGCTGAGCAGATGCACCAGGTGCCATCCCTCGTAGCTGAACTTGCGCTTGACCGCCACCAGCGAGGTCACGACCACGGTGATCAGCAGCCCGAGCGCGATGAAGGCCAGGGGCAGGTCGGGCAGGGCCAGCATCGAGCCGATCTCGGCGATCGGATCGATGCCCGAGCTGATGCCGTAGCCGACGAGCAGCAGCACCCCGTGCGCGAGCAGCAGGTAGAGCGCGGGTTTGCCGAGCTTGCGGTGCACCGCCATCGCACGGTCATGGCCGATCGTGCGGTCGATGAGCGGGATGCGCGCGGCGAGCACGAGCATCACGAGCACGTAGTCGGTGCCGACGAGGCCGGTGACGATGCCGAGGCTGGTGATCGCTTCACCGACGCTCGTGAACTGCCCGACACCGCCGGAGGCGAGGAAGAGTGCGATCGCGGCGGCACCGGATGCCCAGAACGCGACGACGATGAGATCGGCGATACGCGCTCGTCGTGCATACCGTCGCCGGTGGTCGACGTGCACGGTTGCGCGTGCCGGTCGAGCTGTCGTGGTGGTCATGCGACCAGCCTTCGCCCGGTCGCTATGAAGCCCCTATGAACAGACCGCGTGCGCGCGGGGAATCAGACCACGCCGGTGGTGCCCAGCAGCCAGCCGACCGCGAACGTGGTCGCGAGGGCGAGTGCGCCGCCGACGACGATGCGCAGCGTCGGCACGAGCCAGGGGTTGCCGCCGATCCGTGCGCCGACGACGCCCGTGGCGGCCAGGGCGATGACGACCGAGGCGAACGTCACCGGCACCCGCCAGCCCTCCGGCGGCAGCAGGATCGCCACCATCGGCAGGAGCGCACCCACGAAGAAGGCGAGCGCGGATGCCCCGGCCGCCTGCCAGGGGCTCACAACCGTCTCCTCGGTGATGCCGAGCTCGGCCTCCAGGTGCGCCTTCAGTGCATCGTGCTCGGTGAGCTCGACCGCGACCTGTCGCGCCGTCTGCGGAGAGAGCCCCTTGGCCTGGTAGATGCCGGTGAGCTCGTCGAGCTCGATCTCGGGCATCTCGGCCAGCTCGCGCGTCTCCTTGGCGATGAGCGCGTGCTGCGAGTCCCGCTGGCTGGAGACCGAGACGTACTCGCCGAGCGCCATGGAGATCGCGCCACCGATGAGACCGGCGGCGCCGGCCGTGAGGATCGGGGCCAACTCGCTCGTGGCACCGGCCACACCCACGACGATGGCGGCCACCGAGACGATGCCGTCGTTGGCACCGAGCACACCGGCGCGCAGCCAGTTCAGCCTGCCGGAGATGCCGGGACCGTGCGGTTCGGCGGCGTGCATGAAGCCTGGATCGGAGGACATGCACCCAGTCAACTCCCGTTGCGGCCTCCCGTGCTAGCCAGGGGAGCCTTCGCTACCCTGTGGCTATGGCGCAGACGAGAAGCGCGGGCTGGTATCCGGCCCCGGACGGCAACGGTCAGCAGTGGTGGAACGGCGTCGGCTGGAGTGAGACCAGGCTCGGCGCGGGGCCGGTGGCGGCATCCGCGCCCGTCATGCCGGGCACGGCGCCTGCTGCACCGCCGCCGGTCTACTCGGCTCAGAATCCGCCACCACTGGTGCCGGGCGCGACCCCGCTCGCCTCGCCGTTCAGCACCCGGACGATCGACGCGCGGGTCAACCGCAACGCCATGGTCGGCTTCGTCACCGGCGTCATCTCGGTGTTCTTCAACGTGCTGTTCCTGCTCGCGCCGATCGCGGTCGTATTCTCGATCATGGGGCTCTCGAAGGCCCGTCAGCTGCGCGCGCAGGGGGCGACGACGACGCTCGCGGGCTTCGCCTGGGCCGGGCTCGCGACCGGACTGTTCGCGATCGTGGCCGGACTCATCCAGGTGATCGCCTTCGTCGTGAGCATCACGTCGTCGCTGGACGTCTCGCTCTCGTCGTTCCCCGCCTCGGGCCTGATCCCGTGGCTGTTCCAGAGTCGCTGAACGCGCTCATTCGGGGCTGAACCGATACCCCATTCCGGCCTCGGTCAGCAGGTAGCGCGGCTTCGAGGGCTCGGGCTCGAGCTTCTTGCGCAGCTGTGCGAGGTAGAGCCGCAGGTATCCGGTGTCGGTGGTGTACTGCGGCCCCCAGACCTCGGTCAGCAGCGTCTCGCGGGTCACCAGCCGGCCGCGGTTGCGCAGCAGCACCTCCAGCAGCCGCCATTCCGTGGGGGTGAGGTGCACGGATGCCTCGCCCCGCGTCACCGCGCGCGCCGCGAGATCCACGGTCACCTCGCCGAACGAGACCACCGGATCCTCGCTCGCCGCCGGAGTGCGCCGCGAGAGCGCGCGGATGCGGGCGAGCAGTTCGTCGGCCGAGAACGGCTTGGTGACGTAGTCGTCGGCGCCGGCGTCGAGCGCTTCCACCTTGTCCCAGCTCTCGCTGCGCCCGGAGACGACGAGCACGGGAACCTGGCTCCAGCCGCGGATGGCCTGGATCACCTCGATCCCGGTGAGGCCGGGCATCCCCAGGTCGATGACGACGAGGTCGGGATGCTCGCGGATCGCCGAGTCGAGCGCCGTCGTGCCGTCGGCGGCGGTCACGACCTCGTACCCGCGGGCACCGAGCGTGATCCGCAGGGCGCGCAGCATCTGCGGGTCGTCGTCGGCGATCAGGATCTTCATGGTTGCGCCGCGAGTTCGATCACCATGGTGAGGCCGCCGCCGGGGGTGTCCTCGGCGGTCAGGGAGCCGCCCATCGCCTCGATGAAGCCCTTGGAGAGGGCCAGGCCCAGCCCGATCCCGGTGGTGTTGTCGACGTCGCCGAGCCGTTGGAAGGGCATGAAGACATCCTCTCGCCGTTCCTCGGGGATTCCGGGACCGCCGTCGATGATCCGCAACTGCACGCGCTCGTCGAACTCGCTCGTCGCGACCACCGGCGGGGTGCCCGGCGGCGAGAACCGGAGGGCGTTGGAGAGCAGGTTCACGACCGCGCGCTGCAGCAGCACCGCGTCCGCGGTCACCGGCGGCACGTCGCCGAGTTCCAGTTGCACGTCGCCGGGTGCGAGTCCGAGCTCGTCGAGCGCGCCGCTGACGATCGTGTCGAGTGCGACCGGCTCGGGATTCACACCGAGCACGCCCGCTTGCAGGCGGCTCGCGTCGAGGAGCTTCGTCACGAGATCGGCGAGGCCGTGCAGTGATTCGTCTGCCGCCTCGAGCAGTTCGTCCCGGTCGGCGTCGGTGAGGGTGACCTCGGTCGAGCGCAGCGAGGTGATCGCTGCGGTCGCCGCCGCGAGCGGTCGCCGCAGGTCGTGACCGACAGCGGCGAGCAGCGCCGTGCGCAGCCGGTCGGCTTCGGCAGCGGGGCGCATCCGGTCGGCCTCGCTGGTGAGCTCGCGCTGCCGCAGGGCCGCCTCGATCTGGGAGAGGAACGCCCCCAGGATCCTGCGATCGGATGACGGCAGCTCGCGCCCGCGCAGGTAGAGGCTGCCGTGCTCGCCGATCGGGAACGTGGTCTCGACATCGTCGTCGGCGGCCAGGGAGCCGTCGGTGGAGGTGTAGAGGGCCGTCTCATCCGATCGCAGGATCACGCTGACCATGCCGAACGCCTCCCGCAGGCGGGTCACGAGCGCGTCGAGCGCGTCCTGGCCGCTCAGCACGCTCCCGGCGATGCTGGACAGGGTCTCCGCTTCCGCGGCGGCCCGGGACGCGGTTCGGGAGCGGCGCGCCGCCTGGTCGACGACGATGCTGACGAGCACGGCGACGACGACGAAGATCAGCAGGGCGAGCAGGTGCAGCGGATCCGTGATCGTGATCAGGTAAAGCGGTTCGACGAAGAAGAAGTCCAGCAGGAAGCCCGCGGCGACCGCGCTCAGCACCGCAGGCCAGACCCCGCCGACGAGGGCGACGATCACCACGAACAGCTGGAAGAGCAGCACGTCGCTCGTGATCGACTCGTCGGTGCGCAGCATGGACAGCAGCCAGGTGAGTGCGGGCAGTCCCAGCACGGCGAGGCCGAGGCCGACCAGCCTGCGACGCAGCGAGAGGGCGCCGCCGAGACTCGGGAGCGCGCGCGTGCCCGCCTCCGAGTGCGACACGATGTGCACGTCGATGTCGCCGGCCTCGCGGATCACCGTCGACGACGTGCCGGCACCCGTCAACAGCGCGCGCAGGCGACCGCGCCGGCTCACCCCGATCACGAGCTGCGTCGCGTCCACCGACCGGGCGAACTCGACGAGCGCGCGCGGGATCTGCTCTCCGACGACCTGGTGGTAGGTGCCCCCGAGCGTCTCCACGAGGCGCTTCTGCGCGGTCAGGATGCCGGGGTTGGCCTCGGCGAGTCCGTCCGGCGTGGTCACGTGCACGGCGAACAACCGCCCGCCGGAGGAGCGCGAGGCGATGCGCGCCCCGCGACGCAGCAGGGTCTCGCCCTCCCTGCCGCCGGTGAGGGCCACCACGACCCGCTCGCGCGCGTTCCACGCCGAATCGATGCCGTGCTCGGCGCGATACCGCTGCAGGGCGGAGTCCACCTCGTCCGCGAGCCACAGCAGGGCGAGTTCGCGCAGCGCCGTGAGGTTGCCGAGGCGGAAGTAGTTGCTGAGCGCGGCATCCACGCGCGCCGCGGGGTAGACCACGCCCGCGGAGAGCCGGTCCCGCAGCGCCTGGGGTGCCAGATCGACGAGCTCGATCTGATCAGCGGAGCGCAGTACCGCGTCCGGGATCGTCTCGCGCTGCACGACGCCGGTGATCTGCCGCACGACGTCGTTGAGGGATTCGATGTGCTGGATGTTCACGGTGGAGAGCACGTCGATGCCCGCGTCCAGGATCGCCTCGACGTCCTGCCAGCGCTTCTCGTGCACGGAGCCGGGGGCATTCGTGTGGGCGAGCTCGTCGACGAGCGCCAGCTGCGGGGCGCGGGCGATCACCGCCTCGAGGTCCATCTCGTCGAGGGTGACGCCGCCGTGCGCCACCGCGCGGCGGGGCAGCACCTCCAGGCCCTCGACCAACGCTGATGTGGCCGCGCGGCCGTGGGTTTCCACGACCGCGACGACCACGTCCTCACCGGCGGCGGCGAGCCGGCGACCCTCCTCGAGCATCGCGTAGGTCTTGCCGACGCCGGGGGCGGCCCCGAGCATCACCCGGAGCCGTCCTCTCGTCATGGGTTCATCATCCCAGTCCGGCCAGCGCGATGTTCAGTTGCAGCACGTTGACCGTCGGTTCGCCGAGGTAGCCGAGGTCGCGCCCCTGCACCATCGACTCGACGAGCTCGCGCACCTGCTGCTCGTCGAGCCCGCGCGCCTCAGCTACCCGGGGCACCTGCAACAGGGCGTACTCGGGGCTGATGTGCGGGTCGAGGCCCGATCCGGATGCCGTGACGGCATCCGCGGGGATCTCGCCCCGTGCCGCCGAGCCCAGTTCCTCGATCGCGGCCTGTCGCTCGCCGATGGCGGTGATGAGGTCCTCGTTCTCCGGGCCGTAGTTGGAGCCGCTGGAGGCGGCGCCGTCGTAGCCGGCACCGGCGGCGGAGGGACGCGACTGGAACCACTCGGGCAGTGCCGCGCCGTCGGCATCGGCGAAGGACTGCCCGATGATCGCCGAGCCCACCACCTCGCCGTCGACCCGCACGAGCTGACCGTTGGCGTTGGTGTTGAAGGCGAGCTGACCGATGCCGGTGATGAGCAGCGGGTAGGCGAGGCCGAGCACGACCGTGAGGATCAGCAGTGCGCGCACCGCCGTCCAGGTCTGACGGAAGGATTTCACGATCTGACTCCTTAGAAGCCGGGGATGAGGCCCACGACGAGGTCGATGAGCTTGATGCCGATGAATGGCGCGATGATGCCGCCGAGGCCGTAGACGAGCAGGTTGCGGTTCAGCAGCCGACTCGCCGAGACCGGGCGGTAGGCGACCCCGCGCAGGGCGAGCGGGATCAGGGCGATGATCACGAGCGCGTTGAAGATGATCGCGCTGAGGATCGCCGAGGCGGGGGAGTGCAGTCCCATGATGTTGAGCACCGCGAGCCCGGGGAAGACCGCCGCGAACATCGCCGGGATGATGGCGAAGTACTTCGCCACATCGTTGGCGATCGAGAACGTCGTCAGCGAGCCGCGGGTGATCAGCAACTGCTTGCCGATCCGCACGATGTCGATGAGCTTCGTTGGGTCGGAGTCGAGGTCGACCATGTTGCCGGCCTCCTTCGCCGCCGACGTGCCCGTGTTCATCGCGACGCCGACATCCGCTTGTGCGAGCGCGGGGGCGTCGTTGGTGCCGTCACCGGTCATCGCGACGAGGTGGCCGCCCTCCTGCTCCTTGCGGATGAGCACCATCTTGTCCTCCGGCGTCGCCTCGGCCAGGAAGTCGTCGACCCCCGCCTCCGCGGCGATCGCCTTCGCGGTCAGCGGGTTGTCGCCGGTGATCATGACGGTGCGGATGCCCATCGCCCGAAGCTCCGCGAACCGCTCGCGCAGTCCGGTCTTGACGATGTCCTTCAGGTGGATCACGCCGAGCACGCTCGCCTCGCCCGCGGCATCCTTCGACGCCACGACGAGTGGGGTGCCGCCGGACTCGCTGACCCGCGTGACGATGGCGTCGAGATCCTTCGGCGTGACGCCCGCCCATTGGGCGATCATCGAGCCGGCGCCCTTGCGCACCTGTGTGCCGTCCGGCAGGTCGAGTCCGCTCATGCGGGTCTGGGCCGTGAAGGGCACGATGACCGCGTCCTTGACGGGCTCGCCGCCGTGACCGAGCTCCTTGGCGAGCTCGACGACCGAGGTGCCCTCCGGCGTCGCATCGGCGAGGGAGGCGAGCCGCGCCGCCTCGATGAGACGGTCCGGGGTCACCCCCGCTACCGGCAGGAACTCGCTGGCCCGACGGTTGCCGTAGGTGATGGTGCCGGTCTTGTCGAGCAGCAGCGTCGTGACATCCCCGGCCGCTTCGACGGCGCGCCCCGACATCGCGAGCACGTTGTGCTGCACGAGCCGGTCCATGCCGGCGATGCCGATGGCGCTCAGCAACGCGCCGATCGTCGTCGGGATGAGGGTCACCAGCAGGGCGATGAGCACCGGGATCGTGGTCACCGCGCCCACGGCGCTCGCCAGCGGGTTGAGGGTGAGCACGACGACCAGGAACACGATCGACAGGCTCGCGAGCAGGATGTTGAGCGCGATCTCGTTCGGCGTCTTCTGCCGCGAGGCACCCTCGACGAGCCGGATCATGCGATCCACGAAGGTCTCACCCGGCTTCGAGGTGATCTTCACCACGATGCTGTCGCTGAGCACCCGAGTGCCGCCGGTGACGGCGCTGCGGTCGCCGCCGAACTCGCGGATCACCGGAGCCGATTCTCCGGTGATCGCGGACTCGTCCACCGAGGCGATGCCCCAGACGATGTCCCCGTCGCCGGGGATCACCTCGCCCGCGGAGACGACGACGAAGTCGCCGAGGCGAAGCTCCGCCGATGACACGTCCTCCGCCTTGTGGCCGTCGGCGACCGGGTCGGGGCCCGCCACCCGGTGCGCGATCGTGGAGGTGCGGGTGCGACGCAGGCTCGCGGCCTGCGCCTTGCCCCGGCCCTCGGCGACCGACTCGGCGAGGTTCGCGAAGATCACCGTGATCCAAAGCCACGCCGCGATGCCCGCGGTGAAGCTCGGGGCGAGATCGCCCGAACGTCCCAGGAACGGCTCGGCGATCGCGATCGCGGTGGTGAGCACCGCGCCGATCTCCACGATGAACATGACGGGGTTGCGCCACATCAGTCGTGGGTCGAGCTTGCGGAGTGCGCCCGGAAGCGCCTTGGCCAGTTGTGAGAGTGAGAAGGCGCTCGAGCGGGGGTCGCTCGGGGCCGGTGACGCCGTGACCGGTGTGCCGGTGTGCGTGATTGCCATGATGACTTAAAGCCCTTCCGCCAGGGGACCCAGCGCGAGAACGGGGAAATAGGTGAGTGCGGAGACGATGACGATCGTTCCGATCAGCAGGCCGACGAACTGCGGCTTGTGCGTGGGCAGCGTGCCCGCGGTCACCGGCAGCCGATCCTGGGCGGCGAGAGAGCCGGCGAGCGCCAGCACGAACACGATCGGCAGGAACCGGCCGAGCAGCATCGCGACGCCGAGCGCGGTGTTGAACCACGGAGTGTTCGCGGTGAGCCCCGCGAAGGCGGAGCCGTTGTTGTTCGCGGCGCTCGTGAAGGCGTAGAGCACCTCGCTGAGGCCGTGCAGGCCGGGGTTCCAGATCGAGGTGGACTCGACATCCGCCCGCACCGGTGGGATCGCGAAGCTCAGCGCGGTGCCGAGCAGCACGATGGTCGGGGTGGTGAGGATGTACAGGCTCGCGAGCTTGATCTCACGGGCACCGATGCGCTTGCCGAGATACTCGGGCGTGCGGCCGACCATGAGACCGGCGATGAACACCGCGACGATCGCGAGCACGAGGATGCCGTAGAGGCCCGCCCCGACACCGCCGGGAGCGACCTCGCCGAGCATCATGTTCACCATCGCCATGCCGCCGCCGAGGGCGGTGTAGCTGTCGTGCATCGAGTTGACCGAGCCCGTAGAGGTGAGCGTCGTCGAGGTCGCATAGAGCGTCGACCCGAGGATGCCGAACCGGGTCTCCTTGCCCTCGAGCGCACCGCCCGCGAGCTGTGGCGCCGTGCCTCCGCCCGCCAGCTCCGCCCAGGTCATGAGCGAGAGCGACAGAACGAACAGCGTGCCCATCGCCGCGACGATCGCGTAGCCCTGACGCAGGTCGCCGACCATGCGCCCGAAGGTGCGCGGCAGGCTGAACGGGATCGCCAGGAACAGCAGCACCTCGAACAGGCTCGTCCACGCGGTCGGGTTCTCGAAGGGGTGCGCGGAGTTGGCGTTGTAGAACCCGCCGCCGTTGGTGCCGATGAGCTTGATGGCCTCCTGGGAGGCGACCGGCCCGCCCGGCACGACGGCATCGCCACCGGTGATGGTGGTCACCTCCTGGAAGCCGTTGAAGTTCTGGATCACGCCTCCGGCGATGAGGATCACGGCGGCGAGCACCGAGAACGGCAGCAGGATGCGCAGCGTGCCGCGGGTGAGATCCACCCAGAAGTTGCCGATCGTGCCGCTGGAGCGATACGCGAAGCCGCGGATGAGCGCCACCGCGACGGCGATGCCGACGGCCGCGGAGAGGAAGTTCTGCACGGCCAAGCCCGCGATCTGCACCGTATAGCCGAGGGTCAGGTCGGGGGAGTAGGACTGCCAGTTCGTGTTGGTGACGAACGAGATCGCGGTGTTGAAGGCGAGGTGCTCACTCGTCGGCGGCAGGCCGAGCGAGTAGGGCAGCACCTGCTGCACACGCTGCAGGGCGTAGACGACCAGGATGCCGACCGCCGAGAACGCGAGCACCGAGCGCAGGTAGACGGGCCAGCTCTGCTGCGACGCCGGGTCGACCCCGATGATCCGGTAGAAGCCACGTTCCACGCGCAGGTGCTTGGTCGAGGTGTAGGTGCGAGCCATGTACTCGCCGAGCGGGCGGTGGATCGCCACGAGCACGACGACGAGGGTGGCCAGCTGAGCGATGAAGAGCCAGAGGGTCATCAGAACCTCTCAGGCTTCAGCAGGGCCAGTAGGAGATAGCCGATCGCGGCGAGGGCGAGCGCGGCAGCGACGATCTCGAAGACGATCACAGTCGCTCCACCCCCTTCGCGACGAGGCCGACCAGCGCGACGAGCGCGATGATGCCGGCGATGAACACGACGTCCAGCATGAGTACTGCCTTCCGATTCGGTGGCCGGCGCGCAATGGCGCGCGGGCATGACTCACGTCACGGAATGAGTGAACGCCCGGCGAGGGCGTCTCGGGCAGGTCTTAAGGCTTTTCTTACGTCGCCGAGGGCGATCCTTACGGAATCCTCACGCCGCCGATCGGCGGGAGCGCACCGCGAGCGCTGCGGCACCGAGAATGCCCGCGTTGTTGCGGTGCACGGCAGGCACGATGGGCGTCTGGAGCTTCAGCAGCGGCAGGAACTGGTCGCTGCTCTTGGAGACGCCGCCGCCGACGATGAATAGGTCGGGGTGGAACAGGAACTCCAGGTGGCTGTAGTAGCGCTGCAGTCGCTTCGCCCAGCGGCGCCAGCTGAGGCGGCCCCGCTCGCGCGCCGCGTTCGAGGCCCGCTTCTCGGCATCCGTGCCGTTCATGATGAGGTGCCCGAGCTCGGAGTTCGGGATGAGCACGCCGTCGTAGATCAGTGCGCTGCCGATGCCGGTGCCGAGTGTGGTGAGCAGCACGAGCCCTGAGACGCCCTTGGCGGCGCCGTAGTGCGCCTCGGCATACCCGGCGGCGTCGGCGTCGTTGACGAAGTGGATGTCCCGACCGATGGCCCGCTCGAACAGGCTCTCGGCATCCAGCCCGATCCACTCCTTCGACACGTTGGCGGCGGAGAGGGTGCGGCCCTTGATCACGACCGCGGGGAAGCAGACTCCGACGGGCGCGTCGTCCGGCACGCCCCCGAGCTGCTCGATCAGCTGCAGGGCGGTCTGCACGATGTCGTCGGGTCGGCCGCCGGGAGGCGTCGGGAGCTTGATGCGTTCGCTCAGCAGCTCGCCGGTGTCGGTGTCGACGATCGCCGCCTTGATCCCCGTGCCGCCGATGTCGATTCCGAGCGCTGTCGCCATGGGTCCATCATCGCGCACCGGCGGCCGGGATCACGGCAGGGTGAGGATCTCCGCCCCGCGCTCGGTGACGGCGATGGTGTGCTCGAACTGCGCAGTGAGGGAACGGTCGCGGGTGACGACGGTCCAGTCATCCGGCCAGAGGTCCCACTCGATCGTGCCGGGGTGCTCGATCGTGCCGAGGGTCAGCATCGGCTCGATCGTGAAGACCATGCCGACCTCTATGACGTCGTCGTAGAGCGGCGCGGAGTCGTAGTGCGGAATGATGAGCCCAGAATGGAAGGTGCGGCCCACGCCGTGCCCGGTGTAGTCGCGCACCACCCCGTACCCGAAGCGCTTCGCATAGGACTCGATCGCGCGACCGATGACGTTGACCTGACGACCCGGGGCGACCGCCTTGATGCCGCGCAGCATCGCCTCCTCGGTACGAGTGACGAGGTCTGCGACCTCCTGCCGCGCCTGCCCGACCACGAAGGTGCGACTGAGGTCCCCGTGCACGCCGTCCTTGTAGGCGGTGACGTCGAGGTTGATGATGTCGCCCTCGACGAGCTCCGTGTCGTCCGGGATGCCGTGGCAGATGACCTCGTTGATGCTCGTGCACACGGACTTGGTGTAGCCGCGGTAGCCCACCGTGGAGGGATATGCGCCCTCGCCCACGATGTACTCGTGCACGATCACGTCGAGCTCGTCGGTCGTGACTCCGGGCCGGATGGCGGCGCCGGCCGCCTCGATGGCGCGCGCGGCGATGCGGCCGGCGGTGCGGATCCGCTCGATCTCGGCGGGGGAGTACACGTCCCCGCCCTCGTGCGGCGCCGGAGCGGGCCGGCCGACGTACTCCGGTCGCGGGATGGACGCGGGTACGGGGCGCACCGGGGCGACGCGACCGGGAACGAGGTGGCCGGCGGCATCCCTAGGCATGCGTTCGAGTGTATCCAGCCGCTAGCCTGGCCTCATGACCGAGTGGTGGTACAACAACAAGACCGGAGAGGTCGAGGAGGGCGCCCAGTCCCTCGGTTCGGACCGCGACGGCCCGTTCGCGACGAAGGAGGAGGCGCAGCGCGCCCCCGAGATCATCGCCGAGCGCGCGCGCAAGTGGGCGCAGGAGGAAGCGGCCGACTGGGACAACACCTGATCGGGGCTCGACCCCTCAGGAGTTCAGCCTCGCGATGAGGCTCATGGCGTCGATCGGCGCCCGCACCTTCGTGTCGTTGTCGAAGTAGACGTAGGCGTCGAGACCTGCCGCAAGCCACGTCTCGATACGAGCCGCCCACTCGGCGATAGCCGCCTCGTCGTACACGCCGCCCTCGCGCAGCACCTCGTCGGCGTGCAGCCGCACATAGCGGAAGTCGGTCGTGGTCTCGTCGATCATCGGCCACTTGCCCGCCGTCTCGCCGAGCACCGCCGCCACCCGATACCGGCGCAGCAGCTCGATGAACTCCGGCCGATCGAAACCGTGGTGCCGCACCTCGATCGCGTGCCGCACCGGCCGATCGGCGTCGGTCTCGAGGTGTTCCTTGCCGGTCATCCAGGCACTGCGTTCGGCGGCGAGCTCGACCGCCTCGGTCGTCGTGTGCGGCAGTTGGGCGAGGAAGGTCTCGAGGCGCGCAGGATCGAAGCCCAGGCTCGGCGGCAGTTGCCACAGCACGCAGCCGAGCTTCGGACCGAGCGCCAGCAGACCCGAGGCGAAGAAGTTGGCGAGCGGTTCGCGCACGTTCTCGAGCTTGCGCTCGTGCGTGATGAACTTCGGTGCCTTCACCGAGAACACGAAGTCCTCCGGGGTGCGGTCGCGCCAGCTGACCCAACTCGACGGCTTCTGCAGCGAATAGAACGATCCGTTGAGTTCGATGGATGTCACGTGCCGCGACGCGTATTCGAGCTCCGTCTTCTGCGTGGTGCCCTTGGGGTAGAACGTGCCGCGCCAGTCCGGGTACACCCACCCGGCCATCCCGACCCGCGCCGTGCCCCGCTCGGTCATGGGCTCAGTCGTCGTACGAGTGCTCGGGTCCGGGGTAGAGCCCACCGGCGACATCCTCGCGGTAGGCGGTGACCGCATCGGTGAGGCTCTTGCGCAGGTTCGCGTACTGCTTGACGAATTTCGGGATGCGGCCCTTCGTGAAGCCCGCCCAGTCGGTCCACACGAGCAACTGGCCATCGACGTGGGGCCCTGCGCCGACGCCGATGGTCGGGATCTTGAGCTCCTTGGTGACGCGGGCCGCGGCATCCGAGGGGACCATCTCGAGCACCACGGCGAAGGCCCCGGCGTCCTCGACGGCGTGCGCGTCGGCCAGCAGCTGCGTGACCTGCTCGCCGCGCCCCTGGATCACGTGACCGCCGAGACCGTGCTCGCTCTGCGGGGTGAACCCAATGTGCGCCATCACGGGGATGCCCGCGCTGACGATTCGACGGATCTGCTCGGCCGAGCGCACCCCACCCTCGAGCTTGACGGCGTGGGCGCCGGTCTCCTTCATGAAGCGGAATGCGGTGTGCAGCGCGTCATCCGCCCCGGACTCGTAGGAGCCGAAGGGCATGTCGGCGACGACGAAGGCGCGGCTCACCGCGCCGGCGACCGCACGGGTGAGGGGGATGAGCTCGTCGATGGTCACAGGGATCGTCGTGTCGTAGCCGAGCACGTTGTTGGCGGCGGAGTCGCCGACGAGCAGGAAGTCGATGCCGGCCTCGTCGAAGATGCCCGCGGTGAGCATGTCGTAGCTGGTGAGACCGGTGATCTTGATGCCGTTGTTCTTCGCGTTCTGGAAATGGCGCGTGCGCACCTTCTTGAGGTTCGCCTGGGCGGCCACGTCCGCGGCGCTGGGTTCCGTCATGATCCCGAGTCTAGATGTTCGGTTCCGAGCCAGTAGCCTAGAGACGGCGCCCGCGGCGCCAGTGGGCAGCAGCAGAGGAGCTTCGTGGACAAGCAGCGTGACTTCGTTCTCCGCACTATCGAAGAGCGCGGCATCAAGTTCATCCGCCTCTGGTTCACCGACGTCGTCGGCACCCTCAAGTCGGTCGCGATCGCCCCGGCCGAGGTCGAGGGCGCCTTCGCGGAGGGCCTCGGTTTCGACGGTTCGGCGATCGAGGGCTTCACACGTGCCTACGAGGCGGACATGCTCGCGCATCCCGACCCGACCACGTTCCAGATCCTGCCGTGGCGCGGTGAGATCGACCCGACCGCGCGGATGTTCTGCGACATCACCACCCCCGATGGGCAGCCCGCGGCATCCGATCCCCGCAACGTGCTCAAGCGCTCGCTCGCGAAGGCGGCGGACCGCGGATTCACGTTCTACACGCACCCCGAGATCGAGTTCTACCTGCTCAAGTCGTCGAAGCTGAAGGCGGGCAAGGTCGAGCCCGTGGACTCCGCCGGGTTCTTCGACAACGTGCCCGGCGGCACCGCGCACGACTTCCGTCGCCGCAGTGTGCGGATGCTCGAAGACCTCGGCATCTCGGTGGAGTTCAGCCACCACGAGGCCGGCCCCGGCCAGAACGAGATCGACCTGCGCTACGCCGACGCGCTCACGACCGCGGACAACATCATGACGTTCCGCACCGTGATCAAGGAGGTGGCGATCGAGCAGGGCGTCTACGCGACGTTCATGCCGAAGCCCATGTCCGGGCATCCCGGATCCGGCATGCACACCCACATGTCGCTGTTCGAGGGTGACGCGAACGCGTTCTTCGATGCGGGCGGCCACTACCAGCTCTCCAAGATCGGCAAGCAGTTCGTCGCCGGTCTCTTGCGGCACGCGCCCGAGATCACCGCGGTCACCAACCAGTTCGTCAACTCCTACAAGCGCCTGTGGGGCGGGGATGAGGCGCCGAGCTTCGTCACGTGGGGCCACAACAACCGCTCCGCCCTCGTGCGCGTGCCGCTGTACAAGCCCGGCAAGGGACAGAGCGCGCGCGTCGAGTACCGCGCGATCGACTCCGCGGCCAACCCCTACCTGGCGTTCTCGCTGCTGCTCGCGGCCGGGCTCAAGGGCATCGAGGAGGGCTACGAGCTGCCGGCCGAGGCCGAGGACAACGTCTGGGAGCTCTCCGACGCCGAGCGTCGCGCGCTCGGCTACAGCCAGCTGCCGGCCTCGCTCGACCACGCGGTCTCGCTCATGGAGGAGTCCGAGCTCGTGGCGGAGACGCTCGGCGAGCAGGTGTTCAACTACGTGCTGCTCAACAAGCGCAGCGAGTGGAAGCAGTACCGGGCCCAGGTGACCCCGTACGAGCTGGAGAGCAACCTCGAGATCCTCTAGTTCCCATGGCCAGGTCGCAGACGACGCTCACGGAGCTCGCGAGGCTGGGCTTCGCGCAGTTGGACGCGACCGCCGAGCGACTCGCCGAGCTCGGCGCGCCTGAACTCGTCCCGCTGTTCGCGGCGGCCGCTGATCCGGATCAGGCGCTGACGCAGCTCGCGCGTCTGCGCGAGGTCGCGCCCGAGCCAACCGCCCTGGTGCTCGGGAGCGAGGATGCCGCGGCCCGCCTGCTGCGGGTGCTCGGCGCCTCGAGCGGGCTGGGCCAGTTCTTCGAGCGGCACCCCGACGAGCTCACGGCGCTGCTGGAGCCCCTCGCGATGCCGCCCACGGCGGACGAGTACGGCGCCGATCTGCTGTCGGCGGTGGCCGAGTTGCAGGGCGACGACGCCTGGGTCGCGCTGCGGGTGCGCTACCGGCGGCACCTGGTGCGTCTGACCGCCTGGGATCTCGCCCAGCCGGACCCGCGCGCGGCCGTCGACCGGGTGGCCGCGGCGCTCGCCGACCTGGCCGGGGCCGCGCTGGATGCCTCGTTGGAGGCCGCACGCCGCGCCGTGCCGTTCCCCGCGGAGGAGGTCGCGGAGACGCGGCTGGCGATCATCGGCATGGGCAAGGCCGGTGCACGGGAGCTCAACTACGTCTCGGACGTGGACGTGATCTTCGTCGCGGAGGGCGGGGAGTCCGTCTCGGACGACCGGGCCGTGGAGATCGCGACGCGACTGGCGATGCTGACGATGCGCGGCATCCACGACCTCGCGGCCGAGCCGGGGCTATGGGAGGTCGACGCGAACCTGCGCCCGGAGGGCAAGGACGGTGCGCTCGTGCGCACCCTCGAGTCGCACATGGCGTACTACGAGCGGTGGGCCAAGAGCTGGGAGTTCCAGGCGCTGCTGAAGGCCAGGCCGCTCGCCGGCGACCGGGAGCTCGGCGCGCGGTACGTCGAACGCGTCGCGCCGAAGGTGTGGTCGAGCGCGTCGCGGGAGAACTTCGTCGAGTCGGTGCAACGGATGCGCGAACGGGTCACCGAGAACATCCCGGCGGGCGAACTCGACGTGCAGCTCAAGCTCGGACCCGGGGGACTGCGCGACATCGAGTTCACCGTGCAGCTGCTGCAGCTCGTCCACGGCCAGAGCGATCCGGAGGTGCGCCAGGTCGCGACCCTGCCCGCGCTGGTCGCTCTCGCCGAGCGTGGGTATGTCGGCCGCGTCGAGGCGGCCGAGTTCGCACTCGACTACCGCTTTCTGCGGCTGCTGGAGCACCGCCTGCAGTTGTCGAGGTTGCGCCGCACCCACCTGATGCCGACCGATCCCGAGGCGCTGCGGGTGCTGGCACGGGCCAGCGGCCTGGCCACGAACGCCGAAGACCTCGTCGCCCAGTGGCAGCGCACCAAGCACGCGGTGCGCAGCCTGCACGAGCGCCTGTTCTACCGGCCGCTGCTCTCGGCGGTCGCGGCGCTGCCGGAGTCCGGACTCGCCCTCACGAGCGATCAGGCCGAGGCGCGACTGGCAGCCATCGGCTTCCGCGACCCGCGAGCGGCCCTCAAGCACATCGCCGCGCTCACCGGCGGCGTCTCGCGTCGCGCGACCATCCAGCGCAACCTGCTGCCGGTGATGCTGCAGTGGTTCGCGGACGGCGCCGACCCCGACTACGGGCTCCTCGCCTTCCGCAAGCTCAGCGACGACCTGGGCGAGGCCTACTGGTTCCTCAGGATGCTGCGCGACTCCTCGGGCGCCGCCCGGCGCCTGACGAGCGTGCTCTCCGGTTCCCGCTTCGTCGGGGCGCTGTTCGAGCGCATCCCGGAGGCGGCGGCGTGGCTGGAGAACGAGGAGGAGCTGCGACCCCGGCCGCTGGCGCAGCTGCTCGAGGAGACCACGGCGACCGTCGCGCGGCACAGCGGCGACGAGGCTGCGGCCGCGCTCGCGCTGCGCACCGCGCGCAGGCGCGAGGTGCTGCGGGCGGCGCTCGGCGGCATGCTCGGCGTCACGACGATCGACGAGATCGGTCAGGCGCTCTCCGACATCACGACCGCGATCCTCGCCGGGGTGCTCGCGCTCGCCCACCGCTTCGGCGACGGCATCGAGTTCGGCATCGTCGCGATGGGCCGCTACGGCGGCGCGGAGCTCGGTTTCGGCTCGGATGCCGACGTCATCTACGTGTACCGACCGGCGGGCATCGGCGACCAGGAGGCGCAGGAGCGCGCCGAGCACATCGTGCACGCGCTCAGCCGCCTCACCGAAGACCTGCGGCTGCCCCTGGAGCTCGACATCGGCCTGCGGCCCGAGGGTCGCAACGGTGCGATCGTGCGCTCGCTCGAGAGCTACCGGGCCTACTACGAGCGCTGGTCGCTGACCTGGGAGGCGCAGGCCCTGCTGCGCGCACGCCCGGTCGTGGGGGAGCGATCGGTGCTCGCCGACTTCGAGCGGATCGCGGACGACGTGCGGTACCCGGCATCCGTGAGCCAGGATGCGGTGCGCGAGATCAAGCGCATCAAGGCACGTGTGGAGGCGGAACGCCTGCCTCAGGCGGCGGACCCGGCGCGGCACCTCAAGCTCGGCCGCGGCTCGCTCAGCGATGTCGAGTGGTTCGTGCAACTGCTGCAGCTGCAGCACGCGCACGAGGTCGAGGGCCTGCGCACGACGTCCACACTCAAGGCGCTCACCGCGGCGGAGGAGGCGGGCCTGGTCACGGCAGTCGACGCCGGGAAGCTTCGGGATGCCTGGATCTTCGCCTCCCGCGCGCGCTCCGCCATGACGTTGTGGACGGCCCGCACCTCCGATGTGCTGCCCACCGACCGCCAGCAGTTGGAGGGCGTCGCCCGGCTCATGGAATACCCGCCGGGGTCGGCATCCCAGCTCGAAGAGGACTACCTGCGGGTCACGCGCCTGGCCCGGCAGGTGTTCGAGAAGCGGTTCTACGGCCCCGCGTCGCGACCGGTGTCGCGCGGCTGATCAGCCTCGTGAGCGACAGCCTGGTGGACTGAAACGCCAAGGGCCGCCCCTTCCGAAGAAGTGGCGGCCCCGTGCGTGCTGTGTGCGACTACACCCCGAAGTACAGCTCGGCTTGAGGATCTGAGAACCAGAGGGTGCTCCTTGGGGCCGTACTTCCCGAGAAATACAGGGAAGTGCGATGTCAAGCATAAGCATGGTCGTTACCGCGGCTGTCCGAGAACCCGTCCGTTTACTTGATTCTTGGCTGTTCTACGGGGGTCGCTGGGGGTCTGCGGGTGGTGCCGCCTACCTCAGTAGTATGACCGACGACCGTCCCCGCCTCTGGACCCCGCGGGAGCTTGCCGACTACACCGGCGTCCCGATCAGAACTCTCGCTGATTGGCGGACAGAGCGTGCGCGCAGTCGAGGTCTCGGCTTGCCGTTCGTTGCGCTGTCGTCGCACAACGTCCGCTACCGCGATGAGGACGTCGAGGCGTTCATCTCGGGGCGGGTCGTGGCCCCGATGGATAGGACGGGCGACTGATGGGGCGGCCGAAGCGTGCGCTCGGCGAACTCGGCGCGGTGACCTACACCGTCGAGCCGAACGGCCTCATCGTCGCGCGCGGGCGGGTCTATGACGGCAGTGGGCACGAGCGTCGCCCGAGCGGCAGCGGAGCGACTGTGGAAGAGGCGTTCGCTGCTTTGCGAGCGGCGGCTGATGTCGTTGTCGGTCGCGTCCTGGCGCGACGAACGCAGCTCATGACCGTCGCCGAGCTGGCGACTGCGTGGCTGAAGACTGCGTATCACGACGATGATCCACGGGTGCTGCGCCAGCGCCGCGAGCAGACAGTCGACGGCTACGCATCGGTGATCCGTGCGCATGTCATCCCGCGCGCCGGTGCCATCCCCATCGCCGAGGTCACCGCCGACCGTGCTGACGGGCTGCTCATGGATATCGCACGGGAGAAGTCGGTGACGACCTCGAACAAGGTTCGGAATGTGATGTCGCTGATGTTCGACTGGGCGATTCAGCAGGGGCATTTCTCCGCTGCCGGGTCGATCCAGAAGACGCGGTACGGAGCGGTCGTCGTGGCGAACCCGATCCGTGCGACCAGACGCTCGGATGAGCCGGCCACGGTGTACTTCGAACTCGACGCGGTGCAGGTCAAGTACATCCTCCACCTCATCCGCGACGTGTGGCCCGAGCGGCACCGAGCGCGGTATCCGCTGGGCCGACGGCCCAACTACAAGCTGCTCACCAACTACATCTTGATCACGCTCGGCACATCCGAGCGGACCGCGGAACCGATTGCGATTCGGTTCCAAGACGTGCGGTTCGAGGCGGTGGAACAGCCGGATGGAAGCCTGACGATGGACGCGCTCGTCTGGGTTGGCGGCACGATGGTCCGCACGAGATCCCGCGGCCTGTTCCGCCAAGACTCGCCCAAAGCAGAGCGGCAGAAGCGATGGGTTCGCGTTCCGAAGTTCGCGGCGAAGGTTCTGAGCGAACTCGTTGCGAATCATGTTCCCGACCCTGAGCGGAATCCAGACGACGTACTGTTCACGACCGAGCGTGGTCGTCCGCGCGATCCCAGCGCGCTGGGCGAACTGTTGCGGATGTTCCGCCGCGAGTTCGAGCCGGAACTGCTGGCTATCGGGGTCGACGCCAAGCACCTCACCTTCCGGAGTCTCCGTAAGGCGGTCGCTGCGGCGGTATCGGACACGGCTGGCGTCGAGGTCGCACGCGACCTGCTCGGGCACAGTGACTCGGCGATCACCGAAGGTCACTACGCGAAGCGCCCCGAACTCATCGTCGAAGTCGCGGCTGACGCGCTCGACGAGGTGTTCGGGGGCATAGACGCCTTCGCGGAGCTGTCCTGAGACGAGAGGAGCGGAAGGCATGAGCACGTTAGTCATCGGAAACCATTACAGGTATGCTTTATCTGTAACGGATTCTGTCGGATTGGAGGTGATGATGGACGCCACGACGCTGCCCGATCTGCTGGGCTACGACGGCTTGGCCTCGCTGGACCTCACCCGGCATGGCCTTGACCGGCTGATCGAGTCGGGGGAGTTCGAGCGCATCGCCCCCGGTCTGTTCCTGCGGGCGGGGCTCGCGGACGACACGACGGCCGCGTGGATAGCGGTCGCCGCGAAGAAGCCCGATGCGACGCTGTGCCTGCTCACGGCGCTGTCGCTGCACGATCTGACCGACGAGATCCCCGCCCGAAGTGACATCGCCATCCCGCGCGGCGCGCAGCCGGTCACCGTACATCACGCGCCCATCACCTGGCACCGGTTCGACCCCGACACGTTCGGCATCGGACGCGGCGAGTACGCTCTGCCGGGCGGGTTGTCCATCGGCCTGTACTCCGCCGAGCGCACCCTGATCGACCTGTTCCGGCTGCGGCACGCCTGGGGTAGCGACCTCGCCCTCGGCGCGCTCAAGCGGTGGCTGCGCGAGCGCGGCAACAGCCCCGCCGCGCTGCTGACGATTGCGGAGAGCTTCCCGAAGGCGCGCCCAGCGATCCAGCAGGCACTGGAGGTGCTGCTGTGAGCCCGAACCCGCAGCACGGCACCCCGGCAGGCGACGCGACCATCGCCATTCGCACTCTCGCCCGGCAGACCGGCGCGGAGGTGCAGGAACTGATGACCCTATACGCGCTCGAAGGGCTGCTGGCGCGAATCGCGCTATCCGAGTATCGGGACGACTTCGTGCTGAAGGGCGGCGTGCTGCTCGCCGCGTTCGCAGCACGCCGCCCCACGAAGGATGTCGACCTGCAAGCCACCCAGCTCACCGCCGACCCCGAGGAGGTCGCCGAGCGCGTCCACGACATCGCGGCGCTGGATGTCGCCGACGGCCTCGTATTCGATCCCGCCAGCGTCGCTGCGACGACGATCCGCGACGAGGATGAGTACGCCGGGGTACGGGTCAAGCTCACCGCGACGCTTGGCACCGCGCGGCTGACGGTCGGAATGGACGTGAACTTCGGCGACCCGATCTGGCCCGCACCGCGCCTCATCGACCTGCCCCGCATCGTTCCCCTCGGCCTCCCGCCCGTGACGCTGCTCGGCTACCCGCTGACGATGATGCTCGCCGAGAAGGTCGTCACCGCCATCGACCGCGGCACCGCCAACACCCGCTGGCGCGACTTCGCAGACGTGTACGCGCTGACCCGGCTCCACCCAGTCGATGCTGGCGAGTTCCGCACGTCGATGGAGACCGTCGCGCAGTACCGCAAGGTCACGCTGACGACCCTGCTGCCCGCGCTCGCACCGATGGGCGAGCAGGCGCAGCAGAAGTACCGCGCCTGGCGCACGCGATCCCACCGCGAAGAAGAACTCCCCAAGGCATTCGCCGACGTGCTCGCCGCGGTCGCCGGTTTCGCAGACCCCGTGCTGGCCGCGTCGGCGACAGGGCGATGGAAGCCTGCCGCCAAGACCTGGGAGTGAACAACCAGGCACACCGTTGGGCTACAGCTTCGGCGCGTTGCTCGGCGGCGCGGCCGGAGGCGTCGCGGGGACGAACGGGGCCGCGGGCTCACGACCCGCACCCTCCCGCGACCCGAGGTTCGGCTCGTAGGCGCGCACGGCCTCGATGGTCAGTTCGACGCGCTCTGACTCTGGCACGGCGGGCTCGGGTGCGGGCTCGTCCTGCATCGCGGCGAGCTGGGACTCGACGCGAGCGAGGTCCTCTTCGGCATCGGCGAGTGCCTGCGCGTGGCGGAACGGCTGGCCGAGGCGATGCTGGGTGTCGGCGACGGTCTGCTCGGCGTCCTCCAGGTCTTCGCGGGCCTGATCGAGGAGTGCTGGGATGCCGCTGACGCGGTTCTCGATGCGCTGCACGAGCCCGAGCCCGGCCTCCAGGAACGACTCCTTCGGCATCGTGAACCCGGAGCGGGGCACCTCGGGTAGGGAGACAGTCACGTCGAGCGCGGCGAGCCCGGAGCGGGCCTCGACGTGGATGTCGAAGCCGGAGATGCGGCCGATGATCCCGAAGTCCTTGTGCCCGTACCGGGGCAGCCACTTCAGCCCGGAGTCGCCCATCCATGCGGCGAGGGCGTGGGCGGCTTCGGAGCGGGAGTCGTAGTCGCGCGTGCCGAGGGTGATGCAGAACTTGTCGCCGCTCGTGTCGGTCATCCGCGGTGCGGCGGCTTCCAGCCCACGAATGTCTGCGGCGGCGCGTTCAGCGGATGACCGGGCGCGGTTGCCAGTGTGGACGAGCATGTCCTCGTTGCGCTCATGCGCGCGCTGCAAGCGGCGCAGCCGGTTCACCTCGTTGAGGATGACGGAGTGCTCCAGCAGGAGCGGGTTGCCGGAGGCGATGGCCTTGGCCTCGGCCGCGGACAGCGCGGAAGTGTCGATCTCCTCGATCTCGCGGGCGTTGATCTTGCCGCGCAGGAGCTGCGCGAACGACGCGGCCTTCCGCTCGACGGTTTGCCACATGTAGGAGTCGAAGGAACGCTCTGTGACGTAGCGGACGATCGCCACTTCCTCGTTCTGGTTGCCCTGCCGCATGATGCGCCCGTCGCGCTGCGCGATGTCGGAGGGCCGCCACGGGCAGTCCAGGTGGTGCAGCGCGATGGCGCGGGCCTGGACGTTCGTGCCGACGCCCATCTTCTCCGTCGATCCGAGGAGCACCGCGACGTGGCCGGCGCGGGCCGCGGCGAACAGGCGGGCCTTCTCCACGTCGGTCTTCGCCTCGTGCATGTACCTGACCTGCTCGGCCGGGATACCGCGTTGCACGAGCTGCTGCCGCAGCTCGTCGTAGGCGTTCCACCTGTCCTGGTTTGGGGTGCCGATGTCGGAGAACACGAGCTGGAGCGACCCGCGCATCGTGGAGGGCTGCCCGGTCACCGTGTCGAGGTACTCGTGATCGCGGGTGCGCTCCCAGATGCGGTGGATCGCGTCGGCGGCGACGTCGACCTTGCTCGGCCCCGAGGGGTCGCGGGGGATGACCATGCGGATGTCGAGCGCGGCCTTGCGGCCGTCGGTGGCGATCAGGAGCATGTTGTCCTCGTCGGGCCGCACCTGACGGGTGGCGACCTTCTCGGCGCGCTCGGCGAGGGAAGCGACGTACTGCTCCAGCTCGACGGTCGGCTGCACCGGCACGGTGGAGGGCGCGCGGCTGCCGTCGTCGCGCTGCACGAGCGCGGGCACGGGCAGGTCGAGGTCGTCGGCGGTCTTCACGTCGGCGAACACCGACCACATCCGCAGCAGCTCCTGCCCGTTCTGGAATCGGGCGAAGCGGGTCTTCATGCGGAACGTGCTGCCCGTCGGCGAGATCTCCATCTGCGTCACCAGCTCGCCGAACGTCGCCGCCCACGCATCGAACGCGCCGACCCCCGCCGACTCCAGCACGTCGGGCCGCAGGTATCGCTGCATGACGTAGGTCTCGGTGATCGAGTTCGAGATGGGTGTCGCGGTTGCCGCGGTAACCACCCGCTCGCGCCCCGCCGAGCGGAGGTATTCGAGCTTCATGTGCAGGTCGCTCGCGCGATCCGAGCCCTCGATGGCGGCATCGCGGATGTTCGACTCCGTGGCGAGGTTCTTGTACATGTGCATCTCGTCGACGATGACGTAGTCGATGCCGGTGTCCTCGAAGCAGACGCCGCGGTCGCGGTCGGTATCGGTGCGCTCCTTGAGCTTGTTCTCCATCGCCAGGAGCTTGCGCTGAATGCGCTTGACGCTCATCCGCTGCTCGCCGGTCGCCTCGCCCAGCACTCGCCGCACGTCCTCCACCTGCCCGCGGATGTACTGCTCTTGGGTCGAGGCGCGCAGGGGGACCTTGGCGAACGCGCCCTGCGTGACGATGATCGCATCCCACTCGTTCGCGGCAGCGCGGGCGACGAACAGCCGCCGCTTGTCTGCCGTGAGGTCGAGGCTCGACGCCGCGAGCACGCGGGCGCGCGGGTAGATCTGGAGCCACTCGCGCTCGAACTGCTCCAGCATGTGATTCGGCACGACTACGACGGGCTTGCTGATGAGCCCCATCCGGCGCATCTCCATCGCGCCCATGATCATTTCCGCGGTCTTGCCCGCGCCGACCTCGTGGAACAGGCCCGCGGCGGGCTCGGACACCATGCGCGCGACGGCAGCGCGCTGGTGCGTGCGTGGCTCGAAGTTCGACGCCAGGCCGGGTAGCGACAAGTACGCCCCGGCGTCGGTGTAGTCGCGGAGCACGATGGAGTTGAAGCGCCGGTTGTACTCGTCTACGAGTGCCTGCGCGCGAGCCGGGTCTTCCCACACCCAATCGCTGAACCGCTCCTGGAGTGCGTCCGCCTTCTCCTGAGCGGCGGCGGTTTCGACGGGGTTGAGCACGCGGCGCACCTTGCCGTCGGTGTCCTTGTCCTCGTCGTAGACGAGCATCGTCCGCTGCTCCATGACGGCCTGGGCGATGTCCGGCGCGGGGCGGCGCGGTGTGCCCCACTCCGAGGTGGAGAGCAGGCCCTGCCGTCCGCCGCGGATCTCCCACATGCCCGGCAGCGGGTTCTCGACGCGCACGTCTTCGGCGCGCAGGATGCTCCGCAGGAACCGTTCGTGCACGTCGGCGCTGATCCATACCGCACCGAGCTTCGCGTGGATGTCCTGGATGCCGAGTGGCGCGGGCAGTGCCTCGGCCAGCGCGTCCACGTTGACCTGGAACTCCGGGTCTTGCTCCGCGCGCAGGCGGGCGGCTTCGAGCTTGACCCGCACATCGCCGGACAGGTACTCGGGGGCGTGGATGAGCTGGTCGGTCGTCGGGTCGGCGAACACGAGGTTTCCCAGTGCCTCGCGGGCGTCGTGGTCGCTCATGCCGAGCAGGTCGGCGATGAGGGGGAGGTCGATCCCGCCGGTTCGGTCGAGGCTGACGGCGATGGCATCGGCGGGGTTGTCTACGCCTTGCACTTCGGCCCGCGGCACCACCACGCGGTGGCTCATGATTGCAGCGGGCGATGCGGACTGATCCTCGTCATCGAACTGTTCGAGTGCGAGCACCAGGGGACCGAACGGATCGGAGCGCAGCAGGCGGATCGCGGTCGGCACGATGCGGGCGAAGGTCTCCTCGCCATCCTCGTTCGTGCGCCCGGTGGGGCGCAGCGTGTAGCGGTTCAGCGCCCCGTAGGTGCCGACGTACTTCAGGTAGTCGCGACGTAGCGTCGTGCGGGTGAGCACGATGTCAGGCGTGTCGTCCACGCTCGCAGCCTCCGCGGTCAGCAGGCGGGATGCCCGTCGCGCAGACGCAGCAGGACGCGCAGCTCGCGCTCGGCGGACTTCGGCACCGCGAGCGGCTCCAGCCCGCCCGAGACGACGGTGCGGAAGCCGCCGCTCTCGCTCGCCACGATGCTGCCGTCCCACAACTCCGGCGCCGACGGCGTGAACGCGGCCCGGCGCGCCTGCTGCTCGGCGGTCCGCTCCGTGATCGTCAGCCCGGCACGGCGAGCGGAGAACACGAGCTGGTCGACGGCGACGGCGAGCTCCGCCTCCAGGTCCGCCAGGTCGGTCGTGATGGTGAGCGTGCTCGCGTCGTACATCCCGTGCCCAACGCCGACCTCCCCGAGCATCTGCTCCGGGTGCTCATCGAAGTAGCGGTTGATTCGCATCGGCACGTCGTCGATGGGAACCTGCGCAACCGTCTCCCAGGCGTCGTCGCGCATCTGCTCGTCGGGCAGCCGGCGCCGGAACACGAGCAGGTCGGTGACGACCTCCGTCCCTGCGGCGCGACGGTGCGCCCCGGTGGGCAGGCGGATCGCGCCCACGAGGTCGGCCAGCTCGTTCATCTCCCGCCGCGCCCCGGGGTTCTGTGCGTCCATCGTGTAGTGCGAGGTCAGCACCGCGACGAGGCCGCCCGGCCGGGTCAGGCGTAGCGACTTGATGATGAAGTGGTTGTGCATCGATTGCCGGGTCGCGTTGTGCAGTGGATCGTGCAGGGTGACGCTGCTGAACGGCACGTTGCCGATGGCAGCGTCGAAGTGTCCTTCGGGCAGTCGCGTGTCGGCGAAGGACTCGGCACGGACGGTCGCGTGCGGATACAGCTCGGCGCAGATCGCCGCTGTCAGCGGGTCGAGTTCCACCCCGGTCATCTGGGCCGACTCCGGCGCGAGGCCGATGAACGTACCCGACCCGGAGCCGGGCTCGAGGACCGCACCGCCGCGGAACCCCAGCCCAGCCAGCAGCCGCCACACCTGCCGGGCGATCATCGGGTCGGTGTAGTGCGCGTTGATGGTCGTCCGCTCCGCAGCCTCCCACTCGTCATCGCCCAGCAACTCGCGCAGCTCGGCCCGCTCGGCGTCCCACTCGGGTTTCAGGTCATCGAACACCTCGGGGATCGCGCCCCAGCTCGACCAGCGGGCGAGCACCCGTTGTCCGTCCGGGGACGCGGGGCGACCCGTGGAGTTCAGATCGTGGATGAGCTGGATGGCCTCCACGTTCGCCCGATAGCGGGCCTTTGCGCCCGATGGCCCGAGGTCGTCCTGGGAGGCGGGAACGAACCGGGGCGCTACCGCAGCTCGCGGAAGAAGCGGATCGTCGCCGCCTCGGCGAGCGTCGCCTGGTTCGCCCGCATGTACTCCCGCGGGGGCTCCGTCGCCACGAGCTTCAGCAGGAACTCGACGCTGAGCGCCCACTTCTTCGCCAGTTCCTCCAGTTCCACGGAGGAGGGCATCGAATCCGGGCAGTCCTGCATCCGCTCCGCCCAGAGGATCAGGTTCTCGTCGGAGGGCCGGGTCTGCTCCCATTCCTCTCGCGCCTGATCCAGGGGCAGGCTCGGGTCGGTGATCCACGCCAGTTGCGACATCACGACCTCCTCCGCCTGTTTCCGGGCTGCTGTCAGCCGGGCGACCTTCTGCAAGAAAGTCTCCCCCTGCCGGTCGCTCCCCGCCAGCATTGACGCGAGGTTCGTCACCTGCGTCTGCATTTCCAGGCCCATCGCCTCGAAGAATGCCGCGGGATCGTTCAGTCCCGCCACCCGGCTCAGGGCCGTCGCCTGCCAATGCGACAGCGCCATCTGCCCGTACTTGTTCATCACCTGCCCCAGCCTCCCGAGCGGCGGTGAGCGCGGCGTCGGCCGCGGGCTCGTCGAGCCCCCACAGATCGAACTCCAGTTGCCCCGGCCAGGGCTTCCGGGATCGCTGGCGCGCCATTCGCAGTCACCGCCCGCGCCCTATTGCTCCGCCGCGAGGTGGGCGTAGAACTCGTCCTCGATCGCCTGCCTTCGCGCCACGTCCTCCTTGACGAACTGCGTGAAGTCGGCGTCCCGGTTGGGGATCACTGTCTCCACGGGAGCGGGGCGCTCGTCCTCGCCCGGCCACACCGCCTGCCGCGTCGGGCGATCCGTGTTGAGCTTCGTGCCGCACGCGGTCACTGCGTCCCGAAGCTGCGGCATGAAGGCCCAGAAATCTCGCCACCAGCCGAACGGTGCCGAGCCGTGCTGCTTCTTGTCGTAGGCATTCAGGTAGTGCTGGCGCAGCGCCGACAGCGGCCACACCAGCTCCGGGTGCCGGTGCCAATACGGCGGCACGACGTTCACGCTCAGTCCGAACTCGTGGCGCAGCCAGTTCACGAAGGCGTTCAGCTCCAGCCACTCCACCTGCGCCTCGGCCGCGGTCAGGATGTTCCAGTTCACCGGGCGCGGCGGCTCCGGTGTGTCCTCCGCCTCGGGCTCCTGCTCCTTGGCCGGCCTCGGCGAAGTCGTTAGCGTGTCGGGCTCCGGTTCTTCGAGCGGAGGCACGTCGAAGTCGGGGTCATCGGGCGGGAACAACGTTTCCTCGATGGTCATGACTCGGCCTCACAGCGTCATCGGACGGGGCGACGGCTGCTGCGGGAGGGTCGGGTCGGGCGCTTCGATTGGGACGCTCTTGACTTGCTGCGAGCGCGAGCGGCCACGGTCGACGGCGTAGCTCGTGCGGGCAGCATCGGGGCCGATGTGCGTGGCGATGAACTCCTCGCCGCTGACCGTCTCACCATTCTTCTCGTAGCTGAACTTCTGGACGTGGCCGCTGGCGACGAAGTTGTCGCCGCGCGCGAACTTCTCGTAGGCGTGTTCCGCGCTGCGCCGGAACATCTTGAACGGGTAGAACTTCGTCTCGCCCTGGGTGAACGAGCCGTCCGGGTTGCGCTCGAACTGTTCCTGACCGATCCAGGCGAACAACCGCGCCTCACCGCCCTCGTTGAAGGACAACTGCGGGTCGCTGGCGAAGAAGCCCCACAGGGATTCTTTGGTTCGCATCGGGATGCTCCTAACTTCTCCTGCCGAGAATGGATTGCTACCCGATAGGTGCGCAGGCTCGACCGTCGTCGCCCCGGCTACTGTGATGACAGGGCTGAGAGGCGAGCGTCGCCTGGGCAGAGAATGCGAGAGGTAGGTCGTCCATTGTCGTTCGTGAACCACTCGACCGGCGAAGAGTTCGAGGATGAAGACGAGTACCTGCGTTCGATGAAGCAGGATGACTCGTACCAGTTCTCATATGACTATGAGTATGTTGCCGACAGATTCGGCGACGGTGATGACGACGTGAAACTGGAGAACGCGAGGCTCAACGTCGCGCTATCTTGGGACGACTCCTCGGCTCCGGGATACGTCATCTCGTACACCGTCGATTCGCCGACTCCGATTCCAAACGACTGGACGGGCGACGCTGACCAGATCTTCAATGACTTGTGGCTTGCCGTTACCGCGGACCTGAGTTCCCTTGGTATCGGCTCGGAGCTGCACAAAGACTGGCCGATCTAGCGTCCGCGGTGGGTGCCGATCTGGCGGTCACGCGAACTTGGTCAGTCGCCGACGACAGTTGCCTCACCTATCCCAGCGGTGCCCGGCTGCATGAGCGCCTCGACCTCGGCGCGCTGAGCGAGCAGCGTCTCGGCATCCGGCCGATGGAGCCAGTAACGCATGGTCGTGATGATCGGCGGCGCGGAGCGCAGCAACACGAGTGAGGTGCCCTGGGGCAGGGTGCGGATGTCTTCGACCTTCATGATCGCGACGCGGCGGATCGAGCGTTGATTCGAGCGCGAGCCGCGCTCCCCGATGGTCACGGAGTCAGTCGTCTCGTCGCGTTCGCCGATCAGTGTGGAGATGTCCTGGAGGTGCCGTGTGTCCGTCCCGCCGCCGAGCACGATCTTGGTGATGCTCGCATCCCACATCGCGGTCGCGGCGTCGTCGCCCCAACGACCTCGCGCCTGGGCGAGTGACTGGAACACGGGCATCATCGTGAGCCCGGTGCCGCCGCCCTCCGCCATGAGGACCGGAAGCGAAGGCAGAGGCGCGAGGTTCCCGATCTCGTCGAGCGCGAGCAGCACAGGCGGATCGAGCCGCGCGCCCGGCGAGCGCGCGGCGATGCGCCGGGCCGTCTCTACGAGGTCTTCGATGAACGCCGCGACGAGCGACGAGGACGCCCCGGCTCCGGCTCCTGTCGCCAGCAGGTAAAGCGTGCCGGAGTCGCGCAGGAACGCCTCGGGGTCGAACTGCTCGTCCTCGCTGGGACTGACCGCTTCCAGCACCCGCGGGTCGGCGAGGGAGGCGAGAGAGAGCGAGACGCCCTGCCAGATGGAGTCTCGCGTGCGCGGGTCGGATTGCAGCATCCCGTCGAGTGACTCGGCCCATCCGGTCGCGGCCTGGGGGTGCGAGGCGAGAATGGAGACGGCATCCGCCGCAGCCGCGGGGTCGAGCGTCCAGCGGAACAGCTCGGCGGGTTGCCGGTGGTCGAGGGCGGCGGCGTGTAGAAGCGCCTGAAGCGCCGTGCGCGTCTTGCCTTCCCAGAATCCGCCGTTCTCGACGGAGGGACCGGAGAGCCCGGTTCCCGCGGCGAGACCTGTGCCGCGGATCATCGCCGTCAAGGGCACCTCGCACCCGCGGATCGGCGACCATCGCAGACCAGCGGGGACACCCTCGGCGAGATGCTGGGGATCGAACACGGAGACCGGGCCGCCGCGCGCCTGGCGAGCACGGAGCGTCGCCGTGAGGTTGTCCGGCCGGGTCGAGGTCGTGATGACCGCACCGGGCGCGTCCAGGATGGTGTTAATGACGATGTTCGCGCCCTTCCCGGATCTCGGCGGGCCGATGAGCAGGATCGAGTCCTCGACGGATGTCCACACGCGCTTGCCGCGCGAGGTGCCAAGGAGGTAGCCGACCTCCTCGGGCTTTGGGTCGGTGAGCGAGGGGCGCAGCGTCTTCGCGCGACGCAGAAGGTCGCGTTCGGATGCGGCGCGCTGCACGTCGCGCGCATCAGCGATTCCCTCGATCCGGTTCGGGTCGGCCTTGGTCCGCTTGCCCAGCTCGCGCACCCATCGCCAGATGAACCACACCGCGGTGCCGATGGCGGCGAGCAGGAGTGCAGCGGTGATCCAGTAGGCGGCGGGGCTGAGCGACGCGGAGCCGAGTGCCGAGCCGGGGTCGTCGGCATGGAAGACCACTCCGACTCCCGCTTCGAGACCCGCCGCGGGCTGGGGCGCGCCCGTGACGAACGCAGCGACGCTCCCGGCGAAGCGGAGCGCACCGGCTAGCAGCATCGCACCGATGAGCGCGCCGAGGGCGAGGTTCGTCAGTTCGTCGCCGAACGCCCCAGTTCGAGGTGACGAGCTGGTCATGCCGGGTGTCCGACGGTGCAGGTGCCCGAGACGCGGCCGAGCAGGATGACCTCGTGCGTGGGACTCAGATCGAGCAGACTCGGCTCGACGATCGCCCGTGCTGTGCCCTCGCTGTCAGCCCCGGTGTGCCGGACGATGACGGCGACCGCGACCTCCTCACCAGGCACGTAGCCCTCGCCGTTCTGGCATGGGAGAGGGTGCGCTGGTTCGGTTGTATCTGGCGCAGGGCTAGTCTGGTCGACCGGGGCCGGCGACTCGGGAAGGGATGAGCTGAGGAATGTGGGATGAAGCGGAGCCGTCACGATGTCCGTGTAGACCCTCCCGTCGAGTTCGTGCACCACGATGCGCACGGGCGAGTGGCGCTGTTCGACGACCTCGCTGATGATCTGCGCGAAGGAGTGCCGCTGCCACGGCGGGGCGAACGTCGGCGGACCGAACGGCTTCCCGTTGACCACGACGCGCAGCGTCGCGTCCGCCTGCACGGTCATCGTCACGACCGGCAGCACGGGCGGCACGTTCGCAGAGACCTCCTGTTCTGCGCTCTCTTGGCGTGCGAGGCGTCGCCGGGCAAGTGTGATGGCCATCTCACGCTGTCCCAACTGTCGTGAGTTCGCGCGAGTGGTCTCGTCGGGGATGGCTCATGCACACTAGGTGCGCCCGGTGTGCTGGCGCGTTGACGAATCTCAGCGAATCCTCGGAATCGTGCCAGTTGGTTCAGGAATATCGGCGTTCATTCACCGCTCCTGAACTCGCACCATTCAGGCACGCCCGCACCCGGCTACCCGACGTTTAGCGCTGCGATCTGTTCCGGCGTGCCAGTGACGATGAGTCGAAGGTGGGCGTGGGTCTCGTCGATACTCCAGTCGACGAAGGCGCAGCAGGTGCTGTCAGCCGCGACGAGCTCTCGGAGCCGTCGGGTGGAGTCGTCGACCTTGGCGTAGTGGATGGTCAGGCGAGCGTCGGTGCGCTCGGTCTCGAGCGCGTAGTCCTCGTCGAACGCTCGCCACTTCTCCACCTGCGCTTTGCCGGCAGCCGGGGCGAGGGTGCAGGCGATCGGTGGGCCGTTCAGCGGGCCGACGTGCGTCATGGGGTGACCTCCTCGTGGTCGAGGTCTTCGAGGACTTCCAAGGGGGATTCGATGTCGCCGCGCCATGCTTCGATGCCTTCCCGGATCGCGAGGACCGCGACGACGAGCGCGGCGACGGAGTCCGCCCACGCCCACTCGAACAAGCTGTTCAGCAGCAGGCCGATGAGGACGGTGCCGGAGAGGTAGATGCACAGCAGGAGCTGCTTGGCGTCGGCCTGCACGCTCTTGGAGCCGAGCTCGCGGCCGGTGCGGAACTCGAACCAGGCCAGGCCGGGCATCACGATCAGGCTCGCGACCGCGATGCCGATGCCGACCGGGCTGTGCTCCGGCTCGCGGACCCCGGTGAAGGCGAGGATAGCGTCGACGGTGATGTAGGCGGCGAGGGCGAAGAACGCGACCCCGATGATCCGGACGGTGGCCTTCTCCCACAGCTCGGGATCCTTGCGGGTGAACTGCCAGGCGATCGCGGCAGCGGAGGCGACCTCGATCACCGAGTCCAGCCCGAACCCGATCAGCGCGGCCGAGGAGGCGAGCGCGCCGGCGGAGAGGGCGATGATCGCCTCGATGACGTTCCAGGTGATCGTGAAGAAGACGATGAACTTCACCCGACCGTGCAGCCGGGCGCGGCGCTCGTCGGTCAGCGTCGCTGCGCTCATCCGGCGGTGGCCTCGGTGTCGCAGCAGCCGAGGACTGTGCAGCCCGGGTCCAGGCACGGCGCGCTCTCGTCGACGGCGAGCGTGACATCGACCAGGGCGGTCAGGGCCGCGGTCAGGTGCGGGTCGGCGATTTCATACCGGGTCTGCCGGCCCTCGGGCTCAGCGACGACGATCCCGCAGCCGCGCAGACAGGCCAGGTGGTTCGAGACGTTGGTGCGGGTCAGGTCCAGGTCGCGAGCGAGCTTCGCCGGGTAACCGGGCTGCTCCAGCAGCGACAGCAGGATGCGGGAGCGGGTCGGGTCGGCCATGGCCCGGCCGAGCCGGTTCATCACGTCCACCCGCGAAGCAAGAGTCAGCATGGAGTGACTATACAGCGAACGGTGACCTATTGGAAGGCTGGGAGGGTGAGGGACCAGCGCGCCACACGGCAGACATCGCGAACGCGCCCACCGCGATCAGCAGCAGACGGCGCCATTCAGCCCGGATCGGTCAGGGGACACGGTGGCGGGGTCGAGGTGCATCGACTCGACGAGTGCGGTGGCGAGTTCGAAAGCTGCGGCAACGGGGATGGTGGTGGCCTCGGGGTGGCGTTCGAGCCATGGTGCGGCTTCGTCGGGTGAGGCGAAGTAGTGGACCTGGTTGCAGAACGCGGAGCGGATCTGGCTGAGGTCTTCCGGGTTGACGAGCGAGACGACCGCGGTGCGCGGTTCGACGCTGGTGACGCCGGTGGCGTCGACGCTGATCCGAACCGGCGTGCTGCCCTCGCGTTGTGAGGATTCGATCCGACCGGGTCGGTCGAGCAGCTGCGGGAAGATTAGGGTGTCCAGCGCGCACCAGGTGTAGAGCTGCTCCCCGCCGATTTCGAAGTGGTGGCGGGTCGGGCGAAGGGTCAGACCTTGACCGATGATCTGGCCTTCGTCGTCGTATTCGGTGTCGGGAACCGCGGCGAGCGCGGCCTGCACTTCGTCGGCGGTCCGCCCCGTGGCGGTCGCCAGATCGGCGATGGTGACAGGTTCGCCTTCGGCGAGGAGCTTCAGAAGGGGGAGCCAGAGCCAGATTTCCAGCCCGGTCTCAGCAGTGGCGAGGCGGTCGGTGATCGCGGCGGGTTCGTTGGTCATTCTCTTTTCCTTTCAGATGGATCTGGTGATGCGCTCAGAAGGCGCAGCAGGAGAGTTTGGAGACGTCGGCGGTGAAGGCTTGGCAGGCGATTTTGATGCCCTCGGCCATCGTCAGGTAAGGGCTCCACAGGTGGGCGACTTGGTCGGTGGTCATGGCCGCTTCGAGGATGTACACACCGGCTGCGGCGAGGTCGCCGGCGTCGGCGGCGACGGCTGTGATTCCGAGGATCTGGCCGGTGTCGGCGTTCTGCACGACCTTGATCACACCGCGCAGGTCGCGGTTGACGATGGCCCGGGAAACGTAGGCCAGGGGCAGTACCCGGCACTGGCAGCGGATACCGGCAGCGACCACTTGCTGCTCGGTCATCCCGACGGCGGCGAGAGCGGGACTGGTGAAGGTGACCCGCGGCAGGTGCCGGTAGTCGACCTCCCGGTTGGTGCCGGTGAAGGCGTTCTCCGCGACCAGGGACCCGTTAGAGGCGGCGACGTAGACGAACTGCGGATGCCCGGTGACATCGCCGGCCGCCCAGATCCGCGGGTTGGATGTCGCGAGCCGACCGTCGACCATGACCTCGCCCGAAGGGCCGGTCTGGATCCCGAGCGCTGCGAGGTTCAGTCCTTCGGTCACCGCCTGCCGACCCGTGGCGATCAGGATCCGGCTGGCACGGAACTCTTCTGCTCCACCGGATACGGTGGCCGTCGCGATGATGTCGCCGGTGTTCTTGTCGGTGCGGACCGTGTCGAGGTTCGCGCGGCGGACCACCCGGATGCCCTCGTCGGCGAAGATCCCCATCATGGCCTTGGACGCCTCGGGTTCCTCGCGGGACGCCAGCCGGGATCGGACCAGCATGGTGACCCGGGAACCCAGCCGGGCGAACAACTGCGCTTGCTCCATCGCCACGTAGCCGCCGCCGAGCACCAGCAACGACTCGGGAACCGCCTCCAACTCCATCGCTGAAGTTGAGGTCAGGTAGTCGACACCGGCCAACCCGTCGACCGCCGGGATGGTTGGGGTGGAGCCGGTGGCGATCAAGTAGTGCGCTGCACCGACCGTGCTCCGCGTCCCGTCCGCTGCGGTGATCTCCAACCTCGGGTCCGCCGTGGTACCGGCGAATGCGGCCGTTCCGGCTCGCAGGTCCCAACCGTAGGAGGCGATCAGATCCTCGTACTTCTCCGCACGCATGCCCTCGACCAGGGCGCGTTTGCCCTCGATCAGCGCGGGCATGTCCACCCGCCCGGTCGATGCGGAGATGCCCGGGAACCGTCCAGAATTTAGGGCAACGTGCCGGGCGTCGGCCGCCGCCAGCAGCGCTTTGGACGGCACACAGCCGGTGTTCACGCAGGTGCCGCCGATGACGCCTCGCTCGACCATCACCACCCGCTTGCCCAACTGGCTGGCCCGGATCGCCGCAGCGAACGAGCCGGCACCGGAACCGATGACGGCCAGGTCGAAGGAGGTCGGATCTTCCATGGCCTCAGCCTGCACCTTCCACTACGCTGGAAGGTCAAGGGATGCCGGAGGCTACCCCGGCGACGGAGGTGTACCGTGCTGATCGGTGAGGCGGCCACAGCGGCCGGGATGACGAGCAAGACCCTGCGGTTCTACGAAGACCGTGGGCTGCTCCCAGTCCCCAGCCGTGCGGGGAATGGGTACCGCGACTACAGCGCTGACATCGTGCCGCGGCTCGATTTCATCCGGCGCGGTCGGGCCACGGGCCTGACGCTGTCCCAGATTGGCGACATCCTGAAGGTGCGCGACGCCGGCGCCGCACCGTGCACCCACGTCCGCGACATCCTGAACAAGCAGTTGACCGACATCGACCAGAAGATCGCCGAACTCACGGCCCTCCGTGCCACGGTCGCCGAAGTCCGCGATACCACCGAAACCGGCGACCCGGCCAGGTGCACCGCACAGGACATCTGCAGCTACATCTGAGGCACCGTATCCGAGGGCAACCAGGCTAAGTATGACGACACCGACCATGCAGCACAGTTGCTCATGCTGCGGGCGAGAACTCCCGCGACGCAAGCTCCACGCCCTGGCGCACGACAACGCCTTCATCTGCCGCCGATGCGGCCTCTGGGTGGCATTGCGGCTCTCAGGCGACCGATCGGAGACCTCCGGGCTGAGTCCATGACGCACTGACGCGCCTGCTTGCTCGCATGTTCACCGAATGCCATCCATCATGCGATGCTGTCCAAGCTATTTCGGACACTGCCTGCAACCTCACCAGCGAGAACGTGCAGGTTCCGCGAACTTCGACCCCCGCATGGGCGCTTGAGGTCGGGGACCTTCATTGTTCCCGCCAAGCCGTCAAATCGCGGGAACATCTAGGTCTTTCCTCTTGCCTTCTGCCCTGTCTCGTACATCGCAAGTTCGGCAGGGTGGAGCTGATGCTGGACGACGAACGAGCGGTTCTTGATCCTCCAGAGCCCCTGTCCGGTGCCGAGACCGGGTAGCAATCCCTGCTCCGTTCCGGTGAGTCCGAGGGCCTGCGCAGTAGCTCCGAGCTGATCGCTCTCCTGCCGGTAGATCACCCGTGTCTCGGCGTTGGCGAGCAGGGACGAGGCGAGCGCGCGCATCGCCGAGCCCTGGTCGCCTACGTTGTCGAGGTCGCTGAGCTTGTGGAAGATGAGCAGGTTGGCGATGCCATAGTGCCGCGCGAGCCGCCACTGTGCGTCCATCCGGCGCAGCAGCGCCGGATGTGACATGAGCCGCCACGCCTCGTCATACACGACCCACCTCGGGCCGCCTGCCGGGTCGAGAAGCGCCGACTCCATCCACGCCGAGGAACACGTCATGAGCACGGAGATGAGCGTCGAGTTCTCTGCCACCCGCGACAGGTCGAGCGACACCATCGGCAGTGACGGGTCGAAGCGCACGGTGCTCGGGCCGTCGAACAGCCCCGCCAGGTCCCCGGCCACGAGCCTCCGCAGCGCGTGTCCGACGAGTCGGCCGTCCTCGGCGAGCCTGCCGTCGTCGTCCTTGGGCTGCGGGGCGAGGATGCGGTCGACCACCATCGGAAGGATCGGCACCTCGGCCGAGCGCACCGCATCGGTGAGCGCGAAGTCGACGGCGGTGTGCTCCAGCGGGGTGAGGCCGCGGTCGAGGACGGTCTCGGCGAGTGCGCCGATGAGGTCGCGTCGCCGGGAGGTGACCTGGCTTTGCCACTCGGCATCGCTGAGGCCCGAAGGCCGATGCCCTTCATCGAGCGGATTCAGCCGCGTAGACATCCCGTGCCCCAGCACGATCGCCCGTCCGCCGACTGCTTCAGCGACAGCCGTGTGCTCGCCTTTCGGATCGCCGGGGACATATACCCGCCGACCGAATGGGATGGAGCGCGTGTAGAGGCTCTTGGCGAGCGAGGACTTGCCGGAGCCGACGATCCCCGCGAGGACGATGTTCGGTGCGGTGATGAGGCCCTGCGCGTAGAGCACCCAGGGGTCATAGACGAACGATGCCCCGCTGTAGAGATCCTGGCCGACGAACACCCCGGCAGAGCCCAGTCCGCCCTCGGCGAGGAACGGATACGCCCCGGCCAGCGTCGCGCTCGTGTCCTGGTGACGCGGCAGCCGGAATCGGCCCGGTGTGCGGAGTGCAGCGGGCCTCGTCTCGCCGGACGGTGGCAGGTAGGTCGTCGCCCGCCGCGCCTCGCGTTCGGCCTCCCACGCCGCGCGCGCCAGATCCTGCTGCGCCTTGCGGTCGGCGGTCTCGATCTTGTTCGCCGCTCGCCGTCGCGCCTTCCGAGCGGCACGGCGCTCGCCCGCTGGGTCGAGCAGGACCGCGGTGTGCAGGCGCTCGCGGTCGTCGGGACTCATAGCGACAGCCCCTTTGGCGAACTGACGAAGTGGGCCTCGAACGGATCGCGTGAGAACGGGTCCAGCTCAGGTCGGCTGGCGACAGGTGCCGGGTGCCACGCGATGTAGCTCGAATGCTGCGACGCCTGATCGACGGCGGTCTCGGCTGACTGGACGAGTTCTGCGGCCCTGCGCAGTGCGTTGGCGGCGGCCCAAGCCTCGTCAACCCCGGCCTCGTGGTCGCCGTTGTCGACGAACGCCTTGTTCTGGTGCAGAACATGCGCCGCCGCGACCTGCTCCAGCACTTGCTCCAGGGAGCGCAGCGTCCCCAGCAGCTCGCCGACCACCTGATAGGTGTCCTCGGGGTCGGCGAAGGCCCGGCTCGCATGAGCGAGCGCCCGCACCGCCTGGCGGGTCTCCGTGGCGTCCTGCACGGGGTTGCTGAAGGTTGGCATGGCTACTCCTTCCGGGGTCGAGGGCTGGGTGCGTCACACGTCCCGACAGAGCGGGAGCGCGGCGACGGCGAATGCGGTGGCCTGCTGGCCGACGAGTCTGCGCGTTTCGCAGGACGCCTGGACCGCGGCTTGCTCGATGGCGGCGACGGCGACATCCAGCTCATCGACCGTGGGCGCGGAGACGGAGATGAGGCCGGTGTAGCGGAGCACGCCGTGCCCCGCGGTGAGGTCGGACTCCTGCTGAAGCACGTCCTGGTACTCAGCCGTGCGCGAGGCGTCCTCGACCTGGCCGATCTTCGCACGTTGGGTCGCGTCGGAGAGCAGGCCGACCTTCTTCTTCCGCAGGTCGCGGGCCGCGATGTCGGCGCGAACTGGTGTGCAGATGAGCGAGAACGACCGCTGCACGCCGGAGGTCAGCAGCAGCGGCGCGAGGAATCCGGGGAACACCTGCGAGCGCGGCCACTCGGAGAGCCACAGCACGGTGTGGTGCGCGGAGTCGGTGCGCACGCGATCCCAGCTCTCGGTCACCGCGACCGGCCCCGCGGTGGCGAGGGAACGCCCGATGTCGGCGTGCCGCTCCAGCGCGGGCGCGGCAGCCGGGTCGTAGGCGGAGCGCAGGATGACAGCGACTTCGCCGGGCGCGAGCCAGCCGGTCGTGGCGAGGTCCGCAGCTCGCAGCGCCGTGACGAGCGTGGTCATCTCCTGACGCAGCACGGCGGCAGCTCCACGGATGCCGCCGCCCGCTGAGCGGATCTGTCGTCCCGAGGCGTTCATATCGAGCGCAATCGAGATGGTCGTCGCATGGCGCTCGCCGGTCGGCCCAGCACGCTCGATCAGCTCCCGGTAGGTGGTCGCGGGCCAGGATTCATCGTCGCTGCCGTGCCTGGCCCACCATTCGGCGAGCCCCGTGCCTGAGTCCGGCAGCGTCCGCTCGCAGACCTGGAGCCGGGCGATCCGGCCTGAGCGGCACGCGGTAGCGAGCACCCGACCCCAGCCGTTGATCCGCCGCTCCTGCTCGCCCGGATCGAGCAGCACGAACGCCGGGTGCGTCACCCCCAGCACCGCGGTCAGGGTCTGAGCGTGGGGGTCGTGCACCATCGCCGCGCCCGTCTCGGGATCGACCCATTCGCGCAGCGCGGTCGCATCGCCGGGGAGCGCGAGCGTGCCGACGGGACGCGGCTTGATGACGCGGCGGCGGAAGATCAACTGCCCAGCGGTGCTCCGCCACATCCAGCGCGACACGATGGGCAGCCAGTCCACGAGCTTGCGCCCGCCCACGGGGACGACCGCGAGCAGCAGACAGCTGAGCCAGATCGGGGATGTCCAGACCAGCCCCATGCCACCGCCCGTGTAGATCGTGGCGACGACCGTGACCACGCCGATGCCCAACACGATCAACTGCGAGATCGACAGTCCGAGCAGGATGCCACGGTGCGCGAGTCGGGAGAACTGCACGGGGGAGAGCTGCTGCTCAGGAGCCGGAGGGTGCCGGGTGGCCATGTTCTACCCCTTCCTCGGTGCCACGGGTATCGGCGGCGTTGATGTCTCTGCGTGCCCGGCTGCTGCGCCGCCGACCGCGGCACCGACTTTCGGCCCAGTCGTCGCTGCGGCTTTGACAACCTGCGCCCCGACGACGGCTGCGGCCGCAGGCCCGGCCGCTGCTGCCCCGGCACCTGCCGCGCCTCCCGCCGCCGCGCCGCCACCGGAAGCGGCCGCCCCGCCACCTGCGCCCGCAGCGCCGCCTGCTGCGCCACTTGCAGCGGGAGCTGTGCTCGGCGCGGGAGGAGTCCCGCCTCTCGCGCCGCTTTGCCCTCCGAGGACGGACTTTGCCGCGTTCGGCTGAGCCTTGACCGGCAGTGGGACGGGTCGGTTGAGCGCCGACTTCGCTTCCTGCTCGCTCGACATCGCGTGGTACATGTCGAAGCCCACGAACGAGATGAACTTGTACGTCAGGTACGGCGCGAACGCGGCGATGAACATCAGCACGACGCCCGAGATCGGGTCACTGATCGAGGCGAGGTCGAGGTCGATGGGCGCGCTGATTTGCCCAATGGCGACGAGGAACACGACGACGATGACGAGCTTCGAGAAGATGAGCGCCACGACGAACGCCGCCCAGCGTCCGAACCAACCCTTCGCGGCATCCCAGGTGAACCCGGCGAGTGCGATGGGCGCGAAGACAATGGCGACCAGCAGCAGCGCCTTACGGATGAGCAGCGTGAACCACACGATGCCTGCACCCGCGATGCCGAGCCCGGCAAGGAAGATAGTGATGATCGCACCGACGCCGGGCGAGGCGATGTTGATCGTCGTCAGCCCAGCGGCGAGCAGTGCCATGCGGTCGCCGATGCCTTCCATCGTGTTGCCAGTCGCCTGCACGATGCCGATGGTGAGCTGATCGGTGACCTCCAACAGGGTCGCGGTGAGGGTGATGGCGACGAACGATCCGAGCACCGACTTGGCGAGTCCCACGCCCGCTCGCGACAGTGCCATCGGATCTCGATGCACGAGCCCGGTGATGAGCTGGAGGCAGAAGAAGACGAGCATGACGAAGATCGCCACCCCGAACAGGACGTTGTAGACCGAGACGTACTGGCTTCCGGTCACGTCGACGAACGTGGTCGAGTCGAACACCGCCCACACGCTCTCGAACAGCCAGGCGGCGGCCTGCCCCATTGCCTGCGCGAGCCAGTCGAACGGCGCGGAGATGAGCGACGCAGTTCCCTCACCCACGGCATCGCACACTGACGCAATGACGGGCACATCACAGATACTCATCGGCTCAGCCATCTCAACTCGGTCGTGGTGTTAAACCGACTGGCCGACGTTCCAGAAGAAGTTGACCAGGGTGACGGATGCCCCGCAGATGATGGCCGCGCCGCACGAGACGAGCACGCCGACCTTGCCACGGCTGGCAAGGTGCGGATTCGAGCTGTTCGCCCCGTAGCCCCAGACCACGGCCGAGATGATGAGCGCGAGGACAGCGAGGATGAGCCCCACCGTCATGGCCGCGCCGACGATAACGCGGAGCTGTTCGATGCCGGGCAACCCGTCGGTATTGGGGTCGATGTCGATCACTATGTGCTCCTTCAGCAGGCGAGGGGACGAATCGCCTAGTAGGTGCGCACGCTGCACCGGATGCCTGATGTCGGCGGACCGTGGCACGATGAAGGCATGAGGACACGACCGCGCGAGGGGCTCAACCCATAGCCCCGGTTCGTCCTTCGTCGAGGGGCAGCGGGCCGGGGCGCTGAGCACCCTCGGAGGCCTGCCGTGTCTCGTACCGACGCCCATGTTCCGCTTCGTATCCGTGTCGCCCGTGGTGACATCGGCCATGCGGAAGTCCACGACCACGCTGACGGCGTATGCGATCTGCCGTCACCCTTTGCACCCGACGCGCTCTGGCGCGGCTCCGGTCGCTGCCACTGGGAGCATCGCTGGGACGGCCATGCTGTCTGCTCCTGCCAGATGTGCCACGGCGGGGAGGAGAACCGGCGTGAACGTCGCCGGGAGCGCCAGCGCGTGCGTCGTGACCTTCGCGTCGTTGCGCGGTGGCTCAGCGATGGGGAGGTCGAAGACCGCCTGAACCCTGAGCCTTAGCCCGACGAGTCGAGCACGAACAACTGACCGTCATCGGGCGTTTCGGTAGTCGGAATCTCACCGCGCTCGATCGCAAAACGGAGGAGGATCGCCGCTGCCGCCTTGCGCTCGGGCCTGTCGAGACCTCTGAAGTCGACAAAACAGTGCCCAGGCGCACGATCGAGTCCTTCGGGTAGGGGGCTCTGGGAGTCGTCGATTGCGATGCGTCCCGCCTGCGTGACTTCGCTGATCGACACGGCGCGCACGCCAAGCGACCAGCTACGCGCGTGCCGTGAATGCCAGTCGCGCGCATCTTGCGGGCTGACCAGGGATGAGCGGCTAAATGATGGCTTGCCCTGATCTGCTGTCGAGGGCGCAAACGCGAGAGAACCAATCTGCCCGTCCGCAGAGATCATGTGCTGAGTGATCTGACGGAAGAGCAATTCGGCCGGTTCAGCGATCAATGCCTCGCCCTCGGCGAGCTCGAGGTCAGCAGGAATCATCGCGCCCAACCCGTCGCAAACGCCGTGGCGACGCTCAGATCGGTGACCTGCTGCTGCTCAGGCTCGAAAGAACCGGGCGCAAGGTGGAACAACTCGAACTCGGCATCCGGGGAGATCTCGATACTGCGAACCTCCTCCGCCGAGGACCACTCCAGCAGCACGCCGCCTTCGGCGGTTGGGAACACACCTGGCCGTCGTATCCCCGCCTCATGCACGGCTACAAGAAGCGCGTTCGCTGCCTCGATAGCGGTGAACTCAATCGACCGCCCCTCGCCGCCATCACCCCACCCAGGAGCGAGCGCAGCGAGAGCGATCAAGGCGTCGTCCGACAGGTTCGTTTCTTCAACACGGGCCGTCTCAACGAATCGCCACGGCACGCCATGCCGATACTGAAGCTGCCCGGTCAGGCGGACGACCGGGCCGACTTCTGCGGAATCGAGTACCTTCCTGAAGTCTTCCTTCAGCTCAGGGTTTGACTTGTATCGTCCCTTGAGAGCGCCGTAGAGGAGGCTCTCAAAGCGGTAGCTCTGATTCTCGGGATCGAGTTCGGTGATCCGCCCGGCAACACTCTCTTCCACCTTCACTAGGTGGTTCTCTGGTGCCGATCCGTCATCGACGATGAAGAAGTCATCGAGTTGCAGGCGCTCGATGGCTTCCTTGCGAGTCACAACGGAGATCACCACGGGAGGCTTGTCGGCACCCTCGACGTAGACCTCGATACTTTGGTTCTCTTCGAGCGTGGAGCCGAAGTCGGCGACGTCTAGCCGGAACTGTTCGCTGACTGCTGGGGGTAACTCCGGCAAGGGCGTTCCGGCGTATGCGGCGCTGATCGTCGCCTCAACGGTGTCATTCGCTACTTCCTGGTACTGGACGTAGGCCGACGGTTGCTCGTCGACAACGTAAACATCCGCGCTACCAGGTTCGATACGGTCGATGGCGAGACTGATGTCTGCCTTGAAGTCGGCGGGGAGATCCTCGCCAGGGTGGTCTCTGCGCCAGTTGGCTTCAGCGATCGTCTGCATCAATCGCTGGTACCGCTCCAACTCGACCAGCGAGTCGATGGGGAGGCGGCCACCGGCAAAGCGCTCGCCTGTCAACCGAATGCGCCGCTGCTTCGGTGCTGACTCCTCCATGAACTCAGGCTAGTGCTTGGGCCTGACGTGGTTCATGCAAGTGATCCTTCGCCACGTCGGGCGTATCAGCCACTCAGATGGTCGCGCCGACGCCGAGCAGGAAGTTGACCCAGGTGACGCCGAGGCCGGCGAGGGCTGCGGCTCCGATGGAGACGAGGAATCCGGTCCGCGCTCGGACGGCCGACGAGATGTTGCCGTTCGCCGAGGAGATCGACCACACCGCGGCGCAGATGACGAGCATGAGCACGGCGAAGATGAGCACGACGGTCAGCAGCGCGCCGACGATGGCACGCAGCTCGGCCTGCCCGCCGACGGCTCCGAAGTCGGGGAACACGTCCATGTCAGGCAGCTCCTTCCGCTGAGCACAGGGCCGCGGTGCCCGCGGCGTCGAGGTTCTGGACGCCGCGAGCCTCGAGCCAGGGCTCGGCGTCGACGGCTGCCGAGTTCGTGCCGCCGGGCCGGATCTCGAAGTGGAGGTGCGCTCCTGTGGACCGGCCCGACGAGCCGACGTTGCCGATGTGCTGGCCTGCGACGACGCGATCCCCGACGCTGACGAGGATGCCGCTCTCCCACATGTGGGCGTAGGCGGAGGCGATGCGCTCGCCGCCGATGGTGTGCTCGATGATGATGAGCCCGCCGTAGCCGGAGGAGAGGCCCGCGTGGCTGACCACGCCGTCGGCGAGAGCGAGGATCGGCGTGCCGTCGGCTGCGGCCCAATCGGTGCCGGAGTGGAAGGCGCGCTCGCCCGTGAAGGGGTCGGTGCGCCAGCCGAAGTCGCTCGTGTTCACCCACGTTCCGTTCGGCAGCGGGAACACCAAGGTGGACGTCTCGGGCACGCCGCCGAGTGGCGTGCCGCCGGGAGCGGTCTCGGCGCGCCGGGTGAGCGCCGTGAGGATCGCTTCGGCGACCGGCTGGTAGTTCTGGTAGCGGTCGGGGTACGCGGAGACCTCGACCGCTTGCGCGGCCTCGCCGGGGTCGAGGCTCTGCCAGCCGGGGATGTCGAGCAGGCCGCGCGGCGACGGGTAGTTCGGCCCGGTCGCCCCGCCGTAGAACGCCCGCGCCTGGTAGTCGGCATCCATCAGCTCGGCGACCGTGCCCCAGCCCGCGCTCGGGCGCATCTGGAACAGTCCGAGCGAGTCGCGGTCGTTGCCCGCGCCGTCGTTCGGGTAGTCGGTCGACTCGGGGACTGCGCTCGGGTTGGCGAGCATCCGAAGCCGCGATTCGGTCAGCGCAGCCATCAGCGCGACGAGGACGCCCGCGCGCCCCACGCCCTGGGTCTGCGCGCCGACGGTGACGATCCTCGCGGCGTGCGTGAGTTGCTGGTGGTCGAGCGTCACGGTCTCGCCCGCGCGCGTCGTCGCTGTGAGTGACTCGGGAATCGGCCCGACGACGAGCGAGCTTGACGAGAGACACGCGGCGAATACCGCGGGCGACACGAGCAGACCCACGCCGACCAGGCTCATGGGGAGCAGTGCGATGAGGGTGGCGATGGCCACAACGAGCTTCTTCATACGGGTGCCGATCAGCGCAGGGGGTTGTCAAGCTCAGAGAGGCGAAGCGCGCGGCAGGTGTCGAAGGTCGGCTCGCAGGTGATGAAGACGGTGAACGCGACATCGTGGGAGCTGGTCACGGGCTCGGTGCCGTGGATGCCCTCGCGTTGTCGGATGCCGGTGATCGTGTAGGCGACGGTGCCCGGAAGGATCTGTCCCTCGGATGCCTGCTCCAGCGCGGTCGCCCACTCGTCCGGCACGAACACGTCGTTGATGTCGAGCCATTGGCGCGTCTGCATCGTGCGGAGTTGAGCCCAGGCGTCCGCGGTCGGGAGGTAAGTGCGCACGTCAGAGGCGAGCCCGGCCGTCTCATTGCCGGAAGGATCGCCCACATCCACGATGACCTGCGCGTAGTCGGTCGGAACGAACTCGGTCGCGGTGTCCCAGGCGAACAGCGCGGTGGCGAGGGCGCGCGCGAACGTCTCCGGGTCGTCAGACTCACGGACGACGGGCGGAGTGCTCGATGTCGGCGACGGCGTGCTGGTCGACGCGCTGGGAGGGTCGCCCGCGGTGTTTTCGGGCGAGGGGTCGGAGCGAGGCGCGAGCAGCAGTCCATAGAGCCCGATTCCGACGAGGACGGCGAGCAAGGCGGCGCCGACGATCAGGACGATCATGAGGCGACGGGGGAAGCGGGTCTGCGGCATCAGGCACTCTCCTTGGCGAGACGTTGGCGAGCGGCGCGGGCCGCGTCGAAGAAGCGGACGGTGGCGTCGAGGATCGTCTCGAAGTGCTCCCACTGGTCGTCGCTCAGTGCGGTGCCGACCTCGGCGGGGTCGTAGTGCGACCACCACTGATCGAGGTCATTCCAGGTGAGCGTGAACGCGCGCACCGGGTAGCGAACCGGCACGGCGCTCGACGCTGGCGCGGGTGCCGGGCCTCGCTTGCGCCCTTGCTTCGCGCGTTCCAGCGCCTCTTGCGCGAGCAACTCCAACTCGTCGGGCGGCTCAGGCTCCTCCTGCGGGATCGCGAGCATGGCGATCGTGCGGGCGTGCGCCGTGGTGATCGACGCGCCGCGGTCGATGGCCTCCAGCTCGGAGCGGGCGAAGTCGCGCACGTCCTCCGGCTGCCGGGGATCGTTGACGATCCGCTGGAGGTCACTGATCTGTTCCAGGCTCGTGTACGACTTGCGGCCGGTAACTATGAGCGCCGCCTGCGCGCGGGACTTGCCTGGAGCGCCGATCAGCGGTGGTGCCGTCACGGCACCACCGCTCGTTCCGGCGATTCTCCCGCCTGCGCCGAACTGCGTCGCTGCTTGGCGACGGGAGGCATCCTCGGCCATGAGTGCCTTCAGCTCGCGGTACAGCGCCGCGGCCTCGGTCTGCGTGAATGGCTTGTGCAGCACGTTGTCGGCTTGCTCAGCCATGAGTCGCTGGAGGCGGTCGCTGATTCCGGAGCGCACGAACACGTTGACCTTCTTGTGCCCAAGCTGGCGCAGCGCTGCGAGACGGCGAGCGCCGCAGACGAGCACCCCGTCCGGTGTCACAGTCGGGGGTTGGAGCAGGCCGTCACGCTCGATGGACGCCGCGAGTGCGTCGATGTCGCCCAGCTCCGTGCGATGACGGCTGCCGACGACGATGGAGTCGATGGTGCGCTCCAGTTCGATGTGCCCCATGCCCGCCGCCATGTGCTCACCTCGCTCCCGCGAGAGTCGGAGCGTTCAGCGCCAACAGCAGAACGAGGTCGTCATCGGTGAGCAGTGCGCGCAGTGGCTCGCCTACGAGAAGGCGGAAGAACACGCCGCGGCCGACGGCGGTGTGCGCCTGGTCGGGATCGGGGTTGCCGAGGATCGCGCGGAGCAGCGCGTTCCAGCTCGCCGACGACAGATCGAGCACGGCCCGAGCGTGTCGGTCTCGCCGCAGCGACTCCGCAGCACTCGCCCGCGATGGCGCTTCACCGAGCCGGGTGCAGATGTGTTCGATAGCCGCGCGTGCCGTCTGCTCCGGCCAGTCGAGCAGGGTCAGCAGCTTGATCGCGTCCTCGACCGCGCGGACGACGCCAGTTGTCTTCTCATCCCGCTCGTCCTCGGCCTCACCCGCGGGCGCGACCTGCAACGCCTCGTGGTAGTCGGTGAGCGGGTTCTCCCGGTCACTGAACCGCTCCGGGTCGTGGAAGCCGCTGTACTGCGGCCTGCGCGCCTGATGCGTTGAGCACAGCAGGCCATTACCCCGTTCCTCGGCGATCAGCGTGACCTGCACGGCGCGGGTGATGACTGCCCACGGATCTTCCGCGTTGCGCACGGCCGGGGTGCGCATCGCGTCGAACGCGGCGCTCGCCGCCTCCCACGGGTCGAGGCCGTGCTTTCGCGCGAGGCTCGCGTACCGACCCGCCGTGTACTCCATGAGCGCCGCAACATCCACGTCGCGCCGCCATGCGCCTTTCCCGTCGCCGTGCAGACGTTCCAGGAGCGCGCGCAGTCCCTCCGGGGTGCGGAACGACGTTGGAACGGCCGGGGCAGACATGGTGCGCTCACAGGTGTCGGAGCGGGTCGCGGCTGACAGAGGACTGATGCGTGGGCGACGGCCCGAATGCGGAGAGCGGCGCAAGGCCCTGCGCACGCACCCGGATACCGGGCCGGGTCACCGGAGTCGCCTGCGGCGAAATCTGCCGACGCTCCTCGGCGCGGCGCGCCAGCTCTGAGCGCAGGTCGATCCCGCGCCCGATCATGCGAGCCGAGGCAGACGGGAGCAGCTCGGTCGGCCGCACCCACACCACCTGACTGTGGTCGTTGTCGGCCCGCAGCCGACCTTCCAGCGACGTGGCCGCAGACGATGCGCGCGGGGGGCGGGACGGGTCACCGTGGCGCGCCAACTCCGACACCTCCGATACCTCGTCGCGGCGCTGCTCGGCGACACGTCGAGCCTCCGTAGCCTCGTGCGCACGTTTGGTGTCCGGTGTCTCGTCGCTCACAGCGTGCCTCCTTCCGGCGTGGCGGCGAGAGCGGGCGTCGCTAGCCAGCGGCCGACCGTGGACGGATGCACTCCGGTCGCACGAGCGATGGCCTTGTTCGTCATGCCGTCCTCCTTCAGTCGCAGGGCGAGTTCTCTAGGAGCAAGGTGCGCGGGCGGTTCCGGCGACAGGTACTCGACCGCGTTCGACACCGACCCGGCGGGCTGCACCGATGGCTCCGCACTGAACCGTCGGGTGAGCACGACGGTCAAGTGCGTGATCGCCAGGAGCACGAGCGGCGGGACGGCGGCGACCGATCCTGCGAGGGCCGAGGGAACGTCGGCGTCGGCGGCGACGACCGCGTGGATCGCGTTGGCCGCAACCGAGACCGCGGCTCCGGCTATGAGTAGCAGCCACGGATACCAGGCGGCGCGCTGCCCTCCCAGGGCTACGACGGACACCGTGGCGACGACGATGATGCCGTCCACGATGAGCGGCCACGCCCACGCCTGGCTTTCATCTACGCCGGAGCGGCGCGCGAGGTCGGCGAGCGCCGTGAACGACAGCCAGAAGGCGGCAGCGGCAATGAACACGGTCCCGGCCACCGCCGTCCACACGGCAAGCCGCCCGCGCGGGCGTTGCGCGATGCTGGGGATCACGAGAGCACCTGACCAGATGAAGGCCCAGCTGCATGGTCGGGCACGGGACTGGCGGCAGGCGCGGAAGGTGCGCCCGTCGCTATGCGGTGTGCCGAGCGGATCGTTGTCTCGATCTCTGGTGAGGGCAAGCCCGCGCGCTCCGCGGCCGGCCCCAGCGCGGCGCGCACGCGGTCGGGCGGGATGCCTGCCTCGATGAGCCGACACGAGGCCCAGAACAGGCCGCGGTTGCGCTCGCCCTCGCCGCGCATCCCAACCCAGCGTGCGATCCGCTCCACGTCGATACCGTCCGTCTGCTCGACAGGGATGACGGGCATCGGGCGCGCAGGTCGCGGATCGAGGAACTGCCGCAGCGCGCTGGCGTCGACGGGAACCGCGCCGCCGCGGCCGAATCCGATGAGTGCGTACGCGCACGGCCCCGCGTCAGTGGGGATGATCGAGGGCGGCACGACGACGTAGCCGCCCGCGCCGCGGAAGTCGATGCCAGCGCGCGCCACCTGCCAGGACGGCTGCACCAGCTCGGGATCGGCCGGGTAGTAAGCGTGGACTCCGCCCGACGGCGTGCGGACGAATGCGGCCCAGCGATCCGTCAGCCCTCCGCGCCGGGCCAGCTCGAATGCCGCGAAGCCGCGGATCGCGCCGTGCACGTCGACATCGACGACTTCCAGCCCCGAAGCATGACCGGTCGGCACGCCGATGTTGGCGCGCGGCCAGCGCGCCCACCAGCGGGCAACCTGGCGCAGCTCGGCGCTTGCCTCGTGGAATCCTCGTTTGGTCAGCGGCCGCTTGCCGCCAGCGACGCAGGGGAACACCGGAATGCCCGCCTCCGCGTAGCGGCGTGCCGCCTCGCTCGGCGGGAGCCCGGTGACCGAAGCGAGCAGGGCACCGGCATCCAGTGCCTCGCGCTCGCGGCGCGAGGCTTCCCGAATCGTCATCTCGGCACACCTCCTGTCGCCTGGTCGTGAGCCGTGAGGCTCTTGTCGATCAGGTACGCCAGGGCTTCCGAGGGGTGGTGGGGGCCAGATGGGCAGCGCGTCAGCATCGCCGACTCCGGGTCCACGGTGAGACGATGCGGGTGACGTCCCATGGGGTGGTGTAGTTCTCGGGCTCGAGTGTCACGTCGTGGACGTGGTGAGCCATCGTGCGATGGTCAGGTGAGAACCGACAAAA
>NZ_JARGEM010000011.1 GCF_029211225.1 Antiquaquibacter metalliresistens
GGCACCCGCGCCGACCCCGACCTCGAAGCTCGAGCGACCGCCGTCCTGGAACGAATCAGCCCACCACTGGCCGCTTGACAGCAATAGGAGCATCCACGCCACGGGACTTGACCCCTACCCCTAACGCCTGCTATCTCTTGACCTTACGAAAGGTAAGTATTCTCCGTCAGTGTCAGGAACCAAGTATGGATGTCGTCGTGCTCATCGGTCGGATTCTGTTCGCCCTGCTGTTCCTGGGCTCAGGGGTCGCGCACATCACCCAACGCCAGATGATGACCGGATACGCGGCCAGCAAGAAGGTCCCCGCCGCGGGGGTCCTCGTGCTCGCCAGCGGCGTGCTGATCGTGGTCGGCGCGCTCATGGTCGCCGTCGGGGTGTGGCCGGATCTAGGTGCGTTGCTGCTGGCCGCATTCCTGGTGCCCACCGCATTCCTCATGCACGGGTTCTGGGCCGAGACCGACGCCACGGCCCGGATGACCGAGCAGACGCAGTTCCTCAAGGACATTGCGCTGGCCGGTGCGGCGCTGGTGATGTTCGGACTGTTCGCCCAGCTCGGGGACGACCTCGGCCTGGTCGTCCTCGGACCGCTATTCGAGGCGCCATGATCGGAGAGGCAGCCTCCCTCCCGCGGCGTAGCGGGGGTCGGCCGGGGACCACGCCGACCAATCCGCACATGCAGCTAGAGCAGCAGCCCAGCGACGACCGGCCGCTCCGGCGGCTCGAGGCGTTGCTCGCCGACCTGCCCGGCGTCGTCTGGGCCGACAGCCTAATCTCCGTGCCCGGAGCCCGCGCCCTCACCCTGCCCCCGGGCCAGGCGGTCGGGCCGCCGGAGGCATTCATGATCGGCACGGAGTTCGCCCACCTGCATCCGGCTCCGGACCACTCCCTGCACGTGGCCCTGCCGCCGGAGGACGCCCGCCAGGCCATCAACGCCGGGTGGGCGGAGCAGCATCCGGTCGCCGCGCGCGGTCTGATCCCCGCGGGCACCGTCATGCTCTACGCCCCGCGCGACGATGACGAAGCCGACGTCGTCGCTCACCTGGTCCGAACCTGCTACGACTACGCGCGCGGCGCCACGTCGAGCGGCCGCGGCTGAGCATCCGAGACCGGTCCCCTTGCCCCCGCGTCACAAGGATCATCGAGAAGGAGTCACCACCGATGCGCGTGCACGAACTCGGCCATCTGGTCCTCTACGTCCGGGACCTCGATCGGTCCCGGCGCTTCTACCGAGAGGTACTCGAATGGGACGAGGTGCGCGGAGACGTCCCGCTGCCCGTGCCCGCCGCCGCTTTCAGCTCGGGCCGCACACACCACGAGCTGCTGCTGATCGAGGTGGGGTCCTCCGCCGCGCCCATGCCGCCGGGCCGCCGCGTCGGGATGTACCACTTCGGCCTCAAGGTGGGTGAGAGCGACGAGGAGCTTCGCGAGGTGGTCCGCCACCTCGACCGGCATGGCGTTCCAGTCCTCGGCGCCTCCGACCACACCGTGACCCACTCGCTCTACATCGCCGATCCCGACGGCCACGACATCGAGCTCTACGTCGACATGGTGCCGCGCGACCAGTGGCTCGCCGACCCCTCGCTGGTCTTCGCCCCCATCCGGCCGCTCCACCTCTAGCTGGAGGAACCCCCGACGGCGACGCCACAGGTCACCGCGCCTGCATGTGTCGCTTAACGGCGTGCGGCTTACACAGGCGGCGCTGCTCGGTCGATTGGAGTAGGCCGTGGTTGCTCGAATTTGAGAGGCGAGGATGGGTGCAGGACGAGCGCCCGCGCTTCATCTACGAGGTCCGCTACGGTATCGAGCCTCTTGAAGACGACTGCCCAGCGCAGGTAGGCGACGTCATCGATGCGGCGAAGTGCGTCGAGCACACCGGCCCCAAGTTGGGCGCTGCGGACAAGACGCTGACCCTTGAGTGGTTGCAGAACCCACTCAGCGATGAACGCGCTTCGCTCGTTCGCATCTCTACGGCCAAGCATGGCTCGGCGGATGCTCGCTTCGAACTGCGAGTGGGAGTAGCGAGCCGGCCGGCTCTGCTCACTGCGTTTCAGCACGTTGAGCGGCTGCTCGACAACGCTGGGCGGCATCCAGGTGTGGCCCGCTGGTTTGGGGGCGGCGTCCGGCAGTTTCTCGTCGAGCTTCGGAGCGTCCGGCGAATGACCGCACATCGACCTGGTGTGCCTGCGGGCGCAGCCTAAATCGATTTAGGCAACGGTAATGCACGAGTTTCGGATCGCGCAAGAGGAGCGTCTCCCGCACCGCATTTCGCCGCACCGCTGCCGCGTCGAGAACGCCCGCGAGGTCGCCGACGGAGAGCGTCTCGTGGTGACGGCGCGGCTGCCTTTCGTCACCGTGCGCGAACCGGTCGAGGTGGTGACGGTCGTACGCGAGCCGGATCGCGTCGGCTTCTCCTACCGCGCGCTCCCCGGGCATCCGATCGCCGGCGAAGAGGCGTCCATCGTCCACCGCGACGGGGACGATGTTCTGCTGACGATCCGGTCGCTCACCGCGCCGAGCCCGCGCGCGGCGTGGCGTGTGCTGTATCCGGTGCTGCGCGTCGCGCAGGTGGTGGTGCGACGGAGGTATCGGCGTGCCCTGACGGGCACCGTCAGCCCATCGTGTTGACGATCAGACCGATGTGCGTGAAGAAGTTCAGGGCGCCGAACAGCCCGAACGCCAGGCCGGCCAGCCCCCACGTGATGCCGACGATCTTGGTGACGGCGGTCAGCGGGCGGGATGCAGAGAAGCTGCGCAGGGTGAACGGGAACAGTACGGCACCCACGCCGACGAGGGCGAACAACCCGGACATGAATGTCGTCTCCACCCAGGGCCACTGCGAGAAGGCTCCGGAGATGGGCTCCTCGGGCGGAGCCGCGAACAGCTGGAACACCAGGCCGGCCGCGGCGATCGCGAACAGCGACAGCCCCAGGCCGAAGATGAAGATGCCGAGCGGCTGGGCCGTGGCGGCGGCCTCGGCGGGGCGATCCTCCGCCGACTCGAGCCGGGAGCCGCGCTTCCAGAGGAACAGCGCCGCGGCGAGGAGGAGGACGCCGAACCCGAGGCTGGTCTCGCCGAAGATGATGTTGTCGAAGGGGAAGTACTTCGCGAACGGCCACGTGAGCGTCATGTGCGCGCCGGTGATCGTCAGGAGCGCGCCGAGTACGCCGAACGCCAGCGCCCAGCCCGTGGAGCGGAACATCGTGTCGCGGTGCAGGCTGCGCCCGAGCAGCACGAGCAGGATCAGTCCCGCTCCCGCCGCGAGGGACATGATTGTGTTGTAAGTGGGCATCTGGGTCCAGTCGATGACCAGACCCGCGTTCTCAGCAATGAGCAAATTCGTGCCTTCTCTCGTCTCGGTCGCCGGGCGCGGCGTCGTCGGCCCGTGAGAGCCGACCACCTGACCTCGTCGGGTCCGGGGTGTGTGCGACATGCCTTTTGCACGTCCCGGCGCGATGAGAGCCCTCTCATGTCGAGCTTAGGCTCTTCCGGCCGTCCCGTTCAAGCCCCGGGACGTGGTGTAGCGGTCGGTGATCCTTCTGCTGTTGATTTCGGTTAGGCGCTGAGCTCGAGGACGGTGTCGGTGGTCGCCTCCGTTCCGGTGTCGGGGACGAGGGTGAGGCGGGACTTGGCGAGGATGTCGAGGCCGAGGTAGCGGCGTCCTTCGGCCCATTCGTCGGTCTGTTCGGCGAGGACCGCGCCGACGACGCGGATGATCGCGTCACGGTTGGGGAAGATCCCGACGGAGTCGGTGCGGCGGCGGATCTCGCGGTTCAATCGCTCGTTGGGGTTGTTGGACCAGATCTGCTGCCAGAGCCCGTCGGGGAACCCGGTGAACGCGAGGATGTCCGCTCTCGCGTTGTCGAGGTGCTCGTGCGCGGCGGGGAGTTTTCCGTCGACGTAGTCCAGCAGCCGGTCGAACTGGGCGTTCACCGCCTCGGCGTCGGGCTGGTCATAGACGGAGTGCAGCATCGCCTTCACCGCCGGCCACATGCTCTTCGGCGTCACCGACATCAGATTCGCCGCGTAATGGGTTCTGCATCGCTGCCAGACCGCGCCGGGCAGGTTCGCCGCGATGGCCTCCACGAGGCCCTGGTGGGCGTCGGAGGTGACCAGGCGGACGCCTCTGAGGCCGCGGGCGACGAGGTCGGCGAAGAAGCTGTTCCAGGCAGCGCCGGTCTCCGACGTTGCGACCCGCAGGCCGAGCACTTCGCGGCGCCCGTCGGCGTTCACGCCGGTCGCGACCAGCACGACCGCATTGATCACGCGGCCACCCTCACGGACCTTCATCGTCAGCGCATCGGCGGCGACGAACGTGAACGGGCCCGCATCGTCCAGGGGGCGGTGGCGGAACTGGTCGACGTGCTCGTCGAGGTCGGCCGCCATCCGCGAGACCTGCGACTTCGACAGGGAGTGGATCCCGAGAGTCTTCACCAGCTTGTCCATCCGACGCGTCGAGACGCCCGCGAGATAGCAGTCCGCGACGACCGTGATCAGCGCGGTCTCGGCCCGTTTGCGGCGCTCGAGGAGCCATTCGGGGAAGTAGGTGCCCTGCCGGAGCTTCGGGATCGCGCCGTCGATCGTGCCGACGCGGGTGTCGAGGTCGCGGTGGCGGTAGCCGTTGCGCTGCGCGGCACGGTCCGGGGAGGGCTTACCCCACTCGGCGCCGACCACGGCATCCGCGTCGGCGGACAGCAGCGCGTTGATCGTGGACTGCAGCAGGCTGCGCATCAGATCCGGGGACGAATCGGTCAGGGCTTCACCGAGCAGGCGGGCAGGGTCGACAATATGACCTGAGTCGTGCCACTTTAGTGCGCCGCGTTCGGCAGGAGTTTCTCGGCGATATCGGCGGCCTCGCCTTCCAGCGGGGTCGTGGCCGTGATGCGCTGCCCGCGTAGCGAGATCACCGCGTCCCGGACCGGGCGCAGCGCTCGGACGATCCGCTTGATCGAGTAGTCCGATTTCTCCGTGACGTGCCGGGTGACCGCGAGAGCGGCGAACACGATCGTGAGGTGCGCCTCGATCGAGTCCCGCTCGTGATGGAACATCGGCCGCGCCTTGAGGTCGCTCTTCGCCATCCGGAACGACGCCTCGACACGGAACAGATCGTGATACGCGGCCACCACCTCGGCGCCGGTGAGCTTGTCGGTGCTGATCGAGGTGACGTAGCCCTTCAACCCGAGATACGAGCGGGCCTTCTCGACCACGGCCAGTTCACGCCCGGCCGGGTGCCGCGCTCACCGAGGGTGACGAACCTGTCCTTCTTCGGCGCCCGCTGGCCGCCCGCGATCTGCTCGGCCCGGTCGATCTGCTTGTTCAACGTGACATTGTCGCGCTTCTCGCGCTTGCGGGAGTACTGCCAGACCACCCGCCGGTCCCGACGATACGCTCCCTTCCCCATCGGGCGGATCGTCTCGATGATCTGCCCGTCCTCGAACAGGTTCCCGACACTCTCGTAGTGCTCGGCGAGGTCTTTCGGCGCCGACCCCGTCCGGGAAGCGACGATGAAATCGAAGCCGGCGTCCTCGAGCGCGTTCAGGTTGCTCGCCGAGAGCATGCCCGCGTCGGCGACGACCACGACATCACTGTTCCCGTAACGCTTCCGGAACCCGTTCAGCACGGGCAGCAGCGTCGTGGTCTCGCCCCGGTTGCCCTCGAACGCATGGACCTCCAGCGGGAACCCCACCTGATCGACCAGCAGGCCGACGAGGATCTGCGGATCGACGCGCCGCTCCTTGCTCATCCCGACCTTGCGGAGCGCGTCCTCGTGCTCCGCCTCGAAATACAGCGTGGTCACGTCATACATCACCACCTGCAGCGCCCCGGCCGCCGTCACCTTCCGCAGCGCCGCGTCCGCGAGCTGCGATCGCCAGTCCTCCTCGACGCAACGCGCGAGGGTCCGCCAGATCGTGCGCAACGACGGCGACTTCACACCGATCTCCGCGAGCACCCGGATCGTGTCAGCCTTGCTGGTCGGCTCGATGATCCGCGCCAGCACGAGACGCTTGAAGCTGTCGGTCCCGACCGAGTCGAACCCGACCTCGCGGTAAGCGTGCTCGAGAACATCCCAGAGGACACGGGCCTGGGAGCCGACGATCTCCGGTGTCGCGGTCACCTTCTGCGGCGCGAGCCGGTCCAGATCGAACGCGAGCTGCCCGGCCTGGATCTTCGTGCGGGCGACCTCGAGGAGGAACTCGAGATCCTCGGGCGTGTGAGCGGAGCCGATGTGCTCGACGATCTTCTGCACGCCGTACTGCTTCGACGCGATCTGCACCGCTGTCGCGCCCGACGCGGTGCGCACCTTCCGGATGAACAGGCCCACGCAACACGAGTCTAGAACCCCGGTTTAGTGCGCCAGGCGGGCACTAAGGCAGCGCGAGATCCCCGGAAAATCAAAGATCTCAGGCCGTCCGGGAACCAAGTCGAGGAAAGATGGCACGAGTCAGGCCTGGGGAGCCGGCGGCGACCTCACCGGGCTGACCCACCACTCGGACCACGGCTCGAACTATATGGCGATGGTCTACACCGACCGCGTCGTCGAGCTCGGAGCCGTGCCCTCGACCGGAACCGTCGGCGACAGCTTCGACAACGCCATGGCCGAGGCGGTCAACAACCTCTACAAGACCGAGCTGATCCGCCAGCGCGGACCCTGGCGGACCGTCGAGCAGGTCGAGCTGGCGACCCTCGAGTACGTCTGGTGGTGGAACAACCAGCGCCTCCACGGCGAGCTCGACATGCGCACCCCGATCGAGGTCGAGGACGCGTACTACGCTGACCTGGAATCAGCCCAACCGGCACCTGCCGGACAAGGCTCCCGATAGGAACGAAAGTCAGGCCGATTCAAACAACAGTTGGAGATGCTCGTCCGGCAGGTCAACCCCACGCTGCTGTCCCTGAGCGGAGTCGGTCCTGTCACCGCAGCGACGCTCCTGGTCGCCGCGGGCGACAACCCCGAGCGGCTCGGAACCCGCGCCAGCTTCGCCGCTCTCGCCGGTGTCGCCCCGATCCCCGCCTCCTCCGGACAACGCACACGGCATCGACTCTCTCGCGGCGGGAACCGGCACGCGAACGCCGCGCTGCACCGGATTGTGCTGTTGCGCATGCGACATCGCGAGCCTCGGACGATGGCCTATTTCGAGAGGCGTCGTTCGGAGCAACTCACCGACCGTGACATCATGCGCTGCCTCAAACGACACGTCGCGAACGAGATCTATGCCGCTCTGCTCAATCCCGCCACCGACAATCCCGTCGGGCGCGAACTCCGAGCACGCCGACAAGCGAAAGGCATCCCGATCAGCGTTCTCGCCGCCACTCTCAGCGTCCCCTACCAGCGGCTCCGACGACTCGAGATCGGCACTCGCGCCGACCCTGAACTCGAGGCCCGAGCGACAGCCGTCCTGGAGCAGATCAGCCCGCCACTGGCCGCTTGACAGCAATAGGAGCATCCACCCCATGGGACGTCACCCCTTGTGCTGCTCGTAGTAGCGGCGGCTCGACTCCTTCACCTTCTCCGGTGATGCGAGGCGATAGCGAATCTTCGCAGCCTTCACCTTCTCGGGATTCTGCTCAGCCCACCGCCGCGCGCGATCGACGGCGTTGCGTCGACGGGCGACATCGCGCATCCTCGCGGCGTACGCGCGACGGTTCCACACACGTGACGCCTCACGCTGGCGGACGGCGTTGTTCTCAATCCAACGGCGCCGGTATGCGCGCACCCGGTCGGCGTTCGCTGCACGCCAGGCCCGCTCGGTCTCCTCGTAGCGCGGGCGAAGCTCGCGGCGCCGGCGCAGCCGTTGTTCGCGCTTGTCGCCGTCAGCCGGGCTGCTCATCGAGCACCTCGACCGCGCTGAGCGCGGCCACGAGCGCTTCGCGATACTCCCGTGGTTCGACGATCGTTCGGGCAACGAGATCCTCGAGCGTGCCACGATCCGTCGACGGCAACGACTCGAGACACCAGGCTGCCTGCCCGGCGAGGTTGTACTCGGGATCGTCGACGCCGATCTCCGAGTAGTAGGTCACCGCCGCGAAGCCGACCCGCTGCAGAACCTCGACAACCTGATCTGTAGTGGCCACACCAACCCCCTGAATTGACTCGACGGGCCGGCGTCCCGTCGAGCCGTCAGCATAGAACACACCAACGGCTACGCCGTCGACGACTTGCCTGTCCTGGCCGGCCGATCGTACTTCCCTCCGTGAGCTGCGCGCCGCCCCCTCGCTATTTGCAGACTGCGGGCTACGCCCTCCGCTTAGCAACCGCTCATGGTCGCACTCCGCTCCCTCCGCTCAGTCTCGATCCCCGCGCCAGGAAGGCAAGAAAAACGGTTGGCAGAGAAGGAGAGAACTATGACCACCAAAGCACCGTTCGACAGCGAGAGGGCAATGGCCGCACGGGTCGCGAACCCCACCCTCACCGTGTTCGACACCGGGGAGATGTATGAACCGCACGTGCACCACCACAACTCGGGCGCGGTCGACTTCGACAACGACGAGGGCACCACCGAGTTGACCCTGTTCGTTCACCCCTCCGCGGTCGACGCCGACACGCTCGTCCTCAACATCGACAGTGCGCTGGCCAACCGACTGCGCATCGTCGTCAACGACGGCGAGATCGGCACGATCGAGAGCGACGGCACCTTCGAGGCGGCGCAGAGCGATGGCAGCCAGTTCTTCATCGACACCGGCATGCCACTGGCGCGGCGCTAAGCAAGCGGGGGAGACGATCATGACTCAGACGACCGAATGGGCCGCCGCCAAGGATCTCGTGATCCGGGTGGCGCAGCCCTTCGACATTCAGGACGCCTACGGGACGAGCAACACCACCGTGGCGATCGAGCTAGACAACGGCTCAAGCAGCTATGTGATCCAGGGCGACGTCCGCGCCCTGCGACGCCTCGCGCTGCGGCTACTGGCTCACACGGCAGCGACACCCGACGAGACCAACCAGTACGCGAAGCTGCACGAGATCCTCGCGGCCGCGCGGGAGGCGGGCGAGGACGAGGCGAGTGCGGTGCTAGCTCAGCTGGTCCGGGCTATCGACCAGGACGACAGCCTCTAAGCCACTGCGCGCCCCCGCTGCGCTGCTGCGGGGGCGCGCAGGAAGGAGAGAACTATGAGCAGGCTCACGGGGACGTTCGAGGCTGGGGATCTCGTCTGGCAACAGATGTACTCGCCGGTTCACCCACGATGGGATGCAACGCTGCAGGAGCGCATCGACGGTGGCGTGCTGTACGGAGAGCGGCGCGTGATGCGCGTCATCGCAGCCGGACCTGCAGTGCAGGGCATCCACGAGTTGTCAGGGAAACCGCTGCCACCAGCCACATGGGCGTGGGTGCTTGCCGAGCCAGGGCGTGAGCGCGATCGTGATCACTACTCCTACGTCGACGACAACTGGTGCGTGCTCGAGCATGTCGACGCAGACGGGATGCTGTGGTGAGGAAGGGAACGTTCGTGCACCGCGTGACCGGCGAGCTGATCGAGGTCGAGTACCCCATCTGCCCACAGTGTGGTGCCAAGGGAGCGCGGTGCAGGCGCCCGTCGGGGCACCAGGCCGACGAATGGCACATCGCCCGCGAGTACCTGCTTGCCCCGCTGATCGGCTGGCCAGAATGGCGTGAACCTGCCCCGACGCAGCCGACCCTCTTCTAGCACCGGCGCGGAAGCTACCTGCCGAGTTCAGGTGCGGCGGCGAGCTCCGGCGCCGCGTGCGCGGGTCGCGAGCTCGTGCGCGCAGTCGGCGCCGCCGCAGCGGGGCTGGCGAACCCCATGCCGGCGATCGCGGCCGGGGAGGCCGCGGCGGGAGAGCCAGCCTTTCGGGCCTCGGCCGCGACCCACTCTGCGACGGCAGAGGGGTCGGCGTCGGCGCCGAGCGACGAGACGATCGACTCCCGGCCGCCTTCAACGTCAATCCACCATCTAGCGCCGGGTCCGGGGTCGATCCCAGCGGTGTCCGGCGGATCGTCCTGCCCACCTCGAGTGCCCAGATCAATCTGCAGACCGAACGTACCGCCCATGTCCGCCTCGAGGTTGACTCTGAAGGGCAGCTCGGCCGCCACCCGCTTGATCAGTTCATCAGCGTGGCTGGTACTCAGATCGGCCATTGGTGTCCCCCGCTCCCCTTTCCGACCACCGTAGCGTGCGGCAGCGTCATTCGAGCGGCGAGCACGCGGACCGTGGTGTTCGTATGGGGATCGCTATACGAGGCGTCCCGAACGGCGATCGCGACCGCGAACTTCCGGGGGCATCCGTCGCCGCACTCGCCCTCGTGGGCTATTCTCGTTGAAGCACGCTCATACGAACGGAGGGCACGTGGACGAGATCGACAACATCTACAGCGCAGAGAACATCGCTCGTTCGCGCGGGCGGGCAGCCGCGCTGCGACGCATGGTCGACGCCGGTGAGCTTGACGACGCAGACGGGGAGTAGTCATGCTCATCGGCTACGCGCGCGTCAGCACCGACGCTCAGGACAACGAGGCGCAGTATCGAGAGCTCCTCTCCCTCGGGTGCGACCCGGACCGCATCTACTTCGACCACGGGCGGACGGGCGCCAACCGCTCGCGCGGAGGCCTCACCGTGGCGATGGCCGCATGTCGGCGGGGCGACCGCCTGGTGGTGACCAAGCTCGACCGGCTCGCCCGATCGCTGTCAGACCTTCTGGCGATCGCCGACGAGCTCCAAGCGACAGGGGTGACGCTGCAGCACGGCCACACCGTGTACGACCCTCTCGACCCGATCGGCAAGATGGTCTTCCAGGTGCTCGGCGTCTTCGCCGAGTTCGAGCGCGAGATCCTTCGCGCTCGGACCCGAGAGGGCATGGCGATCGCGCGCAGCAAGGGCCGGCTGAAGGGGAAGCAGCCGAAGCTCACCGGCGCGCAGGACCGGCACGTCCTGCGGAGGTATGAGGACAAGGAGTCGGTCGCGTCCATCGCCGAGAGCTTCAACGTTTCTCGAGCCGCGATCTATCGTTCCATCGAGCGCGCTAAGCGCGCCCGGACAGAATCGGCAGGCGCCCCGGTGAGCGCCGGTGTCTCGAAGGGCGGCTGAGGTGTCGGCGAGCCAGGGAAAGGGGCCCAGATTGGCGCAGAAAGTGCCGTTCAGGCCTTTTAATGCGTTTGCATTGCTGTTAACCTCGAATCAGGCAAAACGCCTGATCAGAGGGGGAATTCATGGCACCGCGACAGGGCCGCCGTTCACAGCCGGCAGACCAGGTGGAGCTAGACATCTGGGGGTTCGGCGAAGCCGAAGCCGACCAGGTGCTCGCCGAAGCGATCGCGGAGCCGGCATCGCCGACCGAGCAGGTGTTGATCGAGCGGGGGAGGGGCGACGATGATCATCTATCTACCGCGCAAGGAGCCGGGGACGACCATGAACAAGTACGGGCTGCAGATCAGGGACCGCTGGACGCGGACGGCACCGTCGAGCCTGGCGGCGATCGAGGATCAGCAGAGCTTCTTCTCGGAGCTGGGAGACCAGGTGCTGACGACGGTGAACGAACTGGTGCCCAAGCTGGCCGGCCCGGACCCAGTGGACGAGCCGTACCTGCAGAAGGTGGGCCGACTGAGGGCCGCGACGAAGGCGGCAGAGGAGTTGGCGATGGCGGACGTTCCGTGGCCGACCACGGAACTGAGCCCGGACGAGCAGCGAGCGGAGTGGGAGGCGCAGCAGCCGAGCGAGGACTCGCTAGCGGAGTGGGCCTGGGAACTGCAGGGGGAGAGGCCCTTCCAGGATCAGCTCGAAGCACTGAGCCAGCAGTGGATGCTGCCGATCGAGTTCCTGGAGGAGCTCGCGAAGTCATCGAACCCTTGGACCTATTTGGCGGAGCGTTCGGAGATCCTGCGGCAGAGCCAGGAGGCGCGCTTCCAGCGCGACCTGACCCTGTAGATCGCTTCATCCCCGTCAGCCAGGAGGACCTGGCACCGTCCGGGCAGAAGGCGCGGTTCACCGCGAACGTCGAGGCCATCCGACTCTCGCGCGAGCTCGCGGCCGCAGGCCGCAGCGCCAGCAGCGACGAACGTCAGGTGCTGGCTAGGTGGTCAAGCTGGGGCGCCCTGCCCGACGTCTTCGATGACGACAAGGCGAACTGGGCGACGGAGCGTGAGGAGCTGCGCTCCCTGCTCACCGAGCAGCAGTATGCCGAGGCAAGGCGTACCACGATCAACGCGCACTACACGGATCCCGCCTACGTGCGAGAGGTTTGGTCTGCGCTCGAGCAACTCGGCTTCTACGGCGGCACCGTTCTCGAGCCCGGTGCCGGCGCCGGCACCTTCATTGGGCTCGCGCCGGAGAGCGCACGCATGATCGGCGTCGAACTGGACAGCACCACCGCGGCGATCGCGGCCGCGATCTACCCTCACGCAGAGATCCGGGCCGAGTCCTTCGCAGACACGAGGATCCCCGACGACTACTTCGATGCTGCCGTGGGAAACGTCCCATTCGCCGCCGTCGCCCTGCACGACCCAGCGCACAACGCCGGCGGGCACTCGATCCACAACCACTTCATCATCAAGTCCCTCGCCCTCACCCGGCCGGGCGGCCTCGTCGCGGTGTTGACCAGTCACTACACGCTGGACCAGCAGAACCCTGCCGCACGGCGCGAGATGAACCAAATGGCTGACCTCCTGGGCGCGGTGCGGCTGCCAAGTGGAGCACACCGCCGCGCGGCCGGAACGGAGGTCGTCACCGACCTCCTGATCTTCCGTCGACGCGAGCCCGGTGCTGCACCGGCCGACGTCGCTTGGGAGACCGTCAGCGCCGTCGACGTCGACGGGACGCCCGCGAAGATCAACAGCTACTTCACCTGGCGGCCCGCGCACGTGCTCGGCAGTATGTCCATCGGCGGCGGCATGTTCGGCCAGGAGACCCTGCACGTGCGCGGAGATCTCGAGCACACGCCCAAGCAGCTGCGCGACGTGCTCGAGACCATCACCGCCGAGGCGATCGCGGCGGGCAAGACTATGACCCCGCGTAGCGCCGCTTCGGAGGCCAAGCGCGCGGCATGGGTGCCGGCGTCGCCGAAGGAATGGGACGGCTCGATCGCCGTCCACCCGGGCAACACCTTCACGGTCGTGTACGCCGGCGGGCACCAACCGCTCGAGGTACCGCGCACCCACGCTCGCGAGCTCCGAGCCCTGCTCGAGCTGCGCGATGCTGCGACCGCGCTCCTCGAGGCGGAAGCGAACACCATTACTGACACGGACGACACGCTCGCCGCACGCGCCGCGCTGCGCGAGCGGTACACCGGCTACCAGCTGACCTATGGCCCCCTCAACCGGTTCACGCTGCGCCCGACCGGTCGCGTCGACGAGGAAACGGGTGAGCCGCGTATGGCACGGCTCACACCGAAGGCGATCGCGCTATTGCGGCAGGATCCGTTCGGGCCGCTCGTGATGGCACTCGAGCGATTCGATGAGGAAACGCAGACCTCAACTCCCGCCGCGATCCTCAACCAGCGCGTCGTCGTTCAGCGACCGCCGGCGCGAGGCGCCGAGACGCCCGCTGAGGCGATCGCGCTCAGTCTCGATCGCACTGGCCGTATCGACCTCGAGCTGATCGGGCATCTCCTCGGCGTCGACGCCGGCGAGGCCCGGAACCAGCTCGGCACGCTCGTCTACGATGACCCCGCGACGGACCAGGCGGTCCATGCCGCCGAGTATCTCAGCGGCGATGTGCGCAAGAAGCTCGACGCGGCGGTCGCCGCAGCTGCATCTGACGAGCGGTACCAGGTCAACGTCGACGCGCTGCGCGGCGTGCAGCCGCGCACGCTCGGCTCGGACGACATCGCAGCCAAGCTCGGCGCCGTCTGGATCGACGCTGCCACCCACCAGCAGTTCCTCCAGGAGCTACTCGCGGACCGGAGCGTGCGCGTCGAGAACCCGCTGCCCGGCGAGTGGGAAGTCCGTGGAAACCGGCAGTCGATCAAGGCGACCAGCGAGTGGGGCACACAGCGCCGACCTGCGACCGATATCGCGGCCGCAGTCATGGAGCAGCGTCCGCTCACCGTCTACGACGAGTACGAAGAGCTCGGCAAGAAGTCCCGAGTTCTGAACCCTCTCGAGACGACCGCCGCTCAGGAGAAGGCCACCGCGCTGCAGGAGCGGTTCGCCGAATGGGTGTGGGAGGAGCCCGAGCGGGCAGCTCGCCTGACGGACGAGTACAACCGACGGTTCAACTCGATAGCGTTGCGCGACTACCGCGGCGCCGGCGACTATCTCACTCTCCCGGGGATGGCGGCGAACTTCCGCCCGCTGCCGCACCAGCGTGACGCGGTCGCTCGCGCGATCGCCGAGCCAAGCGCCGGACTCTTCCATGTCGTCGGCGCCGGCAAGACCGCCGAGATGGTGATGGCGACGATGGAGCAGGTTCGGATGGGTCTCATCCGCAAGCCCGCGGTCGTTGTGCCGAACCACATGCTCGAGCAGTTCGGTCGGGAGTGGTTGCAGATCTACCCGCAGGCACGGATCCTCGCAGCGTCGACCGATGATCTTGCCGGCGACAAGCGTCGGCTCTTCGTCGCGCGGGCCGCGGCCAACGACTGGGATGCGATCATCATGACCCGCACGGCGTTCGAGCGAATCCCGCTCAGCCCGGATGCCGAGCGTGAGTACATCGACCGTCAGGTCGAGCAGCTCCGTGCAGCGCTGGAGGATGCGAAGCGCGAGGATGCGATGAGCGTCAAGCGAATCGAGCGCGCGGCGCTGGCGATGGAGGAGCGACAGAAGCGACTCCTGGACAAGGCCAGGGATCCCGGTATCTCGTTCGAGGCCACCGGGATCGACTATCTCGTCGTCGACGAGATGCACGACTTCAAGAATCTGGCAACGGCCTCGAAGATCCCAGACGCACAGATCGCCGGGAGCCAGCGAGCCTCCGACTTGCACATGAAACTCGAGTACCTTCGTGCCCGCCATGGCGGGCGGGTACTCATCGGCGCGACGGCGACGCCGCTGGCCAACTCGATCACCGAGGCGTACGTGATGCAGCGCTACATGCGGCCAGACATCCTCGAGGAGGCCGGCATCGGCAGCTTCGACGCCTGGGCGGCGACGTTCGGCCAGACCGTCACCGACATGGAGATGGCCCCGACAGGTAACGGCAACTTCCGGCTGAAGACCCGGTTCGCGAAGTTCCAGAACGTCCCTGAGATGCTGCGAATGTGGCACGTCTTCGCGGACGTGAAGACCGCGGAGGACCTACAGCTGCCGGTGCCTCTGCTGCGCCGGCGCGCTGACGGTCAGCGCGCGGCCGAGACGATCGTGCTGCAGCCGACACCGGAACTGGAGACCTACATCGACGCCATTGGCCAACGGGCCGAGGCGATCGCCAACCGGTCGGTGAGGCCCGAGGAAGACAACATGCTCAAGGTGTCCACCGACGGCCGGAAGGCCTCGGTCGACATGCGGCTGGTCGACCCTCACACCGAGCCGAGCGGTGTGACGCTGCTGGACGCACTGGCCGACCGGATCATCAACGAGTGGAAGGCAACCCGAGACGACACCTACGTCGACGTGATCACCGGGGAACCCTCGCCTGTCCGTGGTGGGCTTCAGCTTGTGTTCTCGGACCTCGGCACTCCCGGTGAACGCTGGAACGTGTACGAGCAGCTGAAGCTGGAGCTCGTCGAGCGAGGGATGCCGGCGACCGCGATCCGGTTCATCCACGACGCGCGCAACGACGTCGAGAAGGCGCGGCTGTTCGCCAGCGCCCGAGCCGGACACGTGAGCGTGCTCGTCGGCTCGACACAGAAGATGGGGCAAGGCACGAACGTCCAGGCGCGCATCACCGCGATCCATCACGCCGACGTGCCGTGGCGGCCTGCCGACGTCGAGCAGCGCGATGGCCGCGGCATCCGGCAGGGTAATCAGAACGCGGAGATGGGGATCTACCGCTACGTCGTCGAACGCTCATTCGCCGGCTACATGTGGCAGACCATCGAGAGGAAGGCGCGCTTCATCTCGCAGATCATGCGTGGCCGACTCGACGTGCGAGAGATGGAGGACATCGGTGACACGGCGCTCAGCGCCGCTGAGGCGAAGGCGCTCTCGTCAGGGAACCCGTTGTTGCTGGAGAAGGCGAACGCCGACAACGACCTCTCCCGCCTCGAACGGCTGCAACGAGCGCACGAACGCAACCTGGTCAACCTCGGTCACACTCGCACCGCGGCCGCGGCCAAGATCGAGGTGAACGTCCGAGACATCGAGCAGCTGCACGCGGCGCTGACGCGCGCAGTCGACACCACTGGGGATGCCTTCCGGATGACCGTCGACGGGCGCCAGTACGACGCACGCTCGGAAGCGGCCGCAGCGGTCGCGGACTGGACCGCACGCTCGGGGCTGCGGTACCTGCCGAACGCGGCGCACCATTCGCTCGGCACGCTCGGGACGATCGGCGGCTTCGAAGTCGAGGTGACCCCGGACCCTGGTTTTGGGGTCCAGCCCTTCGTCGCGTTGAGCCTGTCTGGGGTGCCGCGGTCGCGGGTGATGCTGTCTCGGTCGGAGTTCCTCGAGGGCGGGATCGGAGTGATCCGTCAGCTCGAGAATCGTGCTGCGGGCATCCCTCGCGTGATCGCCGAGCTTGAGCGCGACAACCTCGTCCTGGCTGGCGAGGTGGCGGAGGCTGACGAGCGACTGCAAGAGCCCTTCAAGCACGCCAGGGAGCTCGAGGCGGCGCGTGTCCGGGCCGCCTCTGTGAATGCTGAGCTGGCGGAGATGCAGGCGCTACAGCAACGCGGTTCAGCTGAGGTTGAGGCCGCCACCGCAGCGACGGCGATCGCGTCGATGGGGTTTGCGACGCCGGCGCCTGCTGCCACGAGCGCGGAGGCAGGCACGACCGTCGGCCGGCCCGCCTCCGTCGACGGCGAGCGTTCGCCCGTGGCCGAGAGGTAACGGAACCTCCCACGGCCCGCTCGGGCTACCACCCTCACCGTCCTTCCCTCCCTGCCCCCCGTCCTTGCTCAACGGTGTCGAGCGGCGCGGGGTCAAGGGTGCCGCTTTGCGGCATCGCGCAGCGACGCGCCAGCGCCCTTGACGCCGTGGTGGTCGGCACTAGCCTCCTCGGCAAAGGGGGGCAGGGAGGATCCAACGCACGCCGCGGGAACGACTCACGGCGTCGCGCCCGACGCGTCCGGAGAGGTGCTGGCTGCCGGAGGCAGCGCCCAGTGCCGCATGGCTGCTGAGACAGTGCACCGCCACGGCCCTCCGGGGGCCGAGTGCGGAGCAAGCTATACACTTAGGGGACCTAAGTGGGCTTGGATGCTCGACTTTCGCGTCGAGCATCGGCATACTGGCCGTATGGTCCCCGCCCAGGAGCGGGGTCGCTGCGCTGGGCCGGGAGGGGGCACGAGATGTCGGGTGACACTCGAGCGAGCCTGTTCGGGCGACGTCGACGAGCGAATGTCGCCGGCGGCCGGAGCATCGACTTCCGTGTGAAGGCGACGCCTGAGGAAGCTGACGCACTGCGTGCGGCCGCGGACGAGCTTGGCGTCAGCGTGCCGCGCCTGCTGCTCGAGCGGACGCTCACGGGCAGCGGTGAGACGGTGACGGAGCGGCGGCAGCTGGGTTTCGAGCTGTCGGAGCTTCGCCGACTGCTTGCGTCGATCGCGAACAACACGAACCAGGTGGCGCGGTACACGAACGGCGAAGGCCACGTTCCTGCCTGGGCAAGCGACGTCGCTCTCGACTACGCGAATCTGCGACCGCAGATCAACGCGATCATCGAGGGCCTGGCGCGGTCGTGATTCCGAACATCACGCGGGGTGATCGGTTCGGTGGGCTGATGTCCTACCTCGTGGGCGAGGGGCGGGCGAACGAGCACTCGAACCCGCACATCGTCGCCGGCGACGCGGACCTGCTGATGACGTGGGGTGGGCGGGAGCTAAGCCACGAGGACGCTCTTGTGATGGCCAACGAGCTGGACGAGTCGCGGCGCCTCATGGGCACTGAGGTCACCGTTCTGAAGCGCACCGTCGACGCCGGCAGCGGCGTGCTGCTCGAGGAGCGTCGACCAGCCCACGTGTGGCACTGCTCGCTGTCGCTGAGCGCTGACGAGGGTCAGCTCAGCGACGAGCAATGGCAGACCATCGCAACACAGTTCGTAGATCGGATGGGCTTCACGGCGGAGAGCGGGAAGGCCGAGTGCCGGTGGGTTGCAGTCCGTCACGGGCTCTCGAAGAACGGCAATGACCACGTGCACATCGCGGTGTCGCTCGTTCGTGCAGACGGGACGAAAGCGAGCGTGCACAACGACTTCGATCGAGCACAACGCGTCTGCCGTGAGCTCGAGGAGGAGCACGGCCTCGCCATCACTGGCGATCGCGCGGCGGGCCTTGGCACGCGCGGCGTCGATCCGGCGGTCGACGCCGGGTCCCGCGCTCGAGGACATGTGGAGCCCGACTCGGTGGCGCTCGCTCGGATGGTACGCGCGGCCGCAGCGACGTCGGCTGACGAGGCCGAGTTCGTTCGACGAGCTCGGCGAGCAGGACTGCTCATCCGCCCACGTTTCGCGCAGGGCACCACCGACGTTGTCGCCGGCTACTCCGTGGCTTTGCGGCCGCGTGCCGCGGCCGCAAAGCCGGTGTGGTTCGGCGGGGGAAAGCTCGCGCGCGACCTGACCCTCCCGCGCCTTCGCGCGGACTGGCCTGACACGGTGGAGGGCAGCACCGCGGCCATCGCCGAGTGGCGGGCAGCGTACAACGGCCAGCCGCCGGCGGCGCCGGGCGGGGAGGCTCGTGAGCCGGATCCGGAGCTGTGGAAGCAGTACGCGAGCGACGTGCGCGAGCTGCGCGAGCAGCTGCGCGGGGTGCCGATGGATGACACGGCGACGTGGGCGGTCGTCGCTCGAGAATCTGCTGGCGTGTTCGCGGCCTGGTCCCAGCGAGTCGAGGTCGACGGGCCTGGGCCGCTCGCTCGAGTCTCCGATGAGCTTGCGCGCAGCGCGCAGATCCGTGCGCACCAGGTGCGTCCGCGGCCGACGCGACTCGTGAACGCGGGTTCGACCGCGCTACTCATCGCTGCCTCGGCGCTCAGACCGGACAGCGTGACGGCGCAGCTGATGCTGATCCGCGAGCTGGCTCGGGTGGCGCAGGCCATGCACGACGTGATCGCGGCTCGAGGCGACGCACGTCGTGCCGCTCAGATGGCCACAGTCATTCGTACGCAGCTTGCTGCGGTGACCGCCACCATGCCGGCGCCGGCGGCGCCGCCGACCACAGCAGCTGGGCTCGCCGTCGACGAGGTTCGACGCTTCGAGAGCGGATCCGCGCGGCCGCACGCGGCGCCGCCAAGCACACCGACTCGCCGACCGGACGAGGGCTTCTCGCCGGACCGCGCGGCAGACCTCGATCGCTGATCGAGAACGAGAACAAGGGGAGAGAGATGGCTGAACAAGACGGGGTGGACGAAGAGATCAGCAACGCGCTGCGGACCGGCCTTATGGCGGCGTCGCGCATCGGTGACCAGGTCGCGCGACTGCGTGAGAACCAGCTGCGTCACGCGGAGGCTCGCAGCGCCCAGGAGGCTCGCGAACTGCAGAACCGGCTCGACAGCGAGCGCCTGGCGGCACGCGCCGAGCTCGCAGTGGTCGACCGGCCCGAGTGGTGGTCGGGCGCAGACGCGGCCGACATCACTGCTGCGTGGCAGACCGCCACGTCGTGGCGGGCCATCGACCCGGAGATGGAGCGGAAGGCACAGCACATCGAGCGCGAGGTCCAGAGCCGGTGGGATCTCGACATGGCTAACACCGGGGCGCGACCGGACCAGGTACGGGAGCACCTGCAGCGCATCCTGGCCTTGCACGGCGCGGCCGAGCACGAGATCTCCCAGCAGAAGCGGCTAGAACGAGAAGCGGTCGAACTGCTGCTCGAGGCGGATGCCCTGCAGAGCTCGCGTGACGCCGGCTACGTCGACGACATCCCTGCAGACGAGGCCAGGGAGGATCAGCTGCGCGATCGTGCCGACGCCCTGCAGGGCGATGCGGTCGCACACGAGCTGGCGGCCGCGCGGCTCCTGGCGGACGCGGACGAGGAAGTGAGGCAGGCGAAGACCACGTCGGACAAAGGTCAGGCCTACCCGCCGCGTGCCGCGACCGTCGACGCCGGCCGTAAGGCACGTCGCCCTCGCCGGGTCGGCACTGACGTGGCGCAGGAGCGCAGCGTCAGTCGCTGATCGCGGGCAGAGAAAGGCCCCGGCGCACACCGCGCCGGGGCCTTTTCGTCAGCCGAACGCCGATCGAAGGTCGTCTGGCACGACTTCAACGGGCAGAGGGCTCAACCGCCCGTCCTCAGCGTGAAGACCTTTGCGGCAGTGCCGGAACGGGCCGTTCTCCGAGAGCAGGACCCGCATGTGCGGATCGGCGTGCGAAAGCCACCAGTTCGAGCCTCCCTCGCCCGGGTCGAGGCGCAGGAGCTCCCAGGCCCGCCACATCGCCTCAAGGCGCGCGATCGCCTCAGCGTGGTACCACCACTTCGTGCACCACCGGTTCGACGCGATGTCGAGATCTCGCTGATAGATCAGGACCAGGTACTGCTCCACGAAGTCGGGGAGCGTCGCGAACCGCAACTCGGGTGCGCCCTCCGGGTTCTCCGGCGTCGGTGCGTCAAGCTCGCCCGTCGACGGGTTCAGTTCCTCCCCCCAGTCCGCCTCGCTCATGCCGGCAGCGCCGTCCGCTCGAGAGCCGGCGACGTCGCGCCGGCGATCGCGGCGCGGATTGCACCGGCGTGCGGACCGTTCATCCACGGCACCGTACGCACGAGAATCGCAGGGGTGCCCGAGTAGAGCAGGAGGGCGCGGCCGCGCGGCATCGCGCGGAGGTCCGAGACATCCAGGATGCGCTCACGGCGCGCCTGGAACGAGTTGGTCACCCCCTGGGAGCTGCGGCTCGTCGACCGCGCACTCACCTCGAACTCGCCCACGAGCTGAGAGAGGGCGGCCAAGAACTGCTCCTCGTCGACGCCGCCGAGGTAGAGCTTGGCGTTGGCCGCAGTCCACAGCTTCTGCATGCCGTCTCGTCCCCATACCTCGACGCCCTGTGACCACGACTGCAGGATCGTGATGATCGAGATCCCACGCGACCCATAGTGCGAGTACAGGTCGGGCAGGTTGTTCCATCGGCAGATGTTCGCCGCCTCATCGAGCACCAGGAGCATCGGGCGGGCAAGGCGACCACCAGGCTGCGTCTTGGCGTAGTCCTCGGCGGCCTCCGTCACCGCCACCGTGAGGGCGGTGACCAGCGGGCCGGTCGAGCCGCCACCTTCCTTCGAGAGCGAGTAGAGCGTCCCGGTCGATCGCACGAACTCTGCCGGCGAGAACTCTGGCCGCGACCCGAGCTCGGCAGGCTCGACCCAGCGCATCGCCTCGTCGTTGATCATGAAGGCCATGATCTGCTGGGCTGTGCCGTAAATGCCGCCTTTCTGCTTCTCCGGAGCCGAGACGATCTGGCGCACGCTCGCGGAGGGCTTCTCCTGGCCATGCTTGGCCAGGAGATACGCAGGCTCGTCGTCGTTGACGTCGGTAAGCCACATGTACACCTGCCCGAAGGGTCGCCGCTCGAGCGCGGCCGCGAGCAGGAATCCTGCGAGCAGCGTCTCCGCGCTGCCGTCGAAGAACGCATCGCGCCGTGAGGAGCGGTCGCGAGAAGCGTCGGAGAGCAGCTTTGCCAGCTGCGCCGCCTTCACCTCGTTCGTGACGAAGCTCAAGGGGTTCCACCACCAGGTCGCGGGCTCGTCCACGATGCCCTGCGGGTCAAAGACCCACACCTGGCCGACCTTCGCGCGCAGCGCACGGGTGGCGTCAACGACGTCCCGCTTGTTCGATGTCGTCACGACTGCTCCCGGCGCATCTGCGATCGCGGGAATGACCTGCGACGTCGTCTTGCCAGTGCGCGGGCCAGCAATGCAGACCCCCACGTCCTCCCAGCTCGTCATGAGGTCCACGCCGCCGGCGACGGTCCTTCCCACGAGCACCCCCGGTGACCCCTCGATTCCCAGGCGTGCGGCTTTCGCGGCCGCACCTCTGCGCGTCACGTCGAGGATCTCCCGACCTTGACCCATGTACCGCGCAGCGCGATCGATACGCTGGTGCCCGCCGCGACGCACCAGGCGCACGATCACTGTCGCCACCGCGGCGAGCACCACGAGAAGCGACGCCAGGACGATCCACGACTGCAGGGGCCAAGCAACGGTGCCCGATAGGAGCCCTCGGAGCACAGCACCCCAGTTCCCTGCCGGCAGCGGCATTCCCGCGAGACCATAGCCGAGGCGGAACGCGACAACGATGCTGCCCGCGATCGCCGCGGCGCCCGCGGCCAGACCCAACAGCAGCCAGGTCTGAGCGCTGCTGTCGAGGCTGCTTCGGCGGGACGGTGCACTCACTGGGGCTCCTACTCGTTGACGACCGCGTGCAGTCGGCGCACGGGCCTCTGCGGCGTTGCCGCCTTCTCGGACCATCGCTTGTTCGTGTCGTTGACCGCCAGCTCGGACTGCGTGAGCACCACCTGAACTGGGATGCCGGGGCGGCCACCGACCTTGATCAGGAACTTGCCCATGCCCGGTGGCTGCGCGACGCCCCCATCCGTATCCCAGCCCGGCGGGGTCTTCCACGACACGACGAGATCCTGCTCGGCCTGCGAGTAACGCACGACCTGCTGCAGCTTGCCCATCTCGGCATCCGGCAGACCGCCACAGATGACAATCGCAGAGCGCTCGATGAACCCCTTGGCCATCGCAGTCTCGTGCGCATTCGCGAGCTCGAGGTCACTCACCGTGTGGGTGATCATGACCTGCCCCACGCCGCGCTGCCGGTTCAGGCGCGTGAGCGCGTCGATCCGCTGAACGAGGCCGTGGCCGACACGGAGGCTCTTCCAGATCTCGTCCATCACCACCAGATAGTGCCTGCTGGGCTCCAGCCCTGCTTCAGCCAGCGCTTCGGCGACGCGGACCGTCCCGAACCCGTAGGACCAGCACGCGAGCAGCGTGGCGGCCTGCAACTCCTGGTTGTTCTCCCCGATGCCGGACACGTCGAAGACGACGGGGCGATCGCGCTGCATCGACACGCTCGTCGGCTTCGAGAACATGCTCCCGAAGCGACTCGAGCCGATCAGCCCGCCGAGCGTCGCCTCAAGACCTTCCGTAATCTCCTGGTACCGGTCGGTGCGGCCGCGCGACACTGCGATCATCTGCAGCTCTTCCGGCGCCGACCTAATCACCTCGAGCAGATCACCGAGAACAGGGGTGGCGTTGATGTCGCGCTCATCGAGGAGCTGCAGCGCGCGCTCGACGATCGCCTCCTCCCGATCGGTCGGTGGCTCACGGCGGGCGATGGTGATCAGGGACGCCACCATCGTCAGCCGGAGATCCCCGGCCTCGGCCATCAGACGGTCCGCGAGCTCGTCGTACCCTGCCGCTCGCAGACTGCCGGCAGCGGCTCGTGCCTCGCCCGGGTCGAGGATGTTCAGATGCCCACGGCCCGGGCCGAGGGTGATCACCTGACCATCGAGCTCGCGAATCAGGTCGACATGGTCAGGTTTCGTGTCGCCCAGCACGAGCGGGATCACGCCCTGGTAGGAGAGACCCAGCATCATCCGGCGCACGAGTGAACTCTTGCCCAGGCCAGGTAGACCCAACACGAACGCTGAAGGATTCGAGATGATGTTCGCTCTCGTGAACCACGAGATCGGGTCGCAGCTCACGGCGGCGCCGGTCACCAGGTGTAGCCCGAGCGGCACCCCAATCACCGGCGCGCCGGCGCCCGCGGCGAACGGAAAGAGGCCGCACACCTGGACCGTCGAGCCTCGCCACTCAGGTGCAGGCTGCAGCTGCGTCTGCGCCCCACGTCCAGGACCAAGCCAGCCTCGGCTACCTGGCCTGACCGGCCGTGCCGACGTTGCCGCCGACACCTTCGGTCTTGAGAACGGCCAGGCCATCACATGCCCTTCAGTACTGCGCTGGGGGTCAGCATGTAGTCGCTGAGTACCAGGCCGAACGGGAGTGCGGCCGCGAAGCCCGAGTCCTGCGACCCGCTCATCGGTCGAAGGAACAGCCGAGCGCTCGCTGCCAGGTTCTCGATCGCAGCGGCCGCATCCGGCATCCGCGCCTCATCGAGCACCGTGGCGGTCACCACCATCCCGAAGTTCACCAGTCCAGCGCCGCGCGCCTCCTCCTGCGCCGTCGCGACGGCCTGCGCATGCTCCGTCAGCGATCGCATTGACGGGACCATGGCCGACTGCGTGCGCGCCTGTGCCTGGGCTCGATCGCGCTCGACCAGCTCGGCTGCGCGGCCGGGCTCCACGGGACGGTAGAGAAGCGTGACCCGCTTCCTATCCACGGACGAGTGAGGCTCAAGCAGCCGCTGCAGCACGTTGGAGTACACCTCCCCTCGAGGTGCTTGGGACATCTGCCAGGTCCTCGAGTACCCCGAATCGTGTCGATAGAAGTTCCACCCGGCGTCGGCGCCGACTGGTCCGACGTCGGACCAGTCAAGCGACACAGATTCGCCCTTCGCGCGCGCATCGGCAAACGTCCCGGCGACGGCCGGGTCATAGGCGACACGAGCGACCTCGCACAGCTCGAGCGCGGAGAGTGGGCGTACTGCACCCGCGCCGGTGCCTGAAAGCTGCTGGCTCATCAGGCCGATCCGGCTCGCCAGATCGTGGGCGACGTCCTCCGTCGTACGGCGCTGTCCGCCCTCACGCATCTGGCCGCGGAAGGTGACAGCGATAAAGGCACGCACCGTGGCAGACCCACGGGGATACTCCTCCACAATCTGACTCATCACAGACCGCGCGAGTGCCGGCGCCGTCGGCGAGATCGTGCTCTCCACCTCGCGACGCAGCCGCGCCCCGAAATCAGGCGCCGTCTCGACCGTCACCGAGGCGGCGACCGCGCCTGGCTCGTTGCCAAGGGCGTTCAGCCATTGCCCCCAGTGTGCGACCCACAGGTCGACCTGGCTCTGGTCGACCAGGGATGCCCCGTCCGGGTCACCCTGGAAGACCACCGTGAAGTGATTCTTCGAGGGCAAATGGATGAGCCCAAACGGTCGATCCCACGAATCGCGGTGCTCCGTGAGTACCGTCTGCGCAAGCAGTCCCGGCAGCTGGTTCTTCCCCCACGGAGTGAAGCCCAGCGGACCTGAGCGGTAGACGTTCGTCTTCGCCCGGTGCCCTCGACGGAATGCCAGTCTGGCCTGCGCCCTGCTCATGAGTGACCTTCCGTGCTTGTCCTTGCGTGTGACCGAAAACAGAATGAGGGCGAGCAGCGCGGCGCCCGCGAGAGCGATCCAGATATTCGTCGCCATGAGCAGCACAACCAGGACGATCATGCCGCCAAGCAGGGCCATCGTCGTACCGAAGTCCAGGCTGCCGATCCCCGCCGTCCGAGGCTCTCGCCAGTTGCCGTAGGTGCGCAGCTTCGCCGACTCAGTTGCTGCCATCGGGGCCTCCGCCAACAGCATCGTCGGCCGCTGCTCGAGTGGCGCTGGCCGCCGACGAGACGCCCTGAAGCGCTGCGCCCGCTGCGAGGCCGGCCCCAGCACCGACAGGCCCCCCGGCGGCGCCCGCGCTCGCGCCTGCGGCTGCGCCGCCGCCGCTCGAGGCAGCTGCACCTGCGCCGCTGCCCGCCGCGGGCGCAGCCCCGACGCCCCCGGCACCCGGAGCGCGGGACGCACCCGCGCCCGAGGGCCCGGATCCACCAGTCGCACCCGCGTTGCCCGACTGTCCTCCTCCGAGGCTTCGCATACCCATGACCGAGACTGCGCCGCTCGCGGCAGCAGCTACGCCCGCGGCGACGGCTCCACCGGCTGCGCTCCCACCTATGGCCGACACCGCCGGTGCGGCAAATCGCATAAGAGCACCGATCGCCGCCACGGCAAGGATCATAAGAAGCAGTCCAGCGAGCACATTCATCGTCGCCTGGCCTGTCGTATCGAGGGTGTTCGAGTCGTACTGAAACACACCGTTCGAGATCAGGGCGAATGCAGTCGCATAGATCACAGCGGCGACAGGCTTATACAGCAAGAAAGCGACGATCCAGCCGATGTAGCGCTTGAGAGAGTCCGCACCCGCATTCGTCGCAGCAAAGGACCCAGCAACCGGCAGCATTCCCGCCAGAACTACGAGCATCACCATGCGCACAAGGATCAGGACGACCTGCGTCAAGGAAACGACAATGGCTATGACGCCGAGGATGATCACCAAGATCGGGCCGCCCGGGACGAGCAGGCTCGTGAGGGCTGTGGCCATGCCGAGGTTGGTGCCAAAATCGGTGCCGCCGGTAGCTCGATTCACGATCCAGATAGAGAACTCATCGCCCGCAATGATCAGAAGGCTAAGAACTGGCACGCCGGCGGCCGTCACAAGCACCAGCGTGAAGATCCCGGACGCCACCTTCCGCAGGCCCTCCGCACGCTGAGTGATCGCAATGCGTGCTCCGCCGATGATCAGCGAGACGAGCGCAGCGATCGCGACGAAGAAAACGAGACTGTTCTGCACGAGTAGCACGACGTCGGAGTTGGACCCAACGCCGCCCGCGAGGTTTGGTGTTGGGATGTAGATCCAGAAGGTGCCTAGGGAGGCCATGATCTTGCCGAACGACTCAGCGACCTCCTGAGCGGCCTGCGTGAGCTGGTCATTGGCGATACCGCCAATGACCTCCCCAATCCCGCATCCGAAGTCGAATGGGTCGCAACCGCTGTCGGGGCTCATGCCCCGCTCCAGCTCACGTACCCCGCGAGATTCGGAATCTGTCGCGAGGGGACCGCGGGCTGGCCGTTGTCCTGGACGACCAGCTTCCAGTCACCGTCAACCCAAACCAGCTCGGTCACGAACGACGCAACGCCCCCGTTTGAATTCCGGCCAGCAATGTCGATGACAGCACGGCCAGGTTCATACTCGAGGAATTGGAAGCCCGCGAACTGAACACTCACGTCCGGGTTCCCGCCGATCGTGCCGTTGGCGGCCGAGCTGCGGATGGCCGCAACTACGGCGTCTCTTCCGGCTCCCGGCGCGACATGCTCCTCCGCATTGCGGAGGGCGAGCTCCGGGGATGAACCCTGCGCGTAGTAGTTCGTCGCAGCAAAGAGCGCGCCGAGAGGTGAATGTGCAAAACAGCTCCGCAGGCCGTCATCTGCGATCACTCCCGGTCCGATTCCGGCTGCTGTGGGCGCCGCGATACGGTCGACGAGCTCCCACTCGGCTTCGGGCGCCTCGGTCGTAGGCACCGACTGATCGCCAGCAGGAAGATCGCAGGCACTATCGCTCGACGACGAAGCCGGGGTTCCGGGCGTGGCGGTGGATACGGGCTCTCCGCCGGCACCGGCAGTGATCGCAACCCCTATCCCTGCTGCAACTACCAGGATGAGCAGCACGACCGACGCGATCGTCAGCGGGCGCGTCCAAATGCTGCGTCCTGCCCCGGGTGCTGTCTCAGACATGCTCAGACACCCAGCAGGAGGGTGACGATGCCGCCTGCAGCGCCAATGAGCACGATACCGACTGCCACCATGCCGAGACGGCCGGCGAACTCCGGAGCGCCGCGGCCCTGCTGGTTGGCCAGCGCCATAGTGCCACCCAGCACGATGAGGCCGATGATGCCGGCGATTGCCGCGGCCCAGAAGATCCAACTCACGATGAGCAGGATGTTCTCCGCCCCGGGTGGCGCGGCGGGCGGCGGGACGTCGATGCTCGGGACAAGGGCGAAGAGGTAACGCATAGTGGCTTCCTTACAGGTTGTTGGTGATGGACGAGATCGTGCGCCGAAATCGCTCGAGTGCGGGATCCAGGTTGTCGTGGCTGATCCGTTGGCCAATCCGGAGCTCCGCTACGTACGGGATGCGCCATGTGGCCGGGGAGCCACCAGCGACGAGCCTCTCAAGATCGCGCAGCGGCTTCGGCTGCTTGACCGGCGAATCGGCGACGATCGCGAGGCCGAGCATCCGTAGTGGGGCGATCTCGCCGGCAGCCCACTCGCGCAGGGCATTCTGAGCGGCGACCAAGCCTGTCCAGTGGGAACGTGCCACGAGAATCACCGGGATCGGCAGAAGCGCCTCCACCGGCGACAGGGTCCGCAGGGGCCACCCGTGTCCGGCTGCGACCGAGCCAGGAACGACAGCAGCGAGGGTCGTCTCGCCGGCGCCGCCGTGCACGCCAACCCAGTGCAGAGTCGAGGCGCCACCACTCGGGCCGACGCGCGAGAGGCGGCGCCGCGGTGCGGCGACACCGGTCGGCGGTGCGACCGCGGCAACCTCCGCCGCGTGCTCGAGTGCCGGCAGCTGCACCGCTCGTGCACCGACCGCGCCGAGCTCGCGGCCGCAGCTGACACAGAAACGACGCGGGAGCTGCGCGGTCGAGCAGTGCGGGCACCGAAACTCCGCCACGGTGCCTTCCCCGACCTCTTGTGCGTGCGTCACTCGATCCCCCTGGACGTTCGTTCGCCGCAACTATCCTTGCAGCCCTAGACGGTTCTGTTTCGCATTCATCAGTATCGTAATCTATCATTCGAGTGAGGAACAGTCATCAGTAACATTGACCCAAGGGGGATTTATGACGCAGAACGAACCAGCACCAGCACCGCGGCGTGTCTCGCGGCGACAGCTTGTGATCGCGGCAGGACTCGGCGGAGTTCTGCTCCTCGGGGGCATCACCGCGGCGGCCATCGCTGGCCAAAGCCCGAGCGGCCCGCCGGACGCCGCGAGCAGCCCCACGTTGCGCGCCACGCCGACAGCAACACCCACCCGGACGCCCACGTCCACCCCGTCCCCGACGTCGGGTCCAGCTGACCCAGCGCCCGTCCCGGAAGGTGGCGATGGGGGCGGCGAAACGGGCGGAGGCGGCGGAGGCGGCGAAGCCGCTCCCCCGGCCCCGGCCCCGCCGGCGCCGGCGCCAGAGCCGGAGCCGGAGCCCGTCGTCGATCAGACCCGGTACGTGCAGACCAATGGTGCGTACGTCGATCCAGGCTCGTGCGTGATGTGGGCGCCGTACTACACCCACGATCCCGGCCCCGGCGGCACCAGCGTCTCGAGCATCGACCAGCCCTGGACGTACGAGAACATGGGCACGTACATCCAGTTCTACCTCTGCTAGCTCCCCGCGCACGAGAAAGCCCCCGCAGCCAACAGCTGCGGGGGCTTTCTCGTGGTGCATCAGGCCGCCGTATCGACCTTCCGTCGACGGCTGACGGCGAACAGCACGCCACCGGTGAGCAGGATGAACAGGCCCACCCAGAGGCCCGCCGTCACGGCCACGCCTGTGAACGCCAGCTCCACGACGGTGATCTCGCTCGGATCGCCACACTCACCCACATGCGCGAGCGCAGGTTCATCGGTGTCCTCGTCGATGAACCGAACGCTCGCCACCCAATAGACCTCGCCCGACTGGTCGAACGTGCTCCACGGTGACTCGAAGGAACCCTCGTCGGTGACCACGATCGGGTCGGCCGCAGTGGTGAACACCAGGTCCTCGGCCGCGCAGGTCGTGGAACCGCCCTGCGCGAATGCCTCGAAGACCAGCTCCGTCCGCAGACCAGTCTCCTGCACGTCGGGGATCGGCCCAGCTACGTGGGCGACATCCTGCGCGGCCTCGCCGGCGGTGATGCGAACAGTCGCTTCCGTGCTCACGTCGAGCACGAATGTCGTCTCGTTCGCCAATCCGCACTCGCCCACGTGCTGCCAGACGATCGCCCCCTCATCGTCACGGATCGTGGCAGTCTCGCTCCACAGGACCGTGCCGACGTGCTCCTCGAGCACGTCGAACTGTTCGCTTTCGTACTCGCCCGGCTGGCTGATCAGCAGAAGCTCCTCCGACTCGAACACCAGGGTGCTCGCGTCGCAGATCTCCGAGTCAACATCCGGCTGGAGGTACCCGGCGAAGCTCAGCTCCACGCCATTCGTGGGGATCGGGCCCTCCACGATCGCGACATCCGCGATCGTGCCGCCAACGCTCCCGCCCTTGATCGCCTCCGTCACGACGGTCGGGAGCGCGACACGCGTGACCTCGGCTGGGTCACCGCACTCCCCCACGAACAGCACATCACCGGTGTCGACCGCGGTCACCGTGAGTACCCACGCGATCGCACCCACGTGCTCGAGACCGATACGCAGCGGCTCGCTGTCGTAACTGCCAGGATCCGTGATCACCACGGGGCTGGTCTCGAACACCAGGTTCGCCGCGTCGCAGACCGCGACCGCGTCGGCATCCGCCTGGTGGTAAGCCGCATAGGCGAGGTTCACGCCCGCCGTCGGCACCGGCCCGGTGACGATCGCCGTGTCGCTGATGTCGTCGCTGGGTGCGGCTTCCTCTGGCGCGCTCGTGGAGAACTCCGGACCGAACAGCCGCACGGTCTCGGCCGGGACGCCGTAGTCGTCACAAGCTGCCTGCACATACACGCTGGGCTGTACGCACCACTGGACGGTCACCCACCCGCTGCGATAGGGCATCTGTGGCGCAGGCGCCACCACCGGGACGCTCGGCCCGGCCAACGTCGTCGACGTCACCTGAAGGACCTCAGCGCCGGAGGGGGCGGATGCAGACTGAACCGGCTCCGTCGCGGACCAGTACCAGGTTCCTGTGACCTCGACAGGCACGCGAGTGCCGCCGTCGCGCAACCACGCGCCGCCCGTCAGGCGCGGCGTGATCGCATCGGTCAGGCCCGCCGCGCCAACCGTCGCCTCCGCCGTCGAGAGCTGGGTCGAGACCTCGACGGAGAACGGCACGATCGAGGTCTCAACCAGCTGGCCGAAGTCATCCTGGAAGTAGTAGTCCTCGACGAGGAAGTTCTGAGTGAACAGGGCCTGCTCTGCGTAGTCGATCGAGCAGACTGCGGTGTAGAACCCTGCTTCGTCCATCGTCTCGCTGGTCTCCACGGCATACGGCACCGTGGGGCCGTCCGCCGTCGTGGTGGTCGCCGAGAAGGTTCCAGCCACGGGCGCGCCTGCCGGCACCGTGGTGGACTGCACAGGTCGATCGGTGAACGGCCCGTACACGGTGCAGTTCGCGACGACTGGGTAGTACAAGCCCGTCGCGCCCTGCGGCCACTCGTTGACCACGCCCTCACCGTTGTCGCCGAGCCCGAACGTCAGCTGGTCCTTGAACGTGTCGCCGGGGGCGAGGGCCTCAGTGACCACCGTGGTCGCGACGGTCGGGAAGAACGCCGTGGACCGATCCATCGGGTCGAGGGCGGTGCCCTGGATGCGCACCGTGCCCGACACCTGGCCACCAGCGCCGCCGAGGCGTTGGTAGTTCCCGCGCGCCCAGACCCCCAACTGTGCGGCGTAGCCTCCCCCGGTGCTCGCGGTCAGGTCAGCGCTCGCACCGATCTTGTAGGTCGCACCATCCTGCGTCGGTGGTACGCCGCGGATCGGGAACGTCTGACCGACAGAGAACGAGCCGGCGCGGTGGTCGTGCCGGTGTCGGTGAACACGCCGTTCGTGAGCGTGATGATCCCTGACGCTGGGCTGTGGCTCATCGCCGAGATCCTCAGCGTGCCCAAGTAGTTGTTGTTGCCATCCACCTGGAACGTCATCTGAATCGAGCCGGTCGCGGTTGCTGGTGGGGCCACATAGGCCAGCACCTGGCTCCTGAACTGCTGCCCGAGAGCCGTGTTCGGGTTGTAGCCCGAGGTCACCGCCCAGATGGCGTCATGGACGGCGCGAGCGGTCGCATTGTCCGCCGTCTGGCCGTGGGTGGAGATCAACCAGTTGATGCCGGCAAGCAAGTTGCCGGACAGGTTGGTCACCCCGCCGGCGGCGGGGATGAACGTCTGCTGTCCCGTGAAGGTCGTTGTCACGCCTCCCGGGTCTTCCCGGTCCATGTCGAGGCAGTAGATGAAGCCCGAGCCGGGCTCGTAGTAGCTCCCGTGCCAGTAGCCACCAAGCCACTGCCCATAGCCGTACTCCGCGGCCTGTGCCGGTCCAGCCACGACAACGGCCCCGCCAAGCCCAAGGACCAGCGCGGCCAGGACGCCGATCACGCGCTGCCAGCGCGTGCGTACGCCTCCACTACTGGACTCCGGGGCCGCGCCGTGCGGGCGGGTCGCATCGCGCCGCCCCCCGCGGCGCACTCGATTAATCAGCATTCGCTAGTCCTCTCGATGACATGTACACCTGGAACCACGTCGGAGATTCCGAGATCGTGACGCCGGGCTTTGTACCCAGTTCGGGTCTTGGCGACCGGGGAGGGGCGCGGGCCCCTCCCCGGTCATTCGTCACCGTCTTCCGCGACTCCCCCCCTGTCGCTCGGGATAATGCAGTTACCAGCCGCCATCCCCGAAAGCAGTGACAATGCCCACTCTAATACGGTTTTCTATCGTTTCCTGTCTTGTCCTCACTATGAGTGTTGTATTCTCTCGCCATGACCGTCGCGGAGCTCCTCGTGGTTGACGAGGAATATTGGGCTGCACAGCCCGATGTGCTCTCCGTGCGCGACCTCGCGCGTATCCTGCGGCGCAAGGAGCCCACCATCTGGCGCTGGCTTCAGGAGGGGAAGATCCCCGCACATCGCGTCGCAGGTTCGTGGATCGTGTTCCGCGAGGTGCTGCAGCATCGCGTTGAGAACCCCGACGAGCGCTACACCGTGCCGCTCGAATTTCTCCAGCGTTTCCCGGAAGAACTCACGGTGCCGGAACTGGCAACGATCCTCGGCAAGACCAAGCAGACCGCTTGGCGATGGCTTGGCGCAGGCTACTTGCCGGGGGTGGGCACGCAGCTGGAGGGTAGCTGGATTCTCTACAAGCACGAGCTCGTCAGGCTCCTCGAATCCACCTCCAACCAGCCCCCACACGAGACAAATCCTCAATAGCGTATGCGACGGACTGGGGGAACGATGGGCACGCTGCCCATAACTGGGGGTATCTTGCTGGTGCTCACGCTCGGCGGGTGCGGCCTGACCGGGCAGGTCGCACCCACCAACGGAGCTCACGAGGAACATCTCGGGGAAGAGCCCTTGATGCCCCTGCCGAGCGAGCCTGGTCCCACATCCGAAGCGGCAGCAGCCGTCGCCGCCGCCCACGCGCTCGAGGCCTTCCTCGACGGCGGTGACCCTGTCGCCTGGTGGGCGGCACTCAGCCCGCTGCTCACCCCCGCCGCGGCGATCGCCTATCGAAGCGTGGCGCCCGAGAACATCCCCGCGGACCACATCATCGGCCCGGCCGTTGTCACAGACACCTCGGCCGCCTTCCTGGCCACCGTGGAGATCCCCACGGAGGCAGGCGGCTACACCGTGCTCCTGCAGCAGCTCGGCGCCGACGAGCCGTGGCGCGCGGAACGCATCACGCCCAAGGACCCACGGTGAAGTACCTCGCGGGGATCCTCGCAATTCCGGCCGTCTTCATCGCCGGCATCATCGCCTTCGTTGTGCTCCTATCGTCGCCACCCTGCGGCGCAACCGGGATCAGCGTCAACGCCGGTGCCCTCCCAGATCAAGTAGGCCAGTTCCAAGGCGAGCAGCTGCAGAACGCCGCCGCCGTCGTCAACGCTGGCGCCAACCTCGGCGTCACGATCCAGGCTCAGACCCTTGCTCTCGCCGCCGCGATCGGACAATCGGACCTCATCAACCTCGATGGTGACCCTGCGGGTCTCGGCGTGTTCAAGGCGCCTGATGCCGCGCCCTGGGGCTCGGCCGAGAACCGTCGCAACGTCACCATCGCAAGCCTGACCTTCTACCGCGAGCTGGCCTCGACCGACGGATGGGAGGACATGCTTCCCACCCTCGCTGTCAACAGCGTGCTTCGCACCGCAGACCCCTACGCATTTGAGGGCGCCTACCAGCACGCGGTGACCTTGATCACCGCGTTCGGCGGCACCCAGCCCTCCTGCACGGGCGGGCCTGCGGGCGAGGTCAACACGCAGGGGTGGGCCAAGCCCGTCGACGGAAGGCTCGGCGATGGCTACGGGCCTCGTGAGTCGATCTGCACGAACGGATACTGCAGCAAGCCCTTCCACAGCGGCGCCGACGTCGAGGCCTCCACCGGCACGCCGATCTACGCCCTTCGCGGCGGCATCGTCTCCGCTGCAGGGCCCAACGGCAGCTACGGTAACTGGATCGTCATCGACCACGGCGGCGGCATCGTCAGCACCTACGCACACATGTACGGCGACGGGGTGTTCGTCGCCGCTGGCCAGCGCGTCACTGCTGGCCAGAACATTGGTGAAGTCGGCTGCTCCGGTGTGTGCACGGGGCCGCACCTGCACCTCGAGATCAGCGTCGACGGGGTGCGGGTTGACCCGATCCCGTTCCTCCGCAACGTAGGTGTGACATGGAACTGATCCTCATCCCACGACACACCGCGCGCCTACCGTTAACGCTGGCGTTAAGTCACGAGGATTCCTGCATGACGAGCAACGCAGGGATCAAGAGAAACCGGCGCCCGCGCGTGGGCCTCCCGATCGTGCGGACTGAGATTCGGCTATCGCCGGAGACGGACGCCAAGCTTGACGCGGCCCGCGCCGCCTCCGGCCAGCTATCGCTGTCCCTCTACGTCGAGCGGCTTGTAGCCGCCCTCGAAGCCGAGCACGGCAGTCTGCCTGTGCTCTCCCCCACACTCGACGGCATCGAGGAGGCCACCACGACAGCCGCTTAAGAGATGAAGGCCGCCTCTCGGCGGCCTTCCCAAGTCTCAGCTCAAACCCTCTGTGATTGGCGTCGCGAGGTTCGAGCTAGGTAACACAACCAGAAGCCCGGAAGGACCGGGGGTCCTTCTACGTCCTCTGAGGAGGTGATGTAGCGATAGTAACGCATACCCGCGGGATAGAGGTCCCTTTATTGGGCGATTCTCCTGCAACAGAATCCGAGCGCGCGGCGGCCAGCTGGACGCTGACGCGCCAGCTCAGCCCCCGCGATCGCGTGCGCGTGGCCGTGCTCGAGCAGGACAGCACCGGCTACAGCAACACCTACTCGAGCACAGCACCGATCGACGGCGATCGCCCCGGCGGGCCGTGGGCGATGTACCTCGCCAGCCGCGACGGCTACCTGTTCCTCTGCTTCGACCTCGACGCCAAGGCCGGCAACGCCGCCCACGACGCCGGCAGGCTGAGCCTCTGGCTCGATGAGCTCAACATCGCCCACGTGGTCGCCGTGTCGGGCCCCAGCGGCGGCCGCCACGTCTGGATCGCCCTCGACGAGGCCACCGACCCGCAGCTGATCCGCGAGCTCGCGGATCTCGCCGGCAGCCTGCTCGCCTCGCTCGACAAGAGCCCCCTCAGCAACCCCGACACCGGATGCGTGCGCCCACCAGGCGCCCCGCACCGCGACGGCGGCTCATCCACGATCACCCACGGGTCGATCGAGACGCTGCAGCGCGCCGCCACCACCGTCGACCAGCTGGCCCTCCTACGCGCCTTCCTGGTCGACGCGGGAGCGGCCATGCCCGCAGCGCCCGTGAGCATCGTCCGCGGCATGAGCCGCGACGAGCACGGCCACCCGCACCTGATCGGTCGGCGCCGAGATCCCAGCGCCCGCATCCGCGCACTCATGAACGAGGCCACCGCGGCCGACAGCTCCACCACGCAGGCCGCTGTCCTCGCCGGCCTCGCGCGCGCCCGGTGGCGCTACGCCGACGTCGCCGCGCTACTCGAGCACTCCCCCGCCCTCGAGCACGCCCGCAGCCGCCCCACCGCCGGCGGACGTGCCGCCGTGCCGCACAACGTCGCCCTGCGCCGCCTCGCGGCCGACTGGGAGCGCACCGTCTACTACGTCGCCGCCAACCCGATCGCCGGCGACAACCAAGACGCCGACTTCCAAGCACGCGCGATCGCCGTCACACAGGCTGTACGCGCCGCTGAGAGCCGCGCAGAAGCCATGCCCGGCCTCTGGGGCATGGACGGCCTCTCCCGTAGCGCTCGCGCCGCCCGCGGCCGCTACAGCCACCGCGCCGTACTGCGCGCCGTGTGCCTGTACCTCGTGCAAGCCGCCCGCAGCGTCGTCGAGGTCGACGTGCGCCGCCTGGCCCAGGACACCGGCTACGGCCGCGAGGCGTGCCGCCTGGCCCTGATCGCCCTGAGTGCTCCCGAAGATCCCCACGACGTCGAGAGCGGCTGGCTGGTGCGCGTCGACGCCGCCGAAGGCGTGCACGGCGCGACCTATCGCCTCTCGCATCGGTTCTCCACAGGAGCAGAGGACTCTAAGTGGTCACAAGCGGCCACGCGCCCCTCCCCGAGCGCCGGCAGCGACGCACGCACCTGGTGGATTAATCAGCTCGCGGGATCTCTGCACACCCTCGCGCACGACACGTTCGCTGCCCCGCGCTCTCTAGGTCGCACAGCTGGACGAACCTACGCAGCGCTCTCCCCTGACGTCTCCCGCTCCCCCGCCGAGCTCACCGCCCTCAGCGGGATCTCCCCCCGTGAGACTCGACGAGCACTGCGCCGGCTGGCCTGGTACACGCTCAGCTCGAGAACGTCGTCGACCGGATGGAACCGCCCCGACGACGACCGCCGCGACCAGGTGGCGCAGCTGCTTGAGGTCGACGGCTACCTCGAGCAGAGGGCAGCTCGATACGACGTCGAGAGAGCCACGTGGGCATGGTGGCAAGCGGAGCTGACGTGGATGCGTCGACCGCACAAACGTCGACGCGGCCGCCGAGCGCCAACAGGCGTCGTCCTCTTCGATCAGAACGACCGCCCCGACTACCCCAGATACCCCAGCCGCGGCCCTGGTCGATTCGATCACCCCACAGCAGCGGCGCTCGTGCGCGAAGGCATCCTCAGACCCGCACCGATCGCAGCCGACGTCGACGCCGCATAACAATCTCGAGCGGCGCTGTCCGATCCGAGGCACCGGGGGCACCTATCCACCCTCGACATGGAAACCATCGAGATCCTCGGTGCCGTACTCGGCGCGATCGCGTCAGCCTGCACCATCGCCTCAGCAGCCAGGCGGGCGCTCACACGGCTGCGCCGTGCACGTCGCCGCGGGCATCCTCCAACCTGAGTCGCGCTGGAAGCGCGCAGCAGCGTAGAACACCGCTGCACGGCCCGGCGTTGGCGGCGGAGTGTTTGAACTGCGTTTTGCCTGTCTGGCTCCACGAGCCTGCACATCGGCTCCTCCGGTGGCAACCGCTTTCGCGGCATATCCTCCCTCGCTGCGCTCAGTCCGGTATTCCACGGTCAGTTGCCCCCTCCCCCACCGCTGCGCCGGTTCGCTCCTGCCAGACAGGCAAAAAGAACAGTTGGCAGAGAAGGAGAGAACTTATGCCACACGGGATCCTCACCGACCACGCAGGGAACTTGACGCTGATCACGATCGACACCGACCCGGGATCGGCCTCCATTGAAGATCACATCGGCTGCAGCACCCTGCTGGCGGTCAACCTTGACGCCGGTCTCGTGCTCTGGCTCGACGCCGCAGGTGCAGACACCGACCGCGTGAACGCCCCACTGACGGCGATCGCCGCACGATTCGGCTACGACGCCCCCATCTACGGCTGCGGAGTGTTCACCGCGCGCAGCGATGAGGCCGGCGGCATGAGCTGCATCACCGATGCCCAGCGCGTCGACCTCGTGATCGCCAGCATCCAGACCTCGACCCTCATCCACTGACCAGCCCGCCCCGGCCCTCAACGGGCCGGGGCATCCCGAAGGAGAGAACCATGACAGACACCACCGCAACCGCAACACTGACCTACGTCGACGCGAACCAGGCGATCCTCGACCCGAACATCCGCGAGGGTGGCGACCTCGATCCCACGTTCGTCAACTCCGTCCGCGAACACGGGATCCTGACCCCCGTGCTCGGCTACACGGACGACTCTGGGGCCGTGCACGTTCGTGCCGGTCGACGCCGCACCCTTGCCGCGCGCGCCACAGGCCAGCCGCTGCCGGTATTCCTCACCAAACTCGACACCGCCGAGGCCACCAGGATCATCGAGCAGCTGATCGAGAACGACGAACGCACCGCGCTCACCAACAGCGAGCGAATCCGCGCCTGGACTCAGCTGACGCTCGAAGGGCTGACGATCCCGAAGGTTGCCAAGCAACTCGGTCGCAGCAAGGACGAGGTCAAGGCTGCCGTCGAGGTAGGCACGAACGAGACCGCCCTTAAGGTCGCGGACGAGTTCGGCACGAACATTGACCTTCTCCACCTGGCGGCGAGCCTCGAGTTCGCCGACGAGCCCGACGTTCACGCCGAGCTCCTGGAGGCCGCGGTGGACGACCCCGAGCGCTTCGATCACTACCTCGAGAATGCGCGGTCGGCACGGGAACGACGTGAGACGATCCGCGGGCGGGAGAAGGAACTGGAGGCGGAAGGGCGAGCCATCCTCCGGCGTGACGAGCTTGCGCCTGACACGAGCGTGCAGCTGCTGCGGAACCTCGTGCGAGACGAGTCCCTGCCGGTGACCGCGACCGGCGAACCGGACGTCAGGGTCGCGGTCAGTATCAGCTGGAACGGCATCGTTGAGAGCGAGTACATGGTCGACGCGGCCGCCTACGGGTACCGCGACCGGTACGAGGGCCGCAACCCTGGTAGCGGACCGATGACCGAAGAACAGAAGGCCGCGCGGAAGCTGCTGATCCGCCGAAACCGCGAGTGGGATGCAGGCACGGTGGTGCGAGTTCGCTGGCTGACCCAATTCTTGGCCCGGAAGTCACTCCCGAAGGACTGTGGACCCTTCATCGCGACCAGCCTCGCCCAGCACGGCCGCGCGCTCCTCGAGCGTGGAACGACCACCGCAGCGGAGTTGCTCGGACTCGACACGAGCTACCGCGGCTACGGCAAGTCCGTCCTGGCCGACCTGGTGGCCGACCAGCCGCAGAAGGCGGGTCTCGTCACCCTCGCCATCGTGCTCGGCGCGTACGAGAGCGGCACGAGCCGCAACACGTGGCGATCGCCGGACGCTGAGGGGAAGAGCTACCTGCTGCAGCTGGAGACATGGGGCTACGCCCTCTCGCCCGTCGAACGTATCGGCGCGGGCTACGACGTCGGCGACGACGAGGGCACCGCGCTCGAGGTGAACGACGTGGACGAGCTGGACGGCGAGTCCGCGGACGACTAGCCCGAACAAGGGGCCCGGCAACGCGCTAGCAAGCCGGGCCCCTTGCAGTCCATCCAACACGACTCGCCGCCAGCACCACCACGCGCCCTACCGCACGCTGTCATACGCGGCGTGCGGTAGGAGCACCACCAGCTCCTACCACAGGAGAACACGCCCGTGCTCCTGCCTTGCGTAATGCCATAACTCACGCCATACTTCCTATTGGAACGTCACCGGGCGATAGCGCTAGATCACCCGTTGTGCGTCCCGCTGAGGCCGCTACTTATCAACACGCGATCCATCCAACCGGACAGCGCGCCACAGCGAACATACGATGCCAAACACGACGACGGCCCAGCCGTCACGCTAGGGAGCAACCATGACCATCAGACGATCCGTCGCATTCGCGCAGGGCAAGGGCGGAGTGGGCAAGACATCGATCACCAGCAACGTCGGCGGCCTCGCCGCCGCCGCAGGGTACCGCGTGCTCATCGTTGATCTCGACCAGCAAGGCAACACGGCGCGAGATCTCGGATTCGAGCCTGACCCCGGCACCGAACTGCTCAAGGCACTGGCCTTCGACGACGCACTGCCGGTGCGTCGTGGAGTGCGCGAGCGGCTCGACGTGGTGCCGGGCGGCCCAGACCTCGGAGACGTCTCTCGGCTGTTCTCCGGCAACGCCACACGAGGAGACCTCGCGGACAAGCTCGAGGAGAAGCTCGCGCCGATCGCGGGCGACTACGACCTCATCCTTATCGACACCCCGCCCGGCGACCGCATCATCGTCGAGGGGGCGCTGGGAATCTCCAGCGCCGTGGCAATCCCGACCCGCATGGACGAAGCCTCGATCGACGGTGTGAGCCGCATCGCCGAGCGCTTCATCGCCGTGCGCGAGCGCAACCCCCGTCTGCGCCTGGCTGGCATCATCCTCTTCGCCATCGCCTCGCGTACAACCCGCCTCGAGCGCGACGTGCGCGACGCGCTGCAGCAGATCCTTGGCGATGCTGCACCCGTCTTCGAGACCCGCATCCGTCACCTCGACAGCGCAGCTGCCGACTCCCGTCGACGCGGTCTGCTCGTCCACGAGCTTGAAGCGGCCGCCGTCGACGACAAGGCGGCGCGCCTGAAGGTGCTCCAGCTTGCGCGCGGGATCCCCGGCGAGGCCGAACGGCGCGAGATGGTCGCCAAGCAGACCGCTGGCGGCCTGTACTCGACCAACAGCGCCGGGCTCGCCGAGGACTACGAGGCTCTTACTCGCGAACTGCTCGTTCGAATCCAAGAACTCGAAGCGGGGGAGGCCGCATGACCATCGACCGACCGAATCTCTCCGATGCCTTCAAAGGCGCCGGCAGCGAGCGTGCGACGGGCCTCAGCGGCCTTCTCCAGCCTTCCACGCGGCCCCAAGGGGACGCGCCGGCACCGGAGGTCACAAAGATCGCGCCGAAGACGACAGAACGGCGCAGAGCCGAGCCTGCCGCACCACAGCGCGTGTCGCCCTCGGTCGACGCGCCAACCTCGCAGCGCACGGTTGTGCGCGCCCAAGCGACGACGTCGGCTGCAGGCGTGAACGTGCGCAACACCGGCGTCTACATCGAAGGAGACCTGCTCGAGCTGATCCGGGCCGAGAAGCTCCGACAGAGCACCGCCGGTGCGGCGCCCAACTACGACGACCTGCTCGTCACGGCGCTCGACCAGGTCGGACGGGAGCGACTGCGCGACGCTTTCGCGGTCGACAACGACCAGCCGAAGGGCGAACTCATGCCAGCCCGGCGCCGGCGCCCGCGAGGGACCGCCGGCATCCAGGTCCAACTGCGGCTCGACGACGCCCAGCGAGCAAGCCTCGACGCCCTCGCACAGGACGTCGGAGCTCCCTCCAGAAGCGCACTGGTCGCCACCGCCTACCGCCTGTGGCTGACCCGCTGAACGGCGGGTAGCGGCGCGCCAGCCGTCTCTCCCGACTGGCCGCCGCTACCCGTGGGGCCCCCGCTACGCGAACGAGCGGCGGGCCCGGAACCCCTCAACCTCGACGCGGAAGTACAGCACCGAGCGGGCCGTGATCGCCACGTACCTAGGTCCCTGCCCTGACTCACGCTGCATCCGCAGCACATCCTCGCTCACCTCGAGCGCGGCCGCCGCCTCAGCCGGCGTGAGGAAGAGTGGTTCTTCCGTCTGCGTACCCGGCGCGGCTACTGGCAGCTGTCGCACTGCAGATCCTCCATCGGGTCCACGGGCACGGCGTACTCGCCAACCCTCACTGTGTCGTCGCGTTCCATTGCTCCTCCTTCAACTAATTGCCTTTCGGCACACGCCGAACTGCAGCGCCAGGAGTGAATCCGCAGAGCCGCGTGCGGCGGCCGCGGGCGGGCACTTGTGCGAGGAAATAAGCGCAGCGCCGAGCAGAAGTTCGCGACAGCGGTTGCGGAGAGGGGAATGGTGCGCACACTCGCCAGGCCGAATGGCAACGAAGTTGCCGAGCGGGGCGTGCCCCGCGAACCAGAGAGCGGGCCGCAGGCCCCCAGTACGTTCAGGCCACCGTGGTGGCATGTCATCCGGCGCCTCGCCGGGTGTGCTCTCGGATCTCCCAGGCTGGCCCACACCGGGTCGCGGCCCTCAGGGGCTTTCGCGGCATATGCTCGCTACGCTCCGCTATTCCACGTCCCCAGGGCCGCGACCCGCCGTGCGCCGATCGCCGGTCATCCAAGACCACAACCGGGAGGACAAAGTGGATAACGAAAGCGACACCATCGGCGGCTATGACGTCCCTGTGGACCCGATGGATCTTCTCCAATGCGACAGCTGCCAGTAGGGCACGCTCGAACGGGCCGGAGGCAATCCGGCCCGTTTCGGTCGATCAGGCGGCACAATGGGTGTATGCCAACGCCCACACGCTTCGAGCGGGAGTACCCCGACCTGTTCGCAGCGCTGCCGGCGAATCGGCGCGCGAGCGTTGCTGCGGCGCTCACGGATGATCGCCTTGAGCATGGCGACATCCACCGAGCCGACGTCGAGCTGCTCGTGCGCAACGCCACCGAGAACATGAGCGACGAGCAGTACCTCGCAGCCGTGCTGGATCGACTGCACGTCACGGCGTCGACGTAGCATGCCCGAGGAAGAGGAATGGGCGGCGTACCTGTACCCGGGTACCGACATCCTCCGCAACAAGCTCGACTTGCGGGACGAGCGTGCGCTCGAGGCCGAGCGGTTCCTCGCGCGAAGGCGAGCCGACCAGGTGCGGGCAGGCCTCATCGAGATCCCGCGCACCTACGACCTGTCCCACTACCTCGCGATTCACAAGGCCCTCTTCCAAGACGTGTGGGACTGGGCTGGAGAGATCAGGACTGTCACGACCGCCAAGAAGGTTGACGAGCGCGAGCAGGCACGATGGTTCATCGGCCCGAAACAGATCGAGGCCGGCGCCGCCGGACTGACCGAACACATTCAGGGGATCGCGTGGGCGGAACTTGACCGAGAGGGATTCGTAGAGGCGATCGCGGATACGGCGACCTGGTTGAACTTCCTGCACCCGAGCCGTGAAGGCAATGGGAGAGCCAGCAGGATCTTCCTTGAGCATGTCGCAGAAAAGAGCAAGTTCCAGCTCGACTTCGACGCCGTAGAACAGCGCGAGTGGAACGAGGCTTCGCGAGACTCAATCAAGCCCGGCCGCGGCCCACACCCCGGCGGGCCGCTCGTCATGCGGTCTATGTGGCAGGTCTTCGATCGCATCGTCGTTGAGCGTGACGTGACGGCGCCGGGAGGACCTGCGTCTCACGCCGCCAGCGTTGCGCGTGCCGGCAATCCTCTGTCCCCGAGAGCGGCGGTCACCGCACGGCAGCAACCGCAGCGGCGGGCGGGGCCCCGCGACGCTCCTGAGCCGCCAAGAGAACTGGACCGCTAGCGGCCCAGCTCCGGCTCCGACCGCCGCTCGGAGGGCTCGGCACGATGCCGCGGTGGCACGCTGGCGGTGCTTGCGGCGGTACCTGAGGGCGCGACGGCGAAGCCCAGTCTGCCCAGCTCGACCGAGCCCAGCGCTGGTGGGGGAGTGATCGGTGCGTACACGTCGAGCGGGACCCGCTTTCCGCCCGCGAGCGAGATCGGTCCGTCGTAGTCGTCGGTGAGTTGCCAACCCAGAGGGGCAAGCTCGCTCGGGTTGTGCGGGTCTACACCATGCTCGAGCACCAGGCGGCGGCGCAGCTGCACCGCGAAGTCGTGCACGTCCGTGTGCATCGCGTCCTCCATCACCATCCGTGGTGCCTGATTGATCAGCTCCCACGCCCTCACGAGGGACTCGCTGGCTGCGCCGGCGAACGCTCGCCGGCTCCCGGCGATGGAGGCGAGCTCCGCCCAGACTGCACGGCCGCGGCCTGGGTCCTCTTCTGCGGCCGCGCTCGAGCCGCAGAGTGCGGCCTCGACGAGCTGCAGCCGAAGGGCCTGCAGCCGCGCACCGGGCTCCAGTCCGGTGCGCCAGGTCTCCCCATCCTGGTCCAAGCGTTCCCCCCCAATTGGATGCTTTACAGCAACGATCAATAGCGTATTCTCTCACCGTGGGCACGATTCGAGCCATAGTCAACCACTGGGACATTGCCGATCCCCGAGGCTACGGCGCTCTCGGCTGCGACCAACGTGGCACGTCGTGCCCGACCTGCGTCGAAACTTCGCTCGGCGCTTCGCTCACTTCCTCCCAAACTTTCGCCTCCGGTCGGGGACCCACTTATGGTCTCCGCCGTTCGCGCCATCAGCGCTGCGTATCGGAAATGTCCCACCAAACCGAAATGCGGGACAGGTCCCCGGTCCTCGAAACCTCGAGCGACAACCATCACCATCGAAACTGAAGGAGAATACGAAATGGCCGGAGAGATCTTCATCACCGTCCGCGGCAACCTCACCGCAGACCCCGAGCTGCGCTACACGCAGAGCGGCGTAGCGGTCGCCAACCTCACCATTGCGTCGACGCCGCGGGTGTTCGACGCCTCGACGAAGCAGTGGGAGGACGGCGAAACAACGTTCATGAGGGCGACCATCTGGCGGGCGGACGCGGAGCACGCGGCCGCGAGCCTCACTAAGGGTGCGCGCGTCGTGGCCTACGGCAGACTGCAGCAGAGCAGCTACGAGACCAAGGAAGGCGAGAAGCGCACCAGCATCGAGCTGGAGATCGACGAACTCGGCGCGAGCCTCAAGTACGCCACTGCCACGCTGACCCGCTCGAGCTCCTCGAGCGACGACGCGCCTGGCGACCGTCCTGAGTGATCGACACTGAGGTGGGCCGGAGGAGACTCCGGCCCACCTTTCGTCTGGGGGAGTAGTGATGATCGTTGGGATCGCTGGGGGCATCGTCGTGGCTGGGATGCTCACGGCCCTCGCTGTCGCCGCGCATAGGCGGCTGTTGCCGCAGCGGCCGCCCCGACTCGCGATCGCGATCGCAGGCGCTGTGTACCTGGCGGCAGCGATGGCCGTACTGTGGATGCTCCGGCCCTTCTAGGCGCAGCGGGCTGTACCCTCGGCGCATGACTGAGACTGGGCCTGAGCCCGCGCGAACTGCCGCACGGGAGCTCGCCGCTCGCCGCTGGCAGCAGATCAGCGTTCAGCTCGAGGGTGACGAGAGCTGGCTCAGCACGGAGGCTGAACCAACCGACGTCAGTCGGTGATCCGTAGAATCTACGACGACCGCAGAGAGCGGGATCTTCGCGCAGGGCCGGCTGCAACACCCGTAGGGGAGTAGCCGTGGGCAGCAACAGCCGATATGCCGATCACATCGACCGGGACGTCGAACGACGTCGCGCGATGAACACTCCAGCTGCCAGGCCGACGACGCCGAGCGCGTTCCACGCACGCCTCAACGCGTTCCCTGATCGCTGGGTTTGCCGGAACGGGCGCTGGGGCGACATCTACGGTCGCATTGAAGCGCGGGACGTCATGCGCAACATGCTCTGGACAACCGTCTACTACGCCACCTTCACGAAGGACGTCGAGGAGCCGATGGGCGAGTTCGCCACCGGCGACGAGGCCGCAACCGAACTCTGGAACCGGTACCTCACCTACGTAACGGAGACGTCGCCGCGTCGACGCGACTAGCGACCGAGATCGCTGTGTGCCTCGCCGTGCTCGTGCGCGTCCCGGACACGCGCACGAGGCGGGACGAACGTATACGGCCGGCCGCCACGGCCGAGACCAGGACTGGCGACCTGCAGCGCGGCCGTCAGGCGAGCTAGCACCTCGCGGTCCTCGTCGAGCGGAGGGAGCCCCCGTACGTGCCGCGCCACCGAGTCCATCCTGACCTCCGATCGAAGCCGCTCACCGTGCCTCGCCAGGTACCGACGACCTGCCTCGAGGATCTCGGGACGGTTCCGAATGGTCGCGAGCTCCACTGCGAGCGATCGCAACCAGGCGGCGGGCGTGCCGAACTCCTCGCGTGCGATCGCCTTCCGAACAAGAAGGGGCCGCGGTTCTGAGAAGAACGCATCGGCCGCGCGAACATTCGCACGCACCTCGGCCACCGGCACTCTGTGCAGCTGCCGGGAGGGAAGGCCCGCCGCCGCGAGCCGACGATCCAGCCGGCGCTGGTCCCGGCTCGCGCGGCGGTACGCCTCCCGCTGTTCAGGCGAGGCCTTCCACTCTGACGGAGCCTTGCGTACATAGTTCTCGCGGTAGCGCGCCCGAGCTTCAGCGACCTTCTGAGGATCCTCGCGTGCGAGACGTCGCTCGGAGATCTCCGCCTTGTGCGGTGACGTCCCGCTGAGTGGTGGAGTTTCTGGACACCGTGCGAGATCTAGCTGAGTTGATTATGCCGCGGTCAGTTCCGGGATCGCCACCTCCTCGT
>NZ_JARGEM010000012.1 GCF_029211225.1 Antiquaquibacter metalliresistens
CGGAACTCCGGCGGGTGGGCAGCAGGCATCTCACGGACTCCTCTCTGAGACGATCATCGCCTCAACTCAGGTGTCCGGAAAAGCGGGTCAGGCTCCGTCGTCCAAGCAGCCGACGTTGTAGTCACCATGGGCTGCGGCGACGCCTGCGCTATCTATCCCGGAAAAAGCGTTACCTCGACTGGGATCTCGCAGATCCCGCCACGCTGAGCGTCAGCGAGGTTCGCGTCGTGCGCGATCAGATTCGCGATCGAGTGGTAACCCTCTTGACCATGGTCGACTAGTCAGAGGGCTTCGTACCCGATCGGCTCCTTGAACCTCCGGTCAGCCGGAGGCAGGGCAGCATTCAGCTCAGCTGCGGGCTAAACTGCTGAAGGCGAAAGAGTTCTTCCGTCGAGTCCAATGTGGGCGACCACCCAAGCCGATAGAAAACAGCAGGACGCGAGCGTGTCGAGCGGCTTGTGGGCTTCCGACCAGTTGGAGTTGTTCGTTAGGAACATGTTCGTGCAGCTGATAGCTGAGCGGACACGAGTGGGCTCAGGAGTTTCCTCGCTACCTGGTCGATCATCACATCAGTGGCCTTCCCCGCTTCTCAAGGATCCTCAACCTCACTCATTCCAATGACAAGATTCGCGAGATGTTGAAAGGCATCGGTATCGGCATCGGCATCGGAATACCGCTCACGAAGATCGCCGCTATAGATCAACTCGATGGCGAGGGCAACTACTCAAGTCAACCGCGGATTACGGAGGGCTCGACTCAGGATCGTCGATGCCCTTTCGCAAATGGGCCCACCCGATGCGACTCCACATGTGCGTGCAATTCGTCGTAAATGTTCCATGCGAGTTCTTCCAAGCAGTCAGCTTCAATCCAATAATGAGTGACGGGCTTAGTCGCCCAATCTCGTCTCCGTTGTTCCGATTTCACAATGCCAATCTGCGTCAGTGAGCGGAGATGATCCGTGATCCCGTTCCGAGAGAATTCGCACTTGAGCATGAGTTCGGACACGGTAAGTTCACCACTCTCAGCGAGGACCTCAAGGACCATCATGCGCGTCTTGCTCGCTCCCAGTCCCGCTAGCGCTTGACTCACGGTATTAGAGGGCGAGGAGCGCCCGCTCGTGAAAGGGTTGCGATTGCCCGTAGATACACCGGGCGGTCAACCATGGTGCCCTCGAGTTGCACAGCACCGCCGCGTGAAGCCTCAACGACGCGCTGGGCCCAAGCAATTTCTTCCGAGCTGGGCGCGAACCCCTCCTCCACGGCCGCGACCTGCGCGGGGTGAATGCAGAGTTGACCTCCGAAACCAAGAGAAGATGATTGGCGTGCCATGACAGTGAGCGCCTCGAGATCGCGAAAATCGGGGTCTGGCGACTCCAGTGGCGCGGCGAGGCCCGCTACTCGCGAAGCGAGCACCAATTCGATCCGTACCTGATCGAGCAAAGAGCGGCTGGTGGCGTTGAGATCCGCAGACAAATCCAGAGCGCCGAAAGCGAGCCGTGCGACTCCCGCACTCTGGGCGATTGCGTCGACCCCCCGCACGCCCAACGCGGTCTCGATGAGCGCAATGATCGGCACGCCGTCGCCGAGCACGGCACGGAGGGCGGCGACGTCTTCGGCGCGCTCCGACTTGGGGAGCATGACGGCGCGCAGTGTGGAGATCCCGGCGAGCGCCTCGGCGTCGGCGAGCCCGCCCTCGGCGAGCGGGTTCACTCTCACTGCGGCCTCGAGCCCGGCCAATGCGCGCACAGCGTTGGCGCGGGCATCGGACTTCGCATCGAGTGGAACTGCATCTTCAAGGTCGATGATGACGAGGTCGGCGCCGGTCGCGACCGCCTTCTCAAACCGGTCGGGGCGGTCGCCCGGCACGAACAGCGCGGTGACCGCGTAGTCGATCCCGGCAGCCATCAGCCGGCGACTGGCACGGTGGGCAGTGACTCCTCGGACGGGCGCGAGTCGGCGACCGTCGGCAGGAACCCGCGCTTGTAGACCATGAAGGTGCGGCGGTACGAGATCACGATCTTGCCGTCCTGGTTGAAGCCCTCGGTCGCGACTCCCACGATGCCGATCGAGGGGCGCGACGACGACTCACGCAGCGTGAGCACCTTCGACCGGGAGTAGATCGTGTCGCCCTCGAGCACGGGGGTGGGCAGGCGCACCTCATCCCAACCGAGGTTGGCGAACACGTTCATGGAGAGGTCCATGGTCGACTGGCCGGTGACGAGCGCGAGGATGAACGTCGAGTTCACAAGCGGCTTGCCGAACTCGGTGCTCGCGGCGAAGTGGGCGTCGACGTGGGTCTTCGAGACGTTCTGGGTGGCGAGCGTGAATTGCTGGTTGTCGGCCTGGGTGACCGTCTTGCCGAACGGGTGGTAGTAGATGTCCCCGACGGCGAAGTCCTCGAAGAGCCGGCCGTTCCAGCCCTCGACTACCCTCGATGCGTTGTCACTCACGGTGTGTCTCCCTTATTGAGCCTGGTGTCGAAATGCTGCGCCAGCAGTTCGCCGGCATGGATGATGTGCTCGCCCATCGCAGAGCGCGCTCGCTCGTCGTCCCTCTCGACGATCGCCGCGAGAATCGCGCCGTGGTCTTCGACCGTCGCGTCGGGCCACCCGGGAATGGACCCGTAGAACTCCCGCGGCACATAGCGCGTGCTCAGGCTCAGCGCTCTGAGCATCTTTCGCGACTTCGCCATCTGATTAATCTGGCGGTGGAATGCGTGGTTCTTGATCTCGAGGTTGGAGGTGTCGGAGCGGGCCGCTGCCGCGATGAGCTCGTGGTGCAGAGCCTGCAGCTCCTGGAGCTCGTCGGCGGTCCACCGACCCGCGGCGCGAGCGGCGAGTTCTCCGGCGACGAGCGACTGCATAACGAAGAGGTCGCGGATGTCGTCGCCGCTCAACGGGGAGACGCTGAATCCCCGCCCGGGAGCGAGGTCGAGGAATCCCTCGGCGCGAAGCATCTGCAGCGCCTCGCGGGCCGGCGTCGCTGAGATGTGCAACTGCTCACCGATGATCTCGGGCCGCACCGTCGTGCCCGGAGCGAGCCCGCCCGAGATGATGAGTTCGCGGATGTGCCGCGACGCCCTGTCGCTGAGCTGGCCGAGGGTACGCGAGGATTCGGTGGGTGCACTCATGAGACCCCATCCAACCGTCATTGCCTCCTCCGCGCCTGGAATTCCGCTTTCACCGCATCGGTGTGCGCCCCAAGCTCAGGAATGGTACCGAGGGTGACCTCGAGCTCGCGGCCCGACACCGGAGGCAGGAGCACCGAGATGTCGCCCACCGGGCTCCCGATCTCGCGCCATCGACCCCGCTGGTGAAGCTGTGGATGATCGGCTAGCTCGAGCATCGTGCGCAATTGCGCGTTCGCGATCTGGGCCTCGTCGAGCTTCGTGAGCACTTCAACGACGGAGCTACCGCCCAGCGCCGCCTCGATAATCTCGTGCAGAAGGGGGCGATTCGCCACCCGCTCGGTGTTCGATGAGAACCGCGGATCTGTGGCGAGAGCGGGTTGCCCGAGCAGGTCGCTGCAGAAGTGCGCCCACTCGCGCTCGTTCTGGACGGCGAGAAAGACAGTCCCGTCGCTCACAGGGAACGGGCCGTACGGCGCGATGCTCGCGTGCTGCGGCCCGCTGCGTTCGGGAGCCTGCCCGCCGTACATCGCATAGTAGAGGGGCTGCGACATCCATTCGCCCATCGCCTCGAGCATCGAGATCTCGAGGATGTCGCCGCGCCCCGTGCGCCCGCGATTGATTAGCGCCGCGAGGATGCCCGAGTACGCGTACATGCCCGCGGCGATATCGGCGATCGAGATGCCCACCTTTGCCGGATTATCGGGCATGCCCGTGACGCTCAGCAGGCCCGACTCGCACTGGATGAGCAGATCGTAAGCCTTCTTGTCCTCGTAGGCGCCGCCGGCGCCGTAGCCAGAGATCGACGCGAAGATGAGCTTCGGGTTGAGTTCGAGTGCCGCTTCGGCACTGAGACCGAGGCGATCGACGGCGCCGGGAACCAGGTTCTGGATCAGCACATCTGCCTCGCGCACCATCGCGGTGAGCAGGGCGAAGTCGGCGGGGTCTTTCAGGTCGAGCACGACGCTCTCCTTGCCACGGTTGAGCCAGACGAAGTAGCTCGCCAACCCGTTGACCTTGTCGTCGTAGCCCCGCGCGAAGTCTCCGGTGCCGCGTTCGATCTTGATAACGCGGGCCCCGAGATCGGCCAGCTGCCGTGAGGCAAACGGAGCGGCGACCGCCTGCTCGAGCGCGATGACGGTTATGCCGTCGAGGGGAAGGGTCACAAGTTCACAATATATTCCGGTTGTTCACTGATATCAAGCATCTTGCGCTTTGGAAGCGCTGGCAATATATTCTGCTCGATGACGACAGGAGGGTAGGACCATGGCGGCATCGACTGCACAGGGTGACATCGTGAGCGACGGCATCCACGAACTTGCCGAGGGTGAACTCGAACTCGTGCACCTCGTGCGGGACTGGGTCGACCGGGCGGTCAAGCCCGTCGTGCAGCAGCTCGAGCACACCAACACTTACCCCGAAGACCTCATCGCGCAGATGAAGGAGATGGGCATCTACGGCCTAGCGATCCCCGAGCCGTGGGGTGACGCGCAGGTTTCGGCTTCCTGCTACGCGGCCATCACCGAAGAGCTGTCGCGCGGCTGGATGAGCCTCGCAGGCGCGATGGGCGGCCACACCGTCGTAGCGAAGCTGATCATGACCTACGGCACCGAGCAGCAAAAGGACCATTACCTGCCGCTCATGGCGACCGGGGAGCTGCGCGCGACCATGGCCCTCACCGAGCCCGGCGGCGGATCCGACCTCCAGGCGATGCTCACGACCGCCCGCCGCGACGGCGACGACTACGTCGTCAACGGTTCGAAGACGTGGATCTCCAACGCCCGCCGCTCGGGACTGATCGCCTTGCTGTGCAAGACCGACCCGCAGGCGGCTCCCGCTCACAAAGGCATGAGCATCCTGCTGGTCGAGAGCGGCCCCGGATTCACCGTCTCGCGCGACCTACCCAAGCTCGGCTACAAGGGCGTGGAGAGCTGCGAGCTCTCGTTCGACGACTTCCGCACCCCTACGGGCACCCTCCTAGGCGCGGACGAGGGCGAAGGTTTCTCGCAGATGATGCGAGGGCTCGAGATCGGCCGTATCCAGGTCGCCTCGCGCGCCCTCGGCGTGGGCCGCGCCGCGCTTGAGGACTCGATCAAGTACTCACAACAGCGCGAGACGTTCGGCGTTCCGATCTGGAAGCACCAGTCGATTGGCAACTACCTCGCGGACATGGCGACGCAGCTCACCGCGGCACGCCAGCTCGTGCACTTCGCCGCCCGCCGGTACGACTCGGGCGCGCGTGCCGATATGGAGGCCGGCATGGCCAAGCTGTTCGCCTCGGAAACAGCGATGACCATCGCGCTGAACGCCGTGCGCATCCATGGCGGCTACGGATACTCGACCGAGTTCGATGTCGAACGCTACTTCCGCGACGCTCCGCTCATGATCGTGGGCGAGGGCACGAACGAGATCCAGAAGAACGTCATCGCGCGCCAGCTCGTCGACCGCAACCGCGTCTGATCCTGCCGGGAGGGAACGCCATGAAGATCGTCGTGCTCGTCAAGGAGGTGCCCGACACGCACCGCTTCGACGCCTTGTCTCAACGCGAGTTCGCGGCTGCTCTTCCGAGAGCCACGGGTCCCTAGATCTTGGAAGCGACACGGCCGCGAAGGATCTCGACGATGTTGTCGCGGTACCGGATCTGGACGCGGTGCTTGGTGCCATTCTTCATCTCACCGAGGAGCTTCGCGATCGACTCGCCATGGCGGAAGGTGCCGCCTGCTCGGAAGTAAGCGCGGAGCCAAGCATCTACGTCGAGGGGATAGCCAGCGTCTGTGAACGCCCGTACTAGCTGCACGACGGCATCCTTGCCGTGGCCAGAGCCGAGCCCGTTGTACTCCTCGTCCACCATCGACTTGCCCGCCTCAACCATAACTGGATCCGGGGCCGGGAAGGCCTCGCCGATGTGCAGGTTGATCGCACCGAGGCCGTCTAACCAGGCGTGAACCATGTCGCGGGGCGACCAGATAATGACCAAGACCTTCTTGAACACATCGTCCTTCACGGCGTCGCCCAGAGCGTCAAGGTCCCGCTCACCGTATGGGTGCAGGATCACGACGGCGTGGTCGATCACCCTGTCCTCGCGGCGAAGGCCGCCGAGTTCGGAGATATTGAAGACCTTGCGAGTCGAGGCGTCAGGGGCGATGAACTTCGCTGTCTCAAGGTCAGCGCTGCGTCCCTCGCTGTTGAACTTTTTCACGTCGGTTACGGCGAATAGGTAGGGCGCCGGACCGATCCAGTCTCGGATCACTGCGCTCTGAGGCACCATCGCGGTGCCGTGCTGGGCCCAGTCTTCCCGGACCATATAGGCAAGCTCTGTCATGGACTCATGGTGGCAGCGGCCGGAGACATTCAGGCGGCACACCCTCCCACTTGCCGAGAGGAGGGGAACATTCGGATGTCTGAGGCTCGCCGTCAAGTAGAACCATGCGGCCCCGAGGGCCGACAGTTCCTAGACTGGGGTCGGAACTGACAGAAGCGCGAGTTGGGAGTGCGGGATGGCATATCGCTATTTGGGCAACAAGACTCGGCTGCTTGAATGGCTAACGGACATCATCGGTGAGTTTGTGCCCTACGGCTCGCGGATCGCCGATCCTATGTGCGGCACTGCTGCGGTCTCCGAAGCATTTGCGCAGGCTGGATACAGCGTGGCGGCAAGCGACTTTCTTACATTCCCGGTTCTGCACGCCAAGGCGCGACTTCTCTTCAACGAAGCACCACCGTTCGTGAGCCTCGGTGGATACGAGGGAGCGATTGATCAGCTCAACGCTCTCACTCCCGTTGCTGGCTACTTCCATCGAGAGTTTTCGCCTGCCGGAGTGCCTGGTTACGGAGGCTCTCCCCGTGCCTACTTCACGCCCGAGAACGCGATGCGGATCGACTCAAGCAGATATGCAGATTCCACAGGCATATAGCAAGACTATTCAATCTAGGTCCACAAAATGGATAGCCCCTTTCCTCAAAGAGATCTGGGGTCGAGCGGCGTTAGAGATGCTCGCCGCCGGCCAATTCGGGGAGGTTCCAGGCGAAGGGTCTGAGCCGTATCCGGCCGCGCATTCGAAGTTGCGGCACGTCAAATGAGCGCCTGGCGCCGGACTCCGCTCGCTCAGGTATCAGCATCATCTCGGGGCGGCGAGTCGATCTGCCGACCCCGCGGACTCGAAACTGTTTCCGGCGAGCCGGCGCCTCGCCGCTGATCGCCTCTGTTCGCGTCGCAAGAAGCGCAGGTACGGGAAGGGCTCGAGTTCGTAGGCGTAACGCAGTCCGGCTGGGTACCGACGCTTGATGAAGTTCTTGGTGTCCTCGATCTCGCGAAGCATCTCGTCCTCGCTGGGGAGCACGACGCTTCCCGATTCCAGCTCCGCAAACCATTTCGCTTGGTGCTCGAACATGCGCAGGTTCGACAGTCCGTTTGAGTTGAAGTAGCCCCCGAAGTACAAGCCGGGCCACTTCGGAGGAACCGCGCGACCGAAGAGGTTCAGGCTGCCGTCGGAGTCCGCGGACACGATAGAAGGATCGAGGAAAGGGAAGGTCATGATGTAACCCGTTGCGCAAATGATCACGTCGAGGTCTTCTGCGGATCCATCGGAGAAGTGCACCGTGTTGCCGTCGACGCCGAGGACCCCGGGTCGGACGAGGACTCGCCGATACCGGATGTGATTCACCAGGGTGGCGTGCGAGATCGGATGAGTTCGCAGCGGCGGCTTGCCGAATCCGAGGCGCTCCATGTTTCCGTGCACCAGCCAGGTCATGATCCGCCGGATGATGAGGTACAGATCGGACGGCAGCCATCTCTTCCGGAACGGGGCCTCGACCCATCCCAGCGGTAGATTCGCGACGAATTTTGGCGTGACTAACTCCGGCGAGCGCACTGCGAGCAGCGTCTGATCAGCCACCACGCTGAGATCGGCGGCGATGTCGAGCCCGCTGTTGCCCGTGCCCATCACCAATACGCGGGATCCGCGGAACTCCCACGGCTCTTTGTAATCGTGTGAGTGAAGAAGCCTGCCCGTGAAGCCCGAGACGACCTCGGGCAGGTTGGGGACGGTCAGGTGCCCGGTGGCGATCACGACTGCGTCGAACGCTTCCCGATCGCCACCAATGGTCTGCACCCACCAGCGTCCGTCGTCGCCCGGTGCCGTCGGCTCCACCCCGACGACCTCCGAGCGGAACCTGATTCGCTCACGGAGGTTGAAGCGGTCGGCGTACGCGTTCAGATACTCGGACATCTCCCAGTGGTTGGGAAAGATCGCAGTGTCATCTGCCATCGGGAAGTCCGAGAACGCGGTGGTCTTCTTGGACGTATTGATATGTAGCGACCTGTAAGCTGAGCTGCGGCCGCTGTCGTTGTTGTAGGCCCAGAGCCCGCCGACCACGGTGCCGATTTCGAAGATCGTCACATCGTGACCTGCTGCGTCGAAGTACTTGGCGTTTGCTAGACCGGCTGCGCCGGCGCCGATGATCGCTACTTTGCGACTGTTCATTTGCTTCTCCATTCCGCGATCAGGAGCGATCGCGATGAGGGTTGTCGATGTTCACAAACGCGTGTCTGACGGCGCACGGTTTGCGACCAGATCCAGGGCGACGTCGACGATCATGTCCTCCTGACCGCCCACGAGTCCGCGTCGCCCCACCTCCACGAGGATGTCGCGAACTTCGACGGAGTACTCGCTCGCTGCCCGTTCAGCATGGCGAAGGAAGCTCGAGTAGACGCCTGCGAAGCCTAAGGTGAGGGTATCGCGGTCGACCCGCACAGGCCGATCCTGCAACGGGCGTACGAGATCCTCAGCGGCATCCGACAGGGCGAAGGTGTTGCATCCGTGCTTCCATCCCAACAGGGTAGCGACAGCGGTAAACGGCTCGATGGGGCAGTTGCCAGCGCCAGCGCCCTGGCCCGCCAGCGACGCGTCGACCCTGATCGCGCCCTCCTCGACAGCGACAACAGAATTCGCGACAGAGAGGGAGAGGTTCTCGTGCGCGTGGATTCCGATCTGCGTCTCGGAGCGGAGCACGTCGCGATAGGCGCGAACGCGCTCACGAACTCCGTTCATGGTGAGGCGACCACCGGAGTCGGTTACGTAGACACAGTGCGCGCCGTAGCTCTCCATCAGCCGGGCCTGAGCGGCGAGTTCCGCCGGCTCGCTCATGTGACTCATCATGAGGAAACCCGACACGTCCATACCGAGGTTACGAGCGGTCTCGATGTGCTGGGCCGAGATGTCAGCCTCGGTGCAATGCGTCGCCACACGCACCGAGGTCACACCGAGGTCTCGAGCTCGATGCAGATCCTCAACGGTCCCGACGCCGGGCACGAGCAGCGTGGTCAGCTTCGCTCGAGTGACGACCTCCGCCGCGGCCGCGATCCATTCCTCGTTCGTGTGGCGCCCCGCACCGTAGGTCACGGTCGAGCCGCCCAGTCCCTCTCCGTGCGCGACTTCGATCGCGTCGACGCCGGCAGCATCGAGCGCGCCGACTATCGACCTCACATGGTCGAGAGTGTACTGATGACGTATCGCATGCATGCCGTCGCGGAGTGTGACGTCCTGGATGTACAACCGTGTTTCGTTCATCCCGAAGCTCCAACCTTCTCCGCTTCAGCGGCGATTCCTCTGGCTACCCTCAGCGCGGCCGAGGTCATGATGTCGAGATTCCCGGCGTACGCGGGAAGATAATGCCCCGCCCCCTCCACCTCGAGGAAGATCGACGCGAGAATGCGCGCTCGGGCGGGTGTGTCGACCAGTCGGTGCAGCGGATCGTCGACAGCGAGTGTCCGAAACTGCACAGCCTGCTTGAGTCGATAGCCCGGCACGTAGCTCTGTACGGCGGCGACCATTGCCTCAACCGAACTCGCCAGTTGTGCAGTATCGCATTCGTCCACGATCGCCGAGACAGTGTCACGCATGACGAGGGGCGGGTTCGCCGGGTTGAGAACGATAAGAGCCTTACCTCGTTCGGCGCCACCGACCGCTTCGACGGCACGAGCCGTCGTCACGGTGAACTCGTCGATGTTCGCACGTGTTCCCGGTCCCGCCGACTTCGAGGCGATCGATGCGACGATCTCCGCATAGCGCACGGGCGTCACGGCGCTCAGTGCGGCCACGATGGGAATCGTCGCCTGTCCGCCGCACGTGACCATGTTGACGTTCTGGGCTGAGAGGTGCTCCGAGAGGTTCACGCTCGGCACGACGTACGGACCGATCGCCGCCGGCGTGAGATCGATCATCCGCTTACCGAAAGGGCTCAGCAGAGCCGCGTTCTCCACGTGGGAGCGGGCGGATGTCGCGTCGAAGACAATATCGATCTTGTCGAAACCCTCGAGCTCGATGAGACCCGCCGCACCGCGCGCCGTCGTCGCCGTTCCCATGCGTGCCGCACGGGCGAGACCGTCGGAAGCGGGGTCGATCCCGACCATTGCCGCCAGTTCCAACTCCCCCGACAAGCGCCTGATCTTGATCATGAGATCGGTTCCGATGTTTCCCGAGCCGATGATGGCAACCTTGGTGGTCATGAGTTCCGTTCCTACGCGAGTGTGACGCTGACGGAGCCGAGACCGGTCACGTCGGACGTGTACGTGGCACCGGCGGTCACCGGAACCATGGGGCCGAGAGCTCCCGTGAGCACGATCTCCCCTGCTCGGAGCGGCCGTCCGAGGTCGCGTGCAGCGGTCGCGAGCCAGAGCAGGGCAGCGATGGGATCGCCCAGGCAATCCGCGCCGGTACCCTGCGAGACAATCGTCGATCCCTCGCGAAGAGTCATACTCACCGCGCTGAGATCCATCTCGCCCAGCGGTACGCGGTCGGACCCGATCACGAAGCCAGCGCTCGAGGCATTGTCTGCGACCGTGTCGACGATCGTGATGTCCCAGTTGCGAATGCGGCTGTCGACGATCTCGAGTGCCACGGTGACACTCTCGACAGCAGCGCGGACACGCTCCTCAGTGATGTCCGGCCCGACGAGGTCAGATCCCAGGATGACCGCCACCTCCGCCTCGATGCGCGGTGCGATGAGGGTGCGGTAAGGACGCTCGCCGCCGTCGTCGGTCCGCATGTCGTCGAAGAGAACGCCGGTATCCGGTTGCTCCACACCGAGTTGCTTCTGCACGACAACGTTCGTCAGTCCGATCTTGCGTCCCACGATCGTTCGACCGGCCGCCAGAGCCCGCTCGGTGAGGCTCTCCTGCACGGAGTATGCGGCATCGAGTGTCGTCGGGATGATTCCCCGAACGGGATCGCACGCGGTCGCCGTTGCACTGGCGTGTTCGAGAAGGTCGACGGCAGACTCGACCAGAGCGGCATCATTGCTGCTCATCGTTGCGAGCCTTCCGCGAGGAACTCGAGCACGAGCGAGTTGAATCGCTCGCTCTGCTCCCACTGCGGCCAGTGGCCGGCACCCTCGACGAGTTCGAACCGCCCCCCGGAGATCTTCTCCGCCATATCGAGTCCGACTCCCGCCGGGCCCGACGGGTCGTCCGACGTCCACACGACGAGGGCACCGTGCGGAACCGCCGCCAGGTCCTCGTCGGTCACCATGTTCCGGCGCCGTACCTCCGGATCCTGCAGACACAGGATGTGACGCATCGACTCCGCGAATCCATCACGCGAGTAGATCGCCCTCCTGATTTCGACGAGTTCGTCGCTCACCGTAGCGGGGTCGGCCATCAGCCACTCGAGGCGAGCGCGGATCGATTCGCGAGTGGGGTTGTCCGCGGCGGCCTGAGACAGCCCACGGATCCGCTCCATGACCTCGGGCCGCGCCATGGTGCCCCCGGGCGTGTTGAGCACGAGTCGTCCCACGCGGTCCGGGAACGCTGCGGCGAACTTGAGCGCTACCCATCCACCCAGCGACTCCCCGTTGAGATGTGCCCGCTCCACGCCCAACATTGCCAGGAGTTGAGCGAGGTGCGCTACGTAGTCGGAGAGCTCCAGGTCGGCCTCGGCCAGAGTCGTATAGCCGTGACCGGGGTAGTCGTAGGCGATGACATGGAACCGGCTGGCGAGTGCAGCGATGTTGTGCGCATACGCCTCAAGATGCCCTCCGGTACCGGCCATGAGGACGAGAGGCTCCCCCGTGCCCGCCTGCAGCACTCTGGTGCGCCAGGGACCGACATTCACAAACTCGATGGAGTGCTGTAAGGAACCCAGGACGACACTCACCGGTGGCTTCTCAATCACGGCTCCCGTGATCTGTCCGTTCACGACGTCGGCCTTCCTTCTTCGACTGTGGCGCTCGCCTCGACGAGGACGGCCATGATCGATGCCATTTCGGCACCACGGTTCACCCAACGGTGCCGAGTACGGTCCTGCAGAACGACATCGCCGGCCTGCAGAATAACCTCATCTCCACCGTCGAGTTGCAGAGCTACCGCACCCGACACGACGAAACAGACGTCCGTGGTCGGCGTCTCGTGCATGCCCGGCTGGGCGGAATCGGCGTCATCGCCGAACCTGTCCATGACGAACGCGTCCCATTCCCCGTCGTCGGACGGGGGGATGTTGAGGATCGAGACGCGAAACCCGTTGGGCCCGCCCTCGGTCGACGGCCACACGGGAACGATGCTGCCGCCGTGAGTCCCGAACGACAGCGGCGCCACCACTCGGTCCGAGACGATCACTGCCCTGCTGCCCGAGAGGCCCGTGACGACCCTGCGCATGCCCACGCTCTACTCGCCGGATTCGACTGCCCACGAAGAGGACACCACACCCATGCCGGTGATCCACTCCTTGATGGGTTCGTAGGCGAGAGTCTCCATCGAGTTGCGACCGCCGGCCGCCCAGGTGGCGAGCCAGGTGCGAATCTCGTTGGCCCCGACGCCGCCATCAGTGATGAACTCCTGCGTCACCGATTCGAGCCAGCCCGAGTCAGCGACCTGCAGGCGACCGAGGAACTCCGCGTCCCACGCTGGATTGATCTTCTCGACGGCAGCCGCACGACCTTCCTGGGAGATGCGTCGCCTCTCCTTGTCGCTGAGCGTCAGCGTGTCGACCTCGAGCGTGGGCGGCGAGTGCGAGAGCCCACCGGAACCGACGATGAGGATCTTCTGGGCCGGAAGCAGGTCGAGGAATCGTGCGACCTCGTCGCCCAGTTCCACTGCCCTGGACGGTGCCGCGAGCGGCGGCGTCGCGCAGTTGATGAATACCGGAAGTACCGGTCGGGCGTCCAAGCCTCCCAACAAGTGCCCAAGGGTCTCGCCGAAGCCGTGATCCAGCCGCACGCCTCGCGATACCGCCACATCGAATTCCGCAGTGAGCAGGTGCTGGGCGAGGTTCCGAGCCAGGTCAGACGGGATCGAATACTCGCCTGTGGGCGATCCGTGGTCACCATACCCCTCGGCGGAGAGTACTACCGAGATCGCGGGGATGACCGGCTCGTATGCACGGCGATGATCCGAGCCGAACATGACCACGAGGTCCGGGTCGAAATCCTCGACGATTCGACGTGCTCGATCGAGCCCCGCCCGAAAGGTCGTTCCGATTTCCTGATGTGTGTCTGCTGTCATGCCCGGAGCGTGCGATGCACTCACAGCGAGCACCTGCGATTTGATTTGCACTTCGTTGTCCTCAATCCGCCAGTCCGATCCGGCAGTACTGAAACAACCACCTTTCGTACGGGAACCACAAGCGAGTTGTCTCATTGAATGGACAACACCCCGAGATGCCTGCGCTCGACTACCGATGATACTGGCGGAGAATGTCTCGTTCAGTGAACGCATTACCTTGACTTTCTCGTCGGGTGGCAGAGATCCTCTGAGAATCACCTCGCCAGAGTGGCTGGCGGGTTGCTCCTAAGGAGTCCAGCCGATGTTGTCTGAAACACCATTCGCGTTCCGTTACTTCCGCCCGAAGGCATTCGCGGCCCTAACCGTCTCGGCCGCGATTGTCGCCCTGGCCGCCGGGTGCGCGAGCACCCCCACCGAGCCCTCGGATACCGAGCCCGTGACCATTCCCGCGCTGCTGTCGATCAGTGGCGGAGCGTCCTTCCTCGGCAGCGGCGAGAAGGCCGCACTCGAGGCGCTCCAGGAGTCCGTCAACGCCGACGGCGGCATCAACGGTCGCGATCTGGAGTTCGAGTTCCTCGACGACCAGACGACGCCGGCGGTTGCCGCGCAACTCGCCCGCGGGCTCGTCGACGAGGGCGTCCCGGCCTTCCTCGGTCCCTCTCTCGCCTCGACGTGTGGTGCCGTGGCACCGCTCATCCAGGCGGCCGGCCCCGTGTCGTACTGCGCATCGCCGTCGGTGCGCCCCGCCGCAGGCAGCTTCCAGTTCTCTTCCTCGGTGGGCAGCTACGACCAGTTCGACTCGATGCTGAACTACTTCGAGTCCGAGGGATGGTCGCGCATCGCATACATCGCAGCATCCGATGCAACCGGCCAGGATGGCCGCGAACAACTCCCGCGGTCGATCGACGAGTCCGACGGTGACTTCGAAGTGGTCGCCAGCGAGTCCTATGAGACGAGCGACACTGCGCTCTCCGCGCAGGCGACGCGCATCGCAGCCGCCGATCCCGATGTCGTCATCGCATGGAACTCCGACGCGAGCTTCGGCACCGTGCTGAGCTCCCTGAAGCAGGCCGGCGTCACCGTTCCCGTCATCACCAGCATGGCGAACATGAACCTCGACCTCATGGAGTCCTACGCCCCCAATATGCCCGAGCGTCTGCTGTTCTCGACGTCGGAATGGCCAAACTACATGCTCGACGAGACCGGTCCGAGCGCCGACGTGCGTAAGGAGTGGGTCGACATCCTGGCAACGAGGGACCTCACACCGAACGCGACGTACAGCCTGGCGTGGGACTCCGCACTGCTCCTCATCGACGCGCTGCGCAACGGCGCGACGACGGCGGCGGAGGTCCAGGACCACATCAACGGTCTCACCGACTTCTATGGCATCCTCGGCACCTACGATTTCTCGAACGATGACCAGCGCGGCATCACCGTCGAGAACGTGATCGTCGCCGAATGGGACAAGGGGCTCGGCGCCTGGCCACCCGTCAGCGGGCCGGCGGGTCGCTCGCTCGACTAGTACGCGAGGGGTCGGCCCTTCGCGGCCGGCCCCTCCGCACGACTCCACCACTCTCGACGACACAGACGAAGGACCTCTCGATGACCCAGTTCATCAATGTCGCGATCGGCGCGGTGATGGCCGGTGCGATACTTGCGCTGGTCGCCCTCGGCATGACGCTCATCTACAGATTGACGCGCACGGTCAGCCTCGCCCAGGGCGCCATCGCGGTTGTCGGAGCGCTCAGCTTCAACTCGCTGCTCGCGATACTGCCGTTCTTCGCGGCCTTCGCGGGAGCCCTGCTCGTCGGAGCACTCTGCGGCTTCCTGCTCGAACGACTCGCGATCGCCCCCGCCATCAGGCGACTTCCTCCCGGATCGCTCCTCATCCTCAGCCTCGGTGCGCTCATTGTGCTCGAGGGCATCAGCAAGGTGATCTGGGGAAGCCGGCCGTACTCGCTACCGAACTTCCCGCCCGATCAGGTGTGGACACTCCCGGGCGGTGCACGCCTGCCCAGCCAAGCGATCTGGATCATCGTCATCCTCGCTCTTGTCTCGATCGCGGCCTTCCTCTTCCTCAGCAAGACGAAGACCGGTATCGCGGTTCGAGCGGCGGCCGAGAACCCCGAGACCGCCACGATGATGAGCGTGAACGTGTCGCGGCTGCGTACTATCGCGTTCACCGCCGCGGGCGCGCTCAGCGCTCTTGCGGGGATCGTCGCCGGGCCGCTCTTCTCCTGGGCGTACAGCAGCGGCACCGGCCTCACCAACTCCGGCTTCATCGCCATCGTGCTCGGCGGGCTCGGTTCCATGGCCGGGGGCGTCGTCGGTGGGATGGTCGTCGGCATCATCCAGCAGGTCGCCGCCGCCTACTTCCCGCAGATCTCCTCGAACATCGTCGTTCTCCTGGTGCTCCTGCTCGTGCTCCTGGTTCGTCCGCAGGGCCTGCTCGGCGGTCCCAAGCGGCGCTCGGACGTCGCGAACTCCAGTCCACTCGTCGGCAGGGTGGGAGTCCAGCTCACACGGCCCGCCTTCTTCGCGATCGCTCTGCTGGTCGTCGCCGCCATCGGGACGGCTCCGCTCTGGGTGAACTCGACGGCACTCTCAGCCCTGATCATCGCCGGAGTGCTCGCCGTCGCCGTTCTCGGATTGGATGTGGTCGTGGGCTTCTCGGGCCAGGTGAGCCTGGGCCACGCCGGATTCATGGCGTTGGGCGCGTACTCCACAGCCCTTCTGACGGTTAAGGCAGGCTGGGATCTCTGGCCGGCGATCGGTGTGGGGATCGTCGTCGCGGCGGTCGCGGCACTCCTCGTCGCTCTGGCCACAGTCCGGCTATCCGGACTGTACCTGGCGCTCGCGACTCTCGCGTTCGGCCTACTGATCGACTCTCTCGCCGTCTCCATGACGACCATCACGGGCGGAGCTTCGGGCATAGCCGGCATCCCGCCGCTGTCACTCTTCGGGACCACCCTCAACAGCCAAGCGTTCTACTACTTCGTCTGGATAATCGCCGGATGCGTGATGCTGCTGCTCTGGAACCTCACCAAGTCCGACTTCGGCCGCACCCTGCAGGGAATCAAAGCCGACCAGGATGCAGCGCGCGGAATCGGTGTGGCAGTGACGAGGTACAAGGTCTATGCGTTCGTGATCGGGGCGGTACTGGCGGGGCTCGCCGGTGGCCTGTATGTGAGCTACCTGCAGTACCTCTCGCCGGACATCATGGGCGTTCACCTGTCTTTCGCACTCATCACGATGCTGATCGTGGGCGGAGAGGGCACTCTGATCGGCGGCGTGGTCGGCGTTGTGCTCCTCACCCTGCTTCCCACCCAGCTGCAGGTGATCGCCACGTACAGCGAGCTGTTCGAAGGCGCCCTGCTCATGATCATCCTGATCCTCCTCCCCGAGGGTCTGTGGGGCGGCATCTCCGAGTTTGCGCACCGTCTGACACGTCGACGACCCCGGACGGGTGCAGTACCCGAGGTCGACGCGAAGGAGGGCGCACGATGAACGCGACATCCCTCCCGGGTGCACCCGGTGGCGAGGCGCTCGACGTGACCGGCCTGGCGAAAGCCTTCGGTGGCGTGCACGCGCTGCAGGATGTGCACCTCACCGTGGCCCCGAGTTCCGTCACCTCGCTGATTGGGCCGAACGGCTCGGGCAAGAGCACGTCGATCAACCTGATCACAGGGATGTACCGAGCGGATGCCGGACAGGTCATTGCGTTCGGGGAGGACATCACGCGCGCGAAGACCGAGAGAATCGCCCGGATGGGCATCATCCGGACCTTCCAGACTCCCCGGCTGTTTCCCAGCATGACCGCCCTCGAGAATGTGCTCACGGGCGCTCATATCCATGTGCGCACAAACTTCCTCTCGCAGGCAGTTGGCGTCTACCGTCGCAGCCGGGCCGAGCGCGAACTCCGTGAGCAGGCGCGGGAACTCCTCGACATCGTCGGCCTGGCTGATCGTTCGGGCGAGAACGCGGCGGCGTTGTCGACCGGTTCGCAGAAGCTCCTCGACCTCGTCCGCGCGCTCATGGCCCGGCCGCGACTGCTCATGCTCGACGAACCCGCCGCCGGGCTGAATGATGCGGAGACGGCGGAACTCGGACGCCTCATGGGCGCCATGCGCGACATCGGGCTCACCGTCGTATTCGTGGAGCACAATATGAGCCTCGTCCTGAGCGTCTCGGATCAGATCATCGCGCTGGATCGGGGTCGGGTCGTCTTCGACGGCGAGCCGGAAGCCTTCAGAGTCGACAAGGCCGTGAGCGACGCCTTCCTGGGAAAGGTCGGAGATGACGAATAGCGACGAAGCACTGGAGATGCGCGACGTGCGCGCCGGCTACGGGGACGCAGACGTTCTCCACGGGGCGAGCTTCTCCGTCCGGCGCGGTGAGATCGTCGCCGTGGTCGGCGCCAATGGCGCGGGCAAGAGCACCGCCGTGCGATGCATCATGGGACTCATCCCCGCACGCGGAGGGACAGTACTACTCGACGGTGTCGACCTCGACCGCTCGGCTCCGTGGAAGCGGGCACGGTTGGGCCTCGGATGTGTACCCGAGCGCCGACAGGTGTTCGGGGAGTTGTCGGTGCTGGAGAATCTCATCGTAGGGACCCTCCCGCGTCGCCCCGCCATGTCGACGCGGGCCGTCGCATCACGAGTCGACGACATCACGGGGCTCTTCCCTGTGCTCGGAACGATCATGACCAAGCCGGCGAGTCTTCTCTCCGGTGGCCAGCAGCAGATGCTCGCCATCGGCCGGGCGTTGATGAGCGAACCGCGCTACCTCATCATGGATGAGCCCTCCCTCGGGCTCGCACCGTCCCTCGTGGCCGAGATCTTCGGGATGATCCAGAAGACCGCGGAAACCGCGGGGGTGCTGCTGCTCGAGCAGAACGCCCGGGCAGCGCTCGCGATCGCGGATCGCGGGATCATGTTCTCGGACGGCCACGTGACCATGTCCGGCACGGGCCAAGAGCTTCTTCACTCCCCCCAACTGACCGACCTCTACCTCGGCAGCGCTGCCTCCACGTCATGGACGGAGGCGCACCCGGCAACCGAACGGTTGCGCACGATTCTCAGGAGTTCACGATGAATACACGAATCCAGTCCGTCCGGAGCCGAACATGCTGAAGCTGTCATGCACCCTCAATCCCTGGCCGGGCGTTGAGGATCACGTGAAGGTGGCGGAGTCCCTCGGGTACGACCGGGTGTGGATCAACGACTCGCCCAACGTGTTTCCCGACGTGTGGATGACCCTCTCGTCGATCGCGGCGGCGACGGAGCAGATCGGAATCGGCCCCGCCGTGATCGTGCCGAGCCTTCGCCACGTCGTCGTTACGGCCGCAGCGATCGCGACACTCGAGCAGATGTCCCCCGGCCGCGTTGCCGTCACCGTGGGAACTGGCAACACCGGACGCAGGCTCCTGGGGAAGAACCCGCAGCCGTGGCGGGAGGTCGCCGAATATGTGGAACTGCTGCGACAGCTTCTGGAAGGCGACATCGTCGAGATTGACGGCGAGTCCACGGCGATGCTCCATCCGCCCGGGATGGTCGATCGCTCGAGGGTCCCCGCTATCCTCCTCGCGGCGATGGGGCCTGTGGGCGTCGAGCGTGCACGGGGATTGGCGGACGGGATATTCCGGATCAACCAACCCGTGAGCGGATTCGACTGGTGCGCGGTCACCGTAACGGGAACCGTCCTCGATCCGCACGAGAGCTTCGACTCACCTCGCGTCCTCCGTGACGCGGGGCCGGGTGTCGCCCTCGCGTATCACCAGGCGTACGACCAGCCGGATGGGGCTGCCCGGATCGAAGCCATGCCGCACGGAGCGGAATGGCTGCACTACGTCGAATCACTTCCGGAGAAACACCGTCATCTGACGGTGCATCGCAGTCACTTCACGTCCACCGACGGTCCCGACGCCCTGCTCGTGGACGCCGAGACGGTCGCGCGGTACAGCTTCAGCGACACTCCCGAGAACCTCCGGGCGCGGCTCGACGCGATCGAGGTCGGTGGCGGCACGGAGATCGTCTTCCATCCGGTCGGCGTCGACACGGCGCGGGAGCTCGAAGCCTTCGCACGAGTTCTTCGCCCCTGACCCGCCTCGCCCGCAGATAATTCATCATCAGCAGAGCCACGTGAGGGGCACCATGCACAACCGAGTTCCAGTTCTCATCGTCGGAGGAGGCGCGGCCGGACTGGCCACGTCGATGCTGCTCTCGCGGCTGGGCGTGGAGACGCTCCTGATCGAGCGCCGCACGACGACGTCGATGCTCCCGAAAGCACACATTCTCAACCAGCGCACGATGGAGGTTTTCCGCCAGGCCGGCCTGGCGGATGCCATCTACGACCAGGGCGCGCCGATCGACATGATGTCTCGGACCGCTTGGTATACCTCTCTCGGTAGCCCCTCCGAACTTCATGGACGATGCGTCGGCGCGATCGACTCCTGGGGAGGCGGGGGCCTGATGCCCGAGTACGACGCGAGCAGCCCCTGCCGGATCACCAACCTGCCGCAGCACTGGCTGGAGCCGCTCATGCTGACGAGAGCCCAGAAATCCTCGTCTGCGACAATCCGCTTCCAGCACGAACTCGTCGACCTTCGACAGGACGAGCGAGGGGTTACCGCGACCGTGGCAGCGTCCGATACGGGCGAGACCTACGAGGTCGAGGCGGACTTCGTCGTGGCTGCAGACGGCGGGCGAACCGTGGGCGCCCTGCTCGATATGACGATGTCCGGAGAACGGGGCCTCGTGAAGATGATCAGTACGCACTTCTCAGCCGATCTCTCCCGATCTCTCCCCGACCCGAGCGTGGCGATCTACCGGTTCGTCAATCCCGACGGTCGTGGTCTGGAGCACCGCGGCACCCTCGTGCAGATGGGCGGCGGCGGATGGGGGCTCGAGTGCCGGGAGTGGATCTACACCTTCTCCGTGCGGCCGGGCGAACCGGTGTCGTTCGATGAACACGAGATCCTGGGGTCTCTTCGGACCACGCTGGGTCTGCCCGACCTGGAGGCGACAGTGCATCGCATCAGCCCCTGGAATGTCGAGGGGGTCGTCGCGGACGAGTACCGGATCGGTCGGGTGTTCTTCGCGGGAGACGCCGCCCATCGGCATCCCCCCGCGGGCGGACTCGGCCTGAACACTGCGATTCAGGATGCTCACAATCTCGCGTGGAAACTCGCTGCGGTGCTGAACGGACAGGCTGGTGATGCGCTCCTCGACAGCTATGCCTCGGAACGGCGTCCGATCGGCCTGACCAACGTCACGCAGGCCCTGCAGTCGTTCTACCAGAACCAGGAGGTAGACCGGGCGCTGGGTTTCACCGCGGACATGGCGCCGAACGAGGGGTGGGGCATCCTTCGCCGCTTCTTCCAAGCCACGGAGGATGATCCGGCGCGAAACGCTGTCGCCGAGGCGATTCGCACCAAGCGTCACGCCTATCAGGCTCACGGTTTGGAGCTGGGCTTCCACTACGACCGTGGTGCGCTGGTCGCGGAGCCCGTCCCGTCCGTGCGACTCGACGACCCGGTGTGCCGGTACGTGCCGTCGTCACGACCGGGCCACCGGCTTCCGCACTCGTGGCTCACGGACCGGGACGGCCAGCGGCTATCGACCCTCGACCTGATCGACGGGTCGACCTTCGTTCTGCTGGTCGACCCTCGGGGCGGAGTTGCCTGGGAGGCGGAGCTTGCGCGCCTTCGGTCAGAACAGCCGACGATCCCGATCGAGATGATCTCGATCGGTGGCGATGGCGATTATGAGAACGCGGACGAATGGGATGAGCTCCGTGAGGTGAGCTCGGCGGGGGCGATCCTCGTGAGACCGGACGCGCACGTGGCGTGGCGTTCCTCAGACGCACCCGGCCACGAAGGAGCCTTGGTGGATGCGCTGACCCGCGTGCTCGAACCCGAGATCGTCGATGTGGGAGTACGACGGTGACCCTGTGGACCGACCTCCTGGGGTCGGAGATCACCTATCGGGATGGCGAGCACCGTTCGCGGGTGCTGACCGCTGGCGCGGGGGATCCCCTCCTCCTGCTGCACGGGCAGGGAGGTCACCTCGAGAACTTCCGCCACAACATCCCGGCGTACGCGAAGACCTACCGTGTGATCGCGCCGGACTTCCTCTGGCACGGACTCTCCGACAAGCCCGCGGTACCCCGCGACATGATCGGTGCCCTCGTCGATCAGCTCGTCGGCCTGCTCGATGGGCTGAGCATCCCCACATGCTTCATCGAGGGTCAGTCGATGGGCGGCTGGGTCGCCACCGAACTGGCCTTGCGATACCCCGAGCGTGTGCGAGCGCTCGTACTGACGACCCCGATGGGCCTGCGGGCGTGGTCCGAGGGGCCCGACGCTTCTCGACTCGCCGCGGTGCTCCGCTCGCAGCTGCTTGCCCTCGACACGGTGACGACGGAGCAGACACGCCAACGGATGACCTCCCTGTTCGCCGACCCGGCAGTGCTGGACGACGAGATCGTGGAGCTGCGGACGCGGATCTTCTCCGACCCGGAGTCGAATCGCGCTCTGCGGGCCGTCGCCGAGAAGTACTTCAGCGTCGAGACGAACCTCGAACTGCAGATCGGCCAGGATCGCCTCGGTGAGCTCTCCCCGCCTACACTCGTTTACTGGGGAACCGCGAACAGCGTTCCGCCCGAACAGGGCAGAAAAATCGCGGACAGCATCCCTCGGAACGAATGGCACTGCGCCGAAGCAGGCCACTGGGCACAGTACGAACAGTGGGAAGAACACAATGATGTGGTGCTTGAGTTTCTGTCGCGACACTGAGGCTGCGCGCGATGACTGAGGCCAGCCCGCCCGACTCCGTACTGGGGCGGGCATTCACGATTCTCGGCACGTTCCTCGGGGGCGAGAGCGACCTGTCGATGTCGGAACTCTCGCGTCGCTGCAATCTCCCCCGTCCGACCATTCATCGGATGGTCGTGGAGATGGTCTCCTGGGGGATGCTGGAACGCACTAGTCGGGGCGTGAGACTGGGCCTGCGACTGTTCGAGCTGGGTCAGCTCGTGCCACGCCAACGCGACCTCCGGTACACGGCGATGCCCATCCTCTCCGACCTTGCCGCAGCGACCCGGCAGACCATCCACCTCGCCGTGATGGACGGGGGCGATGTCGTGTACGTCGACAAGCTGCAGGGCCCGAACGGCCCCGCTCTCCCCTCCCGTGTGGGAGGACGAATGCCTCCGTACTGTACAGCGCTCGGGAAGGCGCAGCTGGCCTTCTCGGATGCGTCGTTGGTCAAGCAGGTGATCTTGACCGGGATGCCCCGCCGTACGCCCCGGACGATCGTCGACCCTCGTATCTTCTTTCAACAGCTCGTGCGGATCCGGGAGACCGGGGTCGCGTTCGAGTTCGAGGAGTCAACTCGGGGCATCGTCTGCGTGGCGAGCCCGGTCTTCAATGAGGACAATCAGGTTATCGCGGCCATCTCCGTGAGCGGTTGGCTAAACCTGCTCAACGTCGATCGGGTCGATCCCGCGGTGAAGACTGCAGCGTCGATGCTGTCACGTCAACTCGGTGCCACGCGCCCGATGGCTGCAGCCAGCTGAGCGATGCCTGAACACGAAGTGATTGACATCGTCGCGATCGACCCCCTACGTCAGGGTTGGGCGAGGCCGGTAGCTAAGGACACTCCGCAAAATAATACAGTCTGATTGTGTGTGGTGTCGGATAATGGTGTATGGCCATTTCCGGGGATGTCATCAATGAGATGGTTGCGGAGTTCGAGGCGTTGCTGCTGCATCTGGATGAGCGCTCGGTGCGGCTGGTGCTCGCGGCGAGGGCGCGGTCGCTGGGTCATGGTGGGATCATCGCGGTAGCGCGGGCGTCGGGGGCGTCCAGATCGCGGGTGCAGCAGGGTGTGGCGGAGCTGGAATCGGGGCAAGCGCCGCTGGGTCGGGTGCGTCGGCCCGGCGGGGGCCGCAAGAAGATCACTGAGACCGACCCCGGCCTGGTGCCCGCGTTGCTGGGTCTGGTGGAGCCGACCCGTCGCGGGGATCCTGAGTCGGCGTTGTCGTGGACGACGTTGTCGACGGATAAGCTGGCCGCCGAGTTGACGGCGGCCAGGCACCGGGTCAGTGCGGACACGGTGGGTCGGCTGCTGAAAGAGCAGGGGTTCAGCCTGCAGGCGAACGCGAAGACGGTGGAGGGCAACCAGCACCCGGACCGGGACGGGCAGTTCTCCTATCTCAACGAGCAGGCCGCTGATCACCTGAGCACCGCCGATCCGGTGATCAGCGTGGACGCGAAGAAGAAGGAACTCGTCGGCAACTACCGCAACAACGGGCTCTCCTGACATAACCGTGGGTCAGTTCCGGCCGGGGAGTACGGGTTTGTGGCCGCCGAGGCTGAGCATGGCGAGGGCGATGAGGGCGTCGGGTGATTTGAATCCGAAGGCGATCCGGGTGATGAGTCGGATCTTGGTGTAATCATGGATTCGACCCGGCCGTTGGAGAAGCCGTGCTCGATCGCGGCGAGGATCGCAGCCCGGTGCTTGACGATCGATTTCTGCAGCTTCACGAACGCAGGGATCCGGCAACGCCGAGCCCAGCCGACCCATCTGTCGAGGGCCTCGCCGGCTTGCTCGTACGGGAGTTTGAAGATCACGCGTAAGCCTTCTTTGGGCTATCCATCTCGTGGACCCTCTCGCGATAAATGCCGCATCATCGCCGAACCACGCCGAAAATCGGCGTGCCGACCCGGATAGTCCAGTCATTCCACAGTCTGCATATCTGCTTGAGTGCAGTCAGATTTCAACGACCCCACGCGGTTCGAGGGCGTGAAGGTCATTGGCGTCGATGAGCACGTCTGGCGCCACACCAGGCGTGGCGACAAGTACGTCACCGTGAT
>NZ_JARGEM010000013.1 GCF_029211225.1 Antiquaquibacter metalliresistens
CCGGAACTCCGGCGGGTGGGCAGCAGGCATCTCACGGACTCCTCTCTGAGACGATCATCGCCTCAACTCAGGTGTCCGGAAAAGCGGGTCAGGCTCCCAAGTTGAGCGGAGTTTGCAGCGGTCTGCGCCTGCGCGAACGCCTCCTCTGCCGTGAGTTTCAGCAACTCGAGTTCGGCGCTCGCGACTTCAGCCTGATCGGTGAGCGCCTGCGCGGTATTCCGGTCGAGAATAGCCCTTTCATAAGCGGCCTGTGACTGCTGGGTGAGTCTGCCCGCAATCCCCAGGGCGTCGAGCAGTTCCTCTGGTTCGCTGGAGGTCCACAGTCCAACGGCGAATCCGTCGCCGCTCGCCCGAGCGATCTGTGCTGCCATCTGTCCGGCACGCTGCGCGGAGATCTCTGCGGTCGCGGAAGCGGTGTCCGCCTGTTGCTGCAGGGTCCGTGTCTTCGCGGCGGCTGCCTGGAACTTCAGTTCGGCGTCCTTCCAAACAGCGCCCTTGATCTCCGCCTCGGCCTGGGTTCGAGCTGCCTCCGCCTCGAGTGCTGCTAGCTGGGATTCGATTTGGCGAATCATCGACTCCGCATTGGACACATCGTCGCGAGCGGCGCTGACTTCATCCCAGGTGGGATACTCCACGGCGAAAGCGGCCGAACCAGGAAGCAGAAGCGAGGCTGCGACAAACGCTCCTGTCGCCGCGGCCATCAACCGACGCGACCTGCGAAGCAACGCAGGACGTCGCCGCCTGACTCGAGACTCGCTCACTCGCCGGAACTCTGGTGAGGCCAACTCATCCGGGTTCATACGCTAACCTTCGACTTGAGCCACGCGTATGGGTCTGTCGTAGTAGTGCCGTCGAGGAGAATCTCGAAATGCAGGTGCGGCCCAGTTGACAACCCGGTCTGGCCAACTTGTCCAACAGTCTGGCCAACCCGAACTGATTCCCCGAGGGTCAGAGGCACCGACCCATCGAGCATGTGCTTATACCAACTCCGAACGATCTGACCGTCCACACGATGCTCGATCGTCACGAAGACCCCAGAGCTACCGCCGGATCCCATGTCGACAACGACCCCGTCGGCAATCGATTGAATTGGGGTGCCCTCGCCCGGGGCCATGTCAATACCGGCGTGCCAAGATCCACAACCAGCACATGGCTCTGGCCGGAATCCGTACCAGCTGGTGATAGGGACCCCCACCGTAAACGGCCATTGGATCGCAGAGTTCGGGTTATTGACGAACGTGGCGGACGTGAATTCGTACGGCCGCAGGTCATCTGCGGCCTTGACTATGGTGAAGGAATCGCGGCTCATCGGGACAGCCGCGCTCTCAGAGGTGGGAACGACCAGGGTCTGTACCACACCCGCCTTGGATGGGATGGTGAACGGCCCCGGCTCGGACCGATCGACGGCATAGGCGGGCAGGATATACGTCCCAGCCAGCATCGTCACGAGAACAACAGCGCTTCCCGTACGAAGTCCCTCGCGGAGCGCCGAACTGCGCCCGCCAACCTTCGGCCCGCGGACGATGCGGCCTCTCAGAAGTCGGCGTGGCCGAGTACGAGACTCGCCGTTTAGGGCTTGCCGTCGTGTGGGCAGAGGGGCCACGCCGTATGGCCATTCTTGGGGGTGCTGACTGTGCAACTTGAATCCAAACTCACTCGCAGGTCGCCACGCATCATCAGCGTGACTAGCCGGGATAAAACGGGGGATGGGCGGCTTCGGTGCCGCGGCACGCCAAACAAGCGGCCTTCAGGCACATCATCACGGACGCCCTGCCGTGGCCGTTCAGGGTCCGGTATTAGGTTCGGCTGACCGAGAGTCTGTGAAGATCGGGACGAGAAGTGGGCTGGAAAATCGCGAGACTGCGCCTGAGGACCTCCAGCGCTTCGCTGACGACCTTGCCCTTCGAGTCGACGACCACGCGCACCATGAGAATCAAGAGCGCGACAAGTAGCGCGAGTATGCAGGACAACGCAATCGTGTTGTGAGCAGGCGCGCACTCCTCGCACTCACCAGCGTCGCCTGCCGGAGTCGCCGACGTCGACTCCGGCCACATCGCCTCCGATGTGTCGCCAGTTGAGCTGCTGATCGCGCGAGCATCGCCCGCAATCGAAGGGTCATTGACCAGGAAGTGCATCGCCAGTAGTCCCACGAGGACAGCAGGGACGGTCAGAAGGGCGAGAAGGGCGCGCCTCCAACGGGATGGCAGAGTTCGGCCACTCATGGCTTTCGCGTGCATCTGACCGATTGACATCAGGAGAAGGTTAGTTGATTCGAGTGGACTGAAGGCTGCCAGAACACCGACAATGGGACGCGCGCGAATCGGGCCGTGCTTGAGCCCGTTGATGTTCAGAGCGATCCAGACACACCACTTATACCACTGGGGGGTATACTCAACCTTGCGCTGGCCGCGCGGTCGCCGGTCCAGCAGAAGGAGTAATACCGTGGAAGTGACTGTTGTTGTGGGTGCTGCATTGCTGACGGGTCTCCTGGGCTGGTACTTCTTTGCCCCGCGAGCCTCCAAGCGCGCGGGGCGCGGGGCGCGAAGAAGTACCAGGCCAGCAGAGCCGTCAGCACTACCGCAGCCACAACAACGATCACGATCACGTGACACTCCTCCTACTATGCCGGCCATCAACACCGCCAGCTGAAGCCAGCATATACCCCACAGGGGTATGCTGGGCAGATACAGGGCCGCAGATGTTCCGCCGACCGCCCCGGAGAGGACCGATCCATGACCAATTGGTACGTCATCACCGGAGGTCCTAGTTCGGGCAAGACGACGACCGTCGATATGCTGCGCGGCCTTGGCTACACGACCACGATCGAACACGCCCGGCACTACCTGGATCTCAAACGTGTCGAGGGGAAGACCGTCGAGGAAGTACGGGCGCGCCGACTCGAGTTCCAGCACGGAGTGCTTGCCATGCAGCTGGAGCAGGAAGCGAGCCTGGATCCCGACGAGACCATCTTCCTCGATCGCGCCATCCCAGACTCGCTGGCGTACTACAGATTCCTCGACATCGAGCCCGACGGGCAGCTACTCGACGCGCTCCGGCATGTCTCCTATTGAAAGACTTTCATCCTCGATCTGCTCCCCCTCGCCGCGGACTACGCCCGTACCGAGGACGCCGACGCGCAGCTGCGCATCCATGCCCTTCTCACCGAGGTATACCAGGACCTCCCGATCCCGGTTGTGAAAGTGCCAGTCCTCAGCCCGGCCGATCGAGTCGCGTACATCCTGGATCGGCTGTAGCTGCGCCAGCCGAGGTGCCGCCTGTGGAGGAGATCGCTCGTGCGATTCGCGCGCATTGCCAGCGGTCGAAGTTTGGTTGTTCTTGCGAATGCGTAGATGACTGTCTGGAGAGCAGGTGCGCCACCCTGTTCGTCAAGCCATCACTTCCCTGGACGGTTTAGCGCCCGACGACTTCCAAGGATTGCCGCGCGATCTCGAGTTCCTCGTCGGTGGGAACGACGAGTACCGCGACACGCGAGTCGGCACGGGAGACCACCCGCGCCCGGTTCCCGGTCGCCTGGTGTAGCCCCCTGTCGATCAGGATGCCGAGATCCTCGAGGCCGGCGAGCGTCGCGGCGCGTGTCGCAGGAGAGTTCTCCCCAACTGCGGCGGTAAAGACGATCGCGTCGGCGCCCCCGAGTTGGGCGAGGTACGCCCCGAGATAATGGCGCAGACGGTGATAGTAGACGTCGAGCGCCAGTGCGGCTTCGGCGTCACCCGCAGCCGCAGCGGACTGAATCTCGCGCATGTCCCCGGTGCCGGCGAGCCCCAGTAGGCCGCTCTCACGGGTGAGGATCGTATCCAGCTCGTCCCAGGAGAGCCCGGCGCGGCCGAGCTGCAAGATCACGCCAGGGTCGAGGTCGCCGGTACGGCTGCCCATTACGAGGCCCTCGAGCGGCGTCATCCCCATCGAGGTCTCCACAGAGCGGCCGGCGGACATCGCACACGCTGAGGCCCCGTTGCCCAAGTGGAACAGGATCAGTCGGAGCTCGGAGAGTGGGCGCCCCAGCAACTCCGCGGTGCGCGCGGAGACGTGCTGGTAGGAGATGCCGTGGAAGCCGTACCGGCGGATGCCGTGGCGCTCGGCGAGCCTCGCGGGAAGCGCGTAGGTGGACGCGGCTGGGGCGAGGCTCTGATGGAAGGCGGTGTCGAAGACCGCGACGTGGGAGATGGAGGGAAACGCGGAGCGGGTGGCACGGATTCCGGCGAGATTGACCGGGTTATGCAGCGGTGCGAGGGCAGAGAGCTCGCCGATCTGCTCCTCGACCTCTTCAGTGACCAGGGTTGCCTCCGTGAACCGGGTGCCGCCATGCACCACACGGTGGCCGATGACCGACAAGTTCTCGTCCTCGAGCCCGGCGACGATCGAGCGCATTGCATCCTTGTGATCGAGCCCGCCATCGCTGGACTGGCCGAGGCGCTCCACGATCCCGCCACGGACTTCGGTGCTAGAGCTCCCGTCGATGATCTTCCACTTGATGGACGATGAGCCGGCGTTGATGACGAGGGCAGTGGTCATGTTCGGCACGCGGAAACCTGTGTCGGTGCCATAGTCGTCGGATTCTATTGGATACGCAGTACCCGCGGGGCTGACCCTGGTCGCGAGGCCCGACTAGACTCTGGTAGATCGACTGGAGTTCAGGGAGGTGTGGATGGCGAGCATGACTACGCCCACACACCCCCGCGTCTGGCGGCGGCTGGCGATCGGTGTGCTCGGCGTTGCTGCACTCCTCATCTGTCTTCTTGCCATGAATCATGGCGCCAGCGACAACATAGGCGGTTCCGGCAAGGTTGCCGCCGCACAAAGTGTGCAGTCCGCTGAGAAAGTCATGACTCCCGTCCCGGATCGCGGTGTGGCCCTGCTGAGCGGCGAACAGTGCGGCGGGATGTGTGCGCCGAATGAGGTAGTCGCCGTGGCGTGCATGCTGGTCTTGCTGGTCACGGTGGTGCTCCTCGCCACCGACCTGATCATGACTCGCCGGACTTTCCTCCGCCAAGTTCTGGTCACCCTCGCCGCCAAGGCGGCTGCGCTTGCGCCGCCAGCGCCGCCCTCCCTTCACGTTCTCTCGATCAGTCGGACCTGATTCGTCGCTGTCCTGTCCAGAGACAGGTCCCGTGGTGTCCACGGTGACGTGCATCGGTCGATGCCTGGCTGATTGAGCGACTGCGACTTCTCCGAGCGCGCTCGCCTCGTTCCGTCCTCGGCGGCCCATGCCGAACCTCGCCGGTATCGGCGACCCTGCATCAGTTGCGCAACGGTACCCGCGCCCCCAGTACCCGGCCGCGGGTAGGCCGCTTCCCCTTTGACGGATCTTCCGTCCCTTGTCCCGCGGGCGTCCGCGTCCGAGAGAGTGAATCTTGAGTTATTCCGACTTCCATAGCGGCGCCAACCCTCGTCGCCGCGATCTTCACCGACCCAGAGCGACCAGGCGACAACCTCGGCTAGGGATTCGTGTTGTTCGCCGCATCCTGACCTTCGACCTGAAGATCGTTGCGGCTGCGGTCTGCGCCGCCCTTCTGGTCGTCCCCCTGGGGCTCCCGGCCTATGCACTCAGCACGGTGGACCAGTCGGCGCCTACAACGCGCCCGGACGGGCCACCCCAAACGCTGATGGTTGCTGCAGATGTTCCAGACACGGCGGTGAACCGCGACACCTACTTGGTGATGCGAACGGTCCCGGGAGGGCTTCGGCCGTATTCGACAACTGCAGACACCTTTGCCAACGATCCCACCTCGTCGATCCAGTGGCCCTTCGTCGTCGGGGTGCCGATCAGTAGCTGGTTCGGGTACCGGACTGATCCGTGGCCCGGATTCCACAGCGGCCTGGACATGAACCCCGGCGTCGGGACCCCGGTACAGGCGATCGCCGACGGCGTCGTCTCCGAAGCCAGCGACGGAGGCAATTCCTACGGCGTGTACGTCGTCATCGACCACGTCATCGACGGGCAGAAGGTCAGCAGTCTGTACGCGCACATGCTCTCGGGCTCACGAACCCTCAACGTGGGGGATCGGGTGACGGTTGCCCAGACGGTTGGACTCGTCGGCAGCACCGGGCTCAGCACAGGCGCACATCTGCACTTCGAGGTCCGGCTCAACGGAACGGACGCCATCGATCCCTACGCCTGGTTGAAAGAGAAGGTCGGATCGTGACGCGGCGTTCTCTCCCGCTGGCTACCGGTGCTCGGCGGGCACGGGCGGGGCTCTTCCTCTTGGCCGCTGTTGCGCTCGCCGTAGGTCTGAGCGGCTGCACACCCGAGTCCACCACCCTCACAAATATCGGCGGAGGTGACTACGTGACGGGCACCGAGACCATTACCGAGATCCCCTGGGCTGAGAGAGGATCCCGAATCTCTTTCGCGGGAGAACTCGACACCGGCGGCACGGCGAGCTCCGACGATTGGCTCGGGTCGGTTGTCGTAGTCAACTTCTGGTACGCCGCGTGCCCGCCATGCCGGGCAGAAGCGCCCGATCTGGAGTCGCTGCATCAGCAGTTCCTTCCCGACGGTGTGGTGTTCATCGGGGTCGATGTGCGCGACGAAGCCACCACGGCGCTTGCCTTCGCCGACACGTTCGGGATCACCTACCCCTCGATCCTCGACACCGGCAGCGGAGAGGTTCAGCTCGCGTTCGCGGGGCAGATCGCTCCGAACGCCGTACCGACAACCATCGTCCTCGACCGCGAGGGGCGCGTGGCGTCACGCATCATCGGCAAGATCCCCGATCGATCGGTGCTGGAGACCCTCATCGAAGACGTGGTGGGAGAAGAAGGATGACCTTTCCGCAGATACCCGTGTCGATTCCGAGTCCGGATATCAGCTACATCGACCTCGGCCCGTTTCGGCTCCACTTCTACGCCGTTTTCATTCTCGCCGGCATCGTCCTTGCGGTGCTTCTCACCGGCCGCCGGATTCGCGCCGGAGGCTATCAGGGTGGCGAAGCGATCGACATCGCGCTGTGGGCGGTCCCGTTCGGAATCGTCGGTGCGCGCCTCTACCACGTCGTCACTCACCCGGGGGATTACTTCTATCCGGGAGCTGATCTGCTCAAGGTCCTCTACGTGTGGGAGGGAGGCATTGCGATCTTCGGCGCCGTCGTGTTCGGTCTCGTCGGCGTGTGGATCGGCGCGCGCCGAACCAAGATCCCCTTCCTGGTCTTCCTCGACGCGCTGGCCCCCGGAATGCTGATCGCTCAAGCGATCGGTCGCATCGGCAACTACTTCAACCAGGAGCTCTACGGATCCCCGACGACACTCCCGTGGGGCCTGCAGATCGACTCGACCAGCCCGGCGTTCCCCGCCGGCCTGCCCGACGACACTCTGTTCCACCCCCTGTTCCTCTACGAGCTTGTCTGGAACCTGGCGGGCGCGGCCACCATCTTGTTGGCCGAACGCACCGCCCACCTCGACCGCCGTCCTCACCTGGGCACTGGTTTCAGCCTTGGCCTCTATCTGCTGTGGTATGGCGTTGGCCGCGCATGGTTCGAGTCGTTCCGCCTGGACCCGACCGAACTCCTGATAGCGGGAGTCAAGATCAATCTCCTCACAGCACTCGTATCCGCGATGGCCGGCATCTTCCTGCTTGTCAACGCTCGACGACTCGAACGACGACGTACACACGCGCCCAGCGGCGAGCCCGCTGCGGAGGAGTCATGACCCGCATCCAGGACGCGCGCCTGGCGAGTGGAACCGTCCGACCGGACCGCCCGGCCGATCACGTCGACCAGTCCGAAGAGATCATCCGCACGCCGCAGCTGGGGCCAGCCGGATGGGCCCGCTGGGCGTGGCGGCAACTCACCTCCATGCGCACGGCGCTGCTATTGCTGCTGCTGCTAGCCCTCGCCGCCATTCCTGGCTCGTTGGTCCCTCAGCGCAGCGCCGACCCCAACGGGGTTATTCAATACTTCGCACGAGACCCAGCCGCCGCCGAACTGCTCGACAGGCTCCAGGCTTTCGACGTCTATTCCTCGGTGTGGTTCTCCGCTATCTATCTCCTCCTGTTCCTGTCGTTGATCGGATGCGTCGTGCCCCGCATTCGGCACCACGTCAAGGCGATGCTCGCGGCACCCCCTTCCACTCCGAAGAATCTCTCGCGCCTCCCCGCTCACCGGCAGGACATCCTCGATGACGTCACCCTGATCCAGGCGGTCGATGGGGCCGAACGCGAGCTCCGCAGCTTGCGCTACCGCGTCCTGCGAGTCGACGAAGCAGAGGGACAAGTCGTCAGTCTCGCGGCTGAACGCGGGTACCTGCGCGAGACAGGCAATCTGATCTTCCACCTCGCGCTGTTAGGTGTATTGATTACCGTCGCGGTCGGTGGTGGTTTCAAGTACACCGGCCAGCGCGTTCTCGTGGAGGGGCAGACCTTCGTCAACTCGCGGTTGGCGTTCGACAGCTTCAACGCCGGGCGCTTCATCACCGACAGCTCCCTCCCGCCGTTCTCCCTGACTCTCGACCGTTTCACGGTCAGCTACGTCACCGACAACGTCAACGCGCTCGGTCTTGCCAGTTCGTTCACCGCCGACGTCTCAGTCAATCGCCAAGGGGCCGACTCCCCCACGAACGCCAGAATCGAAGTGAACAGCCCGCTGACGGTGGACGGGTCGGAGATATACCTGTTGGGGAACGGGTACGCGCCGCGCATCACTGTCCGCGACCCAAGTGGAAAGGTCGTCTTCAGCGACACGGTGCCATTCCTGCCGCAGGATTCCAACCTCACCAGTCTCGGTGTCGTGAAGGTTCCCGACGGACTTACCGGGCAAGTGGGCATGATCGGATTCTTCTACCCGACCCGAGCCACGACATCGTCAGGCGCGTCGTACTCGAGTTACCCCGACCTCGTCCTGCCGGTGCTCACCCTGAACGTCTACGTCGGTAATCTGGGATTGGACGCGGGGAACCCCAAGTCGGTCTACAAACTCGACACCTCCGGCATGACCGAAGTCGCTGGCGGCGACTCGGGTGTGGCTGCTCTCGAACTCACTCCCGACGCGGAGGTCGAGTTGCCGGGCGGCCTCGGAACCGTCCAACTCGAGGACATCCCTCGATTCGCGTCGTTCGACATCGCCCACGACCCGACTCAAGTCCCGGTCCTGATCGCAGCGATCACCGCCCTCGTCGGCCTGGGCCTGTCCCTCTTCGTTCCCCGGCGACGGGTCTGGGTTCGGGCGACGCAATGGGGAGGCACAGTACGTCTGGAATACGGCGGGCTCGCTCGCGGCGATGATCCCCAGCTGCTCCCCTCGGTCGAGAACCTCGCCCACCGAATCGCCAACCGCCTGCCGCCCACAACGAAGGAGCCCACATGACCGCCACCCTCGACCCGATCTCTCTCCTGTTGGTCTACTCGGCGATCATCGTCTACGTCGCTGCCTTCGTCAGCTACGTCGCGGATCTCGCATCGCAGACCACGAAACCGACCAGACACCTGGTGACCGTCGGAGGCCCCCCTGACGGCCGACAAGTCGGCGAAAGCCGCACGGAAACAGCTGAGCGGCCCAGTCGAGCATCCCGCATTGGCTACGCCCTCACCGCACTGGCCGGGGTCCTGCACCTCGCCGCAGTCGTGATCCGCGGTATCGCGGCCGCGCGGGTGCCCTGGGCCAACATGTTCGAGTTCTCCATCACGGGCACCGCGCTCATCATCGCAGTGTTTCTCCTGGTGTCCCGCCGAACCCGCATCGTCGTCCTCGGCCCCGTCGTCGTCGGACTCGTCGTGCTCCTCCTCGGGGTCGCGACCGTGGCGTTCTACGTGCCGGTCATCCCGCTGCCACCAGCACTGCAGTCCGCGTGGCTCGTCATCCACGTGCTGGTCGCACTCTTAGCGACGTCATTCTTCGGAATCGCGGCAGTGCTGAGCGTCACCCAGCTCGTCAAAGCCCGCCACGAGAAGCGAAACGCCGCCACCGGTCGTCCTGCGCGGCTGCTCGACGCGATCCCGGGGACCGAACAGCTCGACAGGCTCGCCTACCGGCTGACCATCATCGGATTCGCGCTCTGGACATTCACTCTGATGGCCGGCGCAATTTGGGCAGGACGAGCCTGGGGCCGTTACTGGGGCTGGGACGTCAAGGAGGTATGGACCTTCGTCATCTGGGTGATCTACGCCGCCTACATCCACGCGAAAGCCACCCGCGGATGGCACGGCAACCGCGCCGCCTGGTTGTCGGTAGTCGGCTTCGCGGCAGTGCTGTTCAACTTCGGAGTCGTGAACGTCTTCTTCACCGGTCTGCACTCCTACTCCGGCCTGTGAGCACACGATCTCATCAAGAAAGGAAGAACCAATTGGCTGCCAAGAAAACTACTGAAAGCAGTCCCAACGACTTCGAACGCAGTTGGAGGATCCATCGCCGACTGGTGCGTCTCGGACAGGTCTTCATGATCGTGGGTGCGGTCGTCGCAGCCACTCATTGGCTGGCCCACATCGAAGCCTTCGGACCAGGGCAGCCCCCCGGCTGGCTCGATCTCGTGGCCGGGTACCCAACCGGCGCCCTGCTTCTGGTGGCCGGCGCCATCCTGGCGGGCCGGAAGCGCCCATCAAAGCAGGTCCGATGAAGCCCACCACAGCGTCGCGGAGCACAAACCTCACGATCAAGCAGCGTCGGGCGGCCAAGCGCGAGGAGAAGCTTGCGAAGTTTCATCTGCAGCAGAAGCGGAGCCAGCGTAACCGTCGAATCGCCGCGATCTCGATTCCGGTCGCGGTGGTCGCCATCGCGGCGGCGATCGTCCTGTCGGTGATCCTTATCCCAAAGCCACCGAGCTACACCGCCGGAGGCTCCGGAGCGGCGATCGAAGGGGTGGAGAAGGTCGACAATACCTCTGCCCATGTTGAGACGCCGGTTGCCTACGCCCAGACGCCGCCTGCGGGCGGGAGCCACAGTCCGGTCTGGCTAAACTGCGGCATCTACACCCAGGCCGTCCCCAACGAGAACGCCGTTCATTCGCTCGAGCATGGCGCGATCTGGGTCACCTACGACCCTTCGCTGGCTGCAAGTCAGCTGGATGCGCTTCGGTCAAAGTTTCCGAGGACCCAGGTGATCCTCTCTCCGTACGATGGGCTTCCCGCGCCCATCGTGCTCAGCGGGTGGAATGTCCAGCTGGCGGTCGAGAGCGCCGATGACTCGCGAATTGCGACCTTCTTCGAAGAGTACTGGAACGGTGAGAACGCTCCAGAACCTGGTGCATCGTGCACTGGCGGAGTCGACGGATGACCTCGATGCGCATAGCGGGATGCAATGAGTGAGGTGATCGGGAGCGGCCAGCTCTGGCTCGCGATCCCGCTGGCGTTGCTCGCTGGGTTGGTGTCTTTCGCGTCGCCGTGTGTGCTTCCCCTCGTCCCTGGATATCTCGGCTACGTCACCGGCTCATCGGCGACCACCTCACGATGGCGCCCGGTGATCGGCGTCGGCCTGTTCATCCTCGGCTTCGCTCTGGTGTTCGTTGCCTATGGAGCCGCCTTCGGTACCCTCGGCAGCTGGCTCATCCGCTGGCAGGATCTCCTGACCCGGATCCTCGGCGTGGTGGTCATCATCATGGGCCTGGTGTTCATCGGTATGTTCCGGCTCTTCCAACGCACCGCGAAACTCTCGATCACTCCACGAACCGGACTCGCCGGCGCCCCGTTGCTGGGCATCGTGTTCGGCCTCGGCTGGACCCCGTGCCTCGGCCCGACGCTCGCCGCGATCTCCGCCCTCAGCATCGGCACCGGCACCGCCCTCCGCGGTGCACTCCTCACCGCTGTCTACAGCGTCGGCCTCGGCCTGCCCTTCCTCCTGCTCGCCGCCGGGCTGGGCTGGGCGACAACCACGGTAGCGTTCCTGCGCCGCCACATCCGGGCAATAAACATTGTCGGCGGGGTGACCATGATCGCGATCGGGGGACTTATGGTCACTGGCGTCTGGACAACCATCCTGTACTCACTACAGTCGCTCATCGGCGGGACGGTACTGCCAATATGAGGAACGCCGCGCCCCAGCACAGACGCCCCCACTGGCCGCTGATCGTTGCGATCACCGTCCCGCCGATAGCCTTCGCCGTGATCCTGGCAGTCATGGTGTCCAGCCCCGCACCCACGTCCGAGGACATGTGGGTCGGCGCCACCGCCTACGGTCCCACCAGCACTGCTCCGACCGCCGACGTTCAGGTGATCCACAACGCCCTCCACGATATCGGCGCACAATGCCTCGAAGCCACGCCTAACCTGGGCATCATCGAGTCGGATGTCGACCTCATCTTCGCGTTCTCGGCACGGTACCCGGTCGGCCGGTTTCCCATCGACGATGAGACCGCGACCGCCTCATCCCTCCTCCTGGTCACCCGGGACGCCGTGAAGGACTGCGCCCCGGCAGAAGTGGAACGCCTCGACGCTGCCCGCCGCGGGCTGTAGTCGCGTAGCTGCGTGGTAGACACCGTTCCTGGACTACGACCTCGAGATCCGCAAGGTGATCTGCTCCACAAACACGATCGAATCCCTCAACGCGCGGTATCGGCGTGCGGTGCGGGCGCGAGGAAGGCGATCACCGCGCTCTGCCATCGGTCGGGGTCGGAGTTCCACGAGAGCGTGTGTCCTGCTTCGAAGACCTCTAGCGAAACAAGGCCGGGCCGAGAATCTCGAAGTGCTTGTGAGTGCCGTATCGGTACGGAGTCGTCGTGGATGCCGTGGAGGATGAGCGCGGGAGTGGTGAGTTCCTCGGCGCGGGACGTCCAGTCAAAGGATCGGAGCGGGATGCGCTCGGGCAGGCAGACCATGCGAGCCAGGGGGCGGATCGTCAGCCACGGGATCGCGAGGCTGCCCGCGGCTGCGGGGAGTCCGCTGCGGGTGCAGTTCGCTTTGATGACTTCGGTCCAGTCGAGCACGGGTGAGTCGAGTACCAGACCTGCGATGCTGCGGCGATGTGGCGAGTGGTGAGCGAGTTGCAGCGCGATGGCGGCACCCATCGACCATCCGAAGAGCACGACCTGTCGGGCTCCGTGCCGCATCGCGTACTCGATGGCGGCCTCGGCGTCGTCGGTCTCGGTGAAGCCGAGCGTTGAGCGGTCGTTGCCGACTCTCGGGCCTTCGCCGTCGGCCCGGTAGGTGATGACGAGCGAGGTATAGCCGCGCTCGGTTGCGGCGAGCACACCGCGAAGTGTTCCGGCGCGGAGACTGCCGAGGCCATGTATGTGGATCGCCCACGTCGAACTGGCGCTGTCGCCGTCGATGCGCCAGGCGGGGGCAGGCCCCGCGGGAGTGTCGATGGTGATGTCGTGTGCGTGGAGGCCGGCGTCGCGGGGGGTCGCGTAGTAGATGCCGCTCCACGAGACGCGATCGCCAGCCCTGAGAGTGAGTTCCGGTGCAGTGCTCGTCACCTGTCGCGCGATCAGGGTCGGTCCACGGTCGAGCACGTCCGCAGAGAGTTGCGCCCAACCTCCGCTCTCGAACCAGAGGTTGTAAATGCCTTTGGCGGTGGTCTGCTGGGTTCGGTCGAGCACGATGAGACAGCCGTCACCGTCGTGTTCCACCTTGCGGACGGTCAGGTCGTATCTTCGCGTGCTGGGGGCTGTCAGCCGCCGCGCGATCACCCAGCCGACCCCCAACCCGGCAGCCGCAATGAGCCCGGCACCTAGTGCGACCCGACGCATCACGCGCTGTCCCCGTCGTCGACCTGGCTCACTGGCGAAGCGGTGGTCTGTGTCGCCCTCGTGTCAAGTCCGAGGAGGTGGCTCTCGGCGCGATCCAGCAGTGCGCGCTCGGTTGCGCTGACGTCGAAGGTAACGCGCGGGTCGATCATCGCGTCGCGGATCTCGACGATCTCTCGGTGTAGACGGCTCTCCAGGTCATCCGCGCCCGCAGCGAGCGGGTCTGCTTGGCTCAGCCCAGGCCGCACGAGGGCCGCCCGCTTCCACAGAGGCTCCAACTGTGCCGCGAGGCCGGCGGTGCGCTTCCGGCGCATGTCGTGCTGGGCGCGACGGACGGCTGGCTGCACGGCGAAGCCCGCGCATAGGAATAGGAACGCGAGCAAAGAGAGCGGTTCGTAGGCTGGCTGGACGGCACGCATGAGATCGAGTTGGCCGGTGACGTGTGCGACGTCCATCGTCAGCACTGCCAGGCACAGTGCGCCGCCGAGCGCCGATCCCAGGCTCAGCAGCCCTGCGGGGAGTCGCTGGATGCCGGAGCTACGCAGGTACTGCCGCGCGGCGAGGATCATCATCGTCGTGATGACGAGGAAGAAGTAGCTGAAGTTGATGATCGAGTAGGTCGCTGCCGCGGGTTGCGCGCCGAAGTCGATCATGAATCGAGTCGTGGTTGCGCCTCGGTCGATGAACATGAATGTCGTAGTGATCGCGAGAAGCGAGATGACGAGCACCGGGATGCCCACGGCGGCCCGCACGAACCTGGGTCGGTACTCGTCGGCCTTCATGACGCCGCGACCGAGGAAGAAGATCCCGGTCATCAGCAGCCCATCCGCAACGAGGGTGGTGACATTCGTTCCACCAAGAAGCGGATCGGTGGCGAGGTAGATAGCGTCGACGTTCAGGGTCATCGCGACGGCGATCGTGACGGAGGCGTAGGTGATGCTTCGATCCGCCCGTTTGCGGCGGAAGATGAGCAGGCTCGCCACGAGCGCCCACATGAGCGTCGCGACGAGCGTCTGGATCAACCGAAAATCTCCGAATAGCGCGACTCGGCAAACACCGATCCTCGGATGCCGGCAGCCAGCCGATCAGCGAGGGACTCGGCAGCGATCTCCGTCTCACTGTCAATGTCCTGCCGCTTGAGCAGGCGTCCGCGCGTGTGGGGAGGGATGTTGGGCAGCAAGACATCCCCGGCCGTGCAGTCATCGCCCTCCGTGTGACCAAGGATCATGTGGGCGAACTCGTGAAGGACGAACTGCTGGCGGTGCAGCGTGGAGTCGCTGCGTGCGTGGAGCACGAAGTCTTCGGTGTCGGTGACCAACCAGAGCGCACAGATGCCGTCGCGGGTGTCGAGGTCGGCGAGTTCTACGACACGGAGTCTGCGATGGCGCCTCTCTTGAACGGCCTGGAGAAGGTGCTCAAGCGTGAACCTGCTGCCGAGCCGAAGTTCGGCGACGGCCGCCGAAACGGTCTCCTCGGTGTTCACGGTTGCCTCCTTTCGGCCGAGCATGTACTGATCTCTGCTCTGCGGCGCGCGAAGCCCGTCAGGGCTCAGGTGTGCGCGTCAACTCCTCATCTAGGAACGTGCTGATGGCTTGAAGTGCTCTCGGCGAGATGTCGCCGAGAGTGCGGGCGGCGTAGGACTTCACCTTCGCCGCGCGCATCGAACGCACGAGGTCGAGCTGAGCGGAGACCTTCTCGGGAGTAGCCGCGCCGCTCTCACCCGAGAGAAAGGCAGCATCGACATCGAAGAAGGCAGCGAGCCCCTCGAAGATGGCGGGGTCTTGAACGTATCGGTGGCCGTTGACCATGTACGTCCATCGTGACCGCGACAGGCTGATGCCACGTCGTCTCAAGTAGTCCGCGATCTGCGTGTAGGTCGGCTCGGAGCCAGACTCAGCGACGGCGACATCCATCAGGAGGCGCAGGCGCTTGGCGAGGTCGTCAGCCGCAGCCTGACTTTCGTCTTCGTTCATCCTCGCTGACCCCCTTCCCTACGCCAGGGCCAAGGCATGGGCGCAGTCCACCCAAGGGCGCTTGTGCATGCCCAAACCTACCGTTTGAGCATGCACAAATCAACTGTTGCGCATGCTCAGCATCCGATGTTAGAACGGGACTCGGAACGGTTTGAGCATGCTCAACGCGCGGCCCGGTCAGCGAGAGGAGACGAATCCATGAGCACAACGCCATCCCGCAGCCGCCAGGACATGGCCTGGGGTCGCGTACTGGCTGGTGGTGTTCCCGTGTGCCGCATCGTCGGTGACGTCCCGCTGAGTGGTGGAGTTTCTGGACACCGTGCGAGATCTAGCTGAGTTGATTATGCCGCGGTCAGTTCCGGGATCGCCACCTCCTCG
>NZ_JARGEM010000014.1 GCF_029211225.1 Antiquaquibacter metalliresistens
AGGAGGTGGCGATCCCGGAACTGACCGCGGCATAATCAACTCAGCTAGATCTCGCACGGTGTCCAGAAACTCCACCACTCAGCGGGACGTCACCCGGCGGGCCTTGCTCGACGGGGCGTGGCGTGGCTCGGCGGGCCTTGGCCCGGGGGTCTGACCGCCCACCTCACGACGTTCGGCAAACCAAGGACAACGTCCTTGATTGTTCGAGTCTCCGAGGCAGGCCCCGCATTGCGGGGCGACGGCCGAGTCCCCGCGCCGCCCGACCCCCGAACCCCCTACCCGGCCGAGACCCAGTACCGGCGGCGCAGCAGGGCGCGCTCCACGAGCGTCCACGCCGTCGTCGTGGCGAGGTAGATCGTGGCGGCAAGCGGCACGATCGCGGCGAACACCACGGTCAGGAACGGCAGCCAGCTGAGCACCGCGCCCAGGCGGGCGGAGGCGGCATCCGGCGTCGCGAGCCGCAGCGTGCTGCGCCGGGTGAGCCACGCCGTGAGTGCGATGAGACCGAGCAGCCCGACGAACACGAGCACGCCGGGCCAGGTGATGCCGACCGTGACGAACGAGGCGCCGAGCGGCACCCCGCCGAGACTCGCCGCGAGCAGCAGGTTCGCGTGCCCGCCGATCGTGCCGTGCACGAACAAGGCGTAGACGAGCGAGACCACGGGCGCCTGGGCGAGCGCCGGCCCGATGCCGGCGAACGGGCTGGCTTTCTCGGCCTTGTAGAGCGCGGCGATCTTGCGCTGCAGCAGCTCGGGGTTCTTGCGATGCTTCGCCTGCAGTGCGGCGAGCTTGGGGGCGAGTCGACGGCGCGTCCACTCCGCCTTGACCTGCGAGACGCCGACCGGAATCAGCAGCACGCGCACGAGCAGGGTGAGCAGCACCACGGCGAGCGCGGCACTCGCACCGCCGGTGACCGGTTCGATGAGGGTGGCGATGCCCTGCACGAACCAGTACACGGCGGAGAGCAGGGCGGAAATGGGCGGAAACGAGAAGGGGTCCACGAGGGTTCCTGACTGTCGAAGCGGATGGTTGACCGAACGGCCACGCAGCATCCGCCCCAGGCGGTCGGCTACGCGGCTGCGGTCATCCCCGGCGCTCGCGCCATCGGGCGCCCCGCGGTCGCGGGATGCCGCGGCTCGGGCATCTCGCTCAGCGCCTCCCGATGCGCCCGAGCCCGTGCCCCCACCGTCACCACGCCGGCACCGACGACTGCGGAGGCGGCCCGCACCACGGCCGCGGCCAGCAGCAGAACGACTCCGGGCAGCACCACCACCCCGGCGAGCGCGACGTTCGACGGCGCGCCGGCCGACAGGCTCAGGGCGACGAAGAGCACCGCGGCCAGAACGGCCAGGCGGGCGTGCAGCGTGCGCATGAGGGAACGATACCCCGCCGTCAGCGTGCGGGCAGTTGCGCCACCGCGTGCTCGGCGGCGACCCAGGCGAGCATGGCGCACTTCACGCGCGCCACGTAACGGGAGACGCCGGAGAGCACGATCGCGTCGCCGAGCAGCTCCTCGTCGGGCTCGAGTTCGCCGCGCGAGCGCAGCATCTCGCGGAACGCGTCGATGCGCACCGTCAGCTCGGGCACCGTGAGCCCTGTGGCGAGGTCCGAGAGCAGCGAGGCGGAGGCCTGCGAGATGGAGCAGCCGTGCCCCTCCCACCGCACGGCCGTGACGGTGTCGCCGTCGACGTGCAGTTCCAGGGTCACCTCGTCGCCGCAGGTCGGGTTGAGCTGGTGCGACTGGGCCTCGGCATCCCCCACCAGCCCCACGCCGTGCGGGCGCTTGGAGTGGTCGAGGATCACCTGCTGGTAGAGGCCCTCCAGCGCCGAGCTCATGCGCGCGCCCCGAAGAAGGCCACGGCATCGGCGACGCCCGCGATCAGCTGATCCACTTCGTGCTCCCTCGTGTAGAGATAGGTGCTCGCCCGGGTCGACGAACGCACCCCGAGTCGGCGGTGCAGCGGCTGCGCGCAGTGGTGCCCCACCCGCACCGCGATGCCGCGATCATCGAGGAACTGCCCGACATCGTGCGAGTGGATGCCCGCCACATCGAAACTCGCGAGTCCGACCCTGGGCGTGCCGGCGTCCGCCCCGAGCACCCGCACGCCGTCCAGGGCGGAGAGACCCTCGACGAGCCGCCGACCGAGCGCGGCCTCGTGCGCGGCGATGCGCGGCATCCCGATGCCCTGCAGGTAGTCGATCGCCGCGGCGAGCGCGATGGCCTGCGACACCCGCTGCGTGCCGGCCTCGAAGCGCTGCGGCGGCGGCAGGTATTCGGCGCGCTCCATGGTCACAGTGGTGATCATCGAGCCACCGGTGAGGAACGGCGGCATCGCCGCCAGCAGTTCACGTCGGCCGTAGAGCACCCCGACGCCGGTGGGCCCGAGCATCTTGTGACCGGAGAAGGCCGCGAAGTCCACGCCGAGCGCGACGACGTCGACGGGCAGGTGCGGCACCGACTGGCAGGCGTCGAGCACGGCGAGCGCACCCACCGCATGCGCCATGGCGACCAGTTGCTCGACCGGGTTGATGCCGCCGAGCACGTTGGAGACGTGCGTGAAGGCCACGATGCGGGTCCGTTCGCCGATCGGCGCCTCGTCGAGCAGCAGCGCCCCGTCGTCGTCGACGGGGATGAAGCGCAGGCTCGCCCCCGTGCGCGCCGCGAGCTCCTGCCACGGGATCAGGTTGGCGTGGTGCTCCTGCTCGGTGACGCAGATCTCGTCGCCCGGCCCCAGGGCGAAGCGCGCGTCGCCCCGGCCCGCGCTCGCGTTGGAGTGCGCGTAGGCGATGAGGTTGATCGACTCGGTGGCGTTCGAGGTCCAGACGATCTCGTCGTCGGCGGCGCCGATGAACCGGGCCACGGTCGCGCGTGCGTTCTCGAAGAGCTCGGTCGCCTCCCCGGCGCGGGTGTGGGCGCCGCGGTGCACGGCCGCGTTCGCGTGCTCGTAGTACGCGCGTTCGGCATCCAGCACCGCCACCGGCTTCTGCGACGTCGCACCGGAGTCGAGGTAGACCAGGGGATGACGGTTGACGCTCGTGCCGAGGATCGGGAAGTCGGCGCGGATGCGCTCGACCTCCGCCTCGCTGAGCGGGGTGGCCAATGCGGATTCGACGCTCACCATTCAAGGCTCTCACGACGGGGCGCGCGATGTCGGCCGGGCGGTCGTGCGGGCCCCGGGGCTTTGGGCCTACGGCACGGGCGCTGGTTCTGCCAAGATCACAGGGTGGCAGACCAGACAGCGATCGCGGTGCGCGGGCTCACCAAGCGGTACAAGGACGTGCTGGCCGTCGACGACGTCTCCTTCGACGTCGCGGCCGGCAGCGTGTTCGCGTTCCTCGGCACGAACGGGGCCGGCAAGTCGACGACGATCGGGTGCGTGACGACGGTGCTGCCGTTCGACTCCGGCGAGATCACGGTGGACGGCCACGACGTGCGGCATGACGGCGAGCCGGTGCGCCAGCAGATCGGCGTGGTCTTCCAGGACTCCATGCTCGACGAGCAGCTCACCGCGCGCGAGAACCTCGCGACGAGGGCCAGGTTCTACACCGCCGACCGCGCGCAGATCGGCGCGCGTATCGCGGAGCTCTCCGAGCTCATCGGCCTGGGCGATTTCCTCGATCGCCGCTACGGCAAGCTCTCCGGCGGCCAGCGCCGACGCGTCGACATCGCCCGCGCGCTGCTGCACTCGCCCTCGATCCTGTTCCTGGATGAACCGACCGCCGGCCTCGATCCCGCGAGCCGCGCGATCGTCTGGTCGACCATCCACGACCTGCGCGATCGCAACGGACTGACCGTCTTCCTCACCACCCACTACATGGAGGAGACCGAGGAGGCCGACCTGGTGAGCATCATCGACCACGGCACCGTGATCGCCCAGGGCACTCCCGCGCAGTTGCGCGCGAAGCACAGCACGAGCGTGCTGACGGTGACCCCGCGCGACCGTCAGGGGCTCGCGGCGGCGGCCGCGGCATCCGGACTCGAACCGGTGGATCGTGGCGAGACCGTCGAGTTGCGCGTGCCGAACGCGGATGTCGCGCGGCGTCTGCTCGGCGAGCTCGGCGACGAGGTGCTCGACTTCGAGTTTCGACACGGTCGCATGGACGACGTCTTTCTCGCGCTCACCGGTCGCGAGCACGTCGAGGAGGAGAACTGATGGGCGTCGTGCTCGACATCATGGGGCGCAACCTCCGGTTGTTCTTCCGCGACCGACTCAACGTGTTCTTCTCGCTGCTCGGCGCGCTCATCGTGTTCCTGCTCTACGCGCTCTTCCTGTCGAACCTGCAGACCAGTTCGATCACGAACGCGTTTCCTCAGGCCGATGAGGCCGACGTTCGCGGCTTCGTCGACTCTTGGATGTTCGCGGGCATCGTGGCGATGACCTCGATCACCACGTCGCTCGGCGCGCTGGCCGTCTTCGTCGAGGATGCCGCGACCGGGCGATTCCGCGACTTCCTGGTCTCCCCCATCCGCCGCTGGCAGCTCGTGCTCGGCTACCTGTTGGCGACCGTCGTCGTGTCGCTCATCATGACCACGGTCGTGCTCATCGTGAGCCTCGTCTACCTCTACTTCGTCGATGGTTTCGTGCTCGGGCTGCCGTATCTTGCACGCGTCATCGGTTGGATCGTGCTCTCGTGCGTCGCCTTCGCGGCGCTGTGGGCGTTCATCGTGTCGTTCATCCGCACCACCGGAGCGTTCTCGGGGCTCGCGACCGTCGTCGGCACCGTCATCGGATTCCTCGCGGGGGCGTTCATCGCGGTCGGCCTCTTTCCGGAAGCCGTGCGCAACGTCGTCAACGCCCTACCGTTCGCTCAGGCCGCCATGCTCATGCGCCAGGAGTTCACCGACGAGAGCCTCTCGGCCCTCGTCGGCGGGCAGCAGCAGGCGATCGATGAACTGAGCGCCTACTACGGCATCACGACGTTCGTCGGCGACTGGGAGGTCACCGTGCCGGTGGTCGTGGCCATCCTCGCGGCGTGCGCGATCGTCTTCACGACCCTGGCGGCGTGGCGCATCCGGGCACGGATCGCGTAGCGCCGCAGCCTCAGTCGAGCCAGTCGTAGGTGCGCGACACGGCCTTCTCCCAACGGCGCATGAGCGCCGCCCGCTCCTCGTCGTCGATCGTCGGCACCCAGCGCGCGTCCTCGCGCCACAGGCCGCGCAGTTCGTCGAGCCCGCTCCAGAACCCGACCGCGAGTCCCGCCGCGAAGGCCGCGCCGACCGCGCTCGTCTCGGCCACCCGCGGGCGCACGACGGGCACGCCGAGCACGTCGGCCTGAAACTGCATGAGCGCCTCGTTGGCGACCATGCCGCCGTCCACACGCAGTTCGACCAGGGGCACACCCGTGTCGGAGTTCACCGCATCCAGCACCTCGCGGGTCTGGAACGCGGTCGCCTCAAGGGCCGCGCGCGCGATGTGCGCCTTGGTCGCGAAGCGGGTCAGGCCGAGGATCGCGCCGCGCGCCTCCGGTCGCCAGTGTGGCGCGAACAGCCCCGAGAACGCCGGCACGAAGTACACCCCGCCGTTGTCCGGCACGCTCTCGGCGAGCGACTCGACCTCCGAGGCGCTCGAGATGATGCCGAGGTTGTCGCGCAGCCACTGCACGAGCGATCCGGTGACCGCGATGGAGCCCTCCAGCGCGTAGCTGGGCGCCGCCTCGCCGAGCCGATACGCCACCGTCGTGATCAGCCCGTTCTCGGAGTGCACGATCTGCTCACCGGTGTTCACCAGCAGGAAGTTGCCGGTGCCGTAGGTGTTCTTCGACTCGCCGCGCCCGAACGCGACCTGACCGAAGGTCGCCGCCTGCTGGTCGCCGAGGATGCCCGCGACCGGCACCTCGCGCAGCAGGCTCGACGATTCGATCGTGCCGTACACCTCCGACGAGCTCCGGATGCTCGGCAGCATCGATCGCGGAACCCCGAACGCACCCAGCAGCTCGTCGTCCCAGTCCAGGGTTCGCAGGTCCATGAGCAGCGTGCGGCTCGCGTTCGTGACGTCGGTGGCGTGCACGCCGCCGTCGGTGCCGCCGGTGAGATTCCACAGCAGCCAGGAGTCGGTCGTGCCGAAGAGCAGATCGCCGCGCTCAGCGCGCTCGCGGGCGCCGTCCACGTGCTCGAGGATCCAGGCGATCTTCGTCGCCGAGAAGTAGGTCGCCAGCGGGAGGCCGGTGCGTTCCTGGAAACGGGCCGTGCCGCCGTCGGCCGCGAGCGCGTCCACCATGGGCTGGGTTCGGGTGTCCTGCCACACGATCGCGTTGTAGACCGGCTCGCCGGTGGTGCGATCCCACACCACGGTAGTCTCTCGCTGGTTGGTGATACCCACGCCGACGATGTCGTGGCGGGTGATGTCGGCCTTCGCGAGCGCCTGACCGATCACCTCACGCGTGTTGTTCCAGATCTCGACGGGATCGTGCTCGACCCAGCCAGGCTTCGGGAAGATCTGCCGGTGCTCCAGCTGCCCGACCGAGATCGGTCGACCGTCGTGGTCGACGACGATCGCGCGGGTGCTCGTGGTGCCCTGGTCCAGGGCGACGACGTGCGGCATCGCTCATGCTCCTTTGCTCGTGCGCGGTTCCGGCGACCGCCTGCGGCAGCCCGGTCAGCTCGCCTTGACGAGTTCGATCAGCAGGGTGGCGGCAACCGGTCGCGTGCCGCCGGCGAGGGGGGTGATCGTGAGGGCGGTGAAGCCGCCCGACGGGTTGCGGATCGTGAGCGCCTGGTTGACGCTCGTCGTCTCGACGAGCGTCGTGAGCGAGATCTGCGAGGTGCCGGTGGCGCGTCCCGCGACCGTGTAGTCGAGATCCGATCCGTCGAGCGTGACGACGAGCTGGCCGGCCTCGGTGACGGAGACCGAGTAGCTCACCCGATACACCCCCGGCGTGGCCAGCACGAAGACATCGGGGCTGATGCGGGTGATCCCGGTGCTCGTCGAGGGGCCGTTCTGAGGGAAGTCCACATCGGCGCCGACCGCGACGGTGGCCGCGTTGTCCGGCGGCATGAGGGCGAAGAAGAGCGCCGACTCGCCCGAGCCTGCCACACCGGCCGGGCCTGTCGGCCCCGTCGGCCCTGCCGACCCTGCGGCTCCCGCCGGCCCCGTGGCGCCTGCGGGTCCGGTCGGGCCCACGGGGCCTGCCGGGCCACGGGCGCCCGAGCTCGAACCGGGCAGCCCCTGGGGGCCTGCCGGACCGGCTGGGCCCTGCTCCCCCGCCGGGCCCTGCTGGCCGGTCTCGCCTTGCGGCCCGGCCGGTCCCTCCATGCCCTGCGGGGCGCACCCGACGAGGGGGAACAGCAGAGCCACCGCCGCGGCGGTGATGAGCAAACGGGAAGCGCGCGTCATGGCGTTCTCCTAAGTCGGTGGGCTTGGGCCAGTGTAGGGCTTGGAGAACACCGGGCGTGCGGGGCTAGAGCAGCCGCACGGTGACCTGGACGGTCGCGTCATCCGCGATGGCCTCCGCGACACGCACGCTCTTCTTGATCGGCAGCACGAAGAGGCCGTTCTTGGTCGAATCCTGGAAGGCGGCCGTGCGCCAGGTGGAGCCGCCGAGGGTCACCATCACCTTGACGCCGTCGAAGCCCTGCGGCCGTCGCGGAACGCCCTCGAGGTCGGCGGAGACCTCGGCCGGCAGGGTGACGAAGAACCAGTTGTCTCGACGGTTCTCCCAGCGCCACAGCGGGGCCGCGAAGGTGTAGTTGGCCATGGTGAAGAGTATTCCGCGATCGTGCGGTTCGGGCGTAGCGTGAACCATGCCCTTCGATCCCGCGGCGTATCGAGCCCCGCTCGAGCGCGCCAGCATCCATGCCACCGCGTGGCTCGACTCCGTGCAGAGCCGCCCGGTGCGGCCCAGCGCCACCGCCGACGAGCTCGACTTCGGCGGTCCCCTGCCGGAGGGGGCGACCGCGCCATCGGAGGTGATCGACGAGCTCGCGCGCAAGGCCGAGCCCGGCCTGATGGCGATCGGCTCGGGGCGCTTCTTCGGCTGGGTGATGGGCGGCACGCTGCCGGCCGCGCTCGCCGCCGACTGGCTGGTGAGCGCGTGGGACCAGAACAGCGGCATGCGCTACGCGACCCCGGCGGCCGCGGCGATCGAAGAGACCGCGGGCGCGTGGCTGCTCGACCTGCTGGGGCTGCCGGGCGGTTCGGATGTCGGCTTCACCACCGGAGGCACCATGGCCAACATGGTGGGCCTCGCCGCTGGTCGGGGCGAGGTGCTGCGGCGGGCCGGCTGGGACGTGAACGAGCTCGGCCTGCAGGGCGCTCCGCGGGTGACGGTGCTCGCGGGGGCGGAGGTGCACGCCTCTGTCGAGCTGGCACTGCGCTACCTGGGGCTCGGCAGGCCCCAGCTGGTGGAGGCCGACGCGCAGGGCCGCATCCGGCCGGATGCCCTCGCCCTCGCCCTCGCGGAGGTCGACGGTCCCGTGATCGTCGCCCTGCAGGCCGGCAACCTGCACTCGGGCGCCTTCGACCCGATGCGCGACTGCATCGAGATCGCCCACGAGAACGGAGCGTGGGTGCACGTGGACGGCGCGTTCGGGCTCTGGGCAGCCGTGAGTCCGCGCTGGGCCGCCGACCTCGACGGGCTCGCCGACGCCGACTCCTGGGCCACCGACGCCCACAAGACGCTCAACGTGCCCTACGACTGCGGGGTCGCGATCGTCGCATCGCCCGGTGCGGTGCGCTCCGCGTTCGGGGTGCACACCAGCTACCTCATCCACGACGGCGACGCCGTCGACCCGTATGAACTGGTGCCGGAGATGTCGCGGCGGGGGCGGGGCATCCCGGTCTGGGCGGCGCTGCGCTCGATCGGGCGCTCCGGCACCGTCGCCCTCGTGGAGGGTCTCGCCGCCCGTGCCCGCGAGCTCGCCGCCGCACTGGGCGCACTGCCCGGTGTGGAGGTGCTCAACGACGTGGTGTTCACGCAGGTGTGCCTGTCGTTCGGCAGCGACGAGCGCACCCGCGAGGTGACGCAGGCGCTCATCGCCGACGGCATGGTGTGGATGTCGGGCTCGCGCTGGGCCGGACGCGACGTGCTGCGCATCTCGGTGAGCAACTGGTCGACGGATGACGCCGACGTGGAGGCCTCGGTCGAGGCGGTGCGCCGGGCGATGGCATGACACACCACCTCACGCGCGACGAGGCCCGCCGCATCGCGGTGCGCGCCCAGCTGCTCGATGCCGACCGGCCCGGGGACGTGGTGGAGGTCGCCGAGCAGCTCGGTGCGATCAAGATCGACCCGACCGCGACGATCGCGACGGCCGAGCACAGCATCCTGTGGTCCCGCATCGGCTCGGGATACGAGGCGGTGCAGCTGTCGAAGGCGGTGGAGACCGATCGGCTGCTGTTCGAGTTCGACGGCGCGTTCCGGCCGATGAGCCTGCTGCCGCTCATGCTGCCCGGCATGCGCCGCGGTCCGCGGCGGCAGAGCACGCGCGACTGGCTCGCGGCGAACGAGCGGTTCCGCGCGGACGTGCTCGCGCGGCTGCGCGCGGAGGGGCCACTGCTGGCCGCCGACATCCCGGACACCGCGGAGGTGACGCGCCCACCGGACGGCTGGACCGGCAGCAACCAGGTGGTACCCATGCTCGACCTGCTGCAGCGCCAGGGCGAGGTGGCGATCGTCGGGCGCGAGGGTCGTCACCGGAGCTGGGATCTCGCCGAGCGCGTCTACCCGGTCGTGGCCGAGATCGAGCCCGAGGAGGCCGAGCGGATGCTAGCCGAGCGCCGCCTGCAGGCCCTCGGCATCGCGAAGCGCAACTCCCCGTGGGCGGGCGTCGGCGAAGCCGGCGAGGCCGCCACCGTGGAGGGCAGCGCGTGGAAGTTCCGCGTCGACCCGGAGGCGATCGCCGCGCTCGACGACGACCCCGGCGGCCGCGCCGCCTTCCTCAACCCCTACGACCCGATGCTCTTCGACCGCCCGCGGCTCAAGGAGGTCTTCGAGTTCGAGTACGTGCTCGAGCAGTTCAAGCCCAAGCCGCAGCGCAGGTACGGTTTCTTCGCCTACCCGATCCTCATGGGCGACCGGTTCGTCGGGATGCTCGACGCCGAGGTCAGCCGCGACCGCGGGTCGCTCGCCGTGAACGCCGTGCACGAGTTCGTGCCGTTCGACGCGGAGGAAGACGAGATGGTGCGCGCGGAGATCGACGACCTGGGCCAGTGGCTGGGGGTCGCGGTTCGGGCGTGGTGAGCGCCGCCGCTACCCCTTGGCGACGGTCGCCGTCACCGGCGTCGCGTTGGCGAAGAGGTCGAGCACCGGGCAGTGCGCGTCGACGACGGCGCGCAGCTCCTGGTAACGGGCATCCGTCTCCGGGCCGGTGATCGTGATGGCCAGGCGCACGGCGGTGAAGCCCGCACGCACACCCTCGTCGATGCCGAACAGGCGGGCCGCGTCGAGATCGCCCTCGGCATCGATGGCGATGTCGTCCACCTGGATTCCGAGCGCCTGCGCGTAGAGGCGGTAGACCACCACCTGGCAGGAGATGAGCGCCCCGAGGGCGAACTCGACCGGGCTCGCCGCGATGTCGTCCCCGGCGAGCGCGGCAGGCTCATCCACCCAGAACGAGTGCTTGCCTGCCTTGATCGCGGTGGCGACCGAGCCCTCACCGGTGCCCCGCACCTTGTAGGTGAGCTGGGCCGCGGTGCGGTCGGCGGCGATGCGACCGCCCCAGGCGGTGCCGGCCTCGACGAGGCGGTCGGCACGCTCGGCAGCGGTGGTGGGCGGAACGGAGACGGTGTCGAGGAGGGTCATGCCACGACGGTAGATCGGATGCCGCGGGCTCGCCGAATGTGACGTAGCCGAGCGACACACGGCGTCATGAAGCGTCATCTGCGGCCGACCACGGCCTGCCCGCGGGCGACGTGCACGGGGGTAGACTAAAGCACCTTAGTCCACCTGGAGGCGCCATGCGCTCGGTCAACATCCATGACGCGAAGACCCACTTCTCGCGCCTCGTCGACGAGGTCGCCGCGGGCGAGACTGTGATCATCGCGAAGGCGGGCAAGCCCGCGGCGCGACTCGTGCCCCTCGACGCGACCCCGGACCGCCCGAAGAACCTCGTCGGCTTCTTGCAGGGCCGTGTCGTCGTGCCCGACGACTTCGACCGCATGGGCGAGGCGCAGATCGCGGACCAGTTCGAGGGCCGATGATCTACCTGCTCGACACGCAGCTCGTCTTGTGGGCGGCGGCGGCATCCCCGCGTCTGCCCGAGGGCGCGCGTCGCCTGCTCGCCGACCCGAACAGCGCGTTCATGTTCAGCGCGGCCGTGATCTGGGAGGTGGCGATCAAGAGCACCCTGGGCCGGGCGGACTTCGCCGCGGATGCCCGCCTGCTGCGCCGCGGACTGCTCGACAACGCGCCGCCGAACTCGCGATCACGAGCGAACACGCCGCCGCGGTCGCCGACCTGCCGCCGCTGCACCGGGACCCCTTCGACCGCATCCAGGTCGCCCAGGCCCGGGTCGAGGGGCTGGTGCTGCTGACCGCGGATGAACAGGTCGCCGCGTATGGGGCGCTCGTGGAGCTGGTGTAGCGCGTGCCCCAGCAGGGTATCCCGCGGCACGCTAGCCTCCCCTACATGCGCACGATCCCCGACACGATGGATGCCGTCACCGTCGCCACCGTCGACGACCGCCTGCGCGGGGTCGCCGCCGACCACGCCGTCGTCATCCCGTGGGCGATCGAGAGCGGCAGCCGCGCGTGGGGATTCCCGTCGCCCGACAGTGACTATGACTGCCGCTTCTTCTTCGTGCGCTCGCGCGACCGCTATCTCAGCCCTTGGCCGGCGCGGGATGTGATCGAGACCCCGCTCGACAAGGTCTTCGACGTCAACGGGTGGGACGTGATTAAGGCGGTGCGCCTGCTCGTCAAGGGCAACGCGACGGTCACGGAATGGTTGCGCTCCCCCATCGTCTACTCGGGCGACGCGGCATTTCGAGACGGCATGCTTGAGCTCGCAGCATCCGTCTACGACCCCGTGCGCGCCGGTCGCCACTATCGCCACGTCGGCCTCCAGCAGCGCGAGGGGCCGATCGAGAAGCTCACCCTCAAGCGGTGCTTCTACGCCCTGCGACCGGCCGCGACCCTGCACTGGCTTCGCACGAATCCGGATGCCGGCGTTCCGCCCATGGACCTCCCCACCCTCATCGACCAAGCCGACCCCGGCCCCGCGGTGCAGGATGCCGTCGCCGACCTGATCGCCCTGAAGAGCACGACGCGGGAACTCGGAAGCGGCACGGTACCGCCGACGATCCTCGACTTCATCGAGCGCGAACTGGAGCTCGCGGCCGCCTTCGAGGAGGTCGACCCGAACCCGCATCCGGACGCGATCGCACTAGGCGAGGAGTGGTTTCGCGGGGTGCTGGATCGGTGGGGTGCCCGCTAGTCCAGTTTCGCTACCCCAACAGGGAGTCGTCGTAGCGTGCCGTGAGTTCGCCGCCGGCATCCCCGGTGTTGACGACCCCGACCGGTTCGATGAGCATCGCGTGCACCTCGCCCGCGGCGATCGGGCAGTGCTCCACACCGCGCGGCACCACGAACAGCTGCCCGGGGCCGAGGGTCACGTCGCCGTCCCGCAGCTGGATGGTGAGCTCGCCGCTGATCATCAGAAACAGCTCGTCGGTCTCGTCGTGGCTGTGCCACACGAACTCCCCCTCGAGCTTCACGAGCTTGATCTCGTAGTCGTTGAGCCGCGCCACCACCTTCGGCGACCAGTGCTCGGTGAACAGCGAGAACTTCTGGGCGAGGTCGACGGGGAGGTTGGGCATGGGACGAGTGTGCATCGGGGATGCTGCGGGGCGCTACTGCCGCGGGACTGCCCGGGGCGCTAGCGTGGGCGCATGTTCTCCTCCTGACGGCTCCCCCGCTCCCGCGACCGCGGCCGAGCGCCCCATCACTGTGACTTCCGAGGAGAACCATGCCCACCATCCGCGCGTACCGCCCCGCCGACGAACCGAGCTGGCTACAGTGCCGCCTGCTCAGCTTCTTCGCCACCGACTACTACGACGACGTCAAGGTCGCCAAGACGAGGCTCGCCCCCGGCAGCATCGAACTCGTCGCCGAACGGGACGGTGAGGTTGTCGGCATCCTCGATGTCGAAAACGACGGGGATGCCGCGACCATCGACACCCTCGCCGTGCACCCCACGGCGCAGCGCACCGGCCTCGCCAGCGCCCTGCTCGACGCGGCGCTCGCCCAGCTGCCGCCGACCGTCACGACCCTCGACGCCTGGACCCGAGAGGATGCCGCCGCCAACGCCTGGTACGTTGCCGCCGGCTTCCGCGAGACCTACCGCTACCTGCACGTCTACGTCGGAGACGGCGACCCGACGTTCCCGGGACCGGAGGGCATGTCCTCGCCGGTGATCGCCTTCATGCACGCACCCATCGAGCAGGAGGCGGAGCTGCGGGAGGCGTATCGGCGGGTGTATGTGTGTCGGCGGTTTGTGCGGGTGGTGTGAGAATTCGTCGATGCCCTCCTATCGCAGTGGCGTAACCAACTGAGACACTTACAGGCGAGAGGAAGGATCCGACCAAGTGCTTCCGAGCGAAACGTCCCGAGGCAAGGCGTGGCTTTCGAACTTCCAGGTCCACGACCGACCCTTCGCGCAGATTCTCTTGGACTCGCTCAGAGTCGTTGCCGCGGGTGAATTCCGTGCTGCGATGAAGGATGCGATCACGTTGGCCGCGCTCGGCGCACCTCGGGGCCAAACCAACATCTTGGCGCTCGGTGCGCCCTCCCCAACCGCGCCCTCGTATCGAAGCCCAAGCGACTTAGTGAGGACGGGCAGCGATCACGTCCTTGCCGAGATAGTTGAACGCATCGCGGCACAAACTAGTCAGCAGTGCGACCTCGGAGTGAAGACCATGCTCAAGAGGAAGACTCGCCGGATCGTCATCGTGACCGACTCCATTGGCTCCGGGGATCAGGTGGTTCGTCTAGTTGAGTTCCTCTACAAGAACCCGACGATTAGGAGTTGGCACTCTGGAAAGTTCATCTCGTTCCACGTAGTCGCCTATTCCGTCAGCCTCGAAGCGCAGGCTCGACTCACATCGCATCGGGCGATCACCTCAGTACAAAGCGTCGAGGTTGGCCGCGACCTGCACACCACGGGCTGGAGCGATGGTGTCCAATCAGCAGTTCGTGATCTTGCGATCCGCTACGCCAACAAGCGGGCTGAGGCGCTCGGTTGGGACGGCACCGGAGGGCTAACCACTTTCGCGCATTCGATTCCCAACAACACGCCCCTAGTCATTCGTCAGACCAGCGGGCCTCCCGGGAGTACTTGGAACGCTCTATTCGTGGGAGGTCGACGAGGAGGTTGGAGCGCTGCAACCGAACGGGAGATAGGCGACTACCGGCCTCCTCGAATATTCGGGACGACCATGAGCGCGCTAGGGCGTCTTCGGTTGGGAAGGCTGACACCTCGGGATCTGGGAGTACTGCGTAGCAACGGCTTCGGCGAGTCAACCCTCGACTTGTTGCAGGTCCTCGCAATGAGGTCGCGAGGATTCCCTCCAATCGAGATCACACAGCAGCTAGGAGTCACGACCATGCGCATCAATGATCTCCTTCGGACAGCCGAGGCGAATGGCTACCTTGATGCTGAGGGAACGCTGACAGCGAGGGGCCGCGGGATACTGAACTTTGCGGCGCGAAAGCAACGCCAGCTAAGGCGCACGCCTTTGATGTCCGTGTATTACCCTCAGTCACTAAGGTGAGGGGCTCGTCTTCATCTAGATCTCGTCGATGCGTTGTGTCGACGCGACACGCAGCTTGCTGCGTGTCTACTTCGGTAGGCGGCTCTCACGTAGTGGGAGACGTTGGGCATGCCTGCGCATGGGCTGAGTCGCTCCGGCAATTCACGCTCCGCGGCGCTCGTGGCCTCGCTTGAATGGTGACGTCCCGCTGAGTGGTGGAGTTTCTGGACACCGTGCGAGATCTAGCTGAGTTGATTATGCCGCGGTCAGTTCCGGGATCGCCACCTCCTCGT
>NZ_JARGEM010000015.1 GCF_029211225.1 Antiquaquibacter metalliresistens
GAGGAGGTGGCGATCCCGGAACTGACCGCGGCATAATCAACTCAGCTAGATCTCGCACGGTGTCCAGAAACTCCACCACTCAGCGGGACGTCACCCCTGCTGTTAGCTGCGATATGAGATCAGGAGACAGCGATGACACGGGACGGAAATGACACGGGAACGCTGCGACCGGCAGCGGTGAACCTCAGCCCATTGAATGTGGCGGCGACGGACCTGGTTGCGCTGCAGGAGAAGCTGCTCGCCACGGCCCGCACTGCTCACGCCCACCGGGCCGCGGATACGGTCTATGGCTCCCGCGACACTGTGCTGCGGCAGACGATCCTCGCGCTGCTGGCCGGTGCGGAGCTGGCTGCGCACGACAGCCCGCCTGAAGCGACCCTGCAGGTGCTGACCGGGCGGGTGCGCCTCATCGGCGATGGCCGCTCCTGGGACCTGGATGCTGGCGCCCTGGTCCCGATACCGCCCGAACGGCACGCGGTGACCGCGATCGAGGACAGCGTCTTCTTGCTCACTGTCATCCGCGCCACCGCCGCACCGACCAAGGGGACACCCGCGTGAGCGAGCGCGTCGACCCGCGGGGTCATTCTCGTCAGACGAGACCGAGGGCGAGCATGGCGTCGGCGACCTGGATGAACCCGGCGATGTTCGCGCCGGCGACGTAGTCGCCGGGCTTTCCGTAGGCGTCGGCGGTCTCCAGGCAGCGGTCGTGGATGGAGCGCATGATCTCGCCGAGTCGTTCGTCGGTGTATTCGAAGGTCCAAGAGTCACGGGAGGCGTTCTGCTGCATCTCGAGCGCGCTCGTGGCGACGCCTCCGGCGTTCACTGCCTTGCCGGGCGCGAACAGCACGCCGGCCTCACGGAGTGCGCGGATCGCCTCTGACGTGGTCGGCATGTTCGCGCCTTCGGCCACGATGCGGGTGCCCCCGCGGATCAACGCTGCAGCCCCGTCTGCATCGAGCTCGTTCTGTGTCGCGCAGGGCAACGCGATCGCGCAGGGAACCTCCCAGATCGACCCACCGGGGATGAAGCGCGCGCCGGCTCGCTGCTCGGCGTAGTCGTTGACGCGACCGCGGTGACCGTTCTTGATGTCCTTGAGCAGCTCCAGTTCGATGCCGGCCTCGTCCACGACGTAGCCGTCGGAGTCGGAGCAGGCGACCACGATGGCGCCGAGTTGCTGGGCCTTCTCGATCGCGTAGATCGCGACGTTGCCGGAACCGGATACGACCACCCGCTTGCCGTCGAAGGAGTCCCCGGCGTCGCGCAGCATCTCGTCGATGAAGTAGACGGCCCCGTAACCGGTGGCCTCGGTGCGGACCTGGGAACCGCCCCAGGTCAGCCCCTTGCCGGTGAGGACGCCGGACTCATAGCGGTTGGCGATGCGCTTGTACTGGCCGAATAGGTAGCCGATCTCCCGGCCGCCGACGCCGATATCGCCTGCAGGCACGTCGGTGTACTCGCCGACGTGGCGGGACAGCTCGGTCATGAAGGACTGGCAGAACCGCATCACTTCGGCGTTCGAGCGTCCTTTGGGGTCGAAATCGCTGCCGCCCTTGGCGCCGCCGATCGGCATGCCGGTGAGGGCGTTCTTGAAGATCTGCTCGAAGCCGAGGAACTTCACGATGCCGAGGTACACCGACGGGTGGAAGCGCAGGCCGCCCTTGTAGGGGCCGAGGGCGGAGTTGAACTGGACGCGGAACCCGCGGTTGAGCTGGACCCGGCCGGCGTCGTCGGTCCACGGGACGCGGAAGATGATCTGCCGCTCCGGCTCGCACAGCCGCCGGATGATCTCGGCGTCCGCGTACTCGGGGTGCTTGGCCACGACCGGGCCGAGGCTCTCCAGGACCTCGCGGACGGCCTGGTGGAACTCGGCCTCCCCCGGGTTGCGGCGCACGACCTCCTCGAAGACAGGCGTCAGGGACTCATCCAGTACGGGCACGGTGGGACTCCATTCGGTGGTGCGCTGCCGCGGGTGCGGCATGTGCGCCGGCTCGCGGCACACGGGTTCCGACGCTACCGGGATGCGGCGGCGCTGGCGGGTTCGAGGGCGACGAGACAGAGGTCGGGCTCGGCGAAGGGGACGAGCTGGGCACGGGTGCCGCTCGGTTCGAGGAGCTGTTCGATGAGTCCGCGGTGGACGGCGCACACCACCTGAGGGTGCTCGCGGGCGGCGTCGCGGAACGGGCAGGCGCGCAGCCGGATCTGCTGTTCGTGGGGGTCGGGGTCGAAGCCGAGCCGGTCGAGGACGTCGACGAGTCCTGTTGCGGGGTCGGCTTCGCCGAGGGGGTCGAAGCTGTCAGCCCAGCGGCGGCCGGCGGCGACGGACTCGGTGCCGGCGGTGTCCTCTGCAGCCAGGGCGCTGGCGAGGACGTGGATGAGCTGTTCGCGGGACTCCTCATCTCGCTCGGGGCCTGCCGGGGTATAGAGGATCCGGGGGCGGCCGCGCCGCGGCTCGCTGCCGGTGCGGCGGCGGGCGAGGCCGGCGTCGGCCAGGCGGTCGAGGTGGAATCGGGCGGTCGTGACGTGGACGCCGAGCCGCTCCGCCACGGCTGCGGCATCGAGGGGGCCGTTGGCGGCATGCAGTTCGTCGAGGACTTGACGGCCGGCGGCGGAGGGGGGCGCGGCACGGTGCTGTTCGGGGCGGTGCCCGTTGTGCTCAGGCGACATAGATCATCCCGTCGTGGACTTCGATGCGGCGGGTCGTCAGGGGGCGGTCGGCGGGCAGGGTCAGTGCCTGGCCGGTGGCGAGGTCGAAGCGTGCTCCGTGGGCCCAGCACTCCACCGTGCGGCCCTCGATGAAGCCGTCGGCCAGCGAGATCTCGGCGTGGGTGCAGGTGTCGTCGACCGCGCGGATGACACCGGTGTCGTCGCGGACGATCAGGATCGCCTGACCGTCGATGACCTTCCGCACCGGATGTCCGGTGCGCAGCTCGGTCTCGGCACAGACGAGCGAGGGTTCAGGGGTTGATGCGGGCATCGGCGGGCTCCTCCCGGTCCGGGCGGCGGGTGATGGTCTCGAAGGCGCTGCCGGAGCGTCCGGCCAGACGCCGCAGCATCGAGGCGGCGATGCGGTCGGCCTGCACCCTGGCGTGCTCGGCGACCGGGCCGCCGAACCGCCCGTCGAGGGCCTGGTTCCACAGCTCCAGCCATCGATCGAAGTGCTCGGACGTGAGCGGATGGCGGGCGTGGAGAACGAAGTGGAGCTGGAGGGCGTTGCGGTGATAGCGGTCGGCGCGGAACAGCACGGTCTCCCAGAAGTCGCACATGATCGGCAGATGGCGTTCCAGATCCAGCATCGCGACCTCGGTGAAGATCGGCCCCAGCAGCGGGTCAGCGAACGCCGCCCGGTAGAACCCGGTCACGAGCTCAGCGACGTCCGCGCGATCCGCGAGATCCCTCATGTCGTGCGCCCCGCGATATCGCTGGTGGGACGGTGGCCGTGCTCGGCGCCGAGGCCGAAGTAGTGCCGGAAGGAGTAGATCATCGGCCGCCAGGCGCGCGGGTCGATGTGCTCCGTGCCCGGCACCACGATCTCCGGGGCGGCATGCACACGGGTGACTTCGGCCTCGACCAGGTTGTACTCTCCGAGCCCCGGGGTGACCCGGCGGACGACGGCCTCCAACTGCAGCGCACACTCCGCCACGCGCGGAGGGTTCACCGCCTCCGATGCCTGAGGGGTGAGACCCGCGGCGGCGAACTTGTCGGCGACATGCCGGTAGCGGGGAGTCTTGGCCGCGGGGACCGGGCTCATACCGGTGGTGTCGCCGATCGCCTCGACCGCCTCCCACAGCTCCGGCTGGGGGAAGTTGACGGTCAGCTCCGGTAGGGCGAGGACGTTGTCGATGGTCTGCCCGCCGTCCTCCAGGCCGATCACGAGCATCTGCCCGAGCGCCCAATACGAGGATGCGGCGGCCAGGTTCGTGGTGCCGTCCGGGTTCTGCGAGGCGATCAGCATCACCGGGGTGCCCACGTAGAGGATGCTGGGACGGATCGTCACGTGCCCCGCCCCGACCGCGGTCGCTGCCCTGCTCGGTTCGGAATGCTCGGTCATGAGGCCAACACGAGAACGCCGAGGGCGACGAGCAGCCCGACCTTGACGACTTCGAGAGCGATGTAGCCCAGGTGCAGGCGCGTGCGGGGGGCGTGGTCGGCGGATCCTTCGGTGCGGACCTTGCGGTCCATCAGCGGCCGCAGCACGAGCGCGCCGAGCCCGAGGTCGACGCCCACCAAGACCACAAGGGCGAGCTGCGCGGGCGATGCGTCGGCTGCCCGCAGCAGCAGTCCGGCGAGGACGGCAAGCCACAGGACGGCCTCGGCGATGTTCAGCGCCCGGAACACGAGCCGGCCGATGCCGACACCGAGCGGGATCGTGATGCCGGGGGCACGGAACTTCAGGGGCGCCTCCAGGAACGAGATCGCCAGCACCATTCCGAGCCAGGTGAACACCGCTGCGATCTGCACGCCCAGGGCCGCCGTCATGATCCGTCCGCCTCCAATAAACCGGAGTAGTCTCCTGTTTATTCAGAGTCTACTCGCACCAAGAGGGGGCGTATCGTGACCGAGGGCCTGCGCCTCAAGCGGGTCTACGACGCCCCCGAGCCGGGCGACGGCTTCCGGGTGCTGGTCGACCGGCTCTGGCCGCGAGGACTTAGCCGGCAGCGCGCTGCGGTGGCCCTGTGGTGCAAGCAGATCGCCCCGAGCCCGGGCCTGCGCTCCTGGTGGGACCACGACCCGGCCCGCTTCGCAGCGTTCACCGACCGCTACCGCGCCGAACTCACCGACAACCCGGCGCTCGAGGAACTGCGCGCGCTGCTGCGGGACCACCCTTCCGTGACGCTCCTGTACGCGGCGCGCGACCCGCAGATCAACCACGCGATCGTGCTCCGCGACGTCCTTCAGGAGCACGCGCGATGACCAAGGCGGCTGCCGAGGGCGGGGAGGCGGTGTGCTGGCTGGACAGGGTCTGCCCGGACTGCGGCGCGCTCACCTCGCCGGCCGCAGCTGCCTGCTGGCGGTGCGGCATCCCGACCCCGAACCGACAGGAGCACGCGAATGACCAGGACTAGACGGCTGGAGGAACTGCTCGGAATTCAGGCGCCGATCGTGCTCGGCCCGTTCGGCGGGCTGTCCTCGGTGGAGCTGACCGCCGCGGTCAGCAACCTCGGCGGCCTCGGCTCCTACGGCCTCTACGGGTACGCCCCCGAGCGTATCCGGGAGACCGTGCAGGCGCTGCATGCGGCAACCGGAAGACCGTTTGCTGTGAACCTGTGGCTGCCGACCGGGGACGAGGTCGACCCGGTCGACGCCGACCTGGACGCGGCGATTGGCGCCGTGGCGCCGTTCTTCGCCGAGCTCGGCATCGACGTTCCACCGGTGCCGACCCGGTTCCTGCCCGACATCGACGAGCAGCTCGAGACCGTGTTCGAGGCGCGGCCCGCCGCAGTGAGCCTCGTCTACGGGGTTCCCCCGGCCTGGTTCGTCGAGCGTGCCCACAGCGTCGGGATCCGGTTGATCGGCACCGCGACGACCGTCGAGGAGGCGGTCGCACTCGAAGCCGGCGGGGCCGACGCGATCGTCGCGACCGGGTTCGAGGCCGCCGGGCACCGGGTGTCCTTCCTCGCCCCGGCCGAACAGTCCCTGGTCGGCACGATCGCGCTCGTACCCCAGGTCGTCGACGCCGTCACGATCCCTGTCGTCGCGGCCGGCGGGATCGGCGACCGCCGCGGCGTCGCCGCCGCCTTTGCCCTCGGCGCCTCCGGCGTGCAGGTCGGCACTGCCTTCCTGCGCACCCGGCAGTCCGCCGCCCCCGCCGCGCACCGGCAGGCGATCAGCCATAGGCCCGCGCACGGCACCGTGCTGACCCGGGCGATGAGCGGCCGGCCGGCACGCGGCATCCCCAACCGTGCCGTCACCACCATCGAACAGCAGCGGGCGATCGCCCGGTTCCCCGCGCAGAACTGGCTCACCGGCCAGTTCCGCGCCGAGGCCGCCCGCCAGGACCAGGGCGAGCTGCTGTCGCTGTGGGCCGGGCAGGCCGCCGCGCTATCGCGCTCGGCCGAGGCGGGCGAGGTGTTCGCCGAACTCACCGCAGGCGTGCCCGATGGACACTGAGCTGCGCGCCAGCACGGTCGTCGACGCGGACCCGGCTGCAGTCTTCGGGTACTTCACTGACCCCGTGCTGCTCACTCGTTGGCTCGCCACCACGGCCAGGACCGATCGCACCGACGCCGGCCAGGTGCTCCACGCCGAGGCCGACGGCCGGCACATCAGCGCGCTGGCCATCGATCAACGCCCGGCCGGCTGGGTGATCTACCGATGGCGCATCACCTGGCCGGGAGAACCCCAGCCACTGGACACCCGCCTCGAACTCGCCACCCACCGCGATGCGAACCTGGCCCGCGTGGACGTCGTCCACTGGCACCTGGACGCGCGATTCCTGCCCCGCCTACAGCAGGACTGGCACGCACGGCTCACGCGACTGCAACAAGCGGTAAGCACCCGATAGGTCGCCCGCCCTCACCAATGCAGCGGCTCGTCCTGCCGCAAAGCAGCGCGCAACACCATCTGCCCTGCGATCTCTCAGACCAGCGCGGCGGCGCCGTGGGAGAATGGCAGGGCATTCGACAGTGGGTGCGCCCGGACGAGACACGCCGTACCCGGAACGAGGTGACGTCCCATGGGGTGGTGTAGTTCTCGGGCTCGAGTGTCACGTCGTGGACGTGGTGAGCCATCGTGCGATGGTCAGGTGAGAACCGACAAAAG
>NZ_JARGEM010000016.1 GCF_029211225.1 Antiquaquibacter metalliresistens
GAACTCGTCCGTGTAGTTCTTCCTTGCCATCCCTTGGATTCTCGCTTCCCCAGCGCCGTGCTGGAATCAGCGTGTCCAAGATCAGGGGTCAAGCCCCGGCCTCGTTCGAGTTGGTGGGGAACACGATCTTCGCGCGACAACGCGTAGGCGACGATTCGATCGTCACCGCCTTCGACACCCTCTCAGGGGAAAGTGACTGGGTCCGGTCATTTGTTGACGCGCCACTGATCGCGACACGAGATGGCGACTTCGTGTTCAGAAGTGACGACGGGACGGTGCGGCTTGGAGACCTCTCCGGCATCCGGACCGATCGGACCTGGGATGCCGGCGACGGCTGCACAACCTACGGGGGTGCAGAGAATCCGACCGGCGATGGCTATTTCCTCGAGCTGAACTGCCCGAGTACACCGGTGAACATCGTGCACCTCGATGATGACCTCCACGAGGTCAGCCGATTCGAGGTGAGTGGCTCGTTGATCGGGTACTCGAACGACTCCACCTTGGGTCCCTATGTTGTGTTCCAGTCGAACGAAGGTGATGTCGCCGCGGTCATTCGAGATGAGCGCCTCGTCTACGCTGGCGCTGACCTCGGTTCGGCGACGTTCGCACTTGTGGGCGACGACCTGGCGATCACGCCGAGCCTCGAAGGTCCGACGCTCTTCATCAACCGCGACGGCGGCATCGTCGTTCCGCGCGACCCCGCAAGGTTCACGGTTGGGAGCCGGATAGTCGCGGGGTTCAATGCCCACGTCTACACCTTCTACGACCCACGCGACGGCGCGGAACTCGGCAAAGACCTCAGCGACGGTGGGGTGATTGGCATCACGATGCTGCGATCCGGCGACGCCGCCGTCGAGCGCACCGCCGGGAGTGCGACGACCATCCGACGGATCGAGTTGACGCGGCGCCCGCCGGCCCCCAACCATGTTGCCCTCCAAATCATCGACGAGGGCCGCCTGTCGATTGGGAGCACCGACTACGTCATCGATGCGGAGGCGACCGAGTATCCGGACGTGGTGCGGCTAGAGATAAGCACCCGCGATGCGACCGGCGCGATGGAGGTCGGCGTCACTCGACTTCCGTCCGAGGCCGAAGCCCAGAGAGCGTGGTTAACCTGGTCTTCAACTGATCCTTCCGCGTTCATCGACGAAGAGGTCGTCCGGGAGACTACGCGCACCTACCTACGGCAGGGGCATTGTTTGGCATATCTATCGCCGATTGCGGGAAGGCAAGACATCCGCCCGGACCTCGAACCAAGCATCTTCACGTCCGTCGTCACTGGAGGTTGTGATGCCAACTAGAACACCCCCGCAGGAGCCAGCCGCCGCGGCCAAGGAGCCACGAACGACCGCATGGAAGACGCGCCGCGCCGTGATCGTTGGATGCATCGCCGCGGGCATCGCGGCACCGTCCCTGACCGCGATCGGAACCGCGATATCGAACCAGGGAACGGTACTACTATCCGAGATAACCCAGGCGAAGTTCGACCCGGAGAGTCCCTTCAATATTGAGGCGCGCCCGCACTCGATCGGCGGCTGGGAGTTCGCCACCGATGAAGTAGTCGCAGCGAACTCACCCGAGGGCGCTGACCTCCTCTCCTACGATCTGCCGCCAAGCGCCGTACCGATCGGGGCAAGCCGCGGTGTGTTCTTCATCACCGGCAACATCGGCGAAGAGGTGACGATCACAGCAATACGGCCCTTCGCCGTCGAACTGAGCGCCCCTCTCGCCGGAACCTACATCGACATGCCAACAGGAGGCCAGGGTGGCACCACGAACCGCACTATCGTCTTCGATCTGCTGACCGCGGAAGCGTTCACTGCCGATGGCGAACCCTTCTTTGCCGACGACGAACTATCCATCACTCTTGCGACCCGGCTATTGCTGACCCTTCGGGTCAACGATGCTCCAGAGGGAACAGCCCGGTGGCTGTATGCGATCGACGTTGTCTCTCCCGACGGCGAGTTCGTCACGGTCTACCTCGATGCCAAGGGAAACATCCGTCCCGACGCCGACCAGATCGCCGACGAGGACCGATTCGCGATCACCAGCCCCGTGCCAACGTATGGCGCGGTCTATGCGGGCGATGAGTCCAACGTCCTGGCGTACCATTCCGGCGTGACTTCGCCTCCTTACCCCTAAAGGTCATCCGCGACAGACACTGGGCCCTCTGGGGCCGGGCCCCGCTGTGGTAGCCGGTCACCAACTGGCTCTACTCGCTGGCGGTTCGGGCTGCTGAACCTCCACCGCGATCCTCGGCGTGCAATCGATGGCGCACACCCTCCGGCCGGTCAGGGCCATCACCACCGTCTGCTCCACGGCCACGCAATGCGACCCGGCCGACTTCCACATGGGGCTCGCCTGGCAGCTCTACTCCGCCGAGACGTCGCACGTGGGCGCACCCTGGGCGTTCAAGAACGGCGGCACGGCCGGCTCCAGCACCGACGCCGTGATCGCCCCGAGCGAGCGGACGGGCGTCACCACGATGTTCAACAAGGAGCGGGTGGACAGCGATCAGATCGCCGTGCCCATCCTCCGGCTGCTCATCGAAGACAGCAGGCGCATCCTCCCGGCGACGGGATCCGCGGCACCCGAGGTCGTCGTCGCGCTGGGTGCGGCGGCGCTGTTCTTGGTCGGGGGGATGCTGGCCGCCGGGCGTGGGCGCCGGTGGGTCGGGCGTCAAGCTCTATCCTGAATCGAACTCCGGCCGTGCGGCAACATCGGTGCCCCTGATCACGGCGGCTAGGCCTTCGAACGTGGCAGGTCGTTGTCGACGAGGTTGATCCCGAGTGAGCTGAGCTGGAGGTCCTCGGTCTTTCCTGAACTCAGGTATCCGGCGTTTACAGCCTTCGACGCCGCGTTCCCGACGTCGCTTGGCAGGGGCCAGCCCGCTGCGCGGTAGCAGGTCACAACCTGCGGAATGGTGGCTTTGTCGTGCCCGGCGATCTCCCGAAGCCGGTGACGTCCCATGGGGTGGTGTAGTTCTCGGGCTCGAGTGTCACGTCGTGGACGTGGTGAGCCATCGTGCGATGGTCAGGTGAGAACCGACAAAA
>NZ_JARGEM010000017.1 GCF_029211225.1 Antiquaquibacter metalliresistens
ACTCGGGTTCCGCAACCTGACCAACTACATCGCCCGAAGCCTGCTCGAGACCGGCGGCTTCAGACCCCAACTCCTACACCCCCGATTGGGATGAGCCTGCGAAGCGGACGATGCGGTCGGAATCCAGGGCCGTGCGGGCGCCTTCGTCGCGCCCAGACGCCTCGGTTCTCAACCCGTCAGACGGTCTGCCCGTTGATCGGTCCCGAGTAGCCTCCGGCGAGGGGTGGCGGTTCCTCGCCGACGCCGGGCCGTACCTTCAGACGCCGCATCGATTGGTCGAGTTCGACCGCAGCGTGATGAGGCTCCCCGTCAATCCACCACAGCTCTAGTTTCGCGCCATCAACGGCCTGGATGCGGATCTGCGAACGGATGCCGTCGCGGTGAAGGTCTAGGCGTCCGTAAGGCGTGATTGCCCCGTCGGAGGCGAGGAAACCGTTACCGACTCGCCAACGGACGTCATAGATCATCCGATGCTGCTCCGGTTGAAGCACCCAGTAGGCCGCGTCGCGTGAGATGGTGAACGCAACTCCGCGTTCTCCGCGAGCTCGGCCGGGCACCATTGAGACGATCCAGCCGATGATGGCGGCGAGAGTGGCACCGACGACGACCCAGAACCAGTAGCCAGTCCACCATTCGACCTCGGCGAGCGCGGACAGTAGCAGTGTCGCACCGGCAGCGATGATAGCCGCCAATCCGATCCGCAACACCTCTCGCATACGCTCACCCTAGCGCCGCTGTAGCGGGTCGTTTCCGTGCCAGATGTGCGCGGTCACTCACAACACCGGAACACCGTCGACCATCGCCCGAAGACAAAGCGTCAAGAACCAGGCGAAGTCATACAAAGCAGCGGTAGGGCGGACGGGACTTGAACCCGTGACCGACGGATTATGAGTCCGCTGCTCTAACCAGCTGAGCTACCGCCCCGTGACGACCGCGCAGGTCGCCGCGTCAACACGATACCGGGCGGGGAGTGGGGCGATGCCGTAAGCGGCGAGAGTGACGGCTATCGCGGTTCCCTGTGCCGTCCGAGTTCTGTTGCCTATTCAAGTGAAGTGGGCTGCTTCGCCACCGCTAGGTCGTAGCCTTCGCGGCGGGTGGATCCATCGCCTTTGCCAGCGCGTCGAACGGAGCGGGGTTCGCTGATCGCGTCGCTTCTATCATGGCGCTGAAATCCCCAATAGCCTTATCCACGCGTTCTTGCGCTTTCAATCCTTGGTCAGTCGCTGGTGCCAGCTGAGCTGAGAATGCGAGGACGACGTCAACGACGGGTTGCCACAAATCGGTGGCCGCAGCTGGGGAGACGTTCTTGGTGAATCGGAGCGCATACCTATCGGTGATCGGTCTACCAATGATCGTTTCGAGACACGAACCGATTGCAGCGACCAGCAGGTAATTCGAGCCGCGTGAGCTGAAGAACGCAGCATGTTTCTTCTGCGCTTCAGTACGGGAAGCCTCGGGTATCTTTACGATGTTTTGCTTCGCACGATCCACGGCCTTAAGCAGGCTGTACGCCAGGACGATATGACGGGCGGTTAGTGCCTCACGGAAGACATTTGCGTAGACCCCATCGAGGTCCCAGATGGTCCGGGTCTCGTTGTAGGCCAAGTTCGGATCGCCGTGAAACGCTGCCAGCGACTGCGCGACCGACGAGTCGGGCACCAGGTCGCGCCGTCGAACGATGGCGTCCCGAGCACCTCCGCGACGACCTCCCCGGTAATCGGCATCGGGGATCTTGCTGAACTCGAGACGCAGCCGCTCCTGGATGGCGTCCTTGCTTCGGAAGTCCGTCGCTTCCACCTTGTTCTGCGTGTTGTTGTATCGGACGATGTCCTCAAGAACAGCTTGATCGTTGCACTTCACAAATCGGGCCATCACCATCGCGGACCCGACATTCGCAGCTTCGGCGGTAGGAATTTCACCCAGCGCGCCCGTCGTTTGGCCGCCATTAACGATCCCAAGCCCCTTGACTTTGAGCACACCCGCTGCCAAGTCAGCTTCGAATTCGTTCACTAGCACCGTGATGCCGTTGTTGAAGATCGCGAAGTTGTCGGGCTGCGACTTAGCAGTCTCCTTGATGCCGAAGTTGATATTCCCGGTGGACTTGACCATTCCCAAGTAGTCGCGAATGTTCGGCGACATTAGTTGGACCGAGTGGGTTGCCCAGAGGGCCCTGAGGTCGGACGCGCGAATCGCGGTCGAGAAGGCGCTCCAACCACTAGCGCTGATCTCGAAGCCGCCCGGTATCGAGAACGAGAATGACTCCGAGACCAAGATTGGCGCCTGGGTGCGTGCGTAGTCCTGTTCGAGCACATCCCGTCCGATTTCGACTGCGGTGACATCAACAGAAGCGCTGGGAAACTCGCGCCGAACAATGGCATCCGCCGTAGCGGCAGCTTGATCAAGCTCGTTCTGCACGTTGACGGATTCCGGGAGATTGTGGACGTACCAGATCTCGATTTCCTTTACGTCGCCGGAATCGAGCGCGGCGCGGACCTCTTCCGCGGCTCCCCGCAAGGTTTCCGGCAATCCGTCGAGTGAGCCCGATATCAGCCAGCTGACCGCAGTGTTCAGCTCGCTTGCCTTATTCGCGGGAGCCTCCTGCTTGTTTTGCGCAGTCATGTAACCCTGAGCGACAACAATCCTGGTGCCATCTGCCACCACCGCGACCAGATCGCACTTCTTGTCGTTGCTGCCGTCCGTCAGCGCGTTGGCAGCGAACGAATCGACGTCGTCGAATCCAAGCCGGAGCTGCGCGGAGAAGAGCAGCAAAGCGTTGTCGCTGTATGCCGAGAGATCGTCCCGAGTCTCAAATGCGGCGTAGGCGGGTCGACTAGCTGCGAGTGCTGCGGTGGTGGTTGTCGAACCAGACATTTGTGGGCTCCTCAAGGGCCTTGACCCTTGATCGTGGACACGGTGTCGGTTCGGTTATGCCGCTTCCGCGAGGGTAGCGGACGCGGTCGCCGCGTAGGCGGCTTCGTAGGTG
>NZ_JARGEM010000018.1 GCF_029211225.1 Antiquaquibacter metalliresistens
TTTTGTCGGTTCTCACCTGACCATCGCACGATGGCTCACCACGTCCACGACGTGACACTCGAGCCCGAGAACTACACCACCCCATGGGACGTCACCTGAGCTGATGTTCTGGGATCAAGCTGCCCCGGGGGAGTCGCGCTCGATCTCGGCTGATGGCACTCAGCCTGCGCAGTATCAGATCGTCGACGGTCAACAACGTCTAACGAGCCTTTTCGCAGTGATCAAGGGCAAGACCGTGGTCGACGAGGCCTATCGCACAAAGAGCATCAAGATCTCGTTCAACCCCCTCACTGAAAAGTTCGAAGTGTGGACACCGGCATTCGCGAACTCGAGCTATTGGGTCGAAGACGTGTCAGAGATCTTCCGTGACGCGATTTCCGTGCGTCGACGCTACCTGGAGCGCCTTCGTGAAAGTGGCGGGGACATCACGGACGAGATCGAAGTGGGTGTGGAGACAAGCCTCAACCGTGTCTCGGCACTCAACGCCTACCCGTTTCAGGTTGTGCACGTCCTCAGCGACGTTGAGAAGCCGGTGGTGGCTGACGTCTTCGTTCGAATCAACTCGGAGGGTGTCAGCCTGAAGGCCTACGACTACATCCTCACCTGGCTGAGCGTGTTCTGGCCCGAGGGCCGCGACGTCATCGAACGATTTGCTCGCCTTTCGCGAATCACCCCTGAGGTCGCCCGCAGCTTGGTCGACTCAGCGATCACGTGGACTGCGAAGAATCCGTTCATCGCCGTGGAAGCGGGTCAGGTCGTACGTGCGGCGATCGCATTCGGACAGAACCGCGCGAAGCTGTCCGACGCCTACAGCGCCCTCCAGGCGAAAGACAGGGTCACAGGATTCGTCGATGCCGAGCGGCAGCACCGCGAGCTCGGACGCCTTCAGGATGCTCTGCCGGTGGTGACTAATCGCGTGAACTGGACGGAGTACATTCGCGCCATACAGATCGCTGGTTTCCGATCCGGCAAGAACGTCACGTCCGCCACCAACGTGGTCTCGAGCTATGTGCTCTTCCTTCTCGGACGAGAGGAGTTCAAGGTCGAACTCGCGAGGCTTCGAGTGATGATCGCGCGTTGGCTCTTTATGTCGCAACTCACCGGACGCTATACGGGATCGGGTGAGTCTCAGCTGCAGAAGGATCTCGATCTCTTCCGAGACAATGCGATCAACGCGGCCGGATTCGAGCGCATCGTCAACGAGACAATCGGAGCGACACTCACGCCGGACTTCTGGGAGTTCCAGGTCCCGCAGCAGCTGGTGACGAGCAGCGCGTCGTTGTCGCCCGGCTATCAGTGCTACCTTGCCGCCCTCAACATCCTTGACGCGGACATGTTCATGCTTCGCATGAAGGTGCGCGAGTGGATGGATCCCGCCACTCCGGCTGTTCGGGGCCTTGAAGGTCACCACCTCTTCCCGCGCGAGTATCAGCGAAGCACGCTGGGGATTCGGGACAACAAGCGCATCAACCAGGCGGCCAACTTCGCACCAACGGACTGGGACACAAACGGGATCATCTCCGACAATCCGCCACAGGAGTACTGGCCCCGCTTGGTGGCCGCTCGCGGTAGGGACTCGGAGTGGATGAAGCTCCAGCACTATTGGCATGCGTTGCCGAGCGGCTGGGAGTCGATGGAGTACGACGAGTTCCTCTCTGAGCGGCGCAAGTTGATTGCACACGTCATCCGCGACGGCTTTGATCACTTGGGACGCGATGACTCGTTGGCAGCGGAAGCTGTCGCTCCTGAGGGCGAAGCCGAGGCAACCTTCTCGCTAGCTGAGCTCATTGCGCGTGGCGTGCTGAGTGCTGGGGACCTTCTAGATCCAGCCGATCCTGCATGGCAGGTCGACGCGGTGATCAGCGAGGACGGCACCCTGGTGATCGACGACCTCCACGCCTTCGACTCCCTCGATGAGGCAGCGCGCTATCTCGGCGTCACCAACATGAGCGGTTTTGAGTTCTGGGCCTTGGAGCTCGATGATGGCATCACTCCGTTGACCGAACTCATTCGCTAGCGTGCTGCGGGATCGTCGGGGTTCACCGTTCCGTAGGCTGAACCCATGACCTTCGCCGCCGCGATCATCCTGTTCCTGAACGCCGCCTTCAACGTGATCGCGTGGCCGCGGTTCTTCGTGCGGGTGCTGCGCGATCCGCGGGCCCGCGACGCGGGTGGGCGGGCGACGGCGTTCCTGAAGGTGCACGCGGTGTTGTTGGGGATCGCGCTGCTGCTGGCGGCCGCCTCGGCGGTGGCCGGGGTCATCCTGCTGATCGGGTGAGGGGTCACGGCGCCTAGCCCCCACTCCCGTCCAGGAGCTGGGGCCTTGACCCTTGATCGTGGACACGGTGTCGGTTCGGTTATGCCGCTTCCGCGAGGGTAGCGGACGCGGTCGCCGCGTAGGCGGCTTCGTAGGTG
>NZ_JARGEM010000019.1 GCF_029211225.1 Antiquaquibacter metalliresistens
GGCACCCGCGCCGACCCCGACCTCGAAGCTCGAGCGACCGCCGTCCTGGAACGAATCAGCCCACCACTGGCCGCTTGACAGCAATAGGAGCATCCACTCAGCGGGACGTCACCCCGAAGCCAGTAGACGACCACCGGGTAGCGCTCGTCATTGTTCCTAGGGTTCTTCGTGGCGGCGAACTCCTTGAACGGCGTCTTGCCCTTCGGGAAGAGGTCAAGGTCTCGATCCTGTGTGATTGTCGACTTGGTTCCCGAAGCACGCCGGCTCCGCTTCTCCTTTGAGGGCGTGGTGTGCTCTTCCTCCGGAACCGCCGCAGCGTTGCCAGCGGCCTTAACCTTGGGCTCGGTCACGGGGACTTCACCAAGCAGGTAACGGAACGCGTCCGCCTGCAGCGCCTTGCTCGGCAGGGTCGCGATGACCTCGGCTGACTTCTTCACGCGCTCGACCTTCAGATCAAACTCGGTATCGCTCATCCTTCTTTCTCCTATCATTCGAGTTGTGAACTAGCGGTGCTTGTGGATTAGGGCCTCCGCCTCGCGGACGCCGGGCGGGAGAAGTCGGACCTTGTGGGTGGTCTCGTCGAAGTCGATCAACAGGTCGGCGTGCATCGGCCGGAGCGTGTCTTTGCGCAAGTCCGAAACTCGCCTGTGCTCGAGCCACTGCACGAGATCTGACTCATCGGCCTCCGTGACCCCGGCGAGCAGGAGAAGAACCTTCTGCCTCCAGGTCAGGCCGAGCTTGATCACACGGCGCTTATCGCCCCACTTGTACACAAGGGCCACCTCGCGTTCGACGAGGGCGTCGACAATTTCGGTTGCCTCGTCCGTGGTCAGGTTGTGCAGAAGACGGACCAATTCGGCCATGAGCCACTTGCTCATGTAAAGGACCGCCGTCGCATCCATCTGGTTCGGGTTGACATCTCCGCCTGCGTGACCAACGCCACGGCTGTTGCGGATCTCGTATAGCGCGACGATCATGCGCGGCATCTGGATTCGCGGTGAGCGGGCAGCCGTTAGGTACGTCGTCTCCAGGTTCTTGCAGGCGTCCGGCATCCGGTTGGGCTTCTGGGCGCGATCAGGGTAGCTCCCGCTCATGTAGCCGTTGATGATCGTGAAGACTACTTCGCAGAGCTTCCCCCCGTTCAGCTCCGACGGCTCCCACCGGCTCTCGGCGAAGTTCGTGACTATCTCCTCGTAGGCGTCGAGGAGGTCCTTCGCGAGAGTTGCAGGGAGCGCGCTGAAGGCCTGTTTGGGGTCGATGACCACTAGCCGATCATCCCCTTCACGTAGCTAATGCCCGCCAGCGTGAGCTTGTAGGTCTTACGCGCCTGCTTGCTCTTGCCGGACTTGTTGACTTGCATGACGAGGGTGGGCTTGGCGCGCTCGGCAGAGCCCAGCGAGTCAGTGACATTGGTGAGGCCGTGGCCGAGGTTCTTCAGCTCGGTGTTGAGCTGCTGGGATTGGAATCCCGAACTCCCTTGGATGACCTGGAACCAGTACGCGGCGATGAGGGCCTTGTCTGTCGTGGTGCGCGGTGTGGCGTTCTCGAAGAGTTCGGCGAAAGACGCGTATTCGGAGGTGACGGCGACGGCCATAGGCGCCGCGTCCGCCTCCTCCTCGACTACAGCGAGTCGGGTGGGCTGGAGAGTCACCTCAAACCGCTCGGCAGCCCAACGGAGGACGCGACCACGTGCGTCCTCATCTAGCGGCGTCAGTGCGGACGCAACGCCCGTCATCGCCGTAATCTCCGGGTCCAGGTCACTCATTCGAATCCTCCAAGGTTTTCAAGACGCTCGAACCATAGCGCAGATATTCGGCAATGTCACGTCATTTCGTTCAGATCTGCTTGCGTTTCAGCTTTAAGTTCCCATGCTGTTCCGCGCAGATTCGGAGATCGATCCGAACATCTGTCTGGCAATTCTACGGTCTGACCTGCTATTTCATGACGTTCCGAGGCTCTGTGGGATTGGATAGGAGACGGAGGGACATCTAATGTGCACCTCATGTGTGTCTCGATAAACTAGATAACGAATGTCTGCCGAACGGCAACTCCGCGGCCGCTGAGCGCGCCCCTCCCCCCGTGAATGCGGTGTTTTGGCGCGTGTTGACAGGCAAGAGTGGGCAGTCTGTCGCCGCGGCCCTGCATAACTTTAGTTATGCGGTCGCACGTTTGTTACACATGATGGTCCCGCCCGTCTCCTGTCCAGTACCGGCGAGCGTCGAGATTTCGTCCGCAGATTGCGCGCGGGGCAGATCCCGGGTGACGTCCCATGGGGTGGTGTAGTTCTCGGGCTCGAGTGTCACGTCGTGGACGTGGTGAGCCATCGTGCGATGGTCAGGTGAGAACCGACAAA
>NZ_JARGEM010000002.1 GCF_029211225.1 Antiquaquibacter metalliresistens
TGTCTTTCTGTGTGAGTAGCTTTTGTCGGTTCTCACCTGACCATCGCACGATGGCTCACCACGTCCACGACGTGACACTCGAGCCCGAGAACTACACCACCCCATGGGACGTCACCCTTCCGGGGAACGCGGAGCGCTGAGCACGGGCTCGCCGTGACGCTCGCTCGGCCTCCCCCTCGACCGCGCTCCGCTCCCAGGATTCGAACCTGGACCTAACGGCTCCAAAGGCCGTCGTGCTGCCGTTACACCAAAGCGGATCGCCGGAATCGGCCCCTCAAGTCTGTCATGACCCGCAAGGGACGGACGGGCATCCAGCGCGCCGCGCCATAATGAACGGATGCTGCCCGCCCACGACGAAGTCGACCGAATCGTCGACTCCTGGTCGCGGGAGCGGCCCGACCTCGACTTCTCACCGCTGCAGGTGCTCAGCCGCGTCGGCAGGCTCGCGCGGCATCTGGAGCGTGCTCGACGCACGGCGTTCGCGGCATCCGACCTGGAGCTGTGGGAGTTCGACGTGCTCTCGGCGCTGCGCCGCGAGGGGGCGCCCTATCAGCTCTCCCCGAAAGCGCTGCTGCAGCAGACGCTCGTCTCGAGCGGCACGATGACCAACCGGATCGACCGGCTCGTGCAGCGGCGGCTCGTGGAACGGCGCACCGACCCGAACGACGGCCGGGGCATCCTCGTCGTGATGACCGAGCTCGGCCGCGAGCGCGTGGATGCCGCGATCAGCACCCTGCTGACCGCCGAGTCCGAGCTGCTCGCCCGCCTGTCGAGGGCGGACCAGGAGCGTCTGTCGAGCCTGCTGCGCAAGCTGAGCCTGGACTTCGACCGCGAATAGCGCCTCGTCAGGCCGCCTTCCGACTGCCGAATCGGCCCACGAAGAAGCTCACCGGGAAGAGCGCGAACCAGAAGTACATCGCGGCATCCCCCGACCAGAGCAGCGCGATCGGGATGCTCGCCCAGAACACCGCCGGCGTGCTGAGCAGATCGCGCACCACGTACCTGTAGACCGCGTCGCCGACCGCGGGGTCGAGCAGACCGGCTCTGTGCGCATAGACCCAGATCGCCAGCTGCATCATGCTGAGCGCACCGACCACGAACGCGTAGAGCACCACCGCGGGCACCTGCCCGCCGTACTCGGCGAGCAGGCTCGTGGGAAACGGCACGAACGCGACGAGGAACAGCAGGCCGAGGTTGATCCACAGCAGTGGGCCGTCGTGCCCCTTGATCACGCGGAACTTGCGATGGTGACCCAACCAGTTGAGCGCGATGATGACGAACGAGAGCGCGTACGCGAAGAAGTCCGGGAGCGCGTCCACGATCAGGTCCCACGCCGAGCCGTCACCACTGGATGGCCGCGGAAGGTCGAGCACGAGCAGGGTGATCGCGATCGCGAAGATCGCGTCGCTGAAGTACACCATGCGGTCGCTGTCGCCGCCGCGCGAGACCAGCCGCAGGTATCGTTCGCGCACCGTCTCCACGACGCACATGCTAGCCAGTAGATTGGCCCCGTGCCGGTAGCCGAGGACAAGACCGCCCCACGCCGCGAGCGCGTTCTGAACCCGCTCACCGACGGCATCGGGTCGAGCGCGAAAGCCCACGAGCATCGCCTCCTGAGCGCGGCCCGGCCCGCACTGCCGTATCTGAACTGGCTGGGCACCCTCGCGAGGCCCATCATGCGGGTGCCGGGCCTCGGCTGGATCACCGCGGACCCGCTCACGGCCCGCGCCGTGCTCAACGACCCCGACCACTTCACCCTGCTGAGCGAGGGCGGCGTCGGTCACCTCTGGGCGCAGATCCTCGGCGACTGGGTCTACGAGCTGTTCGACGGCCCCGGGCATTACGACCTGCGCACCCGCAGCCGCGAGCTGTTCACCGAGAAGACGAGCTTCGACTTCGTCGAGAAGGCGTGGGGTTCGCGCATCGAGGATGCCCGGCTGCGCTTCGACGCCGGCGAGGCGATCGACCTCGCCGACCTCTCCCGCATGCTCGTGGGGCAGATGGTGGTGGCACTGCTGGGCATGCCCGTGCCCGACACGGATGCCGCGTACCGGGAGATCTTCGCGACCGGTGAGGAACTGGCATCCACCGCCCTCGGCACCACGGCCGACACCGTGCTGCCGCCGCACAAGATCGCGCGCGCCCGGGAGATCGTGGAGCGTCTGACGGGGCACATCGATGCCGCGTTCGAGAGCGCGCCGACCGATACGATCATCGGCCGCTGCCGGGAGCTCGGGTTGAGCCTGCGCGAGACGAAGGGACTGTCGACGCTGCTCATGGTCGCGGGCACCGAGACGGCGGCCTCGGCGATGGCGCGCACGGCGGCGCTGCTCTACGACACGGGTGAGCAGCACCGACTCATCGAGCACCCCGACTACCTGGAGAGCGCCGTGCGGGAGGCGCTGCGCGTCACCTCCCCCGCCCCGATCATCGGCCGCTCCGTGCTCGCCGACCTCGAGATCGGCGGGCGCAGCCTGAAGGCCGGTGAACGCATCATCGTGCTCACCTGGACCGCCAACAACCTCGCCGGCGAGTACCGGGTGGACCGCGCCTACATTCCGCAGAACCGTCAGCTGTGGTTCGGCGCGGGACGGCACCTGTGCCTGGGTGGGCCGCTCGCGCGCGCCGAGCTCGGCAAGATCGTGCAACTGCTCATCGGCGACGGCCGGCCGTTCCGCGTGGTCTCGCGCCGCTATGGGCGACGGGTGCTGATTCCCGCCTACGAGAGTCTGGTGGTGCAGAAGGCCTAGTCGTGGGTGGGATGCTCGTGCTCGCCGTGCTCGGCCCGCTCGAGCTGGAACGTGGAGTGGTCGATCTGCACCGCGAAGTGTCCCGCCACGCACGATTGGAGATCGTCGAGCATCTTGGGGGCATGCCCGTCGTAGAAGCACTCGTCGTCCACGACGACGTGGGCGGTGAGCACGGGCATCCCGGTCGCGATCTGGCTGGCGTGCAGGTCGTGCACCGACTGCACGTGCGGCACCGCAAGGATGTGCTGGCGCACCGCCTCGAGATCGAGTCCCTTCGGCGTCGCCTCGAGCAGCACGTTCGTGGTGTCGCGCAGCAGCAGCACCGCCCGGGGCACGATGAGCACGCCGATGAGGATCGCGGCGATCGAGTCGGCATAGCCGAACCCGGTGAGGGCGATGACGATCGCCGCGACGATCACGGCGACCGAACCGAGGGCATCGTTGAGCACCTCGAGGAACGCGGCGCGCAGGTTGAGGTTGCGGTGGCGCCCGCCCATGAGCACCGCGAGGGATGCCACGTTCGCCAGCAACCCGATGACGCCGAAGATCACCAGCAGCCCGCCGTCGATCTCGGGCGGCGCGAACAGCCGCTGCACGGCCTCGATGACGACGAACACGCCGACCGCCAGCAGCACCGCCGCCTGTGCGGTCGCACCGAGCACCTCGGCGCGCATCCAGCCCCAGGTGCGGCGCGCGGTCGGCGGTCGTTCGGCGAGCGAGGCGGCGACGAGGGCGATCACGAGCCCGCCCGAGTCGGTGAGCATGTGGGCGGCGTCCACGAGCAGCGCGAGGCTGCCGGTGAGGATCGCACCGACGACCTCCGCGGCGAAAACGATGACCGTTATCGACAACGCGATGGCGATCCGCCCACGACCGGTCGGTGCCGCGTGATCGTGGGTCATCTCCGCCCATTCTCCCCCGGAGGGCGGGCAATCACCAAGCTTCGGCGCCCGTGAGCCTCGTCGGCCTCGGACGGTAGCCCAGCCGCTCGCGAGCGGCGGTGAGGTCGAGTGTGCGCTCCAACCCGAGCTGGCTGACCGCGTAGCGGGTCAGCCGCGGGCGGCGACCGCCCAGGCGCGCGGCGGCTTCGAGGGCGGCGGCGGCGGCGAACGCTGCGGGGTAGGGGATGCCGGTGAGCGCGACATCCGCTCGTCCCCGGCGACCGAGGAACTCGCGCAGCACCGCAGCCAGCAGCACCTCGGTGTCGTCACCGATGTTGTAGACGCCGGTCGGCGCCGTGAGGGCGAGTTCGACGGCGTCGACCAGGTTGTCGATGTGGGTGAGGGTGTGGCGCACCTCCGCGCCGGCGGGCAGCGCCAGTCGGTGACCGCGGATGCCGGCCAGGATGCGCGGCAGCAGGGTGCGGTCACCGGGGCCGTACACGGCGTGGGGTCGCAGGACCACGGCGTTCGCACCGACCTCGAGCTCGGCGCGGGTCTTCGTCTCCGCGTAGCTGCTCAGAAACCTCGTGACCGGCGCCGCGTTCTCACGCACCCGCACGTTCGGTGCGAACGCGTCGTAGACGCTCGCCGTGGAGATGTGCACGACCCGGGCTCCGGGAAAGCTCGCGACGACGTTGCGCGTGCCGATCACGTTGGACAGCATCGCCGCAGCGCGCGGCGCCCAGTCGTCGGCGAGCGCCGCGCTGTGCACGACGGCATCGGCCCGGCCGTCGATGGGCCCGCTCGTGATATCCCACTCCCGGCGCGTGTACGCCGTCACCTCGTGACCGCGCTCGGCGAGCGCGCGCGCGACGGCACCGCCGACAAACCCCGCCGCTCCCGTGACGGCCACCCTCATCGCAGCGCCTCCGCGAGGGCGGCGCGGTCGAGCTTGCCGCTGCGGCCCTTGCGCGGGAGCGCCTCGAGGCGCACGATGCGATCGGGCAGCACGGCGGCGTCGATGAGACCGGGCAGGGCGCCCGCGATGGATGCCTGGTCCGCCTCGCCGACGTAGGCGAGCACGATGGCGTCGTCGCCGATCTCGTTCGGCACACCCACGAGCGCGGCCTCGTCGACGCCGGCCAGCGATGCGATCACCGGCTCGTAGAGGCCCGGGTAGACGTTGGTGGTGCCGCGGATGAACATGTCCTTCGCGCGACCGGCGAGCACGAGGCGGCGGCCGTTCAGCCGGGCGAGGTCACCCGTCGCGAGCCGCTCGAGCGGGGGCTGACCGAGATAGCCGAGCGCGAGCCCCGGGCCGGCGAGCACGAGCTCGCCGTCGACGACCGTCGCTGCCACGGTGCGCATGAGTTCGCCGACGTCGTCGCCCGCACCGACGAACGCGAGCTTCGCGTCGCCGTCCGCGATCGCGACCGGGAGGATCTCGGTCATGCCGTAGATCGCTCGGATCGCAGCGCGGGGAAAGCGCGCCCTGGCGCGCTCGAGCAGGGGCCGCAGCACGGGGGCACCGCCGATCAGGAGCATGCGCAGGCGGGGAGCCGCGGCATCCATGCGCAGCAGGGCGTCGAGCGCGGCGGGCACCGCGAAGAGCACGTTCGCCTCGGCCAGCAGGGGCAGGTAGCGCTTCGGCCGGGCGCCCGGGTCGGCGCCCGTCGGCGGCAGCACCCAGTGCGCACCGCCGATGAGCGCCGGGATGCCGACCATCAGCTGATCGGTGAGCACGCGTTCCCCGGGCACGAACCCCACCGCCTCGGCGAAGTCGCCGAGCCCGGCGCCGAGCGAGGAGCGGGAGTGCACCACCGCCTTCGGCGCCTGCGTGGTGCCGCTCGTGAAGATGATCAGCGCCTCGCCGCGCGGGTCGCCGCGCAGCGCGCCCGCGGCGCCCCCGAGCAGTCGCCCCAGGCTCAGTGCCCCCTTCGGCACCCCCCGCAATCGGGGGCCGGCGACGATGTGCCTCGCGTGCGGCACGACGCTCGCGTAGTCGGGCAGCTCGAGACCGCGGCGTCGGGCGATGCCCCGCAGCGGGCCGGATGACGCGGCGTACAGCACCGCTTCGGCCGCCACCCACCGCGGATCCGCAAGCCCTGCCCGAGCCCGGAACATCGCCTCCCCCGCCCCCGGGTCGGCGAAGACGACCGTGCCGCCGGCGGCGATGATGCCGAGCGCGAGACAGATGCCGTCGAGACCCGGGCGCACCGAGAACAGCACCCGATCGCCCGGCACGAAGCCCTCGCGCTCGAGCGCGCCCGCCACGCCCAGCACCCGATCGCGCAGCCGACCGAAGCTCAGCGTGCGGCGACCGAGGGTCATCGCGGGCGCCTCAGGGGTGCGCTCGCACGCCTCCAACACGGCGCCCAGGATGTCGCTCATCGCGCCACTGCTCGGGCGGCGCCGGGCACGGCCCAAGGTGCGCCGGGGATGGTTCGGTCTGCGGCACTCCCATTGTGAAGGAACTCCTTCAGAACGGGAGTGCGGGCGACACTCCCATGGTGAAGGAGTTCCTTCAGAACGGGAGCGAAAGCGACGCATGACCCGACCTGCGCGATCCGGGAGGCGCGGTCGCTCACTGCGCGCTCCGAATCACCAGCGAGCGGTAGCCCGGAATGAGCACCCCGCGAGCGGGCGCCCGCGAGACGATCTCGAGCGGTCCGGCGGCCAGCAGCGCGCCAAGCGTGCCGCGGATCTGCGCCATCGCGAGCGGGGCGCCGAGGCAGAAGTGCGTGCCCGCGCCGAACCAGAGCTGCTTGAGCACCGCGGCCGCGTTCACGGACGGGTCGAAGTCGCCGAACGCGCGGTTCGCGGCGAAGGTCGCGAGAATCACCCGGTCGCCCGGGCGCACCGCGACGGCGCCGATCGTCGCGGGCGCGACCGCGCTGCGCAGCATCACGGGTGAGGGCGTGGTGACCCGCAGCCCCTCGGCGATGGCGGGTTCGACGAGCGCGGGGTCGGAGCTCAGCCGCGGCATCCAGCCCGAATCGACGAGCAGGGCGACGAGCCGCGGGATGTAGGAGACCAGCGTCTCGGTGCCGGTGAGCACGAAGGCGCCCACCGCACCCATCGCCTCGTCCTCCGTGAGGCCGAGCGAGCGCACGCGGCCCGGCACCGTGGACTCGTCGCCCGCCCCGTAGGCGGCGCGGGCGTGCACGGTGAGCTCGTCGAGGATCGCGCGCGCGGCCGCAGCCTGGGCGGGTGTGAGCCGCGGACGGGAGAGGCGCACGAACCGGGTGATCGAGGAGACGCGATCGAACAGCGCATCGTCCACCTCGCTGGGCGGCAGGCCGACGAGCTGAGCGATCATGGCGCTCGCGTTGCGCTTGGCCTCCGCGACCACGTCGACCGGCTCGCCGTCGACCAGCCGTGCGGTGAGCTGCGCGGCGGGCAGCGAGCGGGCGACCAGGGGCTCGACGTAGGCCGGGGCGAAGAGCGGGCCGAGCTTGCGACGCAGGGCGAGGTGGTCGGCGCCCTCCATGTTCAGCAGCACGGCGGGGCCGAGCACGGGCGTCCAGAGGTCGCTCGGCGCTCCCGGCCCGGTCTTCGAGAACGCGGCGGTGTTCATGAGCGTCGCCCGCAGCAGCTCGGCGTCGCGCACGAGCACCCCGAGCCCGGGCACGCGCTGCACGGGCGCTCGGGAGGCCTTGAGCAGAGGGTAGGCGATGGGATGCGCGGCTCGCATCACCCGCTCCTCCCACTCCCGCGCCAGGGCGACGTTCACCGGATGTCCACGTGCTCGGGCCGGTACGCGTGGTCCTTGTACCAGAGCAGGGTGTTCTTCAGTCCCCAGGCGTTCACGCGCCGCGAGGAGCCGTAGACCACGACATCCCGCCGCCTGGCGTAGCGGTCGGTGATGCGACGCACGGCGTTGACGAGCGCGCGGTCCTCGTGCAGGTCCTCGATCGCGGTGCGCGGAAAGCCGCCGGCGGCCTCGTAGAGCGCCGCCGTGATGCCTACGTTGCAGCCCGCCGCCATCATGTAGGGCCCGAGGTATTCGGCGGAGCGGTTGCCGGGACGGATGCGCCCGAACGCCTCCGCGAGCTCCACTGCGGCGCGCAGCAGCACCCGGCGACGCAGCGGCAGCCCCTCGTCGTGGCGCGGCACGAGCTCGCCGCCGACGAGCCCGAGTCCCTCGGTCGTCAGCGATCGGCGGATCGCGGCCGTCCAGTCGCGACGGGGCAGACAGTCGGCGTCGGTGCGAGCGAGCAGCGTCGCCCCCGCGGCGATGGCGGCGCGCATCCCGGTGTCCGCGGCCGCTCCCGTGCCCTTCTGCGGCTCAGGCACGATGCTCCAGCGCGGATGCCCGAACGCCCGGATCACGTCGGCCGAGGCATCCGTCGAACCGTTGTCGACGAAGATCACGTCGAAGTCGGCGTCGTGCTGCGCGGCCAGCGCCTCGAGCGTCGGGCGGATACCGGCGGCCTCGTTGTAGACCGGCACGACCACGAACAGACTCACAACCGCACCACCATGAGCCCCAGGCTGATGCCGCCGGCCAGCCCGATGAGCAGCACGAGGCTGCCCGGCGCGACCATCCCGCGCTCTCGCGCCCGCACCAGCTGCAGCGGCAGCGTGACGGAGGCGAGGTTGCCGTGGTCGGCGATCGTGATCACCGACTTGTCGTCGGCCACGCCGAGCCGCTCGAAGATCGGGGGCAGGTACGGCAGCGCCACCTGGTGGATCGCGACGAGATCGAAGTCGTCCCAGCTGAGGCCGTTCTTCTCGAGCAGCGCGAGCACGGGCTCCGGGCCGAGCTCGAGGAACGCCTGCTGCAGTCCGTGCCCGTCCATGTCGAAGTAGGCGTGCTCGATGCTGCGCGGGTTCATCGAGCCCCCGGTCGGCAGTGTGCCGATATGCCAGTGCTTCGAGACCGCGACGAAGCTCGAATCGAGGATGCCGATGCCCGCGTCATCCGTCGCCTCGAGGATCACCGCGGCGCCGCCGTCGCTCATCGTGTAGCCCGGGAACGAGCGGATGAACTGCTCGTGATCGCGCAGGCTCCACCGCACCCCGTGGCTCGGCTGCTCGCCGCTGGCGATGAGCACCCTGCGGTACTGACCGCTGCCGATCAGCGCCTCCGCGACCTGCATGGCGTTGATCACCGAGTTGCAGGCGTTCTTGATGTCCATCACCGGGCATTCGAAGCCGAGCTTGGCGGCGACGATGTGGCTCGTCGCCGGCTCGATGAGATCCTGACTGGCACTCGCGAAGATGAGCAGGTCCGGCGCACCGGGCGACTCCTCGAGGGCGAGCCGTGCCGCCGCGACGGCGAGGTCGGAGGTCTGCCACCCCTCGGGCCGCACGTGCACGCTGTCCACGCCGGTCAGGCGGTGGATCAGTCCGGTCGCGAGCTTGAGCCTCGGGTTCGATGTGCGCAGATCGCGTTCGGTCTGCACGGTCGTTCGGGTGCGCTCCGGAAGATAGACGCCGAGGCCTGCGATACGGGTCGAAGCGGAGTGCACGCGTGCGAGCCTACTGCCGGGTCGCGCGGTGAGCCTTCACGATGCCATCGGCGGAGTCCCCGATCCCACCGAGCACGAAGACCAGCGCCATCACGGGGGCGAGAATCGACGCGCCGATCTGGTCGGGCCATCCCAACCGGGAGAGGAATTCGGGGTTGAAGACGCGGTCGTTCAGCACGAGCCAGGCGGCGGGTGCGACGAAGGCCACGTTCAGCACCACGTTGATCGCCGCCATCGGCCAGGTCCACCTGCGAAGCGCGTAGAGCACGATCGCGAAGGCGAGCTCGAGGCCGATGAGCACGTAGACGTACGGGATCCAGAACGACCACAGCTCCGGCTGCAGCACCGGGATCGGGTCGCCCGCGGCATCCACGAACACGGACGACACCTGCTGCCAGACGAGCGCGCCGGCGAAGAACAGCAGGAACACGACGGAGGCGATCGCCTCGCCCAGCCCCGTGCGGGAGCGCGTGTCCGGCAGTTCGGGCAGGGCATCGAGTCGCCACTCGACGAACGGACCCTTACGGGGCTGGCCGGTGCGCTCGAGGATCGCGAACACGAGCGTGGTCCAGAACCCCAGATGCACCGCGATCGCGATCGCGGTCGCGACCGAACTGCCGATGACCTCCCCGATGCCGTCGCCGGCGATCGTTCGGGCGAGGATGATCGCGGCGACCGCGATGGGCAGCACGATCGCATAGAGCACCTTCAGCAGGCGCAGGTAGTCGAAGTAGTACCGGGGACCGATGAGCATGTTCGGCCGCTGCGCGTACGAGGCCGCGAGCCGATCGGGATCACCGAGCGCGAGCAGCGCTTCGCGCTCGGCGGTCACAGCATCGGCGCCGTCCGCGATGCGCGCCTCGATGTCGTCCGCGATGGATGCCCGGAGCTCGCGCTCGATGTCGGCGCGTTGATCCTGCGGTACAGCCCGGACGACGGCCCAGACATAGCGGTCGGTGAGCGTGGTCATCATGCCTTCCCTTCATCGAGGTTCATGATCGACTGGTGGAGGCTCCCCCAGTCCTTCAGCAGCACCGAGGCGAGCTCGTCGCCCGCGGCGCTCGTGCGGTAGAACTTGCGCGGCCTGGACTGATCGGTGTTCCAGTCGCTCTCGAGGTAGCCCTGGCTCTCGAGGCGGCGCAGCAGCGGGTAGAGCGTGTTCGCATCGACGGCGAAGCCCAACCCGGAGAGGCGCTCCAGCAGCGCGTAGCCGTAGTCGGGCGTGCGCAGCACGATCAGGCACGCGAGCACGACGGTGCCGCGCCGAAGCTCCTGCAGGTGTCCACTCGTCACGTCATCCACGAGGGACACGTTAGTGTGTGTCACACACCATTGTCAATCACACGAGTACGTGTCAGCCGTCGAGCAGTTCCGACAGCTCGAGCCACCTCACCTCGGCGTTCGCGAGCTCGCCTTCGAGGGCCGCGGTCTCCTCCATGAGCACCGAGAGTCCCGCGAAGTCGGACTGATCGGCGATCGCCATGCGCTCGTGCAGGCTCGCGATCGAGGCGCCGAGCTTGTCCATTTTGCGGGTGATGGCCGCGATCTCCTTCTGCGCGTTGCGCAGTTCGGCGCCCGCGAGTTTCGGCGTAGCGGCCGGTGCCGCCTTCGTCGCAGCACCCTTGAGCTGTCCGGCGCGCAGCTCCAAGTACTGGTCGACCCCGCGCGGCAGGTGCCGCAGGCCGCCATCGATCACCGCGTACTGCTGGTCGGTGACGCGCTCCACGAGGTACCGGTCGTGGCTGACGACCAGGAGGGTCCCGGGGAAGGAGTCGAGCAGATCCTCGATGGCGGCGAGCATGTCGGTGTCGAGATCGTTGGTCGGCTCATCCAGGATCAGCACGTTCGGCTCCGACAGCAGGATGAGCAGCAGCTGCAGGCGGCGTTTCTGCCCGCCCGAGAGGTCCTTGACCGGCGTGGAGAGCTGCGCGTTCGAGAAGCCGACCCGCTCGAGGAGCTGGCCCGGAGTCATCTCCTTGCCGCCCGCGACGTAGGTGCTGCGTTGGCGGCCGATCACCTCGCTCACCCGGTCGTTCCAGACGTCGGCGAGCTCGGAGAGCTGCTGGGTGAGCGTTGCGACCTTGATCGTCTTGCCGCGCTTGACCCGTCCGCTCGTCGGCTGCAGGGAGCCCGCGACGAGGGACAGCAGGGTGGACTTGCCTGCACCGTTCACCCCGAGGATGCCGGTGCGCTCGCCCGGCGCGATGCGCCACGTGACATCCCGCAGCACGCTCTTGTCGCCGTAGGAGACGCTCACGTTCTCGAGGTCGACCACGTCTTTGCCGAGACGCTGCATCGCCATCTGCGACAGCGACACGCTGTCGCGCACGGGCGGTTCGTTCTCGATGAGCTCGTTGGCGGCATCGATGCGGAACTTGGGCTTCGACGTGCGGGCCGGGGCGCCTCGGCGCAGCCACGCGAGCTCCTTGCGCATGAGGTTCTGCCGCTTGGACTCGGATGCCGCGGCCATGCGATCCCGCTCCACCCGCTGCAGGATGTAGGCCGCGTACCCGCCCTCGAAGGGCTCGATGAGGCGGTCGTGCACCTCCCACGTGGCCGTGCAGATCTCGTCGAGGAACCACCGGTCGTGGGTGACGACCACGAGCCCGCCGGAGCTCTGCGACCAGCGCCGCTTGAGGTGCCCGGCGAGCCAGGCGATGCCCTCGACATCGAGGTGGTTGGTGGGCTCGTCGAGGAAGATCACGTCCCAGTCGCCGATGAGCAGTGCGGCGAGCGCGACGCGGCGGCGCTGTCCGCCCGAGAGGTCGTCGACCTTCGCCTCCCACGGGATGTCCGCGATGAGGCCGGCGATGACATCCCGCACCTTCGGGTCGCCCGCCCAGACGTGCTCGTCGATGTCGCCGATGACCGTCTCGTGCACGGTCTTGCCGCTGGCGAGTTCGTCGGCCTGGTCGAGCATGCCGAGCGTGATGCCGCCGCGCCGGGTGACGCGTCCGTCGTCGGGCTCGAGCCGCCCGGCGAGCAGACGCAGCAGGGTGGACTTGCCGTCGCCGTTGCGGCCGACGATACCGATGCGATCCCCCTCGTCGAGGCCGATCGTGACCTTGTCGAAGATCACGCGGTTCGGGTATTCGAGGTGCAGCGCTTCAGCGCCGAGAAGGTGTGCCATCGCCCCCGAGCGTACCGTTGTTGCATGAACGTTCCCGTCGAGGTGGTGCACCTGCTCGCCTCGCCCCTGCATCGCTACGAGGGGCGGCCCGCCGATGGGCCGCGCGAGGCGACCGGCGCGGAGTCGCACGCGAGCGTCGAGGTGCGTGCCGGTCTCGGCATCGTCGGGGACCGCTACTTCGGCCACCGTGCGCACGTCACCAGCTCGGTGACCGTCTTCGCGATCGAGTCGCTCGAGCACGTCGAACGCGAGCTGGGCATGTCCCTCGACGTCGCGGACACCCGCCGCAACATCGTCACCCGCGGCCTCGACATCGACCGGATGCGCGGTGAGGAGTTCTGGATCGGCGACGTGCGGTTCCGCGCCCACCGGCCCGCGAATCCGTGCGCCTGGATGGATGCCGCGCTCGCCCCCGGCGCGCACCGTGCGCTGCGGGGCCGCGGCGGCATGCGCTGCGAACCCCTCACGGACGGCGTGCTGCACCTCGGCCCGACCCTCGCCCGCCTCTAGGACTCACACGCGACGCTGTTCTGACAGCCCCGGTGCCGCGGCCTCCCCTCCCCGAGTGCGCAGTTTCTGCGGGTCGTGGCCCTCCATACCCACAGCAACTGCACACTCGACGGCGCGTGGGGTGGAGGGCTCAGGGCCGGGGCGACTCAGCGAGGAGGGCTGTGAGTTCGCCCGCCAGGGAGCCGGGCCTGCGAAGCCGGGATGACGTCACCTCCAGCACGCGCCAGCCTGCCCGGATGAACAGCTCCCGCCGCGCGATGTCGGAGGCCACCGCGGGCTCATCCCGCCAGTGCGTGTGACCCTGGTACTCGATCGCGATGCGCTCGCGGGGATACGCGAGATCCGGCGTGCCGACGAACGCGCCAGCGTGGAACACCGTGTGGCCGATCAGCGGCTCGGGCAGCCCGGCTCGCACGATCGCCAGACGCAGGCGGGACTCCTGCGCGGAGTCGGTGCCGGCGCGCACGTCGGCGAGGGCGGCGCGGCACGCCCGGATGCCTCGTACGCTGGCGGCGGCATCCACCCTCTGCCGGAGCGTGCCCAGGTCGGTGAGCCGACCCTTGCGCCGCACAAGCGAGTCGCCGGCCACGACGAGTTCGTCGACGTCGAGCCACCGAGCCAGCTGCAGCCACACGGCATCCGGCGCCAGCACCGGCAGTCCCTCGCGCTGTCGGATGTCGAGCTCACCGAGACGATGTGCGCTCACACCCCGGCGACGCGGCTGGGTCGAACCGAGCGGAACCGACACGTCCAGCGGACGCGACGACAGCCGGGCGGGCAACGGAATGCCGTAGAGGAAGGCAGCGGTGACATGGCTGAACGCGAACCGGCCGGGCGCGATCGGCAGGTACGCGCGGCACCGGTCGAGCACATCGAGCGTCGGCGCGACCGAGCGCGCACCGCGAAACGGCGCGTCGAGGTCGGATGCCCGCAGCCGCCCGGCCGACACGCCCGCAGCTCGCGCCGCCACCACCGAGAACCGGTCCCCGAGCCGCGGGTCGAGCTCTGCGCGACGAGTCACGCGCCGATTCTCCAACGAGCCCGCGGCATCCCGCGGAATCGGCCCACAGTGCGCGTCGAGTGTGCGGTTCGTGTGGGTGCGCGGGCCCGACACCCGCAGAAACTGCACACTCGACGAATGAAGCGCGGGGTGGGGAGGGAGGGCTACCCGACGTTCACGGTGACGGTGTGCCAGCCCTCGGAGCCGTCCGGGGCGGGCGGCACGCGGTTGCCGGACTGGGTGTCGCCCTCCGCGTCGGTGGCGCGCACGGCGAGCACGTGGGCGCCGGGCGTGGCATCCCACTCGTAGACCCACTGCACCCAGGTGTCGCTGGAGATCGCCTCGGCCAGGCGCGCGGGCTGCCAGGGGCCCTCGTCGACGCGCACCTCGACGCCCTGGATGCCGCGATGCTGCGCCCAAGCGACCCCGGCCACCGCGACCTTTCCCGCGGTCACGGCGGCGCCGGAGCGCGGCACGTCGATGCGCGAGGCGGTCTTCACCGGCCCGTACGCGGACCAGCCGCGCGGCGTCCAGTACCCCTCGTCGTCCGCGAACGTGGTCACCTTCAGCTCGACCACCCACTTCGTGGCCGAGACGTAGCCGTAGAGGCCGGGCACGACCAGTCGCACCGGGAAGCCGTGGTCGACCGGCAGCGCCACGCCGTTCATGCCGACGGCGAGCAGGCTGTCCCGGTCCTCCTCGAGCAGCACCTCGAGCGGCGACCCGGCGGTGAAGCCGTCGATGCTGCGTGAAAGCACCATGTCCGCGCCCGGCAGCGGGCCGGCCTGCGCGAGCAGCTCGCGCACGGGCCAGCCGAGCCAGGTCGCGTTGCCGACCAGCCCGCCGCCGACCTCGTTCGAGACGCACATCAGCGTCACCGTCGCCTCGGTGAGCGGCTTGGCCAGCAGCTCGTCGAAGCCGATCTCGATCTCGCGCTCGACCATTCCGGTGACGCGCAGCCTCCAGGTCGCGGCATCCACCACCGGCACTTGCAGAGCGGTGTCGATGCGGTAGAACACGTCGTTGGCGGTCACCAGATCGGAGATGCCCGGGATGTCGAGCGCCGCCCCCGCAGGAATCGGCGCCGCCACGGTGGCCGGCTTCGGCAACACGATGGCGTCGCGCACGATGTCGACGGCCGTGGTCGCGGCGTTGATCGCGCGGCCGCCGATCGCCGCGAGCAGCCCGAGGGCGGCGGCGACACCGCCGAAGCGCAGGAAGTCCCGGCGATCGTAGCCATCGTTCGGCGACGCCGCCCAGGCGTCGAACCGCCGCCGCATCGCACGGAGCACGAGCAGGCCGACGACCACTCCGGCAGCGGTCGGGATCGCCCACGCGGGGTTGGCCCCGGCCCGCGTCACCGCGATGGTCCCCGCGACGAGTCCGACGAGCAGGAGCAGCAGCGAGCCCCACGGCCGGCGGCGCACCTCGAGCACACCGACTGCGGCGGCGAGCAGCAGCACCAGCAGCCCCAACCCGACGAACAGCGCGATCTTGTCGCCGGTGCCGAACAGCGCGATCGCGAAATCCTTGAACCACGCGGGCACGATGTCGACCACGAACGATCCGACGGCGAAGAGCGGACTGCTTCCGGGCGCGACCACCACCGCGACCGCCTCGGCGACCCCGAGCGTGACGAGCGCGGCGACGACGCCGACCACCGCCGACCAGATCAACCGCACGCGCGACGTCATGGGCGCGATCCTAGCCCGGTCAGTCGGTGATGAGCCTGGCACCGTGCACGGGTCCGGTGGCGCGCACGACGTTGAGCCGTGCGGCGCTGAGCGCGATCTGCAGCTCGAGCGCCGAGTCGAGGTCCGCGGCGAGGAAGGCGATGGTCGGTCCGGACCCCGAGACAAGACCGGCGAGCGCGCCGTTCTCCTCACCCAGCTGCAGCACGGCGGCGAGCGAGGGCCGCAGGTGCAGCGCGGGCGCCTGCAGGTCGTTGGAGAGGCACTCGGCGAGCATGTGCGGGTCGCCGGCGCGCAGCGCCTGCAGCACGTTCGCGTCGACGGAGGGCGCGATGGGCGCCGGGAAGATGTCCTGCGCGTGGCGATCGCGGTGCCGGTCGAGCTCCCGGTAGACCTCGGGGGTGGAGAGCCCGAAGTCCGCGATCGCGAGCACCCACTGGAACTGCCCCTTGGCCAGCGCCGGGCTCAGCTGGTCGCCGCGGCCGGTGCCGATCGCGGTGCCGCCGGTGAGGGCGAACGGCACGTCGGCACCGAGCTCCGCGGCGAGGTCGAGCATGTCTTCGCGGGGCAGGGCGGTGCCCCACAGGGCGTCGACGGCCAGCAGGGTGGCCGCGGCATCCGCCGACCCACCACCCATGCCGCCCGCGACGGGCACGTGCTTGGCGATGTCGAGGTGCGCGCCGCCGCGGTAGCCGGTGCGCCGGGCGAGGAGCCTCGCCGCCTTGATCGCGATGTTGGAGCCGTCGGTCGGCACCTGCGAGACATCGACCGAACCGCTCACCGCCACCGAGAAGTCGTCGGCGCCTCGAGCGCGCACGTCCTCGTAGAGCGAGACCGCCTGATACGCGCTCGCGACATCGTGGTAACCGTCGTCGAGCAGCGCACCGACCTTGAGGAAGACGTTGATCTTGCCCGGCGCCCGCGCGTGCACCGCGGTGGCGCCGGCCTCGGAGGTCATGAGACCAACCTAGCCGCGCGCGATGGCCAAGAAGTCCAACACCGTCAGTTCTTCGCCCCGTGCGGTCGGTGCGATGCCCGCCGCCTCCAGGCGCGCGGATGCCGCGGCCGAATCCCCGAGCGCGACCGACAGCGACTGGCGCAGCATCTTGCGCCGCTGCCCGAACGCGGCGTCCACCAGCGCGAAGGTCGCGACCCGCTCCGCCTCGGTGCCGGGCTGCTCGCGACGTTCGAAGCGCACCAGGATCGAATCGACGTTCGGCACCGGCCAGAACACCTGGCGGCTCACCTTGCCGGCGAGCGAGAACTCCCCGTACCAGGCGGCCTTGACGCTCGGGCTGCCGTAGACCTTGGAGCCCGGGCCGGCGGCGATGCGCTCCCCCACCTCGGCCTGCACCATCACGAGACCGCGCTGGATGCTCGGAAAATGCTCGAGGAAGTGCAGCAGCACCGGCACCGAGACGTTGTAGGGCAGGTTCGCGACGAGCACGGTCGGCTCGCCCGGCAGCTCGGCGATGCGCAGCGCGTCCGCGGTGAGCACCGTCAGCGGCGCGCCCGGCTGCAGCTGCGCGACGGTCAGCGGCAACTGGGCCGCGAGCCGGTCATCGATCTCCACGGCGACGACGGATGCCCCGACCTCGAGCAGTCCGAGCGTCAACGATCCCAGCCCCGGGCCGACCTCCACAACCGTCTCGCCCGCCGTGACCCCGGCGGACTTCACGATGCGCCGCACCGTGTTCGCGTCGATCACGAAGTTCTGCCCGAGCTTCTTCGTGGGGTTGACGCCGAGCAACTCGGCGAGGTCGCGGATCTCGGCGGGACCGAGCAACGCGCTGGAGCTGGGCCCGCTCACGCGAGTTCCGCGAAGGGGCCGGTCTGCTCCGGGTCCACCGGCTCGGAGTCCCACGTGCCGTAGACATCCTCGGTGTTCGAGGTGATTTGCGCCGCGAGCATCGACGCGTCGGTGCGCAGGTGCTCGGCCATGGCGCGCAACGTGTACGGGATGAGGTACGGCGAGTTCGGGCGACCGCGGAAGGGCTGCGGGGTGAGGAACGGGGCATCCGTCTCGATCAGGATGCGCGAGCGCGGGATCACCTCGAGCGCCTCGCGCAGGGCACCCGCGTTCTTGAACGTGACGGTGCCCGCGAAGGAGAGGTACCACCCGGCGTCGGCGACGAGCTTGGCGAACTCCGCATCGCCCGAGAAGCAGTGGAACACCGTCGTGTCGGGCGCCCCGACACGGTTCAGGGTCTCGACGACCTCGGCGTGGGCATCCCGGTCGTGGATCTGCATCGCGATGCCGTGCCGCTTGGCGATCTCGATGTGCGCCTCGAATGAGCGGTACTGCGCGGCGCGGCCATCGCCCTCGGCCGTGCGGTAGAAGTCGAGGCCCGTCTCGCCGACGGCGCGCACGCGCGGCAGACCGGCGAGCGCGTCGATCTCGGCGAGCTGGTCGTCGAGCAGCCCGGATGCCGCGAGCTTCGGCGCCTCGTTGGGGTGCAGCGCCACGGCCGCCAGCACCCGGGGTTCCCGCCCGGCGATCTCGGCGGACCAGCGCGAGGTCTCCAGGTCGGTGCCCACCTGCACGACGCCGCGCACGCCGACGCTGGAGGCACGGTCGAGGTGCTCGCGGTAATCGAGCGGGTTGTCGCCGTCCGCGAACTCGAGGTGCGCGTGATTGTCGTAGACGCCCACCGTGAGCGCCTCGGGCAGCGGCGGGTACTCGAGGTCTCCCCGACCCTCGGACTCGCGCTGCCGCAGGAAGGTCACGTGGTGGCGTCCTGTTCGATGCGCGGGAACAGCGGTGGCTCGAGGGCGCTGACGCGGGCGCCGCCCTGGAAGTCCCAGGCCGTCGTGATGGACTGCGACTCGACCTCTCCGGCGCCGCCGAGCGCCGCCCACAGCCGAGCGCTCGCCTTCGGCACCACGGGGGCCAGCAGCACGGCGAGCGCGCCGAGGCCGTGCACCGCGGTCGCGAGCACCTGTTCCAGTTGGGCGCGCTTGGCCTCGTCCTTGGCGAGCGCCCACGGCTCCTGCTCGGTGATGTAGAGATTGAGCGCGTCGACGAGCTCCCAGGCGGCGGAGAGCGCCTCGTGGATGGCGAACCGATCGATCGCGTCGTTCGCGGCGGCCACCACCCGCTTTTCGAGCGCACTGATCTTCGCGTCGCGCTCGGCGACCGGGATCGCACCGTCGAAGTAGCGTGCGACCATCGCGATCACGCGGGATGCGAGGTTGCCGAAGCCGTTCGCGAGCTCGGCGTTGTAGCGGGCGGAGAGGTCCTCCCAGCTGAACGAACCGTCCTGACCGAAGGCGATCGCCGACAGGAAGTAGTAGCGGAAGGCATCCGAACCGAAGGTGTCGGTGATCTGCTCGGGGGCGATGCCGGTGAGCTTGGACTTGGACATCTTCTCGCCGCCGACCAGCAGCCAGCCGTGGCCGAACACCGCGCGCGGCACCTCGAGGCCCGCGGCCATGAGCATGGCCGGCCAGATCACGGCGTGGAAGCGGGCGATGTCCTTGCCGACGAGCTGCACGGCCGGCCAGCGCCGCTCGAAGTTCTCGTCGTCGACGCCGTAGCCGATCGCGGTGATGTAGTTCAGCAGTGCGTCGAACCAGACGTAGACGACGTGGCTGTGGTCCCACGGCACCTGCACGCCCCAGTCGAAGCTCGACCGCGAGATCGAGAGGTCATCCAGGCCCTGCTTGACTAACTGCACGATCTCGTTGCGCACGCTGACGGGCTGCACGAAGTCGGGACGGGACTCGTAGAGATCCAGCAGGCGCTGTTCGAACGCGCTCATGCGGAAGAAGTAGTTCTTCTCCTTGAGGATCTCCACCGGCCGGCTGTGGATCTTGCAGATGTACTGCCCCGCGTAGTCGCCGTCTGGGGTCTCCAGCAGGTCGTCGAGCTGCTTGTACTCCTCGCAGCCCACGCAGTAGTAGCCCTCGTACTCCCCCGCATAGATGTGACCGTCGTCGTAGAGCTTCTGGATGAAGCGCTGCACGCCCTCTTCGTGACGGGGGTCGGTGGTGCGGATGAAGTCGTCGTTGCGGATGTCGATCGTCTTCAGCAGCGGCTTCCAGGCGGTCTCGACCAGCTGGTCGGCCCAGGCCTTCGGCGTGGTGTCGTTGGCGACCGCGGTGCGCAGGATCTTCTGGCCGTGCTCATCGGTGCCGGTGAGCAGCCAGGTGTCGTCGCCGCGCTGACGGTGCCAGCGGGCAAGCACGTCTGCCGCCACCTCCGTGTACGCGTGCCCGATGTGCGGCACGTCGTTGACGTAGAAGATGGGCGTCGCAATATAGAACGAGTCGGCGGCGGCCATGGGTTCAAGCGTACCGGGCGAGGCGCGACTGTTACCGCCGCACGGGCATCGGGGCATCGCGTGGTGTCAGCGTGCCGCGAGCGCACCCTCGTACAGCTCACGCCGGGAGAGGCCGGTCGCGTCCGCGACCTCCGCCGAGGCGTCCTTGAGCCTGGCACCCGCGGCGACCAGTTCCAGCACCCTCGCGATGCCGGTCGGCAGGTCGGATGCCACGACCTCCGCCCCCGCGACCACGACCACGATCTCGCCCCTGGCGCCGTCCGCGAACCGTGACGCGAGCTCGGCGGCGGAGCCCCGCACCACCTCCTCGTGCAGCTTGGTCAGCTCCCGGCAGACCGCCACCCGGCGTTCCGCGCCGAACGCCGCGGCGATGTCGGCGAGCGCGGCGCCGATGCGGTGCGGGGACTCGAAGAACACCAGGGTGCGCGGCTCGCGCGCGAGCGCACGGAGCGCGGGCAGGCGACCCTTGCGCGGCAGGAACCCCTCGAACACGAAGCGGTCGGTGGGCAGCCCCGAGACGGCGAGCGCGGTGAGCACGGCGCTGGGTCCCGGGATCGCCGAGACGGTGACGCCGGCGGCGACGGCGGCCGCGACGAGGGGGAATCCGGGATCGCTGATGGCGGGCATCCCGGCGTCGCTGAGCACCAGCACGTCGCCGGATCTGGCGAGCTCGACGATCTCGGCGGCCTTCTCGGTCTCGTTGTGCTCGTGCAGCGGGATGAGCCGCGGCCGGTTCTCGATGCCGAGAGCGCGCATGAGGTGGATGGTCGTGCGAGTGTCTTCGCTCGCGATCACCTCGGCATTGTTCAGCGCCTCGACGAGTCGCGGCGAGGCGTCGCCGAGGTTGCCGATCGGCGTCGCTGCGAGGATGATCACCTGCCCATCCTTGCAGCCGCATAACATGGCCGGGTGAGCAGCCGGCCCGAGTTCGACGAGCTCGTCGCGACCCGGGAGCCCGACGACGAGCCGACGGGGTCCGCGCTCGACCGCTGGTGGCAGTCTCGGACGCCGCGCGTGCGCACCGCGATCCGGTGGGGCGCGCCGGCGGCGGTTGTGAGCGTGGCGGCGATCACGCGATTGTGGGGGCTCGGGCATCCGGGCGAACTCGTCTTCGACGAGACCTTCTATGTGAAGGATGCCTGGACCCTCACTCAGCTCGGCTACGAGGCCGCGTGGCCCGCCGAGGCCGACGTGCGGTTCAACGCCGGCGAGACGGACTTCTTCCTGACGCAGGCCTCCTTCGTCGTGCATCCCCCGCTCGGCAAGTGGTTGATCGGACTCGGGATGCTCGCCTTCGGCCCCGACAACCCCGTCGGTTGGCGCATCGCGACGGCGCTGGCCGGCATCCTCGCGGTCGTGCTGCTCATGCTCGTGGCCAAGCGGCTCACCGGCTCGCTGCTGCTGGCGACGATCGGCGGCGCCCTGCTGGCGATCGACGGCAACGCGATCGTGATGAGCCGGGTCGCCCTGCTCGACAACTTCGCGATGCTGTTCACCCTGCTCGGCTTCGGCGCGGTGCTGCTCGATCGTCAGCAGAGTGCGACCAGACTGGCGCTGTGGATGTCGCGGGGCGGCGGCACCTGGGGTCCCGCCCTGTGGTGGCGGCCCTGGCTCGTCGCCGCGGGCGTCGCGTTCGGCGCGGCGGCCGCCGTCAAGTGGAACGGGCTCTACTTCCTCGCGGCGTTCGCGGTGTACACCCTCGTGGTGGATGCGCTCGCCCGGCGCCGGGCGGGCATCCCGTTCTGGCTGAGCGGCACCGTGCTCAAGCAGGCGCCCGTCACCTTCCTGCTCATGGTGCCGGTCGCGGTGCTGACCTATCTGTCGACGTGGACGGGATGGTTCCTCGGCGAGAACGGCTATCACCGGCAGTGGGCGGACCAGCCCGGCAATGCGTGGACCGGGGCGTTCGCGTGGGTGCCGCACGCGTTGCAGTCGCTGTGGCACTTCGAGGTGGCGGTGTACGACTATCACGTCGGCGAGAACCGCCCGCACCCCTACCAGGCCAACCCGTTGGGCTGGCTGCTGATGATCCGCCCGACGAGCATGTACTACCGCTCCATCGGCCAGGGCGAAGACGGCTGCGCGAGCTCGATGTGCGGCGAGTCCATCGCCGGCATCGCGAACCCCTTGATCTGGTGGGCGGCGACCGCGGCGGCCGTGTACCTGCTCGTGCGACTGGTGCGTCGCCGCGAGTGGCGTGTGGGTCTCGTGCTGATGGGCCTGGGTGCGGGCTACCTGCCGTGGCTGCTGTACCTGAACCGCACGGTGTTCCAGTTCTACACGATCGTCTTCGAGCCCTACCTGATCCTCGCCCTCGTGATCGCGATCGGCATCATTCTGGGCGGCCCGGGCGATCCGTCGTGGCGGCAGGTGAGCGGCATCCGCACCGTCGCGATCTTCCTCGGGATCGTGGCCCTGGTGAGCGCGTTCTTCTGGCCACTGTGGTCGGGGATGCTGGCCGACTACTGGTTCATCGCCGCCCACTGGTGGCTGCCGACCTGGCGCTAGAGCCGCGATCCCCCGACTGATATATTGTCGGGACCCGCACAGTCGCCGCATCATTTCCCCCGTATCGAGGCGCCGATGACCCGCTCCCGCGTACCCGCCGGCGTCGCCGCGGTCGGCATCGTCGCCGCGCTCGTGCTCGGCGGAGCGTTCGCGGCGAACGCCGTACCGCCCGCCGGACCGCCCGTCATCGATCCCGCGTTGAACGGGACCGCCCACCCTCAGTCGGCTCTCCCGCCCATCACGGGCACGACGCCGGACACCGACACCGAGGTGCAGGTGACGCTCACCCCGAGCGTCGGGGCGCCGATCGTCTGCGCGCCCGAGCAGACCTTCTCCGGCAACTCGTTCAGCGCGTGCGGCGCGGCCGTGATCCCCCCGGGCGTGTACACCGTCACGGCGGTCGGCGATCTCGTGCTCGACCCCGGGTACGACCCGAGCGGTGCGAGCGCGCCGGTGACCATCATCGTCTACGGCACCGATCCGGTGTCCGTCACGAGTTCGCCAGCGGCCAGCAGCGCCGACGCGACACCGTCGTTCGCCGGCACCGGTCCCGCGCTCGGCACGGTGACCGTCTCCGGCGACGGAGTGAACTGCTCGAGCGCGGTCGCCGCCGACGGGACCTGGGGCTGCACCTCCGGCGCGGTGGCCTCCGGAGGACCGTTCGCACCGACCGCCGACGGACTGGCCCACTCCGGCGCCGCGGTGGCGGGGGACATCGTCGCCGCCTTCTCCATCACGCCGCCGCCCGCGCCGGGCGTGGATCAGACTTTCTCCCCGTGGCGCACCGGTCAGGCTACCCGCGACGTGCAGGGCAACAAGGACGTGGACATCGACTACATCCAGGTGTACGTCTCCACGAACGGGGGTCCCGCGCTGCCGTACTGCCAGGCGACCGACGTGCTCGGCGCGTCGATCTGGTATTGCGATCCTCCGTTCGGCACGCTCGGAGCGGGTTCGAACGAGCTCACGGCGATCGGTTCGAACGAGGCGGACGAGTTCTCGGCCGCCGGAAGCCCGGCGACGATCCAGCGCGTGGCCGCGCCGACGATCGCCGCTCCGGCGGACGGCGCCTTCACGAACGACGCCACCCCGACGTTCTCGGGCACGACCGACCCGGCCGCGGCCACGGCCACCGTCTACGACATCGTCGGAACGAATTCGATCTGCTTCGACAACACCCTGGTCGGCGGCGCCTATGCGTGCACCTCCGCCCCCCTCGCCGACGGTGCCTACCAGTACTTCGTCTACGCCGACGGCGACGAGGTCTCATCGGCACCGCGCACCCTCACGATCGATACGGTCGCCCCGGCCGGCCCCGTCATCACGGGGCCGGGTTCGACCACCACCAGCACGCACCCGGTGATCACGGGCACCGCGGAGCCCTTCGCGACGATCGTCGTCTACCGCGATGGGATGCCCGCCGCCTGCCAGGAGGGCACGGTCACCGCGAACTCCGCCGGGGCCTGGTCGTGCACCTCGAGCGCCGCGCTGGCCGTGGGAGGCACCTTCGCGTTCGGCGCGCTGCAGGTGGACCGCGCCGGCAACGCCTCGACCGCCGGCGTGCCCCCAGCCCAGCTCGCGGTCACCGTCGTACCCCCCTCAGCGACGCCGAGTCCGGTCACGACGCCCGCGCCGCGGGTGTTCCTGCCCTGGACGTTCCAGTTCACCGCGGCCGGCGACGAGTTCGCACCCGGTGACACCACGCGCCTGACCGGCTCCGGCCTGCCCGCCGGGGCGAGTGTCGAGATCGAGTTCCACTCCACCCCGGTGAAGGTCGGCACGACCACCGTGGCCGACGACGGCACCTTCGACGTGCTCGTGACGATCCCGCAGGACGCCGAGCCCGGGGCGCACCGCTTCGTGGTGCTCGTCACCCCGGTCGAGGGCCTGCCCTCCGTGCAGGAGCGCGCGGTGATGGTCGTGCTGCCGACGCGTGCGATCGAGACGCCCGCCGAGGCGGCGACCGCGCATGCCGCGGAGAGCGGCGGAGCGGCCGGCGACCGCTCGAACCCGGCCGCTCCGAGCGGTCTCACCGGCACCATCCGCACCCTCGGCAGCATCCTCGCCAACCCCGTGATCATCGGCACGGCCGCGCTCTCCGGGCTCGCGCTGCTGCTGCTCGTCGCGTTCCCGGCCGAGCTGCTGAACTCCACGATCTCGGAGCAGTACCAGCGCTTCACCCGGCGCGTTCCCCGGCTCACCGCGCTCGAGCGGTTCACGAACTGGCTGGAACGCGTGCCGTGGCTCGGCGCCCTGCTGATCACGGCGATCGCCGCCGTCATCTTCGGCTTCGCCGATCCGGGCTTCGGCTTCGACGTGACCTCGCTGCGCGTGGTACTGGCGTGTGCGATCGCGCTCTTCATCGTCGGCTACCTCGCGAGCGCGATCTCGGGCGCCATCGTCCGGGGGCGCTGGCATCTGGGCACCACCATGGAGCTCAAGCCCCTGGGCCTCGTGCTCACCGTGGTGGGCGTGGTGCTCTCGCGCCTGCTCGACTTCTCACCGGGCTTCCTGATCGGCCTGCTGCTGGGGATCGGGCTCATCGGTCGCACGAGTGCCGCCGAACGCGCCAAGGCGACCCTCGTGCAGGCGGGCGTCGTCTTCACGTTGGCCATGCTCGGCTGGATCGGGTACAGCCTGCTGATGGCCGGCGGCCCGCCCGAGACCTTCACCTCCGCACTGCTCGTGGACACGCTCGTCGCCGTCACGACCGAGGGTCTCACGACCCTGTTCGTCGGTCTACTGCCGTTGCGCATGCTCGACGGCTCCACGGTCTTCGAGCACTCGAAGCTCGCGTGGGCTGCGGCGTACACGATCACGGCGGCAGCCTTCGTGTTGATCGTGGTGCCATCGGCCTGGGGCGAACTCGACGGCTCATTGTGGACCTGGATCGTCGTGCTCGGCGGATTCGCGATCGTCGCGGTCGGTCTCTACCTCTACTTCCGGTTCGTGGCGCCCGCGCCGGAGGAACACGAGGCCAAGATCGCCGGGGCCGTGGAATCCCGCCACTGACCCGTGCGACGCCGCGTTACGTCACACGGCGTCGCTCTGCCCGACGATCGGTAGCCTGATCAGCATGGCTGATCGCGAGTATGGTTTCCGCACCCGGGCAATCCACGCCGGCAACATCCCGGATGCCGTCACCGGCGCACGGGCGCTGCCGATCTATCAGACCAGCGCCTTCGTCTTCGACGACACCGCGGATGCCGCCGCCCGGTTCGCGCTGCAGAAGTACGGCAACATCTACTCCCGCGTCTCCAACCCGACGGTGGCGAGCTTCGAGGAACGCGTGGCATCCCTCGAGGGCGGGCTCGGTGCGGTCGCGACGGCCAGCGGGCTCGGCGCGCAGTTCATCACCTTCGCGGCGCTCGCCGGGGCCGGCGACCACATCGTCTCGAGTGCAAACCTCTACGGCGGCTCGATCACCCAGCTCGACATCACCCTGCGACGCTTCGGTGTCGACACCACCTTCGTGCGCTCCTCCGACCCCGCCGACTACGCCGCGGCGATCACCGACAAGACCAAGCTCATCTTCGCCGAGACGATCGCGAACCCCTCCGGCGAGATCGCCGACATCGAGGGCCTCGCGGAGGTCGCGCACGCGCACCACCTGCCGCTCATCATCGACTCGACCGTCGCGACGCCGTACCTCAGCCGACCGATCGAGTGGGGCGCCGATGTGGTCGTGCACTCCGCTACGAAGTTCCTCGGCGGTGCCGGCACGACGCTCGGCGGCGTGGTGGTGGAATCGGGCCGGTTCCACTGGGCCAACGAGCACTTCCCGCTGTTCGACCAGCCGGTGCCCAGCTACGGCGGCCTCAACTGGCACGGCAACTTCGGCGAATACGCCTTCCTCACCCGCTTGCGCGCCGAGCAGCTGCGCGACATCGGTCCGGTGCTCGCGCCGCACTCCGCCTGGCTGCTCGCCACCGGGGTCGAAACCCTGCCGTTCCGCATGCAGGCGCACGTCGACAACGCCCGCATCGTCGCGGAGTGGCTCGACGCCGACCCGCGCATCGAGAAGGTGTTCTGGGCCGGGCTGCCGGGGCATCCGCACCATGAACGCGCGAAGAAGTACCTGCCGAAGGGCCCGGGCTCGGTGTTCAGCTTCGTGGTCAAGGGCGGCCGCGAGGTCGGCCAGAAGTTCATCGAGTCGGTGAACCTCGCCAGCCACCTCGCCAACATCGGCGACGCGAAGACGCTCGTGATCCATCCCGCGTCCACGACCCACGCTCAGCTCACCGAGCAGCAGCTGCTCGATGCCGGGGTGCTGCCGGGCGTCGTGCGTATCAGCGTCGGAATAGAAGACCCCGAGGACATCGTTGATGATCTCGACCAGGCTTTGTCCGCGGCAACGAAGGGCTGAACCATGAGCACCGCCACCGAAGAGACGGTCACGACGCAACTGGCCAATGGGCTGACCTGCGACATCCCCGCGGACTCGCCGCTCGCGAAGCTGCTGAAGTCGCAGCGCACCTGGATCGGCCCGAGCGCCAAGGAGCGGCTCGCGATCCTGCGCAAGGCGAAGTCGATCGCGATCGTCGGCGCTTCGCCGAACTCCACGCGATCGAGCTACTTCGTCGCCACCTACCTGCTGCAGTCCAGCGACTACCGCGTGTACTTCGTCAACCCGATGGTCGACGAGATCCTCGGCCACAAATCCTACAAGTCGCTCGCAGATCTGCCCGAGGTGCCCGACATCGTCGACGTCTTCCGCAAGGCCAGTGACATCCCCGCGGTCATCGACGAGGCGATCGCGATCGGCGCGAAGACGGTGTGGGTGCAGTTGGGCATCTGGAATCAGGATGCCGCGATCTACGGCGAGTCCAAGGGCCTGACGATCGTCATGGACCGCTGCATCAAGATCGAGCACGCCCGGTTCCATGGCGGCCTGCACCTGCTGGGCTTCGACACCGGCGTGATCACGGCCCGCAAGACGGTGCGCTGAGCACTGCCGAGCGGCGTGCCGGGGACACGATCACTCCCGTCGAACGACGCACCGTGGCGTAGTCTCGGAGCATGTCGTCGACGACCCTCACCTTCGTGGGCGGGCCGACCGCCATCCTCGACTACGCGGGCCTGCGCTTCGTGACCGACCCGACGTTCGACCCGCCGCGCTCCTACGCGGAGCCGGGATCGACGACGCTCGTGAAGACGGCCGGGCCCGGCATCCCGCGCGAGCAGCTCGGGCACGTGGACGCGGTGCTCTTGAGCCACCACTCCCACAAGGACAACCTCGACTACGAGGGCCTCGAACTGCTCGCCACCGGCGTGCCGACCTTCAGCACGTCGGATGCCGCGACCGAGCTCTTCGGCGGCGGGCTGATCGGCCTCGACTCCTGGGAGTCCGCGACCCTGGGCCCCGTCACCGTGACCGCCGTGCCCGCCCTGCACGGACCGCCCGGCAGTGAGCGCTTCGTGGGGGTGGTGACCGGGTTCGTGCTCGAGGCCGAGGGCGAGCCGACCGTGTACGTCAGCGGCGACAACGCCTCGCTGCCGCTCGTGGAGCAGATCGCGGGGCGGTTTCCGGCCATCGACATCGCCCTGCTGTTCGCCGGTGCCGCCCGCGTGCCATCGATCGCCGGCGACCTCACGCTCTCGGCGCGCGATGCGGTGACCGCCGCCGACATGCTCGGCGCCTCACGCGTGGTCGTGCTGCACGCCGTGGATTGGGAGCACTTCAGCGACCCGGCGGACGCCGTGGAGTCGGCCTTCGCCGGAGTGGATGCCTTCGTGCGATGCCCGCGCGGTGAGGCCGTCAGCCTCGCGTGAGCCGCTAGAACGTCGAGGTGTCCGGGTCGCTGCCGACGCGCATCCCCTGGTCCAGGCCGTCGATCGCCGCGAGTTCGGCCGCGCTCAACTCGAAGCCGAAGACGTCGAAGTTCTCCGCGATCCGTTCGCGCGAGTTGGACTTGGGGAACACGATGAGCCCGTGCTGCAGGTGCCACCGGATGACCACCTGTGCCGGCGTGACCCCGTGCGCGGCAGCCGCCGCGACGACGGGCGCCATGCCGAAGAGGTCGTACTTGCCCTGACCGAGGGGACCCCACGACTCCACCGCGATGCCGTGCTCGCGCGCGTAGTCGCGCAGCGGCACCTGCGCGAACGCGGGATGCAGCTCCACCTGGTCGACCGCCGGAACTGTGTCGCTCTCCGCGATGACGCGCTCGAGGTGGGCGGGCGTGAAGTTGGAGACCCCGATCGAGGCGGTCTTGCCGTCTGCCTTGATCTGCTCCAGCGCGTGCCAGGTCTCGACGTAGCGGTCGAGGTCGGGGCGCGGCCAGTGGATCAGGTAGAGGTTCACCGACTCGAGTCCGAGCTTCTCGAGGCTCAGATCGATCGCATCGAACGCGGATTGCGTGCCCTGATCGCTGTTCCAGAGCTTGGTCGTGATGAACAGCTCGTTCCGCGGGATGCCGGACGCGGCGATCGCGCGCCCCACACCCACCTCGTTGCCGTAGACCGCAGCGGTATCGATGTGGCGGTAGCCCACCTCGAGCGCGTCGGAGACGATCCGCTCGGTCTCGGCGGGTTCGACACGGAACACACCGAAACCGAGCTGGGGAATCGTGAAGCCGTCATTGAGGGCGATGGTGGGAACACTCATGCCCCCAAATCTACGCGGTCGTGTCGGGCACCACCCGCTGGTCGACACCGTTGTACGCGCTGAGCGGACGGATGAGCGAGTTCGCGGCGAGCTGCTCCATCACGTGCGCGGTCCATCCGGTGACGCGCGAGGCGATGAACAGCGGCGTGAACATCGTGGTGTCGAACCCGATGAGGTTGTAGGCCGGACCCGACGGGTAGTCGAGGTTGGGCTTGATGTTCTTCGTCGACACCATCGCCGTCTCGAGCGCGTCGTAGAGCGCGAGCACCTCGGGGCGGTCGTAGTGGGCGACCAGGGTGTCGAGCGCGGCCTTCATGGTCGGCACCCTGGAGTCGCCGTTCTTGTACACCCGGTGGCCGAAGCCCATGATCTTGCGCTTGTCGGCCAGCGCCTTCTCGAGCCAGGCCGCGGCGGCTTCCGCGGTCTCGATCTCCTCGAAGGTGTGCTGCACCGCCTCGTTCGCCCCACCGTGCAGCGGGCCCTTGAGCGCGCCGATCGCACCGATGACGGCCGAGTAGACGTCGCTGAGCGTCGAGGTGATCACGCGCGCCGTGAACGTCGAGGCGTTGAAGGAGTGCTCCGCGTAGAGGATCATCGACACGTCGAAGGCGCTCACCACGACCTCCTCCGGCACCTCGCCGAAGGTCATGTGCAGGAAGTTGGCCGAATAGCCGAGGTCGTCGCGCGGCTCCACGAGCTCCTCGTGTCGCAGCCGGCGCTGCGCATAGGCGACGATCGCGGGCAGCTGCGCGAACATCCGGATGCTGCGCTCCTGCGTCAACTCCAGGTCGATCCACGTCGGGTCAGCACCGAGGGTCTCGTCGAGGGCGCCGAGCACACTGATGGCGGTGCGCACGACATCCATCGGATGCGCCGTCAGCGGCAGCGCGTCGATGACGTGCTTGACCTTGGGATCGAGGTGACGCAGCGAGCGCTCGAGGGTCTCGAACTCCGCGAGTTGCTTCGCCGTCGGCAGCTCGCCCTTCCAGAGCAGCCAGGCGACCTCCTCGAAGGTGCACTTCGCGGCGAGCTCCTGCACCGGGTATCCGCGGTACAGCAGCGAGTTGGTCTCCGGGTTGACCTTGGAGATCGCGGTCACATCGGCGACGACGCCCGCGAGCCCCTTCTTGATCTCGATCGTGTCGGTCATCGTGTCTCCTAGTGCTCTGGGTTGGTGTGCGCAGCGTGGCTGTCGAGGGAGAAGTTGAACACGCTCGTGTCGAAGGCGTTGTACGCCTCGTAGTCGAGCAGCTCATAGAGCCTTGCCCGAGTCTGCATGCCAGCGACCTCCGATTGCAACGACCCTTCTGCTGCGAGCGTGTCGAGGCCGCGCTCGGCGGCACCCATCGCGATGCGCAGCAACGACACCGGGTAGATCACGATGCGGATGCCGACGTCGGCGAGCTGCTGCCGGGTGAACAGCTCGCTCTTGCCGAACTCGGTCATGTTGGCCAGCACCGGCACGTCCAGCGCGTTCGTGACGGCCTCGAACTCGCCGAGATCCTTCATGGCCTCCGGGAAGATCGCGTCGGCACCGGCATCCACGAGCGCCTTGGCCCGATCGATCGCCGCCTGCAGACCGTCGACGGCCCGGATGTCGGTGCGCGCCATGATGAGCAGGTTCGGGTCGCGCCGGGCGTCCGCCGCCGCGCGGATGCGCTTGAGCGCGGTGTCGGTGTCCACCACGGCCTTGCCGTCGAGGTGGCCGCAGCGTTTCGGGTTGACCTGGTCCTCGATGTGGAGGCCGGAGACGCCGGCATCCTCGAGCTCCTGCACGGTGCGAGCCACGTTCATCGGCTCGCCGAAGCCCGTGTCGGCGTCGATGATGGTCGGCAGGTCGGTCATCCGCGAGATCTGGGCACCCCGGCCGGCGACCTCGGTGAGCGTCGTCAGCCCGATGTCGGGCAGCCCGAGGTCGGCGGAGAGCACCGCCCCGGAGATGTAGACGCCATCGAAGCCCTTGTCTTGGATGAGCTTGGCCGAGAGCGGATTGAACGCGCCGGGGAACTGCAGCAGCTCACCGGAGTTCAGTCGTTCGCGGAGCGCCGCGCGCTTCTGCGCGACCGGGGTGCGGGAGTACAGCATCAGAAGATCCCCTTCGGGGTGATGGCGGGGAAGTCGCCGTTGACGGTGAGGCCGGCCAGCTCGGCGGCGCTGAGCTCCGGCAGCCGCTGGGCGGTGTCGAGGAAGCGCTCGATCTCGGCCGGCGCGAGAACCCCGTCGGCGAGCGAGCGGAACTTCTGCACGTACTGCTCGCGAGCGAAGGGACGCGCGCCGAGCGGGTGTGCATCCGCGACCGCGATCTCCTCGACGATGCGCCTTCCGTCGGTGAGCTCGATCTCGACGCGACCGCCGAAGGCCTTCTCGGAGATGTCGTTGGAGTGGTATCGGCGCGTCCACTCCGGGTCTTCGACGGTGGTCACCTTGTTCCACAGCTCGACCGTGTCGGGGCGACCGGCGCGTTCGGGGGCGTAGGAGTCGACGTGGTGCCACGTGCCGTCCTGCAGCGCGACCGTGAAGATGTACGGAATCGAGTGGTCGAGCGTCTCACGGCTCGCCTTCGGGTCGTACTTCTGCGGGTCATTCGCGCCGGACCCGATCACGTAGTGGGTGTGGTGGCTGGTGTGCAGCACCGCCCGCACGATGTTCTTCGGGTCGCGGAGTTCGGGATGCTCGTGCCCGAGCTTTCTGGCGAGGTCGATCCATGCCTGCGCCTGGTACTCCGCCGAGTGCTCCTTCGTGTAGCTGTCGAGGATCGCCAGCCGAGGCTCGCCGTGCTCCGGCAGCGGCACCTCGTAGCGACCCTCGGGGCCGTCGAGCAGCCAGGCGATCACGCCGTCCTCGCCCTCGTAGATCGGGGTGGGGCTGGTCTGTCCGCGCATCGCCCGGTCGACGGCCTCGACCGCCATCTTGCCGGCGAAGGCGGGGGCGTGCGCCTTCCAGGTGGAGATCTCGCCCTTGCGCGACTGGCGCGTGGCGGTGGTGGTGTGCAGCGCCTGGCCGATCGCCTGGAAGATCGTCTCGGTCGGCAGGCCGAGCAGCGTGCCGATGCCGGCCGCCGCCGAGGGGCCGAGGTGTGCGACGTGGTCGATCTTGTGCTTGTGCAGGCTGATGGCCTTCACGAGGTCGATCTGGATCTCGTAGCCGGTGACGATGCCGCGCAGCAGTTCCGCGCCGCTGCGGCCGGTGTGCTGGGCGACGGCGAGGATCGGGGGGATGTTGTCGCCCGGGTGCGAGTACTCGGCCGCGAGGAACGTGTCGTGGTAGTCGAGCTCGCGCACGGGGACGCCGTTGGCCCAGGCCGCCCACTCGGGGCTGGTCAGCTGCCCACTGCCGAAGACGGTGCTGCCGGTGCCGTTGCGGGAGACGAGGTGCGCCTCCGCCTGGGCGCGCGCGGCGACGACCGGACCGCGGGTCAGCGACGCGGTCGCGACGGCCGCGTTGTCGATCACGCGGTTGATCACCATGTCGGCCACGGCATCCGTCGCCTCGATGTTCTCGCTCGCGACCTCCGCGATCTTCCAGGCGAGCTGGTTCTCGCGGGGCAGGGATTCGCTGCTCTTGTACATGCGAACGGGGTGGAGCTTCATGCTGGGCCTTTCGATGGGAACTGGGCGGAGAATGCCGGGTGGATCACGCGGTGACCGGGAGCGGCGACTCCGCGGCCATGGACAGCGCGCTCTGCAGCGCGCGATGGAGATGCACGTGGGTGGCGTGCTCGGCGAGCTCGCCGTCGCGCGCGGCGATCGCCTGCACGATCAGCAGGTGCTCGGCGGCGGCGGCGGAGAGCCGCTGCGGGTTGTCCTTGGCGAGCCTGCGCACGCGCACCAGGTGGGTGCGCAGGCTGGTCAGCGCGGTCACCAGGTAGGGGTTCTGCACGCTCTCGTCGACGGCCTCGTCGAAGCGGCGAACCAGGTCGTAGTAGGACTCGCGACGCGGGTCGGGGTGCTCGAGCAGCGCCGGCACGGTGATGAACTCCCGCTCGAGGCGCTCGAACACGTCGGTGTCGTGACGGATCGCCGCCAGTCGGGCGGCACGGCCTTCGAGCGCATGGCGCACCTCGAAGAGTTCCCGGATGTTGTCGAGCGAGATGTCGGCGACGACGAGCCCGCGACCCGCCTGCGGTGCGACGAGCCCGTCTGCGGTCAGCCTCGCGAGCGCCTCCCGCAGCGGCGTTCTGGAGACCCCGAGCCGGGTGGACTGCTCGACCTCGCCGAGCACGCTGCCCGGCGGGAGCTCCCAGTTGACGATCTCATCGCGCAGCGCGAGGTAGGCGCGATCACTGGCACGGAGCACGACGGCCAATCTCGCTCCCCTCGCTCGGGCGACCCGGTGTTTCGAGCCCTGCGTGGCATCCCGGCACCCGGTCATGTATACAGAATGCCGAGTATAGTCCGATCCGCTCGCGATTGTGCGAGACTTCTGGCACACTTTGTATACACGGAGCTCGCATCCGTGGAAGACCTTCGCTGAGGAAGTGATCCGTGAACCAATCACCGGGTGCCGTGTTCCGCTCCGTCGTCGAGCGCAGTCGTGCGGACCCGGAAGGCTTCTGGCTCGACGCGGCCGACGCCATCGATTGGGATGTCGCCCCCACCCGAGCCGTCGACGACGGTGCCGCGCCGCTCTACCGCTGGTTCCCCGACGGTGCGCTCAACACGTGCTTCAACGCCCTGGACCGCCATGTCGCCGCGGGGCGCGGCGACACCACCGCGCTCATCTACGACTCCCCCGTCGTCGGCAAGCAGAAGCGCTACAGCTATGCGACCCTGCTCGACAAGGTCGCCAGATTCGCCGGAGTGCTCGCCGACGCGGGCATCGGCAAGGGCGACCGCGTGGTCATCTACATGCCGATGATGCCGCAGGCCGTCGTCGCGATGCTCGCCTGCGCGCGGCTGGGCGCCGTGCACTCGGTGGTGTTCGGCGGATTCGCCGCGAAGGAACTGGCCACGCGACTGGATGACGCCGAGCCCACGGTGATCGTCACGGCATCCGGCGGCATCGAACCGAGCCGCGTGGTGGAGTACCTGCCGACGATCGTCGAGGCGCTCGGCATGAGCAAGGGCACCGTGCAGACGGTGATCGTGAAGGATCGTCCCGAGGTGCCCGGCTCCGCCGCCGAGTTCGCGGACTCCGTGCCCGGCGTGCGCTGGTGGGATTTCCGGGAGCGCGCGCTGGCCGCCATCGCTCACCCACCGGTCTCGGTCGCCGCCACCGACCCGCTCTACATCCTCTACACCTCGGGCACCACCGGCGCCCCGAAGGGGGTCGTGCGCGACAACGGCGGCCACGCCGTCGCGCTCGCCTGGTCGATGCGCAACGTCTACGACATCGGCGTCGGCGACGTGATGTGGACCGCGAGCGATGTCGGCTGGGTGGTCGGCCACTCCTACATCGTCTACGGTCCGCTGCTGGCGGGTGCGACGACGGTGCTCTACGAGGGCAAGCCCGTCGGCACCCCGGATGCCGGCGCATTCTGGCGCGTCGCCAGCGACTACGGGGTCAAGACCCTGTTCACCGCGCCGACCGCGCTGCGGGCGATCCGCAAGGCCGATCCCCACGCCGCGCTGTCGCACCGGTACGACCTCAGCCGGCTCGAGACGCTGTTCCTCGCCGGCGAGCGGCTCGATCCCGAGACCTGGACCTGGGCCACGGCCCTGCTCGACAAGCCCGTGATCGACCACTGGTGGCAGACGGAGACGGGCTGGGCGATCTGTGCGAGTCCGCGCGGCATCGAGCACCTGGAGCTGCGCGCCGGCTCGCCCTCGTTCCCGCTGCCCGGCTATCACGTCTCCATCGTCGACGAGCACGGTCTCCCGGTGCAGCACCTGGAGGAGGGCAACATCGTCATCGACCTGCCGCTGCCGCCGGGCACCCTCGCCACACTCTGGCACGCCGATCAGCGCTACATCGACTCCTACCTCAGCGCCTTCCCGGGCAAGTACCTCACCGGAGATTCCGGGTACTTCGACCGCGACGGGTACCTCTACGTGATGGGCCGAACCGACGACATCATCAACGTCGCCGGCCACCGGTTGTCGACGGGATCGATGGAGCAGGTGCTGGCGCAGCATCCGGCCGTCGCGGAGTGCGCCGTGGTCGGAGTGAAGGACTCGCTCAAGGGCCAGAAGCCGCTCGGGCTCGTCGTGCTGAAGACCGGCAGCGAGGTCGAGACCGAGCGCCTCGTGACCGAGCTCGTCGCCCTGGTGCGCGAGCAGATCGGGGCGGTCGCGGCATTCCGGGATGCGGTCGTCGTCGCGACCCTGCCGAAGACCCGTTCCGGCAAGATCCTGCGCAAGACCATCCGTCAGATCATCGACGGCGAGGATTACGTGGTGCCGCCCACGATCGACGACCCGGCGGCGATCGACCACATCATCGAGGCGGCCGCGCGAATCGCCTGACCCCTAGAGCTTGGCAAGCCACCTGGCCAGGATCGTCTCGATCGCGCGCCGATCGTCGGGATCCAGCGCCGCGACGAGTCGATGCTCGTTGGCGATGTGGGCCTCGAACGCCCGATCGATCCGCTCGCGGCCCGCGGCCGTCAGCGCGACCACCCGACCGCGCCCGTCGCGCCGCGACACGCGACGCGTCACGAGGCCTGCGTCTTCGAGCCGATCGATCCGCTTGGTCATGGCCCCGGTCGTGACCATCGTGTGCATGGCGAGATCTCCGGGGGTTCGCTCGTAGGGCTCCCCCACCCGTCGCAGGGTCGCGAGCACGTCGAACTCCCCCTCGGTGAGGCCGTGCTCGCGATAGACGACCGCGAGCTGGTCGGTCAGCGCGAGCGCGAGCCGATGAAGCCGCCCGATGACCCCGACGGGGCTGACATCGAGATCGGGTCGCTCGCGCTGCCACTCGCGAATGATCCCGGACACATGGTCTTCCGTCATGGTCGACCATGATATCTTCCCAGGAAGCTATAGTGTCTTCCGTGGAAGATAAGTGGCGGTGGATGCTCGTCACCGCCATCGCGCCCGTCGCCTGGGGCTCGACCTACGTCGTCACACGCGAACTGCTTCCCGCCGAACACCCGCTCTGGGGCGCCCTCCTCCGGGCCCTGCCCGCCGGACTGCTGCTGCTGGCCATCGCGCGCCGACGGCCGCACGGCTCGTGGTGGTGGCGATCGCTCGTGCTCGGGGTGCTCAACATCGGCGCGTTCTTCGTGCTCGTCTACCTCGCGGCGCAACTGCTGCCCTCGAGCATCGCGTCGACCATCATGGCGTCGTCGGCCGGGGTCATCCTGGTGCTCGCCTGGCCGCTGCTCGCCCAGCGACCGCAAGTGCTGTCCGCGATCGGGGCTGCCGTCGGCTTCGCTGGCGTCGCCGTGATGCTCGCCCCGGGCGGCGACGACATCAACGGCTGGGGCGTGCTCGCCTCGCTCGCCGCGATGGCGAGCTCCTCCGTCGGCTTTCTGCTGGCTCGTCGCTGGGGCGGGGGGATTCCGCTGCTGGCGATGACCTCGTGGCAGTTGATCGCGGGCTCGATGCTGCTGTTGCCGGTCGCGATCGTCGTCGAGGGTGCCCCGCCCACGCTCGACGGCGGTGCGACGCTGGGCTTCCTCTACCTGACCGTCGTCGGCACCGCGATCGCCTTCGTCGCCTGGTTCGCGGGGCTGCGGCACTTGCCCGCGGGCGTGGTTGGCGTGATCGGGTTGCTGAACCCCGTCACGGGGGTGCTGTTGGGCACGCTGCTCGTCGGCGAGCACCTCGGCCCCGCCCAGCTCGTCGGCATCGCCCTCGTGCTCGCCGGTGTGCTGATCGGTCAGGCTGCGGCGGGTCGAGTTCGCCGATCGCCGCTGCCACGCGAGGCCGATCAGCCGATCGCCTGAGCCACCACCCGCGCCAGACGCTTGCCGATGCCGTGGTCGCTCGCCGCCACCTTGTGCACGGTCACCCCGCTCATCCTGGCAACGACCTTGAGCGACCCCTCCGATGCGAACTCGTCGAGCGCGCCGTAGACGATCTCGACCGGCGCCTCGACCGCGGCCAGATCGCTCACCGTGGTCTGCGACTCGATCGAGTTCTCCAAGGACTTCACGAACGGCGTCCAGGTGCGTTCGTTGATGTCCATCGAGCCCGGGATCGCCAGAAACTTCTCGACGACCGCCGCGTTCCTCAGGGTGAACTCCTTGTTCGTGCGCACGTACTCGTACGCCTTGCGGTAGAAGCCCATGCGGTCGCGATCGAGATCGCTGGAGAGCTCGGCGGGCGAGAGATAGATCGGCGGGCTGACGAGCACCAGCTTGTTCACCGACCGGGGGTTGCGCGCCGCGAATCGCGCACCGATCAGGGCGCCCATCGAATGCCCGACCAGGGTGAAGGGATGCCGCAGACCCAGTGACTGCACGGTGCGCTGGATCGCGGCGGCGTGATCGGCGAGCGTGTAGTCGCAGTCCTCGATGATCGGCGAGGTTCCGAATCCCAGCAGGTCGATCGAGATGCACCGGTGGGTGTGCTCGATCAGCGGCAGCACGTTCGTGAAGGTCACCGACGATGAGGCGATGCCGTGGATCAGCACGACGACGGGGCCCTGCCCGCGATCGTCGACGACGTTCAGCAGCGGAAGCCGCCGGGGCCGCTTCCACCAACGCATGCCTCGAGTATGTCACCGCTGCGGCGAAACGCTCCCCCATCGAGCGGCGCGATACGCCAGCAGCGCCTCGCGGCTGCTGTGCGAGGGCACCAGACCGAACTCGGCCTTCAACCGGGCGTTCGAGAGCACCGGCCGGTAGCGCAGGAACTTCACCTGCGCGGCCCCGTGCGGCGTCAACCGCAGCGCGTGGCCGACGGCGAGCGCGGCGGCGAGCGCCCACGCCGGGATGCGCAGCGTCGGCTTGCCGAGGATGTCGGCGATCTCGCGCACGGTGAGCTTGCCGTCGCCTGCCACGTTGTAGACACCGGTCGGGCCGTCGGTGGCGGCGCGCACCATCGCGGCCACGACATCCTCGACCCAGACGAACACGAATGGGCTCTCGGAGCCGACGATCTCCAGGATGCGCTCGCCCTCCCACAGCGCCGTGATCTGATTGCGCACGGTGGGCCCGAGGATCGTGCCGATGCGGAAGACCACCTGTTCGAGCTCCGGGTTGGAGGCCCGCAGCGCGGCGAGCTGCTCCTCGACGAGTCGCTTGTGCCGCGAGTACGGAAAATCGTCGTTGCCGCGCAACGCATCCGTCTCGACGAGCCACTCGGGGTTGTCCGCGTGGTAGCCGTAGGCGGCGCCGCTCGAGGAGACCACCACGCGCCGCACGCCCGCCGCGAGGCAGGCGTCGAACACGGCACGCGAACCCTCCACGTCGACGCGGTACTCCTGCTCGACGGTCGTCGTCGCGCCGGGGTTGACGATCGAGGCGAGATGCACGACCACGTCGATGCCGTGGCGCTCGAACAGCGGCTGCAGCGTGCCCGGCTCCGTGACATCGGCGCGCACGTAGGTCACGCCGGGCAGCGGCGATGCCGGCTCGCGCAGGTCGCCGCTGACCACGAGGTCGACGGCCGGGGATGCCGCGAGCCCCGCCACCACCGACGACCCGAGAAACCCCGATCCGCCCGTGACGAAGACGCGCGTCACACCGCCACCTGCTCGGTGGCGTTCTCGGCGGCCTTGCGACGGCCCCACCAGGTGGCGAGCGCGAGGCCGGCGATGATGTCCCAGATGCCCCACCAACCGGCCACGATCGCCATGCCGCCGAGCCCGCCGAAGAACGTGAACACGAGCCCCAGGCCGAGGCCCGCGTTGCGGATGCCGAGCTCGAAGGTCACCGCTTTCGAGTCGTACATGTTCAACCGGCCGAGTCGAGCGGCACCGAAGCCGAGCCCCAGTGCGATCGCGTCGTGCAGGAAGACCGCCAGCAGCACCACCCCGATGTAGGCGATGAAGTAGGTGAAGTTGCCGACCAGCGCGGCGACGATGAACCCGACGAGCCCGAGCAGGCTCACCCACTTGGCGATCGGGTGCACGCGCGCGGCGAACGCCGGCCAGCGGTGCCGGATGAACAGCCCGGCGGCGAACGGCAGGCCGATGATGAGGAAGATCTCGAGCAGCATCTGCCAGCCGTTGAGGCTCACCTGCTTGACGATCGCGGAGGCGGTGGGGTGCAGGCTGCCCCAGAACGACAGGCTCAGCGGCAGCACGAAGATGTAGATCACGTTCGTGACCGCCGTCATCGAGACCGAGAGCGCCACGTTGCCCTTGGCGCGGTAGGTGAGGATCTGCGAGATGTTGCCGGGCGGGCAGCACGCCACGAGGATCATGCCGAGCGCGATCGAGCCCTGCACGTTCAACAGCAGCGTCAGGCCGAAGGTCACCGCGGGCAGCAACAGAATCTGCGCCACGAGCGAGATCGCGAAGGCCTTCGGCGCTCGGCGCACGGCCTTGAAGTCGTCGACGCTCGTGTCGATCGCGATGCCGAACATGATGAGCCCGAGCACGATGTTGAGGGCGATGAGCGAGCCGGGGGTGAAGTTCAAGACGACGTCGTCGATGTTCACGTGGTGGCCTTTCGGGTCAGGGATGCTGCGGCCTTGCGCACGGCGCGGCGGTAGGCGTCTTTGTTGACGTAGTACGACATGCGCTCGAGTTCGAGGTAGCGGTACCCGCCGGTGAGGTCGGGTGGCGGCCCGGCGGCGCGCCGACGGAATCGGGCCTGCTGCGCGTCATCCGCCGCCAGGTATGCGGCGATGAGCTCGGCCTGCTCGGCGCGACCCTGCCATCCGATGCCGGATGCCTCGATCATCCCCATCACGAACAGCCCACTGAACGACGGCGGGAAGATGTTGAGGTAGAGGCTCGGCGCCATGCCCGTCCAGTTGAGCTCGGCGCGCTCGACCATCGGGTAGTCGAGCGTGTAGCCCGTGGCGAGCACGATCAGGTCGTAGTCGCGCGAGGTGCCGTCGGTGAAGTGCACGGTGCTGCCCTCGAACCGCTCCGGCCCCGGAACCACCTGCAGATCGCCCTGGCCGAGGTGGCCCAGCACGAGGGTGTTGACGATGGGGTGCGACTCGTAGATGCGGTAGTCGGGTTTCGGAAACCCGAACCGCACCGGGTCGCCGGTGAAGGCCTTCAGCACGCGCGAGTCGATCGCCTGCTTGATGCGCGCGGGTAGCGGCCGGCCCTGGTTGAGCGTGTCGCTGGGCTTGCCAAACAGGTAGCGCGGCACGAAGTAGTAGCCGCGCCGCACACTGAGGTCGACGGATGCCGCGTGGTGCACCGCATCGACCGCAATGTCGCACCCGCTGTTGCCCGCCCCCACGATGAGCACCCGCTTGCCCGCGAAGATCGTGGCGCTCTTGTACCCGCTCGAGTGCAGCAGTTCGCCGTCGAAGTGTCCGGGGAAGCTCGGGATGCTCGGCTCGGCGAGGGTGCCGTTGGCGAGCACCACGCCGTCGACGCGCTCGCCGTCGACGCTCCAGCCCGTGGCATCCCGCTCCACCCGTTCGACCTTCGTGCCGAAACGGAACCGCTCGCGCAGGCCGAACGTGTCGGCGTACTCGCCGAAGTACCGCTTCAGCTCGCGGTGACCCGGGTAGTCGGCCCTGCTGCGCATGGGCAGTTCGGCGAACTCGGTGGTGGTGCGCGAGGAGATGAGGTGCGCGGACTCGTACATCGTGCTGCGCGGGTTCTCGATGTCCCAGAGCCCGCCGACGTCGTGCGCCGCCTCGAAGCCGACGACCTCGATGCCCGCGCGATCGAGGGCGCGCGCAGCAGCCAGGCCCGATGGCCCCGCGCCGATGACGGCGATACGTTCCGGCTTCATTGCCCTCCGCGCTCCGTGCTGCTGGGAAATCCTATCGGTCGCGCGGGACGACTTAAGCTGGAGGGCTCATGCCCACTCTCCCCACGATCGTCTATCCCGCCGGGCTGCCCGTCAGCCAGCGCCGGGACGACATCGTCGACGCCATCCGCGCCAATCAGGTGCTCGTGCTCGCCGGCGCGACGGGCTCGGGCAAGACCACCCAGCTGCCGAAGATGCTGCTCGAACTCGGCTACGAATCGATCGCCCACACCCAGCCCCGCCGCATCGCGGCCCGCACGATCGCGGAGCGCATCTCCGAGGAGCTCGGCACCGAGCTTGGCGGACTCGTCGGCTACCAGGTGCGGTTTACCGACAAGGCCGGCCCGCAGACGCGCATCAAGCTCATGACCGACGGCATTCTGCTCAACCAGATCCACCGCGACCGCGACCTCACGCAGTACGACGCGATCGTCATCGACGAGGCGCACGAGCGCAGCCTCACCGTGGACTTCCTGCTCGGCTACCTCAAGCAACTGCTGCCGAGACGCCCCGATCTCAAGGTCATCATCACGAGTGCGACGATCGACCCGGAGAGCTTCGCGAAGCACTTCGCGGATGCCGCGGGCCGACCCGCCCCGATCATCGAGGTCTCGGGCCGCACCTACCCCGTCGAGATCCGCTACCGGCCGCTGGTGGCCGAGGAGTCGGAGGACGAGAACGGCGACAGCTCCGCCGACCGCGACTACCTCCAGGGCATCAACGACGCCCTTGACGAGCTGTCCCGCGAGTCCGACGGCGACGTGCTCGTCTTCCTCTCCGGCGAGAACGAGATCCGGGATGCCGAGGACGCGATCAAGGGACGCCGCCTCCCCGGCACCGAGGTGCTCCCCCTCTACGGTCGCCTGAGCGCCGCGGACCAGCACCGCGTGTTCGAGTCCACCCGGGCCCCCGGTACCCGGCGTCGGGTGGTGCTGGCGACGAACGTCGCGGAGACGTCGTTGACGGTGCCGGGCATCCGTTACGTCATCGACGCCGGCACGGCGCGCATCAGCCGCTACAGCGTGCGCTCGAAGATCCAGCGGCTGCCGATCGAGGCGATCAGCCAGGCGAGCGCGAACCAGCGCAGCGGACGCTCGGGCCGCACGAGCGACGGCATCGCGATTCGGCTGTACTCGGAGGAGGACTTTCAGCGACGACCCGAGTTCACCGATCCGGAGATCCTGCGCACGAACCTCGCGGCGGTCATCCTGCAGATGCTCTCGCTCGGGCTCGGCGACATCGCGAGCTTTCCGTTTCTGCAGCCGCCGGACTCCCGAGGCATCAAGGACGGCCTCGACCTGCTGCGCGAGCTCGGTGCGGTCGACGCTGCCGGTGCGATCACCCGGATCGGCCGTCAGCTCTCCCAACTGCCGATCGACCCGCGGCTGGCGCGCATGGTGCTCGAGTCGAAACAGCACGGCACGACCCGTGAGGTGATGGCGATCGTCGCGGCGCTCAGCATTCAGGATCCGCGCGAGCGGCCGCTCGAGCGTCGCGCCCAGGCGGACCAGCAGCATGCGCGCTTCGTCGACCCGACGAGCGACTTCCTCACCCTGCTGAACCTGTGGAACCACCTGGAGGAGCGGCAGAAGGAGCTCAGCGGCAACGCCTTCCGCCGACTGGTCAAGAGCGAGTACCTCAACTACCTGAGGGTGCGGGAGTGGAACGACGTCTACCGCCAGCTCACCCGCATGTCCAAGCAGCTGGGGCTGGTGGTCGGCGCGGCGCACGTGAACCCGGACGGCATCCATCGTTCCCTGCTGGCCGGGCTGCTGAGCCACATCGGCCTCAGGGATGCCGCGAAGAAGGACTACCTCGGAGCCCGCCAGGCGCGGTTCGTGATCTTCCCGGGTTCCGCGCTGGCCAAGAAGCAGCCGGCGGCGATCATGAGCGCGGAGCTCGTCGAGACGAGCCGACTGTTCGCCCGCGTGAACGCCGCGATCGACCCGGCCTGGGCCGAGCCGATCGCCGGCGACCTCGTCAAGCGCACCTATTCCGAGCCGCACTGGGAGAAGAAGCAGGGCTCCGTCGTCGCCTACGAGCGGGCGACCCTGTACGGCGTGCCGATCATCGTCAAGCGCCGGGTGCAGTACTCCCGCATCGACCCGGCGCTGGCGAGGGAGCTGTTCATCCGTCACGCGCTCGTGGAGGGCGAGTGGGATGTCGACCGGCTCGACCGCAGACTCACGGCGTTCGACCGGGCGAACCGTGCACTTCGGCGCACACTCGAGGAGGTGGAGGAGCGCACGCGGCGCCGCGACATCCTCTCCGACGACGAGGCGATCGTCGAATTCTACGAGCGCCGCATCCCGGCCGACGTCGCGAGCGCGAGATCGTTCGAGACCTGGTGGCGCAGAGCCCGCGCGGAGACCCCCGACCTCCTCACCATGACCTCCGCCGACCTGCTCGGTGAGGATGACGCCGAGCAGCCCGCCCTGGAGCGCCACGAGGGGGATTTCCCCAGCACCTGGAGCCAGGGCGACCAGACGCTCGCGCTCTCCTACCGCTTCGAGCCGGGCGCCGAGAACGACGGTGTGACCGTGACGGTGCCCATGCCGCTGCTGGCCGGGCTCCGCGCCGACGGCTTCGACTGGCAGGTGCCGGGCCTGAGGGAGCAGCTCGTGACCGCGCTGATCAAGTCCCTGCCGAAGCACATCCGCAAGAACGTCGTGCCCGCCGCGGACTGGGCGCGCACGCTGCTGGCCGCCAGTGACGAGTCGCTGCCGCTCACCGCGTTCCTCGCGCGCGAGATCACCGCGCAGACGTACACCCCCGTGAACCCTGCCGACTTCGACCTCGACCGCGTGCCCGCCCACCTCAAGGTCACCTTCGCGGTCGCCGACGAGCGCGGCACGGTGGTCGCGAGCGGCAAGACCCTGAGCGCCCTGCAGGCGAGCCTCAAGCCCGCCGCGCGAGCGAGCGTCGCGAAGGTCGTCGAGTCCGGAGACCGGGCCCGCCGAGACCCGACCGAACGCTCCGGCATCACGGCCTGGGACTTCGACGCGCTCGACCGCGTTCGCGACGTCGAGCACGGCGGCAACACGGTGCGCGCCTACCCCGCCCTCGTCGACGAGGGCTCGAGCGTCGCGATCCGGCTCATGGGCACCGCGCACGACCAGGCCGTGGCCCACCCGGGCGGGGTGCGCCGACTGCTGCTGCTGACCATCCCCTCCCCGGTCGGCTACGTGCAGCAGCACCTGACCACGCAGGAGAAGCTCGTGCTGGCTCAGAGCCCGTACCGCACCACGGCCGCGCTCTTCGAGGACTGCATGATCGCGTGCATCGACGCGGTTGTCGGCGATCGCGAGATCTTCACCCGCGCCGAGTTCGAGGCGGCTCGGGATGCCGTGTCCGCCACGATCGTCGACGACCTGTTCCAGACCGTCGCCCTGGTCTCGCGCATCATCGCGGGCTCCCGTGCGGCCGACAAGGCGATCCGGGATGCCACGAGCATGACCCTCATCGCCCCCCTCGGCGATGCCCGCACCCAACTCGACGCGCTCGTGTATCCCGGTTTCATCGCGGCGACGGGACTCGGGCGGCTGCGGCGGCTGCCGGTGTACCTCGAGGGCATCGTGCACCGCGTGGGCAAGCTCGCGGAGAACCCGGCACGCGATCGGGTGTGGATGTCCGAGGTGCAGCTGGCCACCGAACGCTACCTCGCGGCCGGCGGCGAACTGCCGCTGCCCGCTGGGGCGGAACCCCGGCTGGCGCGCGTGCGCTGGATGCTCGAGGAGCTGCGGCTCTCCCTCTTCGCCCAGCACCTGGGTACCGACGGTCCGGTGAGCCTGCAGCGCATCGCGAAGGCCCTCGCGGACTGAGCGGCAGCGCTACCCTGGTCTGTGGCGTACACCATCACTACACATGAGAGGCGCCCCGTGTCCCGAACCATCTCCCCGGAGATCGCCCGATCCTGGCTGCTCGTCGCCGCGACCCGACCCGAGACCTTCGATACCGCCCAGGCCTCGCGGGCCGACCAGATCATCCTCGACGTCGAGGATGCCGTCGACCCGGCCTTCAAGGCCGCCGCCCGTGAAGACGTCGCCGACTGGCTCAGCGTCGGCGGATCCGGCTGGGTGCGCATCAACGACCGCACCTCCGACTTCTGGTCGGGCGACGTCGACGCCCTCGCCGGCCTCCCGGGCCTGCGCGGCGTGATGCTCGCCAAGGCGGAGTCGCCCGCGCACGTCACCGAGACCTTCGACCGGCTGAAGGGCCAGACGCCGGTCATCGCGCTCATCGAGTCCGCACTCGGCATCGAGGAGGCCGCCAACATCGCCCGCGCCCGCGGTGCGTACCGCCTCGCCTTCGGTAGCGGCGACTACCGCCGAGACACCGGCACGAGCGCCGACGACATGGCGATGGCCTACCCGCGCTCCCGCCTCGTGGTCGCCAGCCGCGTCGGCAACCTGCCCGGCCCGATCGACGGACCGACGGTGGGCACGAACCACCCGCTGCTGCGCGAGCAGAGCACGATCGCCGTTGCACTGGGGATGACCGGCAAGCTGTGTCTGGACATCGAACAGTTGCCGATCATCAACGAGGTGATCAGCCCCACCCGCTCGGACGTGGCCTGGGCGCGCGAGTTCCTCGCCGACTTCGAGTCGCGCGGCCGAATGGTGCGCGACGGCTCCGACCTGCCGCGACTCGGCCGGGCCGAGAAGATCGACAAGCTCGCCCGCGCGTTCGGGGTGGAGCCGGACTGACCGCACGGCGGGGATGCCGCGCGGTCTCCGCCCGCTACTCCGTCTTTGCCTTGCCGCCCGTCGAGGCCTGCGCGTTCGACTCGTAGGAGGTGTTCGTGGACTCGAAGAAGTTCACGAGCTGCAGGGTGTCGTTGGCGGCGGCCATCCACTTCGCCGGGTTCGAGACGTTGTAGTGCGGCTCGAACCCGAGCTCCTCGAGGCGGCGGTCGGCGAGGTACTTGACGTACTGGTTGATGTACGTGGCGTTCAGACCGAGGATGCCGTTCGGGAGCAGGTCGCGGTTGTACTGCTCCTCCATCTCCACGGCATCCAGGATCATCTGCTTGATCTCGGCCGCGAACTCCTCGGTCTGCAGGTCGGGGTTCTCCTCGAGCACCGTGAGGATGAGGTTGATGCCGAACTTCAGGTGCAGGCTCTCGTCGCGCACCACCCAGTCCATGAGCGAGCCGAAGTTGCGCAGCAGGTTGCGCTGCCGGAAGCTCAGCGCCACCATGAAGCCCGAGTAGAACCAGACGCCCTCGAGGATCACGTTGTACGCGACGAGGTTGCGGATGAAGTCCTGCTTGCCCTCGGTGGTGGTGATGTCGAGGGTCTGCTCGGTCATGCGCTTGATGTACTTGACCTCGAACTCCTCCTTGCGCGCCATCGACGGAACGTCCACGTGCGCGTTGTAGGCCTCGTTGCGGTCGATCGGGAAGGTCTCGAGCACGTACTCGAAGCTCATGCAGTGGTTGGCCTCCTCCCACATCTGCTTCGCGAGGTACAGCGTGGCCTCGGCCGCGTTGACGTAGGGGTAGACGCCGAAGGCGAGCGCCTTGTTGACGAGCAGCTCGTTCGGATTGAAGTAGCTCATCAGGAAGGTGACCGCGTGGCGCTCTTCGTCGGTCATCTTCTTGAAGTCGGCGATGTCCTCGCCGAGCTGGATCTCATTGGGGAACCAGGTGTTCGCGACGGCCTGGTCGTACAGGTCCATCGCCCACTGGTAGCGGATCGGTTTGAGCAACAGGCCCTCTTGCAGGCCCGTTCCGAGAATTCCCATGTGCGTGCTTCTTACTCTGTGTGCGGGTGATACAGCGGTCGCGGCGCGGCCGGGGAGGGAGCTGTTACTGGCAGCTCTCGCACTGCAGGTCGTCCATCGGATCGACCGGAACGTCGTACTCGGCGATGCGATCCATCACGCACCCGCCTTCGGCGCGAGGCCACCGAACCCGCGACGCGCGGGTGCCGCCGGGGCGGTCTCGGTCGTCGAGCCCGCCGCGGCGGGCGCCGCGGTGACGAGCTCCTCGGCCTTGTTGACCTTCACCGTCGACTGCTCGGCCGTGTGACGCGGCTTCATGTGCAGGTAGTACGTCGTCTTCACGCCGCGCTCCCAGGCCGCGTAGTAGATGTCCATCATGTCGCCGAGGTCGCGCGTCTCGAGGTACATGTTGCGGCTGATGGCCTGGTCGATCCACTTCTGGGCGCGCGCGGCAACCTCGAGGAATGCGTACGGCGAGAGCTGGAAGCTCGTCTTGTACACCTCCTTGAGACTGTCCGGGATCGCCGCGATGTTCTGGATGTCACCCTGCGAACGCAGGATCGACTCGCGGGTCGACTCCCAGATCCCAAGCTTCTGCAGGTCGGCCACGAGGTTGCGGTTGACCTCGAGGAACTTGCCGTTCGAGGTCGCGCGGCTGAAGATCTGCGAGAACTGCGGGTCGAGGCCGGGCGTGGTACCCGCGACGAGACCGATGGATGCCGTCGGCGCGATCGCCATGAGCGTCGCGTTGCGCATGCCGCCCTTCACCTTCGCGCGCAGGGCGTCCCAATCCAGGCGCGTCTTCCGGTTGACCTTGATCTCGACGCCGCGGTCCGCCTCGGTGAGTGCGATCGAGTCGAGCGGCACGAGGCCCTGCGACCACCGGCTGCCCTCAAAGTTCGCGTACGAGCCACGCTCCTTCGCAAGTTCGGTCGAGGCGTCGATCGCCGCGTACGACACGTGCTCCATGATCTCGTCGATCAGGTCGTAGGCGGCCTCGGACTCGTAGCTGACGCCGAGCTTCTCGATCACGTCGGTGAAGCCCATGACGCCGAGCCCGACCGCGCGGTTCTGCTGGTTCGAGAAGTCGGCCTCCTTCACGCTCGACCGCGTGATGTCGATGAGGTTGTCGAGCTGACGCACTGCGATGCGGGCGGACTCCTCGATCTTCGCGAAGTCGAGCGAGACGGCGCCGGACTCCGCGACGACCAGGTGCTGCGAGAGGTTGATCGAGGCGAGGTTGCAGACCGAGACGTTGTCCTCGTCCTGCGGCAGCGTGATCTCCGTGCACAGGTTGGAGAGGTGGATCGTGCCCGTGTTGTTGTTGAGGGCGCGGTTGTTGATCGTGTCCTTCCAGGTCAGCCACGGGTGGCTGGTGGTCTGGAGGGAGATGAGGATCGACTTGAACTGCTCGCGCGCGGAGATCTTCTTGAACATGCGCAGGCGGCCGGCCTCGGCCTCGGCGACGTAGAACGCGTAGCGCTCGGAGAACGCCTTGCCGTAGAGCTCGTTGAGGTCGGCGACCTCGAGCGGGTCGAAGAGGTACCAGTCGTCGTCGTTCTGCACGCGCTTCATGAACTCGTCCGAGATCCACACGGCGGTGTTGGCCGTGCGGGTGCGACGGTAGGGGTCGCCCGAGTTGTTGCGCAGCTCGAGGAACTCGGGGAAGTCGAGGTGCCAGTTCTCCATGTAGAAGCACAGCGCACCGAACTTCTTGCCGCCGCGGCTGACCGCGCGCAGGATCGAGTCGATCGTGTGCATGAAGGGGATCGGCCCCGTCGAAGTGGTGTTGTTCGAGCGGATGGGCGAGCCCTGGGCGCGCAGCTTGGTCACGGAGAGGCCGATGCCGCCCGTGCCCTTGGTCAGCCACATCACATCGCGAGTCGTCTTCGCGATGTGCTCCATGTCGTCCTGCATCTCCATGACGAAGCAGTTGGCGAGCTGGGGGTAGATGGTGCCGGCGTTGACGAGCGTGGAGCCCGCGGCGAGGTATTCGAGGCTCGACATCTTGTCGTAGAACCGGATCGCCGCTGCGGTCGGGTCCTGCTCGTTGAGCGAGAGCCCCATCGCGATGCGCATCCAGAAGTACTGGGGCACCTCGAGGGCGTCGCCGTTGCGGCCCTTGATGCCGTAGCGGTTGTTGAGGGTGACGACGCCGATGTACTTGAGCAGTTCGTCGTGTGCGGGCTCAAGCCGGGCGGCGAGCGTCTCGAGGTCGAACAGCTGCGTCAGGCGCGGGTCGAGCAGCCCCTCGTCGACCCCGCGGGTGACGTTCGGGATGAAGTGCTCGCGATGCAGCGCCTTGAGCTCCTCGGCGGTCTGGTAGTCGCCGAGCACGCGCTTGTAGATGGTCTTCAGCAGCAGCCGGGCGGCGACGACGTCGAACGCCGGGTCGTCCTTGACGTTCTGCAGCGCGACCTGGATGACGGCCTCGTCGAGCTGCTGCGTCGTGATGCCGTCGAAGAGCGTGAGCTCGAGCTCCGAGGCGATCTGCGTCACCCAGGTGATGTTCTCGTCGAGACCGACCGTCGCGGCCTCGATCGCGAGGTTGATCTTGTTCGCGTCGTACGGCTCCCGTGCGCCACTGCGCTTGACGACTGTGATGGTCACGACAATCCCTCTGCTTCCTACGAAAAATCGGGGTTCATGCACCCCGGAACGGCCTGTTCGCCCCCACCCCGGCCAGGCGGTTTCACCACTATATATCGTGGGTCTGACAGCGGGGTAACACCAGATCTAGTGGCGTGTCGTCCACAGGTTGTGGACAAGTTGCCCGAGTTCTCCACAGGCTGTGCATGGATGCTGTACCCCGAATCCGCCTCCCACCGACCACGCGGGGGCGCGTGGATCCGCTCGTCGAGTCGCTCGATCGCAGGGTGGGGGCGGGGCTAGGCTGAGTCGGTTATGAAGAGCTATGCGGGCCTGCTGCGCACGCCGGGAGTGGCTCGACTGCTGTTCTCGCAACTCGTCGCGCGCTTTCCGGGCGGCATGCTCTCACTCGCGATCATCCTGCACGTCGAGAAGCAGTTCGACTCCTACGGCGCCGCCGGCATCGTGCTCGCCGGTCTCAGTGTCGGGCAGGCCGTCTCCGGCCCGCTCACGAGCCGCCTGATGGGCGTGCTCGGCATGCGGCCCGTGCTCGTGGTCACCGGCGTGGTGTGCTCGATCACCCTCACCCTGATGGCCCTCGTGCCGTTGCCGCTCGCCGCCATCCTCGTGCTCGGCATCATCGCGGGACTGAGCTTTCCGCCGATCCAACCCGCCGTGCGCACCATCTACCCGAAGATGGTCAACTCGTCGCAGCTCACGCCGCTCTACTCCCTCGACGCCTCCGCCCAGGAGATCATCTGGATCGGCGGACCGGTGCTCGTCACCTTCGTCGGCACGCAGGTGTCGACCGAGCTCGGCGTGCTGCTCTCCGTCGCGTTCATCGTGGCCGGCGGCCTGTGGTTCGTGACCTCTCCCGCCCTCGGCCGGGTGCGCATCCCGCGCAGCAAACGGCGCTTCGGCGTGGTGCTCGCCCGCCCGGTGGTGCTGCTGTCGACCGTCGTCGGCTTCCTGCTGGTCGGCGGCTTCGCCGCGATCGAGACGAGCGTCGTGGCGACCTTCGGCGATCACGGAGCCGAGGCCGGCATCGTGCTCGCGATCTGGTCGGTGGCCTCACTCGCGGGCGGACTCGCGCTCGGCGGCGTCGAGATCTCGCCGTGGTCGCTGGCCCGCCGGCTCGCCGTGATCGCGGTCGGCGCGACGCTGGCCATCTTCGCCTGGGAGTTCTGGAGCATCTCGGCGGCGCTCGTCATCGCCGGATTCTGCATCGCGCCGGCGCTCACCGTGATGTTCTCGGTGGTGTCGGCGAGCGTGCGGTTCAGCGACACCGCGGAGGCCTACGGCTGGGTCGGCACCGGGCAGCTGATCGGCGCCGCCGCGGGCGCGGCGGCCGCGGGCTTCCTCATCGACGCGAACGGCGCGGACGGCGGCTACTGGGTCGCCGCGGCATTCCTCGTGCTCTCCGCGATCATCGCGACCGTCTTCCACCGGGTGATGCCAGACCTCCGAGGGCGGGATGCCACGCCGCTCACCGACACCGAGCCCGTGCCGGTGCAGCCGAGCTGAGCCGTCCCACCGGACTGCCCCGCACCGGACTGACCCGCACCTGCAAGACGACCCTCCCCGCCCGCGCGCCTGCCAAGAACTCCGCGGCCCCAAGAAAGCCCGGTCGGCGGGAGTCATTTCTACCGCCAACCGGACCTTGCCCCCGCCGAAGACGGAACGGCCGGGGATTCCTCCCGCCAACGGGTGTGTCTGCCTCCGCAGCGCGGGCCGCTTGGAGTGCCCCGCCGCGGGCTAGCGCAGGCTCGCGAGCCTGCCCTGCAGGTCGTCGAGCTGATCGAGCATGCGACCGAGGATCGAGACGTCCTTCTCCTCGGGCGCGAAGGCGCCGTCGACGATACGCCTGCCGATGGCGTTGATCTCCACCGAGGCGCCGACGCGAGCCAGACCGAGCGTCGTCAGCGTCGGCTCGAGCAGTGCCACACCGCGGCTGCCCGCCGAGACGCCGCCGTAGCTGACGAAGCCGACCGGTTTGTGGCTCCACTCGCTGCCGAGGAAGTCGAGCGCGTTCTTGAGCGCGGGCGAGAAGGAGTGGTTGTACTCGGGGGTGACGAAGATGAAGGCGTCGGCGGCATCCACTCGTCGACTCCAGGCGATCGTGTGCGGCTTCGTGTACGCGCGCTTGGAGGGATGCTCGGGCTCGTCCATGAACGGCAGCGCGAGTTCGGCGAGGTCGACGAAGTCGAGCGCGAACCGGTCGTCGGCCTCCGCGACGGAGCGCACCCACTGCGCGACCGGCAGGCCGGCGCGCCCCGGACGCACGCTGCCGACGATGATCATGAGAGAAGTCACATGACGAGTCAACCATGTCCGGCGGGTCTCGCTCGCCGCCCGGGCCGGTTCGGCGGGCTACTGCGGCACGAAGGGGTCGGTCGGGCCGGCACCGTCGCCGTTGTCGACGTCCTCGGGGTTCGGCAGGCTGATCAAGAACCTGAAGAACACCAGGCTCGCGATGGTCTCGAGCGCCCCGAACACGATGAACGGCAGAGCCAGGTCGATGCGGGCCACGAGGCCGCCGAGCACGGCGCCGAGCGGCATCGCCCCCCACAGCAGGGTGCGCCAGGTGCCGTGCACGCGCCCGAGCAGGCGCCCCGGGATCACGGCCTGCCGCAGCGACATCACGAGGATGTTCCAGGTCGTGATGAACAGCGACGACAGGCCGTAGCCGAGCCCGGCCGCCCAGATCACGGGCAGCACCCCCACGAGCACGAAGGACAGCCCCGTCGCCGCCGCGGCGACCGCCATCGTGAGGCCGGCGCCCCATCGCGACTTCACCCGGTTGGTCACCACGGCACCGAGGATGCCGCCCACCGCCCCGCTCAACAGGAACACTCCGAACAGCGCCTCGGGCACGGCGAGCGTGTCGAGGATGAACAGCACGACGCTCGCGGTCGCCGCGGAGGTCATCAGTCCGCAGAAGGTGCTGAAGAGCCAGAGCGTGCGCAGCATCCGGCTCGCCAGGATGAACCGCAGACCCTCGACGAACTGACGATGCCATGGCGCCTCGTCCCGCGGCTGACGAGCGAACTGGCGGCCGGAGGCGGCCCGCGGCAGCAGAAGGGCGAGGGCCCCGGCGAACGCGAACACGAGCCCGTTGATCCCGAGCGGAATGAGCACGGAGACGGCGAACAGCGCCGAGGTCAACGGGCCCGCGATGAAGTTCTGCACGACGAGCTCGCCGCCCTCGATGCGGGAGTTCGCACGCGGCAGGTCGACCTTCGCCACGATGCTCGGCATCACCGCGCGGATCGCACCGTCGTAGACGGTCTCGAAGGCGCCGTAGACGAAGATCACCGCGAACAGCCACCAGATGGTCAGGGCGTCGGTCGCGACGAGCAGCACCAGCAGCGTCGCGAGCACCAGGCGCACGGCCTGGGCGATCGCGAGAGCTCGACGCCGGTCGATGCGATCGATGAGGATGCCGGCCGGAATCGCGAAGAACAACCACGGCAGCAGGGCGAGGGCCGCGAGCATCGAGATGAGGAACGGGTCGTGCGTCAGCCGCGCGCCGAGCAGCGGGATCGCGGTGCGTGCGATCCCGTCCCCGAGACTCGAGGCGAGGTTCGCCGTGAAGACGTTGGCGAACGCGGCGGGCAGCCGCCCCGGCTTCACCACCGCGCGTGGATGTCCGCGCGGAAGTAGCGGTCGTAGATGCGCCGCACCTCGTCGTTGAGATCCAGCGGCGGCACGTGCGCGGCAGCGGCGTTGGCGCGCGCCTGCTCGGCGCTGCGAGCACCCGGGATGACCGTGGTGACGCCCTCGAGCTGGATCAACCAGGCGAGCGCCGCGGTCGCCGGTGCGATGCCGTGGCTGGCGGCGAGGGACGCGAACTCCTGCGCCGCGGCGACACCGGTCTCGAAATCGACCCCCGAGAAGGTCTCCCCCACGTCGAACGCCTCGCCGTGCCGGTTGTAGGTGCGGTGATCGTCCGACGCGAACACGGTGTCGCGCGTGTACCTGCCGCTGAGCAGTCCCGAGGCGAGGGGCACGCGCGCGATGATCGCCACACCGTGGTCGATCGCGGCGGGGAGCACGGCATCCAGCGGCTTCAGCCGGAACGCGTTGAGGATGATCTGCACGCTCGCGACATGCGGGCGTGCGATCGCGATGAGCGCCTGTTCGACCGTCTCCACGCTCACCCCGTAGCGCGCGATGGCGCCCTCCGCGACGAGCGTGTCGAGCGCGTCGAACACCCGGTCGTCGCGATACACCTCGGTGGGCGGGCAGTGCAGCTGCACGAGATCGAGCCGGTCCATGCGCAGATTCGCGCGGGATCGATCCGTCCAGGCGCGGAAGTTCTCGAGCGAGTAGTTCTGCGGCTCCTGCGGCAGGCGCCTGCCCATCTTGGTCGCCACGAAGATGTCGGGATGCGTGGCACGGAACGCGCCGATGATCGCCTCGCTGCGCCCATCCCCGTACACGTCGGCGGTGTCGAAGAAGGTCACGCCCGACTCGGCGGCGGCTTCGAGCACGGCGGTGGCATCCGCCTCGGTCACGGCCCCCCAATCCGCGCCGAGCTGCCAGGTGCCGAGGCCGATCACGGAGACGGATGTGCCGAGCCGCGGCGCCGAGTGCTGTTGCATGCCACCAGCCTACGAGGCGGTGACTGCCCCGGGAGAGCCTTCTCCGCCATCGATCGCCGCGGCGACCACCTTGGCCATGCGCGGACGGATCACGTGATCGCCGACCGGAACGCGACGCACGGTGACATTGCGCAACTGCTCGATGATGCGCAATCCGGCGGTGGCCAACAGCGGATCGAGCGTGCCGTAGACGACCTCCACCGGAATGCGCACCGACGAGAGGTCGGCGACCGTGGTCTGCGTCTGGATCGAGTTCTCCAGGGAGAGCATGAACGCGCGCCAGTTGCGCTCGGAGACCTCGAGCACGTTCTTGATCGGCGACAGCCTGGCGAGCCCGGCCGCGGCCGCCATGGTGAAGTCCTTGTTGGCGCGCAGATAGTCGTAGGCGCGCAGGTACAGGTCCATCGTGGTGCGATCGCGCCAATCGCCGACCGCCTGCGGCGCGAGGTATACCGGCGGGCTGACCAGCACCAGGCGGGTGAGTCGTCGCTGGTACTGGGCGGCGTAGCGGGTCGCGATGATCGATCCCATGGAGTGCCCGACGAGCACGAAGGGCGTGCGCAACTTGAGACCGTCGATCGTGCGGGCGACGGCGGCGACGTGCTCGTCGATGGTGTAGTTCGCGGTCTCGGGGGCCGGGGATGCGCCGAAACCCAGCAGGTCGATCGCGATCACGCGGTGCCGAGCCTCGATGAGCGGCGCGAGGAACTGGAAGGTGACCGACGAGGAGGCGATGCCGTGCAGCAGCACGACCGGCGGGCCGCTGCCGGTGTCGATGGCGACGTGGAGTTTCGGCGCTCGGCTCCACCACCTCATGCGGAGAGCATAGCGAGCGCGCGGACTCGGTGATCGAGCGCGTCGAGTTCCCGTTGCGGACCTCGGCGCGGCTCGATCACCGCGGGCGTCAGCTCGCGGGGGTCGCGGGCGGCGGGGTCTGGTGCTTGTCGTCGCCGTCGAAGAGGTCCTTGACGTCCTCCGCCTTGTCCTTCGCGAAGTCCGCGACATCCTCGGCCTTGTCCTTGATGAACTCGCCGGCATCGCCCGCGACGTCCTTGACCTTGTCGATGCCCTCGGCGATGTTCTCCTTGGCGTCGTCGATGAATCCCATGCTGCACTCCTTCGTCTGGATTGCGGCGAAACCGCCGACAGCACCGAGGATAGCGGCCCAGCCGCGCGATGACTCAGTCGCGCAGAGACTCCTTGTAGTCGTTCTTCGCCTTGGTCGCATCGCGTTCCGCCTCGGCCCGCTTGACCTCGGCGTCGGCCTTCATCTCGTCGACCTTGTCGCTGACCCGCTCCTTGGTGTCGTCCACGGCCTCGCCGATCTTCTTGCCGGTGGCCTCCGCAGCGTCCTTGGCGTCGTCCATGAATCCCATGTCGTACTCCTGTCAACGTTCGGCGGGTGTCTCCCGCACCCCTTCGACGCTACGCCGCGACATCCCTGGCTCAAGGGGCTTGACGTACGGCGCGGAGACGGCAACACACCGTGACGCCCGAATCGTGACAAACGTTGGGCTGTGCCGACGGCCCGGCGTGGCTAGCGTGGTGGCCATGAGGCGCATATTCAGCATCACCACAGCACTCGCGATCACCGCGATCGCACTCACGGGCTGCGTTGCTAGCGGCGGCAGCATGTCGGACTCCCCGGCCATCCAGTCCGAGTCCGGGGTCGGCGCACCGGAGCCGCTCGCCGGCGATTCGAGCGAGATCGGCGGCGACGTCGTCGATCGACAGGTCATCACCACCGGGTGGGTCACGATCGTCGTGGACGAGCCCACGGATGCCGCGACCGAGGCCGTGCGCATCGTCGAGTCGTCCGGGGGCCGCATTGACGGCCGCACCGAGGTCGCACCGGCCGACGGCGACCGGGGTAGCGCGACGCTGACGCTGCGGGTGCCCGCCGCGTCCCTCACCGCGACGCTCGACAAGCTGCGCGAGCTCGGCGACGTGCGGGAGATCTCGTTGAACTCCTCCGACGTCACCATGCAGAGCCAGGACCTCGAGGCCCGCATCACGGCGCTGCAGGCATCCGTCGACCGGCTGCTGGCACTGCTGCCGACCGCGACGGACACGCAGGCGCTGGTCGCCCTCGAGACGGCGCTCTCCGAACGGCAGGCGGAGCTGGAGTCGCTCAAGGCGCAACAGCGCTACCTCGACGACCAGGTGAGCATGTCCACGATCACGCTCTCGCTGGTCTCCATCGCCGATGCGCCCGTGGACGAGCCGAACACCTTCCTCTCCGGGGTGATCGCGGGCTGGAACGCGTTCGTCGCCTTCTTCGCCGGTCTGCTCGTCGCACTCGGGGTGCTGTTGCCGTGGCTGGCGCTCGCGGGGCTCATCACGCTCGTAATCGTCCTGCTCGTGCGCCGGGCGCGGCGGAAGGCGGAGAAGCCCGCGCCGACCGGGGTCGACGCACCGAAGGCGTAGGAACTAGCCGGGGAGGCGCATCCGCTGAGTCAGGCGGTGCGCCTCCTCGAGCAGCAGCCGGCCGAGTGCGGGTCGGCGATCGTCGCGGAACCGGGACTCGATCCCGGTGATCGACAGGGCCCACGTCGGCTGGTCCTTCGCATCGAAGACCGCGGCGCCCATGCCCCAGCTGCCCTCCAGGATGCGGCCGGGATTGAGCGAGCACCCGGCCTGCCGGGTGCGTTCGAGCAGGTCGAGCACGTGGGCGTCGTCGTGCTGAGGCCCGAAGCCGGCGCGACGCTCGCGGGTGTCGTCCAGGGCGCGCTGGAGCTCGTCCGGCGGCAGGAAGGCGGCGATCGCGAGCCCCGCCGTACCGACGCCCAGCGGGAAACGCGCGCCGACGTGCAGCACGAAGGATCGCACCGGAAAGCTGCCCTCCTCCCGCAGCAGGCACACCACCTCGGCGCCGCGCCGCACCGAGAGGAACGCGCTCTCGCCCGTCTCGTCGGCGAGCCGCTGCAGGCTCGGACGGGCGGCATCCTCCACCGCGTAGCGCTCCTGGGCGATCAGCCCCATCAGGAACATCTCCGGCCCCAGCACCCAGTGGCGCCCGTCCGCCGCACGGTCGACGAGCCCCTCCGCCGCGAGCGAGCTCAGCAGGCGGTGCACCGTGGGTCGGGTGAGGGCGGAGCGCTCGACCAGGGCTCGGGTCGAGGCCCCGTCGGTCTCCTCGGCGATGAGCTTGAGCAGTTGCGCCACCCGCTCCACAACCTGCGACCCCTCAGCCATGCTCACATTATGGACAACTTGCGGCGCGGCGTCCACGATTCGAGATCGGATTGACCGAATCTCTGGGGCAGAGCTAGCCTCCGAGTGTCCACAAGGCGGACAGCGATCGAGGAGGATGCGTGTCCAAACTGCGTTCGAGCGCGGCGGAGTCCCTGGAGGGGCTGCTGCGCGACGGCATGACGCTCGCCGTCGGCGGCTTCGGCCTGAGCGGGAACCCGAGCGATCTCATCGAGGCGGTGCGGGACTCCGGAGTGAAGGACCTCACGGTCGTCTCCAACAACATGGGCGTCGACGGACAGGGGCTCGGCCTGCTCATCGAGGCCGGCCAGGTGCGCAAGGTGATCGCCTCCTACGTCGGGGAGAACAAGCTCTTCGCGGAGCAGTACCTCGCCGGCACGCTGGAGGTCGAGTTCGCACCGCAGGGCACGCTCGCCGAGCGATTGCGGGCGGGTGGTGCGGGCATCCCGGGCTTCTACACCGCCACGGGTGTCGGAACGCTCGTGGCCGAGGGCAAGCCGCAGGCCGAGTTCGACGGTCGCAGCTACATCCTCGAGCGCGGCATCGTCGCCGACCTCGCGCTCGTGAAGGCGCACCGCGCCGACCCGGAGGGCAACCTCGTCTACCGATACACGGCTCGCAACTTCAACCCGCTGGTGGCCACCGCCGGCCGGGTGACGGTGGCCGAGGTCGAGGAACTCGTCGGGCTCGGGGACATCGACCCGAACGTGGTGGTGACCCCCGGCATCTTCGTGCAGCGGCTCGTGGTCTCCAGCGGGCGGCCCAAGGTGATCGAACAGCGCACCGTGCGCGAGCGGGAAGGGGCGGCGTCATGACCTGGACGCGCATCGAGATGGCCACCATCGCGGCATCCGAACTCCACGACGGCGACTACGTGAACCTCGGCATCGGCATCCCGACGCTCGTCGCCAACTGCCTGCCGCCCGGCGTGAACGTCACGCTGCAGTCCGAGAACGGGCTGCTGGGCATGGGTCCGTTCCCCTACGAGGGCGAGGAGGACGCCGACCTCATCAACGCCGGCAAGCAGACCGTGACCATCCTGCCCGGCGGCAGCATCTTCGACTCCGCGACCTCGTTCGGGATGATCCGGGGCGGCCACGTGGCGATCGCGATCCTCGGGGCGCTCGAGGTCGCGGGCAACGGCGACCTCGCCAACTGGACCATCCCGGGCAAGCTCGTCAAGGGCATGGGCGGGGCGATGGACCTCGTCGCGGGCACCCCCCGGGTGGTCGTGCTCACCGACCACGTGTCGAAAGACGGCACCCCCAAGATCGTCGAACGCTGCACCCTGCCGCTGACCGGCGTGGGGGTCGTCGACCGCATCATCAGCGATCAGGCGGTCTTCGACGTCATGCCTGAGGGCCTGGTGCTGCGCCGCCACGCGGATGATGTGACCATCGATCAGCTGCGCGCCAACACCGGCGCGAGCTTCACGGTAGGACTCGAGGAGGTCGCCGCATGACCACCGTCATCGTCGGGTACGCCCGCACGCCGTTCGTCAAGTTCAACGGGGCGTTCGCCACCATCCCCGCCACGGTGCTCGGCGCGCACGCGATCCGCGCCGCGCTCACCAGGGCCCAGATCAGCCCGGATGCCGTGCAGCACGTGATCGCCGGGCAGGTGCTGCAGGCGGGGGCGGGCCAGAACCCGGCGCGCCAGTCGGCCGTCGGCGCGGGCATCCCGATGAGCGTGCCCGCCATCACCGTCAATGCCGTGTGCCTCTCGGGGCTCGAGGCGATCGTCGCAGGCACGCGCCTCATCGAGGCTGGCGAGGCCGAGATCGTCGTCGCCGTCGGTCAGGAGTCGATGTCGCTCGCGCCGCACGCATGGTCGGCGCGCGCCGGCAGGAAGTACGGCGCCATCGAGTTTCTCGACACCCTCGAGCACGATGGCCTCACCGACGCCTTCGAGCACACATCGATGGGCTCCTCGACGGAGGCGCGCAACGCGGGCCTCGGGCTCACCCGTGAGGAGCAGGACGCCTGGGCCGCCGCGTCGCACCAGCGGCTCGCGGCATCCGTCGACTTCATCGCCGACGAGATCGAGCCGTTCCCGGTGCCGGGACGCGGCGAGCCGGTGATCGTGAGCGCCGACGACGGCGGTCGGCCAGACACGACGGTCGAGACCCTCGCGAGGCTGAAGGGGTCGTTCGGCGGCGACGGCACGATCACCGCCGGCAACTCCTCGCAGATCACGGATGGTGCGGCGGCCGTCGTGCTCATGGACGAGTCGGCCGCGCGCTCGGCCGGCGTGCCCATCATCGCCCGTGTCGTCTCGCACGCCCTGGTCGCCGGTCCCGACGTGTCGCTGCACCGTCAGCCGTCCAACGCGATCGCGGCGGCGCTCGCGAAGACGCCACATGGGGCGTCGGACCTCGCCGCGGTCGAGATCAACGAGGCGTTCGCCGCGGTGTCCGTGCAGTCCGTGCGCGATCTGGGGATCGACCCGGCGATCGTCAACGCGCACGGCGGCGGCATCGCGCTGGGGCACCCGATCGGCGCGTCGGGTGCCCGGATCGTCGGCCACCTGGCGCGCACGCTCGCCCAGTCTGGGCCGGGCTCGCTCGGTGCGGCTGCGCTGTGCGGCGGCGGCGGGCAGGGCTCGGCGATCGTCATCGAAGCGGTCTAGGCGGGCCGGCGCGGCCGGGCTCGGGCGGCGCGACTGGGTCGGCGCGGCCGGGTCGGCGCGGCCGGGTCGGCGCGGCTTTGAGCTTCCACGGCGGAGTTCCGCGACACCCGCGGTCGGCCGTTCGACAGACTCCCGTTCTGAAGGAACTCCTTCACAACGGGAGTGTCCGACGACCGCACGCCTAGACCACGCCCTGCGCAGCGCGAACCCCGGACGCGCCGGGCTCGGGTCGGCCGGCGCGGCCTCGCCCTCAGGCGATCATGTCCTTGACCATCGGCACGACCTCGGAGCCGTAGAGCTCGATCGAGCGCATCATGCGCTCGTGCGGCAGGGTACCCGCGCTGTACTTGAGGTCGAAGCGCTGGATGCCGAGCGTCGTGATGGTGTTCGCGAGCTTCTTCGCCACCGTCTCCACCGAGCCGAGGTACAACGATCCGTTCTCGATCTCGTGTCGGTACTCGTCCTCGGTCGACGGCGGCCAGCCGCGCTCCGCGCCGATCCGGTCGCGCATCGCGCTGTAGTGCGGCCAGAACTGCTCGGCGGCCTGCTCGTCGGTGTCCGCGACATACCCGGGCGAATGCACCGCGACCGGCAGGTCGGGCTGCTCGAGCTGGGTGAGCGCACGATGGAACAGGTCCACGTACGGCGCGAAGCGCTCGGGCGCGCCGCCGATGATCGCGAGCACGAGGGGCAGACCGTAGCGCGCCGCGCGCACCACCGACTCGGGGCTGCCGCCGACGCCGATCCAGGTGGGGATGCGACCACCCTCGGTGTGCGGATAGACGCTCTGCTGCGTCAGCGGCGAGCGCAGCGCGCCCTGCCAGGTCACCGGCTGCTCCTTGAGCAGTTGGGCGAACAGATCGAGCTTCTCCTCGAACAGCTGCTCGTACTGGGCCAGATCGAGCCCGAAGAGCGGGAACGACTCGGTGAACGAGCCGCGCCCGAGGATCACCTCGGCGCGGCCGTTGGAGAGGGCATCCACCGTCGCGAAACGTTGGAACACGCGCACGGGCTCGTCCGAACTCAGCACCGTGACCGCGGAACCCAGGTGGATGCGCTTGGTCGCCGTCGCCAGTCCCGCGAGCACCACCTCCGGTGCGGAGACGGCGAAGTCCTCACGATGGTGCTCCCCGACCCCGAAGAAGTCGAGGCCGAGCTCGTCGGCGAGCACACCCTCGGCCACGAGGTTGCGAATCACCTGCGCCTGGGTCACCGGCGAGCCGTCTAGACCGACGGTGACGTCGCCGAAGGTGTCGAGTCCGAATTCGACCTGCTGTGTCATGGTGCCCTCTCAGTCCATGTGAACGCATGGTTCAACCGGGCAGCGTCGGACCCTATTCCCCGGATGCCGCGAACAGCCGACTCGACTGCCGCAGCACCAGCGCCGCCGAGGCCGTGGCATCCCCTTCAACGAGCGGCCTTCAACCCGAGGTAGTGCCGCCGGGTCTCGGGGTCGAACTTCTCGATCGCGTAGCGCAGGGCGGTGCGCGGCATGGTCGCGGCGTGGGCGTCGAGGAAGGCCGCCAGCCGGGCGGGATCCGCGGTGCCGACGTCGCGCAGCATCCAGCCGACCGCCTTGTGGATGAGGTCGTGCTTGTCGCCCAGGAGCAGCTCGGCGATCGCGATGGCGTCGTCGGTCTGCCCGGCCCGGATGAAGGTCCAGCAGCTGACCATGGCGGTGCGCCGTTCCCACAGGTTCTGCGAACGCGCGAGGCGGTAGAGGATGTCGCGCGGCTTGTCGAGCAGGTAGCCGCCGATCACCGAGCGGCACGCGATGTCCACCAGATCCCAGTTGTTGATGCGGTCGTGGCGACGCAGGTACAGCTCGTAGAGCTCGGTGCGTCGCGCCTCGGTGGTCGTCTTGCGGCGCGCCTCCTGATGCATGATGGCCAGCGCCGTCGTGCGCGCCTCGTGGTACTCGCTCTCGAGCAGTCGCTCGAGCTCGGACACCGGCATGCCGAGGTTGCGCTTGGCGAGGCTCGTCACAGTCGTGAGGTTCAGCCCCAAGAAACGGTCGCCCTCGCCATACTCCCCCGGTCCCGTCTTGAAGTAGCGCGCCGACTTCGCGGCCTCCTCGGGGGATGCCGCGGCCACCAGCTCGGCGAGCACCTCGTCCGCGGTCACGACGCATCCGCAACGTGTCGGCCGTGGCGGCTGAGGTGTCCATCGTGGATTTCCAGCACCCGATCGGCTCGCTCGGCCATCCGAGGATCATGGGTGGAGACGATGGCGCCGACCCCCTCGGTGTGCACGAGGGAGGCGATCAGGTCCATCATCGTCGCCGCCGTGCCGCTGTCGAGCTGCCCGGTCGGCTCGTCGGCGATGAGCAGCCCGGGTCGGTTCGCGAGTGCACGAGCGATGCCCACCCGCTGCTGCTGGCCGCCGGAGAGCTCATAGGGTCGCTGCTCGGCGTGCTTGGCGAGCCCGACCAGTTCCAGCAGTGCCCGCACGCGTTCGTCGCGTGCGGCCGGATCCATGCCGACGATGCGCATGGGCACCTCCACGTTCTCGGCCGCCGAGAGCACCGGGATCAGCCCGAAGGACTGGAAGACGTAGCCGAGCTCGACCTGGCGTACGCGCGCGAGTTCGTCCTCACCCATCTCGGTGAGATCGCGGTCGCCCAGCAGCACCCGCCCGGCGGTCGGACGGTCGAGTCCCCCGAGCAGGTTCAGCAGCGTCGTCTTGCCGGAGCCGGACGGGCCCCGCAGCACGACCAGCTCACCGGCTGCGACCTCGAGCGTGGCATCCGTGAGCGCGTGTACGGCCGTCTCGCCGGAGCCGAAGACGCGACTCAGTCCCTCCGCGCGAATGATCACGACTCGCTCCCTTCCGTCGGGTAGACCTCGACGCGATCGTCCTCGAGCGCGAGGCGCACACGGTCCTTCATGGCCAGGCTCGTGATGTAGTCCTGCGGCAGCTGCAGGCGACCGACGCGGTCGAGCACCGCGAACTCCTCGGCCACGTGCTGCTCCCGGCCGTGCTCGTCGAGCTCGGTGCGCCGCAGCACCTCGGTGGAGGTGCGACCGTCTCGGATCTGCACGGTGCGGCGCACGTGACCGGAGACGCTCGGATCGTGGGTGACGATGAGTGTGGTGACCCCGAGCTCTTCGTTGACGGCCCGCATCACCTCGAGCACGCTCGCCGAGGTCGCCTCGTCGAGCTCGCCCGTCGGCTCGTCGGCGAGCAGCACCTCCGGCTCGTTGGCGAGGGCGACCGCGATCGCGACGCGCTGCTGCTCTCCCCCCGACATCGCGGCCGGCACGCGATCGCGCACGTGCGCGACGCCGAGCAGGTCGAGCAGGCCTGCGATGCGCGGGGTTCTGCCCTTGGTGCCGGCAACCGACATGGCCAGCTCGAGGTTCTCGGCGGCGGTCAAGTAGGGCAGCAGGTTCCGGGTGGTCTGCTGCCACACGAATCCGACGGTGTGACGTCGATAGCGGATGCGTTCGCGCCCGGTCATCGTCAGCAGATCATGCCCGGCCACCGAGGCCGCGCCCGCCGTGGGCACGTCGAGTCCGGAAAGGATGGTCAGCAGCGTCGACTTGCCCGAGCCGCTCGCCCCGACGAGCGCGATGAGCTCGCCGCGGTCGACGCGCAGATCGAGTCCCTGCAGCGCTTGCACCTCGACGCCCTGCGCGACGAAGATGCGCACCAGATCGGTGCAGAGGATGTGCGGTGTCGCCATCAGTCGGCTCCCATTCGCAAGGTGGTGGTCGGGTTGGTGCGGCGCGCGGACACGATCGCGATGGCGATGGCGGCGAGCACTGCGAGCAGCACCGCGCCGAGCACGGCGGCCACGCTGAGGGGGTCCACGGCCGGCGCGGGCTGACCCACACCGCCGGTGAAGGGTGTCAGGTCGACGGCCGCCGTGACGATGAAGGGCAGGCCAAGTCCCAGCATCGTGCCCGCGATCCAGGCGGCGATCACCGGCGGCACGAGCTCCCACGCGACCATCGCGCCGGACTGGCGTTCGGTCACCCCGAGCGTGCGCAGCAGCCCGAGCAGGCGCTGTCGCGACGCCGCGCCGATCGCCGCCGAGAGCACCACGGCGAGCGCCGCCAGCACCGCCGCGACCACCACCGCGATCAGCAGGGCCGAACGCAGTCCGGCGGTGGCCGGCGCCGATCGGGCGTCATCGATCGCCTCCGCGAGACTCGTGACCGCGGTGGTGGGGCCGCCGAGCTCGGTCAGCGCCGTGGCGATGGCCGCGTCATCCGCCGACGGAGCCGTGTCGACGAGCAGCAGTCGCGGCTGATAGTCGGTGCCCGCAAGCCGATCCGCGAACGCGCGGTCCACGATCGCCCACGGGCCGGACACCCCGTAGCCGCTCGAGCGCGGCGCGGAGCCGACGATCACGACCGGCTCCCCCTCGATGAGCAACTCGGCGTCGGGACCGACCGTGTCGGCCACGTCGCCCGAGAGCACGATCGGCACCGCATCGCCCTGCGCGTCGGCGAGGCCCGCGGGAAGCTCCCGGAACGCGTTCAGCGTCTCCGCGTCGACCACGAGCAGCCGCAGATCCGTGCGCACCTGGTCGACGCGCAGCGCGACCGGTGCCGAGACGTCGATGCCCGAGACCGCGTCGACGCCGTCGAGATCGGATGCCGCGGCAACCGTCGACGCGTCGAACACCGGCCCGGAGACCCGCACATCGGCCCCGACGGTGTCGAGTGCCCCGTTGTCGATACCGCGGTCGATCGTGGAGAGCAGCACGCTCGAGAACACCCCAACGGCGACCGCGACCACGAGGGCGAGCACGGCCTCGAGGGCGAGGGAACGATCCCGCATCGCCCTGGTCGCGCCCAGGAAGCCGACGAGCCCCCGGCGCGGGCGAAGGCGCGCGGCGATCCAGCCGATGGGCACCGGGTAGAGCCGCAGCACGAGCACGCAGACCGCGAGGCACAGCAACAGCGGGGTCGCGGCGAGCAGTGGATCGATCGTGGTCGCCGACGTCGTGAGCCCGCGTCGCAGCAGCAGCACCAGCGCGGTCGCCGCCAGCAGCACCGTGAGCGCCTCGACGATCCACCGCACCCTGCCGACGCCACCCGAACCCAGGTCGACGCGCGTGGATCGAAGGCCGCCCGGTGCGGCCGCGGCCGCGAAGATCACCGCCGGGGCGAGGCCGAGCACCGCAGGCGCGACGATCTCCGGCAGCGTCACCGGCGCGGGCAGCAGCACGGCAGCGAGCACCACCGCGACGGCCGCCGGCACGATGCCGAGCACCGCGCCCTCGAGCGCCATCGCGCCGCGCAACTGCAGCCCCGAGGCCCCACGCGCGGCGGCCAGCGACAGCACGGCACGACGGCGTTCGACCACCGTCCGCGCGCCGAGCGCCAGCACCGCGAGCACGACGCCGAGCGGCCCGGAGGCGAGCATGGCCAACAGCGCCGTCGTCGTCGCGGCGCGATCGAGCACGGCGCCGAGGGCGGGTTCGACGGCGGAATCGAATCCGAGGCTCAGTCCGGGGCGGTCGCCGAGGCCCGGGATGAGCTGCGGCTGGTCGGTGAACGAGCGCAGTTCGGGGGCGAGGGCCGCGGCATCCCCCACGTCGAGTCCGTCGACCTCGAGCGGGTACCACACGGTCGTGCGCACACCGGTGGAGCCGAGCGCCGTGAGCGGGTTGACGTAGGCGATGCCCGTGATCTGCGGCGTGCTGTTGCCGTCGTCGAAGCGCTGCGGTTCGAGCGCGGATGGCGCGTGCCGCCAGTACGGCGCGTCCTCATCGGCGGCGACGAAGGTGCCCGAGAGCACCACGGGCAGGCCGACGCGATCGCGCACTTCGCCGACCGCCCAGCGCAGCGCATCCGCCGTTTCGACGGAGACCATCACCTGCACGGGCCCGTCGAACCGGTCGAGGCGGGCGCGTTGCGGAAAGGCACCGTCCACCAGCTCGACGCGCTCGGCGATCCACGGGTCGGCGGCCAGCCGGGTGAGCATGATCGGTGCATCGCGTTCGGGTTCGTCCGCGTTCGTCGCGAAGGCCTCCGACCGGCTGTAGTAGTCGGCTTCACCGAGTGCGTCCCGCAGCACGGGGGCCTGGGCCTCGCGCAGCCCGGCCAGCGCCTCATCGGTCGGCGCGTAGAGCTCGTCGACGCTCAGCTCGTGCCATGCCTCGAGCTGCTCGAACTGCTGCTGCTCACCGACACCGAGCTCCCCCCAGGGCGGCGGCACCGTGACCGCGGCGCCGACCCCGACGGCGGTGAGATCCCGCGCCTCGGGCGGGATGCCGGCGAGTTGGGTGTGCAGCTCCTGGCCGGTCACCACCGTGAGCGCGCGCGGCGCGAGGGCGGCGATGAGCACGACGAACAGCACGATGACCGCGACGAGCGTCGAGGCCCGCCACGAGGCGGCGAAGTGGCGCGGCAGAAGCCTCATCGTGCGTCCTCCCGCACCGAGAGCGTGCGGGCCTGCGCCGTCACCCGTGCGCCGTAGACAACGACGAGCACCGCGAGCACGAGCGCGAAGCCCCCGAGCACGACTCCGACGATGCCCGCATCCAGGGCGAGGGTCGTCGGCAGCGCCTCCGGTGCCCCGAGCACCGCGGAACGGGCGAGCCCGGCGACGGTGAGCACGCTCACGATCGTCCCGACACCGGCGCCGCCGAGCGCCGACCAGCCGAGCACCAGCGCGAGCTCCCTGCGACGCGAGGCGGCCTGCCCCCGCGCTGTGGTGCCGATCACCCGGAGCACGACCACCTCGCCCGCTCGGTCGCGCAGCATCGCACCCGCGATCGCACTCACGGCCGCGGCGGCGAGCACGAGGGCACCGACCGCCCCGATCCAGAGGGCGCCGCGGCCGGCGGCGAGCAGCAGGTCGCCGGGACGGGAGGCGATCGTGGTCACGAGGATGCCGGGCCCGGCGAGCGCTGCGCCGACCTCCGCCGGGTGGGCGGTCGCGATCCACACCTCGTCGGCCGCCGGCACGGATGACGCGAGTGCGAGCTGCTGCGCCGCGAAGCCCGGCAGATCGACGGCCACGGCGAACCCGTCCGGCGTGCCGGGAACCACGGCAACGACGGCCGCGATCGTGCCGACCACGTGACGCCCGGTGCCCGCGAAGCGCAGGGTGACCTCGTCGCCGAGGTCGAGCGCACCGCGGTCGGCGAAGGACTGCGAGACGGCGATCGGCAGTTCGAGGGCGCCCGACGGTACGAGCCGCAACGGCTGCGCGTCGACGCCCGGGGCGACGACCCAGTCGTCGAGGTCGAGCGCGGCGACGCCGCCGGGAGTGACCGCCGCGACTTCCAACGGCTGCGGCGCGCCGTCGGGGAACTCGACGCCGCCGAGACTCCAGGCGCCCTCCGGCACGGCGAACGGCGCCTCGATGCGCTGCACCGCTCCGAGCGCGTCGACGAGCCAGAACGAGACCTCGGCGTCCGCCTCCAACGCGGTCGTGCCCTCGGGCAGTTCGAGGGCCGGGGCCGTCGCAATGGCCGCGGCGAGGGCTGCGGCGTCGACGGTGCCGCCCGCCGGTTCCACGACGGCGGGCAGCAACTCGGCGGGCAGGGCGAGCAACTGCACGGCGTCGTCGCCGACCTGGAGGGTCGCGGTGAGGGCCGGGGATGCGGCATCCACGTCCGGCAGATCGGCGATCGGCCAGGCGGTCGCGACGCGCACGGCGGCACCGTTGCCGGCCTCGCGGGCGATCGTCGTGGCGCGCTCCCAGGTGGCCGAGTAGGTGCCGGCGACCACGACCCCGCCCACGGCGAGACTGACGAGCAGCACTGGGGTGGCGAACACCGTCACACGTCGGGCGAGCTGCCACCCGGCGAGCGCCCAGCCGAGGCCGCCGCGACGGGTGAGCGCCTGCAGACCGGCGGAGGCCGGCGCGAGCGCCACCACGACGAGCAGCGCGCCCGCGACCAGGGCGAGCGTCGGCGCGAGCACGGCGATCGGGTCGACGTTCGAGCGCCCGTCCGCCCCCCGCACGATCGGCGAACCGTAGAGACGGAATTGCCAGACCGACACCGCCGCCGCAGCGAGCGCGAGCACGACAAGGCCGTAGCCGGCGACGCGACGACCGCGGCCGGAATCCTGTGCGCTCTCGCGGCTGAGTGGGCGCCGGGCGTCGAGCAGGGCGACGGCGCAGAACACGATCACGGTGGCGAGCGCGACGGCCGCAGCGATCGCCCACACTGCGGCGCCCGTCACGAGTTGCGCGAGCGCGGCGCCCAGGGCCGCAGCCGGAACGGCGACCACCGCGGCCTCGACCGCGCTCCCCGCCATGATGCGCGAGGGCGAGGCTCCGCGCGAGCGCAGCAGGGCGGTCTCGACGACGCGCACCCGCACGAGCAGACGCGCCAGCTCTACCAGCGCGACGAGTCCGATGGCGCCGAGCAGCACCGCGGGCACCGGCGCGACACCGGCGAGCGCGTCCACGCTGCCCGCGAGTTCGCCCGCGAACGCCTCGAGCCCCCCGCTGGTGAGCACATTGCCGGTCGCGAACGTCTCCGATTCGCTGAGCGCCTCGCGCAGCCCAGCGGCGCCGGTCGCGATCGGCCCGAGGTCACCGGCCGTGACGAGGGCCGGATCCGGGGTGATCACCCAGCGCGCGAACGGTCGCAACCGGTCATAGCCGCCCTCGGCGACCACGAGCGGGCCGAAGGCATCCCCGTCGACCCCCGCCGCCGCGAACGGCTCGCCGAACCAGACCGGGTCGAGCGCATCCAGCGCGGACCAGGTGCCCGTGATCGTGATCGCCGCGCCGTCATCGAGCTCGACCACGTCGCCCGGGACGAGTCCCAGCAGCGTCGCCGCGGCATCCTGCAGCACGCCTTCATCCGCACCGGTCGACCACGCGCCGCTGACGAGCGCGGCGCGATCCTGCACCGGCAGGGATGCCAGCACCACCCGCACCTCGCGACCGTCGACGCTCGCGGGCACCGGCTCCGACTGCACCGTGCGGTCGATGCGCAACGGCGCACCGGCGAACCGCGCGGCCGCGGTCTCGCGCAGTTCGGCATCCTGGGTGGCGCCCGCGGAACGCACCTCCACCCGCAGCGCCGCCTCGGAGCCGGTCGCCGCGGAGAAGGCGGCACGCACGCCCGAGTCGGTATCGCTGCTCAGATACCCCGCAAGCCCTCCGGATGCGGCAGCGATGACCGCGACCACACCGAACAGCGCAGCGAACAACGCGAGGTGTGCGCGAAGGCGTTTCGCGGCGAGCATCCCTCGATTCTAAGCCGTCTACCCCTCGCCGCTCGTTGTCCGGTGGCCCCTAGGCGCCGAGCACCAGCAGCACGTGGTAGACCACGTACACCGGCCAGACCGCTGCCTGCAGCAGGCCGAGCACCACCGCCCAGAAGCTGCCGTCCGAGACGGAGATGAAATAGATCGCCGCCCCGATGTAGGCCAACAGGAACACGAAGCCCCAGGGCCCGTTGCGCTCCACGAATCTCACACGCTCGGTCATGAATCCTCCTCGGTTGGTGAGGCCAGACTATGAGGTGCGGGCACTGCCGACGAGGGACGAAGGGCCCACGCAAGGGCTACACTCGCGTACCGCACCGTTTCGGTGCGCGCAACAGGGCGGGGTCGCCATGCTCGCTTCACCGACGCACCTGCTGTTCGCGCCGTTGATCGCTTGGTGGCTGGCCTCCGCGACGAAGTCCTGGCGGCAGATGCCGACGCCCGGCGAACGTCCGGTGTCGTTCGCCGCCGGCTCGAACGCGGATCGTGTACTGCTCGTGGGCGGAGGCATCGCCGTCGGTTACGGCGTGAGTTCCGCCGACCTCGCTCTCGGCGGGTATCTCGCGCGAGGGCTCACGCCGCTGACCGGCCGGGGCGCGTCCGTCCACACCGTGGCGCGGGGGACGTTGCGGGCCGCCGACGTCGAAGGGGTGCTCGCGAACCTCGACTTGGGACGCTTCGATGCTCTGATGATCAACCTCGGCTCCGACGAGGCCCTGCGCCTGGTGTCACCGCGTGCGTTCGCCCAGCAGGTCTCCGGCCTGCTCGACTGGCTCCACGAACACGTGAGCTCGCGCCTGGGAGTGATCGTCGTCGGCGTGCCCGACGTCACGTCGGTGATGAGGATGCCGCGCCCGCTGGCCCGCGTCGTGCGGCACCAGTGCGCGCGATTGGATGCCGTGCTCAAGTCCCTCTGCGGCGAACGTGACTGGGTGACCTACCTGCCGTTCGAACCCGCCGTGGCCGACCTCGAACGGGACGGGGACCGCCGCCTCTACGCGGCGTGGTCGGCGCTCATCGTGCCGACCCTGGCCCGAGTGCTCGACGCCCAGATCGCGAACCCGCGGGACCCCGCGACGATCCAAGAACTCCGACGTCAGCAGGCGCTCGACGATCTCCGCATCCTCGACACCGGCCCCGAGGAGCGCTTCGATCGCATCGTCAAGTCCGCGCGCGACCTGTTCGGCATCCGCGGCGCGTCGATCACCTTCATCGACCGGGACCGGCAATGGACGAAGGCCTCCGTCGGCGGCGATGTGCAAGACTCCCCCCGGGGAAGTGCTCTCGGCGACGCGACCGTGCACAACGGCAAGCTGCTGGTGATCGAGGATGCCAGCACCCACGAACTCTTCCGCGGTCACCCCTGGGTGGCCAACGGCGGGGTGCGCTTCTTCGCCGGGTTCCCGATCGAGGCCGCGAACGGGGAGCGGATCGGCGCACTCTGCCTGACCGATCCGAATCCGCGCGGATTCAGTGCCGCGGACGACTCCCTGCTCGGCATGCTCGCGAGGCAGGTTCAGGTGGAGTTGTGGGGTATTCCCGAACACGGTTGACGTGGGCGTTGGCTCGGGTCGTGTCGACGACGCGTCGGAACCGGCGCGATGGGGACCCCGGTGATTCAAGGTGCTGCGTGGGTCCACAGACAGCAAAGAACCCCGCCCAATCCCGGGCGGGGTTCTTTGCTGTCTGTGGACCCTAGGGGATTTGAACCCCTGACCTCCTCGATGCGAACGAGGCGCGCTACCAACTGCGCCAAGGGCCCCAGTGCGTTGACAAGGGTATCAGACCGAGGTCACCCCGCGGCGCGGCGGCGGGCCAGTGCGGCGTCGAGGTCGACGGGTGCGGGCGTGTCATCCACGATTCCCATGCGCGCGAAGCGGCTGGTCCCCGGGGCCGCCGCGGCGGGACGGATCGAGGTCGCCTCGCGCTCCGCGGCGCGGCGGGCCTCTTCCGCGAGCCGTGCTGCGGCCTCGAGGTCGACATGCTGCACGACCGCCGGAGCGTTCGGCTTGTCGAGGTAGAGCGGCTTGGGCACCGCCACCGGGCTCCAGCCGCGGCTGCGCTCGGCGGCGGGGGCGGCGACCGGTGCCGCACCGAGCGTGGTGCGGCGGGCCGGGCGAGCGACGCTCGTGGTGCTCGACCTCGAGCGTTCGGCGAGACGACCGAGCAGGGCGAGCGCCGAGACGGCGGCGAGCGCCGAGACGCCGAGCACCAGCCAGGAGCCGGATGCCGCACCGGTCGACACCATCAGCGAGACCTGCACCACCCCCAGCAGCACCGCGGAGCCCAGCACGAGGGTCGTGAGCGCGCGAGTGCGGCGGATGCGGCGCGCCGTGAGTGCGCGCGGGTCCGGCGCCGACTGCTGCGGGATCGCGGGCCGCCCGACGGCCACCGGGAACGGCGCGGAGCGAGCGGCCTTGACGACATCCGGCACCTGCGCGGTCTCCGCGAGCACCCGGATGGTCTGCTGCAGGCGCACCGCGTTGCGTTCGGTCGCGAGGTACTCGCGCCGCTTAAGCCAGTTCGGCAGCAGGTAGGCCAGCCACAGCGCGGCGGCGATCGCGAGCATGATGCCGCCGCCGACGCCCGTGATCTCCATGGCCTCTACGGTACGAGCGGCGCGCCCCGGAGTGCGGGAGCCGCGCCGGTCAGAGCAGCGGTTTGGCCGCCTTGGCTCGATCCGCGGCGGGCACGGCGGCCGCGGACTCGGGCGCCTTGCCGTCGAGCCACCGTCGCAGCACGCCCTGCGGCAGCTCATCGACCGTCAGCGCGAAACAGAAGTGGTCGCGCCAATCGCCGTTGATATGGATGTACCGCCGCCGCAGCCCCTCGTAGCGGAACCCGAGCTTCTCCACCACGCGCAGGCTCGGGCCGTTCTCGGGCCGGATGCAGATCTCCATGCGGTGCAGGCCGACGGAGAAGAAGCAGTGGTCGGTGGCGAGCGCGACCGCGGTCGGTGTGGCGCCGAGTCCGGCGAATCGCTCCGAGACCCAGTAGCCGATCGTCGCCGACGAGAGCGAGCCGTAGGCGATACCGGAGACGTTGAGCTGGCCGGCGAGCTGCCCATCCACCTCGATCACGAAGGGCATGCCCAGGCCCGCCCTGGCGTGCTGCTGCAGCGCGCGGATGCTGGAGCGCACGTCGAAGTTCATCGGGCCGTGCGGATTCGTCGCCTCCCATTTGCGCAGCCACCCGCGGTTCTCCGCAAGCTCGCGTTCGAGGGTCCGCGCGTCGCGGAGCCGGATCGGTCGAATCGTGATCCGGCCCTCGGTGAGGGTCGGGATGGTCGCCATATCAGTCCAGTGCGCTCGCGAACTGCTTCAGCCACGGACGAAGGTCCGGGCCCAGGTCGGGCCGCTCCACCGCGAGCTGCACGATCGCCTTGATGTAGTCGAGTCGGTCGCCGGTGTCGTAGCGGCGGCCGCGGAACACGACGCCGTACACGCCGCCGGCGATGTTCTCCCGCGCCATGGTCTGCAGCGCGTCTGTAAGCTGAATTTCGTCGCCCTTGCCCGGTGCCGTGCGCTCGAGTACGCCGAAGACCTCGGGCTTGAGCACGTAGCGACCGATGACGGCATAGTTGCTCGGGGCGGTGCCGGGCGCGGGCTTCTCGACGAGGCCGGTCACGCGCACCACGTCGTCCTCCTCGGTGGCTTCGACCGTCGCGACGCCGTACATGTGCACGGATGCCGGGTCGACTTCGAGCAGGGCGATGACCGTGGCATCCCGCGCGCTCGCCTGCTCGATCATGCGGGCGAGCAGCACGTCGCGCTCGTCGATGAGGTCGTCGCCGAGCAGCACGGCGAAAGGTTCGTTGCCGACGTGCATCTTGGCGCGCAGCACCGCGTGGCCGAGTCCGCGCGGGTCCCCCTGGCGCACGTAGTGCATGTCGGCGAGGTCGTTCGAGTACTCGACCTTCTCGAGCTTGTCGACGTCGCCCTTCTCCTCGAGCGTCGCCTCCAACTCGTACATACGGTCGAAGTGGTTCTCGAGTGCGGTCTTGTTGCGCCCCGTGACCATGAGCACGTCGGTGAGCCCGGCGGCGACCGCCTCTTCCACGACGTACTGGATGGCCGGCTTGTCGACGACTGGGAGCATCTCCTTCGGCATCGCCTTCGTCGCCGGGAGGAATCGCGTGCCAAGGCCTGCAGCGGGGATGACCGCCTTGCTGATCTGATACGCCATGCTCACCAGGGTACTGGTGAGCGCGCCTTAGGATTGGCCCATGGCAGATGAGGTCGCGCTGGCGAAGCGGGCTCTGCGTGCCGAGTTACGGGAGCGTCGACGCATCACGACGGCGAAGGAACGCGAGGCCGCGGATGCCGCACTCACCCAGAACCTCATCGATCTGACCAGCGGCCTCGGGGCCAGGTCCATCTCCGCCTACCTGTCTCTGCCGGAGGAGCCGGCGACCCGCGAGTTCCTCGACTGGGCGTGCGAGCAGGGTATCCGGGTGCTCCTACCGGTGTCCCGCGCCGATGGTCTGCTCGACTGGGCCCCGTACGACGGCAGCGACGAAGCGATCGATGACTTCGGGATGCCGATGCCGACGAGCGAGATTCTGGGCCCGATCGCGATCAACGAGGTCGACCTCATCCTCGTGCCCGCGGCATCCGTCGACCGCACCGGGATGCGCCTGGGCTGGGGTCGCGGCTACTTCGACAAGACCCTCGGATCGATGGAGAACTGCCCGCCGGTCTATGCTGTGATCTTCGACCACGAGCTCGTGGACAGCGTGCCGACCGAACGGCACGACCAGCGCGTGAACGGCGTGGTCACCCCCTCAGGCATCATCGCCTTCTAAGTTCTCGCAAGGATTCCACGTGCCCACCTATTCGTACCGCTGCACCGAGTGCGGCACCGCGTTCGACATTCAGCAGGCCTTCACCGACGACACGCTCACCGAGTGCCCCACCTGTCACGGACCGCTGCGCAAGCTCTTCAACACCGTCGGTGTGACCTTCAACGGCTCCGGCTTCTACCGCACCGACTCGCGCGCCAAACCGAGCGACTCGTCGTCCGCGTCGTCTTCCTCTTCGTCGTCGGAGAGGTCATCATCGAAGAAGAAGGAGTCGGCGCCCGCGCCGGCCGCATCCAGCTCCTCGAGCTCGTCGGGGAGCGCGAGCAGCAGTTAGGAGTCGCCGATGCTCAAGGGCTTCAAGGAGTTCATCCTCCGCGGCAACGTGATCGATCTCGCGGTCGCGGTGGTGATCGGTGCGGCATTCACCGGCATCGTCAACGCGCTCGTGAACAGCGTCTTCAACCCGCTGCTCGGGGCCTTGTTCAACGCGGAGAGTCTCGCGCAGGCGCTGCCGGTCGCGATCCCGACCACCTCCGGCGGCAGCACGACCCTGTACTTCGGTGCGGTGATCGCCGCGGTCATCCAGTTCCTGCTCATCGCCGTCGTCGTCTACTTCGCGCTGATCGTGCCCATCAACTACCTCAAGCGGGTGTCGTTCCGAAAGCGCAAGCAGCCGGATGCCGCGGCCGAGCCCGCGCCGCCGACCGAGCTCGAGCTGCTCGCCGAGATCCGCGACCTGCTCGCGGCGGCGCCGGAGTCGCATCCCCGGCACGTGGACCAGCCGCCCGCCTGACGGCGGCGGTACTAGACGGTGCGCGCCGCCCGCGGGGCGCTCATGAGTGCCTCCAGCGGCATGATCGCGGCCCCGAGCGCGACCGTGTCTCCCCCGAATCGGCACGCGAAGAGTTCGAACTGTCCGCCCGGGCGGTTCAGCGCCTCGGCGCGAATGGCGGCCTCCATGCGCTCGGCGAGCGACTCCATGAGACGCAAGCCCACCCATCCGCCGATGATCACCCGGGCGGGATTGGTGAGGTTCACCAGGCCCCCGAGCGCGGAACCGAGGGTCGCCACGAGTTCGGAGACGACGTGCGAGGCGACCGGATCGCCGTCGCGGTCGGCATCGAGCAGCTCGCCGAGCGCCCGCCAGCCGGAACCCTCGAACCGCCCGCCGGCCTCGCGCCAGGACTGAAGGATCGCGTCGGCGCCCACGTACGCCTCCACGCAGCCGTGTCCGCCGCACCGGCAACGCCGCCCGCCGCGCTCGATCTTCAGATGCCCCCACTCGCCCGCGCTGCTGGTCAACCCGTGCGCGAGCTCGCCGTTGCTCACGATCCCAAGCCCGACGCCGCGCCCGAGCAGCACGACGAGCGCCTCCTCCACGCCGCGAGCGGCGCCGTCCCAGAGTTCGGCCATCGCCTGGGTCTTGGCGCCGTTCTCGGCGAACACCGGGATGTCCCGCGAGATCAGATCCGCGATCGGCACCGGATCCCAGCCGAGACTCTGGGCATAGAGCACCTGCGACCCACTGGGGTCGGACTCCACGATGCCCGGTAGCCCTAGCCCGATGCCGACGATGCGCTCCCACGCCGCCGGGTTTCGGTCCCGAAGCGCGTCCATGGCCTCGTCGAGGTCGGTGGCGATCGTCGCCGGCGTCTCGCCCTCCCGACCGCCGCGGAACTCGCGGTCGACCCGAGCCATCGACAGGTCGAACAGCTCGACGGCCACCCCGCGCTCGCCGACGTCGGCCCCGAGGAAGTAGGCGCCCGCGGGGTTCGGCGCCAGCAGCGTCACGGGCCGACCGCCGCTGGAGGCGACCGAGCCCGCCTCGATGACGAGGCCCTCGGAGATCAGCTCGGAGACGAGATTGGTGACCGAGGCGACCGACAGGCCCGACTCCCGCGCGAGCACCGCGCGCGACGTCTGCCCGGAGAGGATGATGCTGCGCAGCGCCTGCGCGCGGTTGCGCTGTCGCACCTCGCTCACGGTCGCGGGCGCGGCGGTGACCGCAGCCTTGCGACCAGGCGACGTGCGAACGGTCATGGCCACTGAACCTACCAAGTCCCGCCCGGTCTCGTCGGAAGGATGCGCGCAACGCTCGTCGGCGCCGTCGCCGTGACGCGGATGCCGCGGGCCGACGGTTCGACGCGCACTCCGGCATCCCTGCCCGACGCGTCGAGCACGCGCGCGGACTCGACGCCGGACATCTCGAACTCCAGCCAGTCCCCCGCTGCCAGGTCGACGACGAGCTCCTCGTTCGGGCGGTAGGCCCGCCCGTCGGACTGCTCGAACGGGTTCGGCGGGTTATCGCCCTCGCGCGCCCAACGCAGGTGCACCGCGTCATCCACTCGGATGCCCTCGATCGTGCCCGCGGTCGCGCTCGAGTACGACTGCCCGGCCCCGCGATAGCCGAACCCCCAGGCCGGGACGACGATGGGCCGCTCGGCCAACAGCGCGGCGACCACCTCGGGCTGCCACCGGCAGTGCTCGATGCGCATCGCCTCGAGCAGGTCGTCGAACACCCGCTGGGCCTCGCCGCGGCCGATCGCCTCCGGATCGTCGATGGCCGCCACGACCCGGTCCCAGCCCTCGGGCGGGATGATCGACGCCGGCGAGGTGCGCGTGTCGATCTTCTTCCACGGCCAGAAGTTCCAGCCGATGTCGTGGGCCTCGTAGAGCCGGAAGGCCGTGTAGATCCACTCCAGGGTGTTCTCGCCGCCCTCCCCCATGTAGATCGGCAGGCCGAGCCGCTCGCGCGCGTCGAGGAACTGCTGGATGCTCGCGCGGTCCGGCGACGACCAGTACTTGTGGAACTGCAGCAGCGAGTTCGGGTCCCACACCTCGGTGAAGACGCTCCAGTTCGTGGCCCAGTGCGATCCCTCGTAGACGATGAGATGGTCGGCGTCGACCGCCCGGACCACCGCCGTGAGGTCGCGGTAGAGCACCGCGAGGTCGTCCGCATAGATGTGCTGCCATTCGTTCGGCAGCGGCTCGTTGAGCAGGTCGTACCCGAGTACGACCGTCTCGCCCGCGTAGCGCGTGGCGAGATCGCGCCACAGGCGCAGCGTGAGTTCCCGGTAGCGCGGCTCCATGAACAGTTCGGGCTTGCCAGCCGGCGAGTCGTCGATGTTCGTGCCGGTCTGGCCGCCGGGCGCGCCGTGCAGATCGAGCAGCACCCAGAGCTTGTGCGTGCGGCACCACTGAATGAGCCGGTCGATCATGGCGTAGCCGGTCTCGATCGGCTCGCCGTCGGCATCCTGGATGACGCGGGAGTTGATCGGCAGTCGCACGTGATCGAAACCGCTGGCCGCGATCAGCGCGATGTCCGCCTCCGTGATGAACGTCGTCGCGAAGGCCTCCCAGAATCCCTGCGCCCCCTCGGCGCCGAGCAGCCGCTCGGTGAGCCGTTCGATCTCGCGCGGGGATTCGGCGCCAGGGCCGAAGCGCCACATGTAGCCCTCGGGCAGCATCCAGTTGCCGAGTCCGACCCCGCGCAGCAGCAACTCGCGGCCGGAGCCATCGAAGAGCCGCGCGTCGCGGGCGTGCACGAAGCCGTCGAAGCTCGCGGGGCGTCGCGCGAACACGGGGGTGGGGTGGAGGTCGGTCACAGTGGCCTTCATTTCAGTCCGGAGAGGGCGAAGCCCTGGATGACGTAGCGCTGGAAGACGATGAACACGATGAGGATCGGCACGACCATCACCGAGGCCGCCGCCATCTGCAGCGAGGGGTTCACCGCGAGCTGCTGGTTGAGCAGCGCGAGTCCGACCGAGAGCGTGTAGAGCTTCTGGTCGCTGGCGATGATGAGCGGCCAGAGGAAGCTGTTCCAGCCGGAGATAAACGTCAGCACGACCTGCACCGCGAGGATCGGACGCGACATCGGCAGCACGATCTGCCAGAAGGTGCGGAACTCCCCCGCGCCGTCGAGTCGCGCCGCCTCGAGCATCTCGGTGGGGATCGTGGACATGAACTGGCGGAACAGGAAGATGCTGAAGCCGCTCACGAGCGTCGGCAACGCGATGCCGATGAGGGTGTTCGTGAGCTTCATGCCGTTGAGGATCAGGTAGGTCGGGATCATGGTGACCTGGATCGGGATCATCATCGTCGCGAGCACAAGGAAGAACATCCACTTGCGCCCGCGGAACTCGAACTTCGCGAACGCATAGCCGGCCATCGCCATGAGCAGCAGACCGATGAATCCGAACGCGACGACGATGAGGGTGTTGACCAGGTAGCGACCGAAGTCCAGCTCCATGAAGAGCCTGAGATACCACTCGAGCGTCGGCTGGGCGGGCAGGATCGTCGGCGGGTAGTCGACCGATTCGCGCTGCGGTTTGAGGGAGGTCGTCAGCATCCAGATGAAGGGGAATGCCGTGATGAGCGCGCCGACGCCGAGCGCGGCACCGATCGCGATGGTCAGCGACCGCCGCCTGCGGGCATGGGATCGATCAGTAGTCATCGTCCGCCCTTCTGACCCGCAATTGCACGAGCGTGATCACGGCGATGATCGCGAACAGCACAATGGAACCGGCGCTCGCGTAGCCGAACTGGTTGAGCCGGAACCCCTCCTTGTACAGGAAGATCGACACCGAGGTCGTGGCCCCCAGCGGGCCGCCGTCGGTGAGCACGAACGGTTCGTCGAAGAACTGCAGCCAGGAGATCGTCGTGGTCACGGTGACGAAGAAGATGGCGAACCGCAGCAGCGGGATGGTGATCGAGAATGTCTTGCGCCACTCGCCGGCGCCATCGATGGATGCCGCCTCGAGGTACTCCTTCGGCACACCCTGCAGCGCCGCGAGGAAGATGATGATGTTCAAGCCCGTGCCGCGCCAGATCGCGACGAGCGCAACGGAGAATTTGGCGACCACCGGGTCGGAGAGCCACTGCACGGGTGGCAGTCCCCCGAGCGAGAACAGATAGTTGAGCAGGCCGAACTGCGTGTTGTAGAGGTATCCCCATACGAGTGAGATCGCGACGATCGCGGTGATCGCGGGGATGAAGTAGAAGGCCCGCAGCGAGCGGAAGAACCAGCTCTGGCTGCGGTTGAGCAGCAGCGCGACGCCGAGAGAGAGGAAGACGATCGCGGGCACACCGACGATCGCGAACAGGCCGGTGTTGCCGAGTGCCTGCCAGAAGGACGGGTCGGCGAAGAGCGCCGTGTAGTTGTCGATGCCGATGAAGTTGACGTTGCCCCAGTTGGCGAACGCCGAGATGTTCATGTCGGTCGTGCTGATGACGGCCGCGACGAGGATCGGGAAGATGCCGAAGGTGACCAGCAGCAGCATCGCCGGCGACACGAAGAGGTACGGCGTGAGGCGATTTCGCACCGGGTGACCTTTCGTGTCGGCTGGCATCGAAGCGATGGGATGCGGGGGCCGCCGCACGGCGGCCCCCGCGGGTACTACTACTGAACCTTGAGGCCGTCGACCGCAGCGTAGAACGTTGCGAGGGACTCGTCGCGGTCCGCGCCGGTGAGCACGATCGCGTTGAGCGCGTCGAGCAGCCCGGTGCCCACGATGCCGTCCCAGCCCGCCACGATCGGCAGCACCTTCGCGGTCGCGAGCTGATCGGTGTAGACCTTCACGTTCGGGTCGGCGTTGAGACCCTCGTCTTCGAGCGCCGAGGTCACGGTCGGCAGTTCGCCGGTGAGCCCGTACCAGGCGAGCTGCTGCTCGGGCTGGGACACGTACTCGAGCAGCTTGAGCGACTGCTCCTGCTGGTCGGTGTTGAACCACACTCCGAGGTTCGAGCCCGCGAAGAGCGAGATCGAGCCGCCGTCGCCTGCCGGCAGGGGGCTCGCCTGCCACTTGCCGTCGAGCTCGGGGGCGGCATCCTGGATGCCCTTGCCAAGGTACGGGCCGCTGACGAGCATCGGCGCGATCCCGGAGATGAAGCCCTGGGTCTGGTCGAAGTCGCTGTTGGTCGGCACGCTGCCATCGGCGTAGAGGCCGGTGTAGACGTCGACCGCGGCGTTGAACTCGGGGGTGTCGAAGTTCACGTTGCCGTCGGCATCGACGACCTCGCCACCCATGCTCCAGGTCATCTCGATCGGCAGCGGCGCATCCCACTGCGGGATGTAGTAGCCGTACTGTCCCTCGCCGCGTGCCGCGAGCACCTTGGCATCGGCACGGAGTTCATCCCAGGTCGCGGGCGGAGCGTCGATGCCGTTCTCGGCGAGGATGTCGGTGCGGGTGAAGAGCACGCGCGTGTCACTGACCCACGGGATGCTCACCATCTGACCGCCGACCGCGGTCGCGTTGCCCGCGACACCGGCCGGGAAGTTCTCGGGCGCGAGCCCCGGGTAGTCGGCGATGAGGTCGTCGAGCGGCAGCAGCGCTCCGGCCTCGGCGAAGGTGGCGAGCTTCGAGAGACCGATCTGCAGCACGTCCGGGCCCGAGCCCGAGGCGACCGCGGTGGTGAGCTTCTCGTCGATAGCGTCCCACGGGATCGCGACAACCTCGACCTCGATGCCGCTGTCGGCGACGAGGGTCTCGAAGTTGGCGCCCGAGTCGCCCATCACCCAGACGGTGAGGGGTCCGTCGGCCTCGGACGGGGCCGACGGCGAACACGCGCTGACGCCGAACGTGACGCCGGCGACCGCGATCGCGGCCAGCACGGTCTTTGCTGTTCTCTTCATTGAGGTTCCTTCTCTCGATACTGCGGTTGCGGGGGTGCGTCGGCGCGAGACCTACAGCCTCGCACCGTGGGTCAGGACGGCGCGCTGGCACCAGCCTGATGTTCTGCGATGAGCCGGCGGTACCACCGCGCGCTCAGTTTGGGGATCCGCTCCTGGGTGCGGTAGTCCACATAGACGAGACCGAAGCGCTTGCTGTAGCCCTCGGCCCACTCGAAGTTGTCGAGGAACGACCAGGCGTAGTACCCGCGAAGATCGACGCCCTGCTCGATCGCGTCGGCCGCGGCCGACAGGTAGCCGTCGAGGTACTCGACGCGCTCGGTGTCGACGACCTCGCCGTTCGGGTCCACGTAGTCGTGGAAGCTCGCCCCGTTCTCGGTGACGTAGAGCGGCAGCGCGGTGAACTCGCGCGCAACCCTGGTGAGCACCGCCGTGAGCGAGGCCGGGATGACCGACCAGCCGAACGATGTCGTCGCGGGCTCCGCGGGTCGTTCGCCGACCTGGAACGCTCCCGCGCCCTCGTCGTGCCAGGCGATCACGCGCTGATAGTGGTTGATGCCGGCGAAGTCCGTCGGCGCCGCGATGATCGCCTCATCGCCGGGCTGCACGACCTGGCGCAGCCCGAACTCCCCGAGCGTCTCCCACACCGACTCCGAGTAGGCGCCGAGGTAGACGGGGTCGAGGAAGAGCCGGTTGCTGGTGGCGTCGAGCCGAGCGGCGGCTGCGGCATCCGCCGCCGAATCCGATGCCGCGCGGATGTCGGTGACGATGTTCGTGATGCCCACGCGAACCTCGGGACGCTCGGCACGGATCGCGGCGACGGCGAGCCCGTGTGCGAGGTTCAGGTGGTGGGCGGCGGCCACGGCATCCCGCGTGTTCGAGCGACCGGGCGCGTGCGCCCCGCTGCCGTAGCCGAGGAAGGAGCTGCACCAGGGCTCGTTGAGCGTGATCCAGTCCTCGGCCAGGTCACCGAGGGCCGCCACGACCAGGCGGGCGTAGTCGGCGAAGCGGTACGCGGTCTCCCGTGCCGGCCAGCCGCCGGCATCCTCGAGCGGCTGCGGCAAGTCCCAGTGGTAGAGCGTGACGAGCGGGCGGATGCCGCGGGCCGTCAGCCCGGCGAGCAGGTCGCGGTAGAACGCCACGGCCTCACCATTGAGCTCGCCGGCGCCGCTCGGCTGCAGCCGCGACCACGACACCGAGAGCCGATAGTCGGTTGCCCCGAGGTTCGCGAGCAGGTCGAGGTCGGCCTCCCAGCGGTGGAAGTGGTCGCACGCGATGTCACCGGTGTCGCCGTGGTGGCTGAGGCCCGGGGTGTGCGAAAAGGTGTCCCAGATGCTGGGGCCGCGGCCCCCTTCACGAGCGCCGCCCTCGATCTGGTAGGCGGCGGTGGCCAGGCCCCAGCGGAAGTCGGCGGGAAAGCGCCGAGCGTCGGTCGCGGTGGAGTCCCACGCTGCGGCAAGGCGGAGGTCGGTCATCGTTGATCGTGTGCTCTCGTTCGAATGGCTTATTTCAAGTTTTATAATAACCATTGGCGAAAGCGTGTCAAGCCGGGACCACCGCCGCGAGCGCGTGGGCGAGACTCGTCGGCCGCGCGTTATCGAGACTCGTTTACCCGCGCGTTCGGGAGCCTCAGTCTGGCGCAGCCTCCCGCCGCCACGCCGGCCGAGTGCGAGCTCCGTGCAGGTGCGGCGCTCCGGGACGTGCCTCGCGGCTCGCGCTCAATAATGCGGCGGCTTGTCGCCCTTGAGCCGTTCGTCGTTCTCGGTGGAGCTGTGGCGAGGCGGCTCGGGCTGCGGCGTCGGGTCCGAGCCCTCGGGCGGCGTCGTGCGCACGCGTCGACCGCGGCGGCGACCGTCGTCCCGGTGCACGGGCTCGGTCGGCGCGCCCGACGGTCCGTCGGCGTGGCGAGGCGCCTCAGCCACGGGGCAGCGCGTCGGCGGGGGTCTGCACGACCGCGATCGGTTCCGTCACCGCCTGCGGCTCGACTCCGAGCATGAGCGCGACCTTGGCGGCGACGGCTTCGGGATCGCTGAACAGTTCGAAAGCGTGTACGCGCAGGTAGTGCCATCCGAGTCGCCGCAGCAGTTCGGGCCGCAGGCGCAGCGACTCGCGCAGGCTCGCGCGGTGCAGCACCGTGTCGGTCTCGATCGCCACGCAGATGCCGCCCCGGGATGCCACCAGCCCGAGCTTGCCGCGATGCCCGAGCGCGACGTGCACGCCGCGCAGCTCGAGGCGACGCGCCAGGTCCACGAGCATCGGCTCGCTGTCGTCCGGCACGGGCTCCATCGTCTGGCGGGCATCGACCTCGGCCAGGATCTCGGCGAGCGCGACGGCGCCGTGCTGCATGCGACCGTCGTCGAGGTCGGCCGGCTCGAACGAGGTGACGATCACCATGGAGCGGCGCGCCCGCGTCATGGCCACCGCGAGCAGACGCTCGCCGCCGGGCTCCCCCAGCGCGCCGAAGTCGGAGAGCACCCGGCCGTGCGGGGTGCGGCCGTAGCCGACCGAGAAGATCACGCGGTCGCGGCTCTGGGCCACCGCCTCGTCGATGGTCGAGACGGCGAACGGCTCGGGTGAGTCGCGGATCACGAAGTCGGCGAGCTCCGGGCGGGCGGCGGCGAGATCGAGCACGGCCTGCATCACGCGGACCGCGTGCTTCGGGCTCGCCGTGATGACCATCAGCGACTCCTGCGGACGGCGCGTGACGTGGTCGAGCACGAGATCGACCACGCGCTCGACCTCGGCGTCGGGGCTCTCGACCGCGCCGGAGTCTGGGTCGGGCATCCCGGTGCCGTCGGCGACGGTGGAGATCGCGAGGCTGCCGTGCCCGAGGAAGGTGCCCGCCCAGGGCAGCGACACGATGCGGCCGCCGTAGAAGCGTCGGTTCACGAGCTCCGCGAGGTCCTCGCCGCCGGGCCGGTAGCTGCGGGTGAGCGTGAGCGTCGGCAGGATCTCGCCGAGCTTGGTGAGCGCCGAGTTCTCGTGCAGTTCGTCCGGGTCGACCGGGGGCTCGGCGTGATCCGTGCCAGGTTCGGTCGCCGCGATCGTGAACGGTGTCGGCGTCTGCGTCACCGGGTCGCCGACGGCGATGACCTGCTTGGCGCGCCGGATGGCGCCGATGCTCTCGGCGACGGTCAACGCTCCCGCATCGACGAGCACCACCGTGTCGAAGGGCATGGTGTCCACTATCGCGGGCACCTCGTAGGGCGAGGCCAGCCACACCGGGGCGACGGTGCGGGAGAGGTGGGGTGCCGCCGACTGCAGGTCCTGGGCGGTGAGCGTCTCGGCAAGCAGGGCGCGCTTGAGGGCGGTCGCCTCATCCGGCCAGTCGACCAGGCCGATCTTCCAGTTCTCGGCGAGCTGCCAGGTGAGCAACTGCGCGTTGCCCGCGGCGTGCGCCTCGTCGACGAGGCGGAAGTCGGCCTCGAGGCGATCGAGCACGGAGGTGTTCGCGGCCAGCAGCGCGCGATCGGCTTCGAGCAGCGACTCGAGGGCGGACGTCCACCACGCCTGCTCGAGCTCCACGGCGACGACCTGCTCGGGCGCGTGGCGTCGCGCGAGGTCTTCGATGAGCGGGTCGAGCTGCAGTTCGCGCAGCGACGAGGTGAGCGCGGTGCGCTCCTGCAGGTTGTGCAGCACGTCGGATTCGGCGGCGAGCGCGGCGATGCGCTCGACGAGCGCCGGCACGGGCATGCCTGCGAGCTGCTGCTCACGGGTGACCAGGCCGAGCGGGCCGTCGAGCGCCGCGAGATCCTGCACGAGCGGCTGGAAGAGACGCTCGACCTCGCCGAGACCGACCGGAACCTGGGGGGTCGCGCCCTCGGCGACATAGCGGTGCCAGAGCACGCGCTGCTGCTGGATGCGCACGAGCGCGCCGTGCAGGTCGCCGACCCGCACACCGGGACGTACGTACTCCAGCGCGAGCTTCTTCAGACGCCGGCGGTTGCCGCCGGTCATCTCGGGGAAGTCCTTGCGCGGCGCCGTGGCGGCGATCAGCTCGGTGATGGAGCGATCGAAGACCATGGGCAGGAACTTGTCCAGGCTGTCGCGCAGGTCGACGAGCAGCCGCAGGTAGACGCCGAGCTCGTTGATGGTCTGGAAGCCCCGCATGTGCGTGCCCGAGATCAGGCGGTTCGCGGCATCCAGCAGCGCGGGCAGCGTGGCGTGCACGCGCTTGGCGAGATCGTGCGCGCGCAGGGCCTCGTCGCCGCCCGAGAACTGCGCCCCGTACCAGGGCGAGTCGCCCGGGCCGTACTTGAACTCGCCGAGTTCGGCGGCGGCGACCATGAGCTCGGCCGCACGGCTGCGGTCCTGCGCCAGCCGCTCCACCGAGGCACGGCTCAGCCGCGCCGTCGTCGCGGGCGGGGTGGGCAGCAGGGCGAGCCGACTGAGCTCGGTGACGCAGTCCAGCACCGAGACGCCGAGCGCCGGGTCTTTGCGTGAGAGCGCACCGCGGTAGTCGAGCAGCACCTTGCGCAGACGCAGGAGCGCGTCATCCACCTCGCCGACATTCGGCTGCTTGGCCTTCTCGCTTCTCGAGATCGACCGGATCACGTCGCGGCGCAGCGAACGCGGCGAGACCGCGAGCCCCGGCAGGCCGATGTCGGCGAGCCGGTCGGCGATCGAGAGCAGGGATGCCCGCCGCGGCGAGACGACGAGCACCCGCTTGTTCTGCGAGACCAGGGTGCCGATCGCGTTGACTATCGTCTGCGTGCCGCCGGTTCCCGGCAGGGTCTTGACCACGAGCGAGTTGCCGGCGGTCACCTGCGCGATCACGTTCTCCTGCTCCGCGTCGGCGTCGAGCAGCAAGCTGTCGGTCTGCGGGGTGCGCTCGTCGGAGGGCACCGGGTGCACGGGAGCGTAGGACTCCTCCACGGTCCACTTCGCGGAGGCGTTGCCCGCGAGGGCGTCGAGCACGGGGTGGTCGAGCGAGGTCGCGTCCGCGACGAGGGCGGGCGCGACATCCGCGAAGCTCGAGACGACCAGGCGCGGGCTCACGCTGAACCACTCCAGATGACTGGTGAGGCCACGGAGGCGGTCGATGACCGGATTGGGCTTGAACGTGCCGTCGTCGTCGGTCAGCGCGACGAACGCCTCGGCGTCGAGCCCGATGCCGAACTGCTGCCACAGGGCGCTGGCGAACGCGGGGTTGAGGAACGCGGAGCCGCGCAGCTTCACCTCGAAGTCGCGGCCGTGTCGGCGGATCGCCAGCGGTCGCAGCAACACCGGCGCGCGATACTCGGTGATGCCGTCGCGCCACTGGGCGATGCCGATGCCGAGGTGGATGGCGTCGATGCCGCGGGCGGTCGCGAGCTCGAGCCCCTTCTGGGCGACCGCACCGGCGGCGACCTTGGCCGCCCGGAGCGCGACGTCGTCGCGGATGAGGTTCGAGAGCAGGGTCGGCTGCCCGGTGATGAACTGCGCGAGTCCCCCGGGATGCGTCGTGGAGAGCTCGATGCGGGTGCGGGGCGAATCGACGAAGTGCAGCAGCGGCGAACGGCCGCCGACCGTCTCCAGTTCCGCGCGCCAGCGGTCGCGCTCCGGCTCGGCCGCATTGCCCGCGGCGACCCCGGGCTCGCCGAGGCTGAGGTCGTGCGGGGCGGTCACCTGGACGTGGGTCGGCACCGGGGGCTCCTCGAGCTCCTGGTCCTCCGGATCGACCGTGAAGTCGTCGGACGGTCTACTGGCACGCCACACACGGCAACTGTAGGTCGCGCGGGTGTGGAATCCGGGGAGATACTGCGGGTTTTCGCATCCTCGTAGAATTGCCGCCATGGATGGCGCCGAACTGCTGCGCGGCGGTGCCGTCGCGATCACGACGCTCGTGGTGCTCGTCGCGGTGCTCGTGATCGGCGGCTTCGTGGTGCTCTTCCGGCGGCGGGGGGATCGCGGCATCCGTGCGTCCGGACCGGCCGGCATCGAGGCCCTCACCACCCGCGCCGGGGTGCTGCTGGTGCGTCTCGACGACCAACTGCGCGAGGCCGACGAGGAGCTGGGCTTCGCGATCGCGCAGTTCGGCCCCGATCGCGCCAGGGCGTTCGGCGCGACGCTGTCGCGAGCCCGGGCCGATGTGGCCGAGGCGTTCCGGCTGAAGCAGCGGCTCGACGATGCCTATCCCGACAGCGACCGCGAACGGCGCGAATGGACGAACCAGATCATCGTGCTGTGCGAGCGTGCCCAGACCGAGCTCGCGACCCAGGATGCGACGTTCGCCGCCCTGCGCCGCGATGAGGTCAACGCCAGCACGACCCTGGGCGAACTGCGCTCCGGCATCGCCGCGACACAGGCGCGACTGGAGTCCGCACGCGCGACGCTCGCCGCCCTGGGCGAGGACTACGCCACCGAGCAGCTGACCGCGGTCGCCGGCAACCCGGACGCTGCCGCCACCGCGCTGACCGAGGCGACCGCCATCGCCGAAGCCGCAGCGCCGGCGATCTCGGCGACCGGCGTGAACAGCGTCGCCGACGACCTCCACGCGGCGGCACAGGCGGTGCACCGCGCCGACCGACTGCTCGATGACGTGGACGCGATGGCACAGGAGCTGCGTGCCGCGAGCGACGCCCTCGCGACGCGACGCGCTGCCGCGCGCACCGACCTCACCGAGGCGAAGGCGCAGCGCGACGCCGCCCCCGACCCGGAGTCCGCGCGCGCGGTCATCGAGGCGATCGCCGGCGTCGAGGCCGTGCTGAGGAGCGAACGAGCCCGCGACCCGATCGCGGCGCTCGACGAACTGGGGCGTGCCACCGATGCCCTCGACCTCGCCCTCGCGAGCGCCCGCAACCAGACCCAACGCCTGGCGCACGCGCGCGCCGCCTACGAGGGCACGCTCGTGCTCGCCAACAGCCAGATCGCCGCGGCGCGCGCGGTGATCGGCGGTGCCAGCGTCACAGCCCGCACGCGTCTCGCCGAGGCGGAGCGGCAGCTCGCGCTCGCGCAGGCGGCGACCGACCCCGTCGAGGCGCTCGACACGGTGCGCCGCGCGGTCACCCACGCCCGCGACGCGGAAGACCTCGCGCGCTACGACGCGCGATAGACCGCGTCGACCTCGGCCGCGCTCGGAATCGAGCTCGTCGCTCCGACCCGTGACACGGTGATGGATGCCGCGGCCACCGCCCAGGCGATCGCCCCCTCGAGCGCCGCCCCCGCCGCGAGCCTCGCCACGAGGGCGCCGACGAAGGTGTCCCCCGCCGCGGTCGTGTCGACGACGTCGACGCGACGCGCCGGCAGGCTGCCGGCGAGCACGCCGTCGATCGCCCACCGCACGCCGTCGCCGCCGAGGGTCTCGATCACCAGCGGCACCCCGATGGCCTCGAACCCGCCGAGCTCGGCGATCTCGAGCTCGTTGCCGACGAGCATGGACACCCCGTCGGGCACCGTGCCGCCCAGGGCTGCGACCGGTGCCGGCGTCAGCACCGCGTAGGCGCCCTCGGCGATCGCCGCCGCGATGAGTTCCAGCGGCACCTCGCACTGCAGCACCAGATACGCGGACTCCCGAACCGCTGCCGCTCGCTGCGGCGACAGGCTCGTGGCCGAGGCGTTCGCTCCCGGCACCACCACGATCGTGTTCTCGCCGTCGTCGGCGACCTGGATGTGGGCGGTGCCGGTCGGTACGGTCGCGGTCGCGAGGTGCTCGGTGCCGATGCCCTCCGCGGTGGCAAGCGCTCGCAGCTGGGAGCCGAAGGCGTCGTCGCCGACCACGCCGATCATCCGCACCCGCGCGCCCGCCCGCGCGGCGGCGACCGCCTGATTGAGGCCCTTGCCCCCCGGGATCGTCTCGAAGCTGCGCCCGGCGATCGTCTCGCCGGGTCGCGGAAAGCGCTCGACGGCGACGACGAGGTCCATGTTGAGGCTGCCGAGCACGGTGACGGCGCCGGTGGGGAACGCGGGAGGCATGACGCCCAGCGTAAGGGCGCTCAGACCGTGCCGGACATCCCTTTCGTTCAGGCGGAGTGACGCCCGCGACGTGCTCGCACGGCGATCACGAGGCACAGCGCGCCCACGGCGAGCGCGCCGAGGCCGAGGCCGAGGTACGGGCCGACGTCGACACCCGTCGCGGCCAGCGCGCGGATCGTGATCGCCGAGGTCGCGACGTTGCCGGAGGAGACTCCGGTCGCCACGATCGTGTGCGCACCGAGCGCGAGGCTCGCGGGGGGCGTGAAGCTCAGCGTCGCCACGCCGCTGCCGTCCGCCACCGCATAGCCGAGGAAGGTGGGCGTCGAGTAGGCGGTGAAGCCGACGAGCTCGCCCGGCTCCATACCGGTCGCGACCGCCTCGACGGTGCTGCTCGGGCTCACGCTGGCCGCGCTGAGATCCAGCGCGGTGCCGGTGCTGGGTGCCGGCGGCGTGGCGGGCGTCTGCGGCGGGGTCGCGGGGATCTGGTTGTAGGTCTTGTAGCTCACGTCGGTGATCAGGAAGCCCTTCCCCTTCAGCGCCGCGAGCTGCGGGCCGGTGGGGTCGGTGCCGTTGATGAGTCCCGCGTAGGAACCCGGCGCCATCGCCGTGGCCCGGTTGGCGCGGAACAGCAGAGCCGCGCTCCAGTAGCTGCCGGCGGGCGAGGAGACCGCGTCGTGATATCCCTCGTAGGTGGCGCCGGTCAGCGCGGGCGTCGTGGCGCCATCCACGTAGAGGTCGATGACATCCGGGCCGTCGGTGACATAGGTGGTGACGATGCGCACGGTGTGCGGAACCGTCAGATCGAAGTACTCGGAGTATTGGGTGGTCCAGTCCGCGTCCCCGGGCGCAATGCCCGCCATGAGGAACTGCAGCCCGTCCGGCGTGTGCAGGAAGCCGACCGGGCCGCCGCCGCGGCCTCCGTCGCCGTTGTCGAGCGCGACCGAGACCGAGAGCCGCTCCTGATATGCACCGGTTGCTGAGGCGAGCCGGAACGTGGTCTCGAAGGTGTTGTTGACCGGGTTGCCGGTCGCGCCCGCGATCGGCTCCCCCGCCGGCTCGATCACCGGACTGATGAGCTGCTTGATGTTGCCGTACTGACCGAGCACGGAGACCCAGTTGCTGAAGCGCAGACTCGTGCCCGCCGAGTCGAGACCAGAGGTGAAGGCCGAGTTGTCGACGATGCCCCAGTCGTAGCTCGTCGTGCTGAAGCCCGCCCAGCCGTGCTGGCCGGCCGGTGCATAGGCCTGCGTCGCGTCGTAGTCCGCGAAGTCGATGGTCGTGGCATCCTCGGCGTGCACCGCCGAACTGGTGACGACCACGCCGGCCAGGGCGAGCACCGCGAGCGCGGCGAGTCGAACGGGGGTTGTTGCGGGCATGCGGGCACCTCGGGTTCAGTCGGGCGGCGGTGGAGGGACCACCGTCGCCTCACCGTACGGACGCATCATCCCCAGGTCACCGTGAACGAGTGATTCTCACCCGCACGTTCACCCGTGCGCCGCCGCGGCCGCACGACGGAGCCCGACGGACCAAGGTCCCATGCCAGCGAATACCCACATGGGTATGTTGAAGGCGATCGATGGCGTCCGGCTCCCGCTCCCACGCGATTGGACCCAGCATGGACACCGGTCAGACCCTCATCGACGCCGCACCGCTGCCCAATGCGCGCGAGCTGCGCCGTCGCCGCAACCTCGTCGTGCAGTTCTTCCACTTCCTGTCACTGAACTGGAACATGTACCGGCTGGCGAAGCGGCACCACTAGGGGTCACTTGACCGCGCCGAGCGCTCACCCTGCAGGTGCGCTGGAGCGTACCCTGAGGCCCTCAGCCGTGCACGCGCCCGACGGTCTCGAGCAGTTGCGCGACATCGCGTGTGGGCGGGGCGCCGAACTGGCGGCGATACTCGCGACTGAACTGGGACGCGCTCTCGTAGCCGACGGCGAACGCGGTCGATGCGACATCGCTCGGGTTCGCCAGCAGCCGCAGGCGCGCCTCCTGCAGCCGGATGTTCTTCTGGTACTGGATCGGACTCATCGCGGTCACGGCCTGAAAGGCGCGATGGAAGGCCGACGGGCTCATCCGTGCGAGCTGCGCGAGCTCGTCGACCCGCATGGGTTCGGCGTACCGCTCGCGCATCCAGTGCACCACGTGCCGCACCCGGCTGAGGCTGCTGTCGGCCAGTCCCAGTTGCCGCACGGTGGCCCCCTGCTCGCCGGACATGATCAGCCAGAGGATCTCGCGCTCGATGAGCGGGGCGAGCACCGGGATGTCGCGCGGGTGATCCAGCAGGCGCAGCATCCGAACCGTCGCATCGAGCAAGCGAGCGGATGTCTGCCCCACCGCGATCGCCGGCGGCGACGCGTCGCCGCGGGTCGGGCGCGTGAACTCGGCGGCGGCCGGGTTCAGCATGAGCTCGGCGACGACCTCGGGCCGCAGCTCGAGACCGAAGCCGAGCGCGGGTTGCTCGGGCGAGGCATCCAGGAACTGGCCCGTCACCGGGAGATCGACCGAGGCGACCAGGTACTGGCCGGGCCCGTAGTCGTGCACTGTGCCGCCGACCGAGAGTCGCTTCGTGCCCTGCGCGATGACGGCGAGCACCGTTCCGGTGGTGGACTCCTGCTGGGGTCCGACCCGATCCGCGCGGGCGAGCATGACGCCAGGGATCGGGGTGCGGATGACTCCCGCCCCCGCGTGACGCTCGATGAGGGTGCCGAGCTCGCTGCTGTCCATGCGCCGATTCAAGCAGTCGGCACCGCGCCGCGCTACCGGATCCTGCCGAATCGAGCAGGATCGGGCAAGAGACGCGGCGGATTCCCCTACCCCCATGCGGGCGCATCCGGCTTGTCTTGAATCATGAACACTCAGCAGACCCACCAGCATCCCGTCGCCGTCGTCACGGGGGCGAGCGCCGGCATCGGCCGCAGCGCCGCCATCGAGATCGCCCGGCGCGGAACGGGCGTCGTCGCCACCTACCGATCGCGTCCCGAGGAGGCGGAGGAGACCGTGGCCTTGGTCCGCGAGGGCGGCGGACGGGCGCGCGCGCTGCGCCTCGATGTCGGACTGAGCTCGACCTTCCCCGACTTCCGGGCCGAACTGGCCGACGTGCTCGAAGCCGAATGGGGCACCGACCACATCACCGCCCTCGTCAACAACGCGGGATTCGGCGGCGGTCGCGCGTTCGAGGAGATGACCGAGGAGGACTTCGATCGGTACTTCCGGGTGCTGCTGCACGGACCGTACTTTCTGGCGCAGAGCCTGCTGCCGATGATCGCCGACGGCGGCTCCGTGGTGAGCGTGTCGAGCAGCTCGGTGCGCTCCGGCGAGACGGAAGCCGGATACTCGGGCTACGCCGGCATGAAGGCCGGGCTCATCGTGGCGAGCCGGTATCTCGCCAAGGAGCTGAGCCCACGCGGCATCCGGGTGAACACCATCGCACCGGGGCCGACGCGCACCCGGATCAGCGACGACGCGTTCGAGAAGTACCCCGAGATCATCGACGGCATCGCCGCGAAGACGGCGCTCGGCCGCATCGGCGAGCCCGACGACATCGGCAAGGTGATCGCGTTCCTCACCTCCGACGATGCCGCCTGGATCACCGGGCAGGACATCCAGGTCGCCGGCGGGTACGCGCTGTGAGCGCCGCGGCCGCGGGGTTCGGCACCGTCGTGCTCACCGGTGCGACGAGCGGCATCGGCGAGGCGACCGCGCGTCGACTCGCCGACCGCACGCGCACGCTGATCCTGCACGGGCCAGAACAGTCCGACGCCGTCGAGCCCCTGCTGCGCGAGCTGCGCAGCGCAGGCACGGCGGCGGTGCACTACGTGTCCGCCGACTTCGCCCGGCTGAACGAGGTCGCGGCGGCGGCACGAGCGATCCGCACGCACGCCCCGCACGGCATCGACCTGCTCATCAACGACGCTGGCGTTCCCGGGGCGCCGCGACGCATCCTCACCGCCGACGGGTTCGAACGCACCCTGCAGGTGAACGCGCTCGCCCCCGCCCTGCTCACCCGTCTGTTGGTGCCGTCCCTGGCGACGCCGGCGAGGATCGTGAACGTCGCGTCATCCGCGCACCGTGTGGAGCGCTTCCACTTCGTCGATGTCGATCTCGATCACGGCTACACCCCCGTCGCGGCCTACGCGCGGGCGAAGCTCGCCATGCTCACGTGGTCCACCCTGCTGGCGGAGGAGGAGGCCGGGATGCCCACCACGGTGGTCGCGCTCTGCCCGGGCCTCAACGACACCCCGCTGAGCGCGGCGATGATGGGACGCATCGGCGGCCCGCCGACGAACGGCGCCGCCCGCGTGCTGCACGCCGCGGTCGCCGACGTACCCTCCGGCGCGTACCTCGAAGAGGATGCCGTGGTCGCCCCGAGCCCCGAGGTCACCGACCCCGAGAACCGGCGGCGTCTGACCGAGCTCTTCCGGCATCGGCTGAGCCCCGTCGCGATCGGCGCCGGGGCATGAGCGCCTCGGGTGCGCTGCACGGCCGCGTCGCGGTCGTCGTGGGTGCGACCGGGTGGATGGGCCGCGCGATCTGCCGCGAGTTCGTCGAGTCCGGTGCGAGTCTCGTGATGGTCGCTCGTGACGAGCAGCGCCTCGACGATCTGGAACGCGAGCTCGCGGCCGGAGATCGGGTGCTCGCGGTAGCGGCCGACGTCACCTCCCAGCTCGCCATCGACGACGTGCGAGTCGCCGCCATCGCCAGATTCGGGCACATCGACCTGGTCGCGGTGCTCTCGGGGGTGATCACCGGGTCCGCGTTCGACGACGGCATCCCCGCCGACTGGGCGCAGATGATCGACGTCAACCTGCGGGGCTTGCTGCACGCATCCCAGACCTTCGCCGACCCGCTGTTGCAGTCGGCTCGGCGCGGGCTGCCCGCCGACCTGTTCCTGCTCGGGTCGGTCAGCAAAGAGACCCACACGCCGCGATTCGCCGTGTTCAATGCGATCTCCTCGGCGATCAAACAGCTCTCCCAGACATTGCGCTACGAGTACGGGCCGCAGGGCCTTCGCGTGCACCTGCTGCAACCCGGCTTTCCCCAGCCGGCCGAGGATCCCCGTGGCGGCCGGTCGGATTCGCCACTGCAACCGGAGGCGATCGCCGCCGTCGTGGGCCTCGCCGCCGCCCTGCCGCGCAGCGCGAACCTCGCTGAGTTGCTCATCATCCCCACCGTCACGGAGTGACCATGCCCTCGTTGACTCGCGCGCTCGACCGAGTGCGCCGCACCCCCGAGGCACTGCGCGGCGCCGTCGTGCTCATCGCGGGCACGATCGCCGCACTGGTCTGGGCGAACCTCCCCGGCGAGAGCTATACCGCCTTCTGGCACCTGCCGCTCGGGTTCGGACTCGGTGACCTGCGGTTCGAACTCGATCTGCGCCACTGGGTCAACGATGCACTGATGGCGCTGTTCTTCGCGCACGTCACGCTGGAGGTGCGCCGCGAGCTCGAGCTCGGCGAACTGCGCGACTGGCGACGGGCGAGCGCACCGCTGATCGCCGCGGCGGCCGGACTCATCATCCCGGCCCTGATCTTCGTCGCGATCACCTGGGGCACTGACGTGGTCGGCGGATGGGGCATCGTCGTCTCCACGGACACCGCGTTCGTGCTCGGCATGCTGGCCCTGGTCGGTCGCGCGATGCCACCGCAGTTGCGGGTCTTCCTCGTGACACTGGCGGTCGCCGATGACGTGGGCGCCCTCGGGGTCATCGCCTTCGCCTACGCCGATGACTTCGATCCCCTGCCCCTGCTGATCGCTGGCGCGGGGCTCGCCGCGATCGTGGGGATGCGCGTGCTCGGCGTGTGGCGCGGCACGCTCTATCTGGCGCCGTCCGTCGTCGTCTGGGTCGGCTTCCTGCTCTCCGGGGTGCACGCGACCCTCGCCGGGGTGGCGATCGCCCTGCTGCTGCCGATCTTCCGCACGCGACGCACCGACCTGGATCGCGCCCAGGAGCACGTGCGCGCGTTCCAGATGTCGCCGAGCGCCGACTACGCCCGCAGCGCCGAGGACTCGCTGGCGCGCGCGGTGTCGGTCAACGAACGCGCCTACCGCACGCTCAGCCCCTACATCACCTGGCTGATCCTGCCGATCTTCGCGCTGGCCAACGCGGGCGTGCGTGTGACCGGCGACTCGCTCGCGGATGCGTTCTCGTCGCGTCTGACCTGGGGCATCATCGCAGGGCTCGTGATCGGCAAGATCGTCGCCATCACGGCATCGACATGGATCGTCGCGCGGGTTCGGCCGGGCGCCATCAGCCCGGCGGTGCGCATGTCGCACGTTCTCGGGCTCAGCATGCTCGCCGGCATGGGATTCACCATCTCGCTCTTCGTGGCCGAGCTCGCGTTCGACGATCCGCTCGACATCGGTCGGGCCCAGATCGGGGTCATCAGCGCGTCCGCGATCGCGGCTCTGCTCGGCGCGATCGCGTTCGCGGTGCTGAGCGCACGGGAACGGCGGAACGCGCCGGACCGACGGCGGCTCGTGCGCCCGCTGGACGCCGGTCGCGATCCCGTGATCGGGGATGCCGACCGGGCATTCGTCACCGTGGTCGAGTACGGCGACTTCTCCTCCCCGTTCGCCCCGAGCGCCGCCGAGATGGGCAGCGAGATGGCTGGTCGGTTCGGGCACGATGTCGTCTACACCTTCCGGCATCTGCCGCTCGAGACGCCGCTCGGTCGCACGGTGGCGGCGGCCACCGAGGCGGCAGCAGCACAGGGCCGATTCTGGGAGATGCGCGACCAGCTGCTGCTGGATGCGCCCATCGAGACCGAGCGTCAGATCCGTCGCGCCGCGGCGGCGGCCGGACTCAACCTGCGACGCTTCGAGCACGACCTCGCGAACGGCGTGGGACTCCAGCGGGTGGATGACGACGTGATCGACGCCGAGTCGATGCACCTCGATCGGGCACCGACGTTCTTCATCGACGGCATGCGCTACGACGGACCGATCGATGCGGCATCCGTGAACGCGGCCGTGGGCGTCGTGCGCGACGCCAGGTCGGCGGGTCTGGGCGAACGACCGAGTGTCGCGTCGCGGGACTTCCAGCCCTAGCCGCCGGTCGCCGACGCGCGTAGCGTCGCAGCATGACGACCCTCATCGAGAAACTGGCCCAGTCCGTGCCCTCCTGGGGCGCGAAGCTGGCATACGGCGACAAGAGCAGCGTGAACGGGCAGGATGTCATCCCGGTCGCGTTCGTGATCTTCGGTTTCGGCGGCGGCGAAGGCTCCGGCGAGATGCCGGAGGGGCAGAACGGCCCGGCGGGCAAGGGCGAAGGCAGCGGAGGCGGCGGTGGCGGCTATGCGCTGCCGATCGGCGCCTACGTCGGCACCTCCGAGGGGCTGAGGTTCCAGCCCAACCCGGTGGCGCTCGCCGTCGTCGCGGTGCCGCTCGTGTCGGCGATCGGCTGGGCGTTGTCGCGCATCATCCGCGCCAGCCACTGAGCCGCCACTTAACGATGTATCGTTGACTATCGCTGACAGTCGCCAGCGAGAGTCACATCGTCCGAGGAGGACACGCCATGCGCACCTCATCATCCGCCGGCTTCGACCTGTGGGAGGCCGTCGACGGCCTCCGCGAAGCGTTCGCCCCCCGCGCCGCGGGCCGCATGGGACGCGGCGACATCCGCGCCGCCATCCTCGTCGCGCTCACCGAGAAGCCGATGCACGGCTACCAGATCATCCAGTCCATCGAGGCGAGCACGCACGGTAGCTGGAAGCCGAGCCCCGGCTCGATCTACCCCACGCTGCAGCTGCTCTCCGACGAGGGCCTCGTCACCGCCGAGCAGGTCGGCGAACGCAAGGTCTACTCGCTCACCGAGGCGGGCCGCGAGGCCGCAGCCGAGTTCGCGAGCGGACCCGAACCGTGGGAGCCGCGCCGCTCCTGGCGCGCCGAGCACAACACCGCCCTGCCGAAGGCCGGCGCGAAGCTCGCCCAGGCCGTTGCCCAGGTCGCGCACAGCGGCAGCCCCGAGCAGACCGAACGCGCCGTCGCCGTGATCGACGAGGCGCGCCGCAAGCTCTACGCCATCCTCGCCGAGGACTGAGGGGATGCCGCCCGCCCGCGGCGCACTCACCGCACCGCCCACGGGCCGCGTGTTCCAGGCGCGCTACCGACGCATCATGCGCTTCGCCGCCCGGGCGATGCTGCAGGCCTGGTGGTACGAGCTCGTGCTGCCGCGCATCGGCCTCGGCCGGCTCTCCGCGCACGGACGGGTGGCACGCCTGCGCAAACTCGCCCGCCGCTTCCATGACCTCGCCGTCGACCTCGGCGGGCTGATGATCAAGGTCGGGCAGTTCATGTCCTCGCGCCTCGACGTGCTGCCGCCCGAGATCACCAGCGAGCTCGAGGGGCTGCAAGACGAGGTGGCGGCGGAGAGCTTCGAGTCCATCCGCGCCCAGACCGAGACCGAGCTGGGGATGCCGCTGGAGGCCGCCTATGCGGCGTTCGAGCCGGTGGCGATCGCCGCGGCATCCCTCGGCCAGGCCCACCGCGCGCGGCTCTCCCCCGCGATCGCCGCGGACCTCGGGTTCGAGCACGTGGTGGTGAAGGTGCAGCGACCCGGCATCGAGTCGGTGGTCGCCGTGGACCTCGCCGCGCTGCGGCGGGTGGCCGGCTGGCTGTCGCGGGTGCGGCTCGTGTCGTCGCGCGTGGACGCGCCCGCCCTCGTCGAGGAGTTCGCCACCACGAGCCTCGAGGAGATCGACTACCTGCACGAGGCCGGCAACGCGGAGCGGTTCGCCGACGACTTCGCGGGCGACGACACCGTCGCCGCCCCGGTGGTCGTGTGGGATCGCACCAGCCTGCGCGTGCTGACGCTCTCCGACGTCACCGCGATCAAGATCACCGACGTCGAGGCGCTCACCGCGGCGGGCATCGACCCGGCCGCGGTCGCGCAGGCGCTCGCGCGCGCCACCTTCCAGCAGATCTTCGTCGCCGGGTTCTTCCACGCCGACCCGCACCCCGGCAACATCTTCGTCACCCCCACCGACGGGGGCTGGCGGCTCACCTACATCGACTTCGGCATGATGGGCGAGATCACCGACAGCCTGCGCTCGGGGCTGCGCGACTTCATCCTCGCCGCCCTCGCCCGCGACGGGCGCGCCCTGATCCACTCGATGGAGCGGCTCGGCGTGCTGCTGAAGTCCGCCGACACCGAGGAACTCGAACGCGCGATGACCGCCCTCTTCGACCGCTTCGGCGGCATGGGCGTCGCCGAGCTGCAGCAGGTGGACCCGCGTGAGCTGCGCACGTTCGCCCTGCAGTTCGGCGAGACCGTCCGCTCGCTGCCGTTCCAGCTGCCGGAGAGCTTCCTGCTACTGATCCGCACCATCTCGCTGATCTCGGGCGTCACGAGCGCCCTCGACCGCGACTTCAACATGTGGGATGCCGTCGACCCCTTCGCGCGCACCGTGCTCACCCCCACGAGCGGCACGCTGCGCGACCTCGGCCAGCGCGCCCTCGGCTACGCCGGCACGCTCGCCCGGCTTCCGGGCCGCCTCGACGAGCTCGCTGCCCGCATCGACCGCGGCCAGGTGGCCGTGCGCACCCCCGACCTCGAGCGCCGCATCCGCTCGCTCGAACGCACCGTCGGCCGCGCGGTCTCCGCGATCGTCTTCGCCGCCCTGCTCTTCGCCGGGGTGTTGCTGCGGCCCACGGATGAGGTGCTCGGCTGGGTGCTCATGGGTGCGTCCGCGGTGCCACTGCTGCACGTGGTCGTGACGTGGCGGGGGCGGTAGGGGCCTCTACGACCGGCGAACGCGGGCGGCGAGGAACTCCTCGATCTCCTCGCCGGCGTCGAGATCGGCGTGCGACGGCCCGACGAACCGCGGCGCGGTGACGCGGTTCGGGATGACGTGCCCGACGCCGAACTGCGTCACCAGTCGCACGGTCCCCCAGTCCACCCGCTCGATGTCACCGTCGGCCGTGACGCGAGGAGCGCCACCCGTCGCGTAGCGCTCGGCGGTCTCCCGCGCCGACAGCACGCTGCCGAGCGGGCGACCGAGCAGGCGAGTCGGGCCGCCCGCGTAGGGGACAACCGGGTCGGCGGTGCCGTGCAGCAACAACACGGGCACCCGATCCGGCGCGAGCTCGGACAGCGAGTAGTCGGCGTCGACGGGGAGCCCCGCCGCGATCACCACGGCACCGTCGAGCAAGCCGTGGGCCTCGCGGAGCAGCCGATGCACCAGCTGTCCGCCGTTGGAGTACCCGACGGCGATGGTCGGCCGACCATGGCGGGCCACGACCGCGCGAACGAAGCCGACATCGTCCACGTTCCTCTTCTGTGCCGCCGAGACCGCCCGGCGGCGGCCGTCGTTCCAGGCGCGACCGTGGCCGTTGAGGTAGACCAGCGGCGCGCCGAGTCGGTCGGCGAGGGCATCCAGCGTGCGACCGCTGAATGACCGCATGACGCGAGCGTTCTGCGTTCGGCCGTGCAACGCGACGATCAGCGGGGCACTCTCGCGCGGCGTGCGCGGCTCGACCAGGAGGTAGCTGCGTCGGCGGTCGCCGACCATGATCGTCTCTCTCGTGCTGCTCATGTCGCCGACAGTACCATAAACGGATAGTTCATCCGAATTGATGAACCATCCGCTTGAGCGCCTACCATGGAGCCATGTCGACCCTTCGCCGTGATGCCGCGAAGAATCGCGAACGCATCCTGAACGCCGCGCGAGCACTCGTCGTGGCCGGCGAACCGCTGCAATTGAACGCCGTCGCGCGGTACGCCGAGGTCGGCATCGGCACCGTCTACCGGCACTTCGGCTCCCCCGAGGCACTCGCCGAAGGGCTCGTCGACGACCGCTTCGTCGAGCTCATCGCCATCGCCCGCTCGGCAGAGGCGCGCACGGATGCCGTGCCGGCCCTGCGGGAGTTCCTCACCCAGGCCGTGCGCGCCTTCGCGGCCGACCCGGAGTTCGCTGCCGCATCCGTGAACACGAACCTCGTGAGGGATGAGACCCGGGCGCTGCGCGCGGAGCTCATCGGCGTGTTCGCCGCGCTCGTGCGCCGCTCGGAGGATCACCTGCGACCGGGGCTGGATGCGCTCGACCTCATGATCCTCGCCTGCGGTCTCGGATACTCCATCCGGCTTCGCCCCGAGAAGGCGCCGCTCTACCTGCAGGCCCTGCTCGACCACATCGAGCCGGGGTCGGGCGGCCGCAGCTCGGGCTAGGTTCGCGTCATCCGGCGATCGTGAAGCGGACTCACGAAAGTCTTGCGATCGGCGCACCGGCGTGCCAAGGTGTGCTCACCCATCGATCGAACCCCAGGAGAACGCACATGGACCCGAAAACCATTGCCTCATGGTTGATCATCGCCGGCCTCGTCTTGGTGCTGGCCCAGATCGTCGTGTCGCTCGTCACCGCCCTCAAAGCCAAGCGAGAGAAGGACAACCCCTCCACCCGCGGCCTTGGAGACGTGCTCTCCGAGATCCTCAAAGCCCTCGCCACCGCCGTGCCCCTCGGCGTGCTGGGCGTGGTGCTCATCATCGTGGGCGCCTTCATCGGCGGGTACATCGACGTGGGTGCGCTGTTCCCAGCGCCGGCCTCGACGTCGGGCGGGTAGGACGCTGCAAGTAGGCGACGACCTCGGAGGGACTCGAACCCGATATGCGGCCTTGTACTAGTGTGGCTGCAGCCAAAGTCCCTGTGACTTTCTGGGATCTGTGAGTGCTCGGCATCACTGTGATCAAGTGGGTTCCGACTCAAGCGCTGTCAAGATGCCGTGAAAAATGATCTCAGCGAAGCATTAATAGCGAATCGCAGTATTTACACTTAGCCTGTTAAGTGTAAATAACCACCAGCGGCGATTGCGCTGAGAAGGCGAGGCGCGGTATGTCCGACTCTACGTCGAACACGTCAGAATCACTGAGCTGGCCAGCCCTCGGGAGCGAACAGCATCAGTGGGCCTCGCGAATCAACAGCGACCATCTCACCCGTGCCCAACGCGAGCGCATTCGCCAGCCCTACTCGTCGGCCATCGTTCCGCCGATCGCCAACCTCTCCATCGACATCCCGGGCGACCTCGCCGCAGAGATCGACGAAGCCACCCAACTCCTTACGCGATTCGATGCGGAAGTCGGACCGGGCGGGCTGCCGTTCGCCTCGATCCTCCTACGCACCGAGTCGGCCTCCTCATCTGAGATCGAGAACCTCACCAGCGGGGCGCGAGCGATCGCCGAGGCCGAGCTCGGCGAACGCGAGACCGGCAACGCCGCCCTGATCGTGCGCAACGTCCGGACGATGGAGGCGGCGCTCGCGCTTGCCGACAAGATCGACGGCGAGAGCATCATCGCGATGCAAACCGCCCTACTCGGTTCGCACGCACCCGACCTCACGGGCCGTTGGCGCGATGAGCAGGTGTGGGTTGGCGGGGACTCGCTCAGCCCGCACCTAGCCGACTTCGTTCCTCCCCACCACAACCGCGTGCCCGCAGCAATAGATGACCTGGTCGCATTCATCGATCGGACCGACATCCCCGCATTGGCCCAAGTCGCGATCGCCCACGCGCAGTTCGAGACCATTCACCCCTTCCCGGACGGCAACGGCAGGACGGGCCGTGCGATTGTTCAGGCGATGCTGCGCCAGGCGCGGGTCACGACGAACATCACAGTTCCTGTTTCCGCGGGACTCCTCCACGACGTGAAGGACTACTACAACGCCCTCAGTGCCTATCGTCGCGGTGAGCTTCGACCCATCGTCACGGCTTTCACCCGCGCGACAGGGTACGCGGTCGTCAACGGCCGTCAACTCGTTGGCGACATCAAGGCCATCGAGGCCGAGTGGGAAGTCAAGATGAGCGGCCTCCGCTCCGACGCGACCGCACGTCGAGTCGGCGCCCTCGCCATCGCTCACCCCGTGCTCAACTCAGACATCGTCGTTCGCGAACTTGGTGTCGCGCCGCCTACAGCCTTCCGCGCCCTGGATGCTCTCATTGAGCGAGGCCTACTTGCATCAGCGAACTCACAACGACGCAACCGGATCTGGCTCGCAGAGTCCGTGCTACGCACGCTCGATGATTTTGCCTCGCGAGCTGGACGGCGAGGCAGATAGTAGTGATCTGCCACTGAACCGCGCAACGAACCACTCGATGCGGCCTTGAAACCCCCCTCTTGTCCAGGCCCACGGAGCGGCCTGTACTTGGCGAAAAGTCCAGATAGTCAAGGGGATCATCTTCAACGGGGTCGATCAGCGCGCGCTTCGCAGTCAAGTTACAGTCGAATCCTCCTGCCGGGGAGGTCCCGAGGCCCAACCTCCGCCTATTCACCGGGGAATTTGGCACTGATCGAGGGTGCCCCTGGAGGGACTCGACGCCCCACCGGCACGGCCGCCAAGCCGCGCGGTCACCACCCTGCCGGAAGAGCACCTCGGGGTGCGCAGCTCGTCGGAACCGGCGCGGCGGGGACCCCCGCGGTGCGAGTCCGCATCTAGGGGCCGGTATGCGAGAAGTCCCGCAGCGATGCCGCGGGACTTCTCGCATACGTGCCCCTGGCGGGACTCGAACCCCCAACCCTTTCCTTAGGACGGAGAGGAGACGATGTCCAAGATCATCCTACCGCCCAATGAAACACTAGGAAGTTGGCTGTGGATAACCGCTCGCGTATCAACACTTGTATCAACTAGGTGCCCCCGATAGGACTCGAACCTACAACCGACCGCTTAGGACGCGGGCGCTCTTCCATTGAGCTACGGAGGCTGGCGTCTCCAAGCTTAGTTCCCGCGCCCCGACGCCCGCCCCGGGGTGGACTCGGCGCGCCCACCGCTCGCGGATCGTTAGCCGGCGCGGGTGATTCACCCGAGCCGGCGCGGCGCGCCCATCACCTATCCCCTGTCAAAGGTCTCTGACGCCGAGTCCTCGCGCGCACCTCTCCTCCTGGCGGCATGTGGCCGCCCTCACACACAGGAGGAGACTCAATGTCGTCTGCAATCTTGCCCACTCCCCCGGAGGTCGGGGATCCGCCGAGAAGGGGCCGACTCCGGGGAGCCCTGTCGCTGGCCGTCGCACTGCTGCTCGCCTTCGGCGGGCTGTTCGTCGCCGCCGGTCCCGCGTACGCCGGCGGCCACGGCGTCGGCTACGACATCGGCCAGGGCTGGCTGGGCGCCTACCGCGCCGACGACGGGCGTCAGGCGTACTGCATCGACCTCGGTGCCGCGGTCCCGTTCTCTCCGACGTCGGGTCCGAACACGGTCACCTCTCTGGACGGCCTGTCGCGGCCGCAGCTAGCGCAGCTGAACTACGTGCTGGCGAAGTGGGGGCAGTCGGGTGATCCGAACCTCACGTCGGCCGTCGCGATGTTCGTCTGGTCCATCGCCGACCCTGGCATCTACAACGGCAACGGCGGCGACAGCTACTACATCGCCCGCGCGCCGAGCGGGGCAAGGCCTTCGATCCTCGCCAACCTCGCTTCCATGCGGGCCGAGGCTTCCGCGTTCGCGGTGACCGACCCGTCGCTGTCGCTGTCGATCGAGATGGCCGACCAGTATGCGGGCACCCTGACCGTGACGGCCAACCCGGCGCACCTGCAGGGCACCGCGAACCTGTCCAGGGCGGTGTTCAGCAACGGCGCCACCTCGCGCGTGCTGGGCGCCGGCCAGTTCGGGATCACCGGCACCCCGGCCGACGGCGCCCCCTGGTACGAGATCGGCGCGTCGATGTCGGTGGCGGCCGAGGGCTACGGGGCCAAACTCGACCTGTACACGGCTGGGGCCGGCGAGCAGCGAATCATCGCCTCGGTCGCCGGGGCACCCGGCAACCTGTCCGCATCTGCCCAGACGCCTCGGATCGATCTGGACTTCCAGCCGGTGATCGGCACCCAGGTCGCATCCCGCTACGTCCAGGAGGGCGATGCGTTCGTCGACCAGCTGGCCGTGTCGGTGACCAAGGGCACCTGGACGATCCTCGACGGGGAGCGCATCCCGATCACCGCGACCGGGACGTTGTACGGCCCGTTCGACCAGCAGCCGGTCGAGGCGGACTCCCCGCCGATCGGCGCGCCGATCGCGGGGGTCGAGGAGCTTACTCTTGCCGGTGCCGGCGACTACTCGTCGGCCGGTTCGATCAGCGCGCCCTCGTCGGGGTTCTACACCTGGGTGTGGGCGATCGACAAGGACGCCCAAGGCGAGCTCGGCCGCTACCTCATCGGCGGCTACACCGACCGGTTCGGGCAGGTGACCGAGACCAGCGTGGTGCCGTTCCAGCCCCGCGCCATCTCGACGGCGATGCAGCACCTCGTGGTCCCCGGCGACCCGCTGACCGACCGGCTCGTGGTCTCGAGCACGAACGGCCCGTGGCTGAAGGTCGACGGGCAGCCGATCCCGGTGATCTTCGAGGGCACGCTGTACCAGGTGCCGGGCACCCGCCCGCCCGCCGGCGCCGGTCCTCTCCCGACGCTCGAGGCCGCCACGGTTCAGGCGGTCGGCGCTGCGGTGGATCCGCATGCGGTGCCGGTCGGGACGGTGACGATCACGGCCATGCGCCCGCGCGATGAGCGACTGCGTGCCCGCATCCGCGACAGCCCAGATCGTGGACAGCGACTTGGGGATCGAGAAGGTGTGGTCATAGCCGGCGACCGCCCGCCGCCGAGGGGAACCGTCGAGGCGCGGAGCGAATGAATGGTGCGTGCGGCCAAGCGGCATCCCCGTGTCCGGGTCGCGACCTTCTCCCAGCAACCGGCGCAGCTGCGTTTCGGTCACTTCCTCGCCGTCATGGATACGACCGGCGGCGAGCCCCTCCACCCCCGAGCCGAACCAGCGGCCCGGGGGTGCGCCCTTCTCGGTGTAGTAGCGGATCAGCGGGGCTGTCATATCGCGGCTGCCGTCGCCGACCACGACTGACTTCAGCAGGTACCGGTAGGCCGCCCCAGCCGACATCACCCGCATCGCCACCGTCATGGTGCACCTCCAATTGGGGAGGTGTCCACGCCATCCCGAGGCCGAAGCCACCGAGGTCACGTCTCGTCGTGGTGGTCAGCGGCGAGACGCTGACGCCAAGACCCGGGCCGCTACGTGTCAACGTTCACGGCGTGCGCGGCAACAGTTGCTACCGGCAGCAATCCGACCGCGACGGTTGCGGCTTGCAGGGCGTCCTCCCGGTTGGAGTAGGGCTCGGGTGAGAAGACGACTGGTAACCCGGCCCGCTCGCCGAACCAGGCGACACCGCCGGTATGGGCATCAGAGACGATGTGGAGCATGAGCTGATCGACGAACTCCTGAATGGTTCGGGCGTCGCGCTCAGCCATCAAGATCGCGGGAAACGCCCAAGCACTCACTGCCGTCTGTGTCCCGACATGGTCGTGCAGCGCCCAGGTGAACACGGTTGGTCGGGATGCGCGTCCGAACCATTTGGTCGCGTCGGATGTAGTTGCGAAGCGAATGTCCGGTGGGCCGGCCTGCGATGCGGCTCTGCGTGGCCCCTCCGGTTCCGTGCCGGGCTCGATCGTAAGACGCCGTCTGACCGCCCAGGAGGCCAGCACCGGCGACTCCCCCACCTGATGGACGAGAATTGAAACGTGCGGCCCGCTTCGGCGAACATTCGGGGTCATGGCTCGTTTGAATTCGGGATAAGGGGATTCAGGCGGTCAATCCCCAAGAGGGAGTCGTCGACATGGTCTCCGTCAGATGTGTGAGGCACGTCATTCACCTCGAGACCTGCTCAAAACCTGGCCCTCGCACAACGTGAAGCTGCTCGCCTGCAACAGGGTGATCGCGTCGATGATCAGGGCGGACCGGGGGCGGCGCGACCGGGGTCCGCCACCCCCGTGCTGTTCCGGTCCACTACTGCCGGTCGCCGGTGCGGACCCGCTCCGCTCGGCGCCTGCGGATCAGCACCAGAATGGCGCCCCCAAGGAGCAGCAGGACGGCGGCGAGCAGGGGGAGCAAGCTCGTCGTGCGCCCGGTGTACGCCAACGGCGACATTAGGACGCTGACGACGCAGTGCGTCTGGGCGTTGTCCACCGGCGCGGGCGAGCATTGCGGGAACGAGGCTGGCGCTGCGGCGGTCCCGTTGATTCCGATCACGTTATCCAGGCGGCCGTCTCCCGTGGCGCTGTTGCGGACCGTGACCGTGTAGCGAATAGTCACCGTCTGTCCCGCGTCGATCGGCCCGGTCCAGGCCAACTCGGAGCCGATGTAGTTGACGGTGCCGGCGGATGCCGACGCATCGCCGTTGTAGGCGGCGTCATCGAGCACGCCGGACAGCGTGTCGACCACTGTCGCCGGGTCACCACTTGTGTAGTCCGCACCTCCGATGTTCATGACGGTCGCGGTGTAGGCGATCGTCTGGCCGTAGGTAGTCAGCCTCACGTCTGCGACCTTCGAGAAGGCGAGGGAGCGCACGCCGGTCTCGGCGATGGCGACGCGGTCAGGTGGCGCACACGGCCCGGGAGCCGTCGGGCAGACTCCTCCCGGCCAGCGGGTCGCGAAGTCCGCGTCCGCTGTCGCCTCGTTGACGAGGAGGTTGTCACCGGCGAGTGGTGAGTTGACGACCGCCGTGTAGCTGACGGTGACCGACGCGCCCGCGGCGAGCGAGCCCTGCCAGGTGAAGCCGTCGGCTGTCGGTGTCACCGTTCCCGTGGTCGCGGAGATCGCACCATCTAGAGCGGCATCGTCCAGCACGTCGCGCAGGTCGTCGGTGAAAGTCGCATCCGGTACGTCGACGAAACCCGTGTTGGTGTACACGATCTGGTAGTCCACCGCACCCCCGGCCGTGACGACGCCGGTGCTCGCGGTCTTCTCGAGCAGGAAGCCAGGCAGAGGCGTGGATGTCGCCGAGCAGCCGTCGCCTGCGCACGGGTCGGGGACGGGAGGTGTCGTGCCCGGGATGCCGGCGAAGGCGACGTTGTCGAGTAACTGGTCGCCGGCGGCGGTCACCACGGCCGAGTACACCAGCTGGATCGACTGTCCGGACGCGAGCGCACCCGACCAGTGGATCCGATTCGCCGGTGTGGTCAGGGCGCCGGTCGACGGCGTGACGGTCACGCTGCCGAGGGTAGCGTCGTCGAGGAGGCCGGAGAGGTCGTCCCAGACCTCGGCCGGGTAGGTCGAGGTGAAGTCTCCCGCTCCGGTGTTCTCGACCAGGACGGTGTACCCGACGGTGTCGCCGATGCGGATGACCCCGGTGGCGCCGGTCGTCTTGACGATCCGTAGCTCGGGCAGCTCGATGTCGGCCTCCGCGGTGGCCTCCGACTCGATCACGCCCCCGGTTCCCGAGGACACCGTTGCGGCGTTAGCCCAGCCGTCCGCGACGGATGCTTGCCCGTTCGGGAGGGTCGCCGTCACCACGACGTCGAAGACGTGGCTCGCTCCGGCCGGGAGGGCGGTTCCCGCCGCGACCACGATCGGATCAGCCGTCCCGTCCCAGCTTCCGGAAGTCGCCGGTCCCCCGACGCGGGCGGTCACGGTCGCCACGTCGATCGTCGTACCTGTCGGGAAGTCCAGCTCGTCCGACATCCCGTAGGTCAGGTCGACGGTCGCGGACGGGTTGGTCACGGTGATGACGTACCGGACCGTCCAGGAGCCGTCGGCGTTCAGCACAGGGGTGCCATCGACGGTCTTGGCGATGGCAGGATCGTGCGCGGTCGCGCAAGCGGTCGCGTCGCGCGTAGCGCCGCCGGTGCCGATGCTCGCGGTGTTGCGGAACCCGGTGCCGGTCTCGCCGCCGCCGAGGACGCAATCACCCGCGGGATCCGTCCCGCGTACCGAGCCGGCGTCGATCACGGCGCTCACGGTGTAGCGGTGCGTTGCACCGCCGCCGAGCAGGACGTCCTCGGTGAGCGTGGTGTTCGCCTGCCCGTCCCAGGCCGGGTCGATGGTCGCCTCGATCGGCCGGGCAACGATCGTCGGCGTGCCGACCAGCGAGACGCCGGCGCCCAGCTCGAAGCCGTCCTCGACGTCGTAGCGTCCGGCGATCGTCGGGCTCGGGTTGGCGACCGTGACCCGGTAGAGCACCGACCAGGTGCCGTCGGGCAGCTGCTCCTGCGACAGGATCTCCTTGGCCACCCCGAACACCGGAGCCTCCGGTGCTTCGACGCAGGCGATGTCCGCGGTGGCGCGGCCGCCGACGGTGATCTCCGCTTCGTTGAGCAACCCGCCCGGACCCTGGGCGGGGTCGCACGCCCGCGCCCCGGCCGAGAGAGCCGCAGCCGCGTCGAAGACGACGGTGACCGTGTAGACGTGCCGGGCCGGGGTGTCCTCGTCGGCGGCTGCCCCGATGGAGCCGGTCGCGAGGGCCGTCTGAGTCGAGCCGTCGAATCCGGGGTTGAGGGTGCCGGGTCCGGTGATGTCGACCGAGTCGATCGTCGTTCCGGCCGGGAACCCGAAGGTGTCGCTCAAGGTGTACGGGATGCCGCCGGGGACGGTCGTCGTGGAACGGTTGGTGACCGTGATCTGGTATTCGACCTCCCACAGCCCGGTGAGCGGATCCTGCACCGGAGGCTGCGTCGTCGTCTTGACGACGCTCGGGTCGGTCGCGGACTCGCAGCCGGCGGCGACGGCGCTCAGCGCACCGCTGGTCAGCGTCGCGACATTGCGGAATCCGGTGCCGGTCTCGCCCAGATCAACCCGGCAGTCCATGTCGGCCCAGTTGTCGTCGTCGATGACGGACGGCGGGGTCGCCACCACGGTCACCTGGTAGGTGTGGGTCGCGCCGCCCGCGAGCTCGATGCCGCTTGCGACCACGGGATCGGCGTCGCCGTCCCAGGTGCCCGAGACGGTGGCGTCGGACGAGGCGATCTGCGCGTCGACGATGGCGATCCCGTCACCGAATCCGAGCTCGTCGCTCAGGTCGTACGCGGTGGCGTGCGCCGGGTCGGGGTTCGTGACCGTGATCTCGTAACCGATCGTCCAGTCGCCGGTCGTGCCGTCGATGGCGCTACTCGTCACCGTCTTCGTGATCTGCGGCATCGGCTGCGCGACGATCGCCGTGCACGCCGCGGCCTCGCCGATCGCGACGGAGCTCTCCCCCGAGAGCAGGGTCACGGCGTTGACGTAGCCTCCGGTGCCGGCGGGCGCGCAGGCCAGGGCGGATCCGGTCACGGCTCCCGCCGGGACGTCGGTCACCAGGGTCACGGTGTACGACCGCGTCGCGCCTGCGCCCACGCGATCCGCGGCGGTCAGCAGCGCGGTCTGAGCGGCACCGTCGAACGAGGGATCGACCACCGCACCGCCCGGACCGGCGACCGTCACCTGCTGCACGGTCACGCCCGCGGGCAGGCCGAAGGCATCCTCGAGGGTGTAGGCCAAGCCGCCGGCCGGCGCCCCGGCCGGCGCCGAGACGCCGATCGTGTAGACCGTCGTCCAGCTGCGGTCGGGGTTCTGGGTCGTCGCCACGACTGCCTTCGTCACGGTCGGCTCGACCGGTTCGGCACAGCTCTCCGAGTCCATCAGGCGGCCACTCGGCAGTTCGATCGAAGCGCGGTTGGCGAAGCCCCCGCCCACGCCGTCGACGCACTCCGCGGCGGCCGTGCCCGCGAGGTCGCCCGCGTCGGCGACAACGGTCACGAGGTACTCGTGGGTCGCCCCGGCGGGGAGGGTCACCGTGCCGGTGACCGCTCCGGACCCTGTCCAGGGCTCGAGCGCGACCCCTGCCGGGCCGCTGGTCACGGTCGCGGAGTCCGCGTCGATCCCCGCTCCGAACCGGAGTTCGTCGGAGAGGGCGTAGTCGACGGGTGCGTCGTCGTTCCGGTTCGTCACGTCGATCCCGTACACGATGGTCCAGGTGCCGTCGTCGTTCTGCTCCAGCGATTGCACGTTCTTCGACACCAGCGGCCCGAGGCGGGTCGTGGTGGTCGCGCAGGGGGCGTCGTCGTCAGCGATCCCGGTCGCGGGGTCGCAGGTATCGGCAGCCGAGGTGAAGGCGGTGTTCGTCAGGTCACCGTCGCCTCCGGAGCCGACGGTGACCCGATAGCTCAGCACGACGGTCCCGCTGTCCGGCAGCGTCCCGCTCCAGCTCAGCTCCCCGCCCGACGGGTCGGCGAGCGGGGACGGGCTTCCGCCGCCGATGGCGACCGTGCCTGAACCGGGGATGTAGGCCGCGTCATCGAGCAGGTCGTCGAGCACGTCGCGGACGGCGGCGCCGGGGAAAGGGGCCGTGCCGTCGTTGCTGAGGGTGATCGTGTACGTGAGCTCATCGCCGTCGTAGACGCCCTCGGCGGGTGCGTTCACCGTCTTCTCGATCGAGTAGAGCAGCAGATCATCGGTGTCGGTCGCCTCGCCGGTGAGCGTCCGGCCCGGATCGGCCGGGTCGATCGCCGTCGCCTCCGCCGTGTTCTCGATCGTGCCGGTCGCGCCGGTTGCGACGCGCACCGTGACCGTGCGGGTCACCGAAGAACCGGCTGCGCCGCTCGGGTCGTCGCCGTCCGGGCCGGGTTCGCCCGCCGCGGCGAGGTCGATGCCGGTCCAGGTGACGACTCCGGACGCGAAGGCGCCGCCGTCCGAGGCGGACACGAACTCGAGTCCGGGCGGCAGGGTGTCGGTGATCGTCGCGCCGGTGATCGGCTCGCCGACCAGCCCGTTGGCGACCGTGATGGTGTAGCCGTACTCGTCACCACGGAGCACGGTGGTGCGGCCGTCGTCCTTGGTCACCAGCAGCTCGGGCACGCCGGGGGCGATGACGAAACAGGCTTCGGCGTCGTTGTTGCCCGGCACCGGATCCGACATGGCGCCGTGCACCAGACCCTCGACGCAGACGGTCGAGCCGCTCGTCGGGACGACCGTGATGTCGAGCGCGTCCGGCACGTCGGCGACGAGCAGGCGCGGGCCGCCGACGCTCGTCACGGCGGTGCAGGTCAGCACGAGCGGGCCGGTCTGAGTGCCGCCGTCGATCGAGCACGACCAGCCCGCGGGGGCGAGGTCCGCGACGCGCAATCCGGCCGGGATCTGCACGTCCACGGTCGCGGGGGCGAGTGCGGAGCCGCCGTTGTTGGTCACGGTAAACGGCAGGATGCCGGGGCGCCCGGTCTGCAACGGCAGCCGGTCGGGGACCTCGAGCTCGAGGTCGGCCTCCTGCGTCGTCGCGCAGACCGGGAGCGGCTCTGCCGGCACACCCATCTGGTCGGCCTTCGCGGCGACCGAGTTGCAGGCGATCGCGTCCGCCGCGGCGCCGGGCACGACCTCGGCGTCGTACTGGAACGAGACCTCGGCGCCGGGGGCGAGCGAGCCGGTCGAGGTGGCGCGGATCGCCTGTGCACCCGCCTCCGCCGCCGATCCGGTCGCCCAGTCCCCGACGCAGCCCGCCGGGCCACCGGGGTAGACCTCGGCGCGACACGGGTTGACGCTGTCCGAGAAAGCCAGGGTCACACCGCTTGAGGCCGCGATCCCGCTGAGCAGCTCCTGGAAGGTGGAGCCGCGCGGCGTGGAGGCGAGTGACGAGCTCGTGCCCACGTCGCCCAGGTAGGGCAGCACGTCGTAGGCGACGATGTTCGTGAGCGCGGTGTTGCCGCTGTTGACGATGCGCACCCGGTAGGAGATGTCGGTCGCGTCGGGGTTGACGCCGACGAGGGCGCCGGGTTCGGAGATCCAGTCGCAGCCGTCCGGCGCCCCGGTGTCGGGGAAGCAGATCTCCTTGATGACGGTCATCCCCGCCGTCGCGCCGACCCCGACGGCTGCGGCGTTGAGGGTCGCGAAGCCCTCGGTGGTCACGCCGTCGGCGTCGATGTCAGTGGTGTCGGTGACCGGACCGGTGTAGACGGCCTGAGTGGTATCCCAGTCGTGGCTGGCCTCGCCCGCCCAGGCGACGGCGACGCCGCTGCTGCCCGCGGCTGCGGCGAAAGTCGGCTGGGCCGCGACCGTCATCGTCGGCCAGGTCGCGTTGGCGCCGAAGCTGGTGCCGATCGGCCAGTTCGCGACGACGACGCTCCGCGGCACGCCGGCGATCGTCACCGTCCGGTAGGAGAACTCGACGCCCGGCGGCACCGTGCCCGCGACGAACGACGCCGAGCCGGGCCCGACGACCCAGTTCACCGGTGCGACGAACACGTACTGCGGAGTGAAGGTCTCCCCGGTCGGGATGAACGAGCTGGTCCCGCGCACCGAATAGGTCACATCGCGGCCCGGGACGGCGAGTCCGCCGCCCTCGACGACCGGGCTGCCCACGAACTGCGCCGCGATGCGCGGACGGGTGTCGGCCGAGCCGAACGAGACGCTGCCGGTCGCCGACAGCGCCACGTCAGCGACGCCCATCCCAGGGTAGGTCAGCATCACGTCGGCGGTGTTGGTCCACAGCCCGGACTCGGTGTCCGGGGGCACCGCGAAGACGAGCCGCAGCTCGTAATAGGAGGTCGTCGTGTTCTGGCTCGTCACCGCGTTGACGGGCTGGATGACCGAGGAGGTGACGTGCGCGGCGGTGATCCAGGTACCGGCCGGAGCGGTGAACGGGACCGCAGCGGTACCCGTCGCCCCCGTGTTGAGGGTGTACTGCACGGTCGCGCCGGTGGCCGTGTTGTTGGTGCTCACGGTATGGGTGATCTGGGTGACCCGGGCCTGATGGCCGCCGAGGTCGGGTTCGTCGATCACCGCGACGGCGGGCACGTTGCCGGTATTGCGCGCGACGATGCTCCAGTAGTGGGTCGCCGACCCGGTCGACGGAGGCACGATGACCCCGGCCGTGCCGCTGTTGGTGCTGCTCTTGGTCACGGTTCCGCGGCCGAACGGGGCGACGAAGTTGATGCTGTGGGTGCGGTCGCCCAGCAGGACCGGGGCCAGTCCCGGGCTGTCCGGGTAGGTCATCGTGGCCGTCGCCGTGTTGCTGCGGTTCTGCCCGACCGGAGCGTCGGCCGTCACCGCGTAGAAGGCGCGCACGGTGAAGGTCGTCTGTGCGGTGCCCGTGCTCAGCTGATTGGGTCCAGGCATCGAGCCGGAGGTCACCCGCATGTTCGTGAACCAGTGGCCGGCGGGTGCCGTGGCGATGCCCATCGACATCCCGGTGCTGCCATCGTCGAGTGTCCATTCGATCGTCGCCTCGGCCCACGGCGTCGATGTGCCCGACGCGTAGGCGATGATCTGGTCGGTGCGGGTGCCCTGCACGTCGAGGTCGTCCTCGATCACTGCCACTCCTGGCACGTTGGCCTGGTTGCCGACCGAGATATCCCAGTTGTGGCGGTTGAGGTCGGGCGCCGGCTGAACCGCGACCGGGGACACCCCGCCGATCCGCGCCGGACCGTCAAAGGTCGAGGTCTTGCCGTTGTAGATCGCCTTCGCGAACGGTTCGATGCAGGCGATGTTGTGCGTCCGGGGGGCCGAGATCGTGCGCACGTTGCTGTCGTCGGGCATCCCGCCCGCGCCGAGGTAGATCATCGTCATGCTCACCGTGGTCGTGACCGCCTGCGTGAAATTGCAGTAGTCCGGGTCATCGCCACCGGGCGAGAACGCCTCGGCCGGGTAGTTGACCACCACAGTGCGCGGGATCTGGGTGTTCGAGTTGCCCGCGCGGTACCAGCCGATCGCCGGCTCGCCGACACCGGCACCGGGGGCCGCCGTCCAGGTGACGGTATGCGCGCCCGAGTCGTAGACCCCGCCGTTACTGGCGCTTACGAACACCGCGCGCGGGTCCAGCTGCTGGGTGACGACATAGCTCTTGGCGCAGGTGAAGCGTGCATCGCCCTTCGGGGCGGTATCCCGGATCGGGAGGCATCCGCTGTTCATGTTGATCGAATAGGTGACGTTGGTATCGGAGTCCTGGGATCCCGGGTTGGAGATCGCGAGCGCGGGGTCGCGGATCGTGGAGCGCCACTCCACCGCCGCGGCGGTCGCAGCGGGCACGTTCGAGATCGTGCTCGACTCGCCGGTGACCGACATGACGATCGGGAACCCGTTCGGGAAGAACTGCGCCGCCCGCACGGTCGTGGTCGACGCGTTGCCGATCATCGACCAGGTGTAGTTGACCTGGAAACTGCCGACCGATCCGGCGGCGAGGTCGCCGAGGTTGATCGTGAGCCCGCTGGGGCCATCGCCGGAGATCGTCGCGCCGAGGAACGGCGCCGTCCAGTTCTGGTAGGTCAGGTGCTGCCAGACCCCGTACGTCGGGTCGAACGGGGCAGGTGACACGCGCACGACGGAGCCAGCGCAGTCGGCGTTGCTGCACGAGTAGCTGATCCGGTAGCCGAGATTCGTGCCGACACCGGCCGCGGTGCTACCCGCCCACGTCTGCGGGGCGCCGGTCGCGACGTCGACCGGCTCGATCGAGATGGTCAGCACACCATCGCCGGCGGCGGATGCGGCTGCCGGCGTCAGCAGCGGAACGATGAGCGCCAGAAGCGCGGCGAACGCCGCGGCAACGATCCGGCCTCGCCGGCTTCCCCGACCAGACTCCCCGCTGACCAACCGGACACGAAACTTCCGACGCGTGTTCACGTTACTTCCCCCTCGTCCGCTCCCCTGATCGGAGCCGCCCGAATCGCGCACCAGTGCGCTTAAGGGAATAGACGAGAAGCCGACCGGATCCTTACATGCCGGCCGTCGGGCGTACGGCGACACCCGGGCGGGTCTACGAGACGAGGGGGGGTCGACCCGCTCCCGCCCGGGTGCGCGTCCCCCTTAGCCCGTCCGCTTCCGCAGCACGGACCGGAGGGTCCAGAAACCGGCGCCGAACGCCGCGAGGGCACCGCCGAGCAGCGCCGCCAGTGGTGCACTGCTCGACATGCCCGAGTAGGCGAGGGTCGTCTCGCCGGAGATGCTGCGCGGGCCCGGAGCACCGGGCGTGGGGCCCGCCGAGGCAGCCAAGATGCTGATCGTGTAGACGCCCGAAGCCTCTCCCGCCGAGTTGGTCGCCGTTATGGTCGCAAGGTAGTTCCCGACCGCGGTGGGCGTTCCCGAGAGAGTTCCCGACGTCGGGTCGAACGACAGGCCAGGCGGCAGCACACCAGCGACCGTCAGCGCGATCGGACCGGTCCCCGTGGTCGTGACAGTGTGGGTGTACGGCTCCCCGACCTGCCCGTCCGGGGGGTCACCCGAGGTGATGACCGGGGGCACGGCAGGGGTGAGATACGTGAAGCCGTCGACCTCGAAGTGCGTCGGTCCCGCGCCACCTGTCCTGGTCTGCGTCAAGACCGTCACGCCCACCGGACCCGCCGGGTGAGCGGGTGTCGTCGCTTCGACGGTCGTGCCGAAGTCCGCGAATGCGGTCGCCAGGATGCCGTCGAAGGTCACGCCGGTCGCCACGAGGGGCGAGAGCACCGACACGAATGACGTTCGCTGAATCGCCGTGCCGTCGCCGAGCTCGCCTTGGAAGTTCCTCCCCGCCGCGAGCAGTGAACCGTCGGAAAGTCGGATCGCCGTCGCGTACTGCCCGGCCGACAGCTGCACGACGCGGCGGCCCGTCGGCACGGGGACCGTCAACGAACCCGGCACCGATCTGGGGTCCGTCGTGCCGTCACCGAACTGGCCGTAGCCGTTCTGCCCCCAGGCGAACGCGGTGCCGTCCGAGGAGAGGAAGTAGGAGCTGTCGTTGTACGCCACGATCGACGCCGCCGACACCCCGGGAGGCATGCTCACCGGAACGGCGAGCGCGGATGAGCCCGATGTCGTGCCGATGCCGAGCCGCCCGAGCGCGTTGTTCCCCCAGCTGTAGAGCAGCCCATCGGTGCCCAGAGCGAGCCCGTGCTGCCGTCCGGCAGCCACGGCCGTGAACGTGACGCCGACCGGGACGCTCGTCGTCACGACGGATGCCCAGGACTGCGCGGTGCCGCCCCGACCGAGGATGCCGAGGACGGTGGTCGCACCCGCGCTGTAGACCATGCCGTCGGCCCCGAGCACGTACCCGCCGGTCTGACTCGTGGCCGCATCCAGCGCGGCTACGCCACCTGGCAGCGTGAGCAGCACAGGGGTGGGACTCGCCGCCGTCGTTCCGTTGCCGAACTTGCCGTTGTTGTAGCCCCAGCCGTAGAGTCCCCCCGTCGTGGTGATCGCGAATACGGTCGCCGTGAGCACGATATCCTGGTCGTAGTCGGCGTGCACCGAGCTGACCGTTGCGCCGCTCGGCAACGCGACCGGCACCGGCAGCGACCTGCCGATCGTCGTTCCATCGCCGAGCTCTCCGACGGCGTTGCCTCCCCAGGAGTACACCGCGCCGGTGCTCGTGACCGCGTAGGAGGAATGCGCACCACCTTCGATCTGCGTGACGACGGTTCCCGCAGGAAGCTGCACCCGCACCGGGACCAGGCTGTCGGTCATCGTTCCATCGCCAAGCTGGCCGTAGTCGTTGTCCCCCCAGGCCCAGACGGCGCCGTCCTCGGTCAACCCGAGGGTGTGGTAGTTGCCCTCCGTCACCTGCACAAACCGGTTGGGCGGGAGATCGATCGTCACGCTCGTGCCGCCCGCGGTCGGGCCGGACGGCGGCGTGACCGTCGCCCAAGCTCCGGCCGCCCCTGTGACAAGCACGGCAACCCCCGCGGCCGCAATCGCCATCAGAACCCGGAACCGTCTCCGTGCGCTCATCCCCAATGCCCCCTCGTCCGAATAGACGAGATAGGGCGCCGATCCTTTCACGGCGTCGGCGCGGGGGTCGGGGTCTGCTCTGGTGTCGGGAGCGGACCCCAGCTGAAGCCCGTCGTAGTAACCCCCTCCGCGAGCGCCTCGACTTGCACGAGATACTCCCCGTCGTCGGGCATCCCCCCAGCGGCGACGAGCGTGAACCGCGAGCTGCCGGGAACCTTGCCATCGAACGTGCACCTGGCCCCGCCGTCGTCCATGGGACAACTCCAGCCGGTGGACGCAGCTACGATCCGCACCGTGTCCGGCAATGCGATCGAGAACGAGACCAGCGACCACTCGTCGGCCTCAATGTCGAAGTCGACCTCGAGTCCCACCGACCCACCCCGGTACGGCGTCACCGTCGTCCCCAGGTGTGCGGCCGGCGCGTCGAACGCGGCGATCGGGACCACCGAGCTGCCGGGCAGATCCAACACACCCGACGCGCCCAACCACGCCGCCATCAGAAGCCCCGCGCCCGCGATCAGAGTCACAACGGCGACGACGACTCCGGCGGGCCCAACCACCACTGCCCGTGCCACCGCACCGGCACGGGCCAAGATCGCTCCCGCGCCGGATACGCCGATCGTTCCCAGAGGGCTACCGTTGCCGGGGCGCCCGACCGCCCAGGCGACGCTCGGTGCCGGGGCGGTCTTGGAACTGGAAATCGACGAAACCCGTGCTCCCTCGTCCGACACGGAACCGGCGGTAGCTGCGGCCGTCGCCGCGGGTGCCGGTGAGCCGACCACGAGGCCCACGCTCAACAGCGGCAGGATGCCGAGCGCGCTGGTCAGCGTCGCGTATCGATTCCAGACTGTGCGGCAATCCACGCAGCCGAGCACGTGCAGAACCCCAGCCGCGCCAGCCGGATGCGCCTCGGGCGCATCGAATACTTGCGACGGCAAGGCCTCGGCGTTCACCGCGCATTCCTCGCGGCCCTCGCCGAGCATCACTACGAGCAGCTCTCGCCGAAGTGCCGTCTTCGACCGTGTGACCAGTGTGGAGACCGCGCCTGCCGAGCGACCCAGCTCCGACGCCACCTCACGTGGTGGTCGCCCGTTCACGACCACCTCGCGAAGAGCTCGCTGGGAATCGGCGCTAAGCCGGTCGAACGCCCGTCGCACCAGATCGAACTCGGAGTGCAGCTCCACGCTCTGAAGAGATTCGGGTATCGACGGCAGGCTGGATTCCGGCAGCTCTTCGACCCACGCTTCGCGTGCCCGCGGAGAACGATGCTCATCGATCTGCCGATTCCGCATTGCGGCTACCAGATAGGTCAGCACGTTCTCGGCAGGCCCTTCGCCGCGCTTCCACAGTTCCAGCAGCCGCGCCATCGCCCCGGCCAGCAGATCTTCGGCGCGATCAGGCGATGTTGCCACACGCCGCGCCATTAGCCGCAGATAGGGGAAGTGGCGTGCGAAGAACTCGCCTGCCGCCGCGCTATCACCCGCCATCGCCTTGGCTATCAGCTCCGCCTCGGGGATGGCCTTCACTTCTGGACCCTCCCCTCTCCGACTCGGACGCTCAGATACGATTTTACCGGGGCTCATGGGCACACTCGACCTGACCCAGGCTCGCGCTGCGCATGTCCCGGGACTCTTGTCTTGATCTCAAGTTGACAGGAGCTGTGTGCGTCGGCAATTGAGTCTGGACCCTTCCGCTTATATCGCGGTGAACGTGGGCGCCCGACCTGCCCAGCCGCCGGTGCACTGCTGCTGTCGGCCCAGGAAGAAGCCCTTCGTCCAGGCCAGCAGACCGGCGGTGTACGGCGAGTCGTCTGGGGCCGCCGACAGGTGCTCCCTGCCCTCGTACTCCCTGGCCCGCCCCGCAGCGATCGGCCACTGCTCGTGCACCGTCAGCAAGATGAGCTGGTCGGCCGCGCTCCACAGTGTTACGATGATCCGTCCGGGCGGCTTGTTCTCGCCGAGCCTCTCGCGGCGCGCCCCGGTCAAGTACGTCGAGCCAGACATGGCGGCCACCGTGAGAAGTGTCGCAGGCGTTGTTGAACCAGCGAGACTTTCGCCCGAGTCTGCTAGACGTTCGCAAGGTAGCGGATCATTTTAGCTGCGTCTGCCTGCCACATGCGCGCGATGACCGAGTCCGGGACGCCGAGTTGCATCAGCAGAGTAACCATCGTGTGCCGTGCGAAGTGCGTAGTCGGCGTCTCGGGAGTGCCGGGCGGGCGATCCTTGAGATCCTTCGCTTGTTCGGCCGTGATGACCCCGGCCGCGTGCAGGACCGACCTCCACTCGGCCTGGTCCTCCCAGTCGGCCCAGGGAGAACCATCCGACCGGTGCCAGATCAGGTTGTGCGGATTTGGATCAGCCTCGGTGCGGTCTAGGTACGCGACGATCCGATGGAACTCCGGCTCGATCAGGGGGAACCGGCGAACCTTGCCAGACTTGGGGCGAACGAGATACTGACGCCCCTTGATGTGCCGGTACTCGAGGCCGGGACGCAGCATCGGTCGCGCCTGTGGGCAATTGCCCCCGCGCTTTCGACCGCAAGTCCCGCCGCAACCGTGGTCGTGCGGAACGTCGGTCATCGACCACTGCACGATGAACTCCCGAGTCTCGCGATCTACGCTGTCGCGGGTCGCGCCGAGCCGCTCGCCCTGGCGGATCCCCCCGAGGAGAGAGACCCACCATCGCGTGCCGTCGGGCCTGCGGTCGGCCTCATCGAGCACGGCGATCGCGTGATCCACCGCGAGCGCTCCCCGCTTCTTGCCTGAGGCGTTCGGTGCATCGACGTCGCGAATCACGCTCGGAATGCGGAACTCCTTGCGGGCGTCCTCAAAGAAACGAGACAACGTCCAGTGCAGCTTGAGCGCCGTCGTCGACGCGCGCCCGCCGCGATGGATCGCCGAGTAGATATCGAGGATGTGAGAGGGCCGCAGGTCGGCAATGCGCTTAGTCCCGATTCGCGGCAGCACCCACACGTTGAACTGCGATCTGACCGTCCCATACTGGGATGGCTTGTAGGACGCCAGGGCGATGTTCTCGAGCCACTTCGCGTAGTAGGCGGCTACCGTGACGGTGCGGTTCGCTACGCCGCCGCTGGTGCGGATCTCGGTCTTCGCCTCCTCGAGCTTCTCTACGACTTCCGCGACCGTGCGCCCCCAGTAGGTCTTCTGATTCCGCTTGCCTGGCACCTCTGGCGGCAGCTCGAGCGTTGCCCGATAGCGACCGAGCTTGTCCGGCCCCGATATGCCGCCCTCGCCCTGGCGTCGCCTCGGGCGCTGCTTCTTCGCCTTTCTCGTGGTCCCCGTCGAGGTTGTTTGACTGGTTGATTGTGCAGCCAATTTCGTGCTCCGTCCGTATCAACATTCGTATCAACTACGGCATGTGAATCCATGACGGCACATGCCGGCACCGGAGAGGCCGACAGAGCCCGACTTCCCTTTGTTTATGGGCAGATCGGCTGATTTCCGGGGGACGATGTCTCTTCCCGGAAGTAAGGTGTTCGCCTTAGGACGGAACTGCTCTTCCATTGAGCTACAGAGGCCGGCGCATCCCAGTCTAGAGAGAGTGTGGAGGGGCGGAGGCTATCCGGGTGGGTAGAGGTAGGCGACGACGGCGCCGGCCTGGATGACGCGGGTGGAGTAGGTGTTGTCCCAGTTGCGGTTGTACTCCTCGAGGAGCACGGTGCCGTCGCCGTAGACGGCGGCGACGTAGGCGACGTGGTTGTAGTTGGTCATCGCGACCGCGCCGGGGATCGGGGTCATGCTCGTGGTCCAGCCGTTGGCCTGCCAGCCGGAGAGCCAGGAGCCGGCGCTGCCGACGCCCATCGAGCCGCCGGTCCAGCGGAAGGGGGCCGAGGTGAAGCCCTGGTCGCGGTTCAGGCGCCAGGCGACGAAGTCGACGCACTCGCTGCCGTAGAAGCCGAGGGGGGTGAGGCCGTACTGGCCGAGGTAGGGGTAGTCGTCGCCGGACTGGCGCGCGGAGGCGCGCAGCGAGGCGAGCGCGGCGCGGGCTTCGGCCTCGCGCAGCTGGGCGAGCTCCTCGGGAGTGGTCGCCGAGAAGGCGTCGCGCTGCGAGATGTTGGGTGCGGCATCCGCGGCGACGCGCAGCGACTGGGAGTCTGCGACGGCGTAGCTGGTGTCCGATTTCTCGGTCTCCTGAAACGCGTACGCCGGAAGGGCGGCGACCCCGAACAAGCCGCCGACGGCGGACATCGTCAGCAGGACGAACGCTGGATTTCTGGTGGAACGGTTTGACACGATTTCGGAACTCCCCTTGCGGATCCCTTCGAGGCTAACCCGGGAATGGCAGGAAGTCGAACCGACACGGCGCGTCGTTGTACCCCGAATCAGGTCGGCGGGTAGAGGAACTGCGTCACGGCGGAGGCCGGCAGCACGCGCTGTCCGTAGACATGGGAGTAGTTGTGGTTGTACTCCTCGATGAGCACGGAGCCGTCGGCGAGCACCGATTTCACGTACGCGACGTGGTTGTTCGGGAACCACGCGACCGCCCCCACGACGGGGGTCTTCGAGACCGTCCAGCCGTGCGATTCCCAGGCGTAGAGCCACTGCGAGGCGTTGCCGCCGGTGGGGGTCAGCGTGGACCACACCCACTTGTAGGGGGCCGCGTAGTAGCCCTGATCGCGGTTGAGGCGCCAGGCCACGAAGTCCACGCACTCGCGGTAGAAGTAGTTCAGCGGCGACAGCCCGCCGCCCTGCGACGAAGTGAGTTCGTAGGCCCAGGGATAATCGTCCCCCAGTTCGCGCGCACCCGACGCCAGGTACTCGGCGTTGTTGGACGCGCGCAGGGCATCCTTCGACATCTCCGCGAGCTGCTCGGGGGTCGTCGCGCGGTATCCGTCGCGGATCGCGCCGAGGGCCGTGGCCTGGTCGCTGATCACGAGCGACTGCACGTCGAGGTCCTTCGCCTGCGGCGCGGCCGGGGTGCTCAGCGCGTAGGCGGGCAGGCCCGCGACCGCGAACATGCCGCCGACGATGCCCATGGTCAGCAGCACGCTGAACGGGTTCTTGCGAGACGCCTTCGGGGTGGATGCCCGCATCGAACGCACGACCGCCCGGCGGTCCTTCGGCGCCCGAGCGCTGCGCCGCCGCTCCTCGGCCGAGCGGGCCGCACCCTTGGCGACCCGGGGTGGAACCGCGGAGCCGCCACGCGAGGCGCGCATGTCGCGCCGCGAGGGATAGGCGGCCGAGGCACGCCCCTCGGTCGAGGCGGCGGCCTGAGACGGGGCCGGGGCCGCACCCCCGAAGAGGTCGCTCAACGCGTCGTGAGACGGCTGCTGATCGACCAAAGCGTGGATTCCTTCTCGGGTTTCGGACTCAACGAGGCTACGGGAGCGAGCATGCCGTGGCGAATTGTCACAGCAAGGTAACAGTCTACGCCGCCGGAGCCAGGTACTCCTCCCAATCCGGCATGGCGCGCTCGACGCCGCGCACGAGCCACGTCGTGCCGCGGGGCGGGCGGGGGTTCACCCGCAGGCTCCAGTTCATCTCGGCCGGCGTGCGGTCGCCCTTGAGGTTGTTGCACTTCAGACAGCAGGCGACCAGGTTCTCCCAGCTGTCCTTGCCGCCGCGGGAGCGCGGCTGCACGTGATCGATCGTGTTGGCGCTCGCGCCGCAGTAGCCGCAGCGGTGGTTGTCTCGCCGCAGCACGCCGCGCCGCGAGACGGGCACGTGCCGTCCGGAGGGGATGCGCACGTAATTGCGCAGGATGATCACCGACGGGCGCTCATAGGAGCCTGCCGCCGCCCACACCGGATGCTCGGCATCCGCCGCGATGACGGTCGCCTTCTGATTTATCACGAGCACGATCGCTCGCTTGAAGGACACCACGGCCAGGGGCTCATAGCCCGCGTTCAGCACCAGCGTGCGCATTCGCACTCCTCTCGAAAGAGCCTGCACGGCTTGCAGGCGTTCGACTCCCCTGGATTCCAGCGGATGGGAGGGTGCAGAAACGCGAAAGGCACCGTCTGTCGACGGTGCCTTCAGTGTCTGGACGCGCGCGCGAGCACGCATCCTCGACTGCTGCGACGTATGCGGAATTGGGCGCGCGCATCCACGGTTTGGATGCTGCACCTGCCCGACATCGTCACTCCCCGGTCCACTCGTGGATTCCAAGGGCTTCAGGCTAACCCACAATGCCGGTGTACACCCGTGACGGCGCGCAAAGGTTCACGCGCCGTTAACGCGGCGCGTGAACTAGAAGTCGAGCACCAGCTCGGCGCTGCGGGCGCGGGAGACGCACGGGTACATCACGCCGAGCGCGTCCTTCTCCGCGTCGTCCATCACGGAGTCGAGGTGCTCCGGCGTGCCCGACAGTACGCGCACCTCGCAGGCGCCGCACACGCCCTTGCGGCAGGAGCCGGTCACGGGCACGCCGCCGCGCTCGAGTGCGTCGAGCACGCTCTCCCCCGCGCTCACGGTGAGTTCGAGGGGGTTTCGGCTGAACCGCAACCGCAGGTCGCGATCCGGCATGCTCGCCGCGCGCACCACGGGCACGAACCGCTCCAGGTGCAGCCGGTCCGTCGGCACGGCCGCCGCCACCGCGGCCATCAGCGGCTCCGGGCCGCAGCAGTACACCTGCGTGGTCTCCGGCGTCGAGAGCTGCGAGAAGTCGAGCGGGCCCGCGGTCTCGTCGCCGGCGTGGATGCGCACCCGCCCCGGGTAGCGCTCCTCGAGTTCGTGCGCGAAGGCCATCGCCTTCCGGCTGCGCCCCACGTGGATGAGTCGCCACTCGCGCGGCGCCGGCAGCGACTCGATCATCGCCTTGATGGGAGTGATGCCGATGCCGCCGGCGATGAACAGGTACTCCCTGGCCGGTTCGAGCTCGAAGTGGTTGAGCGGGCCGGAGACCTCGATCGTCGTGCCCGGCATGACGTTCTCGTGCACCCACCGACTGCCGCCGGCCGAGTCCAGGGTGCGCAGCACCGCGAGGTCGTAGTGGTGCCGCTCCCCCGGGTCCCCGCACAGCGAGTACTGCCGTTCGAGGCCGCCCGGAAGGTGCAGGGTCACGTGCGCTCCGGGGTACCAGATCGGCAGCATCCCGCCGCCGAGGGCGACCAGCCGGATGCCCATCACCCGCTCCGCGATGAGACCCGCCTCCGCGACGACCATCGTGCGTGTCTCGATGCGGGGCGGCGAGAGGCGCGGAGCCGAGTCGTGCGGCGGCACCCAGACCTCCGCCCGGGCCGCCGCTCGGGTGCGGTTGCCGACCGCGATGCGCACGACCGTCGCGAGCGCGGTGAGACCGATGAGGCCGTAGGCGAGGATCATGTAGCCGATCGAGCCCACGTCGGTGCCGGAGAGTCCCGCGTGGAATGACACGAGCAGCACGGTCGCGTAGCTCGCGTAGTGCACCGCCTTCCAGAGTCTGCGGGGCAGGCGGTGCATGATCATCGACGTGCCCTGCACCGCGATCAGCAGGTAGAAGGCGATCACGCCGAGCGCGACGGCGAAGGGCCGGAAGTCGGTCGCGAACGGCACCAGCACCTCGACCGGCGAGAACTGCAGCCAGCCGTCGAGCATGAGCGTGACCATGTGCAGCAGCACCATGGCCACACCGAGACCCCCGAGGTAGCGGTGCAGGTCTTGCAGCCAGCCCGGGTTGTCGATGCGGCGCAGGATGCGGGTGGAGAGCAGGATGCCCCACACCACCGAGAGCGTCATCAACGCCCAGGCGAGCATCGCGCTCGCCCTGGTCAGATACCACCACAGGTGAGGGTCGTTGAGAATCACGCGTATCTCCCCCAGTTCGCGGATGCCTGCTGCCGCCCGTCGGCGTCGACCAGCAGGGCCGCCGCACCGACCTCCGGCAGCCAGGCGAGGTAGTCCGCGGCCGGCCTCAGGAACCCGGACTTGGCGAGGGCCTCGGCGCGAGCACCGGTCGCCGCGATGACCGTCGCGGTGGCGGTGACCGTCGCCGCGCTCGCTCCTTCGCGCGGGTCGATCAGGTGGTGACGTTCGCCCTGCGGGGTCGCGAATCGCCGCTTCAGTCTGCTGGAGGTGACGATCGCGCCCCGCGCGATGCGCACCGTGGTGAGGTGGCGCGCGGTGTCGAACGGGTTCTCGACGCCGAGCAGCCATGCCACCCCGTCGGGCGCGCGCCCGGCGACGACCACGTCGCCGGCGAGCTCGACCATCGCACCGAGGGCGCCCTCCGCGAGCGCGAACTCGCTCACCAGGTCGGCGGCGAGGCCCTTGCCGATGCCGCCGGCATCCAGCGTGGTGCCGAGCGGCATCGTCACGAGGGTGCCGTCGATGTCGATGCCGTCGAGCCGTCCGGGTGCGCGGGCGCTGTGCGGCAGTTCGGTCACGATGTCCGGCGCGACCGCCGAGGCGGCGTAGCCGGCTTCGATGACCAGGGGCAACAGGGTGGGGTCGAAATCGCCGTCGGTGAGCGCGGCGCCGTCGCGCATCGCCTCGATCAGGCGCACGGTGAGCGGATCCACCTCGGTCGGGCGACCCTCCGCCCAGTTCAGCCGCCAGACGTCGCTGACGGGCAGGAACCGGCTCCATTTCTCCTCGCAGCGATCCGCGAGCCGGAAGGCCGCATCCAGCAGTGCCTCGGATGCCCCGACCAGGCTGATCGTCGCGTGCCCGCCCATGAGCGGCCGACGCTGCGAGATCACCTCGGGCTGCGAACCGGCGGCGAGGTGGAACGCCGTGATCGCGTCGCGCGCGATCGGGTCGTACGGCACTCAGCCACCCGACCCGCCCGTGGTGCCGCTCGGCTGCGCCGGGGCGGGGGCGGGTTGGGGCTCGACGACCGGGGCTGGTGCGGGGGCAGGGGCCGGGGCCTCCACGACGGGGGCCTCCACCGCCGGGGCTTCGACCACCGGCGCGGGTGCCGGCACCGCCTCCGGCGGCACCTCGGCCGCCGGGGCGTCGGAGGTGCCGACACCGCGCGGCGCGACATCCGTGGCCGTCTCCTGCGCCGTCGCCGCGTTCTGGAACCCGACCACACCGCCGACGAGCGCGAACGTGGAGAGCAGCCCCACCAGGGTGCGGCTGCCTCCCGCCGGTCGCGACTTAGTCATCGTCCCCGGACTCGTCCTCGTGCTCGGCGCTGTCGTCGTGGCCGTCGTCGTCGTAGCTGTCGTCGTCACCGTCGTCGTCGCTCGTGTTGCTCTGCGAAGGCGACGGCACACCGCCGGTCGAATCGCCGTCGTCGTCGACGCTGCCGTCACCGCGCAGCCCGTTGTCGTCGTCGGCACCGGGGGTGGGGGTCGAGCTCGGTGTGGGGCTCGTGGTCGGGCTCGGGGTCGACGTGGGCACGAGCACGTCCGTGGCCTGCCCGATGGTGCCCTGATTGAAGGCGGCGAGCGTCGCCCCGTTCACGGCCATGGCGGCGCCCGTCGTGGCGAGCACACCGATGATGGAGAGAGCGATGATGGCTGGAGTCTTCATGCCTCCACGCTAGAAGTGCGTCGTCGAAGACGAATCTGGCGAACATCCAAGATTCGTCCAAGATCCGCGGCCTGCTCCGAGAACCGGCGCCTCGCGACCACAATTGACCCATGCGGGTACTGGTCGTGGAGGATGACGCTTCCGTCGCCGACGGCATCCTCGACGGTCTCGCCCAGGCCAGCATCGAAGCACGCCACGTGAGCACCGGTGCCGCGGGACTCGAGTCGCTGACCGACTACGCCCCGGACCTGGTGCTGCTCGACCTCGGACTGCCCGACATGGATGGCACCGAGGTGTGCCGCAGCATGCGTGCCCGCTCACAGACGCCGATCATCGTCGTGAGCGCGCGCGACGACGAGATCGACCGGGTGCTCGCGCTCGAGATGGGTGCGGACGACTACGTCGTCAAGCCGTTCGGCATGCGCGAACTGGTGGCGCGCATCCGTGCCGTCTCGAGGCGCACGGCCGCGCCCGCGCCGGATGCCACGCCGCAACGGGTCTTCGGACCGCTCGTCATCGACTCCCGCACCCAGAAGGTGACCCTGGATGGCGCGCCGATCCACCTCACCGCCAAGGAGTTCGAGTTGCTGCTGTACCTCAGCGACGACCCCGGCGCGGTGTTCCGACGCACCGAGATACTGCACGACGTGTGGTCGACCAACTGGTACGGCACGACGAAGACGCTCGACGCGCACATCGCGGCGATTCGCAAGAAGCTCGGTCACCCGGGATGGATCGAGTCGGTGCGCGGGGTCGGCTTCCGCTTCGGTGAGCCGACGTGAAGTGGCGCCTCGTCGCGGCCCTGATCGCCACGACCCTGCTCGTGATCCTGGTGCAGGACGTGCCGCTGAGCTTCACCCTGCGCGACGTGCAGCACGACAACATCATCACCGGACTCGAGCGCGACGCCTTCGTGCTCGCGGGGCGCAGCGAGGAGGCGCTCGAGGAGCCCAGCGCCGAGTCGAACGCGCTCATCACCGAGATCGCCCAGCGCTACCGGGAGAAGAGCGGTGCACGGGTGATCCTCGTCGACGCCGAGGGCATCGCGATCGTCACGAGCGACGCCGACGACTCGAGGCTGGGCGCCTCGTATCTGTCGCGGCCGGAGATCGAAGCGGCACTCGGCGGTGAGATCGCCACCGGCACGCGGTATTCCACGACGCTGCAGCAGGAGCTGCTCTACGTGACCGTGCCCGTGCTGAGCGGGGAGCGCGTGCTCGGCGCGGTTCGGCTGACCTACCCGGCGCAGGTCGTCGAGGATGCCGTGGCGCGGCAGCTCGGACAGCTCTGGCTCGTCGCGCTCACCACCGTGCTCCTGGCCGGCGTGGTCGGGTACATCTTCGCCGCGGGGGTGACGCGACGGCTCGACCTGCTGCGGGCATCCACCGAACGGCTCGCCGAGGGGCACCTCGACACCCGCGCCGAGGAAGACACCGGCGCGCCGGAACTGCGATCGCTCTCCCGTTCGTTCAACGTGATGGCGGAGCGGCTCAACGGTCTCATCGACCAGCAGCGGTCATTCGCGGCCGATGCGTCGCACCAACTGCGCACGCCGCTGACCGCGCTGCGACTCAAGCTCGAACGCGCCCGCGACCTGATCCACGAGGATCCGGTGGGTGCCGAGGCGCGGCTCGCCGCGGCGGAGAGCGAAGCGGACCGGCTCGGTTCGATCATCGAGGGCCTGCTGCTGCTGGCCCGGACCGAGGCGAACACCACGGCGACGGAGCGCGTCGATGTCGCCGCCGTCGCGCGTGCGCGCACCGAGCACTGGATGGCGCTCGCCGAGGAGTCCGGCGTGCGCATCGGCTATCACGGCGCGGAGCACGCAGCGGCGCTGGCGCTCCCAGGTGCCGTGGAGCAGGTCGTCGACAACTACATCGACAACGCGCTCTCGGTGAGCCCCGCCGGCGGCACCATCGTGGTCAGTGTGGAGTCCGGCGCGCGCACGGTCGACCTGCACGTGCTCGACGACGGCCCGGGCATGTCGGCGGAGGACCGCCTCCGCGCGTTCGATCGGTTCTGGCGGGGCGCCTCGCCTGCCGGTGGCAGCGGACTGGGGTTGGCGATCGTCGCACAGCTCATGGCTGCGAGCGGCGGGGCCGCAGAGCTGCAGGCGCGCCCGGAGGGCGGCCTGGATGCCTCGGCGACCTTCCCGTCCGCCTGACCGGCCGCAGGAGCGGCGGCGCACCAGATGACTCAGATGCCGAAGCGCACGATGTAGGCCGAGCTCGACCACACCGAGTTGACGCTCACGACGCGGCCCTCGTACGGCGCGTCGATCATCATGCCACCGCCGAGGTAGATGCCGGAGTGCCCTGGCATCACGACCATGTCGCCGGGCAGGGCGGCCTCCCAGGCGATCGGGGTGCCGACCGCGGCCGCGCTCGAGACGCCGTGCGGCAGCGAGACACCGACCTGGGCGTAGACGTAGGCGACGAAGCCGGAGCAGTCGAAGCCTGCCGGCGTCGCGCCGCCATAGACGTAGGGCACACCCTGGTACTGCATGGCGATCGAGACCACCTGATCGAGGCTGAAGAACGGCATCGGCGGGTTGGCCAGCAGGGCCGTGTAGCTCGAGGCCGGTGCCGCTGCCGCCGCCGCGGCGGCCATCTCGGCGGCCGACGTCGAACTGAATGCGTCACGGTCCGCCACTCCCGCGGTCACGCCGCCGGCCACGGCCAGCGATTGGGCGTGCTCCTGCGTGAACTGCTGCAGCTGCACCTTGGTCTGCACCTTGGCGGTGTCGACCGGCTCGCCCTGGTAGGCGTAGGCCGGCAGTGCGACGGTCGCGAACATCCCTGGAACGACGACCGCGATCACCGCGGTGCTCAGGAAGCTGGACTTGCGCTTGGCCTTGGGTGAGGCGAAGGTCTTCGGGATTTCGGGTGCTACGGGCGTTTCGGGTTGTGGTGCCAAGAGTGTTGCCTCCTGCGTCTCGGCAGCCCCATGTCGCTGCCCCATCCGTTTCGTATATCTCCACGTACCTCACGCGAGACGGGTGAACGAGACGCTCGGTGAGGGTCCTTGACCGGCATTCCTGGTCGCGAGGACCCAGCGACTCTATGCCGAGAGCGTGCCGAAGTCACGCTGAGGCGATGCCTCCCAGAGGATTCCCAGTGGAGAACTCAGGCGGTGATGTAGATGTGCACGGCGACCTCGTTGGGCAATTCCAGCCCCTCGCCGAAGCCTTCGACCTGCACGGAGACATACGATCCGGCGGCCGCGATCGTCACGTTCGCACCGGGCATCACACCCGCCGCCTGCAGCTGCTGCAGCAGTTCGGGCTCGAACTGCACGGGCTCTCCCAGGCGACGGATGACCCCGCTCACCGGTGCCGTCGCCTCCGCCACGACGGCCACGATGTTGACCACGCCGTCCATGAACCCGGGCGCCGGGGCATCCCCCAGTTCCTGCAGACCGGGGATCGGATTGCCGTACGGCGACTCGGTGGGGTGGTCGAGCATCTCGAGCAGGCGGCGCTCGACCTGCTCGCTCATCACGTGCTCCCAGCGGCAGGCCTCGTCGTGCACGTAGGCCCAGTCGAGACCGATCACGTCGGCCAGCAGCCGCTCGGCCAGCCGGTGCTTGCGCATGACGTGGATGGCGCGGCGCCGCCCCTCCACGGTGAGTTCCAGGTGCCGATCCCCCTCGACGACCACGAGGCCGTCGCGCTCCATGCGCGCGATGGTCTGCGACACGGTCGGACCGGAGTGGCCGAGCCGCTCCGAGATGCGCGCGCGCAGCGGCACGATCTGCTCCTCCTCGAGATCGAGGATGGTGCGCAGGTACATCTCAGTGGTGTCGACGAGGTCCGTCATAGCGCACAAGCCTAGCGGCGGCCGCCCGTAGAATTGGACTCATGCCCGGCCTCGTGATCCCCCGTGAACTCCTGCCCGCCGACGGTCGTTTCGGGTGTGGTCCATCCAAGGTGCGGCAGGAGCAGCTCGATGCCGTCGCCTCCGCGGGTGCCGCGATCATGGGCACGTCGCACCGTCAGAAGCCGGTCAAAGACCTGGTCGGGCGCGTGCGCTCCGGCCTCGGCGAGTTGTTCCGGCTGCCCGACGGCTATGAGGTCGTGCTCGGCAACGGCGGGTCGACCGCGTTCTGGGATGCCGCGGCCTTCGGCCTCATCGAGCGCCGCAGCGAGAACCTCACCCACGGCGAGTTCGGCGCCAAGTTCGCGCAGGCCGCCGCCGCCCCCTGGCTCGAGGCCCCGCACGTCGTGAAGGCCGAGGCCGGTTCGCGCGCCGAGGTCGAGCTCGTCGATGGCGTGGACGTGTACGCCTGGCCGCAGAACGAGACCTCCACCGGCGTGATGGCGCCGGTCTCGCGCGTCGACGCCCCGGGCGCCCTCACCGTCATCGACGCCACGTCTGGTGCCGGCGGCATCGACTTCGACGCCGCCCAGGCGGACGTCTACTACTTCGCACCGCAGAAGAACTTCGCCTCGGACGGCGGGCTGTGGTTCGCCCTGTTCTCACCGGCGGCGCTCGAGCGGGTGGAGCGCATCGCGGGCAGCGGGCGGTACATCCCGGAGTTCCTCTCGCTGAAGAACGCGGTGGACAACTCGCGCCTCGAGCAGACGCTCAACACGCCGGCACTCGCCACCCTGCTGATGCTCGAGAACCAGATCGACTGGATCAACGGCAACGGCGGGCTCGCCTGGGCCGACGCCCGCACCAAGGAGTCGTCGAGCGCGCTCTACGACTGGGCCGAGGCAGCGAGCTTCGCGACTCCCTTCGTCGCGGACCCCGCGCACCGCTCGCAGGTGGTCGTCACGATCGACTTCGACGAGTCGGTGGATGCCGCGGCCGTCGCCAAGACGCTGCGCGAGAACGGCGTGGTCGACACCGAGCCCTACCGCAAGCTCGGCCGCAACCAGCTGCGCGTGGCGACGTTCGTCGCGATCGACCCGGCCGACGTGCGCGCCCTCATCGCCTCGATCGACTACGTGGTCGGTAGCCTGTAGCCATGCGCTTCTGGCTCAAGTCCGACGAACGGCGCCCGAGCCCGGCACCCGTGGCGACGGATGACCGGCTGGCCTTCCTCGTCGGACTCGTCGCCTGGGTCGCCGCCCTCGCCGCGATGCTGCTGTTCCTCGAGCCGCTGCGCGCGGCGGGCAACCTGTGGTGGTTGTGGACGGCGATCGCCGGCGTCGCGCTCGGACTGATCGGCCTGCTCCACACGCACGTGCGCGGCCGCCGCAAGGCGTAGGCCCCAAGGGCGTCCGGCCGCACAGCCCGACGCCGATGCACCGCAACCGGCCTGCCGGCTTTCGCACGCGTTGCATCCGCCGCGCGCCGCACCCTCGCCCACGCCCACGCCCACGCCCACACCCACACCCACGCCCACACCCACACGCCACGCCCACACGCCCACGCGTGCCACCCACGCCCACGCGTCACGCCCTTCCCCACGTCCACACGCACGCCTCGCCGCGTGGCTCGCGGAACTCAGGAGCATCTCCTGAGTTACGCACCTGACGTCTGCGTGCTCAGAGGCACGGCCCTCTCCCGCAACGACCCGACTCCCCTTTGCGGGGATCTTCATCGTGAGGAGCGTGCGCCACTGACATCTCAACGGCGCACGAGAAGCCGACAGCGCCCGGCGCGGCGCGCATCATGCGCACGAGTCCGACCCCGAATGCGCGCGGGACCCGACCGTCGAGCGCGCTCGTCGAGCGCGAAACTCAGGAAATCCTCCTGAGTTTCGCGAGTCAGTCAAGGGCAGGATGCCGCGGCAAGGCAGCGGGGCGAGGCCGAGCCGGGCAAGGCAAGGCAAGGCAAGGCAGCGGAACATGGCCGAGCCGGGCGGGCCGACAGAGGCCGAGCCGGGCGGGCCGAGCCGGGGAACGCGCAGGGGCAGAGGAAGCGAGGGGCAGCCGAACCGGCTTAGGAGTCGTCCTCTTCGCGGTCGTCTTCGCCGTCGCCGAAGTCCTCGTCCAGTTCATCGAGCACGTCCGGGTCATCGATGTCGACGCCGTCGAGGTCGCCGCCGTGAAGCACGTCGCTGCCGAGCAGGTCGTCGTCATCGTCGTCGTCGTCCGCGTCGTCGTCATCGTCATCGTCGTCGTCCGCGTCGTCATCGCCGGAGTCGTCGTCCGCGTCGTCATCGGAGCCGTCGAGCGCTTCGGCCTCAGCGGCTTCCTGGGCGGCCTTGTACTCGGCGAGGCGGTCCGACCACGGCACCCAGTCGGGCGCGAGCAGCGCGCCCTCGCCCGGCATCAGCTCGGTCTCGAGCACGGTCGGCTCTCCCCCGTCGACGACGGCGAGGCTCACGGTCCACTGCCACCCGGGGTATCCGGGCATCGCGGACTCGAACCGCACGGTCACCACACCATCGCCCTCGTCCACCGACCCGACGTATGCGCCGATCGTGGATTCCGGGGTGATGTCGAGCAGCGCTTCGCGGGCGAACTCGAGGTGGCGGTCAGGCATCCAGTTCGTCCGCGACCTTGCGCAGCATCGCGGCGATCTTCGCGCCGTGCGCCTTGTCCGGGTACCGGCCCCGCTTGAGCCCGGCGCCGATGCCGTCCATGAGCTTGACGAGGTCCTCGATGATGATCGCCATGTCGTCGGCCGGCTTGCGGTTGAGCTTGGCGAGACTCGGGCTGGCCTCGAGCACCCGCACCGACAGCGCCTGGGCGCCCTTCTTGCCGTCGGCCACGCCGAACTCCAGCCGGGAGCCCGCTTTGACGACCGCGCCGGCGGGCAGGGCGGACGCATGGAGGAAAACTTCTTGGCCGTCATCGCTGGAGATGAAGCCGAAGCCTTTCTCTTCGTCGTAGAACTTGACCTTGCCGGTGGGCATGCGGAACTCCTCGGTACGTGGTGCATCAAGCCTAGAGGACTCCGCTGTCCCCTATCCTTGTGAATGTGACCCAGGACAACACGATGCTCGCTCACCGCGGCGAGCGCATCCTCGCCTTCATGGTGGCATCGGCCATCGGGCTGTCGGTGCTGTCGTTCCTCGCGGTCATCATCGCCACCGCCGCCGGGGTCACCGACTTCGACGGCGGCATCTGGCCCGTGCTGATCGTGTTGCCCGCGGTCGGCCTGCCCCTGGGTCTCGTGCTCATGATCGCGCTCATCGTCGTGAGTGGGATCCGGAGGAGTCGCGACGCGAGGGATGCCTCCCAGTAACGACTCCGCCCTCGCGCTGGCCGACCAGCTGCGATCGCTGGTCGACCCCGAGCTCATCGCCCTGATGGCCGAGCGCTCGGTGAGCCCGAACGGCATCCGGGACTTCTTCGATCTCGCCGACGCCCTGCTCGCCCCCGACTCCGTGCGCGCCGCGCTCGATCGTCTGCAGCGCCCGAGCCTCGTGGCCCTCGCGGTGGTTGCCGAACTCGGTATGCCCCGCTCGAAGGATGCCGCCGCCCACCTCACCGCGATCGGCGGCGACGCCACCGCCTTCGACGCGCACCTCGCCGCCGCGCGCGACCTCGCGCTGCTGCTGGAGCGCGACGGCGTGCTGAGCGTGCCGCCCACCGTCGCGGCCGCGATCGCCACACCGGTGCGTGAACTCATCGCGCAGCCACCGCCGCCCGCACTGTCACCGGTGGGCCGCGGCGACCGCGCGGCCGCCGACCGGCTGGCCGCATCCCGCGCCTTCGAGACCACGGGCTTCGTCGCCGAGCTCGTCGCGGAGCTGCAGCGGGAGCCCGCGCGCGAGCTCGCGCGCGGCGGCATCACGCTTCCGGACAGTCGGCGGCTCGCGGCATCCGTCGGCGTCGACCTCGACCGCGTGCCGGAGATGCTCGACATCGTCGAACGCGCGGGACTGGTCACCCCCGGCGTCGGCGAGCGCGTCGTCAGCGATGCCGGCAGCGCCTGGTTGCCCGGCGGTTTCGCGGAGCGCTGGACGGCACTGGCCGCCGGATGGCTGGAACGCCTGCCGGAAGACGTGCGAGCGATCCTGCGCGACCGCGCCGGCGCGGAGTGGGGCGGCGGCCTTCACGAGTACCTGACGTGGCTCTACCCGGCTGGCGACGCGTGGATCCGCGAACGGGTCGCCGTCTACCTGCGCGACGCCGAGCGGCTCGGCATCACGCACGAGCGGGTGCCGAGCACTCCCGGCGCGCTGCTGCTCACCTCCGGGGCGGATGCCGCGGGTGCCGCGATGGGCGAGCTGTTCCCCGCCGAGGTCGACAAGGTCTACCTCCAGCACGACCTCAGCGTGGTCTCCCCCGGCCCGCTCGCGCCGCGACTCGACGCGCGCCTGCGCACCATCGCCGAGTCCGAGGGGGGCGTGCTGGCACCCACTTACCGCATCACCACCGCGAGCCTCAACCGCGCGATGGCCGCGGGTGAGACCGCGGAGAGCATCCGGCAGTTCCTCGGCGGCATCTCGCTCAGCGGCATCCCGCAACCGCTCGAATACCTCATCGCGGAGGCCGCCGCCCGCTACGGTCTCGTGCGCGTGGCGCCCACGCCCGAGGGCGGCAGCCGCGTGCGGTCAACGGATGCCGGACTGCTGCGGGCGATCGCCGTGGACGCGAGCCTCACCCCGCTCGGCCTCAGCCGGTCCAGCACCGAGCTGACCAGCCGTTTCGAACCCGACGTGGTCTTCTGGAGCCTCGCCGAAGCCCGCTACCCGGTCGCCGCCGAAGACGAGCGCGGCCGCATCCTCACCCCCGAACGACCCCGCCGCGCCGGCGCCAACGCACCCGTGCGTGCCGACCCGATCGCCACCCTCATCGAGCGCCTGCGCGCCGAGAGCCCGGCGGATGCCGCGGCCGCCGACCGGGCCTGGCTCGCCCGCCAACTCGACGTCGCCATCCGCGGCAAGCTCGCCCTCACGGTCACCGTCACCCTGCAGGACGGCAGCTCCGTGGACTACCAGCTCGAGCCGGCGAGCGTCGCCGGCGGACGCTTGCGCGCCCGCGACCGCCGCACCGACCTGGAGCGCACGCTGCCGCTGTCGAGCATCACCGGCGTGGGGCCGGCCGCGGACTCCTGAAGGCCGGCACCACTCCGGCCATCGGAATCCCGCGCGGGTCGGACAGCTGGGGCACCGCCGTCGGCTTCGCGTGCCCAGGTGGCGCTGACCATCTCCGTGGACGTTCGGCCCATGTTGTGCATGACAAACCCATAATGTTCACGAGCTTTGCTAGTCTGACGGCTGGAAAGGATCCAATGACCCAGCCATACGCGACAACGCGACGACGCATGCTCCTCGACATGCACATCCCCGACTGGGACCCGGCGTTCCTCTCCGAGTACGACCCGGCGTCGCTCGCCGACCAGTACGCGCGCGCGGGTGTCGCGGCGGTGCTCGTCTACGGCAAGTCGCACCTCGGTCTCAACAGCTGGCCCGCGCCCGTCGGCTCCGTGCACCGGGCCGCGCGCGATCGCGACCTCGTGGCCGAGATGCTCTCCGCCCTCCGCGATCGCGACATCGCGGCCGGGCTGTACCACACGACCGTCTTCGACAACTGGGCGATCGAGACGCACCCCGAGTGGTCGACCGTCCCAGCATCCACGCGAATCGGGGTCGCCGCACCGTGGCACGGTCCGCGCTACGGCACCGCCTGCCCCAACAACCCTGACTACCGCGAGTACGAGCGCACCCAGATCACCGCCCTGCTGGAGCGCTACGACGTCGATGTGCTCTGGCTCGACATGACGTTCTGGAACGCGGTGTGCGTGTGCGTGGTCTGCAGCGAGCGCAGCCGTACCGAGCTCGGCTTCGAGATCCCCGAGCGACTCGACTGGCGTGACGCGGAATGGGTCGCGTTTCAAGCTGCCCGCGAGCGGTGGCTGAGGGAGTTCATCGTGTTCCTTCACGAGACCGCTCAGCGGGCGCGACCGCGCATCGACGTCGTGCACAACTTCGGCGCTGCGACCCACGGCTGGTACTCGGGGCTGCGGACCGATTTCAGCACGATCGACGCCTTCGCGGCGGGCGACATCTACGGAGGTCGCGACGAGCAGCTCCTCGTGTCGAAGATCATGCAGCACCTCGGCCAGCGCCAACCCGCCGAGTTCATGACGACGCGCACCTCCGACCTCGCCAACCACGTCGACCTCAAGTCGGAGCTCACGATGACGGTCGAAGCCCTCGCAACCATCGCCCACAACGGCGCGTTCCTCTTTATCGATGCGATTGATCCGCGCGGCACCGTCAACCCCGAGGTCTACGAGAGGCTCTCCCGGGTGTTCGCTCACGTCGAGGAGGTCGAGGTGCAGCTCGGCGGCACCCCGGTCGCCGACGTCGCGATCTACTACTCCGACGACTCCTGCATCTACCCGCCCGACTCCGGTCGCGCCGTCGCGGAGGCCACGATCGTGGACGGGGACGCCACGCGCAAGGCCGACCTGCCCCACATCCGTGCCGTGTCCGCGGCCGCAGCCGCCCTCCAGCGCGCCCACATCCCGTTCGCGGTGCTCACGCACGACGGCTTGAGCCGGATCGGCGAGTACTCCGTGCTGGTGCTGCCCGACGTCATCCGGATGAGCGAGCCCGAACGCGACCTCGTCCGGGCCTTCGTGGCCGGCGGCGGCCGGATCTACGCGAGCGGCCGCACCTCCCTGCTCGACACGACCGCCGCGCCGCTCGACGACCTCGGCCTCTCCGACGTCTTCGGTGTGCGGCTCGAGGGCCACGAGAGCGGCGACGGCTTCTACCTCGCGCCCCGAGTCGACTGGCTGCGCGACGCCGTCGCGCCGGAGCACCACCTGAGCCACGGCTTCCGCCCGGGGTGGGTCGGCGCGGACTACGCCGATGCGACTCTCGGCCTGCCCCGCGTCACGGCGACGACGGGCAGGGCCATCGCGACGCTCACGCTGCCGTACGCCTATCCGTCGCGCGGCTCGATGGCGGGGCACGACTTCGCGAGCATCCACTCGTCGCCGCCATGGGAGGAGCGCGAGGAAGCGACGATCGTCGAGAACCAGTTCGGCGACGGCCGCTCGATCTACGCGGTCGCCCCGGTCGAGCGCGGCCGCTCGGAGTCGGAGTGGCGCGTCTTCGTCGGCGCGGTCGAGAGACTGCTCGGTGAGGATGCCCGCGTGCGAGCCACCGCGCACCCCGACATCTGGCTCACCGCGTTCGAGCAGCCCGAGCGATCCCGCGCTCTCATCGCGGCGCTCGTCTACCGAACGGACGCGCCGTCGCCGCAGCTCCCGCTCTCAATCGAGTACCGCCTCCCGGGCGGTGTCCGCGCGACGCGGGTGTCCCGGGCGGTCGACGGGACGCCGCTGGCGTTCTCGGGCGAGGGCGGCGTCGTGCGCATCGAGACGACGGTCGAGCTCTTCGAGCTCGTGGCCGTCGACTACGCGATCGGCTGAACGCGCCGATCGGCGGCGCCGGCGAGCGCCGCGACGGTGGCCTCGACGCCGGCAAGCCGCTCCTCGAGGGCGACCGCTCCGGGCGCCGCCTTGACCTTCGCCCCCACGAAGTCGAGGGACTCGAGGCCGTCGATCGCGTCGAGCGACCGAGCGATCGCGTCGTCGTCGAGCAGGGAGTGCCCGTCAACCGCGGCCACCGGGTTGTGCACGTCGCGCCAGGCATCGCCGAAGGGGCCGTCCGTCGCCGCAGCTCCTGAGAGCATCATCCCGCGGAGCAGCCCGACATCCTGGATCTCGCGCACGTGCTCGACGGGGGTGCGCGCGGAGCGGCCCTCGATCGCGGAGCGCCCCCAGTTGACGCTCAACCCGAGACGCGCATCCCGGCCGCCCGCCGCGCGAACCGCGACAATCTCGTCGGCGAGGGAGAGGTAGCCCTTCTGCCACGTCCCGCCGGGCACCGCCGCATCGCAGTGCTCGACGACGAGAGCCGCGCCATCCCAGTCGAGCGCAGCGAGCGAGGAGAGCGACGAGGCGAGAGACGCGGCATCCGACGCTCCCGGTTCGCGCCGCGAGGGCGCGGAGTGCAACTGCACCGCGCAGACCGCGCTCCGGCCGAGCGCGTCATGGAGGCGCAGGATGCTCTCGCGCGCCCGCCGCGCGTCCTCGAGAGCGGCCTCGCGCGCGGCGGCATCGGCGGATGCGAGCCCGTACCGGCTGTCGGTCTTCCCGATCGTGAAGGTGAGCGGCAGCAGCGTGACGACGACGTGCCAGCCGCTCGGCAGGAGGCCGGCCAGGCGGTCCGGATGCTCGCCCCGGCGGTACGGCGCCTCGATTCCCCCCACGCCCTCGAGCCGGCCGAGGAGCTCGTACCACCGCGGCTCGTCCGCAGGAGGCAGCTCGCCGGCGGCGGCGTACGCGCCGACCGTGAACCCGCGCGGCACTAGCGCGTCCCGAGCGCGGCAGCGCGGATCTCGTCCTCGAGCACCTCGATGCCGAGTCCCGCTCCCGCCGGCAAGACCATGTGGCCAGCGCTCACGTCGAGCGGACACGCGAGGAGCCCGTTGGCATTGTGCACGGCGCCGATCTGGTACTCGAACGAGGGCATGAGCTGCGTCGTCGCCGCGATGTGCATGCCCGCGGCGAGGGCGGGGCCGAGCGCGAGCGAGTGGTGCGGCATGACGGGACGGGAGGCCGCGTTGGCCATCGCGGCGATCGTCCAGGCCTCGCTGATGCCGGTCCGACCGACGTCCGGCTGGTAGATGTGCACGGCATCGCGGGCGATCCAGGCCGCCGCCTCGAAGCGGTTGCGCATGGCCTCCCCCGCCGCGAGCGCGATGTCGGCGGCATCCGCGAGGCGGGCGAAGTCGTCGAGGTTCTCAGGCGGCAGCGCGGACTCGAGGAACCAGGCATGCCTCTCGAACAGGCCGCGAGCGAGATCGAGGGCTTGCGGTAGCGAGTAGACGCCGTGAACGTCGACGGCGAGCTCGACGTCCGGCACGAGCTCGCGGATCCGGTCGAACGCGGCGAGGTCGTCGCGCACGCCGTGGCCGAGGTGGAGCTTGAAGCGCCGGGCACCGGCATCCCGCAGCTGCTGGATGGTCTCGGCGCGCTCCTCAATGGTGTCGCCGGCGATGCTGCTGACGTAGGTGGGGATCTCGGTGCGGAAGGCCCCGCCGAGCAGGGCGGAGACCGACAGCCCGCGGGCGCGGCCGACGAGATCCCACAGGGCGATGTCGACGCCCGCGATACCGTCCGCCTGGAACCCGGTGAGGTGCCCGCGCTCGCGCATCGACTCCTGCATCCGGGAATGCAGCCACCGCGTGCGTCCCGCGTCCTGCCCCAGGATGATCGGGCTCAGCACGTCGTCGATGACGGCTGCGGTCACCCGGGGGCCCACGGGTGCCAGGGACTCGCCCCACCCCACCGCGCCGTCCTCGGTCTCGACTCGGACGAGGACCGTCTCGGTGAGGTCCGCGTAGAGGGTCCCGCGGTCGAAGATCGTGCGATACATGGGCCGTGCGGAGGTGGGATGCCCGTCTGCATCCAGCCGCAGCACGAAGGTCTCCACGCGCGAGATGACGAGCGGGGTGCCCCCGGATCCGTTCTGAGTGCTCATGCCCGCCTCTCTGCGGTCTCACTGTAGCCATCCCGCTGCTGTGGATGTATGTAACATTTAAAGGGTTGACAATCTAGATCGTTCATGTCAAATCTACTATATGACTGATGACGCTCAACGTAGAGACCCAGTTCTTCCGCCCTTCAGCCGTCGCTCCATGATCGGCCTCATGCTCGCAACGGGGGTGCTCCCCCAGGTCCTCGGGGCCTACGACCAGCCGGCCGTCGCCGCGCTGCGCGACACCGACCCGTTCGTCCCCTCGGACGCTCTGCGCCGGCTGGAGAAGCCCGATCTGGACTTCCAGCAGGTCGCCCAGCTCACGGGCGCGCATCATCGGGTCACCTTCTACTCCGCGACGTGGGACGGCGGGGCCGCCCACGTGCGCGACCTCGAGGTCTGGAACGGGGCGGCGTGGGTCACCGTCTCCGGCGTCGACGCCCGGTTCGACGAGCAGTGGGTCGTGCTCACGAGCACGGATGCGGCATCCGCCGACTACTACTACGCGGCGGCCGACCCGCACTGGGTCGCCCTGCAGACCATCAGCCAGCTCTCCTCTACGACGGTGGAGCTCACCGCGACCGACGGTGCCGACTACTCCCTCGTGGTGCGCTGGGTGATCGACGGCGACTACGTCGAGGTGCAGTACGAGATCACGGCGCTGCAGACCCAGCACTACGTCGTCGGCTACCAGTCGATGCCGATCGTCGGCCTGGCCGATGTCGACGAAGTACTGTGCGGATCGCTCCAGCACGCGCGCACCGTCAAGAGCACGACCTCGCTCGGCGCGTGGGAGCTCTTCGCCCCGATGTCGCTGACGGAGCGCACGATCTCCTCCCAGCAGATCACGGTCGGCGTGTACATCCCAGGGGACGTCCTCGCGTTCGAGCACGACCGCGCCCTCGGCAGCGACCGGCAGCCGTTCGGGATGAGTCTGCGCAACGACACCGGAGACATCCAGCCCGTCGTCTACGCGCCGCAAGCGGGACTGCGCTCGGTGATGACCGCGAGCACCTCATCCGCGTACGCCTTCGGCGTCGCCGCGATGGTGGGGCCGCTCTACGAGGCCTACGTCGACATCTGCCGCGACCAGTACGGGCTGACGTCGTACCGCGAGAACGTCTACGACACCTCGCTCACTGACGCCGTGCACAACATGATGGCCCTCGCCGCGATTGATCCGGCGAGCGACGACAGCGAGGACTACGTGCCGTCCTTCTCCGGGTGGTGGAGCCGGGCAAAGGGGTTCATCGACCTCGAAAACAACCAGTCCGTGCGCGCTGCGACCGCCAGTGCCCTCCTGTCCGCGTTCTACCTGACAGCCACCGCCGCGGACCAGAGCTTCTACGACAAGCGCGCCCGGCCGATGCTCGAGTACCAGGTCTCCCGGCGCAACGTGGGCACCACGCCCGTTCCGGGCTCGCCCGTCTACGGCGACACGAGCCTCACGACGCACGCCCTCGGCAGCTACGTCCACGACGCGAGCGTGCTCGTGCCGATGTGGCAGCTCACCAAGGGCCAGAACGGCGGCCTGCATCGAGCCGCGAAGGACCTCATCGTCACGCGCCCGGCGTACCAGCCCGACTACCGCAGCCCGTGGAGCACGGCCATGCAGGCGTGGCAGCTGAGTGGGGATCCCGCGCGGCTCGCCGAGGCCACCGCGATCGCGAAGCGCTACGCGCGCGACAACATCGACACCCCCTACACGTCGAACGTCACCGAGCTGCAGTTCGCCTTCACCTACTCGAAGTCGTGGATCGAGCTCTTCATGCTCTTCGAGCACACCGGCGACCCCGATCTGCTCGCGGCGGCGTACACCGAGGTCAAGCGCTTCATCACGCAGACGACCGTGCGGCCCGTGCCCTCCGGCACGGTCTCGGTCCCGCCGGGGTCGCCGAACCTCGAGCACATCGACGCGTGGGGCGCCGCGGGCGACCCGTCCTACCCGCACACCACGGTCTCGACCGAGACGGTACCAAAGTGGCTCGTCTCGACCTCGGGGCTCACGTTCGAGCAGCTCATCACCTTCAAACTCGGCGACAGCACGACCGACGGCGGCGGCGGGTACGTGCTCAATCCGATGTGGGCGCCGGCCCTGCTGCGGCTCTCCCACCACACCGCCGACACCTTCATCCGCGATGTGGCGCGCAACATGGTCGTCGGCCGCTTCACCAACTACCCCGGCTACTACAACAAGCAGTTCGTCGCCCGGCACATCGCCCCGGACTACGCCCTTACCGGCCCGTCCAGACTGTCGGCGATCTACTACCACCACATCCCCGGTCAGATCGAGCTCGCAATCGACTTCCTGCTCTCCGAGTGCTACCTCCGCTCCGGAGGGGCGATCTCGTTCCCCGGCCAGTTTGAGAGCACGTTCGTGTACTTCCGCGTGCGCCTCTACGGAGCGGAGCCCGGCACCTTCTACGGCGAGACCGGCGTGTGGCCGCACTTCCCCGCAGACATCATCGCCGTCGACGATCCGCAGATCAACTGGGTCACGGGCGTCAGCGACGACGACTTCTACGTCGCTCTCTCGAACATGTCCGCGTCGTCGGTGACCACCACTGTCACCTTCGACGAGGACCTCACCGACATCAGCCCGTCGTCGACGTACAGCGCGGAGATCATCGACGCCGCAGGGTCCCGCACCTCGACGTCCGTGACCGGCGGCTCCCTCACGGTGACGGTGCCCGCGGGCGGCATCACGTCGATCGTCGTGCGGGGCGCCGGGGTGCCCGCCCCGTGGCACTGGACGCCGACCGCCGTCGACCGCTCCGCCGTGAGCTACTCGCTCGACGACGCCGACCCGTCGGGACCGCTGGGGATGACCAAGGCGCTGCTCATCGTCCGGCCGGACCGCTCGGGGATGGACGCGTACGTGCAAACCGATTCGCAGGATGCCGCGACCATGACCTACTCCATCAACGGGGGCGCCAACCAGACCACCCCCGCCAAGCCCTACCCGTACGAGTGGACCATCCCGCTCTCGAGCCTGACCGACACCTTCACGTACCAGGTGAGCACCGCGACGACGTCCTCGCCGCAGCGCACCCTGAGGCTGCCCCCGTCGATCACCTCGGTGACACCGACGGGCCAGACGTACTCGGGCGAGGTCTCGGCCCCCGGCAGCACGACGCCGGGCGACACGTTCAGCGTGCGGGCGCGCATCCGGTCGTCGAGTACCACGAACCGCACGGGGGTGGTGCTCTCGCTCACCGTGCCGTCGGGGTGGAGCGTCGCAAACGCGACCGGACCCAGCACCCTGCCGGCTGGCGGTTCGATCGACTGGACCTTCGACGTGACGGCCTCGGCCTCCGCGACGATCGGCAACGCGACCATCTCGGGCTCCGCCACATGGACGGGCGGCGCGGCCGGGGTCACGGCGACCTCGATCGAGGTGCTGCAGCCCGTCCTCGTGACGGCCGTGACGGCGTCACCCGCTCGAGTCAAGCCGGGCGAGTCCACGACCCTGACGATCGCCGTGCTCAACCGCGGGCCGGCCTCGCTCTCCCCGTCGATCGCATTCGCAGCACCGAGCGGCTGGTCGCTCGCCGCTTCGAGCGCCTCCGTCACCGTGCCCGCGCGATCGGAGCAGGAGATCACCGTGGTCGCGACCGCGGGCAGCGGAGTCACCCCGGACGCGGCGTACTCGCTCACGGCGACCCCGAGCGGCGGTGCCGCCGTCGCGGTGAACGTGCAGGTCGATCATCCGCTCGCGACCGTCATCACGGCCGATAGCCCGTACCCGCGCTACTTCGAGCTCGGCCACTGGATCTCGAGCGGCCTGCCTGGATTCGAGAAGACCATCTCGCGCTACAGCGCCACCGGCGTGACGGGCGGCTCGGTGCGCTGGACACCCGACCTGCCGGCGAGCGGCACCTATGAGGTGTTCGTGTGGTTCCCCGCCAATTCGGGATCCACGACCTCGGCCTCGTACACCGTGCACCACGCCTCCGGAGACTCGACCGCCTCAGTGAACCAGTCGACGAGCGGTGGCTCGTGGGTGAGCCTCGGCTCGTACTCGTTCGCAGCCGGCAGCGGAGGCTACCTGAGGCTGGATGTCACGAACACGTCGTTCCACCGCGCGAGCGCGGCGCGATTCCTCAAGCTCTGAGCCAGCGCGGGCTCGCCGCGATCGCCCGGAGCGCGGCGAGCTCGTCGGGATCGGCCAGGGCGGCACCCACGGCGACGGCGTCGACCCCCGCCTCGAGGAACTCGACGGCGTTCGCCGAGCTCATGCCGCCCGTCGCGACGATCCGCACGTCGGGGAAGGGCCCGCGCATCGCCCGCGCCCAGCCCGGCCCGAGCTGCGCCGCGGGGAACATCTTCACCCACGAGCAGCCGAGCGCGACGGCGGCCTGGATGTCGCTCGCCGTCGCCACACCGGGCAGGTGGGCGAGCCCTGCGCCCGCCGACGCCCGCGCGACCTCGGCGTCGACCCCCGGTGCGACGGTGAAGGCGGCGCCCAGGGACCGCGCGCGATCGACGAGGGCGGTCGAGACGATCGTGCCCGCGCCGACCAGGCGGGAGCGAGCGGCGCCCGCGTGCACGAGAGCGGCGAGGGCGTCGGCATCCTGATCGGACTGGAGCGGGATCTCGACGAGGCCGATACCGGCGTCCCACGCACGGGAGGCGAGCTCGAGGCTGCGCTCCGCGCCCAGCCCGCGCAGGATGAGCATGAGCGGCGAGCGCTCGAACTCGGCGCTGAAGTCGATCACAGGGCTTCTCCTCTGCTAGGCGGGGTCTGCGCCCACTCCGTCCACTGCGAGTCCGACAGCGCCAGGAGCTCCTCGAGGGACTCGAGCGAGGGCTGCGTCGCGACATCGTCGGACGAGCGCAGCACGGCTCCCGCCGAGACGTGCCCCACCCGCGCGGCAAAGCGGGAGTCGCCGCTGCGAGCGTACGCGGCGAGGAAGCCGCCCGCGAAGGCATCGCCCGCGCCGACCGGCTCGCGCACGAGGGTCGCGAGCGCGGCGACCCGGATCCGGCGGTCGCCCTCGAACACCGTCGCCCCCACGGCGCCGTCCTTGACGACGAGCAGACGCGGGTTCGGCAGGGTCTGCCGCACCGCCTCCGGCGTCGCCGAGCCCCACAGGGCGGACGCCTCGTCGAGGCCGACGAAGCACACGTCGCTCGCGTCCGCGAGCCGGTGCAGCTCCGCGGGCGCCGAGCGCCCGCCCCACAGCGCGGGGCGGTGGTTAACGTCGATGCTGACGAGCGCCGCCCCCGTGGCGCGACCCACCACGATGCGGTCGACGAGTGCGGCGCAGCTCTCGGACAGGGCCGCGGTGACCCCGCTGGTGTGCAGCGCGGTTGCCGCGGGCAGATCGGCGAGAAGTCCGTCGAGGTCGGCGAGCGACAGTCGAGAGGCCGCAGAGCCCGAGCGGTAGTAGTGCACGCGCGTCGCATCCGGCCCGGGGTCCTTGAGGAGCAGGCCGGTCGGCGCCCCGCTCGTCAGCTCCACGCGGGAGACGTCGACGCCGTAGCCCGCGATCGTCGCGAGCACGCGGCGGCCGGCCGGGTCGTCGCCGAGCCTGCTCGCCCACGACGACGAGAGCCCGAGCTGCACCGCGCACGCGGCGACGTTCGACTCCGCTCCTGCCGTGAGCACGCGGAAGGCCTGCGCCGCCTCGAACGGCCCCACCGGATCGGGCACGACGGCGCCCATGGTCTCGCCAACGGTCACGAGGTGCTCGAGACTCGTCATCATCGCTCGAGAGCGCCCAGTAGGTCCGGTCGGGGTCGCCACGGGCTCGCCGGTCGCCCCGGCACGGCGACTCGCGCTGCGAAGACGCGTCCATCATCCGATGTCGGATGCTCGAGCCCGACCCGCGCGGTCGTCACGACCAGGAGGTCGCCGACGAGGCACACGGCCGAGGGCCGGCGCGCGTCCAGCTCGACCACATCCGTGACCCGCCCCGAGGCATCGAACCGGCGCACCTCGCCGGCGTCCCACACGGCGACCCAGACCCCGTCCTCCTCGTCGACCACGAGTCCGTCGGGGTTGCCGCCGTCGATGGCGGCGAGGATGCTCCGCTCCCCCAGCTCGCCGCCCCCGAGGGCGATCGCCTCGAGCCGGCGGTGCGGGAGAGTGTCGATGTAGTACATCGTCGAGCCGTCGCCGGAGAAGCCGAGCCCGTTCGAGACCGTGACACCGGTCAGCCGGGTGCGGACCGCCCCGGCTTCGTCGAGCGTCAGGAGGCAGGCATCCGGCACGCGCGCGTGGCTCTGCGAACCGGCCCACAGTACACCGGCCGCGTCCGCCGCTCCATCGTTGAACTGCGTGCCGTCGGGGATGACGCCCGTCGCGATCGGAGTCAAGGCGCCCGACTCGGAGATGTGCACGAGGTCGCGGCCGACCGCGCACACCCAGCCCTGCCCGGGCTCGGGGAGCGGCGCGGCGAAGCCGACGGTCGGCCCGACGTCGACGACGAGCATCGAGGTGAGGACCCCTTTGACGATCCGGCCGACATGGAACTCGCCGACTGCCATGTCCACCCAGAGGAGGCGCTCGCCGCGGGCATCCCACCGGGGCGACTCGCCCTGCTCGAACGCGCGACCGGCGAGCGGTTCAGCTCTTGACCGCACCCGCGATTCCCTCCACGAAGTAGCGCTGGAGGAAGAGGAAGATCACGACGACCGGCAGGACGCTGATCGTCGCGGCTGCGGCGAGCCCCGTCCAGTCCGACGTGTTCGTGCCGAAGAAGCCATACATCCCGACGCCGAGCGTGCGCAGCGACGGATTGCCGAGGGTGAAGATGAGCGGCACGAAGAACGCGTTCCACGAGAAGATGAAGTTCATCAGCACGACCGTCCCGGTCACGGGTTTCGCGAGCGGCAGCACGACCGAGAAGAACGTGCGGAAGTAGCCCGCGCCGTCGACCTGAGCCGCCTCGGTGAGCTCCTTCGGGATCTGCGAGAAGAAGCCGACGTAGAGCAGTACCGGCACCACGAGCGACGGACCCGCTTGCGCGAGCGCGGCGCCGAAGAGGCCGTTGGCCAGCCCGAGCGCGTTGACGAGCACAAAGGTCGGGATGATCGTGTACCCGCTCGGGATGAACATCGTCACCACGAGCACGCCGAGGATGATCTTGCGCCCCGGCAGCCCCGGTCGGCTGAGGGCCCATCCCGCGGGAGCGGACACGAGCACCACGAGCACGACCACAGCGACCGAGAACACCACGGTGTTGAGTGTGTACTCGCCGAAGCGCCCGACGGTCCACGCGCGCACGAAGTTCTCGAGGGTGAACTCCTCCGGGATGAGGCTCGCACCGTTTCGGTACATGTCCGCCTGCGTCTTGAACCCCGTCGAAACCATCCAGAGGAACGGGTAGACCCACGCGAACGCGATCGGGATGAGCAGCACGTGCCAGAGCTGGATCCTCCAGCTGCGGCGCCTCGGCTTCGGCCGATTCGGGCCACCGGGGGCGATTCCGTCGTCGAGTGCGCGAGCGACGTCCACGGGCGGCGTGGCGAGTGCGGTCACGAGAGCTCCTTCCCGCGGCGCAGACGGAGCACGAGGGCCTGCCCGACGGTGATCACGAGCGTCAGCAGGCCGAACACGACGCCGGCCGCAGACGCGAAGCCGTAGCGCGACGCCAGGATCTCCGGGTTGAACGCGATGCGGTAGATGTAGGTCGGCACGACATCGGTGGAGAACACAGGACCGCCCTTCGTCATGACCTGCACGATGTCGAACGTGTTGAGGCTGCGCTGGAAGACGAGCAGCAGCACGACGATCGCCATCGGAGCGAGTACCGGGAGGGTGACGTGGAAGAACTGCTGCCGTGGCTTGGCTCCGTCGAGGCGCGCGGCCTCGCCGAGCTCCGGCGGCACGGTCTGCAGCGCGGCGAGCCAGTAGATGAGCGTGATGCCGAAGCCCTTCCAGATGTCCGCAGCGATGACGGTCGGCAGTGCGGTCGCGGGGCTGCCGAGGAAGTTCACCCGAGGCAGGCCGAGCGCGGTGATCAGCTGGTTGACCACACCGCTCACGGGATCGAGGAGCACCGCGATGACGATGCCGACGACGGCCGTCGTCGCGACGACCGGGAGGAAGAACGCCAGGCGGTAGAGGTTGCGGCCGCGCAGGAAGGCGCTGTCTAGGAGGATCGCGAGCAGCAGCGCGAGCGGCGCCTCGATGAGCAGCGCGGCGAGCGAGAAGGCGAGCGAGTGCCAGAACGCGTTCCAGAACGCGGCATCCCGCAGCACCTCCTCGAAGTTCGCGAGCCCGATCCACTGGGTCAGCGGACCGATGCCGTCCCAGTCGAAGAAGGCGTAGACGTAGCTCGCGACGATCGGCCAGAGGGTGAAGCCGCCGAACAGCAGGGCGAGCGGCAGCAGGAAGAGGTACGCCTGCCAGTTCTCCCGGCGGCGCCGACGCCCGAGGCGCCCCGCGGGGCGGCCGGCCCTGGCAGCCGGTCGCCCCGCAGTGAGTGTGTCGTTGCTCACTCCTATTCGCCGTCCCAGTCGCTCAGCGGGTCCCAATCGGCGAACGTGATGTCGTCGCGGCTCGCACCGGGCACCGCATCGATGGCAGCGTCGATCTGAGCGTCGAGGTCGGCCGCGATCGGTCCGAACGGCTGGTTCTGGATGATCGCGTTCGCCGCCGCGGCGACCGGGTTGAGCCCCGTCTGGCCGGCGAGTGCGTTGAAGATGGCCGCACCGCCCTCGCTCAGCAGAGCCGGGTTCGGGGCGAAGCGAACGGTGTCCTCCGCGATGCTCACGATCGTCGACTGGTCGTCGGTGAGCTTGTCGCGCCACGCCGACTCGATCGCGGTGAGCGTGCCGAAGGTGTCGTAGTACTCGCCCTGGAACTCCTCCGAGGCCAGGCACTCGAGCACCTGCCAGGCCGCATCCGGGTTCTCGGTCTCGCTCGACATGCTCCAGTGCGGGGCGAACGACGAGAGCTGCGCGTTGTACGCCTCGCGCCCGCCGTCCGGAACAGGCGGGGCGACGATGCCGAGGTTGAGGTCCGGGTTGAGCGCGCGGATCTGGGCGACGTGCCAGGGCGCCGTCGAGTACATCGCCAGTCGGCCCGCCGCCATCTCCTGGAACGCCTTCGTGCCGTCCCAGCTCTCCCAGCCGGGCTCGAGCACGCCGTCGGCCTGCATCGCGGTGAGCATGTCGACGAGGGCGACGAAGTTGGGGTTCGAGACATCCGCCTCGCCCGTCTGCAGGTTGACGCCGTTGGTCGACAGCGTCGCCGGTGCGCCGGTGCCGAGCATCCAGTTGATGGCGGATGCCGTGCCCGCCGTCGGGGCGAAGCCGTACACGCTGCCGCCGTTGTCGGCCGTCACCTTGCGCGCGATCTCATCGAGCTCGCCCCACGTCTCGGGCGCCTCGTCGAAGCCGGACGCGGCGAGCACGTCCTTGTTGTAGACGAGAAGCGACACGTACGACCAACCGCCCCACGTGAGCGGGACGCTCACGAGGTCGCCGTCGCGGTAGAGACCGGAACGCTCCGGGTCGGTGATGCTGCCCTCGGGGAACCGGCTCGTGAACTCCTCGTCGGCGTAGTCGGAGAGGGAGGCGACCCAGCCCTTCGTGTAGAACCGGTCGAGCGCGGCCTGGCCCTGGGCCTGGAAGACGTCGGGTCCGTCGCCCTGCTGGAACATGAGCTCGATCGCGTTGAGCTGCTGGTCGGCCGGGTTCTCGACGATGGTGACCGTCAAGCCGGGGTTCTCGGCCTCGCAGCGGTCCATCTGGCTGCGGTAGAGCGCGCTCGCGCCCGACGGGTCGGGGACGATCGCGAGCGTGACCTCGCCGGTCGCGCCAGGGCCCTGATCGGCAGGCGCGCCGAAGAGGCTGCACCCGGCGAGCGCGACGGCGCTCGTGGTCAGGATTGCGGCGGCTGCGAGCGGACGGCGTCTCTGTGTGCTTCGGGGCATGAACAACTCCTTCGTTGTGAATCTAGAGAACATTCCTGATCTATGCGATCTGTGGTTAGAGTATCTACATTATGCAGATTATTCGCAAGTAGTGGGTGATACAACTGTGAATCACTGGTCGAGGAGGACCCATGAGTTCGATGTCATTGCGCGGGGTCGTGCCGATCCTGGCCACGCCGTTCGATGCGGACGGAGCGCTGGATGAAGCGAGCCTCGGCCGCCTGATCGACTACGAAATGGCTGCCAGCGCCCGCGGGCTCGCAGTCTTCGGCATGGCGAGCGAGGCCTTCTCGCTGTCGGGCGACGAACGGCGCCGCATCCTCGAGATCGCCGTGCGGGGGACCGATGGGACCGGGCTGCCCCTCATCGCCGGAATCGCCCCGACATCGCTGCAGTCCGCACGGGATCAGCTCGCGAGCTGCGCCGCAGGCGGGGCATCCGTCGTGATGGTGATGCCGCCGCACTTCGTGAAGCCGTCGGCCGCGCAGGTGGTCGACTTCTTCGGCGCACTGTCCGAGGACGCGGCTACGGCGGGGCTCGAGATCATGGTGCAGGACGCCCCGGGCGCGACCGGGGTCGTGATGGACGTCGACACCCTCGCCGCGTGCGCGTCGTTCGACGCCGTCACCTCGGTCAAGGTCGAGGCGCCGCCGACGGCGCCCAAGATCCACCGGCTCTCGACGCGAGCCGAGTTCGCCGATGTCGAGATCCTCGGCGGCCAGAACGCGCAGTTCCTCCTCGAGGAGCTCGCGTCGGGAGCGGTGGGCACGATGCCCGCGTGCGAGTTCACCGATCTGCTCGTACCGATCATCGAGGACTGGAACGCGGGTCGGGAGGATGCCGCACGGGACGAGTTCACCCGCATCCTGCCTTTGGTAGTTTGGGGGCTCCAGCCCGGCATCGCGTGGGCTGTGCACAAGGAGGTCCTCGTGGCGAGAGGCATCATCGCGCACTCCACAGTGCGCTCCCCCGCGTCGCCCCTCGCCCCGCACTCGAGGGTGCTCCTGCACCAGATGACGGAGCGGCTGCACCTGCCCGCCGTCGACCGGGTGCGCGTGTGACCGGTCGGGCGCTCGTCACCGGGGCCACGTCGTCCCTCGGCGCCGCCGTGCTCCGTGCGCTCGACTCCGCGGGCTACCGCTCGGTCGGCACCTCCCTCGACGAGGCCGGGATCGGCGGAGTCGTGGAGTACGTCGCGGCGGACCTCAGCGCGCCCGGGGAAGCGGCTCGAGTGCTCGATCGTGCGATGGCCGTGCTCGGCGGACTCGACACCGTCGTGTGCATCGCCGGCGCGATGCCGGTGGCCCGCATCGAGGACACGACCGACGAGCAGCTCGCCGCCGCCATGAGCGGGTCGTTCTCCACCTTCTTCGAGACGGCCCGCGCCGCGGTCACCCGGATGCCGCCGGGCTCGAGCATCGTCGCCGTCTCGTCGGTGAACGCGACCCTCGCAGCGCCCGGGGTTGCGGCGTACGCGAGCGCGAAGGGGGCCGTTGAGGCGCTCGTGCGCCAGCTCGCGCTCGATCAGGCGGCACGGGGCATCCGGGTCAACGCGGTCGCACCCGGCCTCATCGACTCGGGCACCATCGCGGACGGCGGCGCGGGCTACCCGCGGGGCCGCGCCGTGACCGATGACGAGGTCGCCGCCGCGATCGTGTTCCTCGCCCTCCCCGGATCGTCGGGTATCACGGGGGCGGTGCTGCCCGTGGATGCCGGGCTCTCGATCACCTCGCCAGCGTCGTTCCTCCGGCCGGACCTGCGCCAGCGGCTCACTCCGGCCGATCGCGCGGACTAGCGCCGCGAGGCGTGGAAGCCGAGGTCGGAGGAGATCTGGTCCGCCCGCTCGATCGCCCGCACGGCGAGCGCTTCCGTGCGCTCGGGCAGGCGGATCGCCGACATCGGTCCCGAGATGGACAAGGCGGCGACGATCGCGCCCGAGCGATCGCGGATGGGTGCGGCCACGCAGGCGCGGCGCAGCGCGAGCTCTTCCAGCTCGACCGCATAGCCGCGGGAGCGGACGGAGTCGAGGTCCGCGACGAGCTCGTCGAGGGTGGTGAGGGTATTGCCGGTGTACTGGGGGAAGGGCCCCGGGCCGAGCTGCTCCGCCACCTCCTCGCGCGAGAGGTCGGAGAGGAGCGCCTTGCCGAGTCCGGTTGCGTGCAGCGGGCCGCCTCGGCCGATCATCGTGGCCGACCGTGGAGCATCCGCCCCCTCGAAGTGCGCGAGGTAGAAGAGGTTCGTTCCCCGTCGTTCGGCGAGGTTGACGCCGAGCCCGAGCTCCGCGGCGAGCGATTGCGCGAGCTGACGCCCGGCCTGGTGAACCGGGGACTGGTTGAGAGCGACCGCGGCGAGCGTGACGACCTGCGGGCCGGCGGTGTAGAGCCCGCTGCGCTCGTCGAGGCTGAGGAAGCCGAGACCCAGCATCGCGCCGACGAGCCGGGAGACCGTCGATTGGCCGAGACCGGTCAGCTCGACGAGCTCGGAGATGCGCAGCTGCGGGCGCTCTTGGGTGAAGCACGACAGCACCGACAGAGCCCGCTCGACGCTCTGCGTGCCGGTCGCGTTCTCCTTCGTCGCGGCGCCTGCGGCCATGCGCTCCTCCTCGGTCGGGTGTCGTGGTGCATTCTACGCATGGCTCGCGGGCCGCCCGATGGTGCACCCTCAGTGCATCCACTATACGGATGATGTAGGTTCTTTGTGGATAATCGATCCGTTACAGGGGAGCGCATGGCGAACACGATCGTCTTCACGGGAGACAGCATCACCGACTCCGGGCGGCGCGATCCCGAGCGGTCGCCTCTGGGCTCAGGCTACGTCGCCCTGCTCGCGCCCGAGCTCGCCGCCGCAGGCTGGCAGGTCGTGAACACCGGCATCTCCGGAAACCGTGCTCGGGATGTCGCGGCCCGCCGGCACTCGGACATCGACGCGCACTCCCCCGCCGCGGTAAGCCTCCTCGTCGGGATCAACGACGTGTGGCGGCGCTTCGACAGCGACGACCCCACGAGCGCCGAGGACTTCGAGAGCGCCTACCGCGAGATCCTCGGCGACCCGGGCATCCGCGCCGCGCGCTGGGTGCTCCTCGAGCCGTTCCTGATCCCGGTAGCGCCGAGCCAGCACGAGTGGGCGGAGGACCTCGACGGCAAGCGCGAGGTCGTGTGCTCCCTCGCCGCCGAGTACGGTGCCGCATTCATCCCGCTGCACGCCGAGATGAACCGGGATGCCTCGGACCTGGGTGCCGCCGCGCTCACGACCGACGGAGTGCACCTCACCCCGATCGGCTACGAGCGGCTCGCGGCGCACTGGCGGGCCTACGGCGCGAGCGCCCTCGCCTAGTTGTTAGTGCCCAGGGAGGTTATTTGACCTGGTTGCGGTGAGGTGACGAGAACCTCCCGGATTAGACACCACTTCTGATTCAGGAGGTTCTCGTGCGAGGCCTGCTCCGAGTCAACGTGCCGCGCAGCCTCCCCGCCGGGCTCCACTTCTACACTCACCACAGGCCCCCGCACCGCCATCGGCAAGGTCCCACCGATCAACCGGATCTCGAACAACCAGGCTGCGCTCGACTCCTAGAGGTTCTTCACCGCCGTGAGCACCTTGGTGAGCGACTCCTTCGCGTCGCCGAACAGCAGGGCGGTCTGCGGCTCGTAGAGCAGCTCGTTCTCGATGCCGGCGAAACCAGGACGCATGGAGCGCTTGAGGAAGACGACCTGGCGTGCGTCGGCGACATCCAGAATCGGCATGCCGTAGATCGGCGAGCCCTTGGTGTTCTTCGCCGCGGGGTTCACCACGTCGTTGGCACCGACGACGAGGGCCACGTCCGCGTTCTTGAACTGCGGGTTCACCTCGTCCATCTCCTGCAGCTTCTCGTAGGGCACGTTGGCCTCCGCGAGCAGCACGTTCATGTGCCCGGGCATGCGGCCGGCGACCGGGTGGATGCCGAACACGACGTCGATGCCCTTCGCCTCGAGCGTCTCCGCGAGTTCCGCCATCGTGTGCTGGGCCTGGGCGACGGCGAGACCGTAGCCGGGGACGACGATCACGCGCTGGGCGTAGCCGAGCAGGATCGCGACATCCTCGGCGCTCGAGGACTTCACGGGCCGGTCGGACTCCTGCGTGGAGCCCGCGGTCGAGCCGCCCTTGAAGGCGCCGAAGATGATGCCCGCGACGCTGCGCCCCATCGCTTGCGCCATCGCGCGAGTGAGGATCGTGCCGGAGGCACCGACGAGCGTGCCCGCGACGAGCAGCAGGATGTTGCCGAGCACGAGACCGGATGCGGCGACCGTGAGTCCCGTGAACGCGTTGAGCAGCGAGATGACGATCGGCACGTCGGCGCCGCCGACCGGCAGCACGAGCAGCACGCCCGCGACGAGGCCGAGCGCGAGCAGCACGAGCACGGCGACGAAGGAGTGCGTCGCGATCACGAAGCCGCCGGCGACGAGCGCGCCGAGCAGCACGGCGCCCATCACGAAGGGCTGGCCGGGGAAGGTGATCGCGCGCGTCGGCATGAGCTCCTGGAGCTTCGCGAACGTGATGCACGAGCCCGAGAACGAGACGGCACCCACGAGCACCGTGAACGCGACGGCGAGCGCCGACCACGGGTCATCCGAGTGCGGGAGCTCGAGCAGCGCGACGAGCGCCGCGGCGCCACCGCCGACGCCGTTGAACAGCGCGACGAGCTGGGGCATCTGCGTCATCTTCACGCGGCGCGAGATCGGGGCGGCGATCGCGGAACCGACGACGATGGTGCCGAGGATCCATGGCAGGTTCTCGAGCTTCATCGACAGGAACACGGTCACGAGCGCGACGAGGGCGCCGAACGCACCGATGAGGTTGCCGCGGCGCGCGCTCTTCGGGGAGCTGAGGCCCTTGAGGGCGAGGATGAAGCAGACCGCGGCAACGAGGTAGAGGATCGCCGACCACTCGGGGCTGAGGATGCTCACTTGGCACTCTCCTTCTTGACGTTCTTGCGGCCGCCGAACATCTCGAGCATGCGGTCGGTGACGACGAAGCCGCCGACGAGGTTGACGGTCGCGAGCAGCACCGCGATGAGCGCGATGACGAGCACGAGCACGTCCTCCGCCTGGCCCGCGACGATGATCGCGCCGACGAGGATGATGCCGTGGATCGCGTTCGCGCCCGACATGAGCGGGGTGTGCAGGGTGCTGGAGACCTTCGCGACGACCTCGAATCCGACGAAGACGCTGAGCACGAAGACCGTGAGCAGGGTGATGGGATCCATTACTTCTTCGCTCCCTCCACCGCGGTCGCGGTGGGCTCGTGGCGGATGACGCCCTCGTAAGTCAGGCACGCGCCCGCGACGACCTCGTCCTCGAAGTCGGGGGTCACGACGCCGTCGACGGTCATGAGGGCGATGAGGTTGGAGACGTTCTTGGCGTAGAGGCGCGAGGCGTCGTAGGGCATCGTGGATGCGGCATCCTTCATGCCGACGATCGTGATCTCGCCGCCGTCGACCTTGACGCGCACGTCTTCGCCGGGCTTGCTGCCCTCGACGTTGCCGCCGGACTCGGCCGCGAGGTCGACGATCACGCTCCCGGCGCGCATGCCGCTGAGCATCGCCTTGGTGATCAGTCGCGGTGCCGGGCGACCAGGGATGGCGGCGGTCGTGACGATCACGTCGGAGTCCGCCACGTGCGGGGTGAGCAGCTCCTGCTGGCGCTTGGCGCGGTCGGCGGCGAGCTCCTTGGCGTAGCCGCCACCGGCATCCGCGGCGTCGAGATCGAGGTGGATGAACGTGCCACCCATGGACTGCACCTCGTCGGCGGATGCAGCGCGCACGTCGTTCGCCGACACCTTCGCCCCGAGGCGCTTGGCCGTCGCGATCGCCTGGAGCCCCGCGACACCCGCGCCGAGCACGAGCACCTTCGCCGGCGGGATGGTGCCCGCCGCCGTCATGAACAGGGGGAAGAACCGCGGCAGCCGCATCGCGCCCTCGAGCACGCAGCGGTAGCCGGCGACGAGCGCCTGGGACGTGAGCGCGTCCATCGACTGGGCCCGGGAGATGCGCGGCACGAGTTCGAGCGCGAAGGCGGTGACGCCCGCGTCGCGCAGCGCCTTCACCGCGGCCAGCTCGGACGCCGGGGATGCCAGGCCCACCGTGATCGCGCCCTTGCGCAGTCCCGTGATCACCTCGGGCTTCAGGGGACGCACATGCGCGAGCACGTCGGCCTTCGCGAGGTCGAGCTTCTTCGCCACGGTGGCCCCCGCGGCGGTGTAGTCCGCGTCCGGGTAGCCGGCCTCGACGCCGGCTCCGGCCTCGACGGTGACCTCGAGCCCGGCGGCGATCAGCTGCCGCACCGACTCGGGCGTTGCGGCGACGCGGCGCTCACCGGCATCCGGTTCTCGCCTCACTGCGATTCTCATGGCACTCCTCATGGTGGCGCAAACGATCGAAATGTAGCAGCCGCTCGGGAACGAATCTGCCCCGATCTGCGCGGATGTGCGAGAAGAACCGCGGAACTTAAGGAAACCGGAAACCACCCGCCACGCCGAGCGCGGCCCCGGCATAGGCTTGAAGGATGCTCCCGAACGGTCCCCTCATCGTGCAGAGCGACCGTACCGTGCTGCTCGAGGTCGCCCATCCGGAGGCCGAGGACGCCCGGCACGACCTCGCGGTGTTCGCCGAGCTCGAGCGCGCACCCGAGCACATCCACACCTACCGCATCACCCGCCTCGGCCTGTGGAACGCCCGCGCCGCCGGTCACACGGCGGAGGACATGCTCGCCACCCTCGAGCGCTACTCGCGCTTTCCCGTGCCGCAGGCGGTCTCCGTGGACATCGCCGAGACCGTCGGTCGCTACGGCCGCCTCGTGATCGAACGGGCGGATGATGGCGCCCTCACCCTCACCGCGACCGACCCTGCCGTGCTCGGCGAGATCACTCGGGCGAAGAAGGTCGCCGAGCTGCTGTTCGAGAAGCGCGGCGAGCGCACCTACGTCGTGCAGGCCTGGGCGCGCGGCCAGCTCAAGCAGGAGCTGTTGAAGCTGGGATGGCCGGCCGAGGATCACGCCGGCTACACGCCGGGCACCCCGCACGACATCGCGCTCGACGAGTCCGCGTGGCACCTGCGCCCGTATCAGACGCAGGCGATCGACAACTTCACTCGCCACGGCTCCGGGGTGGTCGTGCTGCCGTGCGGCGCGGGCAAGACCCTGGTCGGGCTCGGAGCGATGGCGGCGACCGACACGACCACGCTCATCCTCGTCACCAACACGGTCTCGGCGCGCCAGTGGCGGGCGGAGCTGCTCAAGCGCACGAGTCTCACCGAGGACGAGATCGGCGAGTACTCCGGGCAGCTGAAGGAGATCAAGCCCGTCACGATCGCGACGTACCAGATCCTCACCGCGAAGCGAAAGGGCGAGTACGCCCACCTCGCGCTGCTCGATGCGCTCGACTGGGGACTCGTGATCTACGACGAGGTGCACCTGCTGCCGGCACCCGTGTTCAAGCTCACCGCCGAGCTGCAGGCCCGCCGTCGGCTGGGGCTCACCGCGACGCTCGTGCGCGAGGACGGGCGCGAGGGCGACGTGTTCTCGCTCATCGGCCCCAAGCGGTTCGACGCTCCGTGGAAGGAGATCGAGGCGCAGGGCTTCATCTCCCCCGCCTCGTGCTTCGAGGTGCGCATCGACCTGCCGGAGCACGAGCGACTCGAGTACGCGGCATCCGCCGATGACGGCCGGTACCGCCTGGCGGCGACGGCGCCCGCGAAGCTGGACGTGGTGCGCACGCTCGTCGCCCGCCATGCCGGGGAACGGATCCTGGTGATCGGGCAGTACCTCGATCAGTTGGACGAGCTCGCGGATGCCCTGAACGCACCGTCGCTCACGGGGTCGACGCCGATCGCCGAGCGCGAGCGGCTCTATCAGGAGTTCCGGGACGGCACGACTCCCGTGCTCGTGGTCTCGAAGGTCGCGAACTTCTCGGTGGACCTGCCGGAGGCGACCGTCGCGATCCAGGTCTCGGGGTCGTTCGGTTCACGTCAGGAGGAAGCTCAGCGTCTGGGCCGTCTGCTGCGGCCGAAGGAGAGCGGGCTGCCCGCGAACTTCTACACGCTCGTCGCGCGCGACACCGTCGACCAGGATTACGCGCAGAATCGCCAGCGCTTCCTGGCCGAGCAGGGATACAGCTACACCATTCTCGACGCGGACTCGCTCGAGGCGGCCTGAGGCCGCCTGCGCGGACCGCCCGCGTGCACCCCGCACCGCTCGACGACCCACTCGGCGTGCTCGAGACCGACCGCCCGACGGTCGCCCGGGCCTGGGTGCCGGGACCAGTGCACCACGACCGGGGCATCGGCCGCGAGCGGCAGGCGCGGCCACACCGGATCATGCAACCGGGCGGTGTTCGCCGCGACCTCCACGTGAAGCACGTGCGGCATGGCTTCGCCCAGGTGCAATGCCACCGCGCTCACGCACGTCAGCCGACCGCCGATCCGCCACGCCCGGAGCACGGCCGGATGCTCGTCCGGCCGTGCGAACCAGCCATTGCGTACCCGGATCAGTCGCCACCCATACCACGCGGCGAGGTCAATCTGGCCTGGGTCGACTCCCGCGCTGACCAATTCTCTGCGCGCGGCAAGGCCTCCCAGTGAGTCCACGATGTCCAGCATCTTCATGCCTCCACGCTCGCACCCCATGACCGCCCGTCTCGTCGGCCTCACGCGTTGTGTGGATAGCGTCGGACGCACCGCCGATGTGGGATCGCCAGACACTCTGAGTTTGAAGGACTGTCCTTCAAAATCAGAGTCTCGTAAACGTGAGGATGGGCGCTGCCGCAGTGTGCTCAGTGCGAGAGCTCAATAAAGTCAGTGCGAGAGCTCAACAAGCTTGCGAACGGTATTGAGATTGCGCGCGGTTCCCGGCACGGCGAGGCGACGCATCAGCCCGTCCGTGTTCAGCTCGGAAGCGCCGATGCCGTGGGCATAGCGGAGGTGGAGGTGGTCTCCTATCACCTTCCAGCGGTCGGCGCCGGCGCGCTGAGGAAGCTGATGTAGGAGTACCTGGGGTCGACCACCTCGAACGGGTGTTCGGCGAGTGCTCCAACGAGCTGCTCTCGTGTTCGCGACATCACCTCCCTCGACCACCCGTAGGCGGCAGTGAGCGCGGATTCCACGGCGCGGTCGAAGGCGTCCGCGTCGCCCGAGATCGTGACGAGCGCGTTGCCGGAGGCAATGTAGGTGCGCACGTCCGCCGCCCCGAGGCCGCTGAGCAGCTCGCGGAACTCCGCCATCGGCAGCGTCGCACCGCCGACGTTCACGGCGCGAATGAAGAGCACGCGGGGCTGGGCCACCCGCCCAGGTTACGGCGACGCGCGCCGCACGTGCGATCGCGCGTGTTCGACCGCCGCGTCGAGCGAGTCGAAGAGGTGGTTCTGGTGGCGCAGCGCATCGAGCACCCCCACGTGCGTGGCCAACCGCAGGTGCTGCGGCTGGATGCCCTTGATGAGCACGGTGATCCCGCGCCGCTCGAGCGTTCGCACGATCTCGGTGATGACGTTGGCACCCGTCGCATCCAGAACCTGCAGCTGGGACATCCGGATGATGACGACGGTAACGTCCCTGATCTGGCTGACCCGCTCGAGCATGCGCTCCGCCGCCCCGAAGAACAGCGCCCCGTCGAGCCGGAACAGCGCAATGCGCTCGTCGCCGGGTTCGGCGGGCCCGGGCAGTTCCTCGCGGTGCACGCCGGCGGCCCGCGAGAGGGAGCGCAGCGCGGCGAAGGCCGCGACCGCGATGCCGATGCCCACCGCGATGATCAGGTCGAACGACACGGTGATGATGGCGGTGACGACGAACACGATGGTGTCCGATCGGGTGGAGCCGACGACGCTGCGCATCGTCGCGAGCGAGACCATGCGGAACGCCGTGACCATGAGCACCCCCGCGAGCGCCGCGAGCGGAATCTGCGAGACCACGGTCGCGGCGAGGTAGACGACGCCGAGCAGCACGAGCGCGTGCACGATCGCGGCGAGCCGCGTGCGCCCACCGGAGCGCACGTTGACCGCCGTGCGCGCGATGGCGCCGGTCGCCGGCATCCCACCGAAGAATCCGGCCACGAGCGAGGCGAGCCCCTGCCCGACCAGCTCACGATCGGCGTCGTACGCGCCCGTGTCGGCGATGGATGCCGCGACCCTCGCCGAGAGCAGCGACTCGATCGCCGCCAACGCCGCCACCGCGAAGATCGGCCCCACCAGGGTGGACACCACCGCCCAGTCGAAGCCGGGCACCGACGGCGCCGGCAGGGAGCTCGGCAGCTCGCCGATGCGCGCCAGTGGCAGGTTCGTCCACGCCGTCACGAGCGACACCACCACGATCGCGATGATCGACCCGGGCAACTGCTTGTGGATGCGCGGCGCGAGCAGCATGATCCCCGCCGTCGCGGCGACCGCCGCCAACGACCAGCCCACCGCCGGCCAGTGCATCGCGCTGAGCGCCTCGAACGCCGAGACGAGCGCGCTGGAACTCGCGTGCGGGGTGCCGCCGAGCGCTGCGGGCACCTGCTGCAGGAAGATCACGATCGCGATGCCGAGCGTGAAGCCCTCGATTACGGGCCACGGGATATACCCCACCACCCGACCGAGCTTGAGCAGCCCCGCGACCAGCACGACCACACCCGCGAGCACGCTGACGATCGCGATGACCCCGGCCCCGTGCGTGGCGACGATCGGCCCGAGCACCACCACCATCGCCCCGGTGGGCCCGGAGACCTGCACGTTCGAGCCGCCGAAGACCGCAGCGACCAGACCGGCGACGATCGCCGTGATGAGGCCCGCCTCGGCTCCCGCCCCCGAGGACACCCCGAAGGCGAGCGCGAGCGGCAGTGCCACGATGCCGACGGTGACGCCGGCGAGCAGGTCGCCCTTCCAGGTGCGCCGGATCGGAGTGTAGTCCGCTCGGCCCGGCAGCAGGGGGCGCAGGTAGCCGAGCACGCGCTTCATCGGGACACCGTCGTCAGGTGCGCCCGCGTCGTCTCCAGGACGTCGACGAGCAACGACCGGGCGGCCGCGAGCAGGTCCGCGACCTGCGGGTACGCCAGCCGGTAGTACACCTGGCTGCCGCGCCGCTGACCGGTGACCAGGTTGTGCCTGCGGAGCACCGCCAGGTGCTGGGAGAGGTGGGATGCCTCGAGCCCGGTATCGCGCAACAGCTCGGTCACCGGCACCTCGTCGGACGCCGCGAGCACCTCGAGCACGCGCACCCGCACGGGATGCGAGAGGCCCTTGAACAGGTTGGCCTTCACCTCATAGAGCGGATGGTCCTCCGCGCTGAACCCGTCGCTCGCTGACTTCATGAATTCATCATATCACGAAGAGGCTCCCAGACTTTATTCAGTCAATTCGCAGATACTTGGCGCATGGCTGATGGACCGAAGATTCTCATCGTCGATGACGAGCCGAACATCCGTGACCTGCTCACGACATCCCTGCGCTTCGCCGGCTTCGCCGTGCGCGCGGTCGGCAACGGGGCGCAGGCGATCTCCGCGGTGCTGGAGGAGGAACCCGACCTCATCATCCTCGACGTCATGCTGCCCGACATGAACGGCTTCGGGGTGACCAAGCGGCTGCGCGCCTCGGGCTACACCGCGCCGATCCTCTTCCTCACCGCCAAGGACGACACCGAGGACAAGATCACCGGCCTCACCGTGGGCGGCGACGACTACGTGACCAAGCCGTTCAGCCTCGACGAGATCGTCGCGCGCATCAAGGCCATCCTGCGCCGCACGATGCAGGACGACGAGGAGGCCGTCATCCGGGCCGGCGAGCTCACCATGGACCAGGACACCCACGAGGTCACGATCGGCAACCAGCAGATCGAGCTCTCCCCCACCGAGTTCAAGCTGTTGCGCTACCTCATGCTCAACCCGAACCGGGTGCTGAGCAAGGCGCAGATCCTCGACCACGTCTGGGAGTACGACTTCAACGGCGACGCCGGCATCGTGGAGAGCTACATCTCCTACCTGCGCCGCAAGCTCGACCAGTTCTCGGAGGAGCCGATCATCCAGACCAAGCGCGGTTTCGGCTACATGCTGAAGGCCGCCAAGGTCTAGCGTTGACCTCCTGATGGACGAACTCACCGAGTGGTGGAACCGGATCTCCCTCCGCACCAAGATCACCGGTGTGACCGTCCTCCTGCTGACGATGGGCCTGCTCGTCGCCGGCATCGGCACGATGGCGGTGCTGCGCGCGTACCTTCTCGACGAGGTGGATGCCGACCTCAAGGAGGCCGTCGGCACGCTCGACCCCGTCGTCGACCTCGAGGGCGTGCGCACCTTCGACGGCGAGTCCTACTCGCGCCTCAACCGCTTCTACTTCGCCGCAGTCGACGCCGATGGCGTGCTCATCGATGACAACCTCGAGTCCGACCAGGCGAGCATGCGACCGGATGTCTCCGGCCTCACCCTGTTGCGCCTGCAAGAACTGCCCACCCAACTGACGCTCACGAACGCGAAGCACACCGTGGAGTGGCGGGTGCTGGCACTGCCCGGCCGCCTCGTCGGCACCGGCGAACAGGCCACCCTGGTGATCGGCATCGATCTGGGCGAGTCCAATGCGATCGTGGCCCGGTACGTGGCGATCTTCCTGTTCTTCGGGCTCACCGTCGTGATCCTCGGGGGTGCATTGACCCGGCTGCTGGTCACCACCACGTTCACGCCGCTGCGTGAGGTGGAGGCCACGGCGGCCCGGTTCGCCGACGGGGACTTCAATCAGCGCCTCTCGGGCGCCACGCCGAACACCGAGGTCGGGCGGCTCAACCGCAGCCTCAACTCGATGCTCGGGCGCATCGACCGCGCGTTCGCGGACCGGGCGAAGACGATCGACCAGATGCGCAGGTTTGTGGGCGACGCATCCCACGAACTGCGCACGCCGCTGGTGTCGGTGCGCGGCTACGCCGAGCTGTACCGCATGGGCGCGCTCACCACCCCGGAAGACGTCGCGCAGGCGATGGAGCGCATCGAGAAGGAGGCGATTCGCATGGGCGAACTCGTCGAAGACCTGCTCGAGCTCGCGCGCATCGACGAGGCGAAGCCGCTGCAGCTGACCGAGGTCGACCTCGTGCCGCTGGCGAACGACGCCGCGCTCGACGCCATGGCATCCGCACCCGACCGGGTCGTCACCGTGATCGGCACCGACATCGCGCCGTCCGACCGCCACGTGGAGGAGGCCGACCCGCAGACCAAGGTGCTCGAACTGCCCGACCTCACGCCGCCGTCCACGCCGTCGCGCGGGGTGGCATCGCTGGCCACCGGCCCGATCGCGTTCGCCAACGCGACGCTCGCCCGCATGCGCCGCAGCCGGGTGAAGCCGAGTGAGCCGCAGCCGGTCGTGCCCGAGCCGCCCACGCCCGCGCTGCGCGCCATCGTGCTCGCCGAGGAGAACAAGCTGCGCCAGGTGCTCGCCAATCTGATCGGCAACGCCTTGCGGTTCACTCCGGCCGGCAGCCCGATCGAGATCGGTGTCGGCGTGGATGCGGATCGCCGCCTCGCGATCCTCTCCGTGATCGACCACGGCGAGGGCATCCCACCGCAGATTCGCGACAAGATCTTCCAGCGCTTCTGGCGCGCGGACACCTCGCGCACGCGCGACACCGGCGGCAGCGGCCTCGGTCTCGCGATCGTGTCGGCGATCGTGGAAGCCCACCGCGGCGAGGTCGAGGTCGTCGAGACGCCCGGCGGCGGGGCGACGTTCCGGGTGCTCCTGGCACTTCTCCCCAGATCCGGGGATGCCCCCGCCCTCCCCAAGGCGCCCTGATCCCTGCGGCGCCCGCCGCCGCCCCGGTACCGTCACCCGCATGACTCGTTACCAGGTAGACAGCGAAGCCGTTCTCACCGCGACGGGGGCCGTGCGCACCTCGATCTCGCGCATCCAGTCGGAGGTCGCCGGGCTGCACAGCCAGCTCGCGAACCTCCAGGGCTCGTGGACCGGCCAGGCCTCGACGGCGTTCGCGGGCGTCGTCGCGGAGTGGAAGGCCACCCAGCAGCGCGTCGAGGAGAACCTCGCCGCCATCAACCAGGCGCTCAGCCAGGCCGGGCAGCAGTACGCCGACATCGAGGCGGCCAACGCGAGGCTCTTCACGCGCTGACCGCGAGGTCGGCTCTCCGTGGCCGAGGCCCGGAGGTCGAGCGAGGTGTACCGGCGCACAGCAAAGCGGGCGGCCCCTTCTGGGAGCCGCCCGCTTCGTGTGCCTGAACTGCTTAGAAGTCCATGCCTCCGGTGGGGTCGCCGCCCATCTGGGGCTGCGCCTTCTCGGGCTTGTCGGCGACGACGGCCTCGGTGGTGAGGAACAGGCCGGCGATCGACGCGGCGTTGAGCAGCGCGGAGCGGGTGACCTTCACCGGGTCGTTGATGCCAGCGGCGAGCATGTCGACGTACTCACCGGTCGCGGCGTTGAGGCCCTGACCGGCGGGCAGGTGACGCACCTTGTCCGCGACGACGCCGGGCTCGAGGCCCGCATTGAGTGCGATCTGCTTGAGCGGCGCGTCGATGGCCACGCGCACGATGTTCGCGCCCGTCGCCTCGTCGCCGGTCAGGCCGGTGAGGGCCTTGCCATCGAACGCGATCTTGCCGGCCTGGATGAGCGCCACGCCACCACCGGCGACGATGCCCTCTTCGACGGCGGCCTTCGCGTTGCGAACGGCGTCCTCGATGCGGTGCTTGCGCTCCTTGAGCTCGACCTCGGTCGCGGCCCCGGCCTTGATCACCGCGACGCCGCCGGCGAGCTTCGCGAGGCGCTCCTGGAGCTTCTCGCGGTCGTAGTCGCTGTCGGTGTTCTCGATCTCGGCACGGATCTGCTTGACGCGGCCCGCGATGGCGTCCGGGTCACCGCCGCCCTCGACGATCGTGGTCTCGTCCTTGGTGATGACGACCTTGCGCGCCTTGCCCAGCAGGTCGAGCGTCGCGTTCTCGAGCTTGAGGCCGACCTCCTCGGAGATCACCTGGCCGCCCGTGAGGATCGCGATGTCCTGCAGCTGCGCCTTGCGACGGTCACCGAAGCCGGGCGCCTTGACGGCCACCGACTTGAAGATGCCGCGGATCTTGTTCACGACCAGGGTCGCGAGCGCCTCGCCGTCGACGTCCTCGGCGATGATGAGCAGCTGCTTGCCGCTCTGGATCACCTTGTCGACGATCGGCAGCAGGTCCTTGATGTTCGAGATCTTGCTGTTGACGATGAGGATGTAGGGGTCTTCGAAGACCGCCTCCTGGCGCTCCTGGTCGGTGACGAAGTAGGCCGAGAGGAAGCCCTTGTCGAAGCGCATGCCCTCGGTGAGCTCGAGCTCGGTGCCGAAGGTGTTCGACTCCTCGACGGTGACGACGCCCTCCTTACCGACCTTGTCGATCGCCTCGGCGATCAGCGCACCGATCTCTGCGTCGCCGGCGGAGATCGACGCGGTCGCGGCGATCTCTTCCTTGGTCTCGATCTCCTTGGCACCGGAGATGAGGGCCTCGATCACGGCGTTGGTGGCCTTCTCGATGCCGCGCTTGAGGCTGATCGGGTCGGCGCCGGCCGCGACGTTGCGCAGGCCCTCGCGAACCAAGGCCTGGGCGAGCACGACGGACGTGGTCGTGCCGTCACCGGCGACGTCATCCGTCTTCTTGGCGACCTCCTTGACGAGCTCGGCACCGATCTTCTCGTACGGGTCGTCGAGCTCGATCTCCTTGGCGATCGACACACCGTCGTTCGTGATGGTGGGGGCGCCCCACTTCTTCTCCAGCACGACGTTGCGACCGCGCGGGCCGAGCGTCACCTTGACGGCGTCGGCCAGGATGTTGAGGCCGCGCTCGAGGCCGCGACGGGCCTCTTCGTTGAATGCGATGATCTTTGCCATGTGTGTTTCTCGTCCCTCCCGGACGTCGGTCTAACGAATTCGTTGGCACTCGGAACATGCGAGTGCCAAGACTCAAAATTAGCACTCGCCATGGGTGAGTGCAAGGCACGGGATGCCGCGACGAAGCGCCGCAAACGGCGGCGAGTCGCACCCGCCCCCCCGGCGGCGAGTCGCACCCGCTGCACGGCGGCGCGACGCACCCCGCTGTACAGCGGCGAGCGCTCTGCCCGCGGCGAGCCCGGCCTACGGGGCGGGAGTCATGTGCGTGCGGCGGGAGGCATCCCCGTCCGGCGGGAGACATCCCGCGTGCGGCGGGAGACATCGACCGGTGGCGGGGGTCGTTTATCCCGCCGAACGCGAGTTTCTCCCGCCGAAGCGTCGGCGTGGCGGTGGCCGGGAGCGCGCTAGGCGAGCTTGACGGACTCGGCTTGGGGCCCCTTGGCACCCGTGCCGACCTCGAAGACGACCTGCTGGCCCTCTTCGAGCACCTTGTACCCGGCCATGTCGATCGCGGAGTAGTGGACGAACACGTCCTGGCCCCCGTCGTCCACGGTGATGAAGCCGTAGCCCTTCTCAGCGTTGAACCACTTCACGGTTCCGTTCGCCATGTCTTGCTCCCTGCTGTGGTTCTGAACTGGCGCCGTCGGGGGCGACCATCCACGAATAGTAACGAGCAGCGAGGGTCGACAGGAGGCCCTCAGGGGGCTGTGCACCTCGATTTGACCGAGATTAAACACGCGCGTAACACGATCGGCACTCACGTTGGCTTCGGGGCCCGCGCCGCGGCGGCATCGGGCCCGATCCTGGTCGATCCGGAGGCGGCGAACCGGCTATTCGGTGGGCTCTTCCGTCGTCTCGTCGGTGACCACGGGGCCGAGGAAGTCCGCGCCGACGCCGACCACGATCGGCTGGCCGGGGAAGGTCTCCGGCGAGACCAGGCGGATCTCGCCGACGCCGAGAGCCAGCGCCACGCCCCGGGCGATGCCCTCGTTGGCGGGGTCGCTGTAGTAGATGAAGGTGTCTTCCACCGGTTCGGCCGCGACGATCCTGGAGGTGACCGGCCATCCCGCCGCCGCGAGCTGGTCGCCGACCGTATTCTGCACGCCGGACGTGCCGGTGGCGTTGAGGATCGTGATCTTCACGACGGCCGGATCGATGGTGCTCGGGTCGGTGACCGGATCCATGGTGGGAGTGGGCGTCGGCGTGGGCGTCGCGCTCGGCGCGGCATCGAAGATCGGCAACCCGACATCGATGCCCATGAACCGGTTGAGCGCGAACAGCCCGCCGAAGATCAGCACGCCGGTGGCGAGCGCCGCCCAGGCGAATCCGATCCATCCGCGCCCGCGCCGCATCGGTCCGCGGTGGGCGCCGATCCGCTCGAGATCCTTGGGCAGTTGGTCGAACTGGTCTTTGGGGTATGACGCCATGGCTCAGTCGGTCGATTCTGGGTCGTGCGGCCCTCGGCCACCGTGGTCAGCGATCCTGAACGCCCGTGCCGCCCTGGCCCGAGTGCGGGCGTCTCGCGCCCGCTGCAACCGGCCGACCAGCATGGGATCGTGCCGCACGGCATCGGGCGAGTCGATCAGAGCGTTCAGCAGTTGATAATAGCGGGCCGCGCTGAGGCCGAACTCCGAACGGATGGCCTCCTCCTTCGCACCGGCATGCCGCCACCAGTGGCGCTCGAAGTCGAGCATCCGCCGCTGCAGCGCGGGCAGGGACGACGGCGACTCGTGCGTCGGTTCCGCCTCTGCCGCCACGTATCCTCCAGGGTTCATCACGGATACTAGGGCCGGGATGCCGTCACCGCCGCGACCCGCGCGGGAAGGTCGTGACATCCACAGCTTAGGATTGCCTAACCATGGTTACCCGCACCGCCACCGCCATCGCGCTCGCCGCGACCCTGCTGCTCGTCGGATGCGGCGGCGTCGCGCCGCACACCACCCCGAGCCCGAGCGTGACGAACGACCCGACCGTGCCGCTGAGCGAACTCGAGGTACTGACGGACCCGCGCTCCCACGTCGGCGAGTCGACCGCGACGCTGGCGAATGCCGCCATCGCGGTGCCCGCCGAGACGCCGACCCAACAGTTGCCGGTGACCGTGGCATCCCACGACCTGGACGGCGACACCGAGGTGACCGTGAAGTCGACCGAGCGCATCCTGCCGATGGACATCTCGGGCTCGATCGCGGCGACGGTGTTCGGGCTCGGCTTCGGTGACTCCGTCGTCGGACGTGACATCTCGACGACGTTCCCGGGCACTGAGGAGCTTCCGGTGGTCACCTCCGGCGGCCACACCGTGAACAACGAGGCGATCCTCGCGCTGCGACCGACCGTCGTGATCACCGACGGCAGTATCGGGCCCATCGACGTCGTGAAGCAGCTGCGCGATGCGGGCATCCCGGTGGTGTTCGTCGACACCGACCCGTCGATCGCCGGCGTCGGGGAACTCGCGGTGCAGGTCGCCGCGGCGCTCGGCGCGCCGGCCGCCGGCGAGGTGCTGGCCGCTGAACTCGTCGCCGGCATCGAGGCGAAGGTCGCCGAGATCGCCGCCATCCTGCCCGCGGGCGAACCACTGCGCATGCTCTTCCTCTATCTGCGCGGCAGCTCCGGCGTCTACTACCTGTTCGGCGCCGAGTCGGGTGCCGACGTGCTCATCGACGCCCTCGGCGGCCTGGATGTCGCGGCCGAGATCGGCCTGGACGGCATGCGCCCCATGACCGACGAGGCCATGATCGCCGCCGACCCCGAGCTCATCCTGGTGATGACGGATGGCCTCGCCAGCGTCGGCGGGGTCGACGGGCTGCTCGAGTCCAAGCCGGCGATCGCGCTGACGGCGGCCGGGCAGCACCGCCGCTTCGTCGACATGGCGGACGGCGAGATCCTGAGCTTCGGCCCGCGCACGGCCGACGTGCTCGACGCCCTCGCACGCGCGATCTACGCACCCGGGCAGTAGTCCCCGCACGACGAAGGGCCCGGCGGACGCGATCCGCCGGGCCCTTCGTGTCGCGGTCAGGCCTTGCGCGCCCGCATCCGCCAGATCAGCACACCGGCGGCCGCGCCGACGACGACGATGCCGACGATGAGCCAGGCCAGCCAGCCGAGGTCGGGGCCGGTCGCGGCCGTGTTCTCGGGATCCACCTCGACGGGCGCCGACGTCGTCGCGCAGGCTCCATCGAGGGTGATGGTGAACGTCAGCGGGTCGAGCTCCTCGCCGGCGGGGTAGGTGCCGAATGCGGCGGCGCCCGGCGCGGAGAGGGTGGCCGGGGCATCCGTCACCGTGAGCACCGCGCCGTCCTGCGTCACCGTGGCGGACGCGAGGTCGATGCCGGCGAACTCGACGCCGGCCGCCTCGACCGGGGTGCCCTCCTGCGTCGTGCCGCTCACGTCGAGCAGCAGCACCGCGGAGTCCGCGTCGACGAACTCGATCACCGGGTTGGCGACGGTGGTGTCGAGGATGCCGCCGTGGCCGGTGAACTCGATCGAGCCCTGGAAGGCGAGCACGCCTTCACCGGTCGCGGGGTCGTAGTGACCCTCGCCATCTGCCCAGCCGAAGTTGGGCGTCTCGTAGGTCGCGCCGTCGGCGACGGTCCACTCCCCGTTCGCGATCGAGCCGCTGATATAGCTGCGGAACGACTCCTTGAAGCCCCAGGTGAGGCTCGAGGCCTCGACCGTGCAGCCCTGGGTCTCCATCGGCTGGATCTGCAGGGCGAGCCCGCGGCTCACCGAGCCCTGGAAGGTGAGGGTGTGGTCGCCGCTGAGCCCGTAGGGCAGCTTTCCGGTCCAGGTCACGACACCATTCTGGTCCGCCGTGGCTGCGCGGTCGATCACCGTGGGCGTGGAGTAGAGCACGACGAGGATGCCGGACTCGTTGGGCTGGAACCCCTCGGCCGTGAAGGTGTACCGCTGACCCTCGGTGAACTCGTCCGCGTCGACCGCGGCGATGCCGTCGGTCTGCGGGGGCGCTGCGGCCGGGGAACGGACGCTCGAGCCGACGCTCGCCGGCCCGGTGGCCCCACCGAGGCTGATCGGGCTCCAGGCGTCGAGCGAGCGGTTCGTCAGTGCGAGACCGTGAGCGGCGAAGGTCGCAACCCCGTAGTCGCCACCGGCGACGAAGGCGTTCGCGGGGATGGTGATCGAGGTCGAGAAGGCGCCGCCCGAGATGCTGCCGGGCTGCACCCACACGGTCGCGAGCCAGCCGGATTCGGATGGCACCCGTCCCGGCTGCCACACCGAAGACGAACCGATCGAGACGTAGACGCCGTTCGCGGCGCCGGCACCGGTGTATCCCGAACCCGAGATCCGGAAGGTGTTGCTCACCGACCGGTCGACGGATGACGGGGTCACGCCGAGCGAGACGCCCGCGGTGGGCGGCGTCGTGGGCGTGGTCGGCGTGCCGGGATTCGTCGGCGTGCCCGGGTCGGTCGGCGTCGTGGTGCCGGCGAACGCGACCACACGCTTCGCGTCCTGCGTGCGGTCCGTCATGCCCGTGTGGTTCATCAACGTGAAGAATGCCGGGGCGGTGAACGAGGATGCCGCGGCGGGCACGGCGTACTCGAAGCTGAAGGTGCCGTTCGCCTCCATCTTCACCTGAGTCGCAGAGGTTGGGCTCGGTGTGACGAGGCGCGCCGAGGAGGTCGACAGGCACGAGCTCGTCGTCAGCATCGCGAACGACACGGTCGACAGCTCCCGGTCCTCGCACATGGTGACGTAGATCGCCTTCGTGCCCGCGTATCCCGAACCGGTCACGGTGACGGTCTGACCTGTGCGGTCGAGGTTGGTCGACGGGCTGACGGTGATCGTCGGGGTGGCGGCGGCGGCTTCGACTGGCCACTCGAACGAGACGGCATCGAGTGCGGCCCCGGCGCTGTAGAAGCCCGCGAAGGCGGCGGCACCGTCGGCCGTGAGCACGGCGGGCACGCCGCTGAACGCGACGGACTCGCTCGTGGAAGTCTCGGTGCCGGACGAGAGGTCGAGCGTTGCGAGCACGACGTCATCCGCTGGAATGAACACACCGGGGTTCGACATCTCCGTGTAGACCGCATCCACCACGATGCTGCCGGTCGTGGGTCCGGTGCGCTCGACGCGGAAGTCGGAGAACGTCAGATCGAGCAGGCCGCCGTGGCCCGTGAAGTGGATGCTGCCGTCGTAGAGCACCGAGCCGGTGTCGGCCGCGACATCCGCCGAACCCTCGCCGCCCGTCCAGGCGAAGGGGGTGCTGGAGCTCACGTTGCCGGCGACGGTCCAGCCGCCGTGCGCGATCGGGCCCGAGATGTAGTTCGTGAAGGAGGTCTTGATGCCCCAGGACAGCGTCGCATCAGCGACGCTGCCGTCGGTCGCCGACGTCGACATCGTCGAGAGCATCCGCGAGGCCGCAAAGAGGTCGGCCGACGGCACGAGCGCCTCGGGCGCCTCGTCTGTCGCGGGCTCTTCGACGGGCTCGGTCGCAGGCTCCGTGGTCGGCTCCTCGGTCGGCTCGGCGGTCGGCTCGGCGGTCGGTTCCGTCGTCGGCTCGGCCGCGAGCTCCTCGGCGGGCTCTTCCGCCGGCGCCTCCGGTGTCGCGGTCGGCTCGACGAGCACCTCGACGCTCTCGCCGTCCGCACGCAATGGCAGTGCGGTGGCGGATGTCGCCGCGGTGACGCTCGCGAACCCGATGAGTACGGCGACCGCCGCCGCCCCCCATCTGGTTCGAATTCGGGTGAGGACAGTCTTCTTCACGGATGCTCCTGCTGTGCTGTTGTTCGCGCAAACGAACGGAAAGTTAGCTAAGGCTTAGCTAACTTCGAACCTATGGCGGAGCAGGCATGAATGTCAAAGGTTTGGTAAGGCAATCCTTACATGATCCGTGGAACATCCGCGCCCACTCGCTGGTTGAATGAGACGAGACCACGAACAGGAGTTGCCATGAGCACCCCCCAGAGCACTGACAAGAGCACCAAGAAGTACACGGTCGAGAAGACCGAAGACCAGTGGCGCGAGGAACTCGGCGAGGAGCGCTACGCGATCCTGCGCCAGGCCGCCACCGAGCGCGCCTGGACCGGCGAACTGCTCGACGAGTCGCGCGCCGGCCTCTACGCGTGCGCGGCCTGCGGCGCCGAGCTGTTCAAGAGCGGCACCAAGTTCGACTCCGGCTGCGGCTGGCCGAGCTTCTACGACTCCGTGAACCCGGATGCCGTCGAGCTGATCGAGGACACGAGCCTCGGCATGGTGCGCACCGAGGTGCGCTGCGCGAACTGCGGCGGACACCTCGGCCACGTCTTCGACGACGGCTACGGCACCCCCACCGGTCTGCGCTACTGCATGAACTCGCTCTCCCTCGACTTCAAGGAGCAGTGATCTCCGCGTTCGAGGCCGTCGGCGCCCGTCACTCGTACCCGCGGGTGACGGATGCCGCACCCACGCACGACGAGCTCGCGCGGCTCGTCGAGGCGGCCGCGAGCGTCGCCGACCACGGCGCCCTGCGACCGTGGCGGCTCATCGAACTGCGCGGCGAGGATCGCGAGCGGCTCGGTGCGGTGTTCGCCAAGCGCGGCGGTTCGGCCGCCAAGCCGCTGCGCGCGCCGCTCGTCATCGCGGTCGTCGCGTCGCGACGACCCAGCGGCAAGGTCGCGGGGTGGGAGCAGGATGCCGTGGCATCCGGTGTCGCGCACGTGCTGAGCCTGCTGCTCGACGAGGCGGGCTGGGGCGTGATGTGGCGCACCGGGGAGCTCACGCGCGACAAGAAGGTCGCCAAGCTGCACGGCCTGGGCAAGCACGAGCGCCTGATGGGGTGGCTCTACGTGGGCGGCAAGCCCGAGCGGTCCAAGCCCGAGAAGCGCAAGCCGCTCAGCCTGGAACGCCACCTCGGCGCGCTCGGGGCAGCGACGCGATCCCGATAGCGACGAAGGTGACCACGGTGCCGACGATGGTCGTCCATTCGACGGGATGCCCCGCCACCGGGAGCACCAGATCGAACACCAGCGACGCCGCCAGCTGACCGGCGATCGCGCCGAGCCCGAGCAGCAGCACGCCGGTGAAGCGCACCACGATCGCGTAGCCGGCGACGAAGAGGATGCCGTTGACGCCGCCCACATACAGCAGCGGGTTGGTCGGGAACGTCACCGGCTGCCACGCGACGAGCGCGTGCACCGCGAACACGATCGCCAGCAGCAGCGCCCCCACCATGAAGTTGAAGAAGGTCGCGGTGAGCGCCGAGCCGCTGATCTCGCGCACCTGACCGTTGACCGCCTGCTGCCAACCGAGACCGAGACCGGCGGCCAGCGGCAGCGCGAGCACCCACCACTCGACCCCACCGCGGATCTGCGGGGACACGGCGAGCGCGACGGCGAGCACCGCGAGCACGGCACCGACGATGCGGGATGCCGTCACCGGCTTCGGCGCCATTGTGCCGAGCCCGCGTCGGTCGACGAGCAGACCGCTGATGGTCTGACCCGCGATCGTGGCGACGGTGAACAGCGCGACGCCGAGGATCGCCGCGGTGAGCCCCTGCGAGAGCACGAACAGCCCGCCCGCGGCGCCGCCGGCCGCGTACCACCAGGGCGTGCTGCCAGTGCGGATGCGGTCGACGATCGTCGCGACGCCGCGGCGTGCCCCGGGAATGACGAGCACGATCACCACCATGATCAAGAACCCGGATCCGAACGAGATCACCGCGGCGAGATAGCCGTCGCCGAGTTCCCGACCCAGTTGCCCGTTGATGCGGGACTGCGCCGCGACGAGGCCGCCGCACACTACGGCGCCGATCATGGCGAGGCTGACGGCGAGGGGCGAATGGTGCTCGGGCACGGCGGAAGAACTCACTTGGCTACTATGGACCAGTCCACGCCCCCTTAGCTCAGCTGGCCAGAGCAGCGCTCTTGTAAAGCGCAGGTCGTCGGTTCGAATCCGACAGGGGGCTCCATCTCGCCGGTGGTCGAGCGAGGTCGAGACCGGCGCCGTGCCTGCCAACTCACTCGCCGAGCGCGCCGATGCACGCCGCGAGTCCGCCGGCCAGCGCTTCGCGCTCCCCCGCGGTCAGGCCCGACAGCATCCGCTGCTCGACCTCGTCGACGAGCGCCTGCGCGGCATCCAAGGCATGGACGCCCTCAGACGTCAGCACGGCGGGCAGGGCGCGCCCGCCGTCGGCCTGGGTGGGCCGCGCGACGAGGCCGCGGTCGATGAGCTGTTGCAGCATGACGTTCATCGACTGCCGGGTCACGAAGGTACGCCGAGCGAGCACCGCGGCCGAGATGCCGGGTTCGCGACGCAAATGGTGCAGACAGGAGTAGTGCGAAACCGTGAGCCCGAGCGGGCTCAGCGCCTCCTCCATGCGCAGGTGGAGCAGCGACTGCGCGTGCTTGAGTGCGTATCCGATCGATGCCGAAGCCTTGCTCATGTCAGTATTCTGACATACAGTGGATGTAAGTAACCTGACATAGGAGCACATCGTGACCGTGACCGGCCCAGACTTCATCGCCCTCCAGGTGCGCGACCTCGAGCGCGCCGCCACCTTCTACGAGGATGCCGTGGGGCTCAGCCGCGCCCCGTTCTCGCCGCCGCATGCGGTCGTCTTCGACACGCAGCCCGCTTTCGCGGTTCGCGACCCCGCGCCAGGCGTGGACCTGGATGCCGGCCCTCTCGGCCTGGGCGTCGCGTTGTGGCTGCACGATCCCGACGCCGTGGCGCTGCACGCCAGGCTCGTCGCCACGGGCGCCGTGGTGGTGCAGCCGCCCTTCGAGGGCCCGTTCGGCACGACCTTCGTCTTCCAGGATCTCGACGGCTATCACGTGACCGTGCATGATCGCGCGACCCGAGGCTGACGGCGCGGCTCAGGACTCCGGGTCGTACCCGAACACCCGCAGCTCCTGCGGGCACCGGCACGCGGCGGCGATCTTCGCCGCCCACTCCACCGCGGCCTCGCGCGACGGCAACCTGAGCACCGTGTGTCCGCCGGCCAGCCCGCTGAACTCGGGGTAGGGGCCGGGCGTCACGGTGCCGTCGGCGGAGACGCGCACGGGCTCGACGGACTCGTCGATGCCGCCGCCGAAGACGTACACGCCGGCATCCTTCGCCTCCTGGATGACGGCGTGCGAGTCTCGTACCACGTCGTCGAACTCCTCCGGTCGAACGACCATCGCGGCGCTCGGGAACGAGATCAGGTAATGCAGATCGGTGGTCATGACTCTCCTTCGACGGCCTTGCGGTTGAAGACGTAGTGCACGACGCCGGACGGCGACGCCGTCGCCTCCACGTCGAATCGTTGCTCGAGGCCCTCCTGCCCGTCCCAGACGCGCACGCCGCGGCCGAGCAGGATCGGCACGACGACGACATGCAGGTGGTCGACGAGGTCCGCATCAAGGAACTCCCGAACGACGGTCGGTCCGCCGCCGAGCCGCACATCGAGGCCGCCGGCCAGCTCGGTCGCGAGTGCGAGCGCCTCGTGGGGCGTGGCATCCCGGAACAGGAAGGTCGTCTCCCCCATCACCAGGTCGGGGCGTTCGTGGTGGGTCAGCACGACGACGGGCGAGTGGAATGGCGGCTCCTCGCCCCACCAGCCACGCCACGACTCGTCCTGCCACGGCCCCGTCTGCGGGCCGAACTTGCCGCGCCCCATGATCTCCGCGCCGATGCCGACGCCGGTCGCCGCCGCGAACACGTCATCGACACCCATCGTGCCGCCCCCGACCGCCTCGTCGTCGTGGCCGGTCATGCTCACGAACGTGCGCGTGGAAAAGAACCAGCGCATCAGCCTGTCACCCGCGTGGCCGAACGGCGCGTCGACCGCGGGGTTCTCACCGGTGGCGAATCCGTCGAGCGAGACGGCGAGGCTGTGCACACGAAGCCTGGTCATGCCACCGACGCTACTGGCCGATGTAAACGTTGTCCACATCGGGCCGGTGCGGACGCCAGACGAACGGCCCGCAAACGACTCGGGCGCCCAACCGAGACCGGCGGGCGCCCGAGGCTGAACGGCCGAATGCTACGGGGTCGGCGTGGGGGTCGGGGTCGGCGTCGAGTTCTCGACGAACGAGCTGCCGGCGACCTGCACGACGAAGGCCTGGAACGACGCGAGGTCGTTGACGGCGCCCTCGTACTTGACGCCGTTGACGATCACGGTCGGGGTGCCCTGCACCTTGTCGACGTTCGAGTTCGGGATCGGGCCGTTGAGGGCCCGAGCCGTGGCACTACCGACCCAGTTCTTGAACTGCTGGTCGCGGATGCACGTGGCGATGTCGTCCGCGTTCTCGACGCCGGCCTCCGTCGTCAGGGCGACGAGCTCGTCGTCGCTGAGTCCCGTCGTGTTCTCCGCGGGCTGGTTGGCGAACAGCAGGTTGTGGAACGCATAGAACTGGCTCGGCGACGAATCCGCGACGCACGCTGCGGCATTGGCGGAGCGAGTGGAGTACTTCGTGCCCTGCGACGCGCGGTCGAGGATCGCGATCGGGTGGATCTCCACGGTCGTGTTGCCGTTGTCGAGCAGGCTCGAGATGTACTCGCCGTTGGTCTGCTCGAAGGAGCCGCAGATCGGGCAGAGGTAGTCGACGTACATCTGGATATCGAGCACGCCTGCGGCCTCATCGCGCTCATGGGGCACCGGGTCTTCGCCCGCGGCGAGCGCGGGGGTCTCCGTCGCGACCGCGCCCTTGGTGAGCTGGATGCCGTCACTGGCCATGTTCGCGGGGCCGGGGCCGGCCGGCCGCACCGAGTTGAAGATCACGAGGGCGATCACGGCGACGATCGCGAGCGAGGCCAGGATGATGCCGCCCTGCAGCAGCACCTTCGTGCGGCGATCCTTCTTCCTCTGCTCTTCGCGCAGGATGCGAGCCTTCTCGCGCGCGGCATCGCGGCGCTCGTTCTTGGTCAGGCGGCTGTCGGAACTCAATCGAACCTCGTCTGCTGTGTCGTGAGGGCGCGCACGACGCGTGCGCCTTGGGAATTCTATGAGCAATCGGCTGGGAATCCCCCATGCTCGGGCTGAATGCGGGCCGTACCCGGCTCAGCGCGCGATGCGCGGGAGTGCCATACTGTTCGTTGGTGTCCTCTCGGGGCACCGCATTCCATTCACTACGGATCGTCCGGCACGTACCTGCCGGTGAAGGAGCAGTAATAGTCATGGCATCAGTCACGTTCGACAAGGCCACCCGGCTCTACCCGGGATCCACCCGACCGGCCGTCGACCAGATCGATCTCGAGGTCGCCGACGGCGAGTTCCTCGTGCTCGTCGGCCCCTCCGGTTGCGGAAAGTCCACCACCCTGCGCATGCTCGCTGGCCTCGAAGAGGTCAACAGCGGCCGCATCCTGATCGGTGACAGGGATGTCACGGACGTGCCCCCGAAGGATCGCGACATCGCGATGGTCTTCCAGAACTACGCCCTCTACCCGCACATGACGGTCGCCGAGAACATGGGCTTCGCGCTCAAGATCGCCGGCGTCAACAAGGAGGAGCGCGCCACCCGCGTGCTCGAGGCCGCCAAGCTGCTCGACCTGGAGCCCTACCTCGGTCGCAAGCCGAAGGCGCTCTCCGGCGGTCAGCGTCAGCGCGTCGCCATGGGCCGCGCGATCGTGCGCCAGCCGCAGGTGTTCCTCATGGACGAGCCGCTGTCGAACCTCGACGCCAAGCTGCGCGTGCAGACCCGCACCCAGATCGCCTCGCTGCAGCGCCGCCTCGGCGTCACCACCGTCTACGTCACGCACGACCAGACCGAGGCGCTGACCATGGGTGACCGCATCGCGGTGCTTAAGGACGGCATCCTGCAGCAGGTCGGCACCCCGCGCGACCTCTACGAGGCCCCGCAGAACGTGTTCGTCGCTGGCTTCATCGGCAGCCCCGCGATGAACCTGTTCGACGCCGAGGTCGTCGACGGCGGCCTGAAGTTCGGCACCGCGGTGGCGAAGGTCGACCGCGAGACCCTGGGCGAGACCAAGGCCAAGAAGGTCACGATCGGCGTGCGTCCCGAGGACGTGAAGGTCTCGAAGACCGGCGACGGCCTGCCCGTCGAGGTGGATGTCGTCGAGGAGCTCGGCGCCGACGGCTACCTCTACGGCCACACCGATATCGAAGGCAACCGCGTCGACATCGTCGTGCGCGTCGATGGCCGCTCGCACCCCGACGCCGGCGACAAGGTCGTCATCACGCCGGAGCCGAACCACATCCACGTGTTCGACTCCGAGTCCGGCCTGCGCCTGACCAAGAAGGCGATCGCCGCGGCGTAGTCACTCGACGATCGGGCTTGTCGAGATCGGATCTCGGCAAGCCCGATCACCGTTAAGGAGCACGATGGCCGGTTCACTGAACATCACGGCGGCAACCGTCGACCCGGCCCTGCTCGACCTGCCGTGGAACCTCCCGCTCGACGTGTGGCCGGAGGATTCGATCGCCACCCTGCCCAAGGGCATCTCGCGTCACCTCGTGCGCTTCGTGAACCTGAGTGGTTATGTCGTGGCGATCAAGGAGACCTCGGCGGAGCTCGCCCGGCGGGAGTACGACACGCTTCGCGCGCTGCAGCGCCTCGATCTGCCCTGCGTCGAGCCGGTGGCCGTGATCACGAACCGCACGGATGACGCGGGCGAGCCGCTCGAGTCCGTGCTGGTCACCCGCCACCTGCGGTTCTCGCTGCCGTATCGGGCGGTGTACTCGCAGAGTCTGCGGCCGGAGACGGCCACCCGGCTCGTCGACGCGCTCGCGGTGCTGCTCGTGCGCCTGCACATCTCCGGCTTCTTCTGGGGCGACGTCTCGCTCTCCAACACCCTGTTCCGCCGCGATGCCGGGGCGTTCGCCGCCTACCTCGTCGACGCCGAGACCGGCACGATCTACGACGGGCTCTCCGACGGACAGCGCGAGAACGACCTCGAGATCGGTCGCATCAACATCGCGGGCGAGCTGCTCGACCTGCAGGCCGGCGGCCGACTCGAGGAGCACATCGACCCGGTCGAGATCGCCAACGGCATCGTCGCCCGCTATCGCACGCTCTGGAAGGAGCTCACCGGCTCCGAGGAGTTCGATCAGTCCGAGCGCTGGCGCATCAACCAGCGGGTCGAGCGCCTGAACGACCTCGGGTTCGACATCGAGGAGCTCGCCATCAAGACGGACGAGACCGGCACGCAGGTGCGCATCCAGCCGAAGGTGGTGGATGCCGGGCATCACTCACGACGCCTGCTGCGACTGACCGGACTCGACGCGCAGGAGAACCAGGCCCGGCGCCTGCTCAACGACCTGGACTCCTACCGCGCCGCGTTCGAGAAGCAGGACCTCGACGAGGAGGTCGTCGCCCACGAGTGGACCGCGCGAGTGTTCGAGCCCGTGATCCGCGCGATCCCGAAGGAGCTCAAGGGCAAGCTCGAACCCGCCGAGATCTTCCACCAGCTGCTCGATCACCGCTGGTACCTCTCGCAGAACGAGCACCGCGACATCCCGCTCGCCGAGGCGGTGTCGAGCTACATCGACACGGTGCTGCGGCACCGGCGCGACGAGGCGACGATGATCAACCCGCCGACCGGCACGTTCACGGCACCGATCTCGGTCATCACCGCGCCGGAGCCCGAGGAAGACGACTGGCGCAGTAAGGTCTAGGCCGTGACCCCCACGGAGCCGACCGGTGCCCTCGCGGCCACGAGTCGGCTCGCGGCGCGGCATCCGTTCGTCACGATCGCGGCCTGGGCCGTGGTGCTGGCGGTCTCGATCCTCACCGCGCTCTCCGGCATCGGGGGCGAGAGCCTCTTCGACCGGCTCGACAGCGCGGCGCCGACCGCACGTGGCGAGAGCACCGACGCCGACGACCTCCTGGCCGGCACCGGTGAGCAGGCGCAGTCCCTCTCGTTGGCCCTGGTCGGTGTGGACCCGACGGATGCCACGGCCATCGCCATCACCGCCGACCTCGCCGATCGCGTGGCCGCCCTCGACCATACCGAGCTGCTCGACCCGCTCGCGGCCCCGCGCCTGCCGGACGGCAGCCCGCTGCCGGCCCTCGCCCCGCTCTTCGCGGAGGACGGCGACGGGTTCCTCATCACCGGCACGGTCACGGGGGTGGATGGCGGCGCGCCCGACGAGGACGAGCGGGACGCACTGCAGACCGAGCTCGAGGCCACAGCGACGCAGCTGCGCGAGGAGTTCCCGAACGCCACCGCGGAGGTCGGCGGCACCTCCCTGCTGGTGAGCTCGATCATCGCCATCTCCGAGCAGGACCTGCGGCGCGGCGAGTCCGTCGCGCTCCCGATCGCACTGCTGGTGATGCTCGTGGTGTTCGGCGGTTTCCTGGCGGCGGGCATCCCGCTCGTCGGCGCCGTCGTCTCCATCGTCGGCGGGCTCGGGGTGCTGTTCGGCTTCACCTTTGTCACCGACATCGACACGACCGTCGTCAACGTGGTCACCGCCGTCGGGCTGGGGCTGTCGATCGACTACGGCCTGCTGATGGTGAGCCGGTTCCGGGAGGAGTACCGGGCGGAGCTCGGGGCATCGTCCCCCTCCGTACACCGGGAGCACCTCATCGAGGCGATCGCGCGCACCGCGGCGAGCGCGGGACGCACCGTCACCTACTCGGGTATCACCTTCGCGATCGCGTCGCTGAGCCTGCTCGCGTTCGAACCGCGCCTGATGCGCGCGGTCGGTCTCGGCGCGCTCGCGGTCACCGCGCTGGCGATCGCCTCCGCGATCACGCTCGTGCCCGCGCTGCTCGCGCTCGCCGGTCCGCGACTGGCGCGTCCCGGCGCGCTCACCCGCATCCCCGGTCTCGGGCGGGTGCTGAGCCGGTTCGGCGATGTGGCGCCCGCCGAGGGGTTCTTCTCCCGGCTCACGCGGCGTGTGCAGCGGCACCCCGCGCTCATCACCATCGCCTGCGCCGCGGTGCTCGTGCTGCTCGGCAGTCCCCTGGCGAGCCTGCGGCTGGCGAACACGAGCGTCGATGCGCTGCCGCAGAGCTCCACCCAGTACGCCTTCGTCGACACCCTGCGCGAGCACTTCCCGCAGGCCGCCTCGCCACGGGTGGCCCTCGTCACCGAGACCGAGGCGGATGCGGTCGCCTGGGCCGAGCAGGTGCAGTCGCTGCCCGCGGTGCAGTCCGTCGCTCCCCCGGTGGCGGCCGGGGACGGCTGGCGGGTGAACGTGCGGGTCGACCCGGCCGACGGCATCCCGCTCGTGGAGCGGATCCGGGCCGAGCGCCCGGACTTCCCGGCCTGGGTGACCGGCACGGATGCCCGTACCCTCGATCTCTCGCAGGCGCTCCTGCGCGGGGTGCCGCTCGCCGTGCTCATCGTCGCCCTCGGCACGTTCGTGCTGCTGTTTCTGATGACCGGGAGCGTGGTCATCCCGATCAAGGCGCTCATTGCGAGCGCGCTCTCGCTCGGCGCCTCGATCGGCGTGCTCGTCTGGGGCTTCGAGCAGGGCAACTTCGCCGGGATGATGGGGTTCAACGCCGCCGACGTGCACGGTGTCGACGTGCTCGTGCTGGTGCTCACGTTCGCGTTCGGCTTCGGGCTCGCGATGGACTACGAGCTGTTCATCCTCTCCCGCGTGAAGGAGCTCAAAGACGCCGGAGCCAGCGACGAGGAGGCCATCGCGCTGGGCCTGCAGCGCTCCGGCCGCATCATCTCCTCCGCCGCGCTCATCATCATCGTCGTCTTCGCCGGCTTCGCCACCGGCGACCTCATGGTGATCAAGCAGCTGGGCACCGCCCTCGCGGTCGCCGTGCTGCTCGACGCCACCCTCGTACGCTGCCTGCTGGTGCCGGCCCTGATGACGTGGCAGCGCCGCATCATGTGGTGGTCACCACGCTGGATGAAGCGGCTGCACGCCCGCTTCGCGCTGACGGACTAGGCAGCGTCGCTCGCCACCTCGCATCATTCAGGAGGCTCTGTGGTGGGTGTGGCTGACGTGGGTGCGGCAGACCACGCAACGCGCCGATTCACCCTCCGGTCACACGAGCTCCTGAATGTTGCCAGGCGGCGGGGGATGAGGGGGCGCGTTCAGCGCTGCGCCAGCGCCGCGAGCACCACCCGCTCGCACCAGGCCCAATCGGACGCCACGCGCAGATAGCTCAAGCGGATGACGGTGTAACCGCGTGCCACGAGTTCGGCGTCCCGCCGTCGGTCCTCCTCGAACGCGTCGGGATCCTGGTGATAGGTGCGGCCGTCGACCTCGACCACCAGCCACCCGTCGATGACCATGTCGACGCGTCCGGCGCCGGAGACCTCGGCCTGCTGCACGATCGAGAGCCCGAGGCGCCGCAGCCGACGACAGGCCAGGGACTCGATTCCGGATTCCGCGCCGACCGTCGCGAGCGCGGCAAGGCGACGCGAGCGAGCAGGCTCGCGCGCGAACATCCCGAGCAATACCGGTCGGGTGATGTGCAGCTTGGTCAGCGCGGAGTCCAGACAGGCGAGTGCGGTCTCCTGGTCGCACCATCGCACCGTCTGCCGAAGCGCGGTGGCGAGATCCACGCGCCAGCATTCAGGACCGAGTTCCGGCACCGCGCCGTCGCGCATCCAGTGCAGGCGGATGCGCGCGCGGGGCCGGTCAGACCAGACCGAGGTCGTGAAGCTCGGCGGCACCGCCGTGCGCAACCGCGACGAATGATCACCGACCACGACGTGGATGATGCGCGAGAAGCCACCCCAGAGGCCGTAGCTCTGTGCGGCGGTCGGACCGGCGAGCCGACCGCCGACCCGTGCGGCCACGACGGCGGCGTGCGACGTCTCCGGTACGACGTACCGAGCCTGCCGCACCCGTCGCACGGATCCGTTGCGAACGGCACGGGTGATCGCGTAGCCGTCGATCCCTGCCGCGATCAGCTGCTGCCGGGTCGCGACCCCACCGACACTTCTGACCACCGAGGCCGGGTCTCGCATGCAGAGAGCATCGCGCCGAAGCAGGGTGCCGATGCGCCCGTGGGTCGGATCGGTGGATCCCCCGGGGCTGTGGAACACGGCCGTAATTCAGGAGATCGCGTGGCCAGTGGTGCTCTCGGCGGCTCGTGAGGTCACTCGCGCCTCAACGACCCCACCAGCCTCACAACCTCCTGAATGAAGCCAAGGGGGCCAAGGGGGGCAATGGGGCCAAGGGGGCCAAGGCCTAGAGCAGCATCCCCAGGGGGTTCTCGATCAGGGCGACGAACGCCGCCATCCACTCGGCCGCGACCGCGCCGTCGATCACCCGGTGATCGGCGGAGAGCGTGACGGTCATGACCGTGCCGACGGCGAGCTCGCCGTTCTCGACGACCGGCTGCTGCTTGGCCGCGCTGACCGCGAGGATGCCCGACTGCGGCGGGTTGAGGATCGCCGAGAACTCGTCGACGCCGTACATGCCCAGGTTGGAGACCGAGAAGCTGCCGCCCTCGAGCTCGTGCTGCTGCAACCGACCGGCACGCGCGCGCTCCGCGAGATCGACGACCGAGGCCGCGACCGCGCCGAGCGAGAGCGAGTCGACGCCGCGCACCACCGGGGTGAGCAGCCCGCCGTCGATCGCGACGGCGACCGCGAGATCGACATGGTCGAACCGGCGGATGCCGTCGCCGAGCCAGATCGCGTTCGCCGCGGGCACGCGCATGAGCGCCCCCGCCACCGCCTTCAGCACGAAGTCGTTGACGGAGATCTTGCGCGGAGCGGTCTGGTTGATCTCCGCCCGCAATGCGAGCAGCTTGTCGACCCTGCAGTGCGCGGTGACGTAGAAGTGCGGCACCGTGGTCTTGCTCTCGGTGAGTCGGCGCGCGATCGCGCGACGCATCCCCGTCAGCGGCACATCGGTGTAGCCGCCCTCGGCCGGCGCTGCCGGCGCAGGTGCGGCCTTCGGCTGGGGTGCCGGTGCTGCCTCGAGGTCGCGGCGCACGATGCGGCCGCCCGGTCCGGTGCCGACGAGCTGCTCGAGCGCGATGCCGCGCTCGCGAGCCAGTCGCCGCACGATGGGGCTCGCGAAGTGACGACCGCCGCTCGCAGCGGCGGCGTCGGGTTCGGGTGCCGTCTCCGGCTCCGGCGCGGCGGGGGCCGCGGTGACGGTGGGCTCCGGCGCGGGGGCCGGAGAGGCGGCGGGGGGCTCGGCGGCGGCGCCGACACCCGCGGCGGCGAGGGCGGCGTCGAGCGCGTCATCCCCCTCCCCCGTGGCCAGGATGACGGCGATCGGCGCGCCGACCTCGATGTTCTTGCCCGGCTCGGCGAGCAGGCGCCCGACCGTGCCGCCGGTCTCGGCGGCGTACTCGACCACGGCCTTCTCAGTCTCGATCTCGGCGAGCGGCTCACCGACTGCGATCGACGAACCGACCTCGGTGAGCCAAGTCTGGATGGCACCCTCGGTGGCCCCCGCGAGCGCGGCGGGCATGCGCACGACGGTGGCCATCAGCGTGCTCCCATTCCGCGACGGATCGTCTCGATGCCGGCGACGACCTCCTCGGTGCGGGCGATCGCCGCACGCTCGAGCACCTTGGAGATGCTCGGGGATGCCTCCCCTCCCGAGACGCGCTCGATCGGCTGGTCGAGCCAGTCGAAGTAGCGCCGCTGGATCTCGTCGGCGAGCCAGCCGCCGTAGGAGGTGCCGCGTGCACCCTGTTCGACGATGAGCACGGCGTTGGTCTTCTTGATGGACTCGCCGATGGTGTCCCAGTCGATCGAGGCGCGGTCGAGCCAGCGCAGGTCGATGAGGTCGGCGGAGACGCCGGTCTGGTCGATCGCCTCGATGGAATGCGCAACCATCGAGAGGTAGCTGATGATCGTCACGTCGTCGCCCGTGCGGCGCAGCGCCGCCTTGCCGGGCGGCAGGATGTAGTCGAGGTCGCCGGCCGGCACCCTGTCGGCCGTGTTGTAGAGGTCGACGTGCTCGATGACGAGCACCGGGTCGTCGAGCGCGAGGGCCGCGTTCATGAGTCCCACGTAGTCCGCAGCGGTCGAGGGCGCGACGATGCGCCACCCGGGCGCGGTCGCGAAGATGCCCGCGGGATCCATCAGGTGCTGGGAGCCGTAGCCCGAGCCCATCGCCACCTTGGTGCGCAGCACGAATGGCACCGGGTTGTCGCCACCGAACATGTGCCGCGCCTTGCCGACCTGGTTGAACACCTGGTCGGCGGCGACCCACATGAAGTCGGGATACATGAACTCGACCACGGGACGGTAGCGGCCGTCGAGGGCGAGCCCGCCCGCGAGTCCGGTGAAGGCGTTCTCGCTGATCGGGGTGCCGAGCACGCGTTCCGGGCCGAACTTCTTGGCCAGGCCCTTGGTCGCGCCGTTCGTGCCGCCGGCGAGGCGGTGCACGTCCTCGCCCATCACGACGATGCGGTCGTCGACCTCCATGCGTCGCTCCATGACCCCGGCGACGGCGTCGACGAACTTCGTCTCGCGCCACTCGCCCGTGTGGTCCAGCGGGTCGGCCACGGTCAGGCTCGCCAGCTCGCTGCCGTCCCCGCGCACGCCGACGTTGACGAATCCGGGGTCGGGCCACAGGTCCGGCCGGATGCGACGCTTGCCCTGCTGGTCGGGATCGGCTTCGAGCAGCTCGGCGATGGCCGCGGTCATCGCCGCCTGCGCTCGGGCGCGCAACGCCGCGACGCCGGCCTCGTCGATCAGACCGAGCTTGATCATCTCGCGCGCCATGCGGTCGAGGGGGTCGCGGGCACGCCACGCTGCCTCCTCCTCCTTGGTGCGGTAGCCGAAGGCGCTGCCCGGGTACGGGCCGTTCTGGTGGAAGAAGCGGTAGACCTCGGCCTCGACGACCGCGGGGCCCTGGCCGGAACGCATGTGCTCGGCGGCCTGTTCCATTGCGAGGTACACCGCGAGCGGGTCCATGCCATCGACGCGCCAGGCACGGATGCCGAAGCCCTGCGCCCGAACCGAGAACCGCGGATCGGCCGAGGCCTCGTCGGCCTTGGTCGAGACGGCATAGAGGTTGTTCTCGATGAAGAAGCACACGGGGAGCTTCCAGGTGGCGGCGAGGTTCATCGCCTCGAGCACCGAGCCGATCTGGGATGCGCCGTCGCCGAAGTAGTTGATCGTGAGGTCGGTGGCGCCCGAGTGCTTCTGCGCCCAGGCGTTGCCTGCCGCCATCGGTGCGCCACCGCCGACGATCGCGTTCGTGCCGAGCGCGCCCGCCTCGAACCACTGCAGGTGCATCGAGCCGCCGCGACCGCGGCAGTAGCCCTGGGCGAGACCGAGGATCTCGGCGAGGGTGCGCTGCAGCACCTCCTGCACATCGGCCGAGACGTCGGCGGCGGGATCGATCGCGCCGCCGGTGACGTGGTTGATGGCCTTGGCGAGGAACTGGTGGTGGCCGCGGTGCGAGCCGTTGACGGCATCCGTCGATCGCAGACCGACGATGGAACCGACCGCACCGCCCTCCTGACCGATGCTGGAGTGGGCGGGGCCGTGCACGAGGCCCTCGCCGGCGAGTTCGAGCACCGTCTCCTCGAACGCGCGGATCAGATGCAGCTGGGCGAGCATGGTGCCCAGCAGGGCGGGGTCGGCCGCTTTCCAGTCGGTGGCGGTGGTCGAGAGCTCGATCCACTCCACTCCGGTTTCGAGACGTCGCTGTCGGGGCATGGCAGTACGGTACCCCAGGATTGTTTCCAATTCAATGCTGTATTGCGAGATGCACTGGATTTTCCCGGCGCTCGGCGCCAGAATGTATCCAATCAAGCTTCGAGTCGAAGGAGACGGTGATGAGTGGACTGCCAGGCATGCGAGGCATCGACCACATCGGCATCACCGTGCCGGATCTCGATGAGGCCGAGCGCTTTCTCGTCGACGTGCTCGGCGCCCAGCACATCTACACGCTCGGCCCGAAGCAGGCCGACGACGACTGGATGCAGGTGACGCTGGGCGTGCATCCGCGCACCGTGATCCGCGAGATCCGCTTCTACCGGCTCGGCAACGGCAGCAACATCGAGACCTTCAAGTACGAGGCCGCCGACGGCCAGGCGCCGCAACCGCGCAACAGCGACATCGGCGGTCATCACCTGGCGATCTACGTCGACGACATGGATGCCGCGATCGCGCACCTGCGCGCGCACGACGTCGAGATCATGGGTGAGCCCACCGCCAGTGCGGGGCCAGCGGCGGGCCAGCGCTGGCTGTACTTCCGCAGCCCGTGGGGCATGCAGTTCGAGCTCGTGAGCTTCCCGGGCGGCAAAGCCTACGAATCGGGGGCCGAGGTCAAACTCTGGCACCCCGGGCATCCCGCAGAATGGTGACCATGACCGACGTCGCGCCCGCCCGCCACGGGGCCGCCGGCGTTCGCATCGCCGACGGGCTGCGGCGCGCGATCCTGTCCGGCGAGTACGAGCCGGGTGCCCGCATCCGCCAGGACGATCTGGCGGACCTCCACGGCGCGAGCCGGCTGCCGGTGCGCGAGGCGCTGCGGATGCTCGAAGGCGAGGGTCTGGTCACCCTGGTCGCGAACACGGGGGCCTGGGTCTCCAGCCTCAGCCTTGCCGAGTGCGAGGAGATGTACCAGATGCGCGAGCGCATCGAGCCACTGCTGCTGCGCTACAACGTTCCGCTGCTCAGCGAGCAGCAGATCGACGAGCTCGAGCGGCTCGCGACCGTCATGGAGGGCGCGAACGACCTCGAGGACTTCATCGCGCTCGACCGCGAGTTCCATCTCTCGAGCTATGCCGTTGCCGAGACGAGCGTGCTCGGCGACACCGTGCTGCGGCTCTGGAACCGCACCCAGCACTACCGTCGCGCGTTCATGCGCGTCTTCCGCACCGAGGGCGACCGCAGCGTGCACCTCGAACACCATCTTCTGGTCTCGGCGATCCGCCGCCGCGACCTCGACGAGTCCGAGCGCGTGCTCACCGGGCACATCCGGCGCACGCGACTCGAACTCGCCCGGCACCCCGAGGTCTTCTCCGCCTAGGAGAGCCCAACCCACGAAGGAGCACCATGGCCATCGCCACCATCAATCCCGCCACCGGCGTCACGGAGAAGACCTTCGAGGCGCACGACGCCGCCGAGGTCGAACGTCGCATCGCCCTTGCGGATGCCGCGACGAAGGCCATGCGGCAGACCTCGTTCGCCGAGCGTGCAGCCTGGATGCGCGCTGCCGCCGACCTGCTCGAGGCCGACGCCGACGACATCGCCGTCATCATGACCACCGAGATGGGAAAGCCCCTCGCGCAGGCGAAGGCCGAGGCCCTCAAGTGCGTGAAGGGCATGCGCTTCTACGCCGAGCACGCCGAGGGATTCCTCGCCGACGAACCGCTCGACGATCCGTCGAAGGTCAACGCCTCCGCCGCCTACGCCGTCTACCAGCCGCTCGGCGCCGTGCTCGCCGTCATGCCGTGGAACTACCCGCTGTGGCAGGTCATCCGCTTCGCGGCACCCGCCCTCATGGCCGGCAACTCCGGCCTGCTCAAGCACGCCTCCAACGTTCCGCAGTCCGCGCTCTACCTCGACACGCTCTTCGAGCGCGGCGGGTTCCCGGCCGGCGCGTTCTCGACGCTGCTGATCGGGTCGCGCGAGGTCGCCGCCGTGATCCAGGACAGGCGGGTCAAGGCCGTGACGCTCACCGGTTCCGAGCCGGCCGGCCGCGAGGTCGCCGCCAATGCGGGCGGGCAGATCAAGAAGGCCGTGCTCGAGCTGGGCGGCTCCGACCCGTTCATCGTCATGCCCTCGGCCGACCTGGAGAAGGCCGTCACCACCGCCGTCACCGCACGCGTGCAGAACAACGGCCAGTCGTGCATCGCCGGCAAGCGCTTCATCGTGCACGCCGACGTCTACGACCAGTTCGCCGGCCTGTTCGCCGAGAAGCTCAAGGCCCTGGTCGTCGGTGACCCCATGGATGCCGCGACCCAGGTCGGCCCGCTGGCCACCGAGTCCGGCCGTGACGAACTGGCCGAGCTCGTGGACGACGCCGTGAAGCACGGCGCGACGGTGCTCACCGGCGGACGCGCCCCCGAGCGGCCCGGGTGGTTCTACGAGCCCACCCTGATCGCCGACCTCCACGACGGCATGCGGCTCGTGCTCGAGGAGGCCTTCGGGCCCGTCGCATCCCTCTATCGCGTCGAGAGCCGTGAAGAGGCGCGCGACATCGCCAACCAGACCACCTTCGGCCTCAGTTCCGCGGTCTGGACGACGGATGCCGACGACGAGGAGTTCTTCGTGAACTCTCTCGATGCCGGCGCCGTGTTCATCAACGGCATGACCATCTCCTACCCCGAGCTGCCGTTCGGCGGCATCAAGGACTCGGGCTACGGGCGCGAGCTCGCGGCCGCGGGCATCAGGGAGTTCTGCAACCTCAAGACGGTCTGGAAGGGCTGAGCGACGCAGCAGGCTCGCTGTTCATATTTCACTCGGAGTGCACGGGTTGTATAGTGACGCTTGAAAGTACCAGCCGGGATCGCTGACGATCTCTGGTTCAGTTGCGGTTTCAAAGGAGAAATCACCATGAGGCAATCACAGTCCGTGCGGTTCCGGCGCCCGTTGGCCATCGCGGCCGCGGCCACCGCGGCATTCGCACTCGCAGCCTGCTCCACCCCCGCGTCCGACGGCGGGGACTCCTCGTCCGAGGAGACCCTCCAGATCGCGTACATCTCGTTCGCGGTCGCCAACACCTACGACGAGCCGATGCTCGCGGAGGCCCAGAAGGTCGCCGACGCGAACAACGCCGAACTGACGGTGTTCGACGGCAACCTCGACCCCGCCACCCAGGGCACGCTGATCGAAGACGTGATCGCCTCGGGCCAGTACGACGGCATGATCGTGCAGCCGATCTACGGCCCCGCGATCTACGACGTCGTGAAGGAAGCCATCGACGCGGGCATCACGGTCGTCAACATCGACCAGATCCTCGGCGACGACTTCACGAGCGGCGCGACGCAGCTCGAGGGCCTCTCCGCGAACGTCGTGTTCGTCGGTTCGATCCTCGGAGAGAAGTTCGGCAAGGAGACGGTCGCCGCGTGCGCGTCGCAGAACCTCGACCCGTGCAACGTGGCGTACCTGCACGACCTGAAGACCTCCGCGGTGAGCATCGCGCTGTGGGACGCCTTCAACGAGGTCACGGCCGGCACCCCCGTCAAGGTCGTCGCCGAGGGCGAGACCTTCTGGAACCCGGCGGCCGCGCAGACTGCCGTCGCCGACATCCTGACCGCCAACCCGGACATCGACGCGATCGTCACGTCTGACCAGGGACTGCAGGGCGCGGCCCTCGCGATCGAGGCGGCCGGCAAGTCGCTGACCGACTACCTGCTGGTCGGGTACGGCGGATCGGTCTGGGGCCAGGAGCACGTCGCCGACGGCACCGTGTTCGCCGACGTACTGATGGCGCCGGCCACGACGGGCCGACTCGGCATGGAGGCGCTCATCGACGCGCTGCGCAACGGCAACAACCACGGCGATGTCGACCCGTTCGCGGACTTCCCGAACAACGGCGTCATCACCAAGGACACCGCCGACCAGTTCACCGGCGAGTGGGCCGGCTAAACACAATGCCCCATACGGCATCGTCCGACGCCCCGCAGCACGTTATCGAGCTGCGGGGCGTCGGCAAGTCCTTCGGCGGCCTGCCCGTGCTCAGCGACATCGACCTGCGGCTCGAGCCCGGCTCGGTGCACGCGCTGGTCGGTGAGAACGGCGCCGGCAAGTCGACGCTCAGCAAGATCATCGCGGGCATCTACACCGCCGACACCGGCGTGCTCCTCGTCGACGGTGAGGAAGTGAGCTTCAGCACCCCGCGCGAGGCGCTCGACCGCGGCATCGCGACCATCGCGCAGGAACTCGCTCTCGTGCCCGGACTCTCCGTCGCGGAGAACGTCTTCCTCGGACGCGAGCCCCGCACTGCCGGCTGGGTGAGCCGCCGCAAGCTGCGCAAGGCCTACGTCGAACTGGCCAAGCGCACCGGCTTCACGCTCGACCCCGACACACCGGTGGGGTCGCTGCGCACCGCCGACCAGCAGAAGGTGGAGATCCTCCGCGCCCTCGCGCGTGGGGCGTCGCTCATCATCATAGATGAGCCGACCGCCGCGCTCTCGGCGCACGACACCGAGCTCCTGCACGGCGTGGTGCGTCAGCTCGCGGCATCCGGCCATACGGTGCTGCTGATCTCGCACTTCCTGTCGGAGGTGCTCGAGCTCTGCGACACCGTCACGATCCTGCGCGACGGCCGACTGATCCGCACGGCGCCGGCCGCCGACGAGACCGAGTCGACCCTGATCGAGGGGATGCTCGGCCGCACGCTCGGCTCGGTGTTCCCGCCCAAGCCGCCGACCCCGCATGACGGGGAAGAGGTGCTCACGGTCACCGACCTCGTCGGGCCGGGCGTGAACGGCGTCTCGCTCTCCATCCGCGCCGGGGAGATCGTCGGCCTCGCCGGCCTCGTCGGCGCCGGGCGCAGCGAGATCGCGCACGCCATCTACGGATCGGCGCGACGCTCGGGTGGAACCGTCGAGGTCGCGGGCCGCGAGTGCGGCGCGTCGGTTCCCGCCGCGCTCGACAACGGCATCTTCCTCATCCCCGAGTCGCGCAAGGAGCAGGGGCTCGTGCTCGGACGACCCATCCGCCAGAACGTGACGCTGTCGAATCTCGGCCAGGTCGCCACCGGCGGCTGGTTGCGGCCGGCCCGCGAGCGGCGTCAGGCGCGCGACATGCTCGATCGGGTGACCGTGGCCGGCGACGACCGCAGGAACGTCAACGCCCTCTCCGGCGGCAACCAGCAGAAGGTGCTCTTCGCACGCGCGCTACAGCGCCCCCGGAAGGTGCTGATCGCCGACGAACCGACGCGCGGCGTCGATGTCGGCTCGCGCCGCGCCATCTACGACCTCATCGTCGACCAGGCGGCACAGGGCATCGGCGTGCTGGTCATCTCCTCCGACGTCGAGGAGGTGCTCGGCCTGGCGCACCGGATCCTGGTGATCCGCGGCGGCCGCGTCGTCGCCGAGTTCTCGGGCGAGAACATGACCGAGGAGAACATCATCACCGCGGCCTTCGCGGATCCGATCACGACGGAGAACACCCGAGCATCATGAGCAACGACACCTCACTCCAGACCCCCGCAACCGGCATCGCGTCGCGCAACTTCGTGCAGCGCATCCCGTGGCGCTCCGTCGCGATCGTCGTTCCGTTCCTGGCGGTCTTCATCGCGCTGTCGATCGGCAGCCCGGCGTTCCTGAGCTTCCAGAACATCGGCAACGTGCTCGACCGGCAGTCGGGCATCCTCATCATCGCGGCGGCGAGCACCCTCGTGCTCATCGCGGGCGGCATCGACCTGTCGATCGGTGCCACCTACATGTTCACCGCGGTGATCTGCGGCACGATCATCGTCAAGGTCGGCGGCGTCGCCGGTGCCGGGCTGGGCATCGCCGCCGGCGTGCTCGCGGGCCTGCTCGTCGGCATCGCGAACGGCCTGATCATCACCTACCTGAAGATCAATGCGCTGATCGCGACGCTGGCCATGAGCTTCATCATCCTGGGCGCGACGAAGCTCGTCTCCCAGTTCGGCAAGCAGGGCGTCGGGCAGATCCGCGTCGACGTGCCCGAGTTCCGCTGGCTCGCGACGACCGAGCCCCTGGGCATCTCGCTTCCCACCTGGATCGCCTTCGTGATCCTGGTGATCCTGGGCGTCGTGCTGTGGCGCACCACCTTCGGCCGCTACATCTACGCGGCGGGCGGCAACGCGGAGGCGGCACGGCTCGCGGGCATCCGGGTGAACCTGGTGCGCATCTCCACCTTCGCCCTCGCCGGCCTCGCAGCGGGCATCGCGGGCGTGCTCGACCTCGCACGCACGCCGTCGGTGCCGGAGAACGACGCGATCGCGACCACGCTCACGTTCACGGTGCTCGCCGGCATCGTGGTCGGCGGCACGTCCATCCTCGGCGGCGAAGGGGCCGTCTGGCGCACCGTGCTCGGCATCCTGTTCATCGCGATGCTCTACAACGGCTTCACCCTGCTGCGGGTCGATCCGCTGTTCCAGGGGATCGCGCTCGGCACGATCATCCTCGTCGCCGTCGGCTTCGACGCGTGGTCGAAGTACCGCCGACGCTGAGTTCTGGGCGAGCACGACCATGCCGCACACCCGGCGACCCGATATGAGAACGAGAGGACGGGCGAGTCATGTCACTCACTGTTGACGAATGGATCGATGGCTACCGCAGGGCATGGGAGAGCCGCGACGCGGATGCCGCAGCGGCACTCTTCACGGCGGACGCGAGCTACCGCGAGACCCCGTACTCCGAGGCCGCCCGCGGGCAGGACGGCGTGCACGCGTACTGGACGCGGGTGACCTCGACCCAGGACGAGGTGACAATGCTCACCGGCACCCCGGTCGTGCAGGGCGACCGCGCCGCCGTCGAGTGGTGGGTCACCATGCTCAACGGCGGCGTCGAGGTCACCCTCGCCGGCGAGTTCCTGCTGCGATTCGACGAGAACGGTCTCTGCCGTGAACTGCGCGAGTACTGGCACTTCAGCGAGGGACGCCTGACGCCGCCGGACGGCTGGGGCCGGTAGCCGTCGCGCACGCGCCGAAGCACGTAGGCCTGCTGCTCACCCTGCCGTAGTTCAGACGAGCGCCCGGGCCATCTCCGCCAGCAGGGAGGGGTCCGGGTGCAGCTCGCCGTGCTCGATGCGGTGGGCGAGCTGCACGACCGCCGCGTTGACGGGGGTGGCCACCCCCACCTCGAGCCCGCGCGCGACCACGTGACCGTTCAGATCGTCGACCTCGCTGTGCCGACCCTTCTCCCAGTCCTGCAGCACGGTGGTCGTCGCGCCCGGCACGACGAAACCGGCGAACAGCTTGTCGGTCATGATCTCCACGACCTCGTCGGGGTTCGCGATCTCCTGCTCGGTGAGCCCGAAGATGGGCAGCACGGGATGCCCCAGCGCCACGCCCACGGCGAGCGCCTCGTTGCCCGCCGCGACCATGACCTCCCGGTAGCCGGGAGTCTGCAGTGCATCCAGCATGGGCAACCCGAGGATCGCCGAGGTGACCAGCAGCGTGCTGTTGCTGACGAGCTTCATCCACTTCGCGGCCTGGATGTCGTCGAAGCGCTGCACGGTGCCGGAGTGGCGCAGCAGCGCGGCAACCTCCTCGGCGCGATCGACGGGCCCGCCCGGCAGGGCGCCGACGGCGAACCAGGATCGGGGCACGCCGGTGTGGCGGTGCACGACGCCCGGCTCGTCCATGGTCGCCGAACACTCGATCACGGCACCGACGGTGCGCTCGGCGCCGACGACCGACTCCACGGTCTGGGCGGTCATGCCGTTCTGCACGCCGACCATCAGCCCGTCCGCGGCGAGGTAGGGGCGCACCAGCTCGGCAGCCCAGCGGGAGTCGTAGGCCTTCATGAGCATGAGCACGACGTCGAACTCCTGCTTGAGTTCGGCGACCTCGCACAGGTGCATCGTGCGGGGCCGCACGTGCAGTTCCCCCTCGGGCGAGAGGATGCGCAGGCCATCGGCGCGCATCGCCTCCACGTGCGCCGGCCATTGCTCGATGAGCACCACGTCGCGGCCGGCCGCCGTGAGGTCCGCTCCGATCGAGGCACCGTTCGCTCCGGCACCGAGCACTGCAATCCGCGGGTCGCTCATCGGCTCCCTTTCCGTCGTTGGCGAGCACGAGAATACAGCATCGATGTACACGCGCCGCCGGGATCCTGGTACTTTGGAGCCAGAATCGCAGCAACGTTAATCATTGCTGGACACCTCGACGAGGAGAGCAGGAGACCAATGATCCTCCACATCGCAACGTTCCGCTGGAAGGACGAGGTCACCGAGGCCGACGTCGCCGCGCTCACCGAGGCCCTGTTGGCGATGGCGACGAACATCCCGCAGATCCGCTCTTACGCGGCCGGCACCAACCTGCACCTGCGCCCGGCGGGCGCCGACTACGCGGTCGCCGCGATCGTCGACGACGCGGCCGGCCTCGACGCCTACCTCGATCACCCCGACCACAAGGCGGTCTACGAGAACTTCATCGGATGGATGCTCGCCGAGCGCAGCGCAGCGCAGCTGCCGATCGCCGAGGGCTCGTTCGCATGACCGGCATGCGCGCCGCGGTGCTCCACGCCACCGGCGACCTGCGCGTGGAGGAGAAGCCGGTTCCCACGCCCGGCCCGGGTGAGGTGCTCATCCGCGTCGCGGTCTGCGGTGTCTGCGGCAGCGACGCGACCGAGTTCGGGCGCGAGCTCGTGCTCGCCGCGCCGCCGGTCGCGCTCGGCCACGAGTTCGTCGGCGTCGTCGAAGCGGTCGGCGACGGGGTGACCCTGCCGATCGGGGCGCACGTCGTCAGCGGTGCCGGCATCTCCTGCGGCGAGTGCAAGCCGTGCCGCCTCGGTAGGACCAACCTCTGCCGCAGCTATACGACCATCGGCTTCCACCACGACGGCGGACTCGCCGGCTACGTGATCTCGCCGGCCAGCATCGTGCTGGATGTCACGGACACCGGACTGCCCCTCGACACCCTCGGCCTCACCCAACCGATGGCGATCGCGGTGCACGCCGTACGACGCAGCGGCCTGACCGCGGGACAGGACGCCGTGATCCTCGGCGTCGGCGGGATCGGTGCGTTCATCACCGTCGCGGCCGCGGCGACCGGGGCCCGCGTGCTGGTCGTCGACCTGAACGACGAGCGGCTGGAACTCGCGCTACGGTTGGGCGCCACGGCGACGCTCAAGGCGGGCACGGCATCCCTCGCGGACCGGCTCGCAGAGCTCGACATGGATGTCGACGTGTTCTTCGAGGTCAGCGGCTCCGCACCGGGGCTGGCATCCGTGCTCGAGGCGGCCAAGCCCGGCGCGACGATCGTGCCGGTCGGCATCCAGCGCGGCGAGCCGGCGCTGCCCCTGGGCCGATGGACGCTCAACGAATACCTGATCGTCGGCACCGTCGCGCACGTGTTCAAGGACGACTTCCCCGAGGCCGTGCGTCTGCTCGGCACGAGGCCGGACTGGTCCGACATCGCGAGCGAGGTCATCCCGCTGGATCAGGTCGCCGACGAGGCGCTCCAACCGCTGCTGGAGGGGCGCACCACGCAGATCAAGACGCTCGTGGACCCGTGGATCACGGCATCCCGACCCGCGGTGCACCGCCGGGACTGAACGGCAGCAGCCGGAACCGAATGGGATCAGACGGCGAAGTCGTCCATCGCGCGCAGCACGTCGACAGCACTGCCGACCGTGCCGCCGGGCAGGGAGGATTCGCTGCCAGGCGCATCGCGCATCGCCTGATTGTGCTGGCGACGACCGAAGACGAACCAGACGCCCTTGGCGATGGTCTTGCCGCGATTCGAGTACAGGTGCGGACGCACCGAGTCGAACTGCAGCGAGTCCCCCGGGCCGAGCGTGTAGGTGTCGAAGTCGAGGTGCAGCGTGAGCTCCCCCTCGAGCAGGTACGCGTACTCGATGCCCGCGTGGCGCATGAGCTTGTCCTCGACCGAGCTGCTCGCCCCGGGCTGATAGGTGACGAGCAGGGCGTCGGCGGGACCGCCCGCGCCGGCGGCCAGTCGCTCCCAGCGCACGCCGTTCTCCATCTCGATCACGGGGTTGTCGGCGGCGCGCTGCACGTTCGGCTGCGGGATGCCCGCTGCACCCGCGATCGACGGCTGGCCGTCGTCGGGGGTCGTGATGCCGAGCAGATCGTCGAGCGAGACCCCCAGGTGGTTGGCCATCGCATAGAGCGTCGCCACCGACGGCTGCGTCTTGCCGATCTCGACCTGCGAGATGAGACTCGCCGAGACTCCGAGCGATTGCGCGACACTGCGCAGACTCAATCCGCGTTGCGTTCGTGCCTCGCGGAGACGTGCACCGAGACCGTCCGGCATGCTTGCTCCCAAAATGAATCGAATCTGGGCCGCCCAAACCATCGCCGGTCCGGCTGCTGCTGCCATTGTAGAGGTGGACTGTCCACGGCTTGTCAAGTGGCAGACGATGCGCGGGGGCGCGCCGGCGGTCTCAATCTGCGACAGTCGGCGCTCGAGGAGATTGCCTGAGGACGGGACGAATGCCCCCTTCGAGTGTTAAGCTGTGCTGTACGACCGTGAAGTGCGGCGTGATTGTTTGGGGACACAGGAGGACTCGATGAAGAGCACCGGCACGACCGGAATGAACGCCGTCGACTGGGAGGAGCGCGTCAACTTCGAGCGACTCCGCGACGAGCGGCTCGCGCGTCTCAAGGCGCAGCTCGATCGCTCCGACCTCGGCGCCGTGCTCGCGTTCGACTTCTCGAACATCCGCTACATGAGCGCGACCCACATCGGCACGTGGGCGATGGACAAGCTCATCCGATTCGCGCTGCTGACGCGCAACACCGATCCCATCGTGTGGGACTTCGGCTCCGCGGCCAAGCACCACAAGCTCTACAACCCGTGGCTGGACACGACCACGGCGGAGATGGACGCCGATCCCAACTCGCCGCACGAGGGCGCCAAGCGCCCCCGCCTGGAGAGCGGCGCCCGCGCCGGCATCTCGACGCTGCGCGGCGCGTTCCCGCCGGACGCGGGCATCGCCGAGGGCGTCGCCAAGAAGGTCAAGCGCGAGCTCGAGAAGTTCGGCGTCGCCGACCAGCCGCTCGGCGTCGACGTGATCGAGCTGCCGATCCTGTTCGCCCTGCAGAAGGAGGGCATCCAGGTCGTCGACGGCCAGCAGGTCTTCATGGAGGCTCGCCGCATCAAGACGCACGACGAGATCCGCCTGCTCACCCAGGCCGCCTCGATGGTGGATGCCGCCTACGAGAACCTCTACGAATTCCTGCGCCCGGGCGTGCGCGAGAACGAGGCCGTCGGGGTCGTCGCCAAGACGCTCTACGACCTCGGCTCGGAGTACGTGGAGGGCGTCAACGCGATCTCCGGCGAGCGCTGCTCCCCGCACCCGCACGTGTTCTCGGACCGGCTGATCCGGCCCGGCGACCCGGCGTTCTTCGACATCCTGCACAGCTTCAACGGCTACCGCACCTGCTACTACCGCACGTTCGCGGTGGGCTCGGCGTCGAACGCGCAGCGCGACGCCTACACCCGTGCACGCGAGTACATGGATCGCGCGATCGCGCTGGTCAAGCCCGGCGCGACCACCGCCGACATCGTCGCGGTATGGCCGAAGGCCGAGGAGTTCGGTTTCCCGGACGAGGAGGCCGCCTTCGCCCTGCAGTACGGTCACGGCGTGGGTCTCTCCATCTGGGAGAAGCCGATCTTCTCGCGACTCACCTCGTTCGATCACCCCGAGGAGCTGCAGGAGGGCATGGTCTTCGCCCTCGAGACCTACTGGCCGTCGGCCGACGGCTGGGGCGCCGCCCGGATCGAGGAGGAGGTCGTCGTCACGGCCACCGGATGCGAGGTCATCACCAAGTTCCCGGCCGAAGAGCTCATCGTCGCAGGCAAGCGGTACTACACGATCGATGGACCGCTGAACCTCAACCGGGACTCGCAGTCCCACCTGAACACCACGTGGGGGCGCGGCAACGCATGAGCGCGCTCGGCTTCCTCGGCCTCGGTTCGATGGGCAGCGGTATGGCCCGGCGTCTCGTCGACGCCGGGCATGACGTCACCGTCTGGAACCGGTCCCCCGCGGCGGCCGACGCCCTCGTGGCCGCCGGTGCGCACCGCGCCACCGAGGCATCCGAGGCGCTCGCCGCGGATGTCTCGTTCTCCATGCTCGCGAACGATGCCGCCGTGGAGTCGGTGTTCGACGCCGAGACCATCGCATCGATGGCCGGTCGCACGCACGTGATGATGGCCTCGATCAGCCCCTCTCTCGCCGGGCGGCTCTCGGCGGGGTTCGCGGAGGCCGGCGCCACCTACGTCGCCGCTCCCGTGCTCGGCAGGCCGTCGGTGGCCGCCGAGGGGCAGCTGAACATCCTGGCGGCCGGCCCGACCGCGGCCCTGGACGCCGTCGAGCCGTATCTCGCCGTGCTCGGCAAGCGCACCTGGCGGCTCAGCGAACAGCCCTCGGTGGCGAACTCGGTCAAGGCCGCCGTCAACTACAACATCATCCACGCCCTGCAGGCGCTCGGCGAGACCGTGGCGATGACCGAGCGGCAGGGGGTCGACCCCGTGCTGTTCACGGAGCTGCTCTCGAGCACGCTGTTCGGCGGGGTCGTGTACACGGTCTACGGCGACCTCATCGCCCGCAGCGACTACGAGAACCCGGGCTTCCACATCGAGCTCGGTCGCAAGGACCTGGCGCTCGCGCAGGAGGTGGCCGAGGCATCCGGTGTGCACCCCGCGACGCTGCCCGCGCTCATCGAGGTGTTCGACCGTGCCCTCGCCGACGACGAGCTCAAGAACTACGGCTGGGAGGCCATCGCCGAGGTCAGCCGGCGCGACCTGCACTGAGCGGGTCGGCCGGCTTCGGCATCCGGATCAGGTGATCGCCCAGCCGCGGTCCACGTAGAGGTTCACTGCCGAGACGCCGCGGTTGCGCAGCAGGAACTGGGTGGCGCCCACCACGTCCTCCATGGTGGCGAGCTTGCCCCCAGGGGTGCGGTTCTCGTACTGCTCGAGCACGCCGGCGGGCTTGCCCGCCCAGAACGGGCTGTCGCCGATGATGCCGGGATGCAGGGCGTTCACGCGGATCGGCGCGAGCTCGAGCGCGAGCGTGTTGAGCAGGCCCATGACGCCGCCGTTGATCGACGAGACGGTCGTCGATCCGGGGTACGGCAGGTCTTTCGCGCGGCCGCCGAACAGCACGATCCCGGTGTCGACCGAGGGCTCGAGTCGGTCGAGCAGTGCGTGCACGGTCTCGGTGTAGCCCACGAGCTTGAGGGTCACCAGCCGGATCGCACGCTCGATGTCGTAGTCGCGGATGGTGTTCTGGTCGCGCTCGATCGCGGCCAGCACGAGTCCGTGCACCTGACCGATCGGCTTGAGCTGCTCGGCGATCGTGTGGGGCTCGGAGATGTCGAGCGCGACACCGGTGGCCTGCGCACCGAGGGTTGCGGCGATCTCGTCGGTGCGCGCCTGGTCGCGGCCGGTGATCACGACGCGGTCGCCGCGGGCAATGCAGTCCTTTGCGATCTCGAGGCCGATGCCGGACGTGCCGCCGGCGATGACGATGGTTCTGTCGCTCAAGTTGCTTGCCTCCGTTGGATGAGTTCTGGTCGATCGGGGATCGAGAACCAAGTGGCACTGGACATCACTGTGCAGCAGCACTTAACCTTAGTCGGCACGCCCGTACATCATCAAGGAGGATGACGCCACAATGTCCGGTACCCCCACGCCCAAGTCAGGCCAACCGATCGTTTTCCGCAACGGCATCGTCCTGACCATGGATGACTCCCACACGGTGCTGCCCGAGGGTGACGTGCTCGTCATCGACGGCAAGATCGCCGAAGTCGGTGTGGACCTCGCCGTGCCGGATGGCACCGTCGAGATCGACGCCAAGGGCGGCATCGTCATGCCCGGCATGGTCGACACCCACCGCCACATGTGGCAGACCGCCATGCGCGCCTACGGCGCCGACTGGACCCTCACGCAGTACTTCGTCTGGTACTACCTGCAGCACGGCATGAAGTTCCGTCCGCAGGACTACGCGGCCGGCAACCTGATCTCCGCGCTCGACGCCGTCGAGTCCGGTGTCACCACGAGCGTGGACTGGTCGCACGGCTTGCGCACCGTCGAGCACGGCGAGGCCGCGTTCGACGCGCTCGTGAACTCCCCCGGCCGGTTCGTCTTCGCCTACGGCAACATCCACCAGTCCCCGTGGGAGTGGACCGCAGATCCGGCCGTGCAGGCGCTGCTCACCAAGTCGCGGGATGACTCGCGCATGTTCGGCACGCAGATCGCGTTCGACGTGCCCAACCAGGACGACAACTTCCCGGAGCTCGCCGCCTACCAGGTGGCGAAGGAGCTCGGTCTGCGCGTGACCACGCACTCCGGCGTGTGGGGCGCGACCAACGACTGGGGCATCAAGAACGCCTACGACGCCGGCGTGATGGAGGAGGGCTTCACCTACGTGCACGCCGCCTCGCTCTCGGCGGACTCGTACCTGAAGATCGCGGCCACCGGCGGCAACGTCTCGCTCGCGACCGAGTCGGAGGACACCTGCGGCCAGGGCTACCCGCCGATTCACCAGCTGCGCAAGTACGGCATCCCGGTGTCCCTCTCGGTGGACACGAGCGTGTGGTTCAGCGCCGACCTGTTCTCCGCGATGCGGGCCACGGTGAACGCGGACCGCGCGCTCGAGCACTACCTGGCCCACCAGCTGGAGCCGGCGGAGACCGTCACCCACGTCAAGCTGCGCGCCGAGGAGGTCGTGCACATGGCGACCCGCGGCGGCGCGCTGGCGATCGGCAAGGAGAAGGAGATCGGGTCGCTCGAGAAGGGCAAGCTCGGCGATGTCGTGCTGCTCAAGAACGAGGACTCGCCGACCTGGGCGCCGCTCATCAACCCGTGGGGCCAGGTCGTCTACCAGGCCCAGCGCGGCGACGTGCACACGGTGCTCGTCGGCGGCGAGGCCGTCAAGTGGGAGGGCAAGGTCATCGCCGGCGACCTGAAGGGCGTCAAGGCCAAGCTCGACGACACCGTCGCCTACCTCGAGCGCGAGGTCGGCGACGACTGGATCGCAGGGCAGTTCCCCGAGATCCCCGAGCGCGAAGTGCTCTTCAACCCGTACCAGTACAAGAAGTAACGCCTAGCTCGCGCCGAGTGGCGGGAGGATATCGCGATCGCCCGCGATGCCCCCGCCACTCGTCGTGGTTAAGCCCTCGTGACGGCGATCTGGTAGAGCGCCACGCTCGCGGCGATGCCGGCGTTCAGCGATTCCGTGCCGGAGCTGATCGGGATGGAGACGATCGCATCGCAGTTCTCCGTCACCAAGCGAGACAGCCCCTTGCCCTCGCTGCCGACCACGATCAGCACGGGCTCCTTGGCCAGCTGCAGGTCGGGCAGACTCATCGAGCCGCCGCCGTCGAGGCCGAGCACGAAGACGCCGCGCTGCTTGTAGCTCTTGATCATCGCGGTGAGGTTCGAGGCCATCGCGACCGGGGTGCGTGCCGCCGCTCCCGCCGACGTCTTCCATGCGGATGCCGTCAGCCCCACCGAGCGGCGCTGCGGCACGATGACGCCCTGCCCCCCGAACGCCGCGACCGAGCGGATGATCGCGCCGAGGTTGCGCGGGTCGGTGACACCGTCGAGCGCCACCAGCAGCGGCACCTGGCCGCGGGAGACGATCTTGTCGAGCAGTTCGTCGGGGTGCGCGTACTCGTACGGCGGCACCTTGAGCACGACGCCCTGATGCACCGAATCGAAGCCGGCGAGCCGATCGAGCTCCGGTCGCATGATCTCCAGCACGGGGATGCCGCGCTTGGTCGCCAGCGACAGGATCTCCTTCACGCGGTCGTCGTACTCGATGCGCGAGGCCACGTAGAGCGTCGAGGCCGGGATCTTGGCACGCAGCGCCTCGAGCACGGAGTTGCGGCCCGTGACCATCTCGGCGTCGTCGCCCTTCGCGGAGCGGCCGCGCTGGGTGCGCTGCGGAGCATCCGTGCTGCCCGCGGCCTTCTTGCGACCGCCCACGGTCGCCTCGTAGCGCTCCTGTGCCGCCTTGCGCTTGCCCGCGGGGTGGTACGGGCGGTCCTCCGCCTTCGGGGTGGGCTTGCGGCCCTCGAGGGCCTGCCTGCCCTGTCCGCCGGAGCCGACCTGGGGCCCCTTCCGCGTCTTGCGCACGGCGCCGGGGCGCGGCTTGTTGCCGGGTGATTTCACTGCAGACTCCAATGTGTTCCGCCGGCGCCGTCTTCGACGGTGATGCCCGCTGCGGCAAGTTCATCACGAATCCGGTCGGCGACGGCGAAATCCTTGTTCGCCCGCGCCGCATTCCGGTCCGAGATCAGCGACTCGACGAGCGAGGCGAGCGCCAGTTCGGTGGGTTCGGATGCCGCGGCACCCCACTGCGGTGACAGCGGGTTGATGCCCAGCACCTCGCTCATCGCGAGCACGGCGCCGCGGGCGGAGGCCACGGCATCCGCATCCCCCGCGTCGAGCGCGGCGTTCCCGGCCCGTACGGTCTCGTGCAGCACGCCGAGGGCGGCGGGCACGGAGAGGTCGTCGTCCATGGCGGCGGCGAAGGCATCCGGGATCTGCTCGGCCGCGGTGTGACTCGCGGCGCTGCGGGTGAGGAAGGTGCCGATGCGGTCGAGCGCGGCCTCGGCCTCGGCGAGCGAGCCGTCGTGGTAGTCGATCGTGGAGCGATAGTGCGCCGAGCCGAGGAAGTAGCGCACGACGATCGGCTGTGCGCGCCCCAGCAGGTCGGCGGCATAGACCGAGTTGCCGAGCGACTTCGACATCTTCTGGCCGTTGACGTTCACGAGGCCGTTGTGCACCCAGTAGCTGGCGAACGGATCCCCCGCCGCGGTCGACTGGGCGAGCTCGTTCTCGTGGTGGGGAAAGCGCAGGTCGAGCCCGCCGCCGTGGATGTCGAACGCGGCTCCCAGGTAGCGCGAGCTCATCGCCGAGCACTCGATGTGCCAGCCGGGGCGTCCGGCACCCCACGGCGACTCCCAGCGCGCGGTAACCGGCTCGGTGGGTTTCGCGCCCTTCCACAGCGCGAAGTCGCGGGGATCGCGCTTGCCGCGCGGATCCGCGTCCGTCGCGGCCTCCATGTTCTCGGGTCTCTGCCTGGTCAGCTCGCCATAGGCGGGCCACGACGCGGTGTCGAAGTAGACGTCACCCTCGGCCGCGTAGGCGTGGCCTGCGTCGATGAGGCGCTGGATGATCTCGATCATCTGCGGGATGCTCGCGGTCGCCCGCGGCTCATAGGTGGGCGGCTGGATGCCGAGCGCGGTGTACCCCGCGGTGAACTCGAGCTCCATGCGGTAGGCCAGCGCCCACCACGGCTCGTCGTCGGTGGCGTTGTCGAGCACCTTGTCGTCGATGTCGGTGACATTGCGCACGAGCGTCACGTCGAAGCTGCGGTAGTTGAACCAGCGCCGCCAGAGGTCGTAGACGAGCGCGGAGCGCAGGTGGCCGATGTGCGGGCTCGACTGCACCGTGGGTCCACAGACGTAGATGCCGACCTTGTCCGCGGTCAGCGGCACGAAGTCGACGAGCGCCTGCGCCTTGGAGTCGTAGAGCCGGATCGTCACGGGGCAAGTTTACGGGGGTCGCGGTCCACGAGACCGGGATCTCGGTTGCGCATCGATCACCGGGCTCGCTCGGTCATCGATGCAGCAGCGCGGTGGCGATCACCGCGACGCCTTCGCCCTTGCCCGTGAAACCCAGACCGTCGGAGGTCGTGGCCGACACGCTCACCGGCGCCCCGACCAGCGTCGAGAGGTGCGCCTCCACCTCGGTTCGCCGCGCGCCCAGGCGCGGGCCGTTGGCCACGAGCTGCACCGCGACGTTGCCGACCTGGTAGCCCGCGCCGATGACGAGCGCGACGGTCTCGGTGATGAAGACGTCACCGTGCGCGCCCGCGAACCGCGGGTCGTCGGTGCCGAACTTGCTGCCGATGTCGCCGAGGCCGGCCGCGGAGAGCAGCGCGTCGCAGATGGCGTGGCACATGGCATCCCCGTCGGAGTGCCCGGAGAGGCCCACCTCGTCGGGCCAGTAGAGGCCGCCGAGCCACAGCGGCTCCGCGGCGTCGTAGGCGTGCACGTCGATACCGATTCCGGTGCGGGTCCCGGCCGCACTCGGCCATCGTTCGGTCATCGTCTCCCCCAGGTGTCGTTCGGCGCGGTGCAGGTCGGCGGGCGTGGTGATCTTGAAGGCCGCGGCCTCGCCGGCGACGGCGTGCACGGTGTGGCCCGCCGCGGTGAACAGCGCCGCGTCGTCGGTGAACTCCTCGTCGGCGTCCAGGTAGGCGGCGACCAGTTCGGCGCGCGGAAAGCCCTGCGGCGTCTGCACGTGCACGAGGCTGGAGCGGTCGACCGTCTCGAGCACCGTGGCATCCGCGTCGACGCGCTTGATCGTGTCGCTCACCGGCAGGGTTGGGATGACCCCCGCCCCCGTCTCGCGCACCGCCGACGCCACCCGGTCGAACTGCCCGGCCGTGGTGAGCGCCCGAGCCGCGTCGTGCACGAGCACGACCTGCACGTCGGGTGCGACCATCACGAGTCCGGCCGCGACGGAGTCCTGACGCGTGGCGCCACCGGGCACGATCACCACGTCGTCGCGAGCGATCGCACGGGCGGCATCGAGGTGGCTGGTGGGAGCCACGACGATGACCTGAGCCGTGGCATCCCAGTCGTGCACGGTGCGCAGGGCGCGCTGCAGGATCGGTTCGCCGGTCAGGTCGACGAAGGCCTTGGGCATGCCCGCGTCAAGACGTGCGCCGCTGCCGGCGGCCACGACGATCACGGCGACGGTTGGCATGTGACGAGCCTACGACCGCGCGCCGCAGGGGCGGCGGCGCGCGAGGGAACTCAGGAGGCGAGCACCTCGTCGAGCACGGTGGAGGCCTTCTCCTCGTCCGTCTTCTCGGCGAGCGCGAGCTCGGAGATGAGGATCTGGCGGGCCTTGGCGAGCATGCGCTTCTCGCCGGCCGAGAGGCCGCGGTCCTGATCGCGACGCCAGAGGTCGCGCACGACCTCGGAAACCTTGATCACGTCGCCGGAGGCGAGCTTCTCGAGGTTGGCCTTGTACCGGCGGCTCCAGTTGGTGGGCTCCTCCGTGAACGGGGCGCGCAGCACCTCGAAGACCTTGTCGAGGCCTTCCTTGCCGATCACGTCGCGAACGCCGACGAGGTCGACGTTCTCGGCCGGAACCTCGATCGTCAGGTCGCCCTGGGTGACGTTGAGCTTGAGGTACAGCTTCTCTTCGCCACGCACCGTGCGCTTCTTGACTTCGGTGATGGTTGCTGCGCCGTGGTGGGGGTAGACAACGGTCTCGCCAACCTCAAAAAGCATGGGGGTCCTTTCGAAAGACGACCAAGTTTACCACAGTGAGGTTCGAGTAAGGCTGCCCTAACTCCGTTCACCGCGGCCTCGTTCGGTAGGATGACGCTGTGACAGCACGCACTCGCGCGGCCAGGGCCGCAGCCGCCCTCATCCTCGCCGGTGCCATGCTCGTCGGCACCGCGGGATGCACCTTCCTCACGCCCACCGCAACGCTCACGGAGTACGTGCCCGGCGAAGGCATGAACCTCACCGTCGGCGACATCGCGATCCGCAACGCACTCGCGTTGCCCAACGAGGACGGCAGCGTCGTCTCCCTCGTGGTCACGATCACGAACCGCTCGTCGAACGGCACCAAGCTCAACCTGCAGTACGACAACGGCGACGAGCAGGTCGATGAGACGATCATCGTGGGCGGCGGCACGACCGTCGTCTTCGGCGGCACGCCCAAGCAGAAGCAGTTCCTGCTGCAGACCACGGATGCCATGGCCGGCAGCCTGCTGCCGATCTACGTGCAGCACGGCGACGACCCCGGCAAGGTGCTGCTCGTGCCCGTGCTCGACCCGAACCAGCCCGAGTACGAGGGTCTCGCCCCGCGCGAGTAGTCGCGCTCGGGCCCGGTCGGCCCCTCCCGACCCGTCGAGCACGTCTCGGCTCCCGGTCGGATGCCGCTCCTCCGTGCGGCGATGCGACCGCGCCGGCGCGCTCCGGGCTCTTGGCCGGTTCGAACCCCTCGGCAGACTCGGAAAACCAAGGACATTGTCCTTGAACTCCCGAGTCTGTGCCGACCCTTCCCGCGAGCGAGGGCATCGCACCAGTGCGGGGGCGTCGCGCGGGCGGACGGACGAGCGGACGTGCGGGCGAGCGGGCGGGCGCAGGTGCCAGCCCCGCCGGGGGCAACCAGACGCGCCCTAGGCTTCGAACCGGTAGCCGAGCCCGCGCACGGTCACGAGCATCACCGGCTCCGACGGCACCTTCTCGATGCGCGAGCGGATGCGCTTGATGTGCACGTCGAGTGTCTTGGTGTCCCCGAAGTAGTCGGCACCCCACACCCGGTCGATGAGCTGTCCACGCGTGAGCACGCGACCGGCGTTGCGCAGCAACAGCTCGAGCAGCTCGAACTCCTTGAGCGGCATCGCGGTCTCCACCCCGTCCACGGTGACGGTGTGCCGTTCGACGTCCATGCGCACGGTGCCGGCTTCGAGGATCGCGTCGTCCGTGTCATCCGTCTCCACGCGGCGGCGCAGCACGGCACGGATGCGCGCCAGCAGCTCGCGGGTCGAGTAGGGCTTGGTGACGTAGTCGTCGGCTCCGAGCTCGAGCCCGACCACGATATCCACCTCGGAGTCCTTGGCGGTGAGCATGATGATCGGCACGCTCGAACGGTTGCGCAGCTCGCGGCACACCTCCGTGCCCGGCAACCCCGGCAGCATGAGGTCGAGCAGCACCAGGTCCGCTCCGGCGCGATCGAACTCGGCGAGCGCGGACGGGCCGTCGGCGGCGATCGCGGTCTCGTATCCTTCTCGCTCCAGCAGGAACGCGAGGGGCTCGCTCAGGGAGGATTCGTCCTCCACGATCAGGATCTTGGTCATGCACGGGCCTTCTCTTGGGGTGTTGCGGATGCCGCCGCCGAGGGCAGGCGGATGGTGAACGTGGAGCCGCGACCGGGCTGCGACCAGACGCGGATGTCGCCGCCGTGGTTCTGCACGACGTGTTTGACGATGGAGAGCCCGAGCCCCGTGCCGCCGGTGTTGCGGCTGCGAGCCGGGTCGCTGCGGTAGAAGCGCTCGAAGACGCGCTCCACCTCGTCCTCGGGGATGCCGACGCCCTGGTCGGTCACCGCGATCTCGACGACGCCGTCGCGGTCGGAGACGCCGATGCCCACGCGCGAGCCGTCCGGGGAGTACTGGATGGCGTTGGCGATCAGGTTGTTGAGCGCCACCCCCAGCAGAGCCTCGTCGCCGAACACCTCGGTGCCACGGTCCCCGCCGCTGGCCAGCGTCACGTTGTGTCCCTCGGCGACGATGCGGTTCTGATCCACCGCGGCGGCGACCACGGTGTCGATGTCGACGAGGTCGGCCTTGGTGAGGGCATCCGTCGCCTGCAGGCGGGAGAGTTCGATGATCTCCTGCACGATGCCGGCGAGACGCTCGGACTCCTTGGTGAGACGCTTGGCGAAACGCTTGACCTGATCCGGCTCCTTGGAGGCGCTCACCAGGGCCTCGGCGAGCAGCGAGACCGCGCCGATCGGGGTCTTCAGCTCGTGCGAGATGTTGGCCACGAAGTCGCGCCGCACCTCTTCGAGGCGGTAGGACTCGGTGCGGTCCTCGGCGAGCAGCAGCACGTAGCGGGCGCCGAGACGCGCCACGCGCACGGAGAGGTGGATCGTGGCATCCCCGAACGGACCGCGGCTCAGCGACAGCTCCTCGGTGATCGGCTCCCCGCCGCGGCGCACGCGGTCCACGAGCGCGCTGAGCTCGGGATGCACGAGCGCGCCGTTCCACACGAGCCCGAACGCCATCGCCCCGGGCGACGCCTTGATGACCGTGTTGGAGGGGTCGAGCACGATGCCGGCGGACTCGAGCGCGTCGAGCACCTGGTCGACACCGTCGGGCACGGCCGTGGACACCACCTGGGCCGCGCGATGCCCCCGACGGGCGGCCGCGAGAACCACGCCGAAGACGCCGGCGCCCAACACCACGCCGAACGCCAAAGCGGCTGGTACCAGCCACTGGAGGTCCATGGGGTCTAGATTAGTGAGTCATCAGTGGAGTGCTCACCCGATGTCCACTCGCGGGCAGGGCGCTTCAGTGGATGTTCAGGCCGGCATCACCCGCCGTTAACCTGGCGCGGGCACAGTTGCCTCAAAGCCATGCGGGTTCGTCGTGCCCGTGTTGAAGGGACGAAAACAGCGTGCGCGAAGTCTTCCAGCAAGAACTGCGTGAGGTGCAGGACCGCCTCGTCGAGATCGCGGGGCTCGTCGCCGAGTCCATCGAGAACGCCACCCGCGCCTTCAACGAGTCCGACGTCTCCCTCGCCGAGGCCGTGATCGCCGACGACGAGAAGATCGACGTCGCCGCCGCCGAGCTCGACGAGCTGGCCATCAACATCCTGGCCCGCCAGCAGCCGGTCGCCCGCGACCTGCGCATCGTCGTGAGCGCGCTGCGCATCAGCGCCTCGCTCGAGCGCATGGGCGACATGGCCGAGCACATCGCGCAACTCGCGCGCTACCGCTTTCCCGACAAGGTCGTGCCGAAGAGCCTGCGCGGCACCTTCAGCGAGATGGGCCAGCTCGATGTCGCGATCGCCAAGAAGCTCGTCGAGCTGCTGCGCTCCGAAGACGTCAAGCTCGCGGAGGAGATCCGCAACGAGGACGACAAGATCGACGCGCTGCACCTGAGCGTGTTCGACAAGGTGCTCGGCGAGACCTGGAAGGGCGCGGCCGTCGACACGGTGGATGCCACGCTCGCCTCCCGTTACCACGAGCGTTTCGCAGACCACGCGGTCTCGATCGCGAAGAAGGTGCAGTACCTCGCGACCGGTGACTGGATCCCCAGCGACATCTGAGTCGGTACCCTAGCCCCGTGCCCACCGAGATCGAACTCGCGGCCGAGTACCGCGCCGCCGAGACCCGTCTGCTCGCCGACTTCGGCCTGACCGCCGCTGAGCGCATGGTGGATGCCGGCGATGCGCAACTGCACGTCATCGACATCCCGGGCGACCCCGCGCGTCCGCCGGTGGTGCTGCTGCACGGCATCGCCTCGGTGACCGCCGCCGCGGTGCCGCTGATCCCGGGCTTCGGCGGTCGCCGGGTGATCGCGCTGGACTGGCCCGGCCACGGGTTGTCGTCGGCGACGACGCTGCACCGCCACGACATCCGCACCGCGCCGGTGCGCTGGCTGCAGGCGGTGATCGACGCGTACGAACTCGAGACCTTCGAGCTGGTCGGACACTCGATGGGCGGGCAGTTCGGGCTCTACTACGCGCTGGCCCACCCCGAGCGAGTGCGCAGCCTCACCCTGCTCGGCGCACCGGGCGCGGCGTTCGCGGAGATGCATCCGCCCGCCGGCATGCGCATCATGGCATTCCCGGGTGTCGCCGGCCGGATGCTGCGCCGCCCCGTCACCCGCGCCGAATACCAGGACAACAGCGCCATGACCCTCGGCCCGGGCGCGGTCGAGCCGTGGCCGCCGGAACTCGTGGACTGCGGCTACCTCGCCTCCCAGCGCGAGGCGTTCTTCACGAGCCTGCCCTCGTACTTCAAGGCGATCGCCTCGCCGCTCGGCGTGCGGCACGGTGCCGTCGTCACGCAGACGCAGCTGGCGACGCTGCCAATGCCGGTGCTGCTGCTCTGGGGGGATGCCGACGTCTTCCTCACCGTGGCCCGTGCGACCAGGTCGATCGCCGCGATCGCCGACGCCGCGGTCGTGGAGTTGCGCGGCGGTCACGCACCGTGGCTCAACGCGCCCGAGGAGGCCCGCGCGGCGGTGGCGCGGTTTCTGGGCGGCTGACCACGGCACTCCGCGGCGCCGACCGACCCGCACCTGGCGGGAGGTGGCCCCGTTTGGCGGGAGAAAACCCCGGTCCGGCGGGAGCTGTTGACGGTTGGCGGGAGCAATGACCCCCGCCAACCGTCAACAGCTCCCGCCAGAACGAACCGGGGCCGAGACTTCTCCCGCCACATCGAGGCCAGGCTGGCACTCCTCCCTCCAAGAGGCGCACACTGGATGCACCGCCACACCGACCCCGGAGGCCACCCATGAGCGACCCGATCGACACCCCCTCGACGAAGCCCGCGGGCGGCGGAGCGGAATCCGTGCCCGACCCGATCGAGCCCGAGGCGCCATCCCACGACCTCGACCCGGATCCCGAGGTTCCGGCGCACCGGCACGACCTCGACGAGGAGGCGATCGTCGACGAGCCGGGGTTGGATGAGGCGCTGGAGAACGACGAGATCCTCTAGCCGCGGCGCTCCCCCGCGGACTTCTTCTTCGCCGCGAACTCCTTCGTCAGCCTGAGGTAGCGACGCAGCCCCCTCAGCGGAACGGCGCGCGGCCAGTCGTCGCTGCGGAAGTAGGCGTCGGTGCCGCCGTCGACGAAGACGAGGCTGCCGGTCATGAAGTCGGCGGCGGGGCTCAGCATGAACACCACCCAGTCGGCGATCTTGCCGGCATCCCCGTATCCACCGAGCGGAATCGGGAAGGCCTCGATCGCACCGGACATCTCGGGGTCGTCGAGCTGGCTCTGCAGCAGCGGCGTGAGGATCGCCCCGGGCGCGATCGCATTGAGGCGGATGCCCGCGCCCGCCCACTCGTCGGTGACCGCAGCGCGGCGCAACCAGCGGCTGAGCGCGATCTTGGTGGTGCCGTACATGATGCCCGGCGCGTTGTCGCGGAACAGCCGCTTGAGCGTCTTCACCGCCTTGTCGACGTCGTCGTTGAGCAGCGCGTTCACGGCGCTCTTCGGCACGAGCGGGGTCGTGGTCGTGGAGTTCGACGAGAACACCACCACCTGCGCGGAACCGTGCGCCGCGAGCGCCGGCCGCCATGCCTTCAGCAGCTCGACCGCACCGCGGTAGTTCACCTCGGCGAGCACGCGCTCGCGACCCGGCCCCGGGCCGAGACCGGCGGCGAGCACGGCGCCGTCGAGCGTGCCGCCGACGCGATCCAGCACGGCCGCCGCGGCGCTCGCCCGGCCCTCGGCGGTGGAGAGGTCGGCGGTGATGTCGGCGTCGCGCAGGTCGACGCCGATGACGGTGTGTCCGGCATCCCGCAGCCTCTCGGCGGTGGCCTTGCCCATGCCGGATGCCGAGCCGGTGACGGCGTATGTGCCCATGTGGTGCTCCTTCAGTTGTCGGGTGGTGCGGTGCGGGTGGACGCGTCGGAGGCGACGGCGTCCGCGAAGCGGTGCATGAGGTGCGCCAGTCGCTGGCGGTCGGCGGCGGGCCAGTCGGCGAGCAGGTCGGCCATGAGGGCGTCGCCGGCCTCGAACAGCTGCTGGGCGACCGCGCGACCGTGGTCGGTGAGGGTGACGATGGATGCCCGCGAGTCCCCCGCATCGGCCACCCGCACCGCGAGCCCGGCCGCCGCGAGCCGGTCGAACAGGCGGCTGCCTGCGGGCGGAGAGATGTGCAGCTCGGCGGCGAGCACCGACGGCCGCCGCGGCCCCTGCGTGGCGAGGCTGAACAGGGCGGGGATGGCGTTGTCGTCGTCGGGGATGCCCCCGCCGCGCGCGAACGCGCGCTGGTAGGGGGCGCTCGTCCACACCGTCATCACGCGCACCAGTGAGCCGGCGAGGTCGTCGCGGTAGGCCAGGACGAGGGGGGCTGCGGCCGCCGCACCGCGGTCGAGCTTGCGCGCCATCGCCCCTCCTTCAGTACTTCCTGAGTGGAAGTATATGCCCGGGTGTTCCCGACGCGTACGGTTGAGTCGTGACTGCGTACGTCTCCGCCTTCGAGCTCTTCTCCATCGGGGTGGGGCCCTCCAGTTCGCACACCGTGGGGCCGATGCGCGCCGCCCGCGACTTCGCCGCCCGCATCCCCGCGGACACCGAACGCGTCACCTGCGTGCTCTACGGCTCCCTCGGCGCCACCGGCCTCGGCCACGGCACCCCAGACGCGATCGTCAGCGGCCTGGCCGGCAACGCGCCCGAGACGGTGGACCCGGCGGCGGTGCGGGGTGCGTGGCAGCGGGCGTCCGAGGCCGGGCAGCTCGAGGTGGGCGGGCGCGTGGTGCCCTTCGAGCGGAGCGATGTGACGTTCGAGGCGTTCGTGCGGTTGCCGGGGCATCCCAACGCCTTGAAGCTCACCGCCCACGGGCCGCAGCCGTTCGAGGCGACCTACTACTCGGTGGGCGGCGGGTTCATCGAACGCGAGGGCGAACCCGCCCGGGTCGGGCACCGGTACCCGTTCGCCTTCCGCAGCGCCGACGGCCTGCTGGCGCTGTGCGCCGAGCACGAGTCGAGCATCGCCGGGCTCGCCCGCCGCAACGAGGAGTCGGCGCGCACCCCCGACGAGGTCGACGCCGGTCTCGACGCGATCTGGCAGGCGATGAACGGATGCATCGACCACGGCCTGCACTCCCCCGGCTTCCTGCCCGGCCAACTGCACGTCAAGCGCCGCGCCGCCGCCATCCGCGAGCAGCTCGAGGCGGACCCCGACAAGTGCCTGCCCGGCGACTGGCTGGGCATCTTCGCGCTCGCCGTCAACGAGGAGAACGCCTCCGGCGAGCGCGTCGTCACCGCCCCCACCAACGGCGCGGCCGGCATCCTGCCCGCGGTGCTGCGGTATTGGGTGCAGTTCGTGTGCGACGCGGATGACCCGCGGCCGGGCATCCGCGAATTCCTGTTGACCGCGGCCGCCCTCGGGTCGCTCTTCAAGGCCAACGCCTCCATCTCCGGCGCGGAGGGCGGCTGCCAGGCCGAGGTCGGCTCCGCCTGCGCGATGGCCGCCGCGGGCCTCACCGCCGTGATGGGCGGCACCCCAGCCCAGGTGGAGAACGCCGCCGAGATCGCGATGGAGCACCACCTGGGACTGACCTGCGACCCCGTCGGCGGTCTCGTGCAGATCCCGTGCATCGAGCGCAACGCGATCGCGGCGTCCACGGCGGTCACGGCCGCGCGGCTCGCGCTGCGCGGGGACGGCTCGCACTACGTGTCGCTCGACATGGTCGTGGAGACGATGCGGCAGACCGGGCAGGACATGTCGACGAAGTACAAGGAGACCAGCGAGGGCGGGCTGGCTGTGAATGTTGTGGAGTGTTGAGGGGTGATTGACGTTGTCGCGGCGATCATCGAGCACGAGGGGCGGTACCTGGCGTGCAGGCGGCGACCCGAGCGCGGTGGCCTGTGGGAGTTCCCGGGCGGCAAGGTCGAGCAGGACGAGAACGCGAACGAAGCCCTGGCACGAGAGATCCACGAAGAGCTGGACATCGACATTGCTGCCTTCGGCCTCTTCACCACCGTCGAACTGGTCGAGCAAGATCTTCGGCTGCTCTTCATTCGCGCGCAGCCCATCGACATGCTCCCTGTTGCCAGCACGGACCATGATCGGCTCGAGTGGCTTGGCATCGACCAGCTCGCTTCGGTCGACTGGGCCTCAGCAGACCGCGTCGCGGTCGACCGCCTAGTCCGATTCCACCACGGCGAATCCATCATCGCGGCGGTAGACAAGGATGATGCCGAGCTCGTCAATGAGGTCGACTAGATCCTGCTCAGGGCGCCCCGGCAGCAGGATAACCGGAAGTGCGGTGATCTGTTCCGACTTCGCGATGTGGACATAGTCGAGCACCTGTCCGATCGCGGCACGCACGAAAGCACGCCCACTTGACTTCTTCGCCTCGACGATCCAGCTGCGGCTTGGGACGTAGAGGTCCGGCTCGATGCGCGAGGACCCGACGGGCAGTCGAAGGAGCTTCGGCACGTGTCCTGCTTCAATGAGCCACTCCCCGAAGCTCCTCTGGAGCTCAAACTCGACGCGCGAGACGACTCGATCGCCCAATTCGGGGAGTTCGGGCTGCGGGACCACGATGTCGGAGAACTCGGGCGGGGTCCACTCGCCAACCCACATGTAGTTGGCGGCGCCACCATAGGTCGGCAAGAGCGTCAAGTCCGCATGAAGCGGTACCAAATTGAAGATGATGCCTTCGCGCGGCTCCCCGTCCACGTCAGGAATGGTCTCGAGCTTGTAGACCGGGTCACCAGTGGTGAACGCACCCACATAGGTCGCCGCGGTGCCTTTCGTCGTGAAGAGGCGGATGGTCTTGCCTGTCAGCGCCGCATCTCTGAGCGCGAGGTTTCCACGAATGAATGTCTGTGGGCCATGTTGACCCTCGCCCGTGTAGAAGTAGGATCCGTTCTCTCTGAGCCCCTCGTGCTTGTTGTACCCGTACCGGGCGCCGCTCACGGGATCCGTGAAAATAAGTATCTCTGGTGCGCTGCGGGGCGTGGAGATCCCACCCTGCTGCTGACCGCCGTACGCCTCGTGGACCTGACGGCGGCGGACCGTGTCACCAATCTCGAGTGACCATTCGCGCGGACCCCTGTCACTCTTGAGGACCGCGAGCGCCGCCGCGAACTGCTCCTCGCTGAGCTCCCATCGACTGACGCCCAGAGGAAGAGTCCCGTAGAGCGAGCGCAGCACAGCACGGACCCGCTTCTGGCTACGCCCGGCAGCGAGCGCGAGGTCTGCTGGCGCAAGAGTCGTCACGAGCGCGACCCTAGCCGTGTCGTCGGGGAGAGCGCACCCCCAGTGCGGGGCTGACCCACCCCCGAACTCGGGCTACAGCATCCGCCCCTTGAGGCGCGAGACTCGCAAGGTGAGCGATCTTCGCCAGCGAGTTCCGGGGCATTCGCTCATCGATGAACTCCTGCGCCAGTGGGACCTCGGCACGATCCGGGTCGACCCGGCCAACGGTGCCGTGGTGATCGATGACGAGGCGACCGGGTGGTTCCGCGGCGTGCTCTGCGAGCGCCGTGTGGCCGAGATTCTCAGCCCGCTCGGGCCGAGCTGGACGGTACTGCATTCCGTGCCCGTGGGGCGTGGAACATCCGACATCGATCATGTGGTGATCGGGCCACCCGGCGTATTCACGATCAACACCAAGTACAGCCCCGGGCGCGACGTGTGGGTTGGTGGCTACGGCATGTACGTCGGAGGACACAAGCAGCACTACATCAGCAACTCGATCGCGGAAGCCAAGCGCGCCTCGATCCTGCTCTCGCGGGTAGCGCGGATGACCGTCCCCGTCGTCGGCATCATCGCGTTCATCGACCCCGGCCACATCACCGTCAAGGCACCGGCGGGCGGTGGCCCATACGACCCCGAGATCATCGTGACCGGATCCCGCGGCCTCTACGCCTCCCTGCAGCGCACCCGCGAGTTCAGCGACGAGCAGCTTGCGACGATCGTGGATGCCGCGAGCCGGGCATCCACCTGGCACACCCGGCCACAGCCCTCCACCGTCGGGCACCACATTACGCGCGAGTTCGAGGCGCTCGAGGAGGCGGTGGGCACGCACGTGGGGGCGGCGGTGCCAGTCAACCGAGGCACGCAGGCCGCAGAGGGCCCTACGCGGGGCGCGGCGCGTCCTGCATCCATACGATCGCGCGGTGGGCGGCCAGGGCGCAAGCGACCGTCGATCGTCGCCGAGCTGGCACGACTGGCGGCGGTAGGCGTCGGGCTCTACGTCATGGTGCAGGTCGTGCAGGCGGTGGCCAGCCGCTGACCCCTTGGCAAACCCCGCTCTCGGGTGTGGACTGGGAGCGACCGAAGGAGCAACCATGAGCGACCGCGAGACCGAGGAGTGGGGCGCGGGGGTCGACCGTGACACCGGCGCGCGCGTCGGCGATACCGGCACCCCCGACATTGATGAGGAGGACGACCAGGCCGAGGTCGACGACGAGTTGTCGGAGAACGACGGGTAGGCGCCGCCTCCTCTCCTCCACAGCCAGCCCCGCGATGACTTCTCCACGAGTATTGCTCAGACACTAGAACATACGTTCGAACCTTGGGACAATGGTCTCGTGACCATCGCAGCCGTGCTCGAGCTCCCGCCCCTCGCGGCGGCGAGCGACGACGCGCTGCTCGCCACCCAGCGTTCGCTCGCCGAGGTGCGTCGGCAGGTGGATGCCGCGGCCTCCCGCGTGGCCGACGAGATCGCACGGCGCTCCCGCCCCGAGCTCGGGTACGACGGCCTCGCCCAGCGCCTCGGCGCCCGCACCCCGGCACACCTCGTGCAGCGCATCACCGGCACCTCCGTGCGCGAGGCCGGCACCCTCGTGCGCGCCGGTGCGATGCAGACGGATGCCGCACCCAGCTGGCTGCAGCAGGTCGGCCAGGCCGTCGCCGCCGCCCGCATCTCGCTGGATGCCGCCGAGGTCATCCGCTCCGGCCTCGGCACCCCCACCGACGCCATCCCGGCCGCCGAACTCGAGCGCGCCGCCGCGACGCTCCTGGTCGAAGCGCCCACCCTCACCCTCGAGCGGCTCGCCGCCCGCGCGCGCGACCTGCGGGCCGCGCTCGACCTCGGCGCCGTCGCATCCCGCGAGCAGGCGATGCGCGAGCGTCGATACCTGCACCTCACCCCCATGCCCGACGGCATGACCCGCATCAGCGGCCTGCTCGATCCCGAATCCGCCGCGATCGTCACCGCCGCGGTGGATGCCGCCACCTCCCCGCGTCGCGGCGGCCCCCGCTTCGTCGACCCGACCGAACGCGCCCGAGCCGAGACCATCGCCGCGGACCCCCGCAGCACCGAACAACTCGCCCTCGACACCCTCATCGAGCTCACCCGGCTCGGCACCGCCGTCGCCCCGAACGCACTCCTCGGCGCCAAGCGCCCCGCGGTCACCCTCCACGTCACCGCCGACGACCTGCGCACCGGTCGCGGCATCGCCCGATTCGAGGGTCAGTCGGCCCCGATCAGCATCGACACTGCGGCGCGGATGGTGTGCGAGGTCGGCGTGCTCCCCGTGCTGTTCGAGGGCGGCCAGGTCGTCAACCTCGGTCGGGAACAGCGCCTCTACACCCGCCGCCAGACCCTCGCCCTCGCCGCCCGCGACGGGGGATGCACCTTCCCCGAGTGCGAGCGACCACCCAGCTGGACCGAAGCCCACCACATCAACGAATGGCGCCGAGATCGCGGCGGCACTGACATCGCCGACGGTGTGCTGCTGTGCAGGCACCACCACCTGCTCGTGCACAACAACGGCTGGCGGGTCACCCGTGACGGCGCTGACTACGCCTTCGTGCCGCCGCCCGAACTCGATGCCCGGCAGCGACCGATACCGGCACAGCGTCGCGCGCTCGTGGCGCGGGCGAGTTGAGCGTGCAGGCCACCGAGGCCTCGCGGAGCAGCACCAGCGCGGGCCGGCCGGCGGACCGACCGACGAGCGTCAGCACTCTGCACCGCAGCCACCGCGCCCACGCGGGCGCAACGCCCCTACTTCTTCGCGCCCTGCGCCGCCACCGCAGCAGCGCCCGCCGCCGCAGCCTCCGGGTCGAGATAGCGCCCCGGCCCGAGCGGCATGAACGCGTCATCCAACTCGTAGACCAGCGGAATGCCGGTCGGAATGTTCAGCTCCGCGATGTCCGCGTCCGAGATGCCGTCCAGGTGCTTCACGAGCGCGCGCAGCGAGTTGCCGTGCGCGGTCACGAGCGGGGTCTTGCCCGCGGCGAGCGCCGGGGTGATATCCGAGAACCAGTACGGCAGCATCCGGTCGATCACGAGCTTGAGCGACTCGGTGCGCGGCACCTCGACACCCGCGTACCGCGGGTCGCCCACCTGCGACCACTCGGAGTCGTCGTCCAGCGGCGGCGGCGGCACATCGAAACTGCGCCGCCACTCCATGAACTTCTCCGGCCCGAACTTCTCCAGCGTCTCCGCCTTGTCCAGGCCCTGGAGCGCGCCGTAGTGGCGCTCATTGAGCCGCCAGCTGCGCTCCACCGGGATCCACAGCCGGTCCGCCTCCTCCAGCGCGATGTTCGCGGTCTGGATGGCGCGCGTCAGCAGGCTCGTGAACAGGATGTCCGGCGCCAACCCCGACTCCCGGATCAGCTCTCCGGCGCGCTTCGCCTCGGCCGCGCCCTGCTCGGTGAGCCGCACATCCACCCAGCCGGTGAAGAGGTTCTTGAGGTTCCAGTCGGACTGGCCGTGACGCATCAGGATCAGGGTGTGAGTCATGCTCCAAGCGTATCGAGCGCGGCGACCGGGTTCGGCACGAGCGACCAGTCCAGGCCCGAGGCGCGCACCGCGTCATCCAGCTCGCCCGACACCGCGATCAGCCGCCGCACCCCCGCGGTGTGCATGCCCGCGATGAGCGCATCCAGGCTCAACCGTGCCACAGGACTGCCGCCGCGCAGCGCCGAGACCACCACCGTCTCGCCCTCGAGCGCCTCGGCCAGGGATGCCGCGAACTTCACGTCCCCCGTCACCACCCGCACCCCGGCCGGCTGCGGGGCCGCGCGCCGCACCATCACCGTCACCGGCACGCCCCGCGCGAGCGCCGCCGCCACCAGCTGCGGGGCCGCACCGATCACGAGCATGGGCTGCCGCTACTCGATCACCGTCAGCGCGATGAACAGCACCACCCCGAGGGCCACCGCCGCCATCGCGAGCATGAGCGCGGCGAGCAGACCCAGCCGCAGGCGCTGGCGACCCACCCACGCGCGCACCACCAGCATCCCCGCATAGAGCAGTGCGACGATCGCCGCCGCCCAGTAGCCGAGGGGATGCAGCGACCCCATCGCCACGAGCAGCGCGAACGCGATCGCGGCGAACAGCCCGCCCACCACCAGCCAGATCGTGCCGTTCGAGGTGGTCAGCGAGGGCTGGTTGCGGATCCACGTGGGGTCGGGCTCGCGGCCGGAGTCGGTCATGCCTCGACGCTACGCCGGTTCGGGCGCGCGGTGGGGTCGGGGCCGACCGGTTCGGGCGAGAATTGACCATGCCCATCGGCCAGATCACGCGCGGCACCACCGGCACCAACCGCCTGCGCCGCATCGACCGCTGGATCGCCCAGTTGCCGGCGCTGCGCCGCGCGGCGCGACCGCTCGTCGTCGACCTCGGGTATGGGGCATCCGCGACCACCACCCTCGAACTGCACCAGCGACTCGCCAAGGTGCGCCCCGAAGTCGCCGTGCTCGGCCTGGAGATCGCGCCCGAGCGGGTCGCCGCCGCGAAGCCGTTCGAGCGGCCCGGGGTGACCTTCGCGCTCGGCGGCTTCGAGGTGCCGGGCGAGTCGGCGACCGTCATCCGGGCGCTCAACGTGCTGCGGCAGTACGACGAGTCCGAGGTGCTCGACGCCTGGCGTCGCATGGTCGCACGCCTGCAGCCGGGCGGCGTGCTCGTCGAGGGCACCTGCAACGAAGTGGGCCGCGTCGCCAGCTGGGTGGATGTCACGGCCGACGGCCCGCAGACCCTCACGGTCTCGCTGCGCCTGACGGACCTCGAGTCGCCCTCGGTGGTCGCGGAGCGCCTACCGAAGGTGCTGATCCACCGCAACATCCCCGGCGAACCGGTGCACGACTACCTCGCCGACCTCGACCGCTGGTGGCGCGTGCACGCCCCGCTCGGCGTCTACGGCGCTTCGCAGCGCTGGGTCGCGGTCGCCCAGTCGATGCGGGATGCCGGCTGGCCCGTCGTCGGCACCAAGTCGCGTTGGCGACTCGGTGAACTCACGGTCGCGTGGCAGGCGGTGGCCGCGAACGGGTTCGCGTGGTGAGCGCGGCCCCAGATGAGCCACAGCGCGGGTTAGCGCGGTGAACCGCCGCGCGGCCTAGACCGGCGGCAGCAGGCTCCGCGCGTCATCGATCGGCATGCCCGCGCCGACGAGCAGGTCGACGACGAACGGTCGCAGCATCAGCAGCAGCGCGGAATCCCGCAGGTGCGCGTCGGGCAGCACCTCCGCGGGGTCGAGTCGGCGCGCGACATCCGTCAGCAACGAGCGCGCGGCGCCCGAGAGCTGCGGGTCGTCGAGCTCCTCGTCGAGCAGACGGATGCCGGTGCGCAGCTGCCCGAGCAGTTCCGCCAGCGCCGGTCGCGGCTCGCCATCGCGCACGAGGAACTCCACCCTGCGCGCGACGACCCGCAGGTGACGGGTGGCGAGGTCGGCGGCCGCGAGCACCCGCTGCTCCTTCACCAGCAGCGGTAACCGCGAACGCAGGAACGGGGAGATGCGGGCGATGGCGACGGCGCTGTCGAGACTCCCCTTCCAGGCATCCACGACCGGCTGGGTGCGGCGCATCCGCTCGAGGGCGAGCTCGCCGGTGGCGGTGTCGGCGTGCAGGAGCGCGTCGAGCACGGTGGCGAGTCCCTCGTCGATCAGGGCGAACAGTCGGCGGCGCTCCCGGGCCGCAGCCCGGGCCGGGTCGCGCGGGATCAGGGCGGTGGCGAGCAGGGCGATGGCACCGCCGATCGCGGCGTCGAACGTGCGGCCGAACGGACCGCCGTCCGGCACCGGCAGGATGAGCACGAGCGCCGACGGCACCGCCGCCGCGACCGCGAAGGCGGGGTTCGGCGAGACCGCGCGGCCGATCACGAACACCACGAGCAGCACGACCACGAGCTGCCACAGCCCCTTGCCGAGCACGAGCGAGAGCCCATCGCTGAGCGCAACGCCGAGCAGGATGCCGATCACCGTCTCCGCGACGCGCTGGGGCCTGGCATCCCGAGCGAAGCCGAGCGCGTTGATCGTCACCGTGATCGCGAGGATCGGATAGGCGTGCCCGAGCCCCCAGTGCGCGATCGAGTACGAGGCCGTAACCGCGGCGACGATCTGCAGGATCGCCGGCAGCGACTCCCACACCCGTTGGCTCGCCATGCGCACGTCGAGCCGACGTCGCACCTGGCGTTCCAGCCGGCGCAGCGCGTTCGAGTCCGGATGGCTCATATCACCGGGTGACGGCACCGAGCCGCGGCAGTCGGGGCACGTTGGCCTCGGCCCCGGCGGAGGGCGGCACGATGACCTCCTGCGCCGCCGCGATGTCCCCGTGTTCGGCGGAGTGCACCACGAGCGTCGCCGTCGGGTCGACGTTGCGCTTGATCACCGCGAGCGCGATCGGTCCGAGCTCCCAGTGGTGCGCGGCGGACGTGATGCGACCGACCTCGCGCGGGGCGGGGGTCTCGGCGGGCTCGACCACGGCGGACTGGACCGCGTCAGGCTCGACCACGGCCTGTTCGACCACCGGGTCGCCGGGGTTCGGCAGCACGCCGTCGAGGTGCAGCAGCACGAGCCGACGCGGCGGATGCCCCAGGTTGTGCACCTTCGCAACCGTCTCCTGCCCGCGGTAGCAGCCCTTGTTCAGGTGCACCGCGGAGCGCAGCCAGTCCAGCTCGTGCGGAATCGTGCGCTCGTCGCCCTCGGTCGCAAGCCTCGGACGCCACGCCGCGATGCGCAGCGCCTCGAGCGCGGCGAGGGATGCCACGGGCCGATCCGGCAGGCTCGTGACGAGCACCTCGCGGTAGTCCCACTCCCCCGGCTGCCCGGTCGCGTAGCTGTGCCCGCCGACGACGATCTCCGGCCACGGGTCGCGCCAGGTGACCACGCCGTCGAGCTCGCCGAAGGTGCCGACGGTGATGAAGTCGGCCGAGCGGTCGGCGACCTCCACGCGCAGCATGAAGCGCATCCGGTCGAGCCAGGCGGCGAGCGCGGGTGCCTCGTCGACGAGCAGCCAGGTGGTCTCCCCGTCGTCGACCACGCGCATGGCGTGCTCGACGCGACCGCTCGGATCCAGCAGCAGGGTCTCGGCGGACTGGCCGGGCTGGAGGTTCTTCAGCGACTGGGAGGTGAGCGAGTCCAGCCAGCTCAACCGGTCCGGGCCGGTGATGGTGACGACGCCGCGACCGGGCAGCGGCACGATCGCCTCGCCCGCGAGCAACTCGCGCTGCTCGAGGAAGGGGTTGCCGGCGCTACTCGACACGTGCCAACCTCCCGCTCGCGTGGGTTCGCAGTTCCTGCCCGAGCGCGGCGATGTCCCACGCCCACAGCAGATGCGCGTCGACCAGGCCGTAGAGGCGAGTGGCGGCGCTGTACTCCTTGGCGCCGGCGGTGCGCAGCACGGCATCCGTCGCCAGGTCGATGCGGGGGCCCGCGGCGCGACCGATGTAGAACTCGGTGACCCCGCCCGGATGCACGATCGACGCCTCGATCTCGAAGTCGCCGCCCGGGGTGCGCAGCGCCTCGACCTCCTCTGCCGTCGTGTAGGGCCGAGGCCCTTCGCCCGGCAGCATTCCCGGACCGGGGTCGCCCGGCAGCAGTGGGCGATGCAGGCGCCAGTACCCGGTCTCGGTGACGTAGGGGGTGTGCGCCTCGTCGAGCAGCCAGGTGTACGAGGTGTAGTTCAGGTGCGGCAGACCGTCGTGCGTGAAGCTGATGCGCTGACCGAACTCGAGGCCCCGGGACTCATCGCCGACCTTGTAGTCGACCACGCCGGATCCCTCCCACAGGCCGATCAGCCAGGAGATGGGGGCGAGCTCTGCCGGAACGCTCGCGTCGAGTTCGATCACGGCGCCGACCGCGCCTAGCTCTGACCCTTGAAGAGGTTGAGCACGACGACGACCGACACGAACCCGATGGCGAGGGTCGCGAGCCCCAGAAGGCCGACGAAGAAGAGTTCGAGCGCGAGCAGCATGCTTCGATCCTATCCGATGGGGGCCCTAGCCGATGAGGACGAGGACACCGGTTGCGATGGCGAGCACGACGACCGTCGAACTCATGATGATCGTCGAGCGGGTCACGAAACCGTGGATGCGACCCATGAGGATCTGCACGACGAAGGTGAGGATCACGACGACGGCGAGTGCGACGCCGAGGCCGGTGTACATCCACTCCATACACCCGATCATATGGCTGCGCCTAGACTGTCCCCACACACGTTGGAGGCCCCGCTTGGCGCAGCTGTTGATCCTGACCTCTGCGGTCGACAGTGAAGTCCTGCCCGCACTCGGCCTGCTCAGCCACACGACGAAGCAGATTCCGGCATCCCCCGCCTCGTTGATCTCCGCGCCGACCTGCGATCTGATCTTCGTGGATGCCCGCCAAGACCTCGCGAGCGCGAAGTCGCTGTGCAAGATCCTGAACACCACGGGCGTCACGGTGCCGCTGATCCTGATCCTCACGGAGGGCGGCCTGACCGCGGTCTCGGCGGACTGGGGCGTCGACGATGTGATCCTGGTCAGCGCCGGTCCCGCCGAGGCGGATGCCCGCATCCGCCTCGCTCTCGGACGCCAGGCGCAAGACAACTCCAGCTCCAAGATCCAGGCCTCGGGCGTGGTGATCGACGAGGCCTCGTACAGCGCGAAGGTGCACGGTCGCCCGCTCGACCTCACGTTCAAGGAGTTCGAGCTGCTGCGCTTCCTCGCCACCCACCCCTCCCGGGTCTTCACCCGCGAGCAGCTGCTGAGCGAGGTGTGGGGCTACGACTACTTCGGCGGCACCCGCACGGTCGACGTGCACGTGCGGCGGCTGCGCGCCAAGCTCGGCGACCTCGAGTCGCTCATCGGCACGGTGCGCAACGTCGGCTACCGCTTCAACGTCTACGACGACGACGCCACCGAACGCCTGACGCCCGCCGCGAACTCCTGAGGTCGCGCGTCGCGCCGACCCCCGGGCGGGCGCCCGCGTCCACAGTTCACCCCGCGTTTACACGCGTACTGACAGGATTGTCCGATGGACGGCAATCTCGTTGAACCCGGCGCAGCGACCGACTCACTCGATGAGGTCGACTTCGAGGAGTCGTCGAGCGTCGACGACGGAACGTTGCCGCCCGACCGCTACCTCGACCGCGAGCTGAGCTGGCTGGCGTTCAACCAGCGCGTGCTCGAGCTGGCCGAGGATCCGGGGCTCCCGCTGCTGGAGCGCGCGAACTTCCTGGCGATCTTCGCGAGCAACCTCGACGAGTTCTTCATGGTGCGCGTCGCCGGCCTCAAGCGCCGCATCGCCACCGGTCTCGCGGTGCCCACGAACATCGGCACGCCGCCGGCGCAGGTGCTCGCGGATGTCGCGGCCCGCGCCCACGAGCTGCAGGAACGACACGCCCGCGCCTTCCGCGACAGCGTGAAGCCCGACCTGGACGCGGCCGGCATCCACATCGAGGGTTGGGCCGACCTCAACCAGGCGGACCGCGAGCGCATCGACGAGATCTTCTCCAGTCAGATCTTCCCGGTGCTCATGCCGCTCGCGGTGGACCCGGCGCATCCGTTCCCGTACATCTCGGGGCTCTCGCTCAACCTGTCGATCCGGGTGCGCAATCCGAAGACCGGGCGCGAGGAGTTCGCGCGCCTGAAGGTGCCGTCGGTGCTGCCGCGGTTCGTCGAACTGCCGGATGACGCGAGCGGTCAGGTGCGCTACATCCCGCTCGAGGATCTCATCTCCAACCACCTGGACGAGCTGTTCCCGGGCATGGAGATCATCGCCCACCACGAGTTCCGCGTCACCCGCAACGAGGACGTCGAGGTCGACGAAGACGAGTCAGAGAACCTGATCAAGGCCCTCGAGAAGCAGCTGCTGAACCGCAGGTTCGGTCCCCCGATCCGGCTCGAGATCACCGACGACATGGATGAGGTGACCCTCGGTCTGCTCATGAGCGAGCTGCGCATCACCGAGCAGGAGGTCTACCGCCTGCCGGCGCCGCTCGACCTCGGCGGGCTGTTCCAGCTCACCCGCATCGACCGCCCGGCGCTCAAGTACCCGCGCCACGTGCCGGTGACCGCCGTGCAGCTGCTGCCGAGCGAACCGAACGCCGAGCCCGACATCTTCGCCTCGATCTCGCGCGGCGACGTGCTGCTGCACCACCCCTACGAGTCGTTCTCCACCAGCGTGCAGGCCTTTCTCGAGCAGGCGGCCGCGGACCCCGACGTGCTCGCGATCAAGCAGACCCTGTATCGCACCTCGGGCGACAGCCCGATCGTCGAGGCGCTCATCGACGCGGCCGAGGCGGGCAAGGCGGTGCTCGCGCTCGTGGAGATCAAGGCTCGATTCGACGAGTCGGCGAACATCGCCTGGGCGCGCAAGCTCGAGAAGGCCGGAGTGCACGTCGTCTACGGCATCGTCGGCCTCAAGACGCACTCGAAACTGGCCCTGGTGGTGCGCCAGGAGGGCGGGGTGCTGCGCCACTACAGCCACATCGGCACCGGCAACTACAACCCCAAGACCAGCCGCATCTACGAAGACCTGGGGCTGCTGACCGCGAGCGACACCGTCGGCAAAGACCTCACCCGCCTGTTCAACGAGCTCTCCGGCTATGCCATCGAGAAGAAGTTCAAGCGCCTGCTGGTGGCTCCGCTGCACCTGCGCAAGGGGCTGCTGAAGCGCATCGAGATCGAGACCGAGAACGCGCGCCAGGGACTGCCCTCGGGCATCCGGCTCAAGCTCAACTCGATCGTGGACGAGGCGATCATCGATGGGCTGTACCGCGCGTCCAACGCCGGGGTGCCCGTCGACCTGGTCGTGCGCGGGATCTGCGGCGTCAAGCCCGGGGTGCCGGGGCTCAGCGAGAACGTGCGGGTGCGCAGCATCCTGGGCCGCTACCTCGAGCACGCCCGCATCTTCTGGTTCCACAACAACGGCGAGCCGCAGGTGTACATCGGCAGCGCGGACATGATGCACCGCAACCTGGATCGCCGGGTCGAGGCCCTGGTGCGCATCACGAGTGCGGATCACCTGCGCGAGCTCGACGACCTGTTCGAGCTGGCGCTGTCGGATTCGACGAGCTCGTGGTGGCTCGACGGCGACGGGCAGTGGACGCGCCATCACCTCGACGCGCACGGCGCACCCCTCGAAGACATGCAGAATGTCCTCATGAGGCAGATCTCGGCAAGGAAGCGCGGCGGCACCCGGTGACCGGACCGCAGCCGCCCGTGCTGGCGGCCGGTGCCGTCTGCTGGCGCATGGTCGACGGCACGGCCCGCGTCCTGCTCGTGCACCGCGAGGGCCACGCGGACGTGTCGCTGCCCAAGGGCAAGGTCGACCCCGGTGAGACGCTGCCGCAGACGGCGGTGCGCGAGATCCTCGAGGAGACGGGGCTCGCGATCACCCTGGGCGCCCCGCTCGGCACGGTGGAGTACTCCCTGCCGAGCGGTCGCGACAAGGTGGTCTACTACTGGTCGGCCGAGGTGAGCGAGCACGCGTTGCAGCTGGCGAAGTTCCAGGCGAACGACGAGATCGCCGCCCTCGAGTGGCTGCCGCTCGAGAAGGCCCGCAAGAAACTGACCTACGAGCACGACCGGGATGTCATCGACCGGTTCGCGAAGCGCCTCAAGAAGAACCGCGCCCGCACCTTCGCCATCGTCGCGGTGCGGCACGGCAAGGCGGTGGCGCCGAGCAGCTGGGACGGCCCCGATGCGACGCGACCGCTCATGCACCGCGGTTCGGATCAGGCCGCCGCGATCGCGGGCGGCATCGCGGCCTACAGCCCCGAGCGCATCATCTCGAGCACCGCGGCACGCTGCCTGGCCACGGTCGCCCCGCTCGCCGCCGCCACGGGCCTGCCGGTGAAGGCGACCCCGGCGATCAGCCAGGACGCCTACGAGGGCGGCACCGATGGCGTGCACGAGATCGTCGCCAAGCGGTTGAAGAAGCGCACGAGCGTCGTGCTGTGCAGCCACGGACCCGTGCTGCCCCAGATCATCGGCGAGCTCGCCGCCCAGACCGGCACCGAACCGGACGAGGCGCTGCGCCGCGCCGCCGCGCTCGACACCGGCGACTTCACGATCGTGCATGTGGCACGGCGCGGCATGCGAAAGCACGGCATCGTGGCGGTGGAGACGCACTCCCCCGCTTGACTCGCCGGGTGTTGCCCTGTCGTTTACCTTCCGTTCACCAACGGGGACGAGCGTGGTCACTCTCCGTGCATACGTTGTGCTCGGGTCATCACGGCCCGACCAAGAAAACACAACACATCCCCGAAGGGAACACAGTGAACTTCAAGCGCCTTGGCACCATCGGTGCCATTGCTATTGCAGGCACCATCCTCCTCGCGTCCTGCGCGGCGAACGAGGGCGGCGAGACGGCCGCTCCGAGCGACCTCTCCGGCACGATCGACGGCGCCGGCGCGTCGTCGCAGGGTTCGGCCCAGGAGGCCTGGATCGCGGCCTTCCAGACCGCCAACCCCGATGTCACGATCAACTACGACCCCTCGGGCTCCGGCGCCGGGCGTGAGGCGTTCATCGCCGGCGGCGTGAGCTTCGCCGGCACCGACTCCGCGCTCAAGCAGGAGGAGATCGACGGTGGTTTCGCGGGCTGCACGCCCGACACCGACTACCTGCAGGTTCCGGCCTACATCTCCCCGATCGCCGTGATCTTCAACGTCGAGGGTGTTGACGAGCTCAACCTCGACTCGGCGACCCTCGCCAAGATCTTCAAGGGCGAGATCACCAGCTGGGATGACCCGGCCATCGCCGCGCTCAACGAGGGCACCACGTTCCCGTCCGCGCCGATCACCGCCGTGCACCGTTCGGACGACTCGGGTACCACGAAGAACTTCGCGGACTACCTGTTCAAGACCGCTCCCGACGTGTGGGACGCCGAGCCGGCCGACCCGTTCCCCTACGCGACCGGTGAGGCCGCTCAGGGCACCTCGGGCGTCGTCGACGCGGTCACCAACGGCACCAACACGATCGGCTACGCCGACGCGTCGAAGGCCGGTGACCTCGGCACCGCCGCGATCCTCGTCGGTGACGAGTTCGTGAACTACACGCCGGAGGCCGCTGCCGCCGTCGTCGCCGAGTCGCCCGCCGGTGACACCAACAACGGCACCACCGACCTTGCGATCAAGCTCGACCGCAAGACCACCGACCCGAGCCACTACCCGCTCGTGCTCGTGAGCTACATCATCACCTGCACGGACTTCGTGGACGCCGAGGTCGCGCCGCTCGTCAAGGCCTACGTCGGCTACATCACCAGCGAAGCGGGCCAGGCTGAGGCCGCCGCTTCCGCCGGTGCCGCGCCGCTGTCGGCCGACCTGTCGGCCAAGGTCGCGACCGCGCTCGAGGCGATCGTCGTCAAGTAGTACCCCGCAGTGACTGTCGGGCTGCGGTCGGCGCGCTCATTGCTCGCCGGCTCGCAGCCCGACAGACTGTGATCACCCTTTCAACTTCATCACCCGATCCCCGCCCATCGAGCCCAGCAGGAAGACAGGAATGACGGCCGCAACCTCGTCGCCCAGGGCCAAGCTCCGCCCCGCCGACCGCATCTTCTCCGGATCCACGATCGTCGCCGGCAGCCTCATCCTCGCCGCGCTCGCCGCCGTCGCGGTGTTCCTGGTGGCACAGAGCATCCCGGCCCTGGTCGCCGATCCGGCCGACCTCAAGGGTTCGCCCTCGAGCTTCTGGGCCTACGTCGGCCCGCTCGCCTTCGGTTCCGTGTGGGCGGCGTTCCTCGCCCTCATCATGGCGCTGCCGGTCTCGTTCGGCATCGCGCTGTTCATCTCCCACTACGCGCCGCGCCGGGTCGCCCAGGGTCTCGGCTATGTCGTCGACCTGCTCGCCGCGGTGCCCTCCGTGGTCTTCGGCCTCTGGGGCATCAAGGTGCTGGCCCCGGCGGTGCTGCCGCTCTACGACTGGCTGGTCACCAACCTCGGCTTCATCCCGTTCTTCACCCCGCCGGTCACCGGCACCGGCCGCTCGATCCTCACGGTCGCCATCGTGCTCGCGGTGATGATCCTGCCGATCATCACCGCCGTCACCCGCGAGGTGTTCCTGCAGACCCCGCGCCTGCACGAGGAGGCGGCACTGGCCCTCGGCGCCACGCGCTGGGAGATGATCCAGATGGCGGTCATCCCGTTCGGCCGCCCCGGCATGATCTCGGCCTCGATGCTGGGCCTTGGCCGCGCGCTCGGTGAAACCATGGTCGTCGCGATGGTGCTCTCCCCGTCGCCGGGACTCATCACCTGGATCCTCACCGGCTCGCAGAACTCCTCGACCATCGCGGGCAACATCGCCCTCAACTTCCCGGAAGCGCACGGTGTGGACGTCAACGCGCTCATCGCGACCGGCCTGATCCTGTTCGGCATCACGCTCGTGATCAACTCGATCGCGCGCTTCGTGATCAACCGCCGCAAGGCCTTCTCCGGGGCGAACTGATGACCACGACGACCAACACCCCCAAGGGGATCGTGAACTCCCTCACCACGGCACGCCTGCCCAAGTGGGCTCCGTGGGCGGTGCTCGGCACGAGCTGGCTCGTGATGATCATCGTGTTCGCCCTGATGTCCGCCGCCAACGGCCAGGAACTGAACATCGTCGCGGCGATCGTGCTCGGCACGATCCTGTTCGACGTGGCGATCTTCGTGCTGGCCTACCTCGTCGAGGGCGTGCGCCAGGCCAAGAACCGCCTGGTCACCTCACTCGTCGCGACGGCGTTCATCGTGGCCCTGTTGCCGCTGATCTCGCTCGTCTACACGGTGCTCATCAACGGCCTGGCCCGATTCGACCTGCAGTTCTTCACCAGCTCCATGCGCAACGTGGTCGGGGAGGGCGGCGGCGCCCTGCACGCGATCATCGGCACCCTGCTCATCACCGGCATGGCCACGCTGATCTCCGTGCCGGTCGGCCTGCTCGCCGCGATCTACCTCGTGGAGTACGGTCGTGGCCCGCTCGCCAAGGCGATCACGTTCTTCGTTGACGTGATGACGGGCATCCCCTCGATCGTCGCGGGTCTGTTCGCGTTCGCGTTCTTCGCGCTGATCCTCGACGACCCCGGCATCCGGTTCGGATTCGGTGGTTCGGTGGCGCTCTCGCTGCTGATGATCCCGGTCGTGGTGCGTTCGAGCGAGGAGATGCTCAAGCTCGTGCCGAACGAGCTGCGGGAGGCCTCGTACGCGCTGGGCGTGCCGAAGTGGCTCACGATCCTGAAGATCGTCATCCCCACCTCGATCGCCGGCATCACCACCGGTGTCACCCTCGCGATCGCCCGCGTGATCGGCGAGACGGCGCCGCTGCTGATCATCTCCGGCTTCACCGCGAGCATGAACTACGACCTCTTCAAAGACCGCATGGCGTCGCTGCCGGTGTTCGTGTACACCCAGTACGCCAACCCGGGCAGCGACGTGCAGCCCTACCTCGACCGCGCCTGGGCCGGAGCGCTCACCCTCATCCTCATCGTGATGGTGCTCAACCTCATCGCCCGACTGGTCGCTCGCATCTTCTCCCCCAAGCTCGGCCGCTGAGCCGCAGGACGACAAGACAGGAAACCCGTGTCCAAGCGCATCGAAGTCAATGACCTCAACGTCTACTACGGCAAGTTCAAGGCCGTGGAGGATGTCTCGCTGAAGATCGAACCCCGCACCGTCACCGCCTTCATCGGCCCGTCCGGTTGCGGCAAGTCGACGTTCCTGCGCACGCTCAACCGCATGCACGAGGTGATCCCCGGAGCCTGGGTCGAGGGCGAGGTGCTCATCGACGGCAACAACCTCTACGGTCCGGGCGTCGACCCCGTGCTCGTGCGCCGCCAGGTGGGCATGGTCTTCCAGCGCCCCAACCCGTTCCCGACGATGTCGATCCGCGACAACGTGCTGGCCGGCGTCAAGCTCAACAACACGCGCATGTCGAAGTCGGACCAGGATGCGCTCGTCGAGGAGTCCCTGCAGGGCGCGAACCTGTGGAACGAGGTCAAGGACCGCCTGCACCTGCCCGGCTCCGGCCTCTCCGGCGGACAGCAGCAGCGTCTGTGCATCGCGCGTGCGATCGCGGTCGCTCCCGAGGTCATCCTGATGGACGAACCGTGCTCGGCGCTCGACCCGATCTCGACGCTCGCGATCGAGGACCTCATCGAGGAGCTCAAGCAGGAGTACACGATCGTGATCGTGACCCACAACATGCAGCAGGCCTCGCGGGTGTCGGACAAGACGGCGTTCTTCAACATCGCCGGCACGGGCAAGCCCGGCAAGCTCATCGAGTACGACGACACGAACACGATCTTCTCGAAGCCGAGCGTGCAGGCCACCGAGGACTACGTCTCCGGCAAGTTCGGATGATCCACTGTCAAAAGCATAGATATCCATCTATGCTTTTGACATGATCGATGTCAGTGCACGAAAGCCTCTCCCGGGTCTCGCCTTTCCCGAGGAGTACCTGAAGCGCCTCGCCGCCGAGCTCAGCGCGAACTTCACGGGCGTCTTCGCGCCCGAGACCGTCGAGCGCTACGTGCTCGAGTCCTACGCCTCCCTGCTGCGCACCTCCACCGTCAAGGCGCACGTCGCGGCGCGCACAATCCGCTTCGCCGGCGACCGCCTGACCGCGCTCGCGCAGGCCAAGGGCGCGATCGCCTCGCCCGTGCCCGAGGTGCTCTTCGTCTGCGAGCACAACGCCGGACGCTCGCAGATGGCCGCCGCCCTGCTGAACAGCGTCGCAGGCGGACGGGTGCACGTACGTTCCGCGGGCTCGGCGCCGCGGTCGGACATCGACCCCAGCGTGGTCGCCTCGATGACCGAGATCGGCCTGGACCTCGCCGAGGAGTTCCCGAAGCCGCTCACCGACGACGTCGTGCAGGCCGCGGACGTGGTGATCACCATGGGCTGCGGGGATGCCTGCCCCATCTACCCGGGCAAGACCTACCTCGACTGGGAGCTGCCCGACCCCTCCGGGCGCACCGTGGAGGAGGTTCGCGTCATCCGCGACGAAATCGCCCAGAAGGTGACCGACCTGCTCGCCGACCTCGATCGGGGCTAGAGAAGCGTCTCGCCGATGTAACCCCCCTCCGCGCAGCCGGGCGGGATGGCGAACACGGCAGAGCCGACCGGCGTCGTCCAGGTGTTGAGCAGGTCGAGCTCGTCGAGGCGGCGCTGGATGGGCACGAACTGGCGGGTGATATCCGCCTGGAACGAGGCGAACAGCAACCCAGAGTCGGAGATGCCCTCCGCGCCGCCGACCGGCTCGTCGTAGTTGTACCCACGTCGGTAGATGCGCTCGGGCCCCTTCGCCCGTCGCAGGTGCGCATAGGCGGGGATGACGGGGAAGCCGAGCGCGGTCGTCGCCTCGAGATCCGGAGCGTCGCGCTCGAGCGTGCCGGTCAGCGGCGCGCCCGTGTCCATGCGGCGACCGATCGAGGCCTCGCGTGCGGTGCGGTCGACGCGATCCCAGCCCTCGAGATCCATGGCGATGCGGCGCAGCACGAGCCCGGTGCCCCCGCGCAGCCAGTCGGGCGCTCCGCTGGACCACACGGTCTCCTCGAACTCGGCGGTGCCCGGCTGCGGGTTGGCGGTGCCGTCCACCTGACCGAAGAGGTTGCGCATCGTAGTGCCGGTGGCTTCCGAGTCCGCGGCGCGACGGAAGCCGCGCTGGCTCCAGCGCACGCTGGCGAAGCCGCGCGCATCCTTCAGCAGCATGCGGGTAGCGTGCGCCACCGTCACCGGGTCGTCGGCGGCGAGCTGCAGCAGCAGGTCTCCGCCGCTGAAGGCCTCCTGCAGTCGGTCCACGGCGAATGCCGGCAAGGGGCCGAGCCAGTCCGGTGCCGCGCCACCGGCCCGCGCGACGAGCTCCGCGCCGAAGCCGAAGGTCACCGTGAGCCTGCGCGGGATGCGCGCGAGCTCCGGCTCGGTGTCGGCGAGCGCCGGGCGCCCCTGGCTCAGGCGGGCGGCATCGTCGGTGAGCACGCGCATCAGCCGACCGAGGGCGATGGCATCCGTCTGCGGACGCAGGTCGAGCGCGAGGAACACGGCGTGCGCCTGCGGTGGGGTGTCGATGCCTGCCTGATGCTCGCCGTAGAACGGCACGATCGCGGGTGCGGGGTCGGGCGCGGGCTGCGGTCGGCCGGCGAGCTCGGCGGCGAGCCCGAGGCCCACCGCGCCAGCCGCACCGGCGCCCGCCGCGGCGGCACCCCCGAGCAGGAGGTGCCGCCGCGTCAGTCCGCGACCCGGTTGGCTTCTCGGGTCGTCAGGCATCTAGTCGTTCATCTCCATCGAGTCGTCGTAGTTCTCGTTGGCACCGGTGAAATCCTTCGCCGGTGCGGTGAACTCGAGGGTCGAGCCATCCGCGAACTCGAGGGTGATCGTGATCTCGTCGCCCGCGACGATCGGCTCGGTCACGCCCATGAACATGATGTGGTTGCCGCCGGGCATGAGCTCGAGGCTCTCCCCGGGCGCGATGACGAAGCCGCCGTCCTTCTGGCGCATGGTCATCGTGCCGGTGCCGTCGTCGACCGTCTCGTGCAGTTCGATCATCGGGGATGCCGCGGAGCTCGCCGCGACGATCGTCACCTCGGCGTCGCCGCTGTTCTCGACGAGCCCGAATGCCGCAGTCATGCCGGACTCGACGGCCTTGACCCAGGCATCGGTGATCGTCACCGACTCGGCCTGGGTCGCCACCGGCGCGTCGGCGACTGGCGCGGTGGGCGCGCAGCCGACCAGGGCGAGGGCCGCGATCGCGAGGGCCGCGAGGGCAGGGGTCGTTCGTGTGTGCTTCATGCTGTCTTCCTTCAGTGCTTGCTGTGCCGGCACTCAGACGCGCCGGCGAGATCGCACCGCGACGACGATGGCGAAGATCGCCACGCCGACCACGGCGCCGGTGAGGCCGATCCAGAGCAGCGCCGGGATGGCCCAGGGCTGCTCGTTCGATCGGCCGGTGTCCGTGTCATCCGCGGCACCCGGTGGGGTGATCGCGCCGGTCGATGCTCCGACCGCGAAGTCGAAGAAACCGGAGATCGGATGCCCGTCTGCCGAGACCACCTGCCAGCGCACCTGGTAGCTGCCGTCGGGCATGCCGGCCTCGAGCGGCTGCACGAGTTCGGCGCCCTCGACGATCGGCTCGCCCGCGCTCCAGTCGCGCTCGCTGCCGTCGACGACGAACACGATCACCCCCATCTGCATGAGCTCGGCCGTGAACCGCATCGTGACCTGCCCCGGGGCTTCGGCCAGCACCTGCCCCTCGGCGGGATCGGTGGAGATGACCTGATCGTGTGCGGATGCCGCCGCCGGCACCGCGAGTGCGGCACCGAGGGCGAGCGTGACGGCCGCGATCGCGGCGAGCGTGCGGGAGCGTGCGGACATGATGATGCGCCTTCCGGGCGGTCTTCGGACACGGGAGCGAACCCGGTCACGTGTCAGACGCGCACCGGGCGGTTCAGGCGGGCAGCAGCACGGGTGGTCCCCGCCGGGAGACCGAGGCCGCGAGGACGCGCAGGCGGGTCGGGGTGACCTCGCGCTGCGGCAGGGCTGCGGGCCTGGTGTCCGCGAGCGGGATCGGCGCGTGGGTGCGCAGTCGGGACAGGCCCGCCTTCGCGAGCGCCACGATCCCCCAGAACGCGGCCTCGCCGGAGCGCAGCGCCGCGATCGTGATGATGGCGGCGACCAGGTGGGCGAGGAACATCGGCTGTGCGCCGTGCTCGACCACCTCGGTCGGCACGAAAGCCACGGCGCCGTGGTGGCCGGACGTCGTGACGCCACCGGGGCCGGCACTGAGCGCGAACAGCGTGTGGAAGACGGCCTGGGCGCCCGCGACCGAGATCGTCAGGCGCACCAGCGAGAGGGTGCGGCCGGCCAGCGGCACGCACAGGATGCCGGCGAACGCGAGCGAGACCGCCACCGCGAGCCAGTCCGGGGCGTGTCCGCCGCCGGCGACGTGTGCGAAGGCGGCGACGAAGACCGCGAACCCGGCCGTGACCCAGCCGCGGACGAATCTCGCCCACCTCGTGGTCATCGGGTCTCCCTGGTCGCGTGCGATTCCTACGATACCCCCGCGGGTAGGGGCGGTCCGTCGACCGCGCGAACCGTCCCGTGCACGTCGCACGCCGCGGCGAGGGTGTTGGTGATCGTGCCGAACTCCCGCAGGTTGCGGTGCAGCAGCTCCACGCGACGCTCGCTCTCGGGGGTGACCAGCCGCAGGTCGTATTCGAGCTCCACGAACCGCGGCGGGGTGTTCTGCCGCCGACCGGTGACGGTGACCTCCGCCGACTCGTACTCGAACGGCATCATGGCGCGGGCGCGCTCGAGGCCCTTGAGCAGGCAGGCCGCGAGCGCGGAGAGCAGCAGATCCGCCGGTCCCGGCAGGCCCGACGGCAGCTCGGCGCCCCAGAGCACGTCCAAGGGGATCTCGGTGGCCGCCGCGGCGATCGAGGCGTCGTGCCCCGGAGCGCTGCGGGCGTGCACCGTGTAGGTCGTGGGCGGAGTGGTCATGGGCCCATCCTCGCCGCACAGGGGTCGCGCTGGCAGGGGCGTTGGTCCCGCCCCGCAAGAGTGATGCCGGGCCGCAGAACGCCTCTCGGCGCAAGGCCGCTCGAAGCGGCTATTAGTGGAGCCCGGGGTTACTGCGGCCCGGCTGGACTATTTTAGCCACGGTCGGCACACCTCTGGGCCGGCCTGCGCTGAGCGCGAACACTCAGTCCAGGCTGCCCGACCGGTAGAGGCGCGCGCAGGCGGTGAACTCGTCCGCGGTGAGGGCCAGGCGGTCGGCGCGGGTGGTCAGTTCGGTGGCGCGGTCGGGATGCAGCGGGTCCGCGTCATCCGCGAGGCTCGACGCCCCCGAGCTCAGGATGCGGCTGAACGCGGCCGCGCGATCGAGGGCCACGCCGAAGTCGCCGCGGAACAGTCCGCGCAGGATCTGGTCGGCGAGCTCGGTGATCTCCTCGGGACCGGCGGGCTCCGGCGCCCCCGCCACGGCGGCGTCGATGGTGCGCAGGGTGTCGATGCCGCGCTGGAAGAGCAGGCTCGTGCCGGCGGCATCCTGCCGGATCACCAGCCGCAGCAGGTAGATGCGCCACAGCGCACCCGGCAGGCTGCGCGGGCTCGAGCGCGCCCACAGCTCGGCGATCGCGTCGATGCCGTTGGCGTCGGTGAAGGCGACGATGCGTTCCAGCACGGCCGGATCGTCGGTCTGCCGCGCCCGGTCTACGAGCGCGTGCGCGGTGTCGTGGGCGACGCGCAGCACGGCGGCGGGATCTTCGCCGCCCTGCACGCCGTCGAACCAGTCGCCGGAGTACTGCGTGGGTTTGTGGAAGTCGTCGGCCATCGCCTCAAGCCTAACCAGCCGCGGCGACGGCGAGCCCGGCCGCCCAGCCGGGAGCCCGGCCGCCCTGGGGCGGTGTGAGCGCGGCGGGAATGCCCGCCTGCACCAGCAGCCACGAGACGAGCGAGTTGGAGTTCCACATGTCGCCGACCGGCCGCACCGTGCTCCCCCACACCAGGATCGGCACGCGCGGCACCGCATCCAGCAGGCGGCGGGATGCCTCGGTCTCGCCGCTCAGCGTCAGCGGCCCGCCCACGGCCCACGCCCGGTCGGGGATCACCCCGTCGCGCCAGCGCCGCACCTCGTACCGGAAGAACCGGGACCGGCCCAGCCACCGCATCCCCACCGGCCCGCTCGCGACCACCCCGCGCTCGGCCGCCGGCACGCCCCACGCGGGCGCCATCTCGATCACATAGCGCTCGCCATCGGCGACCACTTCGAGCGCCGCATGGAACAGCCGCGCGGGCCGTCGCCGCTGCACCGCCGCCTGCGCGAGCTCCCACCACCGGCTGGTGTGCTTGACCACATGCCCACCCGCACCCACCGGCAGCCACAGCAACGTCACACTCGACGCCCCGGATGCCACGCTCTCCACGTCAGACACCGTACCCGCCGCGCCGCTACCCTTGACGTGTAGGGCCTGTAGCTCAGTTGGCAGAGCATCGGACTTTTAATCCGCGGGTCGTGGGTTCGAGCCCCACCGGGCCCACATTGGTGGGATGCCCCACCGGGGCAGCGCACCAATGTGCGAGCGAAGTAGAAGAACTACACCGGGGTCCCCATCGCGCCGGTTCCGACGAACCGCGCAGCGGTTTGGCGGCCGTGCCGATGGGGCGTCGAGCCCCACCGGGCCCACGATGGACGGCTTCAACTGCACATCGGGTGACCGGCCATTGCTCAGCCCACTCGGTGGCGGTGATTCGCGACTCACTCGCGAAAGCGCACTCGCCCCGAGACTTCGCGACATCGCTGTTCGTCAGGAGCAGCTCGGCCTCGCGCTTGTTGGCACCCAGTCGCGTTTGAACAAAAGATATCGCGGCGCTGACGCAGGCTGGCTTGTCCCAATCGACTTCCCTGAAACCGCCTGAGCTGACGATTCACCGGTCGCGGCACTGCCATCCTGGTCTACCCGGGACCCGCCGCGTGTCGATCGACCTGATCACTGCTCAGGCGCAAGAGAGTCCGCCGGCACCGGTACCATGCCCGACATGGTCGCGTCATATGTCGTCCTCGTTGTTCTCGGCTTTCTGCTGCCCACGTTGGCCCTCGGAATCTTTGTTGTCCATGCCATCACCACTCGCAGGCAAATACGCAAGGACATCGCAGAACTCGTGGTCCTCGGCGAGCACCTCGCCGAGGCACGCGCGACGGGGCCACAGTGGGCGGTCGACGAAATTAACGAGAAGGTCGCGACTGTGATGTCACGACATGGAGTTGACGAATTACTCAGCGTCAACCTCGTGGCTTTTCCGCTCGCGATCCTCAGGGCCGCCGACAGGTCCACGATCGCTGACGGTTGGCGGGAGCTTGCGCTTGTCGCCGCCGGCTTGCTCTGCCAGGCAATAGCAGCGTTGATCGGCATCGGTTTCATGTAGCCGCATGACGATCCCGCGACAAACCCGGTCGGCCGCTACGCTCACTGTGTGAACGACATGATCACCACATGGGCAGACACGGGACCCGCATGGCTCGGCGCCGTCGGCGGCATTCTCGGCGCCTTCGCGAGCGTCGTTGCAGTCCGTGTGGCTTGGCGCGCCGAACAGGAGCACGTCTCCTGGCTGAAGGTGACGACGAAGACGAATTCCAGGGGAATGCCGACCGGCTACGAGATCGTCAACGGCGCGAAGAAGACGGAAGCAATCGTCGAGTCGATCGCTGACGTGACCGGCGACCAGATCGATGCGCTTGACACCTTCACCGAACTGCCACTCACAATCGCCCCAGGCCTATCCTTCCCTGTCGCGATCAGTCGGTCCCTGGCCAACAGTTACCCGACCGTCGTTGAACTCACTTGGCGAGAACGCACCGTCAACAGCCACCGTGTGAAACGCAGGGCGCGAACCGTTCGTTTGTACATGTAACTACAGGCGCGCGACAGATGCCAAGGTCCCGATCCAGTGGCCGCGCTTGCCGTCACCGTGGAATGCAACCCAGGCAAGTGCAGGACGCTTCTCTGGAGCGCGTCCGTGCCTGACCTCGCGGCCGCTGGTTCTGCGCCGCAACCTTCCGCGGAGCGCGGCAGCCAGGGTCGGTCATCCGGTGCATCATGGTCACCACCGTGCGGCGGCCGACGAGACGACCCAGGGCCGCGCCCACCCGATTGCCTGCGCCCTCGATGACGCTGGGGCCAGGGTTGCGGGAGTCGAGGTGGGCAAGCGCTGTGGCCACGACGTCGTCGGGGGTGCGCATCGCGGCACCGGCGGTGGCGTCATCCGTTCCGACCACGGTGTTGAACTCGGTGCTGGTCGCCCCGGGCGAGAGCGCGAAGACCAAGACCCCGATGCCGCGCGATTCCGCCCACAGCGACTCCGTGAAGCTCAGCACGAACGCCTTCGCGGCGCCGTAGACCGCCATGCGCGGCGTGGGCGCGTAGGCCGCCAGCTCGCGGCGTTGATCAGGTAACCGCCGCAGGCGGCGATGAACTGCGGGAGGAACTCTGCGGTCAGGTGCACGGGTGCAGAGACGTCGACCGTCCACCGCCCAACGAGCGTAGGCATGGGCGCTCGCCCTGTGACCCGCCCGGGCTGCTAGATCGCGGCGCCGCGCGCGAGTCGGGCCTTCGCGAGCTTGGCAACCATCGAATCCGGCATCGTTCGGGTGCCGCATTCGACGGCGTACTCTTCTAGCGTCGCGAGTTCACCGTCTCGGTCGCCCAACCGACGGATCACGGCGGCCAGTTGCTCGGTCGGCCACGGGTCCGGAACCTCGCCTGTCAGCGCCGACTCCCGGCTTGCGGCGGCACGGCATTCGATAAGAAACGCCCGAGCCTCCTCAAGCCGCTGCTGCCGCTTCAACTCAGCAATCGAGGGCTTCCATGTCGTCCAGTACATATCCCGCACCGTGCCGGTTTCACGGCGCGCGGCCTTGGCACTCTCTCGCGCCTCCCGCTCGGCCGCCTTCTGCGCAAGCGCCGCAGCCTTCTGGGCGTCTCTCTCCTCGATCCCCCGACGCTGCTCGGCGTAATCCTGTTCGTCCTCCGACGCACCAGTGAAAGAGAGCGTGACGCGCGCCCTCCATGTGCCGCCATCCACTCGAGCCCACACGCGCGCTGGGACGACGGCGACGGAGCCCCGTCCGAGTCTCTTGCACTCCGATGCGACCCGCGCGCTGAGATCCGCTGGCACGTAGCCGACGTGCTCGCCACGGATGATCACCTTGACGGCATTCCTGTCGTAGCGATTGCTTGGCTCAGGCACGAGCTGTGCCTGCTGCATCGTGACGCCGCCTTCAGGTCGCCCGATGCCCTTGAACAGGCGGGATACTTCCGCTCGGCGGTACGCCTCGCCCTCCACCTCGACATCCGGCCAACCTGCGCCGATGACCACGTACTGCTGAGCTCCTTGCGGCGCGTCGCTACCGCCCAACAACCGAGTGAACAATCCCGCCACGTCGCCTCCTTGTTGGGCGGAATGCTATCGAAGAAGACGCGCGCTCGGTAAGCATCACTCGGGAACCTCGCCAGCCCACGATGTAGGAGTGGCCACCGGGCCCAGGATGGCCGACCCGGACCTAGCAGATTCGCAGGCGGTGTATATACACTTGTCGCAGACTTTATATAGGAGGAATGATGGCCGTCACGAGCGTTGATATCGATACCGAAATGCTCCGACTCGCGAAGTCGTCACTAGGAGTACGCACCAACCGCGAAGCGATCAACCTCGCGCTGCGGGATGTTGTGATGCGTCGACGCCAAATCGAAGCCATCGACACGCTGGCGACGATCCCGGTCGACAAGGACGCGACGACCATCTCGTATGGCGACGACTAGCGGCCGATCCGTGGTGCGGTCTCGGACAACCGGCCGAGTTGGCCGAGCGCCGAGCCATCCAACTCGTTTCGTCGTCGACACCAGCGTCTGGGCTCGTCTCGCGACGACGCCCGAGGTTGTCGCCGAACTGAAGAAGGTCGTGGAGCTGGTGAGCCCCACGGACGTGCTGGTCTGCCCGCCCGTCGCGCTCGAGTACGGGTTCACCGTGCGCACCGGCAAGGATCACTCGAAGCTCATGGCGCAGTTCGGCGCTTTCGGCGAGTGCGATTCCCATCCGACTCGTGACGACGTCATGGAGATCCAGAGTCGGCTCTGGAATGGGGGGCTCCTTCGCGCCGCTGGCGCCATGGACACGCTGATCGCCGCGTACGCCGCGAAGAACAACGCGTCCGTGCTCCACTACGACCGCGACTTCGAGCACATTGCGTCCGTCGTGCCCGCCTTCGCGCACCGGTGGATCTTGCCTCGAGGTTCGATCTAGCACTTCGTAGTCGCAGCCCGCGCGCGTAGAGCACCCACTACACGCGCACCTCGTGCCGTCGCGGCTTCAGCCGCTCCGGGGCATCCGTCGCGGGGACGAACTCGCACGTGAACGTTCCGTCGTAGCCCGCATCCAGCCCGACCCCGAATCGGCGCTGCAGCATCGGGTGCAGCCGATCGAGCTCCTCGCCCATGGCGGCGGCGAAGATCGAGGTCATGGCGCCTCCAAGGGCTCGAGGGTCGCGGGGGCGTCGGCGTGCAGCGCGGCCTCCTGGGTGAGCCACCACACCCGCTCCAGGTCGGCGCGGATCTCGATCTCCACGTAGATGGGCTCGGCCACCCTTCGAGTGTGCCACCCGCGGCCACCGTTACCCCGTGTGACAGTTGTGACGGTCTGTGACGGGCGCTGCTTCGCCATCGCACCGCACCTTGCATAGCGTCGTTCTGTGAACCCGCTCCCCGTCTCGGCCGACCGCTCGCGGTCGTTCGCGTGGGCGCGGCGGTGACCACCCCGCTCACGCCCCCGACGAGCCAGCGCTGGGATGAACCGACCGGTGTCGAGGCGCGCGGCACGGTGCTCGTGCTCGGCGGCCGCGGCGAGACCCCGGCGGCCTACGCGCGCCTCGGACGCCGACTCTCCGCCGACGCCTACCGCGTGCGCGTTGTGGGTGACGTGACCGCACCGCGCACCCGCACCGTGGAGCTGGCGAAGAACCTGCTACGCGAGGGCGGGGTGCGCCCGATCGTACTGCTGGGCGCGGATGCCGGAGCCCTGCTCGCGCTGCGCCTCGCCGCAGCAGCACCGCACCTGGTGTCCGGCGCGATCACGATCGGCCTGCCGTCGCAGCGCGCGCACGTGCCAGACGGTGTGGCCCAACTGCCGCTGCGCACGCGCTCGCCCGAACACTGGGAGACCCTCTCCGACCCCGCCATCGTGGACCCCGGGGCGCTCTCCCGTGCGATCTCCGACGAACTACAGCCGCCGCGCGCCGCCGATATCCAAGTGCCGGTGCTCGGGGTGCACGGCGAGTCGGACCCGGTCGCGCCGCTCGAGGACGCCCTCGCCTACTACGCCGGCATCCCGCGGGTGCGCGTCGTGGTGGTCGACGGCGGTCGACACGACAGCGTCAACGATGCTGCGCATCGCAGCGTCGCGGCGACGATCGTGCTCTTTCTGGAGGAGCTGCGAAACGGAACCCCCACGGTCTCGACCTTTCCCCTACAAGAACGGACACGCATCCCATGACCATCCGCATCGTCGGCGTGAGCGGCAGCCTAACCACCCCGTCGCGCACCACTGCACTCGTCGCTGCGGTGGCGGACCAGCTGGCACGCGACCTCGGTGAGCACGGCGCCACCGAGACCACCGTAATCGAACTCGCCTCGCTCGTGCCGGCGTTATTCGCGGGCAGTTCGCGCAAGACACTCGGAGATGAGGCGCGCACCGCCCTCGATCAGGTCGAGAGCGCCGACGTGATCGTCGCGGGTTCACCCGCCTACCGCGCCGCCTATACCGGCATCTTCAAGCACTTCTTCGACTACGTCGACCAGTACGCGCTGGTCGACAAGCCCGTGGTGCTGACGGCGACGGGCGGCTCCGACCGGCACGCGTTGCTGGTCGAGCACCAGATGCGGCCCCTGTTCGGCTTCTTTCAAGCGCTGACGCTGCCCCTGGGCATCTTCGGCAACGAACGCGACTTCACCGACTACGTGGTCTCCTCCGACGAGTTGCTCGAGCGCGTGGCGCTGTCGACGAGGCGCGCGTTGCCGCTGCTGACCTACCAGCTGCGCTCGGCCGGACGCCTGTCGGGCACCGCGGCGGGCGTGGTGGTGCCGTAGCTCGACGCGCGACGGCTCAGGGCGCGAATCGTTCGACGACCGCGCTCTCGATGAGCGAGATGATCGTGTAGATGGTGATCGTCACGACCGCGATGGCGACAGCGGCAGCCCACAGCTCCGCGTACCGAGAGGTGCCCGCCGCCTGCTGCAGCTGGGCACCGATCCCCTTGCCGGTGATGAGCCACTCCGCCAGCAGCGCGCCCGTCAACGCGTGCGGCGCGGCGACCCGTGCAGCGGTGAAGAACGCCGGTACCGCGTGCGGCAGCGAGACCTTCGTGACCCGGGCGAGCGCGCCACCGCCGTAGACGGTGACGACGTCGAGCGCCGAGCGCGGTGTGGACCGCAGGCCGAAGGTGATCGTGATGAGGGCTGCGAAGAAGACGACGATGAAGCCGATCGCGGCCAGACCGGCGGCCCCACGCCCGAAGCCGAGGATGATCAGCGGCGTGAGGGCGATGAGCGGAAAGGTGCGCAACACCATCGCGACCGGCATGAACGTGGTCTCCACGGGCGGCAGCAGCACGAAGACGATCGCGATCAGCAGTGCGCCGGCAAGCCCGACGCTGTAGCCGATCACGGTGTCGTTGAGGGTGATCGCCACGTTGTCGAGGATCTCGGTGCGGTTGGCCTGGGCCTCCGGTGCGGTGACGAGGTAGTTCCACACGTCCAGTGGTGACTTGCCGATGAAGGGACTGATCCGCGCCACGATGAGGAACGCCCACCACAGGCCGAGCACCACGGCGGTTGCGGCGATGACAAGTCCGATGCGGCGCAGCGCGCCGAGCGCGAAGGTCATGATGTGCTCCTAGCCCAGGGCAGCGCGATGCGCGCCGCGACTGCGATGAGTCCGTACCCGCCGCTGGCCAACAGCGCGGCGCTGAGCCCGAAGATCCAAGTGCGCTCTACCTGGATGGATCGCTGGATCGCCGAGAGCGCCACGCCGATCCCGGAATCCACTCCGCCCAGGTACTCGCCGAGGATCGCACCGATGAGCGCAGCGGGCACCGCGATCTTGAGTGCGGTCGCAACCGCGGGCAGCGCCGCCCAGACCTGCACTTTCGCGAACCGCGACCAGCGATTGCCACCATAGGCGCGCACCAGGTCGTGCTCGATGCGGCGTGAGGCGTGCACTCCGAGCAGCGACCCGATGAGCGCGGTGAAGAACACGGCCATCGCCGCGAGGAAGATCGAGGGGGTTCTACCGCCGACGAGCGCGAGCACGATGGGGCCGATCGCGGTGAGCGGGATGCACTCGATGATGACGCCGAACTGGGTAACCGCGGGCTCGCTGCGCGGGAACAGCAGCACGAACGAGGCCAGCAGCAGCGCCGCGATCGAGCCCCACACCCAGCCCTGCGCGGCGCTGGTGACGGTCACCCCGACCTGGTTCACGTAGTACTGCGGCCCGTCCGCGATGAACTGCTCGACGAGCGCTGCGGGCGACGGCACGACGCCCGTCGCGGCGAACGCGGTGTCGGCGACGATCCACCACACGGCGATGACGACGACGAAACCGGCGAGCCCGAGCAGCAGGGTGGTGCTGCGCGAACCGGGTCGCCACGTGCGCGGGTCGCTCATGAGGTCTCGGCCGCGGCACCGGAGTCGAACAGCAGCGAGACCAACTGGTCGTGGATGCGGTGGAACTCCGGCGAGCGCAACACGTCGATGGTGCGCGGTCGCGGCAGGTCGATGCGCACCTGGGCGACGATGCGGCCCGGTCGCGGCGACATGACGGCGACCTCGTCTGAGAGGAGGATCGCCTCCTGGATGCCGTGGGTCACCATCAGCGTGGTCGCGGGCCGGTCGGTCCAGATGCGCTGCAACTCGAAGTTGAGCCGCTGACGGGTCATGTCGTCGAGCGCACCGAAGGGCTCGTCCAGCAGCAGCAGGTCGGGTTGAAGCACCAGCGCTCTGGCGATGGAGGCACGTTGCCGCATCCCGCCGGACAGGTGCGTGGGGCGGGCGCGCTCGAAGCCACTCAACCCGACGAGGTCGATGAGCTCGTCGACACGCGCCGACTCGTCTCTGCGACCGGCGAGTTCGAGCGGCAGCCGGATATTGGAGGCCACCGACCGCCATGGCAGCAACGCCGAATCCTGGAATGCGACCCCGACCCGCAGGTCTTTGGAGCGCTTCAGCGCGTCGTCGCCGTGCACACGGGCGATGCCGGAGGTGGGGGTCTCGAGTCCGGCCAGGATGCGTAAGATCGTGGACTTGCCGCAACCGGAGGGTCCCAGCAGGGAGGTGAACGATCCGCGCGGCACCTCGAGGTGCACGCCTTCGACGGCGTCGATCGTCCGCCGACCGAGCCTGAACTGCTTGGAGAGGCCGTCGACGAGGAGGCCCTCCCCGCGCGGCCCCGCGGGACCGGCATCGTGTACCGGCCCCGCGAGGGTGTTCGTCATGTCAGCCGCCGATGATGAGCTCAGGGTGGTCGGCGTAGACCTTCGCGATGAAGGTCGGGTCGAACAGCGTTTCATCGAGGTCGACACCGATGAGCTTGATCGAGGCGACGTTCGCTTCGATGGAGCGCTGCGAGATGGTGCCGATGCCGTTGGCTTCGCTCTCCTCGGTGAGGATGAACGTGGCCTGCTGATCCCACGACGACGAGATGTCCTCGGCCAGGTAGTTCTGATCCTTGCCGTAGTCGTTGACGACGAGGTCGATCACCCGGTCCTTGTCCTCGAACGCGGCCTTCCATCCCTGTGCGAACGCGGTGAGGAACGCCTGCAGTTTCTCGGGCTCGTTCTCGACGGTCTCCCGTCGCACGACGACCGCTTCGCCGGAGTACTCGAGTCCGAAGTCGGCAAGCTGGAACTCCTGCGCGCCGAACCCCTCGGCGCGCAGCGGGGCACCGCCGTCGAAGTAGCCCATGAAGCCATCGATCTGTCCGAGCTTCAGCGAGGCGTTGGCGTCGCCGTACGGCACGCGGTTGATGTCGGCCGGGTCGATGTCGTTGGCCGCGAGGAACGCGTCCCAGTTGCTGGCGCTGGAGTCGGCGATGGCGATCGTCTTGCCCACGAGGTCTTCGGGGCTCTCGATCGGGTTGGTGTCGGCCGACACGAGGGTGAACGGGTTCTTCTGGAACAACGTCGCCACGATCACGAGGTCGGCACCCTCCAGGTTCGCCTGGGCGACGCTGACGGGGCTGGCGATGCCGATCCAGGCCGTGCCGCTGGCGAGCGCCGCCTCCGCGGAGACGCCGCCGAGTCCGCCTGCGGTGAGCTCGACCGAGTCGAAGCCGGCATCCTCGAAGTAGCCGTCCTCGATGCCGAGGTAGTAGCCGGCGAATTCGTGATTCTTCAGCCAGGAGAGCTGCACGTTGACATCGCCGAAGCTCTGCGCGGCGGATTCGTCTGCCGGCGCTCCTGCGGAGCAGCCCGCGAGCGCGAGGCCGAGCGCGAGCGCGCCTGCCCCGGCGGCGAGGAGCCGCGAGGGGGTGCGTCGGGTCACCGAGGTGATGGACATGGGTTTCCTTTCCTCTTGCTGTGTCAGTTCTTGCTGCTGTGTGAGTTCGCAGCGCCCGGGTGGACGCCGACATCCGAGCCGGCCACGAAGATGGGCGGCAGCACTTCGTTGAGCACGTAGTCGCCGACCTGTCGCGCCTTGTAGATCCAGGGATTGTGCGATCCGACGGTGCGCGCGTTGCGCCAATGCCGGTCGAGCGCCGCCCGCACGTGGGTCGCGGAGGCCCCGAGCGCGTCAAAGATGTGGCTGGTCTGCTCGAGCACGAGCGGCACGATAGACACCTGCGCGGTGGAGACGACGATGTCCGCCTCGGCGAACAGTGCGGAGCTGGTGGCGGAGTCGATGTCGGGGTCGACCCAGGCATCCCACGCTTCTTGAAGGACGGCGGCGGCCGACAGCACGATCGCCCGCGCCGTGAACGCGGCCGCCTCCGCACGTCCGACGGCCTCCTGGATGAGGGGGTCCTCACGCGGCAGGTCCCCCGACCCTGCGCTGTAGACGCGGGTGCGTTCCTGTACCAGTCGGCGCACGTCGTCTGCCGCGGCTCGAGCAATGCCCGCGATGGTCGCGAGCAGGATGAGTTGGTGGTAACCCATCGTGTGGTGGCTGTCCGAAGTGCCGCGTCGCAGCACCTCGTCGTCGGTGACGAGCACGTCGGTGAACGTCGTGGTGCCACTCGCGGTGAGCTTCTGTCCGAAGCCCGGCCAGTCGTCGGAGATCTCGACCCCCTGCCGATCGGCTGGCACGATGACGACGACGGCGTCACCGTGCTCATCGACGGCCGAGACGGGGATGAACTGCGCATACAGATTGCCGGTGCTGTAGAACTTCTTGCCGCTCAAGCGCAGGGTGCCGTCCGGCAGGGTGCGCAGCACGGTCTGGATGGTACCGATGGGCACGTTCGAGGCTTCCGAGGTGGCGTTGCCGAAGATCCGGCCGGCCGCGATCGCGTGCAGCAGTTCGGTGGTGGCAGGCGACGATGGCTGCAGCAGGGCGAGCTCGACGCGGAAGTAGTGCTGCCGCAGCGCTTGGGGGATGTTGGAGTCGGCAGCACCGAGCGAGATGAGGAAGTCGAAGAAGTCGACGAGTCCGAGCCCGCGCCCGCCGAACTCCACGGGCACGCGCACCGCGCCGAGCCCGGCGACGGCGAAGCGTCGAAACTCGTCGAAGGGATGCACGCGGTCGACGTCGTGCTCCGCCGCCGTACGACGCAATTCGTCGAGATAGGGGGCGAAGTCATCGAGGGTGGCGAGGAGGGCGGCACTGCGGCCATGCGAAGCGGGTCTGGTCACAAGGGGTGACTGTATGACGCCCCAGCCCGGCGATCCCGGGAGATTTCGGCCCGTGACGATTGTGACGCTGCGTTGCGTACGCGACTCGACGGCTGACCCGGTCATGGGCCTAGCGTCGATCGATTCGGAAAGAGGTTCTCCCGTGCCGCAACGCCCCCGCATGCTCTTCAGCGCCTTCAACGAGTTCGTGCTGTCGCACCACGATCAGGGCCTGTGGGCCCATCCGAAGAGCCGCCAGCTCGAGCTGAACTCGGTGGAGTACTGGGTGGAGATCGCCCGACTGCTCGAGCGCGCCCACTTCGACTTGCTGTTCTTCGCGGACGTGCTCGCGACCTATGACATCTACCAGGGCAAGCGCGATGCGGCGGTGTTGTCGGGTATGCAGACCCCGATCAACGATCCGGCCGTGCTGGCCCCGGTGCTCGCCTACGCGACCGAGCACCTTGGCATCGTGGTCACCGAGAATGTGCTGCAGGAGCACCCGTATTCCTTCGCCCGCAAGATGACGACGCTCGATCACCTCAGCAAGGGGCGCGTTGGCTGGAACATCGTGACGAGCTTTCTGCCCGGCGCCGGTCGCAATCTCGGCTTCGGCGGACTGCCGACGCACGAGGAGCGCTACGCCCGCGCAGACGACTACATGAACGTGGTCTACAAGCTGTGGGAGGCCAGCTGGGAGGATGACGCGGTCATCCGCGATATCGCCAACCAGCGCTACGTCGACCCGTCGAAGATCCACGAGATCAACCACGTCGGGCCCTACTACGACGTGGTCGGCCCCCACATCTCGGAGCCCTCGCCGCAACGCACCCCGGTGCTCTTCCAGGCCGCTGCCTCGGATGTCGGCATCGACTTCGCGGGCCGCCACGCGGAGGTGCTGTTCACCTCCCTCGAGCGCTCCACAGCCGCAGCCAACATCGCCCGGCTGCGCGGTGAGGCGGTCGCCGCGGGGCGCCGCCCCGAGGATGTGCGGATCTTCGGCGGCTTCGCATTTGTGCTCGGCAGCACCGAGGAGGAGGCGCGCCGACTGGACGACGAGTTCCGGGAGGCACAGTCCCTGGATGCCGCGTTCGCAAAGTTCAGCGCATTCTGGCAGTTCGACCTCGATCTGCTGCCGCGCCGGGCGAAGCTCACCGACATCCTGAACGGGGAGGTCGCCAACGATGCGGTGAAGAAGGTGGCCCGCTTCAGCCCCGACCTCGATTGGACCCTCGAGGACTTCGTGCGCTGGATCGGTTCACGCCGGGTGGTCGGCACCCCGGAGCAGGTCGTGCGGGAAATCGAGGACTGGCAGGATCTCGGTGTCGACGGTCTGAACATCAGCTACGTCATCAGCCCCGGCACCTACGAAGACTTCGCCGAGCACCTCACACCACTGCTGCTGCAACGAGGCCTGATGCGTCACGAGTACTCGCCAGGAACCCTGCGCGAGAAGCTGTTCGGCAAGGGCCCCAACCTGCCCGACGAGCACCCCGCGCGACGGGTGCGCAGGGATGCGCTGGCAGCGAGCTGAGCGGCCGGAGCAGCGCGCACCGCGCACTAGCGCGGTGGCATCGCAGCGCGCGGCACCGGCACGAACACCCGCACCAGCACCACCCCGACCGCCGCACCGAGCAGTTGCGCCGCGACGAAGCCGAGCACCGAGGACGGCGCGATGCCCGCGAAGGTGTCGCTGAAGATGCGCCCGATGGTGATGGCGGGGTTGGCGAAGCTCGTGGAGCTCGTGAAGTAGTAGGCGGCGCCGATGTAGGCGCCGACCGCGACCGGGATCGCGCCCGTGCGCTCCGTGCGCACGAGCGCGAAGATCACGAGCACGAGGCCGGCGGTCGCAACGATCTCCGCGATGAAGGTGCCGGCGCCGAGCCGCTCGGTGGTGCTGATGGTGACGGCGGGCAGGTCGAACATGAGGTTGGCGAGGGCGGCGCCGCCGATGCATCCGAGAATCTGCGACGGGATGTAGAGCGCGATGTCCCGCCACGGCCGCCGGCCGAGCACGCCGTCGGCAAGCGACACCGCCGGGTTGAAGTGCGCACCGCTCACCGTGATGAACACGGCGATGAGCACCCCGAGCCCGAGCGCGGTGGCGAACGCGTTCTGCAGCAGTTGCAGCCCGACATCGGTCGGCGAGAGGCGCTCGGCCATGATGCCGGAGCCGATGACGGTGGTGGCGAGCAGGGCGCTGCCGAGGAACTCGGCGGCGAGGCGTCGGGCGAGGTGCATGCGCACATCGTAGCGGCATTGCATAGACTTCCATCTATGCTTCCCGATCCGATCGACCGCGACGAGGCGGAACAGATCGCGCGCAACCTCAAGGCGATGGCCGATCCCACGCGCATCCAGCTGCTGGGGCTGATCCAGCAGGCGCCGGACGGTCGTGCGACGGTCACCGAGCTCGCCGAGCGCCTGGGTCTCGCCCAGCCGACCGCCACCCACCACCTCAAGGTGCTCGCCGACGAGGGCCTGCTCGATCGCACCCAGGAGGGTCGCCAGGTCTGGCACTCGATCGCACCGGAACGGGCCGGGGATGTCGCCGAGTCCGTGCGCGCGGACCCCGCGGCCGGCGTCGTGGCCGGCCCCGTGCTCGAACGGATCGCCGCCGACCTCGCCGTGCGTTTCGCCGGGGTGTTCTCCCCCGAGACGGTCACGGGCGTGGTCGACGAGAGCTACCGGCTGCTCGCCGAGCAGGCCCGCATCACGCGCTACCTGCCCTCGCTCACCTCCCGCTTCGCCGCCGAGCGACTCGCCGCCCTCGCCCGCGCCAAGACGGCGCCGGAGGGTCCGCCGAGCGTGCTCTTCGTGTGCGTGCAGAACGCGGGCCGCTCGCAGCTGGCCTCCGCGATCCTGCGCTCCCTCGGCGGCGACGACGTGCGGGTGCTGACGGCCGGCTCGCAGCCCGCGGGCGCGATCGATCCCCGCGTCATCGCGGCCCTCGACGAGATCGGCGTCTCGATCGACGGCGAGTTTCCGAAGCCGCTCACCGACGAGGTCGTGCGGGCGGCGGATGTGGTGGTCACGATGGGCTGCGGGGACGCCTGCCCCGTGTATCCCGGCCGTCGCTATCTCGACTGGGAGCTGCCCGACCCGGCCACGCTGACGATGGATGGGGTGCGCGAGGTGCGCGACGACATCGACCGCCGCGTGCGCCAGTTGCTCACCGAACTCGATTCGCAAAAAGCATAGATAGCGGTCTATGCTTTTCTCATGAAGCCTGTCGTCCTCTTCGTCTGCATCCACAACGCCGGTCGCTCCCAGATGGCCGCCGGTTACATGAAGGCCCTCTCCGGGGGTGCTGTCGAGGTGCGCTCCGGCGGCTCCGAGCCGGGCGACCAGATCAACCCGATCGCGATCCAGGCGATGGCCGAGGAGGGCATCGACATCTCGCAGGGCGTGCCCCAGCTGATGACCACCGAGCAGGTGCGCGACTCGGACGTCGTGATCACGATGGGCTGCGGCGACGTCTGCCCGATCTTCCCGGGCAAGCGCTACGAGGACTGGGAGCTCACCGACCCCAAGGGCAAGAGCATCGAGGAGGTGCGCCCGATCCGCGACGACATCAAGGGCCGCGTCGAGGCGCTGCTCAAGGAGCTGCTGCCCGCCTGAGTGGCCACTGAGTGGTCACCACTCATGGTGCCCGGTGACCGGGTGCGCGACGGTGGATGCAGCGGTCGAACGACCGGCCATCCCGTCACGAAGGAACTGACATGCGTGCCACGTCCCTGCCCATCGCCGTCCTCGGCGCCGCCGCGCTGACCCTCTCGCTCACCGGATGCTTCGGCAACCCGGTCGAGAACCTCGTCGAGGGCGTGATCGAGAACCAGACCGGCATCGACGTGGACACCAGCGCCGGTGGCGGCTCGGCACAGGTGCCGGACGGCTGGCCGGGCCTGCCCATCCCCGAGGGGCAGATCGTCTCCTCGCTCGCCATCGACACCACGTACACCCTGACCATCACGGTCGCCTCGGACGAGGTCGCTGGTTCGGTCGCCGACCAGATCGAGGGCCTCGGATACGAGGTGCTCGCCGAAGGCGACATGGGCGAGCTGAAGACCACGGTGCTGCAGAGCCCGGAGTGGACCGTGAGCCTCAGCTGGTACACCGACCCGGATTCCAACGGCGTCGTGCTCAACTACGGGGTCGCGAAGACCGACTCCTAGATCGGGCTCGCCTCGTCGAGCGCGCGCGCGAGTTCGTCGCGCCCGGTGACCCCGAGCTTGCGGTACACGCTCGCGAGGTGGTTCTCCACCGTGCGCAGCGAGAGCCCGAGCCGCTCGGCGATCTCACGATTGCGTTCGCGCCGGGCCGCCGCCACGGCCACCTCGCGCTCGCGCTCGGTGAGCTCGATGTCCGGATCGCGCGCGCGGTGAACCAGCACCATGCCGGGCCGGGCGATATCGGCCCGCCGTGCCGCCGCGCGCACCGCCAGGCGCGGGGCGCGATCGCGCTGGGCGAGACGCTCGGCCAGCAACAGCCCCTCCACCGCCGTCGTCACGTGACCGGCGCCGACCAGGCGATCCGTCAGGTCGACCACCGCAGCGATGTCGCCGACGTGCAGCGCCTCCGCTTGGGCCGCCACCACCGCGATGAACTCGCTGCCGGATCGATCGGCCGCCTCGCGCAGCAGCGGCGCCGAGCGCGCGGCATGCCCGAGTCGGGTGAGCAGCGCGAGGGTCATCGCGGTGAGCAGGTCGTGGCGGAACTCGAGCCCGGTCACGGCGGCGCGATGCACGGCGTCGGCCGCGGCATCCGTTCGCCCCTCGGCGGCCAGCAGCCACGCCTCGGCCTCGGCCGCGTGCAGCACCACCTTGACGTCGTCGCGGTGCGCGGCGGTCAGCGCGTCCAGCGCGCTGCGGGCCGCCTCGGCCTCGCCGAGCTGCGCCTGGATGCCGGCGTGCAGGGCGCTCGCCGCGCCGAGCAGTCCCGTGAAGTCCCGCCAGCGCAGTTGCTCCACGGCGAGCGCGGCGAGGTGCGCGGCCGCGTCGAGGTCGCCGCCCTGGGCGTGCACGATCGCGAGCGCGTAGGACCATTGGCCCGCCGCATCCGGGATCGCGGCCGAGCGCCGCTGCTCGGCGAACACCCGGGCGTCGCTCAGCCGCCCCTCCGCCACCAGCACCAGGAACTCTGAGAGGTCGAGCAGGTGCGGCGCGAACGGCATGGCGTCGACGGCGAGCCCCGCGAGCGGTCGCCCCACCGCCACCGCCTCCCGCGCCGGTGCGGCCTGACCCGCCATCGTGGCGAACATGGCCTGCCCGACCGCGGTGCTGAGCGCGGCGGCCAGATCGTCCGGACTCGCCGCCAGCTGCGTCAACCCGGCGCGGTCGCCGGCCATCACCCGCCACTTCGCGAGGTCGGGTGCCAGCAGCGCCCGCCCGGCATCGTCGAGACCGGCGAGCAGCGGCTCGACCTCGTCGACGGCGAGCGCGGGCGACCCGAGCCGGTACGCGATGTGCTGTCCGTGCCGGGATGCCACGACCGCCCGCTCCCGCGGACCCGTCGCGAGCACCGTCGCCTGCGCGAACGAGCGCCCCGCCGCCTCGGCGTCCCCGAGCGCGGAGAGGGCACCCGCGCGCACGATCATGGCCGCGAACCCCGACCCCGCCGCGAGCGCTGCATCGGCGAGCCGCAGCGCGGATCCGTGGTCCCCCGCCGCCTGGGCGTAGCCGGCCACCCACTCGAGGTCGGCCACCCGGATCTGCTGTTCGGCATCCAACCGCAGGCACAGCGCCGTGAAACGGTACTGACCGTCGTCGAGCGGTTCGAGCCGTGCGGCAGCGGCGAGCCGGTCCTCGCGCCGCTCGCGGTCGGATCGGGCGGCGACCGCCTCGGCATACATGGGATGCACCACCCGCACATACCGCCCAGCACCGATGCTCTGCTCCGAGACCGCATCCGCCCGCAGCAACTCGTCGAGCGCGGACTCGTCCGCCGGCAGCACGGCCTCGCGAGGCCAGGGCTGGCTCAACGCGATCCTGCGCAGCAGCGCGCGGGCCGCGGCTCCGAGCGAGTCGAGGTGCCCGGCGACGGAGGCGAGGATGTGGGCCGGCAGTCCGGCGAGATCGAATTCGAGGCCGAACGGCCCGCTGTGCACGCCGTGCTCGCGCTCGGCCGCGAGCACCAGCTCCCGCACGAACAGCGGATTGCCCATCGTGCGCGCGCGCAGGTTCTGCACGGTGTGGGGGCTCACCCCGGCACCCAGCCTGCGGACGAGCACTTCGCGCAACTCGTCGTCGCTGAAGCCCTCGAGCTGGGTGACCTCCACGAGATCCTCGTGCAGCAGCCTGGCGATCGGGCCGGTGATGGGGTGCTCGTCGCGGGCGGTCAGCAGCGCTCGCACGCCGTACACCCGGGCGAGCTGGTAGACGGCGGCCGCCGACACCTCGTCGAGCAGCGGCGCGTCGTCGACCAGCAGTACGTGGTCCGCGGCGGCGGAGCCGATCGCGTTCACGAGGGCCGCGAGCCGCTCGTCCGCCGACGCCAGGTGACGGAACCGCTCGGATGCCAGCAGCGGAGCCAGCGCCCCCATCGGCACCGACCGCAACTCGGCGAGCGCGACCACGGGCACCACGACCCGGCCGCCGACGCCGAGGCTCGCCGCCACCGTGGAGGCGAGCGTCGTCTTACCGACACCGCTGGGGCCGCGCAGCAGCTGCGAGCGGCGCCGTGCACCGCCGAGCCGCGCAACCAGTTGGTCGAGGATCGACTCTCGTCGCACGATCGGCCAGTCCTGCACGCGACCAGTATTCCGCACCCCGCCGCGGCCCGCGCGAGCGTGTCGAGGCGCCCGACGGCACGGCCATGGATAACGTGAGAGACGCCCCGAACCAGGACTGAGACGACGATGCAGGTCACCACCCGATATCGACGCCGGGCTCTCGCGATCGCGGTCGTCGCGGTCGCGATCGCGTCGGCGATCGTCTTCGCCATCGCGAGTTTCGTCGCGGGTGCGCCGACGGACAGCCCGGTTCCGGCGCTCGCCGTGCTGGTGATGTGGGCGCTGCTCACGCTCGTGACCGGACGTGCGGCGTGGAACGGGTTGGCATTGCGCCGCCTGGCGAAGCTGCATCCGACCGCCCTGGTGTTCCTCGCCGAGCGGCAGGCCACACTGGCACCGGACCTGCCCGCCTATATGGCCGCGAAGGGTTACACGGCCGACGTGAGTCAGGGCTGGTTCCCCGCACTCGTCGATGATCGCGGCATCTCCGCGTGGTCGCCCGGGCCGCGGCCCAGGGAACTGCTGTTGATGCCCTGGGCCGAGCTCGACTCGATCACCGCGACCGCGTTCACCACCATCGACGGCCGCCCCGGGCGCGGCATCGCGGTGGATGTCGCCCCCTACGCGACCCCCTTGATCGTGACGGTGGGCTTCGCCGCGTTCGGCGTTCAGGCCGCGTTCGGCTCGCGCGGCATCGCGGAGATCGTCGCGGCCAGCAACGCGCAGCGGCCGGTCAGCCCGTCGTGACCCCGAACAGCAGCCCGAGCAGGTAGGTGGCCGCGGCGGCGCCGTAGCCGATCGCCAGCTGGCGCAGCGCGCGCCCGAGCGGCGAGGTGCCGGAGAGCAGCCCGACGACGGTGCCGGTGGCCAGCAGTGCGACACCGACGAGCACGGCGGCGATCGCGGCCGCCGTGAAGCCCTCGGCACCGAAGATGTAGGGCAGCACGGGGATGATCGCGCCGGACGCGAAGAACAGGAAGCTCGAGAGCGCGGCGCCGATGGCGGTGCCCACGGACTCGTGCTGCGCACCCTCACGCCTGGGCATCAGCTCGATGCCGGCGATGATGAGGTCCGCGTGGGCCTTCGCGTCGTCCGGGGACATGCCGCGGGCGCGGTAGACCAGGGCGAGTTCGTTCGCGTCGACGTCGAGGTGGGGCAGGGCATCCGCACCGTTGTCGTTCGGCGTGGTGGCGTCGAGCAGCTCGCGCTGCGACTGCACCGAGACGAACTCGCCGGCACCCATCGAGAGCGCCCCAGCGAGCAGACCGGCGATGCCCGCCAGCAGCACCACGTGGTTCGGCATGCCCGCGGCGGCGAAGCCGAGCACGAGCGCGAGGTTGGAGACGAGCCCGTCGTTGGCGCCGAACACGGCCGCGCGGAACGTGCCGGAGAGCCGCTGCCGACCGCGCGCGGCGAGGGCGCGCACGACCTCCTCGTGGATGCGCTCGTCCGCGGCCATCTGCGTCGTGGCATCCGCGTCGCGGTCATAGGGCGAACGGGACTCGGCCCGCTGCGCGAGCGCGAGCACGAACACCGAACCGAACCGCCGGGCGAAGAAGCCGAGGAACGCGGTGCGCAGGTCCCGCTTGGGCTCGCCGGCCTGGTCGCCGAGCAGGTCGAGCCAGTGCTGTTCGTGCCGGCGCTCGGCATCGGCCAGGGCGAGCAGGATCTCCTGCTCCTCCCCCGTGCGGCGCGAGGCGAGGTCGCGGTAGATGGCGGCCTCCGCGCGCTCGGCGGCGAGGTAGCGGCGCCAACGGCGGATCTGGGCGTTGGTGGGCGTCATGGTGGACATCCTTCGGTCTGGTCCGGCCGGAGAATGCGGGGTGCACACTTCGGCCGGAGTCGTGGCCGAAGGTCTCGTTCGCCAGTTCGCACTGGTGGAGCACCGGGTCACCTGCGTCGGCGACCAGTATGTCGATGTCTCACTCGACCGCGCTCGTGGCGCGGCGGGAACTACTCCCCTTCGATACCACCATGGTACTGGATGCCCCAGCCGACCGCCCAGGCCGCCCCGGGTTCCAGCCACTGCAGCCCGAGCCCCGAGTTGAACGCGTTCGCGGGGGCGGTCATCGGCTCCAGCGCGATCGCGGTGCCGGCGCCCGGGAACTCGCGCGTGATGAACGCCTGGAGGTAGCCGTGGCGCTCGTCCTGCAGCAGGCGCACCTCCCGGCCGTCCGGCGCGCGCAGCAGGGCGCTGACCCCGCCGACCGTGCTCACGCCGCCGAACGCGTCGTCGAGTTCGAGGTCGCGCACGAGGCGGCCGGCGCGCAGGTCCCACTCGGTGCCCTCGACGTCGTGCTCGCGGATCGGGTTGAGGCGGGCATCCACCTCGAAGTGGGTGGCGGCGTTGAGCACCAGGGTGAGCTCGTCGGTGGGCACCCCACCGATCTTCAGGAACGGGTGGGTGCCGACCGCGACCGGTGCGCGACCCGATCCGACGTTGCGCACGCCGTGGGTGACCTCGATGCCCTGCGCGACGAGCGCGTAGCGCACGGTGGTCTCGAGGTGGAACGGATACCCGTGCTGCGGGAACACGTCCGCGGCGAGCACCACCGACTCCGCGTCGCGCTCGACCAGCCGGTACGGGGTGTTGCGCAGCAGCCCGTGGATCGCGTTGTTGCGCTCGACCTCCGTGAGGTCGAGCTGCTGCACCGCGCCGTCGAGCTGCCAGCGGCCGTCTTCGACCCGGTTGGGCCACGGCATGAGCACGATGCCCTCGCCGAACGGCGGCAGGCTGTGCTCGGGGTAGGACTGCACGAGGTCGACGCCGTCGACCGAGAGCTCGCGCAGGCTCGCCGCGAGCTCGGTGATCACCGCCCGCGCCGTGCCTCGGGTGATGACGTGCTGTTCTCCGGTTGGCGCTTTCACGGCGTCCAGCCTAGGCCCGCACCACTGTCAGCCCGTCGACGGGGAACTCCCCATCGGTCACGAGGGCGTCGAAGTCATCGAGGGCGGCGATGCGGGCGAGCTCGATGCGGCCGAGCTTCGTGGCATCCGCGAGCACGATGCTGCGGGCGGAGCGCCGCATCGCCAGCGTCTTGATCTCGGCCTCCGGCAGGTTGAGGTTGGTGACCCCGGCGTCGGGGTGGATGCCGTTGCAGCCGATGAAGGCGAGGTCGAGGTTGAGCGCCGCCAGCATCGGTGCCGCGAACGGATTCACCAGCGAGTGCTGCAGCGGCCGCAGGGTTCCGCCCGTGACGACCACGCTGAACCGCGGCAGCGCGGCCTCCAGCGCGAGCGCGATGGTCAGACCCGGCGTGACGACGGTGAGGTCGTGCAGCTCGCGGCGTGCGACGAGCGCACGGGCCAGGGCCATCGCCGTGGAGCCGGCATCGACGTAGACCGCCTGCCCCGACGTGACGAGGGCTGCCGCGGCCCGGCCGATCGCGGTCTTGGCGGCGGCCTGCCGATCGAGGGAGGATTCCAGGCTCGGTTCGCTGAGGGTCGTCGGCATCGCTCCGCCGTGCACCCGGGTGATCAGCCCGGCCGCCTCCAGCGCGGCCAGATCACTGCGTACCGTGACCTCGCTGACGCCGAGCTCGAGGCTCGCCTCGCCGACCCGCACGAAACCGCGCTCCGCGACCATGCCTGCGAGCTCGCGGCGGCGCGGGCTTACGATATCTTTCGCATTCGCAAGTTCCACTTTCGATATCGTAACGGCATGCTCTTGGCCGGGATCACGAAGCACGCGACGACCATGGCGGACGGTCGCGAGCTCATCTACTACGACGACGCCGACACGACGCTGCCCGCGGAGCGCGCCGCCGACGTACGCGACCTGCCGGCGCGACCGGTCACCGCGACGATGCGCCAGGATCCGCTCACCGGCGAGTGGATCTCCATCGCGGCGGCGCGGCAGAACCGCGTGTTCCTGCCCTCGGCCGACCGCGACCCGCTCTCCCCCTCGACCCCGACCAACCCCTCCGAGGTGCCGTCGAACTACGACGTGGTGGTCTTCGAGAACCGCTCCCCCTCCTTCGGCCCCGAGCTCGGTGCGGTCGATCTGCACGGCGTCGGCATCGGGCGCACCGCGCCCGCGGTCGGCCGCTGCGAAGTCGTGTGCTTCAGCCCCGAGCACGAGGGGTCGTTCGGCTCGCTCAGCCCGAGCCGCGCACGCACGGTGATCGAGGCCTGGGCCGATCGCACCGAGGCGCTCTCGGCACTGCCCGGGGTGGCGCAGGTGTTCCCGTTCGAGAACCGCGGGGAGGCCATCGGGGTCACGCTGCACCATCCGCACGGCCAGATCTACAGCTATCCCTATGTGACCCCTCGCACCCAGCGCCTGCTCGCCGCGATCGACGAGCAGGGCCCCGACCTCTTCGAGCGCATCCTCGACTTCGAGCGCGCGGGCGAGCGGGTCGTGCTCAGCGGCGAGCACTGGACCGCGTTCGTGCCGTTCGCCGCGCGCTGGCCGCTCGAGGTGCACATGCTGCCGCACCGCCACATCCCCGACCTCGCCGCCACCGACGACGCCGAACGCACCGAGCTCGCCGAGCTCTACCTGCGACTGCTGCGTGGGCTCGACGCCCTGTACGAGACCCCGACGCCGTACATCGCGGCGTGGCATCAGGCCCCCGTGCACGTCGGTCGCGACGCCGTGCGGCTCATGCTGCAGGTCACCTCGCCGCGGCGTGCCGCCGACAAGCTGAAGTACCTCGCCGGCTCGGAGTCGGCGATGGGAGCATGGATCGGGGACATCCCGCCTGAGCAGGCGGCAGAGTTCATCAGGGACGGGATCGGCAGGGCATGAGCGACATCCGTGACGAGGTCATCGAGGCGTTCGAGCAGGTGCACGGCCGCACGCCGCTGGGCGTGTGGTCGGCGCCGGGTCGGGTCAACCTCATCGGCGAGCACACCGACTACAACGAGGGCTTCGTGCTGCCGCTGGCCATCAACCGGCGCACCGTCGTCGCACTCGGCGCGCGGGACGACGGACTGCTGCGCGTCGCGAGCGGATTCGCCGACGAACTCGCCGAGCTGCCCCTGACCGAGCTCACCCCCGAGCACCTCGCCGGCTGGGCCGCATACCCGCTGGGCGTCGCGTGGGCCCTCGGCCAGTTCGGCGCCGACCTCGGTGCCGTGCCGGGCGTCGACCTCGCCATCGAATCCACGGTGCCCGTCGGTGCCGGGCTCTCCTCGTCGGCGGCGATCATGTGCGCCGTCGCGGTCGCCCTCGACGAGATCTGGCAGCTCGGGCTGGATCGCCGCACGCTCGCCCGCGCCGGACAGCTCGCCGAGAACCGCGCCGTCGGCGCGCCCACCGGCATCATGGACGAGTTCGCGTCCCTGTTCGGACGCAGGGATGCCGCGGTCTTCCTCGACTGCCGCAGCCTCGACTTCGACGTGGTCGACCTCGGGTTCGCCGAGGCCGGACTCGAGCTGCTCGTGATGGACACGGGGGTCTCGCACTCGCATGCCACCGGCGGCTATGCCGCCCGCCGGGCATCCTGCGAACGCGGCGCCGCCGTGCTGGGCGTGCCGAGTCTGCGCGACGTGAGCGTCGACGACCTGCCTCGGGCGCGCGAGCTGCTCGACGACGAGACGTTCCGACGGGTGCGGCACGTCGTCACCGAGAACCAGCGCGTGCTCGACACCGTCGCGGCGCTGCGTGCCGAGGGCCCGCTGGCGATCGGCGAACTGCTGGATGCCTCGCACGTCTCCATGCGCGACGACTTCGAGATCTCCGTGCCCGAACTCGACCTCGCCGTCGAGACCGCGCGCGCGAACGGCGCCATCGGCGCGCGGATGACCGGCGGCGGTTTCGGCGGGGCCGCGATCGCCCTCGTGCCGTCGCACGCCGTGTCGCGCATCCAGGTCGCCCTCGACGGGGCGTTCGCGGAGCACGGCTTCGCGCCGCCGACGACCTTCACGGTCGAGGCATCCGACGGGGCCATGCGCGACCGCTGACCACTAGGCTCGGCGCCATGAAGCTCATCATGCCCGGCCTCGCGATCGTGACCGCCCTCGCGCTGGGCGGCTGCGGCACCATGACCCTGCCCGGCGGGGCGACCCCCACACCGACCGCGTCGGCCACCGCGACCGCGACGGCGACGCCGAGCCCCACCCCGAGCCCGAGCGCGTCGAGCACGCCCGCACCGGGCGTCGACGGCGAGGTGCTCTTCACGATCAAGGCGAAGCTCACCTCGCCCACCGGTGCCACCGCCACGATCACCCAGACCGTCTTCGCACCATTCGACGACCTCGACGACGAGAGCGCCGTCGAAGACCAGCTCGACGAGGAGTGCAGCGGCTGGCGCGACACCATCGGCGACGACGCCTGGCTGGTCTCCGAGATCACCGCGAACGACACCTCGACGGGCGGCCGCACGTGGAGCAGCGGCTCGCAGTTCGTGGTGACGATGGCCGGGGCGCCGGTGTTCCAGGGCGACTACTCGCCGTTCCAGGCCTATTGCGTCAGCGCGCAGGGTCACGTGCCGGGCGTCATGCGCGCGGTGAGCCCGCTCGATCCCGACATCGCGCCCGATTCGCCCGGCGGCTGGGCGACGTTCGCCTACGGCTTCGGCACCGCGGACGAGGTCAACCGCATCAGCGCCTGCACCATCACGGTGAGCGCGCTCGCGCGCGCCGAGAGCACGCTCGCCAAGGCCTGGACGTCGATCCGACAGAACCCCGGGTTCTGCGAGATCAACACGCTCGGGCTGTAGCGCTCGGGCGCTCAGTACTCCGCGAGCTGCACCACGTTCTGCAGCAGCATCGCGCGCGTCATGGGACCGACCCCGCCGGGGTTCGGTGAGAGCCACCCAGCGACCTCGGCGACATCCGGATGCACGTCCCCGTGCAACCGCGCCCGGCCGGACTCACTCATGCCGATGCGCGTCACCCCCACGTCGAGCACCGCCGCGCCGGGCTTGATCCAGTCGGGCTGGATGAAGTGCGGCACCCCGAGGGCGGCGACGACGATGTCGGCGCGCCGCACCTCGGCGGGCAGATCGACCGTGCGGGAGTGCGTCAGCGTGACGGTCGCGTCGACGCCCTTGCGGGTGAACACTAGCCCGAGCGGGCGGCCCACCGTGAGCCCGCGCCCGACGATCGTGACGTGCTTGCCCGCGATCGGCACGTCGTGGCGACGCAGCAGCTCGACGACGCCGGCCGGGGTGCAGGGCAGCGGGGAGTGCAGTTCGCCCTCCACACCGAGCACGAGACGACCGAGGTTCGTGGGGTGCAGACCGTCGGCGTCCTTGTCCGGATCGATGAGCTCGAGCATCGCGTTCTCATCGAGCCCGGCGGGCAGGGGCAGCTGCACGATGTAGCCGGAGACGGCACCGGAGGCGTTGAGGTCCGCGATCGCCGCGCGCACGTCCGCGGCGGATGCGGTGGCCGGCAGGTCGACGCGGATGGACTCGATGCCCACCTCCGCGCAGTCGCGGTGCTTTCCGGCGACGTAGGCCTGCGAGCCCGGGTCATCCCCCACCAGCAGCGTGCCGAGGCCGGGCACGATGCCGCGGCCGCGCAGGGCAGCGATGCGCAAGGCGAGCTCGCCCTTGATCGCGGTCGCCGTGGCGACGCCGTCGAGCGTGACCGCGGTCATGCGGCGCCTCGCCGCGGCATCTTCGGCGGGACCTGCACACGGATGGCGGGAGTCATTGACCCCGCCATCCGGCTCCAACTCCCGCCAAAGCGGGGATTGCTCCCGCCACCCGTGAGGACGCTCGTCACGAGCACCCTCATGCCCACGTCCCGGGCGAGGTGAGCCCGGGGTAGAGCGGGAAGCCGTCGGTGAGCTTCAGCACGCGCTCGCGCAGGGCCGCGACATCCGGGTTCGGCTTGAGCGCGTTCGCGATGATGTCGGCGACCTCGGTGAACTCGGCGTCGCCGAAGCCGCGGGTGGCCAGCGCGGGGGTGCCGATGCGCACGCCGGAGGGGGTCATCGGCGGGCGCGGGTCGTTGGGCACCGCGTTGCGGTTCACGGTGATGCCCACCGAGTGCAGGATGTCCTCCGCGTCCTGACCGTGGATCGCCGAGTCGCGCAGATCCACGAGCACGAGGTGCACGTCGGTGCCGCCGGTGAGCACATCGATGCCCGCCGCCTTCGTGTCGGCCGCCATCAGCCGCTCGGCGAGGATCTGGGCCCCGCGGATCGTGCGCTCCTGGCGCTCCTTGAACTCCGGCTCGGCGGCGAGCTTGAACGCGGTGGCCTTCGCCGCGATCACGTGCATGAGCGGTCCGCCCTGCTGGCCGGGGAACACGTTGGAGTTGAGCTTCTTCTGCAACTCCAGGTCGTTGGTGAGGATGAAGCCCGAGCGGGGTCCGCCGATGGTCTTGTGCACGGTGGATGAGGTGACGTGCGCGTGCGGCACCGGCGACGGGTGTAGGCCCGCGGCCACCAATCCCGCGAAGTGGGCCATGTCGACCCAGAGCATCGCGCCGACCTCGTCCGCGATCGCCCGGAAGGCGGCGAAGTCGAGCTGACGGGGGTAGGCGCTCCAGCCGGCGATGAGCACGTGCGGCTTGACCTCGAGCGCCTTCTCGCGCACGGCATCCATGTCGATGCGGTTGGTCGCCGGGTCGACGCCGTAGGCGTTGGCCTCGTAGAGCTTGCCGGAGAAGTTGAGCTTCATGCCGTGCGTGAGGTGGCCGCCCTGGTCGAGCGCGAGGCCGAGGATGCGGTCGCCGGGGTTCGCGATGGCGCTCAGCACCGCGGCGTTCGCCGAGGCTCCGGAGTGCGGCTGCACGTTCGCGTAGGCGGCACCGAAGAGGCTCTTCGCGCGGGCGATGGCGAGCGTCTCGGCGACGTCGACGAACTCGCAGCCGCCGTAGTAGCGCCGGCCGGGGTATCCCTCGGCGTACTTGTTGGTGAGCACGGAACCCTGCGCCTCGAGCACGGCGCGCGGCACGAAGTTCTCGCTCGCGATCATCTCGAGCGTGCCGCGCTGGCGGCCCAGCTCGTCGGCGAGCGCCTGCGCGATCTCCGGGTCGACCTCGGACAGGGGGGCGGTGAACTGGGACATGACATTCCTTCCACGGTGAGCGAGAGTCGTGGCCCAGGCGTACGGCCACCAACCGTGAATTGGGTCGCTCCCCGATGGGATCCCATCTGAACGCCAGTCGCGACGAAGCCATTCTACCCGCGCGGCGACGCGAATCCAGCGGATGTTCGACGCGGTCGCCTAGCGCACCATTCACCCCTCACTAGCCCCGTTTCCGCCCCCTTGCGCACTCGCAATTCACCCCGGGCGCGGGAGTTGCATGAGCGCGTTGCGCGACTGCGCCCGAGGGAAACGGAGTACGACGATGATGTCAACCGACACTGGCCCAACAACAACCGGTCACCGAATGCGTGCGGGATCACCCGAGCGCGCGTCGCGATGGCGCCGCGGTCTCGCCGCGCTGGCAGTGGCGGCCCTGGGATTCACCGGGGTCGGGATGCTCGGCCTCGCTCCCGCGGCGGCCGAGGACGCACCCCCCGCCGCGTGCACCGAACCGCAGGTGCTCGACGCCGACGGCATCACGTGCATCGACCCCGCACCCGCTGAGGAGACCGCGCCGCCCGCCGAGGAGAGCGCGCCACCCACCACGTGCACCGAACCGCAGGTGCTCGACGCCGACGGCGCCACGTGCATCGACCCCGCACCCGCCGAGGAGACCACGCCACCCACCACGTGCACCGAACCGCAAGTGCTCGACGCCGACGGCATCACGTGCATCGACCCCGCACCCGCCGAGACGCCGACCGCCGCACTGAAGGTCGACGAGGTGGTGGCCCAGGCACCGCAGGGCAAGATCGCCTTCTGTCACCGAACGGCCAGCAACACGAACCCCTACGTGCCGATCGAGACGAACCTCAACGCGTTCTACAACGCCGGGCACATCGATCACACCGGGCCGGTGTGGCCCGCGGTCGGCCCGGACGGCAAGTGGGGCGACATCTACCCGCCGAACGTCTACGACGCGGACGGCCAGAACTGGGGTCCCGACGCACAGGCCTTCGTCGACAACGGCTGCAGCAGTGAGCAGTCGCTGACCCCCGGCATCGCGATCGATGCGCAGAGCTGCACCTACTACGACGGCTACGGGTGGGCGGAGATCGCGGCCACCAACACCGACAGCGACTACTTCTACGAGCTGCTGCTCGACGATGTCGTCGTCGACTCCGGCTGGGGCAGCGAGGAGATCGCCTACTTCTCCTACCTCGACCCGGGCACCTACACGGTCACCGTGCGGATGTACGACAGCGATGAGGAGGGCGATCTCGTCACCGAGTCGAGCACCGAGTTCACGCTCGAACCGTGCCCGGAGCTGGGCATCACGGCAACGCCGTCGACCTGCAGCACGGGCTCGAACGGCTCGGCGCAGGTTCTCGTCACGGGGCTGCTCACCGACGAGTCGCTCTATCAGGAGTACGAGTGGGGATACACCGGACCGAACGGGGCCTACGGTGGCGGTGCGATCGTGCCGACCGGGCCGAGCTACGAGTTCACCATCAGCGGCCTGGCACCCGGTGACTACACCGTGACCGTGTACTGGAACGCGGTGGCCGGAACCTCGGAGAAGGCGATCGTCGCCGAGGAGCAGTACCTCACCGTCTCGACCACGTTCACGATCGCGGCCTGCCCTGCCCTGGCCAACACCGGGGTCGGCGACATCGCCGGGCCCGTCAACCTCGCTCTGCTCCTGACGATCCTTGGCGGCACCGCCATGGCGATCGCCTACCAGCGGCGCGAGAACGCAGCGTTGCGGACCCCCTTCCTCGGCTAGTCGGGTGGGAAGGGAAGCGGCGGGCGTCCGTTCACCGGGCGTCCGCCGTCCCGCGCGTTGTCGAGGGCTGCGCACCACGGCATACTCGATGGATGCTCCCCCGCCCCACGAACGCGCAGTTGCGCCCGGGCGTCGCCGCCGGCCCGATCACCACCGCGCTGGTCGCAGGCCTCCCCGCGGAGGGCTACCGCATCGAACTGGCCGAGACCGGCATCCGCATCGAGGCGGCCGATGACGCCGGGCTGTTCTACGCAGCGCAGACCCTGGAACAGCTCGGCGAGCACCCGCCGCTGGGGAGCATCGAAGACCACCCCCGCTTCGCCTACCGCGGGGCGATGCTCGACGTCGCCCGACACTTCTTCTCGGTGGCGGATGTCACGAGGTACATCGACGACATCGCGCGACTGAAGCTCAACCACCTGCACCTGCACCTCACGGACGACCAGGGATGGCGCATCGCGATCGACGCGTATCCGCGCCTGACGGAGGTGGGCGGGGCCACCCAGGTCGGCGGCGGGGGCGGCGGCTGGTACTCGAAGGAGGACTACCGCGCGATCGTGGAGCACGCGGCATCCCGGTTCGTCACGATCGTGCCCGAGGTGGACATGCCCGGTCACACGAACGCGGCGATCGTGGCGTATCCGGAGCTCGGCGATGAGCCCGCGACCGCCTATGAGGGCATCGAGGTGGGTTTCAGCTCGCTCGCGATCGGGCGGCCGACCACCTACGTCTTCGTCGAGACGGTGCTGCGCGAGCTCGCCGCGATGACACCGGGGCCATACCTGCATCTGGGCGGCGACGAGTCCCTGGCGACGACGGACGAGGACTTCCTGGCCTTCATCGCGCGGGCGACGGCGCTCGGGGCGACCACCGGCAAGCGACTGATCGGCTGGCACGAGATGGGCCGCAGCCGCGAGCTGCCGCCCGGCACGATCGGCCAGTACTGGGACTACCGCGTTCCGAGAGAGCATGCGGCCGAGCACACCCGGTCGTTCGTCGAGCAGGGCGGGCGCGTGATCATGTCACCGGCGGATGTGGCCTACCTCGACATCAAGCCCACGGCGGACTCGCCGCTCGGGCTCACCTGGGCGGACGGCCCCACGTCGGTGCGCGACGCCTACGAGTGGGACCCCGCCGACATCGTGCCCGGCGTCGGCGACGAGCAGCTGCTGGGGGTCGAGGCGCCGCTGTGGACGGAGACCATCACCTCCATCGACGAGATCGAGGAGATGGCCTTCCCGCGCCTCGCGGCGATCGCCGAGATCGCGTGGTCGCCACGCGGCGAGCGCGACTTCGTGGAGTTCGCCGACCGCCTGGCCGTGCTCGAACGCCAGTGGGATGCCCTCGGCATCCGTTTCCACCGCGCCGCCGAGGTCAGCTGGCTCGACTGACCGCGCGGCGCCGCAGCCACACGTCGCCGATCAGGATGAGCGCGACGCCGAGGAGCGCGAGTGCCGCCTCGACGAACGGCAGCGCCCCCACACCGACCCGATCGAGCACGACGCCGCCGACGAAGGCGCCGCCCGCGATCGAGAGGTTGAACGAGGTGGTGAAGCCTGCCGCCGCGAGGTCGCGCAGCCGCGGCGATGCGGCCCGCAGCATCCGAGCCTGCATCAGCGCAGGCACCCCGCCGAAGGCGAACCAGAGCACCGTCATCGCCGTGATGGCGAGCGCGGTGTTGGAGGCCGCGAGTCCCGTCACGAACACCGCGAGCCCCATGAGCACCACGGAGCCGACGATCGAGGCGTGCGGCCAGCGATCCCCCAGCACGCCGGCGGCGACGAGGCCGATGGCCCCCGCACCGCCGAAGAGGAAGAGCGCGCCCGCGACGCCCTCCTCGGTGACGCCGACCGGGCCGATCAGGAACGGCGCGACATAGGTCGTGAAGATGTTGTGCCCGAGGGCTACGACGATCACGATCGACCAGGTGAGCACCACGGCCGGCAACGTGCGGTCGCGGTGCAGCGGCAGCGGGATCTCCCCCGTCGACAGCGGCACACGGTGATCGACCGGCGGCAGGAACTTCACCGCGAGCACCGTGAAGACGAGGATGATGGCCGCGATCACGACGAAGGCGAGCCGCCAACCGAGTGCGTGCCCGATCGCGGTGCCGACCGGCACGCCGAGCACGAACGCCGCGGTGCCGCCGCCGCTGGTGATCGCCACCGCCCGCCCGAGCTGGTGCGGCGGAACGAGGTGCCCCGCGTAGGCGCCCACGACGGCCCAGAACAGCCCGTGGGCCAGGCCGCCGAGCACGCGGGCGACGACGAGCATCTCGTAGGTCGGCGCGAGCGCGGCGAGCACGTTGGAGACGATGAACACCAGCAGCACGACGATCACGAGCGACTTGCGCGAGTAGCGCCGCGTCAGCAGGGAGAGCGGCACGCTGGAGAGCACCACGGTGCCGGCGAACACGGTGATGAGCAGACCGATGCGCGACTCGGAGACCCCGAGGTCCGCCGCCATCTCCGGCAGCAGGCCGGTGGGCAGGAACTCGCTGGTGACCGACGTGAAGATGAGCGCGGCGAGAACGATGAGTCCGAGCCAGGGGAATGGACGGGTGGTGGTGTCCGTGACACGCATGGTGCGGTGATCCTTCGGTGCTGCGTGCGCCGCCGCGGGATGCCGGGGATGCGGCATCCGTTCAAGCTTACGACCCGGCGCCGGGCCTTCGCAGCGCCGACCGCCGCTACCCTGGGAGCGTGACCGACACGGCGACGCACTGGATTCTGACGATCGTCTGCGATGACCGCCCGGGCATCGTGCACGCGATCAGCGGCGCGATCGTGCAGGCCCAGGGCAACATCACGGAATCGCAGCAGTTCTCGAGCGAAGACACCGGCCGCTTCTTCATGCGGCTGCAGGTGGAGTCCTCCGCCGGCCGGGTCGCGTTCGAGGCCGCGCTCGCGCCGGTCGTCGCACGCTACGACATGGACTGGCGTCTGGATGTCGTCGGCCGCCCCCTGCGAACGCTCGTGCTCGTCTCCAAGGCCGGCCATTGCCTCAACGACCTGCTCTACCGCCAGCGCGCGGGACAGTTGTCGGTGGACATCCCGCTCGTGCTGAGCAACCACGCGGATCTCGCCGACCTCGCGACGTTCTCCCAGGTGCCGTTCGAGGCGCACCCGGTGACCTCTCCGGGGCAGAAGCTCGCCTTCGAACAGCGCGTGCTCGAGGTCGTCGAGGAGCACGACATCGAGCTCGTGGTGCTCGCCCGCTACATGCAGATCCTGTCGCCGGAGCTGTGCGAGGCGCTCAGCGGTCGGATCATCAACATCCACCACTCGTTCCTGCCGGGGTTCAAGGGCGCCAACCCCTACAAGCAGGCCCACGCCCGCGGCGTGAAGCTCATCGGCGCGACGGCGCACTTCGTCACGAGCGATCTCGACGAGGGGCCGATCATCGAGCAGAACGTGGTGCGCGTCGACCACTCCCGCACCCCGGCCGAACTCGTCGCGATCGGCCAGGACGAGGAGTCGCGCACCCTCACCCAGGCGGTGAAGTGGTTCGCCGAGCATCGCGTGCTGCTCGACGGCGCCCGCACGATCATCTTCCGCTGAGTCGCGCCTGCCGAGCATCGCTCGCCGCGCTGGCTAGGCTGGGCGCGTGACCGGCCAGACCCTCTTCCACGGTGCCCGCAAGCTCGACGCGCACGGCCAGGTCGACGACTTCTGGATGCTCGTCGACGGCCCCGACATCGTCGCGACCGGCAGCGGCCACCTGCCCGACACGGAGCGCGGCACGCGCACCATCGACGTCGACGGCAAGTGGTTCGTGCCCGGCTTCATCGACATCCACGGGCACGGCGGCGGCGGGTGCGTCTTCGACGACGGGCCGGAGCAGATCCTCGGCGGTCTCGCCGCGCACCGCGCACGCGGCACGACGCGCTCGGTGGTGAGTCTGGTCGCCGCCCCGATTCAGGCGCTGGAGACGAGCCTGCGCACGATCGCAGACCTCGCCGACGCCGACCCGCTCATCCTGGGTTCTCACCTCGAGGGGCCGTTCCTGGCACCCGACCAGCGCGGTGCCCACGACCCGCGATTCCTGCTCGAGCCGCAGCCGGAGGAGGTCGAACGCCTGATCGGCGCGGCCCGCGGCACGCTGCGGCAGTTGACCATCGCCCCGGAACTGCCGGGGGCGTTCGAGGCGATCGACGTGCTCGTCGAGGCCGGGGTGGCCGTCGCCGTCGGGCACACGACCGCGGACCAGGCGTGCGCGAAGGAGGCGTTCGACCGCGGGGCGCGGATTCTCACGCACGCGTTCAACGCGATGCCGGGCATCCACCACCGCGCCCCGGGCCCGGTGGTCGCCGCCTTCGACGACGAGCGCGTGACCCTCGAGCTGATCATGGATGGCAAGCACGTGCATCCGAGCGTCGTGCACCTGGCGTTCACGGCGGCACCGGGCCGGGTGGCGCTCGTCACCGACGCGATGGCCGCGGCCGGGTTCAGCGACGGCGACTACACGCTCGGTTCGCTCACCGTGTCGGTGCGCGACGGCCTGGCCATGCTGCGCGGCACGACGACCATCGCTGGCTCGACGGTCACCCAGGACTCGGCGTTCCGTCAGGCGATGCGCGACGTGCACATCTCGCCGACCGACGCGATCGCCGCCCTCACCCGCACCCCGGCGCGCGCCCTCGGGCTCGATCACCGGCTCGGGATGCTCGCCCCCGGCTTCGCCGCCGACGCCGTGATCCTGAACCACGAGTGGCGGGTCGAGCAGGTCTGGGCGAACGGGGAACTGCTCTAGCCCGGATGGACGTCGCGCGCTAGCGGCGGCCGGCCCGCAGCGTCACGAGCGGTGCCCCCATCCCCAGGGTCGCGCGATGCGCCAGCAGCAGCGACCCGTCGAGGGAGGTGCCGAGCCCGGGAGTCGGAACGATGTCGGGGCGACGCGTGGCGAACTCGGCGAGGAACGGCTCGAGGAACACCGACTCCGGAAGGCTGAACAGTCCGCCGGTGTACGCCGCCCGCGCGGGGATGGGCTCCTGCAGCGCGGCCGCGAGGGTGGCGGCGACCTGCGAGGCGGCGCTCCGCAGGATCGCCGCGGCGATCCCGTCGCCGCGCATCGCGAGATCGGCGACGCTGGGAACGAGGCTCGCCAGCACGGCGGCGCGGTCGGGGCGAAGGTACACCTGAGAGGGCCAGTTCGTCACGGGACCGAACGCGTCCATCACGACGGCCAGCAGGGCGCCACCGTCGGAGGCACGCCCGTCCGCCAGTGCGGCGGCGGCTCGGAGCGCCTCGATGCCGATCCATGCCCCCGAACCGAGATCGCCGATCAGGTGGCCCCAACCGTCGACACGATGCCAGGTGTTCTCATGGTCGGTACCGAACGCGATCGCCCCGGTGCCTGCGGCAAGGACGGCGCCGCCCTCGCCGCCGAGCGCGCCCAGATGGGAGGTGACCATGTCCGCGGCGAGCGCGACCGGGGCTCCCCCAAGGCGGTGCTGAAGAGCGCCAGCGATCTCATCGGGGTCGAGCACGAGCGTGGCGAATCCGGCGATGCCAGCGCCAAAGCCCGAGATGCCGCGCATCGCATCCGGCCACTCCTGCTCCGCGCGATCGATGAGGTCGAGCAGCACCTGCCGAGCCGTGCTCTGGCCATCGACGACCGCTGCGGGTGGACCCGACAGTGGCGCGCGTTCGCGCGGTCGCCCGGCCTCGGCGAGCGCGAGCCGACTTCCCGTCGCCCCGACGTCGACGCCCAGCAGCCAGGAGGTCACTTGCTCATGCCCGCCGTCAATCCGGAGACGATCTGCTTGGTGGCGAAGAGGAACAGCACCACCAGCGGCAGCGTCGCGAGGGTGAGGCCGGCGAACAGCGTCGCCCAGTCCGTCTGGAACTCGCCGAAGAAGCGGGTCAATCCGACGGGGAGTGTGTAGACGTCGCGGTCGCGCATGAGGATGAGCGGGTAGAAGAAGTCGTTCCAGATCGGCACGAAACGGAACACGATCACCGTCGCGATCGCCGGCCGCACCAACGGCAGCAGCACGAAGAAGAACGCCCGGAAGGGCCCCGCTCCGTCGATGCGAGCGGCCTCCTCCAGCTCCAGTGGTAGCTGACGGAAGAACGAGGCGAGCACGAAGGTGGAGAACGGGATGCCGAGCGCCGAGTAGACGAGGATGAGCCCGCCGAGGTTGCTCACCAGCCCGAGTCCGTCGAGAAGAAAGAAGATCGGCAAGATCGCGAGGTACACCGGCAGCATCAGGCCGGAGAGGAACAGCCCCTCGAGCGCCAGGAAGAACTTGCTTCGCGATCGCGCGAAGGCGTACGCAGCGAGCACCGACACGATCGTGGAGATCGCCACAGACGAGATGGTGACGAGCATGGAGTTGAAGAAGTACGAACTGAAGTCCGCGGTGACCCAGGCCTTGACATAACTCGAGAAGCTCGGGTTCTGCGGAAGGCCCAGCGGGTTGGAGGCCATCTCCGACGTCGTGCGGAACGAGTTCATCACCATGAGCACGAGCGGGGCCAGCGAGACCACGACGTAGGTCCACAGCAGGACGCCCGTGGCGGTGCGGGAAGCGAGAGGCGCTCGCGCCAGTCTGCCGTGACGCGACATCAGTACATCCTCTTCTCGCGGGTGTCCAAGTACCAACGCATCAGCATCGCGACGCCGAAGATGCACAGGAACAGCAATGTGGCGATCGCCGACGAGACGCCGATGGCGTTGTTCGAGCCGGACTCGAACGCCGTGCGGTAGAACAACAGCGACATGACGTCGGTGGCGCCCGCGGGGCTCCCGGTCGAGCCGCCGAGCGCATACGGGATCGGGAAGGCCTCCATGGCTCCGATGAAGGTCAGGATGCTCACCGTGCCGATCGCAGGCACGAGCAGCGGCAGCGTGATGTGTCGGAATCGCTGCCAGGATGTCGCGCCATCGAGCGAGGCGGCCTCGTTCAGCTCCTCGGGCACACCGCCGAGCGCGGCGCCGTAGAGCAGGATCGGGAAGCCGATCCACTGCCACGCCGTGACGAGGACCACGACCCAGATCGCCGTCTGCGGATCACCAAGCCACGGTCGAGCCAGATCGCCGAGTCCGACCGCCTTGAGCAGCGCATTGACCGGCCCGAAGAGCGGGGACAGCATGAGCGACCACAGGTAGCCGATGACCAGCGGGCTGACAAGGTAGGGCAGCGTGTAGACGGTCTGGAAGAACCGCTTCAGTCGACCGATTCGGTGCAACAGCGCTGCCAGCCCCAGACCGACGGTGTTCTGAAACACCATCGCCCCCAGGAACAACAGGATGTTGTGGGCGAACGCCCCGGCGATCTCGTCTTTGTAAGGCAGTCGGGTGAAGACCGTGACGTAGTTGTCCAACCACGAGAAGCCGTCGTTGACGGTGCCTCGCCAGTTGAAGAACGAATACCCGAGCGCTGTGAGCAGCGGGTAGAGGATGAAGACGGCGAACAGCGCCAGCGCGGGAAGCACGAACATCATGCTCGTCCCCCAGGGCAGACCCACCCCCGTAGTCAGGCGCTTGCGCCGTCCGACCGCCTTCATCCTCTGATCTCCTTGTTCAGACTGCCACGGCTAGTTGCCGGGAACGAACCACTGGTCGATGCCGGCCTGGAGCTTGTCCGCCACTGCGGCCGGGTCCAGCTCTCCGAGGAACATCTGCTGCACGCCCTCGCCGAGCACCGCGGTCCCCTGGGGCTCTCCATAGCGGAAGTTCACCAGGAGCAGGTACGAGGCGGGGCTGGCCTGATAGAGGTCCCACATCTCCTCGAGCACCGGGTCGTCGTAGGTCACGCCGGGAATCGGGGAGAACATCGAGAGCTCGTCGGCGAACAACTGCGCGAACTCCTCGGTGGTGAACCAGTTGAGCAGCTTGGCCGCCTCGTCCTGGTGCTCCGACGCCGAGTTGATCGCGAAGCTCCCGTCGGCGTACGCCGGGGTGACGGGTGCGTCTGCGACGGCATCCGGCGGAAGCGGCACCTGGTAGACACCGAGTTCCAGATCGGGAGCCTGCGTGTTGAACGTCGTCAGTTCGAAGGTACCACCGGGGTACTGAGCGGCCAGTCCGGAGGTGAACTGGATCTGAGCGTCCGTGTATCCCACCCCGACGACGTCCGGGGAGAGGTACTGCTGCATGTCGTCGACGAGCGCGAGCGAGGCGACGTAGTCCGGGTCGGTGAAGTTCTTCTCGCCGGAGAGCACCGCCGCTTCGAACTCTCCAGCACCATAGCGGCCAGCGCCGATGATGTCGGAGAAGATCGGCAGCATCCAGGAGTCCTTCGCGCCGAGCGCCATGGGCGTCACTCCGGCTGCGAGGAGCGCGTCGTTGAGCTCGATGAACTCATCCCAGGTAGTGGGTTCCTCGAGCCCCAGCTCGTCGAACATGCCCTTGTTGTAGAACATCTGCAGGGTCTGGGTGGCGAAGGGAACACCGTAGATCAGGCCGTCTTCGTGCCCCCGGGCGCCCGCGAGAACCGCCGGCTCGATGGCGTCCAGACCATCGACGATGTCGTCGATCGGCACGAGCTGGCCAGCGGAGACCCAGGCCTGAAGGCCGCCGTAGGAGCGGACCATGGCGATGTCCGGTCCGTCGGAACCCGACAGGCCGGTGGTCAGAAGCTGGTTGTACTCGGTGTTCAGGAAGGCCTCGAACTCGATCGTGACACCGGGGTTGGCCTCTTCGTAGACATCGAAGATCCGGTTGTACTTCTCCACGTCTTCGGTGCGCCACGACCAGAGGGTGAGCGTGACCTCGTCACCGGTGTCGGTGGCACTCGGAGCGCATGCGCTGAGTGCCAGGGCGCTGGCCGCGGCGATGCTGACCGCGGCGAGGTGTGTGCGTTTCATTTCTCCTACTTTCATTGTTGGGTGCCGTGCGCGGGTATCGGTGGGTTATGCGTTGTCCGCGGCGCCGAGGGCGAGCGCGTCGCGAACGGACTCGGAACTGGCCGCGAGAAGCTCACGGGCTCGCTGACTGTCGACGCCGACAAGAGCCGAGACGAGCGCGGTCTTGAGCTCACCATCGGAGGCGTCGAGCAGCGCGCGGCTCTGCTCCGCGCTGATCGAGAGTGCCTGGCTGAGGATGCGCGTGGTGCGCACGCGCAGCTTCTCGTTGGTGGCGACGACCGACACCATGAGATTCGACCAGGTGCGTCCGAGCGCGACCATCACGGCGGTGGAGAATCCGTTCAGGATGAGCTTCTCGGCGGTTCCCGCCTTGAGTCGCGTGGATCCCGAAAGCACCTCGGGACCGGTGTCGGCGACGATCACGATGTCCGCGAGCGGGCCGAGTGCGGGTTCGGGGTTGCACGCGATCAGGGCGGTGGCCGCACCGCGGGACCGCGCTTGTTCGAGCGCTCCGCCGACGTAGGGCGTGATGCCAGAGGCCGTGACGCCGATGGCGATGTCGTCGGGGCCCAGCCCTGCAGCATCCTGCGAGCCCAGTTCCCGAGAGTCCTCGGCGTTCTCGACGGCTCGCAGCACGGCGTCAGCGCCACCGGCGATGTGGGCAACGACGACGTCTGGCGGAAGATTGAAGGTCGGGAGAAGTTCGGCGGCGTCGAGGATCGCCAATCGTCCCGAGGTGCCGGCCCCGAAGTAGTGGACACGCCCGCCACGGCGCACCCGCTCCACCGCGGCATCCACGAGTTCTGCGACGTCGGGCAGGGAGGCGGCGACCGCCTCGACGGCCCGGCGGTCCTCACTGTTGAGCAAGGCGAGGACCTCTATGCTGCTCATCTCGTCGAGGGCAACACTGGAGGGGTTGCGCTGCTCGGTGGACAGTTGCGCCGTCTGGGCGGCGACGCCACCGCTATCCGCCGTCGAATTGTTGGTCACGCGACGATCATGGCAAAGATTTCCCAAGATGTCATCGTTTAGGGGAATTATTTACATCTGCGTTACATTCGCGCCTACGATTGACCCATGGAGACGATCCCCGCGATCATCGACCGCGAACTCGCGGCCCCCGACGGCACGTCCTTCAGCGCGGCCCACGTCGTCGTCGCACGGTCCGGGAAGGTCCTGTTCGACTTCGCGGGCGGGGATGCCGCGCGCTACAGCGGCTCGACGCGCGACGCTCTCGCCCCCGAACACCGCCCGCCCGTCACAGCGCAGACGCGATTCGACATCGCCTCTCTGACGAAACTGCTCACGGCGGGCACCCTGCTCGAACTGCTCGACCGAAACCACGAGAGCGTCGATGTGCCCGCGCACCGATACCTGCCCGAGCTCGCGGACGGACCTCGCTCCGAGATCACACTGCGCCACCTGCTCACCCACACCGCCGGATACCCACCCGTCTGGTTCGGCTGGCGCGACCGCCCCTCGATCGAGGCGGCGCGGGCGGCGATCCTCGCCCTCGATCTCGAGGCCCCGCCCGGTCAGCGCCACCGGTACTCCTGTCTCGGGTACATCCTCGCCGGCATCGTCGCCGAACGGATCTCGGGAACGACGCTCGACGTGCTCATGCGTGAGACGATGACCGATCCGCTGGACATGCGCAGCACCGGATTCCGGCCGGCCGGACCCGAGAACACGGTGGCCACCGAGTTTCAGTTGCTCCCCGAGCAGGTGGTGGTGCACGGTCGGGTTCATGACGAGACCGCGTGGACTCTCGGCGGGGTCGCCGGCAACGCCGGGCTCTTCTCGACGGGTTCGGACCTCATCCGCTTCGCGGAGGAGCTGCGCACCGGAGACCACGGGGTGCTCTCACCCCGCACGCGCGCGGCCATGACGACGGTACAGACACCGCCCGGGGTCGAGTCCGAGTACGGTCAGGCGATCGGGTCCCGGCTCGGGCACGACGCGTTCATGGGTGCGCTCGCCGACGGCGGCATCGGACACACCGGATTCACGGGCACGCTTCTGCTCGTCCACCCGGCGCGCGAGTTGTCGCTAGTAGCGTTGACGAACCGCGTGCATCCCACCCGCACCGTGAATGATCCAATGGCATTCCGCCGTGAACTCGCCGCCGCACTCGCGGTGCTCTGAAAGGGAGACCACCCTTGGCTACCGATGTTCTGGTCGCACTGCGACAGGCTCTACCGACGCTGCGTCCCGCAGAGCAGCGCATCGCGAACGTCGTGCTCGAGAATCCATCGATCGTGCGGGACTCGACGATCACCGAGCTCGCCCGGGCCTGCGCCACATCGCTCGCCACGGTCACCCGTTTCTGCAGCGCGCTCGGTTTCTCGGGCTATCCCGAGTTCCGGATGGCGATCAGTTCGGCGACCGGCCGGGAGGAGGCCGAGCGCGAGCGGTTCAGCATCGCCGACAGCGACATCGATCCTCGAGACGCGGCCGAGGACGTCGTATCCAAGATCGCCTTTCAAGAGGCTCAAGCGATCGAGCAGACCGCCAAGGCGCTCGATCTCGTGACGCTCGACGCCGTCGTCGCGGCCGTCGTCGGGTCGTCGCGTGTCGATATCTACGGCGTGGCGTCGAGCGGACTCACCGGTCAGGATCTGCAGCAGAAGCTGCACCGCATCGGCTTGGTGTCGTACTGCTGGGTCGACCCTCACCTGGCGCTCACCTCGGCGGCGCTGCTCAACAGCGACTCGGTGGCCATCTCGATCTCGCACTCCGGTCTCACCATGGAGACCGTGCACGCCCTCGAGGTCGCCGCGAAGGCGGGCGCGCGAACCGTCGCGATCACCAACTACCCGGACTCGCCGCTGGCCGAGCGAGCGGACCTCGTGCTGACCACGGCAGCACGAGAGACCCGCTACCGCTCGGGCGCGATGTCCAGCAGAATCGCGCAGCTGGCGGTCGTCGACTTCCTCTTCGTCAGGATCGCGCAACAGCTCTACGATCGCATGAGCGAGTCGCTCAAGCTCACCTACGATGCCGTGCAGAGTCACCGATTGAGCTACGACAGGAAGCCGCGCGCGTGACCGGCACGAGACTCGGCATCGACCGGGTCGGCACGCTCGCCGGGTCATCCCTCCGCAGCGCTCGGTTCGGTCTCGTCACCAACGACGTGGCGCTCACGAGCACCCTGCGCCCCGGCCGCGACGAGGTGCTGCGATCGGGGCTCGCGCTCACACGACTGTTCAGCCCCGAGCATGGGCTCTCGGCACAGGGCAGGGACGGGTCGTTTCAAGCCGACTCGTACGACGCCCTCACCGGGCTTCCGGTCACGAGCCTCTACGGTGAGCGGCTCGCCCCCGACCCGGAGAGCCTCGCCGGGCTCGACGCGGTGATCGTCGACCTCCCGGATGTCGGGTGCCGCTTCTACACCTACCTGTGGACGATGAGCCTCGTGATGGAGTCGTGCTCGAGCGCCGGCATCCCCGTCGTCGTGCTCGACCGCCCCAACCCCCTGGGCGGCGCCCCCGGCGTCGTGGAGGGACCCCTGCTCGACGAGGAGCACTGCGCCTCGTTCATCGGGCGCTGGTCGATGCCGGTGCGGCACAGTCTGACGATGGGCGAGCTGGCGCGTCTGTGGACGCACGAGTCCGCCGTGGATGTCGAGGTCGTGGTCGTCGGACTCGAAGGCTGGGACCGCGACCGCCAGGCCCTCGACGACACCCGCCCGTGGATTCCGCCGTCCCCCGGCATGCCGACCGCACACACCGCCGCGCTCTACCCGGGACTCGGCCTGCTCGAGGGTGTGAACGTGAGCGACGGGCGTGGCACCGCGCTGCCGTTCCGCGCGGTCGGCGCACCGTGGATCGATCCGCTCGCACTGTGGCGGGAGTTCGAGGCGCTCGAGCTGCCGGGCGTCGCCGCGACCCCGTACTCGTTCACCCCGACCGCCGAGAAGTACCGCGGCGAGACCTGTTTCGGACTCCTGCTCACCGTGACGGACACCGCGAGCCTGCGCCCCGTCGCGGTCGGCGTCGAGCTCATCCGCGTGCTCGGCGCCCTCTGGCCCGAGCACCTCGCGGAGCACCGGTACGTGACGCGCGCCAACCCGAGCGGCACCCGCCATCTCGACCTTCTGCTCGGCGTGCCGGATGCGGCGCGTGGCATCGCCGAAGGATCGATCGACCTCTCGGTGGCCACCACCGACTGGTGGGATCGCGTGCAGCCCGCGCTGCTCTACTGACGCGCAGCCGGCTAGACGCGCTCCCACGCGAGCCGGTTGTCCCAGGCGTATCGGTAGTAGTCGGCGAACCTGAGCCTGCTCGCCGCCGCCTCGTCGACGATCACGGTCACCTTGCGGTGCAGTTGGATCGCCGAGCCCGGGAGGCTCGAGGTGACCGGTCCTTCGACCGCACCCGCCACCGCCTCGGCCTTACCCTCACCCCACGCGAGGAACAGCAGATGCCTCGCGCGCATGATGGTGCCGAGACCCTGGGTGATGCAGTGCATGGGAACCTCGGCGAGCGAGCCGAAGAACCGGGCGTTGTCGCGACGGGTCTGCTCGGCAAGGGTCTTGATGCGGGTGAGCGAGGCGAACGAGGAGCCCGGCTCGTTGAACCCGATGTGACCCGTGGTGCCGATGCCGAGAATCTGGATATCGATACCGCCCGCGGCATCAAGGTCGGCCTCGTAGCGCTCCCCCGCTTCATCCAGGGGACCGTCGTCGTCGGCCGGGACTCGCACCAGGGCAGGATCGAGGCCCAGCGGCTCGACGACCTCCCGAGTGATCACCGATCGATAGCTCTCGGGATGCTGCCGCGGAAGTCCCACGTACTCGTCGAGGGCGAACCCCCGTACCCGGTTCAGGTCGAGGTGTCGGCGCGCGAGCGACTGGTAGGTCGAGAGCGGCGTGGACCCGGTGGCGAGACCGAGCACGGCATCCGGTCGCGCTGCCACGAGTGAGGAGATGATGTCGGCGGCGAGCTCGCCACCCTCCGCGGACGAGGGGACGATGACGACTTCAGCCATTGTTCGATCCTATCGATCAGGCCACGCCGACGAGCGCGGCACCGACCGCGGCCGCCGGGAACTCAGCGGGCACGATCGTGACCCGCTCACTCAGGTGGGTCGACGCCAGGAACGGCGAGTGCCGCTCCCAGTCCGCGAGCACGGCTCGTACGGCATCGAGCAGCTCCGTGCCGAGCGACGACAGTCCACCACCGATGACCACGGTATCCGTATCCACGGTGAGCACGAGCACGCGCACCGCCGCGGCGACGTTGTCCAGGAACCGGCGCCGCACCTCGAGGGCCGCCGGATCGCCGGATGCCGCGGCCGCGAACAGCGCGCGCGCCGGCTTCGGGTCGTCCGTCGGCCACTGCCGGGCGATGGCCGAGCCGGAGGCGACCGTCTCGAGACAGCCCCGCTGCCCGCACGGGCACTCCGGCCCATCCGGGTCGACCGGGATGTGGCCGATCTCGCCGGCGGTGCCGCGCGAGCCGCGCCACAACCGACCGTCGAGCACGAGCCCGGCCGCCAGGCCGGTGCCGAGGTTGAGGTAGGCGAGCGATCGGGTGCGCTGCTCGCCGAGCAGGTGATAGGCCCCGATCGCCGCGGCGTTCACGTCGTTGTCGACGCGCACCGCCCGCCCCAGGCGACGGCCGAGATCGTCGCCGAGCTCCAGCCCGTCCAGTCCCAGGTTGACGGCGTGCGTGACGCGACCGCTCACGGGGTCGACGGCCCCCGGGATCCCGACGCCGATCGACGCGAAGTCCGCGATGCCGCCGTGGGCGAGCTCGGCGAGGGTGGTCAGTGCGGTCACCGCGGTCTCGAGCACGGCATCCGGCCCGAAGCCGGTCGGCAGCCGCAGCCGGTGCACGATGCCGCCCGCCTCGTCGACCGCTACGGCCTCGGTCTTGGTGCCGCCGATATCGATGCCTGCGCGCAATGCCCCGCTCATCCCTTCACCGCGCCGCTGACCAGTCCCGACGTCAACCGCCCCTGCACGATGAGGAAGAACACGATCACCGGGATGGCGACCAGGCTCGATGCGGCCATCACCTGTCCCCAGTCCGTCTCTCGCGTCGCGCTGGCCTGCACGAAGCCCCGCAGCCACAGGGGCAGCGTCTGGGCGGCCTCCGAGGGCAGCAGCACGAGCGCGACCGTGAACTCGTTCCATGCCTGCAGGAAGGCGTAGACGCCGGAGGCCACGAGGCCCGGAGCCAGCAGCGGGAAGGTGATGCGCATGAACGCGCCGAAGCGGCTGAGGCCGTCGACCATGGCCGCCTCCTCGAGGTCCGCGGGGATGCCCGCCACGAAGCCGCGCAGCATCCAGATCGTGAACGGCACGACGGCGGCGATGTAGATCACGCTCACGCCGATCACGGTGTCGAGCAGGTGCACGCTCGCGACCATCTTGTACTGGGCGATGAAGAGCCCCTCAGCCGGGAGCATCTGCACGATGAGCACGGCGAGCACGAAGCTCTTGCGACCCCGGAACCGGAACCGGCTGATCGCGATCGCCGCGAGGAACGCGAACAGGATGCAGAACACCACGACGGTGAGCGTGATCGCCACGCTCATGCCGAGCGCCCGGAAGAACGACCCGTCGGCGAGCGCGCCCGTGAAGTTGCTCAGGGTGCCGTGCAGCGGGAAGAAGGTCGGCGTGAACTGCTGCAGCACCGCGGTGGGGATGAACGCCGAGTTCACCATCCAGTACACCGGGAACACCCACATAACGGCGATCACGATAGCGAGCGCATTCAACAGAACTCTGGCGGGTTTCACGCCTCGTCCTCCTTCAGCAGCGAGCGGATGTAGAACGAACTCAGCGCCACGGTGATCGCGAGCACGAGGATCGACACGGCCGACGACATCCCGAAGTCCTGCGCGCTCGTGCCGAGCTTGTAGATGTAGGTGCCGAGCAGGTCGTAGTCGCCGGAGCCGGAGCCAGCCTCCTGCAGCATCTTGATCTGGGTGAACACGCGCAGATCCCAGATCAGCTGCAGCAGCAGCACGATCGCGATCACCGGGCGGATCATCGGCTGGATGATCCACCAGAAGCGCTGCCAGCCGCTCGCGCCGTCGAGCTGCGCCGCCTCGAGCACCTCGTCGGAGACCTGGGTGAGTCCGGCGTAGATCGAGAACGCGACGAAGGGCACGCTCATCCAGATCACGATGATGCTCGCGACGAGCAGGAAGGTCAGGGGGTTGGTCAGCCATTGGAACCGGTTCATCTCGACACCGGGGATGAGGTCGAGCAGGTAATTGATCACGCCGCGTCGGCGGTCGAAGAGCCAGATCCACACGGTCATCGCCGCGACGACCGGCATCGACCAGGCCAGCAGCAGCGAGATCTGCAGGATGAGCCTCGCGGTCTTGGTGACGGCGCTCATCAGCAGGGCCAACAGCGTGCCGATGGCCAGCGTGACGAACGCGGTGACGACGCAGAACACCAGGGACTTCGCGACGACCACCCAGAACTGCACGTCGGTGGCCAGGCGCACGTAGTTGTCGAACCACACGAGGGTGGCCGGTTGCCCGAACTGCTGGGCGAGCCCGTACTTCTGGAACGAGGTGACGACCTGCCAGATCAGCGGGTACCCCATGCCGAGGATCAGGATGGCGATGGCCGGAACGATGAGCGCGTACGGCGCGCGCGAGCGGGTGAACACGACGAAGCCTCCTCTCGGGCTCGGATGACGTGGGTGGGGGTACCGGTGGTCGAGCCCGCCGAGACCGGGTCTCGGCGGCGCTCGACCACCGGGTGGGACTAGCCGTTGATCAGTTCGTCGATCTTGGCGTCGTACTCCTTGGCGAGGGCCGGGATGTCACCGCCGGCGTTCACCTTGCCGAAGAACTCCTCCAGCAGTCGTGCACCCTCCACCGCAGCCCAGCCGGGCGCCGCGGGGGTGAGCTTGGATCCGGCCGCCGACTCGATGAGCGCGGCGGCGAACTGGTCGTCACCGAGCGCGCTCGCGTAGTCGAGGTTGGCCGGCCCCAGACCGTTCTCGCCGAGCATGGTCTGGTACTCGGGCGAGAAGATGATCCTCAGCAGCTCCTTCGCGCCGGCCTGGTTCTGGCTGGCCGCGGAGATCGCGACGTTCGAGCCGCCCGCGAAGACCGGGGCGACCCCGCCGTCGACGCCCGGCAGCACGAAGGTGCCGAACACCTCGTCGTTCCAGGTGGCCACCATCTTGGTGCTGTCCTTCGGGTCGGGAGTGAGGTCGCCGATCGACCAGTGCGCCCAACCGGGTGCGATGATCGTCGCCGCCTCCGGCACACCCGTCTCGGAGTTGTTGTTGATGTTCACCCACGGGGTGCTGTCCGCCTCGTTGACCGGGGCGAGCGAGGCATCCGCGAACAGCGCCTGCAGCTGCTCGAGGCCGGCGATCGTGTTCGGGTCGGAGAGCGTCGACTTCCAGGTGTCGCCGTCCTTGACGGCGAGCTCGCCGCCGTTGGCGAACACCCACGAGATGCCGTTGCGCCAGTCCTCGCCGCCGAGGTAGAAGCCCGACTGGGTGTCGGTCTTCAGCGCGGCCGCGGCGGCGTTGAACTCCTCGAGCGTGGTCGGCACCTCGAGCCCGGCGGCGGACCACAGGTCTTTGCGGTAGAAGACGTAGCGCGAACCGAAGTAGTACGGCAGGGCGTAGTTGGCGCCGTCGACCTCGCCGACCTCGACGAAGGACGGCAGCAGCTTGTCGCCGCCGAGTTCCTCCACCATGTCGGTGATGTCGGTGAACGCGCCGACGGTCGTGAAGGTCGGTGACCAGGTGTTGCCGATCTCCGTCACGTCCGGGGTATTCTCGGCATCGGGCAGGGCTGTGGTGAGCTTCGCAAGGGCGTCGCCCCAGGACTGCTCCTCGATAGTGAGGGTGCCCCCGGTTGCGTCCGCGTACTCGGTCTTAAGGTAGTCGCGCAGCGCTTCCGGGGTGTCACCGCCCATCACCCAGAACGTGATGTCCTGTCCGTCGGCGTTGCCGTCCGACGGTGTGGTGGCGCACCCGGCGAGAACGACGAGTGCGGCGGTCGCGGCTGCGACCACTCCGATCTTTCGCTTCATTTCCTGTTCCTTCTTCTTGGGGCTGCGGGGCGCCGGATGGACACTCCGCTGGTGCGGGATTCGGGTCAGGAGACCCCGAGCTGGGCGGAGAGCACCATCGCGGCGGCGCCGCGCATCACGATGTCTTCGCCGAGCGTCGTCATCCGCAGCGTCAGACGGCCATGGAACTCGGCCATCGTGCGGTTGCGGAGGGTTTCGCCGGTCGCCCTGATGAGCGGACCGTCGAGCAGGTGCGTCGGTCCGCTCAACACGACCTCGGCGAGGTTGAGCGCTCCGACGATGGGGGCCAACGCGATGCCGAGTCGCTGGCCGGCCTCGGTCAGCACGGCGTCGCGGTCGCCGTGCGCGATGGCGCGCTCCAGCCGCGGCGTCGCCAGCCACGTCTCCAGGCAGCCGTGCTTGCCGCACACGCAGGCGGGGCCACCATCGGTGCCGACGACGACGTGCCCGATCTCACCGGCGGCGAAGCGGCTGCCGAACAGGGGCGTACCGTCGAGCAGCAGTCCGGCACCGACACCGTGGCCGACCTTGACGAGCATCATGTCGCTGTCGGCGTCGCCGAAGCTGTGCTCGGCGAGCGCGGCGACGTTCGCGTCGTTCGCGACGACCACCGGCAACGCGAAGCGGGCCGCGAGCTCGTCTTGCAGTCGTTCGCCGGACCAGCCGAGGTTCGGGGCGGAGAGCACGACGCCGGCGAGGTCGACCACGCCGGGTGATCCCACGCCGATGCCGAGCACCGGGAGGGTGGCGGCGGCCACGAGCTGCTCGGTGAGGCGGATGACGAGGGCGGTGGCATCCGGCCCCGTGCGCGCCTCGAGGGGCAGTTCGGCGCGCGCGAGGATGTGACCGTCGAGGTCGAGCACGGCGCCGCGGAAGGTGGCGTACTCGCTCAGGTCGATGCCGATGATCTGGAACGCGGAGCGGTTGAGGTCGAGCAGCGTGGCCGGCTTGCCGGGGCGTGCGTCCTCGCGCTGACCGGTCTCGACGACGAGGCCCTCGCCGATGAGCTCGGCGACGAGGTCCGAGACGGTCACCCGGGTGAGGCCGGTCTCGCGGGCGATGTCGGCGCGGCTGAGTCCGGCGCGCTCGGCGCGGTAGAGGGTCTGCAGCACGAGCGATCGGTTGTGCCCGCGCGCGTGCTCGGGGAGCACCTTGCGTGTCGGCCTGAGCACCCGTCCGGATGCGAACCCCGTCGTCATGTTTGTTAGTACACCTTACGAACAAACCTCAGCGCAAGTGCGAGAACAGAGGTTTACACGCTCGTTACATTTCGGGGATGTGGCGGGATGCTGCGAACTCACCGGATACGCCCAGCCCGCTCACGGGCATCCGCCGCCCGGTAGGGAATGCTGGGGACACGACGTTTCCTGACCACGGAGAGAATCTCGATGCGCTCACTGACCACCAGCAAGCCCGCCTTCGCCCTGCTCACCGGCCTCACCCTCACCGGTGCGCTCGCCGGTTGCGCGGCATCGACGCAGCCCGCCACCGAGGGGACCCCGCAAACCGACCAGAGCACCACGCCCGCCGACACCGGCGCGGGCACCTATGCCGACGGCACCTACACCGAGAGCGCGAACTACCAGTCCCCCAACGGCACCGAGACCATCGATGTCACCATCACCCTGGCGGACGACGTGATCACCGACGTGCAGGTGGTCGGGCACGGCGAGAGCCCGGACTCCAAGCACTACCAGGGCGAGTTCATCGGCGGCATCGACGCGATCGTCGTCGGCAAGGACATCGACTCGATCAGCGTGAGCAAGGTCGCCGGCTCCTCGCTGACCAGCGGCGGGTTCAACAAGGCCGTCGAGGCGATCAAGCTTGACGCTGCCGCATAGCTGGCGGTTCGAGGCGATCGGCACCGGGTGGCAGATCGACGCCCCGCAGCCACTCGGCGGGGTGCTCGAGGCCGCGATCCTCGACCGCATCGCCGGGTTCGACCGCACCTACTCCCGGTTCCGCGATGACTCCCTCGTCGCGCGCATCACGACCACCCCCGGTCGACACGTCTTCCCGGATGACGCCGCCGCCCTCTTCGACGTGTACCGCGCGCTCTACGAGGCCACCGATGGTGCAATGAGCCCGCTGGTCGGTGCCGCCCTCGACCGACTCGGCTACGACCGGGCGTACTCGTTGCGCTCCACCGGACCGGCGATCCCCGCACCGGACTGGGATGCGGCGGTGGCCTGGGACGGCACCGCGCTGACCACGCTGCGACCGGTCTCGGTCGACGTCGGCGCGGCCGGCAAGGGATACCTCGTCGACATCGTCGCCGCGATGCTCGTCGCCTCCGGCGTCGAGGAGTTCATCGTGGACGCCAGCGGCGACATCGCGCATCGCGGCGCCGAGCCCATCCGGGTCGGGCTCGAGCACCCGCTCGACACGACCAAGGCGATCGGGGTGGTGTCGATCGGGAACGGTGCGATCTGCGCCTCGGCATCGAACCGACGGGTCTGGGGCGACGGGCTGCACCACGTGCTTGATGCGACCACGGGGCTGCCGACGCGCGGGATCATCGCCACCTGGGCGATGGCGGAGACCGCCCTCGCCGCCGACGCGCTCGCGACCGCGCTGTTCTTCGCCGACCCGGCACGCCTCGCGAAGCGGTTCGAGTTCTCATACGTGCGGATGCACGCGACGGGCCGGGTAGAGTCTTCGCCACACCTTGACGGGGAGTTGTTCACATGAAGCGATGGCTGGACCGCACCACCGGCGCCGTGCCGATGTACAAGCTCGTCGTGATGTCGCTGGTGCTCATCGAGCTCGCCGCGATCGTCTTCGCCGCGCTCGGTCTCGTGCCGCGCGACCCGCTCGCCATCGCGGTGTCCTCGGTCGTCGCGGTGGCGGCGAGCCTGGCCGGCACCTGGGCGGCCTCGCTCGTCGCGCGCGTGAAGCTGCATCTCGAGTCATCCATCATCACCGGCCTGCTCGTCTTCTTCGTGTTGGAGCCGAAGCTCGAGCTCGTGGCGCTCGCCGGTGTCGCGCTCGCCGCGGCCCTCGCCGGTGTCTCGAAGTTCCTCGTCGCGGTGCGGGGGCGCCACGTGTTCAACCCGGCGGCGCTCGGCGCGTTCGTGGTCGGACTCGTCGGGTTGAGCTACCCCGCGTGGTGGGCCGGCACCCCGGCACTGCTGCCGTTCGTCGCCGTCACCGGGTTCCTGGTGCTCTACCGCACCCAGCGCCTGGGCGTCGGGCTGTTCTTCCTCGCACTCACCAGCGTCGTCTTCGGGCTGCGCATCGCCATCGCCGGCGGCACCGTAGGGGACTGGCTCGGGCTCGCCCTGCTCTCCTCGCCCGCGGTGTTCCTGGCGGTGTTCATGCTGAGCGAGCCGCTCACGCTGCCTCCGCGGCGCTGGCAGCAGCTCGTCGTCGCGACCGTCGTCGCGCTGCTGTTCACCATCCCCTTCAACATCGGGCCGCTCTACTCCAGCCCGCTGCTCGCGCTGCTGGTGGGCAACCTCCTCGCGTTCTTCTTCGGTCAGCGCCGCGCCATCCGCATGACCTACCTCGGCAAGACGCAGCTGTCGCCCACGACCTGGGAGCTGTCGTTCCAGCCGTCGCGGGCCGTGCGCTTCGTGCCCGGGCAGTACATGGAGCTCACCATCCCGCACCGCCGGGCCGACTTCCGCGGCAGCCGACGCTACTTCAGCATCTCCTCGGCCCCGAGCGCGACCGCACCCATCACCTTCGCGATCACGGTGCCGAGCAAGTCGTCGAGCTTCAAGCAGGCGCTGCTCGACCTCGAGCCCGGCGCGATCGTGCACGGCACCGGCGTCGGCGGCGACTTCGCGCTGCCCGTCAAGGTGTCCGAACCGCTGCTGCTCGTGGCGGGCGGCATTGGCATCACGCCGTTCGCCTCGCAGCTCGCGCACGCGACCGAACGCGGTGAGCACCGGAATGTCGTGGTCGTCTACGCGACGAGCGCCGCGGGCGAGCCACCGTACGCGTCCCTGCTCGAGCAGTCCGGGGCGCGGGTCGTGCTCTACTCCCCCGAGCCTCCCGACCCGCTGCCGACCGGCTGGACCTACGGCGGTGCGGGCCGGGTGACGGGCGAGCGGCTCGCGGCGGACGTGCCGGATGCCGCCGGGCGTCGCACCTTCATCTCCGGCCCGCCGGCGCTCGTCTCGGAGCTCCGCCACGCCCTGCGCGGCCAGGGCGCCCGCCGCGTGCACACGGACGCGTTCTCCGGCTACTGACGCCCCCACATCCCGCCGAGGGGTCGCAACACGCCGCAGCGCCGGCGGCGTGGGCGGCATGTTGCGACCCCTCGGCAGGTGACGGTGGGGCGCCGTAGCATGACGGCATGGTGTCGTTCGCGGACAAGGCGCTGCTCGATGTGGCGACCGCGCAGGAGTGGGAGCGCTGGATCATCGAGCACGGCACCGATGACGGCGTGCGGCTCAAGCTGCGCAAGCGCACGTCGAGCGCGCCCGGCCTCACCTACGACGAGGCGCTCGACGTCGCGCTCTGCCACGGCTGGATCGACGGCCAGGTCGCGCGATTCGACGACGACTACGTGCTGCAGGCCTTCACGCCGCGCCGTCGCAACAGTCCGTGGTCGCAGCGCAACGTCGGCCACGTCGAGCGCCTCACCGCCGAGGGCCGCATGCGCCCGGCTGGTCAGGCCGAGATCGACCGGGCGAAGGCCGACGGACGATGGGATGCCGCCTACCGCGTCAAGGACGCGCCGGTGCCCGACGACCTGCGCGCCGCCCTCGACGCGAGCCCCGCTGCCGCGGCCTTCTTCGAGACCATCAGCGCCCAGAACCGCTGGGCGATCATCTTCCGTCTCAGCCAGCTCAAGCGCGCCGATTCCCGCGAGCGCAACATCCTCAAGTACGTGGCCATGCTCGAGCGCGGCGAGACGCTGCACTGACCGTCAGCCTTCGGCGAACATCGCCCCGCACCGATGCGCGCGTGCCTACACTCTGATTGTTGAGTCAACCCGACTCAAGTTTTCAGGAGTGGCCGATCACCCGGCCGAAGGAGTTGAACCTCATGGCAACCGCCACCAGCCCGTTCCGCCAGGTCGGTCGCGTCGCGACCTACCAGCCCCAGTTCCGTTCCGGCCCGCGTCTTGCCGCCGTGGACATCTACCGTGCCGACGACGTGTTCACGCTCGCGGTCGACCTGCCCGGTGTCGACGCGAACTCGATCGACGTCGACGTCGACGGCCGCACCCTCACCATCCGCGCGACCCGCACGGCGCCCGCCGTCGAGGGCGCGACCTGGATCTCGCGCGAGCGCTCCACCGGCGCCATCGTGCGGCGCGTGACCCTCGGCGACGGTATCGACACCGAGCACATCTCGGCCGACTACGTCAACGGTGTGCTCACCGTCAGCATCCCGGTCAGCGAGCAGGCCAAGCCGCGCAAGGTCGCCGTCGTCGGCGCCCCCGAGGTGGCCGCCGCGCAGTAGCAGCAGCAACAACGCGAAAGGCCCGGAAGCGCGATCGCTTCCGGGCCTTTCGTCGTGTCTGCGCTACGCCAGTCGCGCCGCGAGCGCCTTGTCGAGCGTGTCGAGGAACTCCTCGGTGGTCTCCCACTGCTGGTCGGGACCTACGAGCAGGGCGAGGTCCTTGGTCATGTGACCGGCCTCGACAGCCTTGATCACGACATCCTCGAGCGTGTCGGCGAACTCGATGAGCGCCGGGTTGCCGTCCAGCTTGCCGCGGTGCTGCAGACCACGGGTCCAGGCGAAGATCGAGGCGATCGGGTTGGTCGAGGTGGGCTTGCCCGCCTGGTGCTGACGGTAGTGACGCGTGACGGTGCCGTGCGCGGCCTCCGCCTCGACGACCTTGCCGTCCGGAGTGGCGAGCACGCTGGTCATGAGGCCGAGCGAGCCGAAGCCCTGCGCCACGGTGTCGGACTGCACGTCGCCGTCGTAGTTCTTGCACGCCCAGACGTAGCCGCCCTCCCACTTCATGGCGGAGGCCACCATGTCGTCGATGAGGCGGTGCTCGTAGGTGAGACCCTTCTCGTCGAACTTCGCCTTGAACTCGGCGTCGAACACCTCCTGGAAGATGTCCTTGAACCGGCCGTCGTAGGCCTTGAGGATGGTGTTCTTGGTCGAGAGGTACACCGGGTAGTTGCGGTCCAGGCCGTAGTTCAGGCTCGCGCGCGCGAAGTCGCGGATCGAGTCATCCAGGTTGTACTGCACCTGGGCGACACCCGAACCGGGCGACTGGTACACCTCGAACTTCAGCGGCTCGGAGCCGTCTTCCGGGGTGAACTCGACCGTGAGCGTGCCCTTGCCCTGGAAGCGGAAATCGGTGGCGCGGTACTGGTCGCCGAACGCGTGGCGGCCGATGATGATCGGCTTGTTCCAGCCGGGCACCAGGCGCGGGATGTTGGAGATGATGATCGGCTCGCGGAAGATCACGCCGCCGAGGATGTTGCGGATGGTGCCGTTCGGGCTCTTCCACATCTGCTTGAGGCCGAACTCCTCGACGCGAGCCTCGTCGGGCGTGATGGTGGCGCACTTGACGCCGACACCGTGCTTCTGGATGGCGTGCGCCGCGTCGATCGTGACCTGGTCGTCGGTCGCGTCGCGGTTCTCGATGCCGAGGTCGTAGTACTCGAGGTCGATGTCGAGGTACGGGTAGATGAGCGTGTCCTTGATCTTCTGCCAGATGATGCGGGTCATCTCATCGCCGTCGAGTTCGACGACGGTTCCCTCTACCTTGATCTTGGACAAACGGAACTCCTTCTAGTCTTTTGGGCCGTGAATCAGCATACTCGCTTCCCCAACTATCTTGATATCGAGATAGTTACGCGTTCGTCACACTCCCGCGTTAGCCTGGTCGCATGGCTGCGTTGAGGCTCGAGGAACTGTCCGCGAAGACGATCGTCGCGGCCAACTCGCTCACACTGCGGCGCGGCCAGGAGCAATTCGTCACGCCGCCGTCATATGCGATCGCCGACGCGGCCCTCAACCCCACCACCTCGTGGCCGCGCGTGGTGCTCGACGGGGATGAGGTGATCGGCTTCATCCGGGGCAACTTCGACCCGGAGGCGCCCGAGGAGCAGTTCCGCAGTTGCGTCTGGCGGGTCAGTGTCGCCGCCGACGCGCAGGGGCGCGGCGTCGGCCGGTTCGCCGTGCACGCCCTCGCGGAGGAGGCCCGCACCCGCGGCTTCGAGCGCCTCACCGCGATCTGGGAGCCGGGCGACGAGGGACCCGAGGAGTTCTTCCTGCGCGTGGGCTTCGCAATCGTCGGCCAGACCGAGTACGGCGAGAACCTCGGCGTACTGACGCTCTAGTGCGACTGCCTGCCGAGGACTTCGTCGGGCGCGTGCTCGAGGTGGTGGCGTCGATTCCACCGGGCTCGGTCATGACCTATGGCGATGTGGCTGCTGCGGTCGGATCGCGCGCCGCGCGCGCCGTGGGCACGGTGATGGCGCACTACGGCTCGGACATGCCGTGGTGGCGCGTCGTGCGGGCGTCCGGGCATCCACCGATCGACCACGAGTCCCGCGCGCTCGAGCACTACCGCGCCGAGGCCACGCCCCTCGTGTGGTCGCGCGAAGGTGCGTACCGCGTCGACCTGCGCGCCGCACGGCACGCGCCGTAGCGGCAGCGCTCAGATCTCGCAGACCTCGGCCGCCGTGCCGGCACCCGGTGCCGGGAAGCCGAGCTTGACGGCGAGTTCATCGTCGGTGGGCTCGACCTGGAAGCTGCCGTCGGCGAAGACGATAACCGGGCTGCGGCTGCCCCCGCTGATCGCGGCCGCGCGCTCGGCATCCTCGGCACTGGCGACGATGTCGTGCCACTGGAACGGCACCTCGAGCGAGTCGAGCAGCGCCTTCGATCGCAGGAAGTCGGTGCAGTCGGGCTTGCCGTACACGATGAGGGAATCCATATGACGATCATATGCACCACCTCTGGCGCGCGCGACGAACAGCGAGTACAGTTCGTTGAACGAACACTTGTGCGCACAACGAACGAGGACGATGCAGTGATCTCGAAGATCGTGCCGAGCCCGGCCGCGGCCGTCGCTGACATCCCCGACGGGGCGACCGTGATGATCGGCGGATTCGGTCGTGCCGGGCAGCCCGTCGAACTCATCGACGCCCTGCGCGAGCACGGCGCCGGCGGGCTGACCGTGATCAACAACAATGCCGGCAACGGCGACACCGGTCTCGCCGCGCTGCTCGCGGCGGGCCAGGTCGCGAAGATGATCTGCTCGTTCCCGCGACAGGTCGACTCGCACGTCTTCGACGCGCTCTATCGCGCGGGCCGGATCGAGCTCGAGCTGGTGCCGCAGGGCACCCTGGCCGAGCGCATCCGCGCCGCAGGAGCCGGCATCGGAGCGTTCTTCACCCCCACCGGCTACGGCACGGAGCTCGCCGAAGGCAAAGAGGTGCGCACCATCGCCGGGCGACCCCAGGTGCTCGAGCATGCACTCCACGCGGACTACGCACTGGTCAGCGCCTGGCGGGGCGACCGCTGGGGCAATCTGGTCTATCGCAAGACGGCGCGCAACTTCGGGCCGATCATGGCCTCGGCGGCACGCACCACCGTCGCGCAGGTCGATCGGGTGGTCGAGCTCGGCGAGCTCGACCCGGAGGCGGTCGTCACCCCCGGCATCCACGTCGCCCGCCTCGTGCCGGTGCCGGAGCGCGCCTGGCTGCGCGACGGCGTCTTCGTGGGCGAGGGACGCGCGTCATGAGCGCCGGACTGAGCCGCAACGAGCTCGCCGCACGGATCGCCCGGGACATCCCCGAGGGCGCGGTCGTGAACCTCGGCATCGGAGCCCCGACGCTGGTGTCCAACTTCCTGCCGCAGGATCTCGAGATCATCCTCCACACCGAGAACGGCATGCTCGGCATGGGCCCGGAGCCCGCGCCGGAACGGATCGACCCGGACCTCATCAACGCCGGCAAGATCCCCGTCACCGAGTTGCTCGGCGCCTCGTACTTCCATCAGGCCGACTCGTTCGGCATGATGCGCGGCGGCCACGTCGACATCTGCGTGCTGGGCGCGTTCCAGGTCTCGGTCGGCGGCGACCTCGCCAACTGGAGCACCGGCGACGCCGATGCGATCCCCGCCGTGGGAGGCGCCATGGACCTGGCGATCGGCGCGCGTCAGGTCTGGGTGATGACCGACCTCACGACCCGCGACGGCGCCCCGAAGATCGTGGCCGAGTGCAGCTACCCACTCACCGGTGTCGCCTGCGTCAGCCGCATCTACACCGAACGCGCCGTACTCGAAGTGACCCCCGACGGCCTGGTGGTCACGGAGCGCTTCGGCGACACCACCCTCGACGACCTCCGCGCCCTGACCGGCCTCGACCTCAAGGAGCAGCCATGACCGGCAGCTATGTCTACGACGCCGTGCGCACCCCGTTCGGCCGCCACGGCAAGTCCCTCGCCGGGGTGCGACCCGACGACCTCGCGGCGCACTCGATGCGAGCCCTGCTGGAGCGGCATCCCGGCCTCGACCCGGCACTCATCGACGATGTGATCCTCGGGGATGCCAACCAGGCCGGCGAGGACAACCGCAACGTCGCGCGCATGGCTTCGCTCCTCGCAGGGCTGCCGACCTCGGTGCCCGGGAGCACGGTCAACCGCCTGTGCGGCTCGAGTGTGGAATCGGTCATCCAGGCCAGTCGTGCGATCGAGGCGGGGGATGCCACGCTCATCCTGGCCGGCGGCGTGGAATCCATGAGCCGCGCGCCCTGGGTCGTGCAGAAGCCAGAGAAGGGCTACCCGGCCGGATCATCCACGATGCACACCACCACCATCGGCTGGCGGATGGTCAATCCCGCGATGCGGCAGGCCTGGACGATCTCCAACGGCGAGAGCGCCGAACTGCTCGCCGGTCGGTACGGCATCAGCCGCGACGAGCAGGACGCCTTCGCGGTGCGCAGCCATCGGCTCGCCGCAGCGGCGTGGGACGCCGGCCTGTGGGGCGAGGTGATCCCGGTTCCCGGCACGGACCTCACGCGCGACGAGGGCATCCGCGCCGACGCGAGCCCGGAGTCGCTCGGCACCCTGAAGCCCTCGTTCCGCCCGGACGGCACCGTGACGGCCGGCAACTCCTCTCCGCTCAACGACGGCGCCTCCATGCTCTTCATCGGCGGCGAGACCACCGCGCTGGATGCCGAACCGCTCGCGCGCATCACCGGACGGGGCGTCGCCGGCAACGACCCCGACATCTTCGGCATCGCGCCCGTCGAGGCCGCCAACCGGGCTCTCGCGGCGGCCGGTCGCAGCTGGGCGGATGTCGATGTCGTCGAGCTCAACGAGGCCTTCGCCGCGCAGTCCCTCGCCTGCCTGCGCCTGTGGCCCGAGCTCGACCCGGAGCGGGTCAACATCCACGGCGGAGCGCTGGCGATCGGGCATCCTCTCGGCGCCTCGGGTGGCCGCATCATCGGTCACCTGGCGCACGAACTCGCGCGCCGCGGCGGCGGCGTCGGCGTGGCCGCGATCTGCATCGGCGTCGGCCAGGGACTCGCGGTGGTGCTCGAGCGCTAGCGTGATCCACATGGACGATCACGACCCGACCGCGCCGTACGTGCAATCACTCGCGCGCGGTCTCGCGGTGATCCGGGCGTTCGATGCTGAGCATCCGAGGATGACCCTCAGCGAACTCGCGGTGCGCACCGAGCTCACCCGGGCCACCGCTCGCCGCTTTCTCCACACCCTCGTCGACCTGGGATACGTCACGACCGACGGCCGCACCTTCCAGCTCACCCCTCGCGTGCTCGAGCTCGGATACAGCTACCTGGCGAGCCTCAGCCTGCCGGAGCTCATGCAGGGCCCGCTCGAGGAGCTCAGTCGGCAGACCGGGGAGTCGACATCCGGATCGGTGCTCGACGGAAGCGACATCGTCTACATCGCACGCGTGCCCGTGCGGCGCATCATGGCGGTGAGCATCACGATCGGTACGCGATTCCCGGCGAGCGCGACCTCGATGGGCCGCGTGCTGCTCGCCGGCCGATCGGATACCTGGCTCGACGAGCATCTGACCTCGAGTCCGGCATTCACCCCGCGCACCCAGACCGACCTCCCCCGGCTGCGGGAGATCATCGCCGAGGTGCGCAGCCAGGGCTGGGCGCTGGTCGATCAGGAGCTCGAGGGCGGCCTGCGGTCGATCGCCGCGCCCGTGCGCGGCGCCGACGGTGAGGTCGTCGCGGCCGTCAACATCGCGACCACGACCTCGACGGTCGGCACCGATCGCATCCTCGGCGAGTTCCTGCCGCGACTGCTCGTGACCGCCCACGCCATCGGCGAATCGATCGTGAGGTCGGGGTCCCGACCGGAGCGCCTCTAGGGCGTGTCGATGGGATGCCGAGGGGTCGCCTCGGCCTGCTCGGCGCCCCAGCGTCCGAGCGCGAGGACCGTCTCCCGCAGGGCGAGCCCGCGATCGGTCAGCGCGTAGGCCCGAGTGTTGTGCCGCAGGGGCAGACGGAACAGCACGCCGGCCGCTTCGAGCTCCCGCAGGCGTGTGGCGAGGATGTTCGTCGGCACTCCGAGATCGCGCTGCAGATCGCCGTAGCGCTGCGGCCCGTCCAACAACCGCGCCACGATGAGCAGGGCCCACCGCGCGCCGATGACGTCGAGGGCGGCGGCGAGATCGCTCACGCGGCGGGATCGACGTCCGGCTTCATCCAGAACGGGGAGTAGTGGTAGCCGTCGGGGTCGTCAAACTGGCGCTGGTACATGAAGGGGTAGTCGTCGGTGTCACCGATCCTCCCGCCGGCGGCGCCGGCGCGCTCGACGAGCTCATCGACCGCCTCGCGGCCGCCGAGATCGAACGAGACCGTGACCTTCGAGGGCGTGTCGGGGCCACCGATCAGCTCCTCGACGCCGCCGACGCTCGCGTACATTTCGCGACTGCCGAGCATCACGTACTGCTCAGGCGCGATCGCGAAGCACGACACGTTGTGGTCGGACATGTCCGCGTTGAGGGTCCAGCCGAGGGCGGTGTAGAAGGCGGTCGCTCGCTCGACGCTCTCGACCGGGCAGGTGATGAAGAGGCTCATGCGTAAACACTTGCAAAATACAAGTGACGCGTCAAGACCCGACCGCTCAGCGCGCCATGAACCCGCCGTCGATCGGCAGGTTGACCCCGGTCACCCACGTCGACTCGTCCGAAGCGAGGTAGAGCACCGCGTACGCGACGTCGATCGGCAGCCCGAGGCGGCGGATGGACTGCGTCGTCGTGTTGACCTTCTCGTACTCCGCGAGGCCGCCGGGGAACGCGTTGGCGATCCCCTCCACGAGCGGGGTGAGCACCGTGCTCGGGTGCACCGAGTTCACACGGATGTTGTACTGGCCGTAGACGGCGGCATCCTGCTTGGTCTGCATCGTGACGGCGCCCTTGGCGACGTGGTAGGCCGTGAACTCGTCGTTGCCGGTGAGCCCGTAGATCGAGCTGAAGTTCACGATCGAACCCGAGCGCTGCGCGATCATGTATGGCAGCGCGTGCTTGGTGGAGAAGAACACACCCTTGACGTCGACGGCGAACAGGGCATCCCACTCCCCCTCGGAGAGCTCGTGGGTGGGCTTGTCGACGCCGATGATGCCGGCGCAGTTCACCAGCACGTCGATCGTGCCGTGCTCGGCGCCGACCGCGGCGTAGACGCGCGCGACATCCTCCTCGTCGGCGACGTTCATGGCGTGGAACTGCGCGCCCCCGCCCGCGGCACGGATGCCATCGACGACACCCTGCCCCAGTTCGGCGTTGAGGTCGGTCGCGATGACGGTCGCGCCCTCGGCGGCGAACAGTTCGGCGGTCGCCGCGCCCATGCCGGATGCGGCGCCGGTGATGACGGCAATCTTGCCGGTGAGTCGGTTCACGAGTGTCTCCTGAGGTTGGAATCGAGTGGAGCGGGGCGCCCGCCGTGTGCTGAAGCGAGCGCCCCGCGGATGGGTGATCAGGCGCGGAAGCTCGCGTACTCCGCTTCCTCGGCCTCACGGCAGAACTGCTGGTAGACCTGGCCGCCGCCCATGTACACCTGGAACTCGTGCGGCTTGCCCGGCACGTTCTGGCCGAAGAACCACGCGTTCGCCTTCTGGCCCTCCGAGTACATGACCGTCGCCTTGCCCGCACGGTCGACCTCGGCGGCCCACCACTCCTCGGACTCCGGTGTGGCCTCGAGCCGCTCGATGCCGTTCCTCGTCGCGTAGTCGATGGCCCGGGCCATCCACTGCGCGCCGAGCTGGATCGGCACGGGCAGGTTGGAGTACGGGGTCTGCGGGCCGAGCGACAGCAGCAGGTTCGGGAAGCCGTGCATCGAGATGCCGAGGTTCGACCGGATGCCGTTCTTCCACTTGTCGCGCAGCACCTGACCGCCGCGCCCGATGATGTCGATGTTGGTCAGCGTGCCGGTCATCGCGTCGAAGCCGGTCGCGCAGATCAGCACGTCGAGCTCGTACTCGGTGTCGCCGACCTTCACGCCCTTGGCGGTGATCTCGGTGATCGGGCTGCTCTTGACGTCGACGAGCTTCACCTGAGGCAGGTTGAACGCGGCGTAGTAACCGAAACCGGTGGGCACGCGCTTGCCGTTGAAGGAGTATCCGCGAGGCGACAGGAGTTCCGCCGTGGCCGGGTCCTTCACGATCTCGCGAATCTTGCTCCGGATGAACTCCGAGGCGAGCTCGCTCGACTCGTGGTTGGTGGCGAGGTCGTTGAAGCACTCGTTGGCGAAGTGGAAGCCGCCCTCGTTCCACTTGCCCTCGAAGATGCGGCGGCGCTCGTCGGCATCCACCTCGAGGGCGCTGTACTGGGCCGGCACCATGTCCACGCCGAACGGGTGGTTCGCGGCGCGCTCCCAGATCTCGTCGTAGGTGGCGCGCACGTGCGCGAGCTGCTCCGGCGTGACCTTGTCGTTGTTGGTCTCGACGATGAAGTTCGGCTCACGCTGGAACACGACGAGCTCACCGCACTCGGGCGCGATCGTGGGAAGGATCTGGATGCCGGAAGCCCCGAGGCCGATGAGGCCCACCCGCTTGCCCTTGAGGTCCACACCCTCGCGCGGCCAGCGCGCGGCGTGCACGAGCGTGCCCTCGAAGCTCTCGAGTCCCGGGATCGCCGGCCAGATCGGCTGGGAGAGCACGCCCATCCCAGAGATCAGGTACTTGGTCGTGATCGTGCCGCCGCCCTCGATGTGCAGCGTCCAGAAATTGCCGGGCTCGTCGTACACCGCCGACTCGATGTAGGTGTTCAGACGGATGTCCTTGCGCAGGTCGAGGCGGTCGGCCACGAAGTTGAGGTAGGCGAGCACCTCCTTGCCCGAGGGGTAGCGCTCGGTCCAGACCCATTCCTCGCGCACCTCCTTGGAGAACGAGAACGAGTAGTAGCTGAACTCGCTGTCGGTGCGCACACCGGGGTAGTTGTTGATCCACCAGGTGCCGCCGATTCCGTCGGCCCCGTCGACGACGAGGGTGCGCTGCCCCTTCTCACGCAAGTGGTGCAGGATGGCGAGCCCGGAGAATCCGGCCCCGATGACGACGCTGTCGTAGTCGGTTGCGGTCATGCTGTCTTTCCTTTCATGGGGATGTCCCGTGGTCACCGCCGCGCTGGGGCAGCGGTGCGAGCGTGCGTGATCAGTGCTGCTGCGCGGCGCGTCCCGCGCGATACCAGTCGGCGATGCGCGCGATCTCCTCGTCGGCGCGCGGGTGACGGCCCGCGAGGAACGGGAACACGTGCTGCATCCCCTCGCCGATCGAGAAGGTCACATCGACCCCGGCGTCGAGGGCGAGCTGGTTGAGCCGCACGCTGTCGCTGAAGAGCGACTCGATGTCGCCCGCCGCGATGTAGAGCCGCGGAAAGCCGGTGAAGTCCTGATAGAGCGGGTTGGCCATGGGGTCGGTGGGGCTCGTCGCGCCCAGGATGTACCGGTCGATGTTGCCCTGCAGCCCCTCCCTCGTGATGAGGAAGTCGGTCGCGTCGTTGGTCTCGATGGTGACGCCGTCGTTCTCCATGTTGAGCCAGGGCGACATCGTGATGACCTGCAGCGGCAGGGGCAGCCCCTGGTTGCGGGCCTCGAACACCATGCTGATCGCGAGGTTGCCGCCGGCGCTGTCACCGATCGGCGTCAGATCCTCGGGACGGTGCCCCGCGGCGAGCAGCGCGCGGTAGACGGCGATCCCGTCATCGATCTGCGCCGGGAACTTGAAGTCCGGCGCGAGCCGGAAGTCGAGCACGAACGCGCTGACGCCGAGGGCCTTCGCGATGTGGCCGGCGAGCTTGCGGTGGCTCGCGGACGAGCCGAGGGCGAATCCACCGCCGTGCATGAAGATCAGCACCTGGCTGCGATCGCAGCCGATCGGCGTCACCAGGATGCCGGGCACACCACCGATCTCGGTGTGCTGATAGGTGACGTTCTCCGGCTCGGCGGTTGCGCGCTGCCAGTCGTCGAAGATGAGCCGCAGCAGCTCGGTCGAGAGCGGGGCATCGCCCAGCAGGGCCAGCTGGTCGATCCAGTGTGCGTAGATCTCCCCGAGCAGATCGGTGGGGGTCGGCGTCGACATGGTGTAGCTCCTCGTGGCTACTCGGTCCCGACGCAGCACTGCGACGGGACGGTTGAGACGGTGGTGGATGGCTCCACGGCACAAGGTTGCATCGTCGATCGGGGCCGAAGAAGGGCCGTCTCAATATGAGTCACCGGGTTCGCAACGTGACTCAGTCGCCCCGATCGAGGGCTGCGAGTATGAGGCTCTCCCAGGGGTTCCGCCCCGGGTCGGATCCCCTTCCGAGGGGACTCGCATGCTCCATCAACACGATGAATCGCCGGTCTCCGGCCCCGTCAAAGCAGACGAGGCAGGTCGAAGAGGACAGCACGGCAGGGGACCACGAATCCCTCGCCCGATGTGACCGGTGAGCCGTCCGGGCGATCGCGCCCCGCGCGACGCCCACCTCCATTCACTAAGAGAGAGAGTTCACATGTACTCAAAGACCAGGATCTCGCTCGTGGCGCTCGCCGCCGCGGGTGCGCTGGCGCTCGCGGCGTGTTCGACCGGCGCCGGAGACGGCGGTTCGGGCGGATCGACCGCACCCGTCAACGAGGTCGGCATCTCGGGTGTCCAGGGCGACATCCTCGACATCTCGGAGTTCTGCGGCGACCAGCCGATCAAGGTCGCGTTCGCCGACGGCTTCGGAGGCAACTCGTGGCGCAAGACCACCCGCGCCATCTTCGAGGCCGAGGCCGCGAAGTGCGAGAACATCACCGACATCATCTACACCGACGCGCAGGCCGACACCCAGAAGGCCATCTCCGACATCAACTCCCTCGTCGCACAGGGCGTCAACGTCATCGTGTCGTTCACGGATGGCGGTGAGGCGCTGCTGCCGACGATCCGCAAGGCGACCGAGGCCGGCGTGAAGTTCGTTCCGATCATCGCGTGCCCGGGAGGCGAACCCGGCGTGGACTACGTCGACTGCGTCTCGGAGAACGTCGATACCTACGGCTACGGACTCGCGCTCTGGACCATCGACCAGATGGGCGGCAAGGGCAACCTCCTCATGACGGGCGGCCAGGCCGGCAACCCGTACTCGCAGGCGGTCTACGACGGCGTGAAGCGTGCCGTCGCGGAGAACCCGGACATCGTGTTCCTCAACGAGCAGCTCGGCGACACCTTCGTCGACACCGGCTGGGAGCCGGGCAAGACGAAGCAGGTCATGGCCGGTCTCATCACGCAGTTCGGCCAGATCGACGGCATCGTCGCGGACTACGGCGGAGGCTCCGTCGGCGGCATCGAGGCCTTCGTCGACGCCGGCAAGCCACTGCCCGTGTGGTCCGCGAACGACTCCAACCAGTTCGCGTGCCTCTGGTACCAGTACAAGGACAGCCAGCCCACCTTCCAGATCGCCACGATGTCGTCCCGCAACTGGGTCGCCATCCCGGCACTGCACAAGGGTCTGGCCGCGTTCAACGGCCTGCCCAACTCTGAGCCGTCCATCTTCAACCTCGAGATCATCGAGGACTCCACGAACCCCGACATGATGCCGGTGTGCGAGGAGGACCTCCCGAACGACGCGATCAACTCCTCCGGGTTGAGCGTCGAGCAGCTGAAGGCGCTCTTCAACGAGTAGCCGACGGCTCTACCACGTGGTGCCGGGCGGCCTCCCAGCCGCCCGGCACCACCGGACGCCACTTCCCATCTCATCAACACCTTCGACGACGAAGTGACCCGGTCACCCGTCGCGATCACGGAACCGGAGCACCACATGAACCGACTGCAGGACAAGATCGCCATCGTCACCGGCGCCGGCCGCGGCATCGGGCGCTCGATCGCCGAGCTGTTCGCCGCCCAGGGCGCAACCGTCATCGCCACCAGCCAGCACCCGCACAGCGACTTCGCCCCGGGCATCGAGTTCCATCAGCAGGATGTCGCGGACGCCGCGGGCTGGGACACGCTCGTCGCCGGCGTGATCGATCGGCACGGTCGAGTCGACGTGCTCGTGAACAACGCCGGGATCATCGCCTACGAGACGCTCGACGTCTTGACCATGGAGGACTGGAACCGGGTCATCGCGGTCAATCAGACCGGCGTCTGGCTCGGAATGCGCGCGGTCATGCCCTCGATGCTCGCCCACGGCAACGGTTCGATCATCAACGTCTCCTCGATCTGGGGCAACGCCGCCGTCGCCGGCGCGCACGCCTATCACGCCACCAAGGGCGCCGTGCGCAACATGTCCAAGAACGCGGCGATCACCTACGCGACGCAAGGCGTTCGCGTGAACTCCATCCATCCCGGCTTCATCGCCACTCCCCTGACCGATGCGCAGGCCCCCGAGGTCAACGAGTTCGTGGTCGGGATGACCCCGATGGGTCGCGCCGGGCGACCGGAGGAGATCGCCCACGGCGCAGTGTTCCTCGCCAGCGACGAGTCCAGCTTCGTGACCGGAGCGGAACTCGTCATCGACGGCGGATACCTCGCCCAGTAGCCAATCCGACAAAGGATCCCCAGTGAGCAAGAACAGCACCGCGTCGACCGCCGCCGTCGACATCGCACCCGCGCCCTCGCCAGGCCTGGAGCCTGGCACCACGGCTCTCCGACTCGTGGGGATCGAGAAGTCGTTCCCTGGCGTCAGGGCGCTCAGGAACGTCGACCTCGAAGTGCTCGCCGGAGAGGTGCACGCCCTCGTCGGCGAGAACGGGGCCGGGAAGTCGACCCTCATGGCCGTCGCGTCGGGGGCACTCGCTCCCGACGCCGGTCGCATCGAGATCGTCGGGTCGACCCTGACCACCGCGTCGCCCGACGAGGCCCGCGAGCTCGGTCTCGGCATCGTGCGCCAGGATCCCGCCCTGCTTCCGGATCTCACGGTCGCGGAGAACCTCGCGATCGGAACGGGCCAGACCGGCAGGGGCGACCTGCGGCGAGCGCCGAGCTGGGTGCAGGAGCACCTCGATCCGTGGCAGATGGGCATCGATGCTCGCGCCCGGGTCTCCGACCTCTCCGTCGAACAGCGCTTCATCGTGGAGATCGTGAAGGCCCTCGCGCTCAAGCCTCGGGTGCTGATCCTCGATGAACCGACCGAGCACCTGAACGGGGACGAGGTGCAGCGCCTGTTCCGGCGCGTGCGCGAGTTGACCGCACGCGCGACGGCGGTCATCTACATCTCCCACCGCATCCCCGAGGTCAAGGAGATCGCCGACCGCATCACGGTGCTGCGCGATGGCGAGGTGCGCGGCACCTTCGAGGCGTCCGAGGTGAGCGAGTCGAAGATCATCGAGCTCGTCATCGGACGCGCTCTGGACACCGTCTTCCCGCCGAAGGGTGCGTCGGTCGACGGCGTCGCGAGCGCGGACGTGCTCCAGGTCACCGGACTCAGCGGGCGCCACTTCCACGACATCGACCTCACGGTGCGCGCCGGAGAGATTGTCGGACTCGCCGGCGTGCAGGGCAACGGCCAGGCCGAGTTGATCCGCGCGCTCGCCGGTCTCGAACCCGCGAGCGGATCGGTGCGGATCTCGGGTCGCGAGGTGCGCACCTCGAGCAACGCCGCGGCATCCCGGGCCGGCGTCGTCTACGTGCCCTCCGACCGGCACGGCGAGGGCGTGTTCCTGCCGCTCAGTGTCGGCGAGAACATCGTCATGAAGACGCTGCGCAAGGTCTCGCGCTGGGGGCTCATCCGGGAGTCCCGCATCAACGAGACCGCGCGCGAACAGATCGAGAACCTGTCGATCAAGACACCGTCGTCGCGAACGGCGGTGGGCTCGCTCTCGGGCGGCAACCAGCAGAAGGTGGTGCTCGCGCGCACCCTGCTCGCCGAGCCGACGGTGCTGCTCGCCGAGGAGCCGACGCAGGGCGTCGACGCCGGCGCGCGCGTCGACATCTACCGCATCCTGCGCGGCGCGGCCGACGCTGGCGCCGCCGTCGTGATGCTGTCCTCGGACGGCGTCGAGCTCGAGGGGCTGTGCGACCGGGTGCTCATCATGTCGCGCGGCAGCGTGGTCGCCGAGGTCGACGGTGAGGATGTGACGGAGGCCGAGATCGCTCGCGCCGCCCTGACGTCGACCTCCGTGCGCAAACGCGCGGAAACGGCATCCCGCTCCGGCAGGTTCCGCAACTGGTTGCGCGGGGACCACTCGCCGGCCGCCGTGCTGGGCCTCATCGTCGTCGCGCTGAGCCTGATGGTCGGCTCGACGAACACGGCCTACTTCTCGCCCTTCAACCTCAACAACCTGCTGTTCACCGCCTCGCTGATGATCCTCATCGGCTGCGCGCAGCAGGTGGTGGTGCTCGGCTCCGGGTTCGACCTCTCGGTCGGGCCGCTACTGAGCCTGCTGGTCGTGATCGCGTCGTTCTTCGTGATCGACGGCGGCAACATCCTCATCGGGATCGGCCTGATGATCGTCGCCGCGCTGCTCGTCGGGTTCGTCAACGGCTTCCTGGTGACCCGCTTCGGACTCAATCCCGTCGTGGTCACGCTCGCGATCGCACTGGCGCTGCAGGGCACCCTGTTCACCCTGCGCGGGACGCCCGGTGGCATCATCACCCCGGAGGTCACCGACCTCGTCTTCGCGAAGATCGGCTTCATGCCGATCATCACGATCATCGCGGTCGCCATCGCGCTGGGCCTCGAGTGGGCGCTGCGCCGCAGCCGCTGGGGCGTGGAGCTGCGCGCCGTCGGTTCGCGCAAGGATGCGGCGGAGCGACTGGGCATCCGCTCGGGTCGCGTGCAGCTGTTCTCCTACGTCGTCACCTCGCTGCTCGTGATGCCGACGGCCGTCGTGCTCATGTCGCAGATCGGCATCGGGGATGGCCGCCCCGGCCTCTCCTTCACCCTCACCTCGGTGACCGTGGTGGTGCTCGCCGGGGCGAGCATCTTCGGCGGCCGGGGTTCGTTCATCGCCATCATCGCGGCCGGACTCCTCGTGGCTCAGGTGCTCAGTGTGCCCACGTTCCTCGGGCTGTCCGGTGCCTGGGGCTATTGGCTTCCGGGCGTCATCACGGTCGGTGCGGCCGTGCTCTACGCGCAGCTGCGCAGGATCAGGAGGAGCTCATGACCGCCCAGGTCGACATGAAGACCGATGCCCGCTGGAAGCGACTGCTCTCGGGCGGATCCGGCGCCATCTGGTTCGCGACGGTCGCGCTGTTCCTGGTGAGCCCGCTCGTGGCCCCCGGGAGCCTCGGATACTCCTCCGTCGTCGGCATGCTGCCGTTCGCGGCCGTGCTCGCGATCGCCGCGGTCGGTCAGACCCTCGTCGTGCAGCAACGGGGCCTCGACCTCTCCGTGCCCGCCATGATGGCCTTCGGCGCCGCGCTCGCCTCCGGGCTGCCGCAGTGGTACGGCTGGCCCGACTGGCTCGCGATCATCGCGGCGATCGTGCTTCCTGGCCTCGCCGGACTGGTGAACGGTGTCGTGATCACGCGCTTCGGCGTCATGCCGCTCGTGGCGACGCTCGGCATGAACGCGATCCTGCTCGGCACCGTCTTCGCGATCTCGAGCGGCACGCCCGCCGGATCGCCTCAGGCGCTGGCCGACTTCGCGAAGGGCAAGGTCGGCATCGTGCCGACCGCGTTCCTGGTCGCGGTCGGGGTCGTGGTGATCGCCGGCTTCGCCGCCCAGCGCTCGATCGTGGGTCGCAGGCTCACGAGCGTCGGGGTGAGCGAGCGAGCCGCGGCCGCGATCGGCACCCGCGTTCGGCTCTATCAGACGATGGCCTATGCGATCGCCGGTGCGACCTACGGCGTCGCATCGGTGCTCTACACGGGCTATGTCACGACGCCGCCGCTGTTCTTCGGCGACAGCTACCTGCTGCCCACCGTCGCCGCGGTCGTGCTCGGCGGCACCGCGCTGACCGGCGGTCGCTCCGCGCTCATCTCCACCGGGGTCGCGGCACTGTTCCTGACCCAGCTCGGGCAGCTGCTGCGTTCGGTGGGATGGCCGGAGCCCGTGCAGCTCATCGCGCAGGCGGTCGTGCTGCTCGCGGTCATCCTGATCCGTGCCCTCGTGCCGAGCATCGCGGAGTGGCGTCGGCGCAACCGGGCGATCGCCGCCGCGGCTTGATCGAGCGGACGAGAAGGGAGGATCAGGTGACGAGCCGATACGCCTTCATCTTGCGGTACACCGTCGCCCGCGAGATGCCGAGGATGTCGGCGGCGCGCACCCGATTGCCCTGGGCCTCCTGCAGCGCCTTGCGGATCGCCTCGAGCTCGACCTTCTCGATGAGGGAGAGCGTCTTCGAACTCTGCATGGAGGAGGGCAGGTCCGTGGGCGCGACCGCCCCGGACTTTCCGGCCGCACCCAGCTGGCTGACGAGCCGCCGCAGCTCCTTGAGGTTGCCCGGCCAGCCGTACGCGCGCAGGAGCTTGAGCGTCTCGTCCTGCAGCTCGAGCTTCGCGGCGGGCGCGAGTGCCGCGACGACGGCATTCCAGAGCACCGGGAGGTCCTCCACCCGATCGCGCAGGGGCGGGATCCACACCGCCCTCGCGCCGAACTTGAGCTCGAAGCGTTCGGCATCCCGCTCGTCATCGGTCGAGAGCGTCATCACGACCGCGACCTGGCCGGAGTGGGCTTCGATGAGCGAGCGCATGCCGTCGAGCGCGGGCGGATCGAGCGTCTCGATGCCGCGGATGACGACGGTCGCGTTCTCCGTGAAGCACTTGGCGAGCCGGGCGAGCCACTCGCGGGTGCCGAGGATGTGGCGCTCGGCCGCGTCGCTGAGCACCGGAGCCGTGGCGGATTCGCGCTCGCCGAGCGCGAGCGACGTCTTGCCCACGCCCGGCTCACCGGCCAGGATCACGGGTTCGCCGATGGCCCGCACCCGTTCGAACTGGTTCATCGCCGCGAGCCAGGCTGGTGAGCGACCGACGTTCCGCACGACCCGGCGCGGCGACGTCGCCGGGCGCGCGTTCGGGCCGGCGCCGACGACGACGACGTTGTTGTTCGGACCGATCGATGTGTACTCGAGCGTCGTCGGCCCCGATGAGAGTTCGAGCATGTACGTGCCCGTCGGGCGGTTCTCGTCGCCGAGCGTCCTGAGCAGGTGCATGTCATGAGAGGTGAGCGCGCTGGCCTTCGGGCTCTGGATCATCGCCCCCTGCGGACCGAACGCGACCACGGGATGACTCTGGTTGCGGCTCAGCTCCAGGAACACGGTGAACATCTCGCGGGCCGAGGGCTGCTCGACGGACAGCAGGTGCTGCTCGAGTTGCGTCGCCATCGAACGCACGAGCGGCTTGAGCAGGTCGGACCGCGGGGTCAGGTCGCACGACAGGGTCACGACCGCGAAGAGCTTGCGGGTGATCGGATGGAACACCGGCGAACCGGTGCAGACGGCGTCCTGGTAGAAGTCGGCGTAGTGCTCGGTGCCGCGGATCTGCACCGGCTTGCCGAGCGTGACCACGGTGCCGACGCCGTTGGTGCCGACCACGTTCTCGGCGAGAACCGCGCCCCGCACGGTGCCGACGCGGTCGAGGTGCGACTCGGCCTGGCGGTCCTCGAACCAGCGCTGCAGGATCTGGCCGCGCGAATCCGCCAGCAGCAGAGCGAGGCCGGTGCCTTCGATGTCCTCGGCGAAGCGGTTCATGGGCGCCCCGAACATCTCAAGGAGGTGCTCGTCGAGCACGCTCTCCGGAACGTGCGGCACGTCGTGGATGTTGCCGGGATCCCCGATCGCGGCCTGGGATCGCTTCCAGGAGTCCACGAGTTCGAGCTTGCGATCGTCCGTGTGGGACCGCGACAGCGCGGCCTCCTTGGCAGATTGAACCCGATCGAGATCGAACTCGTCGTCCATGCTGCACCTCCTTTGGCGCACCGTGCCGCGGCTTTTGTCGGGAGCTGGGGAGAATCGGGTCTCGCTCCGGAAGCCGTTCGAACCATCGTACGGTCCCGGTCGAGCATCCGATCGTCTCAAATTGAGCCCCACGCTCGTAGTATCGTAATACGCGAATATGCTGATTGGGAAATCACGTCGGGCATCGTCTCGCGTTCCACCGCCTCGCCTCGTCTGAAGGAGCACCACCATGCCCGCACTCATCGACCGTCCCGCGACAACGCTGCGCGGTCACGTCGTTCCCACCGGCCTCCTCATCGACGGCGAATGGCGTGCCACTGACGCCACGATCGCGGTGACGAATCCGGCCGACGGCGAGGTGATCGCGCACGTCTCCGACGGCACACCCGCGCACGCGCTCGAGGCGCTCGATGCGGCGACCCGCGCCAGCGCGCAGTGGCGCGAGTGGTCGCCGCGCGCCCGCGCCGACCTGTTCCACGCCGCGCACCGACTGCTGATGGACCGCGCCGACGCCTTCGCGGACGTCATGGTGCTCGAGAGCGGAAAGCCGCGGTCCGAGGCGGCGAGCGAGTTCGCGCTCTCCGCCGGATTCTTCCTCTGGTACACCGAGCAGATCGCGCACCTGCACGGCACCTACCAGGAGGGGTCGCGCGGCGGGTACCGGGTGATCGAGACGCACCAGCCCGTCGGCCCGAGCTTCCTGGTCACCCCGTGGAACTTCCCGATGCTGATGTCCGCGCGAAAGGCCGGTGCCGCACTCGCCGCCGGTTGCACCGTGATCATGAAGTCCGCACGCGAGACCCCGCTCACGGCCGCGCTCTTCGTCGACACGCTCGTCGAGGCCGGCTTCCCGGCCGGAGTCGTCAATCTCGTGCACACGAGCACCTCGGCCGCGGTCTCCAGCGCGGTCATGGCCGACGAGCGCCTGCGCAAAGTGAGCTTCACCGGCTCCACGGGGGTCGGCACGACGCTGCTCGGCCAGGCCGCGCAGAACATCGTCAACTCGTCGATGGAACTCGGTGGGGATGGTCCGTTCATCGTGCTCGACGACGCCGACGTCGATCTCGCCGTCGACGAGGCCATCGTCTGCAAGTTCCGCAACGCCGGGCAGGCCTGCGTCGCCGCGAACCGCATCATCCTCCACGAGGCGATCGCCGACGAGTTCACGGAGAAGTTCGTGGCGCGCACCCGCGCCCTGAAGGTCGGCGACGGGTTCGACCCGGAGTCGATCGTCGGCCCCGTCATCACCGCGAAGCAGCGCGAGCGAGTGATCGGCCTCGTCGCCTCGTTCCAGCAGGCCGGCGCGACGCTGCACGTCGGGGGGCATCCGATCGATGGACCCGGCTTCTTCTACGAGCCCACGGTGCTCACCTTCCCGAACCACGACCACGAGTTCTGCAACGAGGAGCTGTTCGCCCCGGTCGCCGCCCTCTACCGGGTCGCCTCGGTGGCGGAGGCCATCGCCTTCGGCAACGACACGCACTACGGCCTCTCAGCGTACCTGTTCACCCGGGACCTCTCCCGAGCGGTGGCCGTCGCCGAGCGCCTCGACTTCGGGATGGTCGGCGTCAATCGCGGCGTCATGGCCGATCCCGCGGCGCCGTTCGGCGGTATCAAGGCCTCCGGGCTGGGCCGGGAGGGCGGCCACGACGGCGTCCACGAGTTCCTGGAGCGCAAGTACATCGCGCTCACGATCGACGAGACGGCAGGACTGGAAGGATGACGATGCCCGACATCAGCAACCGGATCGGACTCGGGCTGCTCCGCCAGCCGAAGACCGTGGTGTTCGGCCCCGGCAAGCGGGACCAGATCCCCCTGCTGGTCGCCCCGCTCGGTTCGCGGGTGCTGATCTGCACGGACGCACGCATGGCCACGACCGTCGAGTTCGCGGGCATCCGATCCGCCATCGAGGCGACCGGCGCCACGGTGGCGGTCTTCGATCAGGTCGAACCGGATCTGCCCCGCACCAACGTGGTCGAGCTCGTCGCGGCGTTCGGCGACGCGGGCATCGAGGTGGTCATCGGCATCGGCGGCGGCAGTTGCCTGGACATGGCGAAGGTTGCAGCACTCGTGCTGCACACCGGACGGGACATCAGCGAGTACTACGGCGAGAACCTCGTCGAGGCGCCGGGACTGCCGGTGATCACAGTGCCGACCACGGGCGGCACGGGCGCCGAGGTGACCTGCATCTCCGTGGTCTTCGACGCGGACCGCGGCATGAAGGTGGGTGTGGCGAGCGAGCACCTCGAACCGGTCGCGGCGGTGATCGACCCGGAGCTCACCGTGAGCTGCCCGCCCGGGCTGACGGCGGCGACCGGCGCCGATGCGCTCTCGCACCTGATCGAGTCCTTCACCGACCGGGCCAAGAATCCCGGCGCTGACGACATCGCGCGGCACCTCTATGTGGGCAAGAACGTGCTCACCGACATCTTCTGCCGCACCGGCCTCGAACTGCTCAACACCTCGCTCGAACGCGTCGTCGCCGATCCCTCGAACCTCGCGGCCCGTGCCGACACCATGCTCGCCTCGTTCTGCGCCGGCATGGCCATCAACACGGCCGGCACCGCGGGGGCGCACGCGATCCAGTCGCCGATCGGCAACCTCACGCACACCGCCCACGGAATCGGCGTCGGCGCGCTGCTGCCCTACGTGATGCGCTTCAACCTCCCCGCCAACGTGTCGGCGTTCGCCGACATCGCCGCGGCGTTCGGCATCGCGGACCCGCAGGCCACCGCTCTGGACAATGCCCGAGCGGCGATCGTGCGCGTCGAAGCGCTGCTGGCGGCCCTCGGGGTGCCGACGAACCTGAAGGATCTTGGGCTGGATCCGGCGGACTTCGGATACGTCGCCGACCAGGCGATGCTCGCCACCCGGCTGACCGCGAACAACCCTCGCGAGCTCACCCGCGAGGCGATCGTCGGGATCCTCGAGCGCGGCTACGCCGACGACCACACGTGGTGGGAAAACTAGCCCACCGCGACAATCCCAGCTCCACCCGCTCACAGAGGAACACCATGAACCGCACCGTTGGCATCGCAGGCACCGGATCGATCGGCGTGGCATTCGCGGTGCTCTTCGCCACCGCCGGGTTCACGGTGCGCATGTGGGATGCCCTTCCCGGGGCCTTCGACCGCGCGCGCGCAGACCTCGCCGATCGCCTGCACCTGCTGTCACGGCACGGGCTGCTGAAGGAGCCCATCGACGCCGTCAGCGCCCGGGTGAGCTACCACGAGATCCTGCTCGACTGCCTCGAGGGCGCCGAACTCGTGCAGGAGTGCGTGCCCGAACGGCTCGAGATCAAGCGCGAGGTGTTCCAGCAGCTCGGGGCCTACAGCGAACCGGATGCCGTGCTCGCCAGTTCGAGTTCCGCGATCGTCTCGAGCGAGTTCGCCACGAGCACGCCGGCACGCGATCGCGTGCTCGTCGCACACCCGGGCAACCCGCCGTACCTCATCCCGGTGATCGAACTGGTGCCGTCGGCCTTCACAGCGCAGGACACGGTCGAGCGCGCCAAGGCCATCTACCGCGAGGCGGGCATGACGCCCATCCTCGTGAACGCGGAGATCGAGGGCTTCGTGTTCAATCGATTGCAGGGCGCCCTGCTGCGTGAGGCGTACTGTCTCGTGCGCGATGGGGTCGCGAGCGTCGACGACATCGATGAGGTGGTACGCAGCGGGCTCGGTCGGCGCTGGGCGTTCATCGGCCCGTTCGAGACCGTCGACCTCAACACCCGTGGCGGCATCGAATCGCACGCGGAGAAGATGGGTCCCGCCTATCACCGGATGGGCGCGGTGCGGGGTCAGGACGATCCCTGGACGCCGGAACTGGTGGCCGAGGTCGCCCGGCAACGACGGGACATCCTGCCGCTGGAGCAGTGGGAGGACCGGGTGCGCTGGCGCGACGAGCAGCTCATGGCGTTGCGCCGGCTGCTCGACTGAACTCAGCTCGCGTCGCGCTCGGTGCCGTTGGCGGCGACGTGCTTGCGATACTCGAGGATCGCGAGGCGACCGGCGCCGCGGATGTGCTCCTCGCACGCCTGACGGGCCAGGACCGGATCCCGCAACTCGGTGGCGGCGTGGACGATGCGGCTGAGCTCCTGCATCGACAGGGCGACGCGATCCGCGTCGAGGAAGGCGTAGTGGCGCAGGATGCCGATGCGGGTGTGGATGCCGCTGAGATCCGCCGTCAGCACCGGATTCTGGGCGCCATCGAGCAACAGCCGGTAGAACTCGTCCTTCGCGATGCCGCGCGACTCGAGTGTGCCGCGCAGGTAGCTGTCGCCCATCGACGCGAAGTGCTCGCGCAGGGCAGCGACCTGCGCCTGGCTCGCGCGCTCGGCGAAGAGCTCGCCGACGAGCCCCTCGAGCGCGCGCCGCACCTCGTAAAGCGCTTCGATGTCCTCCACGGTCAGCACCGTGACGATGGGGCCACGATTCGGCAGCATCGTGATCAGCCGCTCGGACTCGAGCTGGCGAAGCGCCTCGCGGATCACCGTGCGCGACACTCCGTAGCGCTCGCACAGAGTGTTCTCCAGCAGACGATCCCCGGGGTGGAGCACGTCGTCCAGGATCTCCTGGCGCATGATCTCGACCACCCGCTGCCGCAGCGGGGCGGCTTCCTGGCGAATGATCGTGCCGCTCGTCATGCCACCCAGCCTACGGGGTTCCCGCACACCGTATTACGACCATATGCGCGCGGCGCGAGCTAGACCAGCGAGTCCCGCCACGCCGCGTGCAACTGCGCGAACCGACCGGTGCCGCCGATCAGTTCGGCAGGGGTGCCGTCTTCGATGATGCGCCCGTGCTCCATGACGAGCACGCGATCGGCGATCGCGACCGTCGACAACCGGTGCGCGATGATCACCGCCGTACGGTCGGCGAGCAGCGTCTGCAGGCCCTCCTGCACGAGCCGCTCCGAGGGGATGTCGAGCGACGCGGTCGCCTCGTCGAGGATGAGCACCACCGGGTCGGCCAGGAACGCCCGCGCGAACGACAGCAGCTGTCGTTGCCCGGCCGAGACGCGACCGCCGCGCTTGTTCACGTCGGTGTCGTAGCCGTTCGGCAGCGACTCGATGAACTCGTGCGCGCCCACCGCCTTCGCGGCGGCGACGATCTGATCGCGGGTGGCATCCGGGTTACCCAGCGCGATGTTGTCGGCCACGGTGCCGGAGAACAAGTACGCCTCTTGGGTGACCATCACGATCGCTCGCCGCAGATCCTTCGGGTGCAGGCGCCGCAGGTCGACCCCGTCGAGCCGCACGGTGCCCTCGGAGGGGTCGTAGAAGCGCGAGATGAGCTTGGCGAGCGTGGACTTGCCCGCTCCCGTCGACCCGACGAGCGCGATCGTCTGCCCCGCCGGGATGTCGAGATCGAAGGCGGGCAGGATGACGCGGTCGGCCTTGTACGCGAACTCCACGTTCTCGAAACTCACGCGTCCGCTCGCCTTGCGCAGGTCGATCGGGCGGGTCGGATCGGGCACGGTGGGTCGCTCCTCCAGCACCCCGGAGATCTTCTCGAGCGCCGCCGCCGCCGACTGGTACGAGTTGTAGAACATCGCCATCTCCTGCGCCGGGGCGAAGAACTGGCGGGTCCACAGCAGCACCGCGAGCAGCACGCCGATGCCGAGCCCGCCGGTCGCCACGCGCAGGCCGCCGACGAGCAGCACGGCCGTGAGGGCGAGGTTGCCGATGAGCACGAGTCCCGGATCGAAGATGCCGAACAGTTTGATGACCCGGCTGTTGGTGTAGCGGTAGTCCTCGACCAACCCACCGAACTCGACCTCGTTGCGCGGCTCCTTGCGGAACGCCTTCACCGCACGAATGCCGGTCATCGTCTCCACGAACTGCACGATCAGCCGGGCGGATGCGGTGCGGGTGTCGCGGAAGTACAGCTGCGACCGCACCTGGAACCAGCGGGTGAGCACCGCCAGCGGCACGAGCGAACCGATCAGCACGAGCCCGCTGACCCAGTCGAAGGAGAACATCGCGATGGCGATGAACCCCATGTAGAGCGCGCCCTGCACGAGCTGGCTCACACCGGAGTCGAGCAGTTCGCGGATCGCATCGAGGTCGCTGGTCTGCCGCGCGATGATGCGCCCCGACGTGTAGCTCTCGTGGAACTCGAGCGACAGCCGCTGGGTGTGCAGGAACACGCGCTTGCGCAGATCGAACAGGATGGCCTGGCTCACGCGTGCCGTGAGCACCGTGTACCAGGCGATGAGCAGGGCACCGATGAGTCCGGTGATCAGGTATGCGGCCACGATGCCGACCAGTGGCAGCCAATCCTGTCGCAGCAGCGCGGGCAGACCAGTGCTGAGCCCGAGCGCGATGAACGCGGGGCCGGCAACCTGCGCGGCCGTCGAGATCACGACGACGGCCATGGTGAGCGCGACCTTCGCCCGCACCGGCCGCAGCAGCGAGCCCAGCAGCCGCAGCGAGCGCTGTCGGATCTGGCGGCTCTCGGCCTTGGAGTAGTCGTTGCGCTCTTCGCCTTCGACGCCGGTGACGCTCATCGGTTCGCCTCCGCTCGTTCGCGTCGTTCTTCGTCTTCCAGGCTCGAGATCACGAACCGGTAGTGCTCGCTCGAGGCGAGCAGCTCGGAGTGGGTACCGACGGCGGTGACGCGACCGTCTTCGAGCAGCGCGACCCGGTCGGCGAGCATGACCGTCGATGGACGGTGCGCCACGATGAGCGCGGTGGTCGCGGCGAGCACGCGCCGCAGTGCCGCCTCGACGAGGGCCTCGGTGTCCACGTCGAGCGCCGAGAGCGGGTCGTCGAGCACGAGGATCGACGGCTTGGCCGCGACCGCGCGCGCGAGCGCCAACCGCTGACGCTGGCCGCCGGAGAGCGAGAGCCCCTCCTCTCCCACCCTGGTGTCGAGACCGTCGGGCAGGTCGTGGACGAAGGCGGCCTGCGCGATCTCGAGGGCCTCGGCGAGGTCGGCCTCGGTGGCATCCGGGCGGCCGAGCAGCACGTTGTCGCGCACGCTCGCGGAGAAGAGCGTGGCATCCTCGAACGCCATCGCGATGAGCGAGCGCAGTTCGACCAGCCTGAGGTCGCGGATGTCGACCCCATCGATCTCGATGGCTCCCCCGGTCACGTCGTACAGCCGGGTGGTGAGCGCCGTGAGGGTGGACTTGCCGGAGCCGGTCAACCCGACGAGCGCCATCGTCTCACCGGGCTCGATCTCGAGCTCGACACCGTCGATGAGGTCGGGCACCTGCGCCGGCGAGTCCGCGTAGCGGAAGTGCACGTCGCGGAACGCGAGCCTGCCCTTGGGGTCGACGACCGTCTTCGGCTCGGCCGGGTCGACGATGTCCTCCGGCTCGTCCATGACCTCGAAGAACCGATCGGCGGCGGTGCGGGTGTCGAAGGTCATGGAGAGCAGGAAGCCGATCGACTCCACCGGCCAGCGCAGCACGGTCGCGGTCGCGAAGAACGCGGCGAGATCGCCGACCGAGATCTGGCCGTTCGCCGCGAGCCACACCCCGCCGAGCAGACTCAACGCGAACGTGACGTCGGGCACGAGCAGCAACCAGAGCCAGATGCCGGCGATCGCGCGCGCCTTCTCGATCTCGGTGCCTCGCAACTGCTCGGCCTGGTCGGCGAAGTTCTTGAGCGCGTGCTTGCCCCGCCCGAAGGCCTTGAGCACACGGATGCCGTGCACCGACTCCTCGACGGTCGTCGCGAGATCGCCGGCCTGGTCCTGGCTGCGACGGGCCACTACCGAGTACTTGTTCTCGAACAGGTAGCCGTAGATCCACAGCGGGATGGAGCAGACGATGAACAGCACCCCGAGGATCCAGGAGATGTTGATCAGGAACACGAACCCGATGACGATCGTCAGCACGTTGACGACCAGCAGCACGAGACCGAAGGAGATCCAGCGCCGGATCAGGTTGAGGTCGCTCACGGCACGCGAGAGCAGCTGTCCGCTGGGCCACCGATCGTGGAACCCCACCGGGAGGTTCTGCAGCTTGCGATACAGGGTGTTGCGCAGGCGGGCCTCGACGTGGGTGCCGGGCGTGAGCACGAACGCCCGCCGGGCGTAGACCATCACCGCCTCGATGATGCCGAGCCCGAGCACGATGAACACCGCCGGCCAGATCTGGGCCGAGTCCCCGGACTGCAGGGGCCCGTCGACGAGCGCGCGCAGCTCCTGCGGTATCAGCAGCGCGACGACCGCCGCGACGAGCGCGGTGACCATCCCGAGGTAGATGCGCGGCATGGCCGGCTTCGCGTAGGGGTAGAGGCGCGCCAGTGAGGCGAAGGTTGACGAGCGCTTTCGCGGCGTCGGTGACGACATGTGAATGGTCCTGTGGTGGTGGTGAGAGCGGTGCGGAAGGCTGCTCCCGAGCCCGAGCAGCCTTTCAGACTAGACCGCGAGGCCGTTCTTGTCGAGCCGAACTCAGCGCACGCGCACGGACAGGCAGGTGACGCAGCCCTCGAGCTTCTCGAACTCGCTGATGTCCACGGTGACGACGCGGTACCCGAGGTCGGCGATGAGCGCTGCGGACTTCGGCGCGGACGAGGACATGAGCACCGCGTCATCCGCGAGCACCACCACGGCGGCACCGGGCTCCGGCAGCGCGAGGAAGCGCGGGAAGACCGCGGGGTTGTCGACGAGCTTGGCCTGACCGACCACGGTGCCGTCGGGCAGGGCGGTGACGGCGCTCTTGAGGTGCAGCACCTTCTTCACCGGCACCGCGACGACGGTGTAGCCGAGTCCGCCGACGATGGCGCGCAACTGGCGGATGCCCTCGGCATTCGTGCGACCGCCGCGCCCCACATAGACGGTGTCGCCGACCTTCAGCACGTCACCGCCGTCGAGGGTGCCGGGCAGCTCGATGCGGGCCACCGCGAGCCCGAGCTCGCCGACGACGCGCTCGACGGCCTCCGTCTCGGCGCGGCGGGACTCGGCGCCTGGGCTGGTGACGACGGCGACGTCGCCGAAGACGACGACAGCATCCTCGACGAAGACCGAGTCGGCGAGGTCATCGGCGGCGGGCACGTCCACGATCTCGAAGCCGTTCGCCGCGAGCGCGTCGACATAGCCCTGCCACTGCTCGTCGGCGAGCTCGAGATCGATCGGGGTGCGCTCGAGGTGGGTGAGTTCTCCGTCGGCGAGGGTCGACGCGGGCTGGCGCACGAGCGCGATCACGCTGCGGCGTCGTGTGCGGGTGCCGAGCGCCCAGAGCCGCCGACCGAGCGTAAGGCTCGCGAGCGCCGCGAGCACGATGAACACGAGGCCGGTGCCGATGATTCCGTCGAAGACGTAGCCGGCGACCTGTGCGCTCCATGCGGTGCCGCCCGCGAACACGGTGAAGCTCAGCCCCGCGACGACCGCGATCGCCCCGGCGAGCGCGCCGGCGAGCAGGGCGGTGAACCAGTAGCGGTTCGCACCGAGCACGGCCGCGATCGCGACGAGCACGAACAGCGCCAGACTCACCGGCAGGAAGTAGGCACTGATCGGCCCGATGTTGGCGCTGGCCGAGCCGTTGGCCAGGAACAGTGCCAGCAGGTTGGCCAGGTGCGTCGCGACGGCGACGCCGACACCCACCAGGAGGGCCGCCAAGACGCGACGGGCGATGGGGATACGGCGGGCGGGCGCGGCGGTAGGCATGCGCACAACCTATCGAGTCGAAGCTATGGATCTGCTGTCAGTGGAAGAAGTGGCGCTCGCCGGTGAAGTACATCGTCACGCCGGCGGCGCGCACCGCAGCGACGACCTCCTCGTCGCGGATGGATCCGCCGGGCTGCACGATCGCCGCCACCCCGGCTTCGATCAGGATCTCCGCCCCGTCCGCGAAGGGGAAGAACGCGTCGCTGGCGGCGACCGAACCGGCCGCGCGCTCGCCGGCGCGGGCGACCGCCAGACGGCAGGAATCGACGCGGTTGACCTGTCCCATGCCGACGCCGACCGCCGCGCCGTCCTTGGCGAGCAGGATGCCGTTGGACTTCACCGCGCGCACCGCACGCCACGCGAACTCCAGGTCGGCCAGGGTGGCGGCATCGACCGGGTCGCCCGCGGCGAGGGTCCAGCCGGACGCCGGCGCGAAGTGGATGTCGGGCTGCTGAGCCAGCAGGCCGCCGGAGATCTGCCGCACCTCCACGCGTCCTCGCGCAGCGCGCTCGGTCTCGTATCCGGAGGGCAGTTCGAGGATGCGCAGGTTCTTCTTGGCCTGCAGCACCTCGAGGGCGCCGGGCTCGAACCCGGGAGCGACGACGACCTCGGTGAAGATCGGGGCGATCGACTCGGCGGCCTCGCGCGTGATCGGCCGGTTGGCCGCTATCACCCCGCCGAACGCCGACACCGGATCGCAGGCGTGCGCAAGCGCGTGCGCCTCGGCGATCGTGGCGGCGGTGGCGATCCCGCAGGGATTGGCGTGCTTGATGATCGCGACGGCCGGCCCCTCGTGGTCGTAGGCGGCGCGCAGGGCCGCGTCGGCATCCACGTAGTTGTTGTAGGACATCTCCTTGCCGCCGAGCTGGGTCGCCTGCGCGATGCCCGCGCCCCCCACGGTGTAGAGGGCGGCCGCCTGGTGCGCGTTCTCGCCGTAGCGCAGGGTCGTCGCGAGCTCGGCGGCGACCACCAGCTGCTGCGAGAACGGACTCGGGGACTCCTCGGCGGGCCGGTCGATGCCGAGCTCGATGGACCAGTCCGGTCCCGTCTCGGCGAACCAGCCGGCGACTTGGGCGTCGTACGCCGCGGTGTGCGCGAAGGCCTCCGCGGCGAGGCGGCGGCGCTGCACGAGGCGAGTGCCGCCGAGCTTCAGCGCCTTGACCACCTGGTCGTAGCTGCCCGGGGAGGTGACCACCGCGACGTTGGCGTGGTTCTTGGCGGAGGCGCGCACGAGGGCGGGGCCGCCGATGTCGATCTGCTCGACGACGTCGTCGGGCGCCGCCCCCGAGGCGACCGTCTCGGCGAACGGGTACAGGTTCGAGACGACCAGCTCGAACGGCGCGATGCCGAGCTCGGCGAGCTCGCGCTCATGGGCGGCGAGCCGCAGGTCCGCGAGGAGTCCGGCGTGGATCGCGGGGTGCAGCGTGCGCACGCGGCCGTCGAGCGACTCGGGGAAGCCGGTGACGGCGGCGACCTCGGTGACCGGCAGTCCGGCATCCGCGATCGTCTTGGCGGTCGAGCCGGTGGAGACGATCTCCACCCCCGCGGCGGCGAGCGCGGTCGCGAGCTCCACGAGCCCGGTCTTGTCGCTCACCGAGACGAGGGCGCGACGCACGGGGATGACGTCGCGTTCGCGGTAGTCGGCGGGGTCGTGGCTCGGGCCGGACATCAGCGCAGCTCCTTGAGGTCGATTCGCGAGTTGGCGATGTCGAGGATCGCCTGGATGAGCAGGCGGCGCTCGACGGGCTTGATGCGCTCGTGCAGGCGGGCCTCGTCATCGCCCTCGTGCACCGGGATGCGTTCCTGCGCGATGATCGGCCCGCTGTCCACGCCGTCGTCGACGACGATCACACTCGCCCCCGTCTCGGCGACGCCCGCGGCGAGCGCGTCGCGCACCGCGTGGGCACCGGGGAACTCCGGCAGATAGGCCGGGTGCGTGTTGATGGCGTTCGGCGCGAGGGCCGAGACGACCCGCGGCGGCAGCAGTTTCATGAAGCCGCTCAAGACCACGAGGTGTGGTTGCCAGAAGCGGATCTGCTCCAGCAGGGCATCGCCCCAGGCATCCCGGTCGTCGAAGCTCGAGAGGGCGACCGAGAAGGTGGGGATGCCGTAGGCCTCCGCATGCTCGAACCCCTCCGCGTCGCGGTCCGCTCCGACCGCGACCACGCGCGCGGGGAACTCGGCGTCTTCGGAGGCCTCGAGCAGGGCCCGCAGGTTCGACCCGCCGCCCGAGATGAGTACGACGAGCTTCAGCACCCGATCAGCCTAGCGCGCGGGCCCGCGACGGTCGGCTGAGCTCCCCCGCCGGCTGGCGAGCAGGCCAAGCGTGCAGGCGATCGCGAGTTCGATGGCCGCGCAGATGCCGACGGCCCACGGATCGGGACCGACGTGCGCGAGCCGCCCCGGGCCGGCCGAGCCCGCCGAGGCCCAGGCGAGCAGGCCGAGCAGTACGCCGCCGACGACGCCGGCGCCGATGCCCGCGAGCAGCAGTGGTCCCCCGTCGAGCCGTGCGCGCAACCGCGGGCCGAGCGCCGCGCCGACCAGAAACCCGACGGCGATCGGTACGACGAGGCCGACGAAGCCGAACGCGAGCTGGCCGCTCGGCAGCGCCCCGAGCATCGGCAGGGCCGGCACGGGGCCGAGCTGTGTGCCGAGGGGACTGACGAGCGAGCCGGTGCCGATCGCGAAGCCCGGGCCGATGAGCCACGAGGCGCTCCAGATCACGGCGTTGGGGATGAGCGCCAGCTGACCGATCGTGATCGCGATGCCGCCGAGCACCTCGCCGTGCAGGCTCTCGTAGAGGGTGATGATCTTGGCGTACGACCCGACGAGCGCCGCGGTCGTGACGAGCGCGGCGGTGGCGACCACGGCGGCGGCGGCGGCCGCTCCGCCGCGCAGCGCCGTGACGATGGTCAGGCGCGGGGTGGCGGGCAGACGTTGGAACCATTCGCGCAGGCGGCCGCCCGCGTCATCCACCTCGAGGCGCACCCCGATCACGAGGCCGATCGCGAACACGACCGTCGGCAGCAGGGTGCCCTGCCAGAGCGAGGGGCGGGCCAGCGGATGCAGCGCCGAGAACGTCACCAGGAACGACAGCCCGGCGAACGTCGCGAGCGAGACGAGTTCGCCGAGGCGTCGGTTGCGCGTCTCGGCGACCCGGCGGCCGGCCCGGATGCCGAGCAGCACGGTCAGCAGGCCGAACCCGAGCAGTGCGATGGTCACGATGATGGGCTCCCCCGCGCCAGGGAACCCGAACGCGGCGGCCGTGACCGGGTCGAGGCTCAGCCGCACATCGACGCCGTGCCCGACGAGCCAGATGTCGACCGCGGCGCGCCAGAACACCGTCCAATCGATCGCCAGACCGTACTGGAACGCCCACATCGCCGTCAGCGGCACGAGAGGGATGGCAATGCCGATCGCTGCCACGAGGAGCGCCTCGAAGGCGGCGAAGAGTGCGGTGAGCCTTCGGTTCATGCGATGCGCTAGTGCACGATCTCGTTGAGGATGATCAGGAGCAAGCCGAAGAAGGCGGTGCCGATGCCGCCGAAGATGCGCACCACCAGGTGCGAGCCGCGCTGGGCGAAGGCGTTGTACCCGAGCACGCCGAGCGTGATCATCGCCGAGAGCAGGGCGAGGCTCACCGCATCATCGGTCTCGATGACCTTGAAGACGCCGAGCAGCATGATGAGCGAGGGCAGGATCGCCGTATAGAGCATGCCCGAGGAGTGCTTGAAGGACTGCCAGGTGGCGGCCCCCAGGGTGATCTCCTTGCCGTCGGTCACGCCGTGTCGGGCGATCGTGCCGGCGAAGACATGGGCGCCCCAGAAGATGATGAGCGAGATCGCCGCGACGATCAGCACCTCGAGGGAGTCCGCCGGTTTGTCGTCGTTATCGGAAAGGCCACCGAGGAGCGCACCGTAGAGGATGAGACCGTAGATGGCGTCGGGCGTCACGAACCGATCGTGCATCCACTGGCGCAAACCCATGCCATTACCGTAGCGGCAGGTCGAGCCTGCGCCCGGGTTCAGCCTGCGGGCGGCGCGCCCGCGGCCTGCAGGATGAAGTCGGCCACGGCATCCGCGTGCGAGACGAGGGAGAGGTGACTCGACGGCAACTCGATCGTCGTGGCCCCCATGCGCCGCGCGAGGAAGCGCTCGAGCCCGGGATCGATGGTGCGATCGAGCGTGGACACCTGGTACCAGGTGGGCTTCGACCGCCATGCCGCCACGGTGGTGCGGCCCGAGAACAGACTCGTCGAGATGCGGCCCTGCACCGCGAACAGCACGCGAGCGTCGGCCGGGTCGAGATCGCCCGCGAAGTCCTCGAGGAACGCCTGCTCGTTCAGCCAGGAGAACCCGTCGGCCGTCTGCAGCCCGGCGCTCGCTGGCGGCTTCGGGTACTGCCCGGCGAGCGCGGCCCAGTCCTCACCCGCGTCCGGGGCCCGGGCGGCGATGTAGACGAGCCCCGCGACGTTGTCGTGCAGGCCCGACTCGCTGATCACCGTGCCGGCCCAGGAGTGCCCGACGAGCAGGCACGGGCCATCCTGCAGGTCGAGGATGCGACGGGTCGCCGCCACGTCGTCGTCCAGCGAGGTCAGCGGGTTCTGCACCGCGGTCGCCGTCATGCCGGCGGCCTGCAGCCTGCGGATCACCGGGGACCAGCTCGACCCGTCGGCGTAGGCGCCGTGCACGAGCACGGCATTGCGAATCGAATTCATCTCGGTCGCCATGCCGCCAGTATGCTCCAGGGCCGCGGCGAAGCCAAAGCCCGGATGCCGTCAGCGCGCGGCGAGCAGCTCCCGCATGAGCGCGGCGGTCTCGCTCGGCGTCTTGCCGACCTTGACGCCCGCGGCCTCGAGGGCCTCCTTCTTGCCCTGCGCGGTGCCCGCACCGGCGGAGACGATCGCACCCGCGTGACCCATGGTCTTGCCCTCGGGAGCGGTGAAGCCGGCGACGTAGCCGACGACCGGCTTCGTCACGTACTCGCGGATGAAGTCGGCGGCACGCTCCTCGGCGTCACCGCCGATCTCGCCGATCATGACGATCGCCTCGGTCTCCGGGTCGTCTTGGAAGGCGCGCAGCGCGTCGATGTGGGTCGTGCCGATGATCGGGTCGCCGCCGATGCCGATCGCGGTCGAGAAGCCGAGGTCGCGCAGCTCGTACATCATCTGGTAGGTCAGCGTGCCCGACTTGGAGACCAGGCCGATCGGGCCCTTACCAGTGATCGTCGCGGGGGTGATGCCCACGAGCGACTCACCGGGCGTGATGATGCCGGGGCAGTTCGGGCCGATGATGCGGGTGGTGTTGCCCTTGTCCTTCGCGTAGGCCCAGGCCTCCGCGGTGTCCTGCACCGGAATGCCCTCGGTGATCACGACGAGCAGCGGGATCTCGGCGTCGATCGCCTCGATCATGGCGTCCTTCGCGAAGGCCGGGGGAACGAAGATGATCGAGACGTCGGCACCCGTGGCATCCATCGCCTCCTTGACCGTGCCGAACACCGGCAGGCTCACGCCGCCCTCGTGCTCGACCGTGGTGCCCGCCTTGCGGGCGTTGACCCCGCCGACGACCTGGGTGCCTGCCTTGAGCATGAGCGCGGTGTGCTTGGTGCCCTCGCCGCCGGTGATGCCCTGGACGATGACCTTGTTGTCCTTGTTGAGGAAGATCGACATGCTCTGTTCCCTTACGCGTTCGCGAGTTCGGCGGCCTTGTCGGCGCCGGAGTCCATGGTGTCCGCCAGGGTGACCAGCGGGTTGTTGGCGGCGCGCAGGATGGCGCGGCCCTCCTCGACCTTGTTGCCGTCGAGTCGCACGACCAGCGGCTTGGTCGCGGTGTCGCCCAGGATCTCCAGGGCCTTCACGATGCCGTTGGCGACCGCGTCGCACGCCGTGATGCCGCCGAAGACGTTGACGAAGACGCTCTTGACCTGCGGGTCACCGAGGATCACGTCGAGGCCGTTGGCCATCACCTCGGCGGATGCTCCACCGCCGATGTCGAGGAAGTTCGCGGGCTTGACGCCGCCGTGCTTCTCGCCGGCGTAGCTGACCACGTCGAGGGTGGACATGACCAGTCCTGCACCGTTGCCGATGATGCCGACCTCGCCGTCGAGCTTGACGTAGTTGAGGTCGTTGGCCTTGGCCTTGGCCTCGAGCGGGTCCGCGGCATCCTTGTCTTCGAGTGCCTCGTGGTTCGGGTGACGGAACGCCGCGTTCTCGTCGAGCGTCACCTTGCCGTCGAGGGCGAGGATCGAGCCGTCTTCGGTGAGCACGAGCGGGTTGACCTCGACGAGCGTCGCGTCCTCACCCTTGTAGACCTCGTAGAGCTTCACGATGACGGGGGCGACCTTGGCGACGAGTTCCTCCGCGAAGTGCCCGGCGCGCGCGATCTCGGTCGCCTTGGCGAGGTCGATGCCCGCGACCGGGTCGACCTCGATCTTGGCGAGGGCGTCGGGGCGCTCGACGGCGAGCTCCTCGATCTCCATGCCGCCCTCGACGCTGCACAGCGAGAGGTAGGAGCGGTTGGCCCGGTCGAGCAGCACCGAGAAGTAGAACTCCTGGGCGATCTTGGCTCCTGCAGCGACCATCACGCGCTTGACGACGTGGCCCTTGATGTCGAGGCCGAGGATGGCCTGCGCCGCGGTGAAGGCGTCGTCCGCGGTCGGGGCGACCTTCACGCCGCCCGCCTTGCCGCGACCGCCGGTCTTGACCTGCGCCTTGACGACGGTCAGACCGCCGATCTTCTCGGCCGCCGCCTTCGCCTCCTCCGGAGTGTCCGCGATGATGCCGGCGAGCACCGGCACCCCATAGGACTCGAAAAGGTCACGTGCCTGGTACTCGAAGAGATCCACGCTGTATACGTCCAATCGCGCGTTGGGGATGATCGGCCCGGCCGCCCGCCGAAACTCTCTCGGCGTCAAGACGCTTTGGCCACGGAGAACTCTACTCGCTCTGGCTGGACACGATGTCGGCGAGCGCCCCGCCAGGCGCGAAGGTTTGCCGATTCTTATCGCGACACCCGCGTCGAGTTCGCCCGTTCTGCCGTTTCCACGGTCGCGGAGGCGGCAGAACGGGCGAACTCGCCGACACGAGCGCGGACAATGGCTTCGTGAGCGCGATCCGGAAGTTCTCCGCCGAGGCGATCCTGCTCGCCGGCGGTGGGGCCGCGCTGCTGCTGCAGCTGGCCAATCCCGCGGTCGGGCGCGGCGTCGCCGAACACAGCGACTTCGCGAACCGTCCCCTCGACCGCCTCCGGGGCACGCTCACCTACCTCACCGTCACCGTCTACGGCACGCCGGAGGAGGCTCGGCTCGTCGCGCGCCGCGTGGGCGAGGCGCACGCCCCGGTGCGATCGGCGGACTACGACGCGCGGGACCCCGAGCTGCAGCTGTGGGTGGCCGCGACCCTCTACGACACCGCGGTGCGCGTGCACGAGCTCGCGTTCGGTGCGCTCGATCCCGAGGCCGCCGAGACTCTGCTCGCCGACTATGCCGTGATCGGTACCGCGCTGGGGGTGCCGCGATCGCTGTGGCCCGCCGACCGCGCGGCCTTCGCCGCCTACTGGGGTGCGGCGGTGGGGCGGCTGCGGGTGGATGAACCGGCCCGCCGCGTCGCGCAGCAGTTGCTGCATCCCGTCTCCGGGCCGTGGTGGCTGCGCTCGCTCATGCCCACCGCGAGAGTCGTCACCGCCGGCCTGCTCGACGAGCCGCTGCGGGAGGCCTACGGACTGCACCACGATCCCCGGCGCTTCGCGCGGTTCGTGCGGTTCGCGCGCGGCGCCTATCCGCATCTGCCGCGCCGCCTGCGCGAGGCGCCCATGCGATGGGTGCTGCGCAGGTTCCGGCGACTCAGTAGGGCAACTCCGCCGGCGTGAGCGCCGCCGTCGCATCCCCCGCGAGCGTCTCGTCCCGGGGGTTGAGCGTCAGCACCTTCGTGCCGTCGGCGATCGCCGCGACATCCACCCAGAACAGGTTCGGGCTGAGGGTCGACGAGAAGTAGTAGGTGCGGTTGGTGAGATCGTCCCCGGAGTGCCACCAGGTCGGGTAGACCCCGCCGTCGTCGTACGGAGCACCGTAGGGAACGCTGACGTTGCGGATGATCTGGAACACCCCGGCGACCGCCTGCGCCACCGTGCTCGGCTCGGGAAGGTAGTGACGGAAGTACGAGGCGCGCACGAAACGGTCGACCGAAGTGATGTCCCCGGGTGGCGGGAGCTCGCCACCGAACGGACGATACCGCGCGAGATTCTGCAGCTGCTTGTCGAGGGACGGGGAGTTGGCCATGACGGTGTACTCGTGTCCGTGATGCACGACGAGTTCGCCCTCCAGCGGCTCGATGATCGCGGAGTCGCCGGAAGCGTCCTCGAGCGCGAGATGGCAGCCCATGTGCTCGCCGCGCATCGGCATCGAGGTGACGCGGATGCGGTCGATGTCGGCGACCGCCTCGGCCACGGTGGCGTAGTTGTCGAGGATGTACTGGGCCCACATCGTGTTGGCGATCGATGCGCGATCGTCCTGCGCCGGATAGACGGCCTCGTCGGCGTCGAGGTAGAGCACGTGGGCCCCGAGACCCTTCTCGTTCATGCCGTCGACCGTGCCCGAACGCCACATGCTGAGCACGACCGAGGAGTAGCGGGAGACCCAATCGATCGAGGTCGCGTCGCCGTGACCCTCTCGGCGAGTGCCCCGCGGAACGAACCACAGGTCCGGCTCGTCGCTGACGGCCCAGTCCATGCATCGGCTCACCGTCGTGGCGATCGGATTGTCATTCCAGAGGACCCTCGTGCGCATGATCAGATGCTAGCGGCGGCCGGTTCCGCACCCGGGCCCTTCGACCCGTGCGCGCGGGGTACCGGCGGACGACACCCGCCAGGACTAGCGTCGTCTGGTGACCTCCGATGCACCCGCCGACTCCCGGCGGGTGCGCGGTCTGCGGCTCGCCGCGCTCTCGCTCGGCCAGGTGGTCAGCTGGGGCGTGCTGTACTACGCCCTCATCGTCGCGGCGCCGGTGATCGCCGAGCAGACGGGATGGCCGCTCGCGCTCGTCACCGCGCTCTTCTCGGCGGGCCTCGTCACCTCAGCGATCGTCGGGATCGCCACGGGGCGCCTGCTCGATCGCTACGGCCCGCGCGTGATCATGACCTCGGGCTCCGCGCTCGCGGTCGCGGGGTTCGTGATGGTCGCCGTCGCGCCGAATCCGATCGCCTTCGGAGTGGGCTGGGTGATCGTCGGTGCCGCGCAATCCGCGGTGCTGTACCAGGCCGCGTTCACCGTGGTCGCGCGACGCTACGGTCAACGCGCACATGGCGCGATGACGATCGTCACCCTCGCCGGCGGGCTGGCCTCCACCGTGTTCGCCCCGCTCGTGGCAGCCCTCGTGGTGGCGCTGGACTGGCGGGCCACGTTCCTCGTGCTCGCCGCCGTGCTGGCGACCGTGACGATCCCGCTGCACGCCTTCTCGCTCGAACGGCGTTGGCCGCCCCATGCCGTCGCCCCGCACGAGCACGACGACCACACCGTCGCCACCGTGATCCGCACCCGCCGGTTCTGGTTCCTCGAACTCAGCATGATCGCGATCACGGGCGCCGGGTTCAGCGTGACCCTGAGCATCATCCCCCTCTTCACCGAGAAGGGGATCGGCTTCGAGCTCGCCGCGCTCGCCCTCGGTCTGCTCGGGGCCGGTCAGGTGATCGGTCGGCTGCTGTTCGTCGCGCTGCCGCGGGGAACGCGACCCTGGGTGCCCATCGCGCTCATCGCGGCGCTCACCGGCATCCTGCTGGCGGCGCTGGGCATCATCCCCGGACCGCTCTGGGCCCTCATCGCGGTCGCCGTGCTCGCGGGGGCGGTGCGGGGCGCGAACACGCTCGCGCAGGGCTCCGCCGTGATCGATCGCTGGGGCACCCGCAACTACGGCGCGATCAACGGCGTGGTCGCGGCTCCGGTCACCATCATGGTCGCGCTCGCGCCGGCGATCGGTCCCGCGGTCGCCGCGGGCGTCGGCGGATACCAGACGATGGCGCTCGTGATGGCCGGCATCGCGGCGGTGGCCGCGCTGCTCGCGCGCTGGAGTTGAGCCGCAGCGTCAGGCGAGCCGAAAGCGGATCGTGCCGGTCGCGATGTCCGCGGACTCGAGCACGATGCCGACACGCTCCCCCGCGCGCACCTCGCCCTCGACCGCGGCCGAGATGAAGGGGTCGCTCAACTGCACCGTGCCGCCGCCGTTCTTGGCCGCGATGACGACGGCCTCGAAGCGCTCGCCGACCCGGTCGTGCAGCACTGCGGCCTCGATGGCGTCGATCGCCGCGCGATCGAGTCGCGAGGCCAGCGAGTCGGAGCGCCCCATGATGGCGGGCAGCTCGGGCAGCGCCTCGCGCACCCAGTCGGGCACCGGCCGCGCGTGGGCCAGCGCCTCGCAGGCCACGAGCACGAAGCGGTCGACCAGGCGACGCAGCGGCGCGGTCGCGTGCGCGTACGGTGCGGCGATCGCGGCCTGGATGCGCTCCTGCGGCGGTTCGCCGTCGAAGGCGGTGTAGCCGGCACCGCGGAACAGTGCGCCGGCCGCGTGCAGCACGGCGAGCCCGCGGGGGTCTGCGCGGTCGAGGGTGCGCAGGTACTCTCCGTAGCGCTGCGACTCGGGCCAGGGGCATCCGATCGCCGCCACCTGGGCGCGGAACCGTTCGATCGTCGCCGCGTCCGGCGCCGGCATGGTACGCAGGATGCCGATGCCGCCGTCGATCATGATCTGCGCGGCCGCCATGCCGGTCATCAGCGAGAGCTGCGCGTTCCACGACTCCACGGGCAGCGGCGAGCGGCGCTCGAGCCGGTAGCGCCCATCGATGAGCACGACCTCCTCCTCCGGCCGATCGAGACTCGCGCCGCCGCGCTCGCGTTCGCGTTCCAACCGCAACCCGCCGACCTCGGGCAGCAGCGTCAGGCTGTCGCCGGCGGCTCCCCCGTCGAGTTCGTCCTGCGCTTCGCGGTAGCTGTAGCGGCGGGCGCTGCGCACGGTCGCGCGGTCGAGGGTCGTCGCGGTGACCTCGCCGCGGGCATCCAGGTCGAAGGTCCAGACGAAGGCGGGGCGCTCGTCGCCCTCGAGCAGGGATGCCGCGCCCTCGCTCAGCACGGTCGGGTGCAACGGGATGCGGCCGTCCGGCGCGTAGAGGGTCTGCCCGCGCTCGCGCGCGGCGGCGTCGATCGCCCCTCCCGGCTCGACGAAGGCCGGCACGTCGGCGATCGCGTACCGCACGCGGAACCCGTCGCCGAGCCGTTCGAGATGCAGGGCCTGGTCGAGGTCGGTCGAGGCGGCGGGGTCGATGGTGATGAACGGGATGCCCGTCAGATCCGGCCCCGTCGGCCGCACCCGTTCGGCGGCCTCCCGCGCCTCGCGCTCCACCTCCGGCGAGAAGGACTCGGGCAGCTCGAGCTCGTCGCGGATCACCCGCAGCGCCGAGGCGAGCTCGTCGCGCGCGTCGCGGAACCGCACCAGGGGCACCGTGGTGCGCACCCGGCTGCGCGCCTCGGCGTCGTTCGCCTGCTCGGCGTTCGACCGCTCAGAGTTTTTCAATGGGCGCGATCTTGATCAGCAGCCGCTTGCGGCCCGCGGTGTCGAACTGCACCTCGGCGACGCTCTTCGGCCCGACGCCGGTGACCGCGGTCACCCGGCCCTCCCCGAAGTCGGTGTGCCGAATGCGATCCCCGGCCGCGAGCGTCAGGTCGCCGTTGTCGCGCACGGCACCGGTGACCGCCGAGGTCCACTCGGTCTTGGGGCGTGGGGCGGCCGGAAGGGAGTTGGCGTAGCTGAACCGCTCGCGCGCCGGGCGCGGATTCAGCGCCCGAGCGCGGTTGCCCATGCCCGGCGACTGCCGCCAGTCGATGAGCTCGGCCGGGATCTCCTGCAAGTAGCGGCTCGGCATCGCGACGTTGATCTCGCCGAAGGTCGCGCGCGAGGCCGAGAGCGAGAGGTAGAGCCGCTGCTTGGCGCGCGTGATGCCGACGTAGAACAGCCGCCGCTCCTCCTGCAGGCCGCCGGGCTCGCCCGCCGACATCTGGTGCGGCAGCAGTCCCTCCTCGAGTCCGGTGAGGAACACCGAGTCGTACTCGAGGCCCTTCGCGGTGTGCAGGGTCATGATCGAGACCGTGCCGTCGGTCTCGTCGATCTCGTCGGCCGCCGCGAACAGCGCGACGTTGGTGAGGAAGTCGATGAGGGTGCCGTCGGGGTTCGCGGTGCGGAACTCCTTGGCCTGCGCGACGAGCTCCTCCAGGTTCTCGGCGCGCGCCTCGTCCTGCGGGTCGCCGGAGTTCTTCAGCGAGGCGAAGTACCCGGTCTTCAGCAGCAGCTCGCTCAGGATGTCGTGCGGAGCGGACGTTGCCACCGATGCGGTCGCCTCCGACAGGATGGTGCCCAGATCGATGATCGCGGCCGTCACCTTGGGCCCGAGGCCGAGTTGACCCGCGTCGAGGAGTGCCTCGCGCAGCGGCATCCCCATGCGGTCGGCGTGGGACTGCAGCGCGGTCTCCGTGGCAGGCCCGATGCCGCGCTTGGGCACGTTCATGATGCGACGCAGTGCCAGGTCGTCGTCGGGGTTGGCGGCCTGGATGAGGTAGGCCATCGCATCCTTGATCTCGGCGCGCTCGTAGAACTTCGTGCCGCCGGGAATGCGGTACGGGATCGCCGAGCGGATGAAGATCTCCTCCAGCGGCCGGGTCTGCGCGTTGGTACGCACGAACACGGCGATCTCGTTGAGGCTCGTGCCCTTGCCGCGCAGCACCTCGATCTCGTCGGCCACGAACTGCGCCTCGTCGTGACCGGTGTACCCCGTGTAGCCGACGATCTTCTCGCCCGCACCGACCGTGGTGAAGAGGTTCTTGGCCTTGCGGTCGAAGTTGTTGGCGATCACACCGTTGGCCGCGTCGAGGATGTTCTGCGTCGAGCGGTAGTTCTGCTCGAGCAGGATGACCTTGGAGTTGGGGAAGTCGCGTTCGAACTCCACGATGTTGCGGATGTCGGCCCCACGGAACGCGTAGATCGACTGGTCGGAGTCGCCGACCACCGTGAGCGAGGCACCCGGGATGCCACCGCCGGCGTCGAGGGCCATGCGCGTGTCCGGCGGCACGTGCTCGGGTGCGACGGGACGCACGAGCTCGCGGATGAGGGCGTACTGCGCGTGGTTGGTGTCCTGGTACTCGTCGACGAGCACGTGCCGGAAGCGGCGCTGGTAGAGGGCCGCGACATCCGGGAAGGCACGGAACAGATAGACGGTCTCGGCGATGATGTCGTCGAAGTCGAGCGCATTCGCCCGGCGCAGCGCGGCCTGGTAGCGACCGAAGATCTCGACGAAACCCGACTCCTTGGGGTCGTCCATGTTGACGCCGCGCGCGTAGGTCTGGATGTCGGTGAGCTCGTTCTTGAGCTTCGAGATGCGGTTCGACACCCCGCCCGGGGTGAAGCCCACGGTGTCGGCGTCGAGTTCCTTGATGATGCGCTTGAGCAGGGCCCGCTGGTCGGCGGTGTCGTAGATGGTGAACCCCGACTTCATGCCGAACACCTCGGCCTGCCGCCGCAGGATGCGCACACACGCCGAGTGGAACGTCGAGATCCACATGCCGTCGGTCGCATCCTCGCCGACGAGGGAACGCACCCGCTCGCGCATCTCCGCCGCGGCCTTGTTGGTGAACGTGATGGCGAGGATCTGGCTCGGCCACGCCTCGCGAGTCGACAGCAGACCGGCGATGCGGCGGGTGAGCACGCTCGTCTTGCCCGAGCCCGCCCCCGCGACGATGAGCAACGATTGGCCGCGGTACTCGACGGCCGCGCGCTGCTGCGGATTGAGGCCCTCGAGGAGGGCATCGTCGATGCGGCCGCGCGAGGGCTGCCCGAGGGCGTCGAGAAGGTCGGTCATGACCGCCCAAGTCTACGTTCGACCCCGGACGCTCAGCCGCTGTAGTCGCCGTCGTCGGCCCAGACGATCAGGTAGCGGTTGTAGCCGTGCGCCTCGATGTAGAACGAGACCGGCGGGTAGACACCCGTGAGCACCTCGCCGTCCGCCGTGGGGGCGCGCCCATGCACGACCGTGCGGTCCGGCGAGTCGAACTGCTGCTCGTAGTAGCTGAAGATCTGGTTCATCGTCATGTACTCGTCGGTCGCGTAGTAGGCCCAGGTCTCGACCGGGGACTCCTCCCGCCACCCGCACAGCACCGCGAATGGCGGCGGAGTCGGCCAGAAGTCGGGGCGCACCGGCAACTCGCCCTCGTAGAGCACGAGCTCGGTGCCGGGGTACTCCTTGAGGCACCGCGGGTCGACCTCGGGCGCCTGCTGTTGCGTCTCGATGTCGGGAGTGGGTGACGCGCTCGGCACGGGCATGGGGCCGCCGGTGGTGCACGCGCCGAGCGAGGTCGCGATTGCCGCGGCGAGGGCGATCCTGAGGAATCTGGTCACGGGGATTCCCCGGCTAGATGCCGAAGGCGACGAAGTAGGTCCCCGTCGCGGCATCCGTCTGGATCGCGAACTCGAGCGCGGGGCTCGTCGCGTTGAGGATCGGGCTGTCCCCGATCCCGTCGCTGCGCACGAGCTCGTAGCCCGCGAGCAGCGGCTCCCACCCGTCGAGCACCTGGTCTGGTGTCAACGAAGTGACGTACTGGAGCACGGCGTTGGTGTCGGAGGTCGGCGTGACCACGCACAGTGTCGAGCCCTCGGGCGCGGCGGGCCAATCGCTCGGCACCACCGCCGCGTCGCCGAGCGATGGCGCCACGGTCAGTGCGGGGAACGCCTCGAGGCACGCTTGCGGGGCGGCGGCATCCTGATTGCCGTCGACGACGGCGGGGTCGTCGAGCCCCGGTTCGTCGCTGTAGCCGGGCGAGCACGCCGCGAGGGCGAGCGCGAGCGCGATGGTCGCGACCGCCGCGGGCAACCGGCCGGTCACGCCGTGAGCTCCCGAGTGATGCGACTGCGTCCCACGGCGAGCCAGATGCACGCGAACGCAAGCCACAGGCCGGATCCTGGACCCGCCAGACCGGGCACGCCCGTGATCCCGTAGGCGACCGCGATGAGCAGGAAGTACAGGCCACTGAGGGTGCCGAGGACGCGGGAGATGAGGCGCTCGCGCCACGCCATCCACGCAACGGCACCGGCGGCGATGAGCACGCCGAGCCACGGGATGTACGGCCCGAAGTCGGTGAGCATGTAGTAGATGAGCAGGCTCTGGTCATCGAACAGGCCGAACTCAGAGCCGCCGTAGCCGTAGTTGGCGAGCGCACCCTTCCAGCCGTAGGCGAGCGCGAGACCCGCCGCCGTCACGACGACACCGCCCGAGACCACCCGTGCGGCGACGGAGTGCAGGTACCGGTTCTCGACCCAGCGCTTCCATCCCGCCTGGAACACGAGGAGGGCGGCGACCGCAGCGAATCCGACGAGAAAGCCGAGGTAGTTCGTCATGCGATCGAGCTCAGCCATGCTGTCGGGGCCGACGAGGTAGGGCTCGCCGTTCTCGGCAGCGGCGAGCTCGCCGGCCGGCCGCGTGTCGAGCAGCACGGTTGCGGCGAAGCCGAGGATGCCGGCGACCACTCCCCAGAGCGGCCAAAGGCGTCCGGGTCGAACCTGTTCGACAGGCGGAGACGTGACGATCTCTGGGGATGCGGTCATGGTGTTGTGCTCTCTTTCGTTGTCGGTGGTGATCAGAGGTCCGCGTAGAAGCTGCCGAGAACGCGGTCGACCGCGGCGAGGTCCGACTCCGCGACGACCTGCACCGTGACGTAGATGAGGTAGTTGCCGGAGTCCGCGACCGCCGCGAGCACGAGGTATCCCGCGCCGTTCGGACCGCAGTTGGTGTAGTACTCGTACGCGCCGGTGTGGTAGCCGTCGGCGTAGTCCACGGGCCCATCGGAGACGCAACCGTCGGCCGTCACCCCGGATGCGCCGGCGATGAGGTCATCGACGCTCGTGTTGGCCAGCGCCCCCGCCGAGGCGAGCACACTCACCCCTGGGGTGTTCCAGCTCGAGGAGAAGCTCGCGATGTCCGGGCTCGCGGTCACACCCATCCAGTTGTTGCCCTGACCGTCGACGAAGGGGGCCCCGTCGATCTGAGACCACGCGGCCGGTACCTGCACGAAGACGCTGCCGGTGTCATCCTGCACATCGACGAACTCGCCGGTCGGTTCCTGCGTGTTCGGCACGACCTGCACGGCCTCGATCTTGTCGCCGTTGATCTGCCCACGGTGGTACAGGCCGTCGGCCGGACGGTAGAGCTCGATGTCGAGGGTCGCCTCCGTGCCGTGGGTGCGCAACACGTCGCAGTACTCGGTCATCGTGCCGTTGACGCCGACGCTCACGCCCTGCAGCCGGGTGAGCAGGTCGCCGGGCTCGACCCCGGCCTTATCCGCCGCGGAACCCGCGGCGACCGAGCTGACCCAGATACCCAGACCCTCGCCCTCGTCGGTGATCAGACCCTGGCCGTTGATGCCGAGGCTCAGCACGTCTTCGCCGGCGATCAGATCGTCGATCACTGCGAGCACCTCGTCGCGGTGGATGGCGAGGTTGCGGTCGTAGTAGTCGTCCCCGGCGTAGTTGACGCCCACCAGCCGACCGTTCTCGTCGACGAGCGGCCCGCCGGAGTTGCCAGGACGGATGCGAGCGTCGTGCTCGATGACGGCGTCGAGCGACGCCCACTGGGTCTCGCCCGGGGTCTTCGCCTTGGAGACGATGCCGCGCGTCATGGTGAAGGTCGGGTCGCCGAGCGGGAAGCCCGCCGACCAGACGTCCATGGCCGTCGTGATGTCGCCCTTGTGCCAGGCGAAGTGCGGATAGGTGCCCTGCTCGAGTTGTACGACGGCGAGGTCGAGGCACTCGGAGGATCCCAGCACGCGGGCGTTGAGCGTCTCCGAGGTGTCTCCGCCGCGCCAGACGTCGATCGTGCCGGCGCCGACCACGACGTGGTTGTTGGTGACCGCGATGCCGTCGGAGCTGATGATGAAGCCCGAGCCGCGGCCGGCGGCCTCGTACCCGCCGTACTGCGGATCGACGAAGGTGCCGCGGGCCTCGAGCTGGATGGTCGCGGACTGCACGCCCTGGAAGTCGACGGCGGTGGTGTCATCCGCGGCGCCGCCGTCGGCGGTGGGCGGGGTGAAGCACGCGCTCAGGCTGAGCACGGTTGCGAACGCGCCGAGCGCGAGGGCGGCCCGCGCCGGCGTGCGCCGCGCGAGCGTGATGGATTCGGACTGGACCGACATGATGGTGAACTCTTTCGATGTGATCGGGTGAGCAGGCGAGCTGCCCGACCGCGGGAGCGGCCGACGTTTCGACTGTGTCCGTCCCGGCGTCCCGGGCGAGAGGGGCCGCCGTCCCCGATCGGCACGAAAAAGCGCCCGGGACGGCGAACACGTCCCGGGCGCGACGGAAGCCGCTCACCCGATTAGCGGCGTCCCGTCCTCCGGCCCGACAGCAGGGAGACCCCGCCGGCCAGGAGGCCTGCGACCAGGGCGATGCCGAGGTACACGGCGATGGTCGCCGCGCTCATCGGTTCGTCCCGGTGATGACGATGGTGAACCGGCCCTCGTCGGGCCGGATCTCGAAAGAGACCGCTCCGATGCTGCCCACGAGCGTCGCGTCGACCGTGCGCTCGAGACGCGCTCGAGCCGGGAGTGCGGACGTGTAGTGGGCGAGCACCCCGCCGGGCGCGAGCTCGGTGACGAAGTCGGCGGTCTCGGTGAGACCGCCGTTCGTGTGCGTCGTAGCGCACAGCACGGAGCCCTCCGGCGGGGCCGGCCAGTCGGCGGGAAGCAGGCCGAGGTCGTCGAGGGTCGCCGGGCCGATGCTGAACGGGAACGAGCCGGCGCATTCCGCCGGCGCTCCCGGCACCACCTCGCCCGACCCGGGCAGATGCACGGCATCGATCGGTGCGCTCGAACACGCGGCCACCGTGCCCGCGAGCATCACGCCGGCGAAGGCCGCACGCAGGGCGGACATGGGTCGTGCCATTGGGGTGGAACCTCCGTGGAGTCGAGCGGCGTCGCCATTCGCCGCCTCCGGACGTGGGTGCGTCCGCCTGAACCACGATGCCGTGCCCGACGTCCCGCACCACAGGGCACGGTGTCCTCAATCAGGCGGGACTACTCCTCGGATACGCCGAACCCGGCCTCACGCGCCTGCACGATCAGACCGCTTCGATCGGGCATGCCGAGCTTGCTGATGATGCCGTAGACGTAGTTGCGCACCGTCTTGTTGGTGAGCACGAGGGTTCGGGCGATGCGCGAGTTGTCGTAGCCGCGCGCGATGAGTTCGAGCACCTCGTTTTCGCGCTCGGTCAACTCGGGAAACGCTCTCCCGCCGGCGCTGCGCGCCCCGCTGAGATAGGACACCGCGCGTTTGGCCACCCCGGCGCCGAGCAGCATGTTGCCGCCGGCGACCGAGTGCACGGCGCGCTCGACCTCCTCGGGTGCTGCCGTCTTCAGCAGATATCCGCGAGCGCCCGCGCGCACCGAGGCGAACAGCGACTCGTCGTCGCCGAGCATCGTGAGCACGAGCACCGCGGTCTCGGGCCGCTCGCGCAGAATGGCGCGGGTCGCATCGATGCCCGAGCCGCCCCCCAGGTCGAGATCCATCAGCACGACGTCGGGTTCGAGCTCGAGCACGACGGTGATCGCCTCGGCCTCGCTCGCGGCGGAGCCCACCACCTCGATGCGCTCGAGCGTGCCGAGCAGGGAGGTGATGCCGATCTGGAACAGCGGGTGGTCGTCGACCACCACGACTCGGATGTCTTGCTCCTGGCTCACCGCGCCTCCCCTGTTCGAGCACCCATCATGGCGTCTGCGCCAACGAATCGCACCTGCACCGTCGTGCCCGAACCGGACGACCGGATCTCGAAGCTCGCGCCGGCCGCGGCGGCCCGCTCACGCATCGACGCCAATCCCACGCCTTCGCCGCCGTTCACGACGAAGCCATCGCCGTCGTCGGCGATCGTCAGCAGCACCACACCCTCGTCGCTGTCGAGTTCGATGTCGATGCGATCGGCCGCGGCGTGACGCACGGCGTTGTGCACGGCTTCGGCCGCGATCAGGTAGGCCGCGGCCGCCTGCTCGGCGCCCAGATCCGTGGCGGCCGGCGCGCCGACCGTGATGAAGGGTCCGGCGCCCGAGAAGTCCGCGGCGAGCTCCTCCAGCTCGGCGGCGAGATCGAAGCTCGCGCTCGCCGGGCGCATGGAGCGTGCGAGTTCGCGCACGTCGGCGAGCCGCTCGCGCACGTCCGCGCCGAGCCGCTCCAGCAGGGCGCGGGCCCCGGCCGGGTTCGCGGCGATCATGTTGTCGACTGCGGCCAGGCCGAAGCCGATGCCCGCCAGCGCCGGTCCGATGCCATCGTGCAGCTCACGGCGCAGTTGTCGCCGCTCCTCCTGGCGGGCGGAGAGCACCTCGTCGCGCAGGCGCTCCAGTCGGCCGCTGGCGACCACGAGCTGCAGGGCGGCGGAGATGACCCCCGCGAACTCCTCGAGGGAGCGCCGGGTGCTTCGCGAGAGCCGGCGCTGTGCGCGGGCGGTGGCATCCATCCACCCGATGACGGCCGCGCCGGCTCGGAGCTCGACCCGCGTCACCGCGCCGTTCGGCGTGCCCGTGCAGGCGGCCGGGCCACCGGGATCGACGCTGACGACCGCGAGCGAACTGAGCCGCAGCGACTCGGCGAGCGCCGTCACGAGCGAACCGAGGCCGGCGACGCCGGAGTCGAGTTCACCGACCCGCGAACCGATCGCGCGCACCAGGTCGGTCGGAGCCGCCCCCTCCTCGTACAACAGCCGGTTGACGCCGCGCTGCAGCCAGATCCGCACGGGCTGGATCGCGACGGCGACGATCGCCGCGGCCGCGATGCCGGTGACCTGCGGACTCCACTCGAGATCGGCGAGCAGTGAGACGATCACCAGATACCCGCCCACCGCGCCCACGGTGAGAATGCTCCAGACCAGCACGCGGTTCACGGCCAGGTCGATGCCCCACAGCCGCTGATCGAGCACCATGACGAGCACCGCAGCGGGATAGAAGATCTGCCCGATCACCGGGGCGATCATGCCGAACTGCCATACGACGGCCGGCATGTCCCCGGCCTCGGGAAGCACCAGGGCGCCATAGGAGAGGGTGAGGAAGGTGTGCCCGATCACCAGCCAGCCGAGCGCGGCGCGCTGCGTGCTGGGCGTGCGAAGCCACCGACGGAAGAGGATGACCGCCGTGACGGTCGAGAGCGTGAGCGCGGCGGTGACGATGATCGCGTACAGGTCTTGCGCCGCGGCCTGGTAGGCCGCGATCGGCAGCGCGAACGGATTCACGGGGCCGCCCGGCGCCTGCACGGTGAAGGCGAGCAGCAGGGCCGCGCCGGCCAGACCGATCCCGACGCCGACCAGCACCCGATGCAGCATCGAGAGCGGCTCGCGCGAGATGAGCAGGGGGATGATCGTGGTCGACACGGTGCCGGGCAGGAACCCCCATCCGGCGGCGTACGCGACGAAGCCCCAGGCCGGGAGGTCGGGAACGACCTCGCCCAGAAGCCCGTACTGCACCCCGAACGCGGCGATACCGGAGCCCACGGCGTGCACCGCGAGCAGGGTCGCGACCGGATGCGGCCGCAGCGCGATGAGGGCTGCGCTCAGCGGCCCGTAGATGAGCGCGACGATGAGTCCGATGTCGTCGAACCTGGACTGCACGATGAGCGGCGACTTCGAGAGGAACACGCCGTCGAGGGGCAACTGAGGCAGCTGGAAGACCCACGCGATGATCAGCGACGCGATCGCCAGCCCCCACGAGGTGGCCCACACCGCGATCGCGATGCCGAGGCGCACCCTGCGCGCGGTCACGACGGCACCTCGACGGTGAGGTGCAGGCCGGGAGCGTGCCGCACGACGAGCGAGCCGCCGAGCTCCTCGGCGCGGTCCCGCACCGAGGCGAGCACCGCTGCGAGCCCGGGGGCGGCGGCGGGCGCGGCGTGGTCGATGCGGATGAGGGTGGCGCGGGCATCCGCGCGGTCGACGACCACCTCGAGCCGCTGCACCCCGGGGGTGCGCCGGGTCAGGAGCACGAGCTCCGCGACGACGTGATACACCGCTGCCTGACGGGTCGGATCGAGTTCGCGATCGCCGACGACGGCGATGGTGATCTCGAGCCGTTCCGACCCGAACCGCGCCGCGAGTTCGGCGAGCGCGCCGTCGAGATCTCCGTTGTCGAGCGCACCCGGCAGCAGGGTGCGTGCGAGGTCGCGCACCTCGTTGGTGAGGGTCGAGAGCGCCGAGCGCACGGTGGCGATGCGGTCGCGAGCCGCCGACGGGTTCTCGTCGAGCTCGACGAGCGCCGTACCGACCCCGGCCGCAGCCGTCGCGAGCGTCGGGGCGAGCCCGTCGTGCAGTTCGCGGCGCACCATGCGGCGTTCCTCGTCGCGAGCGCCGAGCACGTTCTCGCGGGCCTCGAGCGCCTCCCGGTTGGCGTCGGAGAGCTGCAGGGCCACCGCGAGCACGCCCGCGATGCGCTCCAACGCGGCCACGGTGCGGTGGTCGACCCGCTGACCCTCCTCCCCCGTGACGGTCAGCGTGCCGATCTGCTCGTGCGCGTTCAGCAGCGGGATCTGCACCGAGGCCTCGGACTCGGGCGTGCTCCCGGAGTCGGCGACGACCGCATGCTGCTGCACCGAGTGCACCGAGAGCCGACCGATGCGCAGCGTCGGTCGGAGGGCGTCGATCAACGGTTGCAGGCCGCGTCCCTCATCCCCGGAGAGCTTCGAGCCGAGCGAACGCATGAGTGCGGCGGGATCCGCCGCGTCGCCGTAGACGAGCGAATCGACTCGCCGTTGGATCCATCGGCGCAGGGGCTCGATGCCGAGCGCGAGCGCGGCGACCGCGATCACACCGGCGCTCGTCGGCGGCACGGGCAGCAGCCTCGACAACGCGGTCGCGATCACGACGTAGCCGACGATGAGCACCGCGATCAGCAGCACCCACATCACGGCACGGTTGAGCGCCACGTCCACGCCCCACAGCCGCTGCCCGAGCGCGTTGACGAGCACCGCGGCCGGCATGAAGATCTGGGCGAGTGGGGCCGCAAGCGGTGCGGCATCCGCGAGGAAGTAGGCGGGACCCGGAAGCCACGCCAACAGCATCGGCCCGAAGAACAGGATGAGCATCCATTGCCCGAGCAGCAGCCAACCGGCGCCTCGTCGGTCATCGGTGGGGCCGAACCGCCACCGCCAGAACAGCACGACTCCGCTGATCACCGCGACGATCACCACGGTGGTGAGGGTGACGTAGAACGCCTGCACGAGCACGTTCTGCGCGGCTTCGCCCGGAAGTGCGAGCGGGTTGGCGGCCGCGCCCGAGCGCTGCCGCACGGTCGTCAGCAGCAGTGGGAGCACGCTCGCGACACCGCCGATCACGACCAGAGCCTTCATCGGGAAAGCCAGTGGCCGGTTGGTCAGCAGCAGCGGAACGACGCTGAACGCGGCGAGCGTGCCGGGCAGCCAGAGCCGGTCCAGGATGTGCTGCGACACCCCCGCCCCGGGCAGCTGCGGGTCGAGCAACGCGAGGGCGGAGTACTGCGCGGCGAGAGCGGAGACTCCCGAGCCGATCGCGAGCACGGCGAGCACGATCGCGACGGCGTTGGGGCGCCGCGCGATCAGCAACGCGCTCACCGGTGCGTATACGAACGCATTGATCAGGTAGAGGGGCGAGAAGTTCTGCTCGCCGATCAGCGGCAGGTCGAAGACCGCCGCGAACACGATCGCCGCAGCACACAGGGCCCAGGAGACGACCACGATGGCGATCGCCAACGCAAGCAGTCGCCTCGAGCCGACCTGTCGGGCGGTCGGGGTCGCTGTGGCCATGTCTCTCCTGTCGCCACCAGCATGCCGCCTGGGATGTCCCGGATTCCAGAGGCGGATGTCCCGGACCCGCCACCCCTCGGGACGCTACCGGTCGAGCGCGGCCAGCACGAGGTCGGGTTGGTCGGCGAACACGCCATCGACGCCGGAGGAGAGGATCACATCGAACTCCTGCCGCCACTGTCCGAAATCGCGACCGTTGGAGCCGCGACGGAAGTTCTTGGCCAGAAACCGGTTCTCCGCCCGGAGGGTCCAGGTGTAGACGGCGAGGCCGACCGCGTGGGCGCGCGCGACAAGGTCGGTGGGGCCGACGACTCGGCCCGCGGCATCCGTCGCCAGCAGCAGCTTCTTGTCCACGCTGATCGCATCGACCGTGCGGGCCAGGCGACCCAGGCCCGCGTTCGTGAGGTGCGCCGCGTAGGAGAGCGCCTTGCGACCATAGCGGGCGACGAGGTCCGCGGGCGAGCCGGAGGACTCCACGAGGTAGGTGTATCGCGCCGGCACCCCGCGGTCGCGGATCTCGTGCAGCACGGTCTGCTCGAACGCCTCGACGATCAGTCGATCGCGGGATGCCCACCCCGCGATCTCCGCCGCGAACAACTCGTCCAGCGGCAGTCCGATCGACGCGAAGTAGCTCGCGTGCTTGATCTCGGCCACGAGCTGCAGGGCACGTCCGGTGCGCTCGGACGCGGCATCCACGATCGGCAACAGGTCGCGCAGGCGCAGCACCGGCGAGACGCCGTCGAAGGTCGCCGAGTGCTGCCGCACCGCGGGCAGGCGTTCCACCGCGCGCAGGGTCGCGAGCTCCGCCCACGTGAAGTCCTCGGTGAACCAGCCGGTGAGCGTGAGCGAGTCGATGGTCTTCGTGGTTCGGCGATCGGCGAACTCGGGGCGGGTCGCGACATCCGTGGTGCCGGAGATCTCGTTCTCGTGCCGGAGCACGAGCACACCGTCACGGGTGGCCACGATGTCGGGCTCGACCGCATCCGCGCCGAGCGCGAAGGCGAGCTCGTAGGCCTCGCGGGTGTGCTCCGGACGGTACCCGCTCGCACCGCGGTGTCCGATGACGAGAGGGCGGGAGGTGATGGTCACGCCACTAGCATTCCACTATGCCCCCGAGGGTCCCGTCCGACACCGTCCTGCCGCTGACCTGGGGGCGCGCCGACGACCGACGCATCGTCGGCCTGGTGCTCGCGGTCACCGGGGCGGTGCACGTGCAGGGCACGAACACCTACTCGCTGCCCGTGCTGCTCGTCGGGGTCGTCGCGATCGCCGTCGGCTGGGGCATCATGCCCGCTCGCGGCTGGCGCCGCATCATCGCCGCCGTGCTCGGGATCGCCAATGCCGCCGCCCTGCTCGCGGGACCGGTCGCGGTGTGGACCTGCGCGTTCGCCCTGCTGGCGTGGTTGCTCGTGCGGCACCGCCCGCTGCGCAGCTACCTCACGCTACTCTTCCCGGTCGCCAACGGTCTCATCCTGCCGCGGCTGTTCGAGGACTACCGGTGGATGCCGCTGTGCCTGTCGATCTCGTTGGCGGTGGTCGTCGCATCCGCGTGGCTCGCGGGGCTGATCGCTGACAGCAGACGCCGTCCCAGCCCACCCGCAGCCGCCGCTCGGTAGCATTGCTCACGTGAGGCCCGCCGGGCCCCCAAGGAGAGCACCAGACCATGGCAATGTCCAACCCCGCATTCCGCAACGGCGCGTTCAGTTCGCAGGGCGCCGTCGCAGTGGCCCAGGATGTCTCGGCCCAACAGCTCGACGAGATCTACAACCGCCCCTCTGCCCCCGTGCAGGGCGAGACCATGACCGTCGAAGACACGATCGCCAAGACGGTGGGCGCGTTCGTCGTGCTGCTCATCGGCGCGGCCGTCGGCTGGCTCACCGCCGAGACCCTGCCGTTCCTGTGGGTCGGCGCAGCGATCGTCGGCTTCGTGCTCGCGCTCGTCAACATCTTCAAGAAGGAGCCGTCGGCCCCGCTCATCCTCGCCTACGCCGCGGCGGAGGGTGTGTTCGTCGGCGGCATCTCCTCGTTCTTCGAGGCGATGTACGAGGGCATCGTGTTGCAGGCCGTGATTGCGACGCTCGTCGTCGTCGGCGTGACGCTCGCGCTGTTCGCGAGCGGCAAGATCCGCGCCTCCAAGAAGGCCACCAAGGTGTTCCTGATCGCAATGGTCGGCTACCTGGTGTTCTCGGTCGTGAACGTGTTCGTGATGATCTTCGGCGGCGCCGACGCCAACCCGTGGGGCCTGCGCAGCGAGCCGATCTTCGGCATTCCGCTCGGCGTGATCCTCGGCGTCTTCGTCGTGCTGCTCGCGGCCTACTCGCTCGTGCTCGACTTCGACTTCATCCAGAAGGGTGTCAACAACAAGGCGCCCCGCAAGTACGGCTGGACCGGCGCCTTCGGCATCATGGTCACCGTCGTCTGGCTCTACCTCGAGCTGCTGCGCATGTTCGCGATCGCGCGAGACTAGCTGCTGCGATCAGCACGAAGGCCGTCCGGTTCGCCGGACGGCCTTCGTCGTTCACGGGCGCTCCACGGTGTCCCGCCGCACGCGCAGCACGGTGTCGACATGGGTCGCGGCCGAGCCATCCGGCGCGGTGCCGCCGCGCTCGACGAGTGCGTTCGTCTCGACCACCCAACCGTCGGGCAGATCGAGCGAGGCGAGCACCTCATCCGGAGTCGGCAGCGGCGGAGCGTCGTGATCGCCGTGACTCGACCACGCCGGGAACGCCCCGTGTCCTACGACGAGCAGCCGTCCGCCGGGGGCGACTGCGGCGAGCGCGCGCCGCAGGATCTCGTCACGCGGCAGTTCGACGGGAGAATGCAGGAACGCCGCAGTCACCAGATCGAACTCGGCCGACGGATGCCAGCTCGCGAGGTCGGCCCGCACCCAGTCGATGCGATCGGCCAACCCCTCGCCGACCGCCCTCGCCTTCCCGACGTCGAGGGCGGTCGCCGAGATGTCCACGGCGGTCACGTGCCAGCCCCGTGCCGCGAGCCAGAGCGCGTCTCCGCCCTCGCCGCTGCCGAGGTCGAGGGCGGTTCCGGGTTCGAGGCCGGCGGCCTCCCGCTCGACCGCGGCGTTGACCCGGCCGCTCCAGATCTGACCGCGATCCCCGCGGCCGGTGCGGTAGCGCGCCTCCCAGAACTCGGCGGGGTCGGTCGGCGTCTCGGCGGGCGCCCGGGCCGCGACGCGATCGGATGCCGCGGCCACCTCCTCGGCGACGAGTCCCCCGTTGATGGCGAGCGCCGCGGTGGCTCCGGCCCCCATCGCGATCGGGACGAGTGCACCCGGGTTGCCGGCATTGCCGACCGCCCACACGCCTTCGACGCTCGTCGCACCGAAGGCGTCCACCGCGGTCCACGAGCCGAACGGCGTCTCGACGCGCTCCGCGCCGAGTTGCCGCAGCGGTTCGTCCAGCGCGACCGGCGCCGGTTCGGCGAACACCACATCCACCGGTGCGACCGTGCCGTCCGCGAGGGCGAGACCGGTGATCGTGCCGTCGTCGGCGGCGACGACACGGATCACCGCGCGGTCCTCCAGTCGCACACCGCGCTCTTCGAGCGCCTGTCGCTCCGCGGCGGGAATGGGGCCCGCGAGCGCGGTGAACACCGTGACGTCGCCCGAGTACGACCGCAGCATGTGCGCCTTGTGCAGCCCCGCCACGGAACCCGCGAGCACCCCGATCGCACGACCGGTCGCCTCGTACCCGTCGCAGTACGGGCACGCGACGACGCCACGGCCCCACTGCTCGGCGAGGCCCGGGATGTCGGGCAGCTCGTCGCGGACTCCAGTGGCGACGATGAGACGCCGCGCGGTCGCACGCTCGCCGCCATCGGTGACGACCTCGAATCCCTGCTCGATCGCCCGGGTCTCGACGACCCGCGCGTGCTCGATCACACCGTCGGCGGAGCGTACTTCGCGAGAGCCGTCGGCCACGAGATCAAGGGGTGAGTAGCCATCCCGACCCAGCACCCCGTGCATGTGCGGCGCGAACCTGTTGCGCGGCCGCTGTGCGTCGAGCACGAGCACTCGCCGGCGTGCGCGGGCGAGGATGAGCGCTGCGCTCAGCCCCGCGGCGCCGCCGCCGATGATGATGACGTCCCAGTGTTCCTCAGTGATCGAACTCATGCCCACAGCGTGCCCGCGTGCTACCGTTGCAGCAACTATCAGTGCCGAATCGGCAAGATCGGAGTGCTATGCCCGACGATTCCCTCGCCCTCATCGGCCCGCGGCTCAAGAGCTGGCGCGAGAAGCGCAGCATGACGCTCGCCGAGCTCTCGCAGACCACCGGTATCTCGTCGAGCACGCTCTCCCGGCTGGAGGCGGGCAAGCGCGCACCGAACCTCGAACTCGTGGTGCCGATCGCGCGCGCGCTCAGACTCGAGCTCGACGACATCGTGCCGCGCGTGGCGCCCGACCCGCGCGTGACCCGCACGACGAAGCGCGTGAACGGGATGCGCTACGAGACGCTCTCGCCGGAATCCAGCCCGGTGCAGACCTACAAGGTGACGTTTCCCGCCAGTCCGTCGGGGGTCACCGCGACGCCCGAACCGAAGGTGCATGACGGCCATGAATGGCTGTACGTGATCTCCGGTCGCCTGCGGCTCGTGCTCGGCGAGCAGGAGGTGACCCTCGGCCCCGGCGAGGCGGCCGAGTTCGACACCCGCATACCGCACTGGCTGTCGGCCACCAGTGCCGGGCCCGCGGAGGTGCTGTCGATCTTCAGCAAGGAGGGCAAGCGCATCCACTTGCGCGCCAGACCCGCCACCGGGGTCTCGGCGGGCTCGACCGCCGGGTCCCGACAGGCTCGACCAGCGGGCTAGGAGGCCGCGATCGCCCGCGCCGCCGAGAACTCGCGGGCGCGCTCGACGTCGGCCGCGACCGGCGCGACGATCGTCTCCCGCACGACCGCCTCGACCGAGGCGAGCAGCAGCCGTCGGGCCCGCCGTCGTCGCGATGCCCCGGTCAGCGCCCCGAGCGCGGCGCCGAGCAGTCCCAGCAGCACGCCCGCGAGCACCGCACCCGCGATGAGCAGCGTTGGCACGGCCCAGCCCTCGACCGTCGGGATCTCCGGTCGCGGCATGCCGATCGTCGGCAGCAGCGCGGCGGCGAGCAGCCAGCCGACGCCCACCAGGCCGGCGACCAGCACCGCCCACTGCAGCACGGTGAAGACCACCCACCACCACGACCGGCCGGCGGGCAGCGCGGTGCGGGCGATGGCGAGGTCGAGGCGGTCCGGCAGCTGCGCGATGCCCCGGTCAGCGGTGGCGCGGATGCCGCTGCGCCAGCTTTCGGCGAGGCCGTCGGCCGCGGCATCCGCGTACCCCCGCACGGCGAGCGAGACGCGGGCGCGCGCACCGGAACTCAGTTGCGGCAGGCTCGTGCGGTGCAGGTCGGGGTTCTCGCCCCGCCGCTTCGGACCGAGCCCGAGTCGGGTGAGCGGGTCGGCGCGCAGCCGCAGCAGCCAGGAGACGAGCGGCCAGCCGGTCGCCTGCCCCGAGCGCTTGCGATACGAGGATGCCACGGCCCGCGCCACCACGTCCGCTCCCGCCGCGACCCCGATCTCCTCGACGAGGCCGGCTGCGGGCCGCGCGGTCGCACGCGGCGGGGTGCCCGGTTCGGGCATCCGCTCGGCGAGCGTGGCGATGTCCGCGCTCAGCCGGGCCTCGCGCGCGACCCGGGCGGCGGCGAGGTCGCCGATGGCGGCGCGCAGCGCGTCGATGCCGGCGCCGGTCTTGGCGCTGACGGCCAGCACGCGCGCCTTGGTGATGCCGTCGCGCTCGACGATGCCGGTGAGGGAGGCGACGACCGCGTTCGCCTCCGCCGTCGCGAGGCGATCCACCTGGTTGAGCACGATCAGGGTCACGGCGCCGTGCCTGGCGTGCGGGGCGATGAACTGCGCGTGCAGCACGTCGTCGGCGTACTTCTGGGGGTCGACCACCCAGATCAGGGCGTCGACCTGCGCCGCGAGCCGCTCGGCGATGGCCCGGTTGGCGGTCTCGACGGAATCGAAGTCCGGAAGGTCCAGCAGGATAAGCCGGGACGCTCGCGCGTCGATCAGCGCCTCGCGCACCACCCGCTCGCGCACCTGGAGCCAGTCGAGCAGGTCGATGGCGCCCTCCGGCTCCCAGGTGACGGCCAGGGCCTCCGAGGTGGTCGGGCGGCGCACGTGAGTGCGCGCCACCTCGTCGCCGACCAGCGCGTTCACCAGGCTCGACTTGCCCGAGCCGGTGGCGCCGAAGACCCCGACCACGGTGTAGTCCGGTGAGCGCTCGCGCCGCTCGGCGGCCCGGGCGATCAGCGCGTCCGCCTCGGCGAGCAGAACGTCGGGGATGCGATCGGCCCCCGCCGCGCGCAGCCGCCGCAGGGCATCCAGTCGCTCGTCGACGGTGGCCCTCATCGCGCGGCCCGCTCCACGTCGTCGAGCAGCACGCGCGACTCGCGCCGCAGCGCCTCGGGCGACGAGCCGAACCGCGCCGACTCCAGAGCGGCGGCCACGCGCTCCCGCTCCGTATCGAAGAGGGCGCTCACCCGTCGCTGCAGGTCGCGCCGCGCCTCGGCGGCGAGGCGCCGCACGGCGTCCTCGCCGAAGACGGTCTCCAGCAACTTCTGGCCGAGCACGGCCGAGCCGCCGGCGATCACGAGTTCGCCGCCGGTGAGCCCGCCGGTCGAAGCGAAGACGACGATCATGAGCGCGACGGTCACCACGTTCAGGCCGGCCGAGAGCAGGCGGGCGCGGATGCGCTTGGAGCCGGCGTTCTCCTGCACGAGCCTCAGCAGCGCACCCTGCCATTCGCGGATCATCGCCGCGGCCGCGTCGGAGAACCCGGCGCTCTCCGAGCCGAGGGCCGGGTTGCGCTCGGCGATGGAGCGCCCGGCGGCGCTGCGCTGCATCCAGGCCCAGGATGCCGCGGCGGCACGCCCGCCCTGGTCCACGATCACGGCGTGTAGCCCGCTCTCGATCTGGGTCTCCACCTCCACCACCGGCTGCGGGCGACCCATGACCCACGCGGTCGCGGCGTCGCGGGCGCGCGAGAACCAGGACTCCACCCTGCGAAAGAAGTCGGAGGTGCCGACGAAGTCCTGCCAGCGAGCGAGCACTTCTCCGCGCAGCAGGGCGCCGTCCTGCGTGGCCGCCTCGACCGCGTCCAACGCGGACTCGTACTCGGCGGCGGTCGCCGCGTTCGCGGAGGCGACCCAGTCGAGCTGCTCCTGGCGGGCATCCGCGATCCGCGCGACGCGGCGATCGAGGTCGGCGATCGCGCCGCCGAGGGTGCGGGCGGCGATGCGGGCGCGCTCGGCCCGGTCGCCGGCGATGGCCGCGAGCCAGTCGCGCGGGCCTGCGACGGCATCGGCGGGCAGCATCCCGAGGTCGTCGAGCGGCTGCTCCTCGATGACGAACACGGGGGCGTCGTCGAGGCCCCGAGCGGCCAGCATTGCCTTCAGGTCGGGCAGCACGTCGTCCACCGCCTCCGGCGGCACCCGGTTGAGCACCACGCCGACGGTGATGGAGCGCGCCGCGGCGCCCTCGAGCAGCCGCCACGGCACCGCGTCGGCGTATCGGTTCGCGGTCGTCACGAACAGCCAGAGGTCGGCCGCCGCGTGCAGTTGGTTGGCCAGCGCGCGGTTCTCGTCGGCGACCGAGTCGATGTCGGGCGCGTCGATGATCGCCAGCGAGGTCGGCACCTCATCGTGCGCGAGCAGCATGAGCTCGTTGATGCGGGATGCCGTCGGCGCATCCCCCGCGGCCGACGCGGGCGTGCCCGGCCCCGACACCCTCCCCCGCACCCGCGCGAGCCCGGGCAGGATGCGATCGGAGGCGAACCATCCCGCGTCCACCGGCGCGTGCACCAGGATCGGCTGCCGCGTCGTCGGTCGGATCACCCCGGCCCGGGTGGTCGGCGTGCCGATGAGCGCGTTGACGATCGTCGACTTGCCGGACCCCGTCGATCCGCCCACCACCGCGAGCAGCGGCGCATCGAGGTCGGCCAGGCGCGGCCGGATGTAGTCGTCGATCTGGCGGACGGCGGATGCCGCGGCATCCCGCTGCTCGGCCGCCCCCTCGAGCGGCAGCCCGAGCCCGGCATCGGCGAGCGAGGCGCGCAGCCGCTCCAGCGAGGCGATCGCGGGCGGTCGGGCATCGGTCACGGTTACAGCATGCCCGGGGCGGGGCGAGAACGCGAACGCCGGCTTACTCGCCCGGCAGTTCCCGGGCGTAGGCGGCGACGGCGCGACCGTACTCCGGCAGCAGGGGCGCGAGTGCCTGGAGCGCGGCGCGCAGCGCCTCGCGGTCGCGACCCTGGTCGGCGAGCGCGAGGGCGAGGAACGCCGCCGCCTGCGGTGCGGCATCCGCGTCGTCGAGGAGGGCGCGCAGCAGTGCCTCGGCCTGCGCGGCCCGACCGAGGTTGCGCAGCGAGCTCGCGAGCTGGATGGTGGCACGCTCGCGATCGGGACTCTCGAGCCCCGCCGCCAGGGCCCGCTCGTAGAGCGGCACGGCGTCGGCTTCGAGCCCGAGGAAGTCGCGCAGGCTCGCACGCTCGAACAGGACGCGCGGTGCCGAGAGACCGTCGCACGCGGCGAGCAGCTGGTCCTCGGCCGCGACGAGGTCGACGTCGTCGGCGAGCGTCGACCAGAACTGCGCGACGGCGCCTTCGGGATCAGCCACGCCGACCTCGGCCCAGAGGGCCTCGGAGTGAGGCTGAGGAAGGCCAGAAATGGCCCCGCGCTCCACGCCGGCCTCGGCCCAGAGGGCCTCGGAGTGAGGCTGAGGAAGGCCAGAAATGGCCTTCCTCTCGACGCCTCACTCCCATTCGATCGTTCCCGGGGGCTTCGACGTGACGTCGAGCACCACGCGGTTGACGCCGGGCACCTCGTTCGTGATGCGGTTGGAGATGCGGGCGAGCACGTCGTAGGGCAGGCGGGTCCAGTCGGCGGTCATCGCATCCTCGGACGACACCGGTCGCAGCACGATCGGGTGCCCGTAGGTGCGACCGTCGCCCTGCACCCCCACGCTGCGCACATCGGCGAGCAGCACCACGGGGCACTGCCAGATCTCGGCGTCGAGCCCGGCCTCGGTCAGTTCGGCGCGCACGATCGCGTCGGCGCGGCGCAGCAGCTCGAGCCGGTCGCGCGTGACCTCGCCGACGATGCGGATGCCGAGGCCGGGACCCGGGAACGGCTGGCGCGCGACGATCGCCTCGGGAAGGCCCAGTTCGCGACCGATGGCTCGCACCTCGTCCTTGAACAGCGTGCGCAGCGGCTCGACGAGCTGGAACTGCAGGTCTTCCGGCAGCCCGCCGACGTTGTGGTGGCTCTTGATGTTCGCCGTGCCCGTGCCCCCGCCGGACTCGACCACGTCCGGATAGAGCGTGCCCTGCACCAAGAACTCGATCTTCTCGCCCTCGCCGCGGGCCTCGAGCACGAGCGCCTCGGCGGCGTTCTCGAAGCTGCGGATGAACTCCCGGCCGATGATCTTGCGCTTGGTCTCCGGGTCGGTGACGCCGGTGAGTGCGTCGAGGAACTGGTCCACCGCGTCGACGGTGACCAGGCGCACACCCGTGGAGGCGACGAAGTCCTCCTCGACCTGGCGGCGCTCATCCTGCCGCAGCAGACCGTGGTCGACGAAGATGCAGGTGAGCTGGTCGCCCACGGCCTTGTGCACGAGCGCCGCGGCGACCGCCGAGTCCACGCCCCCCGAGAGTCCGCAGATCACCCGGCCCGAACCGACCTGCTCGCGGATGCGCTGCACCTGCTCCGCGATCACGCTGCCCGAGTTCCAGTCGGCCGGGATGCCCGCGCCCACGTGCAAGAAGTTCTCCAGCACCCGCTGCCCGAACTCGGAGTGCTTCACCTCGGGGTGCCACTGCACGCCGTACAGGCGTCGCTCGCGGTTCTCGAACGCCGCCACCGGAGTCGACTGGCTCGAGGCGAGCACCTCGAACCCTGCGGGCGCCTTCGACACGGAGTCGCCGTGGCTCATCCACGCGGTCTGCTCCTCCGGCTGTCCCGCGAGCAGGGTGCCCTCCTCGCTGACGTGCACGGCGGTCGCGCCGTACTCACGAGCGCCGGTCTGGCCGACCTCGCCGCCGAGCTGCTGGGCCATCACCTGAAAGCCGTAGCAGATGCCGAGCACGGGCACCCCGAGGTCGAGGATGCCCGGATCGAGCGACGGTGCCCCCGGTTCGTACACGCTCGACGGCCCGCCGCTCAGCACGATGCCCGCGGGGTTCTTCTGCGCCACCTCCGCCGCGGTGATGGTGTGCGGCACGATCTCGCTGTAGACGCTCGCCTCGCGCACCCGGCGTGCGATCAACTGCGCGTACTGCGCCCCGAAGTCGACGACCAGAACAGGGCGCGCATCAGTGTCGGTCACGCGGATACGACCTCCGGGGTCTCGGTGCGGGCGATGGACTCCTCGGCCCAACGGGGCACGAGTCGTTCGAAGAAGAATGACGAGATCGGCACGATGCCGCCGAGCGCGATGAGCAGGAAGCGCCCGAACGACCAGCGGGCATAGCGCCACAGCACGAAGTCGGCGCCCACATAGAGCACGTAGAACCAGCCGTGCACGATCAGGATGATGGTCGAGAGATTGATCCCGACGATGAGGTCCTTCGGGGTGAGCGCGAGGAACCCGGCGGGACCGGCGAGTTCGATGTCGACGCCGAACCCGTAGCGGAACACCATCATGAGTACGAGCAGCAGCAGGAACGTTCCCGTGATGATCGAGGAGACCTTGAACACCTTGACCGTCGCTCGCACCTTGGGGATGTCGGCGGGACGAGGGCCAAGGATCATGGCTCTAGTCTACGTTTTCCGCACCCTCGGCTTCGGCCTCGACCACGTCCTTGACGAGCCGGTACCAGAGGAACACCGCGAAGCCCGCGAACACCACCCATTCGACCGCGTAGAAGATGTTGAGCAGATTGAGCGACACCTCGCTCGAGGGCACGGGGGCGTCGATCGCTCGCAGTCCGGCGACGGCCTCGCCCGCGATGAGATAGCCGCCGTAGACCCCGTCCGGCGGCTCATGCCACACGTTGATGAGCTCCGGCACGGCGAGCGCGCTGCGCACGCCGGCCTCGAAGTCCGACTCGATGGGCGCCTCACTGGGCAGGTAGCGCCCGGCCAGGCGGGTGGGCGCGTCGCGTTCCAGGGCCGCGATGGCGGATGCCGCGGCATCCTCGGTCGGCGCCCACCCCAGTGCCACCGCGAGGCTCGCGCCGTCCGACACGATGGCGTGACCGACGACCCAGTATCCGGGGCCGTCGACGTCGATCCGATCGGAGAGCACCACGTAGTCACCCGGCACGAACTCCACCTCGACCGAGACGAGCCGGTATCCCTCGGTCAGCACCGGCTGCTGCGGCTCGGCGACGGACTCCAGGGGCACCACCGTCTCGGTCACCTCGGTGTCCGCACCGGTCTCGAAACTGCGCTCCAGTTGCCACTGCCCGAGCGCGGCGAATCCGCCCGCGATGGCGAGCGACAGGATGAGCGCCCCGATCCATCGCGGACGTCGGGCTACTGACCAGAAACTCAATATTCGGGGTCCCGTCGTCGCTCGGTGGCCTCATCGGACTGCTGTGCGGCCTGTTGCTCGCGCCGGTCGAGCTCGTCCCACTCCTCGACCGCCGCCTCGATGTCGGCGACCGGTTCGCCGGGGAGCTCCCCCGCCGTCGCCGCCTCGACCAGCGCGATGCCCTCGGCCCGCATCCGATCTCGTTCGGGGGTCACCGCGGGTCGCTTGCTCGGGAAGATCCAGCGCCCGATCCGCTCGGAGTTCACCGCGAGGATCGGACCCACGATCGCCATCGTGAGCACGTAGAGACCGGCGAAGGGTGTCAGCCGCGGGTCGAGCCCGGCCCCGACCGCGAGCGTCGCGAGGATGAGGGCGAACTCGCCGCGGTTCTGCAGCATGGCCGAGGCGTTGAGTCCCTCGCGGCGGGTGAGGCCGTTCTGCCAGGCGATGATCTGGCCGCCGAGGGTGTTGATGACGAGCGTCACGGCCACGGCGACCATGGCCGGCACCAGCACGCCGCCGAAGGTCGAGACGTCGAGGGCGAGACCGAAGTTGAGGAAGAAGAACGCGCCGAAGATGTCCCGCAGCGGCAGTGCGAGTTGCTCGATACGGGAACGGAATCGTGTCGCACCGAGCACGAGGCCGATGAGGAACGCCCCGATCGCATCCGAGACGCCCAGCAGCTCGCCGATGCCACCGAAGGCGACCGCGAGACCGAAGAACAGGATCGTGAAGAGCTCGTCGTCCTTGGTCTGCACGAGCCGGGAGACCACGCGACCGCCCCAGCGGGCCAGCGCGAACATCGCGATCAGGAAGCCGAACGAGACCGCCAACTGGAGCACGATCGCCAGCACATCGGTCTGCCCCCCGAGCACCACGCCCACGATCGCGAGGTAGAAGGCGATGAAGACGTCTTCGAGCACCATGATGCCGAGGATCGTCGGGGTCTCGCGGTTGGCCAGTCGGCGCAGTTCGATGAGCAGCTTGGTGACGATCGCGCTCGAGGACGTCGCCGTCATGCCCGCGATCACGAGCGCTTCGCGCGTGCCCCAGCCCACCCAGAGGCCGAGGCCGAATCCGACGGCGAAGTTGATCGCGATGCGCGTGCCGCCGGAGACCACGAGCTTGCCCGCGTTGCCGTAGAACTCGTCCTGATCGAACTCGAGACCGAGGTTGAACAGCAGCAGGATGAGGCCGAAGACGGCGATGAGCTCGACGTCGGCCGACTCGAAGCTCAGCGGGAAGAACGTGGAGTACGGGCTCGCGATGAGGCCGACGAGCATGTAGATCGGGATCGCGGGCAAGCCGATGACTTTGCCGAGCCGTCCGAGCACGTAGGCGATGATGAACAGCAGGCCGAGGACGAGAAGCTCATCACCGAGGTGCACGTGTTAGCCCCCCGGTGATGCGGCTGCGGCCTTCGGCGGCATCTCTCCCGTGCGGTAGAAGTTGAACGCCTTGGCGACCTTCTCGGGGGTACCAGCAACCACGAGCGTGTCCCCGGGGAACACGGTGAAGTCGTCGGCGGGCGCCGGGTTCGCGGACTCCCCGCGCACCACGGCGACGACGGTGAGCCCGACCACACCCCGGCTGGCGAGGTTGCCGAGCTTCTGGCCCGCGATGTGGTCTTCGTAGTCGACCGTGAACCAGTCGATCGACAGCCCGGGAATGGCATCGAGCTTGGAGAGGGATTCGGTGATGCGCGTGCCGCCGAGCAGCTCGGCCAAGGTGTGCGCTTCGTCCTCATCGAGTCGCAGCGAGACCTTGCTCGCCGTCGAGCCCTCCTCGGCGTCGGAGAACGAGATCAGGTCGCTGTGACCGGAGCGGTGGGTGATCACGCCGACCTTGCCGCCGTCATCCGTGACGAAGGTGTGCAGCACCCCTACGCCAGGGAGCTTGACACGCCGAACGTCGACCATGCATCAAGTCTACCGGGGCCGACACCGACGGGTCCGGCACCCGGCTACGCCTTCGGCGAAGCTACTCGATCTCCGGGGCCTCGAGTCGCACTCGATCCGCGGAGGCATCGTCGGGCTGCAGCTGGCTGTCGCGCTCGGCACGCACCCGCTCCAGGTAGGTGGCGACCTCGAGCTCGGTGCGTGCGGCATCCCAGCCGAGTGCTCCGGCCATCAGCTCGGCGGCCACCGGCGCGGCCGACACCCCGCGATCCCACGCCTCGATCGAGATACGGGTGCGTCGCGCGAGCACGTCGTCCAGGTGCAGCGCACCCTCATGGGTCGCCGCGTAGACGACCTCAGCGCCGATGTAGTCGTCGGCGCCCGGAAGCGGTTCCTGCAGCTCGGGCCGCTCCCGGATCAGGTCGAGCAGCTCGTCGGTGAGCACGCCGTAGCGGTTCAGCAGGTGCTCGATTCGCACCTTGTGCACCCCGTAGGCCCGCGCGAGCTTCGATCGCTTGTTCCACGCAGCCTGATAGCCCTCCGCGCCCAGGAGCGCGATGTCCTGGGTGATCGAGGCGGGTATCTTGCCGTCGAGCGCGGCGACCGCCTCGTCCACGGCATCCTTGGCCATCACCCGGTAGGTGGTCCACTTGCCGCCGGCGACGACGACGAGCCCGGGCACGGAGTGCGCGACGATGTGCTCGCGGCTGAGCTTGGAAGTCTGCTCGGACTCCCCCGCCAGCAGCGGTCGCAGCCCCGCGAAGACGCCCTCGACGTCGTCGCGAGTGAGCGGCACGGCGAGCACCCGGTTGACGTGGTCGAGCAGGTAGTCGATGTCGGCCGCGGTCGCCGCTGGGTGGGCCTTGTCGAGGTCCCAGTCGGTGTCGGTGGTGCCGATGAGCCAGTGCCTGCCCCACGGGATCACGAACAGCACGCTCTTCTCGGTGCGCAGCAGCAGGCCGAGCTTGGACTGGAAGCGGTCGCGCGGCACCACGAGGTGCACGCCCTTGGAGGCGCGCACCTTGAACTGGCCGCGTTCGCCGACCATGGCCTGCGTGTCGTCCGTCCACACGCCCGTGGCATTGACGACCTGACGCGCCCGTACCTCGAAGTGCTCGTCGGTCTCCAGATCGTGGGCCCGCACCCCGACCACGCGTTCACCGACCTTGATGAAGCCCTCCACCCGCACCCGAGAGGCCACGTGCGCTCCGTAGAACGACGCGGTGCGCGCCAGATTCGCGACGTACCGAGCGTCGTCGACCTGGGCGTCGTAGTAGGTGAGCCCGCCGGTGAACGCATCCGACCTCAGGCTCGGCACCGCCCGCAGCAGCTGGCGCCTCGTCAGGTGCCGGTGGTGCGGCACGCCGGGCGGACGCCCGCCGGTGTAGCTGAAGAGGTCGTACAGCAGCATGCCCGCACCGATGTACATCCGCTCGAAGACGGGCTTGGTCAGCGGATAGAGAAAGCGCACTGGCTTGACGAGGTGCGGGGCGATGCGCTGCAGCAGCAGTCCGCGCTCGATGAGCGCCTCGCGCACCAGCCGGAAGTCGAGCTGCTCGAGATAGCGGATGCCGCCGTGCACGAGTTTGGACGACCGGCTCGACGTGCCGCTGGCCCAGTCGCGCTGCTCGAGCATGCCGACGCGCAGGCCGCGCGTCGCCGCGTCGAGGGCGGATCCCGCGCCCACGATGCCCCCGCCGACCACGAGGATGTCGAGCTCCTTGGCCTTGAGTGTCTCGAGCGCGGCGGCCCGCTCGTCCGGGCCGAGCTTGGATGAGCGGGTGACGGTCTTGGCCACGGTCAGCTCTGCCGGTACGGCGCGACGACTACCTCGACCCGTTGGAACTCCTTGAGGTCGGAATAGCCGGTCGTCGCCATCGAGCGCCGCAACGCACCGATGAGGTTGACGCGACCATCCGCGACCGACGACGGGCCGAGCAGGATCTCCGAGAGCGGCGCGAGCTGGCCGACCGCGACACGGTTGCCGCGGGGCAGCTCGGGGTGATGGGCCTCGGCACCCCAGTGGTACCCGCCGCCCGGTGCATCCGTCGCCCTCGCGAGCGTGGACCCGAGCATCACCGCGTCCGCACCGACCGAGATGGCCTTGACGATGTCGCCGCTCATGCCCAGTCCGCCGTCGGCGATGACGTGCACGTACCGGCCGCCGGACTCGTCGAGATAGTCGCGTCGCGCGCCGGCGACGTCGGCCACTGCGGTCGCCATCGGGGCGTGGATGCCGAGGGTCGCCCTGGTCGTGGACGCCGCGCCGCCGCCGAACCCGACCAGCACCCCCGCCGCGCCGGTGCGCATGAGGTGGAGCGCGGACGTGTACGTCGCCGCTCCACCGACGATCACGGGCACGTCGAGCTCGTAGATGAACTTCTTGAGATTGAGCGGCTCGACCGACTTGGAGACGTGCTCGGCGCTCACCGTGGTGCCGCGGATCACGAACAGGTCCACCCCGGCATCGACGACCGTCTTGTAGAGCTCCTGCGTGCGCTGCGGGCTCAGCGCACCGGCGACCGGCACCCCCGACGCGCGGATCTCCGCGAGCCGGGCGGTGACGAGCTCGGGCTTGATCGGCTCGGCGTAGATCTCCTGCATGCGCTTGGTCGCCGTCTCGGCTGGCAGCGAACGGATCTCGGCCAGCACCGGCTCGGGGTCCTCGTAGCGGGTCCAGACGCCCTCGAGGTCGAGTACGCCGAGGCCGCCGAGCTTGCCGATCGTGATCGCCGTCGTGGGGCTGACCACCGAATCCATGGGCGCGGCGAGCACCGGGATCTCGAACGTGTAGGCGTCGATCGTCCAACTCACGCTGACGTCCTGTGGGTCGCGAGTGCGCCGACTCGGCACGATCGCGATGTCGTCGAAGGCGTACACGCGCCGGGCGCGCTTGGCCCGCCCGATCTCGATGTCAGTCACGCAACGAGCCTACCGGCGACGACGCTTGCGCCCGAGTTGAACGATCGTTTAGCATGCTGAACATGCGTTCAATGCCAGCGGATGACGCGACCACCCGGTCCCGGATCCGTGACACTGCGATCACGCTCTTCGGTCGCGACGGGTTCGCCGCGACCTCGGTGCGAGCCATCGCGGAGTCGGCCGGAGTGAGTGCCGCACTCGTGATCCACCACTTCGGCAGCAAAGAGGGACTCCGCCGTGCGTGCGACGAGCACGTCGTGGCCGCACTCATGGTGCGCAAGGACGACCTGACCCGGGACGCGAACCCGAGCGAGGCGATGCAGCAGATGCTCGCGGACGCCGAGGCCTACCGACCGACCCTCGACTATCTGGCACGGATGATCCTCGACGGTTCGGAGCTGGGCGACGAACTGTTCGACGCGCTCGTGGCGAACTCGCTGACGATGCTCGAAGAAGGCGTCGCGAACGGCGTGATGCGTCCGAGCTCGGATCCCGAGGTGCGCGCGATCGTCGTCACGACGCAGAGCCTGTCGACGCTGCTGTTGGAGCGCCAGATCGGCCGGGCGCTCGGGGCTTCCGGTCTCACCGCGGATGTGGTGCGACGGCTCACCCTGCCGACGCTGGAGCTGTACACCCACGGTCTGTACGTCGACGACACCCTGCTCGCCGCAGCCGCCGAGGCGCTCGCGCGAACGTCCGGACCGCAGTCGCACAAGGGTCCAGGCGATCCGAATCAGGATCCCGACCCGCCACGGAGCGGATGACTCCGACCAACCACTCGACGAACGACTGAGGAAGACACATGACTCTCGCACTGGAAACCCGTGCGCTCACCAAGCGTTACGGTCGCCGAACCGCGCTGCACGGCATCGACCTCGCGGTCGAGAACGGCACCGTCTTCGGCGTGATCGGACCCAACGGTGCCGGCAAGACGACGACCATGCGCCTGCTGCTGGACATCATCCGCCCGACCGCGGGCACCGCCCGCGTGCTCGGGGAGGACCCGCGCTCCGGCGGCGCCGCACTGCGCCGACGCATCGGCTTTCTGCCCGGCGAACTGCGGCTCGAGGGCCGCGTCACCGGCAGGGCCCTGCTCGCCCACTACGCGCGCATCAGCGGCCCGGTGGCACCGGGAGCGATCGACCGACTCGCGCAGCGCCTCGACCTGGACCTCTCCCGGCAGGTGCGCAAGCTCTCCAAGGGCAACAAGCAGAAGCTCGGCATCGTGCAGGCGTTCATGCACGAGCCTGCGCTGCTCGTGCTCGACGAGCCCACGAGCGGTCTCGACCCGCTCGTGCAGCAGGAGTTCCTCGCCATGGTGCGCGAGGCGCGAGACAACGGACAGACCGTGTTCCTGAGCTCCCACGTGCTCAGCGAGATTCAGCAGGCGGCCGACACCGTCGCGATCCTGCGTGCCGGTCGCATCGTGACGATCAGCGACGTCGCAACCCTGCGCGCGACGGCACTGCGGCGAGTGTCGGTGAGCCTCGCGGATGCCACGGCCGCCGCACTGCGCGCCGCCCTCGCGCGCGACCCCCACCTCGCCGAGCTCGAGCTCATCGAGCACGAGAGCGGACTCACCGTCGCGGGCACCGTCGAGGGCGACATCGACCCCTTCGTGAAGGCGATCGCCGGATTCCGGGTGACCGATCTCCGCGTCGAAGAGCCGGATCTCGAGGAATCCGTGATCGGGCTGTACGCGAGGGAGGCCGGCGAATGACCACCGTGCTGCCCCTCTACAGTCGCGCACTCGGTGACTCCTGGCGCTCGCTCATCGGGTGGAGCCTCGGAGTGGTCGCCGCGGTGGGGCTCTACGTTCCACTGTTCCCGTCGATCGGGGGCAACCCCGACGTGCAGGCGCTGCTCGACACGCTGCCGCCGGAACTGGTCAGCGCCATCGGATACGACAGCATCGGCACGGGTGCCGGCTACGTGCACTCGACGTTCTACGGCCTGATCGGCTTCGTGCTGATCGTCATCGCGGCGACCTCGTGGAGCACGGCGGCCATCGCGGGCGACGAGGAGACCGGATCGCTCGAGTTGACACTCGCGCACGGCGTCACCCGCACCCAGGTGGTGCTCGAGCGCACTGCGGCGGTGCTCACGCGCCTGCTGTGGCTCGCCGTGCTGAGCGTGCTCCTGGTGCTCGCGTTCAACGACGGCGCGGGGCTCGACATCGAGTTCGGCAACCTCGTGGCGGAAGCGGCGGCGTTCCTCGGGCTCGGCACGCTCAGTGCCACCCTCGGACTCGCCATCGGCGCGCTCACCGGTCGACGCGTCTACGCTACGACCGCTGCAGCGGGCATCGCGGTGCTCGGTTACGCCCTCAACGCGATCGCCAACCAGAGCGAAGACCTGGACTGGCTGCACTCCTGGACGCCCTACGGGTGGGCCTACCACGACCTGCCGCTGCAGAACGGCGCGGACTGGGCGGGCCTCGGCTTGCTGTACGGGGTCTCCGCCGCGCTCATCGCGATCGCCACCGTCGCCCTCAACCGACGGGACATCGCGGCCTGATCGGGCGGCGGGAGCAATCCACCGGCGGCGGGAGTAATCCCAAGTCCGGCGGGAGCAGGTCACGGGTGGCGGGAGCAACTACTCCCGCCACCCGCCTGCGAGTGGGGCCGGCGTATCGGGCCGGCACGGACGGGACGATAGGGATGCGACGCACGCGCCGACGAGGTCCGTCATCGCGCGTGTGGAAGACCAGCCGCCAGCAGTAGGCGACGGAGCCGCTCGGGGTGACGCACATCATCCGTCACGATTCGAACCACGGTTCGCACCTGTCGTCGCAACCGGTCCTCGCGCTTCTTCTCCCGCCACACGACCTCGCTCGGATCGCCGAGCGTCAGCTCGCCGCGGGTGTACTTCGCCTTGCCGTCGAACTCCCCGGCGATTCCATACCGCTCCCACCAGAAGTCCGGCACCATGCGTCCCTGTTCATCGGAGAACGGATGCTGCAGCACCGGAGCAGGAAAGCCGAGTTGGTGCATGGTGGCCCTCGCCTCCGACTCGCCGAACGAATCGGAGAGGTGCGTCGCGAAAGCGACTGCTCTCCGCAGCACCCGCGACGGCCGACCGTGCTCGAGCTCGGCGGCGAGGTCCTCGATCGACACGCCGTGCTCGTTGCGCCGCCAGAGCGCCCAGTCGAGACGCGCGACGGCCGCGACGAACGGAAGGCCGCGGGCGACATCGATCGCAGTACGTGCAAGGCTGGTGCAAGCAAGCCCCTCGCGGCTCACCGGTGTCGCGGACTCTGCCGCCCGCGAGGTGCGTCGCACCCCGGGCTCGGAGCGCCCACCGCCCTTCCACGGCTCCAGGAGCGTCACGGTGTCGGGGAACTCCAGCAGCGGCATCCCCCACACCGCCGCTGCGGAGTTCCCGGCGACGGTCACCGCACCGCGCGCATCGGCGACGACCGCGCGGAGGCGCAGCATGTGCCGTTCACGAGACGTCGCGCTCGCCCAGCGATCGGCGATGACGTATGCCCCACGCCGCAGACGATGCAGCGATCCGGTCTCGACTGCGCGAGTGAGCACGCGGTGGGACTCAACGAAGGGCAGCACGTCGCGAGCGAGCACAAGACCGTCGCGTTCGAAGGGGGCGACATCCATGGCGAAAGGATGCCGCGCGCACAGATCGTGCAGCAGCACAGCTGACGATCGGTGGAATCCGCGCCCCCTCGGATCTTCCGGAGGGAGACTCGGCCCGTCCGGAGGAAGACTTGGCCCCTCCCGATGGAGACTCAAGCCCTCCGGAGGGAGAGGTGTACCGATGGCGGGATGAACGAATGGCTCCGACAGCAGGCTTCTCCCGCCAGACTCGGCAGAACTCCCGCCAAACGCGAGGAACTCCCGCCAAACGCACCCGCGTTGCTCGGCAGAACTCCCGCCAAGCGCGACCTACTCCCGCCAAGCGCACACAGCGCCTACCGGCGGTAGTTCGGCGCCTCGACCACCATCTGGATGTCGTGCGGGTGCGACTCCTTGAGGCCGGCCGCGGTGATGCGCACGAACTTGCCCTTCATCCGCAGCTCCTCGATCGTGCGCGCACCGGTGTAGAACATCGACTGCCGCAGACCGCCGAGCAGCTGATAGACCACGGATGACACGGGCCCTCGATAGGGCACCTGCCCCTCGATGCCCTCCGCGATGAGCTGCTCGTCCGAGGGCACGTCGGCCTGGAAGTAGCGGTCACGCGAGTACGAGGTCTTCTTACCGCGGGTCTGCAGCGCGCCGAGCGACCCCATGCCGCGGTACGACTTGAACTGCTTGCCGTTCACGAAGATCAGATCGCCGGGGCTCTCGTCGGTACCGGCGAGCAGCGAGCCGAGCATCACGGTCTCCGCACCCGCGACGAGCGCCTTCGCGATATCGCCCGAATACTGCAGCCCGCCGTCGGCGATCACCGGGATGCCGTGCTCGCGCGCCGCGAGGGATGCCTCGTACACGGCGGTCACCTGCGGCACCCCCACGCCCGCGACGACGCGGGTGGTGCAGATGGAGCCCGGTCCGACGCCGACCTTCACGGCATCCGCGCCCGCGTCGATCAGCGCCTGCGCGCCGGAGCGCGTGGCGACGTTGCCGCCGATCACGTCGATCGCCGCGAACGCCGGGTCGCGCTTGAGCCGGGCGATGATCTCGAGCACGCCGGCCGAGTCGCCGTTGGCGGTGTCGACGACGATGACGTCGACCGCGGCATCCCGAAGCGCGCCGGCGCGCTCCCAGGCGTCGCCGAAGAAGCCGATCGCGGCTCCGACCCGCAGGCGGCCCTCGTCGTCCTTGGTGGCGTTGGGGTACTGCTCGGACTTGTCGAAGTCCTTCACGGTGATGAGGCCGCCCAGGCGACCATCGGCGTCCACCAGTGGGAGCTTCTCGATCTTGTGCTGCGCGAGGATCGCGATGGCGCTGTCGGGGTCGATGCCGACCGGCGCGGTGATGAGGGGGGTCTTCGTCATCACGTCGCGCACGAGCGTCGTGGACTTCTCGAACGCGGAGACGAAGCGCATGTCGCGGTTGGTGATGATGCCGACGAGCCGGCCGTCGCCCTCGACCACCGGAAGGCCCGAGACGCGGAACTGGCCGCAAAGGGCATCCACCTCGGCGACCGTCGCGTCGGGGGTGGTCGTCACGGGATTGGTGATCATGCCCGACTCGCTGCGCTTGACCTTGTCGACGTAGCCCGCCTGCTCCTCGATGGAGAGGTTGCGGTGCAGCACCCCGAGGCCGCCGTTGCGCGCCATCGAGATCGCCATGCGCGACTCGGTGACCGTATCCATGGCTGAGGAGATGAGGGGTGCGTTCACCCGGATCCGGCGCGTGAGCCGCGAACTCGTGTCGGCCTCCGAGGGGATCACGTCGGTATGCCCCGGCAGGAGCATGACGTCGTCGTAGGTGAGGCCGATGAAGCCGAAGGGGTCGGGCTGGTCCATGGTGTCCCTTGTGCACGGAGGATACGGGGTGACCGGTCACAGCACTGGGTCCGGTACTCGATCTTAACCGCCCCTTGCGCTGCGGTATTTCCGTGTCATCCTTGTCTGCACGTCCCACAGTGGAAACATGAAAGCAACACGGGGCGCGTAACGTCGATGGGGACGTTACCCGCCGATGCGGGGCGTCCCGAACTTTGGAGGTCCCGTGCCGCGTTCCCGCCAGGCGGTCGCCACACGCCTGCCCCGAGCCGTGATCCTGCTCTTCGCGACGCTCGCGGCCGCCCTCGCCATGATCACGTTCGCGGGGGGCGCCGCGGTGGCCGACGAGGTCGACACCGACAAGTACCCCTACCGCGTCAGCGGCAACGTGCAGTTGGACGGCGAGCCGCTCGAGGGCGTGGAACTGACCGTGAGCGGCAATGGCATCGACTCGGATGTCACCACCGACGCCAACGGTCAGTGGGCCGTGGGCGTGCCGGAACGCAACGCCACCTACACCGTCACGCTCAACGAGCTGACGCTGCCCGAGGGCATCGCGGTGGTGGACGAGACGGACGACACCCCGAACGTGAAGGATGCCGAAGTCGGCCCGGGCGGTCGCGCCACGGTGAACTTCTTCATCGGCGAGGGTGAACGCAACGTCACGAGCTTCGCCGACCAGCTCATCCAGCGCACCATCACGGGCTTGCGATTCGGGCTCATGCTCGCGCTCGCCGCGGTCGGGCTCTCCCTCGTCTACGGCACCACCGGCCTCTCCAACTTCGCGCACGGCGAGATGGTGACCCTCGGCGCCGTGCTCACCTTCGCGCTCTCGCGCCTGGCGGGCTGGCCGATCTACGTCGCGATACCGGTCGCCATCGTGCTGTGCGCGGTCTTCGGCTTCCTGCTCGACGCCGGGATCTGGCGTCCGCTGCGAAGGCGAAGGGTCGGCGTCGTGCAGCTGATGATCGTGAGCATCGGGCTCGCGCTCGCCATCCGCTACATCTTCCAGTTCTTCATCGGCGGCGGCACGTCGCAGCTGCCCGGAGCCGACGCGCAGCCCATCCCGCTGTTCGGCGTGGTGAGCCTGAGCGTGATCGACATGGTGAGCACCGGCATCTCGATCGTCGTCATCGTCGCGTTCGCACTGTGGCTGCTCTTCACCCGGATCGGCAAGGCCACCCGCGCGATCTCGGACAACCCGTCGCTCGCCTCCGCGTCCGGCATCGACGTCGACCACGTCGTGCGCATCGTCTGGATCCTCGCCGGCGGGCTCGCCGGGCTCGCGGGCGTGCTGTACGCCTACTACCGACCGGGACTGAAGTGGGACATGGGCACCGGCTTCCTGCTGCTGCTGTTCGCTGCCGTCACCCTGGGAGGCCTGGGAACGGCGTTCGGCGCACTGGCGGGCTCGATCGTGATCGGACTCATCGTGGAGGTGTCCACGCTCTGGATCCCGTCGGACCTGAAGTTCGCGGCACCGCTCGTCGTGCTCATCATCATCCTGTTGTTCCGCCCGCAGGGCATCCTCGGACGGCGAGAGAGGATCGGATAGGACCATGGACTGGATCTCAATCCTCAACAACACCGCATCGTCGATCATCAGCCCGGCGACCCTCGCCTACGCGCTCGCCGCACTCGGACTCGCGGTGCACTTCGGCTACGCCGGCCTGCTCAACATGGGCATCGCGGGTTTCATGGCGCTCGGCGCCTACGGCTACGCCATCTCGATCCTCACCTTCGGGTTCCCGTGGTGGGGCGGTGCGCTCGTCGGCATGGGCGCTGCCGCGCTGTTCGCCCTCATCCTCGGTGTGCCCACCCTGCGACTGCGCGGCGACTACCTCGCGATCGTGACGATCGCGGCGGCCGAGGTGCTGCGACTGCTCTTCCTGACCACGGCCTTCGATGACGTCACCGGTTCCGCAGACGGACTCAGCGGCTACCACGGCAGCTTCCGGGCCTCCAACCCGATCCCGCCGGGCACCTACGGATTCGGTCCGTGGCAGTACAACGAGATCGGCTGGTGGGTGCGCATCCTCGGCATCGTCGCGCTCATCCTGGCGGCGATCATGGTGTGGCGCCTGATGTCGAGCCCGTGGGGTCGCGTGCTCAAGGGCATCCGTGAAGACGAGGATGCCGTGCGCGCCCTCGGCAAGAACGTGTTCGGCTACAAGCTCACCGCCCTCGTGGTCGGCGGCGTGATCGCGGCAGTGGGCGGCATCGTCTACGCCCTGCCCTCAGCGGTGAACCCCGGCGTCTACGTGACCTCGCTCACCTTCTTCATCTACACCGCGCTGTTGCTGGGCGGTGCGGCGACCGTCTTCGGCCCGCTCATCGGCTCGCTGATCTTCTGGGTGCTCCAGACCTTCCTGGGCAGTGTGCTCCCCGCCATGGTCAATGCCGGCCTGCTGCCGTTCATGAGCTCGATCCAGGCGCAGACCCTGCGGTTCATCCTCGTCGGCATCGGGCTCATGCTGATCGTGATCTTCAGACCTCAGGGCATCCTGGGCAACAAGAAGGAGCTGACCTTTGTCAAGTAGCGCTCCCGTGGCTCGGGACAAGAGCACGGGCCTCCACGTGGGCGAGGCCGTTCCCGGCGTCGCCAAGGTCGATCCGATCATCGTCGTCGACGGCGTGCGACGCACGTTCGGCGGCCTCACCGCCGTCGATGTCGAGCACCTGGAGATCCCGCGCGGCGCCATCACGGCGCTCATCGGGCCCAACGGCGCCGGCAAGACCACCCTGTTCAACCTGCTGACCGGCTTCGACAAGCCCGATGCCGGCGAGTGGACCTTCGAGGGCCAGTCCATCTCCGGTCTTCCCGCGTTCAAGGTGGCCCGGCTCGGCCAGGTGCGCACCTTCCAGCTCACCAAGGCGCTCGGACTGCTCACGGTGCTCGAGAACATGAAGCTCGGCGCGAAGAACCAGGTGGGCGAGCGGTTCTGGCAGAGCCTCATCCCCGGCATCTGGCGACGTCAGGATGCCGAGATCGAGACCCGCGCCATCGAGTTGTTGAAGAAGTTCAAGCTCGATGCCAAGAAGGACGACTTCGCCGCCTCGCTCTCCGGCGGCCAGCGCAAGCTGCTCGAGATGGCTCGCGCACTCATGAGCAGCCCGACCCTCGTGATGCTCGACGAGCCCATGGCCGGCGTCAACCCGGCGCTGACGCAGTCGCTGCTCGACCACATCCTCGACCTGAAGGACGAGGGGATGACCGTGCTGTTCGTCGAGCACGACATGCACATGGTGCGCCACATCGCCGACTGGGTCGTCGTGATGGCGGAGGGGCGCGTGGTCGCCGAGGGCGACCCGAGCACCGTGATGGCCAACCCCGCCGTGATCGACGCCTACCTCGGGGCGCATCAGGATCTCGATCTCGGGGTCGTCACCGGGCGGTACACGGCCGAGGAGGCCGACGCGACGACGGATGCCGCGGCATCCTCCACGGTGCAGGCAGCCGACATCGAGGCCGAGGGCATGAGCGAAGAGGAGTCCAAGTGACCACCACCACCGCCACCGCCGAGGTCGTCGTGAGCGTCGACGATGTCGTGGCGGGCTATCTGCCGGGCGTCAACATCCTCAACGGCTGCTCGCTGCAGGCACGGCGCGGCGAGCTCATCGGCATCATCGGCCCGAACGGGGCCGGCAAGTCCACGCTGCTGAAGGCGATCTTCGGGCAGGTGAACGTGCGCGGTGGTTCGATCTCGCTCGAGGGCGGCGACATCACCGGCCTGAAGGCGAACCAGTTGGTCGCGCGCGGCGTCGGCATGGTGCCGCAGACCAACAACGTCTTCCCCAGCCTGACGATCGAGGAGAACCTCCAGATGGGGCTGTACCAGCGCCCCGCCGCCTATGCGGAGCGTCTCGAGTTCGTCACCGGCATCTTCGCCGAGCTCGGCAAGCGCCTCAAGCAGCGTGCCGGGTCGCTTTCCGGCGGTGAACGCCAGATGGTGGCGATGTCGCGGGCGCTCATGATGGACCCCAAGGTGCTGCTGCTCGACGAGCCGTCCGCCGGTCTGTCGCCGGTGCGACAGGACGAGGCCTTCATCCGGGTCTCGGAGATCAACAAGGCCGGCGTCACCTGCATCATGGTGGAGCAGAACGCCCGCCGGTGTCTGCAGATCTGCGACCGCGGATACGTGCTCGATCAGGGCCGCGACGCCTACACCGGCACCGGTCGCGAGTTGCTCAACGATCCCAAGGTCACCGAGCTCTACCTGGGCACCCTGGGCCAGTAGCCCGCGGGCGCCCTCCTTCTGGCACCTCCACCCCTCCACCCTCCCGCCGAGGGGGCGCAACACGCTGTGCGCGCCATCGGCGGCGCGGCGTGTTGCGACCCCTCGGCGGGAAGAGGGGCCGTGGGAACGGAAAGGGGCCCCGGTCCGAAGACCGGGGCCCCTCGTGCAGCTAGCGACTAGCTACGGCGCGAATCAGTACGCGACGTAGTTGTTGTCCTCGCCGTACTGGTAGATACCGATGGACGCCTCGGTCGGGTCGCCGACCTCGTCGAACGTGATCGGGCCGGAGACGCCGTCGTAGTCCGCGACGCCGCCACCGAGGATGATGGCCGCGCAGTCGGCGAACGTCGTGCACTTCTCACCATCGCCGGTGCCGCCGGAGACTTCCTGCAGCTTCGCCGCGATGTCGGCGCCAACCGTCGATCCGCCCGCGGCCAGCGAGGCCAGCGCGAGGAGGATCGTGGCGTCGTAGGACTCGGCGGCGTAGCTGTAGTCCTCGAGGGCGGGGTCGCCCTCGGACTCCAGGAACGCGTCGAGCTCGCCGGTGAAGTCGCTGATCGAGTCGATGGTCAGACCCGGCAGCGTGCCCTTGGCACCCGTGAGCGAACCGGCGGCGAACTCGTCGCCGAAGTTCTTCAGGTTGCCGTCGACGAAGTAGAGCTTGTCGGCCGGGAACTGCCCGAAGAGACCGGGGAGGATGGTCGACACCTCGTCGAACGTGATCAGCGCGATCGCGTCCGGAGCAGCGGCGAGCACCTCGCTGATCTGCGAGTCGAAGCTCGTGTCACCCGTGTTGTACGTGGGTGCCGCGACGACCTCGCCACCGGCGGCCTCGAAGGCCTCGGTGACGTACTTCGCGAGACCGGTGCCGTACGAGTCGTTGAGCACGATCAGACCCAGGGTCTGGTTGCCGTCCTCCGCGATCAGGTTGCCGAGCACCTCACCCTGCAGGGTGTCCGACGGCGCGGTGCGGAAGTACAGCCCGTTGTCGTCGTAGGTGGTGAACGCGTCCGAGGTGTTCGCGGGCGAGAACTGGATCACGCCGGCGCCGACCACCTGGTCGATGAACTGCAGCGAGGTGCCGGAGGATGCCGCACCGATGATCGCCGAGACATCCTCGCCCAGCAGGCGCGGAATCTCGGTCTCGTACGCCTTGTTGTCGGTGTCACCGGAGTCGCCGTACTTCACGTCGATCGTGAGACCGGTGTCCGCGGTGGCGGCGTTGATCTGCGAGACGGCGTACGCGACACCGGCCTCTTCGGGCGGGCCGAGGAACGCCAGGTTGCCGGTCTGGGGCAGCGCCGTGCCGATGGTGAGGGTGTAGTCCTCGACCGGACCCGCCGACTCCTCGGGGGTGGTCGCGGCACAGCCGCTCAGCACCAGTGCGCTTGCACCGATCAGCGTGATTCCGCTGAGAACGGCTTTCCGCGAGCGCGAGGTGGTGGCCTTCGCGAATACGCTCATGTTGCTCCTTGCGTTTCGAATGTGTTCAGGACAGTTGGCTAGGCGTATGCAGAGCCATTGTGCCAAGCTATTCGCCCGATGGATCGCGCACAATACGCAGGTGTTACAGGCGTGTAACGCAGCCCGATTGTTACATTCGCTGCGGATTCCGCAGTTCAGTCGATTCGCTGGAACACGTTGTCGCGGTCGGCGCGGAACACGCCGATGACCGCACCCGAAGGATCGCCGTGATCGTCGAAGGCGATGCTGCCCGACACCCCCTCGTAGTCGGGCGTACCGCCCGCGAGAACGATCTCGACGCAGTCCTTGAAGCTCGTGCACGGTTCGCCCTTGCCCGTGCCTCCCGAGACCTCCCGGAGTGCACCCGCGATCGCCGGCCCCTCCACGGAGTTCGCCTCGACGGCCGCGAGCGCGAGCAGGATGACCGCGTCATAGGTCTCCGGGGTGTAGCTGAAGTCGACGAGCCCATCGTCGAGGTCACGCAGCCGATCCGTGAAGTCGCTCAGGCTCGGCAGATCGGGGCCGGGAAGCGTAGCGACGGCGTCCTTCAGCACGCCCGCGGCGAAGTCCGCCGTGTAGTTGCCCGGCGGCAGCCCGAGGAAGAACATCTGGTCGCCGAGGAATCCCGCGGCGTTCAGCGGCGCGATGGTCGCCTTCGCCTGCGAGCTGACGACCACGACGGCGTCCGGCTTCGCCTCGGCGAAGGCCGCGACGGCGGCATCGATCGTGCCCCCCGCGTCGAGGGATGCCGAGGCGGCGACCTCGACTCCGCGCCGCTCGAGGCCGAGTGTCACCGCATCCGTGAGTGCCTGCCCGCAGCTCTCGGTCTGGGTGAGCACACCGGCGCTGGTCGCACCGCTGTCCGCGACCTGCTGCGCCAGCACATCCCCCTCGAGCGTGCACGGGGGCGCGGTGCGCCAGTAGAAGTCGTCGTCCGCGAAGGTCGTGAAGTCGGTCGCGTTGTTGGCCGGCGAGATCATCGGGATCTCGGCGTCCACGACCGCCTGGATGATCTTCTTGCCGACCCCGTTGCCCAGAGGGCCGACGAGACCGTTGATCTTGAGCTCGAGCAACGATGCGAACGAGGTCAGGCCGGTGTCGGTGCTGTTGTCTCCCGAGTCGGCATACTGCGCCTCGAGCGTCAGCGGACCGCCGGAGGAGTTCACGTCGTCGACCGCGAGTTGCACGGCGGCGCGCATTCCTGGCGCGAACCCGGCGAGCACGCCGGTGTCGGGAACGAGCGCGCCGATCGTCATGCTGAGGTCGTCGCGGGGTGTCGGCGTCGGTTCGGGAGCGACCGTGGTGCATCCCGCGAGCACGGTGAGCGTGAGACCGACAGCGGCAGCACGGAGCGTGACCGCGGTGATCGCCTTCATGGAGAACTCCTTTGCGCAGCGCTCGGGCACGAGCCGCCCGACTACACTACCGGGCGCAGACTGGGTGTCAGCCGACCACGATGCCGCGCTGCAGCACGAACTTGTTGTCGCCGTCGTAGGCGTACACGCCGTAGTACCCCGACTCGACGTCGCCTTCCACCGTGAGATTCACCGAACCGGACACTCCGTCGTAGTCGATGTCCGACTGCGTCTTCAGCACGTCGAGGCACTCGACGAAGCTCGTGCACTTGATACCACCGCGAGAGACGTCGCGCAGCGCCTGCGCGATCGAACGGCCCCCGTCGTCGTCCGCGACGATCGCCGCGAGTGCGGCGAGCACGGTCGCGTCGTAGGCCTCGGCCGAGTATCGGAACGTCCCCAGGTTCGGATCGGTCTGCTTGAGCCGGGCCTTGAAGGCGTCGTCCGGCTCGACGCCGTCGATGATGCCGTTCACGCCGGCAAGGGTGCCCGGCGAGAACGCCTGGTTGTAGTCGCCGGTGTTCTGCGTGGTCAGCCACAGCTTTCCCGCCCCGTATCCGGCGGCAAGGCTCTGCGTGATGAGGCCCTTCGTGAGATCGAATGCGTTGTAGTCGCTCGCGATGACGAGCACGTCCGGTGCGGCATCCTTGACGGCGGCGATCGCCGGCGCCAGATCGGTGGTGGATGCCGCGACCCCCTGCGCCACGACGAGCTCGCCGCCCTCGGACTCGAGCCCCGCCTCGAGGTTCTCGAGCAGCGACCGACCGAGCGGGTCGTCGACGTAGAGCAGGCCGACCTTCTTGCCCGCGAGCTCCTGCGCGAGTGCGAGCCCCTGCAGTCCGTACGCGGGGATCGTGCGCGAGAGGTAGCCGGCGTCCTGCACGTCGGTCAGCTGCGGCAGGGTCGCCGCCGGTGAGACGATCGGCACCTTGGCCTGCCGGGCCAGCGGGGCGAGCCGCTGCGCGATGACCGAGGACGTGGGTCCGATGATCACGTCCACCCCCTGTGCGACCAGATCGGCGAACGAGGCCTCGGCGACCTGCCCCGATGCGTCGCCCGAGTCCCGCGCGACGAGCTCGACGGGCACGCCCGCGACACCGCCCGCCTCGTTGATCTCCCGCACCGCGGTGGCCACGCCGGCGGCCTGCGCCGGTGCGAGAAAGGCGAAGGTCCCCGAGGTCGGGAAGATCGTGCCGATCCGCAGCACCCCGTCGCCCGTCGGGTCGACGGTCTCCACGGGCGTCGGCGTCGGTAGCGGCACCGGTGCCGGCGCACTGCAGGCGACGAGACCGATCACGAGACCCGCGGCGACCGCGAGGCCGAGCGAGTTGCGAGCGCGCGACATGGCGGCTCCCTTCGGGTGGGCGATCCGGACGTTGGGCAACATTACCCGCGAGCAGCGACCGGTGGGCTACGGCGCGCCCGGTGGCTCCTGGAGCTCCCGTCGCCGGCCCGCGGGCAGGAACATGTCGATCGTCAGCAGCACCAGCGCGACCCACACGATGCCGAAGCCGATCCACCGTTCGAACGACATGGGCTCGTGCAGCACGACGACCCCGATGATCAGTTGCAGCACCGGCGCGAGGTACTGGGTCAGACCCATGGTCGCCAGCGGCAGTCGCCGCGCGCCCGCGGCGAAGAGCAGCAGCGGTGTCGCCGTCGCGACTCCGAGCGAGAGCATCAACAGCAGGTGCACCCCACCTCCGGAGGAGATGGACAGCGATGACGTCGCCGCGATCACGACGAGCGCGATGATCGCCGCCGACGCCAGCAGCGCGGTCTCTACGGCGAGGCCGCTCACGGCATCCGCCCGTGGCCCGACGCGGTTCTTGGCGTAGCCGTAGAGCCCGAAGCTCAGTGCGAGCGCCAACGCGATCCACGGGAACGAACCGTACCCGACGGCGATGACGACCACGGCGATCGCGCCAACGCCCACGGATGCCCACTGCAGAGGCCGCAGGCGCTCGCGCAGCAGGACCACCCCCAAGAGCACCGTCACGATGGGGTTCGTGAAGTAGCCGAGCGAGGCCTCGACGACGTGCCCGCTGATACTCGCGTAGACGTACACGGTCCAGTTGACGAGGATCAGGGCACTCGCGAACACGAGCATCGTCAGCGCCGAGCGGTCGCGCAGCAGCCCCAGCAGTCGCGGCCAGCCGCGCACGACCGTGATGATCACCACGCAGAAGACGAGGGAGAGCACGATGCGCCAGGCGATGATCTCCACCGCTCCGGCCTCGCGCAGCGAATAGAAAAGGATCGGCAGCACACCCCAGAGCAGGTACGAACTGACCGCGAAGGCGAGTCCGCTGCCGGAGACGCGAGTCGAAGACGTCGTCGGTGCTGGCACCGTGCCAGCGTATCCCCGCGCGGCGACGCGAAAAGGCCCGGCGGCAATGCCACCGGGCCTTTCGTGGTTCGTCTGGGTATGCGCTAGCGCACGACCACCGCGAGCACGTCGCGGGCCGAGAGCACGAGCAGGTCGTCGCCGCCGTACTTCACCTCGGTGCCACCGTACTTGGAGTAGATGACCTTGTCGCCGACCGCGATGTCGAGCGGCACGCGGTTGCCGTTGTCGTCGATGCGACCGGGGCCGACGGCGACGACCTCGCCCTCCTGGGGCTTCTCCTTCGCCGTGTCCGGGATGACGAGACCGGACGCAGTGGTCTGCTCCGCCTCGACCTGCTTGATGACGATGCGATCCTCGAGCGGCTTGATGGACACCGACACGGTTGACCTCTTCCTTGTTTCCACAGCTTGTATGTGCACAGTCTTGGGTTGGCAACCTCACTCCGAGAGTGCCAGAAACAATCATAGGGCCTCGTTGGCACTCGATCAATGTGAGTGCCAACCAGCGTCCCCCGCTCGACCATACTGGAGCAATGGATCCCGCCGAGTTGCGCGAGCTGCTGTCGACCGAAGGGTTGCGGCTGCTCGACGAGCTGCCGCAGCAGGCCTCCACCGGTGACATCGTGCGCACCGTCTCCGACCTGCGAAAGGCCGGGCACTCCCCCGGTCTGGTCGCCGCCGTGCTGGCGCAGGCCAAGCTGCGCTCGAGGGCCGTCGCGAAGTTCGGGCCCTTCGCCGAACGGATGCTGTTCACCCCCGCCGGCCTCGAGCAGGCCACCCGACTGCCCGTCGCGGCCCAGCACGCCGGTCGATTCCTCAGGGCGGACATCGGCTGGGTCGCCGACCTGGGCTGCGGCATCGGGGCGGATGCCCTGGCCATCGCCGCGCTCGACATCGAGGTCACGGCGGTGGAACGCGACGAGGTGACGGCGGCGATCGCCGCCTACAACCTCGCCCCGTGGTCGAACGCCCGGGTGGAGCACGCGGATGCCGAGACGGTGGACCTCAGCGGGGTCGGCGGCGTGTTCCTCGACCCGGCGCGACGCGACGGCGCGACGCGACTGAAGCATCCCGGCGACTGGTCGCCATCCCTCGACTTCGCGTTCGGGGTCGCCGAGCGGCTGCCCACCGGGATCAAGCTCGGTCCCGGGATCGATCGCGATCTCATCCCGGAGAGGGCCGAGGCGCAGTGGATCTCGGCCGATCACGAGGTCGTCGAGCTCGGGCTCTGGTTCGGTCCACTGGCCCGCGAGGGTGTGCGCCGCGCCGCGCTCGTGCTCGGCGATCACGGGGCGGCCGAGATGGTGGCCGCCGCCGACAGCGCCGACGCCGACGCCGGCGCCCTCGGCGAGTTCCTGTACGAGCCCGATGGCGCGGTCATCCGGGCCCGCCTCATCGGCGATCTGGCGCGCGAACTCGGCGGGCGCATGCTGGACCCCACGATCGCCTACATCACCGCCGACACTGCGACCACGACCCCCTTCGCCGCCGGCTTCCGGGTGCTCGAGGACTTTCCACTCGACAAACGCACCCTCAAGCGCGCGCTCGCCGCGCGCGGCATCGGCGCGCTCGAGATCAAGAAGCGCGGCGTCGACATCGATCCGCAGGTGTTCCGCACGGAGCTGAACCTCGCCGGCGAGGCCAGCGCGACGCTCGTGCTCACCAGGATCGGCGGCAAACGGCGCGCGCTGCTGGCCGAGCGGCTTCAGCCGTAATAGCTGGTGGAGAACACCGCGACGATCGACAGCAGCACCAGGAGGCCGAAGATCAGCCCGATGCCGATGCCGATGTATCCCGTGATCAGACCGGTGATCCAGAAGCCGCGGGCGTAGGGCTGTCGCCGTTGCGCCAGATGCCCGGTGATGACGGCCGCGATCGAGGCGAAGAAGCCGAACCCGATGAACACGAGCAGCAGGCCTCCGATGCCGCACGCGAGCGAGGCGATCGCCAGTCCCTGCGCGGGCGCCGCCGGCTGCGCGGCGTATCCGGCCGCGCCGTAAGGCGCCGGGGGCGGAGGGGCGTACGGCGAACCGGCCGCAGGGGCGTATGGCGAACCGGCTGCCGGTGGCGGCGGAGCGGCGGGTGGCTGCGCGGGGGCCGCGGGCGGGGGCTCCACTGGAGGAACGGCGCCGACGGGCGGCGGAACGGGAATCGGTGGGATCGCGTCATCCTGAGCCATGATCACGACCCTACCAACGACGAAGGCGGCGAGCACGGCCTATTCGCACATGCTCGCCGCCTTCGGCCGCGAATCAGTAGCTGTAGCCGTAGCTGCCGAGCAGCAGGAAGGGCAGGGCGATCGACAGGATGATGCCGAGGATGCCGAGCACCGTGAACACGATGCCCAGGATGATGCCCGCCTTCGCCAGGCCAGCACCGCCCTCGCCCGTGGTCTTGATCTGGTTCTGAGCGATGAAGCCCAGGATGATGCCGAGCGGGGCGAGCACGAACGCTGCGATGAGCGAGATGATCGCGAGAACGTTGGTGGTGCCGGCGGGAGCCGGGGCCGCGGGCGTAGTGGGCGTGGTCATGGTTCCTCCTGATTGGTCACTGAGCGGTGCCATAGTGGCAGTGCCCCGGTGAGGTGTCAACGGGGACACGGCCTGTTACGCCTGGACGACGGTGACCGGCAGGGTGGAATCGGCGCCGAATCCGAGCTCGGACGGCGCGCGCCCCGCCATGACCAGTTGCGCGCCGAGCGCGGCGATCATCGCCCCGTTGTCGGTGCACAGGCTCAGCGGGGGGATGCGGAGCGCGATCCCGGCCTCGGCGCAGCGTTCGCTCGCGAGCTGACGCACCCGCGCATTCGCGACGACGCCGCCGCCGAGCAGCAGTCGAGGGATGCCGAAGTCCGTGCACGCAGCGATCGCCTTCGTGAGCAGCACGTCGGCGACCGCCTCGCGGAAGCTCGCGGCGACGTCGGCGATCGGCACCGCGTTGCCGGCATCCTGTTCGCGCTCGACCCAGCGGGCGACCGCCGTCTTCAACCCGGAGAAGGAGAAGTCGTAGCGATGCGCCTGAAGATCCTTGGGCAGGCTGAGCCCGCGCGGGAAGCGGATCGCCGCGGGGTCGCCGCCCTCGGCCGCACGATCGATCTCCGGTCCGCCCGGGTAGGGAAGTCCGAGCAGCCGCGCCACCTTGTCGAAGGCCTCGCCGGCCGCGTCGTCGATGGTCTCGCCGAGCAGTTCCACGTCGTCGACGAGGTCCCGCACGTTTAGCAGCGAGGTGTGCCCTCCCGAGACCAGCAGCGCGATCGTCGGGTACTCGAGCGGATCGCCGGAGAGCAGATCCACCCCCACGTGTCCGACCAGGTGATTGACCGCGTAGAGCGGCTTGCCGAGCGCGAGGGCCAGCGCCTTGGCGGCACCGACACCGACCATGAGCGCACCAGCGAGTCCCGGGCCGCTCGTGACCGCGATCGCGTCCAGATCCTGGAGTGCGACGCCGGCACGCTCCAGGGCCTCGCGAAGGGTCGGAACGAGCGCCTCGAGATGCGCGCGCGCCGCGACCTCGGGCACCACCCCGCCATAGCGCGCGTGCTCCTCCATCGACGAGGCGATGACGTTCGCCAGCAACTCGGTGCCGCGGACGATGCCGACGCCGGTCTCGTCGCAGCTCGTCTCGATGCCGAGCACCAGAGGTCCACCGCTCATGCCGGGCTCACCTCCGGATCGGGAACGGTCAGTCGCATGACGACGGCATCGATCCCGCCGAGGTAGTAGCGCGGGCGCACGGCGATCGGCTCGAATCCGAGCGATTCGTAGAGCGACTGCGCTGCGGGATTGTCGGCGCGCACCTCGAGGAAGATCTCCCGCGCGCCGCGCTCACGCGCCTGCGCGATCAGCTGCAGCATGAGCACGCGCCCGAGTCCCGCGCGACGCGCCTCCGGCACGACGGCGATGGTCTGGATATCGGCCTGTTCCGCGCCGCGAGGCGAGCGGAGGCCGGCGTAGGCCTGCACTCGCGTGGGGTCCGCCGGCGGGAAGGCCACCAGGTAGTAGCCGTTGCCATCCGCGAGTTCGGCGGCCATCGTGGACCGGGACCAGTCATCGGGGGCGAAGACGGCGGACTCGATCGCCATGATCGCGTCGAGGTCGTCGGGCGTCGCCCGGCGCAGTTGCCACGTCATCCCGTCACCCGCTTGGGGCCTGCGGAGAGCGTGACATCCGGCGAGCGCAGGTAGAGCGGTCGATCGGCCGCGAACCGGCGTCCGTTGGCGTACATGGTCTCCGCGAGCAGGCCGAGCCGCGCGGCGGACACCGTGCGCGCCGCGACCAGACGGTGCCCGTCGAGCCCGGGCCAGTCGGCGGGGGCGAGGGCCGGCTCGTGCGTGCGGATCGGGATGCCCGCGGCATCCAGCCCACTGTAGGCGGACCAGAAGACCTCGCGGCGCCTGGCGTCGGTGGTCACGACGATCGGATCCTCCACACCCCAGGCCAGGGCGTCGTGACTGACGACGGGCACGACGGGGCGCCCGATGCCCAGCGCGAAGGCCCGCGCGGCGGCGATGCCCACACGCAGACCGGTGAAGGGGCCCGGCCCCATGCCGGCCACGACACCGGACAGGGTGGTTACGTCGATTCCCTCGATGCACACGGCGATGAGCTCGCCGACGAGCTCGGCATGGCCGCGGGTGTCATCGGATGCCGCCTCCGCGAGGATGCCCCCCTCGAGGTCGACGAGGGCGACGCTGGTGCCGGCCGAGGTGTCAATCGCGAGCAGCATCGACCCACCGCTCCCATCGCGTGCCGTGCCCGGTCAGCGTCACCTCGCGCGGCTCCGCCTCCGACTCCGCCTCGCCCCCGTGCGGACGCACGATGTCGATCTCGAGCCAGTCGTCGGTGATGCCGTCGAGCATGCCGGCGCCCCACTCGACGACGACGATGGATGCCGCGAAGTCCAGATCGAGATCGTCGAGCTCCGCAGCGCTGCCCAGTCGGTACGCGTCGACGTGCACGAGGGGAGCCGCACCCGGAGCCTGCCTCGGATGCGTGCGGGCCAGCACGAACGTGGGGCTGGTGACCGCGCCCCGCACGCCGAGCGCCTCGCCGATGCCGCGGGTGAGCGTGGTCTTGCCGGCACCGAGCTCGCCGTTGAGCAGCACGAGATCGCCGGCGCGCAGCTCCGCCGCGATTCGCGCACCGAGCTCGGCCATCGCCTCCGGCGTCTCGACGATCACGGCAGGTACTCCCGCTTCACCCGCGGCCCGATGCGGGTGACGATCTCGTAGTTGATCGTGCCGGCCGCGGTCGCCCACTCGTCGGCCGAGGGCACGCCGAGTGCCGGGTCGCCGAACAGCACCGCGCGGTCGCCGACGCGAACCGGATCGTCCCCGACGTCGACGACGACCTGGTCCATCGCGACCCGTCCGGCGATGCGATAGCCGATGCCGTTGATGCTGATCGGTCCGCGTCCGGAGGCCTGGCGCGGGATGCCGTCCGCATACCCGAGCGGGATCAGGGCGAGCGTCGTCTCGGCCGCGGTCACGTAGTCGTGGGAGTACGAGACGCCCGTGCCCGCCGGCACGCGCTTCGCGGAGACCACGGTGGCCTCGAGTGTCATGGCCGGTCGCAGGATCGGGCCGTTCTCCACGGCGCGCAGACCGTAGGTGCTGATGCCGAACCGCACGAGGTCGTAGCGCAGCGCGGGGTCGGCGATCCCCGCGGCCGAGGCCGCGAGATGCACCAGCTCGGGCGTGAGCCCAGCAGCGGCGGCGGCATCGCGAGCGCGATCGAACGCGGTGGCCTGGGCCGCGTCATCCGCGCCCGCCAGGTGGCTCCACAGCCCGCGCACGGTGAGGCGTCCTGCGCGCTCGTGGGCGGCGGCGGCCTCGAAGAGGCGAGACCAGTCGGCCTCGGGGGCGCCGCTGCGACCGAGGCCGCTGTCGACCTTCAGCTGCACCGCGGCTCCGCCGACGCCCGCGATGGTGTCGAGCTGCTCGATGGAACTCACACCGAGGTCGACGCCGGCGGAGATCGCCGCTCGGAAGTCGGCATCCGGGGCGTGCAGCCAACAGAGCACCGGCGCCTCGACGCCGCCCGCGCGCAGCGCCAACGCCTCGTCGATGTCCACCACGCCGAGCCAGTCCGCGCCGGCCTCGAGCGCGGCGCGCGCGACCGGAACGGCACCGTGTCCGTAGGCGTTCGCCTTGACCACCGCCATCGTGGCGGCATCGCCCGCGCAGGCGCGAAGCGCTGCGACGTTCTCGCGGATCGCCGACAGGTCGATGACTGCGCGGCGCATCAGGACTCGGTCACCACGTACGCGATGGCCAAACCGGAATCGTGGCTCATCGAGAGATGGATCGCACGGATGCCCTGGCGCTCGGCGATCTGCCGCGTCGTGCCCTCGAGCTCGAATCCCGGGTTGCCGAACTCGTCGGCGACCACGCGCAGGTCGCTCCAGCTCCACGGGATGCCGCCGGAATCCCCGAGCGCCTTGACGAGCGCCTCCTTCGCGGCGAACCGGCCGGCGAGGGACCGCAGCGGCATGGGCTTGCCATCCTTGATCTGTTCGCTCTCGGCGAACAGTCTCGCCGTGAGTCGAGGCGTCGTCGTGAGGCGGCGTTCGAACCGCGCGACATCGACGATGTCCACGCCGACTCCGACGATCATGACGTCACTCGACCGTGACCGACTTGGCGAGGTTGCGCGGCTGGTCCACGTCGAGTCCCTTGGCCGACGCGAGTTCCATCGCGAAGATGTGCAGCGGCACCACCGCGAGCATCGGCTCGAAGAGGGGGCCGGCGAGCGGGATCGGCACGACCTCGTCCGCGAAGGGGAGCACCGCGGCATCCCCCTGCTCGGCGATGGCGATGACGCGAGCCCCGCGAGCCCGGATCTCCTGGATGTTGGAGACCACCTTCGCGTGCATCTCCCGCGACTGCCGGGGGCTCGGCACGATCACGATCACGGCCTGGCCCGGCTCGATCAGGGCGATCGGGCCGTGCTTGAGCTCGCCGGCCGCGAATCCCTCGGCGTGGATGTAGGCGAGTTCCTTGAGCTTGAGCGCACCCTCGAGCGCGATCGGATAGCCCACGTGGCGACCGAGGAAGATGACGGACTTGACCTCGGTCATCCAGTGGGCGAGCTGACCGATCTCGGCGGCGGTCGGCAGCACCTCGGCGATCTTGGCGGGGATCGACTGCAGTTCCGCGGTCGCGGCGGCCGCGTCATCGGCCGACAGGGTGCCGCGCACCCGGCCGAGGTGAAGGCCGAGCAGGTAGAGCGCCGTGACCTGGGCGAGGAACGCCTTGGTCGAGGCGACCGCGACCTCGGGACCGGCGTGCGTGTAGATCACGGCCTCGGAGGCGCGCGGGATCGAGGCGCCGTGCGTGTTGCAGATCGACAGCAGTCGCGCGCCGGACTCGCGCGCGTGGTTGACCGCCATGAGCGTATCCATGGTCTCGCCGGACTGGCTGATCGACACGACGAGCGTGCGCTCGGTGAGGATCGGGTTGCGGTAGCGGAACTCGTGCGAGAGCTCGACCTCGACGGGAACGCGAGCCCACTGCTCGATCGCGTACTTGCCGAGCATGCCCGCGTAGGCGGCCGTGCCGCACGCGATCACGATGATGCGATCGAGGTCGGCCAGCAGTGCGTCGCCGAGCGGCTCGAGCTCGTCCAGGCGCACCTGGCCGTCGTGCACGCGACCGAGGATCGTGTTGGCGACCGCATCCGGCTCTTCGCTGATCTCCTTCTTCATGAAGCTCGACCAGCCGCCCTTCTCGCTCGCCGAGGCATCCCAGGCGATCTCGAACTCGTCGGTCTCGACGCTCTGGCCCGCGAAGTCGGTGACGAGCACCGAATCGGGCCGGATGGTGACGATCTGGTCCTGCCCGATCGCGACCGCACGGCGGGTGAACTCCACGAAGGCGGCGACATCGGAGCCGAGGAAGTTCTCGCCATCGCCGAGCCCGATCACCAGCGGGGAATTTCGACGGGCGCCGACCACGACGCCGGGCTGATCCTCGTGCATCGCGAGCAGCGTGAATGCACCCTCCAGCCGGGCGACCACCAGCCGCATGGCCTCGGTGAGATCGCCCGTCTCCTGATAGGCGTGCCCCACCAGCAGCGCCGCGACCTCGGTGTCCGTCTCGCTGGTGAACTCGTCGCCCGCCGCAGCCAGCTCGGCCTTCAACTCCGCGAAGTTCTCGATGATGCCGTTGTGGATGAGGGCGAGCTTGCCCCCGTCGCCGAGGTGCGGATGGGCGTTGCGGTCGGTCGGACCGCCGTGGGTGGCCCAGCGGGTGTGCCCGATGCCCGTGGCGCCGTTCGGAATCGGATGCTCGTTCAGCTCGTCGACCAGAACCTGCAGTTTGCCCGCACGCTTACTGGTGTGCATGACACCGTCGGCACCGAGCACGGCAACGCCCGCGGAGTCGTATCCGCGGTACTCGAGGCGCTTGAGTCCGCCCAGCAGCACCTCGATGCTCTTGTCGTCCCCGACGTAACCCACGATTCCGCACATGGGGACCGATTCTAGTTGCCCTAGGCTGAATGCGATGTCTGAGACGGGAGTGCCCAACGGCCACGTCTCGCCGTTCCTCGAGCTCGATCGAGCCGATTGGACGGCCCTCGCGCCCACCATGACGGCTCCGTTGACCGCCACCGAGGTCGTCGAGCTGCGCGGTCTCGGTGACGAGCTCGATCTCGTCGAGGTGCAGGAGGTGTATCTGCCCCTCAGCCGGCTGCTCAACCTCTATGTCGAGGGCGCCCAACGGCTGCACGCCGCCACCTCGGAGTTCCTCGGCTCGCGCGGCGCCGGTACGCCGTTCGTGATCGGCATCGCAGGCTCCGTCGCGGTCGGCAAGTCCACGATCGCGCGACTGCTGCGGGAGTTGCTGCGGCGCTGGGAGGGGACCCCTCGAGTGGAGCTCGTCACCACCGACGGCTTCCTCCTGCCGAACGCCGAGCTTCAGCGGCGCGGCCTCATGGAACGCAAGGGCTTTCCCGAGTCCTACGACCGACGTGCGCTGCTGCGCTTCGTCAGTCAGGTCAAGAGCGGCGCGGCCCAGGTGCGTGCGCCGTTCTACTCGCACCTCGCCTACGACATCGTCCCGCGCGCCGAGATCGTGGTGAATGCGCCGGACGTGCTCATCGTCGAGGGCCTCAACGTGCTGCAGCCGGCCGCGCCCGGCCACAGCCTCGCCGTGAGCGATCTCTTCGACTTCACGATCTATGTGGATGCCAGAACCAGTGACATCGCCCGCTGGTACGAGGAGCGCTTCCTGCGCCTGCAGCGCGGCGCGTTCGCCAACCCTCAGTCGTTCTTCCACCGCTTCGCCGACCTCAGCGAGGACGAGGCACGAGCCAGAGCGCGCGGAATCTGGGCCGGCATCAACGAGCCCAACCTGGTGCAGAACATCCTGCCGACGCGCCCGCGAGCGTCGCTGGTGCTGCGCAAGGGCGCCGATCACGCCGTGTCGAGCGTGCTCATCCGCAAGACCTGACCGCCGCCTCTCGCGGCGACCGCACCAAAAGACGTTCCAGTGGCACAATAGTGTCGATTGCGGGCAGCACGGGGCCGCTGACGTCAGGAGAGGATGCGGGTGGAGGCCGGTCGCACGCTTCGGGGAGAGTGGCCGCTCGTTGGTCGCGATGAACTCATCGGCACCATCACGGCGAGCCTGCGGTCCCCGACCGCTTCGGTCGTCGTGCTCTGCGGCGCATCGGGGGTGGGCAAGTCCCGACTGGCGACCGAAGCTGCCGCGGCGCTCGGCGAGACCGAGTGGCTGACCATCCCGGTGAGCGCGAGCGATGCGATCGCCGCGATTCCCCTCGGCGCGCTCGCCCCCGCGCTCGCACAGTTGGGTGATGCCAGCCTCCCCGAGACCTCGACGGCGCTGTTCGACTCGGCACGGGCAGCGGTCGGCGCCGCCGCGCAGGGTCGTCGCGCGGTGATCCTCGTCGATGACATCTCCCGGCTCGACCCACTCTCGCTCGCCCTCGTGATCCAGCTCGTGAGCGCGGGCAGCGTCAAGCTCATCGCGACCCTGCCGGAGGGCGATCCACTCCCAGACGGCATCACCGCGATGTGGGCGGGCAACTCCGCCGTGCGCATCGACGTTCCCGCAATCACCCTCGAGCGGGTCAAGGAACTCCTCACTCACGTCTTGGACGGCCCCGTGGCCAACCGCACCGCCGTCGACCTCCGGCGCCTCTCCGGCGGCAACACCCTTTACCTCCGCGAACTGGTGATCGGCACCGTCGAGTCCGGCCGACTCTCGGTACGCGCCGGCGTCTGGCAGTTGCTTGCAGATCCCGTGGCCACGAGCGCGTTGCGTGAGCTCATTCGAGCGCGATTCGAGCGGCTCACGCCGGAGGCACGAGCCGTTGCAGAGCGGCTCGCGCTGTGCCAGCCGCTCGCCCTCGCTGACTTTCCCGATCGGGATGCGCGCACCCACGTGATCGAGATGGAAGGCGCCGGCCTTGCCCGAATCGCCGAATCCGACGGAGGGCTGGAGATCAGCCTCGCCCACCCGCAGTACGCCATCATCGTCCGCGAGGCGATGTCGCGGCTGCGAGTCATCGATGTGCTGCTCGAGACCGCCGAGCACGTGGCCGAGCGCGGTCGGGGCGACACCGACGACCTGCGGGTGGCGACCTGGCGACTCGATGCCGATGCACCATCGGATCCCGCGCTGCTCGCCCGCGCAGCCCGCCTCGCCGCGCTCGCGCAAGACCACCGGGGAGTCGTGCGCCTGACGTCGGCGGCGATCGACGCGGGCGCGGCCACCGCCCCCATGCTGCTCCTCAAGGGCGAGGCGCTGTGGACCCTGGGGCGCGATGCCGAAGCCGTGCCGGTGCTCGATCAGGCGGCCTCCGCCAACGACGACCCCGGCACCGACCCGACGCTCGGCGCGGATATCGCGCGCATGCGTGCCGCGGCGTACTGGGGCAGCGGCATGGGCGAACTGCCGGGTCTTGCGCTGCTGGATGCCGCCAGCCATCGCATGCCCGAGGCCGAGCCCGCGCTCGCCACGGCCCGCTCGGTGCTCTTGCTCTACCTCGAGGAGGCGACGCGCGCCCTCGCCGGCCTCCAAGACCCCGAAGAATCGCGTGACACGGCACTCCGACGTGCCGTGCGATCCGGATACCGCAGCCAGGCTCTTGCCGCCCGGGGTCGCGCGCAGGACTCGATTGCGGCGGCGCGGTACGCGGTCGAGTACGCGACCGCGTACGAGAGCGCCGCTCTGCCTCGACGGTGGTCCGAGATGCTGCTCGCGAGCGCACTGCTCCAGGCGGGCGATCCGGCGGCGGCCCGGGAGATCGCAACGGCCGCGCTCCACTCCGGCATGCAACACGACGACGAGGTCGTCGTGAGCTACAACGAGTTCACCCTGGGGCGCTGTCAGCTCGCGGTCGGGCGGCTCGATGCCGCCGCCAGGTGGTTTCGGGATGTCGCATCCGGCTCGCTCGACCGCGGGCCGCTCCCCTACGGCGACCAGGCCACAGCGGCCCTCGCGCTCACGCTGGCCTGGCAGGGGCGCCTCGCTGAGGCCGCGGATGCGCAACAGAGACTCGATCCGCACTATGCCGCGAATGACTCGCACGGCGTACTGGCGACGCTGTGGATCGCGGCCGTCACGGGTGATCGGTCCGACGCGACCGACGCGCTGATCGAGCGTGCCGAAGTCATCACGCAACGCGGCCACCACGTCAACGCCGGGATGCTCCTGCACGCGGCCACCCGGCTCGGTGCGGCCAAGCGGGCCGCCCCTGCGCTCGCGGCCCTCGCCGCCGAGAGCAGCTCGCCGGCGATCGAGATGCAGGCGGCCCATGCCGCGGCCGAGGCTGCGGACGACGCCGACGCCTTGCGGTCGGTCGGCGAGACCTGGGAACGCAGCAACCACCTGCTCTTCGCCGCCGAGGCCTACTCGTCCGCGTCGGCATCGGCCGCCCGCGGGGATCGCAAGCGCGAGGCCTCCTCGTTGCGCGGCCAGGCGCAGCGCCTCGCCGCGTTGTGCGAGGGCGCGGCGACCCCCTTGCTGCAGTTCGGCAGCGAGTGGGAACCGCTCACGCCGCGCGAACGCGAGATCGCGGGCCTCGCGGCCCAGGGGCTGAGCACGGCCGACATCGCCGCGCGGCTGTTCCTCTCGCCGCGCACGGTCGACAACCACCTCCAGGCAACGTACGCCAAGCTCGGCATCCGCGGTCGCGGCGAGCTCTCGGCGGGCTAGCCACCACGCCGAAACGGCCCCCGCCGGTTTCCCGGTGCGGAGGCCGTTCGATCGGTCGGGGATCAGCGTGCGGTACGCGTGCGGCGGATGCCCCACACCAGACCCGCGCTGCCCAGCGCCAGCAGCGCGAGCCCCGGAGCCAGCAGCCCCTCGGAGACCGTGCCGGTGTAGGCGAGCGTGGACTGCTCGACGACCGTGTCGTCGCCGGTGGGGACAGCGGGCGGGGTGACCTCGATGGTCACGAGAATCGGGTCGCTGACGAATCCATCATGATCGAGCCAATAGCTGAAGGTCTTGGTGCCGACGAATCCCGGTGCTGGCGTGTAGGTGAACTCACCGTAGACGTTCATGTCGATCTCACCCGTGGCATCGTCGTTGCCGCCGACGTGGGTCGAGTCCGGGTCGTTGTTGATCGTGCGATCCGCGGAGACCACGAGTTGGGTGTCCATGGGGGTCGTGTAGAAGTCGGGCGCTCCGATGAGTTGACCGTGCTCGACCTCGATCCAGACGTCGGCGGAGTTGCTCGCGTAGCCATCGCCCGCGAGGTCGTTGTAGATGAAGTGAGCCGTGCCCCAGAAGCCCGGGTCGGGGGTGAAAACGAAGCTGCCGTCGGCGGCGAAATCGAGCGTTCCGCCGTCGGAGAGCGTGACGGCGTCGACGCGAAGGTTGCCGTTGCCGCCGTCGGTGTCGTTGGCGAGCAGCCCGGCGGCGGCATCGATGGAGATCGGAACGTTGCGCGTGGTCCCATAGCCGTCGGTGTTGGCGACGGGCGGGAAGGTGGCATCCGCGGCGAGCGCCGCCGAGGAGAACAGGAGCGGTGCCGCGAGCGCCGTGCCGAGGGCGGCGAACGCGGTTGCGCTGCGCACGATGATGGTGCGGGACATGGGTTGAAGCCTTTCTGTCTGGTGTGACGTGGTGGGAGATCTAGAGCGGTCGAGCGAGCTCGAGGGTGAGGGTGGTATTCGGGGCGGCGGGGTCGAGGCTGACCGGGACCTTCGCGCCGGACTGCATCCGCCCGAGGTCGACCGCCGAGAGCACGGCCGTGTGGGCCGCAGCGAGCGGGATGCCCGAGGGCAGCACCACGAGCAGCTCGAGCTCGACGACCGACGCCTGGTTGATCTGCGCACCGGTGAGGCGGCAGGAGGTGACGGTCGCGATGGCCTCGACACGACGCGCCTGGCTCGCGGGATCCGAGGCCGCCGCGGCCTGCGCGTTCTGCGCGGCCATGGTGGCGTTGAGTCCATCGAGCCTGGACTGCATCGAGGCGAGGCTCGCGCCGACGTCGCTGCGCTTCTCGGAGGCCTTGGCCATGTCGGTCAGCCGAAAGTAGCTGTCGAGGAGGCCCATCTCAGGCCGCCGTGAAACGCTGGTTGAACGCGGCACCGACGGCGGGGTCGGACTGGATGCGCGCGGCCCAGCCGTCTTGGGCGATGGCCCAGTTCTCGGCGCTGACGCCGTAGGCCGCGGCCACGAGCGGAAGTTTCGCGGCGTCGTAGCCGTACGCCGCGATGCCCTTCGAGACCTTGACGTAGACGTCGAGGTCGACGCCGGCGATGGGCTCGAGCGCGGCCGCCGAGGGCACCGCCGGCGCGACGGCCGCTTGGGCCTGCTGCGCCTGCGCGTTGGCGGCGAGCTGGTTGGCGGACTCGATCAGATCTGGGGCGGCGTTCATCATCGCGCCCAGGTCTTTGACTGACTTGAAGAGGTTCATCTCGGTTTCCTTCGTGGTGTGGAGTTGGTGATCGGATTTCAGACGGCCAGGGCGCGGCGGCGGGAGTGCCACAGCGCGAGGCCGCCGAGCGAGAGCAAGGCCAGGGCGGGCGCAGCCATCCAGCCCGAGACCACGCCGGTGTAGGCGAGGGTGTCGAGGGGAGCGCTGTCGGTGTCCGTGGAGTCGGCGGGAGTGGCAGGCGCCACCGGTGCCGGATCGACCGGCGCCACCGGCGCCGCCTCCACCGTGATGCTCACGGTGCGCGAGTAGCTCCAGTGCTGGTGACCATCGTCGGCGTTGTAGTTGAACGTCGCGACGCCGATGAAGCCTGCGGCCGGCGTGAACGAGAACGAGCCGTCGGCGTTCATGGTGAGCTCGGCGGCGTCGTAGTTGTACACGTACCCGACGGTGAGCAGGTCGCCATCCGGGTCCGTGTCGTTGGCGAGGATGCCGTTGGCGGCATCGACGGTGAGGGTCGAGCCCTGCACCATGCCGTAGCTGTCGTCCCAGGCATCCGGAACGGTGTTGGGCGCGTCGTCGGCGTGGGCTGCGGTGGCACCGGCAAGACCGAGTGCCGCGACGCCGAGAACGGTGAGAGCACTGCACGTGGCAGTGGCGAGTGCGGTACGCATGGGGATTCCTTCTGAGTCACGTTGTCGCGCAGATTGCCGCGCAACATCAGACTCTCGGAGGTGCCCGTCGACGGCATGAGGGGCGATTGCTCAACTCCCCCGACCGCGACTACCTAGGTTCGTCGCGGCGCTACCCAGGTGATCGCCGGACCCGTCGACCGGCGCGCGGGCGCGCCAAGGCGCCTCCCCGCCGCGAGAAGTGCTAGGCCTGTACGACGAGCGGTCGCAGGCTCTCGAGCCTGCTCTCGACCTGGTCGACGACGCCGGGCGCAACGCCGAGGTCGGCGAGGGTCACGAGCAGATGCGTCGTCACGCTCGTGAACGCGGCATCCGTGATCGCCATGTCGTGATGGGCGGCACCGAGGTCGAGCCCGGTGAATACCTGAGGACCGTCGAGCGCTGCGGTGAGAAAGGCGCGCTGGTGGGCCTTGAGCCGGGTCATGTCGACGCCGTCGAACCATGCGGCGAGGGTCGGATCATCGGTCACGCGCCCGTACAAGACCGAAACGGCCGTCCTGAGGACGTCATTGCCGCCGATGTGCTCGTAGATGCTCATAGTGCCCTCAATCCAATGCAGAACGCCCCAGGCACTGCGCCGAGACAGACGCCGAGGGTGGCCGGTGGCAGCAGTCGCAAGGGCACGGCGCCAGACTAACGGTGCGCACGACGAGATGGGCGGGATGCCACTACTCAATCCCCGGGGCCGACTACTCAGTCGACGACGCCTGCCCTCAGCGGTGGGCGAGCCTCTGCTGCACGACCGCGGCGAGTTCGCCTGCGACCTCCTCAGCCACGTGCTGATGCTCGGCTTCGACCATCACGCGCACCATGGGTTCCGTGCCGGAGGGGCGCAGCAGCACGCGACCGGTATCACCGAGCCGCGCGGTCGCCGCCGCCACGGCATCCGCGATCACCGAGTCGGAGCCCAGCCTGTGATGATCCACGTCGCGAACGTTCACGAGCACCTGCGGATACACCGTCATCACGCTCGCGAGGTCGGCGAGCGTACGACCGGTGCGGGCCATCTCTGCGACCAGATGCAACCCGGTCAAGACGCCATCGCCCGTCGTCGCGAACCGGGTCATGATGACGTGTCCGGATTGCTCACCGCCGAGGGACAGTCCCCGTTCGGCGAGCGCCTCGAGCACGTACCGGTCACCGACCGCGGTCTCGACCACCGTGATGCCGTGCTCGCTCATCGCCCGGTGGAGTCCGAGGTTGCTCATCACGGTGGCGACGAGGGTGTTCTCCGCGAGCACGCCGCGCTCGGCCATCGAGACGGCGAGGATCGCCATGATCTGATCGCCGTCGACGACGTTGCCCTGTGCGTCCACGGCGAGGCAACGGTCGGCGTCGCCGTCGTGCGCGATCCCGAGGTCCGCCCCGGCAGCGACGACTGCGGCGGCGAGGTGCTCGAGGTGGGTCGATCCGACGCCGTCGTTGATGTTGATGCCGTCGGGGTCGGCCGCGATCACGGTGACGCGGGCGCCGGCATCCGTGAACACCTGCGGGGAGACACCCGACGCGGCACCGTGCGCGCAGTCCAGCACGACGTGAATGCCGTCGAGCCGATGCGGCAACGTGCCGAGCAGGTGCACGATGTAGCGATCTTCCGCGTCCGCGAAGCGTCGGATACGACCGACGTCGCCGCCCTTGGGCGCGATCTTCGGTTCGCCGATGGCGGCTTCGATGCGATCTTCGACTTCATCGGGCAGCTTCGTGCCGCCCGTGGCGAAGAACTTGATGCCGTTGTCGGGGGCCGGGTTGTGCGAGGCCGAGATCATCACGCCGAGATCGGCCTTGGCATCCGCGACGAGGAATGCCAGTGCGGGCGTGGGAATCACTCCGGCGTCGTAGACATCCACACCCGAACTCGCGAGCCCGGCCGCGACCGCCGAGGCGATGAACTCGCCCGAGATCCTCGGATCCCTGGCGATGACCGCGGACGGCCGACGACCGGAGGCGCGTCGGCCGTCGGCGACGCGCCCCTTGCCGAGCACGACGGCGGCCGCCTGGGCGAGCCCGAGCGACAGCTCGACGGTCAGCTCGCCGTTGGCAAGGCCGCGTACGCCATCCGTTCCGAAGAGACGAGGCATCGTCTGCCCGGTCGGATCAGCGCTTCGAGAACTGCGACGCCTTGCGCGCCTTCTTGAGACCGGCCTTCTTGCGCTCGATGACGCGGGCGTCACGAGTGAGGAAGCCCGCCTTCTTGAGCGCGGGACGGTTGTTCTCGCGGTCGATCTCGTTGAGGGCGCGCGCGATCGCGAGGCGAAGGGCACCGGCCTGGCCGGAGGGGCCACCCCCGGTGATCTTGGCCGTCACGTCGTAGGAGCCGAGGAGGTCGAGCACCTTGAACGGGTCGTTGATGAGCTGCTGGTGCAGCTTGTTGGGGAAGTACTCGGCGAGTTCACGCCCGTTGACGACCGCGGTGCCGGAGCCGGGCACGATCCGCACGCGGGCGATCGCCTCCTTGCGGCGGCCGACGGCGGAGCCGGGCACGTTGAGCACGGCACGGGGCGCCTTGGGCGCCGCGTCCGCGGGGGTCTCGGTCGAGTAGGTCTCGAGCACACCCGCGTCGATGGAGTCTTCGATCTTGGCCACTTGGTTCAGTCCTTGGTATTCAGCGGGCCGCTACTGGGCGACCTGGGAGAGGGTGTACGGCTTGGGCTGCTGGGCAGCGTGCGGGTGCTCGGCACCCGCGTAGACCTTGAGCTTGGCGAGCTGCTGGCGGCCGATCGAGTTCTTCGGCAGCATGCCCCGCACCGCCTTCTCGACCGCGCGGGTCGGGTGCTTCTCGAGCATCTCGGCGTAGGTGGTGGCCGTCAGGCCGCCCGGGTATCCCGAGTGACGGTACGCCTTCTTCTGCGCGAGCTTGGCGCCGGTGAGCGCCACCTTCTCGGCGTTGATGATGATGACGAAGTCGCCCATGTCCATGTGGGGGGCGAAGGTGGGCTTGTGCTTGCCACGGAGCAGGGTCGCGGCGTGGCTCGCGAGCCGGCCGAGGACGATGTCCGTAGCGTCGATGACGACCCAGTCGCGCTGAACGTCAGCGGGCTTGGGTGAGAACGTGCGAGTCACAGGAATGCTGCTTTCGGTTGATCGGATGAGTGGTTCGTGAATCCCGCTCCGGTGGGCCGTTCGCCGACGATGTCGGAGAACCACCCGTGTGCTTCGCAGCACTGGAGGGCTCATGATCGGGCGCCCATAAGGCACCAAGGGTCTACTCTAGCTCAGGTTCAGGCGTGCGGACAAGCCGACCTCTGCGTCGCGACGGGCGCGCGTCTGCTCCGCGCGTGCGGCCAGGTCGTGATCCGGCGGATAGCCGACCTCGAGCAGCGTCAGCCCTGCCGCCGGCATCACCTTGAACTCGTTCGTGCGCACCGCTTCGTCCCGCACCGAGACCGCCCGATCGGCCTCCAGCTTTCCCTCTCCGACCGCGACCGTCGCCCCGACCAGGGCACGCACCATGCTGTGGCAGAACGCATCGGCCTGCAGGCGCGCCACGAGCACGCCGTCGGCCTCACGCGTCCACGAGAAGTGCTGCAACTCGCGGATCGTGGTCGCGCCCTCCCGGGGACGGCAGTACGCCGCCCAGTCGTGCAGTCCGGCGAGTTCGCGGGCCGCGGCATCCATCGCGGCATGGTCGAGTTCGGCGGGGTACCAGACCGTGTGACGACGCAGGAGCGGGTTCCTGGTGGCGGCGGGATCCGCGATGCGGTACTCGTATCGGCGCCAGAGCGCGGAGAACCGCGCATCGAAGGCGGCGGGAGCGAACGCTGCCGCGCCGACCACCACGTCGGCCTTCAGCCCGGCGATGCCGTTGAGCCGAGCGCGCAGCGCGCCGGGCGCCAGCTCGCGCGAGCGCGGTGGGCGCTGACGCATCAGGGCCGCGATCTGCGCCTCCAGCAGGTCGAGGTGCGCCACCTGCCCCGTGGCGTGGACGCCGGCATCCGTGCGTCCCGCCACGACCAGCCGCGGCGCGGGTCCGTAGCGTCCCAACACGGTCTCGAGCGCCGCTTCGAGCTCGCCCTGCACGGTGCGCTGGCCGGGTTGCCGCGCCCAACCGTTGAAGTCCGTTCCGTCGTAGGCGAGGTCCAGTCGCACACGCGTGGCGGGTTCCTCGGTCACGATGCCATGGTAGGCGCCCCGGTGGGCCGGGACCCCCCGCGAGTAGTCTTGTGCTCGGAACCCCGACACCATGACCTCCGCAACGACGCCCTCCGCCCCCGCACGTCTGGGCGGACTCGACGGGCTCCGGGCGATCGCGGTGCTCGCCGTGATGGCCTACCACTTCCTGCCGTCCACGCTCGTCGGCGGCTACGTCGGCGTCGACGTCTTCTTCGTGATCAGCGGGTTCCTGATCACGGGACTTCTCGTGCGCGAGCACGCCGCGCACGGTCGCATCGGTCTTCGCGCGTTCTGGGCTCGTCGTGCCCGGCGCCTGCTCCCCGCGCTCGCCCTCGTGGTGATCGTGTGCTCGTCCGTGGCGGCCTACGTCGGCGGCGACGTGCTCGTCGGTCTCGGTCGCCAGGTGCTCGGCGCTGCGACCTTCAGCATCAACTGGATCTTCATCGCCGAGGGTGCGAGCTATTTCGACAGTTCGACACCCGAGCTGTTCCGCAACCTCTGGTCCCTGGCGGTCGAGGAGCAGTTCTACCTCGTCTGGCCGCTGGCGATGCTCCTCCTGCTGCTGGTGCGCAGGCGCGCGGTCCGCGCGTCGATCGCGGGCGCGCTCGCCGTGGCCTCCGCCGTGGCGATGGGCCTCCTGGCCGGCGACGACGGCACCCGCGTGTACTACGGCACGGACACGCACAGCTTCGGGCTCGCGCTCGGTGCCGCGCTCGCGTTCCTGCTCGAGGCGCGCTTCACGCCGGCTGGGGATGCCCCGCCCCGCACCCAGCGGATCGTGCTGCCCCTCGTGGGCGCCGCCGCCCTCGCCGGCGTTCTGGCCATCGCCGCGCTGCTGCCCGAGGACGCCGCGTTCACCACTCGCGGCGGACTCGCGCTCGCCAGTGCGCTCACCGCGATCGCGATCCTCGGCGCGACCGTCCCGGACTCGTGGCTGGGGCGCGCCCTCGACGTCCAGCCCCTGCGCTGGATCGGCGAGCGCTCCTACGGCCTGTACCTCTGGCACTGGCCCGTGCTCGTGCTCTTGGCGGCATCGGTGCCCGCGGTCGCGGGATGGTGGGTGGTCCCTGTTGCGGCTCTCGTCGTCACGGTCGCCGCGGCGGCAGCCTCCTACCGCTTCGTGGAGACTCCGGTGCGCCGACTGGGCTTCACCGGCAGTCTGCGTCTCATTCGCGCGCGACTGCGCTCCGGCGGTCGCCGGGTGCTGGCCTGGAGCGCCGTGACCCTCACCGCCATCGCCCTTCTGGCCGGTGTCGGCCTCACCGGCGCTGCCATCGCACTCGATCCCGGCACGGGTGAAGCGCAGTCGGAGATCGACGAGGGCGCGGCACGCCTTGCGCTTCCGGGCTACGCCGTCGCCCCACGACGTCCGCAGCCGCTGCCCACCGGCGACCAGATCTACGCGCTCGGCGACTCGGTGATGCTCTCCGCGGTGCCCGAACTGCAGGAGGCGTTCCCCGGCATCGCGATCGACGCCTCGGTGTCACGGCAGCTCAGCGATGCCGAGCCGCTCGTCGCCGCGCTGGCGGCCTCCGGCGCTCTGCGCCCGATCCTGGTGATCGGGCTCGGCACGAACGGCTGGATCGACGCCGCGGCGCTGCCCCGGATCCTCGAACTGGTGGGCCGTGATACCCAGCTGATCGTGGTCAATGTGCAGGCGCCGCGGGACTGGACTCCCGAGGTCAACGCGATCCTGGCGGAGTTCGCCCGCTCGAAGCGCGATGTCGAGCTGTCGAACTGGCACGACGCGATCCAGCCGCACCTGGATGTGCTCGCCTACGACGACATCCATATGGGCCCCGCCGGCGCCCGCATCTACACGGCCGCCCTCGCCGATGCCTTGCAGCGCTTGGCCGAGCTCCCGCCGCTCGTGCACGACAACGAGCGCGGCGACGCAGCCCGCCCGGTCTAGAACACCTTCGTGTAGCTGGCGCTGCTGGCCGATTCCGCGAAGCCGAGGCCGGTGTAGAGGCCGAGCGCTCCGGTCGGGCTCTCGGAGTCGACGTCGAGCACCAGCTTCTGGATGCCGTCCGCGGCCACTGCGCGAATCGTGCGCGAGAGCAGGGCCGATGCGAGGCCGCGTCCGCGCCAGTCCCGCCTCGTTCCCACCAGGTCGACGTAGCCGGAGGTGAAACCCTGCAGCGGCCAGTCCTGCTCGTTGGCTTGGGCGAGCACGAAGCCGACGACCTGCCAGCCGCCCGCGGCATCCTCGCCGAGTGCGACGAACGACCACTCGGGCCGTGAGACCCGGCGCCGCGCGAAGGCGAGCCAGGCCTCCTCGCTCACCGGCAGGCTGCCCCAGTGGTCGCGGAACGCGTCGTTGCGAGCGAGCCTGGTCGACTCCCAGAGATCCTCCGTGAACGGCTCGATGCGCACGCCCTCCGGCGCGGGCCGATCCCGCACCGGGTCGGCGAGGTCGCGGGTGACCTCGAGAAAGTACCGCGCGGGCGCGAATCCGGTTCGCTCGAGCAGCCGCCGGGTCTCGACGGCTCCGGAATCGGCGTAGCTCACGAGCCAGCCCGGCAGCTCCGCATCGGATGTCGCGAGCTGCTGACGTCCGCGACCCTCCTGCCAAGCGAGCAGCTGCCGCCCGAGCCCGAGCCCGCGGGCGCTCGGCCGCACTCCGCCGGCGAGGATCGAGCGCACCAAGGTCTCGCGGTCCGGCGTCGCGATCACCACGCCCCAGGCGAGCACGCGACCGTCGGGCGCGACCGCGACGATCGTGTCCCGCCCGAGGTCGACGTAGCTCAGCCGGAAGTCGTCCTCGATCTCCTCGCGGCTGATGACGTATCGCGGGTGGTCGACCGCGGCGATCGCCATCTCGCAATCGAGGATCGCATCGACATCCGCTTCGGTCGCGGCCCTCCAGGTCGCCTCAGGCGTCGCCGCTGGGCGTTCGAGCGAGCGCGGCGCGCGCACCCTGCTGCTGAGCGATTCGACCATGGTTCAACAGTAAAGGCCCCGCACGATGACGGGGCCCTCACTGTCGACGCGGTACTACTTGGCTTCGCCCTCGGCGCTCGCCTCGGCATCGGCGTCGGCGACCTCAGCGGCGACCGTGACGTCCTCGATGTCGGAGGTGGACTCCGCTGCGGCCTCCTCGACGGACTCCGTGGCGGTCTCCTCGGCGACGGGCGCCTCCTCGACGGCTGCGTCCTCGGCGGGCGTCTCCTCGGCGGCGGGCGCGGCCTTCGCCGGCGCGGCCTTCGCGGAGTCCGCTGCAGCGGCCTTCTTCGCCGACTTCGGCTTCGGGTTCACCGGCTCGAGCACCAGCTCGATCTGCACCATCGGAGCGTTGTCGCCCTTGCGGAAACCGAGCTTGGTGATGCGGGTGTATCCGCCCTCACGGTGCTCGACGAGCGGTGCGATCTCGGTGAAGAGCTCGTGCACGACCGACTTGTCGCCGATGACGGCGAGCACGCGGCGACGCGCGTGCAGGTCACCGCGCTTGGCGAAGGTGATGAGGCGCTCTGCGACCGGACGCAGGCGCTTGGCCTTCGTCTCCGTCGTCTTGATGCTCTTGTGCGTGAACAGGGCCGCGGCGAGGTTCGCGAGCAGCAGGCGCTCGTGGGCCGGGCCGCCGCCGAGGCGGGGTCCCTTAGTGGGTGTAGGCATGGTTCTCGTTCTCCAGGTTCAAACGCGGGCTACGCGTTGGTCTCGTCATCGTCGTAGCCGCCGTAGAAGTGCGCCCCGTCGAAACCGGGAACACTGTCCTTGAGCGAGAGGCCCATCTCGACGAGCTTGTCCTTCACCTCGTCGACCGACTTCTGGCCGAAGTTGCGAATGTTCATGAGCTGCGTCTCGCTCAGCGCCACGAGCTCGCTGACCGTGTTGATGCCCTCACGCTTGAGGCAGTTGTAGCTGCGCACGCTCAGGTCGAGGTCCTCGATCGGCATGCTGAGCTCGCTCGAGAGCACGGCGTCCACCGGAGCGGGGCCGATCTCGATGCCCTCGGCTGCGGTGTTAAGCTCGCGGGCGAGACCGAACAGCTCCGTCAGCGTGCGCCCGGCGGACGCGACCGCGTCACGCGGGGTGATCGCGGACTTGGTCTCGACATCCACGACCAGGCGGTCGAAGTCGGTGCGCTCACCGGCACGAGTGGCCTCGACGCGGTAGGTGACCTTCAGCACGGGCGAGTAGATCGAGTCGACCGGAATCTGGCCGGCCTCGCTGAACTCGCTGCGGTTCTGGGTGGCCGAGACGTATCCGCGACCGCGCTCGATGGTGAGCTCGAGCTCGAACTTCGCCTTGTCGTTGAGCGTGGCGATGACGAGCTCGGGGTTGTGGATCTCGACACCCGCGGGAGCGGAGATGTCCGCCGCGGTGACCTCGCCCGCACCCTGCTTGCGCAGGTAGGCCGTGATGGGCTCGTCGTGCTCGCTGGAGACGACCAGGTTCTTGATGTTGAGGATGATCTCGGTGACATCCTCCTTGACCCCCGGCACGGTGCTGAACTCGTGCAGCACACCGTCGATGCGGATGCTGGTGACGGCGGCCCCCGGGATGGAGGAGAGCAGCGTGCGACGCAGGGAGTTGCCGAGCGTGTAGCCGAAGCCGGGCTCGAGCGGCTCGATCACGAACCGCGAGCGGAACTCGGAGATATTCTCCTCGGCGAGTGTGGGGCGCTGTGCGATGAGCACTGGTGTTTCCTTTCGGCGAGGTGTCCGCTATTTGACACCTGAATACGACGAGTGGCTGGCCCGTCGGTCTATTGAGTTGTTACGTGTGGTCGTGCTGGTGTCGGCCTATGAACCGAGGCCGAGACGGCCTCGGCGTTTAGCCGAGCGGAGGCCAGAAATGGCCTCCGCTCCTATCGAGCTAAACGCGGCGGCGCTTGGGCGGACGGCACCCGTTGTGCGCCTGGGGCGTCACGTCGTTGATCGACCCGACCTCGAGGCCCGCGGCCTGGAGGGAGCGGATCGCGGTCTCACGGCCGGAACCCGGCCCCTTGACGAAGACGTCGACCTTCTTCATGCCGTGCTCCTGCGCCTGGCGCGCGGCGGACTCCGCAGCGAGCTGGGCGGCGAACGGCGTCGACTTGCGCGATCCCTTGAAACCGACAGCGCCGGACGATGCCCAGCTGATGACGGCCCCGCTGGGGTCGGTGATCGAGACGATCGTGTTGTTGAACGTCGACTTGATGTGGGCCTGGCCCAGCGCGATGTTCTTCTTTTCCTTCTTGCGCGGCTTGCGCGCAGCGGCCTTCGGTGCAGCCATGTTCGTTCTCTCCTAAACCTGGCGGCCCGCTACTTGCGGCCGGCCTTCTTCTTGCCGGCAACGGTGCGCTTCGGACCCTTGCGGGTACGGGCGTTGGTCTTGGTGCGCTGCCCGTGCACGGGCAGGCCGCGACGGTGGCGGATGCCCTGGTACGAGCCGATCTCGACCTTGCGACGGATGTCGGCCGCGACCTCACGACGGAGGTCACCCTCCACCTTGAAGTTCAGCTCGATGTAGTCGCGCAGTGCGATGAGCTGGTCATCCGTGAGGTCCTTGACCCGGATGTCCTTGTCGATGCCGGTGTCGGCGAGGGTCTTGAGCGACCGCGTGCGGCCGACCCCGTAGATGTACGTCAGTGCGACCTCAACGCGCTTGTCGCGCGGGATGTCGACGCCTGCCAGACGTGCCATGGTGGCTTCTCCCTTATGGAGTCATGTGGAGGTGATGGACAGTTCCGGTGCCTGGGCCTCCAACCCTGGGTGTCCCCGGTGATCGATCGAAGTCGAGATCCGGATCTTGGAACTGCTCTGTGTATTCAGTTGTTGCTGTGGTGATCGAGCCCGTCGAGACCTCGACGTCGCTCGATCACCGACCCTGCTAGCCCTGGCGCTGCTTGTGCCGCGGGTTGCTCTTGCAGATGACCATCACGCGACCGTTGCGGCGGATGACGCGGCAGTGGTCACAGATCGGCTTGACGCTGGGGTTGACCTTCATGATTGTTTCCTTGCACTCGCTGTCTTCGTACTCGCGGTGTGCCGCGAGCCGTTACTTTCCAGCGGGCCCTTACTTGTAGCGGTACGTGATGCGGCCGCGGGTCAGGTCGTACGGGCTCAGCTCCACAACCACGCGGTCCTCCGGGAGGATCCTGATGTAGTTCTGGCGCATCTTCCCCGAGATGTGCGCGAGCACCCTGTGTCCGTTGCTCAACTCAACGCGGAACATCGCGTTGGGGAGAGCTTCGATCACTGCGCCCTCGATCTCGATGACACCGTCTTTCTTGGCCATAGCCTCTTCGTCGCTAGAAGGTTGGGTCCGCCGGTCTGCGGTAGGTTCGGTGCTGCGTCTCGCGAGGAGACAGAAGGCACGACAAAGTCGGCCGGAAGCACCAAGGGTCGAGCCTACGCGATTTCGGCGTGTTGCGCCAGTCGTTCGCGGAAAGCGAAGGAAGGGATGCTACGCGCTCGCCGCGTCGGGCTGCGCGATTCCGCGACCCGCCAACGCTGCAGCGATGCGCTCGGTGACCTCGTCGATCGGACCGAGGGCATCCACCTTCACGAGCACGCCACGCGCGGCGTAGATGTCGATGAGCGGCTCGGTCTGCTCGCGGTACACCTCGAGACGGTGGCGCACCACTGCCTCGTCGTCGTCCGTGCGTCCCTGCTCGTGCGCGCGCTTGCGCAGGCGCTCCACGACCACGTCGGGGTCCGCGACGAGCTCGACCACAGCATCCAGGCCCGTGCCGTGCTCGGCGAGGAACTCGTCGAGCTCGCGCACCTGGTCGGTCGTGCGGGGGTAGCCGTCGAGCAGGAAACCGTTCGCCGCGTCCGCCTCGGCGAGACGGTCCCGGATGAGCGCGTTCGTGAGCTCGTCCGGCACGTTGTCGCCGGCATCCATGTAGGCCTTCGCCTTCTTGCCGAGCTCGGTCTCGTTCTTGACGTTGCTGCGGAAGATGTCCCCAGTGGAGATCGCGGGCACCAGGTAGGCCTCGGACAGCCGCACCGCCTGGGTGCCCTTGCCGGCACCGGGCGGGCCGATGAGCAGGAGCCGGGTCAACGCAGGAGCCCCTCGTAGTGACGCTGCTGCAGTTGCGAGTCGATCTGCTTCACCGTCTCCAGACCGACGCCGACGATGATCAGGATGCTGGCACCGCCGAACGGGAAGTTCTGGTTCGCACCCACCGTCGCCAGGGCGATGAGCGGGATCAGGGCGATGAGGCCCAGGTACAGCGAGCCGGGAAGCGTCACCCGCGTCAACACGTAGTCGAGGTACTCGGCGGTGGGACGGCCGGCGCGGATGCCCGGGATGAACCCGCCGTACTTCTTCATGTTGTCCGCGACCTCTTCGGGGTTGAAGGTGATCGCGACGTAGAAGTAGGTGAACCCGACGATCAGCAGGAAGTACAGCGCCATGTAGAGCGGGTTGTCGCCCGACGTCAGGTTGTTCTGGATCCAGACCACCCAGGGCGCGGGACCGACCCCGTCGGCGACATCCTGAGAACTGGGCTGGTTGAACTGGGCGATGAGCGCCGGCAGATACAGCAACGACGAGGCGAAGATGACGGGCACGACGCCGGCCATGTTCACCTTGATCGGGATGTAGGTATTGTTGCCGCCGTAGGTGCGCCGACCGACCATCCGCTTCGCATACTGCACGGGGATGCGCCGCTGGGACTGCTCGACGAACACGACCGCGCCCATGATGACGATGCCCACCACGATCACCAGCAGGAAGATCTCCGTGCCGTTCGAGGTCTGGATCGACCACAGCGCGCTCGGGAAGGTCGCGGCGATCGAGGTGAAGATCAGCAGCGACATGCCGTTGCCGATGCCGCGCTCGGTGATGAGCTCGCCCATCCACATGATGAGGCCGGTGCCGGCGGTCATCGTGATGACCATGAGCAGGATCGCGTACCAGGCATCGTTGGTGATGAGCTGGCTGCACTCCGCGACGCCCGAGTTCGACGGGAAGAGCGCTCCGCTGCGAGCCACCGTGATGAGCGTGGTGGACTGCAGCACGCCGAGCGCGATGGTGAGGTAACGGGTGTACTGCGTCAGCTTCGACTGGCCGGCCTGGCCCTCCTTGTAGAGGGTCTCGAAGTGCGGGATGACCACGCGCAGAAGCTGCACGATGATCGAGGCCGTGATGTAGGGCATGATGCCCAGCGCGAAGATGGACAGCTGCAGCAGTGCTCCACCGCTGAACAGGTTGACCAGGTCGTAGAGCCCCGCGGTGTTGGCGTTGCTCGCGAGACAGATCTGCACGTTGCCGAAGTCGACGAACGGTGCTGGGATGAACGACCCGAGGCGGAAGAGCGCGACGATGCCGAGCGTGAACCCGATCTTCCTACGAAGGTCGGGCGTGCGGAATATCCGCGCGACAGCTCTGAACACAACGCCTCCGTTACTGAAGTAAAGCAATCGGGTGGGGGCTCCGCCAGGAAGCCCCCACCCGGTAGACCCGATGGGTCGGCTACTTGACCGATCCGCCAGCCGCGACGATCTTCTGCTCGGCAGAGCTCGAGACCTTGTCGACGGCAACGTTCAGCTTAACCGCAATATCGCCCGACCCGAGAACCTTGACCTTCTCGTTCTTGCGCACCGCACCCTTCGCGACGAGGTCGCCGATGGTGACGTCGCCGCCCTTCGGGTACAGCTCGGCGAGCTTCTCGAGGTTCACGACCTGGTACTCGACGCGGAACGGGTTCTTGAACCCACGCAGCTTCGGGGAGCGCATGACCTGGTTCAGGTTGCCGCCCTCGAGCCCGACGCGCACCTGATAGCGGGCCTTGGTGCCCTTGGTGCCACGACCGGCCGTCTTGCCCTTCGAGCCCTCACCGCGTCCGACGCGGATGCGGTCCTTCTTGGCGCCGGCAGCGGGACGCAGGTGGTGCGCCTTGAGCACCTGGGGGCGCGACGCGACGTCGGCCGCAGGGGCCTTCTTCGCGGGCGCGCTCTTGGCGGCCGGCGCCTTTGCGGCAGCGGCCGTCTCGGCCTTGGGCGCAGCGGCCTTGGCCGGCGCCTTCTCGGCGGCGGCCTTCGGGGCGGCGGCCTTGGGCGCAGCGGCCTTCGCCGGCGCCTTCTCGGCAGCAGCCTTCGGGGCAGCAGCCTTCTTGGGGGCTTCGTCAGCCATTAGTCAATCTCCTCGACCTTGACGAGGTGAGCGACCGTGCGCACGTAGCCACGGTTCTGCTTGTTGTCCTCGCGCACCACGACGTCACCGATCCTGTGGAGCCCGAGGCTCCGCAGGGTGTCACGCTGGTTCTGCTTCTCACTGATCTTCGACTTGATCTGGGTCACCTTCAGGCGCGCGGCCATCAGACACCTGCCTTCGCTGCTTCACGGGCCTCGGCCTCGGCACGCAGCAGGCGAGCCGGGACGACGAGGTCCACCTCGAGGCCGCGGCGCGCGGCGACCGCGCGGGGCTCCTCGAGCTGCTTGAGCGCCTCGACGGTGGCGTGCACGATGTTGATCGTGTTCGACGAGCCGAGGGACTTGGAGAGCACGTCGTGGATGCCGGCGCACTCGAGCACGGCGCGCACCGGACCACCGGCGATAACACCGGTACCGGCGGACGCGGGACGCAGCAGCACGACGCCGGCGGCGGCCTCACCCTGCACCGGGTGCGGGATGGTGGCGCCGACGCGGGGCACGCGGAAGAAGTTCTTCTTGGCTTCCTCGACACCCTTCGAGATCGCCAGCGGCACCTCGCGGGCTTTGCCGTAGCCGACGCCGACGAGACCGTTGCCGTCGCCGACGACGACGAGCGCCGTGAAGCTGAAGCGACGACCGCCCTTGACGACCTTGGAGACGCGGTTGATGGTCACGACGCGCTCGAGGAACTGGCTCTTCTCCGCGTCGCGGCCGCTGTTGCGGTCGCGATTCGGGTTGCGCTCACGACCGCCACGGCGGGCCTCGCGAGGCTCGCTCACGACATCCGTCGCGGGCGCGTCAACGACAGCCTCGGCCGGGGCCGTGGTTTCGACAGCCTCAGCGGCCACGTCCTGCTCCTTGTTCTTGATTTCGTCGCTCACAGGCTCAGCCCTCCTTCGCGGGCGCCGTCGGCGATCGCCGCGACCCTCCCCGCATAACGGCTGCCACCGCGGTCGAACACGACCGCCTCGATGCCTGCCTTCTTCGCGCGCTCGGCGACGAGCTCGCCGACCTTGCGGGCCTTCGCGGTCTTGTCACCGTCGAAGGTGCGCAGGTCCGCTTCGAGCGTCGACGCGGAGGCCAGCGTGTGGCCCTTCGAGTCGTCGACGACCTGCACGAACACGTGGCGGGCCGAACGGGTGACGACCAGACGCGGACGCGCCTCGGTGCCGACGACCTTCTTGCGAAGGCGTGCGTGCCGACGGCTCTTCGCCGCGGACTTGGACTTGCCCCTGGTTCCCAGAGCCATGATCACTTACCACTCTTTCCGGCCTTGCGGCGAACGACCTCGCCGGCGTAACGCACACCCTTGCCCTTGTAGGGCTCGGGCTTGCGCAGCTTGCGGATGTTCGCTGCGACCTCGCCGACGGCCTGCTTGTCGATGCCGCTGACGGTCAGCTTGTTGTTGCCCTCGACCGTGAAGCTGATCCCGGCGGGCGGGTCCACGGTGATGGAGTGAGAGAAGCCGAGCGCGAACTCGACCGAGTTGCCCTTGGCGGCGACGCGGTATCCGGTGCCGACGACCTCGAGGCCCTTGGTGTAGCCCTCGGTGACGCCGACGATCTGGTTCGCGATGAGCGTGCGGGTCAGACCGTGCAGCGAACGCGACTCGCGCTCGTCGTCGGGACGGGTGACGAGCACCTGTCCGTCTTCGATCTTCGCCTCGATGGGGCTCTTGACGACGAGCGAGAGCTCGCCCTTCGGGCCCTTGACCGCGATGGCCTGGCCATCGATCTTGACCTCGACCCCCGCGGGGATGTCGATGGGCAGACGTCCGATACGTGACATCTCAGGTCACCACACGTAGGCGAGGACTTCCCCACCCACGCCCTTCTTGGTCGCCTCGCGGTCGGTCAGCAGACCGGAGGAGGTGGACAGGATCGCGACGCCGAGGCCGCCGAACACCTTGGGCACCTCGGTCGACTTCGCGTACACGCGCAGGCCGGGCTTCGAGACGCGCTTGATCCCGACGATGGAGCGCTCGCGGTTGGGACCGTACTTGAGGTCGATGGTGAGGGTCTGGCCCACGCGGGCGTCCTCCACCTTCCAGCCGGCGATGTATCCCTCGGTCTTGAGGATCTCGGCGATGTGCGACTTCAGCTTGCTGCTGGGCAGCGACACCGTGTCGTGGTACGCCGAGTTGGCGTTGCGCAGCCTGGTGAGCAGGTCTGCGACCGGATCGGTCATGGTCATTGCTGTTGTTTCCTGTCTCGGCCGGTTTCGGCATCCGTTACGCGGATGACGACCTGGTCGGGTTAGTTGGCTGAGGCGTTCTCAGCCGTGCGGAACGGGAAGCCGAGCGCCTTGAGCAGCGCGCGACCCTCCTCGTCGTTCTTGGCCGTGGTCACGACGGTGATGTCGAAACCGCGGACGCGGTCGATCTTGTCCTGGTCGATCTCGTGGAACATGGACTGCTCCGTGAGACCGAAGGTGTAGTTGCCGTTGCCGTCGAACTGCTTGTCCGAGAGGCCGCGGAAGTCGCGGATGCGGGGCAGCGCGAGCGAGATGAGCCGGTCGAGGAACTCCCAGGCCCGGTCACCGCGAAGGGTGACATGGGCACCGATCGGCTGACCCTCGCGCAGCTTGAACTGAGCGATGGACTTGCGCGCGGCGGTGACCTGCGGCTTCTGGCCGGTGATGGCGGTGAGGTCCTTGACGGCGCCCTCGATGATCTTCGAGTCGCGCGCGGCCTCGCCGACGCCGGTGTTGACGACGACCTTCACGATGCCGGGCACCTGGTGCACGTTCGTGAAGCCGAAGTCCTTCTTCAGCTGGGCGGCGATCTCGTCGCGGTACTTCTGCTTTAGGCGCGGCTGGATTTTGCCAGTCGGCGCGGCAGCGGTGGTGCTCATGATTACTCAGCGTCCTCAGGGTTGGTGTTGCTCGACTTGGCAGTCGACGAGACCGGCTCGGCGGCCTTCTCGGTTGTTGCCTTCTTGGCGGCAGCCTTTGCGGGCTTCTTGGCCTCGACGCGACGCGACTTCTTGAAGAAGCGCACGCGGGTGGTCTTGCCCCGGTCATCCGTCTCGACGCGGAAGCCCACGCGAGCCGGCAGCTTGGTGTCGGGGTCGACGAGCGCGACGTTGGAGACGTGAATCGGTGCCTCCATGGTCTCGATGCCGCCCGTCTTCGTGCCGCGCTGGGTCTGTCCGACCTTCACGTGCTTGGTGACGTAGTTCACGCCCTCGACGATCACGCGGTCCTTGTCGGCGAGCACGCCGATCACACGACCCTGCTTGCCGCGGTCTCCACCGCGCTCCTGGGTCGGGCCGCTGATGACCTGCACGAGGTCGCCCTTGCGAATGTTTGCCATGGCTACAGCACCTCCGGTGCCAGCGAGATGATCTTCATGAACTTCTTGTCGCGAAGCTCACGGCCGACCGGCCCGAAGATGCGGGTACCGCGCGGGTCCCCGTCGGCCTTCAGAATCACGGCGGCGTTCTCGTCGAACTTGATGTACGAACCGTCGGGACGACGGGTCTGCTTGACGACGCGCACGATGACGGCCTTGACCACATCGCCCTTCTTGACGTTGCCGCCCGGGATCGCGTCCTTGACCGTGGCGACGATCACGTCGCCGAGGCCGGCGTACCGACGGCCGGAGCCGCCGAGCACGCGAATCGTGAGGAGTTCCTTGGCGCCGGTGTTGTCGGCGACCTTGACTCGGGATTCCTGCTGAAGCATGAGCTACTTCGCCTTCTCGAGAATCTCGACCAGGCGCCAGCGCTTGGTGGCGCTGAGCGGACGGGTCTCGCTGATGAGAACGAGGTCGCCGATGCCGGCCGCGTTGGCCTCATCGTGCGCCTTGACCTTGGAGGTACGGCGGATGACCTTGCCGTACAGGGGGTGCTTCACGCGGTCCTCGACCTCGACGACGACGGTCTTGTCCATCTTGTCGCTGGTGACGTATCCGCGGCGCACCTTGCGGTATCCACGAGCCTCGACGTCCTTGACATCGTGGGCGGAGGACTCGTGTCCGGATTCGGCCTTCTTGGTGACAGCAGCCATTACTTGCTCGCCTCCTCAGTCTCGGTAGTGGACTCCTCGGCCGCAGCCTCGGTGGTCTCGGTCTTGCTGGTGGTCTTCGCGGCGGCCTTCTTGGGGGCCTTCGCGGGGGCGGCCTCGACGACCGGGGTGGCCCGGATGCCGAGCTCGCGCTCACGGATGATCGTGTAGATGCGAGCGATGTCGCGCTTGACGGCCCGAATGCGGCCGTGGCTCTCGAGCTGACCGGTGGCGGACTGGAAGCGCAGGTTGAACAGCTCTTCCTTGGCCTTCTTCAGCTCGTCGACGAGACGCTCGTCTTCAAAGGTGTCGAGCTCGACGGGGGCGAGCTCCTTGGATCCGATCGCCATTATGCGTCGCCCTCCTCGCGCTTGATGATGCGTGCCTTGAGGGGCAGCTTGTGGATCGCGCGCATGAGTGCCTCGCGCGCGAGGGTCTCGTTCACGCCCGCGAGCTCGAAGAGCACGCGACCGGGCTTGACGTTGGCGACCCACCACTCCGGCGAACCCTTACCGGAACCCATGCGGGTTTCGGCCGGCTTCTTGGTCAGCGGGCGGTCGGGGTAGATGTTGGTCCACACCTTTCCACCGCGCTTGATGTGGCGGGTCATCGCGATGCGCGCCGCCTCGATCTGACGGTTCGTGACATACGCGGGCGTGAGCGCCTGGATGCCGTACTCACCGAACGACACCACGGTGCCGCCGGTGGCCTGACCGCTGCGACCGGGGTGGTGCTGCTTGCGGTGCTTGACCTTGCGTGGGATAAGCATGGTTACGCCTCAACTCCTGCTGCGACGGGCGCCTCGGCCTTGGGGGCCGAGGAGCGGGGCGGACGGCTGTCGCGACGGTCACCGTCACGACGGTCGTCACGACGGTCCGGTCGCGATGACTTCTGGTTGGCCTGCTCGCGAGCGAGCTCCTTGTTGGTGATGTCGCCCTTGTAGATCCAGACCTTCACACCGATGCGACCGAACGTCGTCTTGGCCTCGTAGAAGCCGTAGTCGATGTTGGCGCGCAGCGTGTGCAGCGGAACGCGACCCTCGCGGTAGAACTCGGAGCGGCTCATCTCCGCGCCACCGAGACGACCGGAGACCTGGATGCGAACACCCTTCGCCCCGGCGCGCTGAGCACCCTGCAGACCCTTGCGCATCGCGCGGCGGAACGCCACACGTGCGGAGAGCTGCTCGGCGATGCCCTGGGCGACCAGCTGAGCCTCGGCCTCGGGGTTCTTGACCTCGAGGATGTTGAGCTGGATCTGCTTGCCCGTGAGCTTCTCGAGGTCGGCGCGGATGCGCTCGGCCTCGGCGCCACGGCGACCGATCACGATGCCCGGACGCGCGGTGTGGATGTCCACCCGCACACGGTCACGCGTGCGCTCGATCTCGATGCGGGCGACGCCGGCACGGTCGAGCGAGGTCTTCAGCAGAGAACGGATCTTGATGTCCTCGGCGACGTAGTCGCTGTACTTCTGCCCCGACTTGGTGCTGTCGGAGAACCAGCGCGACACGTGGTCGGTGGTGATGCCCAGACGGAAACCGTAGGGGTTGACCTTCTGTCCCATTACTTCTTCCCTGCCTTGGTGGTCGCGACCGGAGCCTCGCCGACGATGTGGTCGGGGGTGGCGAGCACCACGGTGATGTGGCTCGTGCGCTTGAGGATCTTGAAGGCGCGGCCCTGGGCGCGCGGCTGGAACCGCTTCAGGGTCGTTCCCTCATCGACGTAGGCCTTCGCGACGATCAGGTCCTGCTCGTCGAGGAAGGTGTTCGAGGCATCCGCCTTGACGCGCGCGTTGGCGATCGCGGATGCGACGAGCTTGTAGACCGGCTCGCTCGCACCCTGCGGCGCGAACTTCAGGATGGCCAGGGCCTCCTGGGCCTGCTTGCCGCGGATCATGTTGACGACGCGGCGAGCCTTCATGGGGGTGACGCGGATGTGCTTCACGCGTGCGATCGACTCGACCATCAGCGACGGCGTCCCTTCTTGTCGTCCTTCTCGTGTCCACGGAAGGTGCGGGTGGGCGAGAACTCGCCGAGCTTGTGGCCCACCATGGTCTCGGTGACGAACACCGGGATGTGCTTGCGACCGTCGTGCACCGCGATGGTGTGCCCCAGCATGGCCGGGATGATCATCGAGCGGCGCGACCAGGTCTTGATCACGTTCTTACTGCCGGCCTCATTCGCCTTCACGACCTTCTGCAGCAGGTGGTCGTCGACGAAGGGGCCCTTCTTCAGACTGCGTGGCATCTTCGGATCTCCTACTTGCGCTTCTTGCCGACGTTGCGGCGACGGACGATCAGCTGGTCACTGGGAAGGTTGCGCTTACGCGTACGGCCTTCCTTCTGGCCCCACGGGGAGACGGGGTGACGTCCACCGGACGTCTTGCCCTCACCACCACCGTGCGGGTGGTCGACGGGGTTCATGGCGACACCACGCACGGTCGGGCGGACGCCCTTCCAGCGCATGCGGCCGGCCTTGCCCCAGTTGATGTTCGACTGCTCGGCGTTGCCGACCTCGCCGATGGTCGCGCGGCAGCGCACATCCACGTTGCGGATCTCACCCGAGGGCAGACGCAGCTGGGCGTACGGGCCGTCCTTGGCGACGAGACGCACCGAGGCGCCGGCGGAGCGGGCCATCTTGGCGCCGCCACCGGGACGGAGCTCGATCGCGTGGATCACGGTACCGACCGGGATGTTCTTCAGCGGCAGGTTGTTGCCGGGCTTGATGTCCGCGGTGGGACCCGACTCGATGATGTCGCCCTGGTTCAGCTTGTTCGGCGCGATGATGTAGCGCTTCGTGCCGTCCACGAAGTGCAGCAGCGCGATGCGCGCCGTGCGGTTCGGGTCGTACTCGATGTGCGCGACCTTGGCGTTGACGCCGTCCTTGTCGGTGCGCTTGAAGTCGATCACGCGGTACTGGCGCTTGTGGCCACCACCGATGTGACGGGTCGTTATGCGACCGGCGTTGTTGCGGCCACCCGTCTTGGGCAGCGGGCGCAGCAGCGACTTCTCCGGGGTCGAGCGCGTGATCTCGGCGAAGTCTGCGACCGAGGAACCGCGACGACCGGGGGTCGTGGGCTTGTACTTGCGAATAGCCATGTCTGTTCTCCTCGGTCCTAGCCGACAGCCGTGAAGATGTCGATCGAACCGGACTTGAGCGTGACGATCGCACGCTTGGTGTCCTTGCGCTTACCGGTGCCGAACCGCGTGCGGCGGGTCTTGCCCGTGCGGTTCAGGGTGTTCACCGAGTCAACCTTGACGCCGAAGATCTTCTCGATGGCGAGCTTGATCTCGGTCTTGTTGGCACGGGGATCCACCTCGAAGGTGTACTTGCCGTCGTCGATCAGGCTGTAGCTCTTCTCGGAGACGACCGGCGCGAAGATGACGTCGCGCGGATCCTTGTACGTGGTCGCGGTCATGAGGCGGCCTCTTCCTTGTTCTGCTGCCCAGCGGCCTCGGCAGTGCCCTTCGACTTCGAAGCGATGAACGCCTCGAAGGAGCCCTTGGTGAACACGAGGTCGTCGGAGACGATCACGTCGTACGCGTTCAGCTGGTCGACCCACAGCACGTGGACGGCCGGCAGGTTGCGCAGGCTCTTGTAGCTGACCTCGTCGGTGCGCTCGAGCACGACGAGCACGTTCTTGCCGGGGATGCCGGCGAGCACGGCTGCGGCGCCCTTGGTCGAGGGCACATCGCCCTTGCCGAAGGAGTCGACGATCGTCAGACGCTCGCCGCGCGCGCGGTCGGAGATCGCACCGAGCAGCGCCGCCGAGATCATCTTCTTGGGGGTGCGCTGCGAGTAGTCGCGCGGCTGCGGGCCGTGCACGGTGCCACCGCCGCGGTGCTGCGGCATGCGCACCGAGCCCTGGCGGGCACGACCGGTGCCCTTCTGCTTGAACGGCTTGACGCCCGAACCGGACACCTCGCCGCGGCCCTTGGTCTTGTGCGTGCCCTGGCGCGCCGCAGCGAGCTGGGCGACGACGACCTGGTGGATGAGCGGCACGTTGGTCTGCACGTCGAAGATCGCCGCGGGAAGGTCGACCGAACCGGTCTTCTTGCCCGAGGTGTCGATGACGTCGAGAGATGCGTTGGCCATGGTGCTACGCCCCCTTCACTGCGTTGCGGACGAACACGATGCGGCCGCGAGCGCCGGGAACGGCGCCCTTGACGAGCACCAGACCCTTCTCGAGGTCGACCGAGTGGACGGTGAGGTTGAGCACGGTGACCCGGTCGCCACCCATGCGGCCCGCCATGCGCATGCCCTTGAAGACACGGCTGGGGGTCGAGGAGGCGCCGATGGAACCCGGCTTGCGGTGGTTGCGGTGCGCACCGTGGCTCGCGGAGACACCCTTGAAGTTGTGGCGCTTCATGACACCGGCGAAGCCCTTGCCCTTGGAGGTGCCGACGACATCCACCTTCGAGCCGGGCTCGAAGATGTCGACGGTGAGCTCCTGGCCGAGGCTGTAATCGCTCGTGTCATCCGTGCGCAGCTCCGTGAGGTGGCGGCGCGGCGTCACGCCGGCCTTCTCGAAGTGGCCGGTGAGGGGCTTGGTGACCTTGCGGGGGTCGATCTGGCCGTAGGCGATCTGCACGGCGCTGTAGCCGTCGACCTCGGGCGTGCGCAGTTGCGTCACGACGTTCGGGCTGATCTCGACCACGGTCACGGGCACGAGCTTGTTGTTCTCGTCCCAGACCTGGGTCATGCCGAGCTTGGTGCCCAGCAGACCCTTGATCGTCTTGGTGGTAGACATGGCTTTCCTCTGGCTCTCGAGCTGACTTAGAGCTTGATCTCGATGTTGACGTCCGCCGGCAGGTCGAGTCGCATGAGCGAGTCGACGGCCTTCGGGGTCGGGTCGATGATGTCGATGAGCCGCTTGTGGGTGCGCTTCTCGAAGTGCTCGCGGCTGTCCTTGTACTTGTGGGGGGAGCGGATCACGGCGATCACGTTCTTCTCGGTCGGCAGCGGGACGGGTCCCACGACCGTGGCACCCGCACGGGTCACCGTGTCGACGATCTTGCGCGCCGAGGAGTCGATGACCTCGTGGTCGTACGACTTGAGTCGGATGCGGATCTTCTGTCCCGCCATGACGTGCTCTCTTCCTGTTGTGCACCTGAGCTGCTCAGCCATTCGCCACCGCGCGGTACAGGACCGCCCGGTGCTTCTGCTTCGCACCACTGTTTATGTGTCAAGGAACCGGTCCCAGGCACGCGGGCGTACTTCTGCCCTCGAACCTTGGGAGTCGATTTAAGCTTGGTTCTGCTCCCCGCGGCCTAGCCTCTGCGCTTCTGCGACGGGCTATGCACTGCCTGGGAGTGATCCGCACGCGCAAGGCGGCGAAATGTTGAACTAGACGAGTTTGCCACACGCGGGCATTTGCTGCAACCCGGGCGTGTCGCGCTCACGCCGAGGGTGCCGCTCACGGTGTCAGGAGTCGCACCAGCGCCCGCTCGCCGGCGCCGGAGCGCCCACGTTCGATGGTGCGTCCGTGGTCGTAGAGGTCGATGATGCGCGGGTCGATGTAGCTGCCGCGGGCGATCGCCGGGGTGTTGCCCAGCAGCGTGGCGACCTCGCGCACCGTGGCGGCCACGACACGCCTTCGCGCCGAAGCGGATGGGCGCGGCCCCGCCTTCGAGAGCGCCTCCGCCGCGGCCACCGTGGCGTGCAGGGTGCGGAAGTCCTTCGCGGTGAAGTCTCCCCCGGTGCGCTCCCGCACGTACTCGTTGATCTCCGCCGCGGACACCGGATGCCACCCGCCCTCGCCCTTCCAGGCCAGCAGCCGCGCGGTCGGCCCTCGCCGCTTGAGCGCACGTATGAACTCGGCGAGATCGGGATCGCGCAGTTCGGACGACCACGGCTGCCCGCTCTTGCCCGGAAACTCCAGGAGCACGGCATCCGCTCCCGTGACCGTCGCGTGCGAGCACAGCAACGTGGACAGGCCGTGGCTGCCGTGCTCCTGCGCGTAACGCTCCGAGCCCACCCGCAGCAGGGCGGTGTCGAGCATCCGGAAGCCGGCGGCCAGCGCGCGGTCCCGGGTGAAGCCCGAGGAGCGCAGCTCCGCCGTGACCTTGCGGCGCGCGCCCGGCAGCGACTGCGCCAGCTCCAGCGCCCTCTCGAACTTGATGCGATCCTTCTGTTCGCGCCAGGCGGGGTGGTACAGGTATTGACGACGGCCGGCGGCATCCAGCCCCGTCGCCTGAATGTGGCCGTTGTCGTATGAGCAGATCCAGACGTCGGTCCAGGCCGGTGGGATCACGAGGCGCTCGATGCGCGCTCGGGTCGCGGCATCCACGCGGCCGCCGTCGATGCCGCGATAGGTGAAGCCCCTGCCTGCGCCGACCCGACGAAGCCCGGGGCCGCTGGTGTCGGCGCGGCGGAGTCTGGGCACGTGCCCAGGCTACGTGGCGGGCGCGATCGGCTTCGAGGGCTTGACGAGGCGGTACATCACGAGGGCGACCAGGAGCGCGGCGACGATGAAGATGATGCCCGCCTCCACGCCGAGGGCGATGGCGAAGATGCCGGCACCGCCCTGGACGAGCGCGACGATCACGACGACCACCAGGTTGAGCGCGGCGGAGATGAGCGCCGCGAGGACGGTGCCGAGCATCCCGAAGCCGAGGCCCGCACCCCGCGCGGCGCCGAGGATGAGCAACAGGAGCCATGCGATCACACCGACGTCCATGAAGGTGAGGATGAGCCGCGGGCCCTGGTCGAGGAGCGCCTCGGCGGGCGACGCCCCGAAGAACCACTGGAGCAGACCGGCACCGAGCACCGACAACACAAGGGTGAGGATCGCCTGGAGGGCGGTGAGGAGGAAGCGGCGCGGCATGACGGAATCGTAGCGTTCGTCCGCGCACGACGAAGGGGCCGGGCCCGAAGGCCCGACCCCTGTCGTAACGATCCGAGAACTACTTCAGGATCTTGGTCACCGTGCCGGCGCCGACGGTGCGGCCACCCTCACGGATCGCGAAGCCCTGACCGACCTCGAGGGCGATGGGCTGAATCAGCTCGACCGTCATCTCGGTGGTGTCGCCGGGCATGACCATCTCGGTGCCCTCGGGCAGCGTGATGACGCCGGTGACGTCGGTGGTGCGCACGTAGAACTGCGGGCGGTAGTTCGCGTAGAACGGGTTGTGACGCCCACCCTCATCCTTGGACAGGATGTACGCGGTGCCCTCGAACTGGGTGTGCGGCGTGACCGAACCCGGCTTGACGACGACCTGGCCGCGCTCGACATCCTCGCGCTTGGTGCCGCGGAGCAGCAGACCACAGTTCTCGCCGGCCCAGGCCTCGTCGAGCTGCTTGTGGAACATCTCGATACCCGTGACCGTGGTCTTCTGCGTCGGGCGGATGCCGACGATCTCGACCTCGGAGTTGATCGCGAGCGTGCCGCGCTCGGCGCGACCCGTCACGACGGTGCCACGACCGGTGATCGTGAAGACATCCTCGATGGGCATGAGGAACGGCTTGTCCTTGTCACGCACCGGGTCGGGGATGCTGCTGTCGACGGCCTCCATGAGGTCGAGGATGGACTGGGTCCACTTCTCGTCACCCTCGAGGGCCTTGAGGCCGGAGACGCGCACGACGGGGGCGTTGTCGCCGTCGAAGCCCTGGCTCGCGAGCAGCTCGCGCACCTCGAGCTCGACGAGCTCGAGGATCTCCTCGTCGTCGACCATGTCGGCCTTGTTGAGCGCGACGAGCAGGTACGGAACACCGATCTGCTTGGCGAGCAGAACGTGCTCACGGGTCTGCGCCATCGGGCCATCGGTGGCCGCGACGACCAGGATCGCGCCGTCCATCTGCGCGGCACCCGTGATCATGTTCTTGATGTAGTCCGCGTGGCCCGGGGCGTCGACGTGCGCGTAGTGGCGCTTCGGCGTCTCGTACTCCACGTGGGAGATGTTGATGGTGATGCCGCGCTGGCGCTCCTCGGGAGCGGAGTCGATCGACGCGAAGTCACGCTGGACGTTGGTCGCCGACGGGAACTTGTCCGCGAGCACCTTGGAGATGGCCGCGGTGAGCGTCGTCTTGCCGTGGTCGACGTGACCGATCGTTCCGATGTTGACGTGCGGCTTGGTCCGCTCGAACTTGGCCTTAGCCACTGTGGGTCCTCCTCAGGACTCGGTTGACGGCATCCGAAGGGCTTCCGGATGCTCGACGATGGTGTGTGGATATGTTACTTGGGTTTTGGGTGAGAGGCCCTGAGAGGGTTACTCGCCCTTGCTCTTCTGGACGATCTCGTCGGCAACAGCCTTCGGGACCTCCGCGTAGCTGTCGAACGTCATGGAGTACACAGCACGCCCGGACGTCTTCGACCGAAGGTCTCCGACGTATCCGAACATCTCCGACAGCGGCACCTTGGCGGTGACGACCTTGACGCCGGTCGCATCCTCCATGGACTGGATCTGCCCGCGCCGCGAGTTCAGGTCGCCGATCACGTCGCCCATGTATTCCTCGGGCGTACGCACCTCGACGGCCATCAGCGGCTCGAGCAGTACGGGGCTCGCCTTGCGCGCGGCCTCCTTGTAGGCCATCGATCCGGCGATCTTGAACGCCATCTCCGAGGAGTCGACGTCGTGCGACGCGCCATCGACGAGGATCGCCTTCACGCCCACGGTCGGGTAGCCCGCCAGCACGCCGACCTGCATCGCGTCCTGGATGCCGTGGTCCACCGAAGGGATGTACTCGCGCGGCACGCGACCACCGGTCACGGCGTTGACGAACTCGTACGTCGTCTCCGGAGTGACCTCGAGCGGCTCGAGCGTGATCTGCACCTTCGCGAACTGGCCGGAACCACCGGTCTGCTTCTTGTGGGTGTAGTCGTACTTCTCGACCGTCTTGCGGATCGTCTCGCGGTAGGCCACCTGCGGCTTGCCGACGTTGGCCTCGACGTTGAACTCGCGCTTCATGCGGTCCACGAGGATGTCCAGGTGCAGCTCGCCCATGCCCTTGATGATGGTCTGGCCGGTGTCCTGGTTCTGCTCGGTGCGGAACGTCGGGTCTTCCTCGGCGAGCTTCTGGATCGCGGTGCCCAGCTTCTCCTGGTCGGCCTTCGTCTTCGGCTCGATCGCGACCTCGATCACGGGGGCCGGGAACGTCATCGACTCGAGCACGACCTGGTTGTTCGCGTCGCTCAGGGTGTCACCGGTGGTGGTGTCCTTGAGACCGATGACCGCGTAGATGTGACCGGCGGTGACCGAGTCGACCGGGTTCTCCTTGTTGGCGTGCATCTGGAAGATCTTGCCGATGCGCTCCTTCTTGCCCTTGGTCGAGTTGACGACCTGGCCACCCGACTCGAGCTTGCCCGAGTAGACGCGGATGTAGGTGAGGCGACCGAAGAACGGGTGCGTCATGATCTTGAACGCGAGCGCGGAGAACGGCTCGCTCGAGTCGGCGTGGCGCTCGATGACCTTCTCCTCATCGCGCACGTCGTGACCCTCGATCGCCGGCATGTCCAGCGGCGACGGCAGGTAGTCCACGACCGCGTCGAGCATGGGCTGCACGCCGCGGTTCTTGAACGCGGAACCGCACAGCACCGGGTAGAGCTCGCTCGCGATGGTGAGCTTGCGGATCGCGGCCTTGATCTCGGCGACGCTGAAGTCGGTGTCGCCCTCGAGGTAACGCTCGAGCAGGGCGTCGTCGGCCTCGGCGACGGTCTCGATCAGGATCGCCCGGTACTCGTTGGCCTTCTCGACCAGGTCGGCCGGGATCTCCTCGATCGCGTACTTCGCACCCATCTCGACGTCACCCTTGGCGTCTCCACGCCACGTGAGGGCACGCATCTCGACCAGGTCGACGACACCCTCGAAGGTGTTCTCGAAACCGATGGGGAGCTGGATGACCAGGGGCTTGGCACCGAGACGCTTCACGATCGTGTCGACCGTGTAGTAGAAGTCGGCACCGAGCTTGTCCATCTTGTTGACGAAGCAGATGCGCGGCACGTCGTACTTGTCGGCCTGGCGCCACACCGTCTCGGACTGGGGCTCCACGCCCTCCTTGCCGTCGAACACCGCGACCGCGCCGTCGAGCACGCGCAGGTTGCGCTCCACCTCGACGGTGAAGTCCACGTGACCGGGGGTGTCGATGATGTTGAGCTGGATGCCGTTCCAGAAGCACGTGGTCGCGGCAGACGTGATCGTGATGCCGCGCTCCTGCTCCTGCGCCATCCAGTCCATCGTCGCGGCCCCGTCGTGCACCTCGCCGATCTTGTGGGTGATGCCCGTGTAGAACAGGATGCGCTCGGTGGTGGTGGTCTTGCCGGCATCGATGTGCGCCATGATGCCGAAGTTACGGACCTTGGTGAGGTCGGTGAGCACGTCCTGTGCCACGGGGGTTCCTTACTTTCGAAGTGTTGGTGGTCGAGCTTGTCGAGACCTGCGTCGAGCCTGTCGAGACCGGATGATCTCGACAGGCTCGATCACCGGAGAGTTACCAGCGGTAGTGCGCGAAGGCCTTGTTGGACTCGGCCATCTTGTGGGTGTCTTCGCGGCGCTTGACCGCGGCACCGAGACCGTTCGACGCGTCGAGGATCTCGTTGGTGAGACGCTCGGTCATCGTCTTCTCGCGACGGCCCTTGGCGTAGCTCGTGAGCCACCGCAGCGCGAGCGTGTTCGCGCGGTGCGGCTTGACCTCGACGGGCACCTGGTAGGTGGAGCCACCGACGCGACGCGACTTGACCTCGAGGGTGGGGCGCACGTTGTCGAGCGCCTTCTTGAGGGTGACGACGGCATCCTGACCGGACTTCGTGGCGACGCCTTCGAGTGCACCGTAGACGATGCGCTCGGCGAGGCCCTTCTTGCCGTCGAGCAGGATCTTGTTGACGAGCTGGCTGACGATGGGTGCGCCGTAGACGGGGTCTGCGACGACGGGGCGCTTGGGTGCTGGTCCTTTACGAGGCATTACTTCTTGTCCAACTTCGCTCCATAGCGGCTGCGAGCCTGCTTGCGGTTCTTGACGGCCTGGGTGTCGAGCGCGCCGCGCACGATCTTGTAGCGCACGCCCGGGAGGTCCTTCACACGACCGCCGCGCACGAGCACCATCGAGTGCTCCTGGAGGTTGTGGCCCTCGCCGGGGATGTAGGCGGTCACCTCGGTGCCGTTGGAGAGCTTGACACGAGCCACCTTGCGAAGCGCGGAGTTCGGCTTCTTCGGGGTCGTGGTGTAGACGCGGGTGCAGACGCCGCGCTGTTGCGGGTTGGACTTCAGGGCGGGCGCCTTGGTCTTGGTGACCTTCGGCGAGCGTCCCTTCCGCACCAACTGCTGGATGGTAGGCACTCAGTAACTCCTTGTAGTCGCTGCACGGTGACAGCGGGTTGATGTGTTTGACATCTCACCCGACGGCACGCCGAGAAGCCTCGAGCGATTCGTTGGGTATGCCGTGGGGGCCGTCCGACGGACGAATCCCTGATGTGCCAGCGCCGCTCACCTTCGCCGGCCGCCGAATGGGCGGGCAGGCATCAATGGCGCGGCAAAGCGCACACCCGATCAAGAATAGTCGCCGGGTCAAACGCGGTCAATCCCGCGGGGCCCGCCCGGGGCCGGATTCGCGCAGAGCGTAGCTGCGACTAGAGCGTGCCGGAGGCTTGCGCCGCGAGGCGCTGCCCCTCGGCCTTCGTCTCCGCGACCTCGCGCTGCCACGCCTCGTGAGCCTCCGCGTTGCGCACCCGGAGCTTGCGTCCGCGACGCGACAGGATCGCACCGGTCCACAACGCGACCTCCCGCGCGAGCAAGGCGGCGATGATCACGAACGGGTTGAGCAGCTGCGCCGAGAACCGGGCAGCGGCCTCGGCCGGGGTGTTCTGCACGATGCCGGTGGTCAGCAGCCCCAGGCCGATGGTGCCGAAATACACGATCAGGCCGACGAAGATGCTGCCGACGATGTGCACCCACCAGTTGGCACGATTGACCACGAGCACCACGAGCACCAGCCCGATCACGAAGAACAGCGTCGGCACGTAGAACTGCGGGTTGGCGAGGAATCCGAAGCCGAACGGCGCGCCGTTGGCGACCCCGACGATCGCCGTGGCGAGCGCGAGCAGCGCGGCGAACACGACCGCCGCCGCGAGCGCGAGCGCGGAGCCGATGCCGCGGTTGCCGAGCTTGCGCGGGGCCGCGGGCGTGGTGACGTAGATGACCTCCCGGGTGGGCGCGGGCGGCTCCGCGACGACCACGGCGTCCTCGACCACGACCTCCTCGACGACCGGCTGCGAGATCCGATCTGCGGGCGCCGCCTCGGGCGCGGTCTCATCGACGACGACGGCGTCCTCGATGACCTCCTCCTTCTTGCGGCGCGGACGTGATGCGGGCGTGGCGTCGGTCATGTCAAGTCTCCTGCCGTTCGCGGACTGGCTCAGTCTACTGAGGCTAGGGCGCGGTGGAGAGGTCCGCGATCACGTAGAGGGCGCCGGTCAGGCTGCCGCGCGTGGTGCCGGCCTCGTCGTTCGCGCTCAGGGTGGAGATCAGGGTCAGCCGCGGCATCGTCTGCACGAGCTCGCTGAATCCGAGCACCGCGGACATAGGACCCGAGACGCCGATCGAGACCGCGATCGAGAGCAGGCCGTCGGGGCCGACCGCGGCATCCGTCTGCGCCGACGCCTCCGCGTCGGCGGTGGTCGCCGTCGGCGGCACGGCCTCGCCCGTCGTCACACTGTCGATCGTGACCCCCGCTGCCGCGGCCGCGGCGGCGAGCTCGTCCAGGAAGTCCTCGAGCCCGTGCTCCGACGGAATCGCGACCGCGAGCTCGTCGAGTTCGTCCCGCAGTTCGTCGATGCGCTCGAACTCGTCGGCGAGCGTGATGAGCTCCGCCTCGGAGTTCGCGTTCTGCGCCTCGACCAGGGTGCGCTCGGTGTCGGATGCCGCGGCCTCCGCGAGCTTGGGTGCGACGCCCAGCAGCCAGCCGAGGGCCAGCACGCCGACCGTCAGCATGCCGAGCACGATCGCGATCAGTCGGTTGCCGTTCATCCGTCGACCTCCGTGGTCTCGTCCTCGGTCGCGCTCTCGTCCTGCCCGGCGGTCTCGTCCTGCCCGGCGGTCTCGCCGAAGCGACCCGCGAGCGCCTCGACCGAGAGACTGATGCCGACCGTCGTCGTGTACTTGCCGTCGGCGAAGCTCACGCTCGTGGGGGCGTGATCGGCGTAGCCCGGCAGCGTCGCGACGCGCCGCATCCACCCCGCGACATCCGGCAGCGTGGTGGTCTGCACCGTGACGGTGATCGAGGCGACGAGCGGCTTGCGCAGCGGACCCGCCGGGATCAACTCGGCATCGCTCGGCAGCCTTCCCTGCGTCGACACCGCGGTCAGCACGGCGTCGGCGGGGAAGATCTTCGTGAGCTCGTCGATGAACGGCTTCCAGAGCACCTCGGTCGCGGTGAGTTCTTCGCGAGCGCGCGTGATCTCCGCGGTGCGCCGGGTGACCTCGAGCACGTCGGCGTACTGCTCTCGCTCGACGAGCAGCTCCTGGGTGCGCGCGTGGGCGGCATCGAGCCCGACGGCCGCGGACGCGGCCCGCAGGAAGGCCGCCCCATAGCCGACCGCGACGATCAGGATCGCCCCGATGAGGGTCATCACGAGGGCACGGCGCAGCCCGGCCCCCCGTCGACGGGCCTTGACCTCGCTCGGGGTCAGGTCGATGCTGGGCGGGCCGCCGAGCACGAGCTCGCCCTTCACCGGGCGGCTCATGCGCGCTGCCCCACGGCGAGGCCGGCGGCCACCGAGAGGTCGGTGTCGAGGTCCGCGGCGCCTTGGGCGCGTCGGCTCAACGCGAGGCCCGTGAAGGCGCCGGCGGTGGCGACCGGGATGCCGGTGGCATCCCCCACGAACTTGGCGAGGTTCTGCAGCCGCGACCCGCCACCGGTGAGCACGAGACGATCGACGCGTTGCGCAGACGGGGTGTTCGCGTAGTACTGCAGCGTGTTGCGAAGTCCGCTGATCAGCTCGTTGCCGGCCTCGTACATCGTCTCGATGGCCGGCCGCTCCTCGGCGCTGACGCCCGCGATGGCGAGCCCGCGGCTGCGCTTGATGTGCTCGGCCTGATCCTGGGTGATCTCCAGACGCGACTGCAGCAGGCGCGTCACATCGTCGCCGCCGGCCGGCGTCAAGCGCACGAAGTGCGGCACCCCGTCGCGCACGACCGTGACGCTCGTGGTCTCCGCCCCGATGTTGACGAACGCGACGACCTCACGGCTGTTGACGTCGCGCGACAGCAGCCTGGTCAGCGCGAAGGGGATGAGGTCCACCTTCACCGGGTGCAGTCCCGCCGCCGTCGCCGCCGCCACGTTCGCCCCGACCGCGGTCTTCGCGGCGGCCACGAGCAGGCCGGTGACCATGGCGACGCCGTTGACGGGCGTCGCCTCGGCGACCGGATAGAAGTCCAGCACCGCGTCTGAGGCCGGGAAGGGCAGCAGCTCCTGCACCTGGAACGGCAGGGACTCGCGGATGCGCTCCAGCGGCATCCGCTGCACCGTCAGCTCGCGGGCGATGACGTTCGGTCCGCCCATGCCGAGCACGACGCTTCTGGTGGAGAACCCACCGGTCGACCACAGCCGCTTGAACGCGGTGGCCACCGTGTTCGCGTCGACGACCTCGCCGCGGCGCACCGAACCCTCCGGCAGCGCGACCTCGTGGTATCGCACGACCACCGGTCGCGCCTTCTCGGCGTGCTGCAGCTCCACGGCTCGCAGACTGCGATTGCCGATGTCGACTCCGACGATGTTTGCCATCAGTCCCCCAACCCGATGAACGAAAGGTATCCGCCGGCGATCCAGTCGCCGGCGACGATGCCCAGCCAGGCTCCGGCGAGCATCCACGGTCCGAACGGGATCCGGGATGCCCGGCCGGCACGGCGAGCGACGATGAGTGCCAGCGAGAAGGCCCCGCCGAGCAGGAAGGCGCCGAAGGCACCCACGATGAGCGGGCCCCAGCCCAGGTAGCCGAGGAAGAGGCCGAGCACGCCGGCGAGCTTGACGTCGCCCATGCCCATGCCGCCCGGCCGGATCACGGCGAGCAACAGATAGAAGGCGGCGAGCGCGAGCATGCCCACCGCCGCACCGAGCAGTCGCGCCGGCTCGCCGGCGAGGAGGGCGGCTGGAATCAGCAGCAGAGCACCGACGGCGTAGGCCGGGAGCGTGATCGCGTTCGGCAGGCGGTGCACGTCCAGGTCGATGAGGGTCAGGGCGATGCTGATCGCCGCGAGGTACAGGAACGCCACGAGCGCCAGCAGCCCTGCCGCGACGGCCGCGGGCGTCGTCGCCGCGAGCACGGCGGGCAGAAAGAGCAGCGCGACGAGGGTGAACGCGAGCGCCGTGCCGAGCTCCACGAGCGGGTAGCGCACGGAGATCGCGGCGTGACAGTCGCGGCACCGGCCGCGCAGCGCGATCCAGGAGAGCACCGGAACGTTGTCGTACCAGCGGATGGGCGCGCCGCACGCACCGCACGCGCTCGGCGGGCGCACGATGGAGCGCCCCGCCGGAACGCGGTACACCACCACGTTCAGGAAGGATCCGATGAGGGAGCCGAACAGCCCGACGACGACGGCCATGATCACGGCACGTCTCGGTAGTAGTCGAGGGCCCCGAGCGAGCCGCCGACCCCGGTGAGGATGGGCGGAAGCACGATGACGCCTCCACCGCCGCCGGCGCCGTTGTCGAGGTCGACGCCCGGCAGGCCGACCTTGACGTACTTCAACTGAGCGGCGCCCCCTACGGTGACCTTGCCCGCGTAGATCTGCCCCTTGAGCACCGTGCTCGAGGCGAGTTCGACCTTGCACGGCGTGTAGATCATGGTGCTGATGGTGTCCGCGAACGTGAAGCCCCCGCCGAGGCTGAAGCTCTGGCCCCAGGCGCAGTCCGCCTGGGTGGCGGTGAGTCCCAGCAGCGGCTTCACCGTGTCGGGTTCGATCAGCCAGAGCCGGCTGCTGCCGCTGGAGGTGAACCCCCCGCTGCCGTCGAGCACGAACTTGTTCGCGAAGATCGCGACATCGCGGTTGAGTGCGATCTTGTCGGAGCCCCCGATCATCACGCCATTGCCGTTGCAGCCGAGCGCGTTGACGAGCACGGCGCCCGTGACGCTCGCGAGCTTCGTGCGCAGCTGGGCGACATCGCAGGTGCCGGTCATGGTGACGACGGTGAAGCCCGTCCAGTCCGCGGCGGTGTAACCGAAGTCGATCCAGTTCGGCACGGTGGGAGCGGTCGGTGTCGGCGCGTTCGCCGTGATCGCGCTCGTCGGCACGCTCGACGCGGATCGGATGGTCTTGGTGCCGGTGACCTTGTTGTCGCCCGTGAAGTTGATCACCGTCGCGGTGACGTTCTTCGCGGTGTTCGACCAGCCGGTCGTGGCATCCGCTCGCCCGTAGATGTCGGCGTCGCCGTTGAGCACGACGCCGCCGTTGAGCGTGAGCTTGCGACCGACCGTCTTGCCGTCGAGGGTCAACTGCGTCAGCGAGACATCGCCGGTGGCGTTGATGCCGCTCTTGAACGTCGTCTGGTTGGCAGTGAGGCTGCCGTTCGCGACGACGTTCTGGTCGATCGTGACCCCGGTCGCGCTCAGCGCCTTCGCGGTGACGGACCCTCCGACGGTGTTGCCCCAGGTGAGGGTGACGTCCCCGGTCGACCAGATGCTCCCGCCGATGGGCCGCGATGCTGTGACGCCATTGGCCACGACGTTGCCACCGACGCCGGTGCCGCCGTCGATCGTCGCAGACCCCGAGGCCCACACGTTGCCGGTGACGACGCAACTGCCATTCACGGTGATGCTGCCGTCGGCGGCGATGATGTCGGCGATGCCAGCGGAGGCACCATTGCAGTTGACGTTGCCCTTTCGGATCAGCACGCTGGGTCGGCTGCCGTCCACCGGCATGAGCGTGCCGGAGCCCGCGAACCCGTCGGAGCTGTACGCGTAGATCGCCGCGCCGCTGGCGAGGATCTGCGGTGCCGCCGGCGTCTCCAGCGTGATGATCGACCAGCCGTAGACCGCCTCGACGGTGTGCTCGTCCAGGGCCGAGACCCCGCTCGTCCCCGGGTTGGCCGCGTAGCCGGTGGACTCGACGCGCACCTGGTAGTTCAGCAGGCCTCCGATGAGGGTGCGGGGCGGGCATCCGTCGGTCCAGCCGTCCGAGAGCACCGGCTTGTACTGCACCTTCGCCGCGAAGTAGGGGTCGGATGCCGCGACGCCTAGATCGGCGAGCGTCAGCGACGGCTCGCCGAGCGCGGCGGCCTCGGCGGCGAGCACCGCGCTCGTGTAGACCTGCCCGTAGGTGCGGTTCGCGGTCGGAGCGCAGGAGTCCTGCTTCAGGCGGTCCGTGAGATAGGCGACCCCGGCATCCGCTGCGGCCTGCGCCTGGACGCCCGCACGAGTGGACGAGGTGTAGCTCAGCGCCTGCACGGTGGAGACCGTGACGACGGTGGTGATGAGGGCGGCGACGGCGACCAGGCCGACGACGGCGATCAGGGTGCTCCCGGATTCGTCACGGGCACGCGCACGGAGGTTCAGAAACATGTCGGCTCCTCGTCCTTGTATGGCTGGCGACCGCCCGCTGTGGTCTCGATCAGCACCGGTGCGGTGTTCGTTCCGCCGGTGACCTCGAAGGTGATGGTCGCGCTGCGGTTGCCGGCGGCGGCGAACACGGGCGTAGTGGCACCGCCCGCGACGGTGCCCTTCGGCAGCACCCCCGTTGCGGCGACCGACCAGACCGGGTCGCCCTCGGAACGTCCGAAGAGCCAGTCGAGGGTGTCGCCCACGATGCCGCCGAGGTCGATCGCCTCGGTGAGTCCGGATCCCAAGTCGATCCAGTTGGTGATGCTCGCGCCCCAGGGCCAGGTGGACTCGCCCTCGAACGTGGTGTGGAAGACGGCCTGGGCCGTCGCGTCATAGAACCAGGCCTCGCAGTGATAGTCGACGTCGCCGTCGCCCGTGGCGGTGCGCGCGACGAGCACCTGCGAGTCACTCGTCGCCCCGTCGAACACGGCGACCGCGGAAGCACCGCGCAGCTGCTGATCGACCTGTCGTGCCATGAGCTGGGCGCGGCTCGCGGCATCCGCGGTCGAGGTGATGATGTTCTGCGCCGAGAACGACGAGATGAAGAACGTGCCGACGAGCACGAGCACGAGCACGCCGAGTGCGGCCGACACGATGAGCTCGATGAGGCTCATGCCCTCGTCGCGATGGTCGCCGGCCATCAGCCGAGCCTCACCATGGTGGTGGCCCGCGCGAGCACGGTTTGCTCTCCGGATGCCTCGCGCACGACCACGCTGATGGTCTCCGGCTGCCCGTCCCCGGCTACGCAGGTGACGACGCGCACGACCTGCAGCTGCCCGCCGCGGCCGTCCGACTTGAACGTCGACGAGGCGAGGGCGTTGAGTGCTGCGCAATCGGCGTAGCTGCCGTCGCGAGTGGATTCGATGGCCTGGTTGGCCAGTTGGGTCGCCGTGGCGGTGACCGCGTTCGAGGCCGTGGACTTGAGCCCGGTGATGAGCACGGGGAGGAAGGCGACCGCGAGCAGCGCGAGCATGAACATCGAGACGACGATCTCGATCATGCCGAGACCTTCATCGTCGTGAACGTCGACCATGGCTGCTTCTCCCCCAGATGAAGCGCGGAAAACCGGATGAAACGCGAGCGTGAAAACCGGGCGAATGCGTCAGGGGCACCGCGTGCGGCGGTGCCCCTGACGGCTAGGTGTTAAGCCGGGCAGGCTTCCTTGACCGGTCCGCCGTCGGCCGTGACGCTCCAGCCGCCCGCGGCGGCGGTCTGCAGGCAGAAGTCGGTCGAACCGCCGGCGCCAACCGTGACGCTTCCGTCCTTCGGCCAGCCGAAGGTCTCAAGTGCGGTGAGCTGATCCGCCGTGAGCGTGTCGCCAGGAGCAGCGTTGTTCACGATGTACGACGTGTAGGCGATTTTCGCGTTGGCGAGGTTGGCCTTCGCCGCGGCTTCTTCAGCCTGCGCCTGCTGACCCAGGAACACCGGGATCGCGATCGCGGCGAGGACGCCGATGATGAGCACGACGACGATGAGCTCGATGAGCGTGAAGCCCTCGTCGTTCTTGGTGAGCTGCACGCGCTTCTTGGAGAGCGCGTCGATGAACTTCTGCATTGTCATTCCTGTCTGTAAAGAGATGCGGACAGGAGGTCCCCCAGTATTGATTTGACCCCCACGACAATGGTGGTGGCCGGGGGCGTGTCCCCCAATCCCGCGAACAGGGGGTTTCGACAGGTTTGTGTACCCCAGTTCGGGGTACGGCTACTTGATCTGGTCGAAGATCGTGAAGACCGGCAGATAGAGCGCGACGACCATGCCGCCGATCACGATGCCGAGGAACGCGATGAGCAGCGGCTCGATGAGCGAGGTCAGCTGCTCCGTGGTCGACTGCACCTCGGACTCGTAGAAGTCGGCGATCTTGTTGAGCATCGGCTCGAGGGCGCCGGAGTCCTCACCGACGGCGATCATCTGCGTCACCATCGACGGGAAGACGGGCTCTTGTGCGAGCGGGCCGGCGATGGACTTGCCGGTGCGCACGGCATCCTGCACCTTGTGCAGCGCGTTCTCGATCACCCAGTTGCCGGAGGTCTCCCCCACGATGCCGAGCGCCTGCAGAATCGGCACGCCGGAGCCGGTCATCGTCGCGAAGTTGCGGGCGAACCGCGCGATGCCGACCTTCGCGAACAGCGGCCCGAACACCGGGATCTTCAGCTTCCACGGGTCGACGACCCTGCGCACCGAGTCCTTGTGCTTGTTGCGGCCCCACCAGATGCTGAACCCGACGATCGAGACGATGAGCAGCGGCGCGATCCAGAACATCTGCTTGGAGATGGCGACCAGGATCAGCGTCGGGATCGGCAGCTCCCCACCGAGGTCGGCGAACATCTTCTCGAAGATCGGCACGATAAACGTGAGCATCGCGACGATCGACAGCAGCGCGATGATCAGCACGATCACCGGGTAGGTCATCGCGGACTTGATGGTCTGGCGCAGCTTGACGTCGGCCTCGAAGGTCGCCGCGATCGACAGCAGCGACTTGTCGAGGAAGCCGCCGAGCTCCCCCGCCCGGATCAGGTGGATCATCAACGGCGGGAAGATCATGGGATGCTTCGCGAACGCTCCCGACAGCGACTCGCCGGACTCGACGGCATTGCGCACCTCGGTCAGCGCCTTGCCGAGCGTGGGGTTCTCCGTCTGGTCCGCGAGGATCGAGAGCGTCTTCAACAGGGACAGCCCGGCGCTGACCATCGTGGACATCTGGCGCGTCATGATCGCCAGGTCTTTGAGCGTGACCTTCTTCTCGAAGAGCCCGCCCAGGGTGATGTCGCGGTTGAGCCCGGTTCCCGCCCCCGCCTCGTTGAGTTGCATGGGCGAGAGGCCGAGCGTGCGCATGCGGGCGACCGCGGCGGCCTCGGAGGTCGCATCCAGCTTGCCCTTGACGACCTTGCCCTCGGGGTCACGCGCCTTGTAAGCCCAGGTCTGCGCCGTCGACATCAGTAGCTCCTTCCGAGGTCTCCGACATCGCGGTGCACGAGACGGGCGAACGTCGCCTTGTCGTGCACCTTCGTCAGCGCCTCCTGCATCGCGACCCGGCCCGAGTTGACCAGTTCCGCGAGGTGCTGGTCCATGGTGTGCATGCCGGCCTCCTTGCCCGCCTGCATCGCCGAGGGGATCTGGTAGGTCTTGCCCTCGCGGATCAGGTTCGCGACGGCCGGCGTGGTGAGCATCACCTCCGTGGCCACCACCCGCCCCGTGCCGCTGGCGTGCTTGACGAGGGTCTGACAGACCACGCCCTGCAGGGTGGCCGCAAGTTGCGCGCGCACCTGACCCTGCTGGTGGGGCGGGAACACGTCGATGACGCGGTCGATGGTCTGCGGGGCATCCTGCGTGTGCAGGGTCGCGAACACCAGGTGACCGGTCTCGGCGGCGGTGAGGGCCACCGAGATGGTCTCGAGGTCGCGCAGCTCGCCGACGAGGATGACGTCGGGGTCCTGCCGCAGCACGTGCTTGAGGGCCGCCCCGAAGCTGTGCGTGTCGTGCCCCACCTCGCGCTGATTGATCAGCGAGCGGTGGTTCTGATGCAGGAACTCGATCGGGTCTTCGACGGTCATGATGTGATCGGATCGCGTGCGATTGACGAGGTCGATGAGCGCCGCGAGGGTCGTCGACTTGCCCGAGCCGGTGGGACCGGTGACGAGCACGAGACCGCGGGCCAGCTTGGCGAACTGCCCGACCGACTCGGGCACGCCGAGATCGCCGAGCTGCTTGATCTCGGTGGGGATGAGACGGAAAGCCCCGCCGATCGCGTTGCGCTGCTGGTAGAAGTTCACGCGGAACCGAGCGTTCGCCGAGACGGTGAAGGCGAAGTCGAGCTCGAGGTCGCGCTCGAAGGCCTCGCGCTGCGGCTCGGTCATGATGCCGTAGAGCGCGGAGGTGACCTTGTGGCGCTCCCACGGCGTGCCGGAGATCGGCCGCAGGGCGCCGTCGACGCGGATCATCGGCGGCGCGTTCACGGTGATGTGGAGATCGGATGCCCCGGCCAGAAGCACCTGCTGCAGCGCCGCGATGAGATCGGGATCGGCACCCGACCGCGGCGGCGGCGGCGCGCTCTCCGCGACGGGCGGCGGAGCCGCTGCGAAGGCGGGGGGTGCCTGTTGCGCGGTGCCGAGGTTGGGCTGCCCGGCCGTCGGCGCAGCGGGCGAGTCCGTCGGCAGCACCGGTGGCGGCGCGGACTGGTACGCGGGCGGAGCGGTCGATGCCTGACGGCCGGGCGGTGGCACTGCGGCCTCATCACGAAGCCCGCCGTTGACGGGAATCTCGTAGATCGGCTTGTTCACTACGCCACCACTCTCAGGATCTCTTCCACCGACGTCAGCCCCAACTGCGCCTTCGCCCACCCGTCCTGGCGCAGGGTGAGCATGCCCTGCGCGATCGCGGTGCGGGTGATCTCGGCGCTCGACGCGCGCGCGACCGCGAGTCGCTCGATCTCCTCGGTGACGGTCATCACCTCGTGCAGCGCGATGCGGCCTCGGTATCCCGTGTTGGAGCAGCTCTGGCATCCGGTCGCCCGGAAGATCGGGCCCGTCGGCGGCTGGGTCTCGGCGCCCACGCGCAGCGCCGCGAGTTCACCGGAATCCGGCTGATACGGCACCTTGCAGCGATCGCAGAGCCGCCGCGCGAGACGCTGGGCCACCACGCAGTCCAGCGCGGAGCCGACCAGGAACGGCTCGATCTCCATCTCCGTCAGCCGGGTGATCGCGCTGGGCGCGTCGTTGGTGTGCAGCGTGCTGAGCACGAGGTGACCGGTCAGAGATGCCTCGATCGCGATCTGGGCGGTCTCATGGTCCCGGATCTCGCCGACCAGCACCACGTCGGGGTCGGAGCGCAGGATGCTGCGCAGCGCGCTCGCGAAGGTCAGCCCCGCCTTGGGATTCACCTGCACCTGGTTGATGCCGGGCATCCGATACTCGACCGGGTCTTCGACCGTGATGACGTTGATCTCGGGGCGGGCGACGGCGTGCAGGGTCGTGTAGAGCGTGGTCGACTTGCCGGAACCCGTGGGTCCGGTGACCAGGATCATGCCGTACGGCTTCGTGTACGAGCGGCGGTAGGCCTCGAAGTTGTGCGGCAGCAGTGCGAGGTCTTCCATCGCCATGCTCGAGGAGTTGTTGTCGAGGATTCGCATGACGACCTTCTCGCCCCACACGGTGGGCAGGGTCGCGACGCGCAGGTCGATCTTCCGCCCGCCATGGCTGACCGACATGCGGCCGTCCTGCGGTCGTCGACGCTCGGCGATGTCAATGTCGGCCATGATCTTCAGGCGCGAGATCACGCCGTTCTGGATGTTCTTGGGTGCGCGCTGCATCTCGTGCATGACGCCGTCGATGCGGTAGCGCACGCCCATGTCGTACTCACCCGGCTCGATGTGGATGTCGGAGGCGAGATCCTGGATGCCCTGGCTGATGAGCAGGTTGACGAAGCGCACGATCGGCGCGTCGTCCTCCTTCGGCTCGGACGGATCCGCGCGCACGAGATCGGAACCACCGGCCTCCTGCTCAAGCTCCGAACTCAGGGACTCGAGCTCGCCGTCCGCGCGGTGGAACCGGTCGATGGCGGCGAGCAGGTCGCTGCGTTCGGCCACGACGCACTTGACCTGACGTCCCGCGATGGCCCGCACGTCGTCGACGGCGAAAACGTTGCCCGGATCGACCATGGCCAGGATCAGGTAGCCGCCGGCGAATCCGATCGGCAGCACGCCGTAGCGGCGGCACATCGTGCTCGGCACGAGCGCGACGGCGTTGTGGTCGACGGGGTAGTCGAGCAACTCCACGAAGGGCAGCCCGGCCTGGGCGGCGCGGGCCGATGCCAGCTGGGTCTCGGTGAGCACACCCTGCTCCAGCAGGTCGTGCGCGAGCTGCTCGTCATTGTTGCGGTCGCCGGTGAGCTGGTCCAGGCTCTCGATCGGCATGACGCCGCGAAGGATGAGGATCTCGGCAAGAGACGCCACGCCATCACCTCCCCCAGGTTGCGGCGCACTGCACAGTTCCCCCCGTGCAGCGACTGCTCAACGCTACGGGCAGTCACAGAGGCCACACCAGTCCCGCGTCGGGGGGACAGGGATCAGCTCGCGGCGCGCAGCCATCCCGGGATCGAGGCGAGGTCCGCCGTGCGTCCAACCACGATGTGGTGCAGCACATCGAGCACGTCGTCCACGTGCGGGCCGAGGGCGAGCGCCATGCGGTTTCGGGCGGCGGGGTCGGCCACGCTGAGCTGATCCACGATGCGGTCGAAGGAACTGGCCAGGGGGTGGGTCACGTCGTGCGGCCAGGCGGAGAGATCGATCACATCCCGAACCACCGACGACGCGCAACCGGCACAGTCACGCGCCGACGGCAGTCCCGGTGGCCACCAGGAGGCGACCAGGGTGTACCAGGAGTCCAGGTGACTTGCGACAACGTCGTCGATCGCAGCGTCATCCATCGGGGTAAGTCCTCCTGGGATCGTTCATCGGGTGGCCCCAGCGTGTCAGTGGGAACGCTCCCGCGGCAGTCGTCAGTTCTCATGACACCCGTTCGGGGGGTAGGACGATGCGTACCTGGCCGGGGAAGTGCGCAATAGTGGGGGCGGGAGGTTCCGCCAGGTGTCGACGCTCCAGTCCTCAGCCGCCATCCGGCTCGCTCACGTGGACGATCACGAGACCGTACGGCTCGGGTTCGCACACCTGATCGCGGGCGAGGCCGATCTCGAGCTGGTGGCCTCCGTCGCGACGATCGCGGAGTTGCTGCCGAGGCTCGGTGAAGTCGATCTCATCGTGCTCGATCTGCAGCTCTCCGACGGCTCGAGCCTGAACCACAACCTCAACGCGCTGGCGGGCGGCGCGGCCCGAGTCCTGGCGTTCACCGGGGCCGACAACCCGGCGAATCTGCGGCTCGCCTCACGGGCCGGCGTGCTGGGCATCCTGCGGAAGTCGGAGACGCGAGAGGTGATCCTCGACGCGCTCCGTCGGGCCGGACGAGGCGAGGGCATCGTGACCACCGAGTGGGCGGCCGCACTCGATTCCGATCCTCATCTCTCCTCCGCCGGGCTCAGCCCGAAGGAGCAGGAGGTGCTCGCGCTGTACGCCTCCGGCGACAAGTCGAGCGTGGTCGCGTACCGCGCCGGCCTCTCGGCGGGCACGGTGGCGGAGTACGTGCGGCGCATCCGGCACAAGTACGCGATGGCGGGCAGGCCCGCTCACACCAAGGTCGATCTGTACAAGCGCGCGGTCGAAGACGGCATCCTGCCGCAGGTGGAGTGAGCGTGGCCGGCGACATCACCACCGCGGCCCGTGTGGGGGTGCTGCGGGGTATCACCGTGGTCTTCGGTATCACGACCCTCGTGTTCGTGCCCCTGACGACCGGCTACATGGCCGATCAGGCGCACCTCGTTCCCCCTGCTTGGCAGTGGACCGCGATCGGCATCGTGTTCGTGCTGCCGCCCCTGTTCGCCGCCCTGTCGTTCCGACTGTCGGCCCGGGTGCTGCGCCGACTCCTCGGCGGCTACGCGGTGGCCTTCGCCGCGGTCGCGCTGAGCTGGCTCCTGGTCATGGCACCGGAGCCGCTGCCCGTGACCTCGACGCCCTGGCCCCTGTCGGTCATGGGACTCGGCACGGCGGCCGCCGCGCTGGCCTGGCGGCCGGCCGCCGCATGGGCCTATCTGATCGCGGCCGGGCTCGCGATCGGGCCGGTGCGCCACATCGCCACCGGAAGCCTCGCCTGGGCGCCAGCGCTGCAGGACGTGCTCTACGGCTTGACCTTCATGTCCGTCTTCACCGCGCTGATCCTGCTCACCCGCGCCAATGCCAGAGACCTCGATCTCGCGGTGATGGAGGCCCAGCAGGTCGCCGCGCGCACCGCGAGTGCGATCGCCCGCGACCGGGAGCAGACCCGGCTTGATGCGCTGGTGCACGACGAGGTGATCTCGGCCCTGTACTACGCCTCGCTCGGCGACGCCGCACTGGACGACTCCGTTCGCCGTCAGGCCCGGCACGCACTGGCCGAGCTCGAACGACTTCGCTCTCCGGACGCCGTCGCCGAACACGCGGATGCCCTCGCCTTCGCGGAGCGGATCCGAGCCATCACCACGGGACTGTCCACCCACACCAGGTTCCTGGTGACGCTCGAGCGCACCCAGCCCGTGCCCGCCGAGGTCGCGGCCGGCTTCGCCGAGGCGACGGCCGAAGCGCTGCGCAACAGCCTTCAGCATGCCGGAGCGCAAGCATCGCGCAGCGTCGTCGCGACCATCCGAGAGGATTCGATCGTCGTCGAGATCGTCGATGACGGGGCCGGCTTCGACCCGGCTTCGTTGCCGCCGCATCGGCTCGGCATCACAGTGAGCATTCGCGGCAGGCTCTCGGCCATCCCCGGCGCACGCGCCACGATCTCCTCGAAGGTCGGTGACGGCACCACCGTGCGCCTCGAGTGGCGACCGGCATGAGCCGAATCGAGGATGCGCGGCGGCGCGGTCGCCTCGAGCTCACCGGTGCCCGCGCCAGGGCCTTCATCTGGCTGTACTTCGTCACCGTGGCGGCGGTCGCAATCTGGTCGCTGGACAGCGTGCGCTCACCGTGGCCGACCGTCGTCGCGATCGTCATCTTCGGGCTGACCTGCCTCGTGCTCTCACTGGACACCGGCGACCGTCTCTCGCTTCGCTCCGCGCTGTTCGCCTGCGCGTCGGGGCTCGTGATGACCCTGCTGGTGTCATGGCAGGTGGTCGAGTACGAGCACACCCAGTGGCAGTATGCGCAGTGGTATTTCGGGGCCGCCGTCGTGGCCCAGTTCTACCTCTGCCTGCGCGGTCGCGCCGGCTGGGCCTGGATCGGCTACGCCGCGATGTCGGCCGTGGTCGCCGTCTGGGCCATCACCACGGACAGTTCGTCCGCGGTCGCCCTGATCGCGCGACAGCTGCCCGTCATCGTCACCGGCACGGTCTTCGCGATCAGCATGCGCCGCACCGTCGACCAGATCGAGTCCCTCGCGGCCGACACCTCGGCCCGCATGGCCGCGAAGGCCGCCACCGAGGCGACGGCCGCCGAGCGCCGGGCACGGCTTGCGGAGCTCGAGACGCTGGCCACGCCCCTGCTGAGACGGCTGGCCGAGGATCGACCGCCCACCGACGACGAGCGCGTCGAGTTCGCACTCGCGGAGGCGGAGCTGCGCGACAGCGTGCGCGGTCGCTCGTTCAGAACCCCCACCGTCTCGGACGCCGCCCGCGACGCGAGGCGACGCGGCGTCGGTGTGATCCTGCTCGACGACAGCGGCGCCTCGGTGCCACAGACCGACCTGGCTCGCGTGCACGACGCACTGGTTCGTGCCCTGGAGTCCGCGATGGACGGCACCGTGACCGCGCGGCTCATGCCGACCGGTCGTGAGCAGATCGCCACAATCGTCGTCGACGGCACGGCCTATGCCAAGCACGAGGTCACGCACCTCGGTTAACGCAAGAGGGCCCCTGCCGAAGCAGAGGCCCTCTCGTGATGCCTGCGACTAGTTGTAGGTGCCCGGCGTGAAGTCGTCGGTCGAGAAGCTGTCGAAGTCGACGAAGCTCAGGTCCGACTCGGTGAACGCGCCGTCATCCGCGAAGATGCGGTTCGGGTAGCGCTCGGCCTTCGCCTCGTCCGTCGCCTCGACCGAGACATCCCGGTAGCGCGGGAGGCCCGTGCCGGCGGGGATGAGCTTGCCGATGATGACGTTCTCCTTCAGACCCACGAGCGGGTCGGACTTGCCCTCCATGGCGGCCTGCGTGAGCACACGCGTGGTCTCCTGGAACGACGCGGCCGACAGCCACGACTCGGTCGCCAGGGATGCCTTGGTGATACCCATGACCTCCTGACGGGCCGAGGCGGTCGCACGACCCTCGGTGAGCGCGGCGCGGTTCAGCTCGTTGTACTTGAGCCGGTCAACGAGCTCGCCGGGGAGCAGGCCGGTGTCGCCGTGGTCGACGACGGTGACCTTGCGCAGCATCTGGCGCACGATGACCTCGATGTGCTTGTCGTGGATCGGCACGCCCTGCGAGCGGTACACGCCCTGCACGCCGTCGACGAGGTGCTGCTGCACGGCGCGGACGCCCTTGACGCGCAGCACCTCCTTCGGGTCGAGGTTTCCGACGTGGAACTGCTGCCCGAGCTCGACGTGCTGCCCGTCCTCGACGAGGAGGGTGGCGCGCTTGAGCACCGGGTAGGCGATCGGCTCGTCACCGTTGTCGGGGGTCAGGATGATGCGGCGAGCGCGATCCGTGTCCTCGATCGTGATGCGACCAGCGGCCTCGGCGATCGGGCTCGCACCCTTGGGGGTACGGGCCTCGAACAGCTCCGTCACGCGGGGCAGACCCTGCGTGATGTCGTCCGCGGATGCCACACCACCGGTGTGGAAGGTACGCATCGTCAGCTGCGTGCCGGGCTCGCCGATCGACTGGGCCGCGATGATGCCGACGGCCTCGCCGATGTCGACGAGGAGTCCCGTCGCGAGCGAACGGCCGTAGCAGACCGCGCACACGCCGACGGCGGACTCGCAGGTGAGCACCGAACGCACCTTGACCTGCTCGATGCCTGCGGCGATGAGCGTCTCGATGAGCACGTCGCCGATGTCGCTGCCGGCGGGCGCCACGACCTTGCCCTTGGCGTCGACCGCGTCCTCGGCGAGGCTGCGGGCGTAGACCGAGTTCTCGACGTTCGAGTCGCGAACCAGCACGCCGTCGGCGCCCTTCGCCGCGATCGTCAGGTCGAGACCCTTCGAGGTGCCGCAGTCGTCCTCACGGATGATGACATCCTGCGAGACGTCCACCAGACGACGGGTCAGGTAGCCCGAGTCCGCGGTACGCAGTGCCGTGTCGGCCAGACCCTTACGGGCACCGTGGGTCGAGATGAAGTACTCGGCCACGGTGAGGCCCTCCTTGTAGGAGTGCACGATCGGGCGCGGGATGATCTCACCCTTCGGGTTCGACACCAGGCCTCGCATACCGGCGATCTGACGCACCTGCATCCAGTTACCACGAGCACCGGACGACACCATGCGGTTGATGTTGTTGTCGGTAGCGAAGTTCTCCTGCATCGCGGTCGCGACCTCGGCGGTGGCCTTGTTCCAGATCTCGATGAGCTCCTGACGACGCTCGGCGTCGGTCGTGAGGCCCTTGTCGAACTGGTCCTGCACCTTCGCGGCCTGCTTCTCGTACCCGGCGATGATCGCGGGCTTGGTCGGCGGGGTCACGATGTCGGAGAGCGCCACGGTCACACCGGAGCGGGTCGCCCAGTGGAAACCGGCGTCCTTGATGCGGTCGAGCGCAGCGGCGACCTCCACCTTGGGGTAGCGCTCCGCGAGATCGTTGACGATCGCGGAGATCTGTCCCTTGTCGGCGACGGCCTCGATGTACGGGTAGTCCGCCGGCAGCGCCTCGTTGAACAGCGCGCGACCGAGCGTGGTCTCCATGAGCACGGTCTTGCCCTGCACGAAGCCCTCGGGGGCCTCGCCCTCGGCGAAGTGCACGTTCTCGAGACGGATCCGCGCCTTGGCGTTGAGGTCCAGGGTGTGCTGGTCGAACGCGAGGATCGCCTCGGCGACCGACGAGAACGCCCGGCCTTCACCGGTCGCACCCTCCTTGAGGGTCGTCAGGTGGTGCAGACCGATGATCATGTCCTGTGTGGGCAGGGTCACCGGGCGACCGTCGGACGGCTTCAGGATGTTGTTGCTCGCGAGCATGAGCACGCGCGCCTCGGCCTGCGCCTCCACCGACAGCGGCAGGTGCACGGCCATCTGGTCACCGTCGAAGTCGGCGTTGAACGCCGCGCAGACGAGCGGGTGCAGCTGGATGGCCTTGCCCTCGACGAGCTGAGGCTCGAAGGCCTGGATGCCCAGGCGGTGCAGGGTGGGTGCACGGTTCAGCAGCACGGGGCGCTCGCGGATGATCTCCTCGAGCACGTCCCACACCTGCGGGCGCGAACGCTCCACCATGCGCTTGGCGGACTTGATGTTCTGCGCGTGGCTCAGGTCGATGAGTCGCTTGATCACGAACGGCTTGAACAGCTCCAGCGCCATCTGCTTGGGCAGACCACACTGGTGCAGCTTCAGCTGCGGACCGACGATGATCACCGAACGACCCGAGTAGTCGACGCGCTTACCGAGCAGGTTCTGGCGGAAGCGACCCTGCTTGCCCTTGAGCATGTCGCTCAGGGACTTGAGGGCGCGGTTGCCGGTACCCGTCACGGGGCGACCGCGACGACCGTTGTCGAACAGCGCGTCGACGGCCTCCTGCAGCATGCGCTTCTCGTTGTTGACGATGATCTCGGGGGCACCGAGGTCGAGCAGGCGACGCAGACGGTTGTTGCGGTTGATCACACGACGGTAGAGGTCGTTGAGGTCGGAGGTCGCGAAGCGGCCACCGTCGAGCTGCACCATCGGGCGCAGCTCCGGCGGGATCACCGGAACGACCTCGAGCACCATCGCGGCCGGCGAGTTGCCGGTCTGCAGGAAGGAGTTGACCACGCGCAGTCGCTTGATCGCGCGGATCTTCTTCTGGCCCTTGCCGTTGGCGATCTCGTCGTGGAGCTTCTCGCTCTCGGCGGCGAGGTCGAAGGCCTGCAGGCGCTTCTGGATCGCCTCGGCGCCCATGAAGGCCTCGAAGTACGAACCGAAACGGTCCTGCAGCTCCTGGAAGACGGCATCCTCGGGCTTGAGGTCGCCGACCTTCAGGTTGCGGAAGTCCTCCCAGACACGCTCGAGCTGACCGATCTGCTCGTCGAACGAACGACGAACCTGACCCATCTCCTTCTCGGCGCCGTCCTTGACGCGGCGCTTCTGGTCGCTCTTGGCACCCTCGGCCTCCAGGGCCGCGAGGTCCTCCTCGAGCTTGGCGAGGCGCTCCGCGATGCGGGCGTCGCGCTGGCCCTCGAGCGTCTTGATCTCGAGACGGATCTCGTTCTCGAGGCCGGGCAGGTCCGCGTGACGGCCCTCCTCATCCACCGAGATGATCATGTACGCGGCGAAGTAGATGACCTTCTCGAGGTCCTTCGGCGCCATGTCGAGCAGGTAGCCGAGACGGCTGGGCACACCCTTGAAGTACCAGATGTGCGTGACCGGTGCGGCGAGCTCGATGTGTCCCATGCGCTCGCGACGCACGGAGGACTTGGTGACCTCCACGCCGCAGCGCTCGCACACGATGCCCTTGAACCGCACTCGCTTGTACTTGCCGCAGGAGCACTCCCAGTCCCGGGAGGGACCGAAGATCTGCTCACCGAACAGACCGTCCTTCTCGGGCTTGAGGGTGCGGTAGTTGATCGTCTCGGGCTTCTTCACCTCACCGTGCGACCAACGACGGATGTCGTCGGCGGTGGCGAGACCGATACGGATTTCGTCAAACGCGTGAACGTCGAGCAATTCTTATCCTCTTCTAGTTCCGTAAACCTGTGCCGGTCCGCTTAGATCTCGTCGATCGACGAGGACTCGAAGCGGGTGGAGATGTTGATGCCGAGCTCCTCGGCGGCACGGAAGACCTCGTCGTCCGTGTCGCGCAGGTTGACGACGCTGCCGTCGGCCGAGAGCACCTCGACATTCAGACACAGCGACTGCATCTCCTTGATGAGCACCTTGAAGCTCTCCGGAATACCGGGCTCCTGGATGTTCTCGCCCTTGACGATCGCCTCGTACACCTTCACGCGGCCGAGGATGTCGTCGGACTTGATCGTGAGCAGCTCCTGGAGGGCGTATGCGGCGCCGTATGCCTCGAGCGCCCACACCTCCATCTCACCGAAGCGCTGGCCACCGAACTGCGCCTTACCACCAAGCGGCTGCTGGGTGATCATCGAGTACGGACCGGTGGAGCGCGCGTGGATCTTGTCGTCCACGAGGTGGTGCAGCTTCAGGATGTACATGTAGCCGACCGAGATGGGCTCCGGGAAGGGCTCGCCCGAGCGGCCGTCGAACAGGCGGGTCTTGCCCGTCGAGTCGATCAACCGCTCACCGTCGCGCGTGGGCGTCGTGGAGTCGAGCAGTCCCTCGATCTCGGTCTCGAGCGCACCATCGAACACCGGCGTCGCGACCTTCGTGCCGGGCGCGGCCTTGCGGGCGTGGTCGGGCAGCGTCTCAGCCCACTTGGGCGAGCCGTCGACCTCCCAGCCCTGCTTGGCGACCCAGCCGAGGTGCGTCTCGAGCACCTGGCCGAAGTTCATGCGACCGGGGATGCCGAGCGGGTTCAGGATGACGTCGACCGGCGTGCCGTCGGCGAGGAACGGCATGTCCTCGACCGGCAGGATCTTGGCGATGACACCCTTGTTGCCGTGGCGGCCGGCGAGCTTGTCGCCCTCGGTGATCTTGCGCTTCTGGGCGATGTAGACCACGACGCGCTGGTTGACGCCCGAGCCGAGCTCGTCGTCGTTGTCGGCGTTGAACTCCTTGACCGCGATGATCGTGCCCTCTTCACCGTGCGGAACCTTCAGCGAGGTGTCGCGCACCTCGCGGCTCTTCTCGTTGAAGATGGCGCGCAGCAGGCGCTCCTCGGCGGACAGCTCGGTCTCGCCCTTCGGCGTGACCTTGCCGACGAGGATGTCACCGGGGCGAACCTCGGCGCCGATGCGGATGATGCCGCGCTCGTCGAGATCGGCCAGCAGCTCCGGGCTCACATTGGGGAGGTCGCGAGTGATCTCCTCCTTGCCGAGCTTGGTGTCACGGGCATCCACCTCGTACTCCTCGATGTGGATCGACGAGAGCACGTCGTCCTTCACGAGGTTCTGGGACAGGATGATCGCGTCCTCGAAGTTGTGACCCTCCCACGGCATGAACGCCACGAGCAGGTTCTTGCCGAGCGCGAGCTCGCCGTTCTCGGTCGCGGGACCGTCGGCGATGACCTCGCCGGCCTCGACACGGTCGCCCGCGTTGACGATGACCCGGTGGTTGTAGCTCGTGCCCTGGTTGGAGCGGTCGAACTTGCGCAGGTAGTAGTCCTGCGTGCCGCCCTCGTCGAGCATGACGGTGACGACGTCGGCCGAGACCTCGGAGACGACACCGGCCTTGTCGGCGGTGAGCACGTCACCGGCGTCGATGGCCGCGAAGCCCTCCATGCCGGTACCGACGAGCGGGCTCTCCGAACGCAGCAGCGGCACGGCCTGACGCTGCATGTTCGCACCCATGAGGGCGCGGTTCGCGTCGTCGTGCTCGAGGAACGGGATGAGCGACGTCGCCACCGACACCATCTGGCGGGGCGAGACATCCATGTAGCCGATCTGCTCGGTCGGGATGAGGTCGACCTCGCCGCCCTTCTTGCGGGCGAGCACGCGGGGCTCGGCGAAGTGCGCGTCCGCGGTGAGCGGGGCGTTCGCCTGGGCGACGATGAAGTCGTCCTCCTCGGATGCGGTGAGGTAGTCGATCTTGTCGGTCACCTTGCCGTTCACGACGCGACGGTACGGGGTCTCGATGAACCCGAACGCGTTGATGCGCGCGAACGACGCGAGCGAACCGATGAGGCCGATGTTCGGGCCTTCCGGGGTCTCGATCGGGCACATGCGGCCGTAGTGCGACGGGTGAACGTCACGCACCTCGACGCCGGCGCGCTCGCGGCTCAGACCACCGGGGCCGAGCGCGGAGAGGCGACGCTTGTGGGTCAGGCCCGCGAGCGGGTTGTTCTGGTCCATGAACTGCGAGAGCTGCGAGGTTCCGAAGAACTCCTTGATCGCGGCGACCACGGGGCGCACGTTGATCAGGGTCTGCGGCGTGATCGCCTCGATGTCCTGCGTGGTCATGCGCTCGCGAACGACGCGCTCCATGCGGGACAGACCGGTGCGCACCTGGTTCTGGATGAGCTCGCCCACCGCGCGGATGCGACGGTTGCCGAAGTGGTCGATGTCGTCCACGTCGAGGCGCACGTCGACCTTCTTGCCGTCGCGCACGCCCTTGATCGTCGCGACGCCGTTCTCGCCGATGGTGACATCGGGCGAGGTGGTGTCGTGCAGCGCCACCAGGTACTTGATCGTGGCGATGATGTCCTCGATCGTGAGCACCGACTGCTTGATGTCGGCGTCGAGGCCCAGCTTGCGGTTGATCTTGTAGCGGCCGACCTTGGCGAGGTCGTAGCGCTTGGAGTTGAAGTAGAAGTTGTCCAGCAGCGCACGCGCGGCCTCGGCGGCCACCTGCTCGCCCGGACGGAGCTTGCGGTAGATGTCCTTGAGGGCCTCCTCCTTGGTGAGGATGGCATCCTTCTCGAGGGTCAACGCGATCGACGGGAAGCCCTTGAACTCCTCGAGGATCTCCTCGCTCGTGAGCCCGAGGGCCTTGAGGAAGACGGTGACCGACTGCTTGCGCTTGCGGTCGATGCGCACGCCGACCTGGTCGCGCTTGTCGATCTCGAACTCAAGCCAGGCGCCGCGGCTCGGGATGATGCGCGCCGAGAAGATGTCCTTGTCGGAGAGCTTCTCGGGGGTGCGGTCGAAGTAGACGCCGGGCGAGCGCACGAGCTGGGACACGACGACACGCTCGGTGCCGTTGATGATGAACGTGCCCTTCTCGGTCATGAGCGGGAAGTCGCCCATGAAGACCGTCTGGGTCTTGATCTCACCGGTGAGGTGGTTCATGAACTCGGCGTTCACGTAGAGCGGGGCGGCGAAGGTCTTGCCGCGCTCCTTGCACTCGTCGATCGTGTACTTGGGCTCTTCGAGCTCAGGCTCCGCGAACGAGAGCTGCATCGTCTCGCCGAGGTCCTCGATGGGGGAGATCTCCTCGAAGATCTCCTCGAGGCCGCTGCGGGTCGCGAGGTCGGTTCGGCCTGCGGCCTCACCCTCCGCGACGCGCTGCTTCCAGATCTCGTTGCCGACGAGCCAGTCGAAGCTCTCGGTCTGCAGTGCGAGCAGATCGGGAACCGTCAGCGTGTCGGTGATCTTGGCGAACGAGAGTCGCGATGCGTTGCGACCGTTCTTTGTGGACTTTTTGGTGGACGCGTTGCGCGCAGCAGCCAAGGAAATACCCTCCGTGTGGGCCCGTCGGCCCGGTACTGTCGGTAGTGGATCGCTCCCGGAATTCCCCACCGAAGATCTGCCCCGCCGCTATACTCGGGGCGCGCCAGCTGTCCACAATATGACGGCATGGGGTATGGGAGCGCAAAGAACAACTATAGGCGCAACCTGACGCGTGCGCAAGGTATTCCCTTGACCAGATTCGCGCTCTCCGGTATAAGCCTCGCCGCGCTGTCTACCGCGGTTCGACGATCGCTGCGCGCAGCTGTTCCACCGGACGCACGATGCGTTCGATGAGCTCCTGCTCCACGCCGACGGCCGCGAGTGCGCCTCTCAGATGCTGCAGTGCTCGGGTGTACGCGTGATCGGTGATGTGCAACCCGGCGTGCGCGTTGCGCATGCTGCGCCCGGAGTAGTCCTCGGGTCCCCCCAGCGCCACCATCAGGAAGGCCCGCTGGTGCGCCTTCAGGATCTCGAGATCGACCCCGTGAAACCACACGGAGAGCTCGGGGTCGGCCTGCATGCGCTCGTAGAATTCGTCCACCGCAGCGGCGAGCGCCGGCTCACCGCCGAGCTTCGAATAGAGCGTCACCGACCCGGTCCTCTCCGTCTGCTCCGCTGAGTGTATAGACGCTGCTGTCTATCCGAGAAACTCGACCGATCGGGACGCGCGATAGGGTCGGGAACCATGGCTGCAGAACCCGCCCGGATCGTGCTCGTCGGGGCCGAATCGACCGGAAAGACGACGCTCGCGCGCGAGCTGACGGAGCATTTCCGCGCCCGCGGAGGCGACTGGGCCGACACGCGTTGGGTGCCCGAGTACGGCCGCGAGTACACCGAGCTGCTGCTGGAGCGCCAGGGCGCGGTCGCGGCCGAGGGCGAGGCGGCGAGCGCGGAGTGGACGGCGGTGGATTTCGTGCGGATCGCGTTGGAGCAGCAGCGTCGTGAGGATGCGGCCGCGGCATCCACGCGCTCCCCCGTGCTGTTCTGCGACACCGACGCGTTCGCCACCCAGGTGTGGGAGCGCCGCTACCTCGGCCCAGGCAGCACGGCCGCGTTCGACGCGCTGCCGGTGCTGCCGCCGCGGGCGCTCTACCTGCTCGCGGACGTGCACGGCGTGCCGTTCGAACAGGACGGCATTCGCGACGGCGAGAACCTGCGCGAAGCCATGCAGGGATGGTTCGTCGAGGAGCTCGAGGCGCGGCGCGAGCCCTGGGCGCTCGTCACGGGCTCACGCGAAGAGCGCCTCGCCACGAGCATCCGGCTCGTGGACGAGGCGCTGGCCTTCGCGACCGACTAGCGCGCCGCGCCCGCGAGGGAGGTGCTGATCTGACCCGCCGGATCGAACAGGATGCAAGAGACCTGGCGGTCGTTGTACTCCTTCCAGCCGTCGGCGGTCGGCACGTAGTAGTTGTAGTCCAGGGAGGACTCCTCGAACGCGAGACCGACGTAGCCCGCGAACGGCCCGTAGCACCCCTCATCGGCGAGGCTGAACACCTCGTCGTCACCGGGGAAGGTCGCGCGGTCGATGTCGAACTCCGCGTAGACCTCGTAGTCGTGCGGCTCGGTGCACGGCACGGTTGGGATGTCGGTGACGACATCTCCGCCGGGCTCGTTGAAGCAGTCGCCAACTTCGATCCACGTCGACTGATCGTTGAGGGCTTCGGCGATGGGTGTGGCGACGTCGATGACGTCCTTGATCGAGCTGCAGCCGCCGAGCGCGATGCCGACGCCGAAACAGACGACGACGACGGCGGCGATGCCGCGGGTGGTGCGATGCATTCTGACTCTCCTTGGGTTGGAATCGGTATGCCCCAAGACTCGCGTTCGAGCGGGGCGAGCGGATGGGCATCCACTGCTCAACTGCCGCCCGGCCGCCTACCTACCCGACGTGTGCGGATACCTACCGGGTAGCCTCGACGAGTGACTGAGATCCCCGAGCGCACCCTCGCCGCGAGCGGCTACCGGGCGACGATCACCCCCGACCGTTGGGTCAACGGCGCCTACACGCTCACCGTCAACGGCACACCGCAGTCACACGTGAATCTCGAGAACCCGAGCGAGCTGTTCTTCGAGTACGTGCAGCGCATGGGGCACGTGATCGATCGAATCGGCGAGCCCGGCGAGCCCATCACGGCACTGCACCTCGGTGCCGGCGCACTCACGCTCCCCCGATATGTCGAGGCCACCCGTCCCGGCTCCCGGCAGCAGGTCATCGAGCTCGAGTCCGACCTCGTCGACTTCGTGCGCGCCGAGCTGCCCTGGTCGAAGCAGGCGTCGATCCGCATCCGTCACGGGGACGCGCGCGACGTACTCGGCCGGCTGCCGGCAGGGCTGCGCGGCACTGTCGACCTCATCGTCGTCGACGTGTTCAGCGGGGCTCAGACGCCCGCCCACGTGACGAGTGTGGAGTTCTATACCGAGGCGGTCGCGCTGCTGTCGGCACGCGGCATCCTCGTGGCCAACGTCGCCGACGGCCCCGGCCTCGCGTTCGCTCGCGGGCAGGCCGCGACGCTCGCCGCGGTGCTGCCAGAGGTGGCGGTGCTCGCCGAGACCCAGATTCTGAAGGGCCGCCGCTTCGGCAACCTCGTGATGGTCGGCTCGCGAGCGCAGTTGCCGTTCGACTGGATGCCCCGACTGCTGGCCGCGGGTCCGCACCCCTCCAAGGTCGTAGCCGGCGCCGAACTGCGCGAGTTCATCGGTGGCACCCCGGTCGTCACGGACACCACGGCCACCGGGTCGCCGCCGCCGGGGATGATCTTCCGCGAGAAGCCGGGCGCGAGCTGATGGCCGATCTCGATCGGGTGCGCCGCTGGGCCGACGCCCTCATCGACCTGCACCTCGACCGCAGCTGGACCTTCGGCTTCGACAACGCGAAGACGCGCGCGGGGCTGTGCAACTACACCGCCAAGCGCATCACGGTGTCCCGCTATCTGGCCGCCAAGTACGAGGACGACGAAATCCACCAGGTGCTGCTGCACGAGGTGGCGCACGCGATCGCCGGCACACGCGCCGGGCACGGGCCGAAGTGGAAGGCCGTCGCAGTCGAGCTCGGCTACGAGGGCAAGAGGCTGCACGGCGGTGCCATCGCCGACGAGATGGCGCGCTGGATCGGTACCTGCCCCGCCGGCCATGTGCACTACCGCTACCGGCGACCGACGCGTCCGCTGGCCTGCGGCAAGTGCTCGCGCACGTTCGACGCGCGCCACGCGATCACGTGGGTCGAGCGAGACCGCGCGATCAGGGCGTGAGCGCCTGCGCCAGCTGGGCGACCACGGTCTTCCAGTGGCCGAGCATCATGCGGCGCTCCTCCCGATCGGCGAGCTTCTCGTGGTGCACCGCGATCGTCGTGCCGGCGGCGGCGGCCTTCACCGTGATCTGCAGGGTGGTGTCATGCGGCCAGTCCTCGGGCTGCCAGCCGAGTCGCACCCGCACGCCCTCGGTGCGACTGCGGATGATGCCGCGCACACCGTCGCGCGTCTGGTAGGCCTCGCCCTTGAGCATCGGCAGCGCCTCGATGTCGCCGAGCCAGATCCGAAGTCCCTCGCCGAGCAGGTAGGGCCAGACGACCTCGATCGGTGCGGCCACGGTCGCGCGCACGCCGACCTCCCAGCCGACGTCCTTGGTCGATCCCGTCGTGCTCACGTAACCAACTATATTGGTTACATGCGAGCGTCGACGACACCCCGCCCGAACGGCCAGTGGTTCGCGGGCAGCGCCGACGGTCACCGCTGGTGGTTCGATTCCGGCGCGATCGCACTCGACTTCGCCTACACGGGCGCGATGGGTCAGGCGCGACCGGAGTGGGAGCGCTGGCACACGCCCACCGAGCTCGCGGAGTGGCTCGGCGAGCGATTCGAGGGGCTGGATGCCGCGGCCACCGATCGCGACCTCACCGACGCCCGCGCGCTGCGGTCGGCGATCGCGCGGCTCGCGACCGGGATATCCCGCGGCGTGGAGCCGGACGGCGACGACGTGGACGTCGTCAATCTGTTCGCGGCGACCCCCGACATCCCGCCCGTGCTCGACGGAGGACGACGCCAGGCCGGGAGATCGCGCGCACGTGTGGGCCAGGCGCTCTCCGAGATCGCCCGCGAGGCGGTGGGACTGTTCTCCGTGGATGCCCGGCACCGCATCCGCGAGTGCGCGGCAGACGACTGCGCCCTCGTCTTCTACGACGGATCGCGCTCGAACAACCGCCGCTGGTGCTCCATGCAGCGCTGCGGCAACCGGGCGAAGGTGCGCGCCTACCGCGCGAACGCCTCGGTCACCGACGTCCAGTGACTACTCGACGACCGTGACTTCCTTCCAGAACGCCACGTAGTTCGAGAAGTCCTTGCCGACGCGGTCGAACGCGGTCGGGTAGGGGGTGGGGTAGCTCCACGCGCGGTCCTGCAGCAGCTCGTCGCCGTTGCGCACCGAGAAGTACTGGCACTCGCCCTTCCACGGGCACGTGTACGGCGTCGGGCTCTTCTCGAGCAGGTCCGCGTTCACGCTCGACGGCGGAAAGTACCAGTTGCCCTCGATCTTGATGAGCTCTTCCTGGGGTGCTTCGGCGAGCACGGTGTCTCCGAGTACGGCCTTCATGATGGGTGCAACCCTAGGCGGACGGGCCGAATTCCCGCAGGATGCCGAACTCGGCCCGCGCGTTCGCCTCGCGTGCGGCGGCCACGGCCCCCGCCCCCGCCTCCTGACCGCTCACGCAGGCCGAGAGCACGTGTGCGGTCGCGTTGCGCAGCCCGGCGAAGGCGCCGGCCGCTGCGGCGGCCTCCGGTGAGGTGAAGTCGATGCCGACCTCGGCGAGCGCGTCGATCACCGCACCGGCGGCGAGCAGGTCTTCGACGGCGAAGCGGCCATCCGGCCCACCGGCGGCGACGACCGCCACCACGGCGCGACCGCCGAGTTCCACCTGCTTGGCGAGGATCCACTGCGCGACGGCGGTGCGCGATCCCACACTGCCGGTGATGAGGGCGCCGTCGTGCCGGAGCGCGAGCGGATCCGCGACGGGCTCGGGCAGGGCATCCGCCCAGACGACGATGTGCGAGCCGGGCGCGATCGCGGCGGCGCCCGCAAGGCCCCAGTCGAAGCGCACCTGATACTTGGTCTGGTTGCGTGGATCGCTCACCGTTCGAGGCTAGCGGAGCGCATGATGGTGACATGCGCATCCTGTTGAAGCTCGTGCTCGACTGCCCGCCGGATGCCGCCTGGAACGCCATCCGCAGCCCAGCGACCTTCGCGCAGGTCTCTGCGCCGTTCACGACCTTCGAGTCGCTCGAGCCGCAGGGATTCCCGGAACGCTGGGCGGCGGGCGCCCACCCGGTTCGCGTGCGCGCGTTCGGGGTGCTGCCGATCGGAGAGCAGTCCATCACCATCTCGTTCCCGACACGGCACGACGACGTGCGCGTGATGCGGGATGACGGCGGTGCCCTCGATGGCCCGCTCGCGGTCGTGACCGAGTGGCACCACACGATGGCGGTCTCCCCCGCGCCGCACGGGCGAACCCTCTACCGGGATCGCCTGCAGTTCAGCGCCGGGGTGTTCACGGTGGTGCTGTGGCCCGTCTACTGGGCGTTCTGGCAGTGGCGAGCCGTGCAGATGCGACGGCTCGCCACCACCTGGGTCTAGGAGCGCCGGCGACGGCGGTCCGCCGCCACGATCGCCACACCGACGAACGCCACGAGCAGCCCGGCGAGGCCGATCGGCACGATCGGCGGCAGAGCGCGACCCGTGTTCGGCAGGGCCAGCGTGTAGACGTTGACGACATCGAACCGCACCGGATCCAGGCCGATCGACAGCGTCGTCAGGCTCGTGCTCACCACCTTGGAACTGACCGTGCGCCGCGAGACCGTCGAGTCCTTGCTCGTCTCGCCGGGCTCGATGATCACCTCCTCGGCGTCGTTGGTCACCGTCTCGGTCAGTTCGCACTCGGCACCGACGGGCAGGTCGACATACTCGATGCTCTCCATGTGCAGGATCTCCCGGCTCGCGCCACCGGGGATCTCGATGCTGCGGTCCTTGCCGTTCACGTCGAGCGTGCACGCAAGCTCGACGACGAACGTGAGGTGCTCGTGCGCCGGCCCGTCGGATCCGGTGACCTTGTTGGTCACGATGAGCATGCCGAGCTGGAACTCGTTACTGAGCGCGACGTCGATGGCGTCATCGGCGACGACGGTGACGCTCACCGGGTCGGCCGCCACCGAGGCGCCGCCGATGCCGGTCTCCTCGAGCACGCACTCCGCGCCGGCCGGAAGCCGCGTGAAGGAGTCCGCATAGCCGTTGTCGGCATCGAGCGTGCGGGTCTCGCCGAACGGGATCTCGATGGCCTCGTCCGTTCCGTCGACATCGCGCGTGCACTGCAGCGTGACGATGAACGGCCCTTCACCGTAGAGCATCGAACCGTCGCCGGTGACCGTCTTGGTGACATCGATCGAGCCCTCGGCGAAGTCGTTGCTCACCGCCACCTCGGTCTCGACCGCATCGACCGCGAACACATCCGGGAGCGTGGAGGCGGTCGCACCGCCGCTACGGGTCTCGGTGAGCTCGCACTCGGCGTCGAGCGGCAGACCCTCGTAGTCGGCCGCGTACGTCGGGGAGGCGAGCTCCCGGGTGGCGCCGCCCGGAACGGTCACCGGCACGGTCGAGCCGTCGACGTCACGCGTGCACTGCAGGGAGACCTCGAACGGACCGTCGCCCCACAGGTCCCAGCCGCCCGTGCGCTCCTTGGTCACGGTCACAGTGGCGAGGCTGAACGTGTTGCGCACGGTGACGGGCAGGGTGTCGTCCGCGGCGCTCGTGAAGGTCGCCGACGTGCCGGCCGTGCTCACGCCGTCCATCGACACGCTCGTGGCGTTGGCGCCACCGGTGGCGGTCTCGGTGATCGTGCACTCGGCGCCGGCCGCGATGCCGTCCAGCTCGATGGGATCGTCACCGGCCACGAGCGCGAACGTCTCGTCCCAGACGGTGCGTTCGCCGGTCGCGTCGTCGAGCACGCAGATCAGACGCACCGCGAAGGTCTCGGGCTCCCAGGCATCCCCATCGCCGTCGGTGATCTTCGCGAGGGTCACGCTGCCGGAGTCATAGGCGTTGTCGATCTCGACGAGGTTGCGCGACTCGCCACCGGAGTCGGAGGCGAGCACGACCGTCGCGCTCGCGCCGGGGCGGCTGAGGCCGACACCGGCGATCTCGGTGCGGATGGTGGTGCCCGCGGCATCCATCTGGTCCAGTTCGGTGATGGTGCACTCGGCACCGCGCACCAACCCGGTGATCTCGAGCGGGATGCCGGGCTCCAACACCGTGCCATCCGGCGTCGCGTAGACCGGCGCGCCCTCGAACTCGCAGAGCACCTCGACGGGGAACGGTCCGTACTCGATCGCGGTGCCGTCCTGATCGACGGCGGTGCTCGAGATCTGCTTGGTGACCACCAGGCTCGCGGTCTGATAGCGGTTGACCACGAAGACGGTCGGTTGCGCCTGCTCACTGTGGATCGCGCCATCCACCGTGATGAGGAAGGCGTGACCCGCGGCGACGTCGGTCGTCAGGGGCACGCTGACGTCGGTGGCGATGAAGCTCGACGAGGCGCCGGCGGCGTCGGACTCACGCACCGTGCAACTCGCGCCCGACGGCAGACCGGTGAACGTGGTCGACAGCGCACCGGGCAGCAGGTCGCGCTCCGGATCGGTGACCACGATGGACTGCCCGTCACGGGTGCACTCGATCGTCACCGTGAACGGTCCGACGCCGAAGTCGGAGGCGTCGCCGTCGAGCACCTTGGTCACGGTCATCGAGCCGGTGAGATACCAGTTCTGGATGGTGGCGTGACCCGGGTTCGACTTGGTGACCGTCACGATGGAGCCGGTGACGACATCGCCGGCGTCGAACACGATGGTCGTGTCATCCGCACCGAGATCGTCTGCCTCGGTCGCGCTGCAGGTGGAGCCGTCCGCGAGGTTCTCGATCGTGCGGCTCTCGTCGTCGGCGAGCACGATGTCGTCGTCGAAGGCGTTGCCGCCGCCGGGTGCGGTGCACGTGACGTGGATGGTGAACGGGCCCTGCCCGAACTGCGCGGCGCCGCCACCGACGCTGTCCTTGGTGACCGTGAAGCTCGAGACCGCGTAGCGGTTCGTGACCGCCGCGCTGTTCGCGCCGGCGACGAGCGTCGTCACGGCCGTGGTCGCGTTGACCGTGCCGTCGCGCGTGACGATCGTCGTGGAGTCGGCACCGCCGGTGTCGGTCTCGGTCACCGTGCAGCTCGCGCCGGCGGGCAGGTCGCTGAAGGTCTTGCTCGTCGTGCCGACGCGGTCGAGCGTGAAGCTCTGCAGGGCGAGCACCGTCTGGCCCTCCCACGTGCAGGTCGCGGTGAAGTCGAAGGAGTCGGCGACGTAGACCGAGCCGTTCGCCTCGTCGACCGCCGAGGTCTGCACCGCCTTCGTGACGGTCAGGCTCGCGTTGGAGAAGGTGTTGGTGACCGTGAAGGTTCGGCTCGACCCGGTGAGCGTCGTCGCTTTCGCGGGCACGCTCTTGGAGGTCGCGCCGCCGTCGTTCGCGTCCGTCTCGGTGACCGTGCACTCCGAGCCCCCGGCCATCGCGGCCGAGACGAGCCGGTCGGCGATCTGGGTGGTGCCCGACTTCGTCAGCGTGATGTTCTCGTTCCACACCGTGGTCGGACTCGCGTTGCCGTTGGTGCAGGTCACGTTCACGATGAACGACCGGTTGCCCCAGGTGTCTGCCGCATCGCCGGCCACCGTCTTGCGCAACGTGATGCTCGAGACGCCGTAGGTGTTGGTGTAGGCCACCGTGTTCGCGGCGGGGGCGAGCGTGACGATGCGCGCGGTGCCGGAAGCGGCGGACCCGGTCGCCTCGTTCTGCGTGACCGTGGTGGTGGTGCTCTGCGCCCCACGTGCACTGGTCTCGGTCACGGTGCAGACCGCGCCGGCGACGAGCCCGGTGATCGTCTTCGTGCCGCCGTGCGACAGCGAGAAGCTCGCATCCCCGGAGCTCAGCGTGATGGCCTGCGCTCCAGCACCCTTGTCGAACGTGCATGACACGGTGAACGGCGCCGATCGATACGCGATGGGCGTGCCGGCCTGGTTGACCGCGCCCCCGTTGTCGACGGTCTTCGTGATTGTCAGGCTCGCCGAGGTGTAGGTGTTCGTGACGGTCGAGGACTCGATGGCGGGCCGGTTCTCACTCCCGAACGCGGGATGCGCATTGGAGACCTGCGAGCCGATCAGGGCATCGAGCGCCGCCTCCGCCCGCAGCACCTCCTGGGAGATCGACGTCGCAGTCTGCCCGTAGTTCGTCGGTTCGCTCACGGTGCACTGTGCGTAGAGCGGGATGCCCTCGACCAGCAACTCCGTGCCGGGGGTGACGGTGAACGGGCTGCGCAGGGCACCCGTGGAGGTCTTGAGCGTGATCGTCTCGCCCGCCGACACACAGGTCAGCGCGAGGGCGAAGGTCGACGGGGCATAGGCCGTCGCCGTGCCGGTGACCGACTTCGCGAGCCGCACCTGGCCGGTCGCGAGCGCGACGCCCACCTTTCTGGGCTCGGTCACGAAGCGGTAGGCGAGGTCGATGGGCTGCGAATCCGCGTCGGTGCCGATGCCGACGGCCGCGCCCGCAATCGAGTTGTAGGCGACCGAGTCGCGCGCGAGGGTCGACTCGGCGATGTCCACCTGGGCGGCCGTCGTCGAGCGATAGGTCACGGAGACCGCGGAGCCCGGGCCGAGGCCGGACGGCATCGTCACCACGAGCTTGAGGGCGACGATGTCGGCCATGAACTCGGGGGTCGCTGCCGGGTCGAGCACCTGCCAGTCGCGCTCGAGCACGTCGTCGATGTGCGCGCGGCTGTCGAGGCACACGAGGTTCTCGGTGGACATGCTCGGGTTCGAGTCGGCATCCATGCCCATCTCGTACTGGATGTCGGCGGCGTTGCACCGCGGCGTCGCCACGCCGCTGGTCTTCGTGTAGTAGACGGTGAGGCTCGAACCCGCCGGCGCGCCGTTGAGCACGGGGTACTCGGAGAGCTTCGGCGTCCACTTCGAACCGCGCGACTCGTTGATGATCACACCGGTGTCGCCGCCGGTGGGCAGCAGGTCGATCGCGACGACCTTCGCGACAGGCACGTTGCCGCTGTTCGTGAACTTCGCGACCCACTCCTCGGTGCCCCCGGGGCGAGTGATCGGCACGCAGGGGTAGCGGTAGTACCCGTTGCCGTTGACGGTCAGGTTCGGTCCGGCGTCGCACACGGTCGGGTTGCTGGTCTGGGTCTTCAGGATGCCGAGGTCATCGAATCCGAGCGGCGTGCCGTCGTCGGCGAGCGGGCCCGCACCGACGCCGCGCACGCCCTTGATGATCGTCATCGGAGCACTCGGCATCGGCCGCACGGTCGTCTCGGCCCCGCACTCGGCCACGAAGGTCTGCTGGCTGGTCGGCGAGGTGGAGGCGTTGTCGTAGCGATCGCAGGAGTCGAGCACCTGGTCGGTGACCACCGTGACGGCGTTCGTGACCGGGGTGTCCGCGATCAGCTGCGCGCGGAACTCCAGCGGGGTGTTGATCGTGAGCGTCCAGCCCACGGGCAGACTGCTGCCCGCCGGCATCCGGAACTCCAGATCCAGTCCGGCAGGCGAAGGGGTGCCGATCGTCGCGACGATGGCTGGGGCGGGCTGGGTCACGCCCGCCGCGTTCTTGAGCACGTAGCTGAAGGCGTGTGCTGCGTCGTAGGCCAAGCCCGTGTCGGGATCCTTCGGGATCTCGAGCATCGGCCCCGAGGCATCCCCCTGGATGTGATCGCCGACCACTAGACCGGTCAGCGCCTTGTCGCCGCTCGAGCCGGTGTTCTTGATCGTGATCGCGAACGGGATCGCGGCACCGAGGGTCTGACCGCCGGTCGGTCCCTTGCGCACCTCGATGCGAGCAGGGAGGTGCTGGTAGGTGATCGCCCGCACGGACGACTGGTTGGCGGTCCAGAGCGGGCTGGTGTCGTCGGCGCTCTCGGCCGCCTCGACCGTGACCTTCACCGCATTCGTGAAGGTGGCGCGAGCCGTTTCGCCGGGTGCCGGGTCGGGGAACGTGTAGAGCGTCGACGGCACCGGCGTGGTCGTGCCCGCGGGCGTCCACACCAGCGTCGCGCGGCGGTCGACGGTGAAGTTCACGAACTGCTCGGGGTTGTAGGGCCGCTCCCATGCCGCGTAGTCCGAGCGCGTGAAGGTGAGCCGGATGCCGCGGATGTCGTCCTTCGTGGCCCCGGCGACCGTCGGCAGCGCGAGACTCGACGACGGTGTGCCCTTGTGCCAGCAGAGCTCGAGATCCGCACTGCCGCCGCACTTGGCCACCAGTGTGCTGCCGTCGAGTTCATAGGTCACCCCGACGAGCACGTCGACCTGCACGGTGTTGATCGGCGCGGCGAAGGGCGAACTCGCGAACGCATCGAAGCGGTAGGCGTTCCAGAACGTGGGCGAGGAGTCCTCGATCACCATGCGGGTGGTGCGCACGTTGCCCGTCGGGCGACCGCCGATGGTGACCGTCGCCTTGGCCGAGGAGCCGCCGTACTGGATCGCCGGAGCCAGCGCCGTGGACGTGGTGTTCGCGACGATCGTCTTGGTGGCCGCGGCGCCGTACTCGAAGGCCGCGATCTGCATCGTCGCCGATGCGGAGGCGGTCACGGTGTTGTCGGATCCGCTCGCGGGGTCGCTGAGCCCGGCGGGGTCCACCACGCTCGCGAGCGTGCTGTTGTCGACGGTGCGGGCGGTCGAGTCGGCACCGGAGGTGCGCACCGTGGCGCGCAGCTGGGTGTCGAGCGTCACCGTGGTCCGTGCGCTCGGTGCGATGCGACCCTCGTGCACGACCTCGATGCTCGTGACCGCGGCCAGCGTGGTGGCCGACAGGGCGAGTGCGTCAGCGATGTCGTAAGTGCCGAGCGGTTGCAGGATGACCCGACTCGAGGTGGCGCCGGAGGGCACCGTGATCGACACGATGCGCGCGAGGTTCACGTACTCGAACGGTGTGGTGCCGCCGCTCGGCTCGGAGATCGAGAGCTGGTTCACGCGGATGGTCGAGGTGTTCTGCGCCGAGACCGTCAGTCGCGCCTTCGGGTAGAGCTCCTGCGGCGTGCCGACGGGCGGGATGCCGAGCGGGCCGTCGGTCCAGGTCTTGGTGGCGGCCGCATTGATCGGGCGGTCGATGATCGACACCGAATCGCTGCCCTGATCGCGGCGTTCGGTGCCGCCGACCGCGGTTCCGACGATGCCCGCGGTGTTCACCACCACGCCGGCCGTGGAGTTGTAGATCGCGTTGCGGGTCAGACCCAGCACCGCGCTGCCGTCCGAGCGCCGCGTGTCGCGCAGCTGGAACTCCAGCGTGATGTGGCGCGACCGTCCGACGCTCGCGGAGACACCGCTGCCGACCAGCGGCGCAAGCGGGTTGCTGCCGATGCGGGCGGCGCGAGTCGGGCTCTCCTCGACGACGAGGCGCACGCCCGTGGCATCCCGGCGCTCGTCGGCGCTCAGGGCGTAGCCGGGGAACGCACCGTCGCACGCGTTCGCGGCGCACGGGTTGGTCTCGGTCGCGTGCCACGCGCCGGCGTAGAACAGCTCGACGGCCGTGATCCGGTCGTACGTGAGCAGCGGGTCGGCGGTGGACGAGATCGCCGGAATGCGCACGAGGTCGAAGGCCTCGAAGACGGTGTCCGCGGCATCCTGCGGGTCGCCGGAGACGCCTGCAGCGCTGTCGCTGATCGTCACCGAGTTGAACGGCAGACCACCGGTGCCCCAGGAGATCGTGCTGGAGATGCGGTCGCCGGAGCGGGCGAGCACGCTCTTCTCCCCGGTGCTTGCCGAGGCGCTCCAGACCTTGTCGATCATGTCGATCACACCGCCGCCACCGCCTCCGCCGGTCGGGATGCCGATGAGCGAGAGCGTCGCGTCGTCGGAAAACTCGGCGAACTCGGGGGTGGCCGCGACGTTCTCGACCCGAGACAGCACGGCGTTGACGATCGTGGAATCGGTCTCGCGCGGCGTGGCCGTGGTGCCAGAGTCCGAGCGCAGCGTGTCGCGCAGCACCGCCTTGATGTTCGGCTGCACGCTGAAGCCCGGGGGCAGTTCGGTCGCGGGCCCGACCGGCTCGAACACGAACCGGATGCCGCCGAACGCCGCCCGCTCCTCGGGGGTGAAGAACCGCGACCAGGTCGTGGGCCCGGCGATGTCGGTGGCCGCGGCATCGATCGGCAGCCAGGCCGCGCCATCCCAGAACTCGACCGTCATGGCCGCGCCGTCGGGCACGTCGGTGGCGATCACCGCGGCGATGTCGAAGCTGTCCCAGAACGGATCGGATGCCGGGTCCGCCGTGTCCGCGATGACGAACCTGGTCGCACCGACGGTCGACCCGGTGGGGCCATCGGGATCGGCGACGCCGGTGGGCTCGTCGTCGACGCCGCCCGGCAGGGAGATGATCGTGAACGCTCCGGGCACGGAGTAGATGGTGTCGGGCTGCAGGAGCTTGTCGACGGTGGAGTTCACGCGGGCGGTGCGCCGGGTGAGTTCCGCCGCCGCGGTCGTGGATGCCGTCTGACTGGTGGTCGTGACCGCGCTCAGGGCCATGGTGCCGGTCGTGGTGACGTCGGCGGCGACGGCGGAGGTCGAGGCGATGTAGGGCACGGTGGCGTACTGGCCTGGCGTCATCGAGGTGCCCGTGAACACCACACGGAAGCCGATCACGGTGCGGCCGTCCTCCGGCGCCGGCAGGGTGTTGCGCGTCGTCGTCGACACCGCGGTCGCGTAGGCGCCCGAGGCGTCCGCGTAGAGGAAGCCGACGGCGGCGGAGGTCGCGCCGACCGGCCACTCGATGCGCGCGGCATCCCACGAGACGAAGGCGAGTCCCTGGTCCTCGAGGCTGGCGGTGGCATCCGCCGGTTCCTGGATGGTCATGGTCGAGAAGGTGAAGTTGCCCGAGTTGCTGCCGCTGAGGGTCACGCGGGTGTTCTTGCCGCCGAGCAGGCTCGCCTCGGTGAACGTCTTGGTCGCGACCGGGTTCACGGTGACCCGGTTGATGGTCAGCGAGGCGCTGTCGCTGACCGGAGTGCTCGAGACGCTCGCGTAGGTCGACCACGACGAGGCCGCAGCGCCGACCGTCGCGGACGGGTTGATCGAGGTGACCGCGCTGCGCAGCACTCCCGCGATCGAGACGGCGGCGCCCGCGTCGCGCGCGATGCCGCCCGAGCTGGAGGTGAAGGTCAGGCGCAGGCCGGTGATCGTGCTCGCCGTGACGCCGGAGGGCAGCGCCGCGGTCGCCTGCGGGGTGCCGAGGTTCCAGGTTCCGCTGCCCGTCGTGAGCCAGTCGACCTGCACCAGGTCCGCTCCACTGGGCCAGGTGGTGACGCTCAGCGCGCTGACGGCCACGTAGTCGAAGAGCGTGGTACCGGAGGCCGGAAGCTGCACCGCGAGCGCGTCGACGGCGCGATTGGCGGTGTTGCGGGCATCCACCGTCATCGTCACCGAGGTCGCGGCGATGCCCGGCACGGTGGTGGGCGAGATGGTGAGATCGACGGTCGAGGCGAGCACCGTGGGGATCGCCAGCAGTGTGGATGCCGTGTCGACGTCCCCGCTGTCTCGGTTGGCGACGGTCGCGGTCGCGGTGTTGACGATGGTCTGAGCGTCCCAGTCCGCGGCGGCATCGAGCGGCACCGCGGCGACGACCGTGAACTCGAGGCTCGTTCCACCGACCATGCCGACGTTGCCGCCGCCGAGATCGGTGGTGAGGGTCACGGTGAACGAGTTGCCCGAGGTGGTCGCGGTCGCGGTCGGGGCATCCGGAGCACCGCTGCCGGAGGCGACGGTCACCGACTGCAGCACGAGCGGTTCCGGAAGCGTGTCCTCGACGCGCAGGTCGATGCAGTCGGTCTCGAGGCTCGAGCAGGCGACGCCCATGACGTAGGTGACGAGCTCGCCCGGGCCGACCGCCGTCGGGAGCGCGGGCGAGACATCCTGCCGCAGCTCGACCCGCACGGGGTCGAAGAGCGGGTCCGGATCGTCGGCCGAGGCCGCGACCGGACTCAGCACGCTCAGCGCAACGAACGTCGACAGCGCCGTGGCGACGGCGGCGAAAGCTCCGCGCTTGCGCGGCCCTCCCCATGCGAACAACACGATGTAGCCCCCCAGATTCGGCGCGCCGAACCTGGGAACACAATCGTTGTGCGACGGCTTCGGGTTGCCGCCTCCGAGGCTACGGGCAGCACTTTGTACCCCGAAACTCCCCAGTGTGGGTCCTACCCGAACGGGGTACACGGATGTATATCGGTCGCGACTGCTAGGCTGGTGGTACTTGCGGGGGCCATGACGGCCCCCATGCGTCGCAGAACGCTCCCCTCTTCTCGCCCGACCGCCTCGAAACGGTCGAGGCTCGACGATGACTTTCTTCGGCGAACGGATGCGGCCACTGCCGCCTTCGCCATCAGCCGGGCACCGTCTCGGCCTGCTCAGAAAACTCTCATGACCGAAACTTCCTTCGGCGCGCTCGGCGTGCCCGCTCCCCTCGTCACCGTGCTCGCCGCACAGGGCAAGTCGGAGCCGTTCCCCATCCAGCAGGACACCCTGCCCGACACCCTCGCCGGGCGCGACGTGCTCGGCCGCGGCAAGACCGGCTCCGGCAAGACCCTCGCCTTCGCGCTGCCCATGGTGGCTCGACTCGGCGGTGAACTCGCCGGCGGCAAGCGCCGCGCCGGGCGGCCGCTCGGCCTCGTGCTCGCACCGACCCGTGAGCTCGCCACCCAGATCACCGCGGTGATCGAGCCGCTCGCGACCGCCTACGGCCTGAAGACCACCACGATCTACGGCGGCGTCTCGCAGAACCGTCAGGTGGACGCGCTCAAGCAGGGCGTCGACATCGTCGTCGCCTGCCCCGGACGCCTCGAAGACCTCATGAAGCAGGGCTTCGCCCACCTCGACGCGATCGAGATCACCGTGCTCGACGAGGCCGACCACATGGCCGACCTCGGCTTCCTGCCGGTCGTCACGCGCATCATGGACAAGACCCCGCAGACCGGCCAGCGCATGCTGTTCAGCGCCACGCTCGACAACGGCGTGGACAAGCTCGTGCGCCGCTACCTCCACAACGAGGTGCTGCACTCGGTCGACGAGGCCACGTCGCATGTCTCCGCGATGACGCACCACGTGTTCGAGGTCTCGGCCGAGAACAAGCCCGAACTCGTGCGCACGCTCGCCTCGGGTACCGGCCGTCGGATCCTGTTCATGCGCACCAAGCACCACGCGAAGAAGCTGGCCAAGCAGCTGACCGAGTCCGGCATCCCGGCCGTCGACCTGCACGGCAACCTCTCGCAGCCGCAGCGCGACCGCAACCTCGCCGCGTTCTCCTCGGGCGATGCCCGAGTGCTCGTGGCAACGGATGTCGCGGCCCGCGGCGTGCACGTCGACAACGTCGAACTCGTGGTGCACGTCGACCCGCCCATGGAGCACAAGGCCTACCTGCACCGCTCGGGACGCACGGCGCGCGCCGGATCCGAGGGCGATGTCGTCACCGTGATGCTGCCCGCGCAACGCGGCGACACCCAGTCGCTGCTGCGCAAGGCCGCGATCGCGGTCACCCCGCAGCAGGTCACGCCGACCTCCCCGGCGGTCACCGCGCTGGTCGGCGAGGTGGCTGCGTATGTCAAGCCCGCGCCCGTGCAGCCGCGCCAGCAGCAGGGCGGCGGCGGTCGCTCGCAGGGCGCCAATGCGCAGCGCAAGCGTGCCGCCCGCGAGGGCGCGCCCACGTCGGCGCCCCGCCGCGACCGCTCGGGTCGCCCGTCGACAACCGGACGCTCCGGCGCGCCCGCGGGCAACGGCCGCTCGGCGACGGCCGCCGGCTCAGGTCGCGCCGCGGTCACCGGCGAGCGCCGCTCCGCCACGCAGCCGCACGCCCAGTCCTCGCACGCGCAGCCGGCCCGCGCCGAGCAGGCGCCCTCGCGCCCCCGCGGCGGCAACGGCCGGGCCCAGTCCTCGGGCGGCCCGATCCGGGTCGGCCAGATCGTGCGCCCCAATACCTCGGGTGGGCAGCGCCGCGGGCGCTAGTCCCACTCGCGACTCCTGAGTCTGCGCGCCACATCGCGAAGATCTGGCGCGCTCTCTCAGGAGTGCGCGCGGTCTCAGGCACCGCTCGCAGCTAGGCGCACTCCTGCGCGCTAAGCGGCTCGACCGCCACCGCGATGCGCTGCGCCTGCGGCACGAAGTCCGTCGGCGAGACGTCATCGATCCAGAGCAGGAACGGCGCCTCGCCGTTGCGCTCGGCAGGGTTGGCGGCGATCATCGCGACGCCACCGAACTCTTGGCCTCCGCGATCCTCGAGCGGGCGCGGTACCGCCGCGAACGACTCCGTGTTCTGCACATCGGTCTCGGTGATCACCCGCTCGAACTGCCACTGCCCGAACGGGTTGCCGCACACGCGCCCGCTCCAGCGCTCCCCGATCTCGGGCAGATTGTCGTCGAGGTGGGCGACGTACGAGGCATCCGTGAACTTCCAGCCCGCCTCGATGCGCAACGTGACCGAGTCACCGCCGCCCGCGGAATCCGCGCTCAACGTGATGACGTAGGGCGGGGCGATGTCGCGGTCGGCCTGGAAGGTGAAGTAGGTCATCCCGCGATCGTTGTGCTTGCTGAGGGCGCCACCGGTCGCGGTGCCTTCCACGGGGTAGCCGGGCAGCCGCTGCCCCGTGGCATCGGAGACGACGGGGGCGTCGATCTCGAGGATGCCGCCGCGCTCGACCCAGAGCTCGCCGTGCACGTAGTAGTCGATGCGCACTGGCTCATCGGATGACACCACCGCGCACGCGGTGAGCGTCAGCGTGACGAGAACGAGGGAGATGGCGATGAGGCGGCGCATGGTGTCGATGGTGGGCGACCGAGCGTCCCGAGGGACAGAGGCAGATGCCCACAACTTCCCGCGAGCGACGAGCGCCGCCCGGGCGGCAACTGGGCGGCGACCGAGCGCAGCAGCATCCCCGCCTCGTCGAGGGTGAGCCGCGTGCCCTCCCGGTAGGCGGCGTTCCAATCCGCCGTCGTCAGCGCCTGTTTGGCGCGCGTGCGATACGACTCGTGGGCCTCGTCGTTGACCGCGGCGCGAGGAAACCCATAGACCGCGCCGAGGCGATCGACGGCCCCGAACAATCGGGCGCCATCACGTTGGCGCTCGGCCAGCGAGACGGCGATCGCGCCCGCGTGCAAGGCGAGGATGACCGCGAGCACGTCGCCCTGCGGCGCCAGTAGATCGAGGCAGCGCACGAGCTCGTCGATCGCATCCCGCGGGCGGCGGGCCTTGATGAACTCGTGGGAGAGGCTCCACGACGAGGATCCCGCGGCCCACCCGTCGCTCGCGGCGAGCGCGGCGCCGATCGCAGCTTGAAGGTCCGCCATCGTGTTGGCCGGCTTGCGTGCGGAGATGTGACAGATGCTGCGAAACCGGAAGAACTCGCTCACGGCCCATGGCTCGACACCACTCGCGAGGATCGATTCCGCCTCGGTCATGAGCTTCATGCCTGCGGCCACGTCGCGGTCGCACAGCCACATGGCGTTGCAGGCGAGGAAGAGCGCGTGCAAGGTTCTGCTGCCCGAGCGGGCGGCGAGCGGCATTCCGGCGAGCGCGTAGGCCTCGCCCGCGAACTTGTCACCGGAGCGGTAGACGATCATGATCGCGCCCCAGTAGGCGCGCGCGTCGAAGTATGGCGACACCTCGCCCGGCAGGTCGAGCGCCGTGTCGATCCATCGCCAGCCCTCCGAGATCACGCCGCGCATGAACCAGTGCCATGCCTGTCCGCCAGCGAGCCGCACCGAGATCTGCCGGTCGTTTCTGGCGATCGCATTCGAGAGTGCGGCCAGCAGCTCCGCGCGCTCGCTGTCGAAGGCGTCATGGGCCTCGGCACTGTGTGGGCCCCGCACGCGAGGCTCGAGCGTGTCGACGAGGTCGGCGAACCATTGCGAATGCCGCACGCGCCACGCGTCGCGGTCATCGATCGACGGCAGCTGCCGCGCATACAGCTTGACCGACTCCAGCAGACGGTAGCGGCGACCGCGCGCGCCGCCCCCCTCGACGGCGAGCAATGACTTCTGCGCCAGCACCGCGGCCACCTCGCGCACGTTGTCGTCGGGCAACACGCAGATGCCCGCGATCGCATCGAGCGAGACGCTGCCGGCGAAGTTGCCCAGTTGCGCGAGCAGTTCGAGCTCGGCGGGGCGCAGCAATCTCGCACTCCACTCGATCGTGTTGTGCAGGCTGCCGTGCCTGCCCGCGTCGTGCCCCCGCAGGCTCAGCAACTCCTCCGACTCGAGCGAGCGCACCAGTTCGGCGAGGTCCATCACATCGAGTCGCGCCGCCGTGAGTTCGAGGGCGAGCGGCAGCCCGTCGAGCAGTCGCGACAGATGCTGCACGGTGGGCAGCGTCTGCGCGTCCAGCTCGAAGCCGGGCATGGCATCCGCTGCCCGCTCGCTGAACAGGGCGACGGCGTCGTCCGCATCCTCACCGAGCATCGGGGCGACCGGGATGAGACGCTCCCCCGCGATGCGCAGCGGCTCCCTGCTCGTGACGAGCACGCTCAGGCCCGGGCTCGCCGCGAGAAGAGCGGCGATGAGCGAGGCGACGTCTTCGCGCAGGTGTTCCGCGTTGTCGACCACAAGCACGGTGCCCTGCCCGGAGAGTTGTTCGGCGATCGCCTCGATCGTCGTCGTCGTGGCACCGACGAGTTCGCGAAGCGCGGATGCCACCTCCCGCCCACTCGTGTAGCTCGCGAGTTCGAGCAGCCACTGCTCGCCATCGACCGAGCCGATCGTTTCACGCAGCGACTCCACCGCGAGTCGGCTCTTGCCGACACCACCCGGACCGGTGACGGTCACCAGGCGCGACAGACGGCGCGCCTGCGCGATGAGCTCGAGCTGGGCCCGGCGCCCGATGAACTTCGTGATCGGCAGGGGCACACCGTGCTGGGCCTGGCGACCGACCGCCATGGCCGGCAGCACGTCCGGATCCTGTCGGACGATGGACATGCGCAACGCGGCGAGCGCCGGCGAGGGGTCGAGCCCCTGGTCAACGGACAACCGCCGCGAGAACGCGTCGATCACCTCGAGGGCATCCGTCGTGCGCCCCGAGCGCGCCAGCGCGGTGGCGAGCAGGCGGGCCGGCGCTTCGTGGGCCGGGTGCGCCGCCACGAGTGGGGGCAACGCGTGCAGCACCGAGTCGAGCTCACCGTCGGCCAAACGCTGCTCCGCGAGCGCCTCGCAGACCCGGCGCCAGAGGTCGAGCAGTTCGGCCCGCCAACCGTCGGCGAACGGTGCCACGATTCCGCGAAGCGGCTCGCCCGCCCAGAGCGACTCGGCGCGCTCCAGGCCCGCGCGTCGCCTCGTCACCAGTGCCGCCTCCGCGGCGTCGCGAAAGTCGAGCACATCGACGCGAGTGTCCGCGGCGAGGGCGTACCCACCTCGACCGCCCTGAACGTGATCGCCAAGGCCAGCGGAACGCAGCCGGGAGACATTCGCCCGCAGCGTGCCCGCGGCCGTGGGAGGAGGGCTGGACCAGACATCGTGCGACAGTTGCTCGACCGAGATCTGCTCGCCAACGCTCACCGCGAGGCGAGCAACGATTGCCGCTGGCAGGGCGCCGCGCAACGCAACGGGCGATCCGTCCACATGCAGCACGATCCGCCCGAACAGCGTGACGGTGGCTGGCGCGGACACCCGCCCATTCTGGCTGACGACCGAACTCACCTGCGCGAGCGTCATCCCGCCAGCTCCTCCCAGAACGCGACGATCTCGCGAGCGAGAGCCGCAGGCTGCTCGAGGGGCACGAGCGTGCGCGACCAGGAGACCGTCGTCGAGCGAGCGCCGGCACGCTGGCCGGCGATCGCCTTCGCGAGTGCCGGGGTCCACTCACCACGGTCATCGCTCGCGATGAAGAGCGCGGGCGCGCTGCCGGCGCACAGGACCGTCCTGAGGTCACGGCGGCGAAGCACGAACGACGCGAACGTCGTCGAGAGGCTGCGTTTGCTCTGTCGATGCATGGAGTCGTGGATGACGGCGAGCGCATCCGGGTCGGCGGCGCGACTGTAGTCGGTCAGCTGCGCCTCGGCCACGAGCGCGATGAGGAAGGGCGCGGGGCCGGCGGCGCGCAGCACCGGGCGCAGCATCCGGAGCTTCCTCTTCTGGCGCGGGGTGAGGCACTCGGACGGCGCGCTGATGGCGACCAGACTGCCGATCCGACCGGGGTGGGCCGCGTCGAGCTCGTAGCCGACGTGCCCGCCCCAGGCGTTGCCCACCCAGTCGACAGGTTCCGTGATGCCGAGGCCGTCGAGCAGATCGACCGCGGCATCCGCACAGTGCTTCATCGTCGTGACTCGAACGAGTTCGTCGGATGCCCCGTAGCCGGGGCCATCGACGACCACGAGCCGGCGGTGACGTGAGAGCGGCTCGATCATGCGCGACCAGCTCGAGGAGTCGACGAACATGCCGTGCCACAGCACCGCGATGGCGCCCTGACCGTACTCGCGAACGGCAAGCCTGCCCAGTCTCGTCTGCACAAGCCGCGGTGTGGTCACGAGCGGACGTTCTCCGCGGAGAGTCGGTCGACGATCGCGAGGATGCCCTCAACCCCCGGAGCGCGTGCGATCGAGGCACCGATGCGGTTCGCTGCGTCGCGGAAGGAGTTGTCCGCCAGCACGCGACGCACGCCCGCGGCCACGGCGGTGTCGCTCGGACGATTGGTGCGCAGGTTCACCCCGACTCCCGACCACTCGACGCGGGCGCTGACCTCGATCTTGTCCTCGGTCGCACCCGCGACGACGAGGGGAACACCGTGCGTGAGCGCGAAGTGCACCCCGCCGTATCCGCCGTTCGTCACCATCACATCGACGCGAGGCAGGAGCTCGTCGTAGGGCAGGTACTCCGCCAGTCGAACGTTCGCCGGGACGCGTTCGGGCACCGACGAGATCGGACGACCGCCCGTCGACACGACCACGATCACGTCGTCGCCCGCGAGACCGCGCATGGTGGGCAGGATCAGCTCTTCGTAGTCCTGATTCGCGACCGTGCCCTGACTGACGTGGACGACCGGGCGTGAACCATCGAGCTCGCCCCACCACTCGGGCAGGGCCCCCGCGTTCGGCGCCGACGTGGAGACCGGTCCGACGAAGTGCACCATGTCGGGCAGGTCGGAACGCGGATACTCGAACTCCGGAACCGTGAACTGCACGATGGCATCCGCGAGGCTCGGCCAGTTGAGGAAGAAGCCGGGCATGTGCTTGCCGGTGATGGCCAGCATCTGCTCGTCAGCGAACTTCTGCACCGGGGCGAAGATGATCTTCTCGGCGACGAAGGTGTTGAAGCTGTCCCGCAGCCGGCCGACCGGACCAGGCATGGGTTTGAGCCCGAGGCCGAACGGTGCGGTGTCGCGACTCTTGATGCCGAGCGGAATGATGCCCAGGTTCACGATCGGAGGACGCTCAGCGCGTGGGGTGACGAGCAACGAGAGGATGCCCGTGAACATCGATTCCGTCATGATGAGATCGGTCGGTGCCGTCAGCGCTCCGCGAAGAGCAGCGGCCTGGGCGCGCATCGGCCTCAGGAATATCTCGATCATGTCGTATCGGATGCCGGCCGGCCCGGTCAGGCCGACGCGCCGGGGGAACGCGGTATCCATCGAACGATCGTCGTAGTCGGCGGCGTCGGGAAGCGGCAAGAATCGTGCACCGGCCGCCTCGACCGCGTCGCGGTAGCGCTGGCCGGTGAGAAACCGCACCTCGTGGCCCGCCGCGACAAGGGTGCGAGTGACGGCGAGCAAGGGGGTGACGTGCCCGTGCACGGGGGTGCTGCAGATGAGGATCGAAGACATTGGGTGCTTTCTGTTGGGGGCCGCCCGGCGGAGTCGCCAGGCGGCCCGTTGAGAGGGGTCAGCGGCGCACGCGCGCCACGGCCAGGAAGGAGGCACCGGCAGCCATGAGTCCGCCGATCAGCAGCAGGGGTGCCCAGATCTCGACGCCCGTGGATGCGAGGCCGAAGGTCGGCGCCTGGTTGCCCGCGACGACCGTGTACTCGAGCGAACGGGTCGTGCGGTTGCCCGCCTCGTCGATCGCTTCGAAGTCGATCGTGTGCTGCCCGAGCGTCTCGGTCGGCAGCACCGAACCGGCCACATCGACGGCCTCACAGCTCGCGACTCCCGAGAGCGCGTCGGCGCACTCGAAGGCGAGATCGACGACCTCACCCTGCGTGAACGTCTTCGTCGCGACGAGCGAGGCCACCTGGTTGCCGGGCTTCGAAATGTCGATCGTCGGCGCCGTGCGGTCGATGCCGACCGTGTAGTGCTGCGGCGCGGAGCTGTTGCCGGCTGCGTCGATCGCGTAGGTCGTGAAGACCGTCTCACCCTCGGCGGTCACCGTGTACTCGAAGGACGCGCCATCCACGAACCGACCGCTGATCGGCTCGGCGCCGTCGGCCTGCACCCACAGTTGCGCCACGCCGCTGACATCATCGGTCGCCCTGAGCGTCACCGTGACATCGCCGCGCGACACCCAGCCGCTCGCGGTCGACTGAACGTTCACCTGCGGTGCAGTGGTGTCGTCGGCGACCGTGTAGTTCCAGGTGGTCGTCGTGCTGTTGCCCGCGACGTCGGTGTTGGTGAGCGTGAAGGAGTGATCGCCCTCGACATCGGTGGGCAGCAGGCTGCCGGATGCCCCGTTGCTCGACGCGCACGATGCGACGCCCGAGAGGGCATCCGCGCAGTCGTAGTGCAACTCGTAGACCTCGCCGACCGTGAAGTGGCCCGGGAAGCCGCTGACGGTCGCCCCCGAGACCTCCTTGTCGACCCGGTGCACGTACTCGATCGGTTCGCTCACGTTGCCGAGCGAGTCGGTGGCGCGGAACTGGTTGGTGTGGATGCCGCTGGCGAAGAACTGGAAGGACGCCCTGACCTCCGACTCACCACTTGGGTTCGCGGCCGCGGTGACCCACGGGCCCCATCCACCAGCCGCGAGCGCGGGACGATACTCGAACGACTGGATGGGGTTGGCATCCGTGGCGACGAAGTCCACCTCGACCGCCTTGTTCCACCAGCCAGACGCGGGAACGGTCTCGCTCGGCTCGACGGTCACGACCGGGGCGGTGGTGTCGGGCTCCAACGCGGGGAGCACGGTGTAGTTGACGTGGGGCTGCGCGCCGTTCGTCGAGTTGTCGTTGCCGCCGAAGTACATGATCCACTCGCCGACCTTGTCGAGCGTGTAGGTCTCACCAGACACGACAGGCCTCCCCGGCTCCTCGTACGGGAACGCCGCGCACACGTTGACGCCGCTCAACGCGTCGGTGCAGCTGAAGTCGAACGTGATCTGATCGCCGACGCGGTAGACGTCGCCCTCCTTGGGCGAGTTGATGGAGAACACGGGGCCTTCGCTGTCGATGCGCAGGGTGTACTCCTCCACTGCGACGAACTCGGCCGAGTCGGTCACCGTGACCTGAAGGGTCGTGACTCCTTCCCCGGTGATCGAGATGGTCGCGGGCGACGAGCCCTTCGAACCGGATCCGGTGGTGGCACCGCTGAGGGTCCACTCGATGCTGACGATGCTTCCCTGGCCGACGGTCGCGCCGACCTGCACCGCGAACGGCTCATGGTGCCATCCGTTGTAGCCCGCGGGGATCGAGGGCTCGTGGAGTGTGACCGTGGGGCCCTCGGGGTCTTGCGGGTCGCCGGTTGAGGCGAGGCCCTCGGGTTCGGGCAGGGAGGCCTCGACGGGTGCCTCGAGAGCCTCGGCGACCGGAAGGGTCTCATCGACCGCGGTCTGTGCGACCTCGACGGTCTCGGGGGTTTCGGGCTCGCCGGTCGCGTAGGCGGCACCGACGGTGGTGGCAATGGTGATGGGTACCAGTGCGGCCACGGCGATCGCGGCGCGCGCCCATCTGGATGCGTTCTTGGTTGTCATGCGATCCACACTGACGAACCGCCGCGCCGCATCCGCTCGCGGGGAGGGGCTCACAACGTCCGCGCAACGTTGCCTGTCGCGGCGCTTACAGCTCGGCCCAGAACTCCAGGATGACCTCCGCGAGCTCCGCCGGCCTCTCGGCGGGAACCACCACGCGCGACCCGGCGATGATCGCCGTGCGGCTGTGCGGAACGAGTGCCGCCGCGGCATCCATGGCTTCGGGCGTCCACTCCGGACGGTCATCGCCGGTCACGAAGAGGGTGGGCGCGGAGATGCTCGAGAGGGATGCGGTGACATCCAGCCGTCGGATGATGAACGACTCGACCGTGTTCGCGAGGCTGCGCTTGCTCGCGCGCGACAGCGCCCCCGTGACCGACCTCGCAATCTCGGGATTCGCGCGGTTCTCGTCGGTGAACTGATTCTCGAGGATCGCCGATCGCACGGGCCCGACGGGCCCGAGCACGCGCAGCAGGGCCGTCAGGAAGCGCACCTTACGGCTCAGCGCAGCATCGATGGGCTGCGTGGGTGAGCTGATCGCAATGAGGCTCGCCACGAGTGCGGGGCGACTCGACGCGAGCGCCATTCCGGTGTGGCCGCCCCACGCGTTGCCCACCCAGTCGACCGGCTCGCGGATGCCGAGGCCGCGCAGCAGCTCTGCTGCTGCCTCCGCGCCCTCCTCGATCGAACTGATGGTCTCGAGCTCGTCGCTGGCCCCATAGCCGGGACCGTCGACGATGTAGAGGGTGCGTTCGGCGGCGAGCGCGGGAATCAGGCCGTCCCAGCTCGCGCCGTCGACGAACATGCTGTGCCACAGGATCGCGGCGGGGCCAGTGCCGACGATTCGCACCGAAATGTTGCCCAGGCGGGTCGGAATGAGTTGGGTTTGGATCGGAAGCGAGACAGTCATGCTGATCAGCTTCGGTGCCGGGGTGACAACCCGGACGCGCGGAACGCCGGCAACAACGTCCCTGCAACGTGCGACCCGGGCCGACGCAAACTACGGCAGCACGCCCACCGAGGCGAGCGCCGCCCGCAGCAGCGACCCGCGGCCACCCTCCATGTCGGCGGTGACGGACTCGGATGCGGCCTCCGCCGGGCGCAGCCACGTGACTTCCAGCGCGTCCTGGCGCGGCTCGCAGGTGCCCGTGATCGGCACGACGTAGGCGAGCGACACGGCGTGCTGGCGGGCATCCATGAACTGGCTCGATCCGGGCCAGGGGAAGTACTCGGCGACCGAGAACGGCACCGGTGAGGCCGGCAGTAGCGGGAACGCCATCGGGCCGAGGTCCTTCTCCAGGTGGCGGAACAGCGCGTCACGGAGTGTCTCGCCGTAGAGCACGCGTCCGGAGACGAGCGTGCGGGTGATCTCGCCGTCGTTCGCACGCAGCAGCATCCCGACCTCGGTGACCTTGCCGAGGCCGTCGACGCGCACCGGCACCGCCTCGACGTAGAGCAGCGGGATGCGCTTTCGCGTCTCCGCGAGCTCGTCGTCTGAGAGCCAGCTCGACTGCGGATCGGGGGTGCCCACGGTGCTCATGCTCCATTCTGACCTACGGATGGTGCTTGACTTGGCGAATGCAGCTCGACGAGTCCGCGATCCTCTGGTCCTCCCCCGAGCGCGAGCGCGCCGGGCGTCCCCTGCTGGTGCTCATGCACGGGCTCGGCTCCCACGAGGGCGATCTCTTCGGCATGGCGCCCGGCCTCCCGCTCGGGCCCGTCATCGCCTCGCTGCGGGCACCGCTGCCGGAGAGCGGCGGTTGGGCCTGGTTCCCGCGCACCACCCCCGGCAGTCCCGAGCCGACCGGCGTCGACGAGGCCGCCGTCGCGGTGCTCACCTGGCTGGACACCCTCGAGTACACCAGCGTCTCGCTGCTCGGGTTCTCGCAGGGCGGGGCGATGGCGTTGCAGCTGCTGCGCCACGCGCCCCAGCGGTTCACCGCCGCGGTGAATCTCTCCGGGTTCCTCGCGCCCGGCGAGCTGCCCGGCGATGCGGAGCTCGCCCAGCGCCGTCCGCCGGTGTTCTGGGGTCGCGGCACGGCCGACCCGATCATCCCGGATGCCGCGATCGAACGCACCGAGGCGTGGCTGCCCGCGCACGCCGACGCCACCATCCGCATCTACGAGGGACTGGGGCACTCCGTCTCCACGCAGGAGCTGGGCGACCTGGTCGCGTTCCTGCACGCCCACCCGTAACCCCTGCGGCGAGCGGTCGCTCAGACCCTATGCGGCGACGGGCCTCAGCGCCGCGGCGATCAGGGTCTCCGCGGCCCGTCGGGCGTGGGCGGCCGAGTGCGAGTCCGGCAGGATCGCCGCCGAACTCTGGGCGCCCTCCGCGAGCAGCGCGAGCTGCGGAGCGAGTGCTGCTGGGGCGCCCGCCTGCGCCACGAGCTCGCCGACGTAGTCGAAGAACGCCTGCTTGTGCTCGCGTGCGAGCTCGGCGACGACCGGCGAGGTGCCTCCGAGTTCGCCGAACGAGTTGATGAACGCGCAGCCGCGGAAGTCGTCTTCGTCGAACCACTGCTCGAGGAAGTCGTAGACGGCCAGCAGCCGGCCCTGCGGGTCCGGCACCGCGGCGACCGCGGCGGTCAGCCGCTGCGTCCAACTGCGCTGGCGGCGACGGAGCACCTCGGCGACGATCGACTCCTTCGAGGGGAACTGCGCATACATCCGCTTCAGCGGCACCCCGGCGTCCGCGCGCAGCTGGTCCATCGTCACGGCCTGGATGCCGCGCGAGTAGAACAGCCGCTCCGCGGCCTCGAGCACGCGCTCACGGGTGGTCTGGTCATCCATTCCGGCTCCTGGTGATGGGGGACTTGCGCTGAGAACGTCCGTTCTCTAGTGTAGGCCACAGAGATCGAGAACGCACGTTCTCACGATGAACAGGAGTCAATGATGGGATACGTCACCGTCGGCCAGGAGAACTCGACCGACATCCAGCTGTACTTCGAGGACCATGGCGCGGGGCGTCCAGTGGTGCTCATCCACGGGTATCCGCTCGACGGTCGCTCCTGGGAGCGCCAGACCGCAGCACTGCTCGACGCCGGGTACCGGGTGATCGCCTACGACCGCCGCGGATTCGGCAAGTCCAGCCAGCCGTCGACGGGATACGACTACGACACCTTCGCCGCGGACCTGAACGCGCTGCTGACGCAGCTCGACCTCAGCGATGCGACGCTGGTCGGCTTCTCGATGGGCACCGGCGAGGTCGCCCGGTACGTGGCGAACTATGGGACCGAGAGGCTCAGCAAGCTCGCCTTCCTGGCCTCGCTCGAGCCGTTCCTCGTGCACGGCGACGACAACCCGACCGGCGTGCCGTCATCGGTGTTCGAGGGGATCGAGGCCACCGCGAAGGCGGACCGTTTCGCCTGGTTCACGCAGTTCTACCAGGACTTCTACAACCTCGACGAGAACCTCGGCACCCGCATCAGCCAGGAGGCCGTGACGAACAGCTGGAACGTGGCCACCGGCAGTGCACCCATCGCCGCGTCCGCGGTCGTGTCGAGCTGGATCGAGGACTTCCGCGGTGACGTGCAGAAGGTGAAGGAGTCGGGGCTGCCGGTGCTCATCGCCCACGGCACCGCCGACCGCATCCTGCCGATCGACTCGACCGGACGCCCGTTCTCGGCACTGCTGGACGGCGCGCGGTACGTCGAGATCGACGGCGCCCCGCACGGCATGCTGTGGACGCACGCCGCCGAGATCAACGACGCGCTGCTCGGCTTCCTCAAGGGCTGACCTGCGCACCGATCGCCCGCCCGCCGCGTCCAGGTACCCGGCGCGGCGGGCATCGTCGCGTGCGATCCCTGCGCGCTGACAGCCGTGCGGGGGAGGATGGAGCCATGGTGCTCGAACGCTTCTCCCCCGCGACGCGGGAGTGGTTCACGGGCGCCTTCCCCGCCCCGACGCCCGCGCAGTTGGGCGCGTGGGATGCGGTCTCGTCCGGTTCGCACGCGCTCGTGGTCGCACCCACCGGATCGGGCAAGACGCTCGCGGCGTTCCTGTGGTCGATCGACCGTCTCATCACCGCTGCCGGCGAGGGCACGCGAGTGCTCTACATCTCGCCCCTGAAGGCGCTCGGCGTCGACGTGGAGCGCAACCTGCGCGCACCACTGGTCGGCGTGACCCAGACGGCGAAACGCCTGGGCCTGCCCGCACCGAACGTCACCGTCGGGGTGCGCTCGGGCGACACCACCCCCGCGGACCGCAGGCTGCTCGCGCGAACGCCGCCCGACATCCTGATCACCACCCCCGAGTCCCTCTACCTCATGCTCACCTCCGCGGCCCGCGAGACGCTCGCCGGCGTCGAGACGGTGATCATCGACGAGGTGCACGCCGTCGCCGCGAGCAAACGCGGCGCCCACCTCGCGGTCTCCCTCGAGCGCCTGGATGCCCTGCTGCCGAAACCCGCACAGCGCATCGGTCTCTCCGCCACCGTGCGGCCGCTGGAGGAAGTGGCACGCTTCCTCGGCGGACGGGCGCCCGTGACGATCGTGCAACCGCCCGCCGCGAAGACCTTCGACCTCTCGGTCGTCGTCCCGGTGGAGGACATGTCCGAACCCGGCGTCTTCGCCCGGCCCGACGGCTACACGCCGGTCGATGCCCCGCCGAGCGGCATGGCGCCGGAGGCCACCGGCTCGATCTGGCCGCACGTCGAGGAGCGCATCGTCGACGAGATCCTCGCGCACCGCTCGACGATCGTCTTCGCCAACTCCCGCCGTCTCGCCGAGCGCCTCACCGCCCGCCTCAACGAGATCGTGGAGGAACGCCTCACCGGCGTCGCCCCCGAACGCCTCCCGGCCCAGATGATGGCCCAAGCCGGCTCCACCCGCCGCAGCACGTCGAGCAGGAGCGGGGATGTCGACCAGGTCGCGCGGGGTTCGGCGGGCATCCATGGGCGGCGCGAGCTGGTCGACATCCCCGCGACCCCAGCCCCCGCCGCCCCCGCCCTACTCGCCCGCGCCCACCACGGCTCGGTCAGCAAGGAGCAGCGCGCCACGATCGAGGACGATCTCAAGTCCGGCCGCCTCCGCTGCGTGGTCGCCACGAGTTCGCTGGAGCTCGGCATCGACATGGGGGCGGTCGATCTCGTGATCCAGGTCGAGTCGCCACCGTCCGTGGCATCCGGACTGCAGCGCATCGGGCGTGCCGGGCACCAGGTGGGCGAGATCTCGAAGGGGATGCTGTTCCCCAAGCACCGCACCGACCTGCTGCACTCGACCGTCGTCGCCGAGCGGATGCTGGCCGGGCAGATCGAGGCGATCGCGATCCCCGCGAACCCGCTCGACATCCTCGCCCAGCAGACCATCGCCGCGTGCGCGCTCGGACCGATCGACGTCGAGGAGTGGTTCGACACGGTGCGCCGCAGTGCGCCGTTCGCGACCCTGCCGCGTTCGGCGTTCGAGGCGACCCTCGACCTCGTCAGCGGCCTCTACCCGAGCGACGAGTTCGCGGAGCTGCGCCCGCGGGTGGTCTGGGACCGCGTGGCCGGCACGATCGCGGGACGACCCGGTGCGCAGCGCCTGGCCGTGACCTCCGGCGGCACCATCCCGGATCGGGGGCTGTTCGGGGTCTTCATGGTGGGCGGCGAGGGCCCGGGGCGCCGGGTGGGCGAGCTCGACGAGGAGATGGTCTACGAGTCGCGGGTCGGCGACGTGTTCGCGCTCGGCACGACGAGTTGGCGCATCGAGGAGATCACGCACGATCAGGTGCTGGTGAGTCCCGCCTTCGGGCAGCCCGGCAAGGTGCCGTTCTGGAAGGGCGACGGACTGGGGCGGCCGGCGGAGCTCGGGGAGGCGATCGGGGGGTTCACGCGAGCGCTCTCGACGGGCTCGATCACCGATTCGAGCGCGAGGCTGGCCGCCATCGGTCTCGACGAGCGCGCCGCGAACAATCTGGTCGCCCTCGTGAAGGAGCAGCGGCAGGCCACCGGGCAGGTGCCCACCGACACGGTGCTCGTCGTCGAGCGCTTCCGCGACGAGCTCGGCGACTGGCGGCTCGTGCTGCACTCCCCGTACGGGATGCCCGTGCACGCGCCCTGGGCGCTCGCGGTGAGCGCGCGGGTGCGCGACCGCCTCGGGGTGGACGGCGCCGCGATGGCCGGTGACGACGGCATCGTCGTGCGCATCCCCGACACCGACGCCGAACCGCCGGGAGCCGACCTCTTCGCGTTCGAGCGCGCCGAGCTCGAGGAGATCGTCACGGAGGAGGTCGGTGGCTCCGCGCTGTTCGCGGCGAGGTTCCGGGAGTGCGCGGCGCGCGCACTGCTGCTGCCGCGGCGAGACCCGGGGCGCCGTTCCCCGCTGTGGCAGCAGCGGCAGCGGGCATCCCAGCTGCTGGACGTGGCCCGGCGCTACCCGAGCTTTCCGATCGTGCTGGAGACGGTGCGCGAGGTGCTGCAAGACGTCTACGACCTGCCCGCCCTCGGTGCGCTCACGACGCGGATCGAGCAGCGCAAGGTGCGCATGGTCGAGGTGGAGACCGAGGTGCCGTCGCCCTTCGCGCGCTCGCTGCTGTTCGGCTACGTCGCGGCCTTCATGTACGAGGGCGACTCGCCGTTGGCCGAGCGTCGGGCGGCCGCGCTCTCGCTCGACCCGACGCTGCTGGCCGAGTTGCTCGGCCGCGCGGAGCTGCGGGAGCTGCTCGACCCCGCTGTGATCGAGCAGACCGAGGCCGAGTTGCAGCGGCTGACCCCCGAGCGCCGCGCCCGCGACGCCGAGGGGTTGGTGGATGTGCTGCGGATGCTCGGGCCGCTGACCCTCGAGGAACTCGCCGCGCGCAGCATCCCCGCGCCCTCGGCATGGGTGGAGGGGCTGGCGCGGGATGGGCGCGTGCTGCCGGCGACGATCGCCGGCGAGGCGCGATGGGCCGTGATCGAGGATGCCGCGCGCCTGCGCGATGCCCTCGGCGTGCCGCTGCCGATCGGTGTGCCCGCGGCGTTCATCGAGCCCGTCGACGACCCGCTCGGCGACCTCGTGTCGCGGTACGCCCGCACGCACGGTCCGTTCACGGCACAGGATGTCGCGTCCCGCTTCGGTCTCGGCAGCGCCGTCGTCACCGACGCCCTGCGCCGCCTCGCCGCCGACCGGCGCGTCGTGGACGGGGAGTTCCGCCCCGGCGCTTCCGGCACGGAGTGGTGCTCGGTCGAGGTGCTGCGGCGGCTGCGGGCGCGGTCGCTCGCGGCGCTGCGCTCGGAGGTCGAGCCGGTCGAGCAGTCAGCGCTCGGTCGATTCCTGCCGTCGTGGCAACATGTCGGCGGCGCGCTGCGCGGTCTGGACGGCGTGCTGCAGGTGATCGATCAGCTCGCGGGGGTGTCGCTGCCGGCCTCGACCTGGGAGTCGCTCGTGCTGCCGGCCCGCGTACCGGACTACTCACCCGCCTGGCTCGACGAGCTCACGACGAGCGGAGACGTGGTGTGGTCGGGCAACGGCACGCTGCCCGGTTCCGATGGCTGGCTGGGCCTGCACCTGGCCCCGACCGCGCCGCTGACCCTGCCGGAGCCGAGCGGCGCCGAGACCACGGAACTGCAGCGCAGCATCCTCGCCGCCCTCGCCGGCGGGGGCGCCTACTTCTTCCGCCAACTGCAGCAGGCGGTGGGCGAGCCGGATGATGCGGCCCTCGTCACCGCGCTCTGGGAGCTGGTCTGGGCCGGGCTCGTCACCAACGACACGCTCTCGCCGCTGCGCGCCTGGCTCGGCGGACCGGCGAGCACGCGACGCGCGCCGAGGCCGCGTTCATACCGCGGACGGTCGCTCTCGGTCGCGGTCTCCGGCCCGCCGACCGTGGCCGGGCGCTGGTCGCTGCTGCCGCTCGCGGAGCCCGACCCGACGATCCGCGCGAAGACGACAGCGGAGCTGCTGCTGGAGCGGCACGGGGTGGTCACACGCGGCGCGGTCGTGAGCGAGGGCATCCGCGGCGGCTTCGCACTGACCTACAAGGTGCTCAGCGGGTTCGAGGAGCAGGGCCGCGCCAGACGCGGCTACTTCGTCGAGGGACTCGGCGCCGCGCAGTTCGCGACCGGTGCGACCGTCGACCGGCTGCGCGCCTTCGCGCGCGACCCCGACTCCGTGCCCGAACTGCGCGCGATCGTGCTCGCGGCGACCGACCCGGCGAACCCGTACGGCGCGGCGCTGAGCTGGCCGCAACTCGACGACGTCGCCGCGAAGGGCCACCGGCCGGGTCGCAAGGCCGGCGCGATCGTGGCGATCGTGGACGGTGGCCTCGCCCTCTACGTGGAGCGCGGCGGCAAGAGCGTGCTGACGTTCACGGCTGACCCGGACGTGCTGCGCGCCGCGACCCTCGAGCTCGCCTCGGTGGTGCGCGCTCGCATCGGCAGGATGCGCATCGAGCGCGTCGACGGCGAGTTCGCGGTCGGCACCGCGCTGGGTGCGCTCCTGGTGGAGGCGGGTTTCGCGGCGACGCCGCAGGGGTTGCGGTTGCGGGGATGATCAGGGGCGTCCGGGCCCCGGATTCACGGTCTCAGCGTCGGGTCGACCCGCTACCGTGAGGCACAGCATCCGTCATCGAAGGAGTCCAGCGATGCACCCGTCCGCGCCACCCGCACCACCGTGGGCCGATGCCCGAGGGTGACACCGTCTACCGCGAGGCGGTGCAACTGCATGCCGCCCTCGCCGGCTCGACGCTCACGCGCTGCGACCTTCGGGTTCCCGCCTTCGCCACCGTGGATCTCAGCGGGCAGACGGTGCACGAGGTCGTCAGCCGCGGCAAGCACCTGCTCATCCGGGTCGGGGATGCCACGATCCACAGCCACCTCAAGATGGAAGGCTCTTGGCACGTCTACCCGAACGGCACGCGCTGGCGCCGACCGGAGTTCACGGCGCGCGCGATCCTGACGAACGAGCGGTTCACCGCGGTCGGCTTCGAGCTCGGGCTGCTCGAGGTCGTGCCCACCGCGGCGGAATCGGAGGTCGTCGGCCATCTCGGGCCCGACCTGCTCGGCCCGGACTGGGATCCGGATGCCGCACTCGCGAACCTCGTGCGCGATCCGCAGCGCGCCGTCGGCCTCACCCTGCTCGACCAGCGGGTCATGGCCGGGCTCGGCAACGTCTACCGGTCGGAGCTGTGCTTTCTGCGCGGCATCCCGCCAACCATGGCCGTGGGCGACGTGCGCGAGCCGGCGAAGCTCATCGAGCTGGCCCAGCGCCTGATCGCCGCGAACCGGGATCGCCCCGAACGCACGACGACGGGCAACCTGTTCCGCGATCGACTGTGGGTCTACGGCCGCGGAGAACAGCCCTGTCGACGGTGCGGCACTCGCATCGAACACGGCCGACTCGGCGACGACGAACTGCAACTGCGCGACGTGTGGTGGTGCCCGAGCTGTCAGCCGACGTTCTCGATCACCGGCTGATTCGACTCCGACACGGCTCGACGCCCGCGCGGTGGGTCAGACGGTGGCCCTGGGGAGCACTCCCCATGCGCCGGGGCGCGAGGGCGGGTACGCCTTCGCTAGGGTTACCGCATGACTGACTCGATCGTTCCACCGCCGTCCGAGAACGTGTCGCGCGGACTGCTGTTCTCCCTCGGGTCGATCGTCGTGGGCATCGCCGGCTTCACCGTGCTTTCCGGCGTCATCGGCATCTACGGCACCATCACCGGCATCGTGGCCGTCGCGATTCCGCTGGTCTCCGCCTGGCTGTACACGAAGGGCGCCGGCGCCCCCGTCAAGAACGGACGCTGGCCCTGGATCGCGATCACCGCGTTCGCCGTCGTCGTCGGAGCGGTCACGAGCCTCGTCGCTGGCGCGTTCGCCGCGTTCACCAGCGTCGGTGGCGATGGCGGGTTCTTCGCGCCCGCCTTCTGGCGCACGGTCGGCAACCTGGCCGCCAAGCCGGACTTCCTGCTCCCGATCCTCATCACGCTTGCCGCCGGTGGATTCGGCATCTACCTGGGTCTGCGCGGGCCGCGCACGACGAGCGCCGTCGACGCCGCGAACCCGAACCGCATTCCGCCGACGGCGATGCCGGATGCCCCGACCCAGGCCACCCCGCCGGAAGCCGCCGCGCCCGCCGTCCCGTCGCCGGGCGTGATGCTCAACGGCAAGCCGCTGGACGAGAAGAAGCGATAGCGCTGCGCCCTCACCGTTCCGTTCGACGCCCCAGGATCGCCCGGGCCTGACGCAGCACCGGCTCATCGATCATCGCGCCGCGGAACGCGAAGGCGCCCGGAGCGCCCTCGGCGGCCGCGAGCAGCTCGGCGGCCCAGCGCACCTGCGCGTCCGTCGGTCGGTAGGCCGCTCTGATCGTCTCGACCTGCGAGGGATGGATGCACGCGGTCGCCGCGAACCCGAGGGCCGCTGCGTCGGCGGCCTCCTCCGCGAGCCCCGCGAGGTCCGGGATGTCGACGTGCACCGCGTCGATCGCCGCCGCGCCACCGGCCGCGGCAGCGAGCGCGATCATCGAGCGCGCCTGGCGGGGCACATCCCGGTAGCGGCCGTCCGGCGCGCGACTGGACGTGCCGCCGAGCGAGACGACCAGGTCTTCCGCTCCCCACATCAGCGCGACGACGTTCGCCTCGGCCGCGAGCGCGCCGGCCGCCAGCACGCCGGCCGCCGTCTCGCACAGCGCGATGACGTCGTAGTCCGCCAGCCGGGCGAGATCGGCGGGGTCGGCGGCCTTGGGCAGCATGACGGTGCGGAAATCCGTGGTGGCGAGCGCCGCGACATCCGCATCGTGATGGGCCGATGCCGCGCCGTTGACGCGCACGATAACCCGAGCCGGGTCGAGGTCCGCCGTGACGAGGGCTTCGCGAGCGGTCGACTTGGCATCGTCGGCGACCGCGTCCTCCAGGTCGAGAATCAGCGCGTCCGCGCGCTCGAGCGCCTTCGCGAAGCGATCGGGACGGTCCGCCGGGCAGAACAGCAGGGCGGGTCCGAGGTCGAACGATCGCGTCACACCCGTAGTCAAGCAGGTCTGTGATGGACTCGGTGCATGCAGCACAGCTTCTCGAGCTACGTGGCGATCGGCGACAGCTTCACCGAGGGCGTCGGTGACGAGTCGCCGGATGGCGGCACCCGCGGCTGGGCCGACCTGGTCGCCCTCGGCCTCGCGCTCGCGTCGCCCGAGCCGGTCGGCTACGCGAACCTGGCGATTCGGGGCAGACTGCTCGCGCCGATCGCGACCGACCAGCTCGACGCGGCGATCGCGCTCTCGCCGGCGCTCCTGAGCATCAACGGCGGCGGCAACGACATCATGAGACCGCGCGTCTCGATCTCCCGCGTCGCCGACCAGCTCATCGCCGCGGTGGAGCGGGCGACCACGGCCGGCATCCACGTGCTGCTGGCCAGCGGCGCCAACCCGACGCGGCACATCCCGCTCGGCGCCTCGATCGAGAAGCGCGGCGATCGACTCGCCGAGGCGGTGCGCGCCCACCTGCCACTCGGCCGGGTCACCTTCGTCGACAACTGGGCCGACGACGAACTCACCAAGCTCGAGTACTGGTCGCTCGACCGCCTGCACCTGGGGCCGGCCGGCCATCGGCGCGTCGCGGGCAACGTGCTCGCGGCGTTGGGAGTCGCGATCCCGGATGTCGCGGCCGACGCCATCCCCACCGAAACCCGACCGCGCACCGCCGCCTACTGGCGCGAGTACGTGCTGCCCTGGATCGGTCGCCGTCTCACCGGGCGATCGTCGGGCGACCACCGCGAGCCGAAGTCCGCGACGCTGCAGCGCGTCGAGGTGCCCCGCTGAGTCAGTTCGCGAACACCGCGATGAAGCCGACGAACACGCCGACCAGTAACAGGACGAGCCCCGCGCGGATGGCGAACGACTTCTGCCGGTACGCGGTCTGCACGTTCCCCCAGTAGATCGGACAACCCGCGTAGCCGATGGCGATGAGCCCGAGGCCGGTGACCAGCGCACTCGACCACCACGTCGCCGCAGCCGGTGGTGGCAACTGGGCTGGCCGCCATCCGCTCAGCACCAGCGCTCCCGTGGCGATCGCGGTCGCGAGCAGCGCGAACGCGAACCACCATGGAGCGACCGCGTCGATGCGGCGCAGTTCGGCACGAGCCGACATCTCCGGCTCGATCTCGGTCTCTTCCGTAGTACTCACGTCATCGATTGTAGAAACCGATCCGGTTCGACGGCACGGTCGGTGCGTTCAGACGGAGCCGCGGGCGGCTCTGCGCTGATCGACCACGGCGACGACGGCCGCGACTGCGAGCAGTCCGAGCGAGACCGCGGCGCCGTTGCGGTAGGCATCGCGATACGCCGACACCGCGTCCCCGTGCGCGACCGGCATCACCGAGGCGTAGAACACCGCGGTGACGATCGTCGTGCCGACCGCGGTGCCGATACGCTGTCCGACCTGGCCGACCGAGGCCGCGACGCCACCGCGCATCGGTTCCACGTCGTCGAGCGTGAGGGTCTGGTTGGCAGCGACCACCGCGCCGCCACCCGCGCCGCCGACCGTCAATACCCCGGCCACGACCCACGGCACGATCGCCTCCGGCACCAGAAACGTCACGGCGACGGCGCCCGCGAGGCCGACGGCGGTCGTCACCACTCCCGCGACGACGATGCCGCGACCGAATCGGTGGGTGTACTTGCCGAGCACCCAGGATGACACCGCCGACGCGAGCGCGAACGGCACGGTCGCGGCGCCCGCCGCCGCCGCCGAGACGCCCCAGCCCTGCTGCAGCACGAGCGCGGTCACGAGCAGGGCTCCGGGCATCGCGGCGTAGAACGCCGAGCCGAGCAGGATGCCGTTGCGATATCCGGCGATCCCGAAGAGCGTGAGGTCGACGAGCGGCCCACGGCCGAGGGCGCGGTAGCGCCGCTCCCACCACACGAACGCGGCCGTCGCGGCCGCCGCGATGGGCAGCGCGAGCCAACGCGCCGGATCATCGCCGGGCAATCCCGTCGTGAGCACGAACGGGGCCAGCAGCGCGACCGTCGCCACCGCGAGCAGCGCGACGCCGAGCGGATCGAGGTCGCGCGGGAGGCTCGACTCCGGCTGGTGCCTCGGGAGCACCCGAACGGCGATCGGCACGATCGCCACCACGATCGGCAGGGTCATCACGAACAGCAGACGCCAGCCGAACTCCGGCCCGCCGAGCGCGATGAGCACGCCGCCGATCGTCGGCCCGAGCGCGAGTGCGATGCTGAGCACCGCCCCGAAGACGCCGAGCGCGCGACCGCGTTCCGCTCCCCGGAACAGCTGCTGGATGATGCCGAGCGTCTGCGGCACGACGATGCCGGCCGAGACGCCCTGCAGCAGGCGGAACGCGATGAGCATCTCCGCCGTCGCCGCGAGGGCGCACCCGACGGCCGCGACACCGAAGAGCACGAGGCCGGCGATGAACAGGCTGCGCCGCGAACGCATGTCGCCGCGCCGCCCGGCCGGCACGAGCACGAGCGCGAAGGTCACGAGGTAGCCGACGACGATGAGCTGGATGCCCGTCGGACCGCCACCGAGGCTCCCCTCGATCGCCGGAACCGCGACGTTGATCTTCGAGATCTCGATGAGCGTCACCGCGGAGCCGATGACGCACACCGCGAATGCGGACCGTCGCCCGCGGTCGGACATGCCCGCGGCGGTCAGCCTCGTGCCCGATCGACCTCGTCGACGATCTGGCGCACGGCCCGCCGGACATCGCCGCGGTCGTAGCCGAGCAGCGCGCTCTCGGCCGGATCCGGCTCGTAGGCGAGCACCCGGCCGCGGCCCTGCGTGATGTAGCGGTCCATCAGGAAGGGATGCTCCTCATCCCGCTCCCGAATCGTCGCGCCGGACTCGGACTCGTCGGCGAACAGCTGGAAGAACTCGCGATAGCTGAGATTCTCGTCCCCGACGAGGTATGCGGTGCCCGCGACGCCGCGATCCAGCGCACCGGCCACGGCCTGCGCGAGGGAGCGAGCGGAGAGGTAGTTCGTGCCGCCGGGTGGGGCGGTCAGCGGCGGGGCATCCGTCGCGCCGCGCACCCAGTCCACCATCCGCTCGTAGCGGCGCAGCACCGGCCCCGGGATGCTCCCGACGATCGGCGGCGGGTTGAGGGTGACCGCGGCGAACGCCGACGACGAGAGGGCGCGCGTGCGCTCGTCGGCGAGCTGGCGGGCGCGCACGTAGGGATGCACCGCCGCGAGTTCGGGCATCGCCTGGTGGTAGCAGCTTCCGATCTGAACGAACCGGGCCACCCCGGCATCCCGCGCGAGGGCGGCGAACGCGGGCACGGCGTCGCTCTGCGCGGCGGCCCAGTGCGCCTCGGACTCGTCCTCGGCGGAGACATGGCGGGTATCGGTGCCCGCGGTGAAGACGACGGCGTCGAAGGGCTCGAGCTGCTCGCGGGTGAACGTGCCGGCGGCGTAGTCACCGGCGAGGTGGGGCATCCCCCGCACCGGAGAGGTGGCACGCGGTTCTGCACGCGACGAGACCGTGACCTCGTCGCCGCGTTCGGCGAGGAGAGTCGCGACGTGCGCGCCGATCATGCCGGTGCCGCCGACGACGAGCACGCGGGTGCTCATGCGAAGCGCACCGAACCGTCGGAGATGACCGTCGTGCCGGAGACCAGCACGTCGAACGCGCCGTCGTCCCACGAGCGAACGAGCAGTTCGTCCCCGGGCAGCACCGGACCGCTGAAGCGACCCGCGAGCGAGGCGAGGTCGGCGGGATGCGCTCCGACGACATCCGCGAGCGCGAGCGTCGAGGCCGCGAGCGTGCACAGTCCGTGCAGGATGGGCCTCGGCTGCCCGATGCGGGCGGCGGCCTCGGGGTCGATGTGGATGTGGTGGCGATCGCCCAGCAGGCGGTAGAGCGCCGCTTGATTCGGCGCCGTCGCGATGGTGCGTTCGTCGGTCGGCGCCGTCGCGGGTGCGTGGGCGCGGCCCGGCCCGCGCTCGCCACCGAACCCGCCGAACCCGGGAGCGAAGAGCGTCCAGGTGGCCGCGAAGTGGTCGCTCTCCACGATCACCTCGAACACCGCGGCCGCGCCCTTGTCCCAGACGTCACCCACACGAGCGGCAAGACGGATCTCGCCCTCGCGCGGTAGCGGCGCGAACACCTCAAGGGTCTGCGCGCCGTGCACGGCTCGCGCGTCGAAGGCTCCCGCCTCGGCGAGCACGTCCGGTGCCCATTGGGCGAGCGTGAGGCCGAAGGAGGGCAGCACGCGCAATCGGTCTTCGAAGACGAGATCGAGCGCGGTCGCCGGTGCGCCGATCGCGAGGGCGTAGAGGATGGCGTCGCGACTCGAATACGCGACGGTGCGTTCGCCGAGTGCGCGCCCGGCCCAGTCGCCCGCGCCGCTCACGAGCCGTACACCGGCTCGGGCACCGCCGCCTGGGCGATGAGCGAGCGGATCACGGGACCGAGCTCGGCGGCATCCCAGCGACGCCCGACGTCCTCGGCGGGACCGTGCCGCCAGCCCTCCTCGATGCAGATGCGGCCGCCCTCCACCTCGATGACGCGCCCGCTGACGTCGGCGGCGTCCGCACTGGCCAGCCACGCGACCACCGGCGAGACGTTGGCCGGGTCCATGCGGTCGAAGCCGTCGGCCGGGGCCGCCATGGCATCCGCGAACGGGCCCTCGGTCATGCGGGTGCGCGCCGAGGGCGCGAGCGCGTTGACGGTCACGCCGTAGTTGCGCAACTCCTGTGCGGCCACGATGGTCAGCGCCGCGATGCCCGCCTTCGCCGCCGAGTAGGCGGCCTGGCCGACCGAGCCCTGCAGCCCGGCGCCCGAGGACGTGTTGATGACCCGGCCCACGGGCTGGCGCCCCGCCTTTGACTCGGCGCGCCAGTACGCGGCGGCATGCCGCATCGTCGCGAAGTGGCCCTTGAGGTGCACGCGGATCACGGCATCCCACTCCTCCTCGCTCTGGTTGAAGAGCATGCGGTCGCGCACGAAGCCCGCGTTGTTGACCAGGACGTCGAGCCTGCCGAAGGTGTCGATCGCCAGCTGCACCATCTCGGATGCCTGCTGGAAGTCGGCGATGTCGGCGCCGTTGGCGATCGCCTCGCCTCCCTCGGCCACGATCAGGTCCACGACCTCTTGCGCCGGTCCCACCGATCGGCCCTCGCCGTCGAGCGAGGTGCCCAGATCGTTCACCACGACCTTCGCGCCCTGCCGTGCCAGTTCGAGCGCGTGCTCTCGCCCCAGCCCGCGGCCCGCGCCGGTGACGATCGCCACCCGTCCTTCACAGATTCCCGTCATCGCGTCCAGTCTCCTCGTCGAGCGCTCAGCGGGATGCACGACGGCTCGAATCTCCGTTGTATCCCGCTACCAAGCAAATGCTAGGCTATCAAGCAAACGTTAGGTCAGGGGTCCCATGGCAATCAATTCGACGATGCATCACAAGGGTGTGCGGATCGTCACGATGGATTATCCGCCCGTCAACGCCCTGCCGGTGGCCGGTTGGCACGGCATCGCGGACGCGATGAAGCAGGCCGGGACGGACGGGGAGACCCGCGTCATCGTGCTGCGCGCCGAGGGCCGTGGTTTCAATGCGGGTGTCGACATCAAGGAGATGCAGGCCACCAAGGGCTTCGAAGCCCTCCTCGGCGCCAACAAGGGCTGCTACGAGGCGTTCAAGGCGATCTACGAGTGCCCGGTGCCGGTCGTCTCCGCGGTGAACGGCTTCTGCCTCGGCGGGGGCGTCGGCCTCGTCGGCAACTCCGACGCGATCATCGCCTCCGACGACGCCTACTTCGGGCTGCCCGAAGTGGACCGCGGTGCGCTCGGCGCGGCGACCCACCTCTCGCGGCTCGTGCCCTCGCACCTCATGCGTCCGATGTACTACACGGGCCGCACCATCACGGCGCAGCGCCTCCACGAGCTCGGCAGCGTGCTCGAGGTGACCACGCGCGACCGGCTCGACGAGGTGGCCATCGCGCTCGCCGACGAGATCGCGGCGAAGGACCCACGCGTGGTGCGCGCCGTGAAGGAGGCGCTCAACGGCATCGACCCGATCGACGTCAACGCGAGCTACCGCTTCGAGCAGGGCTTCACCTACGAGCTCAACCTCGCCGGTGTCGCCGACGACCACCGGGACGAGTTCGTGGCGACCGGCGGCAACCTCACGACGTGAACGGCAAGCTGCGCGACCTCGACGATGCGGTCGGCACGATCTCCGACGGCATGACGGTCGGCATCGGCGGCTGGGGCTCGCGACGCAAGCCGATGTCGCTCGTGCGCGCGCTCATCCGTTCGGGGGCGCGCGACCTGCGCATCGTGAGCTTCGGCGGTCCGGATGTCGGCCTCCTGTGCGCGACCGGACAGGTGCGCGAGGTGACGGCCGGCTTCGTCTCGCTCGACTCGATCGCGATCGACCCGCACTTCGCGCGAGCGCGCGAGCACGGCGAGATCGGGTTCGTCGAACTCGATGAGGCGATGCTCGTCGCGGGGCTGCGGGCGGCGGCCCACCGGCTGCCCTTCGAGCTGACGCGTTCGGGCCTCGGTTCGGATGCCGTGCGCAGCAACCCGCAGATCCTCACGATCGTCTCCCCCTACCCCGATCGCGAGGAGTTCGTCGCGATGCCCGCCGTACCGCTCGACGTCGCCCTCATCCACGTCGACGTCGCGGACGATCGCGGCAGCGCCCGAATCCTCGCACCCGACGGACATTTCGACGACCTCTTCGCGCTCGCCGCCGAGCACGTGATCCTCAGCACCGAGCGCGTGGTGCCGACGGCCGAGCTTCCCGCGTTCGCCCCGGGCGGCAGCCTCGACCGCACGATGGTCCACGCCGTCGTCGAGGCGCCGGCCGGTGCGCACTTCACCGACGCGCCGGCGGTCGCCGCGCGCGACGAGGCGATGCAACGCGCCTACGTCGCGGCCGCAGCCGACCCCGAAGCGTGGGAGCGGTTCCGCGATGCGTTCCTGCTCGTCGACGAGTCCGGCTACCACCGGGCCGTCTCCGCGTTCCATGCGGGGGGCGCGGCATGACCGCGACCCGGGCCGAGATCGCCGCTGCGGCGTGCGGCGACGTGTTCCGCGACGCCGGCGAGGTGCTCGCCAGCGCGACAGGCACGGTCGCGACGATCGGGGTGCGGCTGGCGCGACTGACGCACGCCCCGCAGCTCATGCTCACCGACGGCGAGGCCGCGATCATGGCCGACACCCCTGCCGTGGACCGTCCCAGCGAGGCGAGCGAGGGATCGCTGCCGTACCGGGCGCTGTTCGACCTGATCATGCGCGGTCGGCGCCACGTGCTCATGGGCGGAGCCCAGCTGGATCGGCACGGCAACCACAACTTCTCCGCGATCGGGCCGCACGATCGCCCGACGCGGCAACTGCTCGGCACCCGTGCTGCCGCGACCAACACGGTCAATCACCCGACGAGCTACTGGATCGCGCGTCACTCCCCGCGCGTCTTCGTGCCGCGGGTGGATTTCGTCACGGGGCTCGGCACCGACCGCGCGGTCGAGGCGGGGGCCGCGGCATCCCGGTACCACCGGCTGCACCGCGTGGTCACGGATCTCGGTGTGTTCGACTACTCGGGTCCGGGCGGCACGATGGCCGTGCTCTCGCTGCATCCGGGGGTGTCGCTCGACGACGTCCGTGCGGCGACCGGATTCGAACTGCATGCACCGGCCGACGTGCCGGTGACCCGCACTCCCGACGCCGAGGAGCTGCGGTTGATCCGCGAGGTGCTCGATCCTCGCGGCGTTCGCGAACGAGAGGTACCGCAACCATGAGCACACCCCAGCTGATCTCGACGCGACTCACCGAGCTGACCGGGGTGGCACACCCGATCGTGCAGACCGGCATGGGCTGGGTGGCCGGCGCGCGACTGGTCACCGCCACCGCGGAGGCGGGAGCGCTCGGCATCCTCGCCTCCGCGACGATGACGATCGAAGAACTGGAGCGGGCGATCCTCGAGGTGAAGCGCCGCACCGACAAGCCCTTCGGCGTCAACCTGCGCGCCGATGCCGGCGACGCGCTCGAACGCGCCCAGCTGCTCATCACGCACGGCGTGAAGGTCGCCTCGTTCGCGCTGGCGCCCAAGCGCGAACTCATCGAGCGGCTCAAGGATCACGGGGTCGTCGTGATCCCCTCGATCGGTGCCGTGCGGCACGCGGAGAAGGTCGCGTCGTGGGGTGCGGATGCCGTGCTCGTCCAGGGCGGAGAAGGCGGCGGCCACACGGGTGCGGTGCCGACCACGCTGCTCGTGCCCTCGGTGATCGACGCCGTCGACATCCCCGTCATCGCGGCGGGCGGGTTCTACGACGGTCGGGGTCTCGCGGCCGCGATCGCCTGGGGTGCCGCCGGCATCGGCATGGGCACCCGGTTCTTGCTCACGAGCGACAGCGCCGTGCCGGAGGAGATCAAGCGGCAGTACCTGACGTTCGGTCTCGACGGCACGGTCGTCACCACCAAGGCGGACGGCATGCCGCACCGGTTGCTGCGCACCGACTTCGTCAACGACCTCGAGCGGCACAGCGCGCTGCGCCAGGTGCTGCCGACGCTGCGGCGCTCCTACCGCTTCAAGCGCATGTCCGGACTGTCGTGGCGCGAGCTCGCGGCCGATGCCCTGTCGATGAAGCGCAGTTCCGGTCGCAGCTGGGCCCAGATGATGCTCGCCGCCAACACCCCCATGCTGCTCAAGGCCGGGCTCGTCGACGGCGACACCGACGCGGGCATGCTCGCCGCGGGGCAGGTCGTCGGCGTGATCGACGACCTGCCCTCGTGCGAGCAGCTCGTCGACCGGGTGGTGCGCCAGGCGGCCGAACGGCTCACGAGCGCGGCGCGCACCGTCGTCGGCTGAGCGGCGACGGCGGGCGCTACAGCCGCTCGATGATGGTCACGTTGGCCTGACCGCCGCCCTCGCACATCACCTGCAGACCGAATCGCGCCTCACGACGCTCGAGTTCGTGCAGCAGCGTCGTCATGATGCGAGTGCCGGTCGCCCCGATCGGGTGCCCCAGCGCGATGCCGCCGCCGTTGACGTTGAGCTTCTCGCGATCGACGCCGAGCTCGCGCGACCACGCGATCACGACCGAGGCGAAGGCCTCGTTCGACTCGAACAGATCGATGTCATCGACGGTCATGCCCGCCTTCTCGAGCGCGTACTGCGTGGCCCGGATCGGCCCGGTCAGCATCCAGACCGGGTCGTCGGCGCGCACCGAGATGTGGTGGATGCGGGCCCGCGGCCGCAACCCGTGCCGTTCGACGGCGCGTTCGGAGGCGATGAGCATGGCGCTCGCAGCGTCGCTGATCTGGGATGCGACGGCCGCCGTGATGCGCCCGCCCTCGATCAGCGGCTGCAGCCCCGCCATCTTCTCGAGCGACGTGTCGCGGCGGGGACCCTCGTCGGCGGTGAGACCGGCGATCGGGGCGATCTCGCGCGCGAAACGCCCCTCGTCGGTGGCTGCGAGCGCGCGCCGATGACTCTCGAGCGCGAACTCCTCCATCTCGCCGCGGCTGATGTCCCACTTCTCGGCGATCATCTCGGCCGACCGGAACTGCGAGACCTCCTGCGTGCCGTACCGAGCAACCCACCCCGGTGATTCGGCGAAGGGCGTCGTGAACCCGAACTGCTCGCCGAGCGTCATCGCCGAGGAGATCGGGATGGCGGACATGTTCTGCACGCCGCCCGCAACGATGAGGTCGGCCGTGCCGCTCATCACCCCTTGCGCGGCGAAGTGCACGGACTGCTGGCTCGAACCGCACTGCCGGTCGATCGTGACCCCCGGCACGTGGTCGGGGAATCCCGCCACGAGCCACGCGGTGCGCGCGATATCGCCCGACTGCGATCCGATGGTGTCGGTGCACCCGAGGATGACGTCGTCAACAGCCGCCGGATCGATGCCGCTGCGCTCCACGAGCGCCGCGATCGCGTGCGCTCCCAGATCGGCGGAGTGCACGCCCGCGAGCGAGCCCCCGCGCTTGCCGACCGGCGTGCGCACGGCCTCGATGATGTAGGCCTCGTTCATCTGTGTCTCCTTCGATGGTGCCGCGCGAGCGGGCTGGTTCGGCTCAGGCGTGTTGACTCGACACGGCGACGACCTCGCCGGTCATGTACGAGGAGTAGTCGCTCGCCAGGAACACCATGACGTTGGCGATCTCCCACGGTTCCGCGGCGCGGCCGAAGGCCTCCTTCGCCTTGAGCTGCTCGAGCAGTTCCGGGGTCGTGACCTTCGCGAGGAAGGGATGCATCGCAAGGCTCGGCGAGACCGCGTTCACACGGATGCCGTGCTCGGCCAGGTCCATCGCGGCCGACCGCGTCAGCGCCATGACCCCGGCCTTCGCCGCGGCGTAGTGCGCCTGCCCCTCCTGGGCACGCCAGCCGATGACGGAGGCGTTGTTGACGATGACGCCCTTCGTACCGTCGGCGACCATGCGCCGCCCCGCCTCGCGGATGCAGCGGAAGGTGCCGGTGAGCGTCACGTCGAGCACGAGCGACCACTGGTCGTCGGTCATCTCGAGGATGGAGGCGGTGCCGCCGAGGCCCGCGTTGTTGATCATCACGTCGATGGGGCGGCCCTCGGCCTGCGCGACATCGAGCAGGGCCACGATGTCCGCATCCACGGTCACATTGCAGACTGCGTGCCGCACGCGCTCGGCGCCGAACTCGCTCGCAAGCTCCGCAGCGGCGGCCTCGAGTCGGGCGGCGTGCGTGTCACCGATCGTGACGAGCGCGGCGCCCTCCTCGAGACAGCGGCGCGCGACCGCGGAACCGATGCCCGCGCCCGCTGCCGCGGTCACCACCACGTGACGACCGTTCAGCAGTCCGTGCGGCGCGACATACTCGGGGGTCGGCTGTTCGCTGCGGGTCATGGGCGTGGCTCCTTCGGAAGGCCGAGCACGCGCTCGGCGATGACGTTTCTCTGGATCTCGTCCGAGCCGCCGTAGATGGTGTCCGAGCGGCTGAACAGGAACAGGGTCTGCAGGTCGTCGAGCTCGTACGGGGCATCCACGGTGAGCGCCGCGGCGCCGGCGACCGCCATCGCGAGCTCGCCGAGTTCGCGATGCCAGGGCGCCCACAGCAGTTTCGCGATCGACATCTCCGGGCCCTGCTCGCCGCTGAGCGTGCGCATGCCGTGCAACCGGATCACCTCAAGCCCCATCTGCGCCCGCACGATGCGGTCGTGGATGCCGGCGTCGTCGATCGCACCCGTGCGCCTCGCGAGGGCGACGATCCGGTCGAGCTCGCGCTGGAATCCGAGCTGCTGGCCGAGGGTGGACACGCCGCGCTCGAAGCCGAGGGTGGCCATGGCGACCGCCCAGCCGCCGCCGGGTTGCCCGACGACGAGGTCGGCATCCGTCGTCGCCGCGTCGAAGAAGACCTCGTTGAACTCGGAGGTTCCGGTGAGCTGCAGGATCGGTCGCACCTCGACGCCGGGCTGGTGCATCGGCACGAGCAGATACGACAGGCCGTCGTGCCGGCGGGAACCCTCGCCGGTGCGCGCGATCACGAAGCACCAGTCGGCGTGGTGGGCGAGCGAGGTCCACACCTTCTGCCCGTCGATGACCCAGTGGTCGCCGTCGAGGCGCGCTCGCGTGGCGACCGCGGCGAGGTCGGAGCCCGCGTTCGGCTCGGAGTAGCCCTGACACCAGAGTTCCTCGACGGCGACGATCTTCGGCAGGAACCGCGCCCGTTGCTCGGGTGTGCCGAGGGCGATCAGGGTCGGTCCGAGCAGCTCTTCGCCGAGGTGATTGACCCGGGCCGGCGCATCGGCGCGTGCGTATTCCTCGTGGAAGATCACCTGCTGCAGCAGGTCGAGCCCGCGCCCGCCGTACTCGGTCGGCCAGCCGACGCAGCTCCAGCCGTTGGCGGCGAGGTGCCGGTTCCACGCGAGCCGCTCGTCGAAGGCCTCGTGCTCGCGTCCCGAACCGCCGCGACCGCGCAGCTCGGCGAACTCGCCGACGAGGTTGCTCTCGAGCCAGTCGCGCACTTCAGCGCGAAAGGCCTCGTCCGCCTCGGAGAATGTCAGGTCCACATCTGCCTTTCGACCGCCGAACACCATTGGTCACGAAGTCAAGCATCACGTATGCTAGCAAACCAAGCACTTGTTTGGGTGCGAGAACTCGACGAGGAGCAGCATCATGGCCGACTCGACGTCCGACGTCGTCACGTACGAGGTGCGGGGCAGCACTGCCATCATCCGCCTCAACCGGCCGGAGTACCGCAACGCGCAGAACTCCAAGGTCACCTACGCGCTCGACGCCGCATTCACCCGCGCGGTCGACGAAGACGCGGTCAAGGTCATCGTGCTCGGGGGCAACGGCGATCACTTCTGTGCGGGCCACGACATCGGCACCCCCGATCGCGATGTCGATCAGAGCTTCGAGCGCAAGGCCGTCATCTGGTGGGATCACGTCGGCGCGGAGGGCGTCGACTCCCGCTTCGCCCGCGAGTCCGAGGTCTACCTCGGCATGTGCCGGCGTTGGCGCGAGATACCCAAGCCGACGATCGCCATGGTGCAGGGTGCCTGCATCGCGGGCGGGCTCATGCTCGCCTGGTCGTGCGACTTGATCGTCGCCGCCGACGACGCGTTCTTCTCCGACCCCGTCGTGAAGATGGGCATCCCCGGTGTGGAGTTCTTCGCGCATCCCTTCGTCATGAACCCTCGTGCCGCGAAGGAGTTCCTGTTCACCGGCGATCGCTTCTCGGCCGAGCGCGCGCACCAACTGGGCATGGTCAATCACGTCGTGCCGCGGGCCGAGCTCGAGGATGCCGTGCTCGCGCTCGCCGAGCGCATCGGCGCGATGCCGCGCCTCGGCCTCGCCCTCGCGAAGAAGGCCGTCAACCAGGTCGAAGACTTGCAGGGCTACCGCGCCGGCATGGACTCGGTGTTCGGTCTGCACCACGCCGCCCACGCGCACAACGCCGAGGTCGGCGGGGACTCGCTCGGCGGCATGCGCGTGAGAGAGATGCGCGAGGGGGACGGCGCATGAACCTCGACCTCTCCGACAGCGAACGCGCCTTCGACGCGGAGGCGCGCGCCTGGCTCGCCGCCAACGTGCCCGCCGAGCGGCTGCCCTCCATGGACACCCCGGAAGGCGCCGCCGCACACCGGGCGTGGGAGGCGAAACTCGCCGAAGGCCGCTGGTCGGTCGTCGCCTGGCCCGAGCAGTTCGGCGGCCGCGACGCGAGCCTCATCGAGTGGGTGCTGTTCGAAGAGGCCTACTACCGTTCGGGGGCGCCGACGCGCATCGCGCAGAACGGCATCTCGCTGCTGGCGCCGATCCTGTTCGAACACGGCACCGACGAGCAGAAGGCTCGATTCCTTCCGGCGATGAGCGACGGCTCGGAGATCTGGGCCCAGGCCTGGTCGGAGCCGGGCGCCGGGAGCGACCTCGCGGCCATCCGCGCGAGCGCACGACGCGACGAGGAACGCGGCGGCTGGCTGCTGAGCGGTCAGAAGACCTGGAGCTCGCGCGCGCCGTTCGCCGACCGCGGGTTCGGGCTGTTCCGTACCGACCCGGCCGCCGAACGGCACCGCGGACTCACCTACTTCCTGTTCCCGCTCGACGCGCCCGGCATCACGGTGCGACCCATCGCGCAGCTCGACGGCGACGCGGGGTTCGCGGAGATCTTCTTCGACGACGTGTTCGTGCCGGACGCCGACGTGCTGGGAGCCACGGGCGACGGTTGGCGGGTGGCGATGAGCACCGCCGGCAACGAGCGCGGGCTCTCGCTGCGCTCCCCTGGACGATTCTGCGCCGCCGCCGACCGGCTCGTCGAGCTCTGGCACAGCCACGGCGACAACGCCCCGCACGCGATCGATCGGGTCGTGGATGCCTGGGTCGGCGCTGAGGCGTACCGCCTCTACACCTGGGGCACCGTCAGCCGCCTCGCCGAGGGCGGGGATGTCGGACCGGACGGCAGCGTCAACAAGGTCTTCTGGTCCCAGCTCGACCTCGCGCTGCATGAGACCGCACTCGATCTGCTCGGCCCCGAGGCGGAGCTGCGTGGCGCCGGCGCGCCCGCCGGAGGCCGCTGGGCCGACGACTACCTCTTCGCGCTGGCCGGTCCGATCTACGCGGGCACGAATGAGATTCAGCGCGACATCATCGCCGAGCGCATCCTCGGCCTGCCGCGCGGTGACAGGAGGCGGTCGTGAGATTCACCCCGAGTGACGAGCAACTAGCGTTCGCCGACGCCGTCGACGACATTGTGATCTCGGGCGGCGGCCTCTCGGTCGCGCGCTCCTGGGCGGAGGGCGACCATCGCCCGGGCCTGAAGGTGTGGCGCGACCTCGCCGCGAGCGGCGTGCTGGGACTGCGCATCTCCGAGGAGGAGGGCGGTGTCGGTGCGAGCGCGAGCGAGCTCGTGGTGGTCTTCGAGCGTCTCGGCTTCCACGCGGTGCCGGGCCCGTACCTCGAGTCCGCGGTGCTGCTGCCGACGCTCGTCGACGCGACGCTGCGCGAGGGCATCGCCGATGGCTCGGTCGTGGCGACCGCCGCGGTGACCGGCACGACCCCGTTCGCGGTGGACGCGGATGCGAGCACGCACGCGTTCGAGGTGAGCGGTGCGTCGATCGCGGCCGCAGCATCCGACACCGTGCTGGAATCGCTCGATCCCGCGCGCCGGCTCGCGCGACTGCGGGCCACGGCGCCCGCGATGCCGCTCGATCCCACCGTGGTCGAGGCCGCGATCGCCGAGACCACGCTCGCGTGCGCGGCGATGCTCGTCGGTGCCGGGGAGCGGCTGCTGGCCGAGGCCGTCGCCTATGCGAAGGTGCGCGAACAGTTCGGCCGGGCGATCGGCGAGTACCAGGCGGTCAAGCACGCCCTCGCGGACGTGCGCATCGCGCTGAGCTTCGCGCGCCCTCTCGTCTACGGCGCGGCCCTCGATCTCGGCACGTCGACGACGGCGCGCAGCGTCTCGGCGGCGAAGCTCGCCGCCGGACAGGCCGCACTGAAGGCTGCGGGCACGGCCCTGCAGGTGCACGGCGCGATCGGCTACACCGCCGAGCACGACCTCGGGCTCGTGCTGCTGCGGGTGCGCGCCCTCGCCGGGGTGTGGGGCACGGCCTCCGATCATCGCGCCGTCATTGCGCGCGCGATCCTGGCATCCTGAGACCAAAGGAGCCCGACATGCATTTCGCACTGAGCGAGGAACACCTCGAGCTCGCGAGCACGGTGCGCAGCCTGCTCGCCAGGCACGCCGACTCGGTGGCCGTGCGCGCCGCGATGGTCTCCGAGGTGGGCTATGACGGCCAGCTGTGGCGACTGCTCTCCGAGGAGGTCGGGGCCGCCGCGCTCGCGATCCCGGAAGAGTACGGCGGGGCGGGGTTCAGCTCGTTCGAGACGCAGATCGTGCTCGAACAGCTCGGGGCGTCGCTGGCGCCCTCACCGCTGCTCGGCTCAGCGGTGGTCGCCGCCGACGCCCTGCTGCTCGCCGCCGACGACGAGGCCTGCGCACGCCTGCTCCCCGGAATCGCCGACGGCACGTCCGTCGCGACGGTGGCCTGGGCGGATGCCACGGGCCGCTGGCGCACGAACGGCTCCGGCATCCGCGCCACCCCCGGCGAACCCTGGCGGCTCACCGGCGAGGCGACGCTCGTGCTCGACGGAGCGAACGCCGACGTCGTGCTCGCGATCGCCGAAACGGATGACGGCGTCGGCATCTTCGAGGTGCTCGGCGACGGGGTGACCCGGGTTGCCACGCCGGCCCTCGACCCGACGCTGCGGTTCGCGACGCTCACGTTCTCCGACGCCGCGGCGCGTCCGTTGCTGCTCGATGCCGCAGCGGCCGTCGCCGGCCTGCGCGATCGCGCGATCACCGCCGTGAGCGCGCTGCAGGTGGGCGCGGCACAGCGCGGACTCGACATGACCGTCGCCTACTCGCAGCAGCGGGTGCAGTTCGGCCGCGCGATCGGATCGTTCCAGGCGCTCAAGCACCGGATGGCGGACATGCTGCTGCAGGTCGAGACGGCGCGCACGGTGTCGTGGGCGGCGGGATGGTCGGCCTCCGTGGATGCCGCGGACCTGCCCGAACGTGCCGCGCTCGCGAAAGCGTGGTGCACGACCGCCCTCGACCACGTGGCCGCCGAGACCGTGCAGCTGCACGGCGGCATCGCGATCACCTGGGAGCACGACGCGCAGCTGCTGTTCAAGCGCGCCCACGCTCTCGGCCAGCTGTTCGGCGACGCCGGGGAGCACCGCCGTCGGTTCGGGGAGCTACGCGGGCTCGGCTGATCCACCCCGCCGCTCGTGCAACGGCACGGAGACGTCGCGCCCGGTGCTCACGCGCGCGCGATCGGGCTCGGGTTCGGTCAGCGGCGTCACGGGGCGCAGCGTCGCGATGCTGCGCTGCGCGAGTTCCTGGTAGATGCGCACGCCATCGCGCTTCCACTCGATCGCCACCTGGTCGAGCTGCCGCACGACCTTCGCCGGGCTGCCGAGCGCCAGCGCCCCGGCGGGGATGATCGTGCCCGCCGTCACGACCGCGCCTGCACCGACGAGGGCGTTCTCGCCGACCTCGGCGCCGTCGAGCACGATCGCGCCGATGCCGATGAGGGCGTAGGAACCGATCGTGCAGCCGTGCAGCACGGCCTGGTGCCCGATGTGGCTCCCGGGCTCGAGCACCGCGTCCGCGCCGGGGAAGGCGTGGATGACGCACGAGTCCTGCACGTTCGACCCGGCACCGACGACGATGCGGCCGAAGTCACCCCGCAGGCTCGCGAACGGGCCGATGTAGCATCCCGGCCCGATGATCACGTCGCCGATGAGGCTCGCAGTCTCGTGCACGAACGCGGTCGGGTCGACCACGGGCACGACGCCGTCGATCTCGTAGGCCGGCATCAGGCGGTCACCCCGCCGTCGATGACGAAGTCCTGCCCGGTGCAATAGCTGCTCGCGTCGCTCGCGAGGAAGGCGATCAGGTTCGAGACCTCCTCGGGGCGCCCCGCGCGCGGGATCGGGATGGTCGAGATGAAGCCGACGCCCTGACGCGTCTGCTCGCTGATCATCGGGGTGTCGACGGCGCCCGGGCACACGGCGTTGACCCGGATGCCGTACGGGCCGTACTCGCGCGCCACCGAACGCGTGGCACCCCGCAGGCCGAACTTCGAGGCGGAGTACGGCACACGGCCCGGGGCGCCCTCGAGACCCGCGGTCGAGCTGACGTTGATGATCGAACCGCCCCGATCGCGCATCAGGGGCAGCACCTCGCGCATGCCGATCATGGGCCCCACGAGATTGATCTCGAGCGTGCGGCGCAGGAGTGCGTCGTCGGAGTCGGCGAGGGGTGCCACCGGCGAGTACCCCGCGTTGTTGACGAGCACGTCGATGCGACCGAACCGCTCCCGCGCGAGAGCGACGACCGCCTGCCAATCGGCCGTCGAAGTCACGTCGTGCGCGACGCCGACCGACTCGCCGCCGAGGGCGGCCGCGAGCGCGACCACGCTCGCTTCATCGACGTCGGTGAGGATGATGCGCGCCCCGAGCTCGTGCAGCAGGGCGGCATGGGCGCGCCCCTGCCCGCCCGCGGCACCGGTGAGCACCACGACCTTGCCGTCGAGCTGCAGGATGCGGTCGGTCGCGGTCATGTCAATCCACCTTCGCTAGAGTCTGAGCAAACGCTTGATCGAGAGGAGCGGGCATGGTCGTGCACCACGCAGGAATCACCGTGAGCGACCTGGATGCGGCCGCGGACTTCTTCGTGCACCTCACCGGTGGCGAACTGCTGGGCCCGTACGAGAAGAGCGGACCGGCGATCGACGCCGTCACGGGATACGTCGGCGTCGTGGTGCGGCAGGCCTTCGTGCGGCTGCCCGGTGACGCCACGCTCATCGAGTTGCTGGAGTACCGCGGCGGTTCGGGCGTGCGCATCGACCCCGACAACGGCAGCATCGGCGCGATGCACGTCGCGCTCGTCGTCGACGATCTCGACGCCACGCTGGACCGACTCGCGGCGCGCGGCGTGACCAGGCTCTCCGACCCCATCACCGCCACGAGCGGACCGCTCGAGCACCACCGGCTGCTGTACGTGCTCGGACCCGACGACGTGCGCGTCGAGCTCATCGAGGCGCCACGCTGACCGGCGGTCACTTGCCCACCGCCGTCCACCCGCCGTCCACGGGCAGCGTCTGACCCGTGACGAATCCGGCGTCGCACAGCAGGTAGACGATCGAGGCCGCCATCTCCTCGGGCGAGGCGAGCCTTCCGAGCGGGGACCGTCGCTCGATCGCTCCCACGTCGTAGCCGCCGTCGATCATCTCCTGCACCATCGGGGTGAGGGTGTGCCCCGGGGCGACGCCGTTGACGCGCACCCCGAGCGGGGCCCATTCGATCGCCAGGTTCGCGGTCAGCTGACGCACGGCCGCCTTCGCGGTGCCGTAGTCGGCCTGGTTCGGCCAGCCGCCGTAGGCGGTGGTGGAGGAGACCGTCACGATCGATGCCGCGCGGCCCTGCAGCCGCCGCACGACCGATCTGGCCACCACGAGCGTGCCGATCACGTGCACGTCCAGCACCCGGCGTGTGCGCTCGAGATCGAGCTCGAGCGCCGGCACGAACTCCCCGCGGACGCCGTGACAGGTCACCAAGCCCGTCACGATCCCCGAACGCGTCTCCGCCGCGGCCAGGGCGACCTCCACCGCGACCTCGTCGCTGCAGTCGACCGCGGCGAATCCGACCCCGGCCGCACTCGGCTGCTGCAGGTCGAACACCGTGATCGCGTGGCCGCGTTCGAGCAGAATCCCCACCACCGCAGCACCGATGCCGCTGCTGCCCCCGGTGACGAGCGTGTGCGGCGCTGTGGTGCTGGTGTCTGCCATCTCGTCCTCCTCGACGACCCCGGAGGGCGTGGTGATTCATGGTACTGTGGCAACCAAACAAGCGCTAGGTTTCGCAGCGTCGCGACATGAGGAGCGGGGAATGCTCGATAAGACGATGAGCCTCGATGAGGCCGTCGCGTCCATCGAATCCGGCATGACGGTGGGCATCGGGGGCTGGGGTTCGCGGCGCAAGCCGATGGCGCTCGTGCGCGCGCTGCTGCGCACCGAGGTCACCGACCTCACGATCGTCGCCTTCGGCGGGCCCGACGTCGGACTCCTCGTCGAGGCCGGCAAGGCGCGCAAGGTCGTCTACGGCTTCGTGTCGCTCGACAGCATCCCGCTCGATCCGCTCTTCACGCGGGCACGCGAACGCGGCGGGCTCGAGGTCGAGGAGTACGACGAGGGCATGTTCGTCACCGGCCTGCGCGCCGCCGCCGCGCGTCTGTCGTTCCTGCCGACCCGTGCGGGGCTCGGCTCCGACGTGCTCGCCGCCAACCCGAGCTTGCGCATGGTGGCATCCCCCTACGACGACGAGGAGTACGTCGCCATGAAGGCGCTGCCGCTCGACGTCGCCCTGTTGCACGCCAATCGCAGCGACAGCGCGGGCAACGCCCAGTTCCTCGGGCCGGACCCCTACTTCGACGACCTGTTCGCGATGGCGGCGACCCGCACGTTCCTGAGCGCCGAGCGCGTCATCCCGACGGAGCGACTGCTCGACGAGGGCTCGTTCCACACCCTGATGTTCAGTCGCATGTACGTCACCGGCGTGATCGAGGCGCCCGGCGGAGCCCACTTCACGGCCTGCGAGCCCGACTACGACCGCGACGAGGCGTTCCAGCGCCACTACGCCCAGTCGGCGCGCGACGACGCGGCCTGGCTCGAGTTCAGTCGCGAGTTCCTGGGCGGCGATGAGGCCGACTACCGCGATGCCGTGGCGCGTTTCGCCGCACGGAAGGACGAGAACTGATGCCCGCCACCACCGCCGAGGTCTGCATCGCCGCGTGCGCCGACACCTACCGCGAGTCGGGCGAGGTGCTCGCGCACGCCGTCGGCACCATCCCGACGATCGGCGCGCGCCTGGCCAAGCTCACGTTCGCGCCGCAGATCGTGCTCACCGACGGCGAGGCATTCCTCATGAGCGAGCCGCCACCGCTCGGGGCGACGGCCGCCGCCGGTGGCGTGATCGAGGGCTGGGCGCCGTTCCGTCGCATCTTCGACATCCTCGCGACGGGCCGGCGGCAGAGCATGATGGGGGCGAGCCAGATCGATGCCTTCGGCAACCAGAACATCTCCCTCATCGGCGACTGGAACACCCCGAAGCGCCAGCTCATCGGCGTGCGCGGCGCGCCCGGCAACACCGTCAACCATCGCGTGGACTACTGGGTGGCGCGCCACAGCGCGCGACTGTTCGTGCCGAAGGTGGACATGGTCTCGGGCGTCGGCAACGACCGCGCTCGCGCCGGGGGTGCCGCCATGCGCTTCCACCACCTCGGCGTGATCGTGACGAACCTCGCCGTACTGGACTTCGACGAGCAGGGGCGCGTGAAGGTCAAGTCGCTGCACCCCGGCGTGACGGCCGAACAGGTGCGCGAGAACACGGGCTTCGAGATCGAGATCGGGGATGCCCCGACCACGCGCATCCCGAACGCCGAAGAACTCCGCCTCATCCGCGAGGTGCTCGACCCGCGGGCCAAGCGCACGCGAGAAGTGCCGGACTGACCCGAATGCGACCCTCAGTGCGACGAAGCGCTTGCGGGATCCAGCATCCCGTGATGCAGCAGGGCGAGACACTGGTCCCGCACGGTCTCGACGGTGTTGCGCCCGCCGTGGCGGTACCACTTGACGGTCGCCCACACCGCGTCGCGGATGAAGCGGTAGGTCAGCTGCACGTCGAGCTCGGGGCGGAACACGCCGGCCGCCTGGCCTGCGCGCATCGTGCTGAGCCAGATCATCTCGATCTGCTGACTCTTCTCCGCGACGAACTCGAACCCGCGCTGCCGGTAGAGGAACGACGATTCGTTCTGGTACAGGGCCACGGCATCGGGCTTGGAGTCGATCGTGACGAACGCGTAGGCGATGAGCTCGTCGAAGGTCTCGCGCGGGTCGAGCCCGGCATCGGAGATCGTCTGGAATCGCGCGAGCAGGTCATCGAGGAAGCTCCGAAGGATCTCCTCGAGAATGGCCTCCTTGGAGGAGAAGTGGTGGTACAGGCTGCCCGAGAGGATCCCGGCCTCATCCGCGATGTCGCGCACCGTCGTCGCGGAGTAGCCGCGCGAGGCGATGAGGTGGGCGGCGATGAGCAGCAGCTGATCCCGACGGCTCTGCGGTGCTCCGGTGGCCGGGTCCTGGATGATGGGATTGCTGGTCATCGGCGAGTCTCCCTGCGGTCTTGTACAAGCACTTGCTCAGTGTGCCGTATCCGCGGGCGCTTCGGCGACATCCGCGACGGCCGATTCTTCCGACGCGACCGCATTCCAACGATGGGATACCGATGAACGCCAACCCCGACGACCGCACGATTCCGGGGATGCTCGCCGCCGCGGCCGAGCGCTACGACGAGCACCTCGCCGTCGTCGACGGACCGCAGCGGGTGAGCTACCGCGGACTGTACGAGCTCGTGCGACGCGCCGCGCGCGCCTACCTCGCTCAGGGCGTGCGCCGCGGAGACCGGGTCGCGGTGTGGGCGCCCAACCGGCTCGAGTTCATCGTCGCCATGCTCGGGGCGCAGTCGATCGGGGCCGCCGTGGTGCCGCTGAACACGCGCTACACCGGCCGCGAGGCGCACGTGATCCTCGAGCGCTCCGGCAGCTCGGTGCTCGTCGTCGCCGACGGCTTCCTCGGCAAGGACTACACGCATCTGCTGCAGGATGCCGGCCGCGCCGAGCACGCGGACGACCCGTCGTCACCGGTGGTCGGCCTACCCCAGCTGCGACTCATCGTCGACCTCGACGATGCCGCCGCCGGTCCCGGCGAGTTGAGCTGGCCGCAGTTCCTCGCCCTCGGCGACGCCGACGCGGAGGAGGCGCTGGACGCCGCCATGGCGGCGGTGACCGCGGAGGACATCGTCGACATCCTCTACACCTCGGGCACCACCGGTGTGCCGAAGGGCGTCATGAGCGCCCACCGTCAGACGCTCGGCGTGGCGCGCGCCTGGGCGGCCGGCGCGAACCTGTCGCCGGACGACCGCTACGCCATCGTGAACCCCTTCTTCCACGGCTTCGGCTACAAGGCCGGGATGACCTCGTCCCTTGTCGCGGGCGCCACCATCTACCCCGTGGCCACGTTCGACACCGACCAGCTGCTGACCCTGATCCAGACGGAGCGCATCACCGTGATGCCGGGCGTGCCGACGATCTTCACGTCCCTGCTCGACCACCCCCGCCTTCGGGAGTACGACCTCTCGTCGTTGCGGTTCGCGGTCGCCGGTGCGACGGCGGCTCCCGCGACCCTGTTCCGCGACATGGTCGAGATCCTCGGGTTCGAGACGATCGCGCAGGCCTACGGGCTCACCGAGTGCATCGTCGCGACGATGTCGCGCCCCGGCGAGACCCTCGAGCACGCGGCCCAGACGACCGGGCCGGCGGTGGCGGGCACCGAAATCCGGGTGATCGACACCGAAGGCCGTGACGTGCCCGTCGGCGAGGACGGCGAGATCCTGCTGCGCGGCGACAACGTGATGCTCGGGTACTTCCACGACGAGGAGGCGACGCGCGCGGCGATCGATCCCGAGGGCTGGTTCCACACCGGTGACATCGGGCGCCTCGATGAGCACGGCTGCCTCAAGATCACCGACCGACTGAAGGACATGTACATCGTCGGCGGGTTCAACGTGTACCCGGCGGAGGTCGAGAACGTGCTGCGCCAGCATCCGGCCGTCAACGAGTCCGCCGTGATCGGGTTGGATGACGCCCGCCTCGGCGCCGTGGGCCGGGCCTACGTCGCGCTGCTGCACGACGCCGACCCCAAGCCCGACGCGAGCGACCTCGACGCGTTCTGCCGAGCGCGCCTGGCGAACTTCAAGGTGCCGCGCGAGTTCGTCTTCGTCGAAGACTTCCCCCGCAACGCGACCGGCAAGATCATGAAGTCGGAGCTGCGGGAGCTCGCGACCCGCGAGGGCTGAGCCCCGTCTCGACCTCAGCTGAGGCGCTCGAGCACCATCGCCATGCCCTGACCGCCGGCGGCGCACATCGTCTCGACGGCGAACTGCTCGTCGCGCTCCTGCAGGGCGTGGATCGCCGTGGTCGCCATCCGCGCGCCCGTCATGCCGAACGGGTGGCCGAGCGCGATCGCGCCGCCGTTGACGTTGACCTTGTCCATGTCAATGCCGATGTCCTCCACACACGGCAGCACCTGCGCGGCGAAGGCCTCGTTGATCTCCATGATGTCGATGTCGGAGACCGAGAGCTTGGCCAGCTCGAGTGCGCGCGCCACCGACTGCACCGGACCGAGACCCATGATCTCCGGGCTCACCGCTGACACCGCGGTCGACACGATGCGCGCCAGCGGCGTCAGCCCCAGCTCCTTGGCCTTGCGGTCGCTCATGATGACGAGGGCCGCTGCGCCGTCGTTGAGCGGGCAGCAGTTGGCGGCGGTCACGGTGCCGTGCTCGCGGAAGACCGGCTTCATGCCGGAGATGCCGTCGAGCGTCACACCGGCACGCGGGCCGTCGTCGGTGGTCACCCACGAGCCGTCGGGCAGCAGCACGGGCGTGATGTCGCGCTCCCAGAAGCCACGAGCGGCCGCCTGCTCGGCGAGATTCTGACTGCGCACGGCGAACTCGTCCTGCGCCTGACGTGAGACGTTGCGGAACTGGGCGACGTTCTCGGCGGTGTCCCCCATCGCGATGTAGATGTCCGGGATCTCGCCGTGCTCGCGCGGGTCGCTCCAGCGCGCGCCGGGGTCGGCGGCGAGCAGCGCAGTGCGCTCGGCACCCTTCAGGAAGGCGGGGTTCTTGGTGTCGGGCATCCCGTCCGACTTGCCGGCGCCGAAGCGCGAGACGGTCTCGACACCCGCGGAGATGAAGACGTCGCCCTCGCCCGCCTTGATCGCGTGGAAGGCCATGCGGGTGGTCTGCACCGACGATGCGCAGTAGCGATGCACGGTGGTGCCGGGCAGGGCGTCGAAGCCGAGCTGCATCGCGACCATGCGCGCGATGTTGTAGCCCTGCTCCCCCGCGGGCTGAGCGCAACCGACCATGAGGTCGTCGATCATCGCCGGATCGAGCTCAGGAACGGCCGCGAGCGCGGCACGCACCATCTGCACGGCGAGGTCATCACCGCGCAGGTCTTTGAGCGACCCCTTGTAGGCGCGGCCGATCGGCGAGCGGACGGCGGAGACGATGACGGCTTCGGTCATGACGGGGTTCCTTCTGAGCGTTGGGCGAACGAGGCGTGCGGGGTGTGGGCCAGGAAGGCGGGCCATTCGCCGCCCCCGTCGACATCGAGCACGGCACCGGTGATGTGGCTGGAGAGCGGGGAGGCGAGCACGACGCAGGCCGCGCCGATCTCCCGCGGGTCGGCCAGGCGCCCGCGGGGAATCGTGGCGGCGACGCGCGCGTAGCTTTCGGCGTCGCCGTAGTGGTCCTCGGCACCGTCGGTCGCGACCAGGCCACAGCTGACGGCGTTCACCCGGATGCGCGGTGCCCATTCGACGGCGAGGCTGCCGGTCAGACTCTCCAGCGCCGCCTTCGCGGCGCCATAGACGGCGGTGCCGGGACTCGGGCGCCTGGCGCTGATGGAGGTGACGTTGACGATGCTGCCGCCGCCTGACTGCCCGGCCATGATCGGGTACACCGCGTGCGAGACCGCGGCGGCGGCGAAGAAGTTGAGGTCGAGGATCTTGCGGTGCAACCGCAGCGATCCCTCGGCGAACCCGACGAACGGCGCCCCGCCGGCGTTGTTGACGAGCACGTCGATGCGGCCGCGGCGGTCGGAGACCTCGCTCACCCAGCGCGCGACCTGCTCATCGTCGCGCACATCGACCGCGCTGAATCGCGCGGTGCGCCCGTCGGTCTCGCGCAGGGTCTCGGGCGTGGTGCGACCGCAGATCTCGACCTCGGCGCCGGCGCGCAGGAACGTCTCGACGATGCCCTCGCCGACGCCTCGGGCGCCGCCCGTGACGAGCACCACCTGGCCGGTCAGGTCGATGACGATGGACATCGTTGGTCTCCTTGCTCCGCGTCTGCGCGGACCTCCCCACTCTACCAACCAAATGCTAGGTTAGTGCGATGAGCGATGAGGCTTCTCTCCAGCGGCGGGTGTGCGTGGTCACGGGTGGCGCGCTCGGCATCGGCGGCGCGATCAGCCGCAGGTTCGGGCGCACTGGCGATCATGTCATCCTGAACGATCTCGACGGGCCGGCCGCCGCGGTCGCGGCCGCGGAGATCGAGGCGAGCGGCGGCGCCTGCTCCGTCGTGATCGGCGACATCACCGAGCCGGCCGTCGTCGACGAGCTGGTCGCCGCCATCGATCGCGACGCCAACGGCATCGTCGACGTGCTCGTCAACAATGTCGGCGACTTCCGACCGGCGTCGCCGATCTTCCTGCGGAGCACCCCGGAGGCCTGGGACCGCCTCTACCGCCTCAACCTGCTGCATGTGCTCGCCGTCACGCACGCGCTCGCGCCGCGGATGGTCGAGCGCGGGCGGGGGTCGATCGTGAACCTGTCGACGGTCGAGGCCTACCGCGGCATCCCCGGGCACGCCGTGTACTCCGCGTTCAAGGCCGGCGTCTCCGCCTTCACGAAGAGCCTCGCCGTCGAGCTCGCTGGCTCCGGGGTGCGCGTCAACGGCATCGCGCCCGACCTGGCAGACACCGAGCAGACCCCCGCCGAACTCATGCTCGCCGGTCGCGACCCGGCGCTCATCCGCACCTGGGTGCCGCTCGGCCGCTTCGGCGACCCGGATGACTACGCCAGCGTCGTCGAGTTCCTCGCCTCCGATGCGGCGGGCTTCGTGACCGGCCAGACCCTGCCGGTTGACGGAGGCACGCTCGCGGCGTCGGGGTGGTACGCCCGCAGCACGCGCCGCGGCTGGACGAACCTCCCCGACGCCACCTGAGCGCCGGCGCTACGCTACCGCTTGGTCTTCTTCTGCCCGGGGAACTCGTCGTGCGCCCGCTCGGAGGCCTCAAGGTCGGTCTTGAGCGAGTGCTTTCCGAAGTAGGCGTCGTGCAGGATGCTGATGTCCGTGATCTCGGATGCCGGTGCCGACAGCACGGTGCGCCCCATGTCGAGCACCACCACGTCGTCGGCGATCGCCACCGAGGCGTCCACCGCCTGCTCGACGAGCAGGATGCCGATGCCGGTCTGCTTGAGCTCGGCGATGCGCTGCATGACCTCCTTGACGATCACGGGGGCGAGGCCGCCCGAGGGTTCGTCGAGCAGCAGCAGGCGGGGCGCCGCCATGAGCGCCGTGCCGATCGCGAGCATCTGCTGCTGACCGCCGGACATGCTACCGGCCGGCAGAGCCCGCTTCTCCTTGAGAATCGGGAAGAGACCGTAGATCTTGTCGATCTCCTCGCGCAGTTCGGATCGCTTGACCCGGCGCACCCGGCCGCCCAGCAGCAGGTTCTCCTCCACGGTCTGCGCGTGGAGCACGCGCTTGCCCTCCTGCACGTAGGAGATACCCATCTTCACCCGCTCGGGCACGCTGCGCTTGGTGAGCGCCTCGCCGTCGTACTCGACGGTGCCGCCGGTGACCTTGTTGAGTCCAGTCACGGCCCGCAGCGTCGTGGTCTTGCCCGCCCCGTTGCGGCCGAGGAGCACGGTGAGGCGTCCGGGATGCACCTCGAAGGAGACATCCCACACCACTCGCAGGTCGCCGTAGCCCGTGGCGAGGCTCTCGACCTTCAGCAGCGGTCGGGGGGTCGTGTCGGTCGAGCTCATCGGTGTCCCTCTCGCTGCTGTTCTTCGAGTTCATCGGGGTCGACGCCGAGGTACTCACTGAGCACCCGCGTGTTCGACTCGATCTCGGCTGGCGTGCCCTTGGCCATGACCTCGCCGTGCGCGAGCGCGACGATCTCGTCGGCCAGTGAGAGCACGAGTTGGAAGTTGTGCTCGACGAGCACCACCGTGCCTCCCGCTTCGGCGACCTTGCGCACGACGCGCGCGAGACGCTCCACCTCGTGCTCGTCGAGCCCGGAGGCGACCTCGTCGAGCAGCAGCACGCCGGGGCGCGAGATCAGGCAGCGCGCCACCTCGAGCATGCGACGCATGCCGAGCGGCAGCGAGAGGGCCTCGACGTCGCGGTACTGCGTCAGCCCCACGAGGGCGAGCACGCGATCCGCCTCGTCGTGGTCGCCGCGGCGTACGCGCCGGAATCCGGGCAGCCGCAACACGGCACTGACGATGGATGCGCGGTCGGACATATAGCGGCCCGATGCCACGGCGTCGTACACCGAGATGCCCTCGGGGATGTTCGGCGTCTGGAACGTGCGCGCCACGCCCGCGCGGGCCACCGCATCCGGACTCGAGGACTGCAGGCGGCGACCGTCGAGCTCGATCGAGCCGGCATCCGTGCGATAGAAGCCGCAGACCATGTTGAGCAGCGTCGTCTTGCCCGAGCCGTTCGGCCCGATGATCGCGGTGACGCGGCCCGGCTCCGCCGTGAGCGACACGTCGTTGAGCGCCCGGTTTCCGCCGAACGACTTCGTGACGCCGCTGATCACCAGCCGCTTGCCGTCGAAGCCCGAGAGCCCCGCAGCCTCCGCCTCGGCGGTCGCCCCGGCGGGCTTGGGCGTCTCCCTCGCCGCGCGCGCGTCGAGGCGTGCGACGAGCGATCGGAACACCCCCGCAAGGCCGCCGGTCAGCAGCACGCCGCCGATGATGAGGAACGCCCCCGTGAACAGCAGCGCGTACTCCTGGAAGCCGCTCGACTGGTTGAGGCCGAACTGCAGGATGCCCGCACCGATCACCGCCCCGTAGACGCTCGCCGAGCCGCCCAGGATCGAGGCCGCGAGCACGGTGGTCGCAAGCGTGAACCCGAACGCCTCCGGCGAGATGTACAGGTCGAGGTTCGCGAACAGCGCTCCCGCAAGTCCCGCGGGAACCGCGCCGAGCGCGTAGGCGGTGAGCTTCATCCGGAAGACCGAGATGCCGAGCGACGAGGCGAGCACGGGGCTGCGCTTGAGCACCCGGAACGCGACGCCGTGCCGCGAGGTCACGATGTTGCGCACGATGGCGAACCAGAGGATGACGACGACGCCGATCACGAGATAGACCTGGTCATCCGTCAACCGCTGCCCGAACAGGGTCGGCGGAGCGATGCCCGTGAGCCCGTTGCGGCCGCCCGTGTACTCCTTGAAGATCGCGAGCACATCGGGCAGCACGAGCACCAGGAAGAACGAGGTCATGGCCAGCGACCACCCGCCCAGCCTGAGCCCGGGTATGCCCGTGAGCAGGCCGACGAGCAGCGCGACGACCGCACCCGCGCCCAGCTGGATCAGGATGTCGGTCTGCCCCGCCTTGGAGATGAGACCAGCCGTATAGGCACCGGCCGCGTACATCGCCGCCTGGCCGAGAGCCAGCTCACCGGCGTAGCCGAGCGAGAGGTTCAGTCCGCTCACGACGAGGGCGAGGATGAGCGTGAGCTGGATCTGACGCTGGATCGAGAACTGCAGGCCCAGTTGCGGCAGGAGCAGGATCACGATGCCCAGCGCGAGCGGGATGATCCAGAGGGGGAACGAACGAAGGCGGATCCACCAAGCCACGATCACACCATCCTTTCTCGGGCGCGCACGAACAAGCCCGCGGGCTTGACGAGCAGGATGACGATGAGCAGGAAGAACACGGTGAGGTTCGCGAACTCGCCGCCGAGGTAACGGGCGGCGAGCGACTCCGCGAGGCCGACGACGACCGCGCCCACGAGCGCACCCGGCATGGAGCCGAAGCCGCCGATCGCGAGCACGACGAAGCCCTTGAGCGCCAGGGACGCGCCGAGGGTCGCGACCGCGAACGTCTTCGGTCCGACGAACATGCCGAGGATGCCGGCGAGCGCGCCCGAGAACACGAACGCCATGAGCGCGAGCCGGCGCACGTTCACGCCCCGCAGCTGCGCCGCCTCCGAGTCCTCGGACATGCCGCGCAGCGCGAGGCCGGTCAAGGAGACCTTGCCGTAGATGCCGAAGGCGATGACGAGCACCACGACGAGCACCACGAGTGCGATCTCGACCGGGTAGACGCGACCGCCGAGGAAGTCGATGGCCGCGTCGCCGGCGAAGAACGGCACCTTGAGCGGCTCGCCGCCCCAGATGAGCTGCGCTGCGCCATCGAGGAAGATCGACGCACCGAGCGTGGTGACCAGGATGTTGTGCTGGTCACGCACCGGCCGGATCGCCGCGATGTACTCGAGGTAGGCGACGATCGCGATCGCCACCATCGCCAGCAGCGCGGCGAGCACGGGGTTGAGGCCGAGCACCACGATGCCGGTGTAGGTGACGAAGGCACCGACCATCATGAGCTGCGCCTGGGCGAAGTTGAAGGTCTTCGACGAGACGAAGACGATGTTGTAGCCGATCGCGACGAGCGCGTACACCGCGCCCAGCGCGAGGCCGGTCCAGATGACGGTCATCGACGCGACTCCCGCCTGAGACGGGTGGCCTGCTCGGCGACCGGGGTGTGCGCGTTGCGCTCGCTCATGGATCTTCCTCTTTGAAGTAGCACGGCCAGTGGTCACTGCCGGTCGGCAGCCGGTCCGATCATCACGATCATCTCAAGTCACCAACCAAGCAATTGCTAGTTCGATAACGTATCACGGCTCGACGCCGTGCGGGAGTCCGAAATCGGGATGCCGGGCGGTCGCCACGACGCGCTCGCCCGGCACGCGCAAAAGGGTGACCTCCGCACGCGAATGCACGCGCGGAGGTCACCCTGCTGTCGATGTCTCAACTACCCCTTCGGGTGGTACTGCCCGTCGCGAACCTCGGACGGCGGGATGAAGGCGAACTCCGTACCGCTCACCTCGGGCGCGTGCGACTTCGCCGAGTAGGTGTAGTGAGACAGGATCGCGGTCTCCGCGGAGCCCGTGACCTCCGGGTCCTCGAGCGCCTTGGCGAGCGCCGCGGGGTCATCCAGGCTGCCGACCTTCTCGGCGGCGGCCCGAATCAGGCGCAGCGAGTCGTAGTTGTAGGCCAGGATGAGCGTCGCCTTGATCGGGTCGATCGAGACCATGGCCTCGACGGCCTGGTTCACGAGCGTCGCATCCTTGTTGAACACCGTGCTGTTGAAGACCTCCATCACGAGGTTCTTCACCTGGTCGGTGCCGAGCACGCCCGTCGGGGGCGGGGTCGAGATCAGGCCGGTTGCGGCGACCGAGTTGTTCCCGACGATCGGCACGTCCCAGCCGAGCTTCTCGATGCCCTGCAGCACGTAGCCGAGCGGTGCGCCGTACGCGTCGAGCACGAGGGCATCCGGGTTCTCGGCCTTGATGGTCTCGAGCTGCGGCGTCATGTCGAGCGAGGCGACGTCGTACTCCTCGTTCTTGAGCACGTCGAAGCCCGCCTTGGTGAGGGTCTCCTCCATGATGGCGCCGAAGGTCTCACCGTACGAGCTGCTGCCGTGGATGATGCCGACGGTCTCGTAGCCCTCGGCCTCCATGTGCTCGACGAAGCCCTTGGCGTACTGGGCCGGGCCGGGCGAGAGGTCGAAGTTGAGGGGGAAGGCGGACGGGTCGCTGGAGGTCGCGGTGGGGCCGATGTTGAACGACATGATGCCGGCCTGCGCGATGATCGGCAGCATGGCGTCGGCGACCGTGGACGGTCCCGAGTTCAGCACGAGGTCGGGCGGGGTGTCGGAGTTGATCGCCTCGCGCAACTTCGTGACAGCGGTCGTCGGATCGCCGGTGTCGTCCACGACGGTGACGACGACCTCGCGACCGAGGATGCCGCCTTCCTCGTTGATCACCTGCGCGCTCGCCTTGGCGGAGAGCACGGAGGTTGCCGCGTTGTTGGCGAGCACGCCCTCGGCGCTCAGCGCACCGAGCACGAGCACCTGGTAGGGCTCCTGGTCCTCGGTGTTGCCCGAGTCGCCACCGGTGGCACAGCCCGAGATGGCCAGAGTGACCGTCGTCGCCATCGCGGCGCCGAGCAGAATGCCCTTCGCTGCACGACCTTTGCCTGTTCGCATTGCTTCTCCTTTGAAGACTGAACCAGTTACTGAATGGATTGCGGAACGATCGGCCGCCTGTTTCGGGGAAACCAAGCAACCGCTAGCTCAGGGTAGCACGATTGCGCCGTCATACCAATCGCTTGCTTGGTATCGGGCGATCACCCCTGCTAGCGTGACGCGCATGCGCACTGAAGCGACAGATTCGACAGGCGGCGGCGAGTACTCGCGGCGCGCGGGCATCGCCCTCGTGACCGGAGGCTCCGGCGGCGTCGGCGCCGCGGTGGCACGACGTCTCGTCGAGGAAGGGGCGGCGGTCGCCCTGACCTACTTCAACAACTCGCCCCGCGAGCTTCTCGATGAACTCGGTCCGGCGGCCGAGGCCCACCGGCTCGACGTCACCGACGCGGATGCCACGCGGAGCCTCATCGGTGAGCTGGCCGCTCGGCACGGAGCCATCCACACCCTCGTGCACGCCTCCGGACCGCACGTGCCGATGGTGCACCTCTCGCGGGTGACCCCCGAGCAGTTCGCGGCCCAGGTGGACGCCGACCTGAACGGCTTCTTCAACGTCATGTCTGCGGCGATCCCGTCGCTTCGGGCATCGTCCGGCGCGGTCGCCGTCGTGACCACGGCCGCGACCACGCGGTATCCCGTGCGGGACGGGCTCTCCGCGGCACCGAAGGGGGGCGTCGAGGCGCTCGCCAGGGCGCTCGCGGTCGAGGAGGGGCGGTTCGGCATCCGGATCAACTGTGTCGGACCGGGCATGCTCACCGACGGGATGTCGGCGCGGCTCATCGGGTCTGGGGCGCTCGACGAGCGGGCGCTCGCGGTCGCGATGGGCAACATCCCGCTGCGCCGTTTCGGCACGACGGTCGACATCGCCGAGGCCGTGCTCTTCCTGTGCTCGGATCGCGCCCAGTTCATCACCGGCCAGAAGCTCGACATCGACGGCGGCTATGGGGTCTGATCCCCGAAACGGAGCGGCAATGATCGGCCCACTCGACGCGGACGACATCCTCGAGATCCAGCAGCTCATCGCGAGGATCGCCACCACCGCCGACCTCGCGGAGAACCTCGACGACTACCTCGCGAACTTCACCGACGACGTCGTCTTCGACTTCGCGCCCGTGCCGGCCGTCGGCCTCGCCGCGCACGTCTACTCGGGGCTCGATGCGGTGCGCGCGGGCGCGCTCGAGCGCCGCAGCGCGGGCGTGCAGGGTCCGGGGTCGCGCACGATGCACGTGGTGAGCGATCTCGTCGTCACGCCGAGCGGCGCGGAGACCGCGGAGGTGCACGTGGCGTGGCAGTACTTCGGGCTGCGCGACGGCGTTCCCGCCGTGCTCGCGCTCGGCTTCTACCGCAACCTCGTGCGGCGAGTCGACGGTCGTTGGCTGCTGGCTCGACGCGAGGTCACGGTCTTCTAGCGCAGCTCCCCGACGAGCCGTAGCACGAGGTCGTCACCGGCGGTCGAACGCGGACCGGTCGCCTCGGGGGTCATCCATCGGCCGGCCTCGGAACGCGTCCACTCCCGGATCGCGAACCGCTCGACGATGCGCCACCCGCCGGCCTCCACACGCAGCCGGTCGACGTAGCGGAACCCGCTCGTGAAGTTGCGTGCCGGGCTGTCGGAGGGCTCGCCCCAGTGCACGGCCGTGCCGTAGGTCTCGGCGACGGCGGCATCCCCTGCGACCCAGCTGAGGTGGTTGGCCGCGATGTGCATCGTGCCCGTGAAGTCCGCGAGCCGTTCCTGCACCCAGGCGACGTAGTCGTCGGCCGCGCCGGAGAAACCGGTGTGATGGTCGACCCCGTCCGCCGCGTAGACGGCACGCACCGCGGCGAAGTCGCGTCGGTCGATCGCGCGGCAGTACTGCAGCACGAGCTGGTGGATGTCGTGCTTCGCCGACAGGAGATCGCTCATGGCCCCAGCCTTGCCGCTCCGGCATGATTGCACAAGCGCTTGCTTGCTAGTATCGCCAACAGCCGGTGTGCGCCGGGGAGTGGAAGCCGTGGATCGATGGACCGGGCCAGCAGCGTGTTCACGCCATTGCGATTGCGCGACATCGAGATCCCCAACCGCGTGATGGTCTCGCCCATGTGCATGTACGCGGCCGCGGACGGCATCGCCTCCGACTACCACCTGGTGCACCTGGGCCGATTCGCGCTCGGCGGCGCCGGACTCGTGGTGGTCGAGGCGACGGGCATCACCGCGCAGGGCCGCATCTCGCACCACGACCTCGGGCTCTGGAACGACGAACAGGCGGATGCCCTCGCCCGCGTCGCGACGTTCCTGAAGGCCCATGGCAGCATCCCCGGCATCCAGCTCGCCCACGCGGGCCGCAAAGCGTCGACGACGCCGCCGTGGGAGCGTGGACGCCCGCTCGTCGATGCGGATGCCGCCAGCGGCCTCGGGCCGTGGCCCGTCATCGGGCCGAGCGCGGTCTCGGCGGGTCCCGGCTGGCCGGTGCCGCACGAACTCGACGAACGCGGCATCGCCGAGTCGATCCGCGCCTGGGGCGACGCCGCGAGGCGGGCGAGAGCCGTGGGATTCGAGGTGATCGATCTGCACGGCGCCCACGGCTATCTGCTGCACAGCTTCCTCTCGCCGATCTCGAACACTCGCGGCGACCGCTACGGAGGCGACCTCGAGGGTCGCATGCGCTATCCGCTCGAGGTGGTGCGCGCGGTGCGCGCCGCGATCGGGGATGAGGTCGCGCTCTTCTACCGGATGTCGGTCACCGACGGCGTGGAAGGCGGCATCACCCTCGACGACTCGATCCTCTTCGCGCGAGCCCTCGGCGACGCGGGCGTGGATCTCATCGACGTCTCCTCCGGGGGCATCGTGACGGACCGCGCGATCGACACGCGCGTGCGCCGCGGCTTCGCCTTCCACGCGCCGTTCTCCGGCCCGTTGCGCGCGGCGACGGGACTGCCGGTCGCGACCGTGGGCCTCGTCGTGGATGCACTCCAGGCCCAGGCGATCATCGATCACGGCGACGCCGACCTCGTCGCGCTCGGGCGGGAGATGCTGCACGATCCGAACTGGGCGCATCACGCGCGCGCGAGTCTCGACCTCGAGGACTGGGAGCGCTGGCACCGCGAGGCCGCGTGGGCCCTCGCCGCCCGGCACGCCTCCATGGCGAGATTGCGCGAGTCCGGCGAGTCGCCGATGACCCGCTACTCGGGCTGATCGAGCTCGAGCAGCCGCCGCGCCTCGGGCGAGCCGTCGAGCGGACGGTTCATCCTCGAGAGCACGCGCCAGCCGTCGGGCGTGCGCTCGAACTCCCACCGGTTGGCGCTGACCCGCACGACGGTCCAGTGATCGCCGTCGCGCACGTACACCCGCGAGTAGCCGATGGCCGTCGCGCGGTCGCCGTCCACGTGCACGACCGGCGGCGCGAGCACGTGCGCGCACCCGCGCGCGACCCAGGCGGCATGCTCCTCGAGATCGACGAGTGCCGCGACCTGCTCCGGCCCGACGAGGGCACCCGCGCCGAAGTCGTACTCGCCGTCTTCGCTCCACATCGCGGCGACCCGTTCGCGCGAGCGCGTGTCGACCGCCGGACCGTACCCGGCGACGAGCCGCTGCACCGCCAGTTCGTCCTCGATCGCGCGCAGTCGCCGTTCGAGTCCGGCCAGTTCCGCGCTCACCAGTCCTGCCACGGGATGATGCGGCGCAACGGCGAGCTGAGCAGCACCTCTCCGACCTCGGGCCCATCGCCCGAGGCATCCCGCATGTGTTCCGCCGACTCGAGTGGATCACCGTCGAGGTAGGTCAGCCGCAAGCGCAGCGAGCCGAGCTCGTCGTCGTCCCCGGTGCCGAGCGGCAGGGTCGAATGGCGTTGGTGGCGATCGAGGGCGAAGGTCCAGGCGCCGGCGACCCCAGGTATCCCGAGCAGCCGCGGCATGAGCACCCGGTCCTCCCAGGCGAAGCGTTCGTGCGTCTCGGCGGCGAACGGCCGCGCGTGACGGGTGAGCTCGACGTGCACGCCCCGGTTCGGTCGCAACGGCAGCACGTCGGCGCTCACGAGCGCCTCCGGCGCGGCATAGCCCTTGACCGGCGTGAAGAACGAGAGCATCCGTCGCTGGATGCCCGGCAGCATCGGGCCGCGCCCCCACTGGAACGACTCGGCACCGAGGCGATCCCACTCGGCGAGCGACTGGGCGGCGGGCTCGCGGAACAGGTACATCGCGAGATAGTCGATCTCGGCAAAGCGCTCCGTCGCGGTGCCGGCCGCGCGGTACTCCGCCGGTCTCGCCCATCGCTCGCCCCAGGCCACGCCGGGCAGCGCCCGGTTCTCGGGCAGATGGTCGAGCTGGTGCCACTCGTTGTAGGCCCGATGCTGGGCGGGATCGGTCATCTCGATGAGCGAGAAGAAGGCCAGTGCGTACGTCATTGAGCACCTCCATGCTCAACCTAACGCTTGCTCGTTCGTCGGTCCAGTGCCCCCGCGATGCGACCGTTCGACAGGCGACCCCTCGCACCGATACGATCGCAGAAACAAGCAAACGCTTGGCAGGAGGAGCATCATGGGCGATGCAGATTTCGGATTCGACGCGGGCGACGCGATCCTCATCACGGGCGCGGGCAGCGGCATCGGTCGCGCGACGGCGATACAGGCGGCCCGCATGGGCCTCGCCGTCAGCGCGTGGGACCTCGTGCCGGAGGGCCTGGAGACCACGGTCGCGGAGATCGAATCCCTCGGCGGCACGGTGCACAGCTGGGTGGGCGACGTGAGCGATGCGGTGGTCGTCGGCGACGGCATCGCAGACACCGTGGAGCATCTCGGCACGCCGCGGTACCTCCACAACAACGCCGGTCCCGCCTCGAGTTCGGGCATCGGATTCGACGACGCCGTGCGGGTCTCGCTCGGCAGCGTGCGCATGATGACCGATGCCTGGGCCGCGGCCGGGCCCGGTGCCGGCGCGTCGATGGTCGTCACGACCTCGGTCGCCGGCAACGTGGTCGGCACCCAGCCCGCGTGGTACTCCACGGTCAAGGCCGGCCTCATGGGCTACGTGCGGCACCTCGCGGCACACCGGGCGGACGAGTTCCGCTCAAACGGCGTCGCGCCGGGCATGACCGACACCCCGCGCTTGGCCGGATTCGCCGCGAGCGAGGTGGGGCAGCGCGTACTGACACGCATCCCCCTGCACCGCATGGCGCAGCCCGAGGACATCGCGTTCGCGACGCTCTTCATGCTCTCCCCGCTCGCCGGGTACATCAACGGCGTGTTCCTGCCCGTCGACGGCGGGTGGACGGTGACGCAGTGAGTCCCGCGCGCGAGCCCGCCTCCGGGCCGCCGTTGCATGAGCACGTCTTCCGGCTGAGCTACGGCGACACCGACCCGGCGGGCATCCTCTATTACGGCGCCTGGCTGCCGCGCATGGAGGCCCTGCAGTCCGAGTGGCTGCTGTTCCAGGGGCTGCGACAGGACACGCTCGCCAAGCGCTTCGGCTGGTGGACCGTCTCGCGTGCGAGCGAGTGCGAGTATCTCGAAGCCGCCCGGCTCTTCGACGAGATCCGCATCGAGCTGCGCATGGGGCGCATCGGCACCACGTCCCTGCAGTTCGAGTTCGAGATGTGGCGGCTCGCCGATGGCGTGCGCGTCGGCCGCGGGTCGAACACCATCGTGACGGTCTCTCCAGAGCTCGTGCCCATCCCGATCCCGGACGACTTCCGCACGCGGCTCGACGAGTGGGCGGCCTGACCTCCGGCGTCGCGGTCATCACCGGCGCCGGTGGTGGCATCGGGGCGGCGCTCGCGCGGCGCGCGGCCGGTGACGGGATGCGCGTGGTCGTCGCCGACATCGACACGGACGCCGCCCGGCGCGTCGCCGTCGAAACGGGAGGCGTTGCCGTCACCGCCGACGTGCGCGACCCGGCCTCGATCGACGCGCTCGCCGAGCGCGCATACGAGCACTTCGGCCGGGTGGACCTGCTCGTCAACAACGCCGGCATCGAGCAGTTCGGCCCGTTGTGGGACACCTCGGTGGAGAGCTGGCGCCGGATCGTCGACGTCAATCTGAGCGGGGTCTTCTACGGCATCCGGAGCTTCGTACCGCGCATGATCGCCCAGGGGCATCGCGCCGAGATCTGGAACACCGCATCCCTCGCGGCGATCATGTCGGTGCCGAATCAGGCCGCATACACCGCGACGAAGCACGCGGTGCTCGGCCTCAGCGAGACCCTGCAGCTCGAACTCGAGGCCGGTGGCCACCCGATCCAGGTCCGGGTGATCCTGCCGGCGGCGGTCGCGACCGGCATCCTCGACACGGCCGGGGTGGTCGATCGTGGGGATGTCGCGGCCGCGGAGAAGGTGCGCGCGGCCATGCGCCGACTGAGCCGCACGGCGATGGACGCGGATGAGACGGCCGCGGCCATCGTCGAGCAGGCCGCCGCGGGGCGGTTCCACCTCATCCCGCAGCCGCGCATCGCCGAGCGGATGGCCCGACAGCGCGCCGCGCGGGTGCGTGACTGGCTCCCGCCCGAACCGCCCCGGGCCGAGCACGCCGAGGACTGGGGGCGCTGAGGACTGGGGCGCTGAGCCGCCTCAGCCCGCCGACCGGCTCAGGAACGCCTCGATGCGACGCTGGGCATCCGAGGACGGCAGCATCGCGGTGATCGTGCGGGCCTCCTCCTCGAGGTGCGCTCCGAGATCGAGGAGCCGTGAGCGCCGCAGCAGTCGCACCGTCTCGTTGGCGGCCGGCGACGAGGTCAGCGTGGCGGCGAGCTCGGCCACTCGGGCGTCGAGACGATCGCCGGCGACGAGCTCGCTCGCGAGTCCCCAATCGAGCGCGGTGGCGGCATCGATGCTCTCGCCGAGCAGCAGCATGCGTCGGGCGCGAAGTTCGCCGATCGCCAGCGGCAGCAGCGCGGAGACGCCCGTGTCCGGCGTCAGCCCGGCGGCACCGTAGGCCGCGGTGAACCGCGCGGAGGGCGCGCACACGACGACGTCGGCGTTGAGCACCAGGCCGAGTCCCGCGCCGGCGACCGCCCCCTCGACGACGGCGAGCAGCACCGTGCTCGAGTCGGCGAGCGCGACGATCCCCTCGTGCAGCGTGTCGGCCAGGTGGCGGATGTAGCCGCTCGGGTCCGGCGCGGACTGCATCGCCCGCAGGTCGCCGCCCGCCGAGAAGAACCGCGCTCCCCCGCGCAGCACGACGAGGGCGAGCCCCTCGTCGACGGCGGTGCGGAGCCCCGCGGTCAGCGCCTGCGCGGTCGGCAGGTCGAGAGCGTTCGCGGTGCCGTGCTGCAGCGTGAGATGCAGGGCGTCGCCGTCGCGTCGAACCAGCACCCGGTCGCCCGCGACCCCGGCAGTGCGTGGCTCGCTCACTGCGGGTCCAGGAGGGTCTCGTCGGCGGCGATGCGCGGGTCCGGAACGCCGGCGAGCGCCATCCACTCCGCGTAGAAGTCGTCGTCGGACTCCTGCCCGAAGAGACCGACCCAGCGTTCGTCGCTCACGCTCTGTCGCAGCGCGATGTTGCGCACGGCATCGGTGCCCACGCGCGTGCGGAAGGGACTCGCCGGGTCGTTCAGCACGCGCTCGATCGCCCTGGCCACATCGTCGGGAGCCATGCTCTCGGTGCGGTCGGCGGCGATGAGGGTGCGGTACCGCTGCAGCATGCGGTCGTACGCGGGCGGGTTGGTTCGCGGCGTGATCTTGCCGCGCATCGCCGTGAGCGTGATGCCGGGCTGCACGATGGCGACACGGATGCCGAGCTCGCGCACCTCCATGGCGAGCGACTCGAGCGAGCCCTCGAGCGCGCACTTCGAGCCGGCGTACGCGGTCCAGGTCGGGAAGATCGCCTGCGAGGACTGCGACGTCACAGCGGCGATCACCCCGCCGCCGGCCTCGCGCATGCCCGGGAGCACCTGCTTGATGCACCGCATCGCACCGAAGTAGTTGACCTCGAACATGTCACGCAGTTCGTCCAGGCTGTTCTGCTCGAGCGTCGAGCCGAAGAACAGGCCCGCGTTGTTGACCAGTCGGCCGACGGGACCGTCCGCGGCGATCACCGCGGCGAAGGCCTCGCTCACCGAGGTGTCGTCGCTGACGTCGGCGCGCACGATGCTCAGGTCGAGCCCCTCGGCAGCGGCGAGTTCGATCAGGTCGCGGCAGGCTTCAGGACTGCGCACGAGCGCGCGCACCCGATCGCCGGCTCTGGCCTGACGGAGAGCGACGGCGCGGCCGATTCCCGTGCTCGCGCCCGTGACGACCGTGAGGATGCGCTGTTCCACGGAGTGCCCCTTCGTGCTGGCTCTCGTCGTGGCGTACCGAACGCGGACGCGGACGACCGCCCTCGTCGTCCTCGACGAATCGTGCGTGACGACGCGCTGCCACGCCGTCCGTCCAGGCTGGCACACCCGCCAACACAAAGCAAACGCTTGGTCGAACCTCTGTCGCGGAGATCGCCCGGGTGGCGGCTACTTGCCGAACAGTCGCGCGAACAGACCGGTACGCGGTTCCGCGGCGTGACCCTCACAGCGCTGCGACTTCGGCACACCCCTCATCACCTGGTCGACATGCTGGCCGCACCCGGCCCACGTCGTCTTGCCGCACTTACGACACGTCACTGCCGAACACATGGTTCCTCCTGCTGGTTGGTTTCGATCAGTATACCCCCGGGGGTATGCCGACACCAATCGAGACGTCACGCCGTGCGGATCACCGCCATCATGCCCTGGTCCTCGTGGTCGAGGATGTGGCAGTGGTACACGGCCTTGCCCGTGATGCCCTCGAAGGCGATCCGCACGATCGCGCGGCCGTTCGCAGGCACCGGCACGACATCCCGGTAGTCGACGTCAGCAACGGGTGCGCCATTGATCTCGACGAGCTGCATCGGCCAGACATGCAGATGGAACGGGTGATCCATCGTGCTCGTGTTGACGATCTGCCATTCCTCGATCGCGCCGGCCGCGACCTCGGTGTCGATGCGCTCGTGGTCGAACTCGTTGCCGTCGATCGTGAACCCCATGCCACCGCCCATACCGCCACCCATGCCGCCACCCATCGCGAGGGTGATCGTGCGCGCGCCGCTGATCGGCTCGAGGCGCAGGTCGCGCTGGGCCGACTGCGGGGGCACCGGGGCGGCCTCGACGCGACCGCCGCCGGCAACGGTGAGCGATGCCAGATCGGCACCCGTCGTGTTGCTCGCTGGCCCGCCCATCCCCGCGCTGCCGCGGTCGAAGGGCAGGGTGCGCAACATCGCCGACCCCTCGGTCATGGTCACGAGCAGGTCCGCCCGGTTGCCCGGCGTGAGCACCACCTCATCGACCGAGCGCGGCTCGTCGTAGCGACCGCTGTCGATGCCGAGCAGCGTGAGCGCCTGCCCGTCGAGCCGCAACCGCAGGTAGCGCGAGGCGCAGGCGTTCACGATGCGCCACCGCTCCCGCTCGCCGTCCCGGGCGAGCATGGTGCCGCCCACCTGTCCGTTGACCATCACGACGCTGCCCTCGCGCCCCAGCATCCGGGTCATGTTGGATGCCGCCTCAAGCGTTCCGGCCGAGTCGAAGCCGATGTCGGAGATGACGAGCACTCGCTCGCGCGCGACCGCGATCGGCTGCTCGTCTTCGACGATGATCGTGCCGTAGAGGCCGCCGAAGAGCTGCTCGGCGGAGTTGCCGTGATGGTGCGGGTGGTACCAGAAGACCCCGGGCGGATGATCGGCGCCGAGCACGTACTCGTAGTCGTGCGTGCCGCCCGGATCGATCATGATGAAGACGTTGTCGCCATCGCCCTCGGGCGAGACGACGAGCCCGTGGGTGTGCAGGTTCGTCGGGGCGGCGAGTCCGTTCGCGAATCGCAGCGAGATCCGGTCCCCGCGCCGCAACCGGAGAGTCGGCCCGGGCAGCGTCCCGTTGTAGGCGATCGCCCGAACGGCGGTGCCGCCGATCGCGACCGTGGTGGGCGCGGCGGTGAGTTCGAGCGCGAGTCGCCCGGCGGCGCTCGTGAGCGTCGGTGGTTCGGTAAGGCTTCCCGCATCGAACTCGCCGGCGACCGGCGATGGTGTCGTGCTCGGCACCGGAGCCGGTTGCTCCGGCTGTCGGCCGGTGATCAGCAGCGCGGTGGCGCCGCCCGCGACGACCACGCCAGCACCGATGCCGCCGAGGATGATGACCTGGCGACGAGTCAACTCAGCCATGCGCGCTCCTTTGCGCTCGGACGGTCTCGCTCAGGCGAGCGAGAGGAAGAGCTTCTCCAACTGGGCCTTGTCGAGCTCCGGGTCGTCCTGCTTGACGCACTTCTCGAGCGTGCTCGCGATGATCGCGAAGCCTGCTCGGTCAAGCGCGCTCGACACGGCCGCCAGCTGGGTGACCACGCTCGTGCAGTCCTGGCCCTCGTCGACCATGCGGATGACCGCGGCCAACTGACCCTGCGCCCTGCGCAGTCGGTTGAGCACGGGCTTCATGTCGGTCGGGTCGAGATCCATCGTTCCTCCAGGCTGCTTCGGATGCGTCATCTCATGATACCCCCATCGGTATCTTGAATACCCCCTGGGGTATATGGCATACTCGAAGAGATCCGCCCAACGGCATCGAAAGGCAAGAACCGTGGCATCCACACCCCTGACCGCCGAGACCTTCGGCTCCACCGTCGAGAACGGCATCGTGCTCGTCGACTTCTGGGCCGCCTGGTGCGGCCCCTGCCGGGCGTTCGCCCCGGTCTTCGAGAAGGCCTCGGAGGCCCACCCCGACATCGTGTTCGGCAAGGTCGACACCGAGGCCGAGCGGCAGCTCGCCGCCGCGGCCCACATCACCTCCATTCCGACGCTCATGGCGTTCCGGGACGGCATCCTCGTCTTCTCGCAGCCCGGCGCGCTGAGCGCACCCCAGCTCGAACAGCTCATCGGTGCGATCGAGCAGCTCGACATGGACGAGGTGCGCCGCAACATCGAATCCACCACGACCACCACCCGAGCCTGAGGACCAGCATGAAGAACATCACCACGACCGAACTCGCCGCGATGGGCGCCGGGGCGACGATCGTCGACGTCCGCGAGGCGGACGAGTTCGCCGGCGCACGCGTCGACGGCGCGACCAACGTGCCCCTGAGCGAGCTCGCCGGTCGACTCGGCGACATCCCGAGGGATCGCACCGTCTACGTCATGTGCCTCTCCGGGGGTCGCAGCGCCCGCGCCACCGCCTTCCTCGAGGGGGAGGGCTTCGACGTCGTTAACGTGCTCGGCGGCATCAGCCAGTGGCACGGCGACGGGCTGCCGATCGTCATGGCGGCCTGACGATGGACGTCCAGCGATCCGGGGCCGCCGCGGTCCCGCGGATCGCGGACGACCAGCGCAAGATCGTCAACCGGCTCAAGCGCGCCAACGGCCAACTCGTCGCCGTGATCGGCGCCCTGGAGAACGGGGCCGACTGCCCGACGACCATCACCCAGCTCTCGGCCGTCTCCAGCGCGATCGATCGCGCCGGCTTCGCCTTGATCTCCTCGGCGATGCGCGACTGCGTGACCCGCACCGCGAGCGACGACGAGCGAGAGCAGACCCTCCGCAACCTCGAACGACTCTTCATCACGCTGACCTAAGGACCCCCATCATGAAGCTCACCCGCACGATCGCCGCACTCGCCCTCGCCGCCTCCGTCAGCCTCGGGGTCACTGCCTGCACCGCCGCCCCCGCATCCGAGACGATCTCGGTCTCGGCCGAGACCGTGATCATCGACGTGCGCACCGCCGACGAGTTCGACTCCGGGCATCTCGAGGGGGCGATCAACCTCGACGTGCAGTCCGCGTCGTTCGACGCGCTGGCGGCGCAACTGCCCACCGATGGCGACTACGTCGTGTACTGCCGTTCCGGCAACCGTTCCGCGGCGGCGATCGAGCGACTCCAGGCGCTCGGCTTCACGTCGCTGACCAACGCCGGCGGACTGGATGCGGCGGCGACCGCGACCGGCCTCGACATCGTGCGCTGAGCTACCCACGCCGCTTCGGCGGCACGTAGTCGCAACGATCGCCAGCGCAGTGGGTCGGCTTGGAGCGGCCGAACCGCAACTGCACCTCGCAGACCACGCAGATGCCGAACGCCGCCTCCAGGAAGAGCATGCCGAGGCAGAGGCCGCAGAGGGTGAGGGTGAGCGGCGGCGGCAGCCCGAGCCACCCCATTGCGAAGCACGTGAGCAGCGCCATCCCGAGTCCGATCGACCAGGCGATCGTCTTCTGCGACGCGCCCACCCACTCCGGGCGCTGCCAGCGGACGGCGAGGGTACCCAGCAGCAGGGTCGGGGAGAATCGCGTGCCGATCATCAGGCGGATCATCATGTCGATGACGAAGACCATGCCGAACAGCCGCAGCAGCTGGAACTCATCGGTCAGCACCGCCGTCATGAAGCCGACGATGCCCAGCAGGAACAGCATGCCAGCCGACGCGCGCACCGCGCGTTCATTGACGACGGGGATGTCGATGCCGTCGACGAACTCACCGACGACCGGACGCGGCGGCGCCGTCATGCCTGGCGCTGGAAGGCGGCCAGGTGGTTCTCGGATCCGGACAGGAGCCGCTCGTACACCGAGATGACATCGGCCTCGTCCTCCACCGCGATCGCCGCAGCGATGTCGGCGATGTCCTTCTCCTCGATGAGGATGCCGACCTGGATGGCCTCGGCCTGGCTCGTGCTGCCGCGAGCGATGAGTTCGTCGTAGAGCGTCTGCAGGTCGGGGTTGGTGAACACGCCAACCTCCGTGGAACGCGGATCGGTGAGACCGCGCGTCTGGAGCAGCGGCAGCACCAGCCCCTGGTGGGTGACCTCGCTCTCGGCGATGTTCGCGAAGATGTTCGAGCCCCAGATCGAGCCGAGCGTGACGTACACGTCGTGCGCGAGCTTCTCCTCCTCGATCATGAAGAGCAGGGATGCCGCGGTGTCGGCGATCGGGTCGGGCTCCGCCGTGGGCGTGGCCGTTGCCGTGATCTCGGGCTCGGGGGTCGCCGGGGCGGATGCCACGGGCACGGCCTGTGGCGTGCTCAGCACCGCGACCGCGACCCCGGTACCCGCGATGAGCACCGCACCGACGGCGATGCTCGTGATGATGATCGTGCGCTTGTTCATGCTGCGACCTTCTTCGTCTCGCTGTGGACCTGGGATGCCGTGCCTGCACGCCACGTGAGGTAGCCGCCGTCGAGGTTGACCGCTTCGCGCCCGAGTTGTTCGAGCAACCGCACCGCGGTGTGACCGCGCTGGCCGACCTTGCAGTGCACGATGACGCGACCGGCGGGGATCTCGGCGACACGTTCGCGCAGATCGTCGAGCGGGATGTTGATCGCGCCGGGGATCGCGCCCGCGGCGACCTCGCCCCGAGTGCGCACGTCGACGAGCGTCGCGCCCGCCGCCAGTTCGGCCTCGAGTTCGTGCCACTGGATGGAGGGCGTGAGCCCCTCGAGCGCGTTGAGGGCGACGTAGCCCAGCATGTTCACCGGGTCTTTCGCGGAGGAGTACTGCGGCGCGTAGCCGAGCTCGAGGTCCGCGAGCTCGGAGGCGGTGATGCCGCCCGCCATCGCGGTCGCGATCACGTCGATGCGCTTGTCGACTCCGCCGCCACCGACGCCCTGCGCGCCGAGGATCTCATCGGTCGCCGCATCGACGACGAGCTTGAGCGCCATGGATTCGGCACCCGGGTAGTAGCCGGTGTGCGACGCCGGGTGGGTGTGGATGACCCGGATGTCGCGTCCGGCCGCCCGCAGCAGCTTCTCGTTCCACCCGGTCGCGGCGATGGTCAGTCCCATCACGCCGACGACCGCGGTGCCGAGCGCGTCGCGCACGGTGATGGTCTTGCCGGAGATGGCATCGGCGACCAGCCGGCCGTGGCGGTTCGCCAGGCCCGCGAGCGCGACGAGGCGCTGCTCGCCGGAGATGGCGTCGGTCTTCTCCACGGCATCCCCGATCGCGTAGATCGAGGGATCGCTCGTGCGCAACTGATCGTCGACTCGGATGCCGCCGCGCGGTCCGAGTTCGAGGCCGGCCGCGACCGCCAGGGAGGTCTCGGGGCGCACCCCGATCGAGCCGAGCACGAAGTCGGCGGGCACGACGGTGCCGTCGCTGAGCACGGCGGTCGACTCCAGCAGTTCGGTGACCTGCGTGCCGAGTCGCACGTCGACGCCAGCTTCGCGCAGGCGATCTGCGACCGGGCCGGCCATCTCGGGGTCCAACGGTGGCAGCACCTGGCCGCCGAGCTCGACGAGGGTGACCTCGAGACCGCGGTGCACGAGGTTCTCCACCATCTCGAGGCCGATGAATCCCGCACCGATCACGAGGGCGCTCCGCGGTGCCGTGGACAGGGCCGCCATCGCGGCGTCGACGTCGTCGATGTCGCGCAGGGTCAGCATCCGTTCGCCACCGGGCATTGGGGGCCGTACCGGGGTGGCGCCGGGCGAGAGCACGAGCGCGCCGTAGCGCTCGACCGACTCGGCGCCGGTGATGACATCGCGCACGGTGACGGTCTTGGCCTTCCGGTCGATCGCGGTGACCTCGTTGTGCACCCGCACGTCGAGATTGAACCTAGCCTTCAACGAGTCCGGGGTCTGCAGGAGCAGGTCGTTGCGCTGCTCGATCACGCCGCCGAGGTAGTAGGGCAGTCCGCAGTTGGCGAAGGAGACATGTCCCCCGCGCTCGAGAACGACGATGTCTGCGTGCTCCAGGAGGCGACGCAGGCGGGTGGCGGCGGACATCCCGCCCGCGACGCCGCCGATGATGATGATGCGCTGTGCGGTCATGGGTCAATTCTTGCATACCCCCGGGGGTATCGCAATCGATCGCCGGGGACCTCAGTCCTCCACCCAGTCGAGCGTGCGGGCGACCGCCTTGCGCCACGACGCGAGCAGGCGTTCGCGAGCGGCGGCGTCGATCGTCGGCTCCCAGCGCCGTCCCTCCCGCCAGTGCTCGCGCAACTCGTCGAGACCGCGCCAGAAGCCGACGGCGAGGCCCGCCGCGGAGGCCGCACCGAGCGCCGTCGTCTCGGTGACCACCGGACGCACCACCGGCACGCCGAGGATGTCGGCCTGGAACTGCATGAGGATCTCGTTGCCCACCATGCCGCCGTCGACCTTCAACTCGGTGATCGAGACGCCGGAGTCCTCGCCCACGGCATCCATCACCTCCCGGGTCTGGAACGCCGCCGCCTCCAACGCCGCGCGTGCGAAGTGCCGCCGATCGGCGAATCGGGTGAGGCCCACGATCACCCCGCGCGCATCTGCTCGCCAATGCGGCGCGAAGAGCCCTGAGAAGGCCGGCACGATGTAGACGCCACCGTTGTCGTCGACCTCCGCGGCGAGCGTCTCGACCTCGGCCGCATCCGAGATGATGCCCAGGTTGTCGCGCAGCCACTGCACGAGCGAGCCGGTGACGGCGATCGAGCCCTCGAGGGCGTAGCGCGCGGGCTCGTCGCCGAGGCGGTAGGCGACCGTCGTCAGGAGCCCGTGCGTCGAGCGGACGATCTCCTCGCCGGTGTTGACGATGAGGAAGTTGCCGGTGCCGTAGGTGTTCTTCGACTCTCCGGCGTCGAAGGCGGCCTGGCCGAAGGTGGCGGCCTGCTGATCGCCGAGGATGCCACCGATGGGCACGCCCGCCACCGGCTCGACGGTGGCGGTGCCGAACACCTCGGACGAACTGCGGATCTGCGGGAGCATCGACATCGGGATGCCGAACTCCTCCGCGATCTGCTCGTCCCACCCCAGCGTGCCCAGGTGCATGAGCATGGTGCGGCTGGCGTTCGTGACATCCGTCGCGTGCACGCCGCCGTCGACTCCGCCGGTCAGCTTCCAGAGCAGCCAGGTGTCGATCGTGCCGAACAGCAGCTCGCCCCGCGCCGCCCGGGCACGAGCGCCGTCGACGTTCTCGAGGATCCAGGCGATCTTGGTCGCCGAGAAGTAGGTCGCCAACGGCAGGCCGACACGTTCGGCGAACCGATCGTGCCCGCCGACACTCGCGAGCCGCTCGACGATCGGTTGCGTTCGAGTGTCCTGCCACACGATCGCGTTGCACACAGGCTCGCCGGTGCTGCGATCCCACACGACGGTGGTCTCGCGCTGGTTCGTGATGCCGATGGCGACGAGATCGGTGCGGGTGATCCCCGCCTCGACGAGCGCCCGCTCCACCACGTGCAGCGTGTTGGCCCAGATCTCGGCGGCGTCGTGCTCGACCCAACCCGGCTGCGGAAAGACCTGCGCATGCTCGCGCTGGCTCCGACCCACGATCGCACCCGTGCGGTCGAAAACGATCGCCCGGGTGCTCGTGGTGCCCTGATCGATCGCGATCACGTATGGCATGGCGAACTCCTTCGACTCGGTGCCCGACGCCACTGTAGGGACAGCGGGGATGCCGCTCCGAGCCCCCTGAACGCACGTGCATGCGCCGGCCGCCAAAGCCCGACCGCACGGCGCCGCGCGTGGTTTACGCCCGCTGCCGTGCACATCCGTGCAGCAGCGTTGCGGCGGTGCCTCCGCACCCCAGAGCATGTTGCGAGCCGGTCGCGCCTCCGCACCTGGCGGCACGGAAGGAAACGAAGAACTATGGCGGGCTCATCTCGCGAACGAGCCGAGGTCGCTGCGCTGCGCGATCGCCCCTCGGCGTCGGTGCTCATCATCGGCGGTGGGATCAACGGCATCGCGACGTTCCGCGAGCTCGCGCTGAGCGGCGTCGACGTCGTGCTCGTCGAACGGGGGGACTTCGCCTCCGGGGCATCCGCGGCATCCAGCCACATGATCCACGGCGGCATCCGCTACCTCGAGAACGGGGAATTGCGCCTCGTGCGCGAGTCGGTGATCGAGCGCAACCGGCTGCTCCGGATCGCACCGCACTTCGTGCGTCCGCTGCAGACGACGATTCCGATCTACTCGACGTTCTCCGGAATCCTCGCCGCACCGCTGCGACTGCTCACGCACCGCCAGCGAAAGCCCGCGGCCCGCGGGGCCCTGCTCATCAAGGTCGGCCTCGTGCTCTACGACCTGTTCTCGCGTGACGGCGGGCGCGTTCCGCGCCACCGGTTCGCCGGCCGGTCCGCTTCGCTCGCGGCGCTGCCGCAGCTCGACCCGAAGGTGGCGTACACCGCGACCTACTTCGACGCCTCGGTGCACGAGCCCGAGCGTCTCGCGCTCGACATGCTGCTCGACGGCCTCGCGGCGGGTTCCCATGCCCGCGCCGTGAACTACGCCGAGGCGGTGGGCACGTCCGGCGATGCCGTGATCGTCGAGGATCGCGAGACCGGCGAGCGGATCGAGCTCGTCGCCGACGTCGTGATCAATGCGAGCGGCCCGTGGACCGACCTGACCAACGACGCCCTGGGTCGCCCGACCGCGCTGCTGGGTGGAACCAAGGGCTCGCACATCGTGCTCGACCACCCCCAGCTGCTCGCCGCGACGGCCGGGCGCGAGATCTTCTTCGAGCACCAGGACGGGCGCATCGTGCTGATCTACCCGCTGAAGGATCGCGTGCTCGTCGGCACCACCGACACCGTCGCGGACGTGCGCGAGCCCGCGCGCTGCACCGAGGAGGACGTCGACTACTTCTTCGAACTCATCGCGCACGTGTTTCCCGGGATCGCGGTGCAGCGCGAGCAGATCGTCTACCGGTATGCGGGCATCCGTCCGCTGCCCCGTCACGAAGACCTCGCGCCGGGCTTCATCTCCCGGGACTACCGCATCGAGCACGACCCCGAGGGTTCGGGTCGCGCCGGAACCCTCAGCCTGGTCGGCGGCAAGTGGACCACCTGCCGTGCCCTCGGGGCGACGCTCGCGGGCCGCGCCCTCGAACTCCTCGGTCGCACCAGCGACGTCGACACCTCCGAACTGGCGATCGGCGGGGGCCGCGACTACCCGGGCGATGCCACCGCTCGGGATGCGTGGTGCGTGCAGAATCTGCCCGGACTCTCGGAGGCCCGCGCCCGCGTGCTGTTCGATCGGTACGGCACCCGTGCCGCCGCGGTCGCGGCATGGCTTGCGCAAGGGCCGGACCGCGAGGTGCTCGGCGACGTGCTCTCGGTGCGAGAGCTCGCCTACATGGGCTCGACGGAGCGGGCGCTGCACCTGCGCGATGTCGTGCTGCGGCGCACCAACCTGGCCTTCGTCGGCGCGGCCGACGCGAGCGCGCTCGACGAGGTGGCGGCGGCGATGCGCGAGGCCCTCGACTGGTCGGCCGAGCGTCTCGCCGACGAGATCGCCGAGTGCGTGCGCGAGCTCACCGATCTGCACGGAGTCGAGTTCGACGCCATGTCACGCTGACGCCTGCCAGCCGCCCGACGGCGCCGGTTCACGCTCGCGTCAGGGCTCGAGGTTGAGGGCGGTCCACGACACCGGCGGCAGGGTGACGACGACCTTGCCGTCGAGCACCCGCGCCGTGGGGTTCTGGCTGAGCCCCACGCGTTCCGGCGCGTGCAGCGAGTTGGTGGCGTGCATGTCGTCGTCGTGCAGGGTGAGCGCCGACACGCTCCCCACGTGACCGAGCGCGAGCACGTCGAGCTCCAGCTCGACGGGCTCGGTCAGGCTGCGGTTGACGGCGAAGACCGCGGTGCTGCCGGTCTGCGCGTCGTGGGTGGCCGCGGCATCCACCAGCCGGACCTCGCCGTGGAGCGCGGTGTCGTGCGTCGGCGAGTCCACCCGCAGCGCGAGTGAGGCCCCGCGCGCCAGTCGCGAGGTCGCGGCGAACGGGAAGAACGTCGTCTGACGCCATGCCGGGCCGCCCGGCTCGGTCATGATCGGCGCGATGACGTTGACGAGCTGCGCGAGACTCGCGGCCGTCACACGGTCGGCGTGGCGCAGCAGGGAGATCAGCAGACCGCCGAACACGACGGCATCGACCACCGAGTACTCGTCTTCGAGCAGTCGTGGCGCCACCGGCCACTGGTCGACGTCGGTGATCTTGTCGACGTCGTTGTAGCGCGACTGGTACCAGACGTTCCACTCGTCGAACGAGATGTCGATGGTCTTGTCGCTGCGCTTGAGCGCCTTGACGTGATCGGCGGTCGCCACCACCGCGTCGATGAAGCGATCCATGTCGACGGCCGAAGCCAGGAAGCTCGCGTAGTCGCCATCCTTCGGCTCGTAGTAGGCGTGGCAGGAGATGTAGTCGACCTCGTCGTAGGTGGCCTCGAGCACGACGCGCTCCCACTCGCCGAACGTCGACATCTGCGAGCCCGAACTGCCGCACACCACGAGATCGATGTCGGGATCGAGCTGACGCATGCCCCGCGCGGTCTTGGCAGCGAGCGCGCCGTAGTTCTCGGCGGTGCTGTGGCCGAGCTGCCACGGCCCGTCCATCTCGTTGCCCAGGCACCACATGCGGATGCCGTGAGGTTCGGCGAACCCGTTCGCGACCCGCTGATCCGAGAGCGCCGTGCCGGAGCGGATGTTGGCGTATTCGAGCACGTCGAGCGCATCGAGCACCCCGCGGGTGCCGAGGTTGACGGCGTACATCAACTCGGCGTCGACCGTCGCGGTCCAGGCCGCGAACTCGTCGAGCCCGACCTCGTTGGTCTCCGTCGAGTGCCAGGCCAGGTCGAGCCGGCGCGGTCGCTGCTCTCGCGGCCCGACCCCGTCCTCCCAGCGGTACCCCGAGACGAAGTTGCCCCCCGGATAGCGGATCGTCGAGACGCCGAGTTCGCGCACGAGCTCCACCACGTCACCTCGGAACCCGTGCTCGTCGGCCGTCGGGTGCCCGGGCTCGTAGATGCCGTCGTAGACGCACCGGCCGAGGTGCTCGACGAACGAGCCGAAGAGACGCCGGTTGACGGACCCGACGGTGGAGTTCGGGTCGATGACGATCGATGCGTGCATCATGACTCTCTTTGCTCGAGGTCGACGAGTTGCGTTTCTGACACTTTACATCGTTGGAAACAGCAGTGCGGCGCGGAATCTGGCGCGCTCCGCGCGGCCCATGCCGCGGGCGACGTCGGCACCTCGCGGATGCCCTAGAGTGAGGCCACCGGAGGCATCGGAGGCGTCGTGGCGGTGGGATCGACGATGCACGATGTTGCTCGGATCGCCGGTGTCTCCGTCAAGACGGTCTCCAACGTCGTCAACGACTACCCGCACGTGAGCCCCGGCACGCGCTCGCGCGTGCTGCAGGCGATCGAGCAACTCGACTACCGACCGAACCTCTCCGCGCGCGGCCTGCGGTCGGGCCGCACGGGCGTCATCGGGCTGGCCGTCCCGGCGCTGCGCGAGAACTACTTCGCCGAGCTCGCGGACTCCATCATCCGCGAAGCCGAGACGCGGGGCCTCGGCGTCCTCGTCGAACAGACCAGTGGAGACCGCGACGCGGAGTTGCGCACCGTCTCGGGCGGGCGGCTTCGGTTCATGGACGGTCTGCTGTTCAGCCCGGTGAGCCTCGGGCAGGCCGACGTCGACGCCCTGAACGTCGGCTTTCCGCTCGTGCTCCTCGGCGAGCGCATCTTCGACGGCCCGACCGACCACGTCGCGATGCACAACGTCTCCGCGGCCCGGGCCGCCGTCGAACACCTCGTCTCGATCGGTCGCCGCCGAATCGCGCTGATCGGGGCCGAGTTGGATGCCGGCGACGAGGCCAGTTCGAGCACCCTGCGTCTGCGTGGCTACCGCCAGGCGCTCGAGCGTGCTGGCATCCCCCTCGATCCCGCGCTCGTGCGACCGAGCGCGCACTGGAGTCGCACGGCCGGCGCGGCGGCGACCCGGCAGCTGCTGCAGGAGTCGGTGCCCTTCGACGCCATCTTCACGCTCAACGACACCCTCGGTCTCGGCGCGCTACGGGCGCTCGGCGAGGCCGGGATCAGCGTGCCCGAGCAGGTCGCCCTCGTCGGCTTCGACAACATCGACGAGGCCCAGTACTCGGTGCCGTCGCTGACGAGCGTGGACCCCGGCCGCGAGCAGATCGCGGCGCTCGCCGTCGAGATGCTCGTCGAGCGCATCAACGAGAAGGGCGAGCCTCGACCGCCGCGCACCGTGCAGCCCGAGTTCCGGATCGTGCGCCGGGAGTCGACGGGATTCTCCGACGAGAGCTGAGCTCGGCCGCGATCAGCGCCGCGTCACCCACGCCTCCCACGGCCGCATGGTCGTGCGCGGGCCGGCCGGGTAGTTCGCGAGCAGCACAGGCCCGTCCAGCGCGAGCGCGGGCGGCAGCACCTGCGGCTGACTCGAGAGGTTCGCGACCACGAGCAGCACCTCATCGCCGAGCGTGCGCGTGTACGCGAACAGCGCGGGATGCTGCGGCTCGAGCAACTCGAACGCCCCGTGCACCACGACCGGCTCGCTGTGCCGCAGCGCGATGAGCGCCCGGTAGTACTCGAACACCGACCCCGCGACGCCGCGCTGGGCGACCGCGTTGATGCGCGAGTGGTTCGGGTGCACGGCGATCCAGGGCTCGCCCGTCGTGAAGCCCGCGTTCGGCTCGGCCGACCACTGCACCGGGGTGCGCGCGTTGTCGCGGCTGGCCTGCCGCAGCCCGTCGAGCACCACCGCCGGCTCCCGGCCGAGCAGCGTGACCGCCTCCGAGTAGTGGTTGAGGCTCTCGATGTCGCGGAACTCGTCGATGCGCTCGAAGGGCACGTTCGTCATCCCGAGCTCTTCGCCCTGGTAGATGAACGGGGTGCCCTTCTGCAGGTGCAGCACGGTGGCAAGCGCGGTGGCGGACTCGTACCAGTAGACCGCGTCATCCCCGAAGCGGCTCACGGCGCGGGGCTGGTCGTGGTTGTTCCAGTAGAGGCTGTTCCAGCCGGTGGTCTCGAGCCCCTCCTGCCAGGCACTGAGCGACGCCTTGAGGTCGCGGATGTCGAGCGGCCGCATGCCCCACTTGCCCTGCGGCCCGTGGTCGAGCCCGACGTGCTCGAACTGGAAGACCATGTCGAGCTCGCGGCGACGCGGGTCGGTGAAGAGCTGCGCCTCCTCGATCGTGACGCCCGGCATCTCGCCGACGGTGAGGTAGACGCGGTCGCGGCCCTCGAACACCTCGCGGTGCATCTCGCTGAGGAACTCGTGGATGCGCGGGCCCCCCGCATAGAACGGGAATCCGTCGCCCCACAGCGCGCCATCCGCCACGACGCCGTCGGGCAGGTCGGGGTGCTTGGAGATGAGGTTGATGACATCCATGCGGAACCCGTCGACACCGCGGTCGAGCCACCAGCGCATCATCTCGTACACGGCCTCGCGCACGTCGGGGTTCTCCCAGTTGAGGTCCGGTTGCTTGCGCGAGAACAGGTGCAGGTAGTACTGACCGGATGCCTCGTGCCACTCCCACGTCGACCCCGAGAAGAACGACCCCCAGTTGTTGGGCTCAGCGCCCGGGGTACCGCCGACCATGCCCTCCCTGGGCGGGCGCCACCAGTACCAGTCGCGCTTCGGGTTCTCGCGCGACGAGGCGGATTCCGCGAACCACGCGTGCTCGTCCGAGGTGTGGTTGACCACGAGATCCATCACGAGCTTCATGCCGCGCTCGTGCACCGCCTCGAGCAGGTCGTCGAAGTCGGCGAGCGTGCCGAACGCGGGGTCGATCGCGCGGTAGTCGCTGATGTCGTAGCCGTTGTCGTCGTGCGGTGAGGCGTAGATCGGCGAGAGCCAGATCACGTCGACGCCGAGCTCGGCGAGGTGGTCGAGGTGGTCGATGATGCCGCGCAGGTCGCCGACGCCGTCACCGTCGGAGTCGGCGAAGCTGCGGGGGTACACCTGGTAGACGACGGCGTCGCGCCACCAGGGTTCGGTGTGGGTCACGGGTGGTCCTACAGGTCGATGAGCACGAGCTGCCAGGCGCCGAGCGCCGGCAGGTGGGCGACGGCGTGGTCGCCGTCGAGGGTCACGTCGAGGTCGATCAGGCGACCCTCGCGGTCGGGGTCGGCGACGCGCACGCGCGGGGTGCGCCCGAGCAGCCGCCGCACCCGCAGGGTGCCTCGGCCGGGGTCGCCGAAGGGGTTGCGCGGGGCATCCCACAGCGTGTCGGTCTGCCCGACGAGGTTGATGAGATTCACGACGAGGCGACCGCGGACGGCGGTGATGCTCCGCCAAACCTCGCCCGCGGTCGCCTCGCCGCTTACCGCTGCGCGGTCGTAGCCGACCTCGCAGTCGTCGTTGTACTCGCCCGCGTACGATCCCGTCACGTCGACGGCGCTCGGGTCGAGCAGCAGCTCGTCGTGTTCGACGAGGAAGTCGTACCAGCGCTTGAGCAGCTCCCGGGTGCTGGCCTCGGCCACGTGATTGCGCACGTAGTAGGGGTCCACCAGAATCCGGTCCGCCTCGCCGGCGAGCAACTGGGTGCCGCCACGGGAGTAGAGGGTCGCCATGGTCAGCGCCGTCGCCCGGTCGGATGCCGCGGCATCCGCCGAGTCGTAGACGTGCTGGTACGCGGCCAGCACGATGGGTTTCTCGTTGCCCACCCGCGCCCGGGTGACCACCCGCGCGAGCGAGCCGAGCGTGGTCTGCGGCGCCCACGGCTCGATGTAGACGGCGTCCTGGTCGAGACTCGAGGTGCGCCAGGTGGGGAAGTCGTTGACGTTGTTGAACACGAGGTGCGCCTCGGGCAGTCGCGAGCGCACGCCCTCGATCATGGTCGCGAACGACTCCGCCATGTCGATGGTCTCGCCGTCGGCGCGCAGGGCCGCCTTCGGGTAGCCAAACTGGTCGAGGTGGTAGCCGTCGAAGCCGATGGCGGCCGTGGCATCCGCGAGCTCGGTCTCGAAGTGGGCGAGCCAGTCGGGCGCGGCCGGGTCGACGATGAAGAGGAAGTCGCCGAGCGCGTACGGCTCGCCGCTCGCGGTCAGCACGGCGTCGTGCTGCCACGCCGCCCAGTGCTGCGGGCCGACCGCATAGACGGCCGCGTAGCCGAGCGCGCGCGAGCCGGCCTGTTGCACCGCATCGACGAGCCGACGCACGGTCGGCAGCGACACGGGTTGCGCGAGCGCGTCGTCGTACTGCTCGCCGCCGCCGAGCAGGTCGGCGTGACGGTAGGCCCAGTCGTAGAACAGCACGCCGGTCAAGTGCAGCCGGCGCAGGTTGTCGGCGACGGCGGCGACGTCGCGGTCGGGGGCGTAGTCGACGACGAAGCCGTAGCGCAGCCGCTCGCGCGGGTTCTCGCGCACGTCGATCGCGGTGCGCGCGATCGCGCCGTCGCGGTGCAGCTCGACGCCGAACCCGCCGGCGCCGAGCTCGGGGATCGTGACGAGCTCGGCTCCGTCGTAGGGCAGCCGCAGCACCTCGTCGCCGAGGTGGAGCACGACGAACTCACCGGGGGCGCGATCGCCGCGCACCTCGATCTCGATCGGCTCGGTGGGCAGGTAGCTGGCCTTGGTGGGCAGCAGTTCGGTCACGTCGTTCATCCCTTGATCGCCCCGGAGGTGAGGCCTTGCACGAAATAGCGTTGGAACACGAGGAACACGATGATCACCGGCACGACCGCGATCACGGATGCCGCGAACACCACGCCCCACTGCACCGCGTTGTTGCCGACGCCGGCGAAGAGCCGGATCGCGATCGGCAGTGTGCGGTTCTCCGGCGAGTTGGTGATCGTCAGCGCCCAGGCGAACTCGTCCCACGAGGCCAGGAACGTGAAGATCGTCGCGGTCGCCAGGCCCGGCTTGGCGAGCGGGATCGCCAGCCGCCAGTAGCGCGTCCACGCACCAGCGCCGTCGACCTGCATCGCCTGATCGAGCTCGCCCGGGATGCTCTCGAAGAAGCCGCGCAGCAGGAACGTGTTCAGCGCGAGCGAACCTGCGACATAGAACACGATGAGGCCCGCGAGCGTGTCGAGCAACCCGAGGCTCTTGGCGAGCACGAACTGCGGGATGATCAGCATGATCGCCGGGATCATGAGCCCCAACAGCAGCACGCGGAAGATCGTCTCCTTGCCCGGAAAGCTGAACCGCGCGAAGGCGTAGGCCATCATCGAGCTCACCAGCAGCGACAGCGCGGTGGAGATCGTCGCGACGAACACCGAGTTGAGGAAGTACCGCCCGATGTCTTGGGTGGCGATCACCTGCTCGTAGTTGGCGAGCGTCGGCGGGTTCGGGATGAACTGCGGCGGTGTCGTCAGCACGTAGGTGTTCGGGGTGAACGAGGTGCCGAGCAGGTAGAGGAACGGCGTGATCATCACGACCGCGCCGACGATCAGGATGCCGTACCGAGCCACCGACAACGGGATCGCCGCGACGCTGCGCCTGGTCATGATGCCCCCACCTCTCCGCGGTCGCGGAAGGCCCGCAACTGGATCACGGAGACCGCGAAGATCACCAGGGTCAGCAGCACGGAGATGGCCGAGCCGAAGCCCAGGTCGAGAAACTCGAAGGCCTGCCGGTACATGTAGGTCAGCAGCACCTCGGTGCGGCCGGCAGGACCGCCGCCGGTCATCAGGTACACGGAGATGAACACGTTGAAGCCGCCGATGACGAGCATGACGGTCACGAAGCCGAGTGCCGCCCAGATCGCCGGCACGGTCACGGCGCGGAAGCGCTGCCAGGCGTTCGCGCCGTCCACGGTCGCGGCCTCGATGAGGGACTGCGGCACGCCCTGGAGGGCTGCGAGGAAGATCATCATCGACCACCCGATGCCCTTCCAGATGCCGAGCGCGGAGATCGCGGCCATGCCGGTCCAGCGATCCGCGAGCCACGAGGTGCTCCCGTCGGCGACGCCGAGCGCGTCGCCGAGCACGAAGTTGATGAGGCCCTGGTCGGCGAAGAGGAACCGGAACAGCAGGGAGACGACGACCCAGCTGGTGACCACGGGCAGGTAGTAGAGCACGCGGAACAGCGGCTGGGTGGGGCTGCGCTTGTGCAGCAGCAGCGCGACGGCCAGCCCCAGCACGATCTGCGGGATGACGGTGGCCACGATGTAGAAGCCGGTGTTGCCGGCCGAGACCCAGAACTGCGGGTCGGCGAAGGCGCGGGCATAGTTGTCGAGCCCGAGCCACTGGCTCGTGGCGGAGCCGACGACCTTCCAGTCGTAGAAGCTCATGCGAAACGACTGCACCATCGGGTAGAGCACGGTCACCGCGAAGAGCACGATGCCGGGGGCGAGAAAGAGATATGGGGTGAGGCTCACGCGGCGGCGGCCGCGCCCACCCGGCCGCCGTGCGGCGGAGAGGGACTCCGCCGCACGGTCGACCAGGATGGGTGCCTGATTGGAGAGGGTCACATCAACCCTCGGCCAGCAGTGCGTCGATCTGCTCCGCGGCCTTGGTGAGGGCATCCTTCACCGAGACCGTGCCCTCGAACGCGGGCGTGAGCTCCGTGTTGAGGATGCCGTCGACCTCGGCGCCGCCCGTGATCGCCAGGCGTGCGCGCGCGGTGGCCAGCTGCTCGGTGAACACCGAGAGGTAGGGCATGAGCTCCACCTGCTGGTCGCCGAGCGCCTGGATCACGGTGAGCTGACCGGTCGGCACGAGGGCCAGCTGGAACTCCTCGGACTGGGTGAACCGGATGAACTCGAGCGCGGCATCCTGGTACTTCGACGAGGCGGTGAGCACGATGTCCTCGCCGCCGACGACGCTCACCGAACCGCCCGGGCCCGCGGGCACCGGCGAGTAGATCGGCTCGAAGTCCGGGAACTGGTCGGCCCAGATGCCGTTCATCCACGGGCCGTCCAGGATGTTGGCGTACTGACCACCGGGCAGGCCCTCGCTGGTGGGCACCGCCCCCGAGTTGCCGGTGATGCCGGTCGAGATCTGGCCGGCCGCATACAGGTCGACGAGCATCTGGATCGTCTCGATGTTCTCCGGGCTGTTCAGGTAGCCCGTGGAGACCGTCAGGTCGGGGTCGGCGATGTCGCCGCCGCCCGACCAGATCCACGGCATGAGGTTCCACGCTCCGAGGCCGCCGTCGGCGAAGGCCATGACGTCGGTGCCCTCGAGGGCGTCCGCCTGGGCGACGAGCTCCTCGAAGGTTGCGGGCGGGGCATCCACCCCGGCTGCGTCGAGGCCCGCCTGGCTGGAGATCAGCACACGGGTGTTGGTGTCCAGCGGCAGACCCCAGTACTTGCCGTCGTAGAGGTTGGTGGCCAGTACACCGGGGTAGGTGGCGTCGGCGAGCTCCTGGAAGTCGTCCATCACATCGGAGAGGGGCACGAGCACGCCGAGGTCGGCGAAGCGCGGCACCCAGCCGAGGTCCGCGCGCACGAGGTCGGGCAGGGCGTCGCCGGCCGCGCTCGTGGTGAGCTTCTGCAGCAGGTCGTCGTAGGGCACGTCGACGTACTCGACCTTGATGCCCGGGTGCGCCTCCTCGAAGGCGGGGATCAGGGTGTCGTTGAGCACCTCCTGCTGGGCGGAGTTGCCGCCGTTGCCGTACGAACCCCAGAAGGTGATCGTGTACGGGTTCTCGGGAGTGCCGTCCGGTTCGGGAGCGGAGCAGCCCGTCGTCGCGATGGCCACAGCCGCCGCGATGGCTACGGCAGCGCCGAGCCGTGTGGAACGCTTCATTGCGATTCTCCAAGTGTGTTTCGGGGAAAAGGACCCGCCGTGGTGCGAGCGGAGCGGTGCATCGGTTATTTCTACGACAAAACTAATCCGCCTGTCAACACTCGATTTCAGGGGGCAGGGATGCCCGTTTATCTTGATTGACGGAACCAATTCCGTGTGGCACGCTGAGTGAGCCATGGACACGGGAGACAGCAGCAACCTGCGAATCGCGACCCCGCCGTGGATCACCGACCCCGGCGCCCACCGGGCCGTCGCGCTCGAAGTGCTGCTGCACGGTCCCCTCTCGCGCAGCGAGATCGCGCGGCGGCTCGACCTCTCCCCGGGCTCGCTCACGCGGCTGAGCGCACCGCTCATCGAGTCCGGGCTGCTCGTCGAAGTGGGCGAGCGCGGCGACGGCAAGGCGGGCAGGCCGTCGCGTCCGCTCGACGTGGTGCCGGCATCCCGCCACTTCATCGGCATGAAGCTCATGGGCGACCAGGTGCTCGGGGCGGTCACCGACCTGCGCGCCGAAGTGCTCGGCTCACTGTCCGCGACCCTCACCTCGCAAGAGCCGGATGCCGTCGTCGAGGTCATCGGCCAGATGGCCGAACGACTCGCCGCCCTCGTGCCCTCGGTCACCGCACTCGGCATCGGTGTCGGCGGACTGCTCGACGAGCACGGCACCGTGATCAGCGCGCCATTCCTCGGATGGGAGGGGGTGCCACTCGCCGCGCTCGTGGAGGCGCGCAGCTCCATCCCCACCGTCGTCGCCAACGACCTCGTCGCCTTCACCGAATACGAGCACTGGTTCGGCGCCGCCCGCGGCCTCGAGAGGTTCGCCGTGATCACCCTCGGCGCGGGCATCGGCTATGGCCTCGTCGCCAACGGCCGCATCGTCGCCAACGAAGACTCCGGCATCGGCCTCGTCGGCCACTGGCCCATCGACCCCTACGGCCCCGTCTGCCCGGCCGGCCACCGCGGCTGCGCACGCAGCATCATGACCCAGGCCGCGATCGTCACCGCCGTCTCCACCGCCCTCGACCGCCCCGTCACCTACGACGAGGCCCTCTCACTCGCCGCCGACGGCGAGGCCGCCGCCCGCCGAGTCGTGGATGACGCGGGCCGAGGCCTCGGCAAGCTGCTGGCCGCGGTCGCCAACCTCACCGTGCCGCAGATGATCGTGCTCGGCGGCGAAGGCGTCGGCCTGGTGGACGTCGCCCGCGACGCCGTGCGCGCCGGCATGGCCGAAGACCGCGACCCGCGGGCACACGAGATCCCGCTGGTCACGACCACTGGCGACAACACCGAGTGGTGTCGTGGGGCTGCGGTGATTGCGATTCAGACGTACGTGCTGGGGAGCTGAGGGGATCCGATAGTCAGCAGCGACCGAATCGCAACCCGGGGTTCACAAGAACTCTCGCGATCTGCCAGACTCCCAGCACCTGTGATCTGATCGCGGAAAGGAGCGGACCGCCGATGCACTCGCCCGCGATTCCAGCCGCGGTCCTGGTTCTGCTGCTCGCGGGCTGCGCCGGCGAAACTGAACCCGCCCTCGACCAAACCTGGTCGATCACCTTCGACGATTACGCCGTCGTGATCGGGCTCGACAACGAGCGGGCATACATCGACGTCTCGCGCGACTTCGGCGGCGAACTGATCGCCGTCTCACTCGAAGATGGCTCCTACCTCTGGAGCCAACTCATATCGCCGGTGGCGGGCCTTGACCCTTGATCGTGGACACGGTGTCGGTTCGGTTATGCCGCTTCCGCGAGGGTAGCGGACGCGGTCGCCGCGTAGGCGGCTTCGTAGGTG
>NZ_JARGEM010000020.1 GCF_029211225.1 Antiquaquibacter metalliresistens
ACTCGGGTTCCGCAACCTGACCAACTACATCGCCCGAAGCCTGCTCGAGACCGGCGGCTTCAGACCCCAACTCCTACACCCCCGATTGGGATGAGCCGCTGAGTGACCCTACCGCGACGGCCACGTCTGGCCCCATCTCCCTTCTTGACTGTGCTCGCCAACGGCGCAAAGCCAAGTGAGCGCTCGTTGGGGATGAACCTGAGCAGGATTGGTGCGCAGATTCGCATATCAGGCGTCCCGCAAGGGGAACGCTCTACGGGAACGCGGTGCAGGAAACTAGTTCAGGCAGAGTTGTCGACTATCCATTCCGCTCTTGCTAGAAGCTCATCAAAGGTAACGATTTCGGGCTCTTGAAGGTGACGCCGTGCTAGTTCAAATGACCGAATTTTTTCAGGATGGTGCTGGTCCCGATCGTTCAGGAACTCCGAAAGTTTTCCAATGATCAGGAAGGAACGCGGTCGGATTAAGTAAGTCAAGTCCGCCATCTCGAAGCCACCGGCATCACGCTGAGCCACTCGCTCACCCACTCCCGCGACCGCCTGGTGGACTGTTACCTGTGCCTGGCTGATACCGCCGACGAGATCCTTGGACAATGACCAAACGCTGGGGCGGTATTCATCCTTCAATATGGGTGTCCGATGGTGCTTGATCTCTGCGAACACCATGGATTGGATCAGCCCACTAGTGCGGAGCAATGCGTCTGCGCGCTTTCCGTCCCCAGCAATGGAGTGGCCTTTCACGATCTGCTCTAACTTCTCTTCCGACCATGACGTGTAGAGCTGCGTGCCGAGACCAACACCTAAGACCCAAGGGTTGGTCTCAAAGAACTGTTGCCAGACAGCTTCTTTTCCCTTGCCCTCCTCAACGAGCGAGTCGAAGAAGGCGTCGTCGCTAAGCATCCTTCGAAAATGTTCGAGCGCCGCGCGTCTGCCGGCGAGGGCAACAACATCCCGCGCGTGCGCATCGTCTGCGATGAGTGCGCGGACGGCCGGCGCCTGCATTTCGTACACCCGGTTCGCCGACTCGGGATTATTCAACAACTGGGAGAGCGTTTCTTCGTCCAGCCTGAATCCGGTATCGGCGCCGTCCGGCTCGAGGAGCATGAGACGGCGAAAGAACTCCGCTAGGCGAATGGCGTCCTCACGTCGGACTCGCAGGATCTCTTTGACTACCGCTCCGGATCCGACCGCTGGCACGCGTTGAATCCACAAGTCCACGATAGATCCGGCTTCTCTCGATATGAGGACTTTGATCTGTGCACGGGTGCCATCGATCGGGGTGACTATCCACTCCTCGCCCTCTCTTCGCAGCGATGAGGCGGTGCCGTCATCGTCAAAAACCTGGTAGACGAAACGACTTGGCTGGCCAAGATCAGAAGAGTTGGGGTTGCGATTCGCGAACGTCTTCGACGTGTATAGACGGTCAGGCATCCTGCCCTGCGCATAATCTGTCTCCGTCACCGGAGCGTACGAAGGGGAATCAAATTCCCACTCTTCACCTGACACGAATGGCCCCCATCGCAGCTCCGAAGGGGCTTGACCCCTGATCTTGGACACGCTGATTCCAGCACGGCGCTGGGGAAGCGAGAATCCAAGGGATGGCAAGGAAGAACTACACGGACGAGTTC
>NZ_JARGEM010000021.1 GCF_029211225.1 Antiquaquibacter metalliresistens
CACAGAGATGATGGATTCGGCTCCGGCGCCGGCGTGACCCGAAATTACACGGACGCCGTTCGCGGCTGTCTTTTTGTGGATCTGTCCGTCGACGCCGGGGTCGCTGCGGGCCGGGCGGGCACATGACTTGATAGGAGCCTGACCGGGAAGTCGTCTCACCTTTGTGCTGTCTGCACTCACCCGACCCGCGGTGACGTTCATCACCGTTGGAAGGGAATCCCGTCAATGACGAGCATGACACTCGACCCGCCGCTGCCCAACCCGCTGTCTCCAGCGGTCGAGCTGGTCGCCGGCGTCGATACGCACAAGAACACGCATCACGTCGCGATCCTGGATCTCGTCGGCAGACCCGTCGCCGACCGTGAGTTCCGCGCTGATGGTCGCGGCTACGCGCAGGTCATCGCGTTCCTCCGCGCGCACGGCGACGTCGTGCGCGTCGGCGTGGAGGGCACAGGCTCCTACGGGGCTGGTCTCTCACGCGCGCTGAACGCCGCGGGGCTGACCGTCGTCGAAGTCGCACGGCAGGACCGGCAAGCCCGGCGGCGTCGAGGCAAGTCCGACCCGCTCGACGCGCACCAGGCTGCTGTCGCCGTGCTCGCCGGCACCGACACCGCGATTCCGAAGACTGGTGACGGGGCAGTGGAGTCGATGCGGATCCTGCTGGCAGAGCGACGCTCCGCGGCGAAGGCCAGGGCGCAGGTGATGAACCAGATCCACGCGCTGCTGATCACCGCGCCCGAGCTGGTGCGACAAGCGTTCCGGGCCCTCAGCGGGCAGCGACTGGTGACCACGCTCGCCAAGACCAGGCCCGGAGCGATCGCGTCCCCCGATCCCGAGGTCGTCGCCCGCCAGACACTGCGACGGTTCGCGGTCCGGCACCTCACGATGCAAGCCGAGATCGACCTGATAGAACAACAGCTTGAGCTGCTCGTCCGGCAGGTCAACCCCACACTGCTGTCTCTGAGCGGAGTCGGTCCCGTCACCGCGGCGACGCTCCTGGTCGCCGCGGGCGACAACCCTGAGCGGCTCGGGACCCGCGCGAGCTTCGCCGCTCTCGCCGGCGTCGCCCCGATCCCCGCCTCGTCCGGACAACGCACGCGGCACCGACTCTCTCGCGGCGGCAACCGGCACGCCAACGCCGCCCTGCACCGGATCGTGCTTCTACGCATGCGACACCGCGAGCCTCGAACGATGGCCTACTTCGAACGGCGCCGCGCGGAGCAGCTCACCGACCGTGACATCATGCGCTGTCTCAAACGACACGTCGCGAACGAGGTCTACGCCGCCCTGCTCAACCCCGCCACCGACAACCCAGCCGGGCGCGAACTCCGAGCCCGCCGACAAGCGATCGGCATCCCGATCAGCGTCCTCGCCGCCACTCTCGGCGTCCCCTACCAGCGGCTACGACGACTCGAGATCGGCACCCGCGCCGACCCCGACCTCGAAGCTCGAGCGACCGCCGTCCTGGAACGAATCAGCCCACCACTGGCCGCTTGACAGCAATAGGAGCATCCAC
>NZ_JARGEM010000022.1 GCF_029211225.1 Antiquaquibacter metalliresistens
GTGTAGTTCTCGGGCTCGAGTGTCACGTCGTGGACGTGGTGAGCCATCGTGCGATGGTCAGGTGAGAACCGACAAAAGCTACTCACACAGAAAGACACAAACGCACGATGGCTCTTGACCAGTCTGCCCTCCTCGAGCTCCTCGGGGAACTGAAACTCACCGATGTGACCGACCGGATCCGGGTCGCGACCGAGACGCTCTACCAGGAGCTGATTGACGCGGAAGCTGCCGCTTTCATCGGCGCCGCCCCGTTCGAACGCAGCCCGGATCGCACCACGCAGCGCAACGGCACCCGGTTGCGGACCCTGACCACGACCGCGGGTGAGCTGGAGTTGCGGATCCCGAAACTGCGGCAGGGCTCGTTCTTCCCGTCGCTGCTGGAACGCCGCCGCCGGGTCGATCAGGCCCTGTTCGCGGTCGTGATGGAGGCGTACGTGCACGGCGTCTCGACCCGCAAGGTCGACGATCTCGTCAAAGCGCTCGGCGCCGACACCGGCATCAGCAAGTCGGAGGTGTCGCGGATCTGCGCGAACCTGGACGAGGACGTCGCCGCGTTCCGCGATCGGCCGCTTGCGGACACCAGCTACCCGTATGTGTTCCTCGACGCGACCTACTGCAAAGCCCGTGTCGGCCGGCGGGTGGTGTCCCAAGCCATTGTCGTCGCGGTCGGTGTCGCCGCCGACGGGCGGCGGGAGGTGCTCGGCTTCGAGGTCGGTGATACCGAGTCGCAACCGTTCTGGACCACCTTCCTCCGCAGCTTGAAGGCCCGTGGGCTGGACGGGGTGAAGCTGGTGATCTCCGACGCTCACACCGGGCTGATCGCCGCGATCGACACCGTGTTCGTCGGCTCGTCGTGGCAGCGGTGTCGGGTTCATTTCATGCGGAACGTGCTCGCGAACGTCCCCAAGACTGCCGGGCCGATGGTCGCATCGATCATCCGCACCATCTTCGCCCAGCCCGACCCGGAGCACGTCTACGCCCAGTTCGACGAGGTCGTCCGCATGCTCACCAGGTCCCATCCGAAGATCGCTGAGATGCTCGAGACCGCCCGCAACGACCTGCTCGCCTTCGCGGAGTTCCCTTACCCGCACTGGCGACAGATTTGGTCCACGAACCCCCTCGAGCGGGTCAACAAGGAGATCAAGCGGCGCACCGACGTGGTCGGCACGTTCCCCAACCCCGCCGCGCTGCTCCGCCTCGCCGGGCACGTGCTCATCGAGCAGCACGACGAGTGGGACGGCGCCGACCGCCGCTACTTCAGCGAGCACTCCATGAAGCTGCTCACCGAACACGAGGAGGTGGCGATCCCGGAACTGACCGCGGCATAATCAACTCAGCTAGATCTCGCACGGTGTCCAGAAACTCCAC
>NZ_JARGEM010000023.1 GCF_029211225.1 Antiquaquibacter metalliresistens
GGGCCTTGACCCTTGATCGTGGACACGGTGTCGGTTCGGTTATGCCGCTTCCGCGAGGGTAGCGGACGCGGTCGCCGCGTAGGCGGCTTCGTAGGTGTTCGGGCTCACGTGGCCGATCGCGGAGTGACGCCGTCGGGTGTTGTAGCGGTTCGCCCACCGGAACACGGCCCGGTAGGCGGTGGCATGGTCGGGGAACGCTGCAGCGCCCTCGAGGAGCTCCCGTTTGAGTGCGGCATTGACGCTCTCCGCCAGTGAGTTGTCGGCACTCGATCCCACCGCCCCCATGGACTGTGTCACCTTCAGCCGCTCGCAGAGCTCGCCGTAGGCCTTCGACGTGTAGACCGACCCGTGGTCGCTGTGGAACACGGTGCCGGCCAGTGACCCGCGATCACGGGCCGCGGCGCGCAGGGCGTCTTCGACGAGTCCGGTGCGCATGTGGTCGGCGATCTGCCAACCGGCGAGCTTGCGGGAGCCGAGGTCGATGCAGGTGGCGAGGTAGAGGCTCGACCCGTCGGCGATGGGGAGGTAGGTGATGTCGCCGACGTACCGGCGGTTCGGCTCACCGATCGAGAAGTCCCGTCCGATGAGGTCGGGGAAACGGCGGCCGGACTGGTCCGGGATCGTCGTCTTCACCCGTCGGCGCAACCTGATCCCCGCAAGGCCGTTCTCTCGCATCACCCGCGCGACCCGCTTGTGATTCACCCGTCCAGCAGGGGCGACGCCGTCGTTCAGGTCGGCGGTGATCCGCGGCGCCCCGTAGGCGCGGTCGCCGCCCTGCGCCGGATCCTGCAGCACCCGGATCCGCGCCGCGAGAGCCGCGTCGTCGGCCGCGCGAGCGGCGCGTCCCGGCGCTGCTGCGAGCCAGGCGTAGAACGACGACCTGCCGATCTCGACGACCTCACACAACCGCTTCACGCCGTAGGCGTCCTTGTGGTCCTCAACGAACTGGAAGCGGTTCACCAGTTCGTCTCCCCGGCGAAATACTTCGCCGCCTGACGGAGAATGTCCCGCTCCGTCTCAAGCTTCAGCTTCTCCGCCTTCGACGCGGCCAGCTCGACCTCAAGCCGCGCGATCCGCGCCGCCTGCGACTCCGACCGCCCCGACGCCGGCACCGACGCCTGCGCGGTCGTCGCCCCGGTGCCGAGCTTCTCGACCCACTCCCGCAACGCGCCGCGAGAGATCCCGAGATCAGCCGCGATGCCCTTCAACGTCGCCCCAGGCGTGGACTCGTACAAGTCCACCGCCCGCTGCCGGAACTCGTCCGTGTAGTTCTTCCTTGCCATCCCTTGGATTCTCGCTTCCCCAGCGCCGTGCTGGAATCAGCGTGTCCAAGATCAGGGGTCAAGCCCC
>NZ_JARGEM010000024.1 GCF_029211225.1 Antiquaquibacter metalliresistens
CCGGGCGTGAGGAACGAATCGGTGACAACTGATCGTTAGTGTCGGGAGGCGCTGACGGGGAGGATGTCATCATGCCCGGTCCCTATCCCAGAGAGTTCCGCGAAGACGTTGTCGCGGTCGCTCGCAGCCGCGAGAGCGGCGTCACCATCAAACAGATCGCCATCGACTTCGGCATCAGTGAAGCAACCCTGCAGAACTGGCTCCGCCAGGCCGATGTTGAAGACGGCAATCGACCTGGTCAGACCGCGGCGGACGCGGCCGAGGCTCGGGAGCTGAAGAAGCGGATCCGGTTGCTGGAGCAGGAGAACGAGGTCCTCCGCCGTGCGGCGGCGTATCTGTCGCAGGCGAACCTGCGCCTTGGTGGCTCCCCAAAATGACGTACCCGCTCGTTGCTGAGCTCGCCGAAGCGGGGATTCCCGTGACGGTGTCGTGTCGGGTCCTCAAGCTCGCAAGACAGCCCTACTACCGGTGGCGCAACGCCCCTGTCCGGGACGCGGACGTGCTCCGCGCGTATCGGATCAACGCGCTGCATGACGCGCATCACGACGACCCGACGTTCGGGTATCGATACCTTGCCGACGAAGCCCGTCGGGCGGGATGGCGGATGAGCCGGCGGACGGCGTGGAAGCTGTGCTCGCAGGCCGGGATCCTCTCGTCCGCGCAGCGCCGGCGACGTGGGAAGGGCAAGAAGGCCGGCCCGCCGGTGTTCGACGATCACGTGCAGCGGGTGTTCCGCGCCGATGCCCCGAACCGGCTGTGGCTCACGGACATCACGGAGCATCGGACGAGCGAAGGCAAGCTGTACTGCTGCGCGATCAAGGATGTGTTCTCCAACCGCATCGTCGGCTACTCGATCAGCGACCGGATGACCGCGAAGCTCGCCGTCGATGCCGTCCGCAACGCCGTCTCTCGTCGCGGTGAGGTCGCCGGGTGCATCCTGCACGCTGACCGGGGCAGCCAGTTCCGCAGCAGGGCGATGGCCCGCGAGCTGCGCCGTCATGACATGGTCGGATCGATGGGTCGCGTCGGCGCCGCCGGAGACAACGCCGCCATGGAGTCGTTCTGGTCGCTGCTGCAGACGAACGTCCTCAACCAGCAGCGGTGGACGACCCGGCAGGAACTCCGGCTCGCGATTGTCGTGTGGATCGAGCGGAAGTATCACCGCCAGCGCGCCCAAGACACCCTCGGCGGCTTGACGCCCATCGAGTTCGAAGCCAAGCTAGCCGAGCCGCACACACTGGCGGCCTAAACCGAACCTGTCACCAGTTCGTTCCTCACGCCC
>NZ_JARGEM010000025.1 GCF_029211225.1 Antiquaquibacter metalliresistens
GGAGCCTGACCCGCTTTTCCGGACACCTGAGTTGAGGCGATGATCGTCTCAGAGAGGAGTCCGTGAGATGCCTGCTGCCCACCCGCCGGAGTTCCGGCGTCGAGCCCTGGATCTGGTCGCCCAGGGAAACCCGGTCGGCCAGACCGCTCGTGATCTCGGGATCAGCGAGTCGTGCCTGCGGAACTGGATGAACCGGGACGCGGTCGACAGCGGCCGCAAGCCCGGTCTGACGACCGAGGAGCACAAGGAACTCGTCGAGCTGCGCCGCCGGTTGCGGGTGCTGGAGATGGAGAACGAGATCCTCAAGCGTGCTTCGGCGTACTTCGCCAGGGAGAACGTGCTCCCAAAATAGGGTTCCGGCTGGTCCAGGAGCTCGCCGCGGACGGGATCCCCGTCGCGGTGGCCTGCCGGTTCCTGAAGGTCTCCACGTCCGGTTACTACGACTGGCGAGAACGAGCGCCGTCGCTGCGAGCCGTCGCGGACGCGGCGCTGACTGCGACGATTCGACGCATCCATGCCCACTCGCGCGAGACCTATGGCGCGCCCAGGGTGCTCGCCGAGCTGCGGCTCGGACTCGGTGTTCACGTCGGCCGCAAACGTGTCGCACGGTTGATGCGGCTGGGCGGGATGGTCGGTGTCTCGCATCGGCGCAAGCGACGGGGCTGGAAACCGGACACCGCGACGCACGAGGATCTCGTGAAGCGGCAGTTCCGCGCGAACGCGCCGAACCGGCTCTGGTTCTGTGACATCACGCAGCACCGCGCCAAGGACGGGTGGGTCTACTGCGCCGCCGTGATCGACGCGTTCAGCCGCCGCATCGTGGGCTGGTCGATCAGCGACCGGATCACCGCGGAGATCGTCGTCGACGCGCTCGAGATGGCCCGCTGGCGCCGCCGACCCGAGCCTGGAACCGTGGTCCACGCGGATCGTGGAGCGCAATACACCAGCTGGCTCTTCGGCCACCGGCTCCGGCAGGCCGG
>NZ_JARGEM010000026.1 GCF_029211225.1 Antiquaquibacter metalliresistens
TCAACGACCCCACGCGGTTCGAGGGCGTGAAGGTCATTGGCGTCGATGAGCACGTCTGGCGCCACACCAGGCGTGGCGACAAGTACGTCACCGTGATCATCGACCTCACCCCGGTCCGCGATGGCGCCGGCCCAGCAAGGCTGCTGGACATGGTCGAGGGCCGGTCGAAGGCGGCGTTCAAGACCTGGCTCGCCGACCGCGACGACGCGTTCCGTGACGCGGTCGAGGTGGTCGCGATGGACGGCTTCACCGGGTTCAAGACCGCCGCTGCAGAGGAGATCCCGGACGCGGTCACGGTGATGGATCCCTTCCACGTCGTGCGCCTGGCCGGTGACGCCCTCGACAGGTGCCGGCGCCGGGTCCAACTCGCGATCCACGGGCACCGTGGGTTCAGGGACGACCCGCTCTACAAGTCGCGGCGCACGCTGCACACCGGCGCGGACCTGCTCACCGACAAGCAGAGCGACAGGCTACGCGCGCTGTTCGTTGATGACGCTCACGTCGAGGTCGAGGCGACCTGGGGTGTCTACCAGCGCATGATCGCCGCCTATCGCCACGAGGACCGGCAACGTGGCCGCGAGCTCATGGAGAAGCTGATCACCGACCTCAGCGCCGGCGTCCCCAAGGTGCTCACCGAGCTCACCACCCTGGGCCGGACCCTGAAGAAGCGAGCCGCCGACGTGCTCGCCTACTTCGAACGACCCGGCACCAGCAACGGGCCGACCGAGGCGCTCAACGGACGGCTCGAACACCTGCGCGGCTCCGCACTCGGGTTCCGCAACCTGACCAACTACATCGCCCGAAGCCTGCTCGAGACCGGCGGCTTCAGACCCCAACTCCTACACCCCCGATTGGGATGAGCC
>NZ_JARGEM010000027.1 GCF_029211225.1 Antiquaquibacter metalliresistens
TTTCAGTCAAGAGTTTTCTACTTAGACTCGCTCAATTACGAGAAGGGCTTATTCTTGATAATCTACTACTGCGTATACTCTTCCATTCTTTGTCCTAGAAGAGTCATACATCTTATTGCCTTTATGGTGTAATGTCGAAAATGTTTATTCAGTTATACAGTATCGCCGGTAAAGTAGAATCAGAGGAATTAAGTAGTTTGGTCTAGTAACCCTCATACGCCAGTATATTTTGTTAAGTAGAAGATAGTAAACTTTCTAGTGAGTCAGATACACCGTTTGAGCAGTACTAGCGGCATGTTCTAATAATGGTCAGCGTCTTACAAATTAACTTAGCCTTAGGAGGGGCTATGGTGAATAATCAGGTATCGGAAGCGATAAACTTTGCTATTAACAAAGAAACCACCTTTCTGTTCTTGGCGTATACCATATCTTATGCCTCAACCAGTTCGGGTTGGTAGCCCGCCATTAAAATCACATCATTTAGTTCAGTCTTAGAAATGAAGATAATGACTAAATATTGTTGGAGGGGGTTGTAAGTAAACCAAGAAAGTAAACAAAGTTTACTAGTTGGAGGATCCTCCCTCCATTAGGGGATGGTAAAAAAAAAAAAAAGTCGAAAAAGAAGATGGAAAATGATGAATTAGTGTGTTCATAAATAAGTAAAAAAGTGTAGTAAATTAATTCTTAGA
>NZ_JARGEM010000028.1 GCF_029211225.1 Antiquaquibacter metalliresistens
ATTGGAAACGGAGATCGGCAACTGGTTGCAAAAGCTGGAAGGCATGCAGCTGGAGAATACCGATATGAAGACGCGCCTTGCCGATGCGGTGAAGCATGCGGTAAGCCCTTCTGCCCTGGAAGAAGCAGAGCAGTTCCAGAGCCGGTTTATTAATAAGGACACTGTTATATCCTTCATGCGTGCTGATATTAAGAAGCAGGCAAAGAAGCTCGAAAATGGTACACCGGATATCCAATCATGGCAGAACAAACTGCGTTCTGACATGGCAAAAATGGAAACCGAGTTCAATAACATGAAATCGGTTTTTACCAGCTATCTCTTGCAGCTATAAGTTAATTGATCAGGTTGCGAAGCTTTTGCGCCTGCAGGATAGTGATCACACCGCTTTTTACATCTATTAGCTTTTCATCTTTAAAATCGCCCAGCGTGCGTATGAGTGATTCTTTGGCAGTGCCTGCTATTGTTGACAGGTTGTCGCGGCTGATGTCGATGCTGAATTCTTTGCCGTCAGCTGGCTTGTACTTATCGTGTAACACAATAAGAGCATTGGCAACCTTTTTACGAAGAGAATTAT
>NZ_JARGEM010000029.1 GCF_029211225.1 Antiquaquibacter metalliresistens
GTTGCAGATGCAGTTAACACCAGTGGCTGTGTAATAGTGGTATTCACGGTCTTGATACATCCCAGGGCATCTGTTACTGTAGCTGTATAGGTACCTGCAGGCAGGTTGGTTGCTGTCGCCGTCGTCTGTACCGGGCTGCTGTTCCAGCTATAGGTATATGGAGCAGTACCGCCTGTTGGTACTACTGTAGCCGTACCATTGCTGCCGCCATTACAATTTACACTGGTATTAGTCGCTGTTGCATTCAGCACCGTTGGTTGGGTAACAGTGGCAGTTGTGGTGGCCACGCAGTTTTTCGCATCGGTGATCGTAACAGTATAAGTACCGGCAGGCAAATTATTAGCCGTAGACGTAGTTTGTACCGGAGCACTGTTCCAGTTATAAGCATAAGGTGTAGTACCACCGCCAACTGTTGCTGTAGCGGTACCATTATTGCCACCGAAGCAGCTCACATTGGTATTTGTTGCTGATACAGTCAGCACAGCAGGTTGTGTCACCGTTGCTGAAGCGGTCGTAGTACAACCCTTGGCATCGGTAACGGTAGCCGTGTACGTACCAGCAGACAG
>NZ_JARGEM010000003.1 GCF_029211225.1 Antiquaquibacter metalliresistens
CTTTTGTCGGTTCTCACCTGACCATCGCACGATGGCTCACCACGTCCACGACGTGACACTCGAGCCCGAGAACTACACCACCCCATGGGACGTCACCGCCCGCCGAGCAGGCCCCGCCGAGCAAGGCCCGCCGAGCAGGCCCCGCCGGGCCGGGCTCGCAGGGCGAACCCGACGACTGAAGACCCCCCGAGCGAACCTTGGGACCCAGACGCGAGCGGCCTGTGAGCGGACCGAACGCACCTTCCACCTGAGGTCGAGCCGAGTTGGCGCGCCGTTGCAGACGGCTCGTTCCACCCCCGGGCGAGAATGACCCGAACGACGAGGACGGGGGTCCAGATGCCGGTGTTCAACAACGGAGTGCGACGCAGGGTCGATCGCATCGCGGCGATCGTGGGTGCAGCGGTGTTCGTCGCCGGCATCGCGGGTATCGGATTCGGGGTGCGCGCCTCGGCCGAGACGCCGGCCCCGCAGCAGACCACGGTGGTGTCGAGCCCGATTCCGGGCGATCCCGAGACGATGGTGGTGCGCAGTACGCAACCGCCGACCCGCGCCACGCTCGAGCCCCGGATTCTCGAGGAGACGACTGTCACCCAGGCCGGCAGCACCGGATCGGTGGTCGTGACGACCGGTCCCGCCGTCGCGCACACGCCGGATGTCACCGTCGTCGCGATCCAGTTCATCTTGGTCACCTTCGCGGCGCTGCTCGCCGCGTTCGCGACGCACGTGGTGCTGCTCGGTCGCTACGGTCCCGCCCCGCGAGCGGCGATCGCGGGCAGCATCATCGAGGTGGATGACGCGGCCGCCGTCAAGGCCGAGGTCGCCGCCGCCGGCGAGGCACGCGACCTCTCCCGCCCGCTCTTCGACGCCGCCGGAGTCCCAGACACACGTCTGCGCCTGCTGCAGAGCCGCATCGCCCTCGAGGTGGAGGTGCGCAAGCTCGCCTCCAACCACGACCTGCCGAGCGGGCTGACCATCCCGTTCGTCGTGAAGGGACTCGTGGACAAGAAGAAGATGTCGCCCAAGCTCGCGTCGGCCATCATCGAACTCGGCGAACTCGGCGAACGCATCAGCCGCGGCGCGGACCTCTCGGCGGACACCACGACCCTGCTCGCCGACGCCTACGCCCAGGCGCTCGCGAAGGTCGGCGGCAAGATCAAGTGACGCGCTAGCGCGTCTCCTGCCGGGGCAGCACCACGCGTTCGAAGATCAGGATGCCCGAGGCCACCACCGGGATCGCGACGAGCGCCCCGAGGATGCCGCCGAGCGACGCCCCGCCGATCGCCGCGACGATCACGAGCGCGCCCGGCACCGCCACCGCCTTCGCCATCACGCGCGGGCTCAGGATGTAGGCCTCGATCTGCATGTAGACGAGCATGATCACGCCAGCGACGAGCGCACCCCACGGGCTGATCGGCAGCGTGGCGAGCACGACGATGGAGGTGCCGATCACGGGCCCGACCACGGGGATCAGCGCGCAGATGAACGCGATGAGGGCGAGCAACGACGGCACGGGGCCGCCCACCAGGGTCACCACGGCGAAGGTGACCACGGCGTTCGCCACCGCGAGCAGCAGCTGGCCGGCGACGTACCTGCCGACGGACTGCAGGATCTCGTCGGTGATCGACATGAACCCCTCCCGGCGCGATCGCGGCACCGACTGGTACACCTTCTTCATCACGAGCGGCAGGGTGAGGGTGAAGTAGAGCGAGAGCACGGTCACGACGATCACCGCGGTGACCGCCTCGCCCAGGCCCGAGCCGATCGCGAGGATGCCGCCACCGATCGTCAGCCACTGCTTGGGGTCGCTGATGAACGCGACGACCTCTTGCGTGAGCGCATCCACATCGATCCAGCTGCCGACGTTCTGCACCAGCCACTGCACCCATGGCTGGTCGGGCAGGCTCGCGGCGAAGGCCGGTGCGCCGGCGATGATGGCGCTCACCTGGGCGATGATGATGGGCACGACCGCGAGGGCGACCAGCGCGCCGATGAGCAGGCCGACCACGACGACCCCGACCGAGGCGACCCAGCGCGGGATGCCGCGCGCGGTCGCCCACCGGATCACCGGTTCCAGCGCGAGCGCGATGAAGAAGGCCACCCCGATGTAGGCCAGCACCGTGCCCAGGGTGCTGATCGCGCCCAGGATGAGCAGGCCGATGCCGACGCCGAGGGTGCCGAGAAGGCCGACCTGCAGGGCGTTCACCTGGATGCGCCGCGTCGCCACCCGAGGGGTCGCCGAGCGGTGCGCAAGGGCGCGGGAGGGGCGCAGGGAAGGACCCGGTCGTGTCATCGTGTGCTCACAGTACTGGACCGCCAACCGGCTGCGTACCCCCGCGATCGGGGTCAGCGCTAGGCGCGATCTCGAAGCCGCACAGAGCGGTTCTGGCCGTCCTCGCGCATCTCGGCCACGGCATCCCGCGACCGGATGAAGTCGGTGAACGACTTGAACCCGAGGGTCTTCTCGTCGAAGGAGCTCTCGAGCCGCTTCATCTGCGACTTCACGGCGGAAGCGGCGAGCCAGTCGTCGACGTCGTCTCGGCGGCGGCCGACCTTCAGCGCGCGCTCCAGCAGGGCCGTGGCATCCTGCTGCGGGTCGCGCGCGGGGGCGGCCTCGGGCTCGACGGGCTCGACCGCCGGGGGAGCGGACTCGATGCCCGGCAGATCGGCGTAGTACGAGAACTCGTCGACGGCGTTCTTGAAGGCCTGGCTCGTCGACCCGGTGACCCCGACGGCGACCACCGTTCGGCCGAGCCGGCGCACGTTCTGGGCGAGCGGGATGTAGTCGGAGTCGCCGGCGACGATCAGCACGTGCGTGATGTCCGGCAGGCGGAACAGGTCTTCCATCACGTCGATCGAGAGCCGGATGTCCGCACCGTTCTTCGACCCCGAGGTGGGGAACATCTGCACCAGGTCCACGGCGCGCTCGACGAGCTGCGTGCGGTAGCGCGAGTTGGCGGGGGCCGACCAGTCCGCGTAGGCGCGGCTCAGGGCGAGGGTGCCGAAGGAGCTGGCGAAGTCGAGGATCGCGCCCAGGTCGACGGTCGCGGCATCCAGGCGTTCGGCGGTCTTGCCGGTGGCGTTCTTCGCCTTCTCCTTGATGAAGGCGCCGCGCCCGTGCACGCGGTCGTACTGCGAGATGACGATGTTGTCGAAGTCGATATAGACGGCGACGCGCGCTTCCGGAGATTCGGCCATGGTGCCAGTCTGACCCATAAGGTGTGGTGCATGATCTCCTGGCTGCGCAAGAAACGCCACAGCATCCCGCTCGCCTTCCTGCTCGCCGGCATCATCGCGGCCATCGTCTGGGTCGTGAGCCCGTGGCCCGCCGCGCTGATGATCCGCGCCCTGTTCGAGCAGCAGGCCGACAAGACCGTGGAGGAGATGCAGCCCTACGCGCCGAAGGGCGGTCTGGATGCCACGCTCGACGTGCAGTACGCGTCCGGCACCCCGTTGGCCGCCGGGGCCGACACCACGCTCGACGTCTACTCGCCCTCGGACAGCACGGGACCGCTGCCCACGCTGATCTGGATCCATGGCGGCGCCTGGATCTCCGGCGACAAGGCGAACGTCGACCCCTACGTCAGGATCATTGCCGCCGAGGGCTACACGACCGTCGCCCTCAACTACACGGTCGCCCCCGAGGCGGCCTATCCGACCGCCCTGCAGCAGCTCAATCAGGCCCTCGCCTTCCTCGTCGAGCACGCGGAGGAGTACCGCATCGACCCGGATCGCCTCGCGATCGCGGGCGACTCCGCGGGCTCCAACCTCACGAGCCAGCTCGCGGTGCTGACGACCAGCCCCGCGTATGCGACCCAGGTCGGGCTCGAGCCGGCACTGACGCCGGAGCAGCTGCGGGCCGTGGTGCTCAACTGCGGCATCTACGACGTCAGCGGCATCCCGAACGCGCCGGGTCTCGGCGGTTGGGGCTTCCGCATCGCGCTGTGGGCCTATCTCGGCGAGCGTGACTGGGAGGACAGCCCGGGCGACCACGAGATGTCGACGATCGAGTCGGTCACCGCCGACTTCCCGACCACGTGGATCTCCGGGGGCAACGCCGACCCCCTCACCGAGTCGCAGTCCAAGCCGCTGGCGACCAAGCTCGAAGGCCTCGGCGTGGATGTCACGACCGTCTTCTACCCCGCAGACGAGACGCCATCCCTGCCCCACGAGTACCAGTTCCACCTGGACTTCGACCAGGCGCGGGTGGCGTTGGACTCGACGCTCGACTTCCTGGGCAACCAGCTCAAGCGTTAGCCGCCGGCGAGCCGGGCGAGCACCGCTCGCTGTCCCTTCACGAGCTTCTCGCGCGCCTCATCGAGCCCGAACCAGGCGATGCGGTCGAGTTCCGGAAACGACTGCATGCGGCCCGACCCTGGAGGCCATTGCGTCTCGAACACGCCCGGTTCGAACGCCGCGAGATCGGGGTCGCCCTCGAGGGCGAACACCGTGATCGTCTTGCCGCTCGAGTAGGTGACCGAGCCGAGGGGCTCCAGGTCGCCCTGCGGCGGCGCGAAGCCGAGCTCTTCGGTGAACTCGCGCACCGCCGCCGCGGCGGCCGGCTCACCGGGCAGCAGGAGGCCCTTCGGGATCGACCAGGCCGCGGCATCCTTGCGACTCCAGAACGGACCGCCCATGTGGCCGAGCAGCACCTCGCTGCGGCCGAGACGGTGCAGCAGGATGCCCGCGCTCGACTCAGGCAGGCCAGACTCCGATGATGAGCGCCATGACGAGCACGGTGACGAGCTCGTGCGCGATGTTCAGCACCGTGAGCGCGGCGGGGCGCTTGTCGAAGGCGTCGTGCGTGATGAACCTCGCCGCGGTGAAGCCGGCCCACAGGATCACTGCGGTGACGAGCGCGTTGACGAGGAACGATCCGCCGTAGAAGGCGTACGCGATGAACGCCGCGCCGGCGAGCACCCAGGCGGTGATGAAGCTCACGATGAGCGTGACGACGATCGGGGCGATCGCGTCCTTCGCGTCGCCCGACGGCGTGACGCCGGAGAGCTTCATCCAGCGATTGCCGAACACCTTCGGGGTGTACCAGATCGAGCCCACGACCATGCTCGAGAGGGAGGCGAGCAGCACGGCGATGTAGTTGATCTCGGGGAGCATCGATGGTCCTTCCGTCGGTTGGCACGCAGCCTACTCCCGGCGGACTCAGCCCCGCAGCCACTCCTCGAGACCCGCGATCGGGTCGTACCAGCCCTGCTCGAGCACGAAGGCTTGCACGGTCTTGTCGAGCCCGATGATCACGGCCACACCGACCACGATCATGACGACGCCGACCGCCTTGCGGAACCAGCCATCCGGATTCGACAGCCAACCGAGCCTGCGCACCACGGCCTGTCCCACGAACGCCACCAGCAGCAGCGTGACGGCCAACCCGATCGCATAGACCGAGATCGCGAGCACCCCCTCCGCGAACGAGACCGGCAGCACCGCCGCCAGGACGAGGGCGTACGTCGGCGAGCAGCTGCTGAAGGTGGGTCCGAGCGCCGCACCCAGCAGGATGTCGCCTCCGACGCTGCGCCGGCGGAACGACGCGTCGACGGCCCGGTTCGCGCGCGCCTGCAGACCGGTGGCGGTCATGACGCGCTCCCAGAGCGCGGGCCACAGCATGGTGACACCGAACAGCACGACGATGCCTCCGGCGATCACCTGCCAGACCACCTGCGGCACGCCGAGCAGCACGGTGGTGGCCTTGAGCAGCAGGGTGAACGCCACCACCGACACGGCGAGGCTCGCGGCGATCACGATGGGGCGCGCCCACTCCCGTTTCGCCGCCTCGGCGTCTGCGGAGGTGCGCGCGATCGAGCCGCCCACGATCACCGGCAGCAGCGGAAGCACGCACGGGGCGGCGACGGTGAGCACACCGGCGGCGAACGCCAGCAGCAGTAGGCTCAGCATCTCAGAGCATCGCGTCGATGACGGCGTTCAGGTGCGGGTCGTCGTAGGCGATGTACGACTGCAGCGGGGAGCCGGCGGCATCCACCTCCACGAAGGTGGTCTGCAGGGTCACGCCGTACTGCTGGCGCAGTGCCTGGTTGCTGTCGTAGTCGACCTTGACGATCGTCACCCCCGCGGGCACGCCCTGGGCCAGGATGTCCGCCTCGACCGAACGGCATTGCGGGCACCACGGCGCGTGGAAGAACAGCAGCACACGACCTTGGGCGTCGGCGATCGCGGTCTCGCTGTAGTCGACGTACGCTCCTGGCGTGGCGACCGCGGTCGCCTCCGGCGTCTGCACCGGGGTCGGGTCGGGCGTCGTCGTCGCGCTCCGACTCGGCAGGCTCTGCGGCGCTCCGTCGCGGGTGACCGCGAACGCCACGAAGACGCCGCCGATCACGACGACGATGGCGACGATGGCGACGAGGATCCGCTTGTCCATTCCGAGAGCATGCCATGCATCCTTGGGAAACGCTGAGCGTCGGCGGTGCCGGTTACGGTGGCCGGGTGCCGGAGCCGGTCGATGCGTGGTGGCGCCGCCGCCAGTTCTCGCGCGGCGCCGAGATGCCCTATGTCGTCGGGCAGTACCGCGAGCAGTGGCAGCAGTACCCGGTGCTCGTGCGGCAGTTCCACCCCGACCTCAACGGCGGCATCGTGCTCAGCCAGGTGCCGCCGGCGGCGGATGTCTGGCTGCTGTGGCAGTGCGACGCCGGGCATCGCTTCGTGGCGACCCCGTTCGAGCAGCGGCAGCGCCCGGGCCGGTCGCGCCGGCGCTCCAGCTGGTGTCCGGAGTGCGCGGCGGGTGCGGGCGGGGCGGCACCGGTTCGGCGCAAGCAGCGGTTGTGCACGCGATCGGAGGCGGCGCGGCATCCGATCGGCGACGCTTTCGTGAGCGAGTGCGCGCCGCGCGCCGCCTCCGCGGCCGAACCGCGACTGCGGCAGCTGCTGGCCGACCGGCTGGAGTTCGATCCGGCGCCGAACGCGATCCGGCTGCGGCAGCCGTTCTTCGACCACCTCGAAGCCTGGCCGGACATCGTGCTCAGCGACCTGCGCGTCGCCATCGAATACGACACCACCGGCCGGGAGGGACTCGATCACGTCGGCAGGCGGGAGGAGTCCGACCGCCGCAAGGATCGGGCCCTGCGCTTGGTGGGGTGGGAGGTCGTGCGCGTGCGCACGGGCAAGCTCGCGCCGCTCGGTCCTTTCGACGTGGTGGCCAGCGGGGTGTCGGGTGCCGTCGTGGGGCGCGTGGTCGAACGGCTTCGTGAGATCCGGGGCGATCTGATCGTCGCCGCGTACTCCCGCTGAGCCCCACCCCGGTGGCTGGCGCCCCTGACGCTCAGTCCTCGGCGCGCAGCCGCACCGCCTCCGCGCGGAGGTCGGCTGCGTGCCGTTCCGCGCGGTCGCGCTCACGGCCCAGCGAGCGCAGGTCTCGGTCGGTGTCGCGCAGCTCGTCCTCCACGGCGGCGACCTGCTGCTCCAGCTCGGCCAGGCGTGACTCGAGCCGGTCGCGGGTGGACTCCACTTGCTCGACGCGGCGCTCGAGGGCGCGCACCGCGGCATCCGCTTCGTCGGCCCGCTTCTCCGCGTCCTTCGCGGCCCGCACCGCCGCGAGGTCGCGCACGGGCGCGCGCCTGGCCTCGGCTCGGGGCGCGGAGATCATGGATGCCTCAGGCGCCGCCACCGCGTCGGTCAGGTCCACGGGCTCCACCCCGGTGGCCTCGAGCGCACGCTGCAGCCTGCCGCTGCGCACCGCCGCCGCGGCCGCCGGATCGCTGAGCGCCGCCTGCAGCGTCTGCGCGACCTCCTCCGTCACCGCGGTCGTGAGGGTGTGCCGTGCCGCGCTCGCGAGCGCCGCCGCCTCCCGGGCGAGCGCCTGCACGAGCGCGCGGCGTTGCCTGGTCAGCTCGGCGAGCTGGTCGCGGTCGAGCTCCTGCTGCGCCTCCCGCATCGCCCCACCCAGTTCCGCGAGCTGCTCCAGTTCGCCGGGGCGCTCGCGGGCGAGCAGGTTCACGGCCCAGGCTGCGGGGGAGGGCCGGCGCAGCGACATCACGCGCTCGGCGAGCTCGAGATCCTTCGTGTCCTTCACGTCGCGCGCACGCGCGTTGCGGGCCGCCGTGAACTCGGCCGGGGTGAGCGCGTAGAGCTCATCGGCGATCTCGGCAAGCGTCAGCACGGCCACCACAGCAGCTTAGGAGCAGGTCAGCGGCCTTCGCCGCCCCCGCCTTCGCCGCCGCCGCTGGCGACCTTGGTGAGCCCGGCCGCGGCGTGCGCCATCTTCGAGCCGGTGCTCTCGGACTGCACGATGAACACCGGCACCGCCGCGCTCGCGACGAAGTGCTCGCCGGCCAGGTCGAAGTCCTTCTCGCGCTTGGCGACGATCCTGCCCTGCAGGTCGTCCCAGCTCACCCGGTCGCCGATCCTGAAGTCCGCCATGGGCTCAGGCTAGCCCTCCGCCCGGTGGTCAGGCGCCGATGTACTCCTTGAGGTGCCGCGCGGTGAGCGTGGATGCCGCGGCCACGAGCTCCGCCGGCGTGCCCTCGAACACCACCGTTCCGCCGTCGTGGCCCGCGCCCGGCCCGAGGTCGATGATCCAGTCGGCGTGCGCCATAACCGCCTGGTGGTGCTCGATCACGATCACGGACTTGCCGGAGTCCACGAGGCGGTCGAGCAGCCCGAGCAGCTGCTCCACGTCGGCCAGGTGCAGGCCCGTGGTCGGCTCGTCGAGCACGTAGACGCTGCCCTTGTCACCCATGTGAATGGCGAGCTTCAGTCGCTGCCGCTCGCCGCCCGAGAGCGTGGAGAGCGGCTGCCCGATGGTGAGGTACCCGAGGCCCACATCCACCATCCGCTGCAGGATCGCTGCCGCGGCCGGGATGCGGGCCTCGCCCTCGGCGAAGAACACCGCCGCCTGTGCGACCGGCATTGCGAGCACCTCGGCGATGTTCTTGCCGCCGAGCGTGTAGTCGAGCACCTCGGCCATGAATCGTCGGCCCTCGCACACCTCGCAGACGGTGGCCACGCCGCCCATGATTCCGAGGTCGGAGTAGATCACGCCATTGCCGTTGCAGTTCGGACACGCCCCGGCCGAGTTGGCACTGAACAGTGCGGGCTTGACCCCGTTGGCCTTCGCGAACGCGGCGCGGATCGGGTCGAGCATGCCGGTGTAGGTGGCGGGGTTCGAGCGGCGCGAGCCTTTGATGGCGCCCTGATCGACGGCGACGACGCCCTCCAGGGGCGCCACCGACCCGTGGATGAGCGAGCTCTTGCCCGAGCCGGCGACGCCGGTGACCACCACGAGCTTGCCGAGCGGGATGTCGACATCCACGCTCTGCAGGTTGTGCGAGTTGGCCCCGCGCACTTCGAGCACGCCCGTGCCGGCGCGGAACTCGTCCTTCACGTGCGCGCGATCGTCGAGGTGGCGCCCCGTGAGCGTGCCGCTGGCCCGCAGTTCGGCCACGGTGCCGGTGAACTGCACCTCGCCGCCGTCGACCCCGGCCCGCGGACCCAGGTCGACCACGTGGTCGGCGATCGCGATGGTCTCCGGCTTGTGCTCGACGACGAGCACGGTGTTGCCCTTGTCGCGCAGTTGCAGCAGCAGCTCGTTCATCCGCTGGATGTCGTGCGGGTGCAGGCCGACGGTCGGCTCGTCGAAGACGTACGTGACATCCGTGAGCGCGGAGCCGAGGTGCCGGATCATCTTCGTGCGCTGCGCCTCGCCGCCCGAGAGGGTTCCGGAGGGCCGGTCGAGGCTCAGGTATCCGAGGCCGATGTCGACGAACGAATCGAGGATGTCCTGCAGCGTCGCCAGCAGCGGTGCCGCCGACGGCTCGTCGAGGCCCCGCACCCACTCGGCGAGGTCGCTGATCTGCATCGCGCAGGCATCCGCGATGCTGATGCCCGCGATCTTCGAGGAGCGAGCGCCCTCGTTGAGCCGGGTGCCGCCGCAGTCGGGGCAGTCGGTGAATGCGACAGCGCGGTCGACGAAGGCGCGGATGTGCGGCTGCATCGCCTCTTTGTCCTTGGACAGGAAGGACTTCTGGATCTGCGGCACGAGGCCCAGGTAGGTCATGTTGATGCCGGCGACCTTGACCTTCGTCGCCTCCTTGTAGAGGAAGTCGTTGCGTTCCTCCTCCGTGAAGTCTCGGATCGCCTTGTCCGCGGGCACGAGCCCCGACTCGGTGAAGATGCGCACACCCCAGCCGTCCGGGGTGTAGCCCGGCACGGTGAGCGCTCCCTCTTTGAGGGATTTCGAGTCGTCGAACAGCTGGGCCAGGTCGATGTCGCTGACCTGCCCCATGCCCTCGCACCGGGGACACATGCCGCCCGTGATGGTGAACTCGCGCTCGATCGTGGTGCCCCTGGCCGTGTCGAGCTTCGCGGAACCGGTGCCGGTCACCGAGGCGATGTTGAAGGAGAAGGCCTGCGGCGAACCGATGTGCGGCTGGCCGAGTCTGCTGAACAGGATGCGCAGCATCGCGTTCGCATCCGTGGCGGTGCCGACCGTGGAGCGGGCGTTCGCGCCCATGCGCTCCTGATCGACGATGATCGCGGTCGTGAGCCCGCCGAGCACGTCGACGTCGGGCCGGCCGAGCGAGGGCATGAAGCCCTGCACGAAGGCGCTGTAGGTCTCGTTGATCAGCCGCTGGGACTCGGCCGCGATGGTGCCGAACACGAGACTCGACTTGCCCGAGCCCGAGACGCCAGTGAACACGGTGAGACGTCGCTTCGGGATGTCGAGGTCGACGTTCTTGAGGTTGTTCTCGCGCGCTCCGCGGATCGTGATCGTGTCGTGGGGGTCGGCCTGGCCGGTCGCGGTGTTCACGGCGTCCACTTTGCCAGATGCTCCGGACAAGCGCGGTGCAAGTCCCCGAGGGGCGTAGCGGTCAGTCCTTCGCGGCGAGCACGCGCGCGGTCTCGCGCGTCGCCGAGGTGTTCTTCACGCCGGCGCGGGAGCCCGCGAGCTTCGCGGCGATGTGCTCGGTGACGGTGATGGGCTCGTAGATCGGGGCCTCGCCCTCGGGAACGCAGGTCGCGAGGGCGGCGATCACGGCATCCGCGTTGCCGTCGTGGAAGTACGCGGCGCTGCGGCGACGCATGATGGTGCCGTCGACGATCGGGGGCTTCACACGGTGCAGCGTCGACATCCAGCGCTCGTTGGTCCAGCGCGCCGTGAGGTCGCCGAGGTTGATGAGCAGTGCGTTGTCGGCGGGGCTCACGTCGTTCCAGCTGCCGTCGGCGCCGAGCACCTGCAGGCCCTTGACCTGATCGGCCCACAACACCGTGACGATGCCGAAGTCCGTGTGCTCGCTCATGCCGATGAGGTCGCCGTCGAGATCGATGGTGCCGGGCGGCAGTGCGTAGTTGTTCATGCGCAGCACGTCGATGGAGTGGTCGGTGAACGCGTCGAAGAATCGCGGCGGCAGCCCGAGCGCGGCGGCGAAGATGTCGGTCATCGTGCGCGAGACGCGCTGCGCCTCCGCGAAGTAGCGCTCGACCTTGAGCCGGAAGTTGAGCGTGTCGGGCCACACGTTCTCGGCGTAGTCGGTGTTGCTCTCGAGGTCCAGCCCCGGGTAGTCGGAGGCGGCCGAACCCACGTTGAACGCCTCGAAGAAGTCGTTCATGCGGCTCGCGGACTCCACCCCGAGCGACAGGGAGAGCGTCTCCGCCTTGGGCGGGCTGTAGCCGCGGTTGATGCCCTTGGGCGTCACGTACTGCCGCTTGGAGTCGAGGTCGTCGGCGAAGAAGTCGTCCATCGCATCGGCGAGTCCGTCGGTGACCGAGGTCGGGATGCCGTGCCCGAGAATCTGGATGAACCCCACCTCCCGGCACGCGGCGTCGATCTGCGCGGCCACCTCGGCGCGCTCGGCGCGTGTGCCCTCCCCGACCCAGGGCGAGATGTCGACTGCGGGAACGTGGAATGCCATGGCCACCACGGTACGCGCCGAGTATTTCGGGCGGGTTAAGCTTCGCCTACGGCAGGGGCGTCGTGTCCTCGGGCAGGGCGTCGTACCAGTCGGGCTCGGTCGCCGGAGCCTGGGAGCGCCGCGTGCCGCGCACGAACCAGAGCACCGCGCCGATCACGAGCCAGACCAGCAGGGATGCCGCGGCCAGCAGCCCGCCGACGATGCCGACCACGCGCAGCCAGCCGCCGACCACCTCGAGCACCGCAGCATCCATGCCTGCCAGCCTACGTGGCCGCTCCGACCGACGCGCGGGCGGGCCAGCGTCCGAGCATGAGCACCGCGATGGAGAGGGCGACGCTGCCGATGATCGCGATCGTCAGGTTCATGAACAGCTCCATCACCAGGAACGAGGGCACGAACGAGATGATGGCGGCGATCGCGACGACCGACCCGGGCGGAGTGACGGTCACCTCCTTCGGCGCCTCCCAGCGCGCGACGAGGAACGACAGAGCGAAGAGCACCGCGAACACGATGACCAGCAGCAGCGGCCTGGACCACCACCAAGCCGCACTGCCAGGGGTGGGGGAGGCGCCGGGGATGAGCAGGCCGATCCCCGTGACGATGAGGATCACCGGCAGGTGCCACAGGTAGATCGTCATGAGTCTGGAGCCGATGAGGAACACCACGTCCCGGGCCGCGTGGGTGTTCATGAGTCGCGCGAGCGCGGGGCGCAGCAGGCGCAGCACGCAGGCCTGCCCGACGGCGAGGGCGATGAGGGGCACGGTCGGCGGGTTGAGGTTGGTGAGCATGTCGGTGGAGTACGGCCCCCACGTCGTCAGCGGTACGAGCGAGGCGTAGGCGAGCACCGCGAGACCCACCAGCTGCCACCAGTGCCTGCGCCCGAACCACCCGTCCGCGTACCAGAAGCCGAGTTGCTGCACGAGAAGCCACACGAAGAACAGGTTGAGCAGCCCGATCTCGTCGACTCCGGTGGCGTAGCGCGCGGCATCGACGAGCACGGCGCCGGCGAGCAGCACCGCGAGCGTCACGCGCGGCGCACGGGTGTGCCATCCCACCATGAAGGGAACGAGAGCCTGGCACAGCGTGTAGGCCGCGAGAAACCACAGCGGGGAGCCGGCGCCTTGCACCGCGAGGCTGACGAGTGAGGGATCCACTCCGAGCAGTTGGGCTCCGCCGATCACGACCACGTAGAAGACGTAGAGCGGCAACGCGGGCTGCGCCAGTCGCAGGATGCGGTTGCGCACGTACTCCGCGCCGGTGCCGCCGCGGCGCACGAGGCTGCGCCACGCGGTGATGGAGGCGAACCCGCCGACGACGAAGAACAGCGGCATGATCTGACCAACCCAGGTCGCCGCGGGGAACCAGGCCGCCGATCCCACCGGGCTCTGCGTGGGGGTGAGGGCCACGAGCTGGCCGTTCGCATCGAAGCCGACGCCGACGAGCAGCAGATGGATGACGACCACGAGCACCACGCAGAACACGCGGGCGAGGTCGAGCGTGAGGTCGCGTTTGGACAGGTCGATGGAGCTCGCGCGATCGGCCGCCGTCATCTCAAGCCCAGACCTCGCGCACGCCGGGGTAGGCGGCGGCCTCTCCGTACTGCGTCGTGCCGCCGAACTTGGGTCGCTTGTACGGCAGCAGCACGATGAGGGCGACGCCCTCGCGGTGCTCGAGCCGCACCTCGATCGCGTCGGTGCGTTCTCGGCTCAGGCGCGTATTGGTCACCAGCGCGGTGCATCGTGCGGAGGGGGCGAGGTGGCGCAGCTGTGCTCGGGCGGCGAGGCTGATCGCCTCGGCTTCGGGATGCTTGCCCAGCTCGCTCGTGTCCAGGTCGACCGCGAGCAGTCGGCCGTCCACCGCGACGATGATGGCGAACGGATCGAACTCGCTCGCCGCCACCAGGTGCTGCTGCGCGAGCCGCAGGCCGCTGTCGAGCAAGCGGTCGATGTCCGCCTGGGCGGCAGCCGAAAGTGCGTCCCGCCACGAATGCATGGGTCCACCGTATCGGTCGAACGGTTGTGAGCCGGTCATCCGCACCGCTAAGAATGAGACATGCGAAAAGCCACGCTCACCTCAGGTCAGGTCGTCGCTGCGATCTTCGCCGGAATCATCGGTCATGCCTTCTTCGCGGCGGGCTGGTTCGGCCTCGGGGTCGTGCTGCTCGGCGGGGTCGTCACGGCGATTCTGGGCGGCACGATCGGCGGCCTCGGCGGTGCGTTCGGCAATGAGACCATCGACGCGGTGCTCGGCGGAGCCGGCGGCGTCGTGGGCGGGCTCGTGATCGGCCTCGGCATCGGTGCGGTCGTCGTCATGCTGCTCGGAGTGCTCTTCAGCTGGCTGATTCTGCGCGCCGGCAAGGTGCGCAAGCCCGCCGCGGTCACGTGGATGTCCGTGCTGATCACCGCCCTCCTCTCGCTGCCGCTGCTGCTGGTCTACGGCGCGATCGCCGGCAACGCCGCGGACGGCCAGCCGCGCTTCACCATCGTCGCGGCGATCGGCACCGCGGTCATCGGCGCGCTCGTGTGGCTGTGGATGACGTGGGCGTTCCGTGGCCCCGCATCCGAGTTCGCGGGGCAGTCGGCGACGAGCGCCGGATCGGTCGCAGCGGCACCGCCCGCCCCCGTCGTCGAGGCTCCGCCCGTCGCTCCCGCGGTCGAGGCTCCGCCTGTCGCCCCTGCGCCGGCCGCTGCTGAGGTCGTCGAGCCCGCAGCGCCGGCGCCGAAGGCCCCGGCACCCAAGTCCGCGACGGCGAAGGCCCCGGTCGCCAAGTCCGCGACGGCGAAGGCCCCGGTTGCCAAGAAGCCTCCGGCCGCGAAGAAGCCGACGGAGTAGTCCGGTCGGTGCTGCGACGGGGGTAGGGTCGGCGTGATGTCCCAGCAAATCGAGACCCTCGTCATCCTGGGCGCCAGCGGCGATCTCACCTCGCGCCTGCTGCTGCCGGGCCTCGCGTCGTATCTGGCGTCGCCGCGCGCCCACGAGGTGGCGCTGATCGGCGTCGATCGTTCACCGGTGACCGACGACCAGTGGCGGGCGAAAGTCAAGCAGGCCTTCGCCGGCGACTCCTCGCCACTGGCCAAGCGGGTGGTCGCGGCGACACGCCACGTGCAGGCGGACGTCTCCAACGCCGACGACCTCACTCGTCTGCTCGGTCAGCTCAGCGGGCGCATCGCCCTGTACTTCGCCCTACCGCCGATGGTCACCGAGGCCGCGTGCCGCGCGCTCGCCACGATCCCACTGCCGGCCGGCCTCACCCTCGCGCTCGAGAAGCCGTTCGGCACCGACTTGGCGAGCGCCCGTGCGCTCAACCGTCACCTGGAGATGATGCTGCCCGAGCAGCAACTGTTCCGGGTGGATCACTTCCTCGGCAAGTCCACGGTGCTCAACCTGCTCGGCCTGCGCTTCGCGAACCGCATCTTCGAGCCGTTGTTCTCGGCCCCGAACGTCGACTCCATCGAGATCGTCGTGGATGAGACCCTCGGTCTCGAGGGACGTGCCGGCTACTACGACTCCGCCGGCGCCCTCGTCGACATGATCCAGAGCCATCTGCTGCTCGTGCTCGCACTCGCGACCATGGAGCCGCCGGCATCCCTGTCCCCGGACGACCTGCGCGGCGCGATGGCGCAGGTGCTGCGCGCCACCCGGCCGCTGCGCAAGAACGGCACGGCGAGCCGTCGAGCGCGCTACGGCGCCGGCCGCATCGGTTCGCGCGACCTCGCCGCCTACGTCGACGAGGTCGGCGTCGACCCGCAGCGTCACACCGAGACCCTCGCGGAGGTCTCGCTCGTCATCGACAACTGGCGCTGGGCGGGGGTGCCGATCACGTTGCGCTCGGGCAAGGCGCTCGGTCGGGCGCGGCAGGACATCCTGGTGCGTTTCAAGGACGTGCCGCACCTGCCCAGCGGGCTCACCGGCGTGGCCGGGCCGTCGTGCCTGCGCATCTCGATCAAGCCGGCGACCCTCGACCTCGACGTCGTGCTCAACGGCGAGGGCGACCCGTTCGTGCTGGAGCGCTCCGTGCTGCACACTCAGCTGCGCGACGGCGACCTCAGCGCCTACGGCGAGGTGATCGCCAGCCTGCTCGAGGGCGACTCCTCGCTGTCCGTGCGCGGCGACGTCGCCGAGGAGTGCTGGCGCATCGTCACCCCGATCCTCGAGGCCTGGCGCAAGGATGCCGTGCCGCTCGAGACCTACCCGGCCGGCTCCGAGGGACCCGCCTAGCTCAGCTCGGCACCTCCTCGCCGCCCCGCCCGTAACTCATGGTTTGCGGCGCCACACGCCGGGAGACGGGGAAGGTCTGGCGTGTCATCCGGCCCCGCCATGAATTGCGCAGGAGGACGGGGGCTCCGGGAGTCGCGGCCGCAGCACGAGTACACCTAGCCCACGCGCATCACGTTGGCGGTGAACGCCCGCAGTCGGGCGGTGAGCCCCTCGGTGCGCTCGGCGAGCAGTTCGGCCGCGGAGCGCGTCGCGGTCGCGGGCGGCAGCTGCCGCAGCACGTGCGAGCATGCGAGATCGTCGCAGATGTAGGTGCCGACGGTGTTGCCGTCGAGGCCGGCCTGGCCCGCGCGCGGCGCCGAGAACATGGTCACGCGGTCCGAGGGACGCGCGCTGCGGCACAGTGAGCACATCGCGGCGACGCCGGGAGGTGGGGATGTCGGTGCGGCACGCACCGCGATGCCGACGGCGCGGTCGCCGGCGATGTGCACGAGGTATCCCCGCTGCGGCGCCTGCGGATCTCGCCAGCCGAGGTACTCCCGCTCATCCCAGATCACGTCGTGCAGCGGCGGCAACGGTATGCGCGCCGCGAGCTCGGGCTGCAGGTTCACGAAGCTCGCCCTGATCTCGTCGGCGTCGAGCGGCTTCACCCTCTCCACGATAGCGCGGGGCATCCGCTCACTTGGTGAAGCCGGCCTCCACCATGTCGATCACGCGCTGCGCCGTCGCGTCCACGGCATCCCGAGGCAGCGCCCGCAGGGGACCATCGATCACCAACAGCGCGAACCCGTGCACGCTCGACCAGGCGAGGAACTCGGCGTTCGGGCGTCGGCTCGCCGGCATGAGCCCGGATGCCACCAGCCCGTCGATGGCGATGCTCAACAGTTCGAACGGGGTTCTGCCGCTCGGCCCGGCCTTCGCGCGCGAGGTCGCCCGCTCCAGGCTGGACGGCACGAAGAACGCCGTGCGGAAGAGGCCGGGGTGCTCGACCGCGAACGTGACGTATCCCGTTCCGACGGCTCGAAGCTGGGCGCGGGCGACCTGCTCCGGGGCGCCAGCGGGGATCGCGTCGAAGTGCACGTCGATCGCGGCACCGAGCAGGCCCATCGCCGCGTCGCTCACGGCGTCGAGCAGGGCGTCGCGGTCGGCGAAGTGACGGTACGCCGCGTTCGGCGACACCCCGACCCTGCGGGTCGCCTCACGCAGCACGACCGCGTCGGGACCGCCCTCACGGGCGAGGTCGAGCCCCGCGGCGATCAGCGCCTGGTGCAGGTCGCCGTGATGGTAGCGAGGGCGCGAGCCGATGTCCGTGGCGGTCATGCTCCTCCTCTGGACTGTGGTCACCAGTCTATGACAGTGTGGACGGTGTCCACATGAGAAGGGAGCGGCGATGCTGTTCGAGGACTCGGATGCCTTCGCTTCGATGTCGAGCAACGACACCGAAGTCTCGAAGCGGTTCTACCGCGACGTGCTCGGCCTCGAGGTGCGGGACGAGGGCATGGGCGGCCTGATCTCCGTGCAGTTGCCCAAGGGAGGCGCGGTGCTCATCTATCCCAAAGACGACCACGTGCCGGCCACGTTCACGGTGCTCAACTTCCCCGTCGACGACATCGACGCCGCCGTCGACGAGCTCGGCTCCCGCGGTGTCGTGTTCGAGCACTACGGTCCGGATCTGCACCAGGACGCCAAGGGCATCATGCGTGGCAAGGAGGCCGGCATGGGCCCGGACCAGGCCTGGTTCACCGATCCGGCCGGCAACATCCTCTCCGTGCTCACGGCCTGAGCCCGCCGTCGACACGCCCCATCCGGCGCAGGGTGGGGCGGCCGAGAACGTTCGCAGAACCAAGGACGTCGTCCTTCGTTCTGCGAGTCTGCGAGGGGTCCATCGCTCGGCGGGCGAACGAACGGCGCCCGCTGCCCGGGCCGTCGCCCCTGCCAGACTGTGCAGGTGAACCACGAGCTCGTCGACCGCCTCGCCACCGACCTGCGCACGGCCGACTTCACCGTCGACGCGCTCACCGCGCTGTGGGGCGAGGATGCCGCGGCCGCCCTACACCGCGGCGACCGGGTCCCGGCGCTGCGCGCGCTGTCCGGCAGCGCGCTCTCTACCCTCGCCCGCGCCTTCGTGCTCGGCGTGCCGTGCGAGCGGCCGGATCTCGCGGCGGCGCTGCCCGCGCTCGGCCTCGACGGCGCCGTCGAGCTCGGGCTCGTCACGGCCGATGGCGCGCCACGCCTCGACCTGCGGCCCTATTCCTTCGTGGATGGTCGCGGCATCGTCAACTGGTGGATTGCCTCCGACCTCGGGGAACTCGCGCTGGGGCACGCGATACCGGAGGATCACGTGCTCGGGGTGGGCGGGGCATCCATGACGCTGAGCGGTCTGATGATCTCGGCACCCGTCGCGGTCGCGCTGGACCTCGGCACCGGGTGCGGCATCCAGGCGATGCACGTCTCCCGGCACGCCGAGCGCGTGGTGGCCACGGACATCTCGACGCGGGCCCTCGACTTGGCCGCGTTCAACTGCGCGCTCAACGGGATCGGCAACGTGGAGTTCCGGCTGGGGAGCCTCTTCGAGCCGGTCGCCGGGGAGCGGTTCGGACAGGTCGTCTCCAACCCTCCGTTCGTCATCACCCCACGCGTGGCGGGTGTGCCCGCGTACGAGTACCGCGACGGCGGCATGGTCGGCGACGGGATCGTGGCGACGGTCGTGCGCGACGTGGAATCCGCGCTCGAACCCGGTGGGATCGCCCAGCTGCTCGGCAACTGGGAGTACCCCGGTGGCCTCGAGCGGGTCGAGTCCTGGGTCTCCGAGACCTCGCTGGATGCGTGGGTCGTCGAGCGCGAGCGTCAAGACGTCGCGCGCTACGCCGAAACCTGGATCCGGGACGGCGGCACCAGACCCGGGCCCGAGTTCGACCGTCTGGTCGGGGTCTGGCTGGACGATTTCGCCGCGCGCGGCGTCACCGAGGTCGGATTCGGCTACGTCACGCTGCGCAAGCCCCTCACGGAACCCACACTGCGCCGGTTCGAGCGGCTCGACGGTGCGACCGGGGGCTCGCTCGCCGAGCATCTGCGCACCTGTCTCGACATCCACGATCAGCTGCTGGGAGCAGACCTGTTCGCGACCAGATTCACCGTCGCACCGGATGTCACGGAGGAACGCCACTACTGGCCGGGCGCCGAGCACCCCACCGTGATCCGCCTGCAGCAGGGCACCGGGTTCGCACGCGCGGTGCCGGTCGGCACCGCCCTGGCCGCGGTCATCGGAGCCTGTGACGGCGAGCTTCCGCTCGGCGCGATCTGCGATGCCGTGGCCGACCTGCTCGGGACGGATCCGCAGGCCCTCCGCGACGAACTCGTGTCGCACGTGCGTGAACTGGCCTTCACCGGCATGCTGTTGCCATGACGACGGATCGCAAGGTGATCGGGCTCGCGGTGGCGGGCGCGGTCGGCGGGTTTCTCTTCGGGTTCGACTCCTCCGTGATCAACGGGGCGCTCGACGCGATCAAGTCGGATTTCGGTCTCGATGCCGGGTTGCAGGGCTTCGTGGTCGCGATCGCACTGCTCGGGTGCGCGCTCGGGGCCTTCCTCGCGGGGAGGCTCGCGGATCGCTTCGGTCGCATCCCGGTGATGATCGTCGGCGCGACCCTGTTCGTGATCAGCGCGATCGGGGCGGGCTTCGCGTTCACGGTGCCCGTGCTCATCGCCGCCCGCGTGGTCGGAGGCATCGGCATCGGCATCGCCTCCGTCGTCGCGCCCACCTACATCGCCGAGGTCTCCCCGGCGGGCAGTCGCGGCCGCCTGGGCTCGCTGCAGCAGCTGGCTATCACGGTCGGCATCTTCGTCGCGCTGCTCTCCGACACCGTGCTCGCGGGCCTCGCCGGCGACGAGTCCGCGGTGCTGTGGTTCGGCCTGCCGGCCTGGCGCTGGATGTTCCTGGTGGGTGTCATCCCGGGACTGGTCTACGGCCTCATCGCGACGCGGCTGCCCGAATCGCCGCGCTACCTGGTGCTCCGCGGCGCGGACGCCCAGGCGACGGCGGTGCTCGAGCGGTACTGGAGCGGTGAGGATGCCGGGCAGGCGGTGCGCGACATCCGCGACTCGATCTCGACCGAGTCCGCGACGACCGACGGTGCCACGCTGCGAGCGCCGCGCACCGGCCTCAAGCCGATTGTCTGGATCGGCATCGCGCTGAGCGTCTTCCAGCAGTTCGTCGGCATCAACGTGATCTTCTACTACTCGACCGAGCTCTGGGCCGCCGTCGGTTTCGTGCAGGCCGACGCGCTGATCATCTCCGTCGTCACCGGGCTGCTGAACATCGTCGTCACCCTCGTCGCGATCGCCCTGGTGGACCGGATCGGCCGCCGACCGCTGCTGCTGACCGGCTCGATCCTGATGGCCGTCTCGCTCGCGGCGATGGCCCTGGCCTTCGCCCAGGGACCGGCCGGACAGCTCGAGGGCGCGTGGGGTCCGGTCGCGCTCGTCGCGGCGAACCTGTTCGTGATCGGCTTCGGGGCGTCGTGGGGTCCGCTGGTGTGGGTGCTGCTCGGCGAGATCTTCCCGAACGCGATCCGCGCGAAGGCGCTGGGCCTCGCCGCGGCGGCGCAGTGGATCGCGAACTTCGCGGTCACCCTCACCTTCCCGCCGCTGTCGGCCATCTCGCTGCCGCTGACCTACGGCATGTACGCCGCGTTTGCGGCGCTGTCGTTCTTCTTCGTGCTCAAGCTCGTGCCGGAGACCAAGGGCATGGCCCTCGAAGACGCGGACACCCTGCTGCAGCGGCCCGCCGCTACGGTGGTGTCGTGAGCGAGCCGATCGACCCCAAGACCGCATCCCGACGCGACTTCCTGCGCACCGGCGCGGTCGGGCTCGGCGGCGTCGTGGCCGGGGCGGCGGCGGGCGCGGGGGTCACGGCAGCGGTGACGAGTGGCACGCGGCATCCACCGGAGTTCGCCCCTCTCGAGCCGCGCAGCGAGCCCGGGTTCGACCACGTCGTGGTGCTCATGTACGAGAACCGCTCCTTCGACAACGTGCTCGGGTTCCTCTACGGTGCCGACGAGCAGCCCGACTTCGACGGACTCAATCAGGGTTCGTACTCGAACGTCGGTCCTGGGGGAGAGACGATCGAGGCGCACACCTACGTGGGCGACACCGACACGGTGATGCGGCATCCCCAACCCGACCCGGGCGAGACCTACCCGCACGTCAACACGCAGATCTTCGGCATCGTCGACCCGGAGACCAACGCGCGACTCTACGAGAACGAGTTGCGCGAGCCGTACAACGCGCCCGTGAAGGACTCGAAACCCACCATGGAGGGTTTCGTCAAGGACTACGTCATCAACTACGAGGAGCTCAAGAAGGGCACCAAGCCGAGCTACGACGAGTACCGCATCGCCATGGGCAGTTTCTCGCCCGAGATGCTGCCGGTGTTCTCGGCCATCGCGCGGGGCTTCGCGGTGTACGACGCCTGGCACTGCGCCGTGCCGTCACAGACGTTCTGCAACCGCTCGTTCTTCCACGCCTCCACGTCGCACGGGTTCGTGACCAACAAAGACCTCGGCGGCTACGACAAGTGGATCGACGCGCCGCCCGCGCCGACGATCTTCAACCGGCTGCAAGATGCTGGCCTCACCTGGCGGGTCTACTACGACGCCCAGCAGATGGTCTCGTTCACGGGCATGCTGCACGCGGCCGTGCTCGAGCCGTACTGGAAGACCAACTTCCGCTCGATGGAGCAGTTCCACGACGACGTGAAGAACGGCAATCTGCCCGCGTACTCGTTCATCGAGCCGCGCATGGTCTTCAACCACAACGACATGCACCCGCCGTTCGGCACGCTGCGCGAGGGGGAGTACGAGGGCGAGAAGGTCTTCAACAGCGCGCTCTCCGATGTGCGCGCGGGCGAGGCCCTGCTGCACTCGGTGTACGACTCGCTGCGCAAGGCGAAGTCCGCGAAGGGCTCCAACGCGATGAACACCGCGTTCCTCGTGACCTTCGACGAGCACGGCGGCACCTTCGACCATGTGCCGCCGCCCTCCGCCGTGCCCCCGGAGGCGAGCGCGCCCGCCGGCGAGATGGGCTTCACCTTCGATCGACTGGGATGCCGCGTGCCGGCCATCCTCGTCAGCGCCTACACCGCCGAGAACACGATCATCCACGACGAGATGCACCACGGCGCGCTGATCGCGACCCTCAACCGCCTCCACGGCCTCGAGCCGCTGACCCGCCGGGATGCCACGGCCAACAACGTCTTCAATGCCGTGAACCTCACCACGCCCCGCCAGCCGTACGCCTGGCCGGTCACGCATCCCGCCTACGTGCCGCCGAACCCGGAAGACGTGCCAGCCCCGCACGAGGAACACAAGCACCGCCCGCTCTCGACTCCCGCGCAGGGTCTGCTCGGCATCCTGCTGGCCAAGTACGAGCCCAACCTGCCCGTGCCGCAGACCTACGGCGACGCCTACGACGTGCTCGTCAAGCACGGCAAGGGGTTGTTCGGAGTGCGGGACTAGACCGCGCCGAGCAGGTCCCGCTCCTCCGGGTGCTTGCCCAGGTACGCCACGAGCATCGGGCACGTCGCCTTGAGCCTGAGCCCGCGAGACCGGATGTCCTCCAGCGCGCCCCGCAGCAGGCTCGTTGCCAGGCCGCGGCCCTCCCATCCCTCGAACACCTCGGTGTGCAGGATGTCGCGCACTCCGTCGTGGTCGCGGTACTGGCTGAAGCCGACGAGTTCGTCGTCGAGGGTGATCTCATAGCGGTGCTGTTCGGCGTTGTCGATGACCCGTTCCATCCCTCCATGCTCACACATGGCGCGTTCACGGTTCTCTCATCAAGCTCGGAGCGGGGTCTGCGACGATTCCGATATGTCCCGCGCGCGCTTCCTCACCAGCGTGATCGCGGCAGTGTACTTCGGGGCGATCATCGGCCTCACCTTCGTGCCCGGGTCCGCCGCGAACCGTTCGTCCCCACTGTGGCCGTTCGTGCTCTTCGTGCCGGTCGGGGTGCTGCTGCTCCTGCTGCTGGGCACCCGTCGGTGGTGGACGGCGCTCGGCTTCGGTGCGCTCGGCGCCGCGTGGGTGGAGGCCGCTCAGACCATCTGGATGCCCGTGGGGTATGCCGACGCCTGGGATGTGGTCTGGGCATCCGTCGGTGTCGGTACGGGCGTGCTGCTGGCGGTCGTCGCCGTGCGTCTGCGCAACCGGTCGATGCGTTCTCATGGGGCTCCCAGCATGATCGCGCAGGCTGGTGGCAGGGAGATTCCCAGGGCCGAGTGAGCCTCCGACGCGTTCCATCCGTCGGATAGCAGCCATCCGGTATCCGCTGAGCACCCGCCCGAGGGGTGCCTGACCCTGACCGTGTCGTGCCGATGTTGCGCGACGTGCGCCCGTGTGCGCGAGATCCGAAAGCTCCAACTGTGCTCCGTCGTTCCCCCGATTCGTCTTCGCCTGCCCGCCGCATCAAGCATCACCTCGGTGTGCTCAACGCCCAACGCGGCCTCGTCGTCTTCACGGCGTTCGCCGCCGTGGCCGCGTTCACCGCGCTTCCCGCGGCCTCCGCCGCGCTCACCCCTGAGCCGGTCGCCGTCATGGCGGTGCAGACCCTCAAGGTGCCGTCCACGGCGCTCGAGCCGCTGGTGCAGCGGGACGCCTTCGGTATCTCCAACTACAGCGTCGTGCAGTGGCCCGTCGCGCCCGGCACGGAGATCACCAGCTACTTCGGCTATCGCTCCTGTGACGGATGCTCCACCGATCACCTCGGCATCGACTTCACCCCCGGCGCCGGCACTCCCGTGCCCGTCATCGCGGACGGCGTCGTCACCGAAGCCGTCTACGAGGGCGTCTACGGCGTGCACGTGATCGTGCAGCACGAGATCAACGGCGTCACCGTCAGCACCCTCTACGCGCACCTGGAATCCGGCTCGATGGCGGTCTCGGTCGGTCAGCAGATCAAGCGCGGCACGATCGTCGGCGCGGTCGGCTCGACGGGACAGTCCACCGGTCCGCACCTGCACTTCGGGGTGCTCATCGGCGAGGACTACATCGACCCCTATCCGTGGCTGCTGGCCAACGTGAACATCTAGCCGGTTCACGGCATCCGTCAAGCTGGAATCCCTAGCGTGATGCCATGAGAACCGACGACGACATCGCGATCGAGCGCTACCGCTACCTGCTGCGCACGGCACCGCCGGAGACCATCGAGCAGGTGCACGCGGAGGCCTTCGAGAAGCTGACCCCCGAGCAGCGTCGCAAGGTCTACGAGGAGCTCAGCCGCAATGCCCTGCCCGGCGAGCAACCGCGCGGTGAGGACGCCCAGTCGCTCGCGTCGGCGGCGACCCGCTCCGAGTTGCGCCAGCCAGGCACGCTCGAGCGCTCGTTCCAGGGGCCGAGCTTCCTCAGCATGGTCGGCAGCTCGCTGCTCGGCACCGTCGCCGGGTACGTCATCGGTTCTGCGATCGTCTCCGCCTTCATGCCGGATGCCACGCCCGCCGACACCGCGAGCGACACCGGCGCCGACAGCAGCGGTGACACCACCGGCGACACGGGTGCGGAAACCGGCGGCGACTACGCCTCGGCCGACGCCGGTGGTGGCGATTTCGGCGGGGGGGACTTCGGCGGCGGCGGATTCGACTTCGGCGGGGACTTCGGCTTCTAGCCGCTTCGCCATACGTGCTCGCCGCTTCGCCATTGCGGAGGACGACACGCCGTGGCATCCGCACGCCGCGTGCTGCGCGCGGCGTGTCGTCCTCCGCAATGGTGCACGCGGGCTCGGGATGCCACGTACCCTCGTCGGGTGACCGATGACCGCTACGGCTCCGACGTGCTCGCCGGCTTCCGCAGGCAGCGCGGCCCGAGCGTCGCGCCTCGGCTGAGCGTGGAGCCTGGGCTCGTCGTGGAGACCACGACGGGCTTCGTCGGCGCCGTGGTCGCGCACGCGAACGGACTCGTCGAGCTCGAGGACCGCCACGGCACGGTGCGCAGCTTTCCGCTCGGCACCGGATTCCTCGTCGATGGCGCACCGGTGGAGCTCGTCAAGCCCGTGGCCGCCGCCGCTGGGCCCAAGCGCACGGCATCCGGATCCCTCGCCGTCGCCGAGCAGCGCGCCCGCACCGCGCTGCCGAGCCGCATCTTCGTGGAGGGCCGTCACGATGCCGAGCTCGTCGAGCGCATCTGGGGCGACGACCTGCGCATCGAGGGCGTCGTCGTCGAGTACCTCGAGGGCGTCGACCACCTGCCGGCGGTGCTGCGCGAGTTCCGGCCGGGCCCCGCGCGCAAGGTCGGGGTGCTCGTCGACCACCTGGTGCCAGGCTCGAAGGAGAGTCGCATGGCGGATGCCGTGATGACCGAGTTCGAGCACGTGCTCGTGGTGGGGCATCCCTTCATCGACGTCTGGCAGGGGGTCAAGCCCCAGCGTCTCGGCATCGCCGCGTGGCCCGTGGTGCCGCGGGGTGTCGAGTGGAAGCACGGCGTGTGCGAGGCGCTCGGCTGGCCGCACGAGACCCAGGCCGACATCGCTCGCGCGTGGCAGCACATCCTGTCGAAGGTGGGCGGGTTCACCGACCTCGAGCCGGCGCTGCTCGGCCGCGTCGAGGAGCTGATCGACTACGTGACGGCGGGCTAGGCGGGCACGCCGCGCACGGACTCGCTGCAGTGCCGGCTGCCGGGCCCCTACCCGCGGGCGCGGTGGGCGCCGTCGACCATGGCGACCGCGACATCCCACGACAACGACTGCCCGACCTCGACGGCGCGACCCAGGTCGCTGCCGTGCAGGGCCACGTAGACGTTGCCGACGCGTTCGACGAAGCCCATGGTGTGCGTACTGGAGAGCACGCAGTACAGGTCGTCGCGAAGCAGGGCGATCGAGGGCTCGTCGGGCTGACTGCGCACCAGCTTCTCCCGTCGAGCGTCGACCCGATTGAGTTCAGATATCGACACGCGCACCTCCCCAGGGCTGACCCCTAGAACGGGGGTAGAAGTATCACACCACCCCTCGTGCGGAAATGGAAGGGCTTGACGACTCGGGGGTTAGCCCGATGGTGGCTCCCAACGAAGAGTGGCATCGTTGCCGTCATGAGCATCAGCGCATCACCCGTTCTGCAGCGTCCCCGAACCGGCCGCATCCTCGCCGGCGTCTGCGCCGGACTCGCCAACCGCTTCGGCTGGAACGCGAACGTCGTCCGGCTGCTGTTCGTGCTGTCGTTCCTGCTGCCCGGGCCGCAGTCCATCGCCTACATCGTCATGTGGATCGTCATCCCCAACGAGCCGCTGCCCACCCAGGTGCAGGCGCCGGCGGCGCGCGAACCTATGGCCTGAGGAACACGTCGTCGAGCGTGACGGGCACCAGTCCGCGCGCGCGGATGAGGTCGGCGAGCTCCGCGAAATGGCGGGTGACCGTGAGGAAGTTCGCGTGGCCGATGACGATGTGCTGCGGCAGCATCCAGCGCGTGGCGAACTCCATGAGCTGGGCGTCGCTGATCTCGCCGGAGTCGGCGAGCGATCCGTACCACATCACCGGCTGGCTGTAGCCGATGCCGGATGCCACCACCGCGACCCGTTCGTCCAGATACCCGAACGGCGGCCGATAGTAGGGCCGCGCTTCGACCCCGTAGGTATCGCGGATGAACGCGTCGTTGGACAGCAGCTCGTCCTCGATCTCGGCGTCCGAGCTGCTCGTGAGGTCGACGTGCGACCAGGTGTGATTGGCCAGCTGCACCTGTCCGGAGGCGACGAGCGGCCGCAGGGCGTCGGCGTTGTCCGTCCAGGCGGGCCGTGAGCCGTTGAGGAAGAACGTCAGCCGCATCCCGGAGTCCTGGGCCCAACGAGCGTAGGCGGCGACGACCTCGGTGCTGGCGCCATCGTCCACGGTCAGGGCGAGCAGGTTGCCTTCTCCGGGCAGGTCGTACAGGGTGCCCCACGGCAGCGGCTCGCGCGCCAGGTTCGGCGGCAGGAAGCGCTTGGGCATCGGGAACGGGGCGGGCACGGGCCGTGGAAAGCGTCGCGGCACGCCGAAATGCCGGGGAAGCACCGGCGGGGGAGGCGGCGCGAGCGCATCGCTGAGCACCCCACCGCCCACCGCGGCGACGGCGGCCAGGGCGGAGAGGCCGAGGAACACTCGTCGGTCCACGACCCATACGGTAGTGCCTCGGGTAGGTTGGTCACCATGGCCACGCTGCCGACCGTTTCGATCGTCATCCCCGCCTACAACGAGGAAGCCACGATCGCCGCCTGCGTGCTCGCCGCGCTCGACCAGACGGTGCCCGCCGACGAGATCATCGTGGTCGATAACAAGTCGACGGATGGCACCGCCGCGGCCGTGCGCTCGCTGCAGGCCGCGCATCCCGACGCCCCCATCATCCTGTTCAGCCAGGACGCCGTTCAGGGACTCATCCCCACGCGCAACTTCGGGCTCGATCGAGCCCAGTCCGAGGTGGTCGGGCGCATCGACGCAGACTCGGTGCTCGAACCGACCTGGGTCGAAGAGGTGCAGAAGGCCTTCGCCGACCCGGCGGTGGCGGCCTGCACGGGCCCGGTGATCTACTACGACATGCCGCTGCGTCGCTGGGGGCACAAGACCGACGACCTGCTGCGCCGCACCCTCATCAAGATCACCCGCGACTACCACCTGCTGTTCGGCAGCAACATGGCGCTGCGTGCCTCGGCGTGGCGGCAGATCCGCGACGAGGTGTGCCTGGATGCCGCCGACGAACTGCACGAAGACGTGGACATCTCCATCCACCTGCACGAGCACAAGCTCAAGGTCACCTATTCCAGTGGCATGGTCACCGGGATGTCGGCGCGGCGCCTGGATGACAACCCCCGTGAGTTCACCAGCTACGTGATGCGTTTCGAGCGCACCTACCAACGGCACAAGGTGCGCAGCCTCGCCCTGCGGGCGCCGATGGCCGTCTTCCTCTCCGCCTACCCCGCACTCAAGGCGATGCGCGCCAACGAACTTCGCAAGGCGGCCAACGCCGCGCAGTGACCCCCGCTTTGGGGAGCACGGTCCGCCTTTCCTCGGCGACCGTGAGGAGTAGCGTCCTCGGTGCGCGCGAACGTGCGCACCACCTCAAGGCGCCTCACGGCGCGAACGGAGCATGCACACATGGGTTTCTGGGCCAACCTCTGGGATTTCCTGGGCTTCTTCCTCTGGGCGTTCGTCTTCATCGCCTACCTGATGGTGCTGATCTCCATCGTCAGCGACGTCTTCCGCGACCACGAGCTCAAGGGCTGGGCGAAGGCGCTCTGGATCGTGTTCTTGATCTTCGTGCCCTTCCTCACGGCGCTGGTCTACCTGATCGCGCGCGGGGGCGGCATGGCCGCGCGCAGCCAGAAGGCGCAGTCGCAGTGGCAGGCGCAGACGGACGACTACATCCGCTCGGTGGCCGGGGCCACGCCGACCGACCAGATCGAGAAGGCGAAGGCGCTGCTCGACGCGAAGGCGATCACCAAGGAGGAGTTCGAGACGCTCAAGGCCAAGGCGCTCGCCTGAGCCGACCGTGACGCCGCAGTTGCGGGAGCACCGCCGTTCGTGCGCGCCGATCCGGTGCCACGAACGGCGGTTCGTTCATGGCCGGCGCCACGCGACGTCGAGGCATTCGTTTCTCGCCTTTGTGAGCGCCCGACCGCCCGCGACATAGCGGCTGGGATCGGAGAGCGAATCCTCATCTGAGTTCGCGAACAGGCTCATCGGCGCCGCTCCGCTTCGTCGCTCCGCTCTATGCGCCGAGTGTGCGGTTCTTGTGGGTCGTTAGCCCGCGCACCCACAGAAACTGATCACTCGACGGCAACGGGATGCCGCGGCGCCCCTGATCGGCGCCGCCGACGTTCAGCAGCGTCGATGCCGCAGCACCACTTCAAACGACAGCCGCACCAAACCTGTGGCATGCCTAGAACTTGCGCGTGAACGGCAGCGGCTTGCGCATGCGGATCAGCAGCAGCAGCGGCACGAGCACGTACGGCAGGTTGAACGCCAGGAACTTGGCCGGGTTCTGGGTCTGGAACTCCGGCTCGCCGAAGAACTCGACGCCGAACACGATGATGCCCGTGATGCCCGCGATCATGGTCGCGTAGATCACGGCGGGCAACTGAATCCAGTTCCAGCCCTTGAGCAGCGCGGGCACGAGCACGAAGTAGAACAGCATGTAGACGAAGGCCGAGAGGCCCGTGACGATGCGCATCCACACCGGCGGGTTCATGAACAGCGGGTCGGCGTCGTGGGCGTACCAGTAGTTCGAGTCCACGAGGAACTGGCCGGTGGGCTGCGTGAAGTCGATGCCGAGCGTCGGCAGCATGTCGGCGATGCAGCTCGTGACGATGAACAGGGTGAAGAACACCGCGAACACGATGTCGATGGGACGCTTGCGCAGGGGCAGGTTCGGGATGCTCTCGGTCACGGCGACCAGCCTAGAGGTGCGGCACGATCTCCCGCGCCAGGTAGTCCAGCTGGTCGAGATCGTGGAAGTCGAGCACCTGGAAGTAGATGCGGCTGATGCCGGCCTCCCGCAGCTCGCCCAGCCGGTCGATCACCTCGGCGGCGGTGCCGCCGAATCCGGTGGCGCGAACCCGGGATGCCGTGGAGCCCGCGCGCTCGGCCCTGCGCTGCACGGCATCCTCGGTCGCACCCACGGCCGTCGTGCCCGCGATCGACATCACCATCGACGCCGGGTCGCGGCCGATGCGCTCGCACGCCTCACGCACACGTGACAGCCGCTCGCCGAGCACGTCGGGCGCGGAATAGAAGCCGTTGAACTCGTGCGCGTACTTCGCGGCGAGCGCGGGGGTGCGCGAGGCTCCCGCGCCGCCGATGATGATCGGCAGCGGCGACTGCACGGGCTTGGGCAGCGCGGGGGCATCGGTGAGGTCGTAGTGACGGCCGTGGAACGAGTACGTCTCACCGACCGGCGTCGCCCAGAGCCCGGTGACGATCTCCAGCTGTTCCTCGAACGGCGCGAAGCGCTTCGCGGGGAACGGGATGCCGTACGCCCGGTGCTCCGCCTCGAACCACCCGGTGCCGAGGCCCAGCTCCACGCGCCCGCCGGACATCTCATCCACCTGGGCGACCTGGACCGCCAGCAGTCCCGGCCAGCGGAACGTCGCCGACGATACGAGCGTGCCCAGCCGGATCGTGGAGGTCTCGCGCGCGAGTCCGGCGAGCGTCACCCAGGAGTCGGTCGGTCCCGGCCCGTGGTCGGACGCCATCGTGAGGAAGTGGTCGGAACGGAAGTAGGCGTCGAAACCGAGCGACTCGCTCGCCCGTGCGAGGGCGAGCTGCTGCTCGTAGGTGGCGCCGTTCTGGGGTTCGGTGAAGATGCGGAAGTCCACCACACGAGCCTATGCTGGTGCGCGAACCACGGGAGTCCGGTGATCCGGGCTGAGAGGGAGCCAAGAGAAGCTCCGACCGTCGAACCTGATCTGGATCATGCCAGCGCAGGGAGGACCTCTACGAAACCCGTGCCTATCGAAAGGCACGTCGCATGACGAACACCATCCCCACCTCCACCACTGCCTGGCGCGTCGTCGACATCGTCGTCGCCGCGGTCGTCGCGGTCGCCTGCGGGGTGATCTTCTTCGGCTGGAACCTCGCCTCCGACTGGGTCACCGACCCGCTCTCCGCGCTGCTTCCCGGCCTGCAGGGCCTCGGCTACGGGGTCTGGCTGATCGGGGGTCTGCTCACGGCGGTGATCGTGCGCAAGCCCGGGGCCGCGCTGTTCGGCGAGGTCGTCGCGGCGAGCGTCTCCGCCCTGCTCGGAGCCCAGTGGGGGCTCCTGACCCTCGAGAGCGGCCTCGTGCAGGGGCTTGCGGCCGAGCTGATCTTCCTCGCGTTCCTGTACCGGGTGTGGAGCCTGCCGGTCGTGATGCTCGCGGGCGCGGCATCCGGTCTCGCGATGGCGGTCAACGACCTCGTGCTCTGGTACGCGGGCGCCGATGCGCTGTTCGCGACCGTGTACGTGATCTCGTGCGTCGTCAGCGGCGCCGTCGTGGCGGGGCTGCTCTCCTGGCTGCTCGCGCGCGGCCTGGCTCGCACCGGCGCGCTCAGCCGGTTCGCCGCCGGGCGTGAGGGCGCGGTGCGGGTCTGACCGCGTCATCGCTTCGCGCCGCTGAGGTGCAGGCCTCGGGCTGGGGCTGGCGGCACGCCGCCCGCCTCGCCTGGGCGACCCGCGGCCTCGATCTGCGCATCGAGCCGGGGGAGCGCGTGCTGCTGCTGGGCGCATCGGGCGCGGGCAAGTCGACGCTGCTGCGCGCCCTCGCCGGAGTGCTCGGGGCCGACGAGGGGGAGCAGGAGGGCTCGCTGACCATCGACGGCGAGGCGCCCGCAGCAGCACGGGGTCGCGCGGGGCTCGTGCTGCAGGACCCGGACTCGCAGGTGATCCTCGCCAGGGTGGGCGACGATGTGGCGTTCGGCTGCGAGAACCTCGGCGTGCCGCGCGAGCAGATCTGGCCGCGGGTTGCCGAGGCCCTCGAGGCCGTTGGGCTGGATGTCGCGCTCGACCGTTCCACGTCCGCGCTCTCCGGCGGCCAACGTCAGCGGCTCGCGCTCGCCGGGGTGCTCGCGATGCGACCCGGGCTGCTGCTGCTGGACGAGCCGACCGCGAACCTCGACCCCGCCGGCGTCGTGGAGGTGCGGGATGCCGTCGGCCGCGTGCTCGACGCCACCGACGCCACGCTCGTGGTGGTCGAGCACCGCGTCGCCACCTGGCTGCCGATCGTGGACCGGGTGGTCGTGCTCGCACCGGAGGGGGTGGTCGCGGACGGGAGTCCCGACGCGGTGCTCGGGTGGCGGGGCGCGGAACTGGCGGCGCAGGGGATCTGGGTGCCGGGGCATCCGCCCGCCCGTCCCGCCCGTCTGCCGGAGGCGGGCGAGCCGCTGCTGGAGGCCCGCGAGCTGGTCGTCGGGCGCGAGAGGGTGCCCGTGCGCGAGGGCATCGACGTCACCGCGCGGGCCTCGCAACTGCTCGCGGTGACGGGGCCGAACGGGGCGGGCAAGTCCACGCTGGGCCTGACCCTGGCTGGACTGCTGCCGCCGGTCGGCGGTGAGTTGCGGGCGACCGACGTGCTCGCTGCCGGCGCCGGGCCGAGCCCGCACCGCTGGCGCTCCCGCGAACTGTTGACTCGCATCGGCACGGTGTTCCAAGATCCGGAGCACCAGTTCCTCGCCCGCACGGTGCGCGAGGAACTCGAAGTCGGGCCGCATGCGCTCAAGGCGCCCCGGCCCGAGCTCGTCGACGAGCTGCTCGAACGGCTGCGGCTCACCCGGCTCGCGAAGGCGAACCCGTTCACCCTCTCCGGTGGCGAGCAGCGGCGGCTGAGCGTCGCGACGGCGCTTGCGACCCGTCCGCGGCTGCTCGTGCTCGATGAGCCCACGTTCGGGCAGGATGCCGTCACCTGGGCCGAGCTCGTCGCCCTCATCGCCGAGCTGCTCGCCGAGGGCACCGGCGTCGTCGCGGCCACCCACGACGCCGAGTTCGTCGACGCGCTCGCGGGCGCACGGCTGGAGCTGTCGTGAACCCGGTCGCGAAGCTCGCGGCGGCGGCCGTGCTCGCGGTGTGCCTGGTGCTGACGATCGACCCCGTCTCGGCGGGGGTGGCCCTCGTGCTCGAGCTCGCGCTGTTCCCGCTGCTGGGCATCCCGTGGGCGACATTCTGGCGTCGCACCCTGCCGGTGTGGATCGCGGCTCCCTTGACCGCGCTCACGATCGCCCTCTACGGCCGCACCTCCGGCACCGTCTACGTCGAGTTCCTGTTCGTGCGCATCAGCGACGGGTCCCTGGAATTCGCACTGGCGACGCTGCTGCGCGTGCTGGCGATCGCCCTGCCCGCCGTCGTGCTGTTCGCCACCATCGACCCGACCGACCTCGCCGACGGGCTGGCGCAGGTGCTGCACCTGCCGCCGCGGTTCGTGCTCGGCGCGCTGGCCGGGGTGCGGCTGATGGGGCTCGCGATGGACGACTGGCGCTCCGTCGCGCTCGCCCGCCGTGCGCGCGGGGTCGCCGATCGCGGCGTCATCCGCCGGTTCTTCGGCCAGGCGTTCACGCTGCTCGTGCTGTCGTTGCGGCGCGCGAGCACGCTGGCCACGGCGATGGAAGCCCGCGGCTTCGGGGCCGTAGGCCCGCGCACGTGGGCGCGCGAGTCGCGGTGGGGCGCCCGGGAGTGGCTGCTCGTCCTCGTCGGCGCGGCCATCGGCGGCATCGCGCTGACCGCGGCGATCCTCACCGGAAACTGGCGGCCCCTGATTGGCTGAACGTCTGCTCATCGACGGTCGCTCCGGCTCGGGCAAGAGCGAGCTCGCGACCGCGCTCGCCGAGCACCTCGGCTGGCAGCTGCTGCGCCTCGACGACGTCTACCCGGGCTGGGACGGGCTGGATGCCGCAAGCCGATCCCTGCCGCGGATCCTCAGCACCGGCCGCTGGCGCCGCTGGGACTGGGCCGAGGGGGCCCCGGACGGGTGGGGCGAGCTCGATGCGGACGGGCCGCTCATCGTCGAGGGTGTCGGGGCGTTGAGCAGGGCATCCCGACCGCTCGCGACGGCCGCGATCTGGGTCGAGCTCGACGCGGACACCCGCAAGCGGCGCGCGCTCGAACGCGACGGCGCCGTCTACGCCCCGCACTGGCAGCGCTGGGCGGCGCAGGAGGAGGCGTTCATCGCCCGCGAGCATCCGCAGCGTCTGGCCGACTTCGTGGTCTCCGGGCGGTCGGCGACGCGCGCGCTGCGCACGGTTCAGCGTCGGCTCAGCCGGTGGTCCACTTCTGGGTGATCGTCGACCCGCGCGGGTGCACCGTCAACGTGGTGCCGTCGCAGGTGAGCTCGAGTCCCACGGTGTCGTCGAAGGCGATGTTGGGCAGGCCGAACGGCACCTGCTCGAGCTCGGCGCCGCCGCTCTCGGCCTTCGTCTCGACCTCGACATCGTCCGTCCAGCGGCGGGGGATCGCGACGTCGGCGTTGATGTACACCTTGCCCTCCGCGCTGCCGACCTGCGTCTGGGTGATGGTGGTCGGCGCCTCGGCCGTGCCGGTCGTGACCGTGATCGCGAGGTCGCTGGTGACGCTCACCACGCTGTCCATGCCCCAGTCGATCGTCTTCGTTCCGGCGGCATCCACTGCGGTGACGGCGTGGTCGCGCTGCAGCACCGCCAGCAGCTGGGTCGCGAGGTCGGCGGTGTCGAGGGTCCAGGTGTGGCCCATCGTGCAGCGTGCGACATCCGAGAGCACGACCTCGTCGGCGGGTGGCTCCAGCAGAGCGCAGCCGGAGAGGCCGCCCATGAGGAGGGTCGCCGAGGCGGCGACGAGCGCGGTGCGTGATCTCGAGAACATGGCCCTCCCCGGTCATGATCGTGGCAACCTGCATCCTACGGCCTCGCACCTGGCGACCGGCTCCACGCCGCCCGCCTGCGCGCCGTCAGCCCCAGCCGAGCTCGTGCAGTTGCTCGTCGTCGATGCCGTAGTAGTGGGCGATCTCGTGCACCAGGGTCACGTGGATCTGGTCTTTGAGGTCATCGAGATCCTCCGCGATCGCGAGCAGCGGTTCGCGGAACAGGATGATGCGATCCGGCAGCTCCCCGAAGCCGTACTGGCCGCGGTCGGTGAGCGCGACACCGTCGTAGAGCCCGAGCAGGTCGAGCGAGCCGTCTTCGGGCCGGTCCTCGGTGACGAAGATCACGTTGTCGAGGCCGTCGACCATGTCGTCCGGCAGCAGGTCGAGCTCGTCGATCACGAGGCGTTCGAATTCCTCGGCGCTCAACTCAGGCATCCGCGGCATCCCGTTCGTCGAGGGACGACGACACGCAGTCGACGAGGGAGCCCTGCAGGTAGCCCAGCCAGTCGTAGATCGTCAGCATCGCCAGATCCGATTCGTCGTCCGCGCGCCCCTCGTCGCCGTCCTCCACGATCTCCAGTCGCGCCGCCAGGGTCAGCCGCAGATCGGTGAGGGTGCGCAGCCACGCCTGCACGGCGGCCTCGTCGAGTCGCACGACCACCGGGCTGCGCTCCGAGTCGAGGTCGGCGGCGACGCGGCGCGCGTTCTGGATCTTGCGGTCCACGATTCCGCGCTCGGTGAGGTGCCGGTGCTCGGATGCCGCGTCCGGGTCTTCCAGGTAGGCGTCGGGCAGCAGCCGAGCCAGCGCCGGGTCGAGGGGAGCGTGCTCGCCGCCGCCGATGCCGGCCTGCGCGTAGAGCATCGCCGCGGCATCCCCCTGCACTTGCTGAGTGGTGCGGTCGAGCAACATGGCGACGAGTTGGCCGCTCAGGTTGCGCAGTGCCGCCGCTTCGTCGGCGGTGAGCCGTGCAGTGACGCCGCCGCCGTCGCGAACGAAGGGGATCATGCGTCGGCCTTGCTGAGCGTGGCCCAGAGGCCGTAGTCGTGCATCGCCTCGACGTGCCGTTCCATCTGCTCGCGCCCGCCGGTGGCCACGACGGCCCGGCCCTCGTGGTGCACGAGCAGCATCAACCGCTCGGCCTCGGCCGCGGAATAGCCGAAGTAGCTGCGGAACACGTAGCTGACGTAGTTCATGAGGTTCACCGGATCGTTCCACACGATGGTCACCCACGGTCGATCCGGGAGGCCGAGCCGGTCGAGATCCTCCACGGGACTCTCGACGAGCTCGGCCACCGGCTACCTCCTGGGGTGATCGACGGGACTCGAACCCGCGACATCCGGCACCACAAGCCAGCGCTCTACCAACTGAGCTACGACCACCATGCGCTGCGAAGCAGCGACGACAAGTGTATTACAGCCCTGGAGTGAACCTGGTCACGATCTGCGCAGAGATCGCCTGCACCTCGTCGGTGGTCGGTCCGGGTTCCGGTACGAACGCGGCGGCGCGGTAGTAGGCGAGCTCGCGGATCGACTCGCGGATGTCGGCGAGGGCGCGGTGGCCGCCGTCTTTGACGGGCGCGTTGAAGTACACCCGCGGGAACCAGCGCCGGGAGAGTTCCTTGATCGACGACACGTCGATGCTGCGGTAGTGCAGGTGCGCATCCACGCGCGGCATGTACTTGGCCAGGAACGTGCGGTCGGTGCCGATCGTGTTGCCCGCCAGGGGCGCCGATTGCGGGGTCGGCACGAACTTCAGGATGTACTCGTTCACCGCGAACTCGGCGTCGGCCAGCGAGACGCCGTTCGGGATGTCGTCGAGCAGGCCGCTCTCGCGATGCATCGCGGTGACGAAGTCGCCCATGTTGTCGAGGGCGGCCTGATCGGGCTTGATCACGATCTCGAAACCGGGGTCCACCGGCACCAGGTCGTAGTCCGTGATGACCACGGCGACCTCGACGAGCTCGTCGACGGTGATGTCCAACCCCGTCATCTCGCAGTCGATCCACACGAGCAGGTCCGAGCTTGAAGACATGCCCGCAGTCTACTGCGGGGGTGTGATCGCGATCAGGCCGGGGAGCTTGGGGTCCCGCCCGTCACCGGTGGAGCGGCGGCGCAGGCGTCGAGCGAGCCAGGGCAGGGCGTGTCGTTGCATCCACCCCACCGTGCCGAGCGACGTGCTCGACGGCGCGGGTGCGGTGCGCGCGCCGAACTCGTAGTAGGGAACCCCGAGCGCGTGCGCCGCCTTGCTCGCGAGCAGCCGATGGCCGGCCGGGGTCAGGTGCACGCGGTCTTCGGCCCACATCGCCGAGGACTGCAGTTCACGCGCGCCCCAGAGGTCGAGCGTGAAGGTGCCGTGCGTGCGGGCGATGCTCCACAGGTTGGCGTTGAACACGGCGGCCCGCCCGCGGAACGGCTTGAGGAAGAAGGCGAACCGCGGGTCGAAGCAGGTCGCCAACAGTACGTCGGCGCCGGCCGCCCGCAGTTGCGCGACACCGCTCTCCACGTCGGCGGCGAGGGCATCCGGGTCGGCCTTCGCGCTCATGAGGTCGTTGCCCCCGATGAGGATGGATGCCAGGTCCGCCTGCAACTCGATGGCGCGAGGCACCTGCTCCTCCACCACGTGCCGCACGCGGCGCCCGCGCACCCCCAGGTTCGCGTACTCGAAGGGGTTGCCGCGCAGCCGAGCGTTGCCGTCGAGGATCGTCGCGAGCCGGTCCGCCCAGCCGAACCACGGCTCCCCGGAGCCGATGATGGGATCGCAGAAGCCCTCGGTGATGGAGTCGCCGAGTGCGACGTACCGGTGCCACTGCGTGAGGCTCACGAGACCAGTGTGTGGATGCCACCCGGCGCGGGCCAGTGCGCCGCGGGCGGTATCACCGGATGTGCACCCAGTGTTCCCGCGCGGTACACCGGGCGGGAGCCGTTCGCCGCGGGGGCCCCGGGATCGTAGGCTGGGGTCATGAGCGAAAACCCCACCCTCGCCAAGGGCGACGAGTACATCGTGTTCTACTCCGGCGGCCCCTACGACGGTCAGTCGGACACGCGCATCTCCACCGATGGCACGTGGGAGACCGAGATCACCGTGATCGCCGCATTCGACGGCAAGGAGACGCAGCTCGACTACGTCGGGCCGGTCGCCAAGCAGGTCGGCGAGCAGGTGCAGGTCACCTACACGTGGGACCAGCCGGACAGCGACCCGATCGAGGCGCTCGACGAGCGCGGCGAGGTCTAGGGGAATCGTCGGACGACCGCGCCGGTTGGCCTAGGCGTGAAGGTCTCGTTCTATTCCTCGGCATTCTGTGAACCGTGCATGATCACGCGCTCGGTGCTGGCGGAGGCGGCGCGGCTCGTGCCCGCGGCATCCGTGGTCGAGCTGGATGTGGCGCGGTCCGAGCCGCAAGCGCAGGCCGACGGCATCCGCGTGACCCCGACGGTGATCATCGCCTCGGATGACGGCACCGAGGTGTTCCGCGCCGAGGGCGCTCCCACGCTGAACCAGGTGCTCGTCGCGCTGGCGAAGGCGGTCTAGGCCTTTCGGTTCGATCGCGCGGCCCGCTTCGGCGGTCCCGTCCGCGTCGATCGCTCTGCCCGGCTCTGCGGCCGGTGGCTCACGCCCCCCCCGCAGACGTTCGCAGAATCAAGGACAACGTCCTTGATTCTCCGAGTCCCTTTGACGCAAGGGGCGGGCGGGCAAGCGGCAGGTGCGATGGGACCGGAGGGGTCGGCCGCGAGGTGCTTGGGGGCCGGGAGCGGCCGAAAGCGGTATTCTTGGGCCGCGCATGGAGGGTCCTCCCCCCGTAGCTCAGTGGAAGAGCACGCGGTTTCTACCCGCATGGTCGGGGGTTCGAATCCCTCCGGGGGGACTCTCGCTACAGTGATCGCATGAAGCGCCTGATGATGCTCTCCGTCGCTGCGCCCGGCGTGGCCATGCTCCTTGTCGGATGCACCGCTACCGGTCCCACCGTCGCGACCTTCGAGGTCGCCGGCCAGCAGACCTTCAAGATCGAACTCGCGACGCCCGAGCTCATTCAGCACGCGAAGGATCTGATGGCGGGTTCGGAGGAGGGGCGCATCCCGGTCGGCACGATCGTGCGAGACGACCCGAGCGTCAACGCACCATGGTCGTGGCACATCGATCCGGCCACGCTCGAGTTCGCCGACGCCACCATCGAGGTGTGCGACGGCCTGCCCGAGTACGTCGAAGACGGCACGCTCACCTCGGACACCTACTGCCCGTGGTCGGCCGAGGTGATCGAGATCACTGGGCCGGGTGCGGATTAGCTAGCGGTCGACGGTCACCGGCACGGCTTCGGTCTGCTGGCTGGCCGCCCACTCGCGCTGCTTGGTGGTGAGTTCGTCCTCCGCGCTCGGAGTCTCGTACTTCCAGGCCGCCAGGTCTTGGGCGAACAGGCGTCGTGCCTTCGCGGGCTTGTTCTGCCAGGCGATCAGGCCGTCCTGCAGGTCGGCGAGGTCCTGCTCGGCCTGAAAGCTGAAGTTCGCGGAGTTCTGGCGCAGGGTCGCGAGGTGGTGCGCCGCCCAGTCCGCGGCGAGGGCCGCGCCATCGACGGGCAACAGGCGCACGCGCACCTCGGCCTCGCTGGCCTGGTGGTCGACGTGATCCTTCTCGCTCGCCGAGAGCGTGCTCCAGGTGGCCGCCTTGCGTCCGGCCGCGAGCAGGGATGCCACGGCCGCCGCCTTGTGCTGCCGATCCTGCTGCGCGATCAGCCGCTTCGTCGAGCCGCGCGCGATCAGCCCGGCGATGAGGCCCGCGGCGAGGATCGCGATGAAGGGCAGGATCGCTCCGGTGATGATGCGCCAGCCTTCGCTCGAGCCCGCCCACCTGACGATGTCGTTCCACCAGTCCTGGATCATGCAGGCACTGTAACCCCGGGCTCGCGCAGCGACGGTCAGCGACAGGCCGGTGCGGCGAACCCACGGCTCAGAAGCGGAAGCAGTCCATCGCGTCGTCGAAGCGCCAGAACTCGCCGACGGCGAGGAATCGGCGCTGCCGTGGCAGCATGCGGCGGGCGCCGAACCGATCGCCGGCGGCGGTCGTGGTGCGGTCGACGTATCCGAGCACCTCGCCGTCCGCGCGGGTCACGCGCCACAGGTCGTCGTGCAGTTGCACGCTGACGACGCCCGAGCGCGTCGCGGTGTTCAGCGGGGCGAAATCCAGAACGGTCACGATCGATCCTCTCCTGTGCTGTGCTTGCACATTCGAAGCTATGTTCGACCACCGACATCCGGATTCGCGAGCGCGAGGTCGGCATCCACGACCCGTCCGCGGCGAGCGGTCTGGGCCAGCACGATGCCGGCGAGCACGACCGCGGCGCCGACCAGTTGCACCGGACCGAGCCGCTCGCCCAGCCACAGCCAGGCCACGGCGAACGCGAAGATCACCTCGGAGGAGGCGAGCACCCCGGCGGCGGTGGCCTTGAGCCGCCCGATGGCCGAGAACGACAGCAGGAACGGCAGGAACGAGCCCATCACCACGAGCCAGGCGAGCGGCACCCACAACGGCAGCACGACCTCCGCGAGATTGCCGGTGAGGGAGACCGGGTGCGTGAGGATCGCGGGATCGATCGCCCACCATCCGCTGAAGAAGGCCCAGAACAGCGCCGCGAACCCGCCGGTCCAGAAGGCGACCGCGAGCGGGCTCGTGGCGGTGACCTGACGTTCGCCGACCAGGAAGTAGATGGAGAGGGTGAGGGCCGCGGCGAGCGCCATGATCACGCCGAACGGGTCGAGGTGGCTCGCCCACACCTGCGCGACGAGCGCCAGACCGGCCAGCACGAGGCCGATCGCGATCCACAGACGCGCCCGCACCTGCTCCTTGAAGAACAGGAACGCCACGAGCGCGACGATGAGCACGGCGAGGTACTCGAACAGCAGGGCGATGCCCACCGGCAGCAGCTGCACCGCATAGGCGTAGGTGACCTGCAGCAGGGCCACACCGAAGACGCCGAGCACGGCCATGATGCCGATCTGCTTCAGCGGCAGGCGGAACGCCGAGCGGTCGACGACGAGCAGGATGGCGCCCGCGATCAGGAAGGTGCCGAGCGTGCGGAACTGGGTCACCTGGGTCGGGCTCAACCCGCTCTCGATCACGACCTTCGTGACGCTGCCGTTCGCGCCGAACAGCAGGGCCGCGAGCAGCCCGAAGAGATAGCCCACCTCAGCGGCGCATGCCGGTGCCGTGCACCGCGAACGGCTCGATCGCCGCGATCTCCTCGGCTGTCAGGGCGGGGGAGTCGAGGGCGGCGAGGTTGTTCTCCAGCTGGGCCACGCTCGAGGCACCGATGAGCGCACTCGTGACCTCGGGAATGCGCAGCACCCAGCTCAGCGCGAGCTGCGCAAGGCTCTGTCCCCGCGCCTCGGCGATCGCCGTGAGCCCGCGCGCTCGGTCGAGGTACTCGTCCGTGATGTTGCGCGCGTCGATCCAGCGTCCCTCCGCGGCACGCGAGTCCGCGGGGATGCCCGTGAGATACCGATTCGTCAGCATGCCCTGGGCGAGCGGCGAGAACACGATGCTGCCGATGCCGAGCTCGTCGAGCACGGGGAAGAGTCCGTCTTCGATGTGCCGGTCGAACATGTTGTAGCGGGGCTGGTGGATGGTGAGGGGCACCTTGTGCTCGGCCAGGGCCGCGAACGCCGCGCGCGTCTGCTCGGGGTTGTAGTTGGAGATGCCCACGTAGAGCGCCTTGCCGGCGTGCACGGCGGAGGCGAGCGCCCCCATCGTCTCCTCGATCGGGGTGTCGGGATCGGGCCGGTGCGAATAGAAGATGTCGAAGTACTCGAGGCCGGTGCGCTTCAGGCTGGCATCCAGGGAGGACAGCAGGTACTTGCGCGAGCCCCACTCCCCATAGGGCCCCGACCACATGTCGTAGCCGGCCTTGCTCGAGACGATGAGCTCGTCGCGGTAGGGCGCCAGGTCTTGCGCGAAGATCGTGCCGAAATTGGTCTCGGCGGAGCCGGGCGGCGGTCCGTAGTTGTTGGCGATATCGATGTGCGTGACGCCGAGGTCGAAGGCGCGACGGATGATCGCCCGCTGCGTCTCGAGCGGTCGGTCCGCGCCGAAGTTGTTCCAGAGTCCGAGCGAGATGCGGGGCAGCTTGAGGCCGCTGCGACCGGTGCGGGCGTAGGTCATGGAGTCGTAGCGCGTGGTGGCGGCGTCGTAGGGCATGGGTTCAGCCTAGGGAATGCCACCGATGGTGGAACGGTTGTTCTCTTTGGTGGCCCCACCGCATCCCCTCCAGTAGAAAGTTAGGCTCACCCCATGCACACCTTCGTTCTCGCCGGCGGCTGTTTCTGGTGTCTCGACGCCGTCTATCGCACCCTCGACGGAGTCAAGGACGTCGTCTCCGGCTACACCGGCGGCACCACCGTCCACCCCTCCTACGAGGCCGTCTGCACCGGCACCACCGGTCACGCCGAGGCCGTCGCCGTCACGTTCGACCCGGAGGTCATCCCCGACGACGTGATTCTCGACGTGTTCTTCAGCCTGCACGACCCGCGCCAGCTCAACCGTCAGGGCAACGACGTCGGTACCCAGTACCGCTCCGCGATGTTCTACGCCGACGACGAGCAGAAGGCTCAGTTCGAGGCGGCGCGCGACCGTGCCGCGGAGTATTGGGATGGCGGCATCGTCACCGAGATCGCGCCGCTCGGAGAGTGGTACCGCGCCGAGGAGTACCACCAGGACTTCTTCGCGAAGAACCCGGGTCAGGGCTACTGCATGGCGGTGGCGCTGCCCAAGGTCAACAAGATCCGCAAGTCGTTCGCGAAGTACGTGCTCGCGTCGTGATCGCCTGAAGGTTCCCTGTCGAGGGGTTCCTTCTCGCGGCATCCCGGCGTAGCGTCGCCGGTATGAGTGAAACGACACTGACCGGGCAGACCTGGGTGGCTTTCGGCTCCAACGGCGCCGTCGGATCCATCCACCGCACGAGCGAGGGATTCACCTTCAAGCGGCTCGGCGATGATGCGTTCCGCGGCACCTTCGACACGCTCGACGGGGCCAAGGGCGCGCTCCACGCCGCGTTGCCTGCCGGTTCCGACTGGCCGGATTTCCGCGAGCACTAGGTCTGCTCCACAACCGACACCGACGGCGCCGCTCCTCCCCAGAACCGGGGGAGGACGGCGCCGTCGTCGTGTGTGCTACGCGCCTCGGCGCCTCAATAGGACGGTCACGATGAAGCCCACTGCTGCGACCGCGGCCGTAATGAACAGGGTGGTGACGTTCATCGTGATCAGATACGCGAGTACGCCGACCAGCGCGAGTGCTGCGGCGACGAGGAGGCCCACCAGCCAGGGGCGTCGATTGGCCAGGTTTCCTTCAGTCATGAGTTTCCTCCAAGGTGCGACATCGACTACTGAGCGAGGTCTTATCCACCGGACTTCTCCGTGACCCCGTTCCAGAGCCCCTTGATCTGAACCCACTGGTTGACACACGAGGGGGCAGGGATGTCATTGCAGAAGAGACCCATAGTGTACGACGTGTGACCACCGTTGGGCCGGCCGCCTTCCGTTGAATAGGCGTCCCAGTCGTTGACCACGCCGTTGAAATACCACCCGAATCCCGAACCCGTAGTTATGTAGTCACTGATCGCGGAGACAGACAGGCCAGTGGCATTGAATGACTTGTGCATCGTGATCCGGGTAAGTGCACCGCCGAACGCGTTGTACCAGATCTGGTCGTGCGAGGTCGAGACTACTGCGAGAGGCACAGGTTCCCCCTGAGCTTCCAGGGTTGCCGCTTCGTCCTCCGTCGGCTGACGTGTCGACTGCTCGTACTGTTGTTCAGTCGTGACTGGTATTGACTCGACGAGGCCAGCGTCCCACGCTGCGCGCGCCCATGTCTCGTCAACTCCGAGTGCCATGGCTGCGGATACGAGTTCTTCCTCGGTCCACCCGTTCACCGCTGCATCGTCTGCGGCGGCGGGCAGTGCCGGAATTGCGACAAGCACGACGCCAACCACGATCGACGCCAGAGCTTTCTGCTTTCTCGATCCCATAAGGCGATCTCCCTTCTCTTCGTGTGATGTTTCCTATGGAAAGGCTCACAGGTGCGCCACCCCGTGTTCAGTCGTGACAAGTGACGACTGTCGCGATGGCGAGATTCGACGTAGCGTTGAAAGGCTGGGCTATTCAGACCAATCGGAATCGCGGTACCCAGTGCGACGCACCCCGGAGTTCCGCGAGCACTAGGTCTGCTCCACAACCGACACCGACGGCGCCGCTCCTCCCCAGAACCGGGGGAGGACGGCGCCGTCGTCGTGTGTGCTGTCCACACTGGTCGAACGGATCCCGGGGCGGCTTCCCGGCACGAGTGCCGCACCCGGGGTCCGACCTTTCGACCACGCAGATCCTCGACCAGCCAGGGAGCCAGCTCATGTCCGACACCATCACCCTCACCGGCATCGTGGCCACCGAACCGCGCCACCTCGTCACTAAGGAGGGACTGCCGATCACTTCGTTCCGGCTCGCCTCCGCGCAACGGCGTTTCGATCGCGCGCAGGAACGCTGGATCGATGCCGACACCAACTGGTACACGATCACCACCTTCCGGCAGTTGGCGATCAACGCGGCGGGCTCCCTCCTCAAGGGCGAGCGCGTGATCGTGACCGGCCGTCTGCGCATCCGCGAGTGGGAGAGCGGGGAGCGCACCGGCGTCAACGTGGACATCGAGGCGGATGCGATCGGCCACGACCTGCTGTGGGGCACCTCGAAGTTCACCCGCAGCATCGCCTCGACCGCGAAGGCGGCCGATGCCGCCGCCGAAGCCGCGACCGGCCAGACCGAGTCCCAGCCGAGCGAGGCGACGGAGTCCGCCGTGGCCTCCGAACGTTCCGCTCCGTACGACGAACCGGTCGCCGCACTGCCGTACTGACCACCGGCTCACCGTAGAATCCTCATGACGGCCGCCTGGCCGACGGAGGACTCATGCCCAGCACTCGCGCACCGCTCGCGGTCACGGCCGTGGTCGCGGTGCTCGCGCTCGCCGGTTGCGTGCAGGGCCCACCGGCGCCGACCCCGACCGCGGTGCCGACCCCGTCGTCGAGCCCCACCAGCGTGACCAATGAGCTCAACCCCGTGCTGCGGCCGGGAGCGTCTGCGGCGGCGAACCAGCAGTTCTTCGACGCCACCAACCAGGCACTGCAAGCGGCGGCGGGCAAGTCCGACGGCCGCACCATCGTCGACAACCTCGTGAACGCGGGTTTCGTGAAGGCCGACATGGAGGTCACCTACGACTCCACTGCGCTCGGCATCGCCGCCGACTCGATCATCGTCTCGGTGCGCATCGGCGACGAGTGCCTCATCGGGCAGTTCGCCCCCTCCTACTACCGGGGCGACCTGGTGCCCCTGCTGGGCACCGGCAAGTGCCTGGTCGGGTTGCAGCGTCCGATCGACTGGTAGTCGCCTCCGTAGAATGGGCCCATGGCCGAATACATCTACTCCATGGTCCGCGCCCGAAAAGCGGTCGGAGACAAGGTCATCCTCGATGACGTGACCATGTCGTTCCTGCCCGGCGCCAAGATCGGAGTCGTCGGCCCGAACGGCGCCGGTAAGTCCACCATCCTCAAGATCATGGCCGGGCTCGACACCCCCTCCAACGGCGAGGCCAAGCTGAGCCCCGGATACACCGTGGGCATCCTCATGCAGGAGCCCGAGCTGGACGAGTCGAAGACGGTGCTCGAGAACGTGCAGGAGGGCGTCGCCGAGATCAAGGCGAAGGTCGACCGGCACGCTGCGATCGGCCTCGAGATGGCCGAGCCCGACGCCGACTTCGACAAGCTCCTGGCCGAGATGGGCACCCTGCAGGAGGAGATCGATGCCGCTGACGCCTGGGATCTCGACTCCCAGCTGGAGCAGGCGATGGATGCGCTGCGCACCCCGCCGCCGGACGAGCCGGTGAAGAACCTCTCCGGTGGTGAGAAGCGCCGGGTGGCGCTGACGAAGCTGCTGCTGCAGAAGCCCGACCTGCTGCTGCTCGACGAGCCCACCAACCACCTCGACGCCGAGAGCGTGCTCTGGCTCGAGCAGCACCTCTCTAAGTACCCGGGCGCCGTGCTCGCCGTCACCCACGACCGGTACTTCCTCGACCACGTCGCCGAGTGGATCGCCGAGGTCGACCGCGGCCACCTCTACCCCTACGAGGGCAACTACTCCACCTACCTCGAGAAGAAGGCGCAGCGCCTGGAGGTGCAGGGCAAGAAGGATGCCAAGCTCGCCAAGCGACTCGCCGGCGAACTGGAGTGGGTGCGCAGCAACGCGAAGGGCCGCCAGGCCAAGTCGAAGGCGCGTCTGGCCCGCTACGAGGAGATGGCGAACGAGGCCGAGAAGACGAGGGTGCTCGACTTCGAGGAGATCGTGATCCCCGCCGGTCCCCGCCTCGGCTCCCAGGTGATCGAGGCGAAGAACCTCAAGAAGGGCTTCGGCGACCGCGTCCTCATCGACGGCCTGAGCTTCACCCTGCCGCGCAACGGCATCGTGGGCATCATCGGCCCGAACGGTGTCGGCAAGACCACGCTGTTCAAGACGATCGTCGGCCTCGAGCCGCTCGACGGCGGCGAGCTGAAGATCGGTGAGACGGTCAAGATCTCCTACGTCGACCAGAGCCGTGGTGGCATCGACCCCAACAAGACGCTCTGGGAGGTGGTCTCCGAGGGCCACGACTACATCACGGTCGGCAAGACCGAGATCCCGTCCCGCGCCTACGTCAGCCAGTTCGGCTTCAAGGGCCCGGACCAGCAGAAGAAGGCGGGCGTGCTCTCCGGTGGTGAGCGCAACCGCCTCAACCTCGCCCTCACCCTCAAGCAGGGCGGCAACCTGCTGCTGCTGGATGAGCCGACCAACGACCTCGACGTCGAGACGCTCGGCAGCCTCGAGAACGCCCTGCTCGAGTTTCCGGGGTGCGCCGTGGTGATCACCCACGACCGGTGGTTCCTCGACCGGATCGCGACCCACATCCTGGCCTGGGAGGGCACGGATGCGAACCCGAGCAACTGGCACTGGTTCGAGGGCAACTTCGAGGCGTACGAGGAGAACAAGATCGAGCGCCTCGGCCCGGAGGCCGCGAAGCCGCACCGCAGCGCCTACCGCAAGCTCACCCGGGACTGACGCGGACCGGCTCGCGGTGCCGCCGTCAGTCGGCGAGCACCGCGAGTTCCCGCAGTTGCACCTTCATCACCTTGCCGGTCGAGGTGCGTGGGAGCGCCTCGACGAGGTGGAACCGGTCGGGCACCTTGTACCCCGCCAGCAGGGAGCGCACATGCCGTTCGAGCTCGGCGGATTCGATGACGATCTCGGCGTGCAGCACGACGAACGCCACCGGACGTTCCCCCCACTTCTCGTGCGGCACCGCGACGACCGCAGCGTCGGCGACGGCGACGTGGGAGAGGAGGGTGTTCTCGACCTCGATGGAGGAGATGTTCTCGCCGCCTGAGATGATCAGGTCCTTCGACCGATCTCGCACCTCGAGATAGCCGTCGGGATGCATCACGCCCAGGTCTCCGGAATGGAACCAGCCTCCCCGGAACGCCTCCTCGGTGGCGGCATCGTCGCGGAAGTAGCCGAGCATCACGTTGTTGCCGCGCATGACGATCTCGCCGAGCGTCTCGCCGTCGGCGGGCACGTCGTGCATGTACTCGTCGACGATCCGTACGCCGCCGGACTGGATCATAGGAACACCCTGTCGGGCCATACGCGCTGCGCGCTCGCCCGCGGGTAGCGCGCTCCACGCGGTTTGGTACTCGCAGGTCGTGTAGGGGCCGTAGACCTCCGTGAGGCCGTACGCGTGCGTGACCGAGGCACCGAGCGCCTCGAGCTTCTCGATGGTGGTCGGGGAGGGCGGTGCGCCACCGGTCATCATCGAGAGTGCCTCGACCGGGTGGGCTTGGGGAGCGTCGGCGACGATGCTCAGGACGGTGGGTGCACCGCTCAGGTGGGTCACCTCGAACTCGTCGATCGCCGACCACACGGCATCCTCCCGCACGGTCCGCAAACAGACGTGCAGGCCGGCGACTGCCGTCACCGACCAGGGCGCGCACCATCCGTTGCAGTGGAACATCGGCAACGTCCAGAGGTAACGCGTGTCGGCGGTGAAGCCGGCGTGATGGATGAGACCGAGGGAGTTGAGATAGGCGCCACGGTGGCTGTACATCACGCCCTTCGGCTTGCCGGTCGTGCCAGAGGTGTAGTTGATGGCGATCACCGCCTGCTCGTCGTTCACGATCCACGGCAAGGGGTCGAGAGCCTCCCCTTCCCGCACCAGTGCCGCGTACGTGTCCGGCCCAGCCTCGGCGTCCTCGCGGATGACGACGACAGTGATCGAGTTGGAGAGTTCGGTCGCGGCAGATCGCGCCACGTTCTCGAACTCCGCATCGACGAGGAAGATGCGTGCCCCGGAGTGCTCCAGGATGTTGGCGATCTCGTCGCGTGAGAGGCGCGTGTTGATCGTGACGAGGGTCGCCCCGGCAAGCGGTACCGCGAAATGCGCGACCAGCATCTGGGGGATGTTGGGTGCCAGAACCGCCACGCGATCGCCGGGTGCAACACGACGATGCAGCGCGCCGCCGAGATGCTGCGCTTCCGCGGCGAACTGCGCGTAGCTGTACTCGCGTTCGGCGTATCGAAGCGCGGGCTTCTGTGGGTGCACCCTCGCCGCACGTTCGAGGAAGACCAGCGGAGTGAGGTTGACGGTGTTTGCTGTCGACGGTGACATGGAGGATCCGCTTTCGAGGTTAGGCGGGCACGAACACCTGGCGTTGTCTGCCGAGCCCCTCGATCTCCACCTCGACCACATCGCCCGCGGAGAGGTAGGGGAATCGACCGGAGAGCGCGACTCCTTCGGGCGTGCCGGTGAGTACGAGATCGCCGGGCTCGAGCACGAGGTACTGACTCAGGTGCCAGATGATCGTGTCGACATCGAAGATCATGTCCGCCGTCGAGGAGTCCTGCCGAACATCGCCATTCACCCAGCTGCGCAGGCGAAGGTTCCGGTGATCGATCTCATCCGGGGTCACGAGCCACGGCCCGGTCGGGTTGAACCCGGCGGCGCACTTGCCCTTGCTCCACTGCCCACCGGACACCTCGAGTTGAAACTCCCGCTCCGAAACGTCATTGGCCGTGACAAACCCGGCGATGTGGCTCGCGGCCTGGGCGGGGGAGTCGAGGTAGCTGACCCGGGACGCGATCACGACGCCGAGTTCGACCTCCCAGTCGGTCTTCTGGCTGCCACGTGGGATCGCGACGTCATCATCCGGCCCGACCACGGTGTTGGGGGTCTTGAGGAAGACGACGGGAGCGCTCGGCGGGGCGGATCCGGACTCGGCCGCGTGGGCGGCGTAGTTCATGCCGATGCAGATCACTGCACTCGGGCGGGCGATCGGCGCCGCGAACCGGCGGCCGGCCGGCTGCACCTCGGCGAGTGCGCCCGACGCGAGTGCGGCACGCACACGTTCAAGACCACCGGACTCGAAGAACGATCCGTCGATGTCCGCGGTGATGCCGGAGATGTCGAAGAGCTGGTCGCCGACGCCCACGACGGGCAGTTCGTGGCCGGGGCGGCCGATTCGAGCGAGTCGCATCAGTTCACCTCGGCGACGGAAGAGAGCAGCAAGGTCTTGTTCGAGCCACCGGATCCATCGGCGATCGACTTGAACGCGTCCGGTCCCTCGCCGAGTGCGAGCGTGCGGTCGATGAGCAGATCGAGCTCGGGATGTCCCTCGCCCACCCACTGCGCAGTGCTCGCGAAGTGCGCCTCCGAGTAGCAGTACGAACCGATCACCACGCGCTCGGCGACGGTGATGCCGTAGGGCTCGATGGACATCTCCTTCGCGCCCATGCCGACGAGCACGACTCGCGCCCGGGTCGTCGAATGCTGGAGTGCTGCCGCAAGGCTGGGCGCGATGCCGACGGCGTCGACGACCGCCGTCGCCTTGCCACCGAGACGCTCGGTCACGCTCGTTTCGAGCAGCTCGGGGGACGTGGTCGCGAATCCGAGCTGTTCGAGCAGCTCCCGTCGGGCCTCCACGGGCTCACTGACGAGGATCGCGGTAACACCCGCGCGCCGCGCGCCGAGGGCTGCGGCCTGGCCGATGGGACCGCCGCCGATGATGAGCATCCGGTCGACGGGGCTCGGGTCGGCGCGCATCACCGCGTGGTAGCCGACGGCGAGCGGTTCGACGAGGGCCCCGTGCAGCACCGGCATGCCTGGCTCGAGGGCGACGACGTTCCGGGCGGGCACGGCGATAAGGCCGGCGAAGCTGCCGTCGAGCGTGGGTTCGACCCCGATGACGACGGAGTCTGGGCACACCTGGGTCTCGCCCTCGAGGCAGAACTCGCAGTGGCCACAGGCGACGATCGGATTGACCGTCACGAGCGTTCCCGCGCTGAGCTCGGCGCTGCCGACCGCGACGCGCCCCACGGTCTCGTGCCCCATGACTTGGCCGCGAGTTCGCCGGCCGGTCTCACCGCTGTACCCATGCACGTCAGAGCCGCAGATCCCGGTGGCGATGACCTCGATGAGCACTTCGCCCTCACCCGCGATCGGATCGGGGCGCTCCATGATCGTCATGTCCCATGGCCCGTTGAAGCCCAGCGCTTGCATGTGTTGCTGTCCTGTCGTCATCGCGACCGGGACCTCCGGTCGCAGCGTGGTGGAACCCCTAGGTGCCCGCGCTGACGCGGCCGCCGGGGAAGCGAGTGAAGTTCTCCGGGTCGTACAACGGAAGGATCACGTCGGCCGTGCGGCGAACACGCTCGTACGCGGAGAGGATCTCGTACATGTTCTCGTTGATGCCGAGTGGGATGTTCTCGGTGACGTTGCGAAGGTGGAAGTAGCTGTCGGAGATCGCCACGACGCCGATCTCCGTGTCGACCTCGACGACGAGCGAGGCGCGGTGATGACCGCCCGACCACCAGGTGCGCAGGCCCGGGGCGATCTCGTCCTCGTCCTCGAGCAGGCGAACACGCGGCCAGGCCGTGGTGACGAGGGGCGCGAGGATCTCGTCCGGGATCGACGTGGAGCGGTTGTCGTGCGGATGATCGTGCGTGGTGTGGAAATGCACCCAGCCTCGCTTGGCGATGCAGATCGACGCGTTCTCGAACGCCAGCACGTTGCTGACCGTGTAGAGCTGCAGCGGGCTCAGGATGATGTGCGTCACCTCGTCCGGCGAGACCCCGTGCGCGGCCAACTGGTCGAGGATGAACTCCCCTTCGCCGCGCGCCAGGCGCGCCTTCTCGCCGAGGAATGCGGCCCAGCCGGAGTTCATCGGTTCGAGGTCGAGCGCCGGCCCGGTGTTGACGAGTGCAACCACGCCGTTGCCTCGGATCAGCACTGATTGGAACGTGAGCGGGAACCACTCTTCGAAGGCGTTCATCCAGAACAGCTCAGGACCGGGGATCACGCTCGACCCGACGGGCATGGTGGTCACCTCGTACGACATCATGCGTCCGATCCCGGCTTGTCGGTCTCGCCCTTGTCCAGTCGGGCCAGCTCCTCGCGAACCTGGCGCAGGTGCAGGTGCATCGCCGCGGATGCGCCGATCGCGTCGCGTGAGCGCAGGGCGTCGACGATCTGGTCGTGCCACATCACGGCACGATCGATGGCACCGGGCACGGCCGCGGACGCCGAGCGAGTGCGCTGACCCAACCCGGTGATCGAGCTGTGCATGGAGACCAGGATGGCGTTGTCGGTCGCGCGGGCCACGGCGTCGTGAAACGCGATGTCGAGTTCCGCGTGCTGTTCGGGGGAGTCCTTGACGGAGGCGAGCCGCTGGTTGATGTCGAACATCTCATCGATGGCTTCATCCGAGGCGCGGGTCGCGGCGATGGAGGCCAGTCGCGGTTCGAGCAGCTCGCGAGCTTCCTGCAGCAACGAGAAGTACTCTTCGGCGTTGGTGACCTCGAGAAACTCCTGATCGAGGACGTGCCAGTGGTACTTCGGAGCGACGGTGGCGACGCTGCCCTGTCGAACGACGATGAACCCCTTGGCGTCGAGCGCCTGCAGCGCCTCCCGCACGACGCTGCGCCCGACTCCGTACGACTCGCACAGCACGGACTCGGGTGGCAGTGGGGCACCGGGTTCGATCTCGCCGGCACCGATCTTGCGAAGGTAGTCACTCACGATGGCGTTGCTGAGTCGAGCCCTGGCCACGGTGCCTCCCTTCCCATCTTCTGAACGCGAACGTGTTGTCATGCTCCGATTGTGGTGCAGTCGCCCGCGGTCGGTCGGCGGCGCCGCTCGGTTCGGGATCAAGTTAGCCACAGTTCAGACAAGTGTCAAGATTGACCCCCGAACTTCGCCTATGTTAGGCATTGAATCACCGAACCTATATGAAGGGTGTCATGAACCGACCAACAGTGCTGTTGACCGATAGCGACCTCGGAGACCGCGAACTCGAGGTGGGGTGGCTCGTCGAAGCCCTGGGTGCGGAGGTCGTGGTGGCCGACTGCACCACGGCAGACGACGTGCTCCGGGAGGTGGAGAAGCATCACCCGGATGCCATCGTGACGCAGTGGGCACCGATCGATGCCGCGGCGATCGCCGCAGCGAGCGGCACCTGCCGGATCATCAGCCGCATCGGCATCGGAGTCGACATGATCGATCTCGCTGCGGCCGCCGAGGCGGGCATCCCGGTTCGGAACGTGCCGTACTACTGCACCGAGGAGGTGGCCACGCATGCGGTAGCGATGGCCCTTGCGCTCTGGAGGCGCCTGCCGCAGCTCGACGCCGAGGTGCGAGCGGGCATCTGGAATGCTGCAGCGCACGCCGAGCACATCAATCGCCTCTCGAGTGCCACCGTGGGTCTCATCGGCGGCGGTCGCATCGGCCAGCTCGTCGCCAAAGCCTTCGAGGCGTGGGGAGCGACGATCATCATCGTCGACCCGGCGCCGCCGAGCGACCACTACGAGCGCGTCACGCTCGATGAACTCGCGCGCCGTGCCGACATCATCAGCCTCCACGCGCCCCTCATGGAATCGACGCGCCACCTCGTTGGCAGGGACTTCCTCGCTTCGTTGGAGCGGCATCCCGTGATCGTCAACACCTCACGCGGCGCGCTCATCGATGTCGAGGCCGCCGTGGACGCCGTGAACTCCGGGCTCGTGAGGGGGCTCGGCCTCGACGTGTTCGAGGAGGAGCCCTTGGCCGCGGCCCACTCCGTGCGCGACGCCAAGAACACGTTGCTGGCACCCCACGCCGCGTGGTGCTCGCACGAGGCGCTGCCCGATCTGCGTCGCGGTGCGATCGACAATGTAGTGGAAGCGTTGCGCGGCTCCGGGTCGGCGTGATGGTGCCATCCTCTGGAAGGGAGACAAGGTGAGCGCTCGGGAACTCGAGGGTCGCGTCGCGGTCGTCACTGGCGCGGCGTCTGGTATCGGCGCCGCAACCGCCGAGGCATTCGCCGCGGCAGGGGCGAAGGTGGTGCTCGTCGACCTGAATGAGGCCGCCCTCGCCGACCAGGTGCACCGTATGACGTCGGGCCAGGCGGGCGACCTGGATGCACGCGCGATCGACATCACCTCCGAGGACGAGGTCGCCGCAATGCTCGACGCGGTGGGTGCCCGCTGGGGGAGGATCGACCACGTCGTCAACTGCGCTGCGAGCTTCATCAATGCTGGAGTCGACGCCACGCGATACGAGTGGTCGAGGTCGCTTGATGTCAACGTCATCGCCTCCGCGATGCTCACGGCGCGGGCGAGCGCCTGGATGCAACGGGGCTCGACGGTCGTCAACATCGCGAGTATCTCCGCCCACGTCGCACAGCCCCAACGCTGGACCTACAACGCGACGAAGGCGGCGATCCTGGCTTTGACCCGTGGTCAGGCGCTCGATCTCGGTGCGCTGGGCATCCGCGTCAACGCGGTGAGTCCCGGTTGGATCTGGACCCAGGAGGTCGAGAAGGCCGCCGGAGGCGACCGCGCGCGATGGGAGCCCCAGTGGGGCCGGTTCCATATCCTCGAGCGGCTGGGGGAGCCGTCGGAGGTCGCCGATGCCGTTCTGTTTCTGAGCGGTCCACGTTCGTCGTTCATCACCGGTACGGAGCTGATGGTCGACGGAGGCTACTCGGCCTTGGGGCCGGAGGGCCACGGTGATACCGCACAGTTCGCGGGGAGTGACGCGCACTAGTCTGACAACTAATCACTGTTGGGGTGGGATTAGGCGCCAATGGCCCAGAAACCGGAGGCGATTCTTGACACCCATCAGACAAGTTGGTAGGAATGACCCACACCGCGGGTACGCGGTCAACTCGATGAGGAGTACGAACATGGCTCGAACAGGCTCGGCCGACGGGGTGAACATCACCCGACGCCGCAGGGGCCTCGGCAGTTCCATGTCGCGTCGCACGTTGCTCTACGCGATCCCCGCCCTCGCCTTCTATCTGTTCGCGGTGCTGGTGCCGACGACGCAGGGGGCGACCTATGCGTTCACCGACTGGAACGGGCTGAGCAAGTCGTTCTCGTTCGTCGGCTTCGAGAACATCGTCGATGTACTCTCCGACCCGACATCGTTCAAGGCGTTGACCAACACGCTCGTCATCGCGGTCGTGTTCACCGTCGTGCAGAACATCATCGGCCTCGCACTGGCGCTCGGCGTGAACTCCAAGATCAAGAGCCGCAATGTGCTGAAGGTGCTGATCTTCGCCCCGGCCGTGATGACGCCGGTGGTGATCGGATACCTGTGGCAGTACATGCTCGCTCCCGAGGGCCCCGTCAACAACGCGCTGGACGGACTCGGTCTCGGCAACCTGAAGCAGGTCTGGCTGGGTGAGCCGAACCTCGCACTCGGATCGATCATCTTCGTGCTGATCTGGCAGTTCTCCGGGTACTCGATGGTCATCTTCCTGGCGGGCCTGCAGGGAGTGCCCGAGGAACTCATCGAAGCATCGGCCGTCGATGGCGCTGGCCCGTTCCGTCGCTTCTGGTCGATCGTGCTTCCGCTGCTGGCGCCGGCCGTGACGATCAACGTCATGCTGAGCATGATCGGCGCTCTCAAGATCTTCGACCAGGTCTGGATCCTCACCGGCGGCGGTCCCGGTGGTACGACGCACACGCTCTCGACCCTGATGTTCCGCGAAGCGTTCACCTACGGCGATTTCGGAAAGTCCATCGCGCTCGGACTCGTGCTGTTGATCATCGTCGCGGCGATCTCGCTCGTGCAATACCGGGCGCTCATCACGAGGGAGGGGCGCAATTGAAGCGCTATACCTGGCGCACCGGCATTCTCGAGATCGTCATGATCGCCGTCGGGGCGTTGTTCGCGTTCCCGCTCTATGTGCTCGTGAACATCTCGCTGCGCGACGCGAACGATCCTGCTTCACCCATCCAGTTCACGACCAACGTCACCGTCAAGCACTACGTCGACGCGTGGGCGACCGCGGGTCTCGCGCAGGCAATGGCGAACAGCCTCTTCGTCACGATCGTGAGCATCGTCGCCATCGTCGTCTTCTCCGCTCTCGCGGCGTATGCGTTGGTGCGGGTCACATCCCGGCTGTCGACGATCGCCTTCTGGCTGTTCGTCGCAGGTTTGCTGCTCCCGTTTCAGATCGCGATGATCCCGCTCTACTTCACGATTCGCGACCTCGGCCTCCTCGGAAACCTGTGGTCGCTGGTCATCTTCTACATCGGGGCGCAGATGCCCTTCTCCGTGTTCCTCTACACCGGCTTCCTTCGCGCCCTCCCTCGGGACTACGAAGAAGCCGCCTGGATGGACGGCGCGAGCGTGAGCTACGGCTTCTGGAGGGTCGTCTTCCCGCTGCTGCGCCCTATCACGGGAACGGTCATCATCCTGAACTCGATCACGATCTGGAACGACCTGCTCACGCCGCTGCTGTACCTCAGCGGAACCCCGAACGAGACGATTCCCGTGGCCATCATGGGGTTCGTCGATCAGTACGTCTCGAATTGGCCGCTCATCTTCGCCGGATTGGTCATCGGCGTCGCGCCCATCCTGATCGCCTTCTTCGCACTGCAGAAGTCGGTCATCAAGGGCTTCGCCAGCGGTCTCAAGGGTTGAGGGCTGGCCGAAGGATCGCGAGCCGTCGGCCAGCCCTCAACGTTCAACACCATCCCGAAACGCATGTCAAACACATACAGAGGAGTATCAATGACACAGCGACGCATTCACGGTATCGCGGCGATGAGCCTCGTTGCCGCGCTCGCGCTCGCCGGTTGCAGCACCGGCGGGACCGAACCCAGCGAGAACGAGACCGGAGCCGGCGTGCTCACGGTGGCGAGCATCCCGAACTATCAGACCTCACTGCCCGCGGCGATCGAGGAGTTCGAGAAGCAGAACCCGGACATCACCGTCGAGGTCGAGTTCGTCGAAGTCGCGGCTCTGCACACGCAGCTGCGTACGCAGCTCGCCGCCGGGACCGCGCCCGACGTGTTCACCGCCTACCCCGGCAATGGCACGCCCACGGCCATGGAGGTACTCGTTCCGGAGGGATACCTCATGGACCTCTCCGACCTGGCGCTCAACGAGCGACTGCCCAGCGGCATGGACGCGGTCACGAAGGTGGATGGCAAGCGCTACATCCTCCCGCTCACCCTTGGGGCGATCGGCGGGATCTACAACGACGCGGCGCTCGACGAGGCCGGTCTCACCGCGCCGACGACGTGGAGCGAGCTGCTCGACTTCTGTGTCGATGCTCGCGCCGCGGGCAAGGTGGCCTACGCCTACGGAGCTCAGACGGGCTGGCAGAACCAGTTCCCGAGCTTCCCGCTGTCCGCGTCGCTCGTGTACGGCGTTGACCCTGACTTCGACGAGAAGCAGGGTGCCGGCGACGTCACCTTCTCCGATTCGGCCTGGGTCGATGTGCTCGACAAGGTGCAGGAGATGCAGGCCGCGGGATGCTTCCAGGACTCGCCGCTCGGCACTGCGTATGAGGGCGCCGTCGACATGGTGGCGAAGGGGAACGCGCTGTCGATGGTCTCCGTGACGTCGACGTTCGCGGCGGTTGGAGCTGCGGCACCCGAGGGCACCACGTTCACGTTCCACGCGATCCCGGCCACGGACGACCCGGACGAGACCTGGATCTCCGCCGGAGGCAGTGGCGGCTACGCGATCAACGCGGCGGCGAAGAACCCGGTCGCGGCGAAGAAGTTCCTGGACTTCCTCGCCTCGGACGAGACCATGGCTCAGATCGCGGACCTGCAGGGCGCACTGCCCTCGATCGTGAGCGACGCGTACACGGTTCCGGATGCGCTGACCGAGATCATCGGCTACGTCGATGCCGGCAAGATCCATCCGTACAACGATCAGCTGTGGCCGAACCCGAAGGTCGCGACGGTGCTCATGGAGCAGGTGCAGCTGATGATCGGCGGCCAGGCCAGCCCGGAGGACGTGCTCGCGGCGATGGATGCCGCGTACGCCGAGGGCGAGTAGTCACTCGTAGTACAGCAGATGGGGCCCGGTCGGTGACCGGGCCCCATCGTGCTGTGCGCTGCTATCGCCGCAACTGAGCCTTGCCGTATGCGGAGAGATGCACCTCGTCCGGACCGTCGATGATCCGCATCGTGCGGATGGAGGCGAACATCTCCGCGAGCGGGAAGTCCGAGGACACGCCGGCGGCCCCGAAGAGCTGGATGGCGCGGTCCATGATCGACTGCACCGCGCGAGGCACCGAGATCTTGATGGCCTGGATCGCGGAGTGCGCCGCCTTGTTGCCCTGCGTGTCCATGAGCCACGCGGCCTTGAGCACGAGCAGCCGGTTGGCCTCAATCGCGATGCGCGACTCGGCGAGCCACTCCCGCACGACGCCGTGGTCGCCGAGAGCGCGGCCGAACGTGGCGCGCGACATGGCCCGCTCGCCCATCAGATCCAGGGCGCGCTCGGCGGACCCGAGGGCGCGCATGCAGTGGTGGATGCGGCCCGGTCCGAGCCGCGCCTGGGCGATCGCGAAGCCGTCGCCCTCGCCGGCGAGGCGGTTCGACACCGGCACTCGCACGTCTTCGAAGAGCACTTCGGCATGCCCGCCGTGGTCACGGTCGTCGTAGCCGAAGACGCTGAGGGGACGCACGACGGTGACTCCGGGGGTGTCCCGTGGGACGAGCACTTGGCTCTGTTGGCGATGGCGGTGCGCCTCGGGGTCGGTCTTGCCCATGACGATGAAGATCGCTGCATCCGGACTCATCGCCCCCGTCGTCCACCACTTGCGACCGTTGATGACGTAGTGGTCGCCGTCGCGGCGGATGCTGGTCTGGATGTTGGTGGCGTCGGACGAGGCCACCTCGGGCTCGGTCATGCAGAACGCGGAACGGATGCGCCCGTCGAGCAGCGGCTCGAGCCACTGGCGCTTCTGCTCTTCGGTGCCGAACTCGTCGAGCGCGGCCATGTTGCCGGTGTCGGGTGCTGCGCAGTTCATGGCGATCGGAGCGAGCTTGAGGCTGCGCCCGCTCAACTCGGCGAGCGGTGCGTACTGCAAGTTGCTGAGTCCAGCGCCACCGTCGCCCGGGTGGAACAGGTTCCAGAGGCCGCGGTCGCGTGCACTGCGCTGCAGCTCGCCGACGATCGGCTGAAAACTCCATCGTTCGGGGTTCGCTCGCAGTTGCTCCTCGAGCACGGGCTCGGCCGGGTACACCTCCTCGTCGAGGAATCGCTGCACCTCGCCGATCAGGCGGGTCGTCGTGGCGTCGTATCCGAAGTGCATCGTCAGGCCTTCCGTTTCATCAGGGAGTTGAGGCCGCGCTCGGCGAGTCCGGGCACGAGACCTCCGATCGTGTCGAAGCCGGTACCCACGGTCTGACCTCGGGTGTGGCGGTAGTGGATGCCCTCGAGCACGACGGCGAGTTTGAAGCTCGCGAACGCGAGGTACCACGAGAGGTCGGGTACTCGTCTGGCCCGGCACCGGGCGTAGATATCGACCAGCTCCGGGAAGCTGCTGAAGCCGCCACCCGGTCTGATCGCCGAAGCCAGCGGCGACTCGGCCGCGCCGGGGACGTCATGGAGGTGCCAGTAGACGCCGAGCAGGCCGAGGTCGGTCAGGGAGTCGCCGATGGTCGACATCTCCCAGTCGAGCACGGCAGTCACCACCGGCCGGGCGGGTGTGCGTGCGATGAGGGTGTTGTCGAGACGGTAGTCGCCATGCACGATCGAGACCGAGGTCGTCTCGGGTATCCCGGTCGAAACGCGTTCGAACAGTGCATCGAGGGCGGGGAGGTCGCGGCTGCGTGACTGATCCAGTTGACGCCGCCAGCGGGAGACCTGACGTTCGAGAAACCCGTCGGGACGACCGAACTCGCCGAGGCCGCGCGCCCGCCAGTCGAGGTCGTGGATGTCCGCGAGCACCCCCACGAGTTCCGGGCCGAGCATCCTGAGCTCACGAGGGCTGTACTCCGACGTCTCCGCGGGGGACCGCAGCGTCGATCCCTCGACGAGATCCATCAGGTAGAACTCGGTACCGACGCCGGCCGCGCCATCGTCGTCGTGGTGGAGCAGTCTGGTGCGCGGTACGGGGATGCCGCTGCCGCCGATCGCCGACATCACACGGTATTCGCGTCCCATGTCGTGAGCGGAGGCGAGCACGTGCCCGAGCGGCGGACGACGCAGCACGTATGCGCGCGCGCCCCCGTGGATGGCGTAGCTCAGGTTGCTCAGCCCTCCCGTGATCAGGGTCGCGGTGAGCGGCTCGTCGGTGAGCAGGTGCGGGTGATGCTCGCGCAGCCAGCCTTCGAATCGAGTGATGTCCAGTCCGGGGAGGTCGCGAATCATGTCGTGGTCACGCTTTCGTTCAGGTCGTGCTCGATCGCCGCCACGTCGTCGGCGGCGAGTTTCAGCCGTGCTGCCCGCATCGAGGATGCGAGGCTCTGGGGTCTGCTGGCACCCGTCAGGGCGATGAGGGTGGGGGATTGCGCGAGCAGCCACGCGAGCATCACGGTCTCGATGCTCTCGCCGCGCTCGGTCGCGATGCGTCGTGCGGTGGCAGAGATGTCGATCAGCGGCGCAGGGCGTCGGGCGCCGCCGAGGGGGGAGTAGGCCAGGAACGGTATGGACTCGGCGGTGCACAACTCGAGTACGGCGCGATCGCCGCCGTAGGGGGAGAACGGGTTCTGCACCGCGTCGATGGAGCTCTCGTCGCGAGCGGCGCCCAACTGCTCGATCGTCACGTTGCACACCCCGATCGCGCGCACGGCTCCGTCGTCGCGCAGTTGCGCGAGGGCTCCCACGCTCTCCGCGATCGGCACCTGGGGATCGGGATGGTGCAGAAAGTACAGGTCTATCGCGTCGACACCGAGTGCACGCAAGCTCGCCTCGCAGTCTCGGCGCAGGGCGTCGGGGCTGGCATCGATGCCCCAGCCGTCGGGGCCGCGGAAGTGTCCGCCCTTCGTGCCGACGATCACTCCGTCGCGGAGGCCCAGGCGGTCGAGAGCGCGTGCGATGATCGTTTCGTTGTGGGCCTCTTCAGCAACCGCGGTGTAGGCGCGTGCGGTGTCGAGATAGGTGGCGGTGCCCTCGCCGCAGGCGAAGTCGATGATCTCGCACACCCGCTCGAGGGAGTACGGTTCGGCGATCGACCAGCGAGCACCTCCGAGCGCGATCCGTGAGACCGATCGATCGGCGAGCGCCGCCATCGCTTCATCACGCATGTCATATATGTTGCCAGAATTTGCTCCCCTATACTCGTGAAATCGCGCAGTTTGCGTCAACTTATCGGATGAGTGCCGAGATTCGAAGGAGAACCGGTGTCCAGCACAACTGAGAGCACAGTCGAGATCGCGCTGGCCGCGTCGCACCGCAGACAGCCGCTCGGCATCCCGGCACATCGAGGTGTGATGCTGTCGTGGAGCATCTCGGGTGAGTTCGCGCTCGATCGTGCACGAGGGGTCGACGTTCGCGTCGGCGAGACGGCCGAGAAGCTCGACGACGATCCGGTGTGGTCGGTGTCCGGAGTGCAGTCGTCGAGCGTTCGATACGGCGGACTCGAACTGCGCTCGCGAGACGTGCGCTACTGGCAGGTCACCGCGTACGCGGTCGACGGCACGGCGTTCCGCAGTGAGGTCGCCCGCTTCGAGGTCGGCCTCGAGGACGAGTCGGACTGGAGCGCGACATGGGTCTCGGCGCCGCTGCTCGAATTCCGGCGGGAGACCTGGGATCCTGCGCCGCTGCTGCGTCAGCGCTTCGAGCTCGATGCACTCCCCACCGCGGCGCGCCTCTACGCGACGGCACTGGGGATCTACCGGCTGTGGATCAACGGTGTACCGATCACCCACGACGCCCTCTTTCGCCCGGGGTGGACGGACTATCGCTACCGAGTGCTGCACCAGACGTTCGACGTCGCGAGTGCCCTGCGCCTGGGCGAGAACGTCGTCGCGGTCGAACTCGCGAAAGGCTGGTACGCCGGACGCCTCGGTCTGCAACGGGAGCCCGCGTTCTACGGCGAGCAGCCGGCGCTGCGCCTGCAACTCGAGGCCGACGGTGCAGTGGTCGCGGCCACGGATGCCCAGTGGCGCTACTCCTACGGTGCGATCGTCGCGACCGACATGCTCGTCGGCGAGACGCAGGACCTCCGGCAGGCGCAGCCGGGGTGGGATGCCCCCGGCTTCGACGATCTCGCCTGGCGCAACGTGACTGAGCGCGCGGACCTGGACGTCGCCGTCACGCCGCAACCGCACGATCCGGTCACGACGTACCGCGAGATCGAGGGCACCCTGGTGCGGGCCCACGCCCGCGGTCCCGCGGTCTACGACTTCGGTCAGAACATGGTCGGGTGGACGCGGGTGCGCAGTCGCACGTTGCCGAAGGCCGACGTGATCGTGCGTCACGGCGAGATCCTCACTCCAGACGACCTCGTGTGGCGCGACAACCTGCGCGGTGCGTTCCAGGAGGATCGCTACACGACCGGGGACGATGCGATGCACGTGCTCGAACCGCGCCACACCCTCCACGGCTTCCGGTTCGCCGAGGTGTGGGGCATCGCGCCCAAGGAGCCCTATCTCGCGCTCGAAGTGCCGGACGACGTGCGTGTCACCGCCATCGCGGTGGGCGGTGGGCAGCGCGCGGTCGGGTCGTTCGAGTGCTCGGATGCGGCACTCACCTCAGTCGCGAGCCTCGTCGAGTGGACCGTTCGAGACAACTTCATCGAGGTGATCACCGACTGTCCCCAACGCGACGAGCGTCTCGGCTGGCTCGGCGACGCGGGGGTCATCGCACAGTCGGCGGCCTACCACTTCGACATCGCCGCCTTCGTCGCGAAGTTCACCAGGGACGCGGCGGACTCGCAGACCGAGGACGGCGCCATCCTCTCCTACGTGCCGCCCGTGCCGCCCGGGACGTTTCGCGAGGGTGCGCCGGGGTGGGCGGACGGGTACGTGCGGCTCGTGCACCTCGCAGCGCAGCGCTACGGAGACCTCGCGACGGCCGAGGAGCACTACGACCACATCGCTCGCTATCTGAAGTGGGTCGATGATGCGAACCCGAGTGGCATCCGTACCGAACGGGTCGGTGCCGACTTCTCCGATTGGCTCTCGCTGCCGGAGGATCCGAACGAACCGCCGCACCCCGGATACGCCTACACGGGTGCCCGCTCGACGAGCTCGAAGCGCGTCGTCGCCACCGCGCACACCATCCGGTCGCTCGACCAGTTCGCCGACATCGCGCGACGGCTGGGGCGCCACGAGGATGCCGCGCGCTACAGCGCACGCGCCGACGAGGTGAGGGCGGCCTATGCCGCGGCCTTCGTCGACGCCCGGGGACGCATCGAGGGCGACACGCAGACCGTGTACGCCCAGGCGATCGGCTACGACGTGCTGCGGGGCGACCTCAGAGCACGGGCCGTGGCGCGGTTGGCCGAAAAGGTGCGGGAACTGGGCCACGTGACCACGGGCATCCATGGTGTCGAGCACATCATCCCCGCCCTCGCACGCAACGGCCATGCCGACCTCGCCGCCGGGTTGCTGCTGCGCGAGGAGATGCCGAGTTGGAAGCACATGGTGGCGATGGGGGCCACCACCGTCTGGGAGAAGTGGGACGGCATCGCCGCGGACGGCACGATGTCGACGGCCGAGATGAACTCCTTCAATCACTGCGCGCTCGGCGCGGTCGGGGAGTTCCTGTTCGAGTCGGTTGCCGGTCTCGACGCGCGCGAGGCCGTCCGCGACGGCGTGCTCACCGTCGCACCCCTGTACCTCGACGGGCTCGACTGGGCTCGCGCGCGCCACGAGAGCGCAGCGGGACCGGTGGAGTCGTCGTGGCAGCGCGATGGCGGCGCCGTCGCGCACGAGATCGCGGTGCCCCCCTCGATGGTGGCTCGATATGCGGCCCCCGTTGGGTACCGCCTGTCGGGCGGCGGCGTCGCGGCGGAGTTCGCAGGCGGTCGACACATCGTGAGGCTCGAGCCGGTATAGCCTCGTCTGCGATGACTCGACTCACCATCCCCATGCCCCTGCGTTGGGGCGACCAGGACGCCTACGGACACGTGAACAACGCCACGATGTTCCGACTGCTCGAAGAGGCGCGTATCCGCGCGTTCATCCTCGACGAGGGCGGCTCCGGGCAGTCGCCGATCGCGGCCCTGCCGGCGAGTCCGAGCGCGCAGATCTGGACCCTCATCGGCGGGCAGCAGATCGAGTACCTGCGTCCCGTGCCGTACCTGCGCGATCCGCTTCGCATCGAGCTGTGGCTCGGGCACCTCGGGGGCGCCAGCATCGACATCTGCTACGAGGTGAAGTCCCCGGCCGGGGTGCAGCCCGAGGTCACCTATGCGCGCGCGCTCACGACGCTCGTGCTCGTCGACGCGGACACGGGCCTGCCGCGACGCCTCGACAGCGAGTTGCGCGCGCTCTGGGAGCCATACCTGGAGGCGCCGATCGCCTTCCGCAAGCGGGGGTAGCCGCGGCGCCTAGAAGCCGGGCACCCGCACGGTGATCTCCTGTGCGACGCTCGCGATCAGCACGCCGTCGCGCGTATAGATGCGGCCCTGGCCGAGACCGCGGCCGCCGACAGCGGTGGGCGACTCCTGCACATAGAGCAGCCAGTCATCCACTCGTCCGGGGCGGTGCAGCCACATCGCGTGGTCGAGGCTCGCGACCTTGAGCCCGGGCGTGGCCCACGGCACCCCGTGCCGCCGCAGCACCGACTCTTGGATGCTGAAGTCGCTTGCATAGACGAGGGCGGCCTGGTGCAGGTTGCGGTCGTCCGGCATGGGGCCGACCGTCTTCATCCACACCGCCTGGGTTTCGGTGCGCTCGCCCTCCACCGTCAGGTAGATCGGGGATGGCACGTGCCGCACGTCGAACGAACGCTCCATCGCCCACGCCCGAGCCACCGGGTGCTCGACACCGGCGAGAGCGTCGGCGGTGCTCGGCAGGGTCTCGGGGTCGGGCACGTCGCGCGGCATCTCGACCTGGTGGTCGAGACCGGGGTCGTCGTCTTGGAACGAGGCGATCATCGAGAGGATCGGCAGGCCGGCCTGGTAGGCCTGCGTGCGACGGGTGGAGAACGAGCGGCCGTCATGGATGCGGTCCACGGAGAACGTGATCGGCAGTTCGAGGTCGCCGGGTCGCAGGAAGTAGCCGTGCATGGAGTGCGCGTGCCGTTCGGGGCTGATGGTGCGCTGCGCGGCGACGAGTGCCTGCGCCATCACCTGACCGCCGAAGACGCGGCCGCTGGGCATCGGCTGACTGTGACCGGTGAAGATGTCCTCGCGCGTGCGGGCGCCGGTGTCGGTGAGGTTGAGGGATGCCAGCATCTCGGACAAGGGGTCGGCCATGCCCTGTAGTTTAGGAGACCTATGAGCCGCACCTTCACTCTCGTCGACTCCCTCGCGCTCGGGGATCTGCACGTGTTCCTCGGGCGCGCGATGCGCGTCGAAGACGGGTCGGTGCGCCTGATCGCCGGTTCCGGCGTGCTCGCCGTCTACGTGCCGGTGCTGCTGCCGGCGGGACTGCTCGACGAGTCCCCGACCGTGCTCGGGCTGCGCACCTTCGCGCTGACGAGCCCAGAGGACTTCGACGCCGTAGTGCCGGTGCGGTCACTGCTGGCGCGCGTGGAGGGGTTGCTCGAGGCATCCACGGCGGATGTCGGCGAACCGGTGGTCGTGCGCCTGCCCATGGAGGTCAACACCGTCACCTGGACCTCGATCTCACCGCCGCGTGGCGGCTGGCACCCGCTGCCGACGATCGAGTGGAACGTGCTCGACGCGGCCGCGAAGGCGGGCATCGACGAGGTCGCTTCGGCCGTGCCGGATGGCGCGGGGGAGCAGATCGTGCATCGCGTGCGCACGGAGGTGTGGGGCCGACCGATCGACGGGATGCCGCACGTGCCGGCCGGCGCCGCCTTCGCCGCCCTGAGCCTCGGCTTTCTGCACGAGGGCGACACGGTGTCGATCTACGAGTCCGGGCCGTGGACCCGCGTCACCACCAAGCGCGGCCACGTGCTCATCAAGCGCCGCAACTGGACGATCGCGCGCTGATCGCTGCCCTGTTGTCTGTCGGCCCGCGCTGCGTATCTCCGGTCGGCGCATGCCCGCACGGATTCGGGATATCCCGCACAGACTCCTGACATCCTGCACAGACTCGGGACATCCCGCACAGACTCGGGAGTTCAAGGACGATGTCCTTGAACTCCCGAGTCTGCAGCACCCGGTCGCACCCGGCGCGGGCGGTCGCGGCGGTCGCGGGCGTGATCTCGCGTCGTGACCGCGTGGTCGCGGTGGTGTGGCTCTCCGAACAGACCTGGGTGAACCCGGAGGTGCCTACGACGTCGACGGCCCGGCTGGTGGCCGTCTAGTAGTAGCGACCGGACAAGCCCACGGCCTCGAACACCGCGGAGAAGACCTGCACCATCATGATCGTGGCGACCACGAACGAGAGCACGATCGAGCCGATCGCGGCCCACAGCGTCGCGGTGCCGCCCGTGCCGGTGCGGCGCTTGACGACGACGGAGCGGCCGATCACGTAGACGATCGAAGAGAGGAATGTGAAGGCCCAGTGGAACGGGCGCGGCACGCCAACCTTCTCGAGCTCGCGATAGTCGCGGTAGGAGAAGAACACGCTGAGGCCGTAGGTGATCCAACCGAGCATGACCGTGGCGAGATACCAGGGGGAGAAGAACAGGCCGAGCGTCATCGTGTAGGAGCTCGTCGGGTCCGCGAGTTGGGAGCCGATCAGCCCGCGCCAGTCGATGAAAAGCAGCGGCAGCATGGGCAGCAGCGGCAGCACGATGACGAGCCAGATCCACACGGTGTTCGTCTGCGCGCCTTCGGGGGCTTTCAGCGGTTCCGTCGCGCCGTAGGCGGCTTGGCGGTGCTCGGTCCAGGTGTTGCCATCCCACCAGCGCAGGCCGGCGCCCGCCGGGTCCTGATACCAGCCGGGGGCCGCGGTCGGGGTCGTCGGTTCGCTCATGCCGCGATCCTACCGAGCGAAGCTCAGGACTGCGCCGCCGCCGCGCGCCCAGCGGCCCGTCCGCTGAACAGGCACCCACCGAGGAACGTGCCCTCGAGCGCGCGGTAGCCGTGCATGCCGCCGCCGCCGAAACCGCTCGCCTCACCCGCCGCGTACAGGCCGGGGATCGGCTTGCCCGCCGCGTCGAGCGCGCGCGCCTGAAGGTCGGTCTGGATGCCGCCGAGGGTCTTGCGGGTCAGCACGTGCAGGCGCACGGCGATGAGCGGTCCCGCCTTCGGATCCAGCAGCCGGTGCGGCTTGGCCACCCGGATGAGCTTGTCGCCGCGGTAGTGGCGCGCCTGCCGGATGGCGTTGATCTGGGCATCCTTGGCGAAGTCGTTGGTGAGCTGGCCGTCGCGCGCCGCGACCTCGTGGCGCACCCGCTCGGCGTCGATCGGCACCTCGGGCGTCAGCGACTGCATCCCCGCGATGAGTTCATCGAGGGTGTCGGCGACGACGAAGTCGGCCCCGTCGGACTTGAACTTCTCGACCGGGCCCGTCGCACCCTTGCCGAGGCGCTGCTTGAGCAGTTCGCGCACGCTCTTGCCCGTGAGATCCGGGTTCTGCTCGCTGCCGGAGAGGGCGAACTCCTTCTCGATGATCGCCTGGGTGAGCACGAACCAGGTGTGGTCGTGGCCGCTGTGCCGGATGTGCTGCATCGTCGCGACGGTGTCGAAGCCGGGGAACAGTGGCGGCGGCAGGCGGTGGCCCGTGGCATCCAGCCACAGGCTCGACGGGCCGGGGAGGATGCGGATGCCGTGGTGCGGCCAGACCGGCGAGTGGTTCTCGACACCCTCCGTGTAGGCCCACATGCGGTCGAGGTTGATGAGTTCGGCGCCGGCCTTCTCGGTGATGCGCAGCATGCGGCCGTCGGTGCTCGCAGGCACCCCGCTGAGCATGCGCTTCGGTGCAGTGCCCCAGCGCTCTGGCCACCACTCGCGCACGAGGTCGAAGTTGCCGCCGATGCCACCGGAGGTGACGATCGTCGCCCCCGCGCGCACCTCGAAGTAGCCAACGGCGTCGCGGTTGCTGGCGGCGCCGCGCTCGGCGGCATCCTGGGCGAGCACCGTGCCGCGGGCGCCGACGACCGCCCCGCCCTCGACGATGAGCTCGTCCACGCGGTGGCGGAACAGGAAGGTCACGAGCCCGCGCTCGACGCCCTCGCGCACCGCGGCCTCGAAGGGAGCGACGATGCCGGGGCCGGTGCCCCACGTGATGTGGAAGCGCGGCACCGAGTTGCCGTGGCCGGTCGCGAGCGACCCGCCGCGTTCGGCCCAGCCGACCACGGGGAAGAAGCCGACGCCGCGCTCGCGCAGCCAGGCGCGCTTCTCGCCGGCGGCGAAGTCGAGGTAGGCCTGCGCCCAACGCCTGGGCCAGGCATCCTCGTCGCGGTCGAAGGCGGCGCTGCCGAACCAGTCCTCGCGGGCCAGCTCGAAGGAGTCTTTGATGCCCATGCGGCGCTGCTCGGGGGAGTCGATGAAGAACAGCCCTCCGAACGACCACCACGCCTGACCGCCGAGGCTCGCCTCCGGCTCCTGGTCGATCACCGTCACGTGCTTGCCCGCCGCGACGAGTTCGGCGGCGGCGACGAGACCGGAGAGTCCCGCCCCGATCACGATGGCGTCAGTGCTGGTGGGCACGCTCGTTCTCCTTCGAACAGTCTGGGATCAGCGACCGATGAGTTGGCCGAGCACGGTGCCGTCCTCGGCCTGCAGCGTCATGACACCCGCCGCCACGCGACCGAGCACGGCCTTGCTCAGCCACTGGTCGACACCCTCGCACGCCATGCGCGTGATGGCGCCGGGTTCGAAGATCGTCGCGTCGTCATCGGCCGTCGACCAGGTGCCGCTGAACGTGTTGCAGCCGTCGTTGCCCGTGTAGGTGCGGTCGACGCTGATCGACAGGAACGGGGCATCCGGCGTCATCGATTCGACCCAGTAGCCGACCGGGTAGCCCTGCGGGCCGATCAGCGGGTCGGTGGTGCGCACCAGCTCGGTGGTCGTCGAGTCGTGCGAACTGTGGATGACGAGCGTGTCGCCGTCGACCTCGACGCGGTCGGCCATCGTCACCGCGAGGGGCAGCTGGGCCCCCTCGCAGTACATGAGCGTCTGCGGACCCGACGTCGTGGTGATCGCGCCGCCGTCGCCGAGCTCCCACGTGCCCTGCACCCGGTTGCAGCCGTCGGAAGCGGTCCACGTGTTGTCTTGCACGAAGGCGATGAAGGGCTGCTCGGGGGAGTCGAAGGTCTCGTCGAGGGTCCAGGTGCCGACCAATTCACCGGGGTGCGGAGTGGGAGCCGGCGACGGCGCCGAGCAACCGGCGACCAGCAGCGCCGTGCCAAGGGTCGCGACGAGGCCGAGGACTCGCAACTTCGACATGGTGTGCCTCCTGGATCGACGCGGTCAGTCTAGCGACGCGGCAATCGCGGTTGGGAGCCCGGTTCGCGGTCGCTGCGACGGGGTGAGGATCTCGTCGGCGTTCGCGGCGATCCAGTCCATGAGCGGCAGCAGGCGCTCCGCCAGTTCGCGGCCGCGGTCGGTGAGGCTGTAGTCGACCCGCGGCGGGATGGTCGCGTGGGCGTCCCGATGCACGAAGCCGTCGGTCTCGAGCACGCGCAGGGTCTGCGCGAGCATCTTCTCGCTGATGCCCTCGACCACGCGCCGCAGCTCGCCCCAGCGCAGCGTGCGCTGGGAGAGCGCGATGATCACGAGCACACCCCATTTGCTCGTCACGTGATCGAGCACGGTGCGGCTCGGGCACATCGCCGGCAGGATTCCGTCGGTGAACCCGTGCAACCGATCATTTCTTTCCTGCACGTCAGTAGCTTACCGAAAGGTGGGTACGGTGTTGCGGGAAGAGATGGCGGTTGGCGCCGGTTGCTCCCGAGGATCGAATCGAAAGGATCACCATGACCATCGTCATCACGGGCGCCACCGGCCACCTGGGCCGTCTCATCGTCGAAGCACTGCTGCGCGAGGGCACCCCCGCATCCGAGATCGTCGCCACCGGTCGCGACGTCGAGCAGCTCTCCGAGTTGCAGGCGAGGGGTGTACGCGTCGCGCGCGCCGACTATTCCGACCCCGAGTCGCTGCGCACCGCGTTCGCCGGTGCCGACACGCTCATGCTCGTCTCGGGCACGGAGTTCGGCAGGCGCGCCGAACAGCATGCCGCCGCTATCGACGCGGCGCGCGCCGCGGGCATCCAGCGCATCGTGTACACGAGCGCGCCGGGCGCCACCACGAGCGCGCTCGTGCTCGCCCCGGAGCACAAGGCCACGGAGGAGTACTTGGCCGCCTCCGGCATCCCGTTCACGATCCTGCGCAACAACTGGTACACCGAGAACTACGTGCAGACCGCGCGTCAGGCCGCCGAGTCGGGGGTCATCGTCGCGAGCGTCGGCGACGGTCGCGTCGCGAGCGCTTCGCGCCGGGACTACGCGGATGCCGCAGCCGCCGTGCTGACCGGCACCGGCCACGACGGCCGCACCTACGAGCTCTCCGGCGACGTGGCCTGGGACTACACGCAGCTTGCCGCGACCCTCACCGAGCTGCTCGGGCGCCCCGTCGCGTACACGCCCGTCTCGTCCGAGGAGCACCTCGAGATCCTGCGGCAGGCCGGACTCGACGAGGGCACCGCGGGCTTCGTCGTGGCCCTCGACGCGAACACGCGCGACGGCCTGCTCGCGAGCACCTCGGGTGAGCTGCGCGAGCTGATCGGGCGCCCGACGACGCCGCTCAAGGAGGGACTGGCCGCCGCGCTCGCCTAGCGGTCTACTCCTCGAAGGTGTTGACCATGGCGTGGGCGGCGCGGTCGAGGTAGTCCCACAGCATCGCCTCCTGCAGCGGCGCCAGCTCGAGGGTGTCGACGGCGGCGCGCATGTGCTTCAGCCAGCGGTCGCGAGCGTCGGGGTTGACCTTGAACGGCTGGTGTCGCATCCGCAACCGCGGGTGGCCGCGCTGCTCGCTGTAGGTGCCGGGCCCGCCCCAGTACTGCTCGAGAAAGCCGGTCAGGCGCTGGATCGCACCCTCGAGGTCCTGCTCCGGATACATCGGCAGCAGCACCTCGTCGGTGCGGACGCCCTCGTAGAAGGCGCGGACGAGCTTCTCGAACGTGGGTCGGCCGCCGACCTGCTGCCAGAAGCTGCCGCCGACGGGCTCGCCGCCCTGGCCCATGCGCAGGGTGAGGTTGCTCATGACTTCGCTCCTTCGGGTGGCGGCGGTTTGGGTCGTCTCGTCGGTTGCGCCCGAGAGCTGCGCAGGCCGGCGGCGCTGTCGAATCCGCTCAGCACGATCGAGTTGAGGGCGGGCAGACGCACGCCCATCTCGTCGAGGGCCTTCTTGAGGCGCATCCGCAGTTCGCGGGCCACGTCATCCTTCGCCGTCGACCTGGTCTTGACCACGAGCCGCACGACGATCGCCTCGGCCGAGATCGACTCGATGCCCCACAGCGCGGGCTTCTCGATGATGCGGTTGCGCCACTTGGGCGCCTCGGAGAGCTCGGTGGCGACCTCGAGGATGCGCTCCTGGATCGCGTCGATGTCGGCGTCGTAGGGCACCGCGAGGTCGATGATCGCGCGTGCCCAGCCGTGCGACATGTTGCCCAGCCGCAGGATCTCGCCGTTGCGCACGAACCACAGCGTGCCGTTGACGTCGCGCACCTGGGTGATGCGGATGCCGACATCCTCCACGACGCCGGTCGCGGGCCCCAGGTCGACGACGTCGCCGATGCCGAGCTGGTCTTCGCCGACCATGAAGATGCCGTTGAGCACGTCCTTGACGATGTTCTGCGCGCCGAAACCCAGTCCGGCGCCGACGGCGGCGGTGATGAGGGCGAAGGCGCCCGTCGCGTCAGGGACGACGACATAGAAGATCAGCAGCACCGCGATGATGACGATCACCGCCGTGGTGGCGTTGCCGAAGACGCTGCCCAGCGAACGTGTGCGCTGCACTATGCGCACCGCCGCGAGCGGGGACGCCGAGAGCTCGCGCGTGTCATCGACGTTGTGCTTCTTCTTCACACCGTTGACTACGCGATTGACGACGCGACGGATGATGCGCAGCAGTATCCAGCGCAGCACGATCGCGCCGAGGATGATCGCGATCACGGTGAGCGGGACCTCGAAGATCCCGATGAAGGCGCCGACACCGCCCCAGAACGCAACCCAGTCGAATCCATCCATCGTGCCGCAAGCCTAGCGAGCGTCGCCTCGTCGTCCGCTGTGCGCGGCTAGCATCGTCGGATGATCCGCTCCCTGACCCCCGCCGACCTCGACCGGCTCGTCGAACTCAACAACGCAGCGGTGCCCGCGGTCAGCGAGACGGATGCCGCGGGCATGCAGCGCCTGCTCGCCCTCTCGCACCTCGCCCTCGCGATTGCTGACGACACCGACACCGTGATCGCGTTCGCGCTGCTCATGACCCCGGGCGTCGATTACGACAGCGAGAACTACCGCTACTTCGAGCGGCGCGGCGGCGAGTTCCTCTACGTCGACCGCATCGTGGTAGCCGACTCGGCCCGCAACCGCGGCCTCGGTGCCGATCTCTACCGCGCCGTGTTCGACGCGGCCCGTGCCGAGGGCCGCGTCGAGGTCACGTGCGAAGTGAACGTGGATCCGCCGAATCCGGGGTCGCTGCGCTTCCATGGCCGCCTCGGGTTCACGGAGGTGGGGCGGCAGGTGACGAAGGGCGGCTCGGTCACCGTGGCGTTGCTCGCGGCATCCGTCACGCGATAGCGGGGCCGCCAGCTCGGCGACCCCGACACCGTCAGTGCAGGTCGCGCTCGCGGGCCTTCAGCGCACGCTCGACGCCGGCAAGTTCCTCGATCACCAGGCGCCGCAGCGCCGGGTTCTCGGGGTTCGCCGCCAGCCACGCCTTCGCGCGCTCCACGAGCTCCGCTGACGCGAGCGCCGCGGGGAAGAAGCCGACGATCACGTATTCGGCGATCTTGTAGCTGCGCTCCTTCCAGATGCGCGTGAGGTTCTCGAAGTAGGGCTCGACGAGGTCGGCGAAGGCCTCCGGTTCGTTGAAGTGCTGGAAGCCGATGCCCATGTTGCGCAGCACCGTGTTCGGGATGCTGTCGTCGTTCAGCGCCGTCTCGAGCGCGGCGCGCTTGCCGGCCGCGGTCGGGATGGTGGCGCGCGCCCGCGCGGCGGCCTGCTGGCCGTTGGCGGTGTTGTCGTTGGCCAGGGATGCGGCGATCTCCGCCTCACCCGCCCTGCCGGTGAGCACGAGCCCGTCGAGCAGCTCCCACGACAGGTCGGTGTCGATCTCGAGGCCGTCGAGCGTCACCGAACCGTCGAGCAGCCCCTGCAGGGTGGCGGCGTGATCGTCGGTGGAGGCGATGTTCGCGAAGAACTTCACGAACTGGAACTGCGCGTCCGAGCCCGCGGCGGCGCCCTGGGCGAGAATCCACAGGCCGTCGCCGATCGCCTCGATGGTCTCGTCGCGGCGCTGGCCGGCGACGTAGTAGCGCGCGGCGGTGGTCAGCTGCGTGAGGGTCGTGCGCAGCGTGGTGGACTCGGTCTCGGATCCGATGTTGTTCAGCACGAGCTGCACGTAGTCGCTCGGCTTTGTCTCGGCGTCGCGCGTGGCATCCCAGGCCGCACCCCACACCAGGGCGCGGGCCAGCGGGTCGTCGATGTCTTCGAGGTGCTCCATCGCGACCGCCAGCGATGCCTCGTCGAGGCGGATCTTGGCGTAGGCGAGGTCCTCGTCGTTGACCAGCACGAGGTCGGGTCGTTCGAGTCCCACCAGCTGGGGCACCTCGGTGCGCTCGCCGTCGACGTCCAACTCGATGCGGTGGTCGCGCTGAAGCTTGCCGGCGCGCAGGTTGTAGAAGCCGATCGCGAGGCGGTGGGGACGGATGGTGGGGTAGTCGGGGTCGGCAGACTGCAGCACCGCGAACGAGGTGATCGTGCCGTCCTCGGTCGCGCCGATCTCCGGACGCAACGTGTTGACGCCCGCCGTCTCCAGCCACAGCTTGGACCACTCGCTCAGATCGCGACCCGAGGTCACCTCGAGCTCGGCGAGCAGGTCGCGCAGCTCGGTGTTGCCGTACTCGTGCTTGGCGAAGTAGTTCGCGACGCCGAGCATGAACTCCGGCAGCCCGACCCACGCGACGAGCTGCTTGAGCACCGATCCGCCCTTGGCGTAGGTGATGCCGTCGAAGTTCACCTGCACGTCTTCGAGGTCGTTGATGGTCGCGACGACGGGGTGTGTGGAGGGCAGCTGGTCCTGCTTGTAGGCCCAGCTCTTCTCCATGGCCTGGAACGTGGTCCACGCCTCATTCCACTCGGTCGCCTCGGCGGTCGCGAGCGTCGATGCCCACTCCGCGAACGACTCGTTGAGCCACAGGTCGTTCCACCACTTCATGGTCACCAGGTCGCCGAACCACATGTGCGCGAGTTCGTGCAGGATCGTGACGACGCGACGTTCCTTGATCGCGTCGGTGACCTTGGAACGGAACACGTAGGTCTCGGTGAAGGTGATCGCACCCGCGTTCTCCATCGCACCGGCGTTGAACTCGGGCACGAAGAGCTGGTCGTACTTCTCGAACGGGTACGGGTAGGCGAAGTGCTTCTCATAGAACTCGAAGCCCTGCTTGGTCTTCTCGAAGATGTAGTCGGCGTCCAGGTACTGGCTCAGCGACTTGCGCGAATAGATGCCGAGCGGGATGACCCGCCCATCGCTGCTCGCCAACTCGTCGCGCACCACGGCATACGGCCCGGCCACGAGCGCCGTGACATAGCTGGAGAGCACCGGCGTGGGAGCGAACACCCACGTGGCCTCGTCCCCGTCGACCTCGGGCTCGGGCGTCGGCTGGTTGCTCACGACCTGCCACGCGGCGGGCGCCTTCACCGTGAACTGGAACGTCGCCTTGAGGTCGGGCTGCTCGAACACCGCGAACACGCGGCGGGAGTCCGGAACCTCGAACTGCGAGTAGAGGTACACCTCGCCGTCGACTGGGTCGACGAAGCGGTGCAGGCCTTCGCCCGTGTTCGTGTACATGGCATCCGCCACGACGACCAGCTCGTTCTCGGCGGCGAGGTCGTGCAGCTGGATGCGAATGCCGTCGCTGACCTCGCGCGGGTCGAGCGGCAGGCCGTTCAGGGTCACCGCGTGCACGGACTTGGTGATCGCGTCGATGAAGGTCGAGGTGCCCTTCGTCGCGGAGAAGCGCACGGTGGTCGTGCTCGCGAACGTCTCCGCACCCGTGGTCAGGTCGAGGTCGATCTCGTAGCTGTGGACGTCGATGAGCGCCTTGCGCTCCTGGGCCTCTGCTCTTGTGAGGTTCTCACCGGGCACTGCGCACTCCTTCGGCTGGTTCGTCGGCGGTTCGTGACCGCGTCGATCCAGCTTAGGAGGCGCAGGCCCGCTGAACGATCACCAGGTGGAGCCGCCTCGCTACGAACGCGGGTGCGTCAGTGAACCGGTTGCAGCGTGCGGGTTGCTCCGCGGGTCGGGCGCACCACCGTCTCGACGTCGGTGATCGCGTCCTCCAGCAGGCGCCGCAGACGCGCGTCGGCGTCGTCCACGCAGGCAAGCGCGATGCCGATGACCGCGGTGTGCACGATCGCGTAGGCGGCCCGGTCAGTGTGGCGCACCCGGCGCGCAGTGGCGAGATAGTCGCGAGCCCAGCGCGCCGCGTGCGGTGCCTGCTCGAGGGCGGCATCGGCGATGGCCTCGAGCGCGGGGTCGTCGTCGGCGCGCATGACCAGCCCCAGCATCCCGACCGCGAGCGCCTGCTGCCGCTCGGCGCTGGCGATGGGTAGCGCTTCGGCGGCGGCGCGGAGCGCGATGCGAGCATCCAGTCCCGGCGCATCGCCGTCGAGACCGATCACCCGGTGCACGAGCGGCAGCAGTCGATCGCGCGCGGCGTCGCTCGTCAGGTCGTTGACATCACGGGCGAGCGAGGCCAGCAGGGGATGCGTGCACGCCGGATGATCGCTCCAGCGTTCACCGGCCAGGAACGACGCGAACTCCATGAAGCAGGCGCCCTGTTTCGGAGACCGATGCCGTCCGGCGGAGAGGATCGGTACGAACGACGGTGTGTGCGTCATGAGTGACCTCCTGCAACAAGTGTGCTCCTCGGATCGGCGTGCGCGCCAGACCTAAACTGGCCTCATGCGCATCCACATCGCCACGGATCACGCCGGCCTCGAGTTCTCGGAAGACCTGCAGCAGCACCTGCGGGCCGCCGGTCACGAGGTCGTCGATCACGGGCCGACGAGCTACGACCCGCTCGACGACTACCCGAGCTTCTGCATCAACGCGGCGCTCGCCGTGGTGCGCGACCAGGCCGCGGGCATCGATTGCCTCGGCATCGTGTTCGGCGGCTCCGGCAACGGCGAGCAGATGGCGGCCAACAAGGTGCGGGGCGCCCGCGCCGCGCTGGTGTGGAGCGAGGCGACCGCGCTGCTGGCCCGGCAGCACAACGATGCCAACCTCATCTCGATCGGTGCGCGCCAGCACACCGTCGAGGAGGCCAAGCACTTCATCGACGTCTTCATCGCCGAGCCGTTCTCCGGCGAGGAGCGGCATGCCCGCCGCATCGCGCAGCTCGCCGAGTTCGAGGCCACCGGCCAGATCGCCGGGCACACGATCGACGCGAGCGTCGATCCGATCGGGCATACGTCAGGCCCCGCACGCGGAGCCTGACGTGCCTGAGGGCCACTCCGTCCATCGCATCGCGCGGCAGTTCGCGTTGCACTTCGTGGGCAAGCCGGTCGCGGCATCCTCACCGCAGGGGAGGTTTGCGGCGGGCGCCGAACGCATCGACGGTCACGTGATGACCGAGGCGAAGGCCGTCGGCAAGCAGATGTTCCTCGAGTTCGACAACGGCCTGTGGCTGCGGGTGCACCTCGGCATGTACGGGGCCTGGGACTTCGCCGGTGACATCACCGCCGATGCGACCATGGCATCCGCGAGCGGCCGCATGGGGCAGACCAACCAGAAGGGCACCGTGGTCGGTCAGTTCGAGGACTCGCTCGCCTCGATCGGCGCCCCCCGCCGCACGCGCCTGCGCATGGCCGAGCAGGAGAAGCTCGAGGAGCCCGCCGACACGTTTCCGCCCGAGCCGATCGGTGCCGTGCGGGTGCGCCTGCTGACGGATGCCACGTGCGCCGACCTGCGCGGGCCGACCGCGTGCGAGGTGCTCACCCCCGACGAGGTGCAGGTCGCGATCGACAAGCTCGGTCCCGACCCGCTCGTGGACGACCCGGTGCTCGCCGAGGAGCGTTTTCTCGCGGTGGTGCGGCGCAAGCCCACTCCCATCTGCCTGCTGCTGATGGACCAGTCCGTGGTCAGCGGCATCGGCAACGTGTACCGCGCCGAACTGCTGTTCCGCGCGAGACTGAACCCGTTCATCCCGGGCCGTGATCTACCCGAGGAGACGATCCGCGCGCTGTGGCGCGACTGGGACCACTTGCTGCGCGTGGGCGTGGCGACGGGGCAGATGATGACCATGGACGGGCTCAGCCCGGAGGCCTACGACGGGGCCATGGCATCCCGTTCCGACCGGCACTGGGTCTACCACCGCACCGGGCTGCCCTGCCGGGTGTGCGGCACCCCCATCGCGATGCAGGAGATCGGCGGGCGCAAGCTCTACTGGTGTCCCGTCGACCAGGCCTGAGCCGGGTCGTGTCAGGCTAGGCGAATGCGGCACACTCCGAGCTTTCTGCTGACCGACGAGGCCGAGGTCAAGCGCCTCATCCGTGAGAACCCGTGGGCGACGATCGTCTCGAACACCGCGGCCGGCCTCGTCGCCTCCCACTACCCGGTGCTGCTCGACGAGGCCGAGTCCGACATCGTGATTCTCAGCCACGTCGGACGCCCAGACGAGCAACTGCACGAACTCGGGCAGCACGAGGTGCTCGTGATCATCCAGGGCCCGCACGGCTACATCTCGCCCGGCTGGTACGCGACGAACGAGTTCGTGCCCACCTGGAACCACGTCACCGCGCACCTCTACGGCGTGCCCGAGTTGCTCGGCGAGGAGGAGAACTTTCGCGTGCTCGGTCGGCTCGTCGACCACTTCGAGCAACGGATGCCGCAACCGACGTCACTCGAGCTCGACGAGACGACCGCCCGCCGCGTCGCCAAGGGCACGGTCGGACTGCGATTGAAGGTCACGCGCTTCGACGCTCGCGCCAAGCTCAGCCAGAACAAGGCCCCCGACGTGGTCGCCAGGATCATCGACGAGCTGCAGTCCGGCGAGACCTACGCGAGTCCCGCCCTCGCCCGCGAGATGCGCCGCGTGCACCATGATCCTCGGTAACGCGCGGCTCGGCGACCGGATCGTCGACCTGCGCATCGAGGACGGGCGGATCGCCGAGATCGGTGCGATCGGCACCGGCGACGTCGACCTTGCCGGTCGCTGGGTGATCCCCGGCCTGTGGGACGAGCACGTGCACTTCACCCAGTGGGCGCTCACCTCGCAGCGTGTCGACCTCTCGACCGCGGCATCCGCCGCCGAGGCGGCCGCGATCGTCGGGGCCGCGGGCGGCGAGGGCCTCGTGATCGGGGCGGGATTCCGCGACGGGCTCTGGCCCGACGCGCCGGGTGTCGAGCTGCTGGATGCCGCGACCGGCGCCCTCCCGGCCGTGCTCGTGAGCGCCGACCTGCACTCGGTGTGGCTCAACAGCGCCGCGCTCGAGGTGTACGGCCACCGCGGGCATCCCACCGGTCTGCTCGTGGAGGGCGACGCGTTCGACGTCGAACGCCGCCTCGGCAGCGTGCCGGTCGAGACCGTGGACGGCTGGGCTCGTGCGGCCGCCGCGGCCGCCGCACGTCGGGGCGTCGTCGGCATCGTGGACCTCGAGATGGCCTGGAACCTGGACGAGTGGCTGCGGCGCATCGCCGCCGGGCATGACGACCTGCGGGTGGAGTTCGGCGTCTACACGGACCACCTGGAGCGCGCCATCGCCGAGGGCCTTCGCACCGGCCGGCGCATCGACGCGCTGCTGACGATGGGCCGGTTCAAGGTGCTCACCGACGGGTCGCTGAACACCCGCACCGCCTACATCCACGGCGACTACGACGACGGATCGCACGGCATGCTCACGGTGCCGCCGGAACGGCTCGTGCCGCTCATGCGTACCGCGAGCGCCGCCGGCATCGATCCGACCGTGCACGCCATCGGCGACCACGCCAACACGCTCGCGCTCGACGCCTTCCAGCGCGTGGGATGCCCCGGCCGCATCGAGCACGCCCAGCTGCTGAGCCGCGCCGACCTGCCGCGCTTCGCCGAGCTCGGCGTCGAGGTGAGCGTGCAGCCCGAGCACCTGCTCGACGATCGGGACGTCGCCGAGCGCTACTGGCCGGGCGCCACGGATCGGGCCTATCCGTTCCGCAGCCTGCTCGACGCCGGCGCGCGGCTGCGGTTCGGGTCGGATGCCCCGGTCTCCCCGCTCGACCCGTGGCTCGGCATCGCGGCCGCGGTGGGGCGTTCACGCGGCGGACGGCAGCCGTGGCATCCCGAGCAGCGCATCACCAACGCCGAAGCGCTCGCGGCATCGGCGCGCACGCGCGTCGCGGTGGGGGAGCCGGCCGACCTCGCGGTGACCGAACGCGACCCCATCGCCGCCGATGCCGAGGCGCTGCGCACCATGCCGGTGGCGGCGACCATGCTCGGCGGGCGGTTCACGCACACCACGCTCTGAGCGGCCCCCGCTGCCCCCCGCGCCGCGCCGCGCCCGCGCTGCCCCCGCGCCGCGCCCGCTGCCCGCCCCGCGCCCGCGCCGGCGCGCGCTGCCCGCGAGGTCGCCACGTCTGCCGCTTCTGCTCCTCAACAAGCGGCAGAAGTGGCGAACTCGACGGAGATCAGGGGCCGGCCGGACGGGATGACCCGGGCGCCTTCACGATGGACGGGTGCGACCATCCCCGCTGCCGACAGCCCTGCGGGGCATCCCGTTCACCGTGGGGGCGGCCGTCGAGGCCGGGGCCACGCTGCGCAGGGTACGCGCCCAGGATCTCGAGCGGTCGACCTGGGGTGTGCGACGATTCGGCCGGGCGGCCACCATCGCCGATCGCTGCGAACTGCTCGCGACCAGGCTCAGGGATGACGCCTTCTTCAGTCACACCACCGCCGCGCTGCTGTTCGGGGTGCCGTTGCCGCCCGCGTTCGAGGGCGAACGCGACCTGCACGTCGCCATGACGGCCGCGCTTCCGACGCCCCACGCTCGAGGTATCCGTGGACATCGCCTGACGGTGAGCGCCGACGAGGTAGTGACGCACGAGCGCGTACGCTGCACGAGCGCGGCGCGCACCTGGTGCGATCTCGGCGGGATGCTGGATCTGGACGACCTCGTGGCCGCCGGCGATTTTCTGCTGCACTGGCGGTCGCCGCTCGTGGCCGAGGCGCAACTGCGCGAACAGGTGCGTCGGTTCGGCAGCGGTCGAGGGGCACGCAGACTGCGCGAGGCGCTCCCGCTCCTGAGCTCCCGTTCGGAGTCGCGACCCGAGTCGAAGGCCCGAGTGCTCGTGGTCACGTCCGGGCTTCCGGTGCCAAGCGTCAACCATTCGCTCATCGACACGGAAACAGGGCGCGAACTTCGGCCAGATCTCATGTTCGTCGACTGCCGCGTGATCGTCGAGTATCAGGGTGAGCATCACCGCTCGCGGCAGCAGTGGCGGCGAGACATGACGAGGCGGGCCGAACTCGAAGCCCGGGGCTGGTATGTGATGGAGATCAACGCCGACGATCTGCGCGACGGCGCCGCGTTCGTCAGTCGTCTCGAGACGGTGCTGCGCCGCCGCGGATGGCGTGGCTGAGCGTGCGCGCTGCTCCAGCACGCGAGTTCGCCACTTCTGCCGCGTGCTGGATGGACGAGGCGGCAGAAGTGGCGAACTCGGCGGGCGGCTGCTCGGCGGGCGGGCTGCCCGGCGCGGGGTGCTACTTCGTCGCGACGTGCGCGAAGAGGAACCAGCGATCCTTCTCGAGGCCGCGCGCGATCTCGATGGCAACATCCTGGCTCACCGGGTCGAGCTCCGCGAGCTCGGTCACCGCGGTGCGCACCGTGACGAGGGTGGCGTCGATCGCGGCGATGACCTCGGTGATCACCTGGTCGGAGCGCTGGAAGCCCGCCGTCATCTTCGGCGTGGTGGCCTTCGAACCGACGGTCTGGATGCGGGCGTCGATGGGCAACCCGAGGGCGACGACGCGCTCGGCGGCCGTGTCGGCGTAGTCGCGGGCGTTGGCGACGACCACGTCGAGCAGCTCGTGCACGGCCTGGAAGTTCTCGCCGCGCACGTGCCAGTGCGCCTGCTTGCCGTCGACGGAGAGCGCGGTGAGGTCGGTGACCACCGGACCGAGGAACTGCGCAACGCCCGAGGTCACGTCCGGGTCTGCCGAGGTCTGGGGGACTGCCTTGACTTCACTCATGTGTTGTACTCCTTCTTCCGTCGGGTTCAACGCTACAAGCGGCGGGGAATTCCGCAACAGAGGGTTGACTCACCGAAGCCGGGGGTTACCCCCACCCGGGATCGGTGAGTCCGCCGGATGGGATGCCGGCCGCGCGCCCGCGAGGCTCGATGCAGGCCCGCGAGTGCGGCATCCTGAATCAACGAAGGAGAGCACCATGACCACCGAGATCACCGCCGCTCCCGGCCGCGGCTATGGCGCGCTGTGGCGCACCATGCCGCGCGAGCTCGCCTACCTGCTCCTGAGTTTCCCGGTGGCCGTCATCGGCTTGAGCGTGACGTGGGGGCTGTTCGGGGCCGGGGTGGGCACGATCGTCACCTTCTTCATCGGCGTGGTGCTGATCATCGCCTGTCTCTATGTGGCTCGCGGTTTCGGCACGGTGGACGTGGCGCTGCTCGGCTGGGCCGGCCGCCCGGAGATCCCACGACCGGACTGGCAGGATGCCACGGCCCGCACCGGCTTCTTCGGCTGGCTGCGTGCCGTGCTGGGCAACGGTCACTACTGGCTCTATCTACTACACACCATGCTGCTGGCCTTCATCGCCTCCGTCGTCACGTTCACGATCACCGTCACCTGGGTCGCCATCGCGCTCGGCGGGCTCACCTCGTGGATCTGGACCCTCTTCCTGCCGGACGGCGATCGGGACTTCTTCCTCTCCCAGTGGCTGTTCGACCGCTTGGGGTGGACCCTCGGCATCGACCCGCTCGCCGGCGACGTGCTGCTGCAGGCGCTGCTCGGGCTCGTGTTCCTGCTGACGCTGCCGTTCGTCACCCGCGGGCTCACCTGGCTGCACTGGGCGATCGGCCGCGGCGTGCTCGGCGCGTGGCGCTCCGAGCACCTCGAACGCGAGGTCGTGACGCTCAGCGAGCAGCGCGGCGCGGCCCAGTCCGCGGAGGGACACTCGCTGCGTCGGCTCGAGCGGGATATCCATGACGGTCCGCAGCAGCGTCTGGTGCGCCTGCAGATGGACCTCGCGGCGGCGGAGCGTCAGCTCGACGCCGACCCCGAGAAGGCCCGGGGTCTCATCGCGGAGGCCATGCAGCAGTCGAAGGACGCGCTGGAGGAACTGCGCGCGCTCTCGCGCGGGTTCGCGCCGCCGATCCTGCTCGACCGCGGTCTGGTCGCCGCGCTCGAGTCGGCGGCCGCGAGGGCCACCGTGCCGACCCGCGTCGTGAGCGAGCTGCCCGAGGGTGTCGAACTGCCGCAGGAACTGGAGCGCAACGCCTACTTCGTCGCGAGTGAGGCCCTGGCCAATGCCGCGAAGCATTCCGGGGCCACCGATGTGGAGATCCGCGTGTCGCAGCGGGTCGACGAGCGCACCTGGCTGGATGTCACGGTCACCGACAACGGCGCAGGCGGGGCGCAGGCCCAGCCCGGCCACGGCATCGCGGGGCTGGAGGAGCGGCTGCGCGGACTCGGCGGCGCCCTCGAGGTGCTCTCGCCGGAGGGCGGGCCCACCGTGGTGACGGCGCACCTGCCGATCACGGCGGCGGGGGCATCCTCGGTCTCGTAGGGCCGCTGGTCTCGCCGGCGCCGCGGGGTCTCCTATCCTGGGGGCATGCTGCGCGTGGTGGTCGTCGACGATTCGGTGCTGCTGCGCGAGGGACTCGTGCGCGTGCTCGACGAGGCCGGTGTCGAGGTGGTCGGCAGCTTCGGCGACGGCGAGGCGATGCTCGCGAACCTCGAGGCGCTGCACCCGGATCTGGTCGTGCTCGATGTGCGGATGCCGCCCACCTTTCGCGACGAGGGCGTGCGCGCCGCGATCCGGGCCCGCGAGCTCGTGCCGGGGGTCGGCATCCTGCTGCTCTCGCAGTATGTGGAGGTCGCCTACGCGCAGGAGCTGCTGTCGTCGGGCAGCGGCGGCATCGGATACCTGCTGAAGGACCGCGTCGCATCCCTCGCCGAGCTGCAGGACGCGGTCGAGCGCATCGCCGGCGGGGGCACGGTGCTCGACCCGGAGGTGGTCGCCCAGCTGCTGGGGCGCCGCAACGACCCGCTGGCACAGCTCACGCCGCGTGAGCGGGAGGTGCTGGGGCTCATGGCGGAGGGCCGCACGAACGCGGCGATCGCCGCCCAGCTCGTGATCGGCACGGGCGCGGTGGAGAAGAACGTGACCTCGATCTTTCAGAAGCTCGGTCTCGAGGACTCCGGCACCGACCACCGCCGCGTGCTCGCCGTGCTCACCTGGTTGCAGCGCGACTGAGTCTCAGCGCTCGCCGGCCCGAGGGCGGCGGAGCTCCTGGGCAGACTCGCGATATGAAGGATCGTCCTTCACAACGCGAACGTGGTGGGGCGAACGGGGCGGGGCGAACGCCCGCCGGGGGAGCGCCGCGGGGCGAATGCCCGCAGGGGCGAGCGTCGCGGGGCGAACGCCGCCGGGGGAGCGCCGCGGGGCGACCCGCGCGGGCGGCGGTCGCGGTGCGCCCCCTCGCGTCCTCCTCAGCGCAGCGCGGTGAAGCGCGTCGCGATCGCGGTGAGGTTGCGGATGCGGCGCTCGATCGTGAAGCCGAGGAACAGGATGATCGCCCCGCCCACGACCGCCCACACCCACCACGGGGTCGCCTCATAGATCACCCGCAGTTGCGGCGCGAAAGTGCGGATCGCGTGCACGAGCACCACCGCGGAACCGATCGCGAGCGGAGCCTGCAGTCGTGCGAGCGCACCGACCACGATGGTCGCCACGCACACGAGTCCGAGCGCGACGAGGCGCCAGAGCGCGCCGTCGGTGAACGTCGCGACCAGCGACGGCAGCAGCAGCACGAGCAGTCCGGGCGCCAGCCACGCCCAGCTGCGTGCCGCCGGCACCCGTCGCAGGTGCACGGCACCCGCCGCGAGCAACGCCGCGGCCACGGGCAGGGTCGCGCCCTCGAGGGGGTCGACGACGTCCCGCGCGATCACGATGGCGGCGGCGACGGCGGCGAGTGCGATCGCGAGCCAGGCGATGGCGGGGGTGAACGGCATCCGTGCGATCACGACCGCGACGAGGTGGGCGAGACCGAGCACGACGAGCAGCACGACCGCCCGCGTCGCTCCGAGCGGGTCGGGTGCCATCGCGACGAGTTCGACCACGGTGACCACCACCAGCGCGAGCCCCAGCACGACCTGGGCGAGGATCGCGCGGATCCGTCCGTCGCGTCGGGTCTGCGCCGCGGCGGCGACGATGAGCACTACGAGCGCGCAGGCCAGCCACACGTCGATGGCGAGATCGTTGCGCTCGCCGCGGGCGAGCATCCCGGCGGTGCGGGAGAGCGCCGCGAGCAGCACGCCGACGCTTCCGGCGATGGCCGCGACATCGAGGTAGGGGCGAAGCGCGGGGGAGCCGGCCGCGAGCGAGCCGAGCACCGCGAGGAACGCGGCGACCGCCATCACGATCACGGTGCGGGTCGGTTCGCCCTCCCGAGCGTCGGCGGCCAGTGGCAGGATCGCCACGAGCAGACCGGCGAGTGCGATGAACGGCGCGGTGCGGCTCGGCCGCGGGCGCGCCGCACGCCAGTCGAGCACCGCGATCACCAGCAGGGCGCCGGCCAGCGGCAGCACGAAGGCTTCGAGACGCTGCACGTGGGCATCGAGCAGCCCCCGCCACAGCCCCGCGGTCGCCAGGGCCAGGGACGCCCAACCCAGGTACTTGCGCGGTGACTGGGAGCCGAAGAGTCCGTCCCGCGAGATCGCGACGAGCAGTGCCGTGACCGCGGCGAACAGCAGCACGAGCCACGCGGCATCCGGGTCGGCGACCAGACTCCAGCCGATCGCGGCGCCGGCGATCACCCCGGCGCCGATGTCGCGCGCGGGGCGCAGCGCGGGCCGCACCGCGAGGGATGCCGCGGCGACCAGCAGCGCCGCCGTCGCCGGTGCGAGCGCGACCACGCTCTCGTGCAGACCGGCGAGACGGGCGAGCGCGTGCAGCGCCAGCGCGGCCGCGGGAGCCAGGGCGAGGGATGCCGCGACCCGCTCGACCGGCATGCCCGCCGTGCGCGGCACCGCAGCCCAGACGGCGAGCACCCCGACGAGGCCCGCACCGAGCAGCGCGGAGGCCAGCGGATCCGGCACCACGAGCGCCGGCGGAGCCGACGCCAACAACCAGGTGGCCGGCGCGGTCACTGCGATCGCGGCGGCGCTCGCCCAGAACGCGACGCGCGCGTCGAGCACGCTCGCGAGGCGTCCGCGCAGCACGACGGCGAGGGCGAGCACGACGATCGCGGTGGCGAGCACGGCGTGCACCGCCTCCGCGGCCCGTCCGGTGCCGTCGAGGAGCAGCTCGTCGGCGCGCCATGCGCCGGCACCCGTCGCGACGCCGAGCAGCACGAGCGCGACGCCGAGCAGCACCGCACGGGCACCCTCGAGCTGCACGGCTTGACGGGCGGCCAGCAGGGCGGCGATCGCGACGAGCGAGCCGATCCACCAGGTGTCGGCACCGGCCCACGACGCGGCGTAGCCGAGGGCGAGGGCGATGCCGCCGACGACGGCGAGCAGCACTCGCACGCCCACCGTCCACACGCGCGCGGCGATCAGCAGGGTGACGGCGACCACCGCGATCAGCAGCCAGCCTGCGACGACGGCCCACAGCATCCCGCTCAGCGGCACGGCGACCAGCAGCACGCCGGCCGCCGCCCACAGCACGGCGAGCCGTCGGGTCGCGAGCGTGCGCGAGAGCGCCCACGCCGCGGCGGCCGCACCGACCACGATCGTCAGCGCCACGACCGCCGACCACTGCCCGGTCGCTGCGGTGAACGGCGTGTCGGCGGGCAGGCTCCAGACCCCGGAGGAGAGCGGCAGCACGGCGAGTTCGATCGCGCCGATGCCGGCCGTGGCGAGCGAGGGGAGCGCAATGAGCCCGCCGACGACCAGCGAGGTCCAGGTCGCGGCGAGCGCCGCGGGTCGAGCCGGCGTTCCGGCGGTGCGGCGCAGCACCGCCTCGAGGGCGAGTGCGACGACGGCGGCCGCGACCACGGGGGCGACCCGAACGAAGGGGGAGTCATCCGCCCGCACCGCCATCGACAGTACGGCGACGGATGCCGCGGCCGCCCCGACCGCGCCCACCACAGCACCGAGCACCCGCGGGCCGCCCGTGCGCACGATCACCGCGACCTGCACCAGGGCCAGCGCCGCGACGATGCCGAGCCCGATCGCGGCCGCCCACTCGGCGTCGGGCCGCAGTGCGAAGGCCGTGCCCGCGGCACCGACGAGCCCGACCGCGCCGAAGCTCAGGGCGAGCACCCGTTCCGGGGTGTGGCCGGGGCCCAAGCGCGCGGCCACCACGTGCGCCAGGCCGCCGATCGCGGCTCCCACGAACCCCGCGTAGACGCGATCGGCGGTGTCGAGCGGTTCGGTGAGACCGGCGATGAGGAAGGCGAGCCCGGGCGCGACGGCGGCGAAGCCGACCATGCTGGGCACCCGTAGGCCGGAGAGCCGGTGCCAGAGCACGAAGCCGACCGAGGAGGCGAGCAGGGTGACGCCCCAATAGGTGAGGCCATCGGCGCCCGACGCCCCGAACAGATCGTTGGCGCGCACGGCGAAGGCGTCGAGGTAGACGAGCACGACCGCGAGTGCGGCGATCGCCTCCGCCGTCGCCCCCAGCCGGCGGCGTCGCAGCAGGGATGCCCCCACGAACGCGGCCACGGTGACGGCGGCGATGATCACCGAGCGCCACACCAGGCCGAACGTGATGAACGCGTAGACCAGGAAGAAGATCGCGCCGACCGCCAGCAGCGAAACGCCGACGATCAGCAGCACCACCTGCACGCCGAGGTGGCGGCGCGGGGCGGCGGCGGTCGCCGGGGACGGCGCGGACGGCGCCGGAACGGTGGGCGCGGGCGCGACGGGTGCGACCGGCGGGGCCGCCACGGTGGTGGCGGGGGCGGCCGCCGGAGCCGGAGCCGCCGCCGACTGCGTGCGGATGCGCTCGATGATCTCGATCCGGCGACGCAGCAGGCCCGCGGCATCCGTCGAGACCGTCGCGAGCTCGACCGCAGCGGGATGCGCGAGGTTCAGCCCGCATGCAGCGCACGTCGTGCTGCGCAGCGGGGTGAAGCACGCGGGGCAGCGCGTGGTGTCGGTGAGGTCGTCGAACCCGCGAGGAAAGGTGGGCGTGGGCGGCATGCGCCTCAGGCTAGCGGGGCGCACACCCCATCGGTCGATGCCGCGTCAGGAGTGTGGATGAATCCTCAGACGTAGTCGTGCTGACGCGTGACGCTGAGGTCGTCCGAGTAGCCGTAGGTCGGCTGCAGGTCCGGGTGCGGAAACTCGGTGCGCTGCGTCCAGTTGGTGCCATCCCACCAGCGCACCTTCGCGGAGTCGGCGGGGTCGGGATACCAGCCGAACGGTGCGAGCTGGGCGTCATCGGTGTGCGAAGACATCAGAACGGTCCTGAGATGCCCTGCCGTGGGGCGGTTGGGTAACGGCGTGGCGGCCCACCGGTGGGGGCCCGTGCGGGTCCGGTGTCCTCACTGTAGGGGACCGGTCTTGTACCCCGGCATCCCCAAGTCGGGGGTGGCCGGGTGGCGGTAGAGTGGGCGCGTGAAGATCATCGGATTCATCGCTGCGCTCGTCTTCTTCCTGGTCGGCATCTACGTGCTCGGCCTCGCGTTCCAGGTCGTCGGCTACGAGACGGTCGTCTTCATCGGCGGCATCCTGCTGATCTCGATCGGTGTCGCGATCCCGATGCACCTGATGAAGCGCATCGACGCCTGACCCCTCGCGGGGGCGCATCGCTTCACCGCCGACGTGCCCCCTGTCAACCCGTGTCGGGTGCTGCCCGGGCTTCGTAACGTGGGCAGGGTGAAGCGCATCATCTACGCAGAGACGTCCTGGCTCATCGGCGACGCCGCAGCAGACACCGTGCTCGAATACGCGGTGGAGCTCGCTCGTCACGACTCCGCGGCGGCGATCGATCTTGTGGTGCTGGATGCCGCGGGCGCGGAGCAGACCGTGCGCTTCCTGATCGGTCCCTCCACCATGATGATGGCCGAGAGCACCGGCTCCGCCTTCCCGGAGCCCGACAACTCCGTCGCGGTCGCGGACATGCGCGAGCGCGTCGAGGCGATGGTGCATCCGCCCAACGCGGCGGCCTCGCGCGAACGCGAGTCGATGGACTACTTCGGGGATCTGTAGCGGCCGGACGGTCACTCGCTGCGCGACGCGGGGTCGCGTTCCTCCGGCCTGCCCCCGAGCGGTGTCGTATAGAGGATCGTCTATATCAATGCTACGGTCAGATTCCGTTCATCCGTCGTTCATATAGACGATCTTCTATGTGTACGTCAGCCCTTGCTGGCGCACACATTCCGAAGGTGGCGGCATCATGCCGCCGAAGAAGGGAACACGCACCGTGTCCAAGAAGATTGGCAAGGCGGCCGCGCTGACGGCGACGATCGCCGCTGCGGCTCTGCTCCTGTCCGCCTGTGGCGGCCAGACGACCCCGGCGGAGGGCGAAGGCCTCTCGGGCGCCGTCACCGCCGACGGCTCGTCGACCGTCGCTCCGCTGACCGAGGCGGCGGCCGACCAGTTCCGCAGCGTCGAGGCCGGCGTCAACGTGACCGTCGCGACCTCCGGCACCGGTGGTGGCTTCAAGGCGTTCTGCGCCGGTGAGACCGACATCTCCGACGCCTCGCGTCCGATCAAGGACGAGGAAGCGGCCGAGTGCGAGGCCAACGGCATCGAGTACACCGAGATCGTGATCGCGAACGACGGCCTCGCGGTCGTCATCAACCCCGAGAACGACTGGGCCGACGAACTGACCGTCGAGCAGCTCAACAAGATCTGGGCCCCCGAGTCTGAGGGCGTCGTCATGAGCTGGGCCGATGTCGACCCGTCGTTCCCCGACGTGCCGCTCGCGCTCTTCGGTGCCGGCACCGACTCGGGCACGTTCGACTACTTCACCGACGCCATCAACGGCGAAGAGGGTGCGATCCGCGCCGACTACAGCCCGTCCGAGGATGACAACATCACCGTTCAGGGTGTCGCTGGCGCCGAGGGCGGCATCGGCTTCTTCGGCCTGAGCTACGCCGAGGAGAACGCGGACGTCGTCAAGACGGTCACGGTTGACGGCGTGCTGCCGACGGTCGAGACGGTGCAGGACGGCACGTACACGCCGCTCGCCCGCCCGCTGTTCATCTACGTCGCCAACGCCTCGTACACCGACAAGGCGCAGGTCAAGGCGTTCGTCGACTACTACGTCGCGAACGCGGTGGCCATCGCCGAGGTGGCGCTCTTCGTGCCGCTGACCGAGGAGCAGGTCACGCTCGCCGCTGACGAGCTCGCGACCCTCGGCTAGTTCGACGCAACACACCACGCTGGCCACCACACTCACCAGGAATCAGGAAACCAAGACCCGATGAGCACAGTCGCCAGCACGGGAGGTCCGGCCACCAGGTCGGACCTCCCGGTCCCCTCCGCCCACTTCGTGGGCAAGCCTCGCTACGGCGAGTTCGTGATCCGCCTGATCCTGCGCGTCGCCGCAGCCATCACGGTCGTGACGACCATCGGCATCCTGATCGCCCTCGCGGTCCCCTCCATCGGCTTCTTCGCCGAGGTGCCGGTGTTCGAGTTTCTGTTCGGCACCCGCTGGGCACCACGATTCGCGGATGCCTCGTTCGGTGTCATCCCGCTGGTCACCGCCACCGCGTGGACGACCGTGCTCGCGCTCCTGGTGGCCGTGCCGCTCGGCCTCGGTGCCGCGATCTTCCTCGCCGAATACGCGAGCTCTCGGTTGCGCAAGATCCTCAAGCCGTTGCTCGAGATCCTCGCCGGCGTGCCGACGGTGGTCTACGGATACTTCGCCCTCCAGTTCGTGCAGTCCACGGTGTTCCGCGAGTGGCTGCAGCTGCCCACCGGCGCGTTCAGCGTGCTCGCCGCTGGCCTCGTCATGGGCGTCATGATCGTGCCGACGATCGCCTCGATCTCCGAAGACGCGATGTCCGCCGTGCCGCAGGCAATGCGCCAGGGCTCGGCCGCGCTCGGCGCCAACCGCATGCAGACCACGCTGCGTGTCGTCTTCCCAGCCGCGCTTTCCGGCATCGTCGCCGCGATCGTGCTCGGCATCTCCCGAGCCGTCGGCGAGACGATGATCGTCGCGATCGCCGCAGGCAACCAGGCGCGCATCGTCACCAACCCGCTCGAGCAGGGCCAGACCATGACCGGCTTCATCGCCAACGCCGCCCTCGGCGACTCTCGGGTCGGTTCGCTCGAGTACGACACGCTCTTCGCGGTCGGCCTGCTGCTCTTCCTCATCACGCTGCTGATCAACTTCATCAGCATCCGCTTCGTCCGCCGCTTCCGGGAGATCTACTGATGAGCACGATCGGCAGGACCATCGCCGGCACCATCCGGCCGGAACGTCCCCTCGCGTCGGGGCGCAACGGCGAGCGCCGCCCGCTCTCGCTGATCTTCCTCATGCTGCTCTGGCTGAGTCTGCTGATCGCCTTCGGCGTGCTCGTCACCCTCGTGATCACGATCATCATCGACGGGCAGGGGCAGTTCAGCTGGCGCCTGTTCACCGAGTTCCCCGCCTCCGACCCCGACCGGGCCGGTGCGCGCCCTGCGATCCTCGGCTCGGCGTGGGTGATCGGCACCACGGCGGTGATGACCATCCCGCTGGGTGTGGCGGCGGCGGTGCACCTCGAGGAGTTCGCGGACAAGAAGAACTGGTTCAACCGCATGATCGAGCTGAACGTGCAGAACCTGGCGGCCGTGCCATCCATCGTCTATGGCCTGCTCGCGCTCGCCTTCCTCACCATGCTCGGCGTGCGGGACAAGAACATCGTCATCGCCGGCGCGCTCGCGCTCTCGCTGCTGATCCTGCCGGTGATCATCATCTCCACCCGCGAAGCGTTGCGGGCGGTGCCGCAGGACATCAGGCAGGGTTCGCTCGCGCTCGGCGCAACGCAGTGGCAGACCACCTGGCGCCAGACACTGCCGTCGGCGGTGCCCGGCATCGCGACCGGCTCGATCCTCGCCCTCTCCCGTGCCCTCGGCGAGGCGGCCCCACTGCTCGTGCTCGGCGCGCTCGTGTTCGTCAGCTTCGACCCCAACGGCCTGCTGAGCGGCTACACGACCCTGCCCATCCAGATCTTCAACTGGACCGGCCGCCCCCAAGAGGGCTTCCACCAGCTCGCGGCCGCCGCCAGCGTGCTGTTGCTCGGTCTGCTCGTGATCATGAACGGGCTCGCTATCTACATCCGCAACCGATACCAGAAACGGTGGTAACCCGATGACCGACACGACCGAGAGCGCCTCGGCGCCCACGATGCACCTGCGGGCGCGCGCGGACGACGGGTTTCTGCCGGACGAGCCCCGCGGCATCCTGCAGGTCGAGAACGTGGATGTGTACTACGGCAGCTTCCGCGCCGTCACCGACGTGAACCTCAAGTTCGGCCTCAACGAGATCACCGCGCTCATCGGCCCCTCGGGGTGCGGCAAGTCCACGCTGCTGCGTTCGCTCAACCGCATGAACGACCTCGTCGACGGCGCACGCGTTGAAGGCAAGGTGCTGTTCCAGGGCGAGGACATGTACGGGCCGAAGGTCGACCCTATCGAGGTGCGGCGGCGCATCGGCATGGTGTTCCAGAAGCCGAACCCGTTCCCGAAGTCGATCTACGACAACATCGCCTACGGCCCGCGGGTCACCGGCATGCGGGTGTCGAACATGGACGACCTCGTCGAGGAGGCGCTCACCAAGGCCGCCCTCTGGAACGAGGTGAAGGACAAGCTCAAGCAGTCCGCCTACGGGCTTTCCGGCGGTCAGCAGCAGCGCCTGTGCATCGCCCGCACCATCGCGGTGAAGCCCGACGTGATCCTCATGGACGAGCCCTGCTCGGCCCTCGACCCGATCGCGACCACCCGCATCGAAGACCTCATGCACGACCTGCGCCAGGACTACACGATCGTGATCGTCACGCACAACATGCAGCAGGCCGCGCGGGTGGCCGACCGCACCGCGTTCTTCACTGCGCTCGCCGACGAAGGCACGGGCGACCGCACCGGCGTGCTCGTCGAGTTCGGCAAGACCACGCAGATCTTCGAGCACCCCGTCGACCAGCGCACCGAGGACTACATCTCCGGCAGGTTCGGGTGAGTCTCGCGGTCGCGGTTCCCGTGCCGGTGGGGTCGGTGCGCATCATCGCGGTGGGGATGCAGTCGCACCTCGCGCGCGGATCCGCGGCCGAGTACCGTCAACGCGGCCTGTGCCTGGTCAGCAGGCCCACCGCCGCGACCGCGCTGAGCGAGATCGGCAAGGAGCCCGGCTCCGTCGTGCTCGTGCCCAGCGACATCCCCGACTTCCCGCTGCTCGACTTCATCGACGTGGTGAGCACGCTCGCGCACACCCCGCTGATCCTCGGCATCGTGCCCGGCGTCGACCGCGCCCTCGTCGGTGCCGCGCTGCAGCGCGGCGTGCAGACCACGGTCTCGCTGCCGGTGACCGCGATGCGCCTCGCCGCCGCCGCGCGCACCGTCGCGCCGGCCGAGGGGGAGGCGCCCGAGATGCTCACCTGCGGCGAACTCACCCTCGACGGCGGTCGCTACCAGGTGCTCTGGCACGGCCGCGACGTGCACCTGCCGCCGCAGCAGTTCGAGATCCTTCGGCACCTGATGCGCAGCCAGCCGGGGGTGGTCACCACGCGCGAGCTCGTCGCCGCGTTCGCCGACGGGCACGCCCTCGACTCCGCGACGCGCGTGCGGGTCGCGATCGGCCGCATCCGCTCCCGCCTGGCACTCGTGGCACCGGGCGCGCGCTCGCCGATCGAGACCGTGCACAAGATCGGATACCGGGTGCGGGCCGACTGAGCCGTTCAGACCGCCGGAACGAGTCGCATCTCGTCGATGAGCCGCAGCACGCGATCACGGATCTCGTCCCGAATGCGGCGCTGCTCGTCCAGGGGCAGGCCCAGCGGGTCGTCGAGCTCCCAGTCCATGTAGCGGCGGCCGGGGTAGATCGGGCACGCGTCGCCGCAGCCCATCGTCACCACGAAGTCCGCCGCCTGCACCACCTCGTCGGTCAGTGGTTTCGGAAACTCCGCCGCGATCGGCACGCCGATCTCGTCGAGCACGTTCACGATGTCCGGATGCACCACCGACGCCGGGGCGGACCCCGCCGTGCGCACGTGCACGCGGTCGCCGGCGAGATGCCGTAGCAGCGCCGACGCGATCTGCGAGCGGCCCGCGTTCTGCACGCACACGAACAGCACCTCGGGGGTGCCGCGCAGCACCAGGCCCTCCGCGGTCGCGAGCGCGGTGAGGCGGTCCGTCGCGAACCGGGTGGTGAGGGATGCCAGGTGCTGCGTCACCTTCGCCCGCTCGGCCAGCAGGGCGTAGCTCTCGGCCACGTAGCGCGTGACGGTCTCCGCGGAGAACACGGAGTGAAAGCGGTAGGCCAGGTCGCGGGCGATGGTCGCCGCGATCGGCGGCAGCTCGTCCGCGCTCACCGCGCGCGGCGGCGTGGGCGGGGTCGCGGGTGCCGGCGCCACCAGCCGGCCGAACCGCACCCAGGCGTCGGCGGTGAGCTGCGGGCGGTCGAGCGCGTCCTCGGAGACCAGCCCCGCATCCTGCAGCTCGGCGATCGCGCGGGTCACCTCGGTGTCGGCGGTCTCGAGCAGGGCGGCGATCCGGTCGACCGCGAGCGACTCGCCGCTCGTCGCGATCGCGCTCAGCACCCGCAGTCGCACGGGGTCGGTGAGCACCGCGATCTGGCGTGCGCGCTGGGCCGCCGATGCGGCATCCAGGGGCAGCCCGATCGCGCGCGGCGCCTGGTGGGCGTTCACCGCAGCAGGTCCAGGATGCCGTCGCGGCGGTCGGGCGCGATCGACAGCCACACGTACTTGCCGCGCGACTGACGCACCAGCAACCCGTCGTCGGACATGATGCGCACGTGATGCGTCACGGTCGGCTGGGAGAGCCCGAGCGCCACCGCAAGATCGCCGATCGTCGCCTCGCCCGCGGGCGACCCCGCGATCATGCTGAGCAGCTGCAGCCGGGTGGGGTCGGCGACCGCGCGAAGCGTGCGTGCGCGCTCCTCGGCGACACTGCGCTCCAGCGGCCCACCCGCGACCTCGTGCGGAGCGTCGCGTCGAGCGTGGGCGGCCATGCGGAGAGTGTAACCGGCCTGCCTAGCCGCCGAGCTGTGGGGGAGGGGGTCATGACGCCCGTTGCCATCGAGTTCGCCAGTTCTGTCGCCTCGAGCGCGCCAGAAGCGGCAGAACTGGCGAACTCGGCGAGTCCCGAGCGGGCAGCAAGCGATGCCGCGGCAATAGGCTGGGAACATGAGGTCTGCTCGGCTGGGTGCAGCGATGCTCGTGGGGGCGGTCGTGGCATCCCTCGCCGGATGCGCGCCGCCCGGCGACCTGCTCGCCCGCCAGCTCGCGGAGCGCGTGATCATCGGCATCGGCGACGACATCACGCCGCCGTACCCGACGCCGCGCGAGGCCGACTTCCTCGCCGCCTGGGCGGTGGATGACCCGCGCCTCCCGCACGCGCCCGGCGCCGACTACGTGGTGGAGGCGCTGTCGTGGCAGGGCAACTCGGGCGACGAGACGGGCGCGCGCATCGAGTTGCGGATCACCGTCGACCTGCGCGCGAGTGGCGGCGGGTTCGGCGACCGAAGGGTGCCCGAGGGGCACGCCGTGCGGTGCTGGCAGCTGACCGTGTTCGGCCTGCACGACTACGACAGCCTGCGGCAGCAGGAGATCGGATGCCCCACCACCCCCGCGCCGCCGCCACCCACCCCCGCGCCGATCCCGGACTTCCCCGACGACGTCGACGGCCTTCTCGCCCAGGCGATCACCGGCGCGACCGCAGCGAACATCGACGAGCGGGTGCGCGAGGCGTTCCCGGAGGACTACTACTCGATCGAGTCGCAGTCGCACGAGGGCGAGCTGGCCGTGGCCCTCGGCATCCCCGCGGAGTCGGAGTGCGCGGTCGGAGTGGTGCACGCCGACGGGTCCGTTGAGGTGCTGCGTGGCTGGAAGCGCGAGCTGCTGCAACCGGGGGAGATGGGATGCTCGCCGCGCCTGTACTTCTTCCCGGTGGTGACGCACTGAGCGTATCGGGCGGGCGGATGCTCCTCCCCGCGCATCACGCCGGGAGCCTCAACCGCAGTCGCCCGCGTCGAGCAGTCGCTCGATCGCGGGGGCGACGAGATCCTCAAGTTCCGCCTGGTCGAGTTCATTCGTGTAGGAGATCGACAGGGCCTCGAGGCCGAGGTCGCCGCACGTGATCAGCATGCTCGAGAACACGTAGTCGCCCAGGTCGTCGCTCGCGTGACTCTGGTACGCGAACGAGTCGTCGCCGACCGGGGTGATCATCGCCCCGTGAAGCACCTCGCCAGATTCGGGTGCACACGGCGCGAGCGCCTGACGCAGCGCCTCGATGTTCGCGGCAGCGTCGCCGTCGAGGCGCTTGACGACGAGTGCGACACTCTCGTCCGGTCGGTTCAGGAACTGGGATGCATGGGCGACCGTCTCGAGGTCCGGCCAATCGAACGCGGCGCCCGTGCAGTCGGTGGTTGAACCGTCGACCGGACCCTCGTCGGGAACCACGATCCAGCCTGCAGCCTCATTGTCGGTGACCAGGATCGCGGCGAGCTCGGCATTGGCACCAGCGGTCGCGGGGTCCTCCGCGGCCGCGCACCCCGTGATGGTGAGTGTGGTCAGGGCGCCGATGAGCAGGAGAGATCTCGAGAGTTTCACATCACGATCTTGGCGATGTCCTGTGCGGTGGCTGTGCTCCTGGGTGACCCAGTGCGTCGGAGGGGTGCGGCAGAATCTGTCCATGGCGCAGGTTCAGGACGGACTAAATCAGACGCAGGCGTTCGCGCTGATCTTCGAGACCACGTCCACGCGGAATCTGTTGGGGTATGGCCTATGGGCTCTGCGCAACGCGCGGTTCTGGGAGACGACACGCGACCCGATCCTCACCATGCTGTCGATCGGTGTCGAAAAGCTGTTGAAGATGTCGCTCGGGTTGACGCACGTCGCGGAGCAAGCCGAGTGGCCGCCGCTAGCGAAGTTTCGGGATACTTGGCGACACAACATCGTCAGCATGCATGACGACCTCATGCAGGCGATCCGACGCCGACTGCCGGAGGCGACCCATCCCGCTTATGTGGAGTCTCAACTGGTCGAAGTCGAGGCCGACCCGGTGCTCCCCGTGCTCATGGCCGCGCTCTCTCGCTACGGGCAGAGCGGGCGGTTTTACTACCTTGATGAACTCGCGCTCAGTCCGCAGACGGGTGAGGACCCGAGTCATATGTGGAGCGAAGCCGAGAACGTGGCGCTGCGCCTCGACCCGGTCATGAAGGCGAAGTTTGAAGCAGCGTCTGGTTCTGCCCCGGACGTGTTCGACGCATTCATCCATGAGTTGGAGGCGCGCATGGCCGAGTCCATCGAGCGCTGGTGGGATGTGATTGCTCTCGCGGGCAAACACGGCATCCTCGGTGAGCGCGGGAAGGCATGGGGGTTCGATGTCGAGAAGTCGATGGTCGGTCGCCAAGTCCGCGAGAACTAACTCCACTTCCACGCACTGCGTTGACGGTCGAGCAGCGTCGAGAACGTATGCCGCTGCGATGAACCCACCCCACCACAGGAGCACAACGTGTCCTGGGCGCGACAGCTAGACGTCGGTTTGGATTCCTCGGAGGGCAATCTCTGGGAGCGTGGCGAAGTCTCTCTGGATGTCGTACATCCTGGCGCGCAGATCGGCTAGAGCCTTCACCGTCAGGCGAGGTCCGCCCAGTCTCGCCACGCCGCCCTCATCGAGGGTGTAGTTGACATTCGTTGGAAGCCACTCCACTCCGTCGGATTGGTCCACAAGGGTCCCGTGGAATAGCTTGTTGCGATCCTCACGCACTAGCTTCACCGCTTTCAGCCACGTCCTTATTGGCTCGGACACTGTGGGATCGCGATGTTTCAGCAAGGTGAGCGTGATGTCGGACATGGTGTCACCCGTCAGCCGTCGAACCAAGACCGTAGCGGCAGGCTCGTCTAGCTCGACCACCCCCAGAAAGACACGAGATACGTAGAATTCGACTCGAGACCACGCGACGAGGAGCCGTCCAAGGCTTGCTTCGATCTCTAGCCACCGCGCCTCATAGTCCCCGTGAGAGCTCGCAGCGTTGTTCTCGTCGGTCATGACCACTCCGTCCTTCAGCATTGGAAGAGTACTTAGGATCCCGAAGCGCGTGCGCTCGAACACAGGCGAGGGTGTCTTCACGCGAATGCCAGCGGGCAATTGTCCGGAGGGGATGACGGGAATCCCCTACTGAGCCGCCGCCAGGTCGCTTCGCGCCCCGGCGGACTGCTCAGCGGGGGCCCATTCGATTCACGTGCCGATAACGCGAGAGAGCGACCGCCCTTCGGACGGCCGCTCTCTCGCGTGAGGGGATGACGGGAATCGAACCCGCGTAATCAGTTTGGAAGACTGAGGCTCTACCATTGAGCTACATCCCCGGGGGCATCCTTCGGATACACCGTCTAGCAGTGTACCGGGCCGATGCCGGAGCCACTAACGGGCGCGGGCGCGGCACCACTACGATTCGGTGAGCACAGTCGCGTCCAGTCAGGGGAACCCGTTGAACAAGCCCACCTTCGCAGAGCGTTTCCGCTACTGGTTCGACTCCTGGATGTCGAAGGGCACCGCCGCGCTGATGGCGCTGCTCGGTCTCGCCACCCTCGTGTTCGTGGCGCTGCTCGGCGCGATCACCGTCGTCGTGCTGCTGCTGACGCGCGAGCGCGACGCGCCGCAGATCAGCGACGCGAACAGCGTGTGGGACATCTTCTGGGGCAGCCTCATGCGCACCCTCGACCCCGGCACCATGGGCGGTGACGGGGGATGGTTCTTCCGCATCCTCATGCTCGTCGTCACCATCGGCGGCCTCATCATCGTCGCGAGCCTCATCGGCATCGTCTCCGGCGCGTTCGACGCCAAGGTGGAGGAGCTGCGCAAGGGCCGCTCCAAGGTGCTCGAGACCGACCACACGCTGATCCTGGGCTGGAGCACCAAGGTGTTCCCGATCATCCACGAGCTCGTCATCGCCAACGAGTCCCGCGGCAAGGCCGCGATCGTCATCCTCGCCGACAAGGACAAGGTGGAGATGGAGGACGAGATCCGCGCCGAGGTCGGCAAGACCGGCAAGACGAAGATCATCTGCCGCACCGGCGACCCGATGAACCTCACCGACCTGGAACTCGGCAATCCGCACACGGCGCGCAGCATCATCCTGCTCGCCCCCGAAGGCAGCCCAGACCCGGACGCCGACGTGATCAAGACCGCGCTCGCCGTCACCAACAACCCGCAGCGCAAGGCCGGCAAGTACCACATCGTGGGGGAGCTCGACCACGACTCGAGCCTCGAGGCGGCGCGACTGGTGGGCAAGCAGGAGGCGCACTGGGTGGTCGGCAACGACGTGATCGGGCGCATGGCGGTGCAGAGCTGCAGGCAGTCGGGCCTCAGCGTGGTCTACCAGGAGCTGCTCGACTTCGACGGCGACGAGATCTACTTCACCGAGCAGCCGGGCCTCGTCGGCAAGAGCTACTTCGAGGCGCAGCTCGCCTTCGCCGACTCCACGGTGATCGGCCTCGTGCAGGGCGGCGGCGTGCACCTCAACCCGCAGGCCGAGACGGTCTACGCCGCCGGCGATCAGCTCATCGTGATCGCCGCGGACGACAGCACCATCCGCACCGCTGCACCCGGGACTCCGGATGCCGCAGCCCTCAGCACCGCGCCCGTGCCGGCACCACACCCCGAGTCGACCCTCGTGCTCGGCTACAACTCGGGCCTGGCCGGCATGCTCGCCGAGCTCGACCAGTACGTGCCGAAGGGATCCTCCGTCAGCGTGCTCGCCGACGTGGAGCAGCCCGCCTTCCCGACGTTCGCGAACTTCGAGCTGACCTTCCGGCGGGGGGATGCCACGAGCCGGGCCCTGCTCGACGAGCTCGACGTGGCATCCTTCGACCACATCATCGTGCTCGCCTACCGCGAGACCCTCGACTACCAGCGCGCGGACGGCAAGACCCTCGTCACCCTGCTGCAGTTGCGCGACATCGAAGACCGCACGGGCCGCGACCTGAACATCGTCAGCGAGATGCTCGACGACCGCAACCGGGAGCTGGCCGAGGTGACCAATGCCGACGACTTCATCGTCAGCGACAAGCTCATCAGTCTGCTGCTGAGCCAGATCTCCGAGAACGAGCAGATCACGCAGGTGTTCGACGAGCTGTTCTCCTCCAAGGGCAGCGAGATCTACCTCAACCCCGCCGAGTTGTACGTGGCGCCCGGGGCATCCGTCGACTTCTACACGGTGCTCGAGGCGGCCCGGCGCCGGGGCGAGACCGCGATCGGCTACCGCGTGATCGCCGACCAGCGGGATGCCTCGAAGGCCTACGGTGTCGCCGTCAACCCGCAGAAGGCCGCCTCGATCGCGTTCGCTCCGGGCGACAAGGTGATCGTGCTCGCAGAGGGCTAGACTTACCGAGGCCATTTTTCGGGCCTGAGCGGGGCGTAGCTCAGCTTGGTAGAGCGCCCGCTTTGGGAGCGGGAGGCCGCAGGTTCAAATCCTGTCGCCCCGACGTGCACCATCAGACCAACCGATAGCAGGAGAACTTTTCCGTGAAGACCACCGTCGAGAAGCTCAGCCCCACGCGCGTCAAGCTCACCATCGCCGTGACGCCCGACGAGCTGCAGCCCTCCATCAAGCACGCCTACGAGCACATCGCTTCGCAGGTCAACATCCCGGGCTTCCGCAAGGGCAAGGTTCCGCCGCAGCTCATCGACCAGCGCGTCGGCCGCGGCGAGGTGCTGCAGCACGCCGTCAGTGACGGTCTCGACAAGTTCTACCGCCAGGCGGTCACGGAGGAGAAGATCCGCGTGCTCGGCCGTCCCGAGGCCGACATCGTGGCGCTGCCCGACGTGAAGGACTTCTCCGGCGACCTCGAGATCGCCGTCGAGGTCGACGTGCGCCCCGAGTTCACGCTGCCCAAGCTCGACGACCTGAAGCTCACCGTCGACGCCGTCGAGGTGTCGGCGGATGACGTGAAGAACGAGCTCGACGAGTTGCGCAGCCGCTTCGGCACCCTCATCACCGTCGACCGCCCGGCCAAGAAGGGCGACTTCGCCCAGCTCGACCTGGTGGCCAAGATCGGCGACGAAGAGGTGGACACGGCATCCGGCATCTCCTACGAGGTCGGCTCCGGCGAGTTGATCGAGGGCATCGACGAGGCGCTCGACGGCCTGAGCGCCGGCGAGCAGACCACCTTCGAGTCGGTGCTGCTCGGTGGCGACCACGAGGGCGAGACCGCCCTCATCTCGGTGTCGCTCATCTCCGTCAAGGAGCGCGAGCTGCCCGAGGCCGACGACGACTTCGCGCAGGTCGCGAGCCAGTTCGACACCATCAAGGAGCTCAAGGCCGACATCAAGGAGCAGGTCACCCGCTCCAAGTCCTTCGGCCAGGGCGCCCAGGCGCGCGACCAGATCGTTGACGAACTGCTCAAGTCGGTCGACATCCCGGTGCCGCCGAAGCTGGTCGAAGACGAGGTGCACCGTCACCTCGAGAACGAGAACCGCCTCGAGGATGCCGAGCACCGCGCCGAGGTCACCGAGTCGAGCGAGAAGACCTTCCGCACGCAGATCCTGCTCGACGCCATCGTCGAGGCCGAGGAGATCAAGGTCTCGCAGAACGAGCTCACCAGCTACCTGGTGCAGGGTGCCGCGCAGTACGGCATGGACCCGAGCGAGTTCATCCAGATCCTCAGCCAGAACGGGCAGATCCCCGGCATGATCGGCGAGGTCGCGCGCAACAAGGCGCTCGCCTCCGTGCTCTCGAAGGCGAAGGTCGTGGACTCCAAGGGCAAGGCCGTGGATGTCTCGGCCTTCACGGCATCCGTGCTCGGCGACGGCACCGACGACTCGGGCGAGATCACCGCGGCCGACCTCGAGGCGCCCGAGGGCGACGGCCACGAGCACGGCGGCGCGAAGGACTCGCACGGCCGCAAGCCGGGCCACGAGCACTACGGGCACGACCACAAGTAGTACCGCCTCACCATTCGGGAGGATGACACGCCGCCTCGCCGCGCCTGCGGCGGGCGCGAGCGGCGCGTCATCCTCCCGAATGGCGTTCGGGGGATGCCCCGGCTATGCCGTCGGCTGGCCCTTTCCCAGCCTGAAGAACCAGTTCGCCAACGCCGTGCGACGGGTGGGCGAGAACAGCACCAGCCCGACCAGCACGATGTTCGCGATCGTGGCCAGGGCCGCGAGCAGGGTGGGGATCGCGGTGATCGTGGGCGCATCCGTCACCCCGATGAGGCCGACGGCCGCCACGAAGTAGAGCGGATGCGACCACGGCAGCCCGAGCACGACGAGCGCCCAGGTCTGCGGGCCGCCGATCGCCCCCGCGCCGTCGCTGAGGTCGACGCCGATGAACGGCGAGGCGATCGCGAACATGAGCGCGGCGACGGCGACCACGAGGTAGGTGAGCGCGGCGGCGCGCGCCCACTGCGGCAGCACGGCCGACTCCAGTCGCGGCACCGCCCCCGGCCGCAGGTGGCGGGCCAGCGCCGAGACGAACAGCGCGATCGACAGCAGGGCGATCACCGCGCCGAAGGCGAGTGCGGACGCACCGATGACGCCGAACGCGAGCAGCACGATCCAGATCACGAGCAGGCCCTCCAGGCTCGCGAGCATGATCGAGATCGGGCGCGTGGCGACGCCGGAGGCGAGGGTCTGCGGATGACGCAGCAGCAGCCATCCGTTCAGCGTCATCGATCCCAGCAGCACGAAGCAGTACACCGCCACGACGAGCGCCGCGATGCCGTCGCTGCCACCGCCGAGCGCCTCGCGCAGCAGCGCCCCAGACACACCCGTGACGGCGGCGATCACCGGCAGCAGCAGCGCCGGCACGACGCTGGCGAGCATCGCGCGGTCGAACAGGGCAGCGGGCTGGGGCTCGGTCATGCCCCACACCCTAGTGCTCGACCATTCGGGAGGACGACGCGCCGTCGCGCGGCGCCTTCGGCGCTCCGCGCGGCGTGTCGTCCTCCCGAATGGTGGGCGAGCGCGGCTCGGCGCTCTGCCCACGGCGAACAGGCCGATCTGGGCGCCCCGCCTCGGATAGATTCGTCACGAAGCGACAACTGAAGGAGCGCACGACATGGCCGAACCGGCACTGGTCAGCAGTGTTTTCGATCGACTGCTGAAGGACCGCATCATCTGGCTCGGGTCGGAGGTGCGCGACGAGAACGCCAACGAGATCGCGGCGAAGCTGCTGCTGCTCGCGGCGGAGGACCCGAAGAAGGACATCTCCCTCTACATCAACTCACCCGGTGGCTCGATCACCGCGGGCATGGCGATCTACGACACCATGCAGTTCATCCCGAACGACGTGGTCACCGTGGGCATCGGCATGGCGGCCTCCATGGGCCAGCTGCTGCTGACCGCCGGCACCAAGGGCAAGCGGTTCATCACGCCGAACGCGCGAGTGCTGCTGCACCAGCCGCACGGCGGATTCGGCGGCACGAGCTCCGACATCCAGACCCAGGCGCAGTTGATCCTCGACATGAAGCGCCGCCTCGCGGAGATCACCGCGGCCCAGACCGGCAAGACCGTCGAGCAGGTTAACGAGGATGGCGACCGCGACCGCTGGTTCAACGCCCAGGAGGCGCTGGAGTACGGCTTCGTCGACCACATCCGCGAGACCGCCATCGATGTCGCCGAGGTCACCGCCGGCGAGACCAAGAAGTAAGGCAGGAAAGACAACCATGCAGACCCCGACCTTCAGGGCGGCCGGCAACCTCGCCGAGTCCCGCTACATCCTGCCCTCCTTCGAGGAGCGCACGGCCTACGGCTACAAGCGCCAGGACCCCTACGCCAAGCTCTTCGAGGACCGCATCATCTTCCTCGGTGTGCAGGTGGATGACGCATCCGCCGACGACGTCATGGCCCAGCTGCTCGTGCTCGAGTCACAGGATCCCGACCGCGACATCGTCATGTACATCAACTCGCCCGGTGGCTCGTTCACCGCGATGACGGCGATCTACGACACGATGCAGTACATCCGTCCGCAGATTCAGACGGTCGTGCTCGGCCAGGCGGCCTCCGCCGCCGCGGTGATCACGGCCGGTGGCACGCAGGGCAAGCGTCTCGCGCTGCCGAACGCGCGCATCCTGATCCACCAGCCCGCGATCCAGGGGCAGGGCGGCGGTCAGGCCTCGGACATCGAGATCCAGGCCCAGGAGGTGCTGCGCATGCGCGAGTGGCTCGAGGAGACGCTGGCCTTCCACTCCAACCGCACCAAGGAGCAGGTGAACAAGGACATCGAGCGCGACAAGATCCTCAGCGCCGCGGAGGCCGTCGAGTACGGACTCATCGACCAGGTGCTGTCGAGCCGCAAGAGCATCCCGGCGCTCACCGCCAAGTAGGCGCACCGCGCAACGGAAGGGCCGTCCCGACTCGCTTGAAAGCAGTCGGGGCGACCCTTCCGCATGCTCACTCCGGGCGACGTCGGCTCAGCACGAGCACCGTGATGAGCCCGGCGGCGAGCACCGCGAGCACCGCACCGCCGATCCACAGCACGTCGCCGAGGTCTGCGTCCGGCTGCGCGGTCGCCGGATGCCCGGCCGGGTGCTCCCCGTCGCCGGTCGCCGCGCCCCCGCAGTCCGGGGCCGCCTCCGATCCCGTCGAGATCTCGGCGTCATCCGCCGGCTCCCAACGGAACCCGAACTCGTCGGAGACGGTGTGCCCGTCCTCGGAGACGATGCGCCACACCAGGGTGTAGTCGCCCGCCTCGCCGAGGGCGGCGGCCGTGGAGAGCGTCGATCCGGAGACCTCGACGCAGCCGTCGCCGTAGTAGCGGCCGTCGGCATCCACGATCTGGATGGCGAAGCCGCTGCCGTCGCCGAAGGCGTCGAGCAACGGAGCGTTCGTCGTCACCGAGAAGCGCTCCGGCAGCTCGGTGATCGTCGAATCGGCCTCCGGCGTGGTCGACACGACATAGTTGTGCGCGAACGCGGGGGAGGAGATCCCCAATGCGGACGCGGCGACCAGCGCGCCGGCGAGGGCTGCTGCGGTGCGACGACGCATCGCGGCTACTTCGTGGCCGACGTGCGACGCGCGGTCACACCGAATGCGATGCCGACCGCGCCGAGCACGAGGCCCGCGATGCCGAGCACGCGCGCGAGCACGTCGTCCCCGCCGCCGGATGCCGTCGCCGGCACCGCCTCCGCGTGCTCGTCCTCATCGGCGGGGGTGGCGGCGTGGTGGTCGTCGCCCGAGACCGCAGCCGTCAGTGTGATCGATGGCACCTCGTCGCCCTCCCAGACGGCCGTCGCGCCGTCGGGCGCCGTCTGCACAACGCGGAACTCGACCACGTCACCCGCCTCGCCCTCCGGCAGCTTGAGCGAGAGCTCGAAGGTGTCGCGCTGGTGCGCGTCGAGCGGCTCCGCTTTGGCGGTGTAGATCACCTGGGCGGTGCGCTCGGTCTGGTCCTCGGTCGGCGGCTCGAGCGGTTCGGTGACCGTCGAGATCGTCCAGTTCGGGTTGACCGTGGGCGTGACGCTCAGGATGCTCGCCGGAATGTCGATCGTCACCGACTGGGTCGGCTGATCCTCGACCCCGTGCGGCACGCTGATTGTGACGACGGTGTACGAGCCCGCGGCCGTGGAGGTCGCGGAGGCGCCCACATGCGCGCTCGCGCTGAGCGGCACCGCGAGGGCGAGGAGGGTTCCAGCGGCGAGCGCGGTGGCGCCCATGCCGATCTTCTTGATGTTCATGCTGTCCTTACGAATGGGACGCGAAGCGTCCGTTGCTGAATGAGATGGTGGGCGATGGCCCGGTGATCCGTGTGCCGCGACCGCGCGAAGCGCTAGCGGGCACCATTCAGCGCGGGCGGGCCGCGATAGCGCATCGGCGAGAACAGCACCCCGAGGTCGCGCCACGGGGCCGGTGCGGTGACCGCGGGGCGCGGCCGGTGCGGCACGATGGGCAGCGGCGCGACGGTGAGCCGCGCGAGCAGCAGGCGCGCCGTCTCCCGCACACCCCAGAACGCGCGCTCGGAATACCTGAGCACCACGAGGGTGACGAGCCCGGCGGCGATGTGCGCGAGCAGCATCTCGGCGTGCTCGGCGGAGGCGGGGGCCTCCGCGAGCGTCGGGGCGTGCTCGTGCGCGACCGCCGTCGGCGTGCCGAGCGTGCCGAACAGTGCGTGGAACATCGCCTGGCTGACCGCGACGGATGCCGCGAGCCTCGGTAGCGACAGCGTGCGACCGGTGAGCAGGGTGCACGCGGCGATCGAAAGCACCAGCGAGGCGGTGAGGCCGAACACGCTCGGCGGCACCCCGCCGGCGAGCGTGTGCGAGAACGCCGCGACGAGCGTCGCGATGAGCGCGACCACGGCGCCGCGGGCTGCGCGCGCCGGCCTCGAGTGCATGGCATCCATTCTCACCCAGTTTCGGGATGCCGCGGCGCGCCGCAATTCGTGTGGACTCACTGCGTCGCTGGCCGGTCCTCTCGGGTTAGGCTCGTTCTACCGCACACCGGGGAGGAATCGCATGGCACGGATAGGCGAGAGCGCCGACCTGCTGAAGTGTTCCTTCTGCGGCAAGAGTCAGAAGCAGGTGCAGCAGTTGATCGCCGGTCCCGGCGTCTACATCTGCGACGAGTGCGTCGAGCTGTGCAACGAGATCATCGAGGAGCGCCTGGCGGAAGCCGGCGAGGAGGTCTCGAGCGAGTTCGACCTGCCCAAGCCCAAGGAGATCTACGCCTTCCTCGAGGAGTACGTGATCGGGCAGGAGCACGCCAAGCGCGCGCTCTCGGTGGCCGTCTACAACCACTACAAGCGCGTGCGGGCCCGCAACACGATCACGAGCGCCGACGCGATTATCGACGACGTCGAGATCGCCAAGAGCAACATCCTGCTCATCGGCCCGACCGGTTGCGGCAAGACCTACCTCGCGCAGACCCTCGCCAAGCGACTCAACGTGCCCTTCGCGGTCGCGGATGCCACGGCCCTCACCGAGGCCGGCTATGTCGGTGAAGACGTCGAGAACATCCTGCTCAAGCTCATCCAGGCGGCGGACTACGACGTCAAGCGCGCCGAGACCGGCATCATCTACATCGACGAGATCGACAAGATCGCGCGCAAGGCCGAGAACCCCTCGATCACCCGTGACGTCTCCGGCGAGGGCGTGCAGCAGGCGCTGCTGAAGATCCTCGAGGGCACCGTGGCATCCGTGCCCCCGCAGGGCGGTCGCAAGCATCCGCACCAGGAGTTCATCCAGGTGGACACCACCAACGTGCTCTTCATCGTCGCCGGCGCCTTCGCGGGGCTCGAGGAGATCATCTCGCAGCGCGCGGGCAAGAAGGGCATCGGCTTCGGCGCCCCGCTGCACTCCAAGGGCGACGACGTGAACCTCTTCAGCGAGGTGCTGCCGGAAGACCTGCACAAGTTCGGGCTCATCCCCGAGTTCATCGGCCGGCTGCCGGTGGTCACCACCGTCACCCCGCTCGACCGCGTTGCCCTCATGGACATCCTCACGAAGCCGCGCAACGCGCTCGTGCGTCAGTACCAGCGCATGTTCGAGATCGACGGTGTCGAGCTCGACTTCGACCACGACGCCCTCGAGGCGATCGCCGACCTCGCGGTGCTGCGCCAGACCGGCGCCCGCGGCCTGCGCGCGATCATGGAGGAGGTGCTCGGGCCGATCATGTTCGACGTGCCCTCCGACGATGAGGTCGGTCGCGTCGTCGTCACCCGCGAGGCCGTGCTCGAGAACGCGGCACCGACGATCGTGCCGCGCAAGGCTCCACGCGCCGAGAAGAGCGCGTAACCCGAAACCCCCCGCCCGTCAGGGCGCCTGTCCGCTCAAGGAGGAGTGGCATGAACCCGAGCCCGTCCGCACGTCTGGGTGCCCGCGTCTGGAGCGCCATCGTCGTGCTCGGCCTCGCCGGCCAGCTGGCGTGGACCGTCGAGAACATGTACCTCAACGTGTTCGTCTACGACACCATCACCGACGACCCGGGCGTGATAGCCCTGCTCGTGGCGCTGTCGGCGATCACCGCCACCCTCGCCACCATCGTGATCGGCGCCTGGTCGGACCGCACCGGCCGCCGCCGCGTGTTCGTCGCGGTCGGCTACGTGCTGTGGGGCCTGTCGACCGCAGCCTTCGGCTTCGTCTCGCCCGAGACCGCCGCGGCGCTGCTGCCGGGGCTGGATGCCGTGACCGCCGCGATCGTCACGATCGTGCTGCTCGACTGCCTCATGTCGTTCCTCGGCTCCGGCGCGAACGACGCCGCGTTCCAGGCGTGGGTGACCGACACGACCGTGCCCGCGAACCGCGGCCGGGTGGACGGGGTGCTCTCGATCATGCCGCTGCTGGGCATGCTCATCGTGTTCGGTGCGCTGGATGGCCTCACCCGCGCCGGCGAATGGCGCACCTTCTTCGGCGTGGTCGGCCTCGCCACCGCGGTGGTGGGACTCATCGCCGCGTTCACCGTGCGCGACCGCGCCCCGGGCATCCGCGACGGGGGTGCGTTCTCCGACCTGATCTACGGGCTGCGGCCCTCCACGGTGCGCAGGCACCCACGGCTCTACGAGCTGCTCGTGCTGCTGGCGGTGGTGGGCATCAGCACCCAGGTGTTCCTGCCGTTCCTCATCATCTACCTGCAGCGCACCCTGCGCATCGACGGCTACGCGATCGTGTTGGGCGTCGTGCTGATCGTCGCCTCCGTCGTCAGTGTGCTCGGCGGCCGGGTGATCGACCGGGTGGGCAAGCTGCGGGCGATCCTGCCCTCGATCGGCATCCTGGCCGCGGGGCTCATCGGCATGTTCTTCGTGCGCGACATGCTCGGCGTGATCATCGCCGGCAGCGTGATGATGAGCGGTTTCATGCTCTCCTTCGCCGCGATCACGGCGACGATCCGCGACCACACCCCCGCCGACCGCGCGGGCACCGTACAGGGGCTGCGCATGATCTTCGCGATCATGATCCCGATGATCCTCGGGCCGATCATCGGCGCGTCCGTGATCGTCGGTGCGGGGGAGACCTACCTCGACCTGGGCGTCGAGAAGCAGGTGCCGACCGCCTGGATCTTCATCGCGGCGGCCGTGGTGCTCGTGTTCACGGTGCCGTTGGTGGCGATCGTGCGGCGCTCGGCTCGGCGCGCCGAGGAGCGGCACGAGCAGCCGGAGGCGGCCGAGCGGTGAGCCTGCTGACGTCGTGGGGTCGTGACCTCGACGCCGAGAGCGTGCTGGGCGAGCATCCCCGTCCGCAGCTCGTGCGCGAGGGCTGGCGCGTGCTCAATGGCTGGTGGGACTGCGCGTTCACCGCGGCCGAAGCGGGGCGTCCGGCCGACTGGACGCAGCGCATCCTGGTGCCGTTCTCGCCGGAGGCGCCGCTGTCGGGCGTCGGTCGACGGCTGACGGCGGGGGAGGCGCTCTGGTACCGGCGCACGATCGAGGCCGCGCCGCCCGGACGACGCGTGCTGCTGCACTTCGGCGCGGTCGACCGGCACACCACGGTCTGGATCGACGACGTCGAGATCGGGCGGCACGACGATGGCTACCTGCCCTTCGACTTCGAGGTCACCGCGGCCCTCGCCGCGCCCGGCCCGCACGAGCTGGTGGTGCGGGTGACCGATCCGACCGACGCCGAGCCGGGGGCGCGCGGCAAGCAGTCCAGCACGCCCGGCGGCATCTGGTACACCCCGCAGTCCGGCATCTGGCAGACCGTGTGGACCGAGACGGTGCCGCAGCGCCACGTCGAGCGACTGCACCTCGACCCCCTGCTCGAGCAGAGCGCGGTGCGCGTCACCGTGCACGCCGAGGCGGGCGCGCCCGCGCGGGTTCGGGTGCTCGCGGCGGGACGCGTGGTCGCCGAGGCGCAGGTGCCGGTGGGTGAGGCCACCGAGCTGACCCTGGCCGAGGTGCGCGCCTGGTCGCCAGCGGACCCATTCCTCTACGACGTCGAGGTCGAGCTCGGCGACGACCGCGTGCGCAGCTACTTCGGGTTGCGCAGCCTCGGCACCGTCACCGGCCGCGACGGGATGCGACGGCTCACCCTCAACGGCGCCCCCATCCTGCACGCCGGACTCCTGGACCAGGGCTACTGGCCCGACGGCCTGCTCACCCCGCCCTCGGACGCGGCGATGATCCACGACATCCAGACCGCTCGCGATCTCGGGTTCACCATGTTGCGCAAGCACATCAAGATCGAGCCGGCCCGCTGGTACCACCACTGCGACCGGCTCGGCATGCTGGTGTGGCAGGACATGGTCAACGGCGGGGGCAAGTACCGTCCGTCCCTCATCACGGTGCCCGCGTTCCTGCCCTGGTGGCGCCTCGACGACCGCAAGCACCGTCGCTGGTTCGCGCGCGACGACGCCGCGGATCGGGCCGCGTTCCGTGAGGCCACGCGGCGCACCGTCGACCTGCTGCGGGATGCGCCCTCGGTGGTGCTCTGGGTGCCGCAGAACGAGGGCTGGGGGCAGTTCGACTCCCTCGACATCGCCCGCGAGGTGCGCGAGCTCGACCCGAGCCGTCCCATCGATCACGTCAGCGGCTGGCACGACCAGGGTGGCGGCGACCTCGCGAGCCTGCACGTGTACTTCCGCCGGTTCCGCATGCCCTCGCGGCGCCGGGTGCGCGGGCGCGCGGTGGCGCTGACGGAGTTCGGCGGCTACAGCCTGCCGATTCCGGGGCACCGCTTCAGCGAGCGCGAGTTCGGATACAAGCGGTTCCGGGATGCGGCGGCGTTCCGTGCCGCGATCGAGAAGCTCTGGCGCCGGGAGCTCGAGCCCGCGGTGCGGGCCGGGCTCGCGGCGTTCGTGTACACCCAGTTGAGCGATGTGGAGGACGAGGTGAACGGCGTGATCAGCTACGACCGGGAGGTGCTCAAGCTCGACCCGCAGCGCATGCGCGAGTTGAACGCCGAGCTCGCGGCCGCGTTCGGGGTCGGAGCATGATCATCGAGCGGGAGCTCACGACGGCGGTGTCGCTCACCGACGCGCGGGGGCGGCTGAACCCCTCCGCGGTGGGGTGGACGCGGCATCCCATCCACGACACCGCGGGCATCGGCGGCCGGCACGGCTGGGGTCGCAACAAGCGGTGGGAGTACTGGTCGGTCATCACGCCGAGGCACATCGTCTCGCTCACGGTCTCCTCGATCGACTACGCGGGCGTCTCCGAGGTGTGGGTCTTCGACCGGGAGACCGGGGCGGAGCACCAGCGCGTGGTGATCGCCCCGTTCGCGCGCGGCACCGTGCTGCCGCCCAGCCTTGCCACCGGCCCGTCGTCGGTGCGGGTCAAGGACCTCGAGATCGACATCGACGAGCTCGCCGACGGCACCAGGCTGCGGGTGCGCATCCCCGGGGTGGAGGCCGACCTGGTCGCGGCGACCCCGGCGGGGCAGGAGAGCCTCGGCGTGGTCGTGCCGTGGTCGCCGACGCGATTCCAGTACACGGTGAAGGATGTCGCCCGCCCCACGACCGGGACGCTCACCGTCGACGGCGCCACCTATCCCGTCGGCGGCACCGCGGGCGAGGCCTGGGCGGTGCTCGACCACGGACGCGGCCGCTGGCCCTACGACGTGCGCTGGAACTGGGGTGCCGGCAGCGGCATCGTCGACGGTCACCGCATCGGCGTGCAGGTCGGCGGGCAGTGGACGGTCGGCAGCGGCTCCACCGAGAACGCGCTCTTCGTCGATGGCAGGCTGCACAAGATCTCGGAGGAGCTCAGCTGGCACTTCGATGCCGCCGACTGGCTCGCCCCCTGGAGTGTGCGTGGCGAGCTCGCCGACCTGAGCTTCCAGCCCTTCCACGACAAGGCCTCGCGCACCGCGCTCGGCATCATCTCCACCCGCACCGATCAGTGCTTCGGGCACTGGTCGGGGTGGATGGCCGCCGACGACGGCGAGCGGGTGCGCGTCGACGGCGTGGTGGGCTGGGCGGAAGACGTGCGCAACCGCTGGTGAGTCACTGCCGTTCGAGCTGACGGCGCAGGATGTCGAAGCCCGCGCGCGGGAACTCCGACCAGCCGTGCGCGAGCTCGCGTTCGGCCAGATCGAGGAGGGCGCGCGCAGCATCGTCGACCGGGAGGCGCACGGTGCGCTCGAGCGTCTCGCCGATGCCCGGGTGCACGACCTCGAAGCGTCGGCGCGGGTCGAGCGGGTCCAGGCGGGTTGCGTCGCCGGGCAGTCGCGCGGCGATGGCTCGCGCGAGGTGGTTGACCGCTTCGAAGCGCACGAGACCGGATGCGCTGAGCGTCTCGCCTCGCCGAGCGCGACCGAGGCCGGAGTGCACCTGGGTGAGGAAGAGGCGGATCTCGCGGGCGGCATCCACCTCGCCCTCAGGGCGGCTGGCGGCCACGGCAGCGGCGGCGGCGTGCACGGTCTCGTCACCGACGAGCACCTCGATGGGCGCCCCGGCCCAGGTGGCGAAGGAGCGCACATCGGCGATGCCGAACTCGAGCCGGTGGCCATTGTCGTAGATCACCTTGACGCCCCCGTGATGTTCGACGACCGAGAGTGCGATCGACGCGGCGTTCGGCAACCAGGAAAGGCTCGCGCGGTAGCGCTCTTCCACGCCGGTCTCCGTGAGCCAGGCGAAGTCGTGATCGGACCACTCGTCGGCCCTCACACGGTGCGCCGTGGAGCCGAAGGCGACGAGGCCGACCACTGCGGGGGAGCGGCGCGCGGTCTCGGTCAACTCATCGAGGAAGGCCAGGAACTCGGGTGATGTGGTCACGATCGCCTCCAGCGACGTTGACAGTGGGCGTGACTTCATTCTAGAGTTTATTTAGTTCTGAACAAAGAGTGTTCACGAAGGAGCAAGGGTCAATGGCGTCTCGCCCCGCAGCACGAACCGATGTGAATCGGTCGGCCATTCTCGCCTTCCTCGGTGCACAGGGTCCGGCCTCGCGCGCCGACCTCGCCCGGGCCCTCAACGTGTCTCCGGCGCTCATGACTGCCCTCACGAAAGACCTCATCGCCGACGGCCTCCTGGTCGAGCTGGACCACTCTCCATCGCAGGGCGGACGGCCGGCGCGGATGCTGGGGCTCGTGTCATCCGCGGGCCGTGCGGTCGGCGTGAAGGTCGTCGCCGACCACGTGGCCTTCGTCGAGGTGGGAATCGACGGGGCCGTGCGCCGGTCGGCCAGTGAGCCCTTTGACGCCTCCGCCACCACCCTGCTCGGGGACCTCACCGCGCTGCTTCGCCGCTTCATCGCGGGGGGCTCGAACGAGCCGCTGCTCGGCATCGGCGTCGGCGTGCCCGGCAGCGTCGACCGGCAGGGCAACGGTCTCGTCGACTCCTCGCAGCTCGGCTGGCAGCAGGTGCCCATCGGGGCGACCCTGCGCCGGGAGTTCTCGCTGCCCGTGCTGGTCGAGAACAACGTGAACGCCCTCGCCGTGGCCGAGCGTCTCTACGGGGTGGGCCGACAGCACGAGAACTTCCTCGTCGTCACCATCGGCACCGGCGTCGGAGCGGGCATCGTCGTCGACGGTGTCGTGTTGCGCGGCAACGCGGGTGGAGCGGGCGAGATCGGTCACATCCCGGTCGCGGAGACCGGGCCGCTGTGCAGCTGCGGCAATCGCGGCTGCCTCGAGTCCTTCATCGGGGAGGCATCGCTCGTGGCGCAGGCGCGCGAGCGCGGCGTGATCGGCCCCACGAGCGGGATGGCGGCCCTGAGAGCCGAGGCGGATGCGGGCAACCCGAGCGCCACGGCCATCTTCAGCGAGGCGGGGCACCTGCTGGGCCGGGCGCTGGCGGGCATCATCCACACCCTCGACCCGGAGATCGTGATCGTGCTCGGCGAGGGCACCGCGGCATGGAAGCACTGGTCGTTCGGGTTCGAGCCGGCCTTGCGTGCGGCGCTGATCTCTTCGCGCCGCGGCATCCCGGTGGCCGTGGAGACCTGGCAGGACGAGAGTTGGGCGCAGGGTGCCGCGGCGATCGTGCTCGCCACCCCGTTCGACTCCGACGGCCTCGCCGGGGATCAGGGTCGACTGGTGCGAGAGCGACTGGTCGAGCAATCGAGCCCGCAGGACACACCGTGAGCGTCTCGACCCTGCAGACGAGTCTCGTCGACCGATCCGCGCCCGCCCCTGTTCGCCCGGTGCGCCGCGCCGGCACGCGCGCCCGCTACGCGCTCACCGTGCTCGCATTCCTGCTGCCGAGCGCCATCCCGCTCACGCTCTTCGTGCTCGGGCCCATGATCGCCGCAGCGTGGGTGAGCCTCAACGAGTGGAACCTCATCGCGCCGATGCGTTTCGTCGGCCTCGAGAATTTCGCCACCCTGCTCAGCGATCCCACGACCGGCGAGGTGTTCCTGCACACCGTCTTCTACATCGTCGGCTACCTGCCGCTGGTCTATCTCGGCGGTCTCGCGCTCGCCCTCGCGCTCAACACGGCGCTCAAGGGGCGGTCGTTCCTGCGCGGCGTGTACTTCCTGCCGGTCGTCACGAGCTGGATCGTCGTCGCCCTCGTGTGGCGCTGGCTGCTCAACCCCAGCAACGGCATCGTCAACAGCGCGCTCGCCGCAGTCGGGATCGAAGGCCCCGGGTGGTGGACCGACCCGCTCTGGGCGATGCCGTCGATCATCATCGCCTCGGCGTGGAAAGACCTCGGCTTCGTCATGGTCATCCTGCTCGCGGGACTGCAGGCGATCGACCCCGACCTTTACGACGCGGCGAAGATGGATGGTGCGGGCTGGTGGCGTCGGCTGTTCAGCGTGACGCTGCCCCTGTTGTCGCCGTCGACCTTCTTCGTGCTCGTCATCTCGCTCATCAACGGCTTCCAGGTCTTCGACCAGGTGTACGCGATGACCGGCGGTGGCCCGAACGGCGCGAGCGAGGTCGTGGTGCAGCGCATCTACGACCTGACCTTCCGCTACGGACAGGCGGGGGAGGCGGCCGCACTGTCGTGGATGCTCTTCATCGTCATCCTCGCCGTCACGCTCGTGCAGGTGCGCGGCCAGCGTCGGTGGGTGAACTATGGGTAGACGCCGCCTGGGGTGGATCGCACTCCACGTCATCGTCGTGCTCGGCGCGATCGCGATGTTCTTCCCGTTCCTGTGGACGATCATCACCTCGATCAGCCCCGGGGTCGGACTCACGGTCACTCCCGCGCTCTTCCCGGAGAACCCCTCGCTCGAGGCGTACGCGCGGCTGTTCGCGGAGCGGCCGTTCGGTCGGGTCATCCTGAACAGCCTCGGGCTCGCGATCGCGACGACGCTCGTGCAGCTGGTCACCAGCTCGACGGCGGCCTACGCCTTCAGCCGCCTGCCGTTCCGGGGTCGCGGCGCCGTCTTCGCCGTGTACCTGGCCACCATGATGATCCCGCTGCAGGTGCTCATCGTTCCGCTGTTCGTCGAGCTGAAGACCTTCGGGCTGCTGAACACCTACCTCGGTGCCCTGCTGCCGACCTTTGCGAGCGCGTTCGGCATCTTCCTGCTGCGGCAGGCCATCAACCAGGTGCCTCGGGAGCTCGACGAAGCGGCGACGCTCGATGGTGCCGGCCACTTCCGCATCTTCTGGACCATCGTGCTCCCCAACATCCGCCCGGCGCTCGCGACCCTGACGGTCTTCGCGTTCATGGGCAGCTGGAACAGCTTCCTCTGGCCGCTCGTTGTGCTGCGCAAGCCCGAGTTGCAGACCCTGCCCATCGCGCTCGCGGGGCTCCAGGGGCAGTACACCACCGAGTGGGACATCATCATGGCCGGCTCCGTCGTGAGCATCCTGCCGATGCTCGCGCTCTACATCTTCGCCCAGAAGTACGTCATCCAGGGCGTGGCCAGCTCGGGGATCAAGTGAGCCCCGCAGCCGAGGAACACAGCACCACAACCACCATCGAAGGAGATACCGCACCATGAATCGCACACTGCTGGCCACCGCCGGGATCGTGGGCATCGCCGCCCTCGTTCTCACCGGTTGCACGACCCAGGCCGACGACGGCCCGGTCACGATCACGTACACCAACTTCATCTCGAACGACGGCAACGAGGAGAACCTCCAGGCCATCGTCGACGCGTTCGAGGCGGAGAACCCCGACATCACGGTCGAGGTCACGACGCTGCCCTACGGCGACTACGGCACCGCGCTGCAGACCGACCTCGCGGCCGGAACCGTCTCCGACGTGTTCGACATCGAGTACTCCAACTACGCCGCCTACCAGGCCAACGGCGTGCTCGCCCCGCTCGAGGTCGCCAACCCGGAGGCGTACCGCCAGTCGCTGCTCGAGGCGTACTCGACCGACGGCACCTCGTACGCCTTGCCGAGCTCCTTCTCGGATGTCGTGCTCTACTACAACGCCGACCTGTTCGACGCTGCCGGGCTCGAGTACCCGAACAGCGACTGGACGTGGGCCGATGAGAAGGCCGCGGCCGAGGCGCTGACCGACCAGGCCGCCGGTGTCTGGGGCGACCACCAGCCGATCAGCTTCTACGAGTACTACAAGGTGCTCGCACAGAACGGCGGCCAGTTCCTCAACGACGACAAGACCGCCGTCGCCTTCAACACCCCCGAAGGCATCGAGGCCGCCGAATGGCTCGTGAACAAGAGCGGCACCGTGATGCCGACGATCGAGCAGGGCCAGGGCACCGCCGACTTCGACACCAACCTGTTCAAGGATGGCAAGCTCGCGATGCTGCACACCGGCATCTGGGTGTTCGGCTCGGTCGCCGACGTGCCGTTCAACTGGGACATCGCCGTCGAGCCCGGCAACACCGTGCAGGCCAGCGCCGTGTTCTCCAACGCCGTCGGCGTCTCCGCGACCTCCGAGCACATCGAGGCGGCGACCAAGTGGGCCGAGTTCCTGACCTCCTCCGACGTCATGGTGCAGACCCGCCTCGACGCCGGCTGGGAACTGCCGCCCATCTCGGATGAGGCGCAGCTCGCCACGTACCTCGACAAGGGCAAGCCCGCGAACCGCCAGGCGGTCTTCGACTCGCTCGACGGCATCGCGCTGCCGCCCGTGGTCGCGAACGGCCAGACCGAGATGCAGGACATCATCGGCGAGGAGCTCGTCGAGGCCCAGGCCGGTCGCAAGACCGTCGAGGAGGCTCTCGCATCCGCCGAGGAGCGCATCAACGCCGTCATCGGCGGATAGCACGACGGGTCCCGGCGTCCTCGCGACGCCGGGACCCACCCCTGCACCTGACTTCCACCACCACACACGAAGGACCTCGACGGCATGACCACCGCCACCGACTGGACGCCTGCCCAGCTCGCCGCCCTCGCGACGAGCAGTCTCGCGACGATCCAATCGCTCCAGCACGAATCCGGCGCGTACCCGGCGAGTCCGACCTTCTCGGCGTACCGCGGGTACTCCTGGTTCCGTGACGGTGCCTTCATCGCCGATGGCGTCTCAGCGGGTGGAGGCGTCGAGTCCGCTGGGCGATTCTTCGACTGGTGCACTCGCATCCTCGTCGAGCGACGGGCCCAGGTCGTGGAGATCGTCGCCGCCGCCGAGGCGGGCACCCCCGTTGCGGACGATCAGATGCTCGCGACCCGGTTCACACTCGACGGCGAAGCCGGCGACGACGACTGGTGGGACTTCCAGCTGGACGGCTACGGCACGTGGCTGTGGGCGGCGGTCGCCCATGGTCGGCGGCACGGCATCCCGTTGGAGCGCTGGCGGGAGGGCTTCGAGCTCTCCGTCGACTACCTCGTGAGCTCCTGGCAGCGTCCCTGCTTCGACTGGTGGGAGGAGAACCCCGAGCGGGTGCATGTCTCCACGCTCGGCTGCATCGCGGCCGGCTTGACCTCGGTCGCCGGTGCCGGGGTGCTGGATGCCGCACGCACCGCCGCGGCCAGCGCGGCCTCCGAGCAGATCCACTCCCTCATCCGCGCCTCCGGCACCGCCGACGGACATCTCGTCAAGTGGCTCGGCGCGACCGAGGTCGACGCGAGCCTGCTCGCCCTGCTCGCGCCCCTCTCCGTCTTCCCGCCGACCGAGCCGCTCGGGGCGCAGACGCTCGACGCGATCGAGCGCTCCCTCTCCGTCGATGGTGGCGTGCACCGCTATCTTGCGGACACCTTCTACGGTGGTGGCCAGTGGCCGCTCTTGAGCTGCATGCTCGGCCTCGCCCAGGCGGCGGCCGGCGACCGCGCGGCGGCCCTGGCCGAACTGCGATGGGCGGCCGCCACAGCGTTGCCGGACGGCACGATGCCCGAGCAGGTCGACACGCATCTGCTCGCTCCGCACATGCGCGCCGAGTGGGTCGAGCGGTGGGGTACTGTCGCGACGCCGCTGCTGTGGACCCACGCCATGTACCTGCGGCTGGCCGTCGAGCTGGGGGTGGTCGAGTGATCCGGCACCGCCCGTTCGGCTCGGGGCATCCGTACTCCGCCGACACCGATCAGCGCGAGCCCGTCGACCCGGTCGCGGGCGCACCCGTGCGACTCGGGGTGCGCACCTCGCCGGGCATCGCGGGCGTCGTGCTCGAGTACTCCGTCGACGGTGCGGGCACCCGTGAGGTCGACCTCGCGCCCGAGGCCCGGCGATCGCGCGGTCAGGCCGTCGACGGTGGCCACCTCGCCTCCGCGCAGGCACGCCTCGCGCGGGCGGCCAACGGCTGGTCGGCGACGCTCGACGACCTGCTCCCCGGCCAGAGCGTGCGGTATCGCTTCGTCGCGGCGGGGGAACGCACGCGATGGTTCGACTTCCGCGTGGCGAGCTGGCGGGCATCCGACGACATCGTCGGGGCGCTGCCCGGCTCGGTCTCGGTGCTCGACGATGGTGAGCGCATCGTGCGCGCGCGCTTCGCCCTGCCGCTGGCGCCGGGGGAGCACGTCGCCGGCTTCGGCGAGCGCTTCGACGCGCTCGACCACCGCGGCACGAGCCTCGACTCGGTGGTCTTCGAGCAGTACAAGAGCCAGGGCGCCGAACGCAAGACGTACCTGCCGATGCCGTTCGCCCACGTCGTCGGCGGCGAGGGCTGGGGCTTTCACGTGCGCACGGCGAGGCGCGTCTGGTTCGACATCGGCGAGCACGAACCCGAGCGGCTGTGGATCGAGGCCGAGACCGGCCCCGACGGCGCGATCGACCTCGGCATCTTCCGGGGCGACCCGACCGCGGTGCTGGACGCCTTCCTCGCGGAGGCGGGACGGCCCGAGGAACTGCCCGACTGGGTGTTCCGGCTGTGGGCGAGCGGCAACGAGTGGAACACGCAGGCCGAGGTGATGCGACAGGTGGACGCGCACCGCGACCACGACATTCCGGTCGGCTCCGTGGTGATCGAGGCGTGGAGCGACGAGAGCACGTTCACCGCGTGGCGCGGCGCCGAGTACACCCCGAGCGAGCAGCCGCACCGCCTCGCCGACTTCACCTTCCCGGCGGACGGCCCCTGGCCAGACCCCAAGGGCATGATCGACGAGCTGCACGCCCGCGACATCCGGCTGTTGCTGTGGCAGATCCCGCTCATCAAGATGCGGCCCCACCCGTCCGGGCAAGCGCGACTGGATGCCGAACAGGCGATCAGGGAAGGCATGCTCATCCAGGAGCACGCCCCCGACGGCTCGCTGCGCCCGTACCGCAACCGCGGTTGGTGGTTTCCGCTGGGACTCATGCCCGACCTCACCGACGAGCGCGCCGCGGCGTGGTGGACCGACCGCCGCCGCTACCTCGTGGAGGAGCTCGGCGTCGACGGCTTCAAGACGGACGGCGGGGAGCACGCCTGGGGACGCGACCTGCGCTACCTGGACGGTCGCGGCGGCGACGAGGGCAACAACACCTTCCCGGTCGCGTACGCCAAGGCCTTCGGCGACCTGCTGCGCTCGGCGGGCAAGGCGCCGGTAACCTTCAGCCGTGCCGGCTACACGGGCAGCCAGGCGCACGGCGCGTTCTGGGCGGGCGACGAGAACTCGACCTGGGAGGCGTTGCGCTGGTCGATGTTCGCGGGGCTGTCCGCGGCATCCAGCGGTGTCGTCTACTGGGGGTGGGACTTCGCCGGGTTCTCGGGCGACATCCCGGATGCGGAGCTGTACCTGCGCTCCGCGGCGGCGGCCGCGTTCGTGCCGATCATGCAGTACCACTCGGAGTTCAACCACCATCGCAGCCCCTCACGCGACCGCACGCCGTGGAACATCGCGCAGCGCACGGGGGACGAGCGGGTCATCCCGGTCTTCCGCCGGTTCGTGGCGCTGCGCGAGCGGCTCGTGCCCTACCTCGCCGAGGCGGCCCGCGCGGCGATCGCGACGAGCTCGCCGCTCATGCGGCCGCTGTTCTTCGACCACCCTGCCGATCCCGAGGTCTGGCGTCATCCGCTGCAGTGGATGCTCGGCCCCGACCTGCTCGTCGCCCCGGTGCTCGAGCCGGGAGCAGCGGCATGGGATGTGTACCTGCCCGCAGGCGACTGGGTGGATGCCTTCACCGGCGAGCGCATCGCCGGCGGTCGCGTGCACTCCCGCGCCGTGCCGATCGACGAACTGCCCGTCTACGTGCGCGCCGAGGCGTGGCCGCGGATGGAGGCCGTCTTCGCACCCGGGGACTAGCATGACCCCATGAGCGACGCAGCCCAGGCCGCCCCGTCCGTCATTCGCGGGGTGCGCCGCGCCGCGATCGTGGTCGTGATCGGCTCGCTCGCGATCGCCGCCGCCCTCGGCATCGTCGCGCTGCTCGCCCGGGAGTTCGGCGAGACGCAGGCCAAGGTGCTGCTGACGACGCTCGCGGTCGCCGCGTTCAGCATCACCGCGCTGTGTCATCTCGCCATCGTCGGGCGCACCGTGCGATGGGTCGGCTACGTCGGCATCGCCGCGAGCACGGTCGCGCTCGTGCCGGCGCTCGTGCTGATCTGGGCCGAGGGCATCGAGCCCGACGCGCAGGGCGACTGGTTCAAGGCGCTGGGCGTGCTGGCGGTGCTCGCCGCGAGCCTGGCGCAGGCGAACCTGCTGCTCCTGCTCGCCGCGCGCCGACAGCGTGCGGTGCGTGTCGGCCTCGCGCTCACGCTGCTGTTCGTCGCGGTGGTCGCCGTGATGATCTGGCTGCCGATCCTCACCGACGGCGACATCCCCGGCGACAACCAGGACTACTGGCGCGCGTTCGGGGTCATCGCGATCCTCGACGTGCTCGGCACCATCGTGCTGCCGATCCTCGGACTCGTGCTGCGGCACGGGGCCGCGACCCAGAGGCTGAACCTCACACTCTCCCCGGCGCTGGCCGAGCGCTTGACGGCCGCCGCGTCCGCCGACGGCATCAGCCGGGATGCCGCCGCCCTCGCCGCGCTCGACCGCGCGCTCCCGCCCGCCCCCTGACCGGGCCAGCCCTGCGCGAGTGGCGGGCGGAGCCCGCCCGCTGCGGGTTCTAGGCTGGAGCAATCGCATCCACATCCGTCCTCCAGCCGATATCGGCCGGGTTCATCGCTGCCATCTCGGGGTTCGCGAGCTCGTTCGCGCTCGTGATCGCCGGCCTGCAGGCCGTCGGCGCCTCGCCGGCCGAGGCCGCGTCGGGGCTGTTCGCCGTGTGCCTGGCGATCGCGATCACGAGCGTCACGGCAGCGCTGTGGCTGCGCATGCCACTGGCCATCGCGTGGTCGACCCCGGGCGCCGCAGTGCTGCTCGCCGCGGGCAGCCACGAGCTTCGATTCTCCGATGTGGTCGGGGCGTTCCTGGTCTCCGCCGCCCTCATGCTGCTGTGCGGACTGGTGCCGGCGCTCGGACGTGCGATCACCCGCATCCCGAGAACTCTCGCGAGCGCGATGCTCGCCGGCGTGCTGCTGCCGATCTGCCTCGCCCCCGTCGAGGCCGTCGCCACGATGCCGTTGTTCGCGGCGCCCATCGTGCTCGTCTGGCTGGTGCTGTTCCGGCTCGCTCCGCGCTGGGCGGTGCCGGCCGCGATGCTCGTCGCGATCGTCGCCATCCTGATCGCCGCGGGCACCGACTGGCTCGGCGAGGCGAGCATCGCCCCTCAACTGACCTTCGTCGCCCCGACCTTCGACCCGTTCACGATCCTCAGCGTCGGTCTGCCGCTGTTCATCGCGACGATGGCCGGACAGAACATCCCCGGATTCGCCGTGATGTCCACCTACGGCTACACCGTGCCGCCGCGCTTCGCCTTCGTCGCGATCGGTCTCGGCTCGGGCGCCGGGGCGCTCGCGGGCGGGCACTCCATCAACCTCGGCGCGATCACCGCAGCGATCATGGCCGGCCCCGAGGGCGGGGAGGACCGCAACCGGCGCTGGATCGGCACCCTCACCAACGGGCTGCTCTACGTGCCGTTGGGCATGGGCGCCGGCATCGCGACCGCGCTCATCGGGGCGGCACCCACCATCCTCGTGATCGCGGTCGCCGGCCTGGCGGTGCTCGGCGCGCTCATCACGAGCATCACCAATGCACTCGAAGAGCCCGAGCATCGGGTCCCCGCGATCGTGACCTTCCTCGTGGTCGTCTCCGGCGTGGTCGTGCTCGGCATCGGCTCGGCGCTGTGGGGACTGCTCGCGGGCGCGCTCGTGATGGCCTGGCTCGGCTGGGTGCGCCGCCCGCGAGAACGCGAATAGGTCACCTGCCGGTCACCTCCCTCGCCTAGGGTTGAGCCGTGATCCAACTCGGCCAGTATCCGGCGCCATCGCACACCATCGCCCACTTCAGCGACACCCACCTGCTCGGCGGCGGTCGGCCGCTGTACGGCAAGGTGGACACCATCCACCACCTCGGTCAGGCCCTGCACCAGCTCGAGCGCTCGTCCGCCAAGCCCGAGGCCATCGTGTTCACCGGCGATCTCGCCGACCTCGGCGAACCCGACGCCTATCTGCGCCTGCGCGAACTCGTCGAGCCCGTGGCCGCGCGCATGGGCGCACAGGTGATCTGGGTGATGGGCAACCACGATGAGCGCGCCGACTACTCGCGTCTGCTCTTCGATCAGGAATCGGATGCCCCGCAAGACCGTGTCTACGACGTGAACGGCCTGCGCATCATCTCCTTCGACACCACGGTGCCCGGCTACCACCACGGCGACGTCAGCGACGACCAGCTGGACTGGCTCGCCGACGTGCTCGCGAGCCCCGCGAAGCACGGCACGCTGCTCGCGGTGCATCACCCGCCCATCCCGACTCCGCTGCTCGAGGCGATGGGCATGCTCGAGCTGCAACGGCAGGTGCGCCTGGCGGAGGTGATTCGCGGTACGGATGTGCGTGGCATCCTCGCGGGGCACCTGCACTACTCGACGCACTCGACCTTCGTCGGCATCCCCGTCTCGGTCGCCTCGGCGACGTGCTACACACTCGATCTGAGCGCCGAGAACCGGTTGCTGTCGGGCGTCGACTTCGGCCAGTCGGTGAACGTCGTGCACGTCTACGACGAGCAGATCGTGCACTCGGTGATCCCGGTCGGCGACACCGTGGAGATCTCCGGATTCTCCGCGGATGCGTGGGCGCAGATCGAGGCGATGACGCCCGAGCAGCGCCTCGAGACCTTCTCGGCGAAGAACTCGAGCTTCAACGCCGGCGAGGTGGCCTCTTCGGGGCAGTGAGCGCGTCGCGCCGACGCTGACCGTGCTCGCGCGCGACGATGGGGCCGTGGACCTGCACCGCACCGTCGACGTCTTCGCCGAGCACTTGGCGGCGGAGCGCGGCTTCAGCGCGCACACGGTGCGCTCCTACCGTTCGGATCTGACGCAGCTCGCCGACTTCGCGTCGGCCCGTGGGGCGGTGGAGCCGGGCGATCTCGACCTGGAACTGCTGCGCGATTGGCTCTGGCGAGCCTCGCAGGAGGGCCTGGCCAAGTCCACACTCGCGCGTCGCGCCGCCGCCGCCCGCGCCCTCACCAGCTGGCTCGCCCGCACGAACGCGACCGCGACGGATGCCGCGACCCGCCTCAAGGCGCCCAAGTCCGACCACCACCTGCCCCGCGTGCTCACGCGCGAGCAGATGGCCTCGATCCTGACCCGGGTGGCGGACCGCGCGGAGACCGGCGATCCGATCGGGTTGCGCGACCTCGCCATCGTGGAGCTGCTCTACGCATCCGCCCTGCGCGTGAGCGAACTCACGGGGCTCGCGATCCGCGACGTCGACCTGGGCCGCCAGACGGTGCGGGTGCTGGGCAAGGGGTCGAAGGAGCGGGTCGTGCCGTTCGGCATCCCGGCACGCCGCGCGATCGTGGGCTGGCTCGAGCGGGGTCGCCCCGCGCTGCCCGCCGAGGGCGAGGCCCTGTTCGTCGGGGCGAAGGGCGCGCGACTGGCCAACCGCGCAGTGTACGAGCTGATCTCGGGGCTGTTGGCCACGATCCCCGGCACCGGTCCGGCCGGCCCGCACACGCTGCGCCACACGGCGGCGACGCACTTGCTCGACGGGGGAGCGGACCTGCGCGCCGTGCAGGAGATGCTCGGTCACGCGAGCCTGGGCACGACCCAGCTCTACACCCACGTCTCGACTGAGCGGCTCAAGGAGAGCTACCGCATCGCGCACCCGCGCGCCTAGCCCGCTCGCAGCCGCCCCCTCCCCCCGCAGCAGCCGCCCGCATCCGCCCCTCCGCCCCGCGGCCGCCCTCTTCGCATGCGGTTGCGCAACTCATGGCACCTGCTGTCCTGGGGGACGACACGCCGGGCCGCGCGGCGTGTCGAGCCGCCTCCCCATGAGTTGCGCACAGAGAGTGCGGGCGCGGATGGTGCGGCCCGGACGGGCGCACCCACCCGTCGGGTTCAGGGCTCGAGTCGGGCGCGGTACGCGTCCACGATGCGTTGCAGGTACTCGGTGATGGTCGCCTGCTGTTCGGCGTCGAAGCCGTCGAGCACCCGATCGATCCCGAGGATCATCGGCATGAGCGCGGCCATCGCGCGGTCCACGGACTCCGGGCGCGGCACGACGACGATGCTGCGCCGGTCGCTGGGATGCTGCTCGCGCGTCGCGTGCCCGACCGCCACCAGGCGGTCCACGACGGCGGTCGCGGCGGCCGTGCTGATGTCCAGTCGTCGCGCGAGCTCGGTGGGACTCATGGGGCCGCTCGTGATGAGGTGCTGCATGGCCTGCAGGTCGGTGGGGTTGACCTCGAGCTCCCGTCCGAGCTGCACGGAGTATCGCGCGTTGACTTCGATGAACTCGCGTACGAGTTCGCTCGCGCGGTGCACGCGGAACGATCGCGGCGATTCCGCGGGCTCCATCTCGGCACTTTGCACGGACACGAGTTTACCGCTATGTTCTTCGATTGGTTAGTAGTTCGATCATCTAGCTAATTTGGACCGCAGCGCGAAGGATGCCCATGCACCGCCTCACCCGTTTCATCGCCGGCCGCCGCACGTCGTGGATCGTGCTCGCCGTCGCACTGCTCGCCGCCGCGGCCGTCTTCGCACTCGGCTCGGGCTCCGAGAAGGAGACCGCGCCCGGCGTCGGGCTGCCGGCATCCGCCGAGTCCGAGCTCGTCGCCGCGGCCCAGGAGAACCTGCCCGGCGCCGACTCCACGAGCGCGCTGCTCGTCTTCAGCCGCGATGGTGACGAGCTGACCGAGGCCGACCTCGACGCGGTGGCCGCGGCATCCGCCGATCTCGCGGAGTTCAGCACCGAGGGCTTCGTGCCGCCGCCCACCATCTCCGACGACGGCACGGCTGCGCTCGTGGTCGTGCCGCTGGAGGCGGAGTCGGATGTCACGGCCCAAGCCGACCGCGCCGCCGAGCTGCGCGCCACCGCCAACGCCGACCTGCCCTCCGGTCTCACGGCCCTGCTCACCGGAGCCGAGGGCTTCGCGGTGGATGTCGCCGCTGTCTTCAAGGGCGCGGACTTCACGCTGTTGCTGACCACGGTGATCGTCGTGGCCGTGTTGCTGCTGATCACCTACCGCAGCCCGTGGCTGTGGCTCGTGCCGCTGACCGTGGTCGGCCTCGCGGACGGCCTGTCGGGCATCGTCGCGGCCCGGGTCGCCGCCCTCGCCGGCATCGCCCTGGATGCCTCGGTCACCGGCATCCTCTCGGTACTGGTCTTCGGCGCCGGCACGAACTACGCGCTGCTGCTCATCGCCCGCTACCGCGACGAGTTGCGCCTGGTGGAGGATCGCCGCGAGGCGATGTCCAGGGCGCTGCGCGGTGCGGGACCTGCGATCATCGCGAGCGGCAGCACGGTCGTGCTCGCCCTGCTCACGCTGGTCTTCGCGCAGCTCGAGGGCAACCGTGCGCTCGGCATCGCCTGCGCCACCGGTGTCGTGATCGCCATGCTCTTCGCGCTCTTCGTGCTGCCCGCCGCCCTCGTGCAGTTCGGTCGCGGCCTGTTCTGGCCTGTCGTGCCCAGATTCGGCACGGAGGGCTCCGCCGAGCGCGGCGTGTGGCGCAAACTCGGCACGCTCGTCTCCCGCAAGCCGGTGGTCGTGGCCATCGTCGGCGCCCTCGTGCTCGGCGCCCTCGCGCTCGGCACGACGCAGATCAAGGTCGGCCTCGCGCAGACCGAGCGCTTCACCGCGGTGCCGGAGGCGGTCGTGGGGCAGGAGATCATCGCGGACGCCTTCTCCGCGGGCAGCGGTTCCCCGGCGGCGGTCATCACGAACGCGGCCTACGCCGATGAGGTGGCGGATGCCGCGGCATCCGTCGACGGCGTCGTCTCGGCCACGGTCGGCGAGACCGACGGCGAGATCACCCAGGTGAACGTCGTGCTCGACGCGGCAGCGGAGACCTCGGAGTCCTTCGCCGCGATCGACGCGCTGCGGGCGGAGCTGTCGTCGATCGACGGTGCCGACGCGATCGTGGGCGGGCTCGACGCGCAGTCCCTCGACGTGGCCCGCGCCCAGCAGGCCGATCAGGATCTGGTGATCCCGCTCATCCTCGCCCTCGTCTTCCTCGTGCTCGTGATCCTGCTGCGCGCACTCGTCGCGCCCCTGTTGCTGCTGGCCACGGTCGTCGCGAGCTTCTTCGCGAGCCTCGGCGCGAGCTGGCTGCTGTTCGAGAGCGTGTTCGGCTTCCCGGCGATCGACACCAACGTGGTGCTGTTCAGCTTCCTGTTCCTGGTGGCCCTGGGTGTGGACTACAACATCTTCCTCGTCACCCGCGCGCGCGAGGAGACCGTCGCGCACGGCACCAAGGAGGGCATGATCCGCGCGTTGTCGTCGACGGGCGGCGTGATCACGAGCGCCGGCATCCTGCTCGCGGCCGTGTTCGCGGTGCTCGGGGTGCTGCCGCTGATCACGCTCACGCAGATCGGCATCATCGTGTGCATCGGCGTGCTGCTCGACACCCTGCTCGTGCGCACCGTGATTGTGCCGTCACTGGCCTTCATCACGGGGGAGCGCTTCTGGTGGCCGAGCCGGGTCGCCTCGGTCGGCGCGGTCGTGCGCACCACCGGCAACGGCGTGCAGCACTAGCGGGTCGGCAGCAGCACGGAGAACGGCAGCCCGCCCAGCAGGCGCAGCGGATTGACGTACTCCCCGTCGAGGCGCACGCCGAAGTGCAGGCACGGGGATGCGCAGTGCCCGGGCACCACGGAGCCGATCGCCTCGCCGCGCCGCACCGGGGCACCCGCCGTCAGCGTCGAGGTGACCGGCTCGTAGCTGGAGATGAGGCCGCCCGGATGCCGGATCGAGAGCACCGGACGGTCCACCACCACCCCGGCGAAGTGCACCACCCCGGCGGCGGGCGCGAACACCGTGCCGCCGGGTGCGCGCACATCGATGCCGCGGTGACCGGAGCCGTAGGGGGTGGCCGGTGCGATGTAGGGGCGCACGATCTCGTGCGGCGGTGCCACCGGCCACGCCCAGCTCGGGTCGGGCACGGCGAGCGGGAGCAGCAGGAGGCTCAGGAGGGCGATGGCGCGTCGCATCCCTCCACGATCGCGCGACGGTCGTCCCCGCGGGCGGGCGGGGACGGGGCGGTGGAGAACCCGGGCGCTGGTGCTACCATTGGGGACAGCATCCGGGCAACCGGGTGACTACGCGTGCCCGTAGCTCATCGAGCGAACCAGGCCCACACTCCATCAGTCCCTGCGAAGCGGGGCGGAGTCTGTGCCCGGGCACCAGGTTCCGCGGCCGACCGGCGGCGGAGAACAACTGAGAAGAAGGAGTACGGCCATGGCCGTCGTCACCATTCGCCAGCTGCTCGACAGCGGTGTGCACTTCGGGCACCAGACCCGCCGTTGGAACCCGAAGATGAAGCGCTTCATCCTCACCGAGCGCTCGGGCAGCCACATCATCGACCTCCAGCAGTCGCTGGCCTACATCGACAAGACCTACGACTACGTCAAGGAGACCGTCGCGCACGGCGGCACCATCCTGTTCGTCGGCACCAAGAAGCAGGCCCAGAACACGATCGCCGAGCAGGCGACCCGCGTCGGCCAGCCCTACGTCAACCAGCGCTGGCTCGGCGGTCTGCTCACCAACTTCTCCACCGTCTCCAAGCGCCTCGCGCGCATGAAGGAGCTCGAGGAGCTCGACTTCGAGGACACCGCCAAGAGCGGCTTCACGAAGAAGGAACTGCTCATCAAGAAGCGCGAGCTCGACAAGCTGCACAAGTCGCTCGGTGGAATCCGCAACCTCACCAAGACGCCGTCGGCGGTGTGGGTCGTGGACACCAAGAAGGAGCACCTCGCCATCGACGAGGCGCACAAGCTCGGCATCCCGGTGATCGCCATCCTCGACTCCAACTGCGACCCCGACGAGGTGCAGTACCCGATTCCGGGCAACGACGACGCGATCCGCTCCGTCGGCCTGCTCACCCGCATCATCGCGGATGCCGCGGCCGAGGGCCTCATCCAGCGCCACCAGAAGCCCGAGGCCGGCGTTGAGGTCGAGCCGCTCGCCGCGTGGGAGGCGGAACTCCTCGCCGCGAGCGAGACCCCCGTCTCCGAGGCCGAGCAGATCGAGGCCGTCGACGGACTCATCGGCTCCACCACGCCCGATGAGGCCGCGGTCGCCGAGGTCGTCGCGGCCGAGGTTCCCGTCGAGGAGAACGACGCGGATGCCGTCGTCGCCGAGCACGAGGCCGCCGCCGACGCGACCATCGTTCCCGAGCACCACGTCGAGTCGGACGCGGAGACCGAGGCGAAGATCGAAGCCGCGGCCACCGAAGACGAGAAGAAGCCTGCTGCGGCCAAGCCCGCGGCCAAGAAGTAAGGACCGAAGAACATGGCAGACGTCAGCCTCGCCGACATCAAGGCCCTGCGCGAGCGCCTCGGCACGGGCATGGTCGACACCAAGAACGCCCTCACCGAGGCCGGTGGCGACATCGAGAAGGCCGTGGAGATCCTGCGCCTCAAGGGAGCCAAGGGCAACGCGAAGCGCGCCGACCGCTCCACCAGCGAGGGCCTGATCGCGGCCGTGCACAGCGCGACCGCGACCACGATGATCGAGCTCGCGTGCGAGACCGACTTCGTGGCGAAGAACGAGAAGTTCATCGCCCTCGGCGACAAGGTGCTCGCCGCCCTCGCCGACTCCGGCGCCGAGACCGTGGATGCCGCGCTCGCGGTGCCGCTCGACGGCGGCACGGTCGGCAGCGTGATCGACGACGAGGCCGCCGTCATCGGCGAGAAGCTCGAGCTGCGTCGCATCGTGCGCATCCCGGGTGACAAGTTCGAGGTCTACCTGCACCGCACTTCCAAGGACCTGCCCCCGCAGATCGGTGTCATCGTCGCCTACACGGGTGACGACGCCGAGACCGCGCGCGGCGTGGCCCAGCACATCTCGTTCGCCGACCCGCAGTACCTCTCCCGTGAGGACGTGCCGCCGATCGACGTCGAGAACGAGCGTCGCATCGTCGAGGAGATCAGCCGCGGCGAGGGCAAGCCCGAGGCGGCTCTGCCGAAGATCGTCGAGGGTCGCATCGGCGCCTACTTCAAGCAGGTCGCCCTGCTCGAGCAGGACTACGCGCGCGACAACAAGCTCACCATCGGCAAGGTGCTCGCGGATGCCGGCCTCACCGTGACCGGGTTCGCCCGGTTCAAGGTCGGCGCCTAGCCACCACCGTCACGAAGGGCCCCGGGTTTTCCCGGGGCCCTTCGTGCATCCCGCCTGCCCGCTCCACCAATGCGGAGGACGACACGCCGGCGGCTCGCTCCCGGCGCGGGATGCCCGGCGCGCCGTCCTCCGCATTGGTGGAGAGCACGCTGCCCGAGGATGAGGTTGCCGCGCGGTACCCTGGGAACCGTGACCGAAGACAAGCCCCGCCGTGTAATGCTCAAGCTCTCCGGAGAGGCGTTCGGCGGTGGTTCCCTCGGGGTCAACCCCGATGTGGTCGCGGCGATCGCGAAGGAGATCGCCGTGGCATCCGCCGAGGGTGTGGAGGTCGCGATCGTCGTCGGCGGCGGCAACTTCTTCCGCGGCGCCGAGCTCAGCCAGCGCGGCATGGATCGCGGCCGCGCCGACTACATGGGCATGCTCGGCACCGTGATGAACGCCCTCGCCCTGCAGGACTTCCTCGAGCAGGCGGGGGCCGCCACGCGCGTGCAGTCCGCGATCTCGATGACGCAGGTCGCCGAGCCCTACATCCCGCGCCGCGCCGAGCGGCACCTCGAGAAGGGCCGCGTCGTGATCTTCGGCGCCGGCGCCGGGCTGCCCTACTTCTCCACCGACACGGTCGCCGCGCAGCGCGCCCTCGAGATCGGCGCCGACGTGGTGCTCGTCGCCAAGAACGGCGTCGACGGCGTCTACGACGACGACCCGCGCAAGAACTCCGATGCATCCCGCCTCGATGAGGTCACCTACCAGGAGGCGCTGGTGCAGGGCCTCAAGGTGGTCGACTCCACCGCGTTCAGCCTGTGCATGGACAACGGGATGCCCATGGTCGTCTTCGGCATGGAGCCCGCCGGCAACGTGACCAAGGCCCTGCGCGGGGAACGCATCGGCACCCTCGTGCACGCCTGACCTTGCTCGTCGCACTGCTCGTCGGTGTCGCCGCCGTCGCGCACGCCACCTGGAACATCACCGTCAAACGCACCGGCGCGACCGGACCCGGCTTCATCTGGGCCGGCGTGGTCGTCAGCGCGGTGCTCTACGCACCGTTCGGCATCACCTCCCTGTTGGAGTCCGGCGCGGACCTGCTCGCCTGGCTGCCGCTCGCCGCGGTCAGTGGGGTGCTGCAGATCGTCTACTTCTTCGCGCTCCAGCGCGGATACCGGCTCGGCGACGTCTCGGTGGTCTATCCGCTCGCCCGCGGCACCGGGCCCGCGCTGTCGGTGGTGCTCGCGATCCTGCTGCTCGGCGAGCGTCCGGGGTGGGTCGCGCTGCTCGGCGGTGCGGTCGTGGTCATCGGCGTGGTGGTCATCGGGCTGGCGGGCGGGGCCGAGCATGCCCGGGCGAACCGGGCGGGCATCCTCTACGGCCTCGTGGTCGGGGTGATCATCGCCGTGTACACGCTGTGGGATGCTGCGGCCGTCACCGTGCACGCGATGCCGCCCATCGGCTACTACTGGGGCAGCGTGGTCGTGCAACTCGTGCTGCTGGCCGTGCCGGCGCTGCGCAGGCGCCGGGAGACCGTGGCGTTCGTGCGTGCGCATCCGGTGGCGGTGCTGCTGTTCGGTGCGCTCGGACCGCTCGCGTACGTGCTGATCCTCATCGCATTCCAACTCGCGGATGTGTCCATCATCGCGCCGGCCCGCGAGATCAGCGTGGTGTTGGTCGGGCTCGCCGGCTGGCTGCTGTTCCGCGAGCCGCACCCCGTGCAGCGCCTCGTCGGCGCCACGGTCGTGCTCGCCGGGGTCGCGCTACTGGCGCTCGGCTGACCCGCACTACACTCGACATGGACGTAAGGAGAGCCGTGATCAGCGACGTTCTGGCCGAGGCCAAAGACAAGATGCAGAAGGCCGTGGAGGTCGCCAAAGACGACTTCGCGACCGTGCGCACCGGCCGTGCCAACCCCGCCCTGTTCCAGAAGGTGCTCGTCGACTACTACGGCACCCCGACCCCGCTCGGGCAGCTGGCATCCATGGCCAATCAGGAGGCGCGCACGCTCCTGATCACGCCCTATGACAAGGTGGCGCTGAAGGACATCGAGAAGGCGCTCGTCGCCGCGACGAACCTGGGGGCGAGCGTCGGCAACGACGGCAACGTGATCCGCGCGACCCTGCCCGAGCTCAACGAGGAGCGCCGCAAGGAGTTCGTGAAGATCGTGCGCGACAAGGCCGAGCAGGCCCGTGTCGCCCTCCGCAACATCCGCCGCAAGGCCAAGGACGACCTCGACAGCCTCAAGGAGGTCGGCGAGGACGAGATCGCGCGCGCGGAGAAGGACCTGGATGCCGCGACCAAGGCCCACGTCGACGCCATCGACGAGGCCCTCAAGCGCAAGGAAGCCGAATTGCTCGAGGTCTGATGGCCAGCGATTTCGAGGCCCAGGTGCGCGCCACCAACGAGGCCATCAACGCTCGCACCGGCCGCCCGTTGTTGCGCGCGATCCTGGTCGGGCTGCTGCTCGGCGGCGCCCTGCTGGTGAGTCTGCTCGTCATCAAAGAGCTCTACATGATCTTCGCCGCGGCGCTCATCGGCTTCGCGACCTACGAGCTCGCGACGGCACTGCGCTCCACCGGCCGTGACGTGCCACGCGTGCCCACCATCGCGGCCGCCATCGCCATCGTTCCGGCGGCCTTCTATTGGCAGGATGCCGGGCACTGGCTCGTCACGCTCGCTGCGATCGCGCTCGTGAGCCTCTGGCGACTCGCCGAGATGATCCGACCGAGCATGCGCGTGTCGCCCGCGGCCCTGCTGCGCGACCTCGGCGCCGGGGTGTTCATCCTTGTCTATATCGGCTTCATGGCCAGTTTCACGGTGCTGCTGACCGCGCAGGACGGCGGCCAGTTCTGGACCCTGGCCTTCCTCATCGTGGTCGTCTCGGTGGACACGGGGGCGTACGCCTCCGGGTTGGCCTTCGGCAAGCATCCGATGGCGCCGGTGATCAGCCCGAAGAAGACCTGGGAGGGTTTCGCGGGCTCGGTCGCCGCGGCGCTGATCGCGGGCATCCTGCTGGCCATCTTCATGCTGCAGCAGCCGTGGTGGGTCGGCGTGATCCTCGCGCTCGTGCTCGTCGTGACCGCGACGACCGGTGACCTCGCCGAATCGCTCATCAAGCGCGATCTGGGCATCAAGGACATCAGCACCTGGCTGCCCGGGCACGGCGGCTTCCTCGACCGCGTCGACTCGTCGTTGCTGTCGGGCGCGGCCGCCTACGGACTCTTCCTGCTCTTCACCTGAGCGGAAGTCCAGCCGTACTGCGGCACAATGGAGCGGTGAGCACAACTTTCCCGCGCGCCCGCAAGAAGCCCGGCTACAACATCGACCAGGTCGAGGACTTCCTCGAGGAGGCCCGACGCGCCTACACGGCCGACCCGCGCCAGCCCGGGGTGCTCGATGCCGATTCGATCCGCAGGATGGCGTTCTCCATGCAGCGCGCTGGCTATTCGACGTCGCACGTGGATGCCGCGCTCGAGCGCCTCGAGGACGCCTTCGCCGCCCGCGAGCGAGAGCGCGCCCTCGCGGAGGTGGGGGAGTCCGCGTGGTACGGCAAGGCCCGCAGCTCGGCGCAGGCGATTCTCGACCGACTCGCCCGCCCGGTCGGCCAGCGCTTCTCCCGGGTCGGACCGCTCACCTACGGCTACCACGTCAAAGACGTCGATGCCTTCGCCGAGCGCCTCACGGGCTACTTTCAGCACGGCAAGCCGATGAGTGTCGAGCAGGTGCGTTCCGTGGTGTTCCGGCCCGCCAGGCGCGGCTACAACGAGACCCAGGTCGACCTGCTGCTCGACGCCGTGATCGACGTGATGCTCGCGGTGCGCTGAGCCCTCCCTGGGCGCTGCAGGGTGCATCCGGTACGATTGGCCAACTGTGAGGAATCAATCGCGGCTCGTCGAGCTCCGCGCGCAGCGCAGGAGTGAGGGCGGCGACGTCTCCGGCCGCCACGTGCGCACGCCGTGGTCGCTGCCGTTCTTCGCGAGTTTCGTCACCTTCGCCTTCCTGCTCGTGACCCTGGCGCCGCCGTACTCCGACGCCTACGCCGTGAACGTCTCCGGTGTGGCCGTGGAGGTCGCCGCCCAGTCCCTGCGGGTGGATGGGGAGTACTCGAACGCCGTGGGACGCGACACCTTCTCGATCAGCGAGCCTGCGCCCGTGGTCGTGACCCCCTCGGTGCCCGCCGCCGGCGTGCCGGATCCGGGAACGGCACAGGCCATCGCCTACGCGATGCTGCAGTCGATGGGCTGGGGCGACGACGAGTACAGCTGCCTGGTGGCGCTGTGGAATCGCGAGTCGCACTGGAACGTTTACGCGCACAACGCCTCGAGTGGCGCGTACGGCATCCCGCAGGCGCTGCCCGGCGAGAAGATGGCCTCCGCAGGCGCCGACTGGGCGACGAACCCGGCGACCCAGATCACTTGGGGGCTCGGCTACATCTCCGGCCGGTACGGAACGCCCTGCGGCGCCTGGGCGCACTCGGAGGAGATCGGCTGGTACTAGGGATGATCCCTATGCTGGCTGCATGGAGCAGAGCGTCGGCGAGATCGTGCGCCTCGCGCTGTTCGGCATCGTCGGCCTCATCACGATCGTCGCGGCCGGCGCGTTCAGCAAGCGCCTCGGCATCGCCGCTCCGCTGATCCTCATCGTCGCCGGCGTCGGGTTCAGCTTCATCCCCGGTGCGCCCGTCGACATCCCGCACGAACTCGTGCTCGTCGGTCTGCTGCCGCCGATCCTCTATGCGTCCGCGTTGAACGTGCCGGTCGTGGACTTCCGGCGCAACTTCACGAGCATCTCCGTACTCAGCGTCGGTCTCGTCGTCGCGACGGCGTTCCTCAGCGGCTGGGTGCTGTTCCTGATCTTCGACGGCTTGAGCTTTCCCGCCGCGCTCGCGATCGGCGCGGTCATCAGTCCGACCGATGCGGTCGCGGCGACCGCGATCGCGAAGAAGCTCGGTCTGCCGCACCGGCTCGTCACCATCCTCGAGGGCGAGTCGCTCGTCAACGACGCCACGGCGCTCGTGCTGCTGCGCTCCGCGATCGCGGCGGTGGCCGCGGCGACCACGTTCTGGGGATCGGTCGGCGAGTTCTTCTTCGACGTGCTCACCGCCATCGCGGTGGGCTTCGCCGTGGGCATCGTGGCCGTGTTCATCCGATCCAGGCTCAAAGACCCGGTGCTCGACACCGCGGTCTCCTTCGCCGTGCCGTTCGTCGCCTACCTGCCCGCCGAGGCGCTCGGGGCCAGCGGAGTGATCGCCGTGGTCGTGGCCGGGCTGTACTCCGGTCACCGCAGCGCGGTCGCGTTCTCCGCGCGGTCGCGCATCTCGGAGCGGTTGAACTGGCGCACGGTGCAGTTCGTGCTGGAGAACGGCGTCTTCCTGCTGATCGGCATCCAGGTCACATTCCTGGTCGGTCAGGTGCGCAGCGAGGATCTCAGCGCCGTGCACGCCGTGCTCATCGGCCTGCTCATGACGCTCGTGGTGCTCGTGATCCGCTTCATCTTCGTGGGGCCGCTCGTGACCTTCCTGCGTTCGCAGGATGCGCGGGCCGACGCGCGAACATCCCGGATCGCCGACATGCTCGCCGGCCTCCGGTTGCGTCAGGGCACCAGGCGCACCGAGCAGCAACCGCAGACGGCGCGTCGCACCGAGCGCGCCGAGCGCATGCTGCGCCGACGTCAGGCGGACATCAAGCAGCTCAAGGCCGAGGGACTCGACTGGCGCGGCGGCGTGGTGCTCGGCTGGTCTGGGATGCGCGGCGTCGTCACCCTTGCCGCCGCCCAGACCCTGCCGGACGACACCCCTTTCCGTCCCCAGCTGGTGCTCATCGCCTTCACCGTCGCGGTCACCACACTGATCGTGCAGGGCGGCACCCTCCCGCTGCTCATCCGCACCATCGGCATCCGGGGCACCGGCAGGGCCGCCGAGAGCCGCGAGCTGGCGGAACTGCTCGACGAGCTCGGCGTCGCCGGCATCGCCGCGCTCGACTGCGCCGAGCTCAGGCAGAGCGAGGTCGATCCCGAGGTGCTCGAGCGGGCACGTGCCGAGACGCTGATGTCGGCGGAGGTGGCGCGCGAGCACGCCCGTGACCTCGGCTCGGACGAGAAGTCCCCGCAGCGCCAGTACCGTGCCCTGCGTTGGGAGGCGCTGCAGGCGCAGCGCGACGCCCTACTGGAGGCGCGCGCCGAAGGCAGCTACTCCTCCCGCGTGCTCGACCGGGCCCAGTCGATGCTCGACCTCGAGGAGACCCGCCTCGAGCAGCTCGATGACCCGGGCGGATCGTAAGCTGGGTGCATGCCCCGCTCGAACCGTCGTCGTGACGCTCGGCGGGACGAGGAGCCGCTCGACCTCACTCGCGTGCTGGCCGGAAGCCTGCACACCCAGTCGAAGCGCGACGGCGACTGGAAGGTGCAGCCTTTGGCGGCGCCCAGCGCCGTGAAGTCCTACACCTGCCCCGGATGCGGACTCGAGATCGCGACCGGCGTCGCCCACCTCGTCGCCTGGCGTGCCGACGGCATCATGGGGGAGGCCGACGCCCTCGCCGCACGTCGGCACTGGCACACCCACTGTTGGAGGATCAGAGCATGAGCGAGGAGATCCGCGGCGGCACCGTGCTGCCCGCGATTCGCGAGGACGTCGAGTTCACCACGAGCGACGGCCACGTGCTCGTCGGCGAGCTCGCGCTTCCGCAGACCGCGACACCCGTCGCCACGCTCGTGTGCCTGCACCCGCTGCCGACCGGGGGCGGGTTCATGGATTCGCACATCATCCGCAAGGCGGCCGCCCGCCTTCCGGCGCTGGCCGATCTCGCGGTGCTGCGCTTCAACTTCCGAGGGGTCACCTCGCCGCGCGGCACCTCGGGCGGCGAGTTCGGCTTCGGCGTGGACGAGCAGCACGACCTCGCGGCGGCGATGGGCTTCGTCGCCGAGCGCGGACTTCCGCACCCGTGGCTGCTCGGGTGGTCGTTCGGCACCGAGATCGCGCTCGAGTACGGGCTGCGGCATCCGATCGAGGGTGCGATCCTGCTCTCGCCGCCGCTGCGCCGCACCACCGACGAGGAGCTGGCAGCGTGGGCGGGCAGCGGCAAGCGGTTGGTGGCGATCATCCCGGAACTCGACGACTACCTGCGCCCGGCGGAGGCGGCGAAGCGGTTCGCGCTGGTGCCGCAGACCGAGTTCGTCGCCGTCGAAGGCGGCAAGCACCTGTGGGTCGGCGAAGACCAGGTCTACCGCGTGCTCACGGAGATCGTCGCGCGGCTGAACCCCGGAGTGCTGCCGCTGCCGCGCACCTGGGGTTGATCGGGCGTCGGGCTACAGTTCGGCCTGACGCGGCACGACGACCTGATTGATGATGAGCAGGATCGCGGCGGCGACGGGGATCGCGATCAGCGCGCCGAGGATGCCGAGCAGGCTGCCGCCCGCGAACACCGCGATCACGACGATCGCGCCGGGCACCTTGACCGCCGAGGCCATGATCCGCGGGTTCAGCACGTAGGCCTCGAGCTGCATGTAGGCGAGGTAGTAGACGCCGACCCAGATCACGGTGGGCGCGCCGTCGAACAGCAGCACCAGCAGCGTGATGACGATCGAGCCGGAGATCGTGCCCACCAGGGGGATCAGCGACCCGAGGAAGGCGATGAAGGCCAGCAGCGCGGAGTAGCTCACCGGCATGCCCAGCAGCGGCAGCACGAGGGTGAGGAAGATGAACGAGAGCACCCCATTGACGAGGGCGAGCCCTGCCTGGCCGATCACGTAGCGGCCCACCGAGGTCGCGACCTGCTCGGCGAGGTGGATGAAGGTCTCACGTCGCGAGGCCGGAACGAGCTGGTAGATCCCCCGCTTGATCGTCGACAGGGACGACACGAAGTAGATCGTGAGGATGAGCACGATGACCGCGCCGGTCGCCCCGGTCGCGATCGTCGCGCCGACCGCCAGCACCCCGCCGCCGATCGACGTGAAATCGAGGTTCTTGATCCAGTCCTGGGCGCCGGCGATGACGTCATCCAGTGGCAGCCACGGCAGGGCTGTCGCGATCTGCTCATAGAGGGTGCCGTCGTTGAAGTCCGAGATCAGTCCCGGCACCGTCTCGATGGCGGTGTTCACCTGCTCGACGATCACCGGGATGATCGCGAACACGAGCCCGGTGGCGACCCCGATCACGGCGACCAGCACGGTGACGATCGCGGCCCAGCGCGGGAACTTGCGCCCCTCCAGCCACGACACGAGCGGATCGAGCCCGAGGGCCAGGAACAGCGCCGCGCCGACGTAGGTGAGCACCGTCGCAAGGCTGCCGATGGTGGCGCCGATCGCGACGGCGACGATCACGCCGAGCCCGCCCAACAGGCCGACGCGGAACGGGTTCTGGATCTTCACGGGGTGCCCCTGGTCTCGTCGAAACGCGTCGTCAGTTCTCGGCGGCGACCTTCTCGGCCTCCTGCAGCACGCCGCGAAGGTTCTCGAAGTACCCCGCCACGGTGTCGCGCTCAATCCTAATCTTCGCCAGGCGTTCCTCCGCCTCGGACACGAGCTCGTGTGCACGCCGCTCCGCATCCGCGATCAGCGATCGCGATCGCGCGTCGGCGCTCTCGAGCACCTCCTTCGCGTGCGCCTCCGAGGTCTCCCTCAGCGTGCGGGCCTCGGCCTTCGACGTCGTCGTGAGCGTCTCGGCCTCCCGACGGGCGGTCTCCGCCTGGCGTGTCGCCTCGGCGAGCTGTGCCTGGGCCTCGTCCAGGTAGCGCTGCGTCTGGGCGGTGGCCTCCTGGTGCTTGGCCAGGAACTGCTGCTCCGCCTCATCCCGGCGTCGGGTGAGCTCCACTTCGAGGTCCGCACGCGCCTGCTCGGCGTCGCGGGCCAGGCGGCTGCGGGTCTCGTCCGCCTGGTGGGCGAGCGCTGCGCGAGTGGACTCCGTCTCGCTCGCGAGCTCGGCGCGTTGCCGCTCGATGTCGCGCGCGAGGTCGGAGGTCTGCTTCTCGGTGTCGAACTGCAGCTTGGCGCGCGCCTCGGTGATCTCGGTCTCGAGCGCGGCCCTGCGCTCCGTGATCTCGGCGTTCAGCGCTGCGCGCTGCTCGGCGATGTCGCGGTTCAGGCTGGCGCGGGCCTCCGCCGTGTCCGAGGCGAGCGCGTTGCGCGCCGCCTTCATCTCGGCATCGAACTCGGCGCGTGCCCCCGCGATCTCTGCGGCGAGTGCGGCGCGGGTCGCCTCGGTCTCCGCCGCGAGCGCCGCGTACGCGGCCTCGACGTCGGCCTCGTGCTTGGCGCGCGCCGTCTCGGTGTCGACGGCGAGCTGCTCCTGTGCCGCGCGGGTCTCGTTCTCATGCCGTTCGCGTGCGGCCGCGATCTCGTTGGCGAGGTTCTCCCGGGCTGCGGCGATCTCGGCCGCGAGCTCGGCGCGACCGCTGTCCATCTCTCGCGCGAGGTCGGTGCGACCCTGCTCCAGGTCGCGCGCGAGATCGGCGCGCAGTCGCGCGTTCTCGTTCTCGTACTCGGCGCGACCGAGCTCGGAGTCGCGCGCGAGCTCGGCGGCGGCCTCGCGCGCGGCCGTGGCCTCGCGCGTGGCGGTGACCTTCAGCTCGGCGACCTCGCGCTCCGCCTCGGCGCGCAGCGCCGCGGCCTCGCGTTCCGCGGTGGCCCGGGTCTCGGCGGCCTCGGTTGCGACGGCAGCACGCAGCGCCGCGGCCTCGCGCAGGGCATCCTGGTGCAGGGTCTCGGCCTCGGCGCGCGCGCGGGCGAGCGTGGATGCCGACTCGTCGCGCGCATCGGCGAGCGTCTTGCCCGCGAGCAGGTTCGCGTCGTCGAGCACACGCTGCGCCTCGGCGGTCGCCTGCGCCTTGATCGCGGTGACCTCGGCCTGGGTCTCGGTGCGCATGCGCTCGGCGTCGATGTCCGCCTGGCTGATGAGCCGCGTCGACTGCTCCTCCGCCACGCGCAGCGTGTTCTCGAGCTTCGTGCCGAGTCCGGCGTAGGTGGGGCTGCCCGTCTCGTCGAGCTCGGCCTGCAGGTCTTCGTTCACCGCGAGGAGGCGCTTGACCTCCTTGGCGGCCTCGGCGCGATCGGCGTTCGCCCGGATGAGTTCGGAGCGCAGCTGCTGCAGCGCACGATCGACTTCCTCCTTCTTGTAGCCGCGCATCTCGGTGCCGAAATCGACGTCGTCAGCAGCCATGACTCTCCTCGAGCTCAGGGGGAATTGGGCTAGTTTAGCGGCGCGATGTGGCCTCCGGGATCGCCTTCTCGATCCGTGGCCGGGGCGGGGATTCACCGAGCTCCCAGGCGGTTCCCAGTGCGGTGGAGCGGCATCCGCTACTCTTGAACGTCTTTGTTGTTGCACTCCCGCCCGTCGGGAGCCCCTTCACCTCGTCCCTAGTGCGAGCAGTCGCGGTTCGCGACGGAGGGCGTCGAGAGCCTTGCGGCCCGGCAACACGAAAGGAGTAGTCCACGTGCGGATCGTTCTCGCCATCATCAGCTTCACCCTCGCGGCCGTCATGCTCGTCTTCGGCATCGCGCAGCGCACCTTCCTGGCAGCCCCGGACAAGGTCGTGCTCGCCACGACGGTCGAGCAGGATGCCCCGGTCACGGTCATCGACGGCAGCGCCCTGAACGCGTTCGTCGGCCGGCAGACCGTGACGATCGGCGGGGCGGAGCAGGTGACCGGAGCCTACGGACGCACGGTGGACGTGCTCGGCTGGATCGGCGACGCGAGCTACACCCTGATCACGCTCGACGAGAACGGCGAGCTGACGAGCGAGCGGGTGCGCGGCACCGAGGACGAGGTGCCGAGCCCCATCGGCTCGGACCTGTGGTTCGACGAGTATCAGGGCGGCGAATCCCTCACCACGGTCATCAACGTTCCTGCGAACGTGTCGTTCCTCGCGGTCTCCGACGGCATCGCACCGGCGCCGACGAAGGTGTCGATCACCTGGCCGCTCGACAACTCCACGCCGTGGTCCGGCCCGCTCATCGTCGGGGGCGCGGTGCTGCTGCTGCTCGGCCTCGCATTCCTGCTGCTCGGCATCAATCACATGCGTCGAGCCGGCGGGCCGCGCCGCAAGTCGCTGCCGAAGGTTCCCCGCAAGCCCCGGTACAAGCCGGCGCGCAAGCCGGTCGACAAGTCCGGTTCGGGGCGACGTGCCGTGCGGCCCAGCATGGCCGCCGCGACGGTGCTGGTCGGCGCGCTCGCGCTCACCGGCTGCAGCGCCGAGTTCTGGCCGCAGGCGGACCGCACCGCGACCACGCCGAGCCCGAGCCCGAGCTTCGAGCCCGGCAGCGAGGTGGACCCGCCGGCCGCGACCGAGGGTCAGGTGGCGCGGATCGTGGAGCGCATCTCCGAGGTCGTGACCGAGGCGGACGCCGCGAGCAACGGCGATCTGCTGGCCACCCGCATGGATGGCGCGGCGCTCGAACTGCGTCTGGCGAACTATTCGATCCGCGCCGCGGACGCCGGCATCGCGGCCCTGCCCGCCATCCCCGCCGGGCCCGTGAAGCTGGTGCTGCCGCAGCAGAACGACGGCTGGCCCCGCACGGTGCTGGCCATCATCCAGAACGAGGATGACCAGACCGTCGCCCCCGTCGCGCTCTTCCTCGAGCAGCCGACCGCGCGCGAGAACTACAAGGTGAGCTACGCCATCACCCTGGAGCCCGCCGCCGTGCTGCCGGAGGTCGCGCCGGCGGACATCGGCACCGCGCGACTGCAGCCGGACAGCCCGCTGCTGCGCGTGGCACCCACCGAGGTCGCACTCGCCTACGCCGACATCCTGGAGAAGGACGTGGAGAGCACGTCGTACCTCGACTTCGAGGCCGAGGGCGACAGCCTGCGCGACGCGGTCGGCCTGGCGAAGAAGAACGAGATCATCGCCAGTCTGCCGACGACCGCCGCGGTGACCTTCGGGCACGCGATCGGCGAGGCGGACCCGATCGTGCTCGCCACCATCGACGCCGGTGCGCTCATCGCCGTCAACCTCTACGAGACCACCAGCGTGCGTCCGACCGAGGCCGGCGCGGCCGTCAACCCGTCCGGCTCGGTCAAGGCGCTGTCCGGCGTCGCGGTGAGCACGAAGGGCGTCATCGCGACCTACAGCGACCAGCTGCTGTTCTACGTGCCGCCGGCCGGCGGTGGTGGCAAGATCGTATTGCTCGGCTACAGCCAGGGCCTCGTCAAGGCTTCGGAGATCGGATGACCAACGCCCCTCTCGGCGGCGCGAACCTGCGCGGCGCAGTGGACCTCTCCTCGCTCGTGCGCCCGCCGGCCCCGCCCGCAGGTGCGGTCGAGGCGGCCGCCCGCGGCGGCATCGTGCGCGAGGCGGACGACGCCTCGTTCACGCAGGTGCTCGACCTGTCGCAGACCGTGCCCGTGCTCGTCGAGTTCGTGGGGCAGGGGATCGAGGCATCCCTCGGCGCACTCGTGCGCGAGTACGGTGGCCGGCTGGCCCTGGCCACGGTCGACGCAACCCGCAACCCGCAGCTGGTGCAGGCCTTCCAGGTGCAGCAGGTGCCGACGGTCGCCGCGGTGATCGGCGGGCGCCCGCTGCAGCTGTTCGCGGGGATGCCCCCCGCGGAGGAACTGCGCGGCGTGCTCGATCAGGTGCTGCAGGTCGCCGCCCAGAACGGTATCACCGGTCGCCTCACGGTCTCCGACGAGGACGGCGAGCCGGCCGAGCCCGTGGAGGAGCCGCTGCCGCCGCACCACCAGGAGGCGTACGACGCGATCGCGGCCGGCGACTTCGCCACCGCGATCAAGGAGTACCAGACCGCGATCGCTCAGAACCCGCGCGACGCGCTCGCGGTGGCCGGCCTCGCGCAGGTCTCGCTGCTCGCGCGGCTCGAAGGCGCGGACGCCGCCACCCTGCGCAGTGCCGCCGCCGACGCGCCGGACGACGTCGCCGCCCAGCTCGCGGTCGCCGACCTCGATGTCGCCGGGGGCCACCTCGATGACGCCTTCGGTCGTCTGCTCGACCTGTTCCCGCGGCTCGACCAGGCCGCCAAGAACACCGTGCGCACGCGGCTGCTCGACTACTTCGAGATCGCCGGAGCCGAGGATCCGCGGGTGGTCACCGCTCGCCGCAGGCTCACGGGCCTGCTCTACTAGTGACCGATCCCGCGGTGGTGCCCGGTCCATCCGCGGGGTGGCTCGACGTGCGGCGTCGGCTGCTGAATCTGCTGGCCGTCGCGGTGCCGATCGCCGTCGGACTTCTGCTGCAGGCACTGCGGGTGCCGGTCATCGCGATCGGCGCGGTGCTGCTCGTGCTCTTCGCCGCCGGTCTCGTCGCCTCGATCGTCGTCGGGCGGCGCGTCACCCGCGCGATGCGCGCCGAGGCGGCGGCGGGCTACTCCACGCTCTACGACGTCGCGGGCTTCGCTCTGCGCCACGCCCGCACGCTGGAGGTGCTGCGCCCGGCCTCCGTCGCCCCGCAGAACCCCGGCTCGCGTTCGCTCGTGGCCGGGATGTTCCGGGTGAAGCCCGGCACGGTGCTCGCCAAGCGCCTCGACGACGACGCGTCCTGAGCCGCGCGATCCCTCGGGTCAGGCCGGCGTGAGCCACAGGCCGGCGAGCGGGGGCAGCGTCAGCTCCACCGAGGCCGGGCGGCCGTGGAATCCCTCGGTGCTGGCCTCGACCGCGCCGTAGTTGCCGACGCCGGACCCGCCGAACTCCACGGCATCCGTGTTGACGACCTCACGCCAGGTGCCGGCGAAGGGCAGACCGACCCGGTACGGTCCCACCGGGTTGCCGCTGAAGTTGAACAGGCCCACGAGCGGCGCGCCCGACGCCGACCAGCGCAGGAAGGCGAGCACGTTCTGCGCGGCGTTGCCGCCGTCGAGCCACTCGAACCCCGCAGCGGTGTTGTCCTGTTCCCACAGCGCCGGGGTGTCGCGGTACACCCGGTTCAGCTGCCCCACGAGCGCCTGCAGCCCCTGGTGCACCGGCTGGTCGAGAATCCACCAGTCGAGCCCGCGTTCCTCGCTCCACTCCGAGGGTTGCCCGAACTCGCTGCCCATGAACAGCAGCTGCTTGCCCGGATGCGCCCACATGAAGCTCAGGTAGGCCCGCACGTTCGCGAGCTTCTGCCACTGGTCGCCCGGCATCTTGTGCAGCAGCGATCCCTTGCCGTGCACGACCTCGTCGTGGCTGATCGGCAGCATGAAGTTCTCGCTGAACGCGTAGAAGAACGAGAACGTGATGTCGTTGTGGTGGTACGAGCGGTACATGGGGTCTTCGGCCATGTACTGCAGGGAGTCGTGCATCCAGCCCATGTTCCACTTCAGGCCGAATCCGAGCCCGGATTGCGAGGTCGGCTTGGTCACGCCCGGCCAGCTCGTGGACTCCTCGGCGATCATCACGATGCCGGGGTTGCGCTTGTAGGCGGTCGCGTTGACCTCCTGCAGGAACGCGATCGCCTCGAGGTTCTCGCGCCCGCCGTACTGGTTCGGCAGCCATTCGCCCTCCTTGCGCGAGTAGTCGAGGTAGAGCATGGATGCCACGGCATCCACCCGAAGCCCGTCGATGTGGAACTCCTCCAGCCAGTACAGGGCGTTCGCGACCAGGAAGTTGCGCACCTGGGACTGCCCGAAGTCGAAGATCAGGGTGCCCCAGTCGAGCTGCTCGCCGCGGCGCGGATCGGAGTGCTCGTAGAGCGGCTGACCGTCGAAGCGCGCGAGCGCCCACTCGTCCTTCGGAAAGTGCCCGGGCACCCAGTCCATGAGCACGCCGTAGCCGGCGCCGTGCAGCCGGTCGATGAGGTACTTGAGGTCGTCGGGATGCCCGAACCGGCTGGTCGGCGCGTAGTACCCGGTGACCTGGTATCCCCAGGAGCCGCCGAAGGGATGCTCGGCGAGCGGCATGAACTCGACGTGCGTGAACCCCGTGAGCTCGAGGTAGGCGATGAGCTCGTCGGCGAGGCTGCGGTAGTCGAGTCCCGGGCGCCACGAGCCCACGTGCAGCTCGTACACGGACATGGGGGAGTTGTGCGGGTCGGTCTGCGCTCGCCGGGTCATCCAGTCGTCGTCGCCCCAGGTGTAGAGCGACTGTCCGACGCGGGATGCCGTGGCCGGCGGCACCTCGGTGTAGCGCGCCATCGGGTCCGCACGCTTCACCCACTCGCCGGCGGCGGTGAGCAGCTCGAACTTGTAGGCGGTGCCGGGTTCGAGCGCGGGCACGAAGAGCTCCCAGACGCCGTTGTCGTCGAGGCGGCGCATGGCGTGGCCGACGCCGTTCCAGCCGTTGAAGTCGCCGATCACGCGCGCGGCGCGGGCGTGCGGCGCCCACACCGAGAAGGCGGTGCCGTCGACGTCTTCGTGCGGACGGCAGTGGGCGCCGAGCACCTGCCAGAGCTGCTCGTGACGACCCTCGCCCCACAGGTACAGGTCGATCTCGCCCACTGTCGGCACGAAGCGGTAGGGGTCGTCCGCCACCCAGCTCGGGGCAGCGTCGTACTCCGCCTCCACGGTGTAGGCCTGCGCGGGTGCGGGGGCGACGCCCTGCCACAGCCCGTTCGCGAGATGCACCAGCGGCACGCGAGAACCGTCCGCCCGCACCACGGTGACCGCGGACGCGAGCGGGCGCAGCACGCGATACACCCAGTGCTCACCGACCGGATGCTGCCCGAGTGTGTCGTGCGGACGCGGATGCGCGCCCGCCGCCAGTGCTGCGACATGATCCGGGTGCAGCTCGGGCAGCGTCATCAGTGACCTCTCGGGTAGTGCACGTGCATGATGTGCACCGGTTCGGTGAACGCGTCGAGCCGCACGTAGGTGTCGCGGCCCCAGTCGTAGCGGATGCCCGTGACGAGGTCGACGACCTCGAAGTGCGCATCGGGCTCGAGCCCGAGCACGGTCAGGTCGAGATGCACGACCGTCTCGCGCACGGAGTGGGGATCGACATTGGCGATGACGATCACGGCGTCCGTCGTGCCGCCGTTGAACCGGGCGTCGAGCACCTTGCTGTAGACGAGGATCGAGTCGTCGTCGCTCCAGTGCACGCTGAGGTTGCGAAGCTGGCGCAGGGCCGGGTGGGCGGCACGGATCGCATTGAGCCTGGTCAGGTACGGCGCCAGCGAGGTTCCCGCCTTCTCGGCCGCGACCCAGTCGCGCTGCTTGTACTCGTACTTCTCGTTGTCGATGTTCTCCTCGGAGCCCGGGCGCGCGACGTGCTCGAACAGCTCGTAGCCGGCGTACACACCCCAGGACGGGCTGGCGGTGGCGGCGATGGCGGCGCGCACCTTGTACGCCGGCACGCCACCGAACTGCAGGTACTCGGTGAGGATGTCGGGCGTGTTCACGAACAGATTCGGCCGCAGGAAGGCGTCCGTCTGACTGGAGAGCCCGGTGAGGAACTCCTCGAGTTCGAGCTTGGTGTTGCGCCACGTGAAGTACGTGTAGGACTGCTGGAAGCCCACCTGCGCGAGCGAGTGCAGCATCGCGGGCCGCGTGAACGCCTCGGCCAGGAAGACCACGTCGGGGAACTCGCCGTTGATCTCGTGCAGCACGAGCTCCCAGAACTGCAGGGGCTTGGTGTGCGGATTGTCCACCCGGAAGATGCGCACGCCGCGCGAGATCCAGAGCCGGATGATGCGCAGCACCTCGGCGCGGATACCGGCCGGGTCGTTGTCGAAGTTGACCGGGTAGATGTCCTGGTACTTCTTCGGCGGGTTCTCGGCGTAGGCGATCGTGCCATCCGGCAGCCTGGTGAACCATTCGGGATGCTCCCGCACCCACGGGTGGTCGGGGGAGGCCTGCAGGGCCAGGTCGATCGCGATCTCGATGCCGGCCCGCGCGGCGGCGCCGAGGAAGAACGCGAAGTCCTTCTCGTCGCCGAGGTCGGGGTGGATCGCGTCGTGCCCTCCGGCTGACGCGCCGATCGCCCACGGCGAGCCGGGATCCTGCGGGCCCACCGTGAGCGTGTTGTTGGGACCCTTGCGACCGGTGACCCCGATCGGATGGATCGGCGGAAGGTAGAGCACATCGAAACCCATCGCCGCCACGCCGGGCAGCCGCTTGGCCGCGGTGCGGAAGGTGCCGGAGGTCCAGGTGCCGTCCTTGGCCCGCTTGGCGCCCTCGCTGCGCGGGAAGAACTCGTACCAGCTGCCGACGCCCGCCCGTTCGCGCTCCACCCGCAGGCTGAGGGTCTCGCTGAACGTGTCGAGGCTGGCCACCGGCTTGGTCTCGATCGCCTCGGTGAGCTTCGGGTCGTTCAGCACCGCCCAGCGTTCGGCCGCGCTCACCGGCGACGCGAGCACCGCCGCGGCCCGCTGCACGATCGCGCGGCGCGGCGCGCGCGCGAGCAGTTGGGCACCGATCTCCAGCATGAGCTCGACGTCGATGCCGGCCGGGATCTTGATGGCGGCGTTGTGATGCCAGGTCGCCCACTCGTCCGCGAAGGCCCGCACCTGCCAGGTCCACTCACCGGGGGTGTGGAGCACCGCGAGCGCCTGCCAACGGTCCGTGCCGGGCGCGACCGGCGACATCCGGTGCACGGTCTGCACGCCGAGCGGGTCGGTCAGCAGCATCTCGACGCCGATCGCGTCGTGCCCCTCGCGGAACACGGTCGCACCGAAGGGCACCACCTCGCCGACGTAGGCCTTGGCCGGCCACCGGTTCTCGGGTTGCTGCGGCGTCAGGAATCGGATCGGGATGCGACCCAGCTTCGGCGCGTACTCGGTAGCCACGATTTCGACGTTACCGCCTAGCGTGCGTTTTACCGCGGCGTAATGTCCCTGGCCTAGTGTCGGAGAGATGAAGGCCATCCGAAGGTTCACGGTCCGCACGGTGCTCCCCGCCGCGCTCGCCCCGCTGGACGAGCTCTCCATGAACCTCCGCCGCTCGTGGCACGAGCCGACGCGGCAGCTGTTCCGATCGATCGATCCCCAGCGCTGGGAGGACTGCCGTCACGACCCGATCGCGCTGCTGGGGGCCGTCGGCCCGGAGCGCCTCGCCGAGCTCGCGGCGGACGCCGCCTTCGTACGGGCCGCCGACGAGTTGCTCGCCGAGCTGCACGAGTATCTGAGTGCGCCGCGCTGGTACCAGACGTTGGAGGGCGCGCCGGCCTCGATCGCCTACTTCTCGCCGGAGTTCGGTATCGCCGCGGCCCTGCCGCAATACTCGGGCGGCCTCGGAATCCTCGCGGGCGATCACCTCAAGGCCGCCAGCGACCTCGGCGTGCCGATCCTCGGCGTCGGGCTGTTCTATCGCTCCGGGTACTTCCGGCAGTCCATCTCGCGCGACGGCTGGCAGCTCGAGAGCTACCCGGTGCTCGACCCGGACGGCCTGCCGCTCACCGTGCTGCGCCATCCGGACGGCACCGCGGCGCGGGTCGCACTCGCGCTGCCCGACGGATCCGCCCTGTACGCGCGCATCTGGCAGGTGCGCGTGGGGCGCATCACGCTGTTGCTGCTCGACACCGACATCCCGGAGAACGACGAGTCGCTGCGCACCGTCACCGACCGGCTCTACGGCGGCGGGGGCGAGCACCGGCTGCTGCAGGAGCTGCTGCTCGGCATCGGCGGGGTGCGGGCGATCAAGACCTATGTCGAGCTCACCGGGGCGCCGGAACCCGAGGTCTTCCACACCAACGAGGGTCACGCCGGATTCCAGGGGCTCGAGCGCGTCAGCGATCTCATCGGCGACGGACTTTCGTTCGCCGAGGCCCTGCAGGTCGTGCGTGCGGGCACCGTCTTCACCACCCACACGCCGGTGCCCGCGGGCATCGATCGCTTCGAGCTGGAGATGATCACCCGCTACTTCTCCGGCGATCTGCTGCCCGGCGTGGATGCCGCGGACGTCGTCGCACTCGGGGTCGAGAACTACCAGGGCGGCGACCCGACGAAGTTCAACATGGCCGTGATGGGATTGCGGCTCGCCGAGCGGGCGAACGGCGTCTCGAAGCTGCACGGCGAGGTCTCCCGCGAGATGTTCGGCGCGCTGTGGCCGGGGTTCGACGCAGACGACGTGCCGATCACCTCGATCACCAACGGTGTGCACGCCCCCACCTGGACCGACCCGGAGATGCTCGCCCTCGCGCAGCGCACCTTCGGTTCGAGCGAGACGACCGTGGTCGACTGGTCGTCGCCCGAGCTCACGGATGCCGAGCTCTGGGCCGCGCGCGGCCGAATGCGTGCGCAGCTGGTCACCGAGGCGCGCCGTCGGGTCTCGCTCGCCTGGCAGGAGCAGAACCCCGGCGTCGGCGACCCGGCCTGGTTCTCGAGCCTGCTCGACCCGAACGTGCTGACGATCGGCTTCGCCCGCCGCGTGCCCACGTACAAGCGCCTCACGCTCATGCTGCACGACCCGGAGCGGCTGCGCGCGCTGCTGCTGCACCCCGAGCGGCCGATCCAGCTCGTGATCGCCGGCAAGTCGCATCCCGCCGACGACGAGGGCAAGCGCCTCATCCAGCGGCTGGTGGAATTCGCGGCCGAGCCCGAGGTGCGCGAGCGCATCGTGTTCCTACCGAACTACGAGATCGCGATGGCGAAGCTGCTCTACCCCGGCACCGACGTCTGGCTCAACAACCCGCTTCGCCCGCTTGAGGCCTGCGGCACCTCGGGCATGAAGGCCGCGCTCAACGGTTCGCTGAACCTGTCGATCCTCGACGGCTGGTGGGCCGAGTTCTACGACGAGGAGAACGGTTGGGCCATTCCCTCCGCCGACTCCGCCGGTGACGGCGCCGAGCGCGACAAGCTCGAGGCGGAGAGCCTCTACGACCTGATCGAGCACCAGATCGCGCCACGGTTCTACGACCGCGGCGACGACGGCGTTCCGCACCGCTGGATCGACTCGATCCGCCACACGCTCGCGACGCTGTCGCCGGCGCTCTCCGCCGACCGCATGGTCACCGAGTACGTCGAGCGTCTCTACCGACCGGCCGCCGACGCCGAACGCGCGATCAGTGCCCACCAGTACGCGCCGGCGCGCGAGCTCGCCGCGTGGAAGGCCAAGGTGATCGCCGCGTGGCCGGCGGTGCACGTCGCGCACGTCGAGTCCGGCGGGGTGGATGCCGTGCCCCAGGTCGGCGACGAACTGCATCTGCGCGCCACCGTCGCCCTCGACGGCCTCGGCCCCGACGACATCGCGGTGGAGGTCGCGTACGGTCGCGCCTCCGAGGGCGACGTGCTCGACGAGGTGCAGCACGTGCCGCTCGAGCTCGCGTCCGAGCCGGGGCAGCCCGTGGTGTTCGCCGGCACGGTGCCGCTGGCTCGGTCGGGGAGCTTCGGCTACACGGTGCGCGTGGTGCCGAGGCATCCGCTGCTCGCCTCGCCCGCCGAGATGGGGCTCATCGCCGTCGCGGAGTAGCCGTCGACCCGGCGGCCGCACGCCCCGGCGGGTAGAATCGACCATCGTGCCGCACTTCACCAAGACCCCGTACACGATCCCCGTGTACGACCTCATGCACCGCCCGGGCGAGATGCGTGAGAAGCAGCTCGACATCGTCGTGCCGGAGGGATTCGGCAACGCCGTGATCGGCGTGCGCGCGGGTTCGACGCTGCACATCGATGCGCGACTCGAGTCGCTGCACGACGGCATTCTCGTCTCCGGTGTGGTCACCGGCACCGCTGAAGGGGAGTGCGTGCGGTGCCTCACGCCCGTCGCCCAGCGGCTCCGGGTCGAATTCCAGGAGCTTTTCGCGTATTCTCTTGACGAAGCTTTCGACTACGAGGTTCACGACGATCACGTCGACCTCGAACCCGTGGTCAGGGATGCGGTGGTTCTTTCACTGCCGTTCCAACCCGTGTGCCAGGACGATTGCCCAGGCCTGTGCCCCGAATGCGGGGCGCGGTTGCTGGACAATCCGGGTCACGAGCACGAGGCTCCCGCCGATCCACGGTGGGCGGCCCTTGCCGGACTCGAACTGCCTGACGCCGAAGACTCCAGCACAGAGAAGAGATAGAGCCATGGCAGTTCCCAAGCGCAAGATGTCGCGGGCCTCCACCCGCATGCGCCGCGCCCAGTGGAAGGCTGACGCCCCCACGCTCGTCAAGACGATCGAGAACGGCAAGGTCACCTACAGCCTCCCGCACCGCGCGAAGGTCGTCGAGGACTCCGCCGGCACGCCCCTGTACATGGAGTACAAGGGCCGCAAGGTCGCCGACGTTTAGTGTTTTTGGGTTCGCCTTGCAGGCGACACCGAATGAATCCTCGACTCCGGTAGCGCCGTGAGCGACGACTCGACCCTCTCAGCAGCGCTTGGGGTCGTTGTCGACCCCGAGCTGCTTCAGCTTGCCCTGACGCACCGCTCGTACGCCTACGAGCACGGCGGCCTCGCCCACAACGAACGCCTCGAGTTCCTCGGCGATTCGATCCTCGGCCAGGCGGTGACGGTGCGGCTGTACCACGATCACCCCGATGTAGCCGAGGGCGAGCTCGCCAAGCGGCGGGCATCCCTGGTCTCCTCCCTCGCGCTCGCCGAGATCGCCCGCACGATCGGGCTCGGCGAGCACATCCGCCTCGGCAAGGGCGAGGAGCTCACCGGGGGCCGCGACAAGTCCTCCATCCTCGCCGACACCGTCGAGGCGATCATCGGCGCCACCTACCTCGACCAGGGCGGGGATGTCGCCACCGACCTCGTGCTGCGGCTCGTGGAACCCCTGCTCTCCGACCCCAGCCGCTTCGGCGCCGCGATGGACCCGAAGACGAGCCTGCAGGAGCTCGCCGTGCGCCTCGGTCGTGGCATGCCCAGCTACCACGTGACCGACAGCGGGCCCGACCACTCCAAGCGGTTCACCGCCAGCGTGCTGCTCGGCGACGCGCCCGTGGCCACCGGCGAGGGCTCGAGCAAGAAGCAGGCCGAGATGGCGGCCGCGCTCGAGGCGTGGACCCTGCTGCAGCAGCCGAAATAGCGCCGTGCCCGAGCTTCCCGAGGTCGAGGTGGTGCGCCGCGGACTCGCACCGGCCGTCGATGGGGCGACCGTGGCATCCGTGGAGGTGCTCGACGTGCGCTCGCTGCGGCGTCATCTCGGCGGCGACTTCGAGGCGCGACTGACGGGCTCGCGCCTGCTCGGGCCGCAGCGGCGCGGCAAGTTCCTGTGGATTCCCATCGCGGAATCGGAGGAAGCCGTCGTCGTGCACCTCGGCATGTCCGGTCAGGTGCTGCTGCGTGAGCCGGGTGTGGATGACGCGCGCACCCGCATCCGCATCGACCTCGAACACCCCGCCCACGGGGCCCTGCGGCTGAACTTCGTCGACCAGCGCATCTTCGGCTCGATGGCCATCGACCGTCTCGTGCCGGCGGCGGATCATCCCGACGAGCTCATCCCTTCGCAGGTTGCGCACATCGCCCGCGACCCGATCGACCCGCGGTTCGATGAGCGATTGTTCTTCGCGCGGCTCGCGCGCAAGCACACGTCCATCAAGCGTGCCCTGCTCGACCAGAGCCTCGTGAGCGGCATCGGCAACATCTACGCCGACGAGGCACTTTGGGCCGCACGCGTGCACTACGAGCAGCCCACGGCCACGCTCTCCCGCCGCCGCGCTCAGGCCCTGCTCGCCGAGGTGCGGTTGGTGCTCGACCGGGCCCTCGCCGAGGGCGGCACGAGCTTCGATGCGCAATACCTCAACGTGAACGGCCAGTCCGGCTACTTCGCGCATTCGCTCAACGCCTACGGACAGCAGGGCAAGGCGTGCCCGCGCTGCGGCCGGCCGATCGTGCGCGAGTCGTTCATGAACCGCGGCTCGCACTTCTGCGCGCACTGCCAGCGTCTGCGCTAGCCACACCCTCACCCCACCCCTCAGTGGGGCGGAGCGGGTCAGGTCAGCGTCTTCTTCCACGCCCCCTCGTAGCCGACCGCGACGAACCCGACGGCTTCGTTCACCGAGAGCATGTGGCGGTTCTCCTCCGCGTTGAAGGTCGTGATGGAGGGGTGACCGGGCTCCAGGCGCTCCAGGTGGGCGATGTTCGCGACCTTCAGCAGCATCCCGAGGCGGTGGCCACGATGCTCGCTGAGCACGATCGTGTCCCCTTGGGCGACGGCGCGGTTCGGCTGCGGCGGCACGCTCAGTTCGGTGAAGCCCGCGAGTCGACCGCTCGGCACATGCTCGACCGCCGCGATGAACTGACGTCGCGGACTCTCGGCCTGCCGTGCTTCGTCGTCGAGCACGCGCTCGACCGTCCAGATGTCTTCGGTCGCGTCGAGTCCGGCGCTCGGGGCATCCGTGCTCATGCGCGTCGCGAGCATCGCGATGTCCTCGAGCCAGTGCTTCGGCGTCGCTCCGACCCAGGTGTGCACGCGATAGTCGGGCCCGGATGCCGCCGCCGCCTCGACGCGCTCCGCGAGGTCGACGACCGGCAGTGCGAGCCTGCTCGATCGCTCCACCTGTTCGAGGCTCCACCCGCGGGCGAGCAGAAACCGCACGCCCGGGTCGGCGAGCGGCACCGACCCGAACCCCGTTGGCGCCTCGAGGCGGTCGCCGGGCTGCTGGCGGGCCATCGCGTAGGCCTGCAGGGTCGTGCGCTCGAGTCCGGTCGCGACCGCGACCACCGCGTCGTACAGCGCCGAGCCGATGCCGCGGCCGCGGAACTCGGGCAGCACCTCCACGCTCAGCCACGAGACATCCGTCGCCGCCTCGGTCTGGATCTCGTGGATCGCGCGCGCGACGATGCGTCCGTCGACCCGCGCGACGAAGAGCCGCTTCGGCTCGTAGGGGTCGAGCCAGCCCGGCAACAGTTCCTCGGGCTCGTAGACGAGGTCGTCGCCGCCGAAGCTGTGCGCCTCAATCGCGTTGCGCACGTGCACCATCTCGGCGAACGCGTCGCCGCCGGGCGCATCGATGCTCGTCGGGATCGTGAGCTCGTCGATCGTGAAGCTCATGCCAGGTCCTTTCGCCAGGCGCTCTCCGCGCCGCGTGCGACGAAGCCCAGGGACTCGTTCACGTCGAGCATGTGCCGGTTCTCCTCGGCGTTGAAGGTCGTGACCGAGGGATGCCCCGGCCGAAGCCGCGCGAGCTGCTCCAGGTTGCCGACCTTCACGAGCATGCCGAGCGCATGCCCGCGGTGTTCGCGCAGCACGAGTGTCGCGTACTGCGCCACCGCGCGATGCGACTGCCTGGGCACCGACAGGATCGTGAAGGCCACGAGCCGGCCGCTCGGCACGTGCACCGCACCCGCGGTGAGACGCTCGCGCGGGTCGAGGCGCTCGTTGCGATCGTCCGCCGCTCGGATGCGGTCGGCGTCCCACACGTCCTCCGGTTCGTCGAGCCCGGCCGTCGGCGCATCCGTGCTCATCCGAGTGCCCAGCAGCGCGAGATCCTCCACCCATTCCTCGGGGGTGCGACCGATCCACGTCACCACCCGGTAGTCCGCGCCGCTGCGCTCCCGGGCGGCCTCGAGTCTGGACTGTAGGTCGGGCACGGGCAGCTCGAGGCGACTGAACCGCTCCACCTGCTCGAGGGCGTATCCCCGCGACTGCAGGAAGGCGACGTCGCGAGCGCCGGCGGGAATCGACCCGACGCCGGTTGGCGGCGTGAGCCTCGGCCCGGTCTGCTCGGGCACGGCGGTGTACACGAGCGCCTTCGCCTTGCCGTCGGCGCGGGCGAGCGACTCGACGGCGTCGGCCAGCGCCGTGCCGATGCCGCGCCCGCGGAACTCGGGCAGCACCTGCACGGTCAGCCACGCCGAGTCCGCGCCGTCGCCGAGGCTCGTCTCGTAGATCGCGCGGGCGACGATGTCGCCGTCGACGCGGGCCGCCAGCATCCGTCTCGGCAGATGCTCGTTTCGGAACCAGGTGAGCTCCTCCGCGGGCTCGTATGCGAGCTCCGTGGTGCCATAGCCGATCGCGTCGACCGTGTTGCCGATCTCGACGGCGCGCGCGTAGTCGGCGGCATCGGGGCCGTCGCTGGTGTTCGGGATGGCGATCTCGTCGATCGTGAAGCCGGACATGGCGGGTCTCTCCTCGTGGGATGCTGGGAGCCGCCGTTTCGGCAGCCGACCAGACTGCCCGCGGTCAGCCGCCCGTGTCAAGGCCGTGCGGTCGGGTACCCTAGCCCGAAGATGTCGAGCGGAGCGCCGTGTACCTGAAGAGCCTGACCCTGAAGGGGTTCAAGTCCTTCGCGCAACCGACGACCTTCGCCTTCGAGCAGGGTGTCACGTGCGTGGTCGGGCCCAACGGCTCCGGCAAGTCGAATGTCGTGGATGCCCTCGCCTGGGTCATGGGCGAGCAGGGGGCCAAGACCCTCCGCGGCGGCAAGATGGAAGACGTCATCTTCGCGGGCACCGCCACGAAGGGACCGCTCGGCCGAGCCGAGGTCATCCTCACCATCGACAACTCCGACGGCGCGCTGCCGATCGAGTACACCGAGGTCACGATCAGCCGCACGCTGTTCCGCAACGGCGGCAGCGAGTACGCGATCAACGGCGAGCAATGCCGCCTGCTCGACGTGCAGGAGCTGCTCTCCGACAGCGGTCTCGGCCGGGAGATGCACGTGATCGTGGGCCAGGGGCAGCTGGATGCGGTGCTGCACGCGAGCCCCGAGGACCGGCGCGGCTTCATCGAGGAGGCCGCGGGCATCCTCAAGCACCGTCGTCGCAAAGAGAAGACCATCCGCAAGCTCGATGCGATGCAGGCGAACCTCACCCGCCTCAGCGACCTCGCGGGGGAGATCCGTCGCCAGCTCAAGCCCCTCGGCGCGCAGGCGGAGATCGCCAAGGAGGCCGCGTCGATCGCCGCGATCGTGCGGGATGCCCGCGCCCGCCTGCTCGCGGACGAGGTCGTCGAACTGCGCGCCGCCATCACCGACTTCAGCCGCAGCGAGTCGGAGCGCAAGACGGAGCGCATCGTGCTGCAGGAGCAGCTCGATCAGGCCAAGCTGCGCGAGGGCCGGCTCGAGCAGGCCCAGGTCGGGGATGCCGTGGATGTCGCCCGTCGCGTCGCCTTCGGTCTGGAGTCCGCCCAGGAACGGCTGCGCGGGCTCTACACCCTCGCCAACCAGCGGCTCGCCCTGCTCGGCCAGCAGAGCGACTCGCCGGCCACGGGTGCCACGATCAGCCAGGCCACGGTGCAGGAGGCGCGCGACGAGGCCGAGCGGCTCGCGGCGACCGTCGCGCAGGCGGAGGAGGCGCTCGGTGCCGCCGCCGCGGGCGTGGCGACGGCGAAGGCATCCCTCGACTCGCTCGACGAGGAGATCGCCGCGCAGAGCGCGCTCGTCTCCCGACACGACCTCGAGCTCGCCGGTCTCGCCTCCCGCGTGGAGGTGGCCCAGTCCAAGCTCGCGAGCGCGCGCGGTGAGCTGCTGCGCCAGCAGAACGCGCTCGAACAGGCGGAGCAGCGGCGTGACGCCACCCGCGCCGAGTTCGTGGCGCTCGAGGCGGAGGCCGCCACGAGCGAGGAGGGCGACGGGTCGCTCGACGCCGCCTACGAGGCCGCCGAGGAGCGGGTCACCGCACTGCAGGCCGAGATCGAGGCGCTGCGCGACGAGCTGCACGCCTCCGAGCGCGAACGGGATGCGCTCGCCGCGCGCAGCTCCGCGCTGAGCCTCGCGGTCGACCAGAAGGACGGATCGAGTGCGCTCGTCGCGGCCAAGCTCTCCGGCATCCGCGGCCTCGTCGCCGAGCACGTGAAGATCCAGCCGGGCTACGAGGCCGCCATCGCCGCGGCCCTCGGCTCACTGGCCGACGCCGTGCTCGCCGACGACCGCGACGCGGCGATCGATGCGCTCGCGCACTCCGCGAGCAAGGACTTCGGCCGCGTCGAGGTGGTCATCGCCGAGGCGCCCAGGATCGCGGCGATCACCGCCGCCGGCGTCGTGGCGGCCGCCGAGGTCGTCACGGCCCCCGACGGCGTGCTGGGCCTGCTCGCGTCCGTGCTCATCGCCGACGACCTGGAGGCCGCGCGAGCCGCGTTCTCGCACGCCCCGGACGATGCGACGTTCGTCACCCGCTCCGGCGACGTGCTCACCCGGTACGTGCTGCGCGGCGGCTCCGGCGCCAAGCGCTCCCGACTGGAACTCGTCGCTGAGCGCGACACGGCCACCGCGAGCCTCGCGACCGTCACGACCCAGATCGAGCGCACCCGTTTCGCGCTCGCCGAGAAGCGCGGCGCGCTCGAGACCGCGAAGACGGATGCCGCCACCGCCCTCACCGCGCTGCGCGAGTACGACGCCGCCATCGCCGCCCAGTCCGAGCAACTCGGCCGATTCCGCATCCAGCTGGAGGCCGCGCAGGCGGAGTGGGAGCGCCTCTCCCAGGGGCTCGAGGTCACCGCCGAGAAGGTTCGCGAGGCCGAGGTCGGTCTCGAGCGGGCGAAGGCCGAGCACGATGAGGCCGCAGCCCGCCCGCGTCCCATGCTCGACGTCTCGGCACGCGATGGGGTGCTCGAGGAGGTCGAGGTCGCGCGCTCGAAGGAGCTCGAGCTGCGCATCCAGCTGGAGACCATTCGTGAGCGCGTTCGCGCCGAACGGGCGCGCGCCGACCAGCTCGCCGAACAGCTCGTCGCGGAGCGCGAGGCGGCCGCCGAGCAGGCGCGCCTGACCGTGATCCGCAACCGCCAGGTCGCGGCGGCGAACCGGGTGATCGCGGCGCTGCCGTCCGTGCTCGACTCGATCGACCGATCCGTCTCCCAGGCTCGTGTCGAACTGGCCTCGAAGGAGGCCGAGCGCAGCGCCCAGAACGAGGAGCTCGCGACGCTGCGTCGTGAGGAAGGCGCCCTGCGGGAGCGGCTCGCGGTGATCAGCGAGAACGTGCACGGCCTCGAGATGCAGATCTACGAGAAGAAGCTGCACCTCTCGACCCTGCTGGAACGCGCCGGCGAGGAACTCGGTCTCGTCGAGGACGTGCTCGTGGCGGAATACGGCCCCGCCGTCCCGGTGCCGGACGACGCCGCCACCCCCGCCCCTCTCACCCCTCTCGCAACTCATGGGGCGGGCACCGACACGCCGGCATCCGCCCCCCTCGATGGCGGGTCGGATGCCGCAGACCATGAGTTGCGCGAAGCGGCGGGCGAAGCGGCGGGCGAAGCGGCGGGCGAAGCGGCGCGCGAAGAGGCGGGCGAAGCGGGCCGCCACGAGGGCGGCGAGGGGATGCCGAGCAAGCCCTTCGTACGCGCCGAGCAGCAGGAGCGGCTGGCCAAGGCGGAGCGCAAGCTCGCGCAGCTGGGTCGGGTCAACCCGCTCGCGCTGGAGGAGTTCGACGCGCTCGAGCAGCGCCACAAGTTCCTCACCGAGCAGCTCACCGACCTCACCAACACGCGCAAAGACCTGTTGACGATCATCGAGGAGCTCGACGAGAAGATGCAGCACATCTTCTCCGACGCCTTCGACGACACGAAGGCGGCGTTCAACGAGGTGTTCCCGGTGCTGTTCCCGGGCGGCACCGGCAGTATCCAGCTCACCGACCCCGAGAACCTGCTCACCACGGGCATCGAGGTCACCGTGAAGCCCGCGGGCAAGAAGATCGAGCGGCTGAGTCTGCTGTCGGGCGGTGAGCGCAGCCTCGCCGCGGTCGCCCTGCTCATCGCCATCTTCAAGGCCCGCCCCAGCCCGTTCTACATCATGGACGAGGTGGAGGCGGCGCTCGACGACGCGAACCTGGGGCGCCTGCTGACCATCTTCGAAGACCTGCGCCGCACCAGCCAGCTCATCGTGATCACGCACCAGAAGCGCACGATGGAGATCGCCGATGCCCTCTACGGCGTGAGCATGCGCGCCGATGGCATCAGCGCCGTCGTCGGGCAGCGCGTGAACACGGAACGGGCGAGCTAGCGCCGCTCGCCCCGCGCTCGCTAACGTGTGCGCGTGACCGAATCTCATCTCCGGATGCCACGGCTCGCCCGCCTCGTCAGCGCCGTCGTCGCCGCCCTCATCGCCCTGCTCGCGCTCAGCGCCACCACCCCGGCCCGCGCCGACGAAGCGGCCTGCGCCGACACGCGCTTCGCCGGCGGCGGCTACGAGTTCTTCACCGTCGAGACCCGGTACCTCCCGCCACCGCTGCGCGGGTTCGAGTTTGACTGCGCATCGCGGCTCACGAGCTTCGGCGACCAGCAGACCCAGTACGTGCTGCTGACCACCGATGCGAGCGTCGAGCGCTACGTCGAGATGATCCAGGCGTTCGAACGCGCTGGCTGGATCGAGACGCCCGTGATCAGCTACATCGACGCCGACGGCGTGCGCGACTCCGGGCAGGTCGACTCGACCGGGCTGGCGGCCGTGGGCCCGGATGCCCAATGGGCGAGCGCGCGCTTCTCGAACGCCCGCAACGGGCTCAACATCGTCTCGATGGTCTATGCCGACGGCGTGGGCAGCGAGAACGATCCGGCGCTGACCGGCCCCAGCATCCTGATCGACATCTTCGTCAACGAGGACTACGACGCCACCGGCATCGCCGACCCGAGCGTGCTCAGCACCCTCAAGACGATGCAGGATGCCGCGATCACCCCCACCCAGGGGCTCGTGCTCGGCGGCTCGGCCGTGATGCTCATGCTGATCGTCGGGTATCCGGGCTCGCTGCTCGGATCGGTGATCGGAGCCCGCTACGACGCCCTCGCGGCGGCACTGCGCCGGTGCTGGCGCTCCGCCGCCGGTGACCCGACGCAGCCGCGTCGTCGTCCGCCCGGGTGGCTGATCTGGCCCGGCTTCGTCGCGGCGGCGGTCATCGGCGGCTTCGTGGACCCGGCGTTCGGCTTCAACCTGATGTCGCTGCGCGTGCTGCTGAGCGGACTGCTCGGCTTCCTGGTGTTCAACCTCGGGGTCTGGACGCTCGTCAAGCTCGTGATGAGGCGGGTGCAGCCCGACGCGCGACCGTACATCAAGTTCCGCTGGGGGTCGCTGATCGTCGTGGCCATCGCCGTGATCGTCGCGAGACTGCTCGACTTCAACCCCGGCGTGATCTTCGGCCTCGTCGCCGGTCTGGCGTTCGGGATGACGCTCGCCCTCTCGCGGGACGCGCTCGTCATCCTGCTCGGCTCGGCCTTCGGTCTCGTGGCCGCGGCGGTCGGCTGGATCGGCTACAGCCTGCTCACCCCGATCAAGGGCGACAACGCGGTCACGGTCTTCATCACCGAGTTCTTCAGCGGGCTCACGATCGAAGGCATCTCGACCCTGCCGCTCGCGCTGCTGCCCTTGGCGCGCCTCGACGGCGCCACGCTCATGAAGTGGAAGAAGTGGGTGTGGGCGATCGCCTACGCGATCGGCCTGGTCGCCTTCATGTTCGTGCTGTTCACGGTGCCGGGCAGCTGGGGCGACATCCCCGGCGACTTCGTGCGCTGGATCAGCCTGTTCGTCGCGTTCGGTGTCGTCGCCGTCGCGATCTGGGGCGTCGACAACTATCTCGCGCGGCGCCGCAGGCGGCGCACGGGCATCGAGGAGGAGCAGGAATCCGAACTGCAGGGCTGAGCCATATGCCGGCCGACCCGGGCGATAACCTTGAGGCATGGCTGAACCATGGTCGCTCGGGCACGCGTTGCGCGGTATGTTCACGCGCAAGACGATCGACGACGACACCTGGGACGACCTCGAAGACGCCCTGATCAAGGCCGACTTCGGCCCCGACATCACCGATGACATCGTCGCGGAGCTGCGCGCGAGCGTCGCCAAGTACCGCACCACCGACCCCGCCGACCTGCGCCGGATGCTGCGCGAGAGCCTCGAGGAACGCCTCGCCCGCCTCGACCCCACCCTGCACCTCACCGCGCGCCCCGCGGTCGTGCTCGTCGTCGGCGTGAACGGGGTCGGCAAGACCACGACGATCGGCAAGTTCGCGAAGTTCCTCACCAACTACGGCCGCAGCGTCGTGGTGGGGGCCGCGGACACGTTCCGGGCGGCGGCCGTCGAGCAGTTGGCGACGTGGGCCGAACGTGGGGGAGCGCGGATCGTGCGGCCGCAGGCTCAAGGGCAGGACCCGGCATCCGTCGCCTTCCAGACCGTCGAGCTGGCGCAACGCGAGGGCATCGACATCGTGCTCATCGACACCGCCGGTCGGTTGCAGACCAAGAGCGGGCTCATGGACGAGCTCGGCAAGATCAAGCGCGTCATTGAGAAGCAGACCGAGATCGCCGAGGTGCTGCTCGTGCTCGATGCGACCACCGGTCAGAACGGACTCGCCCAGGCGGAGGCCTTCATCGAGCACGCCGGTGTCACGGGTCTCGTGCTCACCAAGCTCGACGGTTCGGCGAAGGGCGGCTTCGTGCTCGCCGTGCAGGAGCGCACCGGCATCCCGATCAAGCTCGTCGGGCAGGGCGAGGGCATCGGCGACCTGACGGGGTTCACCCCGCACGTGTTCGTGAGCGGCCTCCTCGACTAGCGCCGCAGGCGACGGCCGAGCGCTAGAAGGCGTCGCGGTGCAGCGTGGAGATCTCGAGGTAGTGCGCCGCGCCGGCGAGCACCGCGGCGTACTCATCGTCGGTGAGCTCCCGGCGCACCTTTGCGGGCACGCCCGCCACGAGTGAGCGCGGGGGCACGATCGTGCCCTCGGTCACGAGCGCCCCGGCGGCGACAAGCGAACCGGTGCCGATCACGGCGTGATTCATGACGGTCGCGCTCATCCCGATGAGGCAATCGTCTTCAACCGTGCAACCGTGCAGCACCGCGCCGTGGCCGACGGTCACGCGGGCTCCGATCGTCGCGGGAACACCGTCGTCGACGTGCATGACGACGTTGTCCTGCAGATTCGTGCCCTCGCCGATCGTGATGCGATCGGTGTCCGCGCGCAGCACCGCGCCGTAGAACACGCTCGCTCGCTCGCCGAGGGTGACATCCCCGACGAGGGTCGCGTTCGGGGCGACGAACGCCGAGTCGGGAACGGCGGGGGTGTTGTCGCCAATGGTGATGATCAATGCCATGGCACTACCGTAATGCGGTGGCCGCCCTGACAGCTCGTCAGGCAGCCTGATCTAAACTGGGCGCACCATGGCCATCTTCGGAAACCTCACCGATCGTCTCGCTGAGACCTTCAAGAACCTCCGCGGCAAGGGCAAGCTCAGCCCCGCGGATGTCGACGGCACCGTCCGCGAGATCCGTCGCGCGCTGCTCGACGCCGACGTCGCGCTCGAGGTGGTCAAGGAGTTCACCGGTCGCGTGCGCGAACGCGCCCTCGGTGACGAGGTCTCGAAGGCGCTGAACCCGGCCCAGCAGGTGGTGCAGATCGTCAACGACGAGCTCATCACGATCCTGGGTGGGCAGCAGCGTCGGCTCGAGTTCGCGAAGAAGCCGCCGACCGTCATCATGCTCGCGGGCCTCCAGGGCGCCGGTAAGACGACGCTCGCGGGCAAGCTCGCGAAGTGGCTCAAGTCTGAGGGGCACACCCCGCTGCTCGTGGCGGCCGACCTGCAGCGTCCCAACGCCGTCACCCAGCTTCAGGTGGTCGGCGAGCAGGCGGGCGTGCCGGTGTGGGCGCCGGAGCCGGGCAACGGCAAGGGCAACCCGGTCAAGGTCTCCAAGGACGGTGTGAAGGAGGCCGAGCGTCGCCAGTACGACGTCGTCATCGTCGACACCGCCGGTCGCCTCGGCGTCGACGCCGAGCTCATGAAGCAGGCGTCCGACATCCGCAAGTCGATCAACCCCGACGAGGTGCTGTTCGTCATCGACGCCATGATCGGTCAGGACGCGGTGCAGACCGCGCGCGCCTTCCAGGACGGCGTGGACTTCACCGGCGTCGTGCTCTCCAAGCTCGACGGCGATGCCCGTGGCGGCGCCGCGCTCTCGGTCGCCTCCGTGACCGGTCGACCGATCATGTTCGCCTCCACGGGGGAGGGACTCGACGACTTCGAGCCGTTCCATCCGGATCGCATGGCCAGCCGCATCCTGGACCTGGGCGACATCCTCACCCTCATCGAGCAGGCGCAGAAGACCTTCGACGAGGAGGAGTCGCGCAAGGTCGCGGAGAAGTTCGCGACCGACACCTTCACCCTTGAGGACTTCCTCGGCCAGATGCAGCAGCTCAAGAACATGGGCTCCATCAAGGGGATGCTCGGCATGCTGCCGGGCGCGAAGGGCATGCGTCAGCAGCTCGACAACTTCGACGAGTCGGAGATCACGCGCACCGAGGCCATCATCCAGTCGATGACCCGGCAGGAGCGGCAACTGCCGAAGCTGCTCAACGGTTCTCGCAGGCTGCGCATCGCGAAGGGATCGGGCACGACCGTGACCGAGGTCAACGCGCTCGTGAACCGTTTCGAGCAGGCCGCGAAGATGATGAAGACCGTCGCCAAGGGCGGCACCCCGCAGATCCCCGGCATGGGGCCGATCCCCGGTCAGAAGTTCGGCGGCGGCAAGCAGCAGCCGAAGAAGAAGGGATCGCGCTCGGGCAACCCCGCCAAGCGCGCGGCGGAGAATGCGGCGCTCGCGGCGGGCAAGCCGCTCGGCGGCGGGGCGGCGGCCGGTTCGGGGTTCGGCCTGGGATCGAAGCCCGGCGGCCCGAGCGAGGAAGAACTCGCGAGCCTGCAGAAGTTCCTGGGGCGCTAGCCTCGCCCGAGTCCGTCGAGTGAACGACGAGCCGCGCGCGGCCGCCGGTCCCCCATTTGGCCGTCTTGACGCGCGCTCGCCGTAGGGTGTTTTATCGATTTACTAAAGTGTGAACCTACGCGGCCGGGTGCACTGATCAGACGAGGAAGTCAGATTATGCAGAGAAAACGCCAGCCGAACGCTGCCTCCGGGCACCCCGGTCGATGGATCGCAGCACTCCTGGCCGCGGCGGTCATGCTCTTGGGCTCCGTCGCCGTTCCGGCACAGGCCGACCCGCCTCCCTCCCCGGGACTCCTGGAGGAGGGTGACGTCATCTACCAGGTGCTCGTCGATCGCTTCTACGACGGCGACTCGAGCAACAACGACACCAGCAACGGCGAGTACGACCCCGACGACCTCGGGTTCTACCACGGCGGCGACTGGGCGGGGCTGACCGAGAAGCTTGAGTACATCGCGAATCTGGGTGTCACAGCGATCTGGCTTTCGCCGGTCTCCGACCAGCAACCGCTGTCGCGGGATAACAACGAGGCGAGCTATCACGGCTACTTCACGCGCGACTTCGCGACACCCAACGAGCACTTCGGAGACACGGCGGAGCTTCAGGACCTCATCGACACCGCCCATGGACTCGGATTGAAGATGATCCTCGATGTCGTGCCCAACCACACCGCGGACTACTTCAATGGCACGGCGACGACGTATTCGCCGAGCACCTATAAGCCGGCCAGCCCGCTGGACAACTCGGCGTACTACCACCACAACGGCGACTGCCTCTTCAACGGACTCGAGACACAGACGCAGATTGAGCAGTGCGACCTGGGCGGGCTCGACGATCTCGATCAGTCCAACTCGACGGTGTCGAACTACCTGATCGACACCTATAAGGACTGGGTCGACATGGGCTTCGATGGGATCCGGGTGGATGCCGCGCGCTCGGTGCCCAAGGCCTGGCTCGAGGACTTCGAAGACGCCATGGAGGTTCCGACATTCGGGGAGGTCTTCGTCGGCGATGTCGACTACGTCTCCGAGTATCAGGATTATCAGTGGGGCGAGCTGGACTTCCCCTACTTCTTCGCGGTGCGGAGTGCCTTTGCAGCCGACACGGACATGAACGCGCTTGGCGACCTGTTCGACCAGGACTACAAGTACGTCGACGCGAACAAGTTGGAGACCTTCATCGACAACCACGACCGGGCGCGATTCCTGACCTGGGCGAACGACAACTACCAGCGGCTTCGGTCGGCGCTCACGTTCATGATGACGACGCGTGGCATCCCCGTGATCTACTACGGCACGGAGCAGGCGGATGACGGCAACGGCAACGCCTCCGAGAATCCCATCGCCAATAAGGACAACCGCAAGGACATGTCCAGCTTCGACGAGGACTCCAACCTCTACAACCACATTCAGCAGTTGACGGCCATGCGGGCCGCGTACCCGGCGTTGCAGGTCGGTACGCAGCGCGAGATGTGGTCGGACACCAGCGTGTACGGCTTCTCGCGTCGCGACGACTCGTCAGGGGCGGAAGCAATCACCCTGTCGAGCAACTCCTGGACCAACCAGACGCGCACGATTCCGCTGCGAGCCGAGAGCACGATCGCGGTGAACACGGTGCTCACCAACGCGATGGACACGAGCGAGACGGTGACCGTGGTTTCGGGCGGCGTCACGGGCAAGCAGATCACGGTGACCCTGGGGGAGCACGAGACCGCCGTCTACGTGCCGGGATCGCCGGCGACGTACTCGCCGGAGGCGCGCAACACCACCACGGTTCGGGTGCACTACAACGTCGGGCTCGGCAACAACATCGCGATTCGTGGCGACACCTATCCGTTCAGCTGGACGGCGGGAAGGGCCGCGCGCAATGTCGCCTCCGACGTGTGGGAGTTCGAACTCGAGCGGATCCCCGACGGGGTGACCTTCGAGTTCAAGCCACTCATCAACGATGCGACCTGGTCGACGGGCGGCAACTACACGGGAACGGGCGGGGATGTCATAGACATCTATCCGACCTTCTGAACGGAGACCTCGGTCGCGCGGCCGCAAGCATCATTCGCGCGGCCCGGGAGCGGGCGCTGAGCCCGTGACAAGGCCCGTCCTGCATCCGCGGGGCGGGCCTTGTCGACACTTGCATTCCTCATCCGGATTGTTTAGTGTATCGGTTAACTAAACTTTGACTCGAAGGCGAGCATGAGCACACAGTGGTGGCACGACGCGGTGGTGTACCAGATCTACCTGCGGTCGTTCGCCGACGCCAACGGTGATGGGGTCGGCGACCTCGCCGGACTCATCTCGAGGCTCGACTACCTGCAGGACCTCGGCGTCGACGCGCTCTGGCTCAATCCGTGCTACCGGTCGCCGCAGCGCGACCACGGGTACGACATCGCCGACTACTACGCCATCGACGAGGCGTACGGCAGCGTGGCAGATCTCGAGCGACTCGTCACCGAAGCGCACTCGCGCGGGATGCGGCTGCTGCTCGACATGGTCGCCAATCACTGCTCCGATCAGCACGCCTGGTTCCAGGAAGCGCTCGTCGCCGACGCCGGGAGCCGGGCTCGCGAGCGCTTCCTGTTCCGCGATGGCCGCGGGGAGTCCGGCGAACTCCCGCCGAACAATTGGCAGAGCGTCTTCGGCGGCCCTGCCTGGACCCGGGTCGCCGATGGGCAGTGGTACTTCCACGCCTTCGATTCCAGCCAGCCCGACTTCAACTGGCGCAACCAGGAGGTCGTCGAGTACTTCGACGGCGTGCTGCGATTCTGGTTCGAGCGCGGTGTCGACGGCTTCCGCATCGATGTCGCCCACGGATTGTTCAAGGCCGCCGACATGCCAGACGCCGTCGGTGACGGTCACAACTACGGCATGTGGGATCAGCCCGAGGTGCACGACATCTACCGCCGCTGGCGGGCCATCGGCGACGAAAACGAACCCGAAAAGTACTTCGTCGGCGAGATCTGGGTGCCGAGTCTCGAGAGCATGACGGCGTACTTGGTGCCTGACGAACTGCACCAGGCCTTCACCTTCGATCTGCTCGTGCAGCCCTGGGAGTCGTCGCGGATGACCGCCGCGATCGAGCGCGCGCTCGGCCAGGCGGCGGCGGTCGGCGGGCCGCCCGCCTGGACGCTGTCGAACCATGACGTGCATCGCACCGCGACCCGATACGGGCAGGAGCAGCACCTCGACGCACCGCTGCCGACGGATATGATCGCGGCCGCCCGGCGACAGGGCACGGCCGACCTCGACCTCGGGGTTCGGCGCGCGAAGGCGGCCATCATGCTGCAGCTCGCGCTCCCCGGGGCCGCATACCTCTATCAGGGCGAGGAGCTCGGCCTGCCCGAGGTCTTCGACCTGCCGGACGATGCGCGGCAGGACCCCATCTGGCTGCGCTCGGGTGGCGCGGAACTCGGTCGCGATGGCTGCCGCGTGCCCATGCCGTGGGATGCCACCGCCCCGACCTTCGGGTTCAGCCCGAGCGATGCGACCGCCGCCCCCTGGCTGCCGCAACCCGCGGAGTTCGGCGACTACGCGGCGAACAGCCAGGCGGCGTCCGAGGCATCCACGCTGGCTCTGTACCGGAAGGCGATCAGTGCCAGGCGTGCGGTGTTCGGGGAGGAGAAGTCGGTGCAGTGGCTGGAGTCGGGGCATCCCGAGCTGCTTGCACTCAGACGCGGTGCGGGGATCTGCGTCGTCAACTTCGGCGACCACGACCTGACGGTCCCGGGGGAGTGGAGGGCCGAGCTGGTGCTCGGTTCGGAGAGTTTCGGGAGCGGCACGATCGTTCCTGCGAATAGCGCCGCCTGGCTGAGCGTCGTCCGAGTGCCCTTGGGCTCGGCGGCGCGGTCGGCGGACCGAGCCCGCACGGGTTCACCAGCACCACAGCTGGAATCCACGGCCCCCTAGGGCCACAATCACATGAGGGAGCAATGATGCACCGCACACTACTGAGGCTCGCCGCGATCGGCGCAGCCGCCGCGCTCGCCCTGACCGGCTGCACCGCCGGGGGCGGCTCGGGCGATGGCGACGTCGAGGTGACCGTCTGGCATTACTGGGATGGCACGAACGCCGACACCTTCGATGCCATGGTGGACGACTACAACGCCAGCCACGAGGGCGTGGTGATCAAGGCCTCGAACGTGCCCAACGCCGACTTCCTGACCAAGCTGCGCGCCTCGGCCACCTCGAACACGTTGCCGGACATCGCGATCGGCGACCTGGTCTGGGTGCCGCAGATCAACCAGATCGGCACCCTTGCCGACCTCGGCCCGTTGCTGCCCGCCGACGTGCTCTCCGACATCAACCCCGCCCTGACCTCCTTCGGCACGATCGACGGCAAGCAGGTCTCGGTACCGGTCTCAGCCAACAACCTCGGCTACATCTACAACAAGACGCTGTTCGAGGAGGCCGGTCTCGACCCCGACTCGCCGCCCATCACCTGGGAGGAGCTGAAGGCGGATGGCGCGACGATCCTCGCCAAGACCGGCAAGCCCGCCTACGAGCTGTTCACTCAGGCCGGCGACAACGGCGAGGGGCTCACCTGGAACTTCCAGGTCAACCTCTGGCAGGCCGGCGGCGAATTCCTCACCGCCGACAACAGCGCGGCCGCCTTCAACACCGCGGCGGGCGAGGAGGCCCTGGGGTACTGGAAGGAACTCATCGACTCCGGCCTGAGCAAGGTCGGCGCGTGGGGCGAGCTGGGCAAGAGCGAGGTTGCCTCGGCGACCGACGGATCGTGGATGGTCGGCATCTGGGCCCCCGACCCGCCCTTCGACTTCGGCGTGAGCACGGCCCCGTACCCGGAAAACGGCACGCCGGCCACCAACCTCGGCGGCGAGCAGGCGATGGTCTTCGACAACGGCGAGGCCACGACGAAGGCGGCGGCGGACTTCTTGGCCTGGTTCCTCGAGCCCGAGCAGGTGCTCAGCTGGAGTGAGGCGACCGGCATGCTTCCGGTCACCAACTCGATCGCCACGAGCGACGAGTACCTGGGCTGGGTGGACGAGAACCAGCCGCGTCTGCGCCCGTACGTAGAGCAGATGGCCGTCGCCCACGCCCGACCGAACACTCCGCTGTACCCGGCGATCTCGCTGGCCTTCGCGAAGGAGATCGAGAAGGCCCTCACCGGTGCCGTCTCGGTCGAGGATGCCCTCGCGAACGCCGAGCAGGCCGTCAACGACGTGATCGCCAAGGGTTAGTCGTTGACCCAGTTGCAGTCCGGTATCCGCCCCGGTCGCTCAGGCGGCCGGGGCGGTTCCCCGCGGGAGCGGTACAACCGCGAAGAGGTGCTCACCGCCGGACTGTTCCTGCTGCCCGCGCTCGCGGTGCTCGGCATCTTCGTGATCTATCCGATCGTCTCGGCCGGATACATCAGCCTCACCTCGTGGAACGGGTTCTCGCCGGTCAAGGAATTCATCGGCTTCGACAACTACGTGCGACTGGCGCAGGACCCGGAATTCTGGAACTCGCTCACGGTCACCTGCATCTACGCCTTCGGGGTGTGCGTGCTGAGCGTGGCCTCCGGACTCGTCGTGGCCTTGCTGCTGGATGCGCCGCTGCGGGGCCGCGGCTTCTACCGCGGCGTGTACTTCCTCCCCGCGGTCACCTCGTCCGTGGCCGCGGCGATCGTCTGGCGGTACATGCTCGACCCCTCGGGCTTCGTCAACACGGTGTTGGGGCAGGTGGGCATCCAAGGTCCCGACTGGTTGCAGGATCGCTGGCTCGCGCTCGGTGCGCTCACCCTGCTGACGGTCTGGAAGAACGTCGGATTCAATGCGATTCTGTATCTCACCGCGCTGCAGGCGCTGCCGGAGGGCGTCTTCGAGGCGGCGCAGATCGACGGCGCGAGCTTCTGGCAGCGCATCCGGTTCATGACGATCCCGCTGCTGAAGCCCATGACCTTCTTCGTCGTCGTACAGGCCCTCATCACGAGCTTCCAGGCGTTCGACCTGGTTTACATCCTCACCGGTGGCGGACCACAGGGCGGCACCGAGGTGCTCGGCATGATCATGTATCGCGAGGCCTTCCGGTTGAGCGACTTCGGCTACGGCACTTCGATCGCGTTCGTGACGCTGTTCCTCGTGCTCGGGGTCTCCCTGGTCAACTGGCGAGCCTCCGGCTCGGGAAAGTCCCCGCTGCGATGAAGCGAACCACTGCAATCGCCCTCGCCCGCCACGCCGTGCTCATCGTCGGCGCGGCCTTCGTGGTGCTGCCGTTCCTCTGGATGTTCACCACCTCGCTGCAGACCCGTGCCGAGACCTACTCCAACGGCTCGATCTTCCCCACCTCGTGGCACTGGGAGAACTACGTCGTCGCCTGGGAGGCCGCGCCCTTCGGGCAGTACTACCTCAACAGCCTGATCATGGCGGCCGGCATCGTCACCGGTCATCTCGTGCTCGACGCCTTCGCCGCCTACGCCTTCGCGCGCTTGCGCTTCCCGTTCAAGAACGCGCTGTTCGTGATCCTGTTGGCGGCGCTCATCGTGCCCACGTTCGTCACGATCATCCCCGCGTATTCGCTCGTGGCCTCGTTCGGTTGGATCGACAGCTACACCGGCCTCATCGTGCCGCGACTGGCGGACGTCTTCGGCATCATCCTGCTGCGACAGTACTTCGCGTCGATCCCCGGGGAACTGGAGGATGCCGCACGCATCGACGGCTGCAGTCGCATCGGTACGTTCTTCCGCATCATGGTTCCGCTCGCGATGCCCGCCTTCGCAACGCTCGCGATCTTCAGCTTCCTGTTCGCCTGGAACGACTTCCTCTGGCCGCTGTTGGTGACCAACTCGGATGAGCTGCGCACCATCCAGATCGGACTCTCTGCCTTCCAGGGACGCTATGGCACCTCCTGGAACTACCTCATGGCCGGCACGCTCACTGCGACCGTGCCCAGCATCATCGTGTTCATGATCTTCCAGCGCGCCCTGGTGCGTGGGATCGCCGCCAGCGGATTGAAGGACTGACAGCATGCACACCCCCGACTGGCTCGCCGACGCCGTCTTCTACCAGATCTTCCCGGAGCGATTCGCGAACGGTGACCCCGCTCTCGATCCGCCAGGGGTCGAACCTTGGGGGGCGGAGCCCACGCGCGACAACTTCTTCGGCGGCGACCTCGCCGGCATCACCGGCCACCTCGACCACATCGTGTCGCTCGGGGCCAACGCCATCTACCTGACCCCGATCTTCGAGGCCGACACCAATCACCGCTACGACGCGAAGGACTACTTCGCGATCGATCACCGGCTCGGTGACCTCGACGCGTTCAAGGCCTTCCTCGACGCGGCCCACTCGCGGGGCATCCGCGTGGTGCTCGACGCGGTGCTCAACCACTGCGGCGACGGTCACTGGGCGTTTCGTGACGTCGTGGAGAAGGAGGCGGCATCCGAGTACGTCAACTGGTTCTCGGTGGAGAGCTTTCCGGTGCAGCCGCACCCCGAGCCGAACTACCGCACGTGCTCCGGCTGCTACTACCTGCCCAAGTGGAACGCCTACAACCCCGAGGTGCGCGAGCACCACTACAAGGTCGCGCGGTACTGGATCGAACAGGGCGTCGATGGCTGGCGGCTCGACGTGCCGTACTTCATCAACGACAACTTTTGGCGCGGCTTCCGTGACGTGGTGAAGGGCATCGACGAGAACCTCTACATCGTGGCGGAGGAGTGGCGCGCGCCCGAGCACTGGCTGCAGGGCGACCTCGCCGACGGCACCATGAACTACACCTTGCGCGACCTCGTGCTCGGCTTCGTCGCCGACCGCGCGATCGATGCGCAGCAGTTCGCGGAGGGAATGAACGAGCTCACGGCGCGCGTGCCCGAGGCCGCCCGACCGGCGATGCTCAACCTGCTCGGCAGTCACGACACGGAGCGACTCGTCACCCGCCTCGGCGGCGATCTCGACGCGGTGAAGCTCTGTTACGCGCTTCTGCTCATGGCGCAGGGCGCCCCGATGATCTACTACGGCGACGAGGTCGGGCTCACCGGCGACAACGACCCCGGATGCCGCGGCACGATGCCCTGGGACCAAGCCGACTGGAACCACGACCTGCTCACCCACCTGCGCGAGCTCGTCGCGCTGCGAGCGGAGCATCCGTCGCTGCGAAGGGGCGCGCAACACGTGGCGTCGCTCGGGGACGACGTCGCGATCATGACCCGGACCGCCGCCGACGGCGAGGCGGTGACCCTCGTGGTGAACCGTAGCGCCGAGCCCGTGATGCTCGATGGCGGCCTGGGCAGGATCGTCTACGGCGCCGGCACCGCCATGCACGGGGCGATCGAGGTGCCGCCGACGGCTATCGTCGTACTTGCGAGAGGAGGCCGACCGGCATGAAGGCGCGTCGGGTGACCATGCAAGACGTCGCCGAGCGGGCGAACGTCTCGAAGACGGCCGTCTCGCTCGCCTTCAACGACAACTCGCGCCTGTCCGAGGCGACGCTCAAGCACATCCTCGCCGTCGCCGCCGAACTCGGCTACTCGCAGGATCCGGCGGCACGGATGCTGCGGACCCGCCGCACGAACAGCCTCGGCCTGCTGCTGCCGCAACAGCTCGACAAGGTGCTCGAGAACCCGTACTACTCACAGTTTCTGCAGGGCATCGGGCAGACCTGCCAACGCGAGGGGTTCACGCTGCTGCTCGCCCCGCCGCTGCGGGGCTCGATGCTCAAGACGATTCCGTACGCGGCGGTCGACGGCTTCATCGTGAGCGGACTCGAGTACGACCGCGGGGAGGTGAGCGCGCTGCGGCAGCGCGGCATCCCGTTCGTGCTCGTCGACAGCGAGATCCACGAGGGAGTGCCCTCGGTGGAGATCGACGACAGTGACGGCATCGAGCAGCTCGTGCTCCATCTTCTCGATCTCGGGCACCGTTCGATCGCGATTCTCGCCATCGAGACCGGCATCGACGGCGGATACGCGCACTGGCGGGGACCGATGCTCCGGCGCATGCAGGGAGCGATCGCAGCCCTCGCGACCCGCGGTCTCACCCCCGAGAGCGACGGCATCAGCGTGCTCGAGGTGCCGTGCACGCGAGCGGGAGGCGTGCGCGCATTCCAGAGCCTGTGGACAGGGCCAGATCGGCCGACCGCGATCGTCGCCTTCAGCGACATTATCGCCCTCGGCGTGCTGGACGCGGCGCGTGAGGCCGGGGTGTCCGTTCCCGCCGAGGTGTCGGTGAGCGGCTTCGATGATCTTGCGGAGGCGAGTTGGTCGATGCCATCCCTCACGACCGTGCGGCAGCCGATCGAGAGCAAGGGGCGACTGGCGGCCGAGTTCCTGGTCGAGTCGATCTCCGCGGCAGACAGCTCGCGTGCGCACCAGCAGCGGCTGCACACGACGCTCCTCGTGCGGGACTCCACCGGCCCGGCACCACAGAGTCGCGTCGGCGGTTCCTGACACCCTGAGAGGATGCGCGAGATCCACGACCGGTTCGATGGTCCGGCCCTCGACGCCCGCACATGGCTGGACGCGTACCTGCCGCACTGGACGACCCCCGAGCGTTCCCTGGCACGCTATGAGCTCGGGGGCGACGGCATCCGCTTGCGCATCGACGCGGACCAGCCCGCGTGGCTACCGGCCACCGGCCTCATGCGGGTGTCGGCCCTCCAGACCGGCACCTTCTCGGGCCCAGTCGGGGATGCCGTCGGCCAGGATCGGCCCCGCGACGACCTGCGCGTGGTCACCGCCGTTCCACCCCGGCGGCTCTGGGCGGGCAGGTCTGGGCGGGTCGAGGTGACGGTGTCGGCGAGCCCGGATCCGACATGCATGCTCGGTATCTGGCTCATCGGGGAGGAACGGCGGCCCGAGGAATCCGGGGAGATCTGCATCGCCGAGTTGTTCGGTTCGTCCGCATCGACGGTGCGACTGGGCATCAAGCCGCATCACGACCCGCGACTGCGTGAGGATGTGCGCGACATCCCGATCGACTTCGACTTTACCGGGCCGCACCGCTACGGTGCGCAGTGGGGTGATGGGGTGAGCCGAATCCTCATCGACGGCGAGGTGGTCGCGGAGTTCCGGCAAGCGCCGCCCTACCCGCAGCAGCTCATGATCGCGCTGTTCGAGTTTTCGACCGATGAGCAGCGCGATCCCGTCGGCTACCCGAAGTCGGCGACCGTGCACGCCGTGCACGCTGCCGAGGAGTCGTAGTGTTGATTCAGTGACTTCTGAACGCCCCGTCCGCATCGGCATCCAGCTCCAGCCCCAGCACGCCCCGTACGCTCTGATTCGCGATCGGGTGCGCGAGATCGAGGATCTCGGCGCCGACATCCTGTTCAACTGGGACCACTTCTTCCCGCTCTCGGGCGACCCGGACGGACTGCACTTCGAGGCGTGGACGGAACTCGGATCGTGGGCCGAGCTGACCAGCCGCATCGAGTTCGGCACGCTCGTCAACTGCAACAGCTACCGCAACCCCGACCTGCAGGCCGACATGGCCCGCACCCTCGACCACATCAGCGGCGGCCGCTTCATCTTCGGCACCGGGTCGGGCTGGTTCGAGCGCGACTACGACGAATACGGCTACGAGTTCGGCACCGCCGGGCAGCGCCTGAACGCGCTCGCCGAGGCCCTGCCCCGCATCGAGGCGAGGTGGGCGAAGCTCAACCCGGCGCCGGTTCGCGACATCCCCGTGCTCATCGGCGGCAGTGGCGAGCAGAAGACGCTGCGCATCGTCGCCCAGCACGCCGACATCTGGCACTCGTTCGTGAGTCCGGAGATGCTCGATCACAAGCTCGACGTGCTGCGCGGCTGGTGCGACGAGGTGGGCCGGGACATCTCGGAGATCGAGATCTCCAACGAGCAGCGTGCGAAGGACTTCGTCAGCGCCGACGCGCTGCGGGAGCGCGGCGTCACGCTCTTCACGGTGGGCATCTCGGGCCCCGACTACGACCTCGGCATCGTCAAGGATTGGCTGGCCTGGCGCGACGCGCAGAACGCCTGATCGTCGGTCTCCTCGCGCCGGACCACTCGGTCCTACGATGAGGGCATGACCCTCCTCACCGCCGTGGAGCTCGCCACCGCCGTACGCGCGGGAACGACCACCGCCGTCGACGCCACCCGTGCGGCCCTCGAGCGGATCACGGGGGATGACGTGGGCGCGTTCCAGCTCGTGCGCGCCGAGAAGGCGCTCGCCGAGGCCGCCGCGGTGGATGCCCGCGCCGATCGCGCACGACTGCCCCTCGCGGGCGTGCCGGTGGCGATCAAAGACAACATCCCCGTCGCGGGGGAGCCGCTGCGCGACGGTTCCGCGGCGACCTCGGACGATCCCCAGCCGGCCGACCATCCCGTCGTCACCCGGCTGCGCGACGCCGGAGCGGTCGTCGTCGGTCTCACCCGCGTGCCCGAGTTGTGCGTCTTCGGAGCGACCGACTCGGTCTTCGGCATCACCCGCAACCCGTGGAACCGAGACCGCACGTCGGGTGGCTCGTCCGGCGGGAGTGCCGCGGCCGTGGCATCCGGATTCGTGACGATCGCGCACGGCAACGACGGCATGGGGTCGATTCGCATCCCCGCCGCCAACTGCGGGTTGTTCGGTCTCAAGCCGGGTTCGGGGCTCGTGCCCCAGGAGATCGGGGTCGACGCCTGGTTCGGCATGAGCGAGAACGGACCGCTGGCGACGACGGTCGCGGATGCCGCACTCATGCTCTCGGTGCTCGCGGGCCGCCCGGCCCTCGCGACCGTCACCGAGCCCACAGCGCCCCTCCGGGTCGCCCTCGCGACCAACGAACCCTCTGCGCTCGTGCGCACCGACCCGGAGTTCCGGCGTGGTGCCGCCGAGACCGCCGAGGCGCTCCGCGCGCTGGGGCACACCGTGACCGAGGTCTCGTTCCCGTACCCGGCCAACCCGCTGCCGCTGCTGGCGCGGTGGTTCGGGGGCACGGCGACGGATGTCGCGGGCCTCGATGCGAGCAAGCTCGAGCCGCGCATCCGCACGCACGCCCGGCTCGGGCGACTGGCGCGTCGGCTCGGCTGGCTCTCGCCACGCCCGGTGGCGCGGATCCGCGCTCGGGTCACCGCGTTCTTCGAGGACTACGACGTGCTCATCACGCCGACCCTCGCCCAGCCTGGAATCGAGGCGGTTCGCTGGGGAGAGCGCAGCTGGTACGCCAACCTCATGGCCAACATCCGCTACGCGCCCTACCCCTCGTTGTTCAACCTGCTCGGCTGGCCGGCGGCGAGCGTGCCTGCGGGATGGCACGCGAGCGCCGGGGTGCCGCTCGCGGTGCAGCTCGCGGTGCTCCCGCGCCCCGATGGTGCGGGGGAGGCGACGATTCTCGGCCTCGCGGCCCAGCTCGAACGGGTGCGTCCGTGGCCGCTCACGGTCGGCGGTCGCTGACTGCCAGCGATCAGCGGGTTTCTGCCATCGCGTTCGTGCAGCGACGCCTCCGTCGGGGGTCGGGCCTAGCCTGAACCGGTGAGTACCGCTTCCACCGCCCGCACTGGGCTTGCCCCCCTGGTTCTCGTCGCGATCGCGGTGACGATCCTCGCTTGGGCGAGCGCGTTCATCGTGATCCGCGGCACCGCCTCGTATTTCTCCGGCGGTGCGCTCGCCCTCGGTCGTCTCGCCGTCGGCACGCTGCTGCTCGGCATCGTGGTGCTCATCGGTCGGCGGTGGGTCGCGCCGAATCGTCGGGAGTGGCTGCAGATCATCGGCTTCGGCGTGTTCTGGTTCGGTGCATACAACATCGCCCTCAACATCGCCGAGCAGACCCTGGATGCGGGAACGACCGCGATGATCGTCAACATCGGGCCGATCCTCATCGCGCTCGGGGCCGGCGTGTTCCTCGGCGAGGGCATCCCGAAGTGGCTCGCGATCGGCGCCGGCGTGGCCTTCGTCGGCGTCGTGCTCATCGGCCTGGGCACGAGCGGGGCGAGCCTCGGGGGAGCCGGGGTGCTCTGGGCGCTCCTGGCCGCGGTCACCTACGCCGCGGGCGTGCTGTTGCAGAAGCCCGCGCTCAAACGCCTCCCGAACGCGCAGGTGACGTGGCTCGGCTGCGCCATCGGCTTCGTGGTCTGCCTGCCGTTCACGGGCGAACTCATCAGCGGTGTGCAGACCGCCCCGGCCGAGGCTGTGCTCGGCATGATCTACCTCGGTGCGGTGCCGACGGCGCTCGCGTTCAGCACCTGGGCCTATGCCCTCTCCCGGATGCCGGCGGGTCAGCTCGGCGTCACCACCTACATCGTGCCGCCGCTCGCGGTCGTACTGGGCCTGCTCATCTTCGGCGAGGTTCCGGCCGTGATCGCCATCATCGGCGGCGTGATCTGCCTCATCGGCGTCGGGTTGTCGCGTCGGCGCAGCCGGATTCCCGTTCCCGTTCCGCGTTCCGTCGGAAACGTGGCAGAATAGGCGGTTGAGTCCTCCGCTGCCCGACCCTCTATCTGGCTCGGACGGACACCATCAGAGCTTTCGACGCCGAGTGTGCACCCCACGCTCACGGCTGGCAGTTCGCCACCAATACACATACGTCAATTCAGGAGAATTGTGGCTGTCAAGATCCGTTTGAAGCGCCTGGGCAAGATCCGCGCGCCGTACTACCGCATCGTCGTCGCCGACTCGCGCACCAAGCGCGACGGTCGCGTCATCGAGGAGATCGGCAAGTACCACCCCACCGAGGAGCCCTCGTTCATCGAGGTCAAGTCCGACCGCGCCCAGTACTGGCTCGGTGTCGGCGCTCAGCCCTCCCCGCAGGTCGAGGCCATCCTCAAGCTCACCGGCGACTGGGGCATCTTCAAGGGTGACAAGAACGCCAAGAGCACCGTCAAGACTAAGGAGGCGCCCGTCGCCTTCAGCGTCGACGAGAAGAAGAAGCCGGTGCTCAAGCCGAAGGCCGAGAAGCCCGCTGCCAAGGCCGAGGAGCCGAAGGCCGCCGACGAGGATGCCGCTGCCGCAACCGGCGACGACCTCGCCGCCGAGGCATCCGTCGTCAGCGACGGCGCCCCCGAGGAGGCCCCGGCCGCCGACGCCGCCGACGAGGCGCCCGTCGCGGGCACCGACGACGCGCCGGCCGAGGAGTCCTGAGCTTGCTGGCTCCCGCTCTCGAACACCTCGTCAAGGGGATCGTCGATCACCCCGATGAGGTGCAGGTCGTCGCGAAGAACTCGCAGCGCGGCGAGGTCCTCGAGGTGCGTGTGCACCCCGAGGACCTCGGTCGCGTGATCGGTCGCGCCGGTCGTACGGCCAAGGCTCTGCGCACCCTGGTCGCGGCGCTGGCCGACGGCCGCAAGGTACGAGTCGACGTCGTCGACACCGACTTCTAGAGTGGCAACACCGGCAGCACCGCGCCCGAGTCACACCCAACTGCGGGTCGGGCGGCTCACGAAGGCGCACGGGCTCAAGGGCGCGATCAAGATCGAGCTCTTCACCGATGTTCCGGAGAAGCGCTTCGTTCCCGGTGCCGTCTTCACCCTGCAGGTGCCGACAAGCTCGCCCTGGCACGGCAAGACCCTCGAGTTGCGTGAGCTGCGGTACTACAACCTGCAGCCCGTCGCGTTCTTCAAGGGCATCGACGACCGATCCACTGCCGAGACCCTCATCAAGGCCATCCTCTGGGTCGAGCAGGACCTCGCCGAGACGGAGGAGGATGCCTGGTTCGACGAGCAGCTCGTCGGTCTCGACGTGCTGCGTGACGGCCGCAAGGTCGGCACCGTCGCGCGCATCGACCACTTCCCGGCCCAGGATCTGATCACGGTCGCCACCGACACCGGCGAGGTGCTCGTGCCGTTCGTCAAGGCCATCGTCACCGCCGTCGACGTCAAGGCGGGCACGCTCACCGTCGACCCGCCGCTCGGGCTCTTCGAGGAGCTGCCCGACGAGGACCTCCCGGACGAAGCCCCGGCGCCCTCGGCCCAGTAGCCCGTTCGGGCCCGCACGCGCAGCGCTTCCCGCTCAGCGCACCCGGACGCCACTCCCGCTCAGCGCGCTCAAGCCATTTCGGAGGACGACACGCCGCATGAGGCCTGGTGTCGCCCCCACGACGGCGCGCCATCCTCCGCAATGGTGGTTTGCGGAACCCGTCCACGGGGCCAGAGGTGCTCGCGTCGGGCGATCAGTTGCAGGATGCCCCGCTCGGCCCGAGCCCAGTCCAGCGTGACCTGCAGATGGCTGAGTCGAATCACGCGGTAGCCCAGGATCGCCAGCTCGAGGTCCCGCTCGCGATCCCGCTCGAACGAGCTCGGATCGGTGTGCCATCGTCGTCCGTCGATCTCGAGCACCAGGCGATCGCCGACCAGGAGATCGACACGGCCGAGGGTGCCGATTCGCACCTGTGCCCGCACCGGGATGCCGCGGCGCCTGAGCCGGCACCGCGCGAGTGACTCCCCGCCGCTCTCGGCGGCCCCATCGATCTCGGCGAGCATCGACGGCACCGACGCAAGCGCGGACTCCACCTCCAGCCAGCTCACCGCCCCGGCGTGGAGCGCCGAGTCGATGGTCGCCACGGCATCCTCGGATGCGAGGCACGTCGCCAGCTGCTTCACCATGTCGGCGCGCGACTCGAGGGGCGAAGGATTGTCGCGCCACCGGGCGGAGCGCCAGTGCAGCACGACGCCGGGCGTGCCGACCAGTGCTCGCCCCGCGTGCTGAGGGACGGCGACATGGAGCACGTCGCTGGCCGGCGCCCACAGTCCGAGGTGGTCCGCGAGGTAGACGCAGCCGAGCCGCCCGCCCAGCCGCACCGCGGCGACGATCTCGATCGGTGCGTCCGGGATCGCGAGCCACCCGGGACGGACCTGGACCACAGCGCCCGACGCGACCGCCGACCGCAGCCCGGCGCGAGTGAACCCCGCGCGAATGAGGGCCGAGGCTCGCGCGGCGGGTTCCGTGCTTCGGAGGTGGGCGGCGACATCCATGCCCGATGGTGGCCGCATGGCGTCGCGTGACATCGCGGTAGCCAGGATTCGGGGGAGAACTCCGACCCAGCTCCATTCGGGAGGATGACACGCCGGCGAGCGCGACTCGCAAGCCGCCCATCGGCGCGCCGTCCTCCGCTGTCGGATGGGTCCGGCGCGCTCGCGGTCGGCGTCGGGGCCGTAGGCTCGACGGGTGCGCATCGACATCGTCACGATCTTTCCCGAGTTCTTCGGCGTGCTCGATGTCTCACTGCTCGGCAAGGCCCGCCAGACCGGCCTCATCGACGTCGCCGTGCACGACCTGCGCGACTACACGCACGACCGGCATCGCACGGTGGATGACACGCCCTACGGCGGCGGCGCCGGCATGGTGATGCGTCCCGAGCCCTGGGGCGAGGTGCTCGACGAGGTGCTGCGCCCGGAGTCCATCGTGATCGTGCCGAGCCCCGCCGGCGAGCGCTTCACCCAGGCGATTGCTCGGGAGCTTGCCACCGCGCCGCGCCTGGTCTTCGCCTGCGGGCGGTACGAGGGCATCGACCAGCGGGTGGTGGAGTACGCGGCATCCGTCGCCACGGTGCGTGAGCTGAGCCTCGGCGACTACGTGCTCAACGGCGGCGAGGTCGCCGCGATGGCCATGATCGAGGCGATCGGCCGGCTCGTGCCCGGCGTGATCGGCAACCCGGAGAGCCTCACCGAGGAGAGCCACGAGGGCGGGCTGCTCGAGTATCCGAGTTACACGAAGCCGGCGACGTGGCGGGGGCTCGAGGTGCCCGCCGTGCTGACCAGCGGCAACCACGGCGCGATCGCGGCGTGGCGGCGAGAGCAGCAGCTGGAGCGCACGCGCAGGGTGCGGCCCGACCTGTTGCCGGGCGGCGAGACCTAGCCCGTCTACCCTCGGGCGGTGAGCACCACGGGACCCGACTCGGTCACCGCGACGGTGTGCTCGAAGTGGGCGGCACGTGAGCCGTCCTTGCTGCGCAGGGTCCAGCCGTCGGCATCCGTGTAGATCTTGTCCGTGCCGAGCATGAACCACGGCTCGATCGCGAAGACGAGGCCCGCCCGCAACGGCAGCCCGCGTCCACGGCGACCGTCGTTGGCGATGTGCGGATCGCCATGCATCTCATGGCCGACGCCGTGGCCGCCGAAGTCCAGGTTCACCTTGTAGCCGGCGGCGTGCGCGACATCGCCGATCGCCGCCGAGATGTCGCCGATGTGGTTGCCGACCGTGGCCGCCGCGATGCCGGCATCCAGCGCCGCCGAGGTGACCTCGACCAGACGCAGGTCCTCATCGCGGGGCGTGCCGACCGCGAAGGTGATCGCGGAGTCGGCGACCCAGCCGTCGACGGATGCCGCGAAGTCCAGCGAGAGCAGGTCGCCATCCTGCAGCGTGTAGTCGTGGGGGAGCCCGTGCAGCGCGGCGTCGTTGACCGAGGTGCAGATCACCTTGCCGAACGGCGACCCGCCGAACGACGGGTGATAGTCGATGTAGCAGCTCTCCGCACCGGCGGCGCGGATCATGTCGTGGGCGATCCGGTCGATCGTCAACAGGTTGACCCCGACCTTGGATGCCGCCGCCGTCGCTTCGAGCACGCTCGCGACGAACGCGCCCGCCGCTCGCATCCGCTCGATCTCGGCGGGAGTGCGCAGTTCGATCACCCGGCGAGCCTAGCCGTCTGGGCGTGCGGTGCCAGATACTCGTCGACGATCACGCGCAGCTTGTCGATGAAGCGGATGTCGCCGGCCGGATCGGTCTGGAACGCGCGGTTCAACAGCGCATCGCCGATCTCGATCGCGACCTCGATGTCGAAGGTGAGCTCGTCGCTCGGTTGCAGGCCGCACCGTTCCACGAGCAGCTCGTTGAAGGCGCGGGCCAGGGCGGCGTTGTTGCTGTCCGAGTCGGGCTTCAGCACCCGCCGGGCGATCACATCGCCGAACCCGAGCGCACGGAACCCGGGCTCATGGCGGCACAGGTCCACGTAGGCGTCGATCGCCGAGTTCATCGCGGAGGTCCACGAGCCGGGCGCATCCGCGGAATCGCCGAACACGCGCTCGGTGAAGCGCTGGAGGTTGCGTGCGGCGAGCGCGGTCAGCAGCGACTGGATGTTCGGGAAGTAGCGGTAGACGACGCCGACCGAGGAGCCGGATGCGACAGCGACATCGCTCGTCGTGAGCCCGTCGATGCCCTGCTCGTCGATGAGTGCGGCGGCGGTGTCGAGCAGGTTCGTGATGCGGTCGGCGCTGCGCTGCTGCACGGGTTCGGTGCGGATGGCGGCTTGGACCGGCACCGGAGAGACGATCGCGGCTTTGGTGGTGCTCATGGTCATGGGGTGCTGCACTCTTCCTGTCCGTCCCAGGATACCGTCGCCGATCGTCCTATTTCGCTGTGAGTGGCACGGCACGCCGCTCATGTGCGAGAATTGGGGTTCGTGTGCCGCCCCGGTACTGCCACAGGGGGCCGGAGGTTCGCGGCACCGCATCCATTCTTCACGAATCACTGAACCGTGTCCGACTTGTGGCGGGCGCAGAGAGCGAATCATCATGCACATCCTCGACAACGTCGACGCCGCGTCCCTCAAGGACAACATCCCGGACTTCCGCGCCGGCGACACCGTCAAGGTGCACGTGAACATCGTCGAAGGCACGCGCTCGCGTATCCAGGTCTTCCAGGGCGTCGTCATCGGCCGCTCGGGCGAGGGCGTTCGCGAGACCTTCACCGTGCGCAAGGTCAGCTTCCAGGTCGGCGTCGAGCGCACCTTCCCGGTGCACTCCCCGATCATCGACCACATCGAGATCGTCACCCGCGGTGACGTGCGCCGCGCCAAGCTCTACTACCTGCGCGACCTGCGCGGCAAGAAGGCGAAGATCAAGGAGAAGCGCGACGCCTAAAGCCGCGTTTCAACCGTCTTTCCCGAGCTCCCAGCCGCTTATGCTTGCTGGGAGCTCTGGGGTTAAATGACTGAAAATGCACAGGCCGTCGCCGACGGCGAGCGGGACGCGAAGCCGGCACGCAAGCGCGGGTGGAAGATCTTCGTCCGCGACATCCTGCTGATCTTCCTGGCGGCGCTGCTCATCTCGTTTCTCATCAAGACGTTTCTGATCAGGTCGTTCTACATTCCGTCGTCCTCCATGGAGCAGACGCTGCACATCGACGACCGCATCATCGTCAACCAGCTCGAACCCGGGCTGATCCCGATCGAGCATGGCGATGTCGTCGTCTTCCGCGATCCGGGCGGCTGGCTCAGCCCGGTGGTCGAGCAGCCCACCAACTGGTTCGTGTCCGCGGTGGATGCCGTGCTCGCCTTCGTCGGGCTCAGCGCGCCGGACAGCAACGACCACCTCATCAAGCGCGTGATCGGACTGCCGGGTGACGTCGTCGTGTGCTGCAACGACTTTGGCCAGCTGACCGTCAACGGCGTGCCCCTCGAGGAGCCGTACGTCACCCTGCCCGAGAACGTGACGAAGGTCACCCGGGACGACTTCTCCGTCACCGTGCCCGAGGGCTCGCTCTGGGTGATGGGCGACAACCGCTACAACTCGGCCGACTCGGCGTTCCACCGCGACGATCCGACCGGCGGTTTCGTGCCCATCGACAACGTCGTGGGTCGCGCGCTGCTGATCAGCTGGCCGCTGGAGCACTGGGCCTGGCTCGACAACTACCCCGTCACCTTCCGAGGGGTGGACGAGGCCCGGTGACCGTCGCCGACCCGACGATGCGCCTCGAGCGCTCCCTGCACAAGGAGGGCGTCGCCTGGGTGATCGGGTGCGACGAGGTCGGTCGCGGCGCGATCGCGGGCCCGGTGGCCGTGGGGCTCAGCATGATCGATGCCGGAGTGAAGCGGCATCCGACCGGTCTTCGCGACTCGAAGATGCTCAGCGAACCGCGTCGCGAGGCGCTCGCCCCGCTCGCGAGGGAATGGTCGGTGTACGCCGCGGTGGGTCTCGCCTCCGCGGAGGAGGTCGATCGCCTGGGCATCATGGCGTGCCTGGGACTCGCCGGCACTCGCGCCCTGGAGCAGCTCTACGACGCGGGCGCCCCGGTGGCGGATGCCGTGGTGATCCTCGACGGATCCCATGACTGGCTCACCGCCCACGGTCACGGTGTGCCCCGGGTGCGCACCCAGGTGAAGGCGGACCGGGACTGCGCCTCGGTGGCCGCGGCATCCGTGATCGCCAAGGTGCACCGCGACCGCATCATGATCGACGCGGACGAGGAGATTCCCGGCTACGGCTGGAAGGGCAACAAGGGCTACGCCTCGACCGAGCACTATGCGGCGATCAACCAGCTCGGCCCGAGCGCGCTGCATCGCCACAGCTGGCTGCACAAGGCCGACCCCGCGCTCTTCGAGCTCGAGTGAGGCGCTCGCACTAGCCGCATCGAGCGTCGGCCAATACGCTCATCGCATCGATCTGAGGAGGTCAGCATGTCCACGCCGTCCCGTCACGTCGGCTCACTCATCGGTGGGGAGTCCGTCTTCGAGAGCGAGGCCGGGGGCATCACCCAGCTGACGGCCGAGTCGCTGCCGATCCTCAGCGGCCTCTCCATCAAGCGCATCACGCTCGCGCCCGGCGCCATGCGCGAACCGCAGTGGAACGTCAACGCGAACCAGCTCGCCTACGTGGTCGCCGGCACGGTGCTGGTGTCGACCCTCGGCAACGCCGACTCGTTCTCGAGCTTCGTGGTGAACGCCGGCCAGATGTACCACGTCGAGTCCGGTGCGGTGTATCACATCGAGAACGTCGGCGAGGTCGAGGCGGAGATCGTCGCCGCCCTGCGCACCGAGCGACCGGCGCACTTCTCCCTGCAGAACAGCTTCAACGCGATGACGGATGCCGTGCTCGGCAATACCTACGACCAGCCCGCGTCCGTCTTCGAGGCGTTCGGCCGCGGGGACGCCTCGCAGATCGTGCGTCGGAACGGGCCCGCGCGCATCCCAGACACCGCCGGACTGCCCAACGCCCGCCTGTTCGACATGGGGGGCCAGAACCCGCCTCTGTCGTACGCCTACGGGCAGGCGCGGCTCGCGCGCAAGCAGTTCTGGGCCGCCCTCGACGACATCTCGATGTACGAGCTGACGATCGGCGGCAACGGCATGCGTGAGCCGCACTGGCATCCCGTGACCGCCGAGCTCGGCTACGTGCAGTCGGGGCACGCGCGCATGACCGTGCTCGACCCGGACGGCAGCCTCGACACCTACGAGCTCGAGCCCGGGCAGGCGTACTTCATCCCGCGCGCGTACCCGCACCACATCGAGGCGCTCGAGGACGACGGCATCCGGTTCCTGATCTTCTTCGACCAGCCCACCCCCGGCGACGTCGGGTACCGGGCCACCGCATCCGCGTTCTCCCGCGAGGTGCTCTCGGCGTCGTTCGGCGTGCCCGAGCGCGACCTGCCGCAGTTCCCGTTCACCCCGGTCGATCCGCTGATCGTCGGGCGCGCGAATCCGCGCGACCCGATCGGCTGAGCGCGGCGAGATGGAGCAGGGTGCAGTCGCCGACCGCTGGCACGGTGCCGTGGCGATCGTGCTGTCCTTCGGCTCCGGGGCGACGGACGCGTTCGCCTTTCTGAACCTCGGCGGCATCTTCACCGCGATGATGACCGGCAACCTCGTGATCGCGAGCCTCACCCAGCGCCCGAACTACCCGGAGACGGTGCTCGGCGCATCCGTCTCGATCGCTTCGTTCGCGCTGAGCGTCTACCTGTGCCTGCGCGTCGCCCGCAAGGGCGCCGGTCGTGAGCGCCTGGTGATCGTGCTCGCCGCGGCGTTCCTCGCCCAGGCGGGCGTGCTGGCGGGCTGGGCGCTCTCGCCCTCCCGCCCTCTGATGCTCATGGTGATGCTGATCTCGCTCTCGGCCGCGGCGATGGGGGCGCAGACGGCGGTCGCGCGGCGCATCGAGTCCCGTTCCGGGGTGACGACCACCTATGTCACCGGCACGATCACGGCGTTCATGGCGGCGTTCGCCGATCGCACGAAGGGCGACAACGTGGTGCGTGCGGCGGTCATCCCCGCGCTCGTGCTCGGCGCGTTGAGCGGGTCGATGCTCATGCGCATCGACCCGACATTCGGCGCGGCGCTGCCGTTGCTGCCCTCCGCGATCGGCCTCGTGCTGATCGCCATCGCGCCCGCCCCGGCGGCGACCCTCCAGCCCGCGGCACCGAGCGCCTAGACTGTTCTTCTCATGGATGAAGACGAGTTCGAGGACTACGACCGCGAGGTCGAACTGGCGCTCTACAAGGAGTACCGGGATGTCGTCGGCCAGTTCCGCTACGTCGTGGAGACCGAACGGCGCTTCTACCTCGCCAACGAGGTCGAGCTCGTGCGCCAGGACACCGAGACCGACTTCTACTTCGAGCTGACCATGAACGACGTGTGGGTGTGGGACGTCTACCGCTCCGACCGGTTCGTGAAGTCGGTGCGGGTGCTCACCTTCAAAGACGTCAACGTCGAGGAGCTCAGCTCGAAGGAGCTCGAGCTGCCCAAGGAACTCGCGCTCGACGAATGACGTTCTTCGACGGTCGCGGCCCCGTGGGGGTGTGGTTGACGCGCGTGGGACTCGTCGGGGCCGTGGAGGCTCGTGCCGCGGCATCCGAGATCGAGCGACTCGGGTACGGCACCCTGTGGATCGGCGAGGGCGCGAACAACAAAGAGGTGCTCTCCAACGCGGGCATCCTGCTCGCCGGCACCTCGACGCTCGCGATCGCGACCGGCATCGCGAGCATCTACGCCCGCGACCCCTACGCCGCGAAGGCGGGCAGCGAGGCGCTCGGCGAGGCCTACCCCGGCCGGTTCCTGTTCGGCATCGGGGTCAGCCATGCCCGCAACGTCACCGCTCGCGGCCACGAGTACGCCGGGCCGGTGAGCGCGATGCGCGCCTACCTCGACGGCATGGATGCCGCGGACTACCGCGGTCCGCGCGCCGACCCGCCCGTGCCGCTCATGCTCGCGGCACTGCGCCCGCGCATGCTCGAACTCGCGCGGGATCGCAGCGCGGGGGCGCATCCGTACTTCACCCCCGTGGAGCACACTCGTCGGGCGCGTGCCGTGCTCGGGAAGGGGCCGCTGCTGACCCCCGAGCTGATGGTCGTGCTCGATGAGGACCCGGTGTCGGCGCGCGCGATGGCCCGCACCAGCATGACCCCCTACCTGGCGCTGCCGAACTACGCCAACAACCTGCTGAGCCTCGGCTACACGGAGGCCGACCTCGCCGACGGCGGCAGCGACCGCCTCGTCGACGACCTCATCGCCTGGGGCTCGCCCGCGGCGATCAGCGCCCGCATCCGGGAACACCTGGATGCCGGCGCCGACCACGTCTGCATCCAGCCGCTTGCGACGACCCTCGAGCAGGCGATCGCCGACCTCGACGTGCTCGCCCCGGTGGTGCTGGCGTGATCGGCGCACGCCGGGTGCCGGTCGCGGTGCGCGTGCTCGTACTCGCCGTGCTCGCGGCCGTGATCGCCCTCGCGCTGCTCTCGCTGCAGCACCGCACCGTCACCGGTGACGTGCACGTCGTGACCGCCCTCGACGCGGTCAGTTGCGTCGCGGATGACGCGGCCCCCGCCATGCCGGACGTGCTCCCGATCGCCGACCCCATGCTCGCCGGGCTGCTGCTGCTCGCGCTCGCGGCGGTGCTGCTCGTGGCCGTGGTCATCACCGCCGTGGAACGTCTCGCCGCCAGGCCGCGCCCGCCCGGGCGATCGCCGCTGCCCCTACTGTTCTCCGCCACTCCCGGTCTGCTGCGGGTGTAGGAGCGGTGCGGTCCGCCGCGCCCTCGCACACCCCATCCGCACGACCAGACCTGGAGTTCAGCATGAGAAAAGGCATCATCATCACCATCGCCGCGGCCGCGGTGCTCGTCATCGCCATCGTGACCATGTTCGCGATCCGTTCCGCCACCGCCCCCTCCGCCCCGCCGGCCTCGGGAGGGTCGGCGCTCGCCGCGGACAGCCACGTGCTCGATGAGGGGGACGCCGTGACCGTCGTCGAGTTCCTCGACTTCGAGTGCCCGGCGTGCGCGGCCTTCGTTCCCGTCGTCGAGGAGCTTCGGGCGGAGTTCGAGGGGCGCCTGACGTATGCGGTGCGGTATTACCCGCTGCCGAAGCATCCCAACGCCGTGAACGCGGCGATCGCCGCCGAGGCCGCCGCCCGGCAGGGGCAGTTCGAGGCGATGGCGACCCTGCTGTTCGCGCGGCAGGCCGATTGGGCCGGCAACGCGCAGTCGCAGGCGCCGCTGTTCCGCGACTACGCCGCCGAGCTCGGCCTCGACCTCGCACAATACGACACGGATGTCGCGGACCCGGCCGTGCTCGAACGCGTGCAGTCCGACGTGGCCGCCGGTGCCGCGCTCGGGGTGCAGTCGACGCCGTCGTTCTTCGTGGACGACGAGCTGTTGCAGCTGCAGGCGTACGACGACCTGCGGGATGCCGTGGCGGCGCGGGTGGGGTAGGGCGCGGCGGGCCGCCCGCGGGTGTGCGCGGCCTGGGTGCGCGCCGAGCCGCCCGCGGGTGTGCGCACCTGCACGGATTCGGGGCGGCGCGCCGCCGGGTGGGCGCCGACACGCGGGAATCGCGCAGTATCCGTGCGTGACGGCACGCGTGCCCCTGCGAGTGGATGGGCGGTGCGGCCCGCCCGTCCTCTCCTCACAAGCGGGCGCGCCACCCCGACTCGACACAGATGCGCGCGAGGCAGGATGTCGCGACCGGCGACATCGCCACCCTTGACCCATGGCAGCGAAGGACGCGCTCGGGCGACGCGGTGAGCAGATCGCCGCGCGGCACCTGGAGTCGCGCGGGCTGAGCATCCTCGACCGCAACTGGCGTTGTCCGCAGGGCGAGATCGACCTCGTCGCGCGGGACGGGGTCGAGGTGGTGTTCGTGGAGGTGAAGACGCGCGCGGGACTCGGGTACGGGCATCCGCTCGAGTCGATCACGACGGTGAAGCTCGCGCGGTTGCGGCGACTCGCGGCGGCGTGGTGCGAGGCGCACCCGGGGCGGCACGAGCGCATCCGCATCGACGCGATCGCGGTGATCGCGCCAGCGGGCGGCGTCGTGCAGATCGAGCACCTGGAGCGGGTGTTCTGATGGGCGGCCTCTGATGGGTATGGGGCGCACCTGGTCGGTGTCGCTGCTCGGGCTGCAGGGTGCGGTTGTGGAGATCGAGGCCGACCTCTCCAGCAACCTGCCCGCGTTCGTGCTGATCGGACTGCCGGATGCCGCGCTCGGCGAGGCGAAGGACCGGGTGCGGTCCGCGGCGACGAACGCCGGTTGCCCGCTGCCGAACCGCAAGATCACGGTGAACCTGTCGCCCGCGGCGCTGCCCAAGCACGGCTCTGGCTTCGACCTGGCGATCGCGCTCGCCGCGCTCGCGGCGGCGGGGGAGGTGCGCGCCGAGTCCATCGAGCGGGTGCTGCACCTGGGGGAGTTGGGGCTCGACGGGCGCTTGCGACCGGTCAACGGCATCCTGCCCGCCGTGCTCGCCGCGTCGCGCGCGGGCTTCGAGACGGTGATGGTGCCGGCCGGCAACGCGGACGAGGCCGCGCTCGTGCCCGGCATCCGGGTCGTGCCGGTCGCCTGCCTGCGTGATGCTGCGATCTGGCACGGGGGCGAGTTCGAGCCGGTGCCGGTCGAACCGATTCTGCGCGCTCTGCCGGATGCTCCCGCCGACGACACCGGTGACCTGGCCGATGTCATCGGCAATCCGGATGCCGTCGACGCGATGCTCGTCGCGGCGGCGGGCGGACACCACGTGCTGCTGCTCGGGCCGCCGGGAGCTGGCAAGACCATGCTCGCCTCCCGCCTGCCGGGGCTGCTGCCCGATCTCGACCCGCGCGCGGCGCTCGAGGTGAGCTCGGTGCGGTCCCTCGCCGGCCTGCCGGTCGGGGGCACGCTCGCCGCCCGCCCGCCGTTCGAGGCCCCGCACCACACCGCCTCCGCGGCCGCGCTCGTCGGCGGGGGGAGCGCGACGATCCGTCCGGGCGCGGCGGCGCGGGCCTCCGACGGGGTGCTGTTCCTCGACGAGGCCCCCGAGTTCGCCGCGGTCGCCCTGGACGCGCTGCGGCAACCGCTCGAGTCCGGCGTGATCAGCATCCATCGCGCGAACGCGGTCGCGCACTTCCCGGGCCGGTTCCAGCTCGTGCTCGCCGCGAACCCGTGCCCGTGCGGGCAGTACGGGGCGCGCGACTCCGAGTGCACATGTCCGCCGAACGCACGCAGGCGCTACCTCGGCAAGCTCTCCGGTCCGCTGCTGGACCGCATCGACATCCAATTGCGGGTGCACCGCATCACCGCCGCGCAGCTTCGGCTCGCAGCCCAGGGCGGCGGGATGACGACGGCCGAGGCCCGAGACCGCGTCGCGACCGCGCGCGCCGCCTCGGCCACGCGCCTGGCGGACACCCCGTGGCGCTTGAACTCGCAGGTGCCCGGCACCTGGCTGCGCGGGCCGGCCGCGCGGCTCCCCGCCGGCGCCACCGCCGCACTCGATCGCGCGCTCGAGCGCGGCGGCATCACCATGCGCGGATACGACCGCGTACTGCGCCTCGCGTGGACGCTCGCCGACCTCGCCGGCGACCCGCGACCGGATGCCGCCCACGTCGGGCGCGCGCTGTACCTGAGGAGGGCGATGTCCACATGAGCATGTTCGGACTGAAGGAGGCCGAGGTCGCCGAGTTGGTGCGGGCGATCACGGCGCGAGACCTCGACCGGGATGCCATCGAGGAGCGATTCGCGCGCGCGACCTGGACCGCCATCGCGGAGCCGGGCGACCGGGTCGCGGGGCGGCTCATCGCCGTGCTCGGAGCGCCGCGAGCGCTCGCCGCGGTGGTGGAGCGCTGGAGCCCGGCCGAACTCGCCGCGGCGGTGAACGGGCTGCCCGAGACCGAGCTCGACCAGGCGCAGCAGCGCTGGCAGCCCCGGCTGAACTCCAGCAATGCCCTGCTCGCCCTGCGACAGGCCGCACGCTTCGGCACGCGTCTGCGGGTGCCGGGCGACGCACTCTGGCCGGATGCCATGGACGACCTCGGGGATCACGCCCCGCTCGCGCTCTGGACGCGCGGCACCGACGCGGCGCTCGAGGCGATCCCGCGTTCGATGGCCCTGGTCGGCGCGCGGGCGGCCACAGGTTACGGCGAGCACATCACGATGGAGGCCTCCGCCGGGCTCGTCGACCGAGGCTACGCGATCGTCTCCGGCGCCGCCTACGGCATCGACGGCATGGCGCACCGCGCCGCACTCGCCAGCCACGGCCAGACCGTCGCCTTCCTCGCCGGCGGCGTCGACCGCTTCTACCCGACCGGGCACGAGGCGCTGCTGACGCGCATCGTCGAGCACGGGGTGGTGGTCTCCGAGCTTCCCCCGGGCTCGGCGCCGACCAAGTGGCGTTTCCTGCAGCGCAATCGGCTCATCGCCGCCGCGGGGCGGGCGACCATCGTGCTCGAGGCGGGCTGGCGGTCGGGGTCGATCAACACCGCCGGGCACGCCAACGACCTCTCGCGTCCGGTCGGCGCGGTGCCGGGCCCGGTGACGAGCGCGGCGTCCGCGGGATGCCACCGCCTGATCCGCGAGCACGGTGCGACCCTCGTCACCACCCCCGAGGAGATGGCCGAGCTTGCGCCTCTGCAACCGGCGGCGCCGCACGCAGCGGGTGCGGCATCCGACCCCGACGGCACCCGCGTGCTCGACGCGCTCAGCACGCGCTCGCCGAGACAGCCGCGCGATATCGCCGCGCGAGCCGGGCTCTCCGTCGCCGACGTGGAGGCCGTGCTCGGCCGGCTCGACCTCGACGGCATCGTGCACGAGGCCGAGCGCGGCTGGCTGCGTCGGGCCCGCTAGTTCAGCCCGCGCCGGTCCAGCAGGGGCTGGATGTCGGCGTCGCGTCCCCGGAAGTCGCGGAACGCCTCGAGCGGGTCCTTCGAACCGCCAACGCCGAGCAGGCGCTGCCGGAATCGGTCGCCGTTCTCGCGCGTCAGCCCGCCGTTGGCCTTGAACCACTCCACGGTGTCCGCGTCGAGCACCTCGCTCCAGATGTACGAGTAGTAGCCGGCGTCGTACGCCGACGTCGCGAACACGTGCTGGAAGTAGGTGCTCGAATACCGGGTGGGCACGGCCGGGTTGTCGAGCCCGGCCGCCTTCAGCGCCGCGGCCTCGAACTCCGCGACCGTGCCGACAGTGGCATCCGACTCGAAGGCGCCGGCGGGCAGGGTGTGCCAGGCCTGGTCGAGCAGCGCCGCGGCGAGGTACTCCGAAGTCTGGAATCCCTCGTTGAACGCCGACGACGCCTGGATCTTCTCCACGAACTCCTTGGGCATCGCCTCACCGGTCACGTAGTGCACGGCGTAGTTCTCCAGCACCTCGGGCCAGAGCATCCACATCTCGTTCACCTGACTCGGGAACTCCACGAAGTCGCGGTACGTGTTGGTGCCCGCGAACTTCGGGTACGTCACCCGAGCGAACAGGCCATGCAGGGCGTGCCCGAACTCGTGGAAGAACGTGTTCACCTCGTCGTAGGTCAAGAGCGTCGGCTCGCCCGCGGCGGGCTTCGGCACGTTCAGGTTGTTCGTGACCACCACCGGGTGATCGAGCAGTGCCGACTGCGAGATGAGCGAGTTCATCCACGCGCCGCCGCGCTTGGAGTCGCGGGTGTACAGGTCGAGCGTGTACAGGCCCACCGGGGAGCCGTCCTCGTTCTTCACCTCGAACACGCGCACGTCGGGGTGGTAGGCGGGGATGTCCGGCCGCTCCGTGAACGTGACGCCGTAGAGCTTCGTGGCGGCGAAGAACACGCCGTCCTGCAGCACGCGCTCGGCCTCGAAGTAGGGCCGCATCGCGTTCTCGTCCACGTCGTACTTGGCCTGGCGCACCTTCTCGGTGAAGAACGCCCAGTCCCAGGCCTCGATCGGCTCGCCGGCCTGCGCCTGCAGATCCGCCTGCTCCTCGCGCGCGTTGCGGGCGGCGGGCACGGCGAGCCGGTTCAGCATCGCTGCGACGTTCGCGGGGGTCTTCGCCGTCTCATCCGCGATCACCCAGTGCGCGTGCGACTCGAACCCGAGCAGCCGCGCGCGCTCGGCACGCAGCCTGGCGATCTGCAGCACGAGCTCGCTGTTGTCCCACTGGTTGCCGCGGTTGCCGCGCGCACGGGAGGCGGCCATGATCCGCTCGCGCACCTGCGGCTTCACCAGTGAGGCGAGCCACGGATGCCCGGTCGGCAGCACGAGCGTGACGAGGTACTTGCCATCCAGCCCCCGCTCCTTGGCGGCCTCGGCGGCGGCGGAGATCTCGCCGGGCTCCAACCCCTCCAGGTCGGCGACGTCGTCGATCACCACGGCGAGGTCGTTGGTGTCGGCGAGCAGGTTCTTCTCGAAGCGCGTGGTGAGGGTCGACAGCCGCTGGTTGTAGTCCTTCAGCTGCTCCTTCTCGTCGTCGTCGAGCCCGGCACCGGCGATCGTGTACTCCATGTAGTAGCGCTCCACCAGGTAGCGCGACTCCGGGTCGAGGCCCAGGTCGTCGAGCTGGTCGTAGAGCGTCTTGATGCGCCAATACAGCTGCGAGTCGAGGCTGATCGCGTCCGAGTGGGCGGCGAGCTTCGGCGCGATGCGCTCCTCCAGCTCGCTCGTGACGTCGTTGCTGTCGGCGGAGACCTTGTTGAAGAACACCGTCGCGACCCGCATGAGCAACTGGCCGGAACGCTCGAGGGGGATCATCGTGTTCTCGAAGGTCGGCATGTCGCGTCGCCGGGTGATGTTGGCGATCTCGGCGAGTTGGTCGGCCATGCCCTGCTCGAAGGCGGGCTCGTAGTGCTCGTCCCGGATCTCGGCGAACGGCGGCATGCCGTAGGGGAGCGTGCTCGGGGCGTCGAACGGTGTCTGCATCCCCCAACCCTAAGCTCAAGGCATGGCACGAACAGGCGAGCACTACACCCACGGCCACCACGAGAGCGTGCTGCGGTCGCACACCTGGCGCACCATCGCGAACTCCGCCGCCTACCTCGAACCGCACCTCGCGCCGGGGCTCAGCCTGCTCGATGTCGGGTGTGGTCCGGGCACGATCACGGTCGAGTTCGCCGACCGCCTCGCTCCGGCGCGCGTCGTGGGGCTGGATGCCTCCCCCGAGGTGATCGCCAAGGCCTCCGCCGACTTCGACCGCCCCAACCTCGCCTTCGTCACCGGCGACGCCTACGCGCTGCCCTTCGAGGACGGCAGCTTCGACATCACCCACGCCCACCAGACCCTCCAGCACGTCGCCGACCCGGTCGCCGTGCTGCGCGAGCTGCGCCGGGTGACCAAGCCCGGCGGCATCGTCGCGGCGCGCGACGTGGACTACGCGGGCACGATCTGGTTTCCGCTGCTGCCGGGCCTCGACGAGTGGCTCGACCTCTATGAGCGCGTGCACCGCAGCAACGGCGGCGAGCCGGACGCCGGTCGGCGGTTGAAGGCCTGGGCGCGCGAGGCGGGCTTCGTCGAGGTCGCGGCCACGGCATCCATCTGGAACTTCTCCGACCCCGACGACCGGCAGTGGTGGGGCGGCATGTGGGAGGCGCGGGTGCTGAAGTCGGCATTCGCGGGGGATGCGACATCCAAGGGCCTGGCGACCCCCGAGCACCTCGAGCGCATCAGCACCGCCTGGCGCGTCTGGGCCGACGACGCGGACGGCTGGCTCGCGATGCCGCACGGGGAGATCATCGCCCGGGCCTGATCGCCGGGGTGCAAAGAACCGCTTGCAAAGGAACTCTTGCAAAGAACACTTTGCAATGCTACCTTTGCACGCATGGAAGCGAGCACCGCGGGAACGAGCACCGCCCAGGAGGGCGCCGCCGAAGCGAGCAGCTCCGAAGCGAGCAACCCCGAGCTGAGCAGCGCTGAGCTGAGCAACCCCGAGCCGAGCAGCGCTGAGCCGAGCAGCGTCGAGCCGAGCAGCGCCGAGCCGAGCAACCCTGAGCCGAGCGCCGCCGAGACGCGCAGTGCCGACGAGACGACCGCCGAAGCGACGCACCCGGCAGGGCTCGTGCAGCGCACCCTCGACATGGAGGGTCTCAAGGCGCTGGCGCATCCACTGCGGGTGCGGATCTTCGACACGCTCTCCACGTACGGCCAGTTCACCGCGAGCGGACTCGCCGAGCGTCTCGACGAGTCCAGCGGCGCGACGAGCTACCACCTGCGCCAGCTGGAGAAGCACGGCTTCGTGCGCGAAGTGCCGGGCAAGGGAACGGCGCGAGAGCGCTGGTGGGAGCGGGTGCCCGGCGGCATCGCCCTGTCACCCGACGATGTCGAGCGCAGCGATGCCGCGAAAGCGGCCTCCCGGGTGATCCTCGCCGAGTGGGAGCGGACGCGTTCGCGGCTGCTCAACGACTTCCTCGAGCACGGGGAGGCCGAGCTCAGCGAGGACTGGCTGCGAGCCTCCGACATCTCCACGATCAACCTGCGCGTCACCCGCGAGCAGTTCAAGGAGATCACCGAGGCGTGGATGGAGTTCATCAACCCCTTCGTGGTGCGCTACCGCGGCCAGAACCCGCCGGGTTCACGGCCGGTGCAGGTGCAGTTCAACGCCTTCCCGGTGCTCGACGGAGAGGAGACTCCGGCATGATCGCCCTCGCGCAGAGACCGCCCGAAACGAGCCAAGGGGTGTCGGTGGCCGAGGCTACCGTGGGGACCAGAAACGAGGTGAAATCCATGAGCGTCACAACGATCGACCGGCGGTACGACCGCCGCGCACGGCCCAGCGGCCTCGACCGAATCGTCATGCGACTGAGCCTGGCGACACTGCTCTGGGCGCGTCGCCACGCCGACCGCACCGCGCTCTCGCACGACGAGCAGGCGCGTCGACGCCGGGTGCAGCTCGAGATCGAGCGTCGCGATCACGCGATGCTGCCGCTGATCAGGGTGTTTTGAGCACCCCACACGACCCCAGCCCCGGCGACTCGCGTCCCGAGCACTCGGCGTCCTAGCGCCACCTCCTGTGCACCGACCTCGCGAGTGCCGGGGCTGGTGCTATTCGGGGGTGGAGACGGCGACCACGCCGTCGTGGCCCAGGCGCACGACGGTGCCGTCATCGAGCTCCGCGACCGGCCGTCCCTCGAGCCAGGTGAGCGTCCACCGCCAGCCATCGCGCTCGCCGACCTCGGTCTCGACGGCGCGGATCGCGGCCACCACGGATTCGGGCAGGGCGGTCGGCGGCTCGCCGCCGAGGTTCCAGCGCGTACCGAGTTGCATCAGGGCTCCAGTCTCTTTTCGTAGGTGACCCATGTCGTTCTTGTGGCCAGCCGGTCGTAGATGCGCTGGGCGCGCACGTTGTCCGCAGCGGTGATCCAGCGCAGGGTGCCGGCGTGATCGGTGTCGCGGGCGAGTGCGGCGAGGTGTTCGATCAGCGCGGTCGCTATGCCGCCGCCGCGGGCATCCGGGTCGACATAGAGGTCTTCCAGGTACCAGTCGCGACCGCCCGTGAAGGTGTCGAAGTGTGCACGGTGGTGGGCGAAGCCGACCACGACGCCGTCGCGCTCGGTGACGAGGGCGTGGATGCCGGAACTCTCGTCGTGCAGCAGTTTCCACACCCGGTCGAGCACGGCGTCGTCGAACTCGGTCTCGTAGAACACGCCGTAGGCGTGGAAGAGGCGCCGCCATGCCTCGCTATCGCGGGTCTCGATCGGGCGAATCGTCATCGTTCCTCCGGAACCATCTTCGCAACCAGGATGCGCTCGAACCCGGTCGACTCCAGCGCCGCGCGCGCGGCATCGGTCGGGAACCCGCAGCGGTCCTTGGGCGCATAGACCGGGGTCGTGCCGTCGGTGCGGGCGACCCAGAGGATCAGCGGGTCCTCTTCCTGCAGCGTGCACACGCCCGCTCCGTGCGCGGCGTTCGGCGCGGCGTAGGCGGCGAGCACGGCATCCCAGTCGACGGCACGGTCGACCCAGTGCTCGAGCTTGACCACCCCGTGATCATCGGGCGGCAGCAGCTGCGCCGTGCAGCGGTAGACCGCCACGATGTCGCTCGTGTCGCCGTCGAAGTGCTCGGCGGGCTCGTCCGGGCAGGTGCGCGTGACGTGGGGATGCTGCAACCGCTCGAGCGGGTACACCTCCTCATACCCGGGGCTCGCGCATCCCGCCAACGCCACCACGGCGATGGCCAGGAGCGCGAGCCGCGCGCTCACTCCACCGGCTCCGCGAGCACCACGTCGGCGAAGGCGGTCGTCTCGGCCTCGGCGAAGTCGAGGCTCGCGATGCGGCCGACCGCCTTGAGGTCGCCGAGACCACCGGCGAGCACCGCAGGGCCGGTGAGCGTCGCCGAGACGACCTCGGTGCGCTGGGAGACCTTGGCCTCGGTCTTCGCACCTCGGATGCCTATGAGCGCCTCGCCGAGCAGGGCCAGCAGACCCGTGGGCTCGCCGTGCGCGCCCGGGGTGGGCCACGGCGCGGTGTGCACCGAGTCGTCGTGCGTCCAGCGCCACACCTCCTCGGTGGCGAACGGGATGAACGGCGCGAACAGCCGCAGCATCACGTCCACCGCCTCCCGCAGCGCGAGCACCGCGGAGGCCTGACCCTCGGGCGTCGCCGAGCCGTAGGCGCGCTCCTTGACGAGTTCGAGGTAGTCGTCACAGAAGGTCCAGAAGAACTGCTCGGTCGTCTCGAGCGCGCGGGCGTGGTCGAACTCGTCGAACGCGGTCGTCGCGGTCGCGATCACCGTGTCGAGGTTGGCGAGCATGTCGAGGTCGAGGGGCTCGGTGATCTCGGCGGGCTCGATCGCCGGCGACGGGAACGAGTAGACGAACTTCGCCGCGTTGAGCACCTTGATCGCCAGGCGCCGACCGATCTTCATCTGCTTCGGATTCTGCGGATCGAAGGCGGCATCCGTGCCGAGGCGACTCGACGCCGCCCAGTAGCGCACGGCATCCGAACCGTGGTCGTCGAGCATGGCCTTCGGGGTGACGACGTTGCCCTTGGACTTGGACATCTTCTTGCGGTCCGGGTCGACGATGAAGCCGGAGATGCCTGCGTTGCGCCACGGGATCTCGTGCTCCTCGAGCTCGGCGCGCAGCACCGTGGAGAACAGCCAGGTGCGGATGATGTCCTGTCCCTGGCTGCGCAGGTGGTACGGGAACACCAGCTCGAACAGCTCGGGGTCGGTGCCCCAGCCGCCCGCGATCTGGGGGGTGAGGCTCGAGGTGGCCCAGGTGTCCATGATGTCGAGCTCGCCGGCGAATCTCGTGCCGCGGTCCGCCTCGGTGTAGCCCGGCGGCACGTCCGTCGACGGGTCGACGGGCAGCGCGTCTTCGGAAGGCACGATCACTGCGCCCTTGTTGCCCTCGGCATCCAGCTCGTACCAGACCGGGATCGGCACGCCGAAGAAACGCTGGCGCGAGATGAGCCAGTCGCCGGTGAGGCCGCCGACCCAGTTCTCGTAGCGCACCCGCATGTGCTCGGGGGTGAAGCCGATCTGTCGACCGGCCTCGATGAGCCGCTCGCGCAGCGCCTCGTCGCGGGCGCCGTTGGCGATGTACCACTGGCGGGTGGAGATGATCTCGAGCGGCCGGTCGCCCTTCTCGAAGAACTTCACGGCGTGCTCGATCGGCTTCGGGTCGCCGATCAGCTCGCCCGAGTCGCGCAGCAGTTCGACGACGCTCTGCTTCGCGCTGAACACCGTCTTGCCGGCGAGCTCGGCGTACGCGGCCTTGGCCGCGTCGCTCGCGATCGCCTCCGGGGGGTCCGGGATGATGCGGCCGTCCGCACCGACGATCGTGCGGTTGGGCAGGTCGAGCTCTCGCCACCACACCACGTCGGTCACGTCGCCGAACGTGCAGATCATGGCGATGCCGGAGCCCTTGTCGGGCTGGGCGAGGTGGTGGGCGAGGATCGGCACCTCGACGCCGAACAGCGGTGTCGTCACGGTGGTGCCGAACAGGTCGCGGTAGCGCTCGTCGTCGGGGTGGGCGACGAGGGCGACGCACGCGGGCAGCAGTTCGGGGCGGGTGGTCTCGATGTGGATGTCGCTGCCGTCCGGCCGGTGGAACGCGAGCCGGTGGTAGGCGGCCGACTGCTCGCGGTCCTCGAGCTCGGCCTGGGCGACGGCCGTGCGGAAGGTGACATCCCACAGGGTCGGCGCATCCGCCTGGTAGGCCTCACCGCGGGCGAGGTTGCGCAGGAACGCGCGCTGGGCGACCCGCTGCGACTCGTCGCCGATGGTGCGGTAGGTCAGCGACCAGTCGACGCTGAGCCCCAACTGGCGCCACAGGTCTTCGAACTGCTGCTCGTCTTCGGCGGTGAGGCGCTCGCACAGCTCGATGAAGTTGCGGCGCGAGATCGGCTTCTGGTCCGCGGCCTTCGTCGATGCCCCTTCGCCACCCTCGAGCGGCGGGGTGAAATCGGGGTCGTAGGGCAGGGTCGGGTCGCAGCGCACGCCGTAGTAGTTCTGCACGCGACGCTCGGTGGGCAGGCCGTTGTCGTCCCAGCCCATCGGGTAGAACAGGGTGCGACCGCGCATGCGCTGGTAGCGGGCGATGAGGTCCATGTGGGTGTAGCTGAACACGTGGCCGATGTGCAGGCTGCCGGAGGCGGTCGGCGGCGGCGTGTCGATGGAGAAGACGTTCTGCTTGGTGGCGCGCTCGCGATCGAACCGATAGGTGCCGCTGGACTCCCAGGCCGCTCCCCACTTGTGCTCGAGACCTTCGAGGGCGGGCTTTTCTGGGATGGCAGACAAATGCGGCTCCGGTTCGCTATGTGCGGCACCGAGTCGGTTCGCGCCGCGGCGCGATGGGGTGCCTGAGTGTGGGGGTTCCGAACCCGATTCTACGGCCCGTCGCGATGCCCGTGCCGGCGGCTACTCCTTGACGACGATCGTCTTGGACTGCAGGTCGCCGTTGGACTGCTCGACGGTGATGGTGTACTTCTGCTGACCGTCCGCCTGTCCGCACTGGTAGTCGAAGTCGAGCGTGTAGACCAGCGGGAACGTGTCGTAGGGGGCGTTCTTCGCGTTGTCCGTGCCCACGCCGAACCACAGGGTGACCCCGCTGGTCTCCCAGACGAACTGCATGGGCACGGATGAGACGCCTTCGCAGTCGACGGAATCGTCGTCGACCGTGAAGCTCCTAATCGGATCGACGGGCGGTGGCGGAGCGACCGTCTGGGTGGGGGTCGGCGAGGGCATCTCGGTGGCGGTGGGGGTGGGGCTCGGGGTCGTCGTCGGGGTCGCCGTGGCCGTGGGGCGCGCGGTCGGCACGACCGGTGCGCCGCCGCCGCGTGTCAGCAGCAGCACGAGCAGGATGATCACACCGAGCAGCAGCACGCCGCCGACGATCCCGAGGATCACCGTGAGCCTGCGGGACTTGCGCTGCTCGACCGCTTCGACGGGTGCCTCGGCCCCGGCGGCGTCGAGACGCTCGGTGGGTGCATCCCCGGTCGGGTCGAACTTGGCGGTTGGCGTGTCGTCGCTCATGGATTCCTCCGCGCGAGCCCGGTGGTCCCGGGATGCCGACAGCATAGGGCCGGTTCCGGCGCGAGCGACACCCCTTCGCCGCATCGCCAACATTGCTCTAGTGCAAATAGAAAAATAGGATGGATCCGTGCTTCTGACCATCGACGCCGCGTCGAGCGTGCCGCTCTTCGAGCAGCTGGCCGCCGGCATCCGCTCGCACATCGTCACGGGCACGGTTTCGGCGGGACAACGGTTGCCGGCGGCCCGTGAGCTCGCCGAGTCGCTGGATGTCAACGTCCACACCGTGCTGCACGCCTATCAGTTGCTGCGCGACGAGGGCTTCGTCGATCTGCGGCGCGGTCGCGGCGCGGTCGTGACATCCCGCGCCCACGACTACGTGCAACTCATGCGCGACATCGACCGGGTCGTGCAAGAAGCGCGACGACTCGAGCTCACCCCCGGCGCCCTCGGCGCCCTCATCCGAGAGGCCTACCAATGAACGCGCTCGTGCGCACCGTGATCGTCGCGGTGATCGTCCCGCTGGTGATCTCGATCGCCGCCATCGTCGCGATCCTCGTCGTGCTGCCCGACCTGCCCGATCCGATCGCCACGCACTGGAACTTCGCGGGGGAGGTCGACGGCACCGGGCCGGTGTGGTTCGCCTTCATCGCCGTCGGGGTGATGCCCTTGGCGTATTCGGCGTTCGTGATCCTCATGGCGCGACCGCGCCCGGGAGAGGGCATCACCACGGCGATGCGGCTCATGGCGGCCACGGCGCCGTTCCTGTCGGCCACGCTCTCGATCACGATCGCGGGCAGCGTCGTGTTGCAGCGCGGCATCGCCTCGGCGGCCGATGCCCCGAACATCGGATGGCTGGTCGCCGCAGGCTTCGGGTCGGGCATCCTGCTCGCGGTCGCATCGTGGTTCGTGCTGCCGAAGGGCGCGCCGAGCGAGGTCACCGAGCAGCCCGTGACCGCGATGCCGCTGGCCGCCAGCGAGAAGGCGGCATGGATGCAGCGCATCTCCCCGTCCCGCGGCGCGCTGGTCGTGCTCTCCATCGCCGTCGGGGTGCTCGTCATCGCCGCCGCGGCCATGTGGGCACTCGTCGCCACACCGATCGCGCTCGGCTTCACGCTCTTCGTGCTGCTGATCACCGCGCTCGTCTCGAGCACGCTCGTCTGGCGCGTCACCGTCGGCGCCGGCGGGCTGCGGGTGCGCTCCCGGGTGGGCTGGCCGGACTACCGCGTTCCGCTCGACGACATCGTGTCGGTGTCGACGATCGACGTCGATCCGGTGCGCGATTTCGGCGGCTGGGGCATCCGGTGGGGAGGCGATCGGCGCTGGGGCGTGATCACCCGCAGGGGCGATGCGATCGAGGTGCGCCGACGCAACGGCAGCGCGTTCGTCGTCACGGTGCCCGACGCCGGCGAGGGGGGCTCGTTGCTGGCCTCCCTCGCCGGGCGGGGATGATCAGGCCTCGACGGCCTCGCGACGGCGCAGGCGCACCGCCGCGAGCGAGGCGCCCAGGGTCAGGATCGACAGCACCGCGAGCACGACGCCCGGGTGCCACCAGGCGAAGCCCGAGGCCTGGCCGAGCAGCAGCGTGAGCGTCGGCACGAACGCGGTGAGCGTCGCCGCGATGCTGTACGCGAACGACAGCGCCGAGTAGCTGAACCTCGGCTCGAAGAGGTCGTGCATGAGCCCGCCGAGGGCGGCCCAGCTGAGCGTCGGCAGGATGCCGCCGATGATCATGGTGCCGACCAGGATCGGGAACGTGGCGAACTGCAGCAGGAAGTACATCGGGAACGCCACCAGCAGCGTGCCGATCGCACCGATCGCGACGACCTTCGCCGAACCGATGCGCGTGGCCCACACCCCGAACAGCGGGATCGTCACCAGTTGCAGCAGTCCGCCGATCGTGGTCGCCACGAGCAGGTCCTGGAACGAGAAGCCGAGTTCGGCCACCCCGTAGTTGACCGTGTAGGTGTTCATGAGCGAGTACGAGCCGATGCCGAGCAGGGCGGCTCCGACGGCCACGACGAGGGCGAGCGGCTGGGCCTTGAACACGGCGACGAGAGGGAAGCGCGGCTTGATGCCCGCGGCATCCACCGCCTTGAAGACCGGGGTCTCCTCGATCGACCAGCGCAGGTACAGCGAGACCAGCAGCAGCGGGATCGCCGTCAGGAATGGGATGCGCCAGCCCCACGCGACCATGTCCTCACTCGAGACCAGCAGCGTCATCACGATGAAGAGGGCGGCGGAGAGGATCGAGCCGACGGGGGAGCCGAGCTGCGGGATCGCGGCCACGAAGCCGCGGCGGCGTGGTTCGGCGTGCTCGGTCGCGAGCAGGATCGCCCCGCCCCATTCACCGCCGAGCGAAAGGCCCTGCACGAGGCGCAGCAGCACGAGCAGGATCGGCGCGATCCAGCCGACGGTCGCATAGGTCGGCAGTACGCCGATGAGGCCCGTGGCCACACCCATGAGCGCGATCGTGATGAGCAGCGTCGTGCGGCGGCCGAGCCGGTCGCCGAGCTGCCCGAAGACGATGGCCCCGATAGGGCGGATCACAAAGGCCGCGGCGATCGACAGGAACGCCGCGAGCGTGCCACCGACGACCCCGAAGGGTTCGAAGAACAGCGGGCCCACGAAGAACGCGGCGAAGTAGGCGAACACATAGAAGTCGTAGGACTCGAGAGCGGTCCCGACGAACGATGCCCAGACGACCCTGCGGGAGGTCTGGACCGAGGAAGACGGAGTGGTTGGCGCTTTGCCACTTGTCGTAGTAGTCACGAGTACAGCAGCCTACGGGGTGGCCGACATATTCCTGACGCGCCCTGTTCGGCGCGCCAGGGCGCTCACTCCGTCTGGCCGCTGTTGGTGATGGTGACCGATTTGCTGACCGTCTGGCCGTTGCCGAGCACGGTGATCGTGTACACGTGCGAGGCGGCCGGGCAGGCGAACCGGAACGGGTCGTAACCGCTCGGGAAGTCGGAGCTGTCGCCACTCGGCGGCAGGTTGCTGAACAGCGGCTGCTTCGAGGCATCGGTGGTGTCGACGCCGAAGAAGACGCGATCGACGTTGGTCGCCGTCCAGTTGACCTCCAGTTCCGGCCACTGCGTGCCGGCCGCGGCGCACTCGATGTCGTCGGGGGTCACAGTGAAGGCGCTGATGGTCGGCGCCGGCGGCGCCGGTGGGCTCGTCGGGGACGACGTCGGCGTCGGGGTGGGGGTCGGCGTGGGTGTGGGGGTGGGGGTCGGTGTCGTCGTGGGGCTCGGCGTCGGGGTCGGTACAGGCGCCCCTCCTCGCGAGAACAGTAGGGCGAGCACGACGACGAGGATCACGAGCAGCGCGCCGCCGACGGAGGCCAGGATGATGTTGCGGCGCCGAGCGACGCGGCGCGCGTCATCCACGACGTTATGGTCGCCGTGCGTGGCGTGCTCGTGGGTGGGGACACCGGTTTCGGGCAGCTGCACGGTCTTCGGGTCGCCGTCTGGGATGATGTCGCTCACGTCGTCGCTTTCTCTCTGGGCCGCGCCAGCGTATCGGCGCCCCGCACGCCGGGCAACACCCCGGTTCGCGGTGCATGTCCGGCGCTCGTCATGCCCCACGCGGCGCGGCGGTGTCACGGCTCCTGCGTGCCGACGACCTCGCGTGAGGGATGCCGCCGTAGCGCGATGACGCTCGCGATGCCGATCATTACAAGGGGGATCAGCAGGCCAACGCTCCACAAGAGGGTGGTCTGCGGCGCAGTCGCACTCGTCGGGAAGGAGGAGTCTGCGGAGCACAGGATCGCCGGCGGGATGTAGCTTCGCTGGAACTCGAGCGAATCGTAGTCGCGCCCCAAGAGATGGCCGCACAGATAGATCGGATCCTTGTCGTAGAAGACCGCGAAGGTGACGAGCCATACCCAGGCGGACGCTCCGAGAACGCCGAAGACGGCGAGAAAACCTCCGGCGATTTCGCGCTCGCCCGAGCCGGCACTGCGGCTGCCCGCGACGGTGGCGACGATCGCAGCGACGAATGCCGTGCAGCCGAGTACCAGCGCTGGCGTTGTGAGTGCGAAGTTGAGCGCCACGAGCGCGAGAACGGTCGCCGACGCACATACGGCAATGGCGACCGCGTACCCGCGACTGGCGCTTTCTTTCATCCGTTGAGCACCCTCCGTGAGCGACCCTACCCTGGCGCGATACGTGCAATCGGGATGGGTGATCGCGCGCGACAGTCCCAGCTCGGCGCTGGAACCGACCTGCCGCTACAATCGACACACAGGCCGTGATCCGCTATCACCGGGGAGCCTTCGGAAGAACGGCGCGCGAGCGCTCACTAGAACCGAACCAGCAGTCTGAGTGGCATCGGAGATCGAGCGAAGTCGAGATCCGGCGCAAGCGGGGTGGTACCGCGGCCGAGAGGTCGTCCTCGTGTTGAAGAACACCAGGAGCCGCATGTCGTACCCCCGCCACACCCCCGACGAGCCCGTTCAGCCCTCGCCGCGCTTCCCCTCGATCGAGGAGCAGGTGCTGGCCTACTGGAAGCACGACGGCACGTTCCAGGCCTCGGTCGAGCAACGCGACGGATGCCCGGAGTGGGTGTTCTACGACGGCCCCCCGTTCGCCAACGGCCTGCCGCACTATGGCCACCTGCTCACCGGCTACGCCAAAGACCTCTTCCCGCGTTTCCAGACCATGCGCGGCAAGCAGGTGCACCGTCGTTTCGGCTGGGACACCCACGGCCTGCCCGCCGAACTTGAGGCCGAGCGCCAGCTCGGCATCACCGACAAGAGCCAGATCGAGCAGATGGGCATCGCCGCCTTCAACGCCGCAGCCAAGGAGTCGGTGCTCAAGTACACCAAGGAGTGGGAGGAGTACGTCACGCGCCAGGCGCGCTGGGTGGACTTCGAGAACGACTACAAGACCCTCGACCCAGGCTTCATGGAGTCGGTCATGTGGGCCTTCAAGCGCCTGTACGACAAGGGCCTGGCCTACGAGGGCTACCGCGTGCTGCCCTACTGCTGGCGCGACCAGACGCCGCTGTCGAACCACGAGCTGCGCATGGACGACGACGTCTACAAGATGCGCCAGGACCAGTCGGTCACCGTCACCTTCCCGCTCGTCGGCGAGAAGGCGGAGGCGCTCGGCCTCACCGCCGTCAAGGCGCTCGCGTGGACGACCACTCCGTGGACCCTGCCGACGAACCTCGCGCTCGCGGTGGGACCCGCGATCGAGTACGCGGTGCTCCCAGCCGGCCCGAACGGCGCCGCCGACGGGTCGACGACCTCGGAGTTCCTGCTCGCGACCGACACCATCCCCGCCTATGCGAAAGACCTCGGCTACGACTCCGTCGAGGTCGCGAAGGCGGCGGTCACGCGCGTGCTCGCGGGCGCCGACCTGGCCGGAGTGCACTACGACCGCCTCTGGGACTATTACGCGGACACCGAGGAGTGGGGCACCGAGCACGCCTGGCAGATCCTCGTGGCCGACTACGTCGCCACCGGGGAGGGCACGGGCATCGTGCACCAGGCGCCCGCCTACGGTGAAGACGACCAGGTGGTGTGTGCGGCAGCCGGCATCCCGGTGATCCTCTCGGTCGACGACGCCGGCCGCTTTCTGCCGAACATCGAGGATGTCGCGGGCCTGCAGGTCTTCGACGCGAACAAGCCGCTCACCCAGCGGCTGCGCGCCGACGGCCGGCTGCTGCAGGTCAAGAGCTACGAGCACAGCTACCCGCACTGCTGGCGCTGCCGCAACCCGCTGATCTACAAGGCCGTCTCGAGCTGGTTCGTGAAGGTGCCCGAGTTCCGCGACCGCATGGGCGAGCTGAACCAACAGATCAACTGGGTGCCCGAGAACGTCAAGGACGGCCAGTTCGGCAAGTGGCTCGCGAACGCCCGCGACTGGTCGATCAGCCGCAACCGCTACTGGGGCAGCCCCATCCCGGTGTGGAAGAGCGACGACCCCGCTTACCCGCGCGTCGACGTCTACGGCTCGCTCGACGAGCTCGAGGCCGACTTCGGGGTGCGCCCGGCCGACCTGCACCGCCCGTACATCGACGAGTTGACGAGGCCGAACCCGGATGACCCGACCGGCCGTTCGACGATGCGCCGCATCCCCGATGTGCTCGACGTCTGGTTCGACTCGGGCTCGATGCCCTTCGCCCAGGTGCACTACCCCTTCGAGAACCAGGAGTGGTTCGACAGCCACAACCCCGCCGACTTCATCGTGGAGTACATCGGGCAGACCCGCGGCTGGTTCTACACGATGCACGTGCTCTCGACGGCGCTCTTCGACCGGCCCGCCTACAAGAACGTGATCAGCCACGGCATCGTGCTCGGCAGCGACGGGCAGAAGATGTCGAAGAGCTTGCGCAACTACCCCGATGTCTCCGAGGTCTTCGACCGGGACGGCGCGGATGCGATGCGCTGGTTCCTGATGTCCAGCTCGGTGATCCGCGGCGGCAACCTCGTGGTCACGGAGGAGGGCATCCGCTCGGGCGTGCGCGAGCTGCTGCTGCCGCTGTGGAGCACGTACTACTTCTTCGCCCTCTATGCGAACGCCGCCGGCGGCTACCAGGCCACCTGGCGCACCGACTCCGAGCACGTGCTCGACCGCTACCTGCTCGCGAAGACCCGGCAGCTGATCGTCGACGTCACGAACGATCTCGAGGCGCTCGACAGCCCGTTCGCCGCGGCCCGCCTGCGCGACTTCGCCGACGTGCTCACCAACTGGTACGTGCGCCGCAGTCGCGACCGGTTCTGGTCCGGCGACGACATGGCGGCCTTCGACACGCTGTACACGGTGCTCGAGACCGTCGCGCGGGTCTCCGCCCCGCTGCTGCCGCTGGTCTCCGAGGAGATCTGGCGTGGGCTCACCGGCGGGCGCAGCGTGCACCTGACCGACTGGCCGGACGCCGAGGCGTTCCCCGCGGACGACGCGCTCGTGGCCGCGATGGACCGGGTGCGCGAGGTCGCCAGCGCTGGGCTCGCGCTGCGCAAGGCGCGCGGCCTGCGGGTGCGGCTGCCGTTGGCCGCACTCACCGTCGTCAGCCCGAGCGAGGGCCTGGATGCCTTCGCCGAGGTGCTGCGCGACGAGCTCAACGTGAAGTCCGTCTCGTTCCAGCCGCTCGAGGAGCACTCGCTCGCCGCGTACGGCATCACGCGGCGCCTGAGCGTCAACGCACGCGCCCTGGGCCCGCGCGTCGGCAAAGACGTGCAGCGCATCATCCAGGCCGCGAAGGCCGGCGATTGGCGGTTGGACGGCGAGACGGTCACCGCCGGTGGCGTCGAGCTGCTGCCGGGCGAGTTCGAGCTGGAGCTGGATGCCGCCGACCCGACGAGCGCGATCGCGTTCCTCGGCGACGGAGGCTTCGTGATCCTCGACACCGTCACGACCCCCGAGCTCGAGGCGGAGGGGCTCGCGCGCGACCTGATCCGCGCCATCCAGGACACGCGAAAGGCGGCGGGACTCGAGGTGAGCGACCGCATCGTGCTCTCGATCAAGGGTTCGGCGGAATCGGACATCATGGCGCTCGTCGACTTCGCGCCGATGATCGATGCCGAGACCCTCGCGGTGGAGAGCGACTTCGCGTTCACAACCGATCCCGAGGCCGCGGCCGCACTCGACTCCGCCGCCGGCGCCCGCACGGTGCTGGCTGTCGGCGCGGGGGCGAATGCTGGTGTACTGGTCGTTGACGTATGGAAGTCGGGAGCTGTGGATGTCTGAACGGGACCGCGATGACGAGTTCGCCGACGAGCGCGACCTCGGCGACGACGAGCAGAACCCGCTCGCCGACCTGAGCCCCTTCGCCGGCGGCGACGAAGGCGACAACCTCGACGAGGACTCCGACTGGGATCTCGAAGACGCCGAGTACCAGGAGGACGCCGACCGCGTGTTCGAGGAACTGCTCGAGCGGGTCGGTGAGGTCGCCCCGCAACCGCGGCTGGAGGCCACGCGACGGGTGGTCGAGCTGCTGGGCGACCCGCAGCGCAGCTACCCGATCATCCACGTCACCGGCACGAACGGCAAGACGTCGACGAGTCGCATCATCGAGTCCATCCTGCGCGCCTACGGGTTGCGCACCGGGCTCATGACCAGCCCGCACCTGCAGCGCGTGAACGAGCGGATCGTGATCGACGGCCAGCCGATCTCGAACCGAGCGCTCGCCGCGAACTGGGCCGACATCCGCCCGTTCATCGACATGGCCGACGCGGAGCTCATCGCCAACTCCGAGGAGCCGCTGACCTACTTCGAGGCGCTCACCGTGCTCGCCTTCGCGAGCTTCGCCGACGCGCCGGTCGATGTCGCGGTGATCGAGGTCGGCATGGGCGGGGAGTGGGATTCCACGAACGTCGCCGACGGTCAGGTCGCCGTCTTCGCACCGATCGCCCTCGATCACACCCAGCGGCTCGGCGCGACGGTCGCGGAGATCGCGCGCACCAAGGCGGGCATCATCAAGCCGGTGGCCTCCGTCGTCTCCGCCGTGCAGGTGCCAGAGGCGCTCGCCGAACTCGAACGTGCGAGTGAACTCACCGAGTCGAGCCTCGCGGTGGAGGGCGACGCCTTCGCGCTCGAATCCACCGCCGTGGCCGTCGGCGGGCAGCTGATCACCGTGCGCGGACTCGCGGGCACGTACCGGGACCTGTTCCTGCCGCTGTTCGGGGAGCACCAGGGCCACAACGCGGCGCTGGCCATCGCCGCCGTCGAGTCGTTCCTCGGCGCGGGCACTCAGGCTCTGGTCGGCGACGTGCTCGAGGAGGGCCTCGCCCTGGCGACCTCGCCGGGACGCCTGCACCTGATCGGCATCGAGCCGACCGTGATCGTCGATGCCGCGCACAATCCGCACGGTGCCACGGCGCTCGCCTCGGCCCTCTCGACGTATTTCACGTTCGACGAGTTCTGCGTGGTGATCGGTGTGCTGCAGGACAAGGATGCCGCCGGCATCGTCGAAGCGCTCGCCCCGATCGCGACGCGCTTCCACGTCACCCGCTCGCAGTCCGACCGCGCCATCGACCCGGACGACCTCGCCGCCGTCGTGCGCGAGTGGGTGCCCGAAGACGCGACGTCCGCCTACGAGTCCTTCGAGTTCGCGGTGCAGGATGCGCGCGTCTGGGCCAGCGAGTCCCCGCGCCGTGCCGTGGTCGTCACCGGCTCGATCACGCTCGTGGGCGAGGCCATCGCCCTCGCCGCGGCCGAGAGCTGGAAGCGATGACCACGGCCTCCGCCAGCCGGCCCCGGCGCGAGCGTTCGGCGACCGAGTCGCTGCTGTCGATCGCGCTCGGTCTCGAAGCCGCCCTCGTGTTCTTCGTCACCCTCACCGCCTACGGGTTGCGCGCCCTGCCGCCCGTCGCGGCGTTCGCCGGGGGAGCGGCGCTCATCGTGCTGCTGATCGTCACCGGCCGCCTCCTGCGGTACCGGTGGGGAGTGTGGCTGGGGTGGGGGCTGCAGGCCGTGCTCATCGCGACGGGCATCCTGCTGCCGGTGATGTTCTTCATCGGTGCCGGATTCGCCGGCATCTGGGTGTTCTGCTTCGTCAAGGGGCGTCAGCTCGACGCCGCCAAACTCAACCACCACCCCGAACAGGAGTCATCGTGACCACCGCCATCGAAGAGACCCTCGTGCTCGTCAAGCCCGACGGAGTCGCCCGCAACCTCACGGGCGAGATCCTGCGCCGCATCGAGGCGAAGGGCTACCAGCTCGTCGACATCAAGCTCGTCGAGGCCGATCTCGAGCTGCTCGCGGCGCACTACGAGGAGCACCAGGGCAAGCCGTTCTACGAGCCGCTCGTGGAGTTCATGCAGTCCGGCGCCATCGTCGCGCTGCGCATCGCCGGTCACCGCGTGATCGAGGGCTTCCGCTCGCTCGCCGGTACGACCGATCCGACGACGGCCGCGCCCGGCACCATCCGCGGCGACCTCGGCCGCGACTGGGGCGTGAAGGTGCAGCAGAACCTCGTGCACGGCAGCGACTCGCCCGAGTCGGCCGCGCGGGAACTCGCGCTCTGGTTCGGCTGACCCCGGGCGGCTGACGGGACCTTCAGCCCTGCGAGGATCGCTGCGTGATGCCCACACTGGTCGAGGACCGAGAGGGGCGACATGGCGCAGCGGGCGCAGCGGGCGAAGGGGAGGGCGCGAAGGGTGACCTTGGCGATCATCGGGGCAGTGGTCGGCGTTGTCGCGCTCGGGCTCGTCGGCATCCTCGCCGTCGGGGGACTCCTCGTGCCCGCGCGCTACCTCGATTCTTGGGATCGCTCGGCCTACGAGCGCTTCGACGATCCGCGCCTGCAGTTGGTGGCGCACGGCATCCTGGCGCCGAGCGGCCACAACATGCAGCCGTGGATCGTGCGGCTCGATGCCGACGACCCGCATGCATTCGACGTCTACGTGGATGCCGAGCGACTGACCCCTGCGGTCGATCCGCTCGCGCGCCAGACCCTGGTCTCCGTCGGCACCTTCCTCGAGTACCTGCGAGTGGCGGGGGACCGGCTCGGCTGGAGCGTCGACGTCGCACTGTTCCCCGAGGGCGACTATGACGAGGGCCGACTCGAGCGCAGCATGACGGAGCTCCCGGCCGCGCGCGTCACGATCAGCGAAGCCGCGCCCACGAGGGGCGGCGACTATGAGGCCCTGTATCTCTCGGACACGAACCGCGATCCGTATGCGGCGACGCCGCTGAGCGTCGAGCAGCGCGAGGCGCTCGCTGGGCTCGCCGCAGACGGCGGTCCCGGCCTCGAGCTCCTCGAAGACCCCGCCGACCTCGATGCGCTCGCCGGGTTCGGCGTGCGCGGCACGACGATCGAGGCGGCGGATGCCGCGGCCATCGCCGAGACGGCCGCCGTGTTCCGCTCCAACGAGTGGCAGAAGAACGAACGCCCCTGGGGCTTCGCCGTGGAGGGGCAGGGCACCAGCGGGTTCATGAAGTACCTGCTGCAGGGGCTGCTCACCCTGTTCCCGGGCATGAACGAGGGCGATGCGGCCGCGCAGCGCGCGATCGACCTCACCACGTCCGAGGTGGCCGCGACGCCGGCGTACGCGCTCATCACCACCGACGGCAACACCCGCGCCGAGCAGGTCGAGGCGGGCGAACTGTACGCGCGGTTCCAGTTGCGAGCGCGCACCCTCGGCCTCGTGGTGCAGCCGCTGAGCCAGGTGCTCGAGGAGTACCCGGCGATGAGCGAGGAGTACGCCGCGGTGCACGCTCGGTTCGCGCCCGATGGGGGCACCATCCAGATGATCGCGCGGGTCGGCACCCCCACCAAGGACTACCCGGTGACGATGCGCCGCACCGTCGAAGACCTGGTGCGCTGAGCGCGCGATCAGACCAGGGTCGACAGCACGTCCAGTCGCACCTGCGCGGTGATGAGGATGATCAGGTAGCCGAGCACGGTGATCGCCGGCACCCAGGTGTACAGGCGCTCACCGAGCGGCATGAGCCGCGCGCCGAACACGCCCTCACGAGCATTGCGCAGCGTGAGCGTCCAGAACATCGGGATCACGACGGTCCACACCAGCAGGCACCAGGGGCACAGCGTGCCGAGGTTGAAGATGCTCTGGTAGGGCAGCCAGATGCAGAACAGGAACGCGCCGAACACGCCCACGTTGAAGGTGATCCAGAACCAGCGGGCGAAGCTCGCACCCGCGAGCAGCGCCGTGCCGACCGCGATCGGGGCGACGAATCCGCCGAGGCCGAGGATGGGGTTCGGGAATCCGAGAATGGCCCCCTGCCAGGAGTCGAGGTTCTTGCCGCACTGCACGATCACGCTGAGGTTGCAGTCGAGGTCCGCCTCCGGGTTCATGAGCACCGCGATCTTGTCGATCGTGAGGGCGAACGACGCCCACCACCCGAGGGCTCCGGTGACGATGAGCAGAATGGCCAGGGTCAGGGGTCGGCGCGCCGCCGGGGCATCGGTCATGGTCGGATTATTCCATGCGCGCCGGGACACGGCCTGAGGCCGAAGGTCCCGTTACCACTCGCGCGTGCGATAATGGACGGCAGTCATCTGAGCCGCGCTCGGAATGACGCCAGAGAAGGCTTACCGGGCAGAGAACCGGGCAGGATGCGACACCAGTCGCACGATTCGGATAGCCAGTTCCGAAGTGCGGTGACAGCGCACAACTGCGGCGCGAGCGGTCACCAAGGCAGGCCCGCCGCAGGACATGAAGGATTAGGTAGCGGTCCACCGCGGATGCGGGGATGGCGCACGAGAGAGTACCCGGTGGGCGGCGCGGTTGCCCACCCGGGCTAGGAGTACACCAGCGATGGTGAACACAAACGAAGAAGAGACCCCGAAGAAGCGCAGCCGATTGTTCGGTGGGCGGCGTGCGAGTGCGGATGCCGCGGCGCCCGAGCCGCAGACGCCGCCGGCTGCACCCGCCGAGGCTGCGCAGGCCGCAGCGCCCGAGGTGCAGCAGGTCGAGGCCCCGCGGGCCGAAGCCGCCGAGCCCCGCAAGCGCGCCCCGCGCTCCGCGCCGGCCAAGAGCGCCGCGGAGCACGTCGCGAGCACGACCGAGCCCAGCGAGTCGAGCTCGCCGGGCACCGAGTCGGCGGAGGAAGCGGCGCCGAAGTCCCGTCCCCGCACGCGCAAGAAGCCGATCACCGAGCCCGCGCCCGAGATGAACACCGAGGCGCCCGACATCGAGACGCCGAGCGAGCCGGTCGCACCGGTTCGTCGGCCCACGACATCCCTGCTCTTTCAGGCACCCGATCTGCCGCCGTTGCCGGAGCGCTCCGGCCCGCTCGAGCTGCCGGAGGAGCCCGGTTCGGTGCGTCGTCGCTCGCGGCGCCGCCCGGGTGAGGACGCCCGCCCGGGCGATGACGCCCCGAACACCGTCGTGCGGGTGCGGGAGCCCCGCCGCCAGCAGCAGCCCGAGCTCATCACCGAGCCGCAGCGGGTCAAGGGCTCCACGCGCCTCGAGGCCAAGAAGCAGCGCCGCCGCGACGGACGGGATGCCGGCCGCCGGCGCCCCGTCGTCACCGAGAGCGAGTTCCTGGCCCGCCGCGAGGCCGTCGACCGCGTGATGGTGGTGCGCTCGAAGTTCGGGCGCATCCAGATCGCCGTGCTCGAAGACGGCGTGCTCGTGGAGCACTACGTCGCGCGTTCGCAGGAGGCGAGCCTCATCGGCAACGTCTACCTCGGCCGCGTGCAGAACGTGCTGCCGAGCATGGAGGCCGCCTTCGTTGACATCGGTCGCGGCCGCAACGCCGTGCTCTACTCGGGCGAGGTGGACTGGGATGCCGCGGCGGAGAACTCCGCCGAGGGCAAGAACCAGGCCCGCCGCATCGAACTCGCGCTCAAGCCCGGCGACCGTGTGCTCGTGCAGGTCACGAAGGACCCCGTCGGACACAAGGGTGCCCGGCTCACGAGCCAGGTGAGCCTGCCCGGCCGCTACCTCGTCTACGTGCCGAACGGCTCCATGTCGGGCATCAGCCGCAAGCTGCCCGACACCGAGCGCGCCCGCCTCAAGAAGATCCTCAAGGAGGTGCTGCCCGAGAACGTGGGCGTGATCGTGCGCACCGCAGCCGAGGGTGCCACCGAGGAGCAGCTCACGCTCGACGTGCAGCGACTGACGAACCAGTGGGCCGAGATCAGCCGCCAGGTCGAGACCGTGCAGGCTCCGGCGCTGCTGCACAGCGAGCCCGACCTGCTCATCAAGATCATCCGCGACGTCTTCAACGAGGACTTCCACCGGCTCGTGATCGAGGGCGACGATGCTCGCCAGACGATCGAGAGCTACCTGCGTGCCGTCGCCCCCGACCTCATCGACCGGGTCGCCAGCTACGAGGGTTCCGCGGACTCCTTCGACGAGTTCCGGGTCAGTGAGCAGATCGAGAAGGCGCTCGACCGCAAGGTCTGGCTGCCCTCCGGCGGTTCGCTCGTCATCGACCGCACCGAGGCGATGACGGTCGTCGACGTCAACACGGGCAAGTTCGTCGGCTCGGGCGGCAACCTCGAGGAGACCGTCACCAAGAACAACCTCGAGGCGGCCGAGGAGATCGTGCGCCAGCTGCGTCTGCGCGACATCGGCGGCATCATCGTGGTCGACTTCATCGACATGGTGCTCGAGACCAACCGCGACCTCGTGCTGCGCCGGCTCGTCGAGTGCCTCTCGCGCGACCGCACCAAGCACCAGGTCGCCGAGGTCACCTCGCTGGGCCTCGTGCAGATGACCCGCAAGAAGCTGGGACTCGGCCTGCTCGAGACCTTCAGCGAGCCCTGCGAGACGTGCGCGGGTCGCGGCATCATCGTGCACCACGACCCCGTCACCAAGCACCGCCAACAGGTGCAGACTGCGCAGCCCGAGCAGGGCGGCGGACGCCGCAACCGCAACCGCGGTGGCGGCGGCGGTGGCGCCCAGACCCCTGCCGTGAAGAACGGCGTGGGCAGCGCGGGCACGCACGCGATCACGGAGGACGTGCGCAACGCCCTGGCCCGGGTCGCGGCGAGCACGGTGCACACCGAGTCGATCGCGATCGTGGATGCCGCGGCATCCGCCCCCGTCGAGTCGGCCGTGCCCGTCGTGGAGGAGACCGTGGCGATTCTCGACATCCCCGTCGCGAAGGCCGCGCGCCAGCCGCGTCGGGCCCTGCCGAAGGATGCCGAGCAGATCCTCGGCTCCGTGCTCGATGCCCTCCCCGAGCCGAAGCAGCCGGGGCAGGGGCGCTCGCGCGTCTCGCGCCGCGCCGGCAGCGCCGGGGCGATCGTGAGCGCGCCCGTCACCACCGAGCCGAGCGAGCCGCAGGACTGAGCGGGCAGAGGCCACGTAGGCTTTCCGCGTGACCTCGCCCGCCCCCGTTCAGGAGCACACGGCGCACACCCACGGCGAGCGACGTTCTCGCGCGCCGTGGGTGTGGATCGCCGTCGCCGTGCTCGGCATCGGCGGGCTGCTGGTGGCGCGCGGCGCGCTCGAGGGCAGCGGTGCGACCCTGCTGCCGAATCGGGTGCAGGATCTGCTGACGCTCGCGATCAGCGTCGTCATCGAGTCCCTGCCGTTCGTGATCCTCGGCATCGTGCTCTCGATCGTCGTGCAGGTGTGGCTGCCCGCGGGGCTGCTGCAGCGCATCCTGCCCCGCAATCCCGTGCTGCGCCGACTCGGCATCTCGATGTTCGGCATCTTCCTGCCGGTGTGCGAGTGCGGCAATGTGCCGCTCGCGCGCGGTCTGATCGTCGGCGGCTTCACGGTGCCCGAGGCGATGACCTTCCTGCTCGCCGCTCCGATCGTGAACCCGATCACCATCATCACGACGCACCAGGCCTTCGGGTTCGATGACGGCATTCTCGTGGCCCGCGTGCTCGGCGGCATCGCGATCGCGAACGTGGTCGGCTGGTTGTTCAGCCTGCACCCGCGGCAGGACGAGCTGCTCACGCCCCGCTTCGCCGCGGAATGCCGTCGTCCCGACGGCGACCACGCGCACACCCGCACGGGCAAGAGCCTCGACATCTTCGTGCGCGAGACGAGCGTGATCATGCCCGCGCTGCTGATCGGCGCCCTCGTGGCCGGCGCGATCCAGGTCGTCGTGCCGCGCGACGTGCTCGTCGAGGTCGGCAGCAACCCGCTCTGGTCGGTGCTCGCGATGATGGTGCTCGCCTTCGTGATCGCGGTCTGCTCCAACGTCGACGCGTTCTTCATCCTGCCGTTCGCCTCCACGTTCATGCCGGGCTCGATCGCCACCTTCCTGGTCTTCGGCCCGATCATCGACATCAAGATGCTCGCGATCATGCGCACCACCTTCACCACGAAGGTGCTCGTGCAACTGACGGCGATCGTCGCGCTCCTCAGCGCTCTCGTGGGTCTGGTGGTGAACGTTCTTGCGTAGCGTCCAACGGTGGCGGGGCGTGATCCTCACCACGGCGATCGTGGCCGCGACCGCGTGGCTCGCGCTGTCCGGGCAGCTGGTGCTCTACATCCATCCCCGCTACATCGTGTTCACCGTGGTGATGTCGGTCGTCGCGTTGGGCCTGGCGATCGCCGCAGCGATCGTGCAGCCGCACGACGACGACGAGCAACCGCAACGGCCGGGCCCCTTCGGCATCGCGGCGGTGGTCGTGGCCGCCGTGTTCGTCGTGGGGCTGGTGGTGGTGCCGCCGGCCACCCTCTCGGCCGAGACCGCGAGTCAGCGGGACATCGTGGGCTCCACCGCGGGCTCCGACGCGCAATCCATCGAGAGCGCGGATGCGACCCCCACGGAGGCCTTCGCCAAGTTCACCGTGGTCGACTGGTCTTCGCTGCTTCGACAGACGGGCGATCTGGCGTTCTACGCCGACAAGCCGGTGGATGTCGTCGGCTTCATCGTCGCCGACGCGGATGCCCCGCAGGACGTGTTCCTCGTCTCGCGCTTCATCGTCACCTGCTGCGCCGTCGACGCGCAGCCCATCGGCGTTCCGGTCTACTCGCCCGGCTGGCAGCAGCGGCTGGCCGTGGACGACTGGGTGCGGGTGACGGGGGAGTTCGCCACCAACCCGGCGGCGGCGTCCACGCAACCGCTCGCCGTCGATCCCGCATCGGTCGAGATCGTGGAGCAGCCGAGTGAGCCGTACCTCTACTGAGCGCAGGCCGCGGTCGGATGCCGCGTTCCGCCGCGCCCTCGCCATCACCCTCGTCGCGCTGTCCGTCGCCTGCCTGCTGCTGCTCGGCGCGAGCTATCTGCAGGGCCCCCGGCTGGAGGACGCGCAGGTCGACGTCGTGCGGGTGACCTCCGCCGACGACCAGCAGCTGCGGCTGTTCGCGAACCAGACCGTCGAGCCCGTCACGGCCTCGCAGGTGCACATCGAGCCTGCGGTACCGTTCACCGTCTCGAGCGAGGGCGACCTCATCGCGGTGCAGTTCGGCGCGCGGCTGCAATACGGCACCGAATACCTCGTGCGCGTTGACGATGTGGCGAGCACCTACACCGGGCGGACCTCCGCGATCGAGCACCGCTTCACGACGACCCAGCCGCAGGTGTTCTGGCTGGATCGCGGCCAGCCGGATGACACGATCCTGCGCTCCACGCTGGACGGGCAGGGCGGGGAGGCGGTGTACTCGGCGGCGGGCATCCAGGATTTCGCGCTCGTCGACGACCTGCTCGCGGTGGTGACCGTCACCGCCCAGCGCACGAACCAGCTCGCGCTCGTGCGCCCGGGCGATGTGATCCTGGAGAACGTGCTGCTGCCCGAGGAGGGCGTGATCCAGCAACTGGCCGCCTCCGCGGGCACGCTCGGCTTCGCGTTCTCGAGCGCGGACGCCGGCCCCGGGCAGGCCAACGCGTCGACGCTCTACACGCTCGATCTGGGCGGCGTGCGCGAGCTGCGCCCCGTGCTCGGCCTGGATGGCGAGCCGATGGAGGTGCTCGGCTGGGGCTTCGTGCCCGGCACCGCGCGCATCGCGGCGCTCACCACCGATCTCACCCTGGTGTCCGTGGACACGAGCTCGGGCGCGGTGCTGCCGCTCGGCCAGTACGAGGAGTTCGGCGCGGTCTCGCTCGACGGCACGACCGTGATCGTGAGCAACCAGTTCGCACCGCGCGTGGTCGATCTCGTCACCGGGGACGAGCAGCCGATCGATCCTTCGCCCGTGGAGGGTCGGCGCGCGTTCTCCGGTGCGAGCCAGCTGCTGCCGGACGGCACGCGGCTGGGCAAGGCCCTCCTCGCGGACGAGACGGGCACCCGGTTCAGCACCCTGCTCGTGCACGACGACGGCACGGCGGCCGACATCGTCTACCGCACGGTGGAGGATCGCGGCAGCATCGGCGAGATCAGCATCTCGCCGAACGGCCAGTACGTGGCGATCGAGACGATCCCGGACACCACGGTGAGCGTGTCCGACGGGTACTACTACGACGCTCGCTCCACGAGTGTGACGACCGTGATCGTCGAGATCGCCACCGGGCGGCAGGTGCGCAGCTTCGAGGGCTTCGGGCTGCTCTGGGACTAGCGGTCGCGCTGCGGCACGCGCAGCCCGCTCGCCTCCAGGCGTCGCACGAACTCCCGCACGCTCACCGGCTGGGCGCCGAGCGCGACGAGCTCGCCCCACTTGTGGGCGGGCACGTCGTAGTGGTCGAGATCGAAACCGCGTCGGGGGATGCCCGCCCGCGCTGCGAACGCGTGCAACTCCTCGAGGGAGGTGTCGCTGACGATGTGCGCCCAGAGGGTGTCGTGCGCCGGCCAGATCGGCTGGTCGATGAGCACGGTCATCCGCTGATCCTAAGCCGTCGGCGCACGGCGGGCGCTCGTGGGGCCGAGGTTTGACCGAACCCCTCCCGATCGCGTACTCTTGACCCTTGGTGTCTGCTGGGTCGAACCCGCAGTTCGAACACCGACAGCTTCCACAGTCAGGGAAACAAATGGTTTACGCAGTTGTGCGCGCCGGTGGGCGGCAGGAGAAGGTCGAGGTCGGCTCGATCGTCGTGCTCGACCGCATCGCGGGCGACAAGGACGGCAACGTCGAGCTCACCCCCGTGCTGCTCGTCGATGGCGACAAGATCACCCACGTCGCCAAGGACCTCGCGAAGGTCAAGGTCGTCGGCGAGGTGCTCGGCAACGAGCGCGGGCCGAAGATCGTCATCCAGAAGTTCAAGAACAAGACCGGGTACAAGAAGCGCCAGGGCCACCGCCAGGAGCTCACCCGTCTGAAGATCACCAAGATCGCGTAAGGGGCTGAGCATCCATGGCACACAAAAAGGGAGCTAGCTCCACCCGCAACGGCCGCGACTCCAACGCCCAGCGCCTCGGCGTGAAGCGTTTCGGCGGCCAGGTCGTCGGCGCGGGGGAGATCCTCGTCCGCCAGCGCGGCACCCACTTCCACCCCGGCGCCAACGTCGGCCGCGGTGGCGACGACACGCTGTTCGCGCTCGCGGCCGGTGCCGTCGAGTTCGGCAACAAGGGTGGCCGCAAGGTCATCAACATCGTCACCGCCGAGTAGGTTCAGTTCCACAGGTCACGGCGAGCTGGGCCCCCGCTGAGCAGTCCGGACGATTCGATGAATCGGTCGGCGGCTCAGTAGGGGACGGCTCGCCATTGCCGTTTAACACACAGGAGGCACGAACATGGCGACATTCGTCGACCAGGTGACGTTGCACCTGAACGCCGGCCACGGCGGCAACGGCTGTGTGTCGGTCAAGCGCGAGAAGTTCAAGCCGCTCGCGGGCCCGGACGGCGGCAATGGCGGCAACGGCGGCGACATCATCCTCGTCTCCGACCCGCAGGTGACGACGCTGCTCGGCTTCCACCGCGCCCCGCACCGCAAGTCCGACAACGGCCAGCCCGGCATGGGCGACCACCGCAGCGGCGCCTCCGGCGAAGACGTCGAGCTGCACGTGCCGATCGGCACCGTCGTGCGCGACGCCGAGGGCAACGAGCTCATCGACATGGATGCCCCCGGCCTGCGTTTCATCGCCGGCCCCGGCGGCCAGGGCGGCCTCGGCAACGCCGCCCTCGCCACCACGAAGCGCAAGGCGCCCGGCTTCGCGCTGCTCGGCACCCCCGGGTTCGAGGGGGATATCTACCTCGAGCTCAAGACCGTGGCCGACGTCGCGCTCGTCGGCTACCCGTCGGCGGGCAAGTCCAGCCTCATCGCCGCCATGAGCGCCGCGAAGCCGAAGATCGCCGACTATCCGTTCACCACGCTGCATCCCAATCTCGGCGTCGTCGAATCCGGTGACGTGCGCTACACGATCGCCGACGTGCCCGGTCTCATCGAGGGCGCGAGCGAGGGCAAGGGTCTGGGCCTGGAGTTCCTGCGCCACGTCGAGCGCTGCACCGCCCTGCTGCACGTGCTGGACTGCGCGACGCTGGAGCCCGGTCGCGACCCGATCAGCGACCTCGACGTGATCCTCGGTGAGCTCGCCGCGTACCCCGTGCCCGAAGGCCAGGTGCCGCTGCTGGAGCGCCCGCAGCTCATCGCGCTGAACAAGATCGACGTGCCCGAGGGCAAGGAACTCGCCGACCTCGTGCGGCCCGACCTCGAGTCGCGCGGCTACCGCGTGTTCGAGGTGTCCGCGGTGTCGCGTGCCGGGCTGCGTGAGCTCTCGTTCGCGCTCGCCGAGCTGGTGGGGGCCGACCGCGCCGTGAAGGCGGCCATCCCCGCCAAACAGCGCATCGTCATCCGCCCGCGCGCCGTCAACGAGCGCGAGTTCACGGTGCGCGTCGACGGCGGCACCTACGGCGACACCTACACGATCCTGGGCGACAAGCCCGAGCGCTGGGTGCAGCAGACCGACTTCGAGAACGAAGAGGCGGTGGGCTTCCTCGCCGACCGTCTCGCCAAGCTCGGCGTCGAGGACGAGCTGTTCAAGGCCGGCGCGGTGCCCGGTTCGAGCGTGACGATCGCCGGCCGCGAGTTCGATTGGGAGCCCACGCTGTCGTCGGCGGCCGAGCTCATCACGAGCCCGCGCGGCACCGATGCGCGCTTCGCCGACCACGCCCGGCCGACGCACAAGAAGCGCCGCGAGACCTACCTCGAGCGCATGGATGCCAAGGCCGCCGCCCGGGCAGAGCTCGAGGCCGAGCGCGCCGCCGGCATCTGGGTCGACGACGAGGGATTCGCAGTGGAGAGGGAGCGCGAGGAGTGAGTGTGCAGGGTCGTGCCGACATCCCGTCGGCACGTCGCATCGTGGTGAAGGTGGGCTCCTCGTCGATCAGCGGCCCCAACGTGGGCCAGATCGCCCCGCTCGTGGATGCCCTCGCCGCAGCCCACGGACGCGGGTCCGAGGTCATCCTGGTGTCCTCCGGGGCCATCGCCACGGGCATCCCGTACCTCAAGCTCGAGTCCCGCCCCACCGATCTGGCGACCCAGCAGGCCGCGGCCGCGGTCGGCCAGAACGTGCTCATCTTCCGCTACCAGGACTCGCTGGACCGCTACGGCATCGTCGCCGGGCAGATCCTGCTGACCGCCGGCGACATGGAGAACCCCACGCACCGCAGCAACGCGCAGCGCGCGCTCGAGCGGCTGCTGGGCCTGCGCATCCTGCCGATCGTCAACGAGAACGACACGGTGGCCACGCAGGAGATCCGCTTCGGCGACAACGACCGGCTCGCCGCCATGGTCTCGGTGCTCGTGCACGCGGACGTGCTCGTACTGCTCAGCGACATCGATGCGCTGTACTCCCGCCCGCCCGGCGAGCCCGGCGCGCGCAAGATCACCGAGGTGGCCTTCGACGACGACCTCGCGGGCGTGCAATTCGGGGACATCGGCGCCGCGGGTGTCGGCAGTGGCGGCGCGGGCACGAAGGTGGCGGCGGCGAAGCTCGCGGCGGCATCCGGCATTCCGGTGCTGCTCGCGGCCACCGGCAGCGTCGCACAGGCCCTCGCGGGCGAGCAGCTCGGCACCTGGTTCGAGGCCTCGGTCTGAAAAGCGACGGTTCTAGACTGGATGCCATGACCGAGACGCTCGTGGACGCCCCGTCGCTGACCGACAAGCTCGTCGCCGCTCGCGACGCCTCCCGGGTGCTCGCGACGAGCACCACCGCGACCCGCAATCGCGCCCTCGAGACGATCGCCGATGCGATCATGCGCAACCAGGAGCCGATTCTCGAGGCGAACGCCCTAGACCTCGCCAATGGTCGCGAGAACGGCCTGAGCGAGGGCCTTCAAGACCGACTTCGCCTCGACGAGAAGCGCCTCGCCGCGCTCGCGACCGCCGTGCTCGACATCGTCGCCCTGCCCGACCCGGTCGGCAACGTGGTGCGCGGCTCGACGCTCGCGAACGGACTGCAGCTCACGCAGGTGCGCGTGCCCTTCGGCGTTGTCGGCGCGATCTACGAGGCGCGACCGAACGTGACGATCGACATCGCGGCGCTCGCGCTCAAGAGCGGCAACGCCTCGGTGCTGCGCGGGGGCTCGGCGGCGGAGCAGACCAACCGGGTGCTCGTGCGCGTCATCCAGTCCGCCCTCGTCGAGGCCGGACTGCCCGCCGAGGCCGTGCAGACGATCGACGAGTTCGGGCGTGAGGGTGCGACCGAGCTCATGCGCGCGCGGGGGTACGTCGACGTGCTCATCCCGCGGGGCAGCGCCAGGCTCATCGATTCGGTGGTGCGCGAGTCCACGGTGCCCGTGATCGAGACCGGGGCCGGGGTTGTGCACGTGTTCCTGGACGAGTCGGCCGACGTCGAGGTTGCGGCATCCATCGTCCACAACGCCAAGGTGCAGCGCCCGAGCGTCTGCAACGCGCTCGAGACGCTGCTCGTGCACGTCGATGCCGCGCCGCGCCTGCTGCCGACCGTGCTGCAGCGCCTGCGGGAATCCGGGGTGACCATCCACGCCGATGAGCGCACGCTCGCGATCTTCCCGGATGCGCTGCCGGCCACCGAGGACGACTGGGCCACCGAGTACATGTCCCTCGATCTCGCCGTCGCCGTCGTCGACGACCTGGATGCCGCGCTCGAGCACATCCGCCGTTACTCCACCCATCACACCGAGTCGATCATCACCAACGACCTCGCCAACGCGGAGCGCTTCCTCGCCGAGGTGGATTCGGCCGTCGTCATGGTCAACGCCTCGACGCGGTTCACCGACGGGGGAGAGTTCGGGTTCGGCGCCGAGGTCGGCATCTCCACCCAGAAGCTGCACGCCCGCGGCCCGATGGGTCTGCCGGAGCTCACGAGCACGAAGTGGGTCGTGCGCGGCAGCGGCCAGGTGCGCGGCTAGACTGGTCGAATGCTGCAGCTCGCCGTCGTCCTCGCCGAGACCGAGGAACACCTCGCCCCGTTGCTCATGCCGCCGCTGGTGTTCGCCGGCATCGCCGTGGTCGCCTTCATCGCGCTCGGCTTCGTGACCTGGAGCTTCCGCGATGTCGCCAACCGTCACAGCGAGAAGTGGGCCAAGCCCGGCTCCGACTCGCACGGTGCGGGCCACTAGGGTTTCACGCCCCGTATGACCGACGCAGCCACGCGGCGACCGCGCGTCGGCGTCATGGGTGGCACCTTCGATCCCATCCACAACGGCCACCTCGTGGCCGCGAGCGAAGTGCAGCAGCAGTTCGACCTCGACGAGGTCATCTTCGTGCCCACCGGCCAGCCGTGGATGAAGCGCACGGTGACCGCGGGGGAGCACCGCTACCTCATGGCCGTCATCGCCACGGCCGCGAATCCGCGGTTCACCGTCAGCCGCGTCGACATCGAGCGCAGCGGCCCCACGTACACGATCGACACGCTGCGCGACATCCGCCGGGCCCGGCCCGATGCCGACCTGTTCTTCATCACGGGCGCGGATGCGGTGGCCCAGATCCTCGAGTGGAAGGACGTCGAGGAAGTCTGGTCGCTCGCCCACTTCGTCGCGGTTTCCCGGCCAGGACACAGGCTGACCATTAGCGGATTGCCAGAGCAGGGCGTAAGCTCGCTTGAAGTGCCGGCGCTGGCGATATCGTCCACGGACTGTCGCAACAGAGTCAGTCGGGGCTACCCGGTGTGGTACCTGGTACCCGATGGAGTGGTCCAGTACATCGCCAAGCACCATCTGTATCGGAGTGCTTCATGACCACGTTCCACGAACCGCAACCGCAATCGCGGCGTGCGGTGCGGCAGAACGAGCGCGCTGAGACCTCCGGCTCCGGTTTCGTTCCGTTCCCGCCGAACCAGGCCGCAACGGCCCCCAACTACTTCGCCGACCCGAATGCGCCGCGCGACATGTGGGACACGACGGCGCGACGAGCCGCGCAGCCGCCAGCCGCTCCGCGCACCGAGACGCCCACGACCTCTGGCCGTCGCGCCGCTGCCGCCCCGCAGCCTGAGGCCGAGCCCCTGACCTACACGACCCAGGGTGGCAACGCTCCGGTCTTCGAGGCGCCCGCCTACCAGCCGGCCCCGCCTGCCGCGCAGCCGGTGCTGCCGCCGACCGAAGCCATCCAGGAGCAGCCCGCGTACCGCGTGCGCGATTTCAGCCCCGAGGGTCGCCGCGCCGCGCGTGCCGCAGAGGCCGCACCGTCGTTCCCGGCGCCGACGGACCTCGAGTACCACACCGAGGCACGCGCCCCGCAGCCGATCGCTCCGGCACCGCAGCCCACCGAGCAGACCCTCACGCGGCGCGAGTTGCGCGCCATGCAGCACGTCGAGCCGGATGCCGCTGACGCACCGGCCTCCTACCCGGCACCGCAGGCGGCCTACCCGCTCGTCACGCCGCCGGCGCCCGAGTATCGGGCCCCGGCGGAGGTACCCACCTACCAGCCGCCCGCGCAAGAGGTGCCCGCGTACCAGCCGCCCGCAGCGTACGAGGCCCCTGCGTACGAGATCCCCGCGTACGAGGCCCCTGCGTACGAGGCGCCGACCTACGAGGCACCCGCCGCGTACGAGCCGCCCGCCGAACAGGCGCCCGCCTTCCAGGCACCCGCGGCACCCCCGCAGGCCCCGCCCGCCGAGCAGCCCAGCGCGTTCGAGGCCCTCTTCCAGGCTCAGCCGCCGGCCGCCGAGGCGCCGCTGCCGCTCGTGGCACCGGAGCCGTCCACGAACACGGCGATGACCAACGCGCTCGCCGAGTTCGACGCGCTCACGGCCGCGCCCGCCCCCGCCGCTGCGCAGCAGCAGATGGGTGTCGAGTCCACCTGGACGCCCCCGGCCGGTCACTGGTCGGCGCAGCTCGACGCGGACGACGATCCGTTCGAGACCACCCTGAGCCGTTCGATCGGCAGCGGGCACACGGCGACCAACGCGCTCGTGCTGCCGGGCATGCCCAAGGAGACCGACATCCGCGGTCCCCTGACGAGCACCGGCGAGGTCATGCTCACCGGTTCCATCGACCTGCCGCGCAGCCTCGCATCCACCGGGGCCACCGCGCGCATGGAACACGACGGCATAGACACTCTGTTCGATGCCAACGACGCCGAGATCAACTCCACCGACTCGTCGCCGGTGCGCGCGATCCGGGCCGTGAGCACCCACAACTCCGGCCACGGCGTCACCCACACCCAGAAGCCCAAGGGCACCAAGGCCCTCACGGCACTGCTCATCGCGGCATCCAGCATGGCCGTCGTCGTCGCCGGTCTGCTTATTGCCGCCTTCGCGTTCAACGTGTTCTGATTCGCTTGAACGCCTCCCTCATCCCAGTACCCCGAAGGACCCTGTGACTGCATCCGCGCGCGCACGCGAACTCCTGGCCGTGGCGGCCCTCGCCGCCGACGCGAAGCAAGGCGAGGATCTCGTCGCGCTCGACGTGTCGGGTCCGCTGCCGCTGACCGACATCTTCCTGCTGGCCACCGGCCGAAACGAGCGCCAGGTTCAGGCCATCTCCGACGAGATCGAGGACAAGCTCGCAGAGGCCGGGGTCAAGACGCTCCGCCGCGAGGGCAAGGCGGAGGGCCGCTGGGTGCTGCTCGACTTCGGCGACCTCATCGTGCACGTCTTCCACGAGGAGGACCGCATGTACTACTCACTGGAGCGGCTCTGGAAGGACTGCCCCGCGATCCCGCTCAACCTGCCCGTCGCGAAGGGCGCCGAGTAGCGTTCAGCCAAGGCCGCAGGGCCCGGGTCACCAGCGGCATGGCCAGATAGGTCATCACCGGCGTCACGAGCGCGACCGTCACGAGGATGCGCAACGCCAGCGACCAGGCGCCGGCCAGCGGCAGCAGCGCCCAGTTGGCGAGCAGACTCAGCGGGTAGAAAACGATGAAGATCGAGACCATCTGCTTCCAACGCGGCGGGGTGGATGCCTCGGGCCCGATCACCTCCACGCTCGTGGGGGTATCGAACCAGCCCTCGATGCCGGTGCGGCGCTCTTCGGGACTGTGCTCCACCATCCCGAGCGCGGATGCCACCCACCAGGCCCGCTCGGGCGACGCCTCCCACGCGGCCAGGGACTCGGCATCCGCGAACCGGAACAGCATGTGCCACTCGGGGCTGTTCGGGTCGGGGCGGATCCACCCGGAGCCGAGGTAGCCGGGGGAGGCGCTGAGCAGGTCCTGGCCGGCGCGCGCCCACGCCGCGACCTCCTTCGCCCGGGCAGGATCGACGATGCGCGTGATGGAGACGGTGATCGGGGAGCCCATGGCTCCATTGTGCGGTTCGCGCGACGCTTGCCGTGGTGTAATCTTGACAAGTTGATCTTCCCCGGAGGATCACGAGATGGGTCTGTGGCGCAGCTGGTAGCGCACCTGCATGGCATGCAGGGGGTCAGGGGTTCGAGTCCCCTCAGATCCACCATAAGAGTCTTACTAGAATCGCCGTCCTGGTAGATGCCAGCGAGGAGCGCATCAGTAAGTCCCGATTGATTTGATCCCAAGAGACCGCCCGCGTGGGCGGTCTCTTTTGGTTGTTCCCCTATGTGCCGTGCCAGTTCGGCCTGTGCGCTTGCCTGTGCCGCAGACAACGGCAGATCGGCGTTGTATGCGGTCCAGCCGCGCTGTGCTGCGAGGAGCTCGCGGAGCGGCTGCTTCACGTCGTCGCCGATGACATCGTCGTTGGCGACGTAGAGGTTGTTGAAGATGGCCTGATTGAGTGAGCGCCGTACGTCGTCGCTTGAGGCGATGTAGAGCGCACGGATGTCGGTCAAGAGTTCGAGGAAGCCGTCGACGTGGTTGCGTCCGGTGGTGAGGTCTGCGGACACGGCGTTGAGTTGTTCTGTCACTGTTTCGCGTTCGCGGCCGAGCTCTCGCAGGCGTTCGCGGATGCGTTCGCGCGGGAGTGAAGCGTCGGCTGCGAGATCGAGCAAGTTCTCTTCTTTGGCGCGGAGCACGGACAGGCGGTCTTCAAGCTGTGTGCGGCGAAGCTGTTCGGCCCGCACTTCGTCGAGAAGGGCCTGTTCGAGCTGATCGCGGACCACCTGAATGAAGTCGGTGCTCAGTTCGACCTGCTTATAGTGCTCTTCGACCGCCGCTTCGATGTTGTCGAGCTTGGCGAAGGGCGCGTCGCAGGTGCCATCCTGGTTGCCGCGGCAAAAGAAGTACCAGTACTCATCGCCGTGCCGGTTGACTGTGCGCTGCTGGATGAGGCGTCGGTTGGCGTTCCGCTCCAGTCGGCAGTGCCCGCACCAGAGGCTTCCCTTCAGGTAATGGGTGTGGACGCGTCGACGTTCGCCGGAGACGGCTCGCGTTTCGAGGATGCCTTGTACGACGTCGAAGAGATCCGGCTGGATCAGCGGGGTGTGACGTCCCTTGAACACTTCGTCCTTGTATGAGACTTCGCCGATGTAGTAGCGGTCGCGGAGCATCGACTGGATCTTGCTGTCTGACACCGGGCCTGCAGGTCGTCGAGCTGTGGGGCGGGTGCGCAGCCCACGCTCAGTGAGCTCATCAGCGATGTCCTGGAACGTGTAGGCGTTCGTGGCATAGAGCTCGAAGGCGAGCTTGACGTACGGTGCTCGTTCTTCGTCGATGGCGACGGTGTTGACCTTGCGGCCATCGATGTTCTCGGTGACGTTGACGTACCCGAGCGGTGCGCGGCCAAGCGTGCCGCCGTTCTTGGCCTTCTGCGCCATCTTGTAGGCGATATCCGCGCCGTCTTCCCGGGAGCGGTACTCGTTGAACGCCGCAAGGATGCCGTGCATGAGCTGTCCGACGGGTGTGGCGTCGATGGACTCGGTCGCGGAGATGAGAGTGACGCCACGCTTCTGGAGGTCGGCCATGACGATGGCATCATCGGTACGGTTTCGCGCGAAGCGGGAGAGCTTGTACACGATGACGTAGTCGACGTCGCGGTCGCGGCGGATGCGTTCCAGCATCTGCTGGAACGCGACGCGTTTGGTCATCTCGGTAGCGGAGCGGCCAGGCTCGACATACTCGGCGACGATGGTGAGTCCAAGTTGCTCAGCTTTCCGCTGGCACGACGTGCGCTGAGCGGGGATAGAGATCCCCTCGGGGTCGTAGTCGGTGTTGACCTGTCCTTTGCTTGAAACGCGCAGGTAGGTCACGGCTCGTGAGCCCGGTGGCGCGTCAGCGCCTTCGAGGATGTTGGGCGTTCCGTATGTCGTGATCTCGTTCTCGTTGAGCTCAACGACGATTGGCTTCAGCGGTGGCGGCGAGGCGCTGAAAACACCTGATGGGTAGCTGGTTTGATTCGACATGGGGCTCCTTCCTGCGGCTGGGTCCTCCGGATTAACGCTCTTCCGGCCCAGGAAGTCCAGTCCTTCGGCGGCTTCCACAGCAGGTTCAGCGCCACGTATCGGGGGTGCGTGACCGTCGTAATTTCTACCTCGTTCCTCGGTCTGTGACGCGGCCTCCACCTCACTTGTTGAATACAAAGGTGCGCCCCTTCCATTCGATGAGGTCGTAGCCTTCGCGGACGTGGTCTTCGATGAGGCTGTAGTCGATGAGCACCGCATTGTCGGGCAGCGATCGTGATTCGGTGGCTTCGTAGATCGCGAGCTCGAGGCTGTCGACTTCTGCCAGGTCGCGCACGGCGTCCTCGAGGAACGGATAGGCGTTGACGTAGCTTTCGTGGAAGCTCTCCATGACGTCGTCGGCTCCGACGCTGACGTCCGGGAGCATGAGGAATGCCTGCAGCGCTTCGTCCTCGGGTAAGTGGAGGTCGGTGAGCAGTTCGATCAGGCCGTCTTCATCGCCACTGTCCCAGTCAGCCGGAACGTTGACGGTGAAGTGCTCACTGCCGACACGGACGCTGGTCCGCACGAGCAACTGCTCCAGCTTCGGTTGCAGGTGTTCGTTCATGAAGCGCCGGCCGCTGCCGGTGTTCTCGCGCTGCACGAGGTAGGTGCCGAGCCAGTCGATCCACTCCTTTACTTCGGCGGGAGTGTCGGGGTCGCCGTAGAGGTCCAGGTACTCGTCGCGGAGCGTGAGGTACTGCCCCTCACCAGTGCGTCCGAAGTCCGCGAGCGCCGATTCGCGGCCGTACGCCCGTCCGAGGACGTGGGCGATGCACCGAGCTGTCTCTTGACTGATCTCGCGCCCTTCAGTTTGGGCGGCCGCGATGCCATCGACAATGTACTGCGTGAACCGGCGAGTGGCCACTTCAAGACGTCGGAAGTCCGGGATCTCACGGTCTGTCGCTGTTCGCGCCTCATGCTGATGCTGTGCTTCGTGTTCGTTCATGACCGGCCTCCTCGCGTGAGGATGTGTCGGCCGAGCGCGTCGATCCATCCTTCTTGTTCGAGAGGAACGCGCAGCTGGTTCAGTTCGTTCAGGCTGTCCTGCCGGTTGAGGACTCCCGTTGACGCGAAGCGTTCGAGTGCGGTGCCGACGCCGTGGTGCAGGCTGGCCGCGATGAGTCGGGCGAGCGTTTCGGAGCGGGCTTCGGGGTCCATGGCGAGCCCGATCTCGATGAGCTGCCGAGCCTTGTCGGTCTGGTCCGGCGTCGCCGTGATGATGGTTGATGAGTTCATGAGAATCCTCCTTTCGGATTACGGGTGGTGTTTGCTCTCGTAGGGAGCGAGTTGGTCGAGGGCCTGTTCCGCCAGTGCGACCCAGAAGAGTGATGCGTCGAGGGCGCCGTCGGCTGTGATGGCTGCGCGGATGGCGTCGGCGCGCTTGGTGGTCGGTACGAGCCAGACCACGGCCGGGAACAGCCCGCGGGCGTCCTGCTCGATGCCGGTGGCGAAGTACTGCTGGTAGAGGCGGCACTTGCGGATCACGACCGGCAGGTGTTCCGTGCCGCAGTCGATCTCGACAAACGAATGCGTCTCGGTCCGAGCGTCGGCTGTGACCACGGTGAGGTCAGGCTTGAGGGTGATCGCCGTACCGCCCGGTGCAGTGAAGGGTCGCCAGTTGGACGGTTCGGCTGCGAGCTCGAGGAGTTCGAAGCGGCCGGTATGGGTGCGTTCGCGAAGCAGTACGGCAATGTCTCCGACTGCGAGCGTGTGCGCCATGAAGGTGCGGCCGGGCTCGCTGTAGCGCCTACGTGCGCTGTCACCGCGTCGGGCGCGTAGGAACCGTTCTCCGGCACCGCCGAGGTGCCAGACGGTGAGCGCGGAGCCGTGCTTGAGTCCGCCGATGCGACGCTCGAGGCGCGCGACTGCGCCGAGGCCTTCGAGCCGGGTGAGGATGCGGGTGGTTCCTCTGGTGGCGGCGCTGGCGGTCGCGTGATCGCCGAAGGGCTTGGCCGGGAGATGGAGCCGTTGAATCTGGCGGGTCGTGAGCAGCCGGAACTGCTCGAGGTCTTCGAGAATGCGGATGTCCCGATCGGTGAGGTGCAGCTCCAGGACGTGCAGGCGGAGGGCGGTCATGGCGTCCCTCCGCGCCGTGCGCCAGGGTCCGCTGCAACGCAGCGGGAGTCCCCGCCTGAAGTGGCCGAAGACAGCCGGAACCGGGGCGATGCTGGCGGTGGGTGTTCGTGGTGACGGGAAGGCTGAACGGAATACCGGCCAGAAGCCCTCCGAAGAAGGAATCTGCTCATGTCGCCCTCACCTTCTGGTGGCTTCGCCGAGGCTCCGGATCTGAGGTGACGCCCTTCGGCATCGAGAGCTCAGCAGGCTGGATCGGCGGCAATGCGCCATAGCGCTGTCGGCTGGCTTCACGGATGAGATCGGCGGCACCGCTCTCAGGGGTAGGCGGGAGGATGGCGGCGGAGCACCACTCGGTCGGCGACGCACCTGCCATGAGGCGTGCGTAGACATGGTGCTTGGGCAGCGTCTCGAAGTCGTCCGCCGTCAGCGAGGGCGCACGCTTGGCCATCGCCTGGGCGTCTTCGGTGTCGAGGGCGAAGCAGAGCTTGGAGCGCGCGTTGGCATCCAAGCCGCTGCGCAGGCCGTCGGGCAGCTGCTTCCGGTACTGGTGCGCGACGTGCACGCCTACCCCATAGGAGCGGAACACGCTCATCGCGTTCTCGACGCTCGTGGGCAGATGCAGGTAGTTCTGCACTTCGTCGATGAAGATCATGCCGGGGCGCTTCATCGGCTCCTTCTCCGCTGCTCGTTCTGTCGCGGCGAGGAACAGTTCAGCGACGATGAGACTGCCGAGGAGTTTGGAGGCGCCTTCCCCGATGAGTGCGTCGTTGAGGGGCACGAGGACGGTCTTCTTCTCACGGAAAACGTCGCGGAGCCGGAAGCGAGGCTGGGACTGGCCGAGCACCCGAACCAGCGGCTGGCGCATCACGATCTTGCGGAGCTTGTTCAAGGGCGAGGCGATGGCGGCGGCACGCTGTCCTGGGCTCATTGCTTCGAAGTCCGCCCAGAACGCTGCCAGCGTCGCATCGTCCTGCACCGCGGCGACGACGGGGCGGCGGAAGGCGGCATCGGATAGAAGCCGGGGAAGGTCGATTAGGGTGAACGGCTCGGTGCGCTTCTGCCCGGCGCGAGCAAGCGACAGTAACGCGCCTTGGACGAGGTATTCCGTGCGCGGCCCCCAGCCCTCGTGGAACACAGCGCCGAGGGCGGAGAGGATGCCGTCGACGACGATGTCGGGGTCGCGATCACCGACGTCCAGCGGGTTGAATCCGATAGGAGCGTCCTTATCGGTGGCGTCGAGCACGACGATCCGCCCTGCCGCGTCGGTAGGTGCCGTGGCGAGGATCCGGTCGACCAGCTGCTTCTTCGGCTCGATGACGCAGCAGGCGCGCCCCGCGGCGATGTCGGAGAGAATGAGGTGTTCGAGGAGCGTGGACTTGCCGGATCCGGTCGGGCCGATCGCGACGAGATGCTGCAGGCGGCTCTGCGGGTCGAGGCCGATGGGACGGTCGGGTCCAGGCGCAGTGCCGAGCGCGAAGACCGCTTGGGTGCGGGAGACGATCTCTGGCACCGGCAGGAGTCGCGGATGCAGCGGTGGGACACCGGCGTATTGGCGTTCGCCGAGCGGCCAGGCCAGCAGCGGCACAATCTCGGAGGCGGTGAGGCGGAGTCTTCCACCTCCGCCTGACTGGCCTGCCTTCCAGCGGGGAGCCGTGTCATGGACAAGGGAAAGGCGAACGCCAGGGCTCTCGAGCGGTTGCAGTGCACCGAAGACCTCCCAGAGGAGGCCGTGGCGGCGTTTGACGGTCTCGGCGGTGACGCCGATGCGCAGCGTGACATCAAACCGGGCCTGACCGGCGTGGGCGTGGAGGCGTCGCTTGGTGTCGGTCGGTGCCGGGCGGACACCGTCGATGAGCATGGAGCCGAGCGGTTGTAGCGGGTCGAGCGGGGTTGCTGTGAGCTGCTGCGGACGGTGGGCTCGTCCAAGGATCAACTGCACGCCGACTACCTCCTCGCCCCGCCTTGCCGCCAGCGCCTGATAGACGCCGCCGACGACCTGCTCCGGGTCAACCTCCGCCAAGGGGAGACCACCGGGCCGGGCCGTGACTCGGCTGACAGCGGCCACGTGCGGGCGCACGGCGGGCCCAAAACCGAGGCCGGGTACCAGGCCGCCCAGGAGGCGCTTCAGGCGGTGAACGGCCATTGGTGCGCAACCGAATGCGGCCACCACCCCATCCGCGCTGGCGGCCATTTCGAAGGCGATCGGGCGCGGCACGTCGCTGCCCGCCAGGCGCGTCAGCAGGACCGTGACGGTCGACGCGTCGATCGGTCGGGGTAGGTACAGGCGAGTGAAGACGTAGGAATCAGGCATCGCCGGCCTCCTTGGTGCTTTCGTGAGCGGCGTCCGCCTGTGCGGCGGCCTCGAGCCGGGCCTGCTCCAGACCGGCAGTGGTGATGATCTTCGCGACCTGGTCAGGGCGCAGGTCGTGGTTGAGTTCCGAGAACACCCAGACGCGACGTCCGGAGCTCTTGCGATAGCGGCGACGAGGACCGCGGGCATGACTACTCATGCGTGAACCTCCTTCCCACCTCTGCTTCGGGTTCGCGTGACGGTCGCGGAAGGACGTTGGGATGGCTCGCAGGCATAAGCCGAATGAGCGCAATGGGCCCTGTTATGAACTCGAACGGTCGAGTTGTCAAGCGTTTTGAGCGGTCGTTGTCGATTCCGCAACGACTTCACAGGGGTGAACGTGCTTGAGCTTTTCATCGCTGACCCCACCAGTAGCGGTAGGCTCGGACCGCGGCACACAAGACGAGCGCGAGCACGCTGATCATCAGAATCCAGCCCCAGAACTGGGCCAGGAGCTCCAGCGCGAGCCAGAGCGCGACGATGCCGCCGAGGATGAGCAGGCAGGCGCGGAAGAAGCGCTGCACGATGGTGGGCGGAGTATCGTCGGCCATCACACATCCTCGCTTCCTCCGTCGGCCGGCGCGTCCTGGCGGGCGAAGTCGCTGGGCACCGGATAGCCCGGGATCGAGATGTCCGACTCGATCTCGTTGCCCCACACCGACCAGTCCGCGTGACTGTTCGGGCGTCGACGCGCGAAGAGTTCGAGGTAGGGCCCGTCTAGAACGCGCTCGATGAGCGGGATCATCTCCTCCGGCTTATGGGAATGATCTTGCACGGGGAACTCGACGACAGATGCCTGCCCATGGAACTCCCATGGTGCTTTGCCGCGGACGGCGTGCAGGAGCGGCTCGTGCATGTTGCGGAAGTAGTTCCCGAGCCCGAGACGTCGCTTGTTCCAGATGGCTTGGCCGACGTAGCGGAAGCCCCAGGCCCTGGCGACTTCGAGCGCCTGCGGCCAAGCAGCGTTGGTTGTCCACAGTAGTAGCGTGGCGTCTTCGGCAGCCAGATCCGCGATCGGCATTGCCTTGATCCGATCAAGCGTCATCAGGTCGTAATAGCGCTGCGCACCCCGCGCTCCCTTCTGGGCGATGTCCCAGGGCGGGTCGGCGTAGATCACTTTGAACTTCTTCTGCGGAGCGGCCGGTTCGGTCTCGCTCGTCTGGTTGCTGGTCATATTTCAGTACTCCTCTCTCCAGCCCGCGCGAAGGGCGGGCAGCGACGATGACTGGTTATGCGCTCCCGGGCGGGAGCCGTCAAGATTCCGTTCGCGTCCGTTGCGAAATCCACAACGTGAGCGCGTGCGTCTGTCAGGGGTGCCGCGCCCGCCGCCAGGAAGCGGGCGGCGAGCACGGCCGGCCTCACTCGTCTTCGCAGATGGTCAAACGCGTCCCGTGCATGACAAGCACCAGGTGGTGCTTCATGCGGTCCTCTTCTGAGTCGTTCGCATAAACCGCCCCGGTGACGTAGACGTGCCGGATCGGCGCGGCGTCGAGCATCGCCAGCATGATTCGTAGGCGCTGCTCGGAGTCGCCAGCGGATGGGCCGACGGCGAAGTGGATGCGGTCTGGTGCGAGGCCATCTCTGTCCATGTACTCCCGCATGATCCGCTCCTGCTCCTTCGCCGATTGCCCACCGAGTGACTCGGGCGCTACCTGGTGGTCCATGCTCGTGATCCAGAGGATGGCGCCGACCGACGCCGCCTCCCTCTTGCTCGGTGTTGGTGTCTTGGTGGTCATATCGCCCTCCTTCCATGAGGCCTGGCAGCAGTGGCTGCCTGTTCAGTTGTGTTCCTCGCTTCCGCGAGGCCTGGTACCGCCGGAGCGGTGGCTGGTGGTCTGCGATGATCAGCCGTCGCAAATGATGAGGTCGGTGCCGACGCGTGACAGCTCCGCGCTGAACCGCTCGATCTCTGCGTCCGCGCCGTCAATCAAGACCGCGCCGGTCGCGTACAGCCGAGCGATCGGGATCCGGGCAAGGTCGTCGCGCAGGACGCGCAGACGCTGGTCGAGCGTCTCGGAGCCGGGGTCGAGCCCGTAGAGGACGCTCGTGATCGTGAGGCCATCGGCACGGGCGCGACTTCGCGTCACGCGTTCTTGGTACTCGATGGTGAGCGAGCCGGGCGGATCTGCGATGAGGCGCCGCTGCGGGCTCTTGAGCCAGACGAGCGCTCCCGCCACGTGAGTGCCCGGGCTGGTGGCGTTGGCGACCATGTCGGTGTGCATGAGTTCGTCCTTCATGTCAGGTATTTGCTGTGAGGTGGTGGCCGGACGGCGAGCGAGTCGGTGCTCAGGGCTCGCCGCCCGGCTGGTTCAGGAATCCGACGGATGGTCGGACGCTGTGGCTTGCGCGGCGCGGAACGACTCGCGGATGAGTGCTTGCCGCGCCTCATGTGCGTCCATGCCGAGCGCGTCGGCAAGGCGAAGCATCCCGGCGTTCCACTCGTCCCACTCGCGGGCCAGCTGCACCTCGGCGGCCTGCTTCTCCGCGGCCAGCGTCGCGGCCAGGGAAGCGTCGCGCGTCCACGTCACGGCGTGCTGACCGATGGCCCAGAGGCGACGGAGCACCTTCATGGGCAGCGCCTTCGGAAGCGTCGGCGCAGGCATCAGCCCCACCTCCGGATCGAGGCCGAGGTCGCGACGGTGAAGCTGTCGACGATCTCCCGGTAGCGCGGCTCGCCCAGCGGGGCAACAGTGATGAGGTGCTGCTCGAGCGCGGTCAGCGCACCGACATGCTCCAGCGCCGTGTTGGCGAGATGGGCGCGGCCGTCCTCGATGAGCTTGGCGACGACGGCGCGGGACTGCACCTGCTCCACCTCGCGGCGGGTCTGGCGCTGGATGCCCATGGACAGGCCGCGGAAAGCCTGCGGGGCGACGGCGGAGCCGCCGCTCGTTGACTGCAGTTGGTTCGAGGTGTTCATGGTGGTTCTCCTTCGGGGTTAGCGGCGCAGGCGACGCATGCGCGGGTCGCCGGCCATCTGGGTAAGGCGGTGCAGGATCTGGAGGTGCTCGGCGAGTTCTCCGATGAGTGCGTCGACCTCGCGGGCGAGCAGTTGGTCAGCGGCGAGCTCGTCGAGGTCTTCGTGAGCGGCGTGGATGGTGCGCATCACGGCGGTGCGGGCCTCCACGAGATGGCGCTTGACCAGCGAATCGAGCGATCCGCTGACGTGATCGAAGCGGTGGAAGCGGCTTGCGCTCGAGTGCTGGATGGAGTGGGACATTGGAGTTCCTTTCACTGCTTGTGGGCGAGCTGACGATTGAGGAGCTCCGTGAGAAGCTCGACTTCCGAGAGGTGCTCCAAGCCGTCCTGACGGACACCGGGAGACAGAGTGTTGAGCTCGCGGAGTGCGAGGCTCAGGGCGTTCGCCGCGTCGATGAGATGCGGAATAGGGGTGGGCTGCGTGGTCATAGCTCGACTTTCGTCCGGATGCGCGCGCTAGACATCTCTCCAGACATCCCTCGTTCCGACACAATGAGAGGACGGGTCGAGGGATGTCTGGAGGGTTGTCGAGCCAGACCAACGACGCAACGACGACAGGAGCAACGTGAGCGGTCAGGACAGCTTGAAGGCGCTCCGAGCGGAGTTGGTCAAGATTCGCGGCGACCGAGGCTTGACCATCGACCGGGTGCGGAAGTATGCGCCGCGGCTGATGCACCTCCCGTGCGTCGACGCTGAAATGCTGCGGCGCGGCCGTTCTGAATCGGAGCGTGCTCACACGGCGGTTGACGTTGTGTGGTGCCTCGTCGAGAACGGTGGGTTCGACTCACGCGCGCAGGATCTTCTGCGGACCACCCTCAACTACACGGTTTCGCTGACCATCCTGGAGGAGCGCAAGGCGGACCTTTATGTGCGGTTGGAAACGCACGACAGGGTCAAGCAGTATGAAGCCTACGAGGAGGATGTTTACAAGGCATTCATCGCCAGGCTGGCTCGAGCAGAAAAGTCTCCCTGCACTCCGAAAGAGCCGCCGACCTCGCCGGGCGGCGGGGAACTCGATATCGACGTTGAGAACGCGAGGCGTGGCGCTCGCGCCGCCATTGAGACTGTGGTCGCCAGCTTGTTCAAGGGCCGCGATGCAGCCGCCTACCCGCATCTGCGCGAGATCGTCGAGGAGTACGCGCCTAAGGCCGCGCGGCGGTTCTTCTCCGCGGGGGTGAGCACGGTGCAGGGCTTGGCGGCCATGCTGCGGACGCTCGCGGGGTCGCGCTACCCGTTCACGGTCGAGTTCTATCGTGAGCACTGGGCAGGCATCTACACGCCGCCCGAGTTTCTCGAGTACCTGCCTTTCCTGCCAGCGTTACTTGAGACCACGCCGCCGCGAGGCGTCGACCTACCCTCCGAGGTCCGAGACCTCCGCCTCTATGAAGTGTTGAATTGGCTTGGCATTTCGATGATCGAGGTCAGCCGGCTCGTCCGTGACACCGCCGAGCTGATCGCAAACCTCATCATCGAGATTGAAGAGCACGACGAGTGGGAGCGAGCGATTTCCAAGACCCTGAATGAAGCTCCCGCCCCGATGGCGCAAGTGGAGGATACATCGCCTGTCCTCACAGAGGGCGGGAGGGCTTTCGAAGCTGGGGCATGAAAAGAGCCCGCAGTCGGCGGGCGGAGGACTCACGTGGAGTTCATCTCCGCCCGCAGACGCGAGCTCAGGGTTCGACCGGCCGCAGTTCCTTCCAGACGAAGTAGCCAGGGTTCTGACGCCCGAAGTCTGCCTCGCGCTTCGCGTGGTCGTCGCAGAAATAGCGGTCGCTGTTGGATCTCGTGCGGCGTAGCCAACGGGACGGCTCGTCGCAGGCGCAGCAGCGCATGCCGGACGACTCGACGGTGCGTAGGTCGGTGTAGACCGCGTCGCCTTCGTCGGTGATGGCCTCCTCGATCATCCGAATGGCATCGAAGAGCTCGCGACGCTCGTCAGGGCCAGTTGGGATGACGATCGTCAACTCGGCGAGCGAGGTGCGTTCGTCGTACTTGACGCCGTCGTACCGGTTGATCAAGTTCCATTTGCCGTCGCCTCTGCGCGCGATCAGATACTCCGCGTGTGTCACGATCTCGTCCATTCGCGCCGGGTCGACTTCGACGGGATCGGCGGGTGTCATCACGACGGCGCCAAACGCGTATGACACGTCATACCCCACGGTGTAGAACATTGCTCACTCCTTCTGGTGGTCAGTGGGCAATGCCCGCCGCCTGCACGGTGCAGGGCTCCGGGCTGCCAAGGCAGCCGAAAGCCCCGAACCGTGCCTCTTGGAGGAGAGCTGACGCTAGTTATGCGCCATTCGCGCAGATTTTGCAAGCATGAGCTGCATCAGTCGGCTGGCGCGCAAGCATCGAGTGGAGTACTGGCGTACTGCGCCCGGCCAGATCTTCAGGTCCGACGTCGTGACGAGACGAACTCGTCCAGTGTGACGCGAGGGCTCCCTCTCCTAGGTAGACGTCATCCCGCGCCGTGCCATCGCGGGCGCAGCATCGCACCTACGTGGTCGTCAGCCGGGGCTGCCCAGGGAGCACGTCGCCGATCTCGACGTCCAGCGCCTGACAGATCGCGAGGATCGTGGCCAGCCTCGGGTTCGTCGGCGCTCCGCCGCGCGTGGCAGCTCCGCGCTCGTACTGCTGGTACGAATACAGCGAGATGCCAGCCAGCTCGACGAGTTCCTCCTGCGTCAGGTTCCTGGCGGCTCGCGCACGCCGCAGATTGTGGCCGAGCGCGGTCGCGAAATCCGCCCAGGCGGGAACAGAGGCGGGACCGGAAACCATCCCCTCCAGCCTCAAACCAATGAGAGTTGGTAGGAACCAATAAGAATTGGTAAGTTCAAGCTGCTGGCCGACCGGCCGCACGCGACCCTACTCGAAGGCGGTCCTATGTCCCGGCTGGCCCTCTCCGCTGCCGCAGCCACGATGCTGCTCATACTGTCCGGATGCATGGCGACGCCCGCGGCGACGACGGCTTCTCCCGCGCCAGACGGCGAGCAGAGCAGCGCAGCCCAGCCGGTCGCGGTAGAACTGCCGAGCTGCGCTGAGTTCATGGCACTGGATGAGGTCGACGCGCTGGGCGTGCTGTCGTCCGCTACGGGCCAAAGGATCGACGAGAACAGCGGGAATGATCTGCTTAACGGCGTCTGGTTCGCCTGCGACGCCACCCCCGACCGTCCGCTAGGGGAGATCATTGAGGAACTCACCGGCGGCCAGGTCCAGGCCAGTGAAGCGCCGGACGGTTCGGACGATGCCAAACACGTCGCGTCAACGCAGATCGGCGGCGTGACCTTCCCCGGCCAGGCCGGCGGGTTCCGCGTGATCCCTGCCGACGAGTACGCGACGTTCCTCGCCGCGCACGGCAGTGGCGGAGTCGACAACCCCTGGTGCGGCATCCTGCTCCAGCGGGATCTCGAGAGCACTGACTACATCCGGGCGTATTACTCGGCGAGCGACGAGGCGATCGGTGCTGTGGAGTGCCGTGATACGAGGATGGTGGCCGTACTGCGTCAGACGGGACAGCAGGAACCTACGGGCGCAACCGCCACGATCAACGGTTTCAGCTGCAGCCAGCCCCGGGAATGGATGTGCTGGACAGTCGTCGACGGTGTGCTGTGGTCGAGCGCGACCCAGACCGGTGCCCGGGACATGCCGGAGACCGCTCAGGATGCCGCCGACGTTCTGCGCGACGTGCTCGCGGCACAGCCGTGATCGGAAGCGACGCCATCGGGATAGACCGGTGGACATAGCCTCCGCAGCGCAGAACTGCCCGTCCTTCGGAAACCCTTAGGACCGCGCAACCTGCGGTGGCTGGGCCGTATCGCGAAGACCGAGACAACCGGCCATCTTGCGACTCGGTGGGTGCCTCTCCTGCTCTGCCGATGTTGTGAAAACTACGACGGCCGAACCCTTGAACGGATTGCGCTCATGCTTCATAGTCAGGCGCAGTTGTGGCGCGAACTTCACTACGCACCACTCCGAATCCCGATCAGGAGCCAGCCCGAGGCGCAGACTTCGTGTACCCTCGCTCTTCAAGTGTTCTGAGCGAGAACGCTTTAAGCCTTCGCCGTGGCTTCACCATCGTGGAGCTCCTCATCGGGGTCTGCCCCGAGTCTTGTTGACAGTCGGGGTTTGGGGTGATCAGGCCGCTTTCGCGTCCGTGTAGATCATCTCAAACTCGATGGGGGTGAGTTTGCGGAGGCCGCGCTGACGGCGCCGACGGTTGTACTTCGTCTCGATCCAGATGACCATCGCGAGGCGGAGGTCCTCGCGGGTGTCCCAGCGTCTGGTGTTGAGGACGTTCTTTTGGAGCAGGCTGAAGAAGCTCTCCATGCTCGCGTTGTCTCCGGCCCCGTAAGACCGGCCCATCGACCCGACCAGGCCGTTGTTGCGCAGCAGCCGCTGGGTGCGCTTCGCGCGGAACTGACCGCCTCGGTCGGAGTGGCAGATTGTTTCTGTCGGTGAGCGCAGTGCGATCGCGTTGCGCATCGCCGCCCGTGCGAGGGATGACTTCATGCGGGTGTCGATGGAGTAGCCGACGATCTTGTTCGACCAGACGTCTTTGATCGCGCAGATGTAGAGCTTGCCTTCCCGGGTCGGGTGCTCCGAGATGTCCCACAGCCACACCTTGTTCGGCCCGTCGGCGACGAACTCGTGCCGGACGACGCCGTGCTCGTCGACGACCGCGAGGAGATCGTCGTGGGGTGCGGGGCCGGTGCTGCCGGGCTTGCTCCGCTTCTTATGGGGCGACGCGTGGATCCCCGCGATCCGACACAGCCGGTGCACACGGTTCTCGCCGACGGTGATGCCGTACTCGTCGGACAGTTCGTCGGTGAGGAATCTGTAGCCGAGGGTCGCGTCGTCGCGGTGAGCCTCGTAGAGGACGTCGATGAGGTGAGCATCGTCCCAGTCCCGCTGGGAGATCGGAGCCTTCAGCCACTTGTAATACCCCTGGGTCGATAGACCCAGAACCCTGCACGCCACCGCGACCGGCACCCTGATCGGGGCGCCGGCCGCGGCCATCTCACGGACGAGCGGGAAGACTATTTTCCCGGCAGGTTCGCCTGCGACAGATACGCGGCCGCACGGCGGAGCACCTCGTTCTCCTGCTCGAGCAGACGTATGCGCTTCTTCGCCTCGCGCAGGTCGGCCTGGTCGGCTCCGGTGAGTCCGGGACGGCGTCCGTCCTCGATGTCTGCTTGCTTCATCCAGTTCGACAAGGACCCTTCGGAGACACCGAAGTCCTTCGCAATCTGCGACAGCGGCGCCTGGCCCTGCCGGGCCACCGCCACGATGTCGTCTCGGAACTCCTTGGGATACGGCTTTGCCACAGGGACATCCTTCCAGCGAGGACGAATCCTCACAGATCAGATGTCAACCAAACTCGGGGCAGACCCTCGTGATCGTCGTGATCGCGATTCTTGCAGCTGTCACGATCGTCGCCTACAACGGAATCTCCAAGAGAGCGAAGGCTTCCACCGCCCAGTCTGCGGCGCAACAGATTGCAAAGAAGATTGCAACGTACGCAATTACGAACGGTGAGGACTACCCGTCTGACCTTGCGACGATCGGCGTGACCGACGACGGTTCGACGAGCTATCAGTACAGCGTCAACAACAGCGCCAGTCCACGCACCTACTGCGTCACCGTCAGCGTCTCGGATATCTCATACTTCATCTCGAGTACTCAGCAGTCTCCAACGGAGGGTGGTTGCCCCGGCCACGGGCAGGGCGGTGTCGCCTCGATAACCAACCTCGCGGTGAACCCGAGCTTCGAAGCTGGGTCCAGCACGATTGAAGTACGGCGCAATCTCACTCGCTACCCCAACGCCGAGATGGGCACCACCGCAGGTTGGGGCCCCTCAGCAGGCAGCACGATCTCTTCAGTGTCGGAACTCGCGCACTCTGGGACGCGTTCATACAAGGTCGTGACACCCGGCGTCGCGACAAGCGAAGGGATATCTCAGGCGGGATCCGCCGCAATGGGGCCGGCGTCTTCGGGCGTGGCGACAGCGGAAACTTTGTCCGTCTGGGTACATGCTCCAGCGGGCGCCACCTTGTATTCGCTGCCGAGGAGTATGTGCCGGATGGCGCCTTCGTTGCCACGCGTGGGACGGTGAACTTTACCGGCACGGGCGGATGGCAGCGCGTCTCGGTCGGAGGTACCAAGGCGACAGCCACGAACATCCTGCGTAGTTACGTCCGAACGCGATCGACAGCTCAGGCGATCACCTTCTACGTTGATGATGCGCTCAATGAAAACGCCCCGGCGCTTAGTGACTACTTCGACGGCTCGATATCTCCCGACCCCGACCTCACTGCAGCTTGGACTGGCGCGGCGAATCAGAGCGAGTCAGTGCTCAGCGCCCAGAAGCCATCGGATTTCACATCGGGAAGCGCCACCAACTTGATGTACTTCCAGTCCTCGAGCTGGAAGAGCACCGGTGCGAACAGCGTCCGCTTGCGGTCGGCCTACACGGCCACAGATCCCGGGTCGTTCATTTCAGTCAACAACCTCAACGCTCAGCTCGTTACCGGTCGCACCTATACGGCGGTTGCGAAAGTCCGGCTGGAAGCGCCGCTATCCGGCGCGCTCCGAAGCGAAAGACTCCGACTGCAGATACGAACGACGGGCGGTGCAGTCGCCGCGGACTCGAACACGCCTCCAAATGAAGCAGGGGAATATGAGGTGCGCGTCACCTGGACACATAACGGCAACAGTTCGCTTCGCCTGTATCACGGAGGAGTACAAGGTTCGGGCGACGTCTGGTTCGATGATCTCATGGTCGTCGAGGGCACCTACACCGGCCCAGCCCGCAATGGCGACAGTCCGAACTGGATCTGGAATGGCACGCCTCATGCATCGACATCGACGGGGCCTGGCCAGTAGCGGATCAGGAGGCGCGTAGCGCATCTTTCAGTTGGGCCATCACTCGTTCGACGTTCTCACGCTTGTCGTATGGTCCTGGCATTCGAAATACTTGCGCACCCCACGAGGTGCGCTTTGCTTGCATCCCCGGCGCGCCCTCGCTGCCGAGAAGCGCCTTCACCGGGTGCCGGAAAACGCAGATGACGAGTCCGATCGCGTGGGACTTTAGTTTCTCGAGAAGCGACTCTGATCCGTGGGCGATCTCCGCCTTGGTCACGCCGTCCTCGCCTTTGGTGGGGCGCTTCACGATGTCGGTGAAGCCGACGCCTGCTTCGACGGCTGCGTCCTCGAAGTACCGCCCGCGAGGCAGTGCGAAGAGGCCAGCACTCGCAAGGCGCCGTAGCTGTCCTTGACCAGCCTTGCCTTGGTAGTAGTGACCGACGTCGACGCTGGTCTGTGCGGGATTCAGGCCGACGATCATGGCGCGCGGACGCTCAGGCCAGATGTCCGCGAGGGTCAGGATCTCTTCTCCCATCCACGTGGTGCGTTCCTGATACCCGTGGAGATCGCTCAAGGCCCTACCCGCACGGCGAGTCCAGCTGCGATCAGCTCCTCAATCGCAACTGCGATGTCAGCTGCATCCTCGTATGCGTCCTCATACGGGTTGACTGGCTGACCGTTGTTGGCCAGCAGCAGAGTGAACAAGCCCTTTGCAATCAACGACAAATCGCGGTCCGCGAGGACATGATCTGGAATCGGGATGCCGGCCTTATCGTCCGTCAGCGGCCAAAGGCCACGAGCGGCGATGCAGTCCTCGGGCGCGGTCATACCCTCAACGATAGGGGCCGTTGGAACGAAGCAGGGGCGCATCGCCGCCGAGATCGCTGGCGAGTCGGATGCGGATCCGACGACAATGGAATAGTGGACGGCACCGGCGCGACGGGGATAGACGGCCGGAGCATGATCCGTCTCAACGACAAGCAGCAAGCGGTGCTCGCCTGGGTCGTGCAGGGGTGCCCGCCTGGCGTGTACCCGGACGATGACTTCAGTCATCGAGTGACGGCGCGTGCGCTCAAGAACCGCGGCCTTATCGAGCTTTCCGGTCACGGCAGGAACTGGCGGGCACACCCGACCGCACGCGGCCAGGTGTGGCCGCAGGCGACGGTGGAAGACGAGCACGAGCGCCAACGCCTTGAGCAACCGCACCGACGTCTCATCACAGAGCAGGGTGACGTCGACGCTCAATCTGGTGCCTTGGGACGGGCGCTTCGCCGGATGCCGCGCAAGGATCCCGCTCGTCCGAAGAAGAAACTCCCCGTTAAGCAGGTCAACAGGCAGGAGACGTACATGCGCTACAAGGTCGTGGTCACGCGGGTGCAGGTCGCCGAGAAGTGGGTGCGCGCCACCGATGAGGAAGATGCCGCCCGCAAGGTCCAGGAGGAGTTCGCCAAGCCGTACTCGTACTTCGGCAACTGGGAGACGAAGGCATCGGAGGTCGAGATCATCGAGGCTGAGCAGACCACGGTCATCCACCCGAACACGCTGTCGGAGTCTGGGCCGATGCTGCTCAGTTTGAAGGACGCCGCGGCGGCACTCGGGATCCCGTACTCGGCGCTCTATGAACTGACGAATCGCGGCGAAATCGAGTACACAAAGATGGGCTCGCGCAAGTACATCCAGCGGGAGTCGCTGATGAACTTCATCGCGGCCAATACGCACCGTGGGTACTACCCGGGCTGAGGACCGCTACGACGCGTTTGCCTTCTCGGCGACGCGCGCACGGAGCACATCGACGATCTCGGGCACGAAGCGCTGCTTCACCCGGTGTTTCACGCCCTTCTGCATCTCCTTGATGAATTTCCCGATTTTCAGGGCTTCCTCGAACTCGCCGCCGGCCGCATAGAAGGCGCGGAGCCAGGCTTCCTCGTCGAGCGGATAGCCCGTCTTGGTGAAGGCGCGGAGCAGCTGAATCACAGCGTCCTTGCCCCGCCCCGAACCCAGACCGTTGTACTGTTCGTCGACCATGCTCACGGCCGCCTCAAGCTGGACGGGATCAAGAGGCGGCGCGCTCTCACCGGTATCGAGGTCGACCGCACCGAGGCCATCGAGCATGACGCACACATCGTCGGCGCGAGCCCAGATGATGACGAAGATGCGGGCGACTCGTCCAGCCAAGATGATCTCTCGGAGCAGTTCGCAATCCTTCTCCTTGTATGGGTGGATGATCATCACGGCGTGGCCGAGCTCGTCGTCGCCACTGCGGCGCAATTGCCCGAGCTCGGAGAGCGCGAATACCCGGCGCGAGGCCGGGTCGGGAGCAACGAAGTCGACGAACTCGCGGTCTGCATCGTTCTCCGTTTCGTGCTTCTTGAGGTCGGGCGCAGCGAACAGGTATGGCGCGTCGCCGAGCCAGTCGCGGATCACGGCGCTCTGAGGTTCCATTGCAGTGCCACGCTGGGCCCAGTCGCTACGGACCATGTAGGCAAGTTCAGTCATGACTCCAGGATGCCGGTACCTGCGGACATCGTGCGGCTGATCGTCGCGCTACTCACACGACCGCATGACGCGATTCCCTGCGTGTCAGGGAACTCGAACTCATCAGACACGCGGGGGCCTCGGGCTGGCTCTTGATCGAGATTCGGATTGGTGCGTGGTGAAGTTCGCGCCATAACTGTGCCTGGCTATGAACCATGAACGCGAAGCATTCAAGGCCTGAGCCGCCGTAGTTTTTACAACGATCACGACCGGAAGATTGACACTCGGAACCATCGGTTCATACTCAGCGACGTTCCTCGTCGGCATGCGGCTCGTAGGAGAACCACCGGGTTCGCCGGCCGCTCCCGATGAGGAGGCTCACCATGAGTGAGAACAACCCCGCCGAGACGCCCTCCACGGCGCTCGGCCCGATTCGCACCCTTGCGGTGCGGCTCACCGACGGACTGCGGGCGCAGCTGGATGTCATCGCCCAGCTCAACGACCGCTCCGTCACCGAAGAGATTCGTATCGCCCTCGAGGCCTGGGTCGAGACCAGCAAGTCCGACCCCAAGGTGCTCGCCAGGGCGGAGACGGTGCGTGCCGAGATCGAGCGCGAGGCCAAGACCAAGCAGAGCGCGATCGAGGCGATCTTCGGCGGCACCGGAGCGAAGGCTCCGCGTGCCAAGTCGGGCTCCGCCTGACGAAAACTCCCCTCCCCGTCGTGGGGAACGGAGAGAGGGGCGGCTGTCCCGAGGATTGAGCGATGCGCACGCTCTCCTCGGGCAGCTGCCCTCAAACAACTTCACGCCCTCGTTGCTGCCCCGCGGCTTGTCAGAGAACCGGATGGTTCTCGGCCGCGACAACGGTAAGGAGGTGGGAGCGATGGTTCTCGGAATCGTCATCCCGCAGGACGGCGGCGGTGACCTTCGACTCGAAGAGCTCGCCGGCCTCCGGGACTTCCAAGAAGTCACCGGCGGCTGGATCGAACCTATCGAGCTCGACGGCATCGACGCCACGATCTACATCAACGGCGAAGCGCAGCGCCACCCCGGTCCATTCAACTCTCGGGCCACGACGCTGCACTGGTACCACGGCCTGCACCGCGACAGGGCGCTGCTCCTGGGCGACGCCGTGATTGTCGGCACGCAGTCCGGTGAGCGCGGAAGGGTGCTGCCTTGGCTCATCCACGCACTGATGGACCACCATGAGTTCGTGGTGCAGATCAGCCCGGACGGACGCCGCTGGGCGGATACGCCATTGCGCTTCGCCTCGATCTTCGAAGCGAAGCTCTGGGCGATGCTTATCGACGGCGTCCTCGTTGAAGGCGTCGACGTCCGCATCGAGGCGCTGGATGCCTGCGCCCAGCACCTCCAAAAGGAGACGCGCTGATGGTCACCGGAATCGTCATACCGGCAGACGCCAACGAGCCAGTGCGGGAGATCGACACCGCCGTGCCGGACGCCATCGCTACGGCAGTCGGTGGCCTCATGGAAGCCGTCGACCTGCACGGTCTCCGCGTCACGGTCTATGTCAACGAGTCGGGGCTGCTGCAGCATCTGCCGTTCAACAGCCGTGCCTCGTTCCTCTGGTGGTACCACGTCCCGTCTGCACGCCAGCGAGCCATGCTCGTCGGCGACGCGGTCATCGTGGGCCTGCCGGACGACAACGGCGCCGACACCGAGGTGTCGACGACTGCTCGCGAGCTGTTGCTCTCGCCGCGGCGCTTCCGCGTCGAGGTGCGGACGGCAGATGACCCCACCTGGCACCGCAACCGGGCGACCTATCCCAACTACTGGGAAGCGATCGTCTGGGCGATGGTGCTGCTCGAACGGATGGCGGAGGTCGTGGATACGCGAGTCGTCCCTGTGGATGGCGACGCGGTCGAGGCAGCCTGACTCACACCAACTCATCCGCTACGGCGGCGACTGCCCAGCTTCGAGAGCTACGCGCTCTCGGCTGGAACGGTCGCCGCCGTCTTCACCTCCGTGCGCGATGACCCCTGGCACCGAGTCGCCACCGCGAGTGCAGCCGCGGATGAGGGCTAGCATAAAGTACCAGGTCAAGGTATAAATATAGGCAGGGATATGCGACAGTTGAGCCTCGCTCCTGACCGCACGCCACCCCGGACTAGACGCATCCAAGGCGATGTCCGTCTGCCCCGATACCCTGAGAGCAGTCTCCTGGGGACGTAACCGTAGTGCGCGCACAGACGCGCGTAGGAGGAACCACACAGCATGACCCGAGCCACATTCAGTCGAGCGAAGCGCCCGTCCGGGCGGCACGTTACCGAGCACACCGCGACTGATCTGTCGCCGAAGGTGGTGACGTGGTAGTGGCTCTCAAGAAGTCGGACCTCTATAGCTCGCTGTGGGCGAGCTGCGACCAGCTCCGTGGCGGCATGGACGCGAGCCAGTACAAGGACTACATCCTGACGATGTTGTTCATGAAGTACGTCTCGGACAAGGCGAAGTCGGATCCCGACAGCCTGATCGAGGTGCCTGAAGGTGGTTCGTTCGACGACATGTTTGCCGCCAAGAACGACAAGGAGATCGGCGACCGCTTCAACAAGATCATCGGCAAGCTCGCCGATGCCAACGGTCTCCGAAACGTCATCGATCAGGCCGACTTCAACGATCCGGAGAAGCTCGGCAACGGTAAGGAGATGCAAGATCGTCTCTCGAAGCTCGTAACGATCTTCCGAGATCTGGACTTCCGTGGTTCTCGGGCAGAGGGAGACGACTTGCTCGGCGACGCGTACGAGTACCTGATGCGTCACTTTGCCACGGAGTCGGGCAAGAGCAAGGGACAGTTCTATACGCCTGCCGAGGTCTCGCGCGTGCTCGCCAAGGTTGTCGGGATCGGTCGCTCGACTAGTCAAGACGAGACCGTCTACGACCCAGCGTGTGGTTCAGGATCTTTGCTACTGAAGGCCGCCGCGGAGGCCCCCCGTGGGATGACGATCTACGGGCAGGAGAAGGACAACGCGACCTGGGCGCTGGCCAGGATGAACATGATCCTCCACGGCAACGCGACTGCGGAGATCTTCAAGGGCGACACAATCACGAGCCCAAGCCCCCAGCTCACCAACGGTAAGAGCCTGAAGACGTTCGACTACGTCGTCATGAATCCTCCGTTCTCCATCAAGTCGTGGAACAACGGACTCGAAGAGGACTTCGGCAGGTTCGAGTACGGCATTCCGCCTGAAAAAAACGGCGACTACGCCTTCCTCCTCCACGCCCTCACATCACTGAAGTCCGAGGGCAAGGCGGCCGTCATCCTGCCGCACGGCGTGCTCTTCCGCGGTAACGCGGAGGGGAACATCCGTCGCGAACTTCTCAAGCGCGGCTTCATCAAGGGCATCATCGGTCTGCCGGCGAACCTCTTCTATGGCACGGGAATCCCCGCGTGCATCGTGCTTCTCGACAAGGAGAACGCTGTTAGCCGCACGGGCGTCTTCATGGTGGACGCCAGCAGGGGTTTCATCAAGGACGGCAATAAGAACCGACTCCGTGACCAGGACATCCACAAGATCGTCGACACCTTCAACCGCCAGTTGCCGATCGACGGCTACTCACGCATGGTGTCGATGAGCGAAATTGCCGACCCCAAGAACAACTACAACCTCAACATCCCGCGCTACATCGATAGCTCGGAGCCTGAGGACCTTCAGGATCTGTCGGCACATCTGCACGGCGGCATTCCGAACCGCGATATCGAAGCCTTGCAGACCTACTGGGACGCGCTGCCAGCCCTTAAGGACGCTCTCTTCGAGCCGTTCCGCGAGGGCTATTCGAAGCTCACGGTGGACCCGACCGAGGTGCAAGACTACGCGCTGAATCGCAGTGGTCTCGAGTTCATCCGCGCGGACGTCGCGACGGTCGTAAGTGAATGGTTCGAAGCGCACCGCGCGGCGCTCCTCGCGATCGATGCCGAGACTACGCCGAACGACCTGATTCGAGTTTTCGGCGACGATCTGCTGGCTCGATTCAAGGACGTGCCTTTGCTCGACGAGTACGACGTCTACCAGCAGCTCATGAGCTACTGGAACGACACGATGCACGACGACGTGTATCTGCTCATGACAGAACTCGGAAACGGTGGCTCATGGGCCAGCGCTGCTAAGCCTCGCAAGACTGTCGAGGACAAGGAGCGAAAGCTCTCTGAGGATCCGGACCTCGAGATCGGCACCGGCCGTAGCAAGACGAAGTACAAGATGGACCTCGTCCCGCCAGTTCTGATTGTGGGACGGTACTTCGCGGACGAACAGGCTCGCGTCGATAAGCTCAATGCGAACCTCGAGTCGGTCTCTGCCGCAGTTGTGGAACACGCCGAAGAGCACGGCGTCGACGAGGCGATTCTCGCCGAGGCCACCAACGACAAGGGTGCGTACACCAGGCAGGTGGTCAGCGCGGTGATCCGGGAAGCGAAAGCGAGCGGCGACCAGGAGACTCTCGGCTGCGCCAACGCTGCTCTTGAGCTGCTGAATCGCGAAGCCGCTGTAAAGAAGGCGGCTAAGGAGGCCCAGGCAGCACTGGATGAGCAGACGCTCCGCAAGTATGGCGAGCTTGCAGATGATGACGTCAGATCGATCGTGTTGGACGACAAGTGGCATGCAGCCATCGCGACGAAGATCGAAGGCGAAGTCAACGCGTTGACGCTCGCGCTCGGCGCTCGTATTCAGCAGCTAGGGGAACGCTACGCGGCGACCGTCGCAGACCTCGACGCCAAGGTGCAAGAGCTCGAGGCTAAGGTCGCCAATCATCTTTCCGCAATGGGGGTCGGGTTGTGAGCGCTACGGCTGACGCCCCGAGGTGGCGCGACACGGCGCTGCTCGAATTAGTGACGATCAAGAGTGGTCAGGTCGATCCTCGAGCGTCTCCTTATCGAGACTTGCCACTGATTGCGCCGGATCACATCGCCACCGGAACTGGCCGACTCGTCAAGAAGGAGTCTGCATCGACGCAGGGCGCTATCAGCGGCAAGTACTTCGTGCGACCCGGTGACGTCATTTATAGCAAGATTCGTCCATACCTGCAGAAGGCATACAGGTGTGACTTTGAAGCCCTCTGTAGCGCGGATATGTACCCGCTCACGCCTCGTGGCGACGTGGACTCCTCCTTCATCCTGCACTCGCTCCTCGGGCATGACTTCACCAACTTCGCCGTCAGTGTTTCTGCGAGAAGCGGCATTCCCAAGATCAATCGCGAGGAACTCGCCGAGTATCGGATGCGTACCCCCGGGGGTGCTGAACAGCGCGCGATCGGAAAGGCGCTCGACGACGCCGACAACCTGATTGCCGCGCTGGAACGCCTCATCGTCAAGAAGCAGGCGATCAAGCAGGGCATGATGCAGCAGCTCCTCACGGGTACCACTCGCCTCCCCGGCTTCACCGCATCCTGGCGCCAGGCCACCATCGGTGACCTGGCAAGCGTGTCAGGTGGCGGTACACCGTCCACCCGCGACTCCAGTCTGTGGGGCGGTGGGATTCCATGGTTTACTCCGGCAGAGATCCCTGAGTCCGGTGCAGGAGTCGTCACGACGTCCGATCGCACAATTACCAAGGCTGGACTCCAGAAGAGCGCCGCAAAGATGCTTCCCGAGGGCACTGTGCTGGTGACTTCGCGTGCCAGCATTGGCCACTGCGCGATCGCAGGCCGTCCAGTGGCAACGAACCAGGGATTTACATCGCTCGTTCCGAGCGACCGGCGATCGACCGAGTTTCTCTACTACTGGGTCCAGCAGCATAGATCTCGATTCGTCTCTCGCGCCGCAGGAAGCACCTTTCTGGAGATCAGCGGTTCCAAGGTAGCAACGATCGAGATTTTGGCACCTGCCGCCGATGAGCAAGCAGCGATCGGCGCGGTACTTTCGGATGCTGACGCTGACCTTCGGGGCCTGCAGCTGCGCCTAACGAAGGCGCGGAACGTCAAGCAAGGCATGATGCAGCAACTCCTAACCGGCCGCACCCGCTTGCCTGTGGAGGCTGCGGTATGAGCAGCATGGATCGGGACTGGGCCATCGAACAGCTCGACGCGTTTATCCACATGACCGCATATGTGGCTTCAAGTACGCCTGGTGTCATCGGTTCCTTCATCCGGGGTAAACCGGATGAGATCGCCGGCCAAGCGCAGGTAGTGGAACAGATTCTCGAACGAGCGACTCCGGGTTGGCGGGCACGACTCCGTGAGACGTCTCGGAAGTGGGATGGCTTGCGCGAGGCCGCCAGCCGTGGACGGACTCAGCTCGAGCGAGAGCAAGAGCTGCGCGAAAAGCTCGGCGAGAACGCTCCAGAAATCTCGGCAGCCAACCTGCACCCATGGATCTGGAGCGGTGCGCGTTCGCTGTGGCAGTCGGGCCACTTCGTCCAGGCTGTACGCGACGCCGCGACGAAGCTGAACGCCGAGACGCAGAACAAGGTTAGCCGTCGGGACGTCAGCGAGACGGATCTCTTTAAGCAGTCGTTCTCACTCGATGAAGCGAAGCACGGGAAATCGCGGTTGCGGCGGATGCTGCCCGAAGACAGCGACACCTACCGGTCGCTGCAGCGCGGGGCGATGGCGTTTGCCGAGGGGGTTTTTGCCGGCATCCGCAACCCGCTCTCGCATGAGGCTGATCAGGAGCTTTCCGAGCAGGTGGCGCTTGAGTACCTGGCAGCGCTGAGCGTGCTCGCGCGCTGGGTAGATGAATCAACAGTGGAGCACGCAGGGGGCGCGTCATGAGCACAGTAGGACAGATCGAAAAGAAGACACAGGATCGCATCGTGAGGCTGTTCACGGAGCAGCTTAGCTACGAGTACCTCGGAGACTGGCACGACGGCAACCGGACGAACGGCATCGAGGTCGATCTCCTCAGTCAGAACCTGCGCGCTCGGAACTACGACGATGCTCTCATCACTCGCGCGGTTGAGCAGCTCGAGAAGGCGGCCGCCGTTGGTGTCGGCCACAACTTGTACGAGGCGAACCGGGACGTCTACCAGCTACTTCGTTACGGCGTGAAGGTCAAGGCAGCTGCTGGTGAATCAACGCAGACGGTTTGGCTCATCGATTGGCAGACTCCGTCCGCCAATCACTTCGCGCTAGCTGAAGAGGTCACGGTGCTCGGCCACCACTCCAAGCGCCCGGACATCGTCCTCTACGTCAACGGGCTGGCACTCGGCGTCATCGAGCTGAAGCGCTCCAAGGTGTCCCTTACCGAGGGCATTCGCCAGTCCATCGGCAATCAGAGCAAGGACTTCATCCGTCCGTTCTTCTCAACCGTCCAGTACCTGTTCGCCGGCAACGACGCCGAGGGGCTTCGATACGGCGTCATCGACACGCCTGAGAAGTACTGGCTCGAGTGGAAGGAAGAGTCGGAAGTCGACTCGCCACTGGATCGCGCGCTCCTGCAGATGTGCGGGAAAGACCGCTTCCTTGAACTGATCCACAACTTCATTGTGTTCGATAAGGGCGTCAAGAAGGGGCCGCGCCACAACCAGTACTTCGGCGTCAAGGCGGCGCAGAAGCGCATCGCACAACGAGAGGGCGGCATCATCTGGCACACCCAAGGTTCGGGCAAGAGCCTGACGATGGTGTGGCTGGCAAAGTGGATCCGCGAGTCGCAAGTCGGCACCGATCCACGCGTGCTCATCATCACTGACCGCACCGAACTCGATGATCAGATCGAGAAGGTCTTCAAGGGAGTCAACGAGTCCATCTATCGAACCAAGAGCGGTACCGATCTCATCTCGACGCTGAACACGTCGGAAGAGTGGCTCATCAGCTCGCTCGTTCACAAGTTCCGCGACAGCGGTGACAACATGGACGCCGATACCGACGACTACATCGCGGAACTCAGCGCCGCACTTCCGAAGGACTTCCGAGCCAAGGGCAACATCTTCGTCTTCGTCGATGAGGCTCACCGTACCCAGTCCGGCAAGATGCACCGCGCTATGAAGCAGCTCTTGCCCGACGCAATGTTCATCGGCTTCACCGGCACGCCGCTCTTGAAGGCTGACAAGGCGACCAGCATTGAGACCTTCGGGTCATTCATCCACACGTACAAGTTCAACGAGGCGGTGAGCGACGGCGTCGTACTTGACCTCCGCTACGAAGCGCGCGACATCGATCAGGACCTGACTTCGCCAGCACACGTCGATAAGTGGTTCGAAGCAAAGACGAAGGGCATGACCGACCTGTCCCGCGCCGAGCTCAAGAAGCGCTGGGGCACCATGCAGAAGGTCGTCTCCAGCAAGTCTCGCGCGGAGCAGATCGTCGCCGACATCCTGCTCGACATGGAGACGAAGCCGCGGCTCATGGACCGCCGCGGCAACGCGATGCTCGTCGGCGCCAGCATCTATCAGGCATGCAAGTTCTACGACCTGTTCGTCAACGCAGGCTTCAAAGGCAAGTGCGCGATCGTCACGAGCTATCAGCCCAACGTTACGGAGATCTCGAAAGAGGATGCGGGCGCGGGCAAGACCGAGAAACTTGCGCAGTACGACATCTATCGCCGCATGCTGGCCGACTACTTCGACGAATCCGAAGACGCTGCCATGGGACGCGTAGAAGAGTTCGAGGCTGCAGTCAAGAAGCAGTTCATCGAGGAGCCGGGACAGATGCGGCTGCTCATTGTGGTGGACAAGCTCCTCACAGGCTTCGACGCGCCGAGCGCCACCTATCTCTACATCGACAAGAAGATGCAAGACCACGGGCTGTTCCAAGCGATCTGCCGCGTGAACCGCCTCGACGGCGACGACAAGGACTACGGCTACATCGTCGACTACCGGGACCTGTTCAACTCACTCGAAAGCGCCATCAATGACTACACCTCGGGCGCACTCGAGGGGTATGAGAAGCAAGACATCGAGGGATTGCTGACAGACCGCATCGACAAGGCTCGGGATGATCTTGACGATGCCCTGGAGCGGATCCGTGCTCTCTGCGAGCCGGTGCTCCCGCCCAAGGGCACGGATCAGTACCGTGCGTATTTTGTCGCGAAAGACGCGGGCAGCGCCGATCAGATTAAGGCCAACGAGCCGAAGCGCGTCGAACTCTATAAGGCGGTCTCGGCGGTCACGCGCGCCTTCGCAAACATTGCCAACGACATGGCGGAGGCCGGCTACAGCCCTGCAGACGTCGAGAAGATCAAGAAGGAAATCGCGCATTACAGTGACGTGCGTGCCGAAGTGAAGCTCGCCGCTGGCGAAGACGTCGACTTCAAGGCCTACGAAGCCGACATGCGCTTCCTGCTCGACACCTACATCAAGGCCGGCGCGTCGGAGGTGGTGTCAAACTTCGAAGACACCGGACTTATCGACCTGATCGTGAAGCTCGGTCCTGCGGCGATCGACAAGCTCCCGCCCGGCATCAGGAAGAGCAAGGACGCGGTCGCCGAGACCATCGTCAACAACATGCGCAAAGTCATCATCGACGAGCACGCGCTGAATCCGAAGTTCTACGACCGGATGAGCGAACTGCTCGACGCGATCCTCGAAGAACGACGCAAACAGGCGCTCGACTACGAGGCCTATCTCGCCAAGATCCTCGATGCCGCGCAGCAGCTCGGCAACAAGGAATCCGGCAAGAGCTACCCGACGTGGGTGAAACACGGTGGGCAGAGGGCGCTTATCGACACGCTTGACGACGACGCCGACCTCGCGTTCGTGATCGATTCCGCTGTGCGCAACGTGAAGAAGCACGACTGGGTCGACAATCCGATGAAGCGGAAGCAAGTTAAGCAAGCCATTGCCCGCTCGCTGCCCGACGGCGATGCCCGGGTCGAGGCGGTCTTTGATCTCATGAGGTCGCGCGATGAATACCGCTAGCGCGTACCTCAGCGTCCGCGGCCTCGACATCGACATCATCCGCAAGGACATCAAACATCTTCACGTCGGCGTCTACCCGCCCGCGGGTCGAGTTCGCGTAGCTGCGCCGTTGGGCTTCGATGACGAGCACATCCGGCTGGCCGTGATTCAGCGCCTTGCTTGGATTCGACGTCAGCGCAAGGAGTTGCAGAGCGCCGCACGCCAATCCGTTCGCGAGATGGTTACGGGCGAGTCGCACTACGTGTGGGGGCTCCGGAAGCGGCTGAAAGTAGTCGAACGACCCGGACGCGCGCATGTTGAGGTCGACGGTGATCGGCTCACGCTGTACGTCGCGCCAGACGCCTCAGTTGAGCAGCGCCGCACCTATCTCGAACGGTGGTATCGCGATCAGCTTCGCTCCGCTTTGCCTGGTTTGATCGTTAAGTGGGAGCAGCGCCTCGACGTGACTGTCCCAAGGTGGACCATCCGAAAGATGAAGACGAAATGGGGCTCGTGTAACCGTGAAACCCACGGCCTCTGGTTCAACGTCGAGCTTGCAAAGAAGCACCCGGATTGCCTTGAGTACATCGTGGTGCACGAGCTCACGCACTACTTCGACGGTAGCCACGGTGCGCGCTTCGCAGCCCTGATGGACCGTAGTCTGCCGGACTGGCGATCGCGCCGCGACGAGCTCAATGGCGCGCCGCTTGCGGAAGAGGATTGGTACGCGTGAAGAAGGCGAAGGTCTCAGCCAAAGCGAAGACGGCTGCGCACGAGGCGCTGTTTGCGCAGCCAACGGTGCATTTCACGCTCACGACACACCTCGGCCGCGACCTTGATCTACGGACTGCGGTGCGACGGCTTCTTGGGGATGACGTAGCGGTCTCTGCGGCCTGGCCCTCAGAGTTAGGGATCCGTGTAACGCCGTCGATGCGAAAGCTCGCGCGCACGTTGGAGCGGACAAGACGGCTGAAGGACGACGCGGATCTGTATCGACGGGAGCGCACTGCGAGGTCCTTGATGCGCTTCGTGCTGAGGCATCCGCTGATCATGTGGAGGGGACTCGCTCGAAGCAGCGGGTCTACTGAAGAGCTGGAATCCAGCAGCGGTGATGGGTCGATCGATGAAGCACTCGAGTTTGGCCAAGAAGTCATTCTCAACGCACAGAAGATATCGGCCGTCGAGCGAGAGATGGACGCACGGCTGTTTGGTGGACAGAGTCGCGACTTCGACCGCTTCGTGCGTCTGAATCTCCGCGGCTCGTACCACGATATTCGGTTGCCTGCGTCGTCAGAAACCGCACATGTCGTCTTCGAACCACGTCTCCTACTACATTCATCGGGCGTCTTACAACTCACCATCGCAGTGCCGCTCCACGCCAGTCTTACGACGTCTCAACTGATTCATTTGTCTCGATCGGACAGGATGGCGGTTGCGGCATCGCAAGTCCCGGAGCCCCTCCTTGCGCTACAGGCCGAAGGGACGTGGACAGACGACCTAGATGCTGGTGCGCGTCTGTTCGCGCGAGATGCGGGCGAGGGACTGACACTCGCAGACCTTATTCACGAGCATTTGCTTGTGGTTCGCAAGGCCCTCAAGCGCATGGGTAGTGCGCAGTGGAACATCCACGCAACGGTCTTTGCGTCCGCAGGAGCGTGTTGCAGGGAGCACGACTCTTGGCGCAACGTACACCCGAACGATGCTGCTCAAGTGGCCGCGCGGTATCAGCCCAACGGAGGTTTTGACCGTAAACGCCTGCGAGGCATCAATCTCGCGCTGGAGACCGATCGTTTGCTGACGACGAATATCGGCTCGACTACGCTGATTGACTTCATCAGTGATGATCGCGAGCCGTTCCACGAACTCAACACGGTCTTGCTCGTCGAGCACGTCATGCTTCAGTACGCTCGACTGCAAGACATCGAGGGTCGTGTGGCTAAGCCGCGTCTCTACGGAAAGAAGCTCACACGGCTTCAGCGAGACAGCGTTGACGTCTTCACCGACATGCGGCAACACGAGTTGCGATACGGCTCGGCCCGTGAGATCGCGACGCGTCTGCTCAACGAACTCGGTGCCCAGGACATGCGGCGCACGATCGAAACTGCTTTAGGCCTGGCGTCACAGAGTGATGCAACTCATCAGGCGACGATCCAATCTCGCCGATCCATGGTGCTGACTGTGATCGCCACAACCCTCGCAGTGCTGGTCGCGATACCTGCACTTCAGGATCTGCTCACCCTGGCTTCGCACACTCCAGACCTCGCGCAGGCCCCCTGGCTTCTCGCGCCGTTCAAGTGGTTTGCGAGCCTCGGTGGGTGGGGGCCCTGGATGATCATCGCCGTGATCCTCGCTGCTGTCGTTGCCTGGTGGCTTTTCCGCAAGGTCTGGTGGGCGTTGCGGTTCCTGGTGATCGTTCTTGGGATACTCGTCGGCCGTCGAGGACCACTTGTGCCTCAGAACCTGACCTTGATGGCGGACCTACGGGAGAGTACCGACTCGGCTATTGATGAAGAGAAGGAACCTGGGCTTGAAGCAGGAGGCCGTCGATGAAACTGACTCGAATCAAACTTGAGAACTATCGCCGACTCGAGGATACGGAAATCGAGGTCCGGGACCACCTCGTCCTCGTGGGTGCGAACGATGTCGGCAAGTCATCGCTACTGCGCGCGATCGACCTCGTGCTGGGCGCCAGCACGGCCCAGCTGTACGCGAATCTGAGCGTAGACGACTTCCGCGATCCAGAGCAGGAGCTCCGCTTCGAGGTTGAGCTTGTCGACTTCAGCCCCGACGAGAAGACGTTGTTTGCCGACGAGATCTTCGTCGACCCTGTGACGAACGACCGGTCGCTCACGATTCAGCTGACGGCCTCGGTCGACGCGAGTGAGTCGCTCAGTATCGCGAGAATTGGGCCGCATGCCGGCACTGGGCGTCAGCTGTCCCGCGATCAAATCACGGGGCTCGGGTGGAAGTTCCTCAGCGCAACGGCTCAGACGCGGGATCTTCGAGAGGACCGGCGCTCTGCACTTGACGACATGTTGCGCGCGGTCGAACTTGGCAGGGAAAAGGCGGATTTTGACGCAATCGCCACGAGCTTTCAGAACGCACTCAACGAGTCGGATACGCTCGGCGACCTTCGTAAGCAGCTAGCTCGTCAGCTTTCGAAAGCTCTGCCCGAGAAGCTCAGGAAGAAGGACCTTTCGTTTGTCAGCGGCGCTTCTGCTGACGATGACGTACTCAGCGATGTCCGACTCAGAGTCACAAAGGGCGGGGTTGAGCACGAGCTTTCCGAGCAGTCCGACGGTACGCGCGCCTTGTATGCGATTGCTCTATACGACCTTATGAGCGCGGGCGCAAACGTCGTAGGGATCGATGAGCCAGAGATTCATCTGCACCCCACGTCTCAGCGCAGCCTGGCGCGATTGCTCCGGGCCAGCAGCAACCAGAAAGTGCTGGCGACTCACTCTTCGGATATCGTCGGCGCGTTCGATGCGGACTCGATCGTCGTGGTCCGTCCGGGCGGCAAGATCGTCCAGCCCGATGCTGGCTTCCTTGCGGCGGATGAGCGAACATTCGTCAAGTGGTGGGTCAGAGACAAGCTGGAGCCGCTCACCGCGACTCACGTCGTCACGGTAGAGGGGCTCTCGGATCGCATCATCCTTGAGCGTGTCGCCGACCTTACGGACCGCAACCTTGACCGCCTCGGCGTTTCAGTAATCGAAACGGACGGCGCGAGTGAGATTCGGCCGATTGCCAAGCTCTTCGGCCCGACCGGCTTCAACCTGGCGGTCTCGCGCCTCATAGATCTCGACGCGGAGCAGGAACTGGCAGACACGCTCGGCGTTGCCGTCGGTGACCTCCGCTCCTACTCGGTCCATACCTCGCAACGAGATCTCGAGGATGAATATGTCCGAGCACTCGGCGGCGCGAACGTCCACACCGCGCTGGTAAGCGGCGGGCACTTCTCGAAGAACGAACTCAGCAACTGCGTGCCGACCGGTGATGGAGGCGCATTCACGGATGAAGACGTTGCGTCCTTCTGCCGCGTCAACAAACGCAAGGTGCGAGCGGCGCTCTCCGTGCTCCCGGTCTTGACTGCGTCGAATGCGTCCGCGATAACGAGCATCGATGACCTCCTCACGGAGATCGCGCTGTAAATGATCAAACCGACACCCTCTCAGACCGCGATCCGGGACGCAGCTGCTCGGGACCTCCTGGTCATAGCCCCTGCCGGTTGCGGCAAGACCGAGGCATTGGCCCTGCGCATCCAGGGGCTCCTTCAGCGCGGCGACGTGAGCGCTCCGCAGAGAATTCTCGTGACCACGTTCTCGAACCGTGCACGAGACAACATCCGCGAGCGTCTGCAGGATTACCTCCCGAGCGCGACCCTTCGTGATCGCGTCACCATCACCAACTTTCATGGGCTCGCGGCTCGTCTCTTCCGGGCACACGCCAACGTCATCGGGCTTGACCCGTCGATGATCATTCCGGACGGAGATTGGGTCGGCGCACAGTGCCGTGCCCAGGGGTTCGACTTCAACACGTCGGCCGCCGTGCAGACGACGCTGCGAAAGGCTAAGCAGGAACCCCGAACAGATGAAGAGGTGGAAGCCTATCTCAGCGCACCTGGGCGAGAAGCCGCGCTCGCAATCGAACGACTACGCGTCACCGAAGGACGGCTGACGTACGACGACCTCCCACGGTTGGCAGAACTAATCCTCGCGAACGACCTCGTGGCGGACCTGTACCAGGCACATTTCGGGAGCGTCGTCGTTGATGAGTTCCAGGACCTCACTCCGCAGCAACTGCGCATCGTGAACCGAATCGGGTACAAGAAGACCACCTACGCGGGCGACCTGGCTCAGGGCATCTACGGCTTTGCCGGCGCGAAACCGACCGAGATTGATGCCGCAATCCGAGCCGAATGCACCAAGGTGATTGAGTTCTCGGAGTCGCATCGTTCGTCGCCCGCGGTGCTGGCGATGGTGAATGCCATGACAACGCTGACAGCCGGAACGCCGCTCACAGCAGCCGACCCTGCCTCATGGCCCAGCGGAGGGCTCGCGGCCTCCGTGGCGCACTCCACAGCGGACGCGGAGGGAACATGGGTGGCACAGGTGGCCAACGCGCTGGTTGCTCGTGTACCCGGCCAGAGAGTGGGAATCATCGCAAGGACGCTCGGTCGACGCCGCTTCGTAGAGGACGCCTTGACCATCGCTGGCGTTGCCTTTTATCGCTGGGACGATGGTGTCCTCGACACGGATACGGCCCGCACGATGAAGTCCATGCTCGCGCGGTTCGACGCTCGAGGGTATGACGCAGCGGGCGACAAGATGACGTTCCTTCGCGACGCGGCCGGGTTCGAATCAGTCACGGATCCGGCGGGGCGGGAGAGCCTACTTGGTGCCCTGCATTGGTGCCATGACCTTCTTCGTGACGGGGCAACAGCGGCCGATATCCGTTCCCGGATCCAAGTCGGTGATGCGAACACGTTGATTACGGCGTCCGGAGTCCATCTGCTGACGGGTCATGTTGGCAAAGGCCAGCAGTTTGACTGGGTCGTAGTGGTGGGTCTTGAAGAAGGCGTCATTCCCGACTTCCGTGCGACGAGTGCAGAAGAGAAAACCGAGGAAGCGAGAGTGCTCTCAGTGATGCTCTCTCGCGCGCGTCACGGAGTTGTCGTCAGTCGGGCGGCGTCCGTGCCGACGAATGCTGGCCGTCCGATGAATCGGACGCCGTCCTCATTCCTTACCAAAATCGCGGCGGCGAGCCCGCTGAACGACACAGGCCTGGTCGAGTGGTTCAACGCGGCTGATTGGGCGGCGATCGCGGTCCGATAGACCGCACCACTGAAAGGGAGGTCAGCTCGTGGCTTTGACGCTCGGACCGATCCTGCTCGACGCAGGCATCGACCTGTCGGACGCGCTGGTGATCCGTCATGCATATGTGCGTGAGCATGAGGACAGCGGGATCTCGGGCATTCATGCGGACTCGACGGACGCGGAGATTCTCGAGTACACGCGCAACCAGTCGGCGAACCCGCGGCGCTTCCCGGCCGACCCACCGCGCTTCTGGGTGGTCTTCATCCGGGAGGGAGGCGACCAAGCTCGGCTCTGGGCAGTGGTCGAGAACCGCAGCGAGATCGCGAACGACGGGGTACGCCGCATCTTCGACATGGCCGTCTCCGAACACATGGCGGATCTGCGTGGGCGTCTAGTCATTGGTTGGCGGTCCCCACGCACCTGGTGGATGCGTGCCAGTACCGCCGCGAGCTACCCCGTGATGGGCATCGCCGATGCCGAGCCGGTGCCCTTCCCCGGCTTCGATCGACTCGTGCTCGACTACTCGCAGCTGCAGGCAGTCATGCGCGAGCATCGCTACGCCTCGTGGCGCACGGCGCTCTCGTCTGTCGTGGGTATCTATCTGATCACAGACACTCGCGATGGGCGTCACTACGTTGGCAAGGCGGATGGAGAAGAGAACATCCGTCAGCGCTGGACCGTCTATGCGACGAACGGTCACGGCGGCAACGTTGAACTGAGGGGACTCGATCCATCGACGTTCCGCTACTCGTTGCTGCGCGTGTTCGATCCGTCGACGCCGACATCGGCGATTGACGCGTCGGAGAGCCATTTCAAGGTCGCGCTCGACTCGCGGCGGCACGGATTGAACCGCAACTAGGTTCCCCTTGGTGTCGGTGCGACCCGATAGGTTTGCTCGTGACTGCGAAGGGATCGAATGATGGCTGGGGAAGTTGAGATCGTCAGCGACGGCGATGGTGCCATTATCGCGGGCAAGCGGTCCGCAGTTGAGCGGTACCTCAAGCAGCTTGGACTGCTTGATCGTGCGCAGGACTTCAGCCTGAGCAAGCTGGGGCCGATCCTCAAGACAGGTTCCAATCTCGCGGCATCAGTCTCGCAGGTCGCTGAACAGTCGGCGATGTACCTAAAGCTCACGCCGGAGTCCGCGAAGCGACTCAAGGATGCCGATGGTCTGATGAAGACGAAGACCAAGGGCGTGAGCCACGCGATGCTCGGTCAAACGGGCAAGGACTCGCTGAAGTGGCTCCAAGTCGAGGACGGCGCTGGTGCTCTTCTGACTAATCCAGCGGTACTCGCAGGTGTGGGCGGTCTCATGAGCCAGTTCGCGCAGCAAGCGGAGGCTCGGGAGCTGCAAGAGCTGTTGGTCCGCATCGATGAGAAGCTCGACGATGTGCGCCGCGCGCAGCGTGATGCCGTGCTCGCCAGGATGAAAAGCTCCGCAGCCGCAATCGAGGAAGCGATGATTCTCCGCGCGGAAGGTGGAGACCCCCTAACCATCTGGGACAAAGTGAGCGGCGTCTCCAAGTGGATTCCGAACGTCGAGGAAGAAGCGCTTCTCGCGCTAGGCGCCCTTGCCGACAAGGTCGAAGGCAAGCGCAAGGCTGGCGAGCTGAAGAAGGCGACCCAAGAGATCGAGCGAGAGGTCGCACTCCACCTCGCCGTACTGGCGCGGTGCTTCGAGCTCCAGGATGAGTTTCGTGTGGTCGAGCTGGACCATGTGCTCGCAACGGCGCCGGATCGCCTTGAAAGCCATCGTCGGGGCCTGGCCATTGCGCGGGAGAAGCGACGTTCGGTCGTGACAGCGCAGACATCGCGACTGATGGCACAGATGGATGCGGCAGGCGGCATCGCGAACGAGAACATCCTGCTTCACGCCGGAGCAGCGCGGGCGGTGGTCGGGTCGCTCAACGCAACGGCGACGACCCTCGACGACTTTCACGGCCCGCTCGGTATCGAATCTTCTCGCGACGCCATGACGACGATCACGAGGCGCGAGGCGTTCCGCGATCCGCAGCAGCGGGCGACCGCTGGCAAAGAGATTGGACAGAAGGCCCTGGTCAGTGTTGGCGCGGTCGGGGCCGTGGCGCTGACTGTCTTCGCCGGTGCGAAGGGCGCCTCCAAATCCAGCACTTGAGCAGGGTGTTGACTTTCTGCTCGATTGCTTCATAATCAGGCGGTGTTGCGCTCACCGAACGCGACCGTGTGGATCACGAATTGAGACACCGGCTCGCCGAAGATGGGTCGCGATGGTTGCCGCGTTGAAGCCGAGCTTCTCGCCAACCGCCGCAAGCGACAGTCCAGACTGGTAGAGCTGGCTGGCCGTAGCAACTTGCGCCGAGGAGATCGCGTGAACCCTTGGGAGTTCTCCGTGACGCTTGAGCGCTGCACGAATGGTGGTGCGATGAACGTCATATCGCCACGCCAGGTCCTTCATCGAAGTCCCGGATCGGTAGCCCTCCAAGATGGCTTGCTGAATCTCAGCGGGAAGCTCTTTCGGTGGTCGAACCCTGGCAACGGTTGGTTCTCGCTCGATACGTTCCGCTCGTGCTTTCTCGATCAGAGACTGAACTTGACGGGTTGTCACTTTCGTATTCGAGTAAGCGCCCAGGACGCCCACCAACGAGAAGAATCCCGGCCGCAAGGTCGGGGTTCTTCTCGTTTCGTGGTCCGGAGTGCACGGCCGTGCTCGCTGGGGAGACTCGGCTACAGTTGCTCGGTGACCGACCTCAGCCTGCGTCTGCCGAACACGCGCCTTCGCGCGGTGCTCCTCCTCGGCCCGAAGCGGGCGGCGAGCATCACGCTGCCGACCCGGTTCGCCGCCCCCGATCTCTACGCCGATTGGGATCCCGACGACGGTGTGGCCTCGCTGTTCGTGGAGTACGACGACGGTCAGTTGCACCTGGAGACGCGCGGCGACGACATCGTCGACTCCCACTTCCACGACCGTGACGGCGCGGAGAGCGACCGCAGCCCGTGGCCGGTCGACGACACCGCGGTGCTGACGCGGTGGGCATCCCTGCTGCTGGCGGACTTCCACGCGCTGCTCCCCGGCATCTTCGACGACATCACGGATGCCGCGGCCTGGCACGAGGCGGGCTTCGACCTCTACGTGTGCGAGGTCGAGGAGCCGGTGCAGCTCGACCTGGTCGAGGTAGAGATCGAGGGCGAGCTCATGACCCTGCCGTGGCTCGGGGCCGGCACGGTGGCGAACGACCACGTGGACGGGGAGGGGCATCCGGTCGCGCTGTATTGGGGCGACGGCGCCGGCGAGCCCGACCAGCCCATCGCGGAGGCGCGGCTCGACGCGGAGACCGAGGAGCCGATCATGCGCGCGGTGCCCGGTGTGGACTGGGATGCCGTGGGCCTGCCCCAAGACGAGGTGCTCGAGTGGTTCGCCAGCATCTACCTCAACCATCACGTCATCCCGGCGGCGGAGGGGACGCTGCTCGAGGCCGTGCTGCGCCGCATGGGCGGCCTCGACTGAAAGAAACGCTCGAACACACGTTCGAATGTTGCTACGCTCGATGCCATGAGCATCGCGTTCCAGACCTCGCTTCTCGACGACATCTTCTCCGAGCCCGAACTGCGGCCGCTCGGTGCGATGGTGGAGCGCCGCACCCTCGACGAGGGCGCCTGGATCGATGTGCGACCCGGCTGGCTGTCGAACTCCGACGCACTGTTCGAGCGGCTCGCGGTGCAGGTGCCGTGGAAGGCCGATCGGCGCGAGATGTACGACCGCGTGGTCGACGTGCCGAGGCTCGTCTCGTGGTTCGGGGCGGGGATGCCGCTGCCCGACCCCGTGCTCGCGGAGGCGCAGCACGCGCTCAACGACCACTATGGGCGGCCGCCCGGTCAGGTCTTCGAGACCGCCGGGCTGTGCTTCTACCGCACCGGCGATGACTCGGTCGCCTGGCACGGCGACCGGGTGGGCCGCGCGATCGACCGCGACACGATGGTGGCGATCCTCTCGGTCGGCGCGGAGCGCACCCTGTCGGTGCGGCCGAAGGGCGGCGGCGCCACGATGCGGTTCCCGGTGGGGCATGGCGATCTGGTGGTGATGGGCGGCAGCTGCCAGCGCACCTACGAGCACGCGATCCTGAAGACGAAGAGCGCGGTCGGGCCGAGGATCAGCATCCAGTTCCGGCCGGTGTGGCCGCGGTAGCGCTCCTCAGGCCGCGGCTCGCGCCTCGGCCGCCAGGCGTCGCCGCTTGACGGCGGCCTTGAACCACGCGGCATCCGGGATCCTGGCCAGCAGCGGGCCCGCGATGATCGTGATGAGCACGTAGGCGGCAGCGAGCGGCGCGAGCATCGGTTCGATTCCCGCGGTGACGGCGAGGCCGGCGATGACGATCGAGAACTCGCCGCGCGGGGTGAGCACGAGCCCGGCGCGCCAACGGCCGGGCACGGCGATGCCCGCACGCTTGGCGGCGAGGTACCCGGAGAGCACCTTGCTCGCGATCGTGAGGGTCGCCAGCACCGCGGCGGGAACCAGCACCGGCACGATGTCGGCGGGGCTCGTGGAGATGCCGAAGAACACGAAGAACACGGCCGCGAAGAGGTCGCGCAGGGGCGTGAGCACGCGGCCGGCCTGGTGCGCGACCTGCCCGGAGAGCGCGATGCCCACCAGGAAGGCCCCGACCGCCGCCGAGACGCTCACCTGCTCGGCGAGCCCCGCGATGAGCATGGTTAGCCCGAGCACCCCCAGCAGGAGCGATTCGCCATGGTTGGCGGAGAAGAGCGCCGAGACGATGCGGCCGTGGCGCAGGGCCAGGAAGAGGATCACGACCACCACGCCGACCGCGATCACGACCGTCGTCGCGCCCTGCAGCAGGCCTGCACCGATGACGAGCGCGGAGAGGATCGGCAGGTAGAAGGCCATCGCGAGGTCTTCGATCACGAGCACCGACAGCACGACCGGCGTCTCGCGGTTGCCGAGTCGGCCGAGATCCCGCAGCACCTTGGCGATCACCCCGGATGATGACACCCACGTCACACCCGCGAGCGCGACCGCCGCGATCGGGCCCCACCCGAGCAGCAGCGCGAACGCCGCCCCCGGCAGGGCGTTGAGCAGTGCGTCGAGCACCCCCGCGACGCGCGACTGCTTGAGGCTCTGCACGAGTTCGGTCGCCGAGTACTCCAGGCCCAGCATGGCCAGCAGCAGGATGACGCCGAGCTGCGAGCCGACCTCGAAGAACTCGGTGCTGGCATCCAGCGGCAGCAGGCCGCCTTCGCCGACGGCGAGACCAGCGAGCAGGTAGAGGGGAATCGGCGAGAACCCGAACCGCGCGGCGAGGCGACTGAGAATGCTCAAGACGAGCAGCAGGGCGCCGACCTCGATGAGCAGCACGGTGGTCTCGTGCATGCGGTCAGCTCGGCCCGCGGTCGATCAGTTGGGCGAGGGCATCCAGGCCCTTGCGGGTGCCGACGGCGAGGAGCACGTCTCCCGGCTCGAAGATCACGTCCGGGGTGGGCGATGGCACCGCCTGGGTGCCGCGCGCGATCGCGACGATGGAGGAGCCGGTGAGCGTGCGCGCCTTCGTGTCGCCCATCGGCCTGCCGATGAACTTGGAGCCGACCGGGAGGGCGATCTCCTCCGTGTAGAGTCCGGTCGCCTTCTCGCCAAGGCTCGAGAGCCGACTGAGCGTCAGGGATGCGCCGAGCACCTCCGCGAGGGCGGCCGCCTCGTCGTCGGTGAGCGGGATGGAGTCGGTGCTGGCATCGGGATCGTCAACATCGAAGAGGGCCAGGTCGCGCTCGCCCGAGCGGTGCGACACCACCGCGATGCGGCGACCGCTCGCCGTGATCACGTCGTTGCGCACGCCGATGCCCGGCAGATCGACCCGCTCGATGCGCACTCCCACGGGGCTACGGTAGCAGTGCGCGGCGCTCGGCTCCGCACGTGCTGCGGCCGGAACCCAGCCCGATCCCGCGGGCGACGAGGCGTGTCTAGGCCGCGACCCCGTACTTCTTCATCGCCGTCTCGACGATGGTGAGCCCCTCGAGCCCCGGCATGCGGGAGATGTGCTCGTCGAGCTTGCGGATCTCGCGCATCCCTTCCTCGCCGGAGAAGATGTGGCCCATCACGAAGTTGACCTCGACCGGGCCCATCACGCTCGAGCCGACCGGGCCCCACGCGTTCTTGAGCGCGAAGCGTGCGAGCACCTGGGCCTTCTTGCTGCCGGCGAGCCGCTCGCGCGCCTGGGTGGCGTAGAACGCGACGTGCCGCGCCTCCTGCTTGGCGATACGGCGCAGCAGTTCGGCGAGCACGGGGTGGTTCTCGAGGTCGGCCAGCCGGTTGTAGGCCGCGACGGCCGACCACTCGTTCGCGGCGCCCCAGATCATGTGCACCGCGATGAAGTCCTTGCCGACGATGTTGCCCAGCAGCGACTGCTTGATCGGGTCGAGGCGGTCCTTCCAGCCGAGCTTGAGGCGGGTGGCCTTGAGCTCGTCGAAGTCCATCGTGATGCCGTGGGCGGCGAGCACGGCGGCGAGCGCCTCGCCGTGCCAGAACTCCTCGCGATTCCACATCGTCATGAAGGCCGAGACGTCGGCCTCCTTGTGGGACGGGGTGACCAGCAGGTCGCGCAGGTAGCAGACCGTGTGGTACTCGATCTCGGCCATGTAGCGCAGCGCGCGCAGGGTGTCGGGCGGCAGCGGATGCTCGGCGAAGTCCCCGAAGTCGAGATCCTGCCAGGCGACCTTCGTCGAGGTGCTCGTGTACTTGTCGATGTCAAAGGCCATGGCTACCGAAGCGGCGTCAAGACGCCCGCTCGACTCCTTCCGTGACGCTCGGGGTTTCGGGTGTGGAGCTGGTTGCACGAGGCGCCGGGGCGGGTCGGCGCTTCCAGTCAAGCACGTTCCAGTGCTTCTCACGCGCGTGTCGATAGAGCTGGATGTCCGGGTTCACGGCGTTCGGATGCCCGAGCAACTGCAGCCACACCAGATCGGCGTGACTGTCGCCGTAACCGTAGGAGTGTGCGAGGTCGTAGCCGTGCTGCGCCGCGTAGTGCCGCAGCCAGGCGGCACGTGCCTCGTCGACGAGCGGGGGGTCGGCGAGGAAGCCGGTGAGCACGCCATCGCGCTCCTGCATGCGGCCCGCGACCACCTCGTCGAAGAACGGCAGGAAGGGGGTGACCATGAGGTCGATCGAGCCGGTGACGAGGATGGTGCGGTGGCCGGCATCCCGGTGCTCCTGCACGCGCGCGAGCGCCTCGGGCAGGGCGCGGCGCAGCATGGCGCGCCCGAACCCGCCGCGCACCTCGCGCTCGATCTCGGCCACCTTGAAGCCCTGGTAGCGACGCATGAAGGTGCGGATGAACTCGCCGCGGTCCCGACGTTCGGCGCGCAGGTACTTGCGCAGCGAGAACGCGAAGTTGGCGAGGTCGTGCGCGACCCGTGAACGCGGCACGGTGCCGGCCCACAGCGTGAGGTATTGCTTGACGAGGTTCGACTCGAGCACGGTGCCCTCGAGGTCGAAGACGGCGACGACATCGGATCGCGCGGGCAGCATCCGCGCGCCCCGCGCCTTGGCCGCGGGCCGCTTGCCGAACGCGCGGGTGAGGGTGGTGACGGCGGGGAAGTGGATTTGCTGGAAGTAGTGCTCCCAGTCGATCTCGAGCACGTCGAAGCCCTCGTCGGCGCGCACCTCGGGGGAGAGGGTCGCCAGCAGCGCCCTGGTGTTGGTGTCGTCGAAGATGATCTCGGTCTGCACGTAGGCGCGGTAGAGCTCCGTGAAGGCGCGCAACTGCTGCAGCCCGTGCTGGCCCTTGACTAGGGTGTCGAGCCAACGCCGGGTGCGCGGGGTGGTCGGCAGCTTCTCGACCCAGCGCTGGGCGCGCGCGGCCTGGCGCTCACGCTGCGTGAGCGCCTTCTCGACCTTCTGCCCACCCGGGAAGCGCCACTTCGGCACCCGGATCTCGCCCTTCTCGTCGGGCAGAGGATTCGCCGTGAAGTAGGTGTGCACGTTCTCGTACATGCGGTGGAACGGCAGCGGATTAGTCTTGCCCGAGACCACCTGGAAGTACTTCGGTTCACGCGGCACGGCCGTGCGGGCGGCGACCGCGAGGGCGGCGTTGACGACGAAGTCGACGGGGATGACGTCGAGCACCGAATCGGGCAGGCCCGGGAAGTCGGGCAGCTGTCCGCGACCGTAGGCGATGATGAGCGGGTCGGCGACCTTGAAGCCGTCGATCCACCCCGGGAAGGGGTGGTGCAGCGCGCTCTCGATGATCGAGGGGCGCACGACCGACAGTCGGTGCCCGGCGTCGGCCCAGAGCTCTTCGGCCGCGCGCTCGGCGAAGGCCTTCGTGAGCGTGTAGACGTCGGTCCAGCCGAGGCTCTCGGCGCGGGTGCGGCCGTAGTCCACGAGCCGCTCGCGCACCCACTCGGTGCGCGCGGTCTCCGCGAAGGCGGCGACCGCCTGCGGACCGGTCTTGCCGTGCCGCGCCTTCGCCCGCTCCAGCTGGCGGCGCAGCGCCTCCGGCTGCCGGGACTCGAGCTCGACGCGCACGCGGGCCGACTTCGCGGCCTCGTACTCGGCCCGCCAGTCGACGTCATGGGTGAGGGATGCCTCGGGCGCGATGCCCTTACGGATGCCGCCGACGTACGCCGTGGAGATGTGCACGACGTGCGGGTCGCTCTTCGAGGCCAGGAGCGCCCCGTAGACGCCGTGCGCGCCGCCGACGTTGGTGTCGAACGCCTCGTCGATGGGCGGGTCGAACGAGACGGTGGATGCACTGTGCAGCACGACGTCGATGTCGTCGGGCAGGGTGCCCACGTTTGAGAGCGAGCCGTCGTGGGCGACGACGCGACGGGCCCACTGGCGCTTGGCCTCATCCTCGCCGACCCGTTCGATCCAGGAGGCGAACACGGGCTTGCGCAGCATGTTCGTCAGGCGCGCCGCCGGGCTCAGGCTGCCCTTGCCGCGCACGAGCACGGTGATGCGGGTGTCGGGATGCGACGACAGCAGTCGCTCGAGAATCGCCTGCCCGAGAAACCCGGTGCCGCCCGTGAGAAACACGTGCTCGTTCGTGAGCACGGGCGCGTACTCGCTGTTCGCGGGGCTCACGATCTTCTTGGGACTCACAGTCGCGCGGCCTTCCGGATCAGCCCGAGGCTGGCCTGGCCGGGCAGCGTGTCCACGCGGGCGTCGAGCGCGGCGACGAGCTCCGGTGCGGAACGGAACAGGGTGTCGAAGAAGAACTCGGTCTCGTGGGCGGGCTCGGCCTTCGCGCCGATCGGCCACGGCGTCTTGGCGAGCCGCCGACGCACCAGGCGCTGCGAGCGGGGGGCGTCGGTCAGCCGGAACCGGGACTGCGCCTCGAAGAAGTCGAGCTGACGCTGCTTGATGGTCAGCAGCTCGGCGATCGTGGCCGACAGTCGCGCGTTGCCGGCGAGTTGCTCGATGCGCGTGTAGGCGGCCATGTTGAGCCATTGGTCGACCGTGCCGAGCGTCATGTGCACGGTGATCATCGGCAGGCCGATGATGTTGGCCACGATCGACTCCCGGATCGTGCGTTCCTCGGGGGTGGTGAACGGGGCGCGGTCGGGTTGTGTGCCTTCCGGGGCATGAACGAGCTGGATCTGCTCGAGCGCGTCCGCGATCCAGTACTTCTCGAACGCCCAGGTGGTCAGGAATGCGGTGATGCGCGCATCCTTGTGCGTCGCCGTCACGAGCACGCTGCGCAGATGGGTCATGGTGGCGCGTTCGACGATCTGCAGATAGCGCAGCAGGCGCAGCACGTCCGCGCTGAGCGGCGTTGCCCGGTAGGCGTCGAGTCCGAGCTGCTCGCGGTGCGTGCCGGCGGCGGTGCGCGCGTACTCCCGCACGTCGAAGTCGGGGGCCGGGAAGCGCATGATGTCGACGGGCGCCTCCTTCTGCTCCGGCATTGATTCCTCCATGGCTGCGTCGCTGATTTTCACGAGTCTAGCCGCCTGACGCTACGGGGCCCGTAGCGTAAGCTCAGCGTCATGGCAACGGCTCTGATCACGGGCGGAACCTCCGGCATCGGTGCAGAGTTCGCCCGCCAGCTGGCTGCCGAAGGGCACGATCTCGTGCTCGTGGCGAGGGACGCGGCGCGTCTCGAGACGAGTGCCGCCCAACTCCATGCCGCGTACGGCATCAATGTCGAGAGTCTTCGCGCCGATCTCGGCGATCGTGCGGATGTCGCCCGTGTCGCAGCCCGCATCGGCGACGCCGCGCGTCCCATCGATGTGCTCGTCAACAGCGCCGGGTTCGCGGTGCACGCCCCGCTCGCCTCGGCGGACACGGCCCAGCATGAACATGCCTTCGAAGTCATGTGTCGCGCGATTCTGGTGCTCGGCGGCGCGGCGGCCCGGGCGATGCGCGGTCGTGGTGGCCGCATCATCACCATCTCCAGCCTGCAGAGCTTCCTCGCGACCGGCTCGTACGCGGCGATCAAGGCCTGGGTCACCGCATACAGCCAGAGCTTGGCCGTCGAACTGCGCGGCACCGGCATCACGGTGACCGCCGTGTTGCCGGGGTGGGTGCGCACCGAGTGGCACGAGCGCTCCGGCGGCCGCCGCAGCAACCTGCCCGGGTTCCTGTGGACGCAACCGCAGGCGGTGGTGCGCATCGCCTTGCGCGATTCGCGCCGCGGCAAGGTGGTGTGCATACCCACGGTTCGGTACCGAGTGCTCGGATGGTTTGCCCGGCACCTTCCGCAACGCACGATCCGGTGGGTCTCGGCCGGTATCTCCTCATCCGGAAGGGCGGGCGGCTCCGAACAGCAGGATGTGACCCCCGCGAAGGCCCGACCCTAGATGCCCACGTACGACCGGTTCACTTCGCGGACGATGGCGACCGCGCGGTTCGTCGCGCAGCGCGGGCTGCTCAAGCCCCTCGTCTGGCGGCTCACCAGGGTCTCGGTGCACGGGCTCGACGACATCGCCGCGCTGGACGCACCGTTCATCGTGGTCGCCAACCACTCCAGCCACCTGGATGCGCCGTTGATCATCGGGGCGCTGCCGCGGCGCAAGGCCCGGTACCTCGCCGCCGGTGCCGCCGCCGACTACTTCTTCGACGTCCGCTGGCGCAAGTGGCTCACGACCCTCTTCTTCAACGCGTTCGCGATCGAGCGCAATTCCGAGGGCAAGCGCACCGGGTCATCCCGTTCGCTGCTCGAGCGCGGGGTGCCGCTGCTGATCTTCCCGGAGGGCGGGCGTTCGAAGACCGGGCAGCTCGGTCGCTTCAAGCCGGGAGCCGCTGCGCTGTCGATCGCGACGGGCGCGCCCTGCCTGCCGACGGCGATCGTGGGAGCGAGCACCGCGATGCCGCGTGGCGTGAACTGGCCGAAACGCGGCAGACTGCCGGTGGCCGTGGTGTTCGGGGCGCCGATGACGCGCGCCGAGGGCGAAACCGCGGAAGAATTCACCCACCGCATCCACGACGCGGTGCAGATACTGCACGAGAGGATCCTGCCGCTGCCGGCCGGATCGCACCGAGGTACCCGATGACAGGAGCAGGCATGACCGACGTCAAGCACATGAAGTGGTGGGGCTGGGGCCTCGACGGGGTGGGGTTCCACCACGAGGACAAGCCCGGCTTCGCGCCCTTCGTGCTCGAGGCCGTCGGCCTCGACCTGAAGACGGCGACCACCGCGGTCGAGCCCTCGTTCGACGAGCTCGAGGTGCCGAAGTCCAAGGCGTCGGCGGCGTTCGTGAAGGCGCTCACCGCCATCGTCGGCGCCGAGCACGCGACCACCGACGACATGGTGCGCGTCATCCACACCTATGGCAAGTCGCTGCGCGACCTGGTGCGCATTCGCGGCAACATGATCCTGCGTGCGCCCGACGTCGTGGTGTACCCGGCCGACGAGGCCCAGGTGCAGGCGATCGTGGATGCTGCGGTCGCCGCAGACGCGGTCATCATCCCGTTCGGCGGCGGCAGCAACATCGCCGGCAGCCTCGAGCCGATCCCCGCGGAGAAGCGCACCATCGTCTCGCTCGACCTCGGCCGGCTGCGCGAGGTCGTCGACATCGACGCCGATTCGGGCCTCGCCCGCATCCAGGCCGGCGCACAAGGGCCGGACCTCGAGGCCCAGCTCAAGGCCAAGGGGTGGACCATCGGTCACTTCCCGGACTCCTTCACGCACTCGACCGTCGGCGGCTGGGTCGCGACGCGCTCGAGCGGCATGCAGTCCGACAAGTACGGCGACATCGCCGACATCGCGCGCGGCATGCGCGTGGTGCGTCCCGGCGGCGTGCTGGTGCTGCGTCCGCTGCCGAGCACGTCGAGCGGACCGAGTGTGCGCGAGATGATCCTCGGCTCGGAGGGCCGCCTCGGCGTCATCACCGAGGTCACCGTGCAGGTGCATCGCATCCCGGCCAAGCGCGACGTCTACGCCTACTTCTTCCCGAACTGGAAGGCCGGCATCGCCGCGATGCAGGAGATCAGCGAGTCGGATGCCACGCCATCGATCACCCGCATCTCCGACTCCAACGAGACCGGCTTCTCGCTCGCGACGAGCAAGGACCGCAAGGGCTTCGACAAGTTCCTCGCGGGCACGGTGCTGCCCGGGCTCATGAAGTCGAAGGGCTGGAACCTCGACGACATCTGCTTGAGCTTCATCGGGTACGAGGGCAGCGTGTCCCACGCCAAGCGTCAGAAGAAGCTCGTCGATGCGATCGTCAAGAAGCACGGCGGCATGGGCGTGGGCACGGGCCCCGGCATCCTCTACGACCAGAAGAAGTTCGACACCCCCTATCTGCGCGACTTCCTGCTCGACCGGGGGGCGGCCGGCGACGTCTCGGAGACCGCGGCGCCGTGGTCGAAGCTCATCGCCGTGCACGAGAACGCCTACGCCGCGGCCCAGGGCGCCTACGACCAGCTCGGCATCAAGGGCTGGATCATGTCGCACCTCTCGCACTCGTACCACTCGGGGGCGTGCCTCTACTTCACCTTCGCCTTCGTGTTCGACAAGGATCCGATCGCCGAGTACAACCTGGTGAAGAACGCGATCCAGCAGTCCTTCGTCGACAGCGGCGCGACGATCTCGCACCACCACGGCGTGGGCGTCGAGCATTCGCCGTGGCTGTCGCAGGACATCTCCGAGCAGGGCGTGGTCGTGATGCGCGCGCTGCTCGAGGGTGCGGATGCCGGGGCCAACTTCAACCCGGGCAAGGTGCTGCCGCGCTGAGTCAGCGTGCCTCGAACGCCGGCCAGATCAAGCCGAGCACGGACTCGACCCAGGCGTCGTCGGTCTCCCGTCCACGGATGAGCTCGGCGATCACCACGCCGAGCAGCATGCTCATCACGAGTTCGATGTCGATCTCGTCGGGGATCTCGCCGGCCTCGACCCGGGCACGCAGCGTGTCGCGGAGGGGGCGGGTGGAGGTGCGGATCATCTCCAGCAGCAGGGTGGTGAACTCCGGGTCTTCGTTGGCGAGCACCGCGGCGACCGTACCGCGGCCGATCACCTGCTCGATCGTGTCGCTGGCGTTGCGCAGCACCCAGCCGAGCGTCTCACGGGTCGTCAGGTCGGTGGGGATCGCGACGGCCGCCGACGCCGAGGTCACCACCCCGGTCAGCAGCGAGGCGCGGTTGGAGAACCGGCGGTAGATCGTGGTCTTGGCGACACCGGAGGCGGCGGCCACGGATTCGACGCTCACCGCGAGCGGCCCACGACTGCGCAGAATGTCGAGCGTCGCCGCGACGATGCGCTCGTCCGCCTTGGAGCGGCGAGCGGGCTGCACGAGCGGGCTCGTCATGTGCTCATGATACGGGCGACGGGTCCGCGAGCATCGCGTCGAGGGCTGCGCGAGCGGTCGCGACGACGGCGGCGCGGCGACGGGTGAGACGGCCGGGGTCGGGCCAGGTCATCCCCGTGTACAGGCGGTCGAGATTCGGCAGCGCCTGATACCCGTCGGCGAGGGTCAGGATCGTCAGCAGTAGTTCTTCCGCCTGTTCGCGAGTCAGCGCGGGAACGGCGTCGAGCACGCGCTCCACCTTCACCGTCGAGCGCTCGCGTCGGGACTCCTCGTCCACCGGGGTGCCGAGTTCGAGGCCCTCCCAGAAGGTGAGTCTGGCCAGCTCGGGATGCGCGCACTGGTAGTCGAAGACCCGCGCGGCATAGTCGGTGATCGCTTCGATCCCGTGCCCGGTGATCGGCACGGCATCCATCACGAGCGCGAGCTGGTTGGAGAGCACGGCGCCGAAGAACTGCTCCTTGTTGCCGAAGTACTGGTAGATGCGTTCCTTGTTGACACCGGCGGTCGCGGCGATGCGGTCGACTCGGGCGCCGGCGAGGCCGCGCGCGCTGAACTCGGCGGTGCCGGCGTCGAGCAGCCGCTGCTTCGTGCGTTCGATGTCCCAGGCCATATCGCCATGGTACGCGATTCCAACCGAATAGTTGCAGATTCGCGACACCGGCGGTATGGTTTTGCCAACCAGACAGTTGGAGAACAGCATGACCGAACTCGAAACACCCCAGCGTGCCGCCGCGCCGTCGTCGCCAGCCGCCCCGCCTTCCGTGCACGTGCGCGCGCTGATCACCTGGCTCGCGATCTTCCCGCTCGTGGCCGTCGGCCTCAGCGTCATGGCCTCGTTCGCGTCCGAGTGGCATCCCGTGCTCCGCGCGCTCGTGCTCACCGCCGTGGTGGTGCCGACCGCCGTGTACATCGTCGTGCCGAGGCTCCTCGCCCTCTACGTGAGACTGCGCGCCGGCCGTTCCTGAGCCGCGCGCCCGTTACCGAACTGCGCACCCCCCGAACGGGGCTAGACCTTGACATCTACCGGTGCGGAGCGCAGCCTGGGCACAGGATCAGTTGGCACGAACCGAGGGACGCACATCCCGCTGATCATGAACGGTGCGACCGAACTCATGATCAAAGCAGGTGCAAATGCTTCTTCGTCCAACCCTTCTCCGCGCATCCGGGGTGGCACTGCTCGCCGGTGCCCTCACCTTCGCAGGCACCGCCGGCGCGGCGCACGCTGCGCCTGGCGACGTCGGATTCCTCGGCACCGCTGAGACGTTCTCGGTGCTTGCCGGCTCGAGCGTGACCAACTCCGGTGCAGGCACCTTCCTCCCCGGCGACCTGGGCGTCAGCCCGGGCACGGCGCTCGTTGGCTTCGTTCCGGCGAACCTCGGTGGGGCATCCTATTCGGCCGGACCGGTGGCGCTCACGGCGCAGGACGACGTGACCACGGCGGCCAACGCGCTCATGGCCGTGCCGAACTACGACGTCGGCTCCGCGAACCTCGGCGGATTCACCTACACCTCCGGTTCGTACTCGTCGGCGACCTCGCTCGACCACACCGGCACCATCACCCTTCAGGGCGACGAAGACGACGTGTTCATCTTCACCGCGGTGAGCTCGCTCACCTCCGGCGCGGGCGCGGACTTCGCGTTCATCGGCCCCGTGCAGGCCTGCAACATCTTCTGGCGAGTCGGCAGCTCCGTCTCGATCGGCACCGGTGCCGCATTCGTCGGCACCGCGATCGCACAGGCGAGCGCGACCGTGGGCACGAATGCGACCATCGAGGGGCGCCTCTTCGCCCAGACCGCGGCCGTGACGCTGCTCGACAACGTCTTCACGACTCCGGGTTGTTCCGGCGGTGGCGACGGCACGACCATCGGAACGGCGATCGCGCCGCTCGACACCGCCACGGGCGTTCCCCGAGCCGTGGTCACGGCCGATACCGGCACCGCGGCCGCCCCCGGGCTTCCCGCGACCGGGGAGACCACATCCCTCGCACTGGGTGCCTTCGCAGTCGCCGTGCTCGCGCTCGGCGGCGTCTTCCTCGGCCTCCGGAGTCGACGACCGCGTCGTTCATAGGCGCTCGCCCGCAGTCGGGTTCGCGGGCGCGAATGGGATGCCGGGGGGCATCCGTAGCACGGGGTCGAGACCACCAGAGGGGTACGCGGGTCTCGGCTCCGGGGGAAGTCCCTGCTCGCTAGGCTCCTGCCATGGATTCGATCAGCGCCCCTTCGCTCGTCACCGGCGCCATCGCCCTGTTCACGATCACGAATCCGATCGGCACGTTGCCGATCTTCCTCGAACTCACCAAGGACATGCCGCCCGCGAAGCAGCGGCGCACCGCCGTGCTCGTCGCGATCGCCGTCGTGGTGGTGCTGGTGGTGGCCCTCGTCGGCGGCACCTTCGTGCTCGACGCCTTCGGCATCGACATGACCGCGTTCAAGATCGCCGGCAATCTGCTCGTCGCCTCGATCGGCTGGGCGATGCTCACCGCGAAGTCCGATCCGGTCGCCGTCGAGCCGGGCCAATCGCCGGTCGTCGTGCCGCTCGCGATTCCGGTGCTCGCCGGTCCTGGTGCGATCGCGCTCGTGATCACCTTCGCGCACGAGTACACCGGCCTCGTCGACTACCTGCTCGGCATCGCCACCGTCATCGTGATCGGCGCCGCGGTCGCGCTCGTCTACGCCGCGGGGCCCTGGGTGGCGCGGGGGCTCAAGTCCACGGGGATGAGCGTGCTCACCCGAGTGTTCGGGTTGCTGCTGCTGGCCATCGCTCTGCAGGCGATCCTCGCCGCGCTTGCACTGGCGTTCCCGGCCTGGGCGGGGTCCGCTCCGACCTCAGGGTCGTGATTGCGGTGGCGGTGGCACCGGCTTCGCCGCGATGACGTCGGCGATCGCGATCGTCTCCACGCCGCGCTTGCCGTCGACCACGAGATGCGACTCGTCCGCGGTCAGCAGCATCCCGAGCGCGTCGGTGGCCCGTCCGTCGGGCAGCCGGTAGCGCACGACCACGCGCATTCCGGGCAGCAGGTTCACCACTGGCCGGGCCGGTAGTCCTTCAGGAACACGCCGAACACGTCTTCGCCGGCCTCGCCGCGCACGATCGGGTCGTACACGCGCGCGGCGCCGTCGACGAGGTCGAGCGGGGCGTGGAAGCCCTCCTCCGCGAGGCGCACCTTCGTCGGGTGCGGTCGCTCGTCGGTGATCCAGCCGGTGTCGACGCTCGTCATGAGAATGCCGTCCGACTCGAACATCTCGCGCGCGCTCGTGCGGGTGAGCATGTTCACCGCGGCCTTGGCCATGTTGGTGTGCGGATGCCCCGGCCCCTTGTACCCGCGACCGAACACCCCCTCCATCGCGCTCACGTTGACCACGTACTTTCGACGGGCCGCGGACGCACGCATCGCAGGCCGCAGCTTGGAGATCAGGATGAACGGCGCCGTCGAGTTCGCCAGCTGCACCTCGAGCAACTCGATCGGTTCGACCTCGTCGACCTTCTGCGTCCACGAGTTCACGTCGTGCAGGTCGGGCACAAGCCCGCCCGCGTCGATCGCGGTACCCGCCGCGAGGCGCTCGAGCGAACTCGACCCCGCGGCCATCGCCTGCTCGGTGAGTTCCTCGGCCTTCGCCGCCGCGGCGGCGAGGATGGGGTGCGCCGTCACCGAGCGGGCGAGCGCGAGCGGGTGGGCGTCGTTGGTGTGACCGAAGGTGACCAGCTCGGGCAGGGGACCGTCTGGCAGCGGGGCGAGCTCGGCATCCACGAGCGGCTGGTAGGCGCCGGGGGAGCGGCGCACCGTCTGGGTGGCGTTGTTGATGAGGATGTCGAGGGGGCCGGCGGCCGCGACATCTTCGGCCAGTCCGATCACCTGGGCGGGGTCGCGCAGGTCGATGCCGACGACCTTGAGGCGGTCGATCCACTCGGGGGAGTCGGGCAGGCTCGTGAAGCGGCGCACGGCATCCCGGGGAAAGCGCGTCGTGATCGTGGTGTGTGCGCCGTCGCGCAGCAGCCGCAGCGCGATGTACATGCCGATCTTCGCGCGGCCGCCGGTGAGCAGCGCGCGCTTGCCGGTGAGGTCGGCGCGGGCGTCGCGCTTGGCGTGGCTCATCGCCGCGCAGTCCGGGCAGAGCTGGTGATAGAACGCGTCGACGACCGTGTACGGCTGCTTGCAGATGTAGCAGGCGCGCGCCTTGATCAGGGTGCCCGCGGTGGGCGCGCTGATGCGCTGTTCGAGGGGGATGCCGCGGGTCTCGTCATCGATGCGGTCCGGTGCACCCGTGGCGGTCGCGGCCACGACCGCCCGATCGGCATCGGCGACGACCGCCCGCAGTTCGAGGCGGCGGGCCTTCTTGACGGCCTTGAACATCTTCGCGGTGGCCTGGCGCACGGCCACGAAGTCGGGGTGTTCCTCATCGAGCTCGGCCATGCCGCGCAGCACTCGGAGGGTCGCCTCCAGATCTGCGGGATCGATGGCGGGGGTCTCGGAGGTCACAGAAGATTGTACCCGGGCGACCCGTGAGCTCACGGGATGTGAGTTCTTCTCTCCAATACTCTTGACGCGGTGGATGCACAGCTTGTTGACTGTGGCCCGTCGGGGCGGCGCTGGGTTGCGGGGCCTTGACTGCTGGGTCGCTGGTGGGTAAGTCGAGAAGGGCATCTGGTTTAGGTGGAATCTGAGGGTGCGCCCCAGAGGGCCGACGTCGAGCGCGTCTGGATGGGCATGATTGCTGGGGGCACGACACGTGGTGAGGGGCATCAATGGGCTGCCCAATGGGTGGAGCGTAGTGTCGAGCCACGGGAACTCATGGTTATGCGCGGCCTGCAGTACATCCACGGCTACGAGGTGCTGCGCAAGTCTGATCTCGAGATGAGGCAGGACTTCGAACGGTGGAAGGCGGACTGCGCAGCATACGATTGCGATCCGAAAGGTTGGCTTCGAGGCCGCCTCGAGATTGCCCGACGGGCGGTGGCTGAAGGAAAGGCCTGATGCAGTCGTGAGAACGCCGGCGCCGCAAGCGGTCCGTAGACGGAGCTCACAACTATCTTGCGGAGCGGTCCTTGCGGTCGTCCGATTCATCTGACTGGTTGACCCCGTGAACATCCTGTTCCTCTGCAGCCGTAACCGCCTGCGCAGTCCGACTGCCGAGCGTGTGTTCGCCGACCATGCCGAGACGGATTCGGCGGGCCTCGCACCCGACGCCGAGCTGCGTCTCTCGGGCGACCAGGTGCAGTGGGCCGATCTCATCGTTGTGATGGAGAAGTCGCACCGATCGAAGCTGAAGCGGGCGTTCCCGCGACAGTTGGCGGGCAAGCGGGTCGTGTGTCTCGACATCCCAGACGACTACACGTTCATGCAGCCCGAGCTCGTCGAGTTGCTCGAGAAACGGATGGCGAAGTACCTCTAGCGCGCCACCACCCCGCCCGCCGACATGGCACGCTGTCACTGTGATCCTCACCCTCTCCCTCGCCTTGGCCTGCGCTCTCGCCTACGGCGTCTCCGACTTCTTCGGCGCGGTGGGCGCGCGTCGCCTGCGCGTGCTGCCGGGCACGACCATCACCTACGTGATCGCGCTGCTGACCCTCCTCGTGGCGCTGCCGATCGTCGGCGGGGCGTGGTCGGGCGAGACCGTGTTCTGGGGCGCGCTCGCCGGGGTCGTTGCGATCCTGGGGTTCCTCGCCTTCTACGCCGCGCTCGCGGCCGGACCCATCAGTCTCGCAGCACCGCTGATCGCCGTGCTCGGTTCCCTCGTGCCGGTGGTCGTCGCGGTTGTGCTCGGCGAGCGACTGTCCCCGCTCGCGTGGGTCGCTGTCGTCGTCGCGCTCGCCGGCGCCGGGTTGATCTCGGTGACGCGCCCAGGTGCGAAGTCCAGCATCCCGCCCAAGACGATCGTGCTCGGCGTGCTCGCGGGCGTGATGCTGGGGCTCTCGATCGTCTTCCTCGACCAGGCACCGCGAGAGTCGGGGGTCACATCGGCGGTCGTCGAGATCACCGTCGGGGTGGTGCTGCTCGGTGTGCTGCTGCTCGTCGTGCGCCTGCCTGCCGGACGCCGCCTGCTGGGCATGCTCGACGAGCCGCACGATGGCCCGCAGCCGACGGTCGCTCGCGCGCGAGTCGCGAGCGCGCTCGGCGGCGTGCTGCTCGGCTGCGCGAACGCGTTCCTGCTGGCCGCGCTGCAGTCGGGCAGCCTCGCGATCGTCTCGGTGCTCGTCGGGCTCTACCCGGTAGCGACCATCGTGCTCGCGAGGTTCGTGCACCACGAGCGACTCGCCCCGGTGCAACTGATCGGCGTCGTGCTCGCGATCGGTGCGTGCGTGCTGCTGGCGTTGGCCTGATGGCGAGCATCGTCGAACGACTGCGCGCCGCCGGCTGCGTCTTCGCCGAAGATGAGGCGGCGCTGCTCGAGGCGGCGACGGATGACCCCGCCACCCTCGAGGCGATGGTGCAGCGACGCGCCCAGGGCACACCCCTGGAGGTCGTGCTCGGTTGGGCGGAGTTCGCTGGCCGTCGCATCCTGATCGATGACGGCGTCTTCGTGCCGCGGCCGCGCACCGAGGCGCTCGTGGCCGCTGCGATCGAGCGGGGTCGGCCGGGCGGGGCGGTGCTCGACCTGTGCTGCGGTTCCGGTGCGGTCGGGCTCGTCGTCGCCGGGGCGCTCGGCGGCACCCTCGCCGCCACCGACCTCGACCCCGCCGCGGTCGCGTGCGCACGCCGCAACGGCGTCGATGCTCTGCTCGGTGACCTCTACGCGCCCCTGTCGCCCGCGCGGTTCGACGTGATCACCCTCGTCGCGCCCTACGTGCCGACCGACGACATCCGGTTGCTGCCGCGCGAGGCGCGACTGTTCGAGCCGCCCGTCACCCTCGACGGCGGGGCGGACGGCCTCGACGTGGTGCGGCGCGCGGTGGCCGGGGCGCCCGCGTGGCTTGCCTCCGGCGGCTGGTTCGTGACCGAGGTGAGCGAACGGCAGGCGGATGCCGTGGCCGCCGCCATCGAAGTGGCCGGGCTCGTGGCATCCATCGTGCGCGACGACGAACTCGATACAACGGTGGCCGTCGGACACTACGTTTGAGCCATGGCCCGCAAACTGATTCTCGACTGCGACCCCGGTCTCGACGACGCCCTCGCGCTGCTGCTCGCGCACGGTGACCCGGCGCTCGAGCTCGTGGGGGTGACCACGGTCGGCGGCAACGTCAGCCTCGAGAACACCACGCGCAACGCGCTCGAACTGCGGGAGTATCTGAAGTTTCCGACGGTGCCGGTCTCCGCGGGTGCCGATCGCCCGCTCGTGCGGGAACCCGTCGACGCCTCGCACGTGCACGGCGAACGTGGACTCGGTGACATCGTGCTGCCCGCGGCGACGCTGCAGGACACGGGGGAGCACGCTGCCGACTTCATCGTCGAGGCACTGCGCAAGACCCCGGGTGCGATCGATCTCGTCGCGACCGGGCCGCTGACGAACATCGCCCTCGCCCTGCAACGCGAACCGGCGATCGCCCGCTGGGTGCGCTCGTTCACGATCATGGGCGGGTCCGCGACGCGCGGCAACGCGACGCCCGCGGCCGAGTACAACATCTACGCCGACCCGGAGGCCGCCGCGATCGTCTTCGCCGCAGACTGGAACGTCACCATGATCGGCCTCGATCTCACGCTGCAGGCGCAGGCCAATGACGCGGTGATCGAACGGATGAAGCGGCTCGGCGCTCTCGCGGACGAGCTCATCGTGCCCCTGGCCACCTTCTTCTCGAACCCCGACGATCCGGCGTGGGACGGCCAGTCGGTGCACGACGTGTGCGCCGTGGCGTACGTCAGCCGTCCCGACCTGTTCGAGCTGCGTCCCGCGCGCGTCGACGTGGAACTGAAGGGCCAGTTCACGACCGGCATGACCGTCGTCGACTTCGACCCCCTCATCCCGAACGCGAACGTCGCGGTGCGCCTCGAGGTCGCCGACTTCTGGGCCTATGTCGAGTACGCGTACGCGAGGGTCGCGGCCGAGCACACCGCCTGAGGCTCAGCCCGTGATGAGGGCGTTGCAGTCGGTCTCGGTCGACGGGTCGACGATGAAGATCTGCACGCCCTCGGCCTCCAGGCTTCCCCACGCGATCTGGCAGTTGCCGATCAGGTCCGACTCGCCGAGCGCGCTCGGGAACTCGAATCGCACCGTCATCGCGTCGAGGAACTCCACGGTCGGGCGCGGGTCGCGGCCCTTCGCGTAGGTCTCGGCGAGCAGCGCCACGGTGCCGCTCGGCAGCTCCCCGCCGATCACGACGACCTCGTCACTGCTCGTGTCGGCCTCGGTCTGCGTCTCCGCTTCGGCAATGGGTGCGTCCGCGGTACCGGAGTCCGGGGTTGTCGGCGTGCCCGCGCATCCGGTGAGCGCGAGGGCAAGGATGGCTGCGGCGCCGAGTGCGGCGGCCAGACGGCGGCGAGGTTCGGTGTCGATCATGGCTCCACCCTGCCCGGGCGGCCCTTGCAGCACCATGAGTGGAAACCACCCAGGAGGCGCAGCGCGTCGTCCGCGGGTCGGCGATCGCCCCCGCGATGTGGCACGGTTGAGCCATGCCCGGCATCCTCGACCTCGCGCCGAGTCCCTACGACGCGGATGCCGCGTACGACGCCTTCGCGGGCTGGGCGGCATCCCGTGGCCTGCCCCTGTATCCCGCGCAGGACGAGGCGCTCATCGAACTCGTCTCCGGCAACAACGTCGTGCTCTCCACGCCCACCGGCACTGGCAAGTCACTCGTGGCGATCGCCGCCCACTTCATCGCCCTCGCGCAGGGGCAGCGCAGCTACTACACCGCCCCGATCAAGGCTCTCGTCAGCGAGAAGTTCTTCGCTCTCGTCGACATCTTCGGCGCCGAGAACGTCGGCATGGTCACTGGCGATTCGAGCGTGAATCCGGATGCCGCGATCATCTGCTGCACGGCCGAGATCCTCGCCAACCTCGCCCTGCGTCACGGCGCCGACGCCCCCGTGGACCAGGTCGTCATGGACGAGTTCCACTACTACGCCGACCCGGACCGCGGCTGGGCCTGGCAGGTGCCGCTGTTGACCCTGCCGCGCGTGCAGTTTCTGCTCATGTCGGCCACCCTCGGGCCGATGCAGGAGATCGCCGACGACCTCTCCCGCCGCACGGGCCGCGAGACGAGCCTCATCACGGGGGTCGACCGACCGGTGCCGCTGCACTACTCCTACGCGTTGACGCCGGTGCACGAGACCATCGAAGACCTGCTGCACACCGGTCAGTCGCCGATCTACGTCGTGCACTTCTCGCAGGCGGCGGCCCTCGAACGCGCCCAGGCGATGACGAGCACGAAGGTGATCGGCAAGGAGGGTCGGGACGAGATCGCCGAGGCGATCGGCGACTTCCGCTTCACCACCCGTTTCGGGCAGACGCTGTCCCGGCTCATCCGCTCGGGCATCGGCGTGCACCACGCGGGCATGCTGCCCAAGTACCGCCGGCTCGTCGAGCAGCTCGCCCAGCAGGGGCACCTTCGGGTGATCGCCGGCACCGACACCCTCGGGGTGGGCATCAACGTGCCGATCCGCACGGTGCTCATGACCGGGCTCACGAAGTTCGACGGCACCAGGATGCGCCAGCTCAGCGCCCGCGAATTCCACCAGGTCGCTGGCCGCGCCGGCCGAGCCGGCTACGACACCGCAGGCACCGTCGTCGCCCAAGCGCCGGAGCACGAGGCTGAGAACGCGCGGCTGGTAGCGAAGGCCGGCGATGACATCAAGAAGGTGCGCAAGATCGTGCGCAAGAAGGCGCCAGAGGGCTTCGTCTCGTGGAGCGAGACCTCGTTCCAGCGCCTGATCGCAGCCGAGCCCGAACCGCTCGTCTCGCGCATGCAAATCACTCACTCGATGATCCTCAACGTGATCGCGCGCGGCGCGCACCCGTTCGAAGACGTGCGCGAGCTCATCTTCGGCAGCCACGAACCGTGGGCCAACAAGCTCGCGCTCGCCCGGCGCGCGCTCTCGATCTACCGCACCCTGCGCACCGCCGGGGTCGTGCAGCAGGATGCGGACGGCCGCATCACGCTCACGGTCGACCTGCAGCCGAACTTCGCGCTCAACCAGCCGCTGTCGCCGTTCGCGCTCGCCTCGTTCGAGCTGCTGGATGCGGCATCCCCGACCTATGCCCTCGACATGGTCTCGATCGTGGAGGCGACCCTCGACGACCCGCGGCCGGTGCTCTCGCAGCAGCAGTTCATGGCGCGCGGCGAGGCTGTCGCGGCGATGAAGGCCGAGGGCATCGAGTACGACCAGCGCATGGAGCTGCTCGAGCAGATCACCTGGCCCAAGCCCCTCGAGGAGCTGCTGGATGCCGCGTTCCGCACCTACTCCGCGAGCCAGCCCTGGATCGGCGACTTCGCCCTCAGTCCGAAGTCCGTGGTGCGGGACCTGTTCGAGCGTGCCATGACCTTCGCGGACTACGTCGGATACTACGGCCTGGCCCGCAGCGAGGGCCTCGTGCTGCGCTACCTCTCCGACGCCTACCGGGCCCTGCGCCAGACGGTGCCCGACGACGCCAAGACCGAGGAACTGCAGGACCTCATCGAGTGGCTCGGCGAGCTCGTGCGGCAGGTGGATTCGAGCCTGCTCGACGAGTGGGAGAGCCTGCGCTCGCCGGGCGAGGATCCGACCGCGCCGGCGCTGCCGCCGCCCCCGCCGAGCGTGCTCTCGAACCCGCGCGCGTTCCGCGTGCTCGTGCGCAACGAGCTGTTCCGCCGGGTGCAGCTCGCGGCGCTCGAGAACTGGGCCGCCCTCGGGGAGCTGGATGCCGCATCCGGCTTCGACGCGGACGCCTGGGCGAACGCCATGGACGGCTACTTCGACGAGCACGGCTCGCTCGGCACCGGCCCGGATGCGCGCGGACCCGCCATGCTCCTGATCACCGAGGCGCCGGCCCAATGGAGCGTGCGGCAGATCTTCGACGACCCCGCCGGCGACCACGACTGGGGCATCTCCGCGATCGTCGACCTCGAGGCATCCGCGGAGCAGGGGATCGCGGTGGTGCGCGTCACAGCCGTCGACCGGCTGTGAGCCGTCGTGCCTAGACTGACGGGCATGGCGGTCACGCGCGCGGAGCACCCGGCGCGATGAGGCGGGCTCCGGCGATCGCGCGGGACTACGCGCTGGCGCTGCGCTGGCGCGCCGCCGCGTTGCGCGGTGGTGCGGCACCGGCGGCGTGGAGCAGTGGCACGCGGCATCCGGTCGTGCTGGTGCCGGGGGTGTGGGAGCCGTGGCTGTTCCTGCGCGAGCTGGGCCGCCGGTTGCACGAGGCGGGGCACCCCGTGCACGTCGTGCCGGAGGTGCGGCGCAACAACGCGCCGATCCCCGCCGTCGCGGCGATCGTCTACGCCGAGATCGAGCGTCGTGGGCTGAGGGGCGTGCGCCTCGTCGCGCACAGCAAGGGCGGCCTGATCGGCAAGTACATGCTCGCGAATCTGGATTCCGCCGCACGCATCGACCGCCTGATCGCGATCGCGACCCCGTTCCAGGGCTCCAGCCGCGCGAAGTACACACTGGCGCCCGCCCTGCGTGAGTTCCATCCGGAGAACCCCACCATTCGGGCCCTCGCGGCGCAGACGCAGGTGAACGACCGCATCACCTCGATCTTCGGGGCATACGATTTCCATGTGCCAGCCGGAAGCGCGCTCGAGGGCGCAACCAACGTCGAAGTGCCCTACATCGGCCATTTCGGGGTGCTCACCGACGAGCGTGTGATCGCCGCGGTGCTCGAGGCGGTGGCGGGATGACCCGCGAACAGCGCCTCGTACTGGTGATCGCGATCCTCGCCTCCTTCGTCGCGTTCCTCGACGGCTCCGTGATCAACGTGGCGCTGCCCGCGATCAGTGAAGAGCTCGGCGGAGGCCTCACGACGCAGCAGTGGGTCGTCGACGCCTACCTCATCACGCTGAGTTCGCTCATCCTGCTCGCGGGCTCGCTCTCCGACGTCTACGGGCGGATCGTCGTGCTGCGCGCCGGGCTCATCGGGTTCGGCGTGGCATCCGTGCTCATCGCGGTCGCCCCGACGGCCGAGCTGGTGATCGTGCTGCGCGGCGTGCAGGGCATCGCCGGCGCGTTGCTCGTGCCCAGTTCGCTCGCGCTGATCATCTCCACGTTCCGCGACGCCGCCCAGTCGAAGGCGATCGGGCAGTGGACGGCGTGGACGAGCGCCTCGTTCCTGGCTGGACCGATCCTCGGCGGACTCTTCGTCGACCTGCTCAGTTGGCGTCTGGTGTTCGCCATCAACGTGTTGCCCATCGCGGTGACGCTCTGGCTGCTCGTGGTGCTCAAGCAGCGCGACGTGCGCAGCGACCGTCGCATCGACTACCTCGGCGCGGTGCTGGGGGTGCTCGGCCTCGGCGGTCCGGTGTTCGCGCTCATCGAGCAGGGCAACTACGGCTGGTCGAGCCCGGCCGTGTACCTGCCCTTCGGCCTCGGCCTGCTGAGCTTCGCCCTGTTCGTGTGGTGGCAGTCGCGGGCCAGAAACCCGATGCTGCCGCTGGGCATCTTCGCCTCGCGCAACTTCGCCTGGGGCAACGCCTCGACCGTCTTCGTCTACGGTGCGCTCGGCCTCGGCGGCTTCATCGTGACGGTGTACCTGCAGCAGGTCGCGGGCTATCCGGCGACGCTCGCCGCGCTCGCCTTCCTGCCGGTGTCGCTGGCCAACGTGTTCCTCTCCGGCATCTTCGGCACGCTGTCCGGCCGGTACGGTCCCCGCTTCTTCATGACGGTCGGCCCCATCCTCGGCGGCATCGGATACCTCCTCATGCTGACCACGGGCACCGAGGTGGACTACTGGACGCAGGTGCTGCCCGGCGTGCTCGTGTTCTCGCTCGGCCTGTCGATGACGGTCGCGCCACTGACTTCGGCGATCCTCGGCTCGATCCCCTCGACGCAGGCGGGCATCGGCTCCGCGGTGAACAATGCGGTCGCCCGCGTCGCTGGGCTGATCGCGACCGCGATGATCGGGGTGATCCTGGCCGGAGAGCTCGCCGTGGGCAGCTTCCACCGTGCGCTCATCGTCACGGCGGGGCTGCTGATCGCCGGAGGCATCGTCGCCTTCATCGGCATCCGCAACCCGGCGCGGACCGCGGTCGAGCCTTCAGGCGACGAGTCGCTGCCCGGCCATCGCTAGCAGCGCGACGTCGATGAGGGCGGCGGCGATGATGATCCAGAACACCGCACGCGAGGCCCGGTCGACCAGCACGAGCACCGCGCACACGACGGCGAGCACGAGACTGATGCCCAGCCCGACCAGGAGCGCGGCTTGCGCACCCGAACCCAGCACGATCGCCACGGATGCCGCGGCAAGGCTCACCGCGATCACCAGTCCCGATCCGCGCCGACCCAGGCGGTGCGGCAACCCGTTCACGCCGGTCGCCCGGTCGTCGACGAGGTCGGGGAGCACGTTGCCGAAGTGGGCGGACACGCCGAGAAGGGCACCCGCCGCGATCGCCCACGGTGCGGCGACCGCCGGTTCCGGGCGCGCGAGCGTGACGATGAGCGGCAGCAGGCCGAAGCCCAAGTAGGGGAGCACCGAGAACGCGGTGCGCTTGAGCCAGGCGTTGTAGCACCAGCCGGCGGCGATGAAGGCGGCGTGGGCGAGGGCGGCCGCCCAGCCCAGGGGCAGCATGAGCGCCGCGCCGAGCACGGTCGCGACGATCGCCGACACCCGCACCGCCTCGATGGGGATTCGGCCGTCGGCGACCGGCTTGTCGCGTCGGCCGACCGCACGGTCGCGTTCGGCATCCAGCCAGTCGTTCGAGAGGCCGACGGCGAGCTGACCGATCAGCACCGCGAGACCGAGCAGCACCAGGCGCCAGGGCTCGAGGCCGACGGTGAATCCCATCACGACCGTGATGGCGGTCACGGCGAGGCTCGGCAGGGGGTGACTGCTGAGCGCGAGCGCGACCAGGATGCGTGGCATTCCGCCATCGTACGGGGCATGCGGGCGGCGTCATCTGCAAGTTCTTGCGTTGTCTTGCAAGGTTTGCGTACCCTGGTCGCATGTCGAGACGACTGGCGGAGGTTGCGAGAAAGGTCGGGGTCAGCGAAGCCACGGTCAGCCGGGTGCTGAACGAGAAGCCCGGGGTTTCGGAGGCGACGCGCCAGGCGGTGCTGACGGCGCTCGACGTGCTCGGCTACGAGCGGCCCACCAAGCTGCGCGGTGAACGCGCGCGGCTGGTCGGGCTCTTCCTGCCCGAGTTGCAGAACCCGATCTTCCCGGCGTTCGGCGAGGCGATCGCAGCGGGGCTCGTGCAGAGCGGGTACACGCCGGTGCTGTGCACCCAGACGGCGGGTGGCATCTCCGAGGCGGACTACATCGAATTGCTGATCCAGCAGCAGGTCTCCGGCATGGTCTTCGTCGGTGGTCAATACACGCAGGGCAGCGCGCCGCACGAGCACTACGCTCGGCTCACCGAACTGGGCATTCCGACGGTGTTCGTCAACGCGCCGGTCGCCGAGCTGCGCTTCACGACGGTCTCGACGGATGACGCGGTCGCCATGGAACAGGCCTGGAATCACCTGATCCAGCTGGGCCACACCGGCATCGGTCTCGTGCTCGGGCCGGAGGACCACGTGCCGTCGCAGCGCAAGCTGGCCGCGGCGCGGCGCGCGGCGGCGGCCTCCGGCATCCCGGTGCAGGTCGCGCACTCGCACTACTCGCTCGAAGCCGGTCAGGCCGCGGCCACCCGACTGCTGTCGACCGGCGTCACGGCGATGATCTGCATGTCGGACCCGATCGCGCTCGGGGCGATCCGCGCGGTGCGCCGGGCGGGCCTCGACGTGCCGTCGGACGTGTCGGTGGTGGGCTTCGACGACTCGGCGCTGATGAACGCCACCGACCCTGCGCTCACCACGATCCGGCAGCCCATCGATCCGATGGGCCGCATGATCATCGAACTGCTGGTCGGGCAGATCCGAGGCTCCGCACCCGTCACCGACGAGTACCTGTTCGAGCCGGAACTCGTCGTGCGTGCCTCCACGGGACCACCCCCGGCGCGCAAGTAACGCAAGTTTCTTGCAGTTTGTTTAGTTCTTGCATCATTCTGTCAAGAACGCTACTTTTCCTGTCGAAGCGCCGAACCGTGCTGCCGACAACGCCGTTGACAGGAAACCGAACCCGTGGACGCACCAGTCCTGACGAACGCCCACCCGGCGCTCGCCCCCTCCAGCACCGATCCGCTGTGGTGGCGCAGTGCGGTGATCTACCAGCTCTACATCCGCAGTTTCGCGGACGGCGACGGCGACGGCACCGGCGATCTGGCGGGGGTACGCGCGCACCTGGACTACCTCAAGCGGCTCGGCGTCGACGCGCTGTGGTTCACCCCCTGGTATGCCAGTCCGCTCGCCGACGGGGGATACGACGTCTCCGACTATCGCGTGATCCATCCCGCGTTCGGCGACCTCGGCGAGGCCGAGGCGCTGATCCGCGAGGCGCTGCAGCTGGGCATCCGCACGATCATCGACATCGTCCCCAATCACGTCTCCCGTGAGCACCCCTGGTTCCAGGCCGCGCTCCAGTCCGCCCCGGGCAGCCCGGAGCGCGCGCGATTCTGGTTCGTCGACGGCGAAGAGCCGCCCACGAAGTGGGTCTCGAACTTCCAGGGCGGTACCTGGACCCGTGTTCCGGACGGCCAGTGGTACCTGCATCTGTTCGCACCCGAGCAACCCGATCTGAACTGGAACCACCCCGACGTGCGCCGCGAGCACGAGGACGTGCTGCGCTTCTGGTTCGATCGCGGGGTCGCCGGGGTGCGCATCGATTCGGCTGCGCTGCTCGTGAAGGACCCGGCGCTGCCGGAGGTCACCGAGCATCCCGCCCCCGGGCAGCATCCCAATACCGATCGCGACGAGGTGCACGACATCTACCGCTCCTGGCGTGCGATCGCCGACGAGTACCCCGGCTCGCGCGTGCTCGTGGGCGAGGTGTGGATGCCCGATCCGGTGCGATTCGCGAACTACCTGCGTCCCGACGAGATGCACACCGCCTTCAACTTCGACTTCATGACCCGCCCGTGGAACGCCGGGCAGCTGCGTGAGTCGATCGACGCGATGCTCGCCGCCCATGCACCCGTGGGTGCGCCATCGACGTGGGTGCTCTCCAACCACGACGTGACGCGGCCGGTGACGCGCTACGGCCGAGACGACAGCTCGTTCGCCTTCGCGACGAAGCGGTTCGGAACGCCCACCGACACCGCGCTCGGAACGCGCCGCGCCCGCGCGGCCGCGCTGCTGAGTGCCGCCCTGCCGGGCAGCCTCTACATCTACCAGGGTGACGAGCTCGGCCTGCCGGAGGTGGAGGACCTTCCGGAGGGAGCCCGCCAGGACCCGATGCACTTCCGCTCCGGCGGCGTGGATCCGGGTCGTGACGGATGCCGCGTGCCGCTGCCATGGGCCGACGCCGCGGCGCCCTACGGCTTCGGGCCGCCCGGCACCGTGCCGTGGCTGCCGCAGCCGAAGGACTGGGCCGCGTACACGGTCGAGGCGCAGGAGCGCGATCCCGGATCGATGCTGGCCCTCTACCGCGCCGCTCTGGCGTTGCGGCGCGAGCTCGGCGGCGACGAGCGGTTCGCCTGGGTCGATGTCCCGGGCGACGTGATCGCATTCCGTCGCTCGCACGACTTCGTCAGCATCACGAACTTCGGCGCCGCCCCGGTGCCCCTGCCGGAGCACGAGCAACTGCTCCTGGCGAGCGCCGCGCTCGTCGACGGCGAGTTGCCACCCGACTCCACCGCTTGGCTGCGCACGCGGCCGACGCCGGAGAACCCAACCACCGAAGTCCCCGCAACACCCACCAGAAAGGCAAGACAATGAAGTCACGTAGCAAGTCGCTCATCGCGGGCGTCGCCGCGCTCGGTCTCGTCGCCTCCCTCGCAGCCTGCTCCGCCGGCAGCGCGAGCGGCAAGACCGAACTGCGCGTCGCCACCTTCCCCCCGGGCGCCGACGCGGCGGCGTACGAGGCGTTCGCGACCCAGGAGGCGCAGTTCGAGAAACTGAATCCCGACATCGACGTCATCGGGGTCGAGTACGAGTGGACCGGTCCCACCTTCGCGGTGCAGCTCGCCGGCGGCAGCCTGCCCGACGTGTTCACGGTGCCGTTCACCGACGCCAAGACGCTGCTGGAGAACGGTCAGCTCATGGACGTGACGCAGGAGATCGACGACCTCGGCTACAGCGACAAGTTCAATCCGATCATCCTCGACGCGGTCACCGGTGCCGACGGCCACCTCTACGGATTCCCGCGCCAGGCCTACGCGATGGGACTGCACTACAACCGTGACCTGTTCGAGCAGGCCGGTCTCGATCCGGATGCGCCCCCGACCACCTGGGACGAAGTCGCAACCGCGGCCGCAGCCATCGCCGAGGCCACGGGCAAGGCCGGCTTCATGACGATGACCACCGGCAACACGGGCGGCTGGCAGCTCACGGCGCAGACCGTCGCGCACGGCGGTCGCACCGTGATCGACAACGGCGACGGCACCTACACGGCGGATCTGCAGAACGACGGCACCGTCGCGGCGCTCGAGTTCCTGCAGCGGCTGCGCTGGGACGACAACGCCATGGGCAGCAACTTCCTGTTCGACTGGGGCAGCATCAACCAGGAGTTCGCGGCAGGCAACATCGGCATGTACACCTCCGGCTCGGACGTCTACACGGCGCTCGTTCGGGACTTCGGCATGGACCCCGCGCAGTACGGGCTGACGGTCATCCCCACGGATGGCGCCGAGCCCGGCGTGCTCGGAGGCGGCGACATCGCCGTCGTCAGCCCCGCGGTGGACGACACCACGAAGGCCGCCGCGGTGAAGTGGATCGACTGGTACTACATGCAGAAGCTGCTGAACAAGGATGCCGCGATCGCCGACGCGGAGGCGCTCGTCGCCGCCGATCAGGCCGTCGGCACTCCCGTGCTGCCGGTGCTCGATCAGGCGACCTACGAGGAATCGCGGGAGTGGATCGCGCCGTTCATCAACGTTCCGCTGGACCAGATGTCCGGATTCTTCGACGGCATCTTCGAGCAGACGCCGGTGGCCGAATCGAAGGGCAAGACGCAGGAGATCTACGCGCTGCTCGACTCAGCCATCCAGACGGTGCTCACCGACCAGAACGCCGACATCGAGGCGCTGCTCGCGAAGGCGAACGCGGACGCCCAGGCGCTCCTCGACGAATAGCCGAACGCCGGTGCGTGCCCGGCCCGGACCCGACCGGGCCGGGCACCACCCTCACGAAAGCGACTCCATGACCACCCTCCTCGATGATGCGCCGGCTCCACCCCTCGCCGACCGATCGGTCCCGACCGTGCGACGATCGCGGCCGCGGCGCACCCCGGCAACCTGGCTGCGCGGCGGCGGGCTCAGCAACCTGGTGTTCCTGGCCCCGATGATCATCGTGTTCGGCGTCTTCAGCTGGTCGCCGATCATCCAGTCCTTCATCATGAGTTTCCAGAAGACGAACCTCATCACATCGTCGTGGGTCGGCCTCGACAACTTCGTCAACGTGCTGAACGATCCGCTGTTGGGCACCGCGGTGGTCAACACGCTGTACTTCGCCGCGATCGCGCTCGTGTTCGGCTTTCCACTGCCGATCCTGCTCGCCGTGCTGATGAGCGAGGTACGACGCGGCAAGGGGCTCTACAGCGCGCTCGCCTACCTGCCGGTGGTGATCCCGCCCGTCGTCGCCGTGCTGCTCTGGAAGTTCTTCTACGACGCGAGCCCGACCGGGGTCTTCAACACCATCATCGGATGGTTCGGTGTTCCACCCCAGCCGTGGATACAGAACGCGGTCTCGGCCATGCCCTCGCTCGTGCTGGAGGCCACCTGGGCCGGAGCCGGGGGCTCGATCATCATCTACCTCGCAGCGCTGATCAGCGTGCCGCCGGAGCTCTACGACGCCGCAGAGGTGGATGGCGCATCGGTCTGGCGCAAGATCTGGCACGTCACGCTGCCGCAGTTGCGCGGGGTCATCTTCGTCATGCTGATCCTGCAGGTCATCGCGACCGCGCAGGTGTTCCTCGAGCCGTATCTGTTCACCGACGGAGGCCCAGCGAACTCCACGGTCACCGTGCTGCTGCTCATCTTCCGATACGCGTTCCAGAACAGTCTCGGGGGCAACTACGGCGAGGCGACGGCGCTCAGCGTGATGCTCGCCATCGTGCTCGCCGTGCTCTCCTTCGTGTATTTCAAACTGACCGAACGGTGGAACCAGTGAGCATCCTCACCACCCCGCGACTGCGACCGCGGCGTCGCGAACGAGCGGCCGAGCCGACCGGCGACCGCGGCATCCTCTCCGGCTTCGACCGGCGGCGGCCCTCGGTGCGCGCCTCGATGACGGTGGTGCACGTCGTTCTGCTCGGCGGGTTCGTGATCGCGGGGCTCGGCCCGATCCTCTGGCTGGCCAAGGCGGCGTTCACCACGACGCAGGACTCGATCCGTGCGCCGCTGGCCCTGTTCCCGAGCGGCATCGACTGGGGCAACGTCGCCCAGGCCTGGAACGAGGTGCAGGTCAGCCAGTACTTCCTGAACACCTTGCTCGTGGCCGCCGGCGCGTGGTTCTTCCAGCTGCTGATCGCCACGACCGCCGGCTACGGGTTGTCCGTGCTCAAACCGCGGTATGCGCCGATTCTCAACGGCGCGGTGTTGGCCACGCTGTTCATCCCATCGGTGGTGCTGCTCGTGCCGCTGTACCTCACTATCGTCTCGCCGCCGCTGCTGGGCAGGGATGCTTCGCTGCTGAACAACTACCTCGCGGTCTGGCTGCCGGCAGCGGCCAACGCGTTCAACATCCTGCTGGTCAAGCGCTTCTTCGACAACCTGCCGCGCGAGGTGTTCGAGGCGGCACGCACCGACGGCGCGGGGCCGTTCCGGTTGTTCTGGTCGATCGTGCTGCCGATGTCCAAGCCGATTCTCGGCGTCGTCAGCGTCTTCGCGATCATCGCCAGTCTCAAGGACTACCTCTGGCCGATGCTCGTTCTCCCGGATCCCGCGGTGCAACCGCTGGGTGTGCGCCTCCCCGCGATTCAGTCGCAGACCGAGCTCGACGTGTTCCTCGCGGCACTCGCGATCTCGACGATCATCCCGATCGTGCTGTTCCTGGCGTTCCAGCGCGTGTTCCTCAGGGGAGCGGGACTGGGCGGTGCCGTCAAGGGTTAGGGTCGAAGCATGGGGGAGACGATGGATGTCGGCGCGCTCCTGCCCGGAACCTGGCGGATCGCGGCGACGAACGTTCCGGTCTGGCTCGACGGCTCGCGGCTCGAGCCCACCTTCACCTTCGAGGTGCTCGAGACGGACCCGCTGGTGCTCACCGACGACGTGGCATTCCGCACGCCCGACCGCGAGGAGAAGCACATCCTCGGCCGCAACGTGTGGCGCGGCGATGCCTTCCATGCACGGCGCGGAGGGATCCTGCGACTGGCGCGCGGGCGCTGGACCGTCAGCGGTGCCAGCGCTGACGGCACGATCGCGGCGATTCGCGTGGATGCCTCGACGGTGCGCGCCGCCGGCGTCGACATCCTCGTGCGCTCCGAGGTCGAGCGACCGGAGCTGCGCACGCTGATCGCGCGGGACACCGCCCGGTATGGGCTCACGCTCGAGGAGTTCGCCTCGCTGAGCTGGACCACACCGACAGCCGCCTGACGGCCGCTCGCACGGGGGCTACAGCGTCGGGAGCTGGAATCCCTCGAGGTCGGTCTTGACCTCGACCGGACCGTGACCGGTGAGCTTGACGGTCGCCTCGTTGTCGGCGGCTGCCGCCGGTGGACGGGTAAGCGCTCCACCGACGAACAGCGCGCCGACGAGAACAGCGAGGATCGATCCGGCGCCGATGCTGATCACCGTTCGGGAGACGCGCACGTGCTTGAGCTTCGCTGCAACGGTCATGCCGACTGCGACGAGAGCGGTCACCGCGAGGGCGATCGCAACGGCAGTCGGCAGACCATTGTCTGCGCCAGCCTGGGGGGCGGCTGTGAGCATGGAGAACATGCGCTGCTGTTCCTTTCGGGTAGGAACCGGGCCTGTCGGGTACAGGACCGTGATCCCAGTGGGTCCTCATTTAGGGGGACTCGCTGGTCAGCGATGCCACGGTAGCAGCGGCCGCTCATCGCCGTCAATCTCGTGTATACCCCCCATTCGGGGGTCAAAACGGGCGAAGAGAGCGCTCCCATCGGCCAGCGTGCGCGAATAGCGTTGCCGCTGGTGCGATATCAGTCGTATCTGGCCGTGTTCATTGCGGAATTCGTAGGTGACTGCGCCGCCGCGATCGCGTCCGCGGCGCGCACCAGCGTGAGGTGCGTCAGGGCTTGGGGCGTGTTGCCGGCCTGCCGGGCGCCAGCGACGTCATACTCCTCGCTCATCAGTCCCAGATCGTTGGCGAAGCCGACGAGCCTGTCCATGAGCGTGCGGGCATCCGAGAGCCGATCGGAGCGCGCATACTGCTCCACGAGCCAGAACGAGCAGGCGAGAAACGGATTCTCGCCCTCCGGAAGGCCGTCGACGCCGGACTCGGTGCGATACCGCAGCAGCAGGCCGTCGTGGAGCAGATCCTCCTCGATCGCACGCACCGTGCCGAGCATGCGCGGGTCGTCGTAGGACAGGTATCCCACCTGCGCGAGCTGCAGCAGGGACGCGTCGACGGCGGAGCCGCCGAAGTACTGCACGTAGGTCCCACGCACCGAATCGAAGCCCTCGCGCTCGATCTCCGCCGCGATCTCCTCGCGGATGGCCTCCCAGCGCTCTGCCGGACCGTCCATGCCGTACTCGCGCACCGCCCGGATCGCACGATCGAACGCGGCCCACACCATCACTCGGGAGTGGGTGAAGTGCCGCCGAGGTCCACGGATCTCCCAGATGCCGTTGTCGGCGCGGTGCCAGTGCTCCTCGATGTACGACATCAGTGCGCGCTGCAACGGCCAGGAGAACTCCGTCTCCTCGACGCCCGCAGCCCGAGCCGCCTCGAGGGCGATCATCACCTCGCCGAAGACGTCGCCCTGAAACTGCGTGTAGGCGGCGTTGCCGACGCGCACCGGCGCCGAACCCTCGTAGCCGGGCAGGGTGGTGAGCTCGCGCTCGGTGAGCCGCCGTTCGCCGGCGAGTCCGTACATGATCTGCACGTCGGCCGGATCCCCGGCGATGGCGCGCAGCAGCCATCGACGCCAGTCGTCGGCCTCCGTGGTGTAGCCGTGTGCGAGCAGCACGTCGAGCGCGAGCGCGGCATCCCGCAGCCACACGTAGCGGTAGTCCCAGTTGCGTCGTCCCCCGAACTCCTCGGGCAGGCTCGTGGTGGCGGCGGCGACGATGCCACCGGTCTGCTCGTGGGTGAGGGCGCGCAGCACGAGCAGCGATCGGCGCACCGCATCCGCGTACACGGTGGAACCGGTGGTCGCCGCCGATGCCCACTGCCGCCACCAGGCCACGGTGGCCTCGAGGTGCTCGTCGACGGGGCACGGATCCGGAGGCGGCTCGTGCGAGCGGAACCACGTCATCACGAGGTCCACCGTCTCGCCCTCGGCGACCTCGAAGTCGGCGGTGTGCACGTGGTCGCTGGCGGTGAGCTTCGGCCCGCGCACGATGACGGCGTCGGGACCGGCGATCCCGACGAGGGCATGGCCCTGGAACTCGGGCGTCTGTCTGATCCAGGGGAGGGCATCCGCGTAGTCGAAACGAATCCTGAGGTCCACGTGCATGGTGACCGAGCCCCGGATGCCGCGCACCCGGCGCACGATGTCGGCGCGCGAGTCGCCATGCGGCATCAGGTCGGTGACCTCGACCTCGCCCTCGTCGGTCACCCAACGCGTGACGAGCACGAAGGTGTCTTCCAGGTAGGCGCGCGTGCTCGTCGCCTCGGGGGCGAGCGGCGCGAGGCGCCACTGTCCGTGATCCTCGGTGCCGAGCAGGGCGCCGAAGACCGACGGCGAGTCGAAGCGCGGCAGGCACAGCCAGTCGATGCTGCCGTCACGACCGATCAGCGCCGCGGTGTGGCAGTCGCCGATGACGGCGTAGTCCTCGATGCGGGAGGCCATCAGCGCCGCCCCGCGAAGCCTCGCCCGTCGTGGCGAGCGCCCCCGCTCATCGTCTGGCCTCCTTGCTCAGCAATCCCGCTCCGGCGAGCACGCGCGCGAGGCCCGCGCCGTCGGGCGCCGCGAACCACGGCACCGCGGCGTGGGCATCGACCGTGCTGCGCCCACCGGCCAGCACGGCCTCGCCCGGCGAGAGCTGCCGAATCGCCACCGCGGCGACGTTCTCGGGATGCTCCTCGGCGAACGTGCCGTAGATGGACTCGTCGTGCTGGCCGTCGTCGCCGATGAGCAGCCAGCGCATCTGCGGAAACTCGACCGCCAGGCGCTCGAGGTTGCCGCGCTTGTGCTCCCGTCCGCTGCGGAACCACCGGTCATGGGTCGGTCCCCAGTCGGTGAGCAGCATCACCCCGCGCGGGTAGAGGTTGCGTTCGAGGAAGCGCGTGAGGGTCGGCGCGACGTTCCACGCGCCGGTGGAGAGGTAGATGACGGGGGCACCGGGATGCTCGCGCGCCAGCCGCTCGTAGAGCACCGACATCCCGGCCACCGGCCTCCGGGCATGCTCGTCGAGCACGAACGTGTTCCAGGCGGCGAGAAAGGGCCGGGGCAGCGCGGTCACCATCACCGTGTCGTCGACGTCGGACACGATGCCGAAGCGCTCCTGCGGGTCGACGATGAACACCGGCGTGGCGATGGGCTCGATGCCCTCGGCGCGCAGCGTGATCTCCTGCCAGCCGGGGTCGAGACGCGCCTCGAGGCGCACGTCCACCACGCCGCCGCGGTCCGGCGTGACGAGGTGGTCCGTTCCGGCGATCGTGACGGTCACCGCGGCGTCGTCGACCGGGATGCTGAAGAAGCTCCGCCAGCCGCGCACCTTCTCCGCGCGCTGCTTCGCGGCGCCCTCGGCGCGGGCGAGCACGACGCGGCACAGCACCCGCACCCAGTGCGTGGACCCGTAGCCGGCGTACGGGATGATCGTGGTGACCAGGCCGCGTCGTCGGCCGCGGCGCTCCCTCCAGCGGTGGTAGAGGTCCTCGAGCTTGGCGGCGCGGTGCACGCGCCGTGCGGGCTGGATCTCGGGCACGACGGATTCAGCCATGCCCCCATCCTGTCATCCGGCGAGCGGCTCCATCAGAGCGGGGGAGTTGTTGCGCACGTTGCCGACGGCGCGGTCCACCTCGTAGAACTGCATGCGACCGGCCTCGTCGGCGCCGGCTGCGGCGACCTCGTCGAGCAGGTCTTGATCGGCCTCGGTGTGCGGGTCGAGCCAGGCGTCGATGAACTCCGGCGGCAGGAACACGGGCATGCGGTCATGGATGCCGGCCAGCTCCCCAGCGGAGTCCCGGGTGAGCACCGTCGTGGAGAGCAGCCACTTGTCCGGGGCGTCGTCGGCCGCGGCCGGATTGCGCCACCACTCGTACAGTCCGGCGAAGACGATGAGTTCGCCGTGCGGCAGATGGATGAAGTTCGGCACCTTCACGTCGCCGCGTTGCTGCCACTCGTAGTATCCGGTCGCGGGCACGATGGCCCGTCGCTTCTTCACCGCCGTCGCGAAGTGCGACTTCTCCGCCGCCGACTCGATGCGCGCGTTGAACGCGGTCGCGCCGACCTTCGGATCCTTGGCCCAGGCGGGCACGAGACCCCATCGCGCGGCCTCCAGCCGGCGCACGGGTTCGGCCTCGGCATCCCCGCCCTTGGGGATCGAATCGAGCACGATCGACACCCGATCGGTGGGGGCGATGTTGAATGAGGGCGCGGGCAGATCGTCTCCGACGCGGTCGATGTCGAAGAGATCGACGAGTTCGGATGCTGCCGACGCGACCACGAATCTCCCGCACATGCATCCACGCTCTCACGATCTACCGACGTGGCACAGCGCAGATGGGGGTCGGCGCGATACCATTCCTCACAGAACCGTGATGCTGAGGAGGTGTCCCTGTGGATGCACAGGTCATGGAGCGTGCCGACGAGACTCGGATCGCCTTGCGAAACGAGCCGGTCCAGGCCCGCAGCACCGCCCGACTCACGGCCTTGCTGGACGCAGCGGCGGCGGTCGTCGATGAGATCGGCTTCGAGCGTCTGACGACGGCGATGGTGGCCGAACGCGCGGGCGCGTCGATCGGCACGGTCTACCGCTATTTTCCGGACCGTATCGCCCTGCTGCAGGCGATCGGCGCCCGCAACCTCGACCGCCTGTTCACGCGGGTCAGCGACGAGATCGGCGACCCTCGACACGACGACTGGTCCGCCGCCATGGCCGCGGCGTTCGAGATCCTCGTCGAGTCCTACCGCTCCGTGCCCGGCTTCCGTGGACTCCGGGTCGGCGACGTGCTCGACCTCCGTCCCGCGACGTGCGAGCGCACCTACAACTCGATCGTCGCCGACCGACTGCTGGATCGCCTGATCGAACGCTTCGGTGTGCAGGACAGCCCCGAGCTGCGCGTGCGCTTCGAGGCCGCGGTCGAGGTCTCGGACGCCCTCGTGAGCCGAGCCTTCGCACGCGACCCGGAGGGCGACCAGCGCTTCCTCGACACCGCACGCGGCACCGTCTCCGCGATGCTCAAGCCCTTCCTGGGCGAGGCCGTCGGCTGAGTGCCGGTCTCCCCGATCGCGTCGAGTCGACGCTCACGGGGAATGACACCGCCTGCGAATACTGTTGAGCTGATTGAGCAGGGCAAGTGTCGATACGCGTCCGGGGGCGCGGGGAATGAGCCGGAGTCGATGATCGAGTTCCGTTCCGTCAGCAAGCGCTTCGCCGATGGAACGCTCGCGGTCGAGGAGTTCGACCTCGTCATCCCATCCCGCAAGACCACCGTGCTCGTCGGCTCGTCCGGCAGCGGCAAGACGACCCTGCTGCGGATGATCAATCGCATGGTGGAGCCGACCGCGGGCAGCATCGAGATCGACGGCAGCAGCATCCTCGATCGAAACCCGGTGCGCCTGCGCCGCAGCATCGGATATGTCATGCAGAACTCGGGGCTGCTGCCGCACCTCAAGGTGATCGACAACGTCGCCACCGTGCCGGTGCTGAACGGTGTGCCCCGCAAGCGCGCCCGCGCCGCCGCCCTCGAACTGCTCGACGTCGTCGGTCTGGATCGCGCGCTCGCCGGTCGCTATCCCAGCCAGCTCTCCGGGGGCCAGCAGCAGCGCGTCGGGGTCGCGCGGGGCCTTGCGGCCAACCCCAACATCCTGCTCATGGACGAGCCCTTCGGCGCCGTCGACCCGATCGTGCGTGCGGAACTGCAGCAGGAGACCATCCGCCTGCAGCGCGACCTCGACAAGACGATCGTCTTCGTCACGCACGACATCGACGAGGCGTTCCTGCTCGGCGATCAGGTCGTCATTCTCGAGAAGGGCGCGAAGATCGCCCAGGTGGGCAGCCCGAGCCAGATCATCGAGGCGCCGGCGAACGAGTTCGTCGCGAGCTTCATCGGCGCCGAGCAGGGCAAGCGCGCCCTGCGTGAGAAGCGCACAGTGACCGGTGTCGTGCTCGTGGATGCCGAGGGGCGCACCCAGGGACGTCTCGTCGAGGATCCCGCGTGAACTGGATCCTCGACAACCTCGACCTGATCGGTCGCCTCTCGCTCGAGCACCTGCGCCAGAGCGCGTTGCCGATCGTGCTCGGCTTCCTGATCGCGATCCCGCTCGGCTGGCTCGCGTTCCGCTTCCGGCTCACGCGCGGCCTGCTGCTGAGCCTCGCGGGCATCCTGTACACGATCCCGTCGCTCGCGCTCTTCGCGGTGCTGCCCACGATCCTCGGCATCAGCTTCCTGTCGGAGCGCAACCTCGTGGTCGCGTTGACCATCTACGCGGTCGCGATCATGGCCCGCTCGGTGGCGGAGGCGCTCGCCTCCGTCGATCCGGATGTGCGGCAGGCCGCGACCGCGGTCGGCTACGGCGCGTGGCGGCGGTTCTGGACGGTGGAGTTCCCGCTCGCCGGACCGGTGGTGCTCGCGGGGCTGCGGGTGACGGCCGTGTCCACGATCGCGCTCGCGACGGTGGGCATCCTCATCGGTGTCGACAACCTCGGCTACCTGTTCACCAACGGGCTGCAGCGACGGATCGTGCCCGAGGTGCTCGCCGGGGTCGTCGCGGTGATGGCGATCGCGCTGATCGTCGACGGGCTGCTCGTGCTGCTCGGGCGGGTGATGATGCCGTGGGCGCCGCGGCGGACGGCGACCCGGCGCATCTCGTCTCGCACCGCGGAGGCAGCATGAACCTCTTCGAGCAGGCACTGGCCTGGCTGTTCTCGCCGGACCGCCTCACCGGTTCGCACCCGCTGCCGCAGGCGATCGGCGAGCATCTCTACTACACGTTCCTCTCCGTGCTCATCGCCGCGCTGATCGCCGTGCCCCTCGGTTGGTTGATCGGGCACACCGGGCGCGGCCGCGAGCTCGCGGTCGGCCTCTCCGGGGCCGCACGCGCCGTGCCGTCGTTCGGGCTCATCCTGCTGCTCGTGCTGGTCATCGGTGTGCTGCACAAGCCCGAGGCGGCGGTGACGGCGTTCGTGCTGCTGGCGATCCCCTCGATCCTGGCCGGGGCGTACTCCGGCATCGAGGCGATCGACCGCAACGTCATCGATGCCGGGCGCGCCATGGGCATGACCGCCTGGCAGGTGTTCTGGAAGATCGAGGCGCCGCTCGGGCTGCCGCTGCTCATCGGCGGGCTGCGCTCGGCGACCCTGCAGGTGGTCGCGACCGTGGCGCTCGCCGCCTATGTGGACCTCGGCGGCCTCGGTTTCTACATCATTCAGGGCGTGCCACTGCGCCGCTTCGACCAGATACTCGGGGGCGCGCTCGTGATCGTCGCCCTCGCCCTGGTGCTGGACGGGCTGTTCGCCCTGCTCCAGCATCTCGTCGTGCCGCGCGGCGTCACCGCCGGCCGACCCCCAGAACTCCGCACGAGGCCGACCCGGCGCCGTGCGGTGGTGGAACCACCCACCGCATAACCGAAGGATGATGTGATGTTCACAGCGAGGAACAAAGGCCGATTCGCTCTCGGAGCGATCGTGGTCGGGGCGGCATTGGCCCTGTCAGGGTGCGCAGCAGGAGATCCCTTGGACCCGGGTACGGATGGCGGCAGCTCCGACGCGATCGTCGTCGGATCGCAGGCGTACTACTCGAACGAGATCATCGCCGAGATCTACGCGCAGGCGCTCGAGAACGCCGGATTCACGGTCGAGCGCGAGTTCTCGATCGGCCAGCGCGACGCCTACCTGCCCGCGCTCGAGTCGGGCGAGGTCGACCTCTTCCCGGAGTACACGGGCAACCTGCTGCAGTTCTACGACCCCGAGACCACGGCGACCACCTCCGACGACGTCTACGCGGCACTCCAGGCGGCGCTGCCCGATGGGCTGACCGTGCTCGACCAGTCATCGGCGACCGACCAGGACTCCTACAACGTCACCGCCGCGTTCGCCGCCGAGCAGAACCTGTCGTCGCTGGCGGATCTCGCGAACGCCACCGTGCCGCTGACCCTCGGCGGGGCGCCGGAGCTGGAGGAGCGTCCGTACGGGCCGAAGGGGCTGCTGGAGAAGTACGGGGTCACGGTCGGATTCAGCGCGACCGGCGACACCACCGTGGAGGACCTCCTGGCGGGCACGATCAACATCGCCAATGTCTACAGCGCCGACCCGCGCATCCAGACCGATGATCTGGTGACGCTGGCCGACCCGGAGGGGCTGTTCCTGGCATCCAACGTCGTGCCGCTCGTGAACGCGGAGATCGCCGACGAGATCGCCGACGTGATCAACGCCGTCTCCGCCGCGCTCACCCCTGAGGGCCTCGTGGCCCTCAACGTGCAGTCGACGGTGGACCAGAAGTCGCCGGCCGACATCGCCACGGCCTGGCTGACCGAGAACGGCCTGATCTAGTCAGGGGGCCGGTGGTCGAGCGCGTCGGTCTCGACGCCGCTCGACCACCGGTCACCGGTCCGCCCGTCACCGTCGGCGCGGTCGCGGGTCGACTCGATCAGCGAGGCTCGACCTCGTCGAGAGTGTTCGCATCGCCGTCCGCCGGCGTCTCCATGTGACGCCGCTCAGTGTGCTCGATGCGCTTCTTGATCAGATAGGCGACGATCGCGACGACCGCGACCGCCGCGACGAAGATGTATCCCGCGCCGTGCAGACGATCGGCGAGCTGGCGATAGCTGCCGCCGACGACGCTGCCGACCGTCACGTAGGCGGTCGCCCAGATCGCACACGCCGGCAGGGTCCAGGCCATGAACTTGCGGTACCGCATCGTGCTCATGCCGACGGTCAGCGGGATCAGCGAGTGCAGCACGGGCAGGAATCGTGAGATGAACACCGCGATGCCTCCGCGGCGGTCGAGGTAGTTCTCGGCACGAACCCAGTTGCGCTCGCCCAGTCGCTGACCGAGCCGCGAGGCCCGGATGCGCGGACCGAAGAACTTGCCGAGCGCGAACCCGATCGACTCGCCCAGGAACGCGCCCAGGATCACCGCGAAGATCAGGGCGAAGTACTCCAGGGGGTTCGACACGGCCGTGCTCGCGATGATCACGACGGTGTCGCCCGGAATGACGAGACCGACGAGTATCGAGGTCTCGAGCAGGATGCCGACGCCGGCGAACAGCGTGCGCGGCACCGGCCCCAGGGCGTACACCGTGTCGAGCACCCACGTCAGGATGCCCTGGATCACCGAGTCGACGAACCCGAACGCCCCGGCGAACCACGCCATCACGTCGCCGATGAACCCCATGCTGCGAGCCTACTGAGCGGGCCTGTGGATGGGCCTGCGCAGCGCGTCGAGGCGCGCGCGCCAGGCGCCGAGGCGTCCTGGCAGTTCGGCGAGCTGCGGGCCGTCGATCCAGGCGGTCACGATCCGGATGCCGTGCAGCGCACTTAGCGTCCACAGCTCCGTGCCGTCGAGCTCCGCCGGGGTCACCGCCTCCTCGTGCAGGTCGTGCCCGAGCGCGCGTGCCAGCGTGAGCACCGACCGCGCGGTGACCGAGTCCACCCGGGCGAACGACGCGGGCGGCGCGCACAGGATCTCGCCGCGCCACCAGAGCAGGGCGGAGTAGGCCCCCTCGACCACGTAGCCGTCCGTCGTCAGCAGCACCGCCTCATCCGCCCCCTCGGACTGCACGGCGGTGCGCGCCCGGCTGAGGCGCTCGAGATCCGGCCCCTTCACGCGCGGGGTGCGGCGCGGATCGGGGCCGTGCCAGGTCGCGACCACGGCGGAACGCCGCCGCTCGGGCGCGCTGCGGAGGCGGAAGACGAAGCTCGGCGCCCCCGCTCGCGAGTGCAACTCGACCCGCGGGAACCAGGTGCCGGTGTCGGGGATCGCGGCGATCGCGGCATCCCAGAAGTCAGACGCGTTCAGGTCGGGGAACCGAGCGCCGACCGCGTCGAAGAACCGTGCGCGGTGCAGGTCCAATGCGAGCGTCAGGCCGTCGGTGACGAGCCAGGAGTCCGCCGCCTCGATGAGGGTCGCGGTCATGTCGCAGTAGTCGAGCGCTTCGAGCGCGCCGTCCTGCCACCGGAAGATCGACGAGACGCTCATAGGATTCAGGGTATGCGTCCCCGGCTCCACGTGGCTTCCCTGGGCCGGTGGGTCGACCCGGCGCTGGCCTACATCGCGCTGTGCGGGGACCGGGATGACGCGTTCTGGCTCGACAGCGGCCCGAACGCCACCACGGGTCACAGCTATCTGGGCCGCGCTGCCGAGGTCGTGACCGAGTTTCCGCACGGCGTGCTGGCCTTCTTGCGCGGGCTCGAGCGAGATGTGGACACCAGCGCGGCGCCCGACGGCTTCCGACTGGGCTGGGTCGGCTGGCTCGGCTACGAACTGCGGGCCGAGACCATGGGAGTGCCGGTCGAGCGCGAACTGCGCTACCCGGCGGCGGCGTGGATGCGGGTCGATCGCGCGCTCGCCTTCGACCACGCCACGGGCGAGGTGCTGCTGCTGAGTCTCGACGACGCCCAAGGGTGGCGCGAGGAGGTCGAGGCCGCTCTCGCCTCGGTCGAGCCGCACCGGGACCTCGTCCCTCCCGCGTCGGCCGAGCGGAGTGCGGACTGCGCACCCCCCGCGGTCTGGGCGTATTCCGACGAACGGTACCTCGAGATGATCGCCGCCTGCCAGGCAGCCATCCGCGAGGGCGACGCCTATCAGCTGTGCCTGACGACCGAGGCGAGCGTGGATGCCACCCCCGACCCGCTCGCGACCTATCTCGCCCTGCGGGCCTCCAGTCCCACCCACCACGGCGCACTCCTGCGTGCGGGCGGTGTGAGCGTGCTGAGCGCCTCACCGGAGCAGTTTCTCACCGTGAGCCCGGAGGGCGTGATCGAGAGCCGCCCCATCAAGGGCACCCGCCCCCGCGGCGACACCGAGGCGGGGGATTGGCGCCAGCGCGAGCGTCTCATCACGAGTGAGAAGGAGCGCGCCGAGAACGTGATGATCGTCGATCTGATGCGCAACGACATCGCGCGCGTCTCCAAGGTCGGTTCGGTCGCGGTGACGAGCCTGCTCGCGGTGGAGAGCTACGCGCAGGTGCACCAGCTCGTCAGCACCGTGCGCGGCGAGTTGGCCGAGGGCCTCGACCGCGTCGACGTGATCGCGGCGTGTTTTCCGGCGGGATCGATGACGGGGGCGCCAAAACGTTCCGCGACGCTGATCCTCGATGCGCTCGAGCAGCGGGCGCGCGGCATCTACTCGGGGGCGTTCGGCTACCTGGGCCTCGACGGTGCGGTGGACCTGGCGATGGTCATCCGTTCGATCGTGCTGGATGCCCGGGGCGCGACCGTCGGCGCGGGCGGCGGCATCACCGCGCTGAGCGTGCCCGAGGAGGAGCTCGCCGAGGCCAAGCTCAAGGCGGCAGCGCTGCTCGCCGTGCTCGGCGCGCGGTGACGGGTACGCTAGTTGCTCGTGACTGAGCAGGCAGCGACGAGCGAGCGCGACGAGACGCCCGACTACGACATCCACGCCATCGAGGCGAAGTGGATGGCGTACTGGGACAAGGCCAAGCCGTTCTCCTCGAGCGACCCGACCGACCGGCGTCCCCGCAAGTACATCCTCGACATGTTCCCGTACCCCTCGGGCGACCTGCACATGGGTCACGCCGAGGCCTACGCCTTCGGCGACATCGTGGCGCGCTACTGGCGTCAGCGCGGATTCAACGTGCTGCACCCGATCGGGTGGGACTCCTTCGGCCTGCCCGCGGAGAACGCGGCGATCCAGCGCGGGGCGAACCCGGTGACCTGGACCTACGACAACATCGCCCAGCAGCGGGAGGGCATGCGCCGCTACGGCGTCTCCTTCGATTGGGACCGGGTGCTGCACACGAGCGACCCCGAGTACTACAAGTGGAACCAGTGGCTGTTCCTCAAGCTCTACGAGCAGGGGCTGGCCTATCGCAAGGAGAGCTGGGTCAACTGGGATCCGGTGGACCAGACCGTGCTGGCCAACGAGCAGGTGCTGCCGGACGGTACCTCCGAGCGCTCCGGCGCGGTCGTGGTCAAGAAGAAGCTCACGCAGTGGTACTTCAAGATCACGGAGTACGCCGACCGCCTGCTGGATGACCTCAACCAGCTCGAGGGCTCGTGGCCGGCCAAGGTGCTCGCGATGCAGCGCAACTGGATCGGGCGCTCGATCGGCGCGGAGGTGGACTTCGAGGTCGAAGGCCTCGATCGCCGCATCTCGGTGTTCACCACGCGGCCCGACACGCTCTACGGCGTCACCTTCATGGTGGTCGCGCCCGACTCCGAGCTCGCCGCCGAGCTCGCGGCTGGGTCGACGCCCGAGGTGCAGGCCGCGTTCGCGGAGTACCTCACCGAGGCGCAGAAGCAGACCGAGATCGAGCGGCAGAACACGGAGCGGCCGAAGACGGGCATCCCGCTCGAGCGCTTCGCCATCAACCCGGCCAACGGCGAGCGCATACCGATCTGGACCGCGGACTACGTGCTCGCCGACTACGGGCACGGCGCCGTGATGGCCGTGCCCGCCCACGACCAGCGCGACCTCGACTTCGCACGCACCTACGGACTGCCCGTGCGGGTCGTCGTGGACACCAATGCTCCGGTGACCGGTGCGATCCCCGTGCTCGAGGTCGACGAGCACGGCCAGGCCGTGCTGCCGGACGACCTGCCGCCGCTCGATCCGGCCACCACCGGCAAGGCGCTCACTGGTGACGGTCGTCTGATCAACTCCGGCCCGCTCGACGGGCTCAGCAAGTCGCACGCCATCAAGCGGATCATCGAGCGCCTCGAAGAGGCCGGCACCGGTCGCGCGGCCCGCACGTTCCGCCTGCGCGACTGGCTCATCAGCCGTCAGCGCTTCTGGGGCACGCCCATCCCGATCATCCACGGCGCCGACGGCGAGCTCATCCCGGTGCCCTACGAGCAGTTGCCGCTCACGCTGCCGCCCACCGATGGGCTGGATCTGCAGCCGAAGGGGCAGTCGCCGCTCGCGGCGGCCACCGATTGGATCACCGTGCCCGACCCGCGCGACGGCAGCCCCGCCAAGCGCGACCCCGACACGATGGACACCTTCGTCGACAGCTCGTGGTACTTCCTGCGCTTCCTCTCGCCGAACGACCCGACCAAGCCGTTCGACACGCTCGAGGCGGAGAAGTGGGCGCCCGTCGACCAGTACGTCGGCGGTGTCGAGCACGCGATTCTGCACCTGCTCTACGCGCGCTTCATCACCAAGGTGCTGTTCGACCTCGGCTACGTGAGTTTCACCGAGCCGTTCAGCGCGCTGCTGAACCAGGGCATGGTGCAGATCGACGGCAAGAAGATGTCCAAGCGCAGTCGCGGCAACATCACCTTCACGGGCGAGGTCGACCGCTACGGCTCCGACGCCATCCGGCTCGCCCTCGTGTTCGCGGGCCCGCCCGAGGACAACATCGACTACGAGGCGATCTCGCCGGCCGCGGCATCCAAGTTCCTCGCCCGCGCCTACCGGGTCGCCTCCGATGTCACCTCGGCGCCCGAGATCGAGTGGAAGACGGGGGATGTCGCGCTCCGCCGTCAGACGCACCGCTTCCTGCACGACATGCCCGGCCTCGCCGAGTCGCTCAAGTTCAACGTGCTCATCGCGCGCATCATGGAGCTCGTCAACGCCACGCGCAAGGCCATCGATTCCGGCCCCGGTGCCGCCGATGCCGCCGTGCGCGAGGCCGCGGAGGTCATCACGGTGGCGCTGAGCCTCATCGCCCCGTTCACCGCCGAGGAGATGTGGCAGAAGCTCGGCTACGAGCCCTCGGTCGCGTTCGCCGGTCTGCGCAAGGCCGACCCGACCCTGCTCGTCGAGGAGTCGGTGACGGCGGTCGTGCAGGTCGACGGCAAGGTGCGCGACCGGCTCGAGGTGAGCCCGAAGATCGGCACCGAGGATCTCGAGGCGCTCGCTCGCGCCTCCGCCGCGGTGCAGCGGGCGATCGGCGACCGGCGCATCGTCAACGTCATCGTGCGCGCCCCTCGCATCGTCAACATCGCCACCAAGCCCGCGTAGTCCACCGCGCGGTCTGCGCCCCGCACGGGCGCGGGCCGCGCGCCTAGCGTCGGCGGGGTGGATGCCACGCCCGATGCCTCTCGCGCCCGCGTGCGCGCCCGGGTGGGCGCCGTCGTGGTGCTCGTGCTCGTCGGGTTGGGCTGCGCCGTGCTGGTCGCTGCGCTCGGCGACCACGGCTCCGCCGCGGAGGTGACGCGTGCCGAGCCGAGCGCAGCCCCGGTCGCCGGCGGCGCGATCTACGTGCACATCCTCGGCGCGGTCGAACGCCCGGGCCTCTACGAGCTGCGGGAGGGCGCGCGAGCCGTCGACGCGGTCGCGGCGGCGGGCGGCTTCACCGACACCGCCGACCAGGCGCAGCTGAACCTCGCCCGGTTCCTGGTCGACGGAGAGCAGATCGTCGTGCCCGAGATCGGCGCGGTCGCGGCTTCCCCGGGCACGGCATCCGACGGCAAGGTCAACCTCAACACCGCGGACGCCGCCGCCCTCGAGACGCTCCCGCGCGTCGGCCCCGCGCTCGCGGCCCGCATCATCGCCTGGCGGGATGCCAACGGCCGCTTCACCGCCATCGAAGACCTCATGAGCGTCTCCGGCATCGGCGCCAAGACCTTCGACGGCCTCAAAGACCTCGTGACGGTGTGAACGTCGACCTGCGTCTGGCGATCCCCGCGGCGTGCGGGTGGATCGCCGCGATCGTGGTCGTCGGCCTGCCCGGTGTCGAGATTCCCGTCTCGCTGGCGCTCTGGGGCGCGGCGGGAGCGCTCACCGCCTTCGCGATCGCGGGTCGTCACCGCTGGTTCGCCATCGCCGCCATCGCGGCGGCGGCGGCCGCCCTGTGCTGCACCTCGATCGCCGTGCAGGCCGGGGTGCGGCAACCGGCGGATCTCGTCGCCGCCACGACCGAGGGTCGCACCGTGACGGTCGTGGCCGTCACCACCCAGGTGGTGCAGCCCGGTCGCGGGTCCTACGAGGTGGCGCTCGTGCGGGATGGCGGTGCGGTGCCCGTGTTCGTGTTCGGGGAGGCTCCGGGGGAGCGGCTGGGGATCGGCACGCGGGTGCAGCTGCGGGGCACGCTGGCCGTGGCATCCCCGGGCGACGATCGTGCGTTCCTGATGTTCCCGGACGAGCCGCCCGAGCAGCTCGCGCCGCCACCGCCGCTGCTGGACTGGGCGAACGGTCTGCGCACGGTGTTCCTGACCGCCACCCAGGCGCTGCCCGGCGAGGGCGGCGATCTGCTGCCCGGGCTCGCGATCGGCGACACCAGCGCGGTGAGCGACGAGCTCGACGCGGCGATGAAGACCAGCAGTCTCAGCCATCTGACGGCGGTCTCGGGGGCGAACTGCGCGGTCGTCATCGGCCTCGTGCTCGCCCTGGGCCGAATCTCCGGGATGCCCCGCCCGCTCCGTCTGATCGTCGCCATCGCCGTGCTGCTCGCCTTCGTGGTGCTCGTCACGCCCGAGCCGAGCGTGCTGCGCGCCGCGGTGATGGCCGCGCTCGTGCTGTTCGCCCTGCTCGGTGGCAGGCCGGTGCGCGGCGTGCCGGTGCTCTCGCTCGCCACGCTTGCGCTGCTCGTGCACGATCCGTGGCTGGCGCGCAACGCCGCGTTCGCGCTCTCCGTGCTCGCAACCGCGGGGCTCCTGCTGCTCGCGGGTCCCCTCGCGAAGGCCCTGGAGCGCTGGCTGCCGAGCTGGCTCGCGATCGTCGTCGCCGTGCCGGTGGCGGCGCAGCTGGCGTGCCAGCCGGTGATCATCCTGCTGGATGCCTCGCTGCCCACCTACGGCGTCGTCGCCAACCTTCTGGCCGCCCCCGCTGCGCCACTGGCGACCGTGGTCGGCTTGGCGGCGTGCGTCGCCGCCACCCTCCTGCCGCTGCTCGGCGCGCTGCTGGCATCCCTGGCCTGGCTTCCGGCGGCGTGGATCGCGGCCGTGGCCGACTTCTTCGCCGCCGCCCCCGCCGCCCGGCTGCCGTGGCCCGGCGGCATCGCCGGGGCCGCGCTGCTCGCCGTGGCGACGCTCGTGGCGATCGTGGCGGCACTGGGCCGCCGTCGGTGGGCGTTCGCGGCGGTCGTGCTGGCCCTGGTGGCCTATCTGGGGCTCGTGGGCGGCGGCCGGGTCGCGCAACTGGCGGCACGTCCCGCGGACTGGCAGATCGCCGGCTGCGCGGTCGGCCAGGGCGACGCCTTCCTGGTGCGCAGCGCCGGCACCATCGCGCTCATCGACACGGGCCCGGACCCGGCGGCGCTGAAGGCCTGCCTCGACGATCTGGGCATCGCGCGCATCGACCTGCTCGTGCTCACCCACTACGACCTCGACCACGTCGGCGGCACTCGGGCCGTGCTCGGTCGCGTCGAGCTCGCGCTGGTCGGTCCGACCGCGAGCGCCGACGACGAGCGCATCCTGGCGGATCTCGCGGCCGGCGGCGCCACCGTGCAACAGGTCGCACGCGGCCCGAGCGGGATGCTCGGCGAGCTTCGCTGGAGCGTGCTGTGGCCGCCGCCCCGGCTGGCGGGCTTCGAACCGGGCAACGACGCGAGCGTCACGATCGCGTTCGAGGGCGTCGGGGCCTGCGTCGACGGCTGCCTCGATTCGGTGTTCCTCGGCGACCTGGGCGAGGCCGCGCAGGAGCGGTTGATGTCGGCGACCCGCATCCCCGAGGTCGATGTGGTCAAGGTGAGTCACCACGGCTCGGCTGACCAGTCCGCGGGACTCTACGACCGCCTGCGAGCGACGGTCGGGGCGATCGGCGTGGGGGAGGGCAACGGCTACGGCCACCCGACCGAGCGGCTGCTCGACATCCTCGCCGCCTCGGGCACGACGCCCGTGCGCACGGATGAGCAGGGGATGCTGCTGCTGGCGCCCGGCGCCGACGCCGGCACGGTGCGTGTCTGGACCGAACGGTAGCCTGGAGTCGTGGCATCCCCCAAGTCCGCGATCCCGCAGCTCGCGTGGAATCGCGTGCGTCCCGCGCCCGTCGTGCTGGTCTCCGGTCCTGAGTCGTTCCTGGCCGACCGTGCGATCCGCTCGCTGCGCGACCTGCTCAAGGCGGAAGACCCGAGCCTGGAGATCCACGACGTCGAGGCCGACCAGTACGCCCCGGGGCAACTGCTGACGCTCGCGAGTCCCTCGCTGTTCGCGGAGCCCCGGCTCATCCGCGTCACCAACGTCGAGAAGTGCACCGACGCCTTCATCACCGAGGCGCTCGGCTATCTCGCGAGCCCGGCCGACGACACCTACCTCGTGCTGCGCCACGCGAGCGGGGTGCGCGGCAAGAAGCTGCTCGACGCGATCCGAGCCGGCACGGGCAACGGCATCGAGATCGCGTGCCTCGAACTCAAGAAGGACTCCGACAAGCAGGACTTCGCCGCCGCCGAGTTCGCGACCGCCGGGCGCCGGGTCACCGGTGGCGCCATCCGGGCGCTCGTGAGCGCGTTCGCCGACGACCTCGCCGAGCTCGCGGGAGCCTGCCAGCAGCTGCTGGCCGACGACGCCGACGAGATCACCGAGGTCACCGTCGAGCGCTACTACTCCGGCCGCGTCGAGACCAACGCATTCAAGGTCGCGGATGCCGCGATCGCCGGCCGCCAGGGCGAGGCCCTGGTGCTGCTGCGGCACGCGCTCGCGTCGGGCGCGGATCCGGTGCCGATCGTCGCCGCGTTCGCCGCCAAGGTGCGCACCATGGCCAAGCTCTCGGGCGCCAACGGCCCTTCTGGGCAGCTCGCGCAACGCTTCGGGCTCGCTCCCTGGCAGGTCGACCGAGCCCGCCGCGACCTGCAGGGCTGGGATGACGCCGGCCTCGGCACCGTGATCGAGACGATCGCCGACACCGATGCGCAGGTCAAGGGCGCCGGCCGCGACCCCGTGTTCGCCCTCGAACGGATGATCGGAGTGGTCGCCGCCCGCGGCATCCGCTGAGACGACGAACGCCCCCACCGAGGTGAGGGCGTTCGTTCAGCCGGTGATCGAGCGGGTCGATCCGACCGACGGTTCGAGCAGTGCGCCGTGAACGGCGCAGTCGAGACCTAGAGGGATGCGACCTGCTTGGCGATGGCCGACTTGCGGTTCGCCGCCTGGTTCTTGTGGATGACACCCTTGCTCGCGGCCTTGTCGAGCTTCTTGCCGGCGAGGGCGAGGGCGGCGGTGGCCTTCTCCTTGTCACCGGCGGAGATCGCCTCGCGCGTGGCGCGAACGGCGGTCTTGACCTCGCTCTTGACGGCCTTGTTGCGGTCCTGAGCCTTCTTGTTGGTCAGGATGCGCTTGATCTGCGACTTGATGTTTGCCACGTGGGTGCTTTCTGGTTTGTACGGATGTCGTGCGGCAGCCGGGTGGATTCCCCGGAGTCCGGCTGCGATTCGCTCGGTCCACGATCGGGACCGCGCGCAAGCCAAGGAGTAACGATACCAGTTCCGGCCCGTCGCGGCCACCGCATCCCGAGGTCAACCGGAACGCGATGCGGGGGTTAGCCGGATGGTCGCGGAGCTGCGCGATTTCTAGCGTAGAGGCATGACCACGACCCCAGTTCTCGAAACCCCCACCACCGAGCCGACGGCACCTGCCGCAGCCCCGACCCAGACGCTCGGCATCGTCAGCCTTGTGCTCGGTATCGCGTCGATCCTCACCGGGTTCCAGGCGATCCTGGGCATCGCCGCGATCGTGCTCGGCATTCTCGCGCTGCAGCGCGAGCCCGCGAGCCGCTCGTTCGCGATCGCGGGCATCGTCACGGGCGCGCTGCAGTTCGTCGGGCTGGCCTTCGTCGCGCTCGGCTTCCTCGCGGTGCTGCCCTTCGTGCCGTTCTTCTTCGCCTTCTAGGACGTGAACCCTCGAGCACCGAGGGGAGCGGATGCGCCCGGCCACATCGGTGACCGGGCGCATCGTCACGCGCGCTTCGTGCGTCGGGCGAACAGCCCGATCGCGACACCGGCGGCCAGGAGTGCGCCACCGGCGATGATCAGCACCGGCGGTTCCGAGGTGCCGGTGGCAGCGAGCTCCAGCACGGTCACCGCGAACCAGCCGACGAGCGCGCCGGTGATGTCGTAGATCGCGACCTTGTGCACACCCGCCGGCAGACCGCTCGGCAGCGTGATGCTGAGCGATCCGCTGGCGTCGGCGGTGGACCAGCCCACGAACGTCGGCGACGAGTAGTGGTAGATCGCGAAGCTCTGGCCGGCGGCGGTGCTGCCGAGCGCCACCTCGTAGGAGGTCTTCTCGCCGGAGACGGCTCCGGTGGGCAGCTCGTCCTCGACGAGCTCGCCATCGCTGGGCGCGGGCGGCGTCACGGGCGGCTCGCTGCCCGCGCTGGGGGTCCAATCCACCACCTGGCTCGTGCCGTAGCTGATGTCCGTAAACAGCAGCCCGTCGCTCGCCACGGCGCCGAGGCCGGTGACGAAACCGATGCCGTCCGCACTCGGTGCCGACGGCGAGCCCTTGAAGTTCAGGCCGCGTGCGCTCTTAGCCTCGCCGTTGACGACCCGGTGGTAGTACTCCCAGGTCGGGATCAGGGCGATCGACGCGCCATCCACGAACACCTCGGTCATGTCGTTGCCGTCGTCGATGAAGTGCGTGATCGTGCGGATGTCGTGGGCGACGGCCGGGTCGAAGGTGCCGAGCACCACCGATCGCCAGTCGCCCATGGAGGCATCCGTCGCGTCGCTGACGACCCACATCGTGCTCAGCTCGAGCTTGCCGCCCACATGACGGAACTGCAGGATGCCGCCCGCGCGGTTCGTGCCGTGCCCGACGCTGACCTCCACGTTGATCCCCTCCACGTAGCCCGTGGTCGGGGCGACCACGTAGTCCGCGGTGAAGGTGTTGTTGGTCGCGCCGGTGCTCGTCTCGCCCGCGGCATCCACCACCTCCAACTGGGGAGAGGTCGCGTGGTTGATGGCGCCGCCGGGGAAGAGCGCGTTGGAGACGCGCAGGCTCGCCCCCGCCGGGTCGAGGCCGGAGGCGGGGTAGCCGGCGTTGCCGACGATCTCGGCGTCGTAGCCCGCGGCAGCCGTCCAGCCGTTCTGGCCGTTCGGGCTCGCATCCAGGGTGTACCCGGTGGTGAAGTCGACGCTGTTGGGGTTGGGGAGGCCCGCGCCGAGCGCAGCGGCGGGCGCGGCGATCGCGACGCATAGCAGCGCCACGCCGCTCGCGGCGATCAGGCGGGAGGGGGACAGGGCATGAGGCATGACATCTCCGGAGTTTTGGCTGGGTGCTTCCACTCTTTCCGGAGAGAGCCTCAAGTTCGTGTCCCGGCTCGAAAATCACCCATTCGTTCACCTGCCCGGTCCCCATTCGGGGTCCGGGGCCGAGTTGGCCTGGGGCGAGCTCGCTCTCTCGTAGAATCGTCGGGTGAGTCCCCGAGCAGCCCGGGCCCTCGAGCCTGCCTCGACGGATCCCGCCTTCATCCGCAATTTCTGCATCATCGCGCACATCGACCACGGCAAGTCGACGCTCGCCGACCGCATGCTCGGCATCACCGGCATCGTCAGCGACCGCGACATGCGTGCCCAATACCTCGACCGCATGGACATCGAGCGCGAGCGCGGCATCACCATCAAGAGCCAGGCGGTGCGGATGCCGTGGGCCCTCGAAGGCCAGAGCTACGCCCTGAACATGATCGACACCCCGGGGCACGTGGACTTCACCTACGAGGTCTCCCGCTCGCTCGCCGCCTGCGAGGGTGCGATCCTGCTGGTGGATGCCGCGCAGGGCATCGAGGCCCAGACCCTGGCGAACCTCTACCTGGCGCTCGAGAACGATCTGACGATCATCCCCGTGCTTAACAAGATCGACCTGCCGGCGGCCGACCCGGAGAAGTACTCGAAGGAGCTCGCGAGCCTCATCGGCGGCAGTTCGGATGACGTGCTGCGGGTCAGCGGCAAGACCGGCCAGGGCGTCGAGGAGCTGCTCGATCGTGTCGTCGAGCTCATCCCCGCGCCGGTCGGCGACCCCGCCGCCCCGTCGCGCGCCATGATCTTCGACTCGGTCTACGACTCCTACCGCGGCGTCATCACCTACGTGCGCATGATCGACGGCAAGCTCAGCCCGCGCGAGAAGATCCAGATGATGTCGACCAAGGCCGTGCACGAGCTGCTCGAGATCGGGGTGAGCTCCCCGGAGCCGACCCCGACGAAGGGGCTCGGCGTCGGCGAGGTCGGCTACCTCATCACGGGCGTGAAAGACGTGCGCCAGTCCAAGGTCGGCGACACGGTCACCAACGCGCAGCGACCCTCCACGCAGCCGCTGCCGGGCTACACCGATCCCAAGCCCATGGTGTTCTCGGGGCTGTACCCGATCGACGGCAGCGACTACCCGGTGCTGCGTGAGGCGCTCGACAAGCTCAAGCTGTCGGATGCCTCGCTCAACTACGAGCCGGAGACCTCCGTCGCCCTCGGCTTCGGTTTCCGCTGCGGATTCCTCGGCCTGCTGCACCTCGAGATCGTCACCGAGCGTCTGGAGCGCGAGTTCGGCCTCGACCTGATCTCCACCGCCCCGAGCGTGACCTACGAGGTCACCACGGAGGACAAGAAGCAGTACACCGTCACTAACCCGAGCGAGTTCCCCTCCGGCACCAAGATCGCCCACGTCACCGAGCCGATGGTGAAGGCGGCGATCCTGGCCCCCAAGGACTACGTCGGCACGATCATGGAGCTCTGCCAGTCCCGTCGCGGCACGCTCATCGGCATGGACTACCTGGGCGAGGATCGCGTGGAGATCAAGTACACGATCCCGCTCGGTGAGATCGTCTTCGACTTCTTCGACCAGTTGAAGTCGAAGACCGCAGGCTACGCCTCGCTCGACTACGAGCCCTCGGGCGACCAGGAGGCGGATCTCGTCAAGGTCGACATCCTGCTGCAGGGTGAGGCCGTTGACGCGTTCAGCGCGATCGTGCACCGCGACAAGGCCTACGCCTACGGCACGCTCATGGCCGAGCGGTTGAAGAAGCTCATCCCGCGCCAGCAGTTCGAGGTGCCGATCCAGGCCGCCATCGGCGCGCGCATCATCGCGCGCGAGACGATCTCCGCTATCCGCAAAGACGTGCTCGCCAAGTGCTACGGCGGTGACATCACCCGCAAGCGCAAGCTCCTCGAGAAGCAGAAGGAGGGCAAGAAGCGCATGAAGATGGTGGGCCGCGTCGAGGTGCCCCAGGAGGCGTTCATCGCGGCGCTGTCGGGGGATACCGAGGCGAAGAAGGACAAGAAGTAGCGGCATCCCCGCGGGCGGTTTTGTAGCTCGGGACCAATGGACTGCGTTGCCAGCGGGAGGTTTGACTACGTTTGGGCCATGGCTACCTATCGTCCTCCGGTCTCTGACCTGACCTTCGCCCTCGAACACGTCGTCGACTACAACGCTGTGGCCGCGCTCCCGGGCTTCGAGCACGCCGACCTCGAGACCGTCGCCGGCATGCTCGCCGAGTGCGGCGACTTCATGGCGAAGGTTGTCGCGCCAACCAACCGCATCGGCGACACCGAGGGGGCCAAGCGCCAGCCCGATGGCACCGTGACGTTGCCCAAGGAGTTCCACACCGCCTACGAGCAGTACGTCGAGACCGGTTGGGGTTCGGTGCCGTTCCCCGAGGAGTTCGGCGGTGGCGGGTTCCCGTGGACGATCGGGCTTGCCATCCAAGAGATGCTGCAGTCCGCGAACCTCGGGTTCTCGCTCGGGCCGCTGCTGACCCAGGGCGCGATCGATGCGCTGCTGCACTACGGCAGCGACGAGCAGAAGCAGACCTACCTGCCCAAGATGATCAGCGGGCAGTGGTCGGGCACCATGAACCTCACCGAGCCGCAGGCCGGCTCCGATGTCGGCGCGCTCACCACGAAGGCGGTGCCCAACGGTGACGGCACCTATGCGATCAGCGGTCAGAAGATCTTCATCACCTTCGGCGAGCACAGCCTCACCGAGCAGATCGTGCACCTGGTGCTCGCCCGCACCCCCGGTGCCCCGGAGGGCACGAAGGGCATCTCGTGCTTCATCGTGCCGAAGTTCCTGCTGAACGAAGACGGCACGCCCGGCGAGCGCAACACCGTCGAGTGCCTGGCGATCGAGCACAAGCTCGGCATCCACGGCTCGCCCACGTGCGTGATGTCCTACGAGGGCGCCACCGGCTACCTCATCGGCGAGGAGAACCTCGGCATGCGCATCATGTTCGTCATGATGAACAGCGCCCGTCTCTCGGTCGGCACGCAGGGTCTCGCGATCGCGGAGCGCGCCTACCAGCAGTCGCTCGAGTACGCGAAGGAGCGCGTGCAGGGTCCGACCGTCGACGGCGAGGCCACCATCATCGGCCACCCGGACGTGCGCCGGATGCTGCTGACCCAGAAGGCGTACATCGCCGCGGTGCGCCGTATGGTGCTGCTCAATGCCACCAACATCGACCTCGCCAAGTTCCACCCGGACGAGGCGGTGCGTGCCCGCGCCAACGAGATCGTGGGCCTCTTGACCCCGATGAGCAAGAGCTTCGGCACCGACCTGGGCGTCGAGCTCTCGTCGATGGCGCTGCAGGTGCACGGCGGCATGGGCTTCATCGAGGAGACCGGCGCCGCGCAGCACCTGCGCGACTCGCGCATCACGCCGATCTACGAGGGCACGAACGGCATCCAGGCCGCCGACCTCATCGGCCGCAAGCTCGGTGTGCGCGGCGGCGCCTCGGTCATGGAGTTCCTGGCCCAGATGCGCGAGCTGCTGCCGCAGCTGGCCGCCGCGGGCGACGACCTCGCCGCGGTCGGCACCGAGCTCGCGACCCAGTTCGACGCGCTCGAGCAGGCGACGGGATGGATGCTGCGCTCCGCTGCAGACCCGGCCGGCGCCCTCTCCGGCTCCACCCCGTTCCTGCGGATGTGGGCGCTCTGCGTCGGGGGCTGGCTGCTGGCCAAGGGCGCCCTGGCCGCGGCATCCGGCCACGACGCGGAGCGCGCCGAGACCGAGCTCGTGCTCGCCCGCTACTACGCCTCGCAGCTGCTGCCCGCCGTGGCAGGCCTGCTGCCGGGTGCGACCGCGGGTGCGCGCGACCTCTACGCGCTGCCCGCCGAGCGCTTCTGACCCATGAACGCGGTGCGCAGGTGATGGGTGTGGCGGCGCTGGCCGCCGCTCCCGTCACCTACGCCGCGGTCGGCGGCACCCGTGCTGCCGACCTGCTCGCCTACCCTCCCGCCGGATTCCGGTCGAGCGAGCACCGCGCGCGCATCGGACACGGACCGCAGCGCTGGGCCTTCGCGACCGCCGAGGTGATGAGCTGGGGCATCAAGCGCCGCGCCGGATTCCGGGTGGAGACGGTGGTGCCGGCGGCGGAGCACGCCGAGCACCTGTTCACCGCCGAAGGACTCGAGGTGGTGCGGCCGGGCGATACCGCCGTCATCCGCATCGGCCCCGTGCGCGAGCCGGTGCGGGTCGTCTACACCGTCGACGAGGAGCGCGAGGTCGGCTTCGCCTATGGCACGCTGCCCGGGCATCCGCTCGAGGGCGAGGAGAGCTTCATGCTCGAACGGCGGGACGACGACTCGGTGTGGCTGGTGGTTCGTGCCTTCTCTCGACCGACGGGCTCGTGGCGAGCGGTGGCGCCGCTGCTGAGTCTCGCGCGCGCGATCGTGGTACGCCGGTACCTGCGCGTGCTCGCGGTCAAACTGGGCTGAGCTACGGCTTTCGCTGTGCCCGGATCGCTCGCACGGTCAGCTGGATCGCGATGCCGACGAGCAGGATCGAGAACAGGATCGCCGCGAGCCGTGACGGCAGCGCGAGGGCGATGTAGGCGCCGCCGACCGAGGCGACCGCGGCGGCGGCCCCCACGATCAGCCCCGTGCGCAGGTTCACGAGTCCGTTGCGGTAGTTGGTGATCGTGCCGGTGACGGTGGTCGGGATCATCACCAGCAGCGACGTGCCCTTCGCGATGAGATCGCTGATGCCGAAGATGCCCACGAGCGCTGGCACGGCGATGATGCCGCCGCCGACGCCGAGGAGGCCCGACGCGATGCCCATCACGAGCCCCAGCGCCAGATAGGCGACCGCGAGCCACGGCGTGAGCGCGAGCGGCTCCCCGCGTTCCGGCTCGACGAAGAGCAGCCGCACGGCCACGATGAGCAGCAGCGCGATGAAGCTCCAGCGCAGCCAGACGATCGGGATGCGCTTGAGCAGGTTGGCGCCGATCACCGCGCCCCCGATCGCGCCGACCGCGATGAATGCGGCGGCGATGAAGTCGATCTCGCCGTTGGCGATGTAGGTGATCGATCCCGCGATGGAGGTGGGCAGGATCGCCAGCAGTGACGCGGCGGACGCTCGCCGCTGGTCGAGCCCCGCGAAGGTCACCAGCAGCGGCACCAGGATGATGCCGCCGCCGACCCCGAACGCCCCGCTGAGCAGGCCGCCGACGAGGCCGATCGCGAGGAGGACCAGAACGCGCGGGCGCGGTGACACGATTTCCATGGCTCTAGCGAACCATGTTCCGGGGGGTGCTCGTGACCGCGGTCAGGGGCTCACGGTGTCGAGTTGCCCGGTGTCCGATCGTGCTTCGTCCGCGACGGGCTCCGGTGCGGTGCTCTCGACGGCGGCGACGAGCGCATCCAGTCCCGACTCGAGATCCTCGAGCACCGTGATCGCGCTCGTGCCGGCCAGCTCGGCGGCGCTGTAGATGCCGGTGGCGACCGCGATGAACGGGATGCCGGCCGAGTCGGCGGCCAGCCCGTCGTTGGGCGTGTCCCCGACGATCACGGCGTTCTCGCCGGCCAGTGCGTCGCGAGCGCCGGCGGTGAGGTGGTGGCGGGTGGGGGACTCGTGCCCGAAGTAGGAATGCTGCCAGTCGAAGGCCTCGGGGTCGAGACCGGCGGCGAGCAGCTTGTACCTGGCCCGGTTGGGGCCGTTGCCGGTGAGCAGGGCGTTGGTCCACCCTCGGGCGGCCACGGTCTCGAGCGCCTGCTCAACGCCTGCGCACAGTTCGCGGTCCCAGCCGCGCTCGAACTGGTCGCGCGAGAGCACGTCGAGATCGAAGAGCACCTCGTGCAGCCGGCCCGGGTCGAGATCGTTGGCCAACATGATCTCGGTCAGCAGCTGCCCCTCGGTCATGCCGTGCGGCTGGTCGACCGGCTTCGTCGGTCGCACCCCCGTCACGTGCTCGATCGCGTCGAGGTAGAGGGTGCCGGCGGTGGGCGAATTCTGCACCAGGGTGCCGTCGATGTCCCACAAAATATACGTGCTCATCCGTCCATTGTGACAACACCCCTCCCCCGGGGGACAATCGGATGTGCCCAGCGCCCTGCCCATCGCCGATCCGGCGCCCCTCGACGGGCTGCTGCCCGCGAGTGCTGCGGATGCCGCGGCATCCCGAAATCTCGGCGTCTACCTGCACGTGCCGTTCTGCCGCGTGCGCTGCGGGTACTGCGATTTCAACACCTACACCAACGAGGAGCTGCGCGGAGCCCGTCGGCAGGACTACGCGGCGCAGGCCGTCGCCGAGGTGGAGTTCGCGGACGGCGTGTTGCGCGCGGCCGGCGTGCCGCGGCGAGCCGCGTCGACGGTGTTCTTCGGCGGCGGCACGCCCACGCTGCTGCCCGCACGCGACCTCGTCGCGATGCTCGACGCGGTGCGGGACGCGTGGGGGCTCGCGCCGGGTGCGGAAGTGACGACGGAGGCCAACCCGGACTCGGTGGATCTCGACTACCTGCTCACGCTGCGCGCGGCCGGGTTCACGCGGGTGTCGTTCGGCATGCAGTCGGCGGTGCCGCACGTGCTCGCCACCCTCGAGCGCACCCACGACCCCGAGCGCGTGCCGCTGGTGGTGGGCTGGGCCCGCCAGGCGGGGCTCGAGGTGAGCCTCGACCTGATCTACGGCACGCCGGGGGAGTCCCTAGCGGACTGGTCGGCCTCGCTCGACGCGGCGATCGCGATGAACCCGGATCACCTCTCGGCCTACGCCCTCATCGTGGAGGACGGCACCAAGCTCGCGGCGCAGATCCGTCGCGGCGAGGTCGCCATGCCCGACGACGACCTGCAGGCCGAGTTCTATGAGCTCGCCGATGCGCGGCTCGGCGCGGCAGGATTCGAGTGGTACGAGGTCAGCAACTGGGCGCGGTCATCGACCCTGCGCTCGGAGCACAATCTCGCCTACTGGCTCGGGCACGACTGGTGGGGCATCGGCCCGGGCGCGCACAGCCATGTCGGCGGCGTGCGGTGGTGGAACGTGAAGCATCCGGCCGCCTATGCGGGCCGGATCGCCGCCGGGCAGTCCCCGGCCGCCGGGCGCGAGGTGCTCGACCCCACGACGCGGGAACTGGAGGCCGTGCTGTTGCGCACGCGGTTGCGGGAGGGCATGCCGATCACGGCGCTCGCGGCATCCGGACGCACCGCGGTCGCCGGTCTCATCGCCGACGAGCTCGTGGATGCCCGCGCCGCACTCTCCGGCACGATCGTGCTGACCCTGCGCGGCCGCCTGCTCGCCGATGCCGTGGTGCGGCGGCTCGTGGAGTAGCCGCACCACGGCATCGGGCTGCGCAGCGTTCGGTCAGCTGACGAATTTGATGGACAGCGGATACGTGTAGTACTGCCCCTGGTTGGCCGCGATCGCCGCGAGGATGCTGAAGACGATGCAGAGGATGCCCGCCGCCAGCAGTACGAAGATGCCGACCAGGATGAGGGAGGTGACCGTGCCGACGGCGTAGGCGATGAGCAGCGTGATCTGGAAGTTCAGCGCCGTCGCGGTGTGTGCGCGCACGAAGGGGCCGCGGTCCTTGAGCACGATGTAGCCGATCAGGGCCGGCAGGAAGCCGAACAGGATGCCCCCCACGTGCACGAGGGTGGCCCAGAGCTTCTCGTCGCTCGGGCTCATCGGCTGGACGGTCGAGTAGGGGCTGGTGGGAGGCGTGGTGTCGGACATGACCCTATTAAAGCGAATCGGGCCCGGAAGCGGTCGCTTCCGGGCCCGAACTTCACGAAGTGGTTACTTCACGAGGCGAATCGCGAAGGGGTAGCGGTACGCGCCGCCGCCCTGCACCTTGACGCCGCCCATGATCGAGAAGATCGCGTTGACGACCCAGGCGAGGAAGGGCAGGAAGCCGATCACGCCGGTGAGCGCCCAGGCGCCGGTGCTCCAGAGGATCGCGTTGATGATCGCGACCAGGATGTAGATGACGATGAGGCCGATCGTGAAGGTGATCTGCCAGTTCAGCGCCTCCTTCGACTCCTGCTTGGTGAGCGAACCGCGGTCCTTGAACACGAGGAAGATGATGAGCGAGGGCAGGATGCCGAGCAGGCCGCCGAAGTGGGCGAACGACGCCCACTGCTTGTCCTCGGCCGGCGTCAGGGGCGCGGCCGGCTGCGGGGCCGCGGGGGTGGGAGTTGCGTCGGTCATGAGTTCGTTGCCTTTCAGGTGACGAGTGCGTGCCGGGTGGTCAGTCAAGAACTGGGTCTTGCGCTGGTGCATGCACCCCGTCTGGGGGCTCGCGCAAGCACAGAGACAAGGTAGCGCCTGTGAGAACGCGCGTGCAACGGTGCTCGACCGGCGTGTCACGGTACTATTGGCAGTCAGTGCGATTGAGTGCTAATGCCCGGGAGGAGGCTCGCCATGGTGTCGGAACGCGGTCTCGAAGTGCTGCGGGTCATCGTGCAGGACTACGTGGCCTCGCGCGAACCCGTCGGTTCGAAATCGATCGTCGAGCGCCACTCGTTCGGGGTCTCCGCCGCGACCATCCGCAACGACATGGCGCTGCTCGAGGACGAGGAACTCATCGCCGCGCCCCACACCTCCTCGGGCCGGGTGCCCACGGACAAGGGGTACCGGGTGTTCGTGGACCAGCTCGCCGATGTGCGCCCGCTCACGCCCGCGCAGCGTCAGGCGATCGAGACGTTCCTCGGCGAGTCCGTGGATCTCGATGACGTGCTCAGCCGCACCGTTCGCCTGCTGTCGCAACTGACCCACCAGGTGGCGCTCGTGCAGTACCCGACGCTGGGCAGCGCCCGGGTGCGCCATGTCGAGCTCGTGCCGCTCGGCGAGACCCGCATCATGTCCGTGCTCATCACCGACTCCGGTCGCGTCGACCAGCGGCTCATCGACGTGCAGGCGCCGGTCGACGAGGTGTTCCTCGGCGAGGTGCGCGCGAAGCTCAATGCCGCGCTCGCGGGCCGAGGACTGCAGGATGCCGCGGCCGGCCTGGTCTCGATCGCCGCATCCTTCCCGCTGCCACGTCGGGCTCTCGTCGAGCAGCTCGTCGCGAGCCTGACCGAGCAGGTGCTGGCCAACCGCCAGGATCGCCTGCTGATGGCGGGCACAGCCAACCTCGCCCGCACCGAGGAGGACTTCGGCGGCAGCATCTATCCGGTGCTCGAGGCGATCGAGGAGCAGGTCACCCTGCTCAAGCTCTTCAGCGAGCTCGAGGTCGACCGCGGTGGCGTGACGGCGAGCATCGGGCGCGAGAACGCGGGGTTCGGCCTGGCCGAGACCTCCGTGGTCACGAGCGGCTACTCCTCGCCCGGGGGAAGCGTGGCGCGACTCGGGGTGTTGGGCCCGACGCGCATGGACTATTCGAACAACATGGCCGCAGTGCGAGCGGTGGCGCGCTACCTCTCGCGACTGCTCGGTGAGGACAACTAGGAACTTGGCAGACCATTACGAGGTGCTCGGCGTCGAACGCAACGCGAGCCCCGAAGAGATCAAGAAGGCGTACCGCAGGCTCGCGAGGGAACTGCACCCCGACGTGAACCCGAGCGCGGATGCCTCCGAGAAGTTCAAGCAGGTCACGCACGCCTACGACGTGCTGAGCGACCCGCAGCAGCGCCAGCAATACGATCTCGGCCCGCAGGCGGGCTTCGGCGGTGCCCAGGGCTTCGGCTTCGGCGACATCTTCGAGACGTTCTTCGGCGGGGCCCAGCGCTCCACCGGTCCACGCTCCCGGCGCGAGCGCGGTCAGGACGCGCTCGTGCGCGTCGAGGTCGACCTCGACGAGGTGATCTTCGGCACCACGCGCGAGCTCGAGGTGAACACCGCCGTGCTCTGCGAGACCTGCAACGGCTCGTGCTGCCAGCCCGGCACGACGCCGGTGCGCTGCGACATCTGCCAGGGCACCGGGCAGATCCAGCGCACCATGCGCAGCCTGCTGGGCAACGTGGTCACGGCGAGCCCCTGCGGCACGTGCCGTGGTTACGGCACGCTCATTCCGCATCCCTGCCCGACCTGCGCCGGTCAGGGGCGCGTGCGGGCGACCCGCAGAATCCCCGTGGACATCCCGGCCGGCATCGACACCGGCCTGCGGTTGCAGCTGCCCGGCCAAGGCGAGGTCGGGCCGGCGGGCGGGCCCAACGGCGACCTCTTCCTCGAGGTCAAGGTGCGCCATCACGAGACCTTCAGCCGCAACGGCGACGACCTGCTCGCCACGCTCGAGGTGCAGATGACGGATGCCATCCTCGGCACCACCGCGACCCTGAAGGGTCTCGACGGCGAGGTCGCGGTCGAGATCAAGCCGGGCACGCAGAGCGCCGAGATCATCACGGTGAAGGACCGCGGCGTCACGCGCCTGCGCGGCAACGGTCGCGGCGACCTGAAGATCGGTGTGCAGGTGGTGACCCCGACGAAGCTCAACGCCAAGGAGCAGGCGCTCATCACCCAACTCGCTGCGGCCCGCAAACAACCGGCGCCGCATTTCGCGCACTTCCAGCAGGGGCTGTTCGCGAAGCTGCGGGATCGCTTCCTGGGGTTCTAGTCGTGGCGCACCGCTACCTCGACGAATCGTTCGCGAACGCCTCGGTCGGCGACCGCGCGGTGCTGGGCGCCGCCGAGTCGCGGCACGCGGTGACGGTGAGTCGTGTCGCCGTCGGGGAGGCGATCTCCGTCGGCGACGGTGCCGGCCTCGTGCTCGGCGGCACCGTCGTGACCGCCGATCCGACGGGCCTGGCGTTCGACGTGCAGACGATCGAGCGCGTGGAGCGCCGTTCCCCGGCCGTGTTCCTCGTGCAGGCGCTGGCGAAGGGCGATCGGGACGAGCTCGCGGTGCAGGCGGCGACCGAGTTGGGGGTGGACGGCGTCATCCCGTGGTCCGCCGCCCGCAGCGTGTCGCGGTGGGAGGGCGCGAAGGTGGCCAAGGGGGTCGAGCGCTGGCGGGCGATCGTGCGCGAGGCATCCAAGCAGTCGTTGCGGGCGTGGGTGCCCGACGTGCTCGACCTGGTGTCGACCAAGCAGCTCGCGGCGATGGCCTCCGCGGTCCGGATGCTCGTGCTCGACCCCACCGCCGAGCTGCCGCTCTCGGCGCTGCAGCCGGACGGGCGCGACCTCGTGCTGGTGGTCGGGCCGGAGGGCGGCATCGCCCCGCAGGAACTCGAGCAGCTCACCGCCGCGGGAGCCGAGCTCATGCGCCTCGGCCCCGAGGTGCTGCGCACCTCGACCGCGGGCCCGGCCGCGCTCGCCGCCCTCAACACCCCCCTCGGCCGCTGGTGATGCCGACTGGCGGGGATGCGGCGACGGGTTGCGGGGTTCGGCGGGCATCTTTGGGCGGCAACCCGTCGCCGCATCCCCGCCCCCCGGTAAACTGACGGCATGTCCGAATCCGAACTCACCGTCTTCGAGCGCATCATCGCGCGGGAGCTCCCCGCCGACATCGTGTTCGAGAACGAGCGGATCATCGCGTTCCGCGACATCGCCCCGAAGGCGCCCGTGCATCTGCTCGTCGTGCCGAAGACGGCGCGCTACGAGAACGTCGGGCAGCTCGCGGCCGCGAATCCGGAACTCCTCGCGGAGGTCGTGGGGGTCGCCCAGCAGCTGGCGATGGAACATTCCCACGGTCAATACCGTTTGATCTTCAACACCGGCCCGGATGCGGGCCAGACCGTCTTCCACGTGCACGCGCACGTGCTGGGCGGAACCCTGACGGAAGGATCCCTTGGTCTCTAGCGACTCTCCCACGGCCGACGACGGCACCGACCGCGTCGAGCTGGAGGTGGACGGCGTGGCCATGGTGCGACTGCTCGGTCCGCAGGATCGTCTGCTGACCACCATCGAACGCCAGTACCCGGATGTCGACGTGCTGGTGCGCGGCAATCGGATCACGCTCTCCGGGGATGCCGGGCAGGTTCACGCCGCCCGCGAACTGGTGGAGGAACTCGTGCTGCTCGTGCGCAGCGGCGTGGAACTCGAGCCCGTCGAGGTCTCGTCGTCGGCGCTCATCCTGAACGCCAAGTCGGGGAGCCCGGCCGAACTGCTCAGCCAGGCGATCCTCACGGCGCGGGGCAAGAGCATCCGGCCGAAGACGCTCGGGCAGAAGGACTACGTCGACGCGATCGACCGCAACACCATCGTGTTCGGCATCGGTCCCGCCGGTACCGGCAAGACCTACCTCGCGATGGCGAAGGCCGTGCAGGCGCTGCAGCGCAAGGAGGTCGACCGCATCATCCTGAGTCGGCCGGCGATCGAGGCTGGCGAGCGGCTGGGCTTCCTGCCCGGCACCCTGACGGACAAGATCGACCCGTACTTGCGACCCCTCTACGACGCCCTGAACGAGATGATGGACCCGGAACTGGTGCCGAAGCTGCTCGCGAGCGGCACGGTCGAGGTCGCCCCGCTCGCCTACATGCGCGGTCGCACGCTCAACAACTCGTTCATCGTGCTCGACGAGGCGCAGAACACCACGCCCGAGCAGATGAAGATGTTCCTGACCCGCCTCGGGTTCGGCTCGAAGATCGTCGTCACCGGCGACATCACCCAGGTCGACCTGCCGACGGGGGCGAGCGGTCTGCAGCTCGTGACGAAGGTGCTCGACGGCATCGACGACATCCACTTCGCCCGGCTGACGAGCGCGGATGTCGTGCGGCACAGCCTCGTCGGTCAGATCGTCGACGCCTACACGAAGTACGACGCGCTGAAGCAGGCCGAGCGGTTCGAGCAGCGCACCGAGCGCAAGTTCAAGCGGGGCGAGAGGCGATGAATCGGCGGCGTGTACGTCGATTCATCGCGCTGCGCCGCAGGGGCGGCGGCGCAGCCAGGAGACAAAATTGAGCATCGAGATCAACAACGAGTCCGGGGTCGACGTCGACGAGACCGCGATCCAGCGCCTCGCCGTCTATGCACTCGACCAGCTGCACGTGCACCCGGATGCCGAGCTCGCGATCGTCTTCGTCGACGAGGCCGCGATGGAACAGCTGCACGTGCAGTGGATGGACGAGCCCGGTCCGACGGACGTGCTGAGTTTTCCCATGGACGAGCTGCGCCCGGGCTCCGAGGACCACCCGACGCCACCCGGACTGCTCGGGGACATCGTGGTGTGCCCGCAGGTCGCCATCGCCCAGGCCGAGGCCGCGGGCCACACGCCGCTCGAGGAGATGCTGCTGCTGACCTGCCACGGCATCCTTCACCTGCTCGGATTCGATCACGCGGAGCCCGAGGAGGAGAAGGAGATGTTCGGCCTGCAGCGCGACATCCTCGTCGGCTTCGCGCTCGACGAACGACGACGGTAGTCGCATGCTGATCGGCATCTTCTTCAGCGTCGCGGCACTGCTCGTCGCCTTCGGCGGCCTCCTCGCCGCCGCGGATGCCGCGCTCGGCGCGCTCAGTCGCGTCGACATCGTCGATCTCGCCTCGCACGCCCGGGCGCGCAGGTCGCTGCTGGCGATCTCGCGCGACGTGCCGGCCCACGTCAACGCGCTCAACTTCATGCGCATCGTCTCCGAGACCACGGCGGCGGTGCTCGTCACCCTGTCGTTCGCGACGATCCTCGACTGGGGGTGGGCGCTGCTGGTGAGCGCGCTCATCATGACGGCGGTCTCGTTCGTGCTCGTCGGCTCGAGTCCGCGCACGGTCGGGCGCGTGCACGCCAGAGCGGTGCTGCGGTTCTCCGCGCCGATCGTGCGGGCGACCCGCGTGATCCTCGGGCCGCTCGCGGACGCGCTCGTCGCGATCGGCAACCGGGTGACGCCCGGCCGACCGCGTGGCGCGACCTTCTCGAGCGAGGAGCAACTGCTGAGCATGGTCGACGAGGCCACCGAGCTCGAGGTGCTCGAGGAGGACGACCGCGAGCTCATCCACTCGATCTTCGAGTTCAACGACACGGTCGTGCGCGAGGTGATGGTGCCCCGCACCGACATGGTGACCGTCGAGGCGGAGGTCACCGCCGCGGCCGCGCTCGGCGAGTTCCTCGCCAGGGGGTACTCGCGCATGCCCGTGATCGGCGGAGACGTCGACGAGGTCGTCGGCGTGCTGTATCTGAAGGATGTCGCGCGGGTGAGCTACGAGCGCGCCCTCGGTGCCACGCCGCTCGAGGGTGCGCTGCCGACCGCCGCGGAGCTCGCGCGAGCGGCGATGTTCGTGCCCGAATCCCAGAAGGCGGACGACCTGCTGCGCCAGATGCAGCTCGAGTCGAACCATCTCGCGATGGTCGTCGACGAGTACGGCGGCATCGCGGGGCTGGTGACCATGGAGGATCTCATCGAGGAACTCGTCGGCGACATCTCGGACGAGTACGACCGGGAGCTGCCCGAGGTCGAGGAGCTCTCGCCGGGGCTCTACCGGGTGAGCGCGCGCCTGCCGATCGACGAGCTCGGCGATCTGTTCGGCCTGGAGCTGGAGGACGACGAGGTCGACTCGGTCGGCGGCCTCATCACGAAGGCGCTCGGTCGCCTGCCGGTGACCGGATCCGTTGCGACCGCCGACGGGCTGATCCTCACCGCCGAGCGCACCGAGGGTCGCCGCAAGCGCCTCAGCACCGTGCTCGTCGAGCGCGACCAAGCACTCATCGACGCGCAGGCCGCGTTCGGCGACCAAGAGAACGGTGACTGACCCGTGTCGAAACCCTTGATCTACCGCGCCGGATTCGTGTCGTTCGTCGGACGGCCGAACGTCGGCAAGTCGACCCTCACCAACGCCCTGGTCGGCGAGAAGGTCGCGATCACCTCGTCGAAGCCGCAGACGACTCGCCGCGCCATCCGCGGCATCGTGCACCGGGCGGACGGCCAGCTCATCATCGTCGACACGCCCGGTATGCACCGGCCGCGCACCCTGCTGGGGGAGCGGCTGAACGCGGTCGTGCAGGACACCCTCGCGGAGGTGGACGTGATCGGCCTGTGCGTTCCGGCCAACGAGAAGCTCGGGCCCGGCGACCGGTACATCAACGAACAGCTCGACGCGTTCCCGCGCGCCAAGAAGGTCGCGATCGTGACGAAGACCGACGCCGCCTCCCGCCCCGCGGTGGCACAGCAGTTGCAGGCGGTGAGCGAACTTCGGGACTGGGATGCCATCATCCCGATCTCCTCGCTCGGTGCGATGCAGCTCGATGTGCTCGCCGCCGAACTCGTCGCGCTCATGCCGGAATCCGAGCCGCTCTACCCGGAGGACGCGATCACCGACGAGAGCACCGGCGAGCGCATCGCGGAGCTCATCCGCGAGGCCGCGCTCGAGGGCGTGCAAGACGAGCTGCCGCACTCGATCGCGGTGACCCTCGACGACATGATCGAGTCCGAGACGAAGGACCTGCTCGAGATCTACGCCAATCTCTTCGTCGAGCGCGACAGCCAGAAGGGCATCATCATCGGCCGCGGCGGCGAGCGGCTGCAGGATGTCGGGGCCCGAGCCAGGGCCGAGATCGAGAAGCTCGTCGGCCGCCAGGTGTTCCTCTCGCTGCGTGTGAAGGTGGCCAAGGAGTGGCAGCGCGACGCGAAGCAGCTGGGGCGATTGGGCTTCTAGCCGTCCGGCTGAGGTCAGCCTTCAGGATGATCTTGCGCCGTCGCGAGAACGAGATCGTTCGCTCGGGCCTCCCGGCCCCGTACCGTGGAGGGATGTTCCGCCGGCTCACGACACCGCAGTTGGTGTTCGACATCGCGCTGGCGCTCGCCTGCCTGGCGTTTCGATCCACTTTCGGCCTCGACTCCGCGGCGATCATCGCCGTCGTGCTGCTGATGACCGCGGCGCTGGCGTTGCGAAGGCTGAGTCCGCTGCTCGCGCTCGGGGTGGCGTGGGTCGGCGCGATCGTGCAGATGGCGACACTGCAGCCGCCGGATGCCGCGAACATCGCGATTCTTGCGGTGCTCTACGCGACCGCCCGCCACGGTGACCGTCGCGTGCGGTGGCTCGGCCTGATCTCTGCGGGCGTGGGGGCGGTCGTCGCGACGCTGTATCTGCTGTTCACACCGTTGTCGATCGTGGGCCTCGTCATGGATCTGCGGGTCGTCGTCGTCGGCGGTTTCACCTTCGTCGCCTCCGCCGCCGTGCTCGGACTCAGCTGGACGGCCGGTCTGCTCGCGCGCACCTGGCGGGCCGCTCGCGATACCCGCAGCGCCCAGCTCCAGGCCGAGCGAGACGTCATGATCGAGCAGGAGCGCAACCGCATCGCCCGCGACATGCACGATGTCGTCGCGCACTCCCTCGCCGTGGTGATCGCGCAGGCCGACGGTGCGCGCTACGTGCAGAACGCCGCGGCGAAGGACGAGGCCCTCGCGACGATCTCGGGCACCGCGCGCGAGGCGCTCGCGGACGTGCGCCTGCTGCTCGGGCAGTTGCGCCATCGGCAGGAGGCGGGACCGCAGCCCATGCTCGCGGACCTGGATCGACTCATCGACCAGCTGCGGGCATCCGGGCTGACGATCCTCGACGCCCGCGCGGGCTCGCCCCCGACGCTGCCGGCCGGTCAGCAGCTCGCGCTCTACCGCATCGCCCAGGAGGCACTGACGAACGCGCTCAGGCACGGCGATGCCGCTCGACCGGTCGAACTCGTCGTCGGCTGGCGGGCGGATGCCGTGATCCTCACGGTCACGAGCGCGCTACGCGCCACGGCGAGCGAGTCGCACCAGGGGCACGGTCTCGCCGGCATGCGGGAGCGCGCGCTGCTCGTCGGCGGCACGCTCGAGGCCGGGCCGGTGGGCGAGACCTGGGTGGTGCGGGCCGACATCCCCTATCCGACGGGGGTGCATGCGTGAGCGCGATCCGTGTCGCACTCGTCGACGATCAGGCGCTGTTCCGCGCGGGCATCCGCATGCTCGTCGACTCGCAGTCCGACCTCGAGTTCGTGGGGGAGGCCGGCGACGGCGCCGAGGGCATCGCGGTGGTGGGCCAGCTGCGACCGGATGTCGTGCTCATGGACCTGCGCATGCCCGTCCTCGACGGCATCGAGTCCACGCGCGGCATCCTCGAGGCGGCCCGCGATCGCGGGCAGAGGCCGCCGCGCATCATCGTGCTCACGACCTTCGACCTCGATGAGGCCGCGGCGAGAGCGATCAGGGCCGGCGCGAGCGGGTTCCTGCTCAAGGACGCCGATCCGGAGTTCCTGCTCGCCGCGATCCGCACCGTGCACGCCGGCACCGCGGTGGTCGCCGCCGCCGCGACCCGAGACCTCTTCGAGCACTTCGGTCAGGCGGCGACCGCGACGCCGCCGGCGTTCGAGACCCTCACCGCGCGTGAGCAGGAGATCTTCCGGCTCGCCGCACGCGGCCTCAGCAACGCCGAGATCGCCGCCGCCGAGTTCCTCAGCGAGGCCACCGTCAAGACCCACATCTCCCGCGTGCTCGCCAAGCTCGGGCTGCGCGACCGGGTGCAGCTCGTGGTGTTCGCCTACGAGCACGGGCTGGTCTGAGTCATCCTTGAGGCTGACGCGGATGCGTCGTGCGCCCGATTCGCCCCGCGCCCGGCCTGCCTAGCGTGAGAGGCATGGACAACACCACAGATGACCTCGGGCTCGTCGCCCGCGTCGCTCACCTCACCAAGTCGTACGGTTCCGGGCCCGCTGCGGTCACCGCGGTCGACGACGTCTCGATCGGCATCCGCGCCGGCGAGTTCACCGCGATCATGGGGCCGAGCGGTTCCGGCAAGTCGACGCTCATGCACATCATGGCCGGACTCGACACCGCCACGAGCGGTCGGGTCTGGATCGGCAATACCGAGATCACCGGCCTCGGGGACACCGAGCTCACGCTCATCCGGCGCCGCCGCGTCGGGTTCGTCTTCCAGTCCTTCAACCTCGTGCCCACCCTCGACATCGAGGGCAACATCCTGCTGCCCTTCGAGCTGGACGGTCGCCGCCCCTCCACCACCGAGCGCGGATTCATCGACGGTCTCATCGAGTCCTTGGGGCTCGCCGACCGTCTCCGTCACCGCCCGCACGAGTTGTCCGGCGGGCAGCAGCAGCGCGTCGCGATCGCTCGGGCGCTGGGTTCGCGTCCGCAGTTGGTGTTCGCGGACGAGCCGACCGGCAACCTCGACTCCCGCACCGGCCGCGAGGTGCTCGCCCTGCTGCGCACCGCCGCGGCGGAGCACGGGCAGTCCATCGCGATGGTCACCCACGACCCCATCGCGGCGAGCTACGCCGACCGGGTGCTCTTCCTCGCCGACGGCAAGGTCGTCGAGGATCGGGCGCGTTCGACCGCCGAGGAGCTCAGCAGCACCATCCTCAGCATGGAGCGCGTGGCATGAGCGGCTTCCGGTTCCGGGAGCACGTGCCGAGCATCCTCGTCGCGAGCCTGGCGGCCGCGTTCGGGGTGGCGCTGCTCCAGATCACGGGCAACCTCGCGATCCTGATCTCCTCCACCGACGCGGGCTCGAGCGCGATGGTCGCGCTCTCGTTGCAGGTGCTCGCGGCGGTCTTCATCGTGATCTCCACCTACGTGGCGGCGGTCGTGACTGCGAACACCTTCGCGACGATCGTCGCCGGTCGCACTCGCGAGATCGCCCTGCTGCGGCTCATCGGGGCGACGGCCGCGCGCTGTCGCCGCGAGGTGGCCGTCGAGGGCCTCATCGTCGGCGCGCTGGGTGCCGTCATCGGCACGCTCATCGGCACCGCGCTCACCGCGGCACTGATCGGCACGAACGTCGCGACCGGCTTCCTGCCGTCGCTGGCCTACGTGTTCTTCGATCCGGTGATCCTCGTGCCCATGGTGGCTGTGGTGCTCACCACCTGGCTCGCCTCATGGGTCGGTTCGCGGCGGGTGCTCGCCGTCTCGCCGATGCAGGCCACTGGTGCAGCGGTGCCGGTCACCCATGAGGCGGCGGTGGCCCGCCGCGGCCGCAACGGCCTCGCGATCGCGCTCGTGGTGATCGGCGGTGTCGTGCTCGGGCTCGGGATGCTGCTCGGCCTCTCCTCCCCGGCCGGCGTGCTCGTCGGCGTCGTCGGCGGGGTGCTCTCGTTCACGGGCATCGTGCTCGCCGCGGACGTCGTGATGCCCCCCGCCTTGCGGTTGGTGGGCAGGATGCTGGGCTCCAGCCCCTCGGCGCGTCTCGCGGCCCAGAACGCCGTGCGCTACCCGCAGCGCGCGGCACGCACGACAATCGGCCTCGTGATCGGGGTGACGCTCGTGACGATGTTCGCGGTCGCCGCGGAGACCTTCACGGTCTCGATCCGGTCGGCGCAGGAGCAGATGGGCAACAACGACGACCAACTGCTCGGCGCGATCGTGGCGATCTTCTCGGTGCTCATCGGGTTCAGCGCGCTCATCGCCGCCGTCGGCATGGTCAACAACCTGTCGCTGAGCATCCTGCAGCGCACCCGCGAGTTGGGCCTGCTGCGGGCCCTCGGGTTCTCGGCGCGGCAGCTGCGGGGCATGGTGCGGGCGGAGAGCGCCCAGCTGACCATCGCGGCGCTGCTCGTGGGGCTCGTGCTCGGCGTCCTGTACGGCTGGGCCGGTGCGCAGGCCCTGCTCGGCTCGATCGACGGCTTCATCCTGCCGAGCGTGCCGCTGTGGCTGCTCGGGGTGGTGGCGGTGTCCGCGGCGACGCTGACGGTCGTCGCATCCGTCGTGCCCGCCCGCCGGGCCACGCGCATCTCACCCGTGGTCGCGCTCGCCGTCGAGTGAGCGTGCGGCGGCTCCCGGTCTCCGGGAGCCGCCCGGGCGACGCGGGCATGCGTTCCTCGAACGCGGTTCACTACGCTGGCAGCACGACTCGTCGGTCGGAGGGGAGACGCATGCTCGTCGAGCGGGAAGCGGAGCTCGTCGAGCTGGAAGGTCCGGTCCGCGACGACCACGAGCGCCGCATCGTCATCGTCACCGGCCCGCCCGGGATCGGCAAGAGCGCGCTCCTTCGTGCGTTTCGCACCGAGACGAGTGCGCGGGTGCTCTCCGCCGTCGGAACGCGCGTCGGACAGGGTGTCGCGCATGGCGTGCTGCGACAGCTCTTCCTCCCGCACGCGCGCGACAGCGGGGACGATTCCGCGCCGTTCGACGGACCCGGGGCGGTGTTGCGGCGTCTCGTGCTGCGCGGAGACGCGCCCGCCGACACGGTCGCGATCGCCTACGCCGTGCACTGGACGCTCTCGTCGCTCGCCCGCTCCGGCCGGGTGGTCGTCGTGATCGACGACCTGCAGTGGGCCGACCCCGCGAGCGTGACTGTGCTCGCCCACGTGTCCGCGCTGCTCACTCACGAACCCGTCGACGTCGTGCTCGGTCTGCGCGAGACCCCGCGCGAAGCCGAGGTCGACGCAGTGTCCGAGCTCGTCTCGATGGCGACGACGGTGCTCCGCCCCCGTCCGCTGAGTGCGAGCGGTATCGCCGAGCTCATCGGGGTCAACGCCGCGCAGGGCGAACGGGTGCGCGAGCTGAGCGGGGGCATCCCGTTCTACGTGGCGGAGCTGGCTGGCCTGCTCGCGGTCGGGAAAGACCTCGTGCCGCCACCGAGAGTGATCGAGTCGGTCATGTCGCGACTCCAACGACTGGGGGCGGACGCCCTCGCGGTGGCGCGTGCGGTGTGCGTGCTCGGGCCGGAGGCGGCCCCCTCGGCGGTGGCGCACCTCGCGGGTATCGACCTCGAGCGGCTCGACGGTCTCGAGCGAGTGCTCACGGCCGAGGGGATCCTCAGCGACGAGGGCAGGGAGCCGGTGCTCACGGTCGCCCACCCGCTCGTCGCCGACGCGGTGCTCGCGGAGACCGGCGGGGTGCGGCTTGCCTCACTGCGCTCCGCCGCCGCGAGGATCCTCCACGACAACGGTGTACCGGCGGCCCGGGTCGCGGCCCAGCTGCTGCTCACCGAGCCGGGAGACCAGCCGTGGCGCGTCGCGGTGCTGCGTTCGGCGGCGGTGGAGGCGGCATCGACGGGAGCGTTCGGCAGCGCCGTGGCCCTGATCGATCGTGCGTTGCTCGAGCGCGGCATCCCGGCCGAGGAGCGCGGCGAGCTGTACGGCCTACTCGGCGCCGCGCATTTCGGGGCAGGTGACGGCGCTCAGGCCGCGGCCAGTTGGCTGGGCGGCCTCGACCACCTCGGGCCGAACGCGCGTGGCGAGCGGATGATCGACATCGGTGACGCCCTGTACCTGGCCGGCGACTACCCGGCCGCGGAAGAGGCATACCGCGAGGGAGCCGAGCGACTGGAGCAGGCGGGCATCGCCCCGGGGCACGGCGCCGCGCTCGGTACCGCCGCGCGGCACGCGGCAGCGCGCCTGACCCTCGCACCGTTGACACCTGTGGTCTCGCCGGAGGTGCTGCGAACGGTGCTTGATCGCCCGCCGGCATCGGACCGTCGAGAAGAACGCCGCTTCCTCGCGATCGCGGCGCTCTCCGCCCACACGAGTGAGGCATGGGAGGCCGATCCCGAGCACTTGGCCGTGCGCGCATTCGGCGGAGGCGCCTTCGCGACCGAGGGATTCGCGGACGATCCGACGACCTATCTGCTCAGCGGTGCGCTGTATCTCGTCGGCCGCTTCGACGACGCGCTCGACCTCCTCGATCGGGCCGTGCTGGATGCCCGCAGCCGCAACCGCCTGGCGAGCGAGGTCTCGGCGCGTGGCGTTCGCGGGCCCATCCGCGTGCTCGCTGGCGACCTGCGCTCGGGGATCGACGACCTCCAGATCGCGGTGAACCGCGGTCGGCTGAGTCCATGGCTGTATCACGTGCTTCCGGCGGCGCTCCTGTTGCGCTCCTCGGCGGTGACCGGCGACCGGGATGCCGCGGCGGCCGCCGTGCGCGGCCTCGAAGACCTCGACCTCACGCCGTCCCACGAGGCGGTCTGGCTGCTCGGTCGCGCGGAGCACGCCCGAGCAGCAGGGGAACCCGAGGAGGCCTTGCGGCTCGCAGCCCAGGCTCGCAGCCTCGATCCCGAGGGCGGATTCGCCTGGACCTTCAGTTGGCGGGGCACTATCGCGGCCGCGTCGCTCGACCTCGGTGATCGCGAGCGGGCGGCGGCACTGAACGCGGAGGAACTCGAGTTGCTGGCCCGCCGTCGCATCCCACTGCCCGCAAGGCTCGAGGCGGAGTTGCTGCGCGCCCGTCTCAGCGATCACGACGAGGCCCACACACGGCTCTCGAGCTACTTCGGAGCGCTCCCGCAGCGTCACCATTGGCAACGCGCGCTCGTCGCGGAGCGCCTGGCGGAGATGGAGATCGCGCGCGGCGAAGCCCAGGCGGCCCACGAGCACCTCATGCTGGCGCTCACCTGCGCTCAGGAGCAGGCCGTCGAGTCGCTCGAGCGCCGGGTCCGCACCGCGCTCAAGTCGATGGGCCGCGAACCGATCCCGAGTGCGATGGAGCGCCGCAAGCAGTCCCTGTCGCCGGCGGAACTCCGCGTGGCCATGCGCGCGGCGGCCGGACTGAGCAACCGGGAGATCGCGCGCGAGCTCTTCGTGACCCCGAAGACCGTGGAATTCCACCTCGCAAGGATCTTCCGCAAGCTCGGCGTGCAGTCTCGCCGGGCGCTCGTCGCGGCGTTCGACGAGCCCGCCGCCGAGTGAGACGGGGCGGAGCGCCGAAGCGCCCGCCCCGCCCTCTCGCGCCACAGGGCTGGCCGAGAGCCGTTTCGTCCCTACACGACCTGGAACGAGTTCACGATGTTCTCGAGCACGGTCGACTTGTCGAACTCCGAGACCAACTGGGCGATGACTGCGACGAGGTAGGTCTGCGTCGGATCGGTCGCGGCGAGCACGACGTAGTCGGCGGCGCCGCCGCATCCGGTCCACGAGTTGAACTGCCCCGTGTAGACGCCGTCCGAGTACGGCTGCGCGACATCCACCGGGGTGCACTCCGCGGAGAGGCCCTCCGAGAGCAGGGCGAGGGCGGCATCCACCGTCATCGCGCCGTACGCGGTCGCCGCGACGCTCACGCCGGGAACGCCCCACGTGCCGTCGTATCCCGCGCGGTCCGGCGTCGCGGTCACCGAGATCCAGTTGTTGCCCTGGGCATCGCTGAAGCCGGCGCCGTCGACGTCGACCCAGGTGTTGGGCACGGTGACCGAGACCGAACCCGTGTCGTCGGTGACGGTCACGAACGAGCCGATCGCCTCCTGCGACCCGCCGAGCACTCCCGAGGCCGTGACGGCGAGCGCGCTGCCGTTGATCTGACCTTCGAGCAGTTCGTCGGTCGACGGGCGGTACACGGTCACATCGATCGTCGCCGCGACGCCCTGCGTGCGGATGACCTGGCAGTAGTCCTCGATCGTGCCGCGGGCACCGAGGGTGATGCCGGCGAGGCTGATGAGCACGTCGCCGGCACCGATGCCCGCCTTGTCGGCGGGCCCACCCGCTTGCACTGACGAGACCCAGATGCCGTTGGCGGTGCCATCGTCCTCCGGGGCGAGCGCCTGCGCGTTGATGCCGAGCGAGAGCACGGGGCGCCCGGCCTTGAGGTCGTCGAGCACGCCGACCACCTCGTTGCGGTGGATCGCGTAGTTGTAGTCGAGCTCGTCATTGCCGGCGTAGTTCACACCGACCACTCGGCCGTTGTCGGCCACGAGAGGCCCGCCCGAGTTGCCGCCGCGGATGCGGGCATCATGCTCGATGACGTGATCGAGCGATGCCCACGAGTCGTTCTGCGGCACGTCCGCCTTGGAGACGATGCCCCGCGTGAGGGTGAAGTTGGGGTCACCGAGCGGGAAGCCCGCCGAGTAGACGTCGAGCGCGGTCTTGATCTCGCCCTCGTACCATCCCATGAACGGGTAGCTGCCCTGGTCGAGCTGGATCACCGCGAGGTCGAGGCATTCGGAAGCGCCGAGCACGGTGGCGTTGTACTGCTTCGCGGTGTCGCCGCCGACCCAGACCTTGAGGGTGCCGGCACCGACCACGACGTGGTTGTTGGTGACCGCGATCCCGCTCGGATCGATGATGAAGCCGGAGCCGCGTCCGGCGGTCTCCGAGGCCTGCGTCGTGCCCGGGTCGATGAACGTCCCCTGTGCCTGAATCTGGATCGTCGCCGACTGCACGTTCTCGAATCCCACCGGCGTCGGACCGCCGAGGGAGCAGGAGGAGAGGGCGAGGGTCGTCGCGACGACCATGGCCGCCACCGGGATCCGGCCGCGAGCGCTGCGCTGTGTTCTGGACATGCGAATTCCTTCCATGGCGGAGTGCACCTGACTCCGGGCCGATCACAGTGTCGTGCCCCCCGAACGGGCGTGCCGAGAGCCGCTCACCCTAGTTCTGCACTTCTGGGGTGCCGTGAGGGTGCTACCCTGAATCCGTGTTCTCAGGTCTTCTCCTTCTTCGCTGCCGCGACGAGTCCTAACCCAGGCCTCACTCGTCGCGGAGTTCGTCATCGGCCGACCCACCCACGACGAAAGCGTTAGGACCATGAAGAACACACAGACGGCTTCTGCAATGCCGATCCACCGGTACCGCCCGTACCGCGAAACTCTGGGCATCGATCTGCCCGACCGCACCTGGCCTGCGAAGCAGATCACGGTCGCCCCGCGCTGGTGCGCCGTCGACCTGCGCGACGGCAACCAGGCCCTCATCGACCCGATGAGTCCCGAGCGCAAGCGCATCATGTTCGATCTGCTCGTGCGCATGGGCTACAAGGAGATCGAGGTCGGCTTTCCGTCGGCGAGCCAGACCGACTTCGACTTCGTGCGCTCGCTCATCGAAGAGGACCTCATCCCCGACGACGTGACCATCCAGGTGCTCACGCAGGCGCGCGAGGAGCTCATCAACCGCACGTACGAGTCGCTCAAGGGCGCCAAGCGCGCGATCGTGCACCTCTACAACTCCACGAGCATCCTGCAGCGCGAGGTCGTCTTCCGCACCGACAAGCAGGGCATCGTCGACATCGCCCTCAACGGGGCGCGGCTGTGCAAGGCGGCCGAGCCGATCGCCGCGGGCACCGAGATCTTCTACGAGTACTCCCCGGAGAGCTACACGGGCACCGAGCTCGAGTTCGCCCTCGAGGTCTGCAACCAGGTGCTGGAGGTCTTCGAGCCCACCCCGGAGCGCAAGGTGATCATCAACCTGCCGGCGACGGTCGAGATGGCCACCCCCAACGTCTACGCGGACTCGATCGAGTGGATGTCGCGCCACCTCAACCACCGCGAGAACGTGATCCTGTCGCTGCATCCCCACAACGACCGCGGCACCGCGGTGGCGGCGGCGGAGCTGGGCTACCTCGCCGGCGCCGACCGCATCGAGGGCTGCCTGTTCGGCAACGGTGAGCGCACCGGCAACGTCGACCTGGTCGCGCTCGGCATCAACCTGTTCACGCAGGGCATCGACCCGCAGATCGACTTCAGCGACCTGGACGAGATCAAGCGCACCGCCGAGTACTGCAACCAGTTGCCGGTGCCGGAGCGCAGCCCGTGGGCGGGCGACCTCGTCTACACGGCGTTCAGCGGATCGCACCAGGATGCGATCAAGAAGGGCTTCGAGGCCATGGAGGCCAGGGCCGAGGCCGAGGGTGTCTCGGTCGAGCAGCTCGAATGGGCGGTGCCCTATCTGCCCGTCGACCCGAAGGACCTCGGTCGCGGCTACGAGGCCGTCGTGCGCGTGAACTCGCAGTCGGGCAAGGGCGGCGTGGCCTACCTGCTCAAGGCCGACCACAACCTCGACCTGCCGCGCAAGCTGCAGATCGAGTTCTCCGGTGTCGTGCAGGCGAAGACGGATGCCGAGGGCGGCGAGGTCACCTCCGACCAGCTCTGGGAGATCTTCCACGACGAGTACCTGCCGGCGCACGAGGCCAGCGAGAAGTGGGGGAGGTTCGAGCTGTTGTCGACCGCGACCTCCAGTGACCTCTCGGGCACGGTGAACCTCGACATCCGGTTGCGGATCGGCGACGAGATCGAGTCGCTGTCGGGCACCGGCAACGGGCCGATCGCGGCGTTCCTCGGCATCATGCAGCGCCAGGGCGTGGAGGTGAAGCTCTACGACTACGTCGAGCACGCGCTCAGTGCCAGCGGAGATGCCCTCGCCGCCGCCTACGTCGAGCTCAACGTCAACGGCAAGCGCCTGTGGGGTGTCGGTATCGACGCCGACATCTCGACGGCCTCGCTGAAGGCCGTCGTCTCGGCGGTCAACCGCGCGGTGCGCAGCGAGGTGGGGGAGCGGGAGCTCGTCGAGGCCTGATCGGGTTTGCGGTCATGTGGCTAAAGCTATTAGCATTAGCCACATGACCGACACACTGCATCTGGAGCGGCCCTCCGGCCGTCTCGCCTATGACGACCGCGGCACCGGCCCGCTCGTCATCGCCATGACCGGGATGGGCGCTCTGCGCTCGCAGTACGACGCGCTCGCCGATGCGCTCGTCGCCGCCGGCTACCGCATCGTGACCGTCGACGCGCGCGGCTTCGGTGAGTCGAGCGCCGACTGGAACGACTACCGCAAGCAGGCCCTGGCGGAGGACTACCTCGCCCTCGTGCACCACCTGGATGCCGGGCCCGCCGTACTCGTCGCCAGCTCGTACTCCGCGGGTGCCGCGACCACAGCGGCGGTGCTCGAGCCCGCGAGCGTGCGCGGCATCGTGCTGCTGGGCGGTGTCATCCGCACGGTGCCGCCGGGGTTCATGGGGCGACTGATGCTGCGCATCGTCGCCTCCGCACCCGGGCGCCTGCTGTGGCGACCGTACTACAGCGGCCTCTACCCCTCGGTGAAGCCCGAGGGCTTCGCCGAGCACCTCGACGTGCTCACCGCGAACCTCAAGGAGCCAGGGCGCTGGGCCGCGCTGGGGGCGATGCTCGCCTCCGACAACGCGGCGACGGACGCCCTGGTGGACCGGGTCGCCGTTCCCGCGCTCGTGATCTACGGCGACAAGGACGCGGACTTCCCGGATGTCGCCGCCGAGGTCGCCTACGCGCAGGAACGATTCGCGGGCCCGACCGAATCGCTGATCCTGCCCGGTCTCGGCCACTATCCGCACGCGGAGCGCCCCGACCTGGTGCTGCCCGTCATCGTCGAGTTCGTGGAGCGCACGTGCCGCGCGCTGGCCTGAGCGCGGCATCCCTCGTCGAGTCGGCTGCGGCCCTCGCCGACGCGGGAGGATACGAGTCGCTCAGCCTCACGACCCTCGCCGACAGCGTGGGAGTGCGACCGCCGTCGCTCTACAAGCACATCGCCAGCCTCGACGACCTGCGGGCACGCCTCGCACTGCACGCGTACCGGGAGATCGGCGCGCTGCTCAGGGCGGCGCTCGAGGCACCGGGCGATGCGCTGGCGAACCTCGCCGCCGCCTACCGTCGGTTCACGCTCGAGAGACCGGGGCTCGCCATGGCCCTCGTGCGCGCTCCGGCGGGAGACGACGAGCTCACACGCGCGGCCGCCGAGGTCACCGAGCCGCTGTTCGCGCTCGTGCGCGGGTACGGCATCCATGATCCGGATGAGCTCGTGCACCAGGCGCGCATCCTGCGCAGCGCGCTCCACGGCTTCGTCTCCCTCGAGGCGGCGGGCGGCTTCGGCCTCGCGCAGTCCCTGGACGCGACGTTCGAGCGCCTCGTCGCGGCGCTCGACGTGGGCCTGAGGGCGGCGGCTAGCGCCGCCTGATGCGCGGGAGCTTCTGGATCGCCTTCTGCTCCGGCAGCGACCAGTTGAACAGCACCGCGAGCACGCGCACGCCGAAGGTGATCGCCACGCACACGGTCGCCGCGATGAACACGGGCACGCCGAGCTCGAGCAGAACGACGAGCGAGCTCGTGCCCGCGACCGCAGCGACGGCGTAGAGCGACCCGACGTGCATGAGCGCGATCGGGCGGTTCAGCAGCAGGTCGCGCAGGATGGAGCCGCCGACCGCGGAGAGCACCCCGACGAAGATCGACGGCACCTCCGGAAGCCCGGTGGCGAGGGCCTTGGTGGTGCCGATCGCGCCGAACAGCCCGATCGTCAGCGCGTCGAGGACGTTGACGAGCGGGCCCATCCGCGCGATGAGCCGTTCGAGCAGCATGCCGACGAGCGCGGACGCGGTCGCGACGACGAGGTACCAGTTGCTGGTGAGCGCCGCCGGCACCTCCGCGAGCAGCACGTCGCGCAGGATACCGCCGCCGAACCCGGTCGCGATGCCGATGATCGCGACCCCGAGCAGGTCGAGTCTGCGGTCACGGAACTGGGCCGCGAACAGCGCGCCCTGCACCGAGCCGATGCCGACGGCCAACAGGTCGGCCCACAACGGGATCACGAAGAGCGGGGTCACCGCTCATTCGTATCACGCCCCGGCCCGCGCCTCGCGCTTCGCGAACTCCTCGAAGGTCTCCCGGCCGAAGCCCGGCAGGCCGGTCATGTGTGCGCCGTCGCGGAAGGTGCGGATGGTGCGTCCGAACAACGGGATGGTCCACACCGGCTTGCGGGTGCCGGCGTGGCGCTGCCAGGTCGCGATGGCATCCTTCAGGCGCAGCTGCTCGGGCCCGGCGATGTCGGCGACGCGCCCCGCGGGCTCGCCGAGCGCGAGGTCGGCGAGCCGCTCGGCGACCTCCTCGACGGCGATCGGCTGGTCGGGGGCGTCGATGGCGAGGATCACCGGCAGCCGTCGCTGCAGCGTCACGAACCCGCTGAGGAACGAGTGGAACTGGCTGGCCCGCAGGATCGTGAACGGGATGCCGGAGCCCTCGATGAGGCGCTCGCTGGCGAGCTTGGCGCGGTAGTACGAGTACGGCACCACGTCGACGCCCACGATCGAGATGTAGACGAGGTGCCGGACGCCGGCCGCGCGGCTCGCCTCGACGAGGTTGCGGGTCTGCGTGACATCCTTCGAGCCCGCCGTGGTCGCCAGGTGCAACACGGTGTCGACGCCGACGAGCGCCTCGGCGAGCCCCTCGCCGGTGGTGAGGTCGCCGACCGCCCGGTCGGCTCCGGGGGTGCGGCTGAAGACGCGCACGTCGCGTCCGGCGGCGCGCAGCAGGGCGACGGTGGGGCGACCGAGGGTGCCGGTGCCGCCCGTGACGAGGATGGTCATGGTGTCCTTTCGCAGAGGTTCACCAGGTACGACTGGACAGCTCCTCGGAATGTGACAGGGCGTGGTTCGCGAACCACGCGAGCTTGTTCGGGTTGAGCACGATGAGCAGCCGCCGCACCCCTTCGGGGCCCACCTCGACCGTCCAGAGCGCGACGGGCTCGCCGTCGCGGGTGCCGAGCATCGCGGTCTCGCCATTGACGACGACGGCGCTCGTCTCGATGCCCTGGCCGAACTTCTCGAGCACGCCGAGGATGAACTGCGCCACCTTCGCGCGACCGGTCACCACCCTGCGGGCCGCGCCGACGACGCCTCCGCCGTCGGAGATCGACTCCACGTCGTCGGTGAGCGTCGCCTCGAGGCTCGCGAGATCACCGGACTGTGCGGCGCTCAGGAAGGCGGCCAGCAGTCGGTCCCGCTCGGCGGCGGTCACCGCGCCGGCCCGCTCGCGCTCGAGGTGGGCACGGGCGCGCGAGGCGAGCTGCCTCGCGTTCGCCTCGCTCGTCTCCAGCACCTGCGCCACCTCCCGGAACGGGTAGGCGAACGCCTCGTGCAGCACGTAGGCGGCGCGCTCGGCCGGGCTCAGGCGTTCCAGCAGCAGCAGCATCGCGAGGGAGAGCGCCTCGGTGGTCTCGGCGCCGAGCTCCGGGTCGGTCGCGGTCGAGACGGGCTCGGGCAGCCAGGGGCCCACGTAGACCTCGCGGCGCGCGCGGGCCGAGTCCAGGGCGGTGAGGGCGAGCCGGGTGGTGATCGTCGCGAGGTAGGCGGCGGGCTCGCGCACGGCATCCCCATCGGCGGCGTCCCAGCGCAGCCAGGCGTCCTGCACGACGTCCTCGGCCTCCGTCGCCGAGCCGAGCATGCGGTAGGCGATGCCGAACAGTCGCCCCCGGTGCTGCTCGAAGATCTCGACGGATGCCACGTGCCCATTCTGCCTCTACGCTCGGATCATGTTCGAGGTCGATGGAGCCGTCGTGCTCATCACGGGTGCCGCTCGCGGCATGGGTCTGCTGTATGCACGTCGCGCCGTCGCCGCCGGTGCGAAGGCCGTCGTGCTGTGGGATGTCGACGCCGCGCTGCTCGCCGAGGTCGCCGCCGAGCTGGGACCGACCGCGCACCCGATGGCCGTGGACGTCGCCGATCTCGCGGCGATCGAGGCCGCCGCGAAGCGTGTGCGCACCGAGATCGGAGCCCCCGGTCTGCTGATCAACAACGCCGGCATCATCCGCGGCAAGCTCTTCGTGGAGCACGACCAGCGCGCCGACATCGCCGCGACGATGGCGATCAACGCGCTCGCACCGATGCACATCACGCGGGAGTTCCTGCCGGGGATGCTCGAGGCAACGGGGGAGAGCCGCATCGTGAACATCGCCTCGGCCGCCGGTCTGGTCTCCAACCCCAGGATGAGCGTCTACAGCGCCTCGAAGTGGGCCGTGGTCGGCTGGAGCGACTCGCTGCGGCTCGAACTGCGCGGCAGCGGCATCCGCGTGACCACGGTGTGCCCGAGCTTCATCACGACCGGCATGTTCGAGGGGGCGAAGGGGCCGCGATTGACGCCGCTCATGTCGCCCGAGACGGTCGTGGCGCGGGTGTGGAAGGCGATGCTGCGCGGCCGGCCGCTGCTGATGATGCCGGCGATGGTGCACGTGGCGAAGTTCACCAAGGGCGTGCTGCCGCTGCGAGCGTGGGATTTCGTGGCAGGCCGCATCTTCCGCACCTACAACTCGATGGACGAGTTCACAGGGCGGTGACGGCTCCCCGACGGTGGAGGAGGGGATACTGGGTAGGTGCCGACCTACCGTGACGAAGCCGTCGTGCTGCGCACCCACAAACTGGGTGAAGCGGACCGCATCGTCACGATGCTCTCCCGACAGCACGGCAAGATCCGCGCCGTCGCCAAGGGCGTGCGCCGCACCGGGTCCCGATTCGGGTCCCGGCTCGAACCGATGATGGTCGCGGACATCCAGTGCTACGTCGGTCGCTCCCTCGACATCGTGCAACAGGCCGAATCGCTCGGCAGCTACGGCGCCGAGATCGCCGACGACTACGCGAGCTACACCGCCGGCAGCGTCATGGTCGAGACCGCGGACAAGATCACGGATGACGACGGCAGCCTGCAGCAATACCTGCTGCTGGTCGGCGCCCTGCGCTCGCTCTCGCGCCGGGAACACCACCCCAGCCTCACGCTCGACTCCTACCTGCTGCGCAGCCTCGCGATCGCGGGCTGGGCGCCGAGCTTCGTCGACTGCGCGGTCACCGGCGCGCCGGGGCCTCACACGGTGTTCGTGCCGCAGCTCGGCGGCGTGGTCGCCGACGAGGTGGCGCCACCCGGCGCGCCGCGACTCGACCTCGACACCCTCGCCCTGCTCGGTGCGCTCATCGAGGGCCGGTGGCCGGATGCCGAGGCCGCCGACGAGCGTCACCGCAACCAGGCCAGCGGCGTGATCGCCGCCTACGCCCAGTTCCACCTCGAGCGCAGCCTGCGCTCCCTGCAGCACGTGGACCGCAGCGCGTGAGCGACGGCCGGGTGCACGTCGCCAAGACCCACAAGAACGCCGTCGACTTCAAGCCGATCGACTGGACCGGTGTGTATCCGCCCGAGCTTCCCAGGGGCGCCGTGCCCGACCACGTCGCGATCGTCATGGACGGCAACGGACGCTGGGCCAACGGTCGGGGCCTGACGCGCATCGAAGGGCACAAGGCCGGGGAGGCGAGCCTGCTGGATGTCGTGGCCGGCGCCATCCAGATCGGGGTCAAGCACCTGAGCGTCTACGCGTTCTCCACCGAGAACTGGAAGCGCTCGCCCGAGGAGGTGCGCTTCCTCATGGGCTACAACCGCGACGTGCTGCACCGCCGCCGCGACCAGCTCAACGACTGGGGCGTGCGCATCCGCTGGGCCGGGCGTCGACCGCGGTTGTGGGGCTCGGTGATCAACGAACTGCAGTTCGCGGAGCGGCTCACCGCGCACAACTCCACCCTCACCCTGACGATGTGCGTCAACTACGGGGGCCGCAACGAGATCACGGATGCCGTGCGGGCGATCGCCGAGGACGTCGCCGCCGGACGGCTGAAGCCCTCCGGCATCTCGGAGAAGAGCATCCAGAAGCATCTCTACGTGCCCGACCTGCCCGATGTCGACCTGTTCGTGCGCAGCTCCGGCGAGCAGCGCACGAGCAACTTCATGCTGTGGCAGAGCGCCTATGCCGAGATGGTGTTCCTCGACACGCTGTGGCCGGATTTCACGCGCGAGCAGCTGTGGGAGGCGATCACGATCTACGCCCAACGCAATCGCCGCTTCGGCGGCGCGATCGACGCACCGAGCGCCTGAGGGGTGTGGCCCGCCCCGTGCGGGGGGCACGGTGATGATTGCGCGGGTGAGGTGAGCGCGAAGCGCCGCCGCGCGGCGCGGGCGTGCTCTTTACTGGGGACTCCGGGAGTTCTTCAAGGGCCCCCCAGGTTTGGTGGAACTCCCGGAACCCGGGTTCCGTCTGGCTCATCGCACTTCGGGTGTGCGTTGCAGCGAAACGGATGGCACCTGCACGGTGGTCGCTCATCGGGTAAATGCGCGACCACCGTGCCTCTCCGCCTCGAATTGGGGTGCAGATGACCAGAACTGCTAAGATCAGTTCAAGTCACTCTGACACTTACTGATCGGCGGGCCATGGAGCGGCAACCTCAGGACATCGCGGTCGCGGTGTCGACCGTGATCTTCGCGCTGCGACCTCACCCCACCACCGGGCTCAGCGCGCCGTGGATCCCCGTCGTGCGCCGCATCACCCAGCCGTACCGCGAGCGCTGGGCCCTCCCGGGTGGCTGGGTGGGCACGACCGAGTCGCTCGAGGATGCCGCGGCCCGCAACCTGCTCGAGACCACCGCGCTGCAACCGACCTACCTCGAGCAGCTCTACGCGTTCGGCGAGGTGGACCGCACGCCGACCGGGAGGGTGATCTCGATCGTCTACTGGGCACTCGTGCGGCCCGAGCAGGCCGAACGCACCGCCGAGGGCGACAACGTGCGGTGGTATCCCGCCGATGACCTGCCCGAGCTCGCCTTCGACCACAACCTCATCGTCGAGTACGCCCTGTGGCGCCTGCGCACCAAGGTGGAGTACAGCCGGATCGCGCACGCCTTCCTGGGCGAGGAGTTCACACTCACCGAGCTGCGCCAGGTGTACGAGGCGGTGCTGCGCAAGCCGCTGGACCCGGCGAACTTCCGTCGGCAGGTCGAGTCCTCCGGCGCGGTCGTGCCCACCGAGACGAAGGTCGCGGGCGGGCGGCATCGACCGCCGCGGCTCTACCGCTACGACCACAGCATCCAACTCGTCGACAACGGCCCGCTCGGGCATGACACGGCAGGAGGCATCCGTGCCCTCGATTGACACCATCATCGCGAACGCGCCCGGCGCCACGTGCGCGCCCGAGCTGGCCGAGGGGCCGTGGGTCTTCGATCTCGCCGCCCCCGGCTACGGACCCGGCGCCTCGATGGGCGACGTGATCCCCACCGGCGCGCCCCGCCAGGGCGCCCTCCCCGTGGAGTATCAGCGCGCCACGAACGAGGAGCTGCACGAGCGCATCCGCGCGGCGAAGCGGATGCTCGGCGATCGCGTCGTGGTGCTCGGGCACTTCTATCAGCGCGACGAGGTGGTGCAGCACGCCGACTTCCTCGGCGACTCGTTCCAGCTCGCCAACGCCGCCCAGACCGTGCCCGATGCCGAGGCGATCGTGTTCTGCGGCGTGCACTTCATGGCCGAGACCGCGGACATCCTCGCTCGCGACGGCCAGAGCGTGATCCTGCCGAACCTGGCCGCCGGATGCTCGATGGCCGACATGGCCGACATCGACTCGGTGGAGGAGGCGTGGGAGCAGCTGTCGGCGATCTACGGCACTGCGCCCGACGCCGACGGCAGGGTGCCGATCATCCCCGTCACGTACATGAACTCCTCGGCCGCGCTGAAGGGCTTCTGCGGCCGCAACGGCGGCATCGTGTGCACGAGTTCCAACGCCGCCACGGTGCTCGAGTGGGCATTCGAGCGCGGGCACCGCGTGCTGTTCTTCCCCGACCAGCACCTCGGGCGCAACACCGCGAAGGCGATGGGGGTTCCGCTCGAGCGGATGCCGCTGTGGAATCCGCGCAAGCCGCTCGGCGGCAATTCGGCCAGCGAGCTCGAGAACGCGCGCGTCGTGCTCTGGCACGGGTTCTGCAGCGTGCACAAGCGCTTCAGCGTCGACCAGATCGCGCGGGCGCGGGCCGAGCACCCCGGGGTGCGGGTGATCGTGCATCCGGAGTGCCCGATGGAGGTCGTGGATGCCGCGGACGAGGCGGGCTCCACCGACTACATCCGCAAGGCCGTCGCCGCGGCGGCCGAGCCCACGACCTTCGCGATCGGCACCGAGATCAACATGGTCAACCGGCTGGCCGCCGAGTTTCCGCAGCACGGGATCTTCTGCCTCGACCCGGTGGTGTGCCCGTGCTCGACCATGTACCGCATCCACCCCGGATACCTGGCCTGGGTGCTCGAGGAACTCGTCGCCGGGCGCGTCACGAACCGCATCTCGGTGCCGACGGAGGTCGCCTCCGACGCCCGGGTGGCCCTCGAGCGGATGCTGGCGGCCCGCCCATGAGGGTCGTCGTCGTCGGCACCGGCATCGCCGGGCTGATCACCGCCTACCGAGCCAGCAGGCACCACGAGGTGGTGCTCGTCACCAAGGCGCAGCTGGCCGAGAGCAACACCCGCTACGCGCAGGGCGGCATCGCGGCGGCGCTGTTTCCTGACGACAGTGTCGCGGCGCACGTCGCGGACACGCTGCGCGCCGGCGCCGGCCTGTGCGATCCGGTGGCCGTCGAGGTGCTCTGCGGCGAGGGTCCACAGCGGGTCCGCGACCTGATCGCGCTCGGCGTGGAGTTCGATCGCACGGGCGGCGAGCTGGCGCGCGGGCACGAGGCGGCGCATTCGGCGCGCCGGGTCATCCATGCCCGCGGGGATGCCACGGGCCTCGAGATCGAGGTCGCGTTGCTGCGCGTCGTGCGCTCGCTGGCCGTGGAGGTGCACGAGCACACCGCGATGATCGACCTCGTGCTCGAGCAGGGCCGGGTCGTCGGAGTCGACGTGCTCGCCCGGGACGGCGGCCGCCGCATCCCCGCCGATGCCGTGGTGCTGGCCGGCGGCGGCGCCGGCCAGCTCTATCGCCACACCACCAACCCGGCGGTCACGACCGGAGACACGGTCGCGGCCGCCTGGCGCGCCGGAGCGGAGCTCGCCGACGTGGAGTTCGTGCAGTTCCACCCGACCGCCCTCGCGGTCGAGGGCAACCCGCTTGTCTCGGAGGCGGTGCGTGGCGAGGGCGCCGTGCTGCTCGACGAGCGGGGTCGGCGCTTCATGCGCGACCTGCACCCGGAGGCCGAACTCGCACCGCGCGACGTCGTCGCCCGCGGCATCGCCGCCGCGATGGCCCGCCAGGGCGGCAGGCCAGTGCTGCTCGACGCGACGGGACTCGGCGCAGCGCTGCTGGCCACGCGCTTTCCCGGCATCACCCGGGTGACCGCCGCGCACGGCTTCGACTGGTCGCGCGACCCGGTGCCGGTGACCCCCGCCGCGCACTACTGGATGGGCGGCATCCGCACCGACATCTCGGGGCGCACCTCGCTTCCCGGTCTGTTCGCCGTGGGGGAGGCCGCCTGCACCGGTGTGCACGGCGCCAATCGTCTGGCCTCGAACTCGTTGCTCGAGTCGCTGGTGTTCGGATGGCGTGCCGCGGATGCGCTCGGCCTCGACGACGACCCGCTGCCGACGGGCCGACCGACCGTGCTGCGGCCGCTCGACCCGGTTCGCGATGGCGACGTGCCGTTCGAGCGGGCGCAGCTGCAGGAGCTGATGTGGCGTGAGGTCGGGCTCATCCGCACGGCGGATGGGCTGCGGGCGGCGGCGCGGACGCTTGCGCAGTGGCGGACGCCCGGTGACGACCACGCCACCGTCGAGCAGGCGGAGGACCGCAACCTCCTCGACCTCGCGAGGCTCATCGTCACCGCGGCCCTGCAACGGGAGGAGTCCAGGGGAGCGCACTCCCGCGCCGACTTCCCGGCGACGAACGGCGAGTCCGGGCGGTCCACCGCCTGGGTGCAGCCCGCGCACCGTCCCGTGCTGGAGGTGGCGCGATGAACGCCCAGACCGACGCGCTCATCCTCCGCGCGCTCGAGGAGGATGCTCCGTGGGGCGACATCACCTCGGAGGCGTTTCTGCCCGCCACCGCCCGCGCCGTGGCGACCCTCGTGCCGCGGGAGCCCGGCACGCTGAGCGGCATCGAGGTCGCCGCCCGGGTGTTCGCCCTCGTCAACGAGGAGATCGTCGTCGAGCGGTTCGCGGAGGACGGCGACGTCTTCCGGGCCGGGACGGCGCTCGCGCGCATCACCGGCTCGGCGCGGTCGGTGCTGCGCGCCGAGCGGGTCGCTCTGAACCTCGCGCAACGGATGAGCGGCATCGCGACCCTCACCGCCCGCTACGTGGACGCCGTGCGCGGCACCGGCGCGCGCATCGTCGACACCCGCAAGACCACGCCCGGGCTGCGGATGCTCGAGCGCCAGGCCGTGCGCGACGGCGGCGGGCGCAATCACCGCTTCTCGCTCTCGGACGCGGTGCTGGCCAAGGACAACCATCTCGCGGTGCTCGCGGCTCAGGGCATCCCGATCGACGAGGCGATTCGCACGGCGCGCGCCCACATCGGCCACACCGCACACCTCGAGGTGGAGGTCGACCGGCCGGAGCAGATCGAGCAGGTGGTCTCGGCGGGCGTCGACACGATCATGCTCGACAACTTCACCCTCGATGAACTGCGCGAGGGAGTGCGCATCGTGGCCGGCCGCGCGCTCGTGGAGGCCAGCGGGGGTGTGAACCTCGACACGGTCGCGGCGATCGCGGCGACGGGCGTCGACGTCATCTCCGTCGGGGCGCTCACCCACAGCGCGCGCGCCCTCGACCTCGGCCTCGACATCGAGGTCGCGTGATCTACCTCGATGCGGCCGCGACCACCCCCGTGCGTCGTGAGGTGCTCGAGGCCATGTGGCCCCATCTGACGGGGGAGTTCGGCAATCCTTCGAGCAGCCACGAGCTCGGCGAATCGGCGGCGGCGGCGCTGGCGGCCGCACGCACCGCGGTCGCCGCGCGATTCGGGTGCCGCCCCTCCGAGGTGGTGTTCACCTCGGGCGGCACCGAGGCGGACAATCTCGCCATCAAGGGGATCGCGCTCGCCGTCCCGCGCGGCCGGCACCTCGTGGTGAGCGCGATCGAGCACGAGGCCGTGCTCGCCTCCTGCGACTACCTCGCGCGTCATCACGGCTTCGAGGTCACCGTGGTGCCCGTCGACCGGGAGGGGCTGGTGGATGCCGCACAGCTAGCCTCGTCGCTGCGCCCCGACACCACCCTCGTCAGCATCATGCTCGCCAACAACGAGGTGGGCACGATCCAACCGGTCGCCGAGCTCGCCCGCCTCGCCCGAGCGGTCGGAGCGCGCTTCCACACCGACGCCGTGCAGGCGGCGGGCTCGATCGAGGTGAACCTCGGCGCGCTCGGCGTGGACGCGCTGAGCGTGTCGGCGCACAAGCTCGGCGCGCCCAAGGGCATCGGCGCGCTGCTGCTGCGCTCCGGGGTGCCGGTCGAGCCGCTCATGCACGGCGGTGGGCAGGAGCGGGGGCGACGCTCGGGCACGGAGAACGTCGCCGGGGCGGTCGGGTTCGCCGCGGCGCTCGCATCGGCGCGCCCGTCGGCATCCGTGGAACTGCGTGACGCGTTCATCCGGCAGGTGCTCGAGGCGGTGCCGGGGACCCTGCTCACCGGCTCCGACCGGCAGCGACTGCCGGGGCACGCGTCGTTCTGCTTCCCGGGCACGAGCGGGGAGGCAATCCTGCTCGAACTCGGGCGTCGCTCGATCGTGTGCTCCTCGGGGTCGGCCTGCGCCGCGGGCAGCGACGAGCCCTCCCCGGTGCTGCTGGCGATGGGCTACGCGCCGGAGGTGGCTCAGACCGCGGTGCGGTTCAGCTGGGATGCCGACACCACGCCCGAGCAATTGCGCGACGTCGTACGGGCCCTCGTCGAGTCCCACGCCGCCGTACGCGGGATCGGCGTGCGCTGACTAGGCTTTGCGGATGCCCACCACCACTGTCATCCGGGCCGGGATCATCGGGTTCGGATTGTCCGGTCGCGTCTTCCACGCGCCGTTCCTGGCGACCAACCCCGCCTTCCGCATCGACCTGATCGCCACGAGCGATCCGCAGCGGGCCGCCGACGCGGCCGCGCAGCATCCCGGCGCCACGATCGTCGGAACCCCGCAGGAGCTGCTCGCCCGCGCCGACGAACTCGACCTCGTGGTGCTCGCCTCACCGGCGCACACGCATCTCGAGCAGGGCCTCGCCGCGCTCGAGGCCGGTGCGCACCTGGTGATCGACAAGCCGTTCGTGCCGACCGTGCTCGACGCCAAGAAGCTCATCGCGAAGGCGGAGGAGCGTGGGCGGCTTCTGGCGGTGTTCCAGAACCGGCGGTGGGACGGCGACTTCCTCACGGTGCGCCGGCTGGTCGAGGAGGGGTGGCTCGGCGACGTCCACCGCTTCGAGTCCACCTTCGAGCGCTGGTCGGGGCCGGCGCAGGATCGCTGGCAGGACACGACGACCGTCGCGCAGGGTGCCGGGATCGTCTACGACCTCGGCAGCCACCTCGTCGACCAGGCGCTGCAGCTCTTCGGCCCCGCCGAACTCGACCAGGCCGAGGTGCGCACCGTGCGACCGGGGTCGATGAGCGACGACGACGCGTTCATCTCGCTGCTGCACGCCAGCGGGGTGCGCTCGCACGTGACCGTCAGCCGCGTGGCCGGCCAGAGCGGACCGCGCATGCGCGTGCTCGGCTCCGAGTCGGCGTACACGGTCTCCGGGCTGGACAATCAGGAGCCCTTCCTTCGCGAGGGGCGCTGGCCCGGTTCGCAGGGCTACGGCGTCACTGCGCAATCGGAGTGGGGCCGGCTCGGCCTGGGCGAGGCGCTCGAGCCCGTGCCCACGGAGGCGGGGGACTACCCGGCCTTCTACGCGGGAGTCGCGGCGAGCATCCTCGAGGGTGCGCCGTCGCCGGTCGACCCGAAGGAGGCGCTCGAGGTCGTGCGCATCCTGGAGCGCGCGCACGCGCTCAGCCAAGCGATGTCATAGCCCCACGATGTCTCCACATCGGGGGGCAGCGGGGTGAACGGGCGGATGAGCGCCGCCGATTCGGTCGGCGATCGTCGCGGCATCTGGTTCCATGGCCACGGCGCCGACCTCGGGAGTGCCGACACGCCGGACCGCCGGTGCGCAATGTCCCCCACATCTCGCGCCCGGTTCATCGGTCGCAGTATCCCGGTGGGGTCAGGTCGAGTCCGCGGTCGGCGCCCCGCACCAAGGGGCGGGCCCCACCCGATGGGGCCCGCTTCCGCTGGCCCCCGATCGAGTCGCACTCAAATACGTCACAGGGTTTCGCACAGCGGGTGATGGAGCGGATGAGCCCGCTTCGGTTTAGGGGTACAAGCGGCGCGGCTTGTGCAGAGTCGCCGACATGATGAGTGGCACCCACTTAGCGTAGTAATGCCCGAAGCGATATCGCGGAGTCGCCACTACATGTCCTTAGGACGCAACCACAGTACGGCCGGGGGGACGCACTGGGGCATTCCCCCGGTCGGTCCGCGGCTCGTAGTGCCCGCGCGCGCGGCACAGGAACTGGATCGCTGGATCGCCTCGACCGAGACCATGCTGCGCGTCTGCGCCCCCCGCGGGTGGGGCAAGACCAGCGCCGTCGCGGCGTGGCTCACCGAACGCGCGGGACCGGAGCCCGTGGTCTGGGTCGGGGGGAGCCTGCTCTTCCGCAACTGGGGCCAGGTCATGCTCGCGTTCGCCGACGGCATGCACGATCTCGGGCTGATCGACGCCACGACGCGGCAATCGATCACCGACACGAGCCAGCTCTACGTCGCCCTGCAGCGCCTGGAGGCACCGATCATCCTCGTCATCGACGGCGTCGACGAGCTCACCCCGTCTGCCCAGCTCGAGGTGATCCAGCGGGAGGCCGCGCGGTTCCCGATGCTGCGGCTCATCGGGATCGGATCCGGCGGAGCCCAGGCGCACACCTCGGACGACCTGAGCGTGCCCCCCGCGTGCATCGGGCGGAGGGAACTGGCCTGGACGGATCGGGATGCCCGTGCCGTGCTCGGCGACCTCGCGCTGGCCTCGGTGCCGCGCATGCGCATGGATGACCTCATCCGGGTCTCCGGTGGGCACCCGGCCGCGATCATGCACTACTTCCGCCGAGGGTTCGACGACGAGCACTCCGCCTCGCCGGGGGGCTGGAGATCGCGCTATCTGCTGGAGCGCGTGTCGCAGGCGCGCGATCCGGGCGGCGCGCGGCGCACGATGCTCGCGCTCGCGCAGTTCATGTCACTCCCCGAGCGCTGGCTGCACCTGCTCGGGGTGCCGGAGGCCTCGCGACTGCTGCCCTGGTTGCTCTGCGAGGGCCTCATCGAGCGATCCGTCGCGAACGGCCTCGAGATCGTACGCCTGAGCCGCGAGGACCGTCTCGCGCTCGCCGCCGTCGAGCCACCGGCGGGCTCCGCGGTGAGAGCCATGCACGCACGGGCCGCCGAGGTCTTCTCGACGCTCGGTCTTCGGGCCGAGACGGTGCACCACCTCGCGACGGCAGGGCGACTGCGCGAGGCCATCGAGCTGATGAAGGCCCCGCCGCGCCGGGGCGAACGCACGCCGGCGCTCTACGACCTGCGCGACGCCGTCGCGGCCATACCGGTCTCCGAGCTCGCCTCCGATCCGCACGTGCACGCGATCGCGGTGGTCCTGGCGCACGTACCGCCGGTGACAGATCCCCGCGAACGGGCCGGGCTCGAGACATCGCTGCTGGCCATCCCGCGGGATCGGGTCGGGGCGCTGCCGCCGGAGTCCCGTGCCTACGTGGCCGCCGCCGCCGTCACGGTGCTCAACGGGCGCGGGCGGTACTCGGAGGCCCGGAGATTCGGCGGCGCGCTCGCGGCGGAGCTGCAGGCGATGCCGTGGCCCGAACTGCGCACGATCCGCCGTGCCGCGGCGGTGCTCTGGGTGGCACAGGCGGAGGCCGAGCTGTCGAGCGGCCACGTGCGACCCGCGGCCGCGCTCGCGCAAGCGAGTCTCTCCGCGACCGACGACCCGGGGATGGGGTTCGTGGAGCTGCACGCGGCGGCGGTCGCCGCGGCATCCGCTGCGATCGAGGGCGACTTCGGGCACGCCTCGGCCCTCATCGATCGCGCAGAGACGAATCAGCGCCGGGGCGGCTGGCCCTTCTCGACGAAGCTGCGCATCCTGGGGTTCGCGCGGGTGCTCGTCGCCAGCGGCGAAGTGGATCCGGCGGCCATGCGCTCCGCAGCCGAGTCGTTCGGTGATCGCCGCGACCGCGCCGACGGATGGTGGACGGTCGCGCACGTGGCACGGGCGTACGCGCATCTGTTCGACCGACAACCGGTGCGGGCGCTCGCCGAAGCCCGGGCGGTCGGCCGATTCGTGGGCGCCGCCGGCGTCCCGCACATCGTGCGGGGACTCATCGCCGCCGCGATGGTCGACGCGCTCAACCTGCTCGGCCGGCCGGGCGCCGCGATGACCGTGCTCGACGACGTGGAGGAGACCGCGGAGCACGCATTCTGTCAGGGTGCGCGACGCGCGACCTCCGCGCTGCTGCTCGGCGATGCCCGCCGCGCGCTCTCGGTCACCGACGACTGCATGGCGCTGGGGGCGAAGCACGTGACGCGCACCCTGGTGCCCGTGCTGCTGCGTCGCGCCATCGCGCAGGATCAGCTCGGCATGACCAGGGCCGCCGACGTCACCTTCGCCGACTCCCTTGCCCACCTGCTCGCGATGCCGAGCCGCGCACCTTTCCTGAACCTGCACTCCGAACGGCTGGACCCGCTGTGGCACCGGCTCGAGCGCGACAACCCCGCACTGGCCGAGGTGACGCAGCGTTTCCGCGCCGTGCCGGAGTCGGTGCCGACGACGCAGCCCGTTCCGGTCGCGTTGTCGCCGCGTGAGGTGGAGATCGTGTCGATGCTGCGCACGGGGGAGACGATCGCCGAGATCGCGGACCGTCTCTTCCTCTCGTCCAACACGGTCAAGTCGCACGTGCGCAGCATCTACCGCAAGCTCGACGCGGGCAATCGCCGCGAGGCGCTCGACGCGGCCGACGCCCTCGGCATCGGTCGCGGGCGCTGAGCCGGTCCAGGGCTACCCGATCGGCACCTTGTCCGTCGCGGACGCGGGGTGGATGCTGGGGCCATGACCTCATCCGCGCTCGCCGCCGCGATCGCCCAGTTCCCCTCCGCGCGCGGATACCTCGCCGTCGCCTCGATCGGCCTGCCGCCGCTGAACGCGGTGGAGGCACTCACCGCGGACCTCGCGGCCTGGGCGGCGGCCGACCGCGATCCGCAGGGCTACGACCCGATCGTCGCCCGCACCCGCGCGTCGTACGCGTCGCTCGTCGGGGTGCCCGAGTCGCAGGTGGCGATCGGGTCGCAGACCTCGGTGCTCGCGTCCATGGTGGCGGCGGCCGTGCCGGAGGGGGCCGAGGTGCTCCTGCCCGACGGCGACTTCTCGTCGATCATGTTTCCCTTCGAGCAGCGGTCGGGCATCCGCACCCGGGTCGTGCCGCTCGAGGCGCTCGCCGAGTCGATCACCGACGAGACGTGGCTCGTGGCGTTCTCGCTCGTGCAGTCAGCGACCGGGGTGGTGGCCGACACGGCCGCGATCCTGGTGGCCGCCGAGCGCACCGGTGCGCGCACGCTGTGCGACGTCACGCAGGCCGCCGGGGTGCTGCCGGTCGACGCGGCTCGATTCGACGTCACCGTCTGCCACGCCTACAAGTGGCTGTGTGCGCCGCGCGGTGTCGCCTTCATGACCGTCACCGACGATTTCGGCGAGCTCATGACCCCGACCCAGGCCGGCTGGTACGCGGGGGAGGACCCGTGGAAGAGCGTGTACGGGCCCGAGATGCACCTGGCCCGCGATGCGCGACGCTTCGACGTGTCGCCGGCCTGGCAGGCGTGGGTGGGCGCCGAGCAGTCGATCGCACTGTTCGCAGGCCTCGACATCGCGGAGGTGTGGGAGCGCACCACCTCGCTCGGCGACGCGCTCTGCGAGGGCGTCGGCATCCCGCCGCAGGGCCAGGCGATCGTGACCTGGCCGGATGCCTCGGGCCACGACCTGCGCAGGCTCATCGACGCGGGCATCCGTGTGTCGGGCCGCGCCGGGCGGCTGCGTGCGTCGTTCCACCTGTGGAACGACGAGCGCGACGTGGAGGCGGTGCTGCGCACCCTCGGTCACTGAGCCGCCGAAGCGTCGGTAGGCTTGTGAGGCCTTCGCCGGGCATCCAGCTCGGCCGACACGACACAGGAGCGCTCTTGGCCACCCCCAGCAATCTCGACGCCGTCATCAACCTCGCCAAGCGTCGGGGGTTCGTCTTCCAGTCGGGAGAGATCTACGGCGGCTCCCGGTCCGCGTGGGACTACGGGCCGCTCGGCACCGCGCTCAAGGAGAACATCAAGAAGCAGTGGTGGCAGACCGTCGTGCAGGGTCGCGACGACGTCGTCGGCATCGACTCCGCGGTGATCCTGCCGCGTCGGGTGTGGGAGGTCTCCGGTCACGTGGAGGTATTCTCCGACCCGCTCGTCGAGTCGCTGCACACCCACAAGCGGTATCGCGCCGATCACCTGCTCGAAGCGTACGAGGAGAAGCACGGGCATCCGCCGGCCAATGGCCTCGCCGACATCCGCGACCCCGACACGGGCCAGCCCGGCGCCTGGACGGAGCCGCAGAACTTCTCGGGCCTGCTGAAGACCTTCCTCGGCCCCGTCGACAACGAGGAAGGCCTGCACTACCTGCGGCCCGAGACCGCGCAGGGCATCTTCGTGAACTTCGCCAACGTGATGGGTGCGGCGCGGATGAAGCCGCCGTTCGGTATCGGACAGGTCGGCAAGTCGTTCCGCAACGAGATCACGCCCGGCAACTTCATTTTCCGCACGCGCGAGTTCGAGCAGATGGAGATGGAGTTCTTCGTCGAGCCCGGCACGGATGAAGAGTGGCACCAGTACTGGATCGACGAGTCCATGCGGTGGTATCTGGATCTCGGCATCAACCCGGAGAACCTGCGGCTTTTCGAGCACCCCAAGGAGAAGCTGTCGCACTACTCCAAGCGCACCGTCGACATCGAGTACCGGTTCCGCTTTCAGGGCAGCGAGTGGGGCGAGCTCATGGGTGTCGCCAATCGCACCGACTTCGACCTGAAGACCCACTCCGAGGCATCCGGCACCGACCTGTCGTATTTCGATCAGACCAAGGACGAGCGCTGGATCCCGTACGTGATCGAGCCCGCGTTCGGGCTCACGCGCGCGCTGATGGCCTTCCTCATCGACGCCTACGCCGAGGATGAAGCCCCCAACGCCAAGGGCGGCGTCGACAAGCGCACGGTGCTGCGCCTCGACCGCAGGCTCGCGCCCGTGAAGGTGGCCGTGCTGCCGCTGTCGCGCAACGAGCAGCTCTCGCCGCTCGCTCGCGGGCTGGCCGCGGACCTGCGCAAGCTCTGGAACGTCGACTTCGACGACGCCGGCGCCATCGGCCGCCGCTACCGCCGTCAGGACGAGATCGGCACGCCGTTCTGCGTCACCGTCGACTTCGACTCGCTCGACGACGAGGCCGTGACCGTGCGCGAGCGCGACACGATGGAGCAGGAGCGCATCCCGATCGCCGCCCTGCGCGCCTACCTCGCCGAGCGCCTCATCGGCGCCTAGGCCCCCGCGCCCCCTGGGTTCTCGCAACTCATGGTTTGAGGTCCGACCCGCCGACGATCTGCTCGCGTCGCGCGTGTCATCCTCGCAGACCATGAATTGCGAAGGGGGGATGCCGCGGGCCGACTGTTCCTCCACAGCCTGCGTGACCTGCACTTACACCCGTCCTTCCCTCGCCCGGGGTCGCGGCCACCGGGGTGCCGTCAACCTGGAGCATGTCGGTTCGCTCGGCGCTCATCGCGTGGCAGGGGGCCGCGACACGGCGTGAGCTGCTTGCATCCGGACTCACGGTCACGCAGCTCGCAGCCGGTGTGAACTCGGGCGCGGCGATCCGCGCTCGCCGGGGTTGGTACGTGCTCCCCGACGCGGAGGAGGCGCTCGAGCAGAGCGTGCGAGTCGGTGGACGGATGGCGTGCCTCACGGCGCTGCGCTCGTTCGGGGTGTGGGTGCTCGACGACGGGCGGCTGCACGTGCATGTGCCGGAGTCGGGGAGCCGGCTCCGCTCGCGACACGACCGTTCCGCGCCGCTCGGCGATCGGATCGCGGCCGGGACGTGTGTCCACCGCGAGCGGGTCTCGCACATCATCCTGTCGACGAGACTGCGGGTCTCGCTCGAGGAGGCACTCGCCGAGGTGGTCGCTCACGGCGATCGGGAGCGTGCGCTCGTCGCGATCGACTCCGCGATGAACCGCGGCCTTCTCACGACGGACCGGATGGTGTCGCTCTTCGACAATCTCCCGGCGAAGTACCGTGCGTGGCGGCACGACGTGGACCCGGCCGCCGAGAGCGGTATCGAGTCGATCGTGAGGCTGCGGATGAAGGCCGCCGGCGCGACCCCGCAGTCGCAGGTTCGACTGGCCGACGGCATCCGTGTCGACTTCCTCGTGGGGGACCGGCTCGTCATCGAGGTCGACGGCCGCGCGCATCATGCCGACCCGGCGGCCTTCGAGCGGGATCGCCGTCGCGATCTCTATCTCAAGGCGTTCGGCTACGAGGTCCTGCGGCTGAGCTACGCGCAGGTCATGGACGATTGGTCGAGCGTCGCAGCCGCGCTGGCCCGAATCCTCGACCGCGGCGACCACCGCTTCCGCCGCGCGGGCGCCTGACCGCCCCGGTGCGCTCTGCTCCCGTGCTTCCCGGTGCTTCCCGGTGCCTCCCGGTGCGCAACTCATGGGATGGCGCGTGACACGCCGCTCTGCCGCCCTCCCCGCGGAGTGTCGCACGCCATCCCATGAGTTGCGGCAGCCATGAGTTGCGACAGCCATGAGTTGCGGCATCCGCGGGGTGCGACACCTACCGGATTCCGGCAGCCGCCTACCGGCGGCGGGGCGGAATACCGGCGGTCGCCACGCGTTGAAGTCAAGGTGAACAGTCCCATCAAGGTCGACATCTGGTCAGACGTGCAGTGCCCCTGGTGCTTCATTGGCAAGCGCAAGTTCGAGGCGGGAGCGGCCGCGGCCGGCATCCCGGTCGAGGTCGAGTACCACTCCTTCGAGCTCGCACCCGACACTCCCGTCGACTACGAGGGCACGCCGGTGCAGTACCTCTCCGAGCGCAAGGGCGTCGCTCCGGAGCAGGCGAAGGCGATGATCGACCGGGTGACCGGCATCGCGAACGCGGTGGGCCTCGACTACGACTACGAGCACATCCACCAGACCAACACGGTCATCAGCCACGAACTGCTGCACTTCGCCAAGTCGAAGGGCCGCCAGCTCGAGGTGAAGGAGCGCCTGCTGAAGGCGTATTTCCTCAACGGCGAGCACGTCGGCCGCATCCCGGATCTCGTCGAGATCGCCGTGGAGCTCGGCTTCGACCGCGACGAGGTCACCGAGGCGCTCGAGAGCCATCGGTTCTTGGCCGACGTCAAGGCCGACATGGCGCAGGCGCGCGAGTACGGCATCAACGGGGTGCCGTTCTTCGTGTTCGAGGGCAAGTACGGGGTGTCCGGTGCGCAGGAGGCCGAGACCTTCGCTAACGTGCTCGCACAGGTCCAATCCGAGAGAGACGCCTAGAACATGGATGCCATGACGGCCCCACTGCCCGTGATCAAGCTCGAGGCGCTCGGCGATCCCGGCGCGGCGGTGTGCGAGGGCGACTTCTGCGCCATCCCCGACCATCACACCCAGGCGGTCGTCAACCGCCTGCTGGACGACGACGACGTCTAGCCGCGCGCGAGGTCGATGATCTCGGCCGCGGTCGCGTCGGGCGAGATGCGACGCGCGAGGGATGCCCGCACCCGGGTCAACTCCGGAACCTGCGGCCGCGGGGTCGCCTGCGTCGCGCCCGCGCCGGGGTTGAACCGCTTGTTCACCATGGCGCCGAGCACGGCGCCGAACGCGAAGCCGATCGGCAGCACGATGAGGTACAGGAACGGCGGGGCTCCGGTGAGCACGCCGAGTCCGAGCACGACCCCGACGCCGAGCACGGCACCGATGACGATCGCGACCCACCAGCGTTGTGCGCGGGCGGTCGCGGCATCCCACGCCCGCTGGGCGACGAGCGCGGCACGAGCCTCCTCGCGCGGTGCGGGCGAGACCCAGAGCCGGCCCTCGTAGCGGAAGACGTTGGGGTGATCCTCGAGCCCCATCAGTCGCTGATGTCCGCGACGGTGGCGTCGAATCCGCGCACGAGATCGTCCGTGGACACCCACAGGCTGTAGCCGTGCTCGCCGGCGCCCATGGAGACCCGCCCCGCGATGGCGGCGTCGGCGAACACGGGCCACGCCGTCGTCGAGCCGAACGGCGTGATGGTGCCGCGCTCGTAGCCGGTGGCATCGAGAGCGACCGCGGCATCCGGCAGCTGGAGCTTGTTCACGCCGACCACCGCGCGCAGCTTGGCCCACGAGATCTGCCGGTCGCCCGGGATGAGGGCGAACAGGAACGTGCCGTCGTGCCGCTTGACCACGAGCGACTTCACGATCTGCGCCGGGGTGATGCCCTGCAGGGCTGCGGCCTCCTCGAGGGAGGAGGCACGCGGGCGCTTCACGATGTCGATCGGGATGCCGCGGGCCGCCGCATCGGCCGCGACCCGGTCTCGGCCGGGAATGTCTGGGAGAATCGTCACGTGACCATTCTCGCCGCTGCGCACTCAAGCGTGGCCCCCGCGCTGCGCATCGGGCCGCTCGAGCTCGATGTGCCGGTCGTGCTCGCGCCCATGGCCGGCATCACGAACACCGCGTTCCGGCGGCTGTGCCGCGAATACGGCGCCGGGCTCTACGTCTCCGAGATGATCACCAGCCGGGCCCTCGTCGAGCGCACACCCGAGTCGATGCGGCTCATCACGCACCACGAGTCGGAGACGACGCGCAGCATCCAGCTCTACGGCGTCGACCCGAAGACGGTCGCCGAGGCGGTGACCATGCTCGTCGCGGAGGATCGCGCCGACCACATCGACCTGAACTTCGGATGCCCCGTGCCCAAGGTCACCCGCAAGGGCGGCGGTGCGGCACTGCCGTGGAAGCGCGACCTGTTCCGCGACATCGTGGAGGGTGCGGTGAAGGCGGCCGGCGACGTCCCACTCACGGTGAAGATGCGCAAGGGCATCGACGCCGATCACCTCACCTATCTGGAGGCGGCGAGGGCCGCTCAGGGCGCCGGGGTGGCGAGCATCGCGCTGCACGCCCGCACGGCGGCCGAGTTCTACTCCGGCACCGCCGACTGGTCGGCGATCGCCAGGTTGAAGGAGACGATCACCGACACTCCGATCCTCGGCAACGGCGACATCTGGAGCGCCGACGACGCCCTGCGCATGGTCGCGGAGACCGGATGCGACGGGGTGGTCGTCGGTCGCGGCTGCCTCGGTCGCCCGTGGCTGTTCGGCGACCTCGCCGCGGCCTTCCGCGGTGAGTCCCGCAAGGCGGAGCCCACGCTCGGCGAGGTCGCCGACGCCTTCAAGCGGCACGCGGAGCTGCTCGTCGAGTTCTTCGGCGAGGAGGATCGGGCCTGCCGCGACATCCGCAAGCACGTGGCCTGGTACTTCAAGGGCTACGCGGTCGGCGGCGATCTGCGTGCGGCGCTCGCGACCGTGCACGACCTCGCCCAGCTGGACGAGCTGCTAGCGCAGCTCGACCGCGACCAGCCCTACCCCGGGGCGGACGCGGAGGGCCAGCGCGGCCGAGCCGGCACCCCGAAGAACCCGAGCCTGCCGCAGGGTTGGCTCGACAGCCGCGAGTTGCAGGAGACGCACCGGGACGAGTTGTACGACGCGGAGGTTAATACAAGTGGCGGGTAAGGCTAATGCCCGACGAAGCACAGCTTCGTCGGCGCTGGCGTCGCAGAATCGCTTCGCGATTCCTATAGCTCCAGCGCGCCGTGGCGGCTAGCACCGATCCGACCGGGTACAGCGAGTTCGACCGGGAGCGCTGGCTGCCCGAGGAGCACCTCACCCGGCGCAGCGACTTCGCCCGTGACCGCGGGCGCCTGCTGCACTCGAGCGCGCTGCGGCGCCTGGCCGCGAAGACGCAGGTGCTCTCGCCGACCGCCGGACTCGACTTCGCGCGCAACCGGCTCACCCATTCCCTCGAGGTCGCGCAGGTCGGCCGCGAACTCGCGGTCAGCCTGGGCCTGGACCCCGACCTCGTGGACACCGCGTGCCTGGCCCACGACCTCGGGCATCCGCCGTTCGGGCACAACGGCGAGCGCGCCCTCAACGCCTGGGCTGAGGACATCGGGGGGTTCGAGGGCAACGCGCAGACGCTGCGCATCCTCACCCGCATCGAGCCGAAGGTGTTCGGCGAGGACGGCCGCTCGTACGGCTTGAACCTCACCCGCGCCTCGCTCGACGCGAGCTGCAAGTACCCGTGGCCGGCCGCACAAGGCGTTCCCGACCCGGGCGGACGCAGCAAGTTCGGGTTCTACGACGACGACACCGCGGCCTTCGAGTGGATGCGCATCGGCGCTCCCGAGCGGCAGCGCTGCATCGAGGCGCAGGTGATGGACCTCTCCGACGACATCGCCTACTCGGTGCACGATTTCGAGGATGCGATCGTCAGCGGCTACCTCGACGTGCCCGCCCTCGGGGCCCGGGTCGAGCACGACGAGCTCGTGGAGTCGATGTTCGAGTGGATCGGCGGCGAGATCGGCCACGACGAACTCATCGCCGCCTTCGACCGGCTCGACAACCTCGACGCCTGGATCGACAGCTGGAACGGCAGTCGCATCGACCACGCGAAGCTCAAGAACCTCACGAGTCAGCTGATCGGGCGCTTCGCCCACGAGGCGGTGCATGCCACCCGGGCCCGGCATCCGAGCGGCAGCCTCATTCGGTTCGGGGCGGATGTCGTGGTGCCGCGCGAGACCCAGGCCGAGATCGCGGTGCTCAAGGGCATCGTCGCCGCGAACGTGATGTCGACGAACTCGCGCAAGCCGATCTACCAGCAGCAGCGCGACATCCTGAGCGAGCTCGCCGACGTGCTGCTGTGGACGGCGCCGCGCAACCTCGACGCCGGGTTCCGTGCCGACTGGGATGCCGCGCAGACCGACGCGGAGCGCAAACGCGCCGTCGTCGACCAGGTGGCCTCGCTCACCGATCAGAGCGCGATGTCCTGGCACGAGAGGCTCGTCGGCTAGCCCGCCTACAATCGACACCGTGGCAGGCCTCATTCGCAAGAGCGACATCGACGAGGTCCGGTCGCGCACCAACATCGCGGACATCATCGGCGACTACGTGACGCTCAAGAGCGCTGGTGCCGGCTCCATGAAGGGCCTGTGCCCCTTCCATGAGGAGCGCAGCCCGAGCTTCAACGTGCGCCCGCAGGTGGGCCGCTACCACTGCTTCGGGTGCGGCGAGGGCGGCGACGTCTTCAGCTTCCTGCAGAAGATGGACTCGGTGTCCTTCGCCGAGGCCGTCGAGCGCATGGCCGCCCGCATCGGTTACCAGCTGCACTACGAAGACGGCGGCTCCGCCGTCGACCACGGCAACCGGGCCCGCATCCTCGCAGCCAACGCCGCGGCATCCGAGTTCTTCGCGGCGCAGCTGACGACGCCCGAAGCCGAGCCCGGGCGGATCTTCCTCGGGCAGCGCGGCTTCGATCCCGCTGCCGCCGAGCGGTTCGGGGTCGGCTTCGCCCCGCGCGGCGGCGCCCTCGGCAAGCACCTCAAGACCCTGGGCTTCAGCGAGGACGAGCTGGTCACCGCCGGCCTGCTCGGCCGCGGCGAGCGGGGGGACGTCTACGACCGGTTCCGCGGCCGGCTGGTCTGGCCGATCCGGGATGTCACGGGCGCGACCCTCGGCTTCGGTGCCCGCAAGTTGCTCGACGACGACAACGGCCCCAAGTACCTCAACACCCCCGAGACGCCGGTGTACCACAAGAGCCAGGTGCTCTACGGCATCGACCTCGCCAAGCGCGATATCGCCCGCGGCCGCCAGGTCGTCGTCGTCGAGGGCTACACGGATGTCATGGCCTGCCACCTCGCGGGCGTCACGACCGCGGTCGCCACCTGCGGCACCGCGTTCGGGGTGGACCACATCAAGGTCGTGCGCCGCATGATCGGCGACGTGGAGAACGCCGACACCACTGGCACGGGCGAGGTGATCTTCACCTTCGACCCCGATGAGGCCGGCCAGAAGGCCGCCAGCCGCGCCTTCGCGGAGGAGCACCGCTTCGCCGCGCAGACCTTTGTCGCGGTCGCCCCGGAGGGCCTGGACCCCTGCGACCTGCGCTTGAACCGCGGCGACGAGGCGGTGCGTCGGCTCATCAAGACCCGCAAGCCGATGTTCGAGTTCAAGATCCGGCGCGAGCTCGCCGCGCACGATCTGGAGACCGTCGAGGGGCGGGTCGCGGCGCTGCGCGCGGCCGCGCCGGTCGTCGCCGGCATCCGCGATCGGGCGCTCGGCATCGGCTACGTGCGCAACCTCGCCGGCTGGCTCGGCATGGAGCCGAGCGAGGTGCAGGGCGCGGTGGAGGCCGCACGCCGGCGCGAGCAGCAGCCGCCGCCGGCGGCGTCGCCGGAGCGACGGGAGAGCGAGGTCTCGACGGGCTCGAGCACCGAGAGCGAACCGTCCCTGACCAGGCTGCCGACGGACCCGACCACGCGCACGGAGCGCGACGTGCTCATGGCGTTGCTGCAGCATCCCGAGCATGTCGGCCAGCCGCTGACCGCGCTCGCCGCGAGCGTGCCGTTCACCGAGCCGTCGCTCGCGGTGGTGCGCGATGGCATCGCCGCGACCGGTGGCGACCCCGGAGGGCACGACTGGGTCTCGCGGGTGACCGCCGAGGTGCCGCAGCGTTACGCGACGCTCGTCGGCCAGCTCGCCGTGGCGCCGATTCCGGAGCGCGAGGACAAGCTCGCCGTGTACTGCAGGCGCCTCATCGCCGACTTCGTGGATCGCGATCTGCTGCGCCGAAAGGTCGAGCTGCTGGGGGCGTCGCAGCGGCTGGATGCTGCGGCGGAGCCGGAGCGGTACGCCCAGGTGCAGCGCGATCTGGTGCGCATCGAGAACGAACGCCGGGCGCTGCGGCAGGAGTGACGGGGAGCTCGACCGGCCGCGACGGTAGGCTGCACTCGTGCGATCGACTACCTGGAGGTCCCCCGCCCTCGCGCTCGCTCTGAGCTTCGCGACGCTGGCCGCGCTGGCGGGATGCGCCGCGAGCGAGCCCGAGACGGCCACCGATGAGCCGGTGCGTGTCGGCACCACCCTCGAATTCTCGGCGCTCGACCCGGTCTGCGCCACGGCGCCCGGCGACCTGCAGGTCGTTCGTCAGGTGTTCCCGAGGCTGCTGGTCGCGACCGACGACTCCGACGTGGTCGAGCCCGAGCTCGCCGAGACCGCAGCGTTCACCGCACCCGGCGACTTCACCGTCACTCTCAAGTCGGGCCTCGAGTTCGCGAATGGCAACGAGCTGACCTCGGCGGATGTCGCATTCAGCTTCGAACGGCAACTCGACATCGGCGATGGCAACGCCGCACTGTCGAATCTGGCATCGGTCGATGCGGTCGACGACACGACCCTCGTCTTCCATTTGGTCACGGCCGGCGACGCCGCGTTCCCCACGCTGCTGGCATCGAGTGCCGGCTCCATCGTCGACGAGCACACCTTCCCGGCCGACGAGTGCGGTCAGGTCGACGACATCGTCGCCGGCGCCGGATTCGCCGGGCAGTACCTGATCCCCGACCTCGATGCCGACCCCGAGGCCCCGCTGGCCCTGGAGCCGAACCCGGCCTATGGCGGCACCCTCCCCGCGGTCAGCAACGTCGGCGTCGAGCTGACCACCTTCGCCGACGCCGCGGCGCTGCTTGGGGCGCTCGATCAGGGCAGGGTCGATGTCGCGCTCGACGGCGTCAGGCCCGCCGACCTCGACGGGCTCGGGGATGACACCTCGGTCCGCCTGCTCGACGGACCTTCCGGCGCGATCCGCTCGCTGGTGTTCGACTTCGCGACGCAGCCGTTCGGCACCGCGTCGGCCGAGCCGAACGCGACCAAGGCGCAGGCGGTGCGGCAGGCGGTCGCAGCGCTCGTCGACCGTGATTCGCTCGCCGAGGCGGCGGGCCCCGCATTCGAGCCGCTCGTCTCGTTCCTGCCCGACGGGGTGTCCGGTGCCCAGGATGCCCTCGGCGACACATGGGGCGATGGCCGCGGCGGTCCCGACGAGGATCAGGCGACGGACCTGCTCGTCGCGGCGGGGGTCGCGACTCCGGTCTCGCTCGGCATCCAGTATCCGGACGAGCACTTCGGGGCATCCTCGCAGAAGGTGCTCGCTCAGCTGCAGGAGCAGCTCGAGGCGTCCGGCCTCTTCGACGTGACCCTCGCCTCCAGTGAGTGGTCGGTGTTCGACGAGCAGCGCGTGGCCGACGGATACCCGACGTTCTATTTCGGTTGGTCCCCGGCGACGCCCGACGCCTTGGCGTACCTAGCGCCCTACATCGGCCCGCCGAGCGTGCTCGCGAACGACGGCTCGACCGCCGAGCTGCAGCAACTCGTTGCGGAGCTGGCCGCCGCCGCGGATGCGGACGCGCGCGACGGCATCATCGAACGCATTGAGGCGGCCGAAGCGGTGCAGCTGTCCACCATCCCGCTGCTGCAGGGTCTGCGGTTCGTGGGCGTGCGGGATGGCGTCGAGGGACTCGATCTCGACCGCCCGCTCGAGATCCGCTTCGGCTCGATCACGAGGCCGTAGCGCATGATCATCGACACCGCTGGGCCCGCGGTGGCCGCGCGCGACCTCTCGCTGCGCTACCACTCCGACAACCCGCAGACCCGCTCGATCGCCGTCGATGGGGTCTCCTTCGACATCGCGCCCGGTGAGGTGCTCGCGGTGGTCGGCGAGACCGGCTCGGGCAAGAGCACGCTGGCCAAGACGGTGGCCCTGCAGGCCGAGCGCGGCGCCGCGAGTCCGGCGATCACCGGGGGCGGGGTCACCGTGCTCGGCCACCAGGTGCGCGGCATTTCGAGGCGCCGTCGCGACCGGCTCGGCCTCTACGTCGGCTACCTGCCGCAGGAGGCCGGGGACGATCTCTCGCCGCGGCTGACGATCGGCGAGAACGTGGCGGAGCCGATCTTCTCCCGTGACCGGCACTTCGATCAGGACGAGGCGGGTCAGGCGGTCGCCACGCTCATCGATGCGGTGCGGCTGCCGCTGGCGAGCATGAACAAATACCCGCACGAACTCAGCAAGGGCCAGCGGCAGCGGGTCGCGATCGCGCGCGCGATGATCCTGGAGCCCAGGTTGCTGGTCGCCGACGACCCCACCGCGGGCATCGACGTCACCGTGCGTGGGGCCATTCTCGACATCATCGTCTCGCTGCAGCAGGAGCGCGGGTTCTCCGCGCTCATCGTCACCGCCGATCTGGGCGAGGTGCGCCGGGTGAGCAACCGGGTCGCGGTCATGCACCGCGGGGTCATCGTCGGCTACGGCGACCTGGAGACCGTGCTCGGCGACCCGCAGCATCCCTACGTGAAGTCGCTCGCGGCATCCATCGACACGACGCGACAGCTCACCGCGGGCCACGGCCCGTTCGTCGCGCTCGAACCGGTGATCGAGAGAGAGGATCTCAGTGTCCGTTGATCGGCAACCCGGCGACCACCGAGATCCGGTCGCCGCGTCCGCGACGCCACTGCCTGCCGAGCGACGCCCGGAACCGGGGCCGATCGCGATCCTGCCCGAGCCGCGGCCGCGGTTCGTCGCGGCGGTGGAGGCGGGCGGTGGCACCGTCGGCGAGCTCTCGGATGCCACGCGCGGCATCATCTGGCTCGACTCGAGCAGCTCGGCACCGCTCGAGCAGGCCCTTCGCGAGCATCCCAGCGTCGGCTGGGTGCAGCTGCCCTGGGCGGGCGTCGACGCCTTCGCCGACGTGCTCGCCCGACACGCCGACCGCGCGTTCCCGCTCTGGACGAGCGCGAAGGGCGCCTACTCCGAGCCCGTCGCCGAGCACGCCCTCACCCTGACGCTCGCGACCCTGCGCGGGCTGCCCGAGAAGGCTCGGTCCACGAGTTGGGCCTCGCCACCCACCGGGCTCTCGCTGTTCGGCCGGCGTGTGCTCATCGTCGGTGCCGGTGGCATCGCCGCGGAACTGCTCCGCCTGCTCGAGCCGTTCCACACCGTCATCACCGTCGTGCGCCGCAGCCCGGTGCCGATGCCGGGGGTCGCTCGCACCGTCACCACCGATCGCCTGCTCGAGGTGCTGCCCGAGGCGGACGTGGTGATCCTCGCCGCAGCGGCCACCAGTGAGACGAAGAACCTGATCGGCGCCCCCGAGCTCGCCGCGATGCGCGAGGATGCCGTGCTGGTCAACATCGCACGCGGCACGCTCGTGGATTCCTCCGCCCTCGCCGACGCGTTGCACGCCGGGCACCTGACGGGGGCGGGGCTCGACGTCACCGCGCCGGAGCCGCTGCCGGACGGGCATCCGCTGTGGACGGCGCCGCGCTGCGTCATCACCTCGCACTCCGCGGACACCCCCGAGATGATCGCGCCGCTGCTCGCCGAGCGCGTGCGGCTCAACGTCGAAGCCCTCCTCGGGGACGGCGCCTTCGTCGGCGTCGTCGACCCCGCGCTCGGCTATTGAGCCACGTCGCGGGAGCCCGGCAACCTTTGATAAAGTAGCTGAGCCTCGTTTCGGCGGGGCAGTGATCCTCGATAGCTCAATTGGCAGAGCAATCGGCTGTTAACCGATAGGTTCTTGGTTCGAGTCCAAGTCGGGGAGCCACCGAGGCCCGGAATCCCTGAGGTTCCGGGCCTCTCGCCGTTTCATCACCGCGGGCGATCCGGCGAGAAGCGACTCTGGAGCGCGCGTCGCGTCGCGATTCATCTTTCGGTCATTCGGCCGAGAGGCTCTGCTCAGTCGGCCCGAAAGCGCCCGAGTAGGTCCGCGGTGGCTCGTGGAATCACACCCGGTCGAGGCTGCCAGACGCGCTCAACGATCCGGTCCATGAGTCTGCTTCGGTGTTCTTTCAATGCCGGATAGGTCGCAAGCACACTGTCCAGTACTGCCTTGCCGTTCACCTCAAGCCAGTACTTATCGACGCGGAGTTCCGCATCAAGGTACTTCACGACCGACTCGCCACGGGCCGCGCCCGGTGGGACCACCACCGCCGTCAAGAAGTCGACTGTCGCTTGACCGTGCTTGTCGATCTCGAACTCGAGGTAAGTGGTCCCGATTGCCTCCGCAAGCCCGGGTGTGGCTTCCTGCAACAACATCAGCCCGAGCCCCAAAGGGTCTAGGACGACGTTCTCCAACGTGTACCTACTCGGATCGAAGAAGACGTACTGATGAGGCTCGGACATTTCGTCATCTCGGTCGACCAATCCCCATACAGGAACCCCCTGTCCGCGGAGCTTTGCGACCAGCTCGAGCACGGCTGCCTTCCCGTCAGCGCGGGAGTCGCCACCGGCTTGGAGAAACGAGAGAGAACGTTCCGACACTATGCGCGAAGAGAGTGCGCGTTCGATTGCGAAGTAGAGTCGTTCGTCGTTCGCGCTCTCAACGATGATCGCGCGCCGGTGCTCGGCCCGAACGCTTACGTTCGGCACCCCGATGAGCAGCCGTGAGAGCGCCGCGTCGCGCGAGGTGGCCTTGGACAACCTTGGCTGGCCGCTCGACATGAGGTAGATCGACTCTTCTGGTGCCAGTGCAACGGTTGTTGGCGAGTGCGTCGTCATGATGACAGACACGCCGTGCCTGCCCACGAACTCTTCCACTAGCAGATCCAAGAGGTTGCGAATCATCGATGGATGAAGCGCAGCGTCCGGCTCATCGAGAAGTAACACGCTCGGCATCACGAGAACTTCAGGTCGTCTTCGCCCCGAGTACATCGCGAGCGCGATGAACATGAGCGTCTTCTCGCCTGACGACAGCTCTGTGAGGGGCAGCTCGACCCCATCGGCATTCCGCATCACTGCTCTGGCGCTGCCCGGAGCAATCGACGACGCGGGTTCATCGAAACGGAAGCCTAGGTTGAGCGACTCCAGCACTCCATTCAGGAGCTCCCACGGCGGCCTACCGTGGATCGCAAGGAAGTCATCCTCCGATTGCCAAGGCAGTTCAGTGCCGAACTCCTCGTGTTGCCAGCGATTGAAGCGATTGAGCGTGCGAGTCTGTTGGTATAGCCCGAATGAACTCCCGACTGACACAGCGAACGGGTCGCGGCTCCCGAACTCGTTCGGTGCGAACTTCACGAATTCGTCGCGTTCCCACTCGTAGAGAGGCTTTCCAGCCATGGCTTCAGCCCGAATGATCCCTTCAAGACTCATGGTTCCGGTCTTGACGACATTTTGCCGATAACTAGGGGTTAGCTGTGGCGAGGGGGCGGTATCGTGATCGAATCTTGTGAACGAGTGGATGAGTCGCTGGAATTCGTCTATCCGGGAATCTCTAGACTCCCCAGAGTTGAGCTCGGCGATGGACGAGGCGAGATCCACCGATGTGAGTAGACGTCGAGACGTCGGATCGGTGGGCCAGGTCAGGTCGACGATACGCCCCTCTTTGATTGCCTCGAGGAGGTGGGACTTCCCCGCGCCATTGGGTCCAGTGATGACTACGAAGTTCGGAAGCGGCGTCTCGCTGAACGACTCGAAAGACTTGTAGCTGTACTTGCCGGAAAGTTGCATGTCACGACTCCCTGAATCGTTCGGACGGGCGGGCTCATTGTCTCGCGAACGGTCCCGCTCTCGTGCCTGCCTCGCCAAAGGCCCTATCTGCGACCCAACGCTATGTACCTCCCAGGGAGGTGCGGAGTTCTTTCTTTTCGTGAACCCGGGGGAGTACCCGGATGCCGCCGCAGGGCGGATTCGCTCCCGTGCGGTCCGGTCCAGCCTTGAGCCAACGGTTCCGCCGGAACCTCAAGCGAAGGACACCTCGATGCTCATCACCGCACTCGCCGCCCACGTCGGCGCCTGGGGGGTCGGATTCCACTGGATCCCCTTCATTCTGATCCCGCTGTTCTGGATCGCCGTCATCGCGCTCATCGTCGGGCTCGCCCGGCGGCGCGGCATGCGTGCCGCCTGGGCCCATGGCGGTCCGTGGAATCACGCGGGCCGCAGCGCCGAGTCGACGCTCGCCGAGCGTTTCGCCAACGGCGACATCGACGAGAAGGAGTACCGCGCGCGCCTGGAGGTGCTGCGCGCCAACAACCCCTACCCGCCGAAGCCGTAGGATCGCGCCGGGGTACTCCGACCGGAGTACCCCGGCGCCCCCCGCGGGCCGACGCGCACTCAGTGCCCGCGGAACTAGCATCGGAGCATGTCGGCCCCAGTGCAGGATCCCCACGCACCGTGGCATCGCGGGCGATGGGGTCAGGACCACTGGCCCGCCGGCCCGCCCCGCTCGTCGGCGCGCGTCAGACTGCTCCTGCCGGTCTTCGTCTCGCTACTCATCCAGGTGCCGTTCGCGGCGTTCGCCCTCGTGCGCGGCGGCGTGGACAGGATGTCGGTGGTCGGTCTCGGCCTCGCGATCGTGGGGCCACTCGTGCTGCTGGGTGCCCGTCGGTTTCCGGGACCCACGGTCGCCGTCATCGCGGTCATCGCCGCCCTCGACGTCGGCGTGGCCCAAGCGCTGCCGAGTCCGCCCTACATCGCACTCACCTTCGCCATCGTCGGCGCGATCGTGCGCGGTGCCCGCCTCTGGGCGTGGATCTCCGTCGGCGCCACCTGGGTGATCACCATCGTGATCGGACTCGCGGTCGGCGCCGAGCTGCAGCCGGCGCGGATCGCGGCGACGACGCTGTTGATCCTGATCGTGTTCGGCATCGGCGAGGCCATCCGCACGCGCAGCGAGCACTACGCGCAGTACCAGCAGGCGCTCATCCAGCGCCGCCACGACGAGGTGCAGGCCGAGCGCACGCGCATCGCCCGCGAACTGCACGACGTTCTCGCCCACTCGCTCAGCCAGATCAACGTGCAGGCCGGTGTGGGTCTGCACCTCATGGATGCGCACCCCGAGAAGGCCAAGGAGGCGCTCGCGAGCATCAAGGACTCCTCGAAGTCCGCACTCGACGAGGTGCGCTCCCTGCTCGGCGTGCTGCGCGCCGACAGCGGACAGGATGCGCCCCTCGTGCCCGAGCCGGATCTCGCCCGCCTGCCCGGGCTGATCGACTCGGTGCGCACCCAGGGGCTCGACGTGACGCTCGAGATGGGCATCGAGGATGCACCGAAAGCCACCCAGCTGGCGATCTATCGCATCGTGCAGGAATCGCTCACCAACGTCGTCCGGCACGCCGGCGCCGACCGCGCGATCGTGTCGATCCGATCGGATGCCGACGCCACCGTCATCGAGATCGCCGACGATGGTCGCGGCCTCGACCCGCTCGCGGAGGGCGGGCGCGGCCTTCTGGGCATGCACGAGCGCACCGAGCTGCTCGGCGGCACCCTAACCACGGGGCGCTCGAGCCTCGGCGGCGCGCTCGTGACCGCCCGCATCCCCACGAAGGAGACCTCGGCATGATCCGGCTCGCGCTCGCCGACGACCAGCAACTCATCCGCGCGGGCTTCCGCAGCCTGCTCGAGGCGGAGCCCGACATCGAGATCGTCGGGGAGGCCGGCACGGGGTCGGAGGCCGTGGCGCTCGTGACGGCGACCCGTCCGGACGTGGTGCTCATGGACATCCGCATGCCCGAGGGCGACGGGCTGTGGGCGACCGAGCAGATCGTGCAGCGCCCGGAGCTCGCCGGCACGCACATCGTGATCGTGACGACATTCGAGCTCGACGAGTACGTCGCGCGGGCCATCCGGGCGGGTGCGAGCGGCTTTCTGGTCAAGGACACCGAGCCGGTGGAGCTGATCAGGGCGGTGCGGGTGGTGGCATCCGGCGATGCGCTGCTGAGCCCGAGCGTGACGCGACGACTGCTCGAACGGGTCTCGACGATCCTGCGCGATGCCCCGGACGCCAGGCGCCTGGACGCGATCACCGACCGTGAGCGCGAGGTGCTCGCCCTCGTCGGACGGGGACTGACCAACGAGGAGATCGGTCGGGCGCTCTTCCTCAGCCCGCTGACGGCCAAGACGCACGTCTCGCGCATCATGGCCAAGCTCGCCGCGCGCGACCGGGTGCAGCTGGTGGTCATCGCCTACGAGACCGGACTCGTGACCCCCGGAAGCCCGTGAGAGAATCGCTGTCGTGACCAGCACGGCGCCGACCACCCGCACCATCGACGATGACGAGTCCGCGGTGCTACAGGCGTTGCGGGCCGCGGTGGGCGATGCCGTCACCACCGATGCCGACCTGCTCGACGCCACCCGTGAGGACCGCTCCGGGCACCGTTCACCAGGCGCCCCGCTGGCCGTCGTCACGGCCCGCAGCGTGGAGCACGTGCAGGCGGTCATGCGCATCGCGACCGAGACCGGCACGCCCGTGGTCACTCGCGGTGCCGGCACCGGTCTGGCCGGCGGAGCGATCGCCTCGGCCGGGGAGATCGTGCTGTCGACGCTGGCCATGGACACGGTGCTCGAGGTGTCGGTCGACGACGAACTCGCCGTCGTGCAGCCGGGCATCCTCAACGCGGAACTCAATCGGCAGCTCGAGCCGCGCGGCCTGTGGTTCGCCCCCGACCCCGCCAGTCGGGCGATCTCGACGATCGGCGGCAACATCGCGACCAACGCGGGCGGTCTGCTGTGCGCGAAGTACGGGGTGACCCGGGAGGCCGTGCTGGGTCTCAAGGTCGTGCTCGCTGACGGCCGGATGCTCGAACTGGGCCATCGCACCGTCAAGGGTGTCACGGGCCTCGACCTCACGGCGCTCATGGTCGGCTCGGAGGGGACTCTCGGGGTGATCGTGGAGGCGACGCTCAAGCTCCTGCCGCGGGTCACTGGCACGGTCGGCATCGTCAGCGCCACCTTCGCCGACGTCGAAGACGCGGCGCGCGCCGCGGCGGTGATCACCGCCGCCGGCCTGCGCCCCGCGATCATGGAGCTCGTCGGGGAGAGCGCTATGTCGGCCATCGCGGAGCACCTGGGGTTCGAGCATCCCGGCGGCACGCAACTGATCATCCAGACCGACGGCCCGGCCGCCGAGACCGAGGCGGCGGGCATCCTCGCGGTGATCACCTCGCTCGGCGGCGCCGCCGTGCTCTCCACCGATCCCGAGGAGGGCGAGCGGCTGTTCGCGGTGCGGCGCGCGTTCCACCCCTCGCTCAAGGCGCGCGGCACGACGCTCATCGAAGACGTGAGCGTGCCCCGCAGCCGGCTGCCGGCGATGTTCGCGGCGATCGCCGACATCGAACAGCGGTTCGGCATCCAGATTCCGACCGTGGCGCACGCCGGTGACGGCAATCTGCATCCCAACTTCGTCTTCGACGGCCAGGAGGTGCCCGATCACATCTGGGCGGCGGCCGACGAGATGTTCCTCGCGGCGCTGCGCCTGGGCGGCACGCTCACGGGCGAGCACGGCGTGGGCATCCTCAAGAAGCGTTGGCTTCGTGACGAGCTCGGCGACGACCAACTCGAGCTGCAGCGGCAGATCAAGTCCGTCTTCGACCCCCTCGGCATTCTCAACCCGGGCAAGGTGTTCTAGGGAATAGCGGTGGGCGACCGGGTGTTTTGCTCAATGTAACCCGATTGGAGCAACACCCCAGTGACTCGCCCTCAGAGCCTTCGTCCCGCCACCGGTGAGGTGCGGATCGGTGTCGTCGCCATCGGCGTCGGCCCGCTCGGCACGCAGGTTGCGGGCATCGTCGAGGCGGCCGGACCCGACAGCGCCGGCTTCGCCCGCGGCGACCGTGTGACCTTCCGCGCGACCGAACGGCCCACCGCCACCCGCATGATCGTGCCCGAACACGATCTGGTCGGCGTGCCGGCCGACGTCAGCCTCGACGCAGCGGTCGGCGTGATGCCGTGCGCCGGCCTGGCTCGCACCGTGGTCAAGCAGGTGCGTCCGGTGCGTCGTGGCGATCGCATCCGCGTCGCCGCCGATACCGCGGTCGTCGGTGCCTACGTGGCCGCCTGGGCCGAGTATCTGGGTGCCGAGGTGGTCACCGAGGGACCGGCGGATGCCGCGATCACCGCCACCGACATCGCCATCGCCCGCGCGGCCCGCCCGGTCCACGGACTCGCCCAGCAGGCGGCCGCGGACGTGTACGCCGCCATCCGCGCCGGGGCCTTCGACGAGGTCGGGCCCTCAGGACGCGTGCTGCACCCCGCGGAGGTCTCGCTGGCGGCGTAGCCGGGCTCGCCCACTACCCTGGAGGGCATGTCCTTTCCGCCGCTGAGCGTCTACCCCCAGTGGGCGTCGCTGTCGGACGAGCTCGCCCCCCTCGTGGGCGAGCGCGCCGTGTCGCTGCTGTGCTTCGCGATCGCGGAGGCCAACGACTGCCTGGTCACCTCGACGTTCTTCCGTCGCGCCCTCGTCGACAACGGCGAAGACCCGGATGCACCGCACGTCACCGAGACCGAGCAGCTCATGCTCGACTGGGCCCGGATCGTCGCCGTCGACCCGCACGCGGTTCCTGCGGAGATCGCGGCCCGCTTCGAGCGCGCGTTCAGCCCTGCCCTGCGTTCGCTGCTGCTGCGCTTCACCGGGCTCATGGTCGCCACCAACCTCGTGAACACCGCCGGGCGGGTTCCGCTCGACGAGTCGCTGCTGCCCTTCCGCCGACCCGGGGACGACCGCACGGCGGGTTGACCGGCAGGTTCCCGTCGCAGGCTGGCGCGAGATCCACGGTGCCGAGCGACGCAGCGGGGGATACTCGAGCGGTGAGCGATCGTACGCGCCGCCGCCGCGGCATCCATCCCGGCTGGATCGTGGCCGGCGTCGCCTTCCTCGCGCTGATTGGTGCGGCCGGGTTCCGGGCGGCACCGAGCGTGCTCATGCTGCCGCTCGAAGACGAGTTCGGCTGGTCGCGCACCGAGCTTTCGGTGGCGGTCACCGTCAACCTGCTGCTCTACGGTCTCACCGCGCCGTTCGCCGCGGCGCTCATGAACCGGTTCGGCATGCGCAAGGTCACCACCGCCGCACTGCTGCTGGTCTCCGCCGGCGCCGCGTTCAGCATCTTCGCGACGGAGCCGTGGATGCTCGTCGTCACCTGGGGCCTGCTCATCGGTCTCGGCACCGGGTCGATGGCGCTCGTGTTCGCCGCGACCGTGGCGGACCAGTGGTTCGTTCGGCGCCGCGGCCTCGTCGTCGGCGTGCTGACCGCGGGCGGCGCCACCGGTCAACTGATCTTTCTGCCGATCGTCGCCGGCCTCGTCGAGTCGAGCGGCTGGCGTCAGGCGACGCTGCTCGTCGCTGCCGCCGCCCTCGCGGTGGTGCCGCTCGTGCTGCTGTTCCTGCGCAACCGCCCGGAGGACCTCGGGCTCGCCCCTTACGGGGCGCCCGCGGACTGGGCGCCGACCCCGCGCCCCACCGGCAACGCCGCCCGTCGCGCCATCGACACGCTGGTGCGCGCGTCCAAGCAGCGCACGTTCTGGGCGCTCGCGGCGGGCTTCGCGATCTGCGGGGCGACCACCAACGGTCTCGTGGGCACCCACTTCATCCCGAGCGCTCACGACCACGGTATGCACGAGACGGTCGCCGCCGGCCTGCTCGCCGTCGTCGGCATCTTCGACATCGTCGGCACCATCGCCTCCGGGTGGCTCACCGACCGGTACAACCCGCGCATCCTGCTCGCCGTCTACTACGCCGGCCGCGGTCTCGGTCTGCTCGCCCTGCCGTTCCTGCTGTCGGCGACCGTGCAGCCGCCCATGATCGTCTTCATCGTCATCTACGGTCTCGACTGGGTCGCGACCGTGCCGCCCACCGTCGCGCTCTGCCGCGAGCTCTTCGGCGCCGACGGGCCGATCGTCTTCGGCTGGGTGTTCGCGTCACATCAGGTCGGCGCGGCCATCGCGGCGACGGTCGCGGGGGTGGTGCGCGACACCACCGGGCAGTACACGATCGCCTGGTTCGGTGCCGCCGGCCTGTGCATCGTGGCCGCGGTGATGAGCGCCACGATCGCGCGACGCCCCAAAGACGTTCCCGAGCGGGTGACCACCCCCGGCTAGGCTCGCTGCGTGGACTCGACACTGCTGTACCCCCTGCTCGGCGTCGCGGTGTGGGTGGGCCTCGTCGCCCTCCAGCTCGCCGACCTCTCGCTGACCGCGAGTCGCGTGCCGAAACTCTCGGCCTACGCCGCGATTCGGGATGAGCTCGAGGACGCCGCCGGCGCGCGGCTCTCCGCCGAGCAGCTCGCCGGCTACCGAGACCGGCTCGCGGCCCTCGACGAGCTCGAGTCCGCCCGCGCGGTCCCGCTCGGGCGGGGAGCCAACGCGCAGCTGTGGCGCGGTACACCGTGGCGGCTGCTGCCGGTGGTGCTCGCGCTCGTGCCGTTCGTCGGGCTGGTGGCATCCGTTCCTCTCGCGGCGGTGCTCTCGCTCGCGCTGCCGGTCACGGCCTATGTGCTCGCCCTCGCCGCCGCGCGTGCCTCCGTCGCCGCCGCCGGCGCGCGCGCGGTGGTGCGCGACAGCCAGCGCGCGGAGATCGACGAACTGCTGCGGGATGCGGCCAAGTCTTCCCGGGTGCCCGTCGCGGGCCTCGGAGACCGCGTGCGCCGCGCGCTGCAGATCCTGCGGGAGCAGCAGGGCTGAGCGGTGGGCGCCGCGCCCGCGCCAGCCGCTAGGGTCGTCCCATGACCTCGCCCAACCCCACGTCGAACACCACGGACTACACCGCGTCGGCGGGTGTGCACGCGCCGGCGCCGAGTTCCGCACCCGCCGATGTCGCGGCGCAGACCGCGGCGACGCCGATGCCGACGGCGGCCCCGCGCCGCAGCGCCGGGCTGCTGGTGCTCGGCATCGTCGGCGTCGCGATCCTGTCGCTGCTGGCCCTCTTCGTGGTCGTGTACCTGATCGGCGGGCTCGGCGGCGACGCCTTCGCGCTCGGCGGCATCATGGCGCTCATCCCGCTCGCGATCGTCTTCTTCGGGGTGCGCTGGATCGACCGCTGGGAGCCGGAACCGAGGCTCGCGGTGGTCTTCGCCTTTCTCTGGGGTGCCGCCGTCGCCGTGCTCATCGCGCTCCTGGTCGGGGCGGAGCTCGATCGGGTGATCGTCGCGATCGCCGACGGGAGCGAGTTCGCCTACGAGTTCATCGGGGCCGCGATCCAGGCTCCGATCGTGGAGGAGACCGGCAAGGGGCTCGGGGTGCTGATCCTGTTCTGGGCCGCGCGCAAGTACTTCGACGGCCCCGTCGACGGGCTCGTCTATGCGGCCTGGGTCGCCGGCGGTTTCGCGTTCACCGAGAACATCCTCTACTTCGGTTCGCAGCTGCTGGACTCCGGCGGCTTCGATGCCAGCGTCTTCGAGATCTTCCTGATCCGCGGCATCATGTCCCCGTTCGCGCACGTCATGTTCACGGCCTTCATCGGCATCGCGCTCGGATTCGCCGCCCGGCGCACCGGCCCGCTCGGCGCGATCGGGTTCTTCCTGCTGGGGCTCATCCCGGCGATCCTGCTGCACGCGCTGTGGAACGGCGCCCTGTTCTTCGTCTCGGACTTCTTCGGCTACTACGCCATCGTGCAGGTGCCACTGTTCGTGATCGCGATCGTGCTCGTGCTCTACCTGCGACGCCAGGAGTCCAAGCTCACGTTCGATCGGCTCAGCGAGTATGCGAGCGCCGGGTGGTTCAACCCTGCCGAGGTCGCCGCGATCGCCACCCCGAACGGTCGCCGCACGGCCAAGGCCTGGGCGGCACGCCACGGCAAGTCGCGCGAGATGCGGGCCTACATCCGGGATGCCACACGCCTGGCGTTCGCCCGTCAGCGCATCATCACCGGCCGCGGCCGGGAGCACGCGCAGGCGGACGAGGCGGTGCTGCTGACGTCGATCCTCGACACCCGCAAGGCGCTCACGGGCCTCACGGCGAGCTGACCGGCACCCCGGTTCACAGACTCATCGCCCAGTGGCGGGGCATTGCCTCCGGCGCTTCTGGGCGATGAGTTGTTCCATTGCCTAGGGTGCCACCGGTGCCGACCGTGTGCAAGAGCGGATGCCGGGTCGTCTAGACTCGATAGCCGGTTTTGCCCGCGGATCGCGGGCGTCATCCCGAGGCAGGAGCACGCATGACGTCGAGCGAACTGTCGCGGGAACGCGACTACGTCGCCGGGTTGTACGCGCGCCTCGACGCGCTGCGCGACGATGCGCAGCGCCGTCTGGAGGAGGTGCGGCGAAGCAACCCGGGGGGCACCCACCAGAACCGCTCCGAGCGGGACGCCTTCGCGCGCATCTACGAGGATCGCGTCGGCCAGCTGCGCGGCATCGACGAACGCCTGGCGTTCGGGCGGCTCGCCATGGACGACGGTGCGCTGCACTACATCGGCCGCATCGGGCTGCGCGACGAGGATCAGCAGCCCCTGCTGCTCGACTGGCGCGTTCCCCAGGCCCGGGCGTTCTACCAGGCCACCGCTGCGACCCCGCTCGGTGCGCGGGCGCGCAGACACCTGCAGAGCCAGGGCCGCGAGATCGTGCGCATCGACGACGAGATCTTCGACCCGGAGCTGCTCGACGGCGACGTGAGCGGCCTCCAGGGCGAGGCCGCCCTCATGGCCACGCTCACCGCGCAGCGCACCGGCCGCATGGGCGACATCGTCGCGACGATCCAGGCGGAGCAGGATGCGATCATCCGGTCGGAGCTGCGCGGCACGCTCGTCGTGCAAGGAGGGCCGGGCACCGGCAAGACGGCGGTCGCGCTGCATCGGGCGGCGTATCTGCTCTACTCGCACCGCGAGACGCTCTCGAAGTCCGGGGTGCTCATCGTGGGGCCATCCCGCTCGTTCCTGCAGTACATCGAGGCCGTGCTGCCCTCGCTCGGCGAGACGGGGGTGGTGCTCGCCAGCGTCGGCCAGCTCTTCCCGGGTGTGGATGTCGCCACCGAGGACGACGGCGACGTCGCTGCGCTCAAGGGCTCCCTCGAGATGGCGTCGCTGCTCGCGCGTGCGGTGAAGTCGCGCCAGGTGGTGCCGACGCAGCCGCAGGTCGTCGACGTCAACGGCGAGCTGCTCACGGTGCCACCGCAGCTCATCCAGTCCGCCATGCAGCGGGCGTGGGACACCCGCAAGCCCCACAACGTCGCCCGGGTCACGTTCAACAAGGCCGCGCTCGCCGCGCTCGGTCGCCTGCTGGCGGATCAGCTGCGCTCGCACGGCAATACGATCGAGGACTCCGACCAGGCCTGGTTGCGGGAGGATCTGCGCACCGCCCACGACGTGAAGGTGCTGCTGAACACCGCCTGGCTGCCGCTGACGCCGCAGAAGCTGCTGCAAGACCTCTACGCCCGGCCGCAGTGGTTGGCCTCGCTCACCCCGCGCTGGAGCCCAGCGCGACGTGCGCTGCTGCGCCGCGACCGGGATGCCGCGTTCACGGTGAGCGACGTGGCGCTGCTCGACGAGGCCGCCGAACTGCTCGGCGAGATGGACCTCGCCGCGGGCGCCGCCGATCGGGAGCGCAAGCAGCAGCGCAAGCGGGACATCGAGAACGCCGAGGCCGCGATCCGCAACATGGGGGTGGAGGGCCTGGTCGACGCCGAGACGCTCGCCGACGGCTTCGAGGCCGTCGCCGATCGCGGTACGACGGCCGAGCTCGCCGCCGCCGACCGCGAGTGGACCTACGGGCACATCGTCGTCGACGAGGCGCAGGAGCTCTCCCCGATGCAGTGGCGGCTGCTGGTGCGCCGCAACCCGTTGAAGTCGTTCACGATCGTGGGGGATGTCGCCCAGGCCTCCGCGGCGGCCGGTGCCTCGAGCTGGGCGGAGGCGCTGCGCCCGCACGTCGGTGACGCGTGGCGCCTGGAGGAACTCACGGTCAACTACCGCACCCCCGCCCAGGTGGTCGAGGTCGCCGAGCGCATGGCGCTCGCGCACGGCGTGCAGGTGACGCGCTCGCGTTCGGTGCGCGAGGGGGAGTGGCCCGTCGAGGTGCTCGTCACCGACGACCTCGCGGTCGGCGTTCGCGACGCCGTACGTTCCGACCTGGATGCCGCGCTCGGCACGATCGCGGTCGTGGCGAGCGACTCCCTGCTGCCCGCCCTGTACCCCGGTCTGGCCGCCGAGTTCGGTCGCGACATCGGTCTCGGCGCGGCCGGCCTCAGTCGCGCGGTGGCCGTGCTCACGCCGCAGGAGGCGAAGGGCCTGGAGTTCGACGCGGTGGTCGTCGCCGAACCTGGGCGCATCGTCAGCGAGATTCCGCGGGGTGCCGCCGCTCTGTACGTCGCGATGACCAGGCCGACCCAGCGCCTGCAGGTGGTGTCGACGGGGGACGTGCCCCGCGGCATCCGTTGATCACAGCAGTCACAGCAGCCCCACGGATGTACCCCTCAGTGGGGGTTTGCAGGACTTTCACAGGTTGACCAGTATGGACCTACGAACTTCTCCTCGGGGGAGGGAAGGTTCGATCGGGTGCGGATTCGTCCGCGGCGAGTGGGGCCGGAGGCGGGGGAGCCTCCGGCCCAACGTCCTTAACGGCGTCCCTCGCAGCGAGAGGTGACGATGGCGCAGATCCGCCCGGCGCGACAGCGGGTCCCTGCGCAGTCCGCGATGAGCCGGGTGATCACGGCGCAGTCGGCGTCGCCGCCGCGTACCCCTCTCGCGGTGTTCCTCGGCGCCAGCCCGCTGCGGCCGGAACTGCGCCACGACTACCGCGCCGCGCTCGCCGAGCTGGAGGCCGGCGAGGTGCTCGACGGCCTGGGGCAGCGGTGGGACGTGCTGCACGATCTGCCGCTGGCGGAGGGCACGCTCGATCATCTCGTGATCGGTCCGACGGGCGTCTTCGCCCTGCGCACCGTGTACTGCGGGGGACGCGATGCGGTGATCGACGGTGCCGGGCTCACGGTGGGCGGCGTCGTCCACGACGACCTCGCACGCGCGCGCGGTGAGGCCCACGAGGTGGCACGGGTGCTCGAGCAGAGCACCGGCGAGCCGGTGCGGGTGAGCCCGCTGCTGGTCACCGTGGAGGCCCGGCGCATCGTGCAGCGCGTGCCGGCGGACGCCGTGCGCGTGGTCGCGGTGCGCGAACTCGAACGGATGCTCACCCGCGGCCCGCACGTGCTCTCCGGCGAGCAGGTGGCCGCCCTGTCCGACGCGGCGGACCGCACCGATACCTGGCCCCTCGCCGATGCGGCCGCCGCCGACACCCGCGCCCTGCACCGGGAGTTCGTCGAGTTGCGCACACTCGTTCGGCACGCGATCGCCCGACGCGTGTTCTGGGCGGTGACCGCGTTCGTGGTGGGGTACGGGGGCATCTGCGCGCTGGTCGCGGTCGTGGTCACGGCCGCACTGCGCTCGTAGGGGCAACTCGCTCGGGACGTTCACCGAGGATTCTCCGGCAACGTGGGGCACGATGGAGGCTATGTTCCGCCGGCACCCGATCCTGAGCGTGCTGACGTTCGGGTATCTCGGCGTCGTGGGTTGGATCACGCTCAGCCCGCAGGTGGAGTCGCAGCAGGAGGGCTGGCTGTGGCGGCTCGCGCTGCTCTTCGACCGTCACGCCGCGACGGAATGGATCACGTTCAACCTGCTGGAGTTCGTGGCGAACGTGTTGCTGTTCCTGCCCTTCGGCATGTTCTTCGTGCTGCTGTTCGGCCGGGGGCGGTGGTGGCTGGCCATCCTGCTCGGGGTAGCGATGACGGTGGGCATCGAGTTCGCGCAGCAGTTCATCCCGAATCGGGTCTCCGACCCGCGGGACATCCTGTCGAACTCGATCGGCACCGTCGTCGGTACGGTGCTCGCACTGCTGCTCACGGCGTCGAAGGCCAGGCGATTGCGCCGGGCACGCCTCGCGCGTGTCGCCTAGTCGGCCGGGCGCACCTCGTCGTAGTCGTAGCCGTCGCGGATGGTGTCGTTGAAGTAGCGGCCGGGGGAGCCGTCGGGCGGATCGAGGAGGTTCGTCACGACCTCCGGGGGAACGCCGTGATAGCGGTACATCCCGCCGGAGTGGAAGCGCACCCTGAGTTCGCGGGTGGCGGGGTCGTAGGCGATGGCACGCAGCATCGTGGACTGCAGAATGTGCCAGCCCGCGTCGACCGTCATGGTTCAACACTGCCTGCTGTCGGCGTGCGAAGCAACGGCTCGCGCCATGTCCGGGGTAGCCGGTATGCAGGAGTCATGACGAACAGAGACATCGTGACGGCGTGGGTGCATGGCTATCGCAAGGCGTGGGAGTCGAACGACCCCGTCGACATCCGCGCGATCTTCACCGAAGATGCGATCTACGCCCATCGTCCGCACGACCCGCATCCGGCGGTCGGGATCGAGGCGATCGTCGCCGACTGGCTCGAGCACGCGGACGGGCCGGGCACCACGCAGTTCGCCTGGCACATCGTCGCCGTCGACGGGGATGCCGCGGTGCTCCAGTGCCTCGTCACCTACCCCGACACGGTCTACGACAACCTCTGGGTGGTGCGGTTCGCCGAGGACGGCCGCGCGAGCGAGTACACGGATTGGTGGGTCACGCGCTCCTGACCTAGCGTGGGGTGGTGACCGACGAGCAGCCGACCGAGCAGTTCACGGCACGTCTCGACCCCGCGCCCGAACCGCGTCGTGCGCGAACCCGCCGTTCCTTCCCGCTGTGGCCGACGATCGTCGGGGTACTGGCCGTCGCGCTCATCGCGGTGACGGTCACGCTCGTGGCGACGCTCAACCGCCAGGATGCACCGACCAGCCCTGCCGCCTCGCCGACGACGACACCACCGCTTACGCCAACCACGCCGGGCTCCGAGCAGCCGGCCCCGCCGCCCCCGCCGGAGCCCCGGCCGGAGGCCGGACCGAACCAGTGCGTCGACGACCTCGGCGATGGCGCGGTCGACCTCGACACGGTGACGCTCGAGCAGCGCGACGGCGAACTCACCGTGCGCCTGGAACTCGCGACGGCGCTGCCGGCGGGCCAGTCCGGCGTCGGAATCCTGGCGGAGCGTCGGGGCAAGCGGGACACGTACCAGGTGTCGATCGGCTTCGTCGACGGGCGCCTCGACCGCTACTTCGTCTGGGACGGCGATGACGAGCGAGAGCTCGACCTCGACGATGTCGTCGTCGCGGGCACGACGATCACCGCAGTGTTCCCGGACGACGAGCTGGACCGTCTCGGCGACCGCTGGCGATGGCGGGCGTTCGGCACGGCGACGGGTTCCGAACTGGACTCGTGCCCCGCACCGGACCAGTGGCTGGAGTTCGTGGGTCGGCGCTAGCCGCGGATGCACTCTCCGGTGCCCACCGGCGTGCTGAGCGCGGAGGCCTGCGCGGTCACCGGATCGAGCTCGCTCATCGTCATGGCGTACCCGACGTTCGCGGTGTCGCCGCTGCGGGCGAAGACCACGCCGGCCACCCTCCCGTCGAGCGTGAGCAGCGGACCGCCTGAGTTGCCCTCCCGCACGTCCGCGGCGAGCGTGTAGATCTCCCGCGGCGAACTGGACGCGCTGTAGATGTCGAGCACGCGGGCCGTGGAGACGGAGAGCACCTGGGCGGCGCCGGAGGTGAACGGACCACCGTAGGGGTAGCCCTGGAACGCGGCATCCGTGCCCGCGCCGAGGGTCAAGGCGTCGAGCAGGGGCGCGGCATCCAAGCCGGGAACCGCGATCACCGCGAGATCGTCGATCGGGTCGAAGTAGACGACGCTGCCGGTGAGCACCGCGCCGTCCGGCACCTCGATCACCGGTTCGGTCACGCCGGCGAGCACGTGCGCGTTGGTCACCACGCGGTCGTCGGCGACGACGAAGCCGGTGCCGGTCTGGGATTGACCGCAGGCGTAGGCATTGCCGGTGATGCGCACCACCGAGGCTGCCGCCGCGTTCAGGGCTGCGCTGCCGGTGTCGACCTGCGGGATGCTGGGCGCCTCCGTGATGCCGATCGCGCCCTGGATCACGGGCAGACTGCCGGCCATCACGGCCCCGCGGATCTGCGCCAGGAACGCCTCGACCGGATCCGGCGTGACGGCCGTGATGACGCGCAGCACCGTCGACCCGAGGATCGCGCGGGAGAGCACGGGCACGCCAAGCTGGGCGACGCTGAAGGCGAGCATGGAGGCGACCAGCGCTGCCGCGACGCCCGTGACGATGCCGCCGAGCAGTCGATCGATTCCGCTCAGCGGGGTCTGCTCGACGCCGCGCCGCACGGCTCGACCGATCGCGCTGCCGAGGGCGTGCCCGGCGATCACGAGACCGATGGCGGCGAGGATGGTCACGCCGAGCCGCAGGAAGGGAACCGGCACCCAGTTTCCGATCACCGGCGCGAAGAAGTACGCCGCGATCACGCCACCGATCACGCCGGCGATCACGAACACCGCCCGGGAGAGGCCGTGGCGTACGCCGTAGACGACGTACGCCAGCAGCACCAGCCCGAGCAAGATGTCCAGGGCGAGCGCTTCGTTCACGCGTTCACCCTAGGTTGCGGCTACTCCGGAACGATGACGGCGCGCCCCCGGATGGTGCCGGCGTGCAGCTTCTCATAGGCCGCCGGCGAGTCGTCGAGGCTGAAGACCTCGGTCTCGACGGTGATCTTGCCCGCGCGTGCCAGGTCGAGCACCTCGATCAGCTCCGCCCGGCTGCCCCAGTACGGTGCGCGAACCGCGACGTCGTAGGGGAGTGCGCCGAAGCCGACGGGCAGCGCGCCGCCGCCGATGCCCACGATCGTCACATCGCCTTCGATCGCGGCGAGCTTGCCGGCCAGTTCGACCGTCGGTTGCGCGCCCACGAAGTCGAAGACCGCGTCGGCGCCGAGCCCGTGCGTGAGCTCGCGAACCGCCGTGACCGCGTCGTCGTTGCTGAGCAGGGCGTGATCGGCACCCACCTCCCGGGCCAGATCGAGCTTCTGCTCGCTCACGTCGAGGGCGATGACGGTGGCGCCGGAGATGGCCTTGAGGATCTGGATGCCGACGTGGCCGAGTCCTCCGGCCCCGATCACCACGGCGGTCGTGCCCGCACCGAGCTTCGGCAGCGAGGTCTTGATCGCGTGGTAGGGGGTGAGCCCGGCATCCGTCAGCGACACGTACTTCACGGGGTCGAGCCCGCCGAGCGGAACGAGGTGACGCGCATCGTCGATGAGCACGTACTCGGCCATCGAGCCGGGGGCACCCAGCCCCGGGGGCTTGATGCCGAGGCGGGCGGCCTCGGTGCAGTAGTTCTCCTTGCCCTGCGAGCAGTTGTGGCAGCGACCGCAGCCCCACGGACCGTAGACGGCCACCGCATCGCCGATCGCGATGCCCGTGACGCCCTCGCCGAGTTCGGCGACGACGCCCGCACCCTCATGGCCGAGGGTCAGCGGCAGGCCGAACCCGAAGACGTCGTACTGGTCGGCGGGAAGGCTCATCACGAACGCGTCGGAGTGGCACACTCCGCCCGCGGTCACCTTGAGCAGTACCTGCCCGGGGCCGGGCGTGGGCTTGGGGACATCGACCACCTGAGGCGGCGTGCCGATTTCGATGTACTGGAGTGCTTTCATGATCCGACGCTACAGCGCGAACCTGCGCGGGATGCGGGGTCGAAGGTCCCGCGGAACCCGCGCCCCGTTGTGGGGCTGCCGTGGCATCCGTGCGATCACTAGGTTCGAGGCAATCGCATCCGGGGGGAAACGATGACCGATCTGCTGGCTCGGGGGAGCGCGGGGCCGAGCCCTGCCGTGGGCGTACGCCCGCCCGCCTACCCGGCGATCACGGAGTGTCTGCGCATCCAGGCGTCGGCGCGACCGCAGCCTTGGCCGGCTCGGCTGCTCGGGCTGAGCCCGCTCAGTGCGGATGCCCGCGACTGGTATCGCGGAGCCATCGGCGAGCTGCACGCCGCCAGGCTGCTGCAGGCACTGCCCGGCACCTGGACCGTGCTGCGTTCGGGAGACCCGGACGCCGCCCAGCTGCTGATCGGACCCGCGGGGGTCTTCACCATCGACATCCACGATCACGTCGGCCAGCGCGTGACCGTGGAGCACGGCCGTGTGCTCGTCAACGGACGACGCACCAACCACCTGGCCAATGCCCGACACGAGGCGATCCGCGCCTCACGGCTCCTCAGCACCGGGGTCGGCGAGACGGTCGATGTCACCCCCGTCATCGCCATCGTCGACCCCGGGTCACTCCACTTCGGTCGCCCGGCACCGCTCGATGCGATCGTGCTCGTGTCGACCCAGCTGGCGCGCACTCTGCTTCGCCGCAAGCACCGGCTCACGGATGCCGCGGCCTGCGCCCTGGTCGCCGCCGCCGAGCACACCCGCGCCTGGCATCCCGCCACCGGCATGCTCGACGAGACCCTGCGTCACGAGGCCCGCTTCGCGCGGCTGCAGCACGCGGTGCAGACCGCCGTGCTGCGCCGCACCGCATGGTTGCTCGGAGCCTCGGGACTGCTCGTGGCCGCCGTGGCCGCCACCTTCGTCTGAGCGCGCTGCGCCGGGTCGCGTCAGAACATGCCGCGGTCGGGCTCCGGACCGCGGACGAACGCGCGCCCGGTGACGTGGGCGGGGGTGATGCGCACGTAGGTGTACTTCAGCGTCGGCGCCCAGGGCCGAAGCGGCAGGCGGTCGGCGGCATCGATCTCGTCCTGCTGCTCCAGCCGCTGGGCCGGCCCCTTCGCCACGACGCTCCACGCGTCCTGCTCGGTGAAGCCGTCGATCTCCAGCGCCACCTCGGAGGCGATCACCGTCTCGACGAGCTTCGTGCCGGGCGCGGTGCGGAACACCAACGATTGCCCGTCCACGACGAAGTTGATCGGAAAGATGTCGATCTCTCCGCCCGCGCACATCGCAAGGCGTCCCAGCTGCTCGGACCGCAGCCGCTCCCAGCACTGGTCGGCGGTCAGCTCCGCGATGCCCTCCACGATCAGGCCTCGGGCTTCTTGGCAGGGCGCTTGGCCGGGGCCTTGGCGGGGGCCGCGGGCACCGCGGGGGTGACCGGAGCGGCGGGTGCGGCTGCGGCAGGCGCGGCCGGTGCGGCGGGCGCCGGAACGCTCGGGTCCGCCAGGCGCACGATCAGCACGATGAGACCGGCGATGGGCAGCAGAATCCAGAAGATCTCGGCCCAGTTGTGTCCGGCATCCCGCAATCGGCGCACCGTCACGGCGAGGCTCGGCAGCAGCACGGCGATGCCCCACACCCCGGCGAGGTTCGGGTAGCCGCCGACCATCGGCATCGTGTACATGCCGTTGTCGAAGCCGCCGCCACCGAAGGACGGCACGAAGAGGCTGCCCAGCGCGGCGCTGACGAGGGTGCTGAAGAGCGCGAACCACCAGAACTCGGAGCGGGATGCCCGACCCTCGAATTCGGCGTACTTGCGGAATACGGTCTTGATGGATTCGAAGAAGGTCATGCGCGTAGTCAATCGCGGATGCCGCGGTTGCGCGAGGGACGAAAGGCCTACTCGTCCACCGCCACGATCTTGGTGCGCGAGACGTGTCCGCGCAGTATCTCCACCCGGCTCTTGGCGACGCCGAAATGCCCGGCGAGCACCGTCACGAGCCCCTCGTTCGCCTTGCCGTCCACCGCGCGCTCACGCAGGTAGACGGTGAACTCGCGCTCGCCGGTCTGCTCGACGAGCGGCCCCTTGCTGCTGCCGGGCTTCACGTGGATGGTGAGGGTGGGCATGGCATCCATGATGCCCTCCCCGGTCGTGACCCCTCGACCTCTGCTAAACTCCCAAGGTTGCCGTCAAACGGCCGCGGACAAAGAGAGCTCGGGCATTCTGCCACGGGCGCCGCGCAACGAGGAGAAAGGGGATCACTTCTATGGCTCTTGAAGCCGATGTCAAGAAGGCGATCATCGATGAGTACGCTACCCACCCCGGTGACACTGGTTCCCCTGAGGTCCAGGTCGCGATGCTCACGCAGCGCATCAAGGACCTGACCGAGCACCTCAAGGAGCACAAGCACGACCACCACTCACGTCGTGGTCTGCTGCTCCTGGTCGGCCAGCGCCGCCGCCTGCTGGGCTACCTGCAGGACATCGACATCGAGCGTTACCGCTCGCTGATCGAGCGTCTGGGTCTGCGCCGCTAACCATCGTTCGTTCCGACGAAGCGCAACTTCGTCGGCGCTGGCGTCGCGGGATTGCTGCGCAATCCTCCAAGCTCCAGCGCGCGACTTGACGACGGGCCGTCATCCTTCGGGATGGCGGCCCGTTTCGCATTTTCGGCGGTGAAGAGCCACTAGTATCTGGGAAGCTCCTCACCTTTCCTCAACTTTGCCTATCCGCGCGTCCGGGAGTGCACTTGTTCGTCGAACCACATGCGCTGCAACTCGAAGCCGATCTCGAGAAGAGGTTCCCTACGCTCGTCCCCACACTCGCGCGCACTCGCTCACAGGTCGAGGCATTCTGGAAGCACTCGAACCGCCTCGAGCACTTCACAGATCACAGCCATCAGCACTCTCGGCGGGTATCGAGTCTCGCGAACACACTCGCGAATGCGCGCAAGAATGCAGGCAAGGTCATCAGACTGAATCTGCTCGAGCGCTACGTTCTCGAGCAGGCGGCATGGGTGCACGACATCGGTATGCAACACATCGGCGCACCGGATTCGCGGGGGCCGGTCACGATCGATCCCGACGAGGTGCGCAAAGCGCATCCGCGTGTCTCACGCGACGCGGTGCTGGGGCCGCTCGCGAATGGGTTCCAGCTTGATCACGGCATTCCGGATGAATTCTCCACGCTCATCCGCGATCGCCTGGCTTGCGTACTCGCATGGGACCCATACCTACAAAGAAGGCGTGCGGGAGCTCCGACAGATCACGAGCTTCTTGAACTTCCCGATACGCGGGGAGCGACTTGCCGCGTTGCTCCTGATGGCGGATGAACTCGACCTTTGCATGGAGCGAGTTCCCAAGGCGGCCGCCGCCTACCAGCTCAGCACGCTTTCGAGTGCGCATTGGCTCAAACATGAGGTCGTCGAGGACATCGCGATCACCGAGCGCTCCAAACCGGACGAGGGCAAGGTCGTCGGGTTCACGGTCAAGATTCGCACCTATCGCAATCTGCCTAAGGCGGATGCCCGTGCGGTCGGCGAGTGGATTCGGGACAAGCTCATCTCACAGATCGCATTGACGGAATCCGAGATGATCGCAAGCTACGACGGGCAGTACCGCTTCGACCGACGCGTCGACATCTCGCTCAGGGATAGTCCGACGATGGACTGCCGCAGCGCGCGACCGGAAGTGCTTGCACTCATCAGGGCCGACAATGCCAAAGCGGACCTCATCAATCATGAGGAGTGCACGGCGACATGTCGTAGCCACCTGGAGAGCGGCACCTCTGTGGTGGTCGTCGGCAAGATGTCGGAGCAGGACAACGACAGCCGTGAAGACGTGTTCGAGCTGTTGTGCGCCTACGAACGCGTCGCAGGCAGTGACGTCCGGGTGATCACCCGCCATCAGTCGAAGCCGCACACCTCGGCCTCGGATCTTCTCGCTCCGTGGCTCCAGAACCCCAACCTCGAACAGAAGACCGTCAAGCAGCATGAGACGGTGCGCCGAGACCTCTTCCTGGCCGCGCTTCAGAACGAGCTGCTGCGCTCAGCAGGTCCGACAACGCTAGCGCTTTCAAGTATCGGCGCCCTCTCGAAGGAGGTGCGCTCGTGGTTTCTCGCAGAGGCGATCCCCAAGCTCAATGCTCTCCCGGGTGTGCGGTTGTTGATCACCGCAGATGCCCGGATACCTGCGGCGCACCTGGAGGGTCTTTGGGCACAGCAGGCCGTGCGGAAGACGGCGGTACGCGATCTGCACGCCTACCTCGCCAAACACTGGGCATCGGGTGAGACGGTTCCGCCCGGAATCACGTACTCCCACGCCCGCTGGTACCGCCTCAATCTCTATGCGGAAGCGGCGAGCGCTTGATCACGGAAGGCAGGCACGACGAGTCGCTTGCACTCTCTGCCTTGGATCTCCTGCCGTACTTCGACCTGCCGTTGGCAACGGAGGTCGTCGAGAATGTGCTCAAGGCTGCGGGGCGTCCTCACAGCGCCGATCGCGCCCAGGCCGCAATCGATGGCATCCATGCGATCGGTGGCGTCGAACCGGTGTACGACCTGCTCGCGATCCCGGAGACCGTGCAGGAGATCGTGCGATCGGGAGGCAACTCGCCGGGGCGTGAGTTCCAACGGCTCGCGGCCTCGCTGTTCGTCAAGCACGCCTCTTCGACCATGCGCGCCCCCCTGGTATCGGTTCTCGGGCTCCGAGCATCGCAACTGCTTCGCCTCAGCTATGCCGTCGTGGCCGAGGAAGCCGACTCGGCGGCCCGCCAGGCGAGCACGGCTGACTTGTCGCACCACCTGTTCTCGGCACGCGGCTTCGGCCGAACATCGGATGTTGCGGCAGCCCGTGAGGTGCTGGGGCGCTTCCTCGACCCCGGGGATCGTCTGCTCGCGTTCATCGATGGTGTCGACGCGTGGAACTCGGGGGAGCATGCCAAGGCAACGAGCATTCTGCGGGCGATCTATTCAGACGAACGGCGCGACACCATCGACGCGATGTGCGCGCAACTTGTCGGACTCTTCGAGGCCGAGCGCCGCAACTGGCAGGGCGCCCTCGACTATCTCGTCGCTTCAGTGCAGATCAGCGAGGAGTTGGTCGATGAACGTGGACTCTCCAAATCGCTCGTGTCCCTGGCACGTACGACACGCGATCAGGCGATCGCCATCAAGGACACCGAGTTGGGCCAGGAAGCGGTGCGACTCTTTCTGCGCGCGATCGACATCGCCGAGCGTCTGTTGCCGGAGTATGGCATCGAAGCCCGTCAGACTCTGGGGCGGGCCGAGATCGGGCTATCCAGGGCGTACCGCTTCCTCGGCCAGTTCACGCAGGCCATCGACGCTGCTGACATGGCCGTCGCACGATTCGACCGCAGCACGGAGGAATGGCACCGTGCCTTCGAGAACCTCGTGGACGTGCTCCGTTCCTCGGGACGATTCGCCAAGGAGTTGGACCTCGTTGGTCTGCCGACGCGGGGCGCAGTGCCGCACGGCGCAAGCGCGGTCGTGATCGCGAACATCCTGCTGCCCATGGTGCAGAAGGCGCGGGCGGAGTCCCATGGTGAGGTGCTCGAGGATTCGCTCGCCGCGGACCTCGCGCTGCAACGCGTGCGCGAGCGGGAGGCCGACATGAGCGATCAGGCCGCAGCGATCCGCGCGCTCGATGACGCTCTTCGTGAGACCGAGGCCCGTGCGCAATCGATCATGGAACGCATCGCCCAGCTCAGTGAGCAGATCGAGACGGACCCAGAATCTCACGGAGAGTTCATCACCCTCATGGACGAACACCGCGCTCTTCTGGCTCGTCTCAAGGCACAGGACCCGAACCGCCACGACGCCTTCATCCATCGACTGAGAGCTCAACACTGACCGGCCGAGCCTAGGCTTGCTCCATGACCCGCAACGCCAGCATCCTCACCACCGTCGGCGTCGTCGTCGCGGTCGTGCTCGCGTGGGTGTTCGTGAGCGTGGTGCTGCAGATCGTCTGGTTCGTCGCGAAGCTCATCATCGTCGGGCTGGTCGCGGTGCTCGTCTACTTCGCGCTGCGCGGTCTACTCGCGCGGCGGAGCGCCTGATGGTCGACCTGCTCATCTCGCTCGCCATCTTCGTGCCGATCCTGGCTGTGCTCGTCGCGCTGCCGTGGATGCTGCCCCGCGCCAAACGCACCCTCGGCCGTAAGGCCACCGCCGGGGTGCTCGGTGTCGTCGACGAGTTGTACCGGCCGGACGTGCGCAATGCCGCGATCGTCGCCGAGCAGCGCGAGCGGATGCCGGCGCGCGCGCCGCTGCCGGGCGAGAAGCCCTAGCGCCGCAACTGCGCCAGAAGCGGCACCGACCCCACCGGGGTGATGCTCGTGAGCGTCGCGAATCCCTCGGCGAGCAGCGCGGCATCGCTGCCCGGCTCCGGGGTGTTCGGCAGGTCTTCGACCGCGAGGGTCACGTGGTGCTCGTCCTCGTGCTCCATCGTGGTCTGCACGATGCCGAAGGGGGCCAAGTGCGCCTCCCGCAGTTCCGCGGGCTGTCGACGGTTCGGCACGTTCAGGTTCAGCACCGTGCCTGCTGGATGCTCCAGCAGGGTCGGCAGCACCTGTCGCGCGAGCTGGGCCGCGGCATCCCACTCATAGGTCTCGGGCGAGATGCCGACGTCGAGCGACACGGCCATGGCGCGCGCCCCGTTCAGACCGCCGGTCAGCGCCGCGCCGACCGTGCCGGAGTGCAGGATGGCCCGCCCGACGTTCGCCCCGTGGTTGACGCCCGAGAGCACGATGTCGGGCACCGCGCCGAACGCCCCGTGCGCGGCGATGAGGGCGATGAGCCCGGGAGCGCCGTGCACCGCGAACGTGGTCACCGACTCCAGTCCTTCCAGCTCGCGGCGCTCGATACGGATGCGCCCGTCGGCCTCGGACGCGACGATCGACGCCGAGGAGCCGGAGGATTGCCGTCGGGGTGCGGCGATGACGACGTCGAGTCCGGCATCCACGGCCGCCCTGGCGAGGGCGCACAGGCCCGCCGACCCCACACCGTCATCGTTGGTGATGAGCGCCGTCGTCATTGCTCCCGGGCCTTCGCGGCAAGCTCGTCGAGGCTGATCGACTGGGTGATCGAGGTCACCGGCGCATCGATCGTGCGCACCTTGACGAGTTCGCGCAGCTTCGCGATCGTCTGCGGATCACCCGTGCCGAGGCCGTGACGGGTGACGTTGAGCGCCCCGGCGGCGGCACCGAGGGCGACGGCCTCTCGGAGCTCCTCGCCGGCGGCGAGCGCGGCCGCGATGCCTGCGGTGAGGGAGTCGCCCGCCCCGGCCATGTCGGTCACCATGAGCGTGGGCGTCGTGACCTCCCACACCGCGTCCGCCGTCATCACGAGCGACGGTTCGTGCGCGCGCGTCACGATCACGGCATCCGCACCCTCGCGTCGCAGCTCGCGCATCGCCGCCACGATGTTCGCGGTGTTGGCGGCACTGATGCGGCCGTCGTCGACCAGCTCTTCGTCACTGACCTTCACGAGTTCGACGCCACCGGCGAGCGCACTCGTGAGACGGTCGCCGGCGAGATCGACGATCACCCGACGACCGCCGGAACGGAGGTCGGCCGCCAGCCGCCGGTAGACGTCTGCGGGCAGTGCGTTCTTGCTCGCGGGCCCGCTCAGGATCACGAGATCGGCGCCGAGGCCCTGGCCCAGCGTGATGCCGTAGAGCTCGTCGAGGTCGTGCCGCGAGATCGGCTCGCCCCCGGTCTCCACGATCTTCAGGCGCTCGCCCCCGCGTCGGTCGTGCACGTAGGCGGCACCGCGGCCGGTGCGGTCGACCGCCACGACGCCGATGCCCTCGTCCTCGAGCAGGTGGTGCAGCATGCGGCCGCTCTCGCCGGTGAGCACACTGCACATGGTCACCTCGACCCCCATGCGCAGCAGCATGCGCGCCTGCCACACGCCCTGCCCGCCCGCGTGCAGGTGCACCTCGGGGCCATCCGGATGGTCCTCGATGGTGACGGTGAGCACCGGCGAGGGGGCGAAGATCACAACCCTGGGCATAGCCCACCGTCGCATGGCATCGCCGACCTGTAAAGGGCGGATACCATCCATGCATGGCCACTGAGATGCCCGAATTCGACCGCAACGATCGCGGCAAGGGTTCGCTGCACCAGTACCGCGGCGTGCTGGTGCCGTCGAATGCCCGAGTCCGCCTGCGTCTGGCCGGCAGCAACGCCGTGCAGCCCCTGCTGGCGGAGATCGCGGATGCCGAGGCCGAGAGCGCGATCAGCCGCCGTTCCCAGAAGGACGAGGCGGTCGACGCGCCGATCGAGGTGCGCCTGTTCACCGGGTCGCGAGTGGTCGGGCCGGTCGGATGGGTGCCGCGAGGATTCGAGTCGGTCGTGGACGAGGCCCTCTCCCGGCTCGACATGGCCGGTCGCAAGCCCCGCATCCCCGCGGTCATCGTGCGCAAGGGCGGGCTCTACCGGGTGGAGTTGCTGATCGGACAGACACGTTGATGCCCCGCGTGCTCGCGACGGTCGTCGTCGGCGCGCTGCTCGCGGTCGGGCTCTCCGGCTGTCTGGAGCGCCGCATCGTCGAGGGCATCGAAGACGAGCTCACCCAGGGAGCGTTCTACGAGGTGTCGGCCGACCTGCCGCCCGGGGAGCCCGGTGAGATCGTGCGCAGCGAGTCGATTTCCGAGGCGCCGGCCGGTGCGCGCGCCTGGCGTGTGCTGTATCACTCCACCGACCAGTCGGGCGCCGACATCGTCGTCTCCGGCATGGTGATCGTGCCCGACCTGCCCGCACCGGCCGACGGTCGCGTGATCGTGTCCTGGGCGCATCCGACGACGGGATCGGCCGCCAAGTGCGCGCCATCCCTCGGCGTGGCGCCGTTCAGCGGCATCGAGGGCATGGACGACCTGCTGCTCGCCGGCTTCGCGATCGCCGCGACCGACTACCCGGGAATGGGCGTCGAGGGTCCGTCCTCATACCTGCTCGGCGTTTCCGAGTCCAATGCCGTGCTCGATGCCGCGCGTGCCGCACGCAACCTCGAGGGTACGGATGCCGGCGACCGGTTGCTGCTGTGGGGCCACTCCCAGGGCGGCCATGCTGCGCTCTTCGCGGCGCAGCGAGCGAGCGAGTATGCGCCGGAGCTCACCCTCGAGGGCGTCGCGGTCGCGGCGCCGGCCGCGAACCTCAACGCCTTGATGACCGACGACATCATCGACAGTTCCGGGGTGACGATCGCGTCGTATGCCATCCCCGCGTTCACCGCCGCATACGCGGACCAGTACTCGAAGGAGTCGATGGGGGCGATCCTCACGTCGGCGGGAGCCGGCGCGGTGAACCGGATCGCCTCGTACTGCCTGCTGACCGAGCATCCCCAGATCGCGAAGATCGCCGATCCGCTCGTCGGCGGGTTCGTGACGTCCGACCCAGCGACCACGGAGCCCTGGGCGACGATGCTGCGGGAGAACAGTGCCGGGGGCGCGCCGATCGGGGTGCCGATCTTCGTCGGCCAGGGCCTCGCGGACAAGCTCGTGGTGCCGTCCGCGACGGAGGGCTACGTCGCGGGCCTGTGCGCGGCGGGTGAGACCGTGCAGTTCGAGAAGTTCAACGGCATCACCCACGCGCTCGCCGCGCTCGCGTCGCTGCCGAGCCTGCTCGGGTGGTTCGAGGGCGTGCTGCGGGGCGACTCCGAATCCGACTGTTGAGGCGCGGGAATACTCGTCGGTGCTCTACAGTTGAGTGCATTAGTCGATGCAAACGCATTGACTATCGGATCGAACCGGGAGCACACGATGCAGTTCGGCATCTTCACCGTCAGCGACGTCACGGAGGACCCCACCAACGGGACCACCCCCTCCGAGAACGATCGCATCAAGGCGATCGTCGCGATCGCCAAGAAGGCCGAGGAGGTGGGCCTCGACGTCTTCGCACTCGGTGAGCACCACAACCCGCCGTTCTTCTCCTCCAGCCCCACCACCACGCTCGCGTACATCGCCGCGCAGACCTCCACGCTGCAGCTGTCCACCTCGACGACGCTCATCACCACGAACGACCCGGTGAAGATCGCCGAGGACTACGCCATGCTCCAGCACCTGGCCGACGGACGTGTCGACCTCATGATGGGCCGCGGCAACACCGGCCCGGTGTACCCGTGGTTCGGCCAGGACATTCGCGAGGGCATCCCGCTGGCCATCGAGAACTACGCGCTGCTGCACCGCCTGTGGCGTGAGGACTTCGTGGACTGGCAGGGCAAGTACCGCACACCTCTGCAGGGCTTCCAGTCGACCCCTCGCCCGCTCGACGGCGTGCCGCCGTTCGTCTGGCACGGATCCATCCGCAGCCCTGAGATCGCCGAGCAGGCCGCCTTCTACGGTGACGGCTTCTTTGCGAACAACATCTTCTGGCCCAAGGAGCACTACATGCAGCTCATCGGCTACTACCGTCAGCGCTTCGAGCACTACGGTCACGGCACCGCCGCGCAGGCGATCGTCGGGCTCGGTGGACAGGCGTTCATGGCCAAGAACTCGCAGGACGCGGTGAACCAGTTCCGCCCGTACTTCGACAACGCCCCCGTCTACGGTCACGGGCCCTCGATGGAGGACTTCACCGAGATGACCCCGCTCACCGTCGGCAGCCCGCAGCAGGTCATCGACCGCTATGCGGCGATGCGCGACCACTTCGGCGACTACCAGCGCCAGCTGTTCCTCATGGACCACGCTGGGCTCCCGCTGAAGACCGTGCTCGAGCAGCTCGACATCCTCGGTGGGGAGGTCGTGCCGGTGCTGCGTAAGGAGCTGGCCGCGAACCGCCCGGCCGACGTGCCGGATGCGCCGACCCACGCATCCCTCGTCGCCGCCCGTGACGCGGCCCTGGCCGCCGAGACCGCGGAGGTGAAGTGATGACCGCCAAGCGCATCGCCGTCGTCGCCGCGGGCCTCAGCCAGCCCTCGTCCACCCGGTTGCTCGCCGACCGTCTCGCCGATGCCACGGCGGGCGCGCTCGGCGGGGCCGAGGTCGAGGTCTTCGAGCTGCGCGACTACGCGACGGATGTCACGAACAACCTGCTCACCGGATTCCCGAGCCCGCGGCTGGCCGCCGCCATCGAGTCGATCACCAGCGCCGACGCGCTCATCGTCGTCACGCCGATCTTCACGACGAGCTACAGCGGATTGTTCAAGTCGTTCATCGACGTGCTCGACCCGCAGGCGCTCACCGGCATGCCGGTGCTGCTCGCCGCGACGGGCGGCACCGAGCGCCACTCGCTCGCGATCGACTACGCGATGCGGCCGCTGTTCAGCTACCTGCACGCGAACGTGGTGCCGACCGGCGTCTACGCCGCCTCGGGGGACTGGGGCAACGATTCCGGACTTCCGCAGCGCATCGAGCGCGCCGCGAGTGAGCTCGCGACCGCTGTGGGCCACGCGGAGCGGCGCGTGCGCGACCCCTTCGCCCTGCCCGAGGGCTTCAGTCCGACGGGCGCGTTCTCGGCGCAGTGAGCCTGGCCGTGATCGTGTCGATCGCGATGCCCAGTCCGATCGCCACGATCACGGAGAGCACGATGGCCAGCACCGGGTTCGCGGAGAACCAGACGCCGAACAGCGCGCCGATCAGGCAGTTGTAGAGCGCCCATCCGACCCCGGCGATCACGGTCAACGGCAGGTAGCGCCGATAGGCGAACCGCGTCGCGCCCGCAGTCAGGTTCGCCGCGATCCTGGCGAACGGGATGTACCGCGCGGTGAGGATGATGGCCGCCGGCCGTCGGCCCAGCGCGACACGCGCGTGCTCGATCGCGGCCGCGATGCGCGGACGTCGCATCCAACGGAACCGCTCGGTGCCGATGCGGCGCCCGATCCAGTAGCACGCGTTGTCGCCGACCACGGCCCCCAGGGCCGCCACCACGAGCACGAGCGCGATCGGGGGAGACCCGGTGGACAGGGCGAGCGATCCCAGGGCCACCACGAAGGTCTCGCTCGGCAGCACCACCAGGAAGGCGTCGGCGACGACGAGCACGAACAGCACCGGGGCCAGCCACGGGCTCGCGGCGGCCTGATCGAGCCAGGTGGTGATCGCATCCACGGCTCTGTCCTACCGCGTTCAGGTGAACGGCAGGGTTAGATGACATCCATGAGCATCGCGGTGGTCGGCAGCTACGGCGTCGGCATGACCATGCGGGTGGCCCGGTTTCCGTTGCCCGGCGAGACCCTCTCCGGCGGTCGGTATTCGGCCGGCCCGGGCGGCAAGGGCTCGAACCAGGCGATCGGTGCAGCACGGCTGGGCGCCGAGGTCGCGCTCCTGACCGCGGTCGGTGACGACACCCTGGGTCGGGATGCCCGTGCCCTCTGGTCCCGCGAGGGCGTCGACTCGAGGCACGTGATCACGGGCACTGCGGCGACCATGGTCGGCTTCATCCTCGTCGATGAGCACGGCGAGAACAGCATCGTCATCGCACCGGGCGCCCTCGAGCAGCTCGCACCGCAGCACGTGGAGACCTTCCGCGCCACCATCGCCGCGGCGGATCTGCTCGTGGTCTCGATGGAGATCCCGCTGGATGCGGTCTCCGCGGCCCTGCGGATCGCGCACGAGGAGGGCACCCGCACCCTGCTCAATCCGGCGCCCGCCTCGCCGTTGCCACCCGAGGTCTGGCCGTGGATCGACGTGCTCACCCCGAATCGCACCGAGGCCCCGATCCTGCTGGGCCTCGATCCGCGGGATGCCGCGGCCCCCGTCGACCTCGCACGCGCCCTGCGTGAACGCACCGCCGCCACCATCGTGATGACGCTCGGATCCGAGGGCGCCCTCGTGTTGGACGGCGACACGATGCACACTGTGCCCGCCGTCGCGCCGGCCCGGGTCGTCGACACCACAGGCGCCGGGGACGCGTTCACGGCAGCGCTCGCGGTCGCGCTCACCGAATCGCGATCGATCCCCGAGGCCGTGCGGTTCGCCGCCTCCGCGGGCGCGCACGCGGTCACCATCGAGGGCGTCATCGACGCGCTGCCCGACCGCGCGGTACTGGAACGTCTGCTCACGGGGGATGATGGGTGACGTGACCGAATCAGCCGTCGACTTCCGTGCCCTCGCCCCGCGTGAGCTCGCGCGATACATCCAGCACACCCGCATCGAGGTCGGGCTCACGCGCGACGACATGATCGAGCATGCGCGGCAGAGCGTGGAGTTCGGGTTCAACGCCGCGATGGTGCCCGGCTCCTGGGTGCCGCTGGTGGCGGGCGAGCTCGCCGGCACCGGGGTGCTCGTGGCATCCGCGCTCGACTTCCCAATCGTGGGCGTCACCACGAGCGCGGGCAAGGCGTTCGAGGCCGAGCAGCTCGTGAAGGCGGGAGCGGCGCAGATCGACATCGGCGTGCAGATCGGCTGGCTCAAGAGCGGCATGTTCGACGAGTTCCGCGAGGACATCGCCGGTGTCGTGCGCGCCGCCGGCGTGCCGATCAAGGTCATGCTCGAGCTGCCGTTGCTGACCCCGGACGAGAAGGAGGCCGCAGTGCAGCTCTCGATCGAGGCCGGCGCCGCGTATCTCAAGAACGCCAGCAGCGGCCAGATCGAGACCGCCAATCCCGAGAGCATCCGGTATCTCGTGGAGCGTGCGCCGGATGGTGTGTACGTGAAGGCCAGCGGTTCGATCAAGCACTACGACCAGGCCATCGACCTGCTGGAGGCGGGCGCGGTGCTGCTCGGCACGAGCGCCGGGATCGCGATCATCGGCGACACGAGCGACGCGAACACCGTCAGTTACTGAGGCTCCTTCGCGCGTCGCTAGGCCCCTGAGAGCCCGTACTGGTACGCTGGGGAACCGGAGCAGGCTGGCACGAAGCTGGTCACCGGTGGTGAACTACTGAACGATCATTCAGTGCTTTTCTACTGTTGACCAGGGCAGCGCCCCCTCTGGGGCCCCTCGCTATGCGCCGGAAACGCGTTCTTCGCATCCGTCTTGCTCCTTGGAGTGTCGCCGACCACACGGGTCGACGACGGTAAACAAAGGAGAGCACCCCTTGGAGGGTCCCGAAATCAAGTTCGCCGAAGCCGTTCTGGACAACGGCAAGTTCGGCAAGCGCACCGTACGGTTCGAAACCGGCCGGCTCGCGCAGCAGGCCCAGGGCGCGGTCGCCGCGTACCTGGACGAAGACACCATGATCCTGAGCGCCACCAGCGCCAGCAAGCACCCGCGCGACGGCTTCGACTTCTTCCCCCTCACGGTGGACGTCGAGGAGCGCTCGTACGCGGCCGGCAAGATCCCCGGCTCGTTCTTCCGCCGTGAAGGTCGCCCGTCGACGGAGGCCATCCTGGTCTGCCGTCTCATCGACCGTCCGCTGCGCCCGACCTTCGTCGAGGGTCTGCGCAACGAGGTGCAGATCGTCATCACCGTGCTGTCGATCGCGCCCGACGAGTTCTACGACGCCCTGGCCATCAACGCGGCATCCGCGTCGACCCAGATCTCCGGCCTGCCGTTCTACGGCCCGGTCGGCGGCATCCGCCTCGCCCTCATCGGCGACCAGTGGGTGGCGTTCCCCAAGTTCTCGCAGCTCGCGGAGGCCGTGTTCGACCTCACTGTCGCCGGCCGACTCGTCACCGACGAGAACGGCAACGAGGATGTCGCGATCATGATGGTCGAGGCCGAGGCCACCGAGGGCAGCTGGGAGCTGATCCAGGCCGGTGCCACCAAGCCCGACGAGGCGGTCGTCGCCCAGGGCCTGGAGGCGTCGAAGCCGTTCCTCAAGCAGCTCATCAAGGCTCAGATGGAGCTCGCGGCGCAGTCCGCGAAGCCCATCCAGGACTTCCCGCTGTTCCCGCCGTACACGCAGGAGACCTACGACGTCGTCGCCGGCCTCGCCTACGACGACCTCAAGGGCGTCTACCAGATCGCCGACAAGCAGGAGCGGCAGAACGCCGACGACGCGCTGAAGGACCGGGTCAAGGGTCACGTCGCCAGCGAGGTGGATGCCGAGCGTCTGCCCGCGTCCGCGCTCGACGAGGTGTCCGCCGCCTACAAGTCGGTGTCGAAGAAGGTCATGCGCACGCGCGTGCTCACCGAGGGCATCCGCATCGATGGCCGTGGGCTCAGCGACATCCGCGCCCTGGATGCCGAGGTGCAGGTCATTCCGCGCGTGCACGGTTCCGCGATCTTCCAGCGCGGTGAGACCCAGATCCTGGGTGTCACGACCCTGAACATGCTCAAGATGGAGCAGCAGATCGACTCGCTGAACCCCGTCACCAAGAAGCGCTACCTGCACCACTACAACTTCCCGCCCTACTCGACCGGTGAGACCGGCCGGGTCGGTTCGCCGAAGCGTCGCGAGATCGGGCACGGCTTCCTCGCCGAGCGCGCCCTCGTGCCGGTGCTGCCGCCGCGCGAGGAGTTCCCCTACGCGATCCGTCAGGTGTCCGAGGCTCTCGGCTCCAACGGCTCGACGTCCATGGGCTCGGTCTGCGCCTCGACCCTGTCGCTGCTGAACGCCGGTGTGCCGCTGCGCGCTCCGGTCGCGGGCATCGCGATGGGCCTCATCTCCGACGAGGTCGACGGGGTCACGCGCTACGCGGCCCTCACCGACATCCTCGGTGCGGAGGACGCGCTCGGCGACATGGACTTCAAGGTCGCGGGCACCTCCGAGTTCGTCACCGCGATCCAGCTCGACACGAAGCTCGCGGGCCTGCCCTCGAGCGTGCTCGACGGTGCGCTCACGCAGGCGAAGGAGGCCCGCACGGCCATCCTCGCGGTCATCAACCAGGCGATCGACGCGCCCGACGAGATGGCGCCGACCGCGCCTCGCGTCATCAGCGTGCAGATCCCGGTCGACAAGATCGGCGAGCTGATCGGCCCGAAGGGCAAGACGATCAACCAGATCCAGGATGACACCGGCGCCGACATCTCCATCGAGGACGACGGCACCGTCTACATCGGTGCGGTCGACGGCCCCTCGGCCGAGGCGGCTCGTGCCGCGGTCAACGCGATCGCGAACCCGCTCAACCCGGAGGTCGGCGAGCGGTTCCTCGGAACCGTCGTCAAGCTCGCGACGTTCGGCGCGTTCGTCTCGCTCACCCCGGGTAAGGACGGCCTGCTGCACATCAGCGAGGTGCGCAAGCTCGCCGGTGGCAAGCGCGTGGAGAACGTCGAGGACGTGCTCTCGGTCGGCCAGAAGATCCAGGTCGAGATCACCAAGATCGACGACCGCGGAAAGCTCTCGCTCGCCCCGGTGAGCGACGAGGCCGAGGGTGCGCAGGACGCCCCCGAGGCGCCGGAAGCGCCCGAAGAGGACTAGTTCACAACAATTCAGGCCCGTCCCGGAAACGGGGCGGGCCTGAATTGTCCCCCGACCGGGGGACGAGCGGGCAATCGCTTGCACCTCTAGTGTGATATTCCGTGATAACCCGAATCATCACTCCCTTCGATGGGTTCATGTCCGATCTCATCGCGTGGCTCGACGGTGCCTGGTTCGTGTGGGCCTCGATGGCCGCGGCGATCGCGCTCGTGGTGGTGACCGTGACCGTCAGCAAGGTGCGCGCCCGGGCTCGGGCGCGCGCGCCGCAGTACCGCAGATCGGGACCGGAACTCAGTCGGTCTCGCTGACCCCCGTCAGCTGGGCGCGGGCGACCACGTGGTCGCGCATCGCGAAACCGAGCGCGGCGGGCGTGGCATCCGGCGCGAGCTCGAGTCGCTCGACGTCGAGTGCGCTCAGCGTGAAGACATACCGGTGCTCGCCGTGCCCCGCGGGTGGTGCCGCGCCGAGGTAGCGCTCGAGTCGAACCTCGTTCGGCAGGGTGACGGCCCCGGGCGGCAACAGGCCCGCCTCCGGGTCGCCGGCGCCCTGGGGGAGCGATGAGAGCTTGGCCGGCAGGTTGTAGACCGCCCAGTGCCACCAGCCGCTGCCGGTCGGCGCGTCCGGGTCGTACATGGTCAGAGCGAAGCTGCGGGTGCCGGAGGGCGCACCATCCCAGTGCAGCGTGGGGGAGCGGTCCTCGCCGCCGGCGCCCGCGATGCCGGACCGCGCCCACTGCGGCAGGGTCTCGCCCTCGGCGAAGTCCGGACTCGTGAGGCTGAAGGCGGGAACCTCCGGCAGCCGCCAGTTGGGGTCGTTCGTCATGGGAGCTTCCTGTCGGTCGTCCTGACGATTATCGTCGCTCGCCGCGCCTCAGTCGACGGTCGCCGGTGGGTACACCGGATCCCAGATGCCGGTCTGGGAGAGCGCGACGACGGCGCCCGCCACCAGCAGCACCACGAGCATCGCGCCGCACAGCGCCACGATCACCGTGCGCGGCGCGTCGACCGTGAAGTACACGACGATCGCGGCGGCGAGCGCCGCGATGATGAGCCCGATCGCCACGAGCGGCACCCAGCGCGGCTCCTCGGCACCGCATCCCGGCGGCGGCGGGTAGATCATGATGCACACCTGCCCGACCTGCTGCAGCGGCCAGAGCACGGCGATGGAGACGACGGCGAGCACGGCGGCGATGGCCAGCCACACCCGCGGTCGGGCGATGGGAACACGATCGGTCGACATCGGCGGTTTCCTTTCGGTCTCGAAGACTTCAGACGCCGAGCAGTGCCCGAACGTTGGGACCACGGTATCCCTCGAGCACGACCGTGTAACGATCCGAGTGTTCGTCGTGGCTCCCGGCCGCCGACCAAATATCCTGTGAAGGCATGGGGAGTCAGACATGACGCAATTGGACGAGCGAGCGCCGCAGCTCGACGAAGCCGCGCCGAGCGCCGCTGTCCCGGCGCTTCCGGCCCCCCGCCACCGGCCCATCGGTGACTCCGATCTCTCGGTGTTCCCGCTCGCGATCAGCGGCAATGTCTTTGGGTGGACGGCCGATGACGCGGCGACCAACGAGATCCTCGACGCGTTCGTCGAGCGCGGCGGCAACTTCATCGACACCGCCGATTCCTATGCCGCAGGCCGGAGCGAGACGATGATCGGCAACTGGATGCGCTCCCGGCGCAATCGGGACCAGATGGTCGTGGCGACCAAGGTGGGCAAGTCCGCCGACAACCCCGGGCTGAAGGCCCGCGTGCTCACCCGCGCCGTGCACGCCTCGCTCTCGCGGCTCGGCGTCGCGCACATCGACCTGCTCTACCTCCACATCGACGATCTCGACGTCGACTTCGAGGAGACCCTGCTGGCCGTGGACGAACTCATCCGGGCGGGCAAGGTGCGGTATTTCGGCGGCTCCGATCACACCGGCAACCGTCTCATCGAGGCTCGCATCGCCTCGGCGCAGCTCGGCGTCGCGCCCATGGTGGCCCTGCAGAATCACTACAACCTCGTGCACCGCAGCGAGTACGAGGGCGACCTTGCCCACGTCGCGGCCCGACAGGGTCTCGGCGTGATGCCCCGGTTCGCCCTGGCGAGCGGATTCCTCACCGGCAAGTACCGGCAGAAGTCGGATCTCCCGCGCACCGAACGGGGCGGCACGGTGGCCAAGTACCTCAATCGGCGGGGCCTGCGCATCCTCTCCGCGCTCGACTCGGTCGCCGCCGCGCACGACACCTCGGTCGCCTCGGTCGCGCTCGCCTGGCTGCTCACTCGAGAGAACGTGGTCGCACCCGTGGTCTCGGCCAGCAGCGCGGACCAGGTCGGCGATCTGACCGCATCCGCCGCGGTGCAGCTCACCCGCCACCAGATCGCGGAACTGGACCGAGTGTCCTCCTAGAACGCCGATGGCCCGGTGCCTCAAGGCGCCGGGCCATCGTGCATACCTGGGATCAGAAGAGTCCGGGGATGTGCAGCCAGCCGAGGCTCACCAGCACCACGATCGTGGTGAGTACCAGGGCGATGATCGTGATCACCCAGGATCCGCGGCGCACCTTGCCTCTGAGCACGAGCGCGACGATCAACGCGACTTCGAGCAGCAGCGCCCAGGTCAGCAGGCCCAGCGGTGCGGGGAAGGCGATGAAGAGCGACAGCAGCAGCAGGGCGGCGAAGACGATCTCCGCGACGGCGACGATGGTGGCGCCGCTGCGACGACCACGCAACCGCGCGATGCCGTCGTAGAGCGAGAGTCCGCCGGCGAGCACGGTGATGATGAAGAACAGGTTGATGGTGACCACGGGAGGAATCTCCTTCGTCGGGTGCGGCTGCCGCGGGGGTCGCGGCGCGCGTCAACCCTAGCGGGAGCGCACCTCGAAGGTCGGGGGTGTACTCGGCCCGACCCGCTGTGCTACGCCCGGTGCGCCTCAGCGAGCACGCGGCTCGCGATGCGGGAGAGGGCCGCAGTCGCGGCGATGGCATCGCCGGCATAGCCGCCGGAGAGCGCGCCGTCGCGGGCCAACAGCAGCTCGTCGGCCCCGTCGCCCGGTGCGGGATGTCCCATCGTACGCAGCAGGTCGGCGAGCGTCTCCACGTACCAATCGCGGTGGTCCGTCACGACGCGGCGCACGGGGTGGCTGGCGTCGGGGAACTCGGCGGCCGCGTTGATGAAGGGGCAGCCGCGGAATCCGGGAGTGGCGATCTCGGCCGCGATCGCGGCGACGAAGTCTTGCAGGGCCGTCTCGGCATCCGGAGCATCGGCGATCAGTCGCGACAGGTTGGCACGCACGCGCTCGTGTCGCGACGAGATGTACTCGACGATCAGATTGTCCTTGGCACGGTAGTGCTTGTAGAACGTGGCCTTGGTGACCGCGGATGCCGCGATGATGCGGTCGACGCCGACGTTGCGGATGCCATCCCCATAGAACAGGTCGTTCGCGACCTCGAGGATGCGGCCCTTCGCTGGAGCGCGCTGTGGGGCCTGAGTGGGGGACTCGGCGACCAACACAGCGCGCTCCTAACGGGGGTTCTCGCCCACTGGGGGGTCGGCGAGATGGGGTGCTGCACACCATTCGGGTTGGTGTTTGGCGTGGGCATCGGGTGTGCCCGAGAAAGACAGTAGCACATGAGGACAGACAGACCAGTCTGTTTGTCCACATTTTCCCCGAACGGTGGTCCCCACTTCGGGGGATCCGTCGTGCAGGATGCCCGAGCCACCACCACAGGGGAGTCGTGACATAGGCTCGGGGTGATGAATGGCGCCGTGGCACTCCCGCTCGATCTGACCGAACTGACGTTCACGGCATCCGGCGACAGCCTCGTGCGACGCACCGTGCTGCCGAGCGGAGTGCGGATCCTCAGCGAGGCGGTGCCGGGCGCGCGCAGCGCGACGATCGGGTACTGGGTCGCGGTCGGCTCGCGGGACGAGCACCCGGAGACCTACGGCTCGACGCACTTTCTCGAGCACCTGCTGTTCAAGGGCACTCCCACGCGCAGCGCCCTCGACATCGCGGTCTCCTTCGATGCCGTCGGCGGCGAGCACAACGCGCTAACGAGCAAGGAGTACACCTGCTACTACGCCAAGGTGCAGGATCGTGATCTGCCCATGGCCGTCGACGTGCTCGCCGACATGTTCACCTCTTCGTTGCTCGAGGCGACGGAGTTCGAGAACGAGCGCGGCGTCATCCTGGAGGAGTTGGCGATGGCCGACGACGATCCCTCGGATGTCGCGAGCGAGCGCTTCTTCGAGGCGGTGCTGGGCGAGCATCCGTTGGGGCGGCCCATCGGCGGCAACCCGGGCACGATCCAGGCGGTCACGCGCGACGCGGTGTGGAGCCACTATCGCGAGAATTACCGCGCGCAGGATCTGGTGATCACGGTCGCCGGGGCGGTCGATCACGACGAACTGGTGCTGGCCGTGACCGCGGCCCTGACCCGTGCGGGCTGGGATCTCGGCGTGCTCGCCGATCCCATCGGGCGTCGCGACCCGGGCGCCGTGACCATCGATCGCGGCAGTCCGCTCGTGGTCGTGCAGCGTCCGATCGAGCAGGCGAACCTGATTCTCGGCGTTCCCGGCATCGCCGCCGCCGACGACCGGCGGCCGACCCTGACCGTGCTCAACTCGATTCTCGGCGGAGGCATGTCGAGCCGGTTGTTCCAGGAGGTGCGCGAGAAGCGCGGGCTGGCCTACTCCGTCTACTCCTTCGCGGCGAGCTATTCGGATGCGGGCCTGTTCGGCCTCTACGCGGGTTGCAGCCCGGCCAAGGCTCCGCAGGTCGCCGAGCTCATGCTCGGCGAGTTCGCGCGGCTCGGGTCGGACGGCGTCAGCCAGGAGGAGCTGGAGCGGGCGGTCGGGCAGTTGAGCGGGTCATCTGCCCTCGCCCTCGAGGACTCGGACACGCGCATGTCGCGCCTGGGCCGTGCCGAACTGACCCTCGGCGAGTTCGCGGACCTCGATGAGACCCTGCGGCGTCTCTCCCTCGTCACCGTCGACGGGGTGCGCGAACTCGCCGCCGAGCTGGCGGCACGGCCGCTGTCGATCGCCGCCGTCGGCACGCTGGGCGACTCCGCGCTCGACGCGTTGACGGTCGCGCCCGCGGCGACCCCGTAACCCCGAAATCCACCAGAACGTGCAAGGGAGCACTATGGCCCACTACGTCTACCTCGTGCGGCACGGCGAGCAGCAGGACGCCGAACACGGCCTGCCCGACGGTCCCCTCTCGGCCCGCGGCATCCGTCAGGCCCACGCCATCGCGGAGCGTCTCGGCGGCGTGCCGTTCACACGCGCCTGGCACTCGCCGCTGCAGCGCGCGGCCGAGACCGCGGCGATCATGACCGAACGGATGCCCGCGCTCGAGTCTCAGCCGAGCGCCCTGCTCATGGACTGCATCCCGAGCGGACCCACGGTCGACCTGCCGCCCGCCTTCGAGCCGTTCTTCGGCGGCGTGACGGAGCAGGAGATCGAGGCGGGGGAGGCGCAGATGGCCGACGCCGTCGCGGAGTTCCTCGCACCCGCCCGCGAGGATCGCCACGACCTGCTCATCACCCACAACTTCGTGATCGCCTGGTTCGTGCGCGAGGTGTTCGGCGCGCCGAGTTGGCGGTGGCTCGGGCTCAACCAGGCCAATTGCGGGCTGACGATCATCCGGGTGCGCAGCGCCAAGCCGCCCGTGCTCGTCACCCACAACGACCTCGGGCACCTGCCTGCGGAACTGCGCACGGGACTGCCGGCCGAGCAGCCTTACTGAAGCGACTTGCGATACCAGTTCGTGGCGTTGGGGTTGTCGTTGTAGGGCTCGGTGTCGTCGTAGCCGCTCGAACGGTACAGGCCGCCCGCGGCCTCGAGGGACGCGTTGGTGTCGAGCACCAGTTCGCTCGCACCGAAGCCGATCGCCCGGCGCTCCAGCTCGGCCAGCAGAGCTCGCCCGAACCCTCGACCCTGCACCGCGGGTCGCAGCCAGAGGTGCTTGACCTCGAACACCCCGCCGCCGAGGGCACGGATGCCGCCGCAGCCGACCGCGTCGCCGTCGAGTTCTGCGACCAGGAACACCCCGCGCGGCGGTTCGAAGGCCTCCGGCTCCGGGAACGTCGTGCGATACCCCCCGGGACTCGGGAAGGTCGCGGCGCGGAACGCGAAGTACTCGGCGAGCAGGGCGTGGGCCGCCTCATCCGTCACCGGGGTCTCACGAAAGCCGAGCACGATGCCAGCGTAGGCGGCTTGGTAGCCTTGCGGGATGACCACGAGAGTCGCCGTCGTCGGCGCGACCGGCCGCATGGGTGCCCTCGTCAGCCGCATCGTCGAGGCCGAGCCCGGATTCGAGCTCGTCGCGAGCCTGGGCTCCCGTGACGACCTGGCAGGCATGAACGACGCTGACATCGCCGTGGATGTCACCGTGCCCGCCATCTCGCCGACCGTCGTCGAGCACGCCGTCGCCAACGGGCTGAAGGTGCTCGTCGGCACCTCCGGTTGGACGGCGGAGCGCATCGTCGCCCTGGAACGTCTGGTGGCGGACAACGGCGACGCGGGAGTGGTGATCGTTCCGAACTTCTCGATCGGCTCGGTGCTGGCCACCTCGTTCGCGGCGAAGGCCGCGAGATTCTTCGAGTCGATCGAGATCGTGGAGGCGCACCACGCCAGCAAGCTCGACTCCCCGTCCGGCACCGCCGTGCGCACCGCCGAGCTGATGGGCGAGGCCCGTGGCGAGCTGGGGCCGGTGGCGGCTCCGCACGTCGACCAGCGCGCCCGCGGGCAGCAGGTGGCGAGCATCCCGATCCACAGCCTGAGGCTGCAGGGCGTCGTCGCCAAGCAGGAGGTGTTCTTCGGCGGCACCGGCGAGGTGCTCACGATCACGCACGAGACCCTCTCGCCCAGCGCCTACGAGGCGGGCATCGCTCTCGCCCTGCGCGCAGTGCCCGGGGTGCAGGGTGTCGTCGTGGGGCTCGACAAGCTCATCGACCTGACATGACGAGCCGCATCGGCGCGCTCGTGATGGCGGGGCTGCTCGCCCTGTATCTGGCGTTCGTCGCGCAATACGCGGTCCTGCTCATCACCTCGGACGCGCCCGCGGCGAAAGCGCTCGGCATCGCCCTCGCGGTGTTGCCGCTGCTCGGTGCCTTCACGCTCGTCTCGGAGCTGGTGTTCGTGCGCCGTGGGCAGCGGTTGGTGCGCATGCTGGGCGCCGAGGGCGGGCTGCCGGTGGACGACCTGCCGCGGTTGCCGAGCGGGCGGCCGGACCCGGTCGCGGCCGACGCCGAGTTCCCACGTTACAAGGCCGAGGTGGAGGCCGATCCGGGCTCCTGGCGGGCGTGGTTGCGGCTCGGGCTCGCCTACGATGCGAGCGGCGACCGGCGTCGTGCCCGCTGGGCCACCCGTCGCGCGATCGCGCTCGAACGCTCAGGCCGCTAGCGCCGCCATTGCCTCGCGCACGGTGGCGTGCCGGAAGACGAAGCCGTCTTCCACCAGGCGGGTGGGAACGACGAGTTCGCTCGCGAGCAGCAGGTCCCGGCCGGCGTCGCCGAGCATCCGGATCGCGAACTCCGGCACGGCCAGTCGCTGCGTGCGATGCAATGCCTCCGCGAGCGAGCGCGTCACCTCGTCGGCCGTCGCAGGAGTCGGACCCGCGAGGTTGACCGCGCCGGACAGGGCCGAGCCCAGCAGGTGCCGGATGGCGGCGGCCTCGTCGTGCAGCGATATCCAGGGCCAGTGCTGCCGCCCGGTGCCCAGGCGAGCGCCCAGCCCGAGGCGGGTCAGCGGGATGAGCGGGGTGAACGCGCCGCCGCGGCCCACGACGAGACCGGTGCGGAAGGTGACCACTCGCGTGCCCTCGGGCGCGAGCCTCGCCGCGAGTTCCCAGGCCTCGACGACGTCGCTGAGAAACCCCTCGCCCTTGGCGGAGGCCTCGGTGAGGGGCTCCCCGGGGCGATCCCCGTAGTAGCCGACCGCCGAGCCGTTGAGGAAGACCGCCGGCGGGTTCGCCGCGGCCGCCATCGCCTCCGCGAGCGTGCGGGTGCCGTCGACCCTGGAGTGCAGGATCTCGCGCTTGTACGACCTGGTCCACGGGATGCGCCCGGTCGTCGCCCCCGCGAGGTTCACCACCGCGTCCGCCTCTTCGACCGCTCGAGGGTCGATGGTGCCCTCCTGCGGCGACCAGCCGAACCGGTTCGACCCGTTCGGCTGCCCGCGGGTCAGCCGCAGCACGGTGTGGCCGTGCTCCTCCAACTGTCGGCACAGCTCGGTGCCGATGAAGCCCGTCGAACCCGCGACGAGTACGCGCACGTCAGGCGAGACTGGCTTCGAGGGTGATCGGGATGCCCGCGAGCGCCTTCGACACCGGGCAACCCGTCTTCGCTTCCTCCGCGAGCCGCTGGAAGTCGGCCTCGGCCAGGCCGGGAACCTTCGCGCTCACGAGCAGGTGGCTGCCCGTGATGCCCTCGCCGGGAACGAAGGTCACGGCGGCGGTCACCTGCAGGCTCTCCGGCGGGGTGCCGTTGCCGGCGAGGGCGTTGGAGAACGCCATCGAGTAGCACGCCGAGTGGGCGGCCCCGAGCAACTCCTCGGGGTTCGTGAGTCCGACGGCGCCCTCGGAGCGCGCGGCCCAGGTGACGGGGAACTCGCCCGCGTCGGAGGAGTCGAGCGAGGTCGTGCCGGAGCCGGTGAAGAGGTCGCCGAACCAGAGGGTGGTCGCTTCGCTGGTCACTGCCATGGGATCCGCCTTTCGTCGGTTCCACCCTAGGCGGGCTCAGGCGGCAGCGGCACCCTTGCGGCCGAGAATGCCGACGCGCACGAGCAGGAGGTAGATCTGGCATCCCAGGCAGTAGGCGAACACCGAGTTGAGGAACGCGGCCACGAACGCGGCGGCGGCGGCGATCACGAGCCCGTACGGCACCCCGACCAGCTGCAGCACCACCCCGATGAGCGAGATCACGAAGCCGACGCCCTGCGCGAAGGTCGGCGGGATCGGATCCTCGAGCTCGGCGGGCGCCTGCAGACGGGGTCGCAGCAGCGCGCGGTAGAGCGCGCCGTAGGGGTGGCGTCGAACGCCTGCGAAGGCGCCCCAGCCGAACAGCGCGGTGATGATGACGAACAGCAGGAACGCCGGCTCGGTGGCCCGGGCGGCGAGCGTGCCGCCGATCGGGGTGCTGAGGCCGAGGCCGATCACGATGAGCAGCAGCACCGCGGTGATGCCGGCCCCGAATCGCGGGCTGCGGGGGTCGATGCCCTGCTGGCCGGGCTTGGCGGCGAGGGTGGGTCTGGTGGTCGACATGCGTGGCTCCTGGGCTGATGGTTACGCAGTGGTGAGGATGCGGTCGAGTTCGGCCTGCACGGCGTCGCGTCTCGGGGCGCCGCCGATGCGGGCACGCACGACGCCCCGGCCGTCGAGGATGAGCGTCGTCGGGGTCTGCATCACGTGGAAGCGGCTCGCGAGATCGGGGCGTTGGGTCACGTCGAGATCGATGTGGGCCACGCCGGTGCGGCTGTGCGCGACATCCCCGAGCACCGTGCGGGTGGCGGCACAGGGTGCGCAGACCTCCGTCGAGAACTGCAGCAGGGTCGCGCCGCGCGCGAAGCGGCGCACGCCGGGCACGTCGGCGACGCGCACCGTGGTGCGGCCGTCGGTGTGACGCACGCGGCCCTGGCGGGAACGCCACACCAGGCCGAGCGCCGTCGCGAGCACGACCAGACCCGAGAGGGTCAGGGCCACGCCGATCGGTTCCATGGCCAAACGATAGGTTCCCGGCGCCCGACGCGGGGGAGTGTTGCGGTCTGTTACGGGTGGGCGGCGGTAGCCTGAGTCGATGGATGCCGCGATCCCCACCCCGTACGAAGACCTGCTGCGCGACGTGCTCGACCATGGCGTGCACAAGTCCGATCGCACCGGCACCGGCACCCGCAGTGTGTTCGGTCGCCAGATCCGCTTCGACCTCTCGCAGGGCTTCCCGCTCGTGACGACGAAGCGGGTGCACTTCAAGTCCCTCGCGTACGAGTTGCTGTGGTTCCTGCGCGGCGACAGCAACGTGGAGTGGTTGCGCGAGCACGGCGTGACGATCTGGGACGAGTGGGCGGACGCCGACGGCGAGCTCGGCCCGATCTACGGGGTGCAGTGGCGTTCGTGGCCCACACCCGATGGTCGGCACATCGACCAGATCAGCGAGGTGATCGACCAGATCCGCACCAATCCGGATTCGCGTCGGCTCATCGTCTCCGCCTGGAATCCGGCGGACATCCCGGACATGGCGCTCGCACCGTGTCACGCGCTCTTCCAGTTCTCCGTGACGGACGGCAGGCTCTCCTGTCAGCTGTACCAGCGCAGCGCCGACATGTTCCTCGGGGTGCCTTTCAACATCGCGAGCTACGCCCTGCTCACCCACCTCATCGCCGACCAGACCGGGCTCGCCGTCGGGGACTTCATCTGGACCGGCGGTGACTGCCACATCTACGACAACCACGTCGAGCAGGTCACCGAGCAGTTGACGCGGGCGCCGTATCCCGCCCCACGCCTGGCGCTGAACCGCTCGCGCGATTCGATCTTCGATGTCGAGTACGAGGACTTCGAGATCATCGGGTACCAGCACCACCCGGCCATCCGCGGAGCCGTCGCGGTATGAGCGCGCCGCGGCTCGGCATGATCTGGGCCCAGGCAGCGGACGGGGTGATCGGCGTCGACGGTGTGATGCCGTGGCACATCCCCGAGGACATGGCTCACTTCAAGGCCGTGACGATGGGCTATCCGGTGATCATGGGTCGCCGCACGTGGGAGTCGCTTCCGGAGCGCTTCCGTCCGCTCGATGGTCGCCGCAACATCGTCGTCACCCGGCAGACCGACTGGACGCCGGACGGCGCCGAGGTCGCTCACGACCTGGATGCCGCGCTCGCCCTGGTCGCGTCCTCGTCGCCCGCACCGTCCTCGTCGCCCGCACCGCCCCAACAGGGCATCGAGGCCCCGGTCGATGCGTGGATCATCGGCGGCGGTTCGCTGTACGCCGCTCTCCTCGACCGGGCCAGCGTGCTCGAGGTCACCGAGGTCGCCGGCGACTACGCGGGCGACACCCACGCGCCGACGATCGATGCCCACTGGCACCTGGACGCCGAAACGCCCTGGACTGACTCGCGCTCCGGACCCCGCTTCCGCTTCCTCCGCTACCGCCGCTGACCGGCGGCGGCCCGGCGGCGCCCCGAGCCTCCCCGCTCGCCGCAGCCGCAGCCGCAGCCGCAACGTAGCCGCAGCCGCAGCCGCAGCAGCGGCGGAAGCACCAGCTGCAGCCGCAGCCCTCGGCACGCTCTTCCTGACGGCGCGAAGCACTCCCTTCTGCGGGACTCGCGCAACTCAGGAGGACCTCCTGAGTTGCGCGCCGCGTGGTAGCGCTCTCACTCGCTGGTGGCACGCCGGACATGTCCACTCGGCAGCTCCTGCGCCGCCCGCTGGCGGCGGCGTACCGCTCAGAGCGGCGCCTTGGCGCCGGTCGCTTCCGAGGTCGCTGTACCGAACTCAGGAGGGTCTCCTGAATTCGGCGAGGAGGCCAAGGGGATGGTCCGATGGTGTGGTGAGCATCGGTCGGCGCGCGACGAGCGGCCCACGACGAGCAGCGAGCGGCGAGCAGCGAGTGGCGAGCAGCGAGTGGCGAGCAGCGAGTGGCGAGCAGCGAGCAGCGAGTGGCGAACGGCGCGTGGCGTGTGACGGTCTGACTGCTCCTCCACGGGTGTCGGATCCATCGAGAGCCGACGGGTTCGGCGAGGGGGGAGCGGGGAAGACGCCGACGCGGAAGGATCGCGTCATGATCACTCGACGGGTTCAGGAACTGGGCGGCATCGCGACCACGGCGGAATTGCTGAGCTCGGGCTACAGCAGGCGAAACATTCGAGGCCGTCGTCGGGTACGGCCGGGTGATCCGGGTCCGCCGGGGCGTGTACGCGTTGCGGGAGCTCCCGCCCGAGATCCTCGAGGCGTCACGGATCGGTGGTCGGTTGACCTGCGTGAGCGCCCTGGCCTTCCACGGGATCATCCACCGGGCAGACGACGCGCTCCACGTCGAAGTGGCTGCGAACGCGTCACGCTTGCGTGCGCCGACGGGCAGCGTCGTGCTGCATTGGGCGGGCACGCCCGCCGAAGGAACGAGGCTGGTGGTCGGCGTCGGCCCGGCCTTGGCCCAGTCGGCGCGGTGCCGCGGGGGCCGCCGGTAGGCCTCACGCGGTAGCCTGGACACCGTGTCAACGACCAATCCCTTCGGCCAAGTGCTCATCGCGCTCGTCACTCCGTTCACCTCCGACGGCGAAGTCGACTGGGCCGGTGTGGAGCGGCACATCGATGACGTCATCACCGCGGGTGCCGACGGCATCGTCGTCACCGGAACGACCGGCGAGACCTCGACCCTGACGGACGAGGAGAAGATCCAGCTCGTGCGAGTCGGCAAGGCCGTCGCGGCGGGGCGGGCGACGATCATCACCGGTGGCGGCTCGAACGAGACCGCCCACGCGATCGAGCTGTACAAGGCCAGCGAGAAGGCCGGCGCCGACGGCGCTCTCGTCGTCACGCCGTACTACAACAAGCCGACCCAGTCGGGCATCCTTACACACTTCCGCATGGTGGCCGACGCCACCGACCTGCCCGTCATGCTCTACGACATCCCGGGGCGCACCGGTGTGCCGATCCGCTTCGAGACGCTCGTGCGCGCCTCGAAGCACCCCAACATCCTCGCCGTCAAAGACGCCAAGGGTGACTTCGCCGAGGTGAGCCGCGTGCTCAACCAGACCGACCTGCTGTACTTCTCCGGTGACGACGCGAACGTGCTTCCACACCTGTCGATCGGTGCGACCGGACTCGTCGGCGTGACCGGCAACATCACCGCGACGCCGTACCGGCAGATCGTCGACGCCGTCAACGCCGGGGATCTGACGACCGCCACCGCGGCCCACAAGTCCCTCGAGCCGCTCGTGCGCGCAGTGATGACCCACGTGCCCGGGACCGTCGCGGCGAAGTACATCCTGCACGGCCTCGGGCGCATCGCCAGTCCGCGGGTGCGACTGCCACTCGTCGGCCCGGAGGACTTCGAGGCGGCGATCATCGAGGACGATCTCGACCTGGTCAAGAACATCCCCGGAGTGGATTTCGACAACTTCCGCCCCGACCGCAATGCCGCCGCGGGCGGCGCACTCCCGAAGGTCGCGGGCACCACCCGCTAAACGCTTCAACCGGGGGCTCGAGGCCCCACACACTCAAGCACAAGGAACCGATGCCAGTCTCAATCTCCGATCCGCCCGTCCTCACCGCCGGCACGCTGCGCGTCACCCCCATCGGTGGTCTCGGTGAGATCGGACGCAACATGACGACGTTCGAGATCGACGGCAAGATCCTCATCGTCGACTGCGGTGTGCTCTTCCCCGAGGAGAACCAGCCGGGCGTCGACCTGATCCTGCCGGACTTCAGCTCGATTCGGGACCGTCTCGACGACGTGCTCGGCATCGTGCTCACGCACGGGCACGAGGACCACATCGGTGCGGTGCCATACCTGCTGAAGCTGCGCGAGGACATCCCGATCATCGGCTCGACGCTCACGCTGGCCCTCATCGAGGCCAAGCTCAAGGAGCACCGCATCAAGCCGTACACGCTCACGGTCGCGGAGGGGCAGAGCGAACGCCTCGGTCCGTTCGAGCTCGAGTTCGTCGCGGTCAACCACTCGATCCCGGATGCGCTCGCCGTCGCCATCACCACCCGCGCCGGCGTCGTGCTCCACACCGGCGACTTCAAGATGGACCAGCTTCCGCTCGACGACCGCATCACCGACCTGCGCGCCTTCGCACGCCTCGGCGAGGCCGGCGTCGACCTGTTCATGCCGGACTCCACCAACGCGGATGTCCCCGGCTTCACCCCGAGCGAGCGCGACATCGGCCCGGTGATCGAGGCGGTCATGGCGAAGGCGCCGCGCCGGGTGATCGTCGCGAGCTTCTCCAGCCACGTGCACCGCGTGCAGCAGGTGCTGGATGCCGCGGTCGCCAACAACCGCAAGGTCGTGCTCATGGGGCGCTCCATGGTGCGCAACATGGGGATCGCCGCCGAGCTCGGCTACCTCAAGGTGCCCGACGGCGTGCTGATCGACGCGAAGAAGGCCCTCGACCTGCCCGACGACCGCATCGTCTACATGTCCACGGGCAGTCAGGGCGAGCCGATGGCGGTGCTCGCCCGCATGGCGAACCTGGAACACCAGATCGAGATCGGCAAGGGCGACACGGTCATCCTCGCCTCGAGCCTCATCCCCGGCAACGAGAACGCCGTCTACCGCGTGATCAACGGGCTCATGAAGCTCGGTGCGACCGTGGTGCACAAGGGCAACGCGAAGGTGCACGTCTCCGGGCACGCCGCCGCGGGCGAGTTGCTCTACTGCTACAACATCATCAAGCCGAAGAACGTGCTGCCGGTGCACGGCGAGCAGCGTCACCTCGTCGCGAACGCCGACCTCGCGATGCTCACCGGGGTGCCGGAGAGCAACACGATCATCGCCGAGGACGGCACCGTGATCGATCTGCGGGACGGCATCGCGAAGGTGGTGGGGCAGCTCGATCTCGGGTACGTCTACGTGGACGGTTCGAGCGTGGGCGAGATCACGGATGCCGACCTCAAGGATCGCCGCATCCTCGCCGAGGAGGGCTTCATCTCGATCTTCGTCGCCGTCGACCCGCAGACCGGCAAGGTGATCGTCGGCCCGGAGATCCAGGCCCGCGGCTTCGCGGAGGATGAGAACGTCTTCGACACCGTGCTGCCGCAGGTCGTGAAGGCGCTCACCGATGCCGCCGAGAACGGCACTCGCGACACGCACGCCTTCGCACAGGTGATCCGCCGCACGGTCGGCCGCTGGGTCAACACCCAGCACCGCCGCCGCCCGATGATCGTGCCGGTGGTGATCGAGGCGTAGCCTCGATCACCCGGTGGCGCTGTGATTCGTCGATCCGGCCTCGCCGGATCGATCGAGGCGTAGCCTCGATCACCCGGTGGCGCTGTGATTCGTCGATCCGGCCTCGCCGGATCGATCGCGCTTGACGTTCCAGCCACGCGGAACGTTGGGCTTTCGAATCATCCTCGGGTGTGATGTTCTGGAACCCGCGCCCGCATAGCGTTGACGGGTCGTTGTTCCGAGCACTGGAGTCGTCGCTACGTGGCTATCGCACGCAAATGGGTCTTTCCGATCGTCTGGATCGTCGTCTTCGCCGCCATCGCCGCGGCGCTGGTGAAGATCGCGTTCTTCCCCGACTCGTCCGAGGCGAGCTCCCCGCCGCAGCCCGGCGCGGAGATCACCGAGCCGCAGTGGGAGGTCGTGCGCGGTGACGTGCGCAACGACGTGACCCTCAGTGGCACCGTCGCCGCCGACGAGGCGGTGCCGATCATCGCGACGCTCACGGGCGAGGTGCGGGAGGTGCTCGCGGGCCAGGGCCAATCGGTCTCGGCCGGGCAGGAGCTGCTCAAGCTGCGCGCCGAGGTGGTCTATCCCGATGGCACGAGCGGCACGAAGTGGTCGATCGTCACGGCGCCGGCCTCCGGCGTGCTGTCGAGCTTCGCGGTGCTCGTCGGTCAGCAGTACCAGATCGGCGGGACGATCGGGCAGGTCGCGCCTCCGAGCTTCCACGTCAGCGGCAGCATCCCGCCCGAACAGCTCTATCGACTCATCGAGCGACCGGCGGATGCCCAGGTCACCATCAACGGCGGCCCGGCACCGTTCACCTGCACCGGACTGACGATCACGACGGCGCTCGCGGGCGAAGGATCCGGCGAGGGCGCGGGACCCGGCACGGGCACGGGCGGCACCGGGTCCACCGGCGGACCGGTCGTGCGTTGCGCGGTTCCCGCCGAGGTGACCGTCTTCGCGGGTCTGACTGCCGAGGTGGTGATCGCGGGCGGCATCGCCGAGGGCGTGCTCATCGTGCCGACCACCGCGGTCGAGGGCGGCGGTGGCACGGGCAACGTCTACTTCGTGCTCCCGGACGGTTCCACCGAACTGCGTGAGGTCACCCTCGGGCTCAGTGACGGTCAGAACGTGGAGGTGACCGGAGGGCTCGAGGAAGGTGACCTGATCCTGCAATTCGTGCCGGGTGCTCCATCGGATCCGATGGGCGGGATCAAGGGCGAGAACTGCACCATGCTGCCCGACGGCGGAACGGTCTGCCAGGGATGACGCTGCTCTCGCTCGAGGCGGTGACCCGCTCGGTCGAACTGCCGGATGGTGAGCGCCTGGAGATTCTCAAGGGCGTGGACCTCGACGTCGAGGTCGGCGACCACGTGAGCATCGTCGGCCGGTCCGGATCGGGCAAGTCGACGCTGCTGAACCTGCTCGGACTGCTGGACACGCCGACGAGCGGCAGCATCCGCTTCGACGACGAGCCGCTCGAGAAGCTCTCGGGCGGCCGACGCGACCGCAAGCGGGGCAAGGACATCGGGTTCATCTTCCAGCAGTTCAACCTGCTGCAGGGTCGCACGGCCCTCGAGAACGTCGTCACGCCGCTGCTCTATTCGAAGGGACGGCAGTTCTGGCGCCGCACCGCGCTGGCGGCCGAGATGCTGGAGCGGGTGGGGCTGGAACACCGCATGGCCTCGACCCCCGACAAACTCTCCGGGGGCGAGCAGCAGCGCGTCGCGATCGCACGCGCGCTCGTGCGCGGGCCGCGGCTCATCCTCGCGGACGAGCCGACCGGGGCTCTCGACATCGAGACCGGCAATTCGGTGATGGCCCTGCTCGACGAGGTCGCCGAGAACTCGGGTGCGGCCCTGATCACGATCACGCACGACGCGAACGTCGCCGCGCTCGCGCGCCGTCACTACCGTCTCGACCGCGGCGTGCTCGCACCCGTCGACGTCAACCGCGTGCTCGCGATCTCGCTGCCGGAGGCGACGCTGTGAGCACCGAGTTGGAGCCCGCACCGCGCCGCAGCACGGCGCTCGCCCGACGAGCGCTGGCGGCCGAGCGCGGCGGACCCACGAGCGCGCTCGTCGGCTCGGTCGTCGAGGCATGGGACGAGCTGCGAGTGCATCGCGGTCGCGTGCTGCTGAGCCTCATCGGCGTCGGGGTCGCCGTCGCCGCCCTGACGAGCGTGCTCGGCATCGGCGCGATCGCCCAGCAGGCCCAGGTCGAGCAACTCGAGCGCGGATCCGGGCGTCCCGCGACCCTCGTGCTCGGCACGCCGTATGACCCGGTCTCGGGCGCGCAAGCGGACGCCGGGCGCTTCAGGGATGCCGTCGCGACCGCGGTCGAGCGCTACGCCATCGAGTACTCGAGTTCGAACGTCTGGGTGGACAGCACCGTGCAGTTCCCGGATGGCGCGACCTCGGTGGGCACGCAGGCCGTCGACGTGGATTTCGGCGTCATGCACCGAATCGAGCTCGGTGAGGGCCGCTGGTTCACCGACCGCGACGAGTTGCGTTTCGCGCCGGCGCTCGTGGTCAACAACGAGTTCTGGGAGCGCATCGGTTCCCCGCCGCTGGAGAGCCACCCCACGGTCACCATCCTCGGCGACCAGGATGTCACCGCGGTGATCGTCGGCGTGACACCGCCCATGCCCTATGAAGACGGCTACTACTCGATGTTCATGCTGGGCAGCGCGTGGGAGGCGCTGGCGGGGCCCGCCGCGGTCGCCCAGGCCTTCCCCCAGGTGGAGTTCTGGGTGCCGATCGACCTGGCGGAGCAGTTGACGACGCTGATCAAGCGGGACATCGCCGCGGCATTCGGCGATGACTGGCAGGTCGATGTGAACCGGCAGGACTACCTCGCCTGGGGCAACGACGACCCGACCGCCGTGATCCGTCTCGTGCTCGCGGGGATCGCCGTGCTGATCCTGATGCTGGGCGCGCTGGGGTTGGTGAACATCTCGCTTGTGACCGTGCGGCAGCGCATCCGGGAGATCGGCATCCGCCGCGCCTTCGGTGCCACCGCGCCCCGAGTCTTCTTCGCGGTCATGATGGAGAGCGTCGTCGCGACCTTCGTCGCCGGCGCCGTCGGCGTGGGACTGGCGATCGCGCTCGTGCAGAGCCCGATCGTGCAGAACTTCATCGCGCCGGGGCTCGTCGACGTGCCGCCCTTCCCGGTGGAGGCGGCGCTCATGGGGCTCGGCGCGGCGACCCTCGTCGGTGCTCTCGCCGGGCTGCTGCCCGCACTCGTGGCCGTGCGGGTGAAGGTGATCGACGCGATCCGGTACTAGACCTGGCAGGATGTGCGCGTGAAGATCCGGCAGGCACGGGACGACGACCGCGCGTCCATCGAGCGGGCCTTCGTGCTGACCGCGGACTGGAATCCCGCTCGGGTGCGGGGCGAGGCCTTCTGGCGCGCGGATCCGACGTTCGCGCCTTACGTCGAGGGCTGGATGCGTCCGGGCGATTCGGGCTACGTCGCCGAGATCGATGGCGGGGTTGTGGGGGTGCTCTGGATGCGACTGTTCAGCGCGCAGCATCCCGGCTACGGCTTCGTCGACGACCGCACCCCCGAGCTCGGCATCGCGGTGTGGCCGGGCCACCGCGGGCGCGGCATCGGCCGCGCACTGCTGCGCGCCGCGATCGACGGCGCGGACGGCCCCGTGAGCCTCAGCGTCGAGGACGGCAATCCGGCGATCGAGCTGTACCGCTCCGAGGGCTTCGAAGCGGTGGGCCGCTTCGGCGACGCGACGACCATGCTGCACCGCTGAGCCGGGTGTCGTTCCGGCCCGTCGACGGGGGCCGCGGGTACCGTGGACGCCATGGCTACGAGCACCAGGTCGACTTCGCGTGCTCGCACGCCGTCGAAGGGTGGCCGCGGCAACCAGCCGACGAAGCGGATGCCCGCCCGCAAGCAGGTCGTGATCGAGGAGCCGGGCCCGCTCGTCAAGGCCTGGATGGGTCTCGCGCACGCCGCCGGAGGCGCCTTCCGCCTGCTCGGCAAGGAGACCTTCGACAAGTCGGAGCGCCGTGACGGCGTGCCGTTCCTGATCCTCGTGCTCGCGATCGCGGGTGCGGTCGTGGAGTGGTTCAACCCCAACGACCCGGTCGCCATCGCGCTCGACGCCTGGACCTTCGGGGGACTGTTCGGTCGCGTCGCGTTCGCGCTGCCGGTGATCATGCTGCTGTTCGCGGCATGGCTGTTCCGGCATCCCTCGAGCGTGCACGACAACGGTCGCATCGGCATCGGGCTCGGCCTGCTGCTGGTGACGGTCAGCGGCCTGCTGCACACCTTCGGCGGGCAGCCGCAGCCCTCAGCAGGCGTGGAGATGCTCGCGAAGGCCGGGGGTCTCATCGGCTGGGTGGTTGCCAGCCCGCTGATCACGATCGGCTCCGCGGCGCTCGCCACCCCGGTGATCGTCGCGTTGCTCGTGCTGTCGCTGTTCATCATCACCAAGACCCCGCCGAACCGCATCGGCTCGCGTCTGCGGGAGCTCTACGCCTACCTGTTCGGCGCGCAGCTGGCGACCGAGGAGGAGCGTGCCGCGGCGAGGGCCGCGAAGATCGAGGAGTCGCTCGACTTCGGCTCGATGACCGACCTCGGTCTCGGCGACGAAGACCCGGCTTCGCTGCCGTGGTGGCGGCGCAACAAGGCCAACCGCACCGGAGAGCCGGCGTTCGACAGCCCCGTGATCGCGCGCGAGGTACCGGCCGACCAACTCGAGACCGAGGTCGTGGCTCGGGTGCCCGCCGAGGGGGAGTTCGGTATCGACCTGCTGGAAGACCTGCTCAAGGCCGAGGACGCGGTCAAGCGCTTCACCGGCGAGATCGAGCCGGGTGCCACGGGCCTGCGCGAAGACGGCGCCGGGCTGCTGCCGGGCTTCACCGAGAAGGCGTCGGAGAAGGGCGCGGCGGGGGAGTTCGATCTGCCGGCCACGAAGCCGCGCACCACGACGGTGTACCGTCTGCCCGCGGCATCCCTGCTCACCCCCGGCACCCCGCCCAAGGCGCGTTCGGCGGCCAACGACGAGGTGGTCGCGGCGATCACGGAGGTGCTCAAGCAGTTCCAGGTGGATGCCGCGGTCACCGGGTTCAGCCGAGGCCCCTCGGTCACCCGCTACGAGCTCGAGCTCGGCCCGGGCGTGAAGGTCGAGCGGGTCACGGCGCTGGCCAAGAACATCAGCTATGCGGTCGCCTCGAACGAGGTGAGCATCCTCTCCCCGATCCCCGGCAAGTCGGCAATCGGCGTCGAGATCCCCAACAAGGACCGCGAGATCGTCTCGCTCGGCGACGTGCTGCGCTCCGGGGCATCCACCAAGTCCGAGCACCCGATGACGATCGGCCTCGGCAAGGACGTCGAGGGCGGCTTCGTCGTCGCCAACCTCGCGAAGATGCCGCACCTGCTCGTCGCGGGTTCGACCGGGTCGGGCAAGTCGAGCTTCGTGAACTCGATGATCACCTCGGTGCTCATGCGCGCGAAGCCCGCCGAGGTGCGCATGGTGCTCATCGACCCCAAGCGCGTCGAGCTCTCGATCTACGCGGGCGTGCCGCACCTGATCACCCCCATCATCACGAACCCGAAGAAGGCGGCGGAGGCGCTCGCGTGGGTCGTGAAGGAGATGGACATGCGCTACGACGACCTCGCGTCGTTCGGCTTCCGTCACATCGACGACTTCAACCGCGCCGTCGTCGCGGGCGAGATCGTGCTGCCCGCCGGCAGCGAGCGCAAGCTCAGCCCCTACCCCTACCTGCTCGTCGTCGTCGACGAGCTCGCCGACCTGATGATGGTCGCCCCCCGGGATGTCGAGGACTCGATCGTGCGCATCACCCAGCTCGCACGCGCCTCGGGCATCCATCTCGTGCTGGCCACCCAGCGCCCGTCCGTCGATGTCGTGACCGGCCTGATCAAGGCGAACGTGCCGTCGCGGCTCGCGTTCGCGGTGTCGAGCATGACCGACAGCCGCGTCATCCTGGACCAGCCGGGCGCCGAGAAGCTCATCGGCCAGGGCGATGCCCTGTTCATGCCGATGGGCGCCTCGAAGGCGATCCGCGTGCAGGGTGCCTGGGTCACCGAAGCCGAGGTGAACGCGGTCGTGCAGCACGTGATCGCCCAGGCCCGTCCCGAGTACCGCACGGACGTCGCCGTCACCGCCGAGAAGAAGAACATCGACGCCGACATCGGTGACGATCTCGAACTGCTCCTGGCCGCCGCCGAGCTGGTGGTGAGCACCCAGTTCGGCTCCACCTCGATGCTGCAGCGCAAGCTCCGCGTCGGTTTCGCGAAGGCGGGCCGCCTGATGGATCTGCTCGAATCTCGCGAGATCGTCGGTCCCTCGGAGGGCTCGAAGGCGCGCGACGTGCTCGTCACCGCCGAGCAGCTTCCTGGGGTGCTCGCGCGCCTGCGCGGCGACGACGAGCCCGGCGCGGCGCAGTACGATGAAGTCGATGGTGACTCGGACGAGGACGCCTGGAGTCTGACCGATCGGGAGTGACCGAAGTGGATCCTGAGCCGCAGTCGAGCCCGGAGTCCCGTCCGACCAAGCGGCAGTCAGCGCAGGACGCCGCGAACGCCGTGCGCGACTCCATGAAGGGCCGCGTCGCGAGCAGGGGGGATACCCCGGCCTCCAGCGGCAACGTCGCGAATATCATCACCGTGGTGCGCATCCTGCTGGCACCGCTGTTCATCTGGCTGCTGCTGCAGGACGCTGGCCAGAACGGCGTGCTGCGCTATGTGGCCGCCGGGCTGTTCATCGTCGCCATCGCGACGGACAGCCTCGACGGGCACCTCGCCCGCAACCGCAACCTCATCACGGATGCCGGCATCATCCTCGACCCGATCGCCGACAAGGTGCTCATCGGCGGCGCACTCGTCACGCTGTCGATCCTGGGTGAGGTGTGGTGGTGGGTGACCATCGTCATCCTGGTGCGCGAGTTCGGCATCACGGCGTTCCGGTTCGCGGTGCTCTCCAAGCGGGTCATCCCCGCCTCCCGCGGCGGCAAGCTGAAGACGATCGTGCAGGCGGTCGCGATCTCCCTGTTCCTCGTGCCGCTGTGGACGCTGCTGGGCGACTGGGTGCTCTGGGTCAACTGGTCGGTGATGGGCCTCGCGCTGGTGCTCACCGTGGTCACGGGCGTCGACTACCTCGTGCAGGCCTGGCGGCAGAACCGTCGTGGCTGACGCCGCGGCATCCATCATCGCCACGCTCACCGCGCGGCACTGGAGCATCGGGGTCGCCGAGTCGTTGACCGGCGGTCTGCTCACGGCCGAGCTCGTGAGCATCCCGGGCGCCTCGGCCGTGGTGCGCGGGGGCGTGGTCGCCTATGACACCTCGATCAAGCACAGCGTGCTCGGCGTCGATGCCGAGGTGCTCGCGGCGCACGGTGCGGTGCACGCGGATGTCGCGGCCCAGATGGCCAGCGGTGTGCGAGCCGTGCTCGCCGTCGACGGTCGTCCCGCCCACGTCGGCGTCTCCGCGACCGGGGTGGCGGGGCCGGATCCGCAGGATGGACAGCCGATCGGCACCGTCTACCTGGGCTTCGCGATCGGCAGCGAGGTGCGCACGACGCACCTGCAACTGACGGGGTCGCGGGCCGAGATCCGTGCCGCCGTGGTCGACGCCGCACTCACGGAGTTGCTCGACCTGCTCGAGCCGTGAGGCGGGAATAGCACTCGTTTCGATCGCGTTACATCTGTCGAGTTCACAAGCACCACACAGACTGCAGTGGCTAGGGTACTCGTAAGCTAGCCACGAGACAGTTGCGAAAAGGAGGGTCCCACATGGTTCTGGTTCGTCAGGAAATCGGTGACGTTCTCCGTGACTTCCGCCTGCAGAAGGGTCGCACCCTCCGTCAGGTCGCGAGCAAGGCGAGCGTCGCGCTCGGCTACTTGAGCGAGGTGGAGCGCGGCCAGAAAGAGGCCAGCTCCGAGATCCTCGCGTCCGTCGCGGACGCGCTCGACACGCCCATCTCCGTGATCATGCGCGAGGTCGGCGATCGGCTCGCCGTGATCGAGGGCGTCAACCCCATCCCGGACACGCTGCCGGACGACCTCGTCGCCGAGTTCGACGCGGATCTGGTCTCGCGCTAGTCCCTGAGCATCACGAACGCCCCGGCCTCACCGCCGGGGCGTTCGTCGTCTGTCCACGCCCTCGGCCAGCTCGGCCCGAGGAACGAATGATCTAGGTTGGGATGATGCGGCTGAGCGAGTTCCGGACGGCCGTCGCCGACGAGTTCGGCGACTACGGTCGCGTCATCGTGCGCGACCTCGCCCTCACGCAGGTGGGCGGCCTGACCGCCGACGAGGCGATCGCCAAGGGCGTCTCCCCGCGCGAGATCTGGCTGGCCCTCTGCGAGGCCGCCGACGTGCCGCCGGAGCGCCGTTACGGCGTGGGACTGCGCGAGCCGCGCCGCTGACACGCCGCGCGCCACACTCGAAGATCTGTTCGAACGGTGCTAGCTTCTCCATAACGTCTCTTCGAAGACGGGTTTCATCCACAACACGCGAGGTGCTTCGGCCGGATGTCGGCCGCCGAGCGTAGCGTGACAACCAAGCACCACCAGCCTTTGTCGGGAGGCTGCCGCCCTTGCAACACCGGGCGGTGGAGGAGCGACAGCCTATGGGCAGCAACCAGCGACGCGAGTCGCCGAGACCGGAGAAGAAGCACATGGCATCAGCAGCAGACCGCGAGAAGTCCCTCGAGACCGCCCTCGCGCAGATCGACCGCCAGTTCGGCAAGGGTTCCGTCATGCGCCTCGGCAGCGACGAGCGCGCCCCGGTCGAGGTCATCCCCACCGGCTCCGTCGCCCTCGACGTCGCCCTCGGCATCGGCGGACTCCCGCGCGGTCGCATCATCGAGATCTACGGCCCGGAGTCCTCCGGCAAGACCACGCTGACCCTGCACGCGATCGCGAACGCGCAGCGCAACGGCGGCATCGCGGCCTTCATCGACGCCGAGCACGCCCTCGACCCCGACTACGCGGCCAAGCTCGGTGTCGACATCGACTCGCTGCTCGTCTCGCAGCCCGACACGGGGGAGCAGGCGCTCGAGATCGCCGACATGCTCGTGCGCTCCGGCTCGATCGACCTCATCGTCATCGACTCCGTCGCAGCCCTCGTGCCGCGTGCCGAGATCGAGGGCGAGATGGGCGACTCGCACGTCGGCCTGCAGGCCCGCCTCATGTCGCAGGCGCTGCGCAAGCTCACCGGTGGACTCAGCTCCACCAACACCACGATGATCTTCATCAACCAGCTCCGCGAGAAGATCGGCGTGTTCTTCGGCAGCCCGGAGACCACCGCCGGCGGCAAGGCGCTCAAGTTCTACGCGTCGGTGCGCCTGGACATCCGCCGCATCGAGACGCTGAAGGACGGCACGGACGCGGTGGGCAACCGCACGCGCGTCAAGGTCGTCAAGAACAAGATGGCTCCGCCCTTCAAGCAGGCGGAGTTCGACATCCTCTACGGAACGGGCATCTCGCGCGAAGGCAGTCTCATCGACTTCGGTGTGGAGCACGAGATCGTGCGCAAGTCGGGTGCCTGGTACACCTATGACGGCGACCAGCTCGGGCAGGGCAAGGAGAACTCGCGCAACTTCCTGATCGAGAACCCGGCCATCGCCAAGGAGATCGAGCAGAAGATCATGACCAAGCTCGGCATCGGCGTGCCGAAGCTCGTGGAGGCGCCCGCCGCACCGGTTGCGAAGTCTGCCCCGGCCAAGGCCGCCCCCGCCGCGGCAGCACAGCCGGAGCCCGCGCTCCAGGCCGTCGGGGAGTAGCTCGTGAGCGATGGCGAGCGGCTCGCTCCGGTCACCTGGCTGTTCGGCTCGCCGCAACCAGCTGACTCGGGGGAGCCCTCGCCGTCGGCGAGGCTCGCGACCGCACGTGCTGCGCTGAACGAGGCGGAGGCAGAGTCGGTCGCCGATCCGGTACCGGCAGCCCGTGGTTCCTTCGCCCGCATCAGCAACGTGAGCATGCATGCCCTGGCCAGACGCGGCGTCTCCTCGCGCGAGATGCACGATCTCCTGCTGGCGCGGGAGTTCGAGGAGGCCGACATCGTCGCGGAGATCGATCGACTGGAGTCCGTCGGGCTGCTGGACGACGGACTTCTCGCCGAGACGCTGGTGCGCACCCTGCGCGAGCGCAAGGGGCTGGGGCGTGCGGCGCTCGTCGGCGAGCTCAAGCGCCGCAAGCTGCATCCCGATGCGATCGAGGCGGCGCTCGCGGTCGTCGAGGGCGACGATGAACTCGACCGCGCCATCGCGATCGCCGAGCGCCGAGCCCCGCAGCTGCGTTCCTACGACGCCGAGACGGCGAAGCGGCGGCTCGGCGCATTCCTGATGCGCAAGGGCTATTCGGGGTCGGTCGTCTCCACGGCGGTCGCGCGCGCGCTCGAGCCGAGCGGGCCGCGGTTCCGCTGAGCTCGCGCGCTCGACGCCGCGGTTAGGCTTGACGCCATGACCGACCTGCTGGACCGCCCGCGCACCTACGAGGTGCGCACCTTCGGTTGCCAGATGAACGTGCACGACTCCGAGCGGCTCAGCGGCTCACTCGAAGCGGCCGGCTACGTGCGTGCCGTCGACGGCGACGCAGACGTCGTCGTGATCAACACCTGTGCGGTGCGTGAGAACGCCGACAATAAGCTCTACGGCAATCTCGGCATCCTGGGCAATGCGAAGAAGACCCGCGACCTGCAGATCGCGGTGGGGGGATGCCTCGCCCAGAAGGACAAGGCGACGATCCTCGAGAAGGCTCCGTGGGTGGATGTCGTCTTCGGCACGCACAACATGGGCTCGCTGCCGACCCTGCTCGAGCGAGCCCGCCACAACGGCGAGGCGCAGTTGGAGATCCTGGAGTCGCTGGAGACCTTCCCGTCGACGCTGCCCACGCGCCGCGAGTCCACCCATAGCGCGTGGGTGTCGATCTCGGTGGGCTGCAACAACACCTGCACCTTCTGCATCGTGCCCGCGCTGCGCGGCAAGGAGAAGGACCGTCGCCCGGGCGACATCCTCGCCGAGATCCAGGCGATCGTCGACGACGGTGCGATCGAGGTGACGCTGCTCGGTCAAAACGTGAACTCCTACGGCGTCGAGTTCGGCGACCGACAGGCGTTCGGCAAACTGCTTCGCGCCGCGGGGCGGATCGAGGGGCTCGAGCGCATCCGGTTCACCAGCCCCCACCCCGCGGCCTTCACCGACGACGTCATCGAGGCGATGGCGGAGACGCCGGCCGTCATGCCGCAGCTGCACATGCCGCTGCAGTCCGGCTCGGACCGCATCCTCAAGGCGATGCGCCGTTCCTACCGTTCCGAGCGGTTCCTGGGGATCCTCGACCGGGTGCGCGCGCGCATCCCGCACGCGGCGATCTCCACCGACATCATCGTCGGCTTCCCCGGCGAGACCGAGGAGGACTTCGCCGAGACCCTCCGCGTCGTCGAGCAGGCGCGCTTCGCCTCGGCCTACACGTTCCAGTACTCGATCCGCGAGGGGACACCGGCGGCGACGATGCCCGATCAGGTGCCCAAGGCCGTGGTGCAGGAGCGCTACGAACGGCTTGCGGCCCTGCAGGACCGCATCTCCCTCGAGGAGAACCAGCGTCTGGTCGGTCGCAAGGTCGAGGTGCTGGTCACCGCCGCCGACGGCCGCAAGCACGCCGAGACCGATCGCCTCACGGGGCGTGCGGAAGACAGCCGTCTCGTGCACTTCGAGGTGCCGAGCGGCAGCGCCATCCCACGCCCGGGTGACGTGGTCACGGTCGAGATCACGCACGCAGCTCCGTTCCACCTCATCGCCGATTCGGTCGACGGCGCGCCGCTGCAGGTGCGGGCCACCCGCGCGGGCGACGCCTGGGATCGCGCGGAGGCGGAGTCCTGCGCCGTTCCGTCGGCGTCGGTGACCGAGGGCCGGGTCTCGCTCGGCCTCCCCGGACTGCGCGTGGCGACCCTGCCCATCTACGACGTGAGCGACGGCCAACGCTGAGCGCCTCGCTCGTCGTCATCGTCGGGGCCACCGGCACCGGCAAGTCCGAACTCTCCCTCGAACTCGCGGAGCGCCTCGGCTCGGCCGGCCGGCCCGCGGAGATCGTCAATGCCGACGCCATGCAGCTCTACCGCGGCATGGACATCGGCACCGCCAAGGTTCCCGAGAGCGAGCGTCGCGGCATCCCGCATCACCTGCTCGATGTGCTCGAACCCACGGAGGAGGCGAGCGTCGCGCGGTACCAGGCGGATGCCCGCGCCGCGATCGAGGACATCGAGCGTCGCGGTGCGCGCCCCATCCTCGTCGGCGGCTCCGGACTCTACGTCTCGAGCGTCATCCAGGACTTCCGCTTCCCCGGTACGGACCCCGAGGTGCGCGCCCGCCTGGAGGCCGAGCTGGAGGTGCTCGGTCCGGGGCAGCTGCACGCACGGCTGCGGGAGCTCGACCTTGCGGCCGCGGAGTCGATCGGCACCCACAACGGCCGGCGCCTGGTGCGGGCGCTCGAGGTGATCGAGATCACCGGCGGCGAGTTCGGCTCCGGCCTTCCGGAGAGCGGCGAGCCTTGGCGCCCCACGCTCGTGCTCGGCCTGACCCTGCCACGCGAGCAGTTGGTGCCGCGGCTCGATGCGCGCGCGGAGCGCATGTGGGCGGATGGCCTGCTCGACGAGGTGCGTGAGCTCGAGCGAACCGGACTGGGGGTCACCGCGAGCCGCGCGATCGGGTACGCCCAGGCCCTCGCGCAGCTGGCAGGCACCCTGACGCAGCCGGACGCGATCGCGCAGACGGCCGCGCTCACCCGCCGGTACGCCCGCAGGCAGGTCGGGTGGTTCAAGCGCTACCGCGACGTCCATTGGCTGAACGCCGACGACCCCGGACGGTTCGCGACCGCGGCCTCGCTCGCCATGCGCGAGGATTGAGAGATGACCACCCTGCACTTCACCAAGGGGCACGGCACCGGCAACGATTTCGTGCTGTTCGCCGACCCGGACGGCGCCGTCGAGCTCAGCGAATCGCAGGTCGCGGCGATCTGCGACCGTCACTTCGGCGTGGGCGCGGACGGCCTGCTCCGCGCGGTCCGCTCGGAGCGCCTCTCCGACGGGGCCGCCGCCGCGGCGGCCGGGGCCGAGTGGTTCATGGACTATCGCAACGCCGACGGCTCGATCGCGGAGATGTGCGGCAACGGCATCCGGGTGTTCACCCGCTACCTGCTCGACAACGGGCTGGCCGAGTTCGGGCCCGACGGCAGCCTGCCGATCGGCACCCGCAGCGGCGTGCACGAGGTGCGCGCGGCGGCAGACGGCTTCGAGGCCGATCTGGGCACCTGGCGCCTCGACGGCGGCGAGCCGCTCGTGCGGGCGAAGGAGCTGCCGGTCGCCCGCCCGGGCCTGGGCATCAACGTCGGCAACCCGCACGTGGTCGTCGCCCTCGCGACGGAAGACGAGCTGGATGCCGCGGACCTGAGCTACATCCCCGTGCTGGAACCGACCCCGCCCGACGGTGCGAACGTGGAGTTCGTGGTCGCGGGGGAGCCGCTGGTGCAGCAGGGTGTCGGTCGCATCCGGATGCGTGTGCACGAGCGCGGCAGCGGCGAGACGCTCTCGTGCGGCACGGGCGCCGTGGCCGCCGCCCTCGCGACGCGGTACTGGGCGGGGCCGGGCGCTCCGGACCGCTGGGAGGTGCAGGTGGCCGGCGGCACCGTCGGCGTGCGGATGATCCAGGACGACGACGGTGAGCACGTCTGGCTCAGCGGACCGGCCGAGCTCGTTTTCAACGGCGCGCTCGAGGTCTGAAACGCGCCGCCGCCGGCCTTTGACGCGTCAGCGCACGATGTCGATCGGCTGCGTCATGCCCGTGCCGGACCGCCGTCGGCAGCGCAGCACGCGGTAGCCCTTGTTGGTCGCGGCGCGCACGAAGCTGAAGTCATCGGGGAACGTCGCCTGCAGCCAGCGATGCAGCGAATCGGCACCCAGGTTGCGCTGCACGACGAGCCAACCGTCCGTGCCGAGCTCCAGGCGCGGCAGCCAGCGCTCCAGCAGTCCGTGCAGCTCGTGCTTGCCCACGCGGATCGGCGGATTCGACCAGATCGTCATGAATCCGACATCCTCGGGAACATTCTCAGGCGTAACTGCTTTAATGTTCGGTATGTGGAGTTTCTCGGCGTTCGCCCGCACCAGATCGAGTGCGCGCTCGTTGACGTCCACGGCCCACACCGTCGCATGAGGTGACTCGAGCGCGAGCGTGAGGGCGATCGGACCCCAACCGCAGCCGAGATCCAGCAGGTTTCCGCCGGGAGGCGGGGCGGGCACGCTCGCGAGCAGCACCTGCGTCCCGGTGTCGACCCGCTCAGGACTGAACACGCCGCCGGCGGTGGTCACGTCGACATCGCGCCCCGCGATGCGGGTGTGGATCGTCCGCAGCTTCAGCTCACTTCCGGGGGCGGCCGAGAAGTAGTGCTCGCTGCTCATGCAGAGAACGTACACGGAACCCAGGCGCTACGACAGAACTAAGGTTGACGAAAATGACGAAAACAAGCATCAATGACGAGCCGACCGGCACCGCGAGCACCGATGCCGCGGTCGATCGCGTGCTCGCGACGTCCGAGACGCACTCGGCCGTCACCCGATTCGGCACGAGCGGTGCCCAGGCGCTGCAGCAGGACGACCACTACGAGCAGGCCCGAGACGGTGAGCAGTTCGATCGCGAGGAACGCCAGGCGCTGCGTCGCGTCTCCGGGCTCTCGACCGAGCTCGAGGATGTCACCGAGGTCGAGTATCGGCAGCTGCGCATCGAGAACGTGGTGCTCATCGGCATCTACTCGCAGGGCAATCTGCAGGATGCCGAGAACTCGTTGCGCGAGCTCTCGGCCCTCGCGGAGACGGCGGGCGCGGTCGTGCTCGACGCTCTGCTGCAGCGGCGCCCGCATCCCGACCCCAGCACGTATTTCGGCAAGGGCAAGGCGCAGGAGCTCGCGGGCGTCGTCGCCGCCACGGGGGCCGACACCGTGATCGCCGACACCGAGCTCGCTCCGAGTCAGCGGCGCGCGCTCGAGGACATCGTGAAGGTCAAGGTGATCGACCGCACCGCGGTGATCCTCGACATCTTCAGCCAGCACGCCAAGAGCCGCGAGGGTCGGGCGCAGGTCGAACTCGCCCAGCTCGAGTACCTCCTGCCGCGCCTGCGGGGTTGGGGCGAGTCGATGTCGCGGCAGGCCGGTGGCCAGGTCGGCTCCGGCACGGGCATGGGCAGCCGCGGACCGGGTGAGACGAAGATCGAGCTCGACCGCCGCCGCATCCACACCCGCATGTCGAAGCTGCGCAAGCAGATCAAGGGATTCGCACCGGCGCGGGAGGCCAAGCGCGCCAACCGCAATCGCTTCGAGGTGCCCTCGGTCGCGATCGCGGGCTACACGAACGCCGGCAAGTCGAGCCTGCTCAACCGCATCACCAAGGCGGGCGTGCTCGTCGAGAACGCGCTGTTCGCGACCCTGGATGCCACCGTGCGTCGCTCGCAGACCGCCGACGGACGCGTCTTCACCATCGCCGACACTGTGGGCTTCGTGCGCAACCTGCCTCACCAGCTCGTGGAGGCGTTCCGCTCCACGCTCGAGGAGGTGGGCATGGCGGACGTCATCGTGCACGTGGTCGACGCCTCCCACCCCGATCCGGGTGCGCAGCTGGCGACCGTGCGCGACGTGATCGGCGAGGTCGGTGCCCGCGACATCCCGGAGATCGTCGCGTTCAACAAGAGCGATCTCGCCGACGACGAGCAGCGGATGGTGCTGCGCGGGCTGGAACCGCGCGGTGTGTTCGTCTCCGCGCGCACGGGCGAGGGCATCGAGGAACTGCTCGCCAGGATCGCGGAGGAGTTGCCCGCACCGGAGGTCGAGATGACCCTCCTGGTGCCGTACGACCGGGGCGAGGTGATCTCGCGGCTGCACGTGCAGGGCCGCGTGCTCGCCACGGACTACGAGGATGCCGGCACGCGGGTGACGGCGCTCGTGCACCCGTCGCGCGTGGCCGAACTCGAGGAGTTCCGCGCGTAGCGTCGCGGCTGTCGGGCACGGTGTTTAGACTTGAACGGTCGGGCATCGTGCCCGGCAGGAGCGACCGCCGAGCCCGGCACCCGCCCATTCGGATGGTTCTCGACCGAAGGGTGCCGCAGTGAGCGCAGAGCCCGCGCACAAGCCCACGTTGTCGTACGAGCTGTACCCGCCGCGCAGCCCCTCGGCCGAAGCGGCGCTCTTCGACTCGCTCGAGCACCTGATCGCATCCGGTCCCGAGTTCATCTCGGTCACCTATGGCGCGAACGGATCCTCTCGCAGCACCTCGCTCGCCCTGCTGGAGCACCTGCTGCAGCATTCGTCGTTCACGGCGATGGCGCACCTGACGTGCGTCGGTTCGTCGACCGCCGAGGCGAGCCGTCTCATCCGCCAGTTCCTGGATGTCGGGGTCACGAGCTTCCTCGCCGTGCGCGGAGACCCGCCTCAGGGCACCAAGGAGGACGACGAGTTCCTGGGCGACTTGCGCAGCGCCGGCGAGCTCGTGCAGCTCATCCACCGCGTGCAGGCCGAACGCGTTCCGTTCTCGCTCGAGGCCGTTCCGGGGTTCCCGACGGCCAAGCGGGTCGAGAAGGGTCACAAGATCACCATCGCGGTCGCGGCGTTCCCCAACGGGCATCCGCGCTCGCGTTCGGTGGAGCAGGACCTCGACACCCTGCTGGCGAAGGAGGCGGCGGGCGCGAACCTGGCGATCACGCAGCTGTTCTTCCACGCCGATGAGTACCTGGGGTTCGTCGAGAAGGCTCGCGCTGCCGGGGTGACCATGCGTATCCTGCCGGGCATCATGCCGGTGCTCAGCTCGAAGCGCCTCGAACGCATCCTCGAGCTCACGGGCGAAGCGAATCCGGTGGGGCTCGATCGCGCGCTGCGTGCCGCCGAGACCCCCGGAGCGCAGGCCGCCGTGGGCATCGAGCACGCGACGCGGCTGGGTGCGCAGCTGCTCGAGGGTGGTGCATCCGGGCTGCACCTGTACACCTTCAACCAGCACGAGGCGGTGCTGGCGGTGCTCGAGGGCGTGGGACTCGTCCCAGCCCGGCGCGCGACCGCCTGAAACCGCTGTCCGCAGCGCCGTGGCTGCGGTGACCGTCGCTACAGCGCGCGCAGCACGGTGACGACCTTGCCGAGCACCTCGGCGTGGTCGCCCAGGATCGGCTCGAAGGCCGAGTTGCGCGGCAGCAGCCAGGTGTGGCCGTCGCGCTGACGGAAGACCTTCACGGTCGCCTCGTTGTCGAGCATGGCGGCCACGATGTCGCCGTTCTCGGCGTTCTTCTGCTGACGCACGACCACCCAGTCGCCGTCGCAGATCGCGGCATCGATCATGGAGTCGCCGACTACCTTCAGCATGAAGAGCTCGCCCTTGCCGGTGAGCTGACGGGGGAGCGGGAACACCTCGTCGATCTGCTGGTCCGCGGTGATCGGGATGCCCGCCGCGATGCGGCCGACGAGCGGCACCATCACGGCGTCGCCCACCGCCGGGGCGTTCTCCGGGGCATCCTCGGCGCTGGAGGGAAGGTCGATCAGCACCTCCATCGCCCGCGGCCGATTCGGGTCGCGGCGCAGGTAGCCGCTGAGCTCGAGCTGCCCGAGTTGATGGGTGACGCTCGAGAGGGAGGCGAGGCCGACGGCGTCGCCGATCTCGCGCATGCTCGGCGGGTAGCCGCGGGTGGACACGGAGCGCTGGATGACGTCGAGGATCGCCAGCTGCTTGTCGCTGAGGCTCGTACGGCGCCTGGTGCCGCCCGCCTTGATGTCCTCGTCCATGCCGTTCCTCCCGATGTCGGTGGTTCCTTCGAAACTGTATCCGGTTGCAGGGCGAGAAACAAACACCTGTTCGAGCGTGTCACGCCAATGTCGGTGGCTGGTTCGAACATGATGCTTGATCTTCGGCGCAATCGAAGATATGTTCGGAACACAGATTCTAAGACTTCGTATCCGGCCCTCCCGGCCGAGCGGCCGGATACGAAAACCTCGGAAGGCGGAGATCATGAGCGCAGTGAGCATCGGGTTCGGAGTGGGCGACGACGCCTTCCGTGCACCGCGACCGCGCCTTCGCCTCACCAAGCGCGGCCGCGGCGTGCTCACCACGCTCGCGGCCGCACCACTGGTCGTCGCGGCGTTCGTGTTCGCGCTCAACGGCGGCGGCGCGACGGCGAGTCTCGAGGGCTCGGATGTCGCGTTCCAGTACGTCACCGTCGATTCCGGTGAGTCGCTGTGGCAACTCGCCGAGACCATCGCGCCAGGGGCGGACCCGCGCGACGTCATCGAGCGCATCGTGCAGCTGAACCAGCTCGATTCGTCCGAGGTGTTCCCGGGGCAGCAACTCGCGATCCCCGCGGAGTTCGCGCGCTGAGACGCCCTCGGCGGAGCCTAGGCTTGTCGGGTGACCTCGCTCGACGACCTGCCCATTCGTGACGACCTCCGGGGCCTGAAGCCCTACGGTGCGCCGCAGGAGCACGTGCGTGTGCAGCTGAACGTCAACGAGAACACGCATCCGATTCCCGAGGCGGTCGCGACCGACATCGTCACGGCCCTCGCCGCCGCGGTGCTCGGCGTCAACCGGTACCCCGATCGGGAGTTCACGGCGCTGCGGGAGTCCTTGGCCGGGTACCTCGGCGGGGGCATCCTGCCCGAGCAGATCTGGGCGGCGAACGGGTCGAACGAGGTGCTGCAGCACGTGCTGCAGGCGTTCGGCGGGCCCGGCCGCAGTGTGCTCGGCTTTCCGCCCACCTACTCGATGCACTCGATCATCGCCAGCGGCACGGGAACCCGGTGGATCGCCGCCGAGCGCGATGCCGGATACGAACTGAGCCCGGCCACCGTCGTCGCGGCGATCGAGCGCGAGCAGCCCGACATCGTGTTCCTGTGCTCGCCGAACAACCCGACCGGCACGCCGCTGGCGCTCGAGACGATCGCCGCCGCCTACGACGCGCACGAGGGCATGCTGCTGGTCGATGAGGCCTATGCCGAGTTCGCCGGCGATCAGCCGACGGCGCTGAGCCTCCTGCCGGGCCGTCCGCGGTTGCTCGTGAGCCGCACCATGAGCAAGGCCTTCGCCTTCGCGGGCGCCCGCGTCGGCTACCTCGTCGCCGATCCGGCGGCGATCGACGCGCTGCGCCTCGTGCGGCTGCCCTACCACCTCTCGGCGTTCACCCAGGCGGCGGCCGTCGCCGCGCTCGCCCACGCCCCCGAGATGCTCGCGATGGTCGAAGACATCAAGACCCAGCGCGACCGCATGATCGCCGCATTGCCGGAGCTCGGCTACACGCCGCTGCCGAGCGCGGCCAACTTCGTGCTATTCGGCGGGGTGTCCGATCCGCAGCGCACGTTCCAGGAGCTGTTCGAGCAGGGCATCCTGATCCGGGACGTCGGCATCCCGCACCACCTGCGCGTCACCGCAGGCAGCGCGGCCGAGACCACGATCTTCCTCGACGCGCTCGGTAGGATCGAGCGGTGACCGCACAACGAACGGCGACCATCGCGCGCGAGACGAGCGAGTCGAGCATCCAGCTGAGCATCGACCTCGACGGCACCGGCACGTCGTCGATCGACACGGGCGTGCCGTTCTTCGACCACATGCTGACGGCGCTCTCCAAGCACTCGCTCATCGACCTGAACGTCAAGGCCGCGGGCGACACCCACATCGACGTGCACCACACCGTCGAAGACGTCGGCATCGCGTTCGGCACCGCGCTCAAGCAGGCACTCGGCGACAAGGCGGGCATCTCCCGCTACGGCGACGCGCTCGTGCCGCTCGACGAGGCGCTCGCCCAGGCGGTGGTGGATGTCTCGGGCCGCCCCTATCTCGTGCACTCGGGCGAGCCGGCCGGCTTCGAGCACCACCTCATCGGCGGGCACTTCACCGGTTCCATGGTGCGGCACGTGTTCGAGGCGATCGCCTTCAACGGAGCGCTCACGGTGCACGTGACCGTGCTCTCGGGACGCGATCCGCACCACATCGCCGAGGCCGAGTTCAAGGCCTTCGCGCGGGCGCTGCGCTTCGCCGTGCAGCCCGATCCTCGGGTGAGCGGCGTGCCGTCGACGAAGGGCAAGCTCTGATCGTGGCCCGCCCAACCGTCGCACTGCTCGACTACGGCTCCGGCAACGTGCACTCCGCGGCGAAGGCGCTCGAACTCGCGGGCGCCGACGTGACGCTCACGGCCGACCGCTCCATCGTGGAGTCCGCCGATGGGCTCGTGGTGCCCGGGGTCGGCGCCTTCGAGGCCGTCGTGGCCCAGCTCGGCGCGGTGCGCGGTGGTGCGATGATCGAACACCGACTCGCCGGCGGTCGCCCCGTGCTCGGCATCTGCGTCGGCATGCAGGTGCTCTTCGAGCACGGTGTCGAGCGAGGCAATGACACGCCCGGACTCGGGGAGTGGCCCGGCGTCGTCACGGAGCTGGATGCGCCGATCCTGCCGCACATCGGCTGGAACACGGTCGAGGCGGCCGAGCACTCGGCGCTCTTCGAGGGCATCCGCGACGAGCGCTTCTACTTCGTGCACTCGTACGCCGCGCAGCGCTGGGAGCTGCAGGTGGATGCGCCATTCCCGCAGCCGAGTCTCACGTGGTGCGAGTACGGCTCCCGTTTCCTCGCGGCGGTCGAGAACGGTCCGCTCGCCGCCACCCAGTTCCACCCGGAGAAGTCCGGGCCCGCGGGCATCCGCCTGCTGCAGAACTGGCTCGGCACGCTGTAACGCGGCGCCCGGCCGGGCGACTACTATCGGTTGTTTGTGCGCGGCATCGAGCCGCGAGAGAGACGGCAATGAGCGAGTTCAACAGGACGCCCGAACTGATCCTGCTTCCGGCGGTGGATGTCGCCGACGGCAAGGCGGTGCGGCTGACCCAGGGGGAGGCCGGCACCGAGACGAGCTATGGCGAGCCGGTGGATGCCGCGCGCGAGTGGGTCGATCAGGGTGCGGAGTGGATCCACCTCGTCGACCTCGATGCGGCGTTCGGGCGCGGTCACAATCGCAGCGTCATCCGCAAGGTGATCAAGTCCTGCCCTCGGCGCATCAACATCGAGCTCTCCGGCGGCATCCGGGATGACGCGAGCCTCGAGTCCGCGCTCGCGACCGGTGCCAAGCGCATCAACCTCGGCACCGCGGCGCTGGAGAATCCGGAGTGGGCCGCCCACGTGATCTCCGAGTACGGCGATGCGATCGCCGTCGGCCTCGATGTGCGCGGCACGACGCTCGCCGCCCGCGGCTGGACGAAGGAGGGCGGCGACCTCTGGTCGGTCATGGATCGGCTCGAGGCGGCGGGCTGCGCCCGCTACGTCGTCACCGACGTCACCAAGGACGGCACGCTCAAGGGCCCGAACCTCGACCTGCTGCGCCAGGTGATCGAGCGCACCGACCGTCCGGTGATCGCTTCCGGCGGCGTCGCGAGTCTCGACGACATCGCAGATCTGCGTGAGCTGGTACCGGGCGGGCTCGAGGGCGCCATCGTCGGCAAGGCCCTCTACGCGGGTGCGTTCACGCTCACCGAAGCCCTCGACGTCGCCGGCAACTGATGACCGATTCCGCGGGCGTTCCGTGGGAAGGTCGTCGCTTCGAACCCAACCCGAGCGCCGACGACGACGGCTCGGCCGACCCGCGGCTGATCGAGGCGGTGCGGCGGTTCCGCGCCGGTGAGCTCGGCGCACTGCAGGTCGTGCTCGCCATGCACGACGCTCGCCTGCTGCTGCCGCTCGTGACGGTGCGCGGCGACGAGGGCATCGGGGCGCACGGCCAGCTGGTCGACAAGACCCAGGAACTCTCCATCGTCACCGTCGCCGGTCCCGACGGCCGCTCGGTGCTGCCGGTGTTCAGCTCGGTCGAGACGATGCGGGTGTGGGATGCTGCCGCCCGCCCCATCCCGATCGCCGCACCCCGGGTGGCCATCGCCGCCGCTGCCGAGTCCACTCCGCTGATCGTGCTCGACCCCGGATCGCCGACCGAGTTCGCCGTGCGACGGCCGGCGCTCGAGTCGTTGGCCACGGGCATCCCGTGGCTGCCCTGTTACGAGGACGAGACCGTGCTCGAGGCGTTCCTGGCCGCCGCGGCGCCCGAAGCCGCCGTCTTGGCCGTCACCCTCGCCCCGGGGGACCCCGACGCTCGCCTGACCGGACCGGAACTCGTGGTGCGCCTCGCTCTCGAGGAGGGACTGGATCGGTCCCGCTATGACGCCGTCATGGCGCGCCTGCGGCAGCGCTGGAGCGCGAGCGACGTGATCGCGGATCGGGTGGATTCGATGAGGGTTCAGGTCGTGACGGCGTAGCGAGCCGCGCGCTTCAGCACGTGTGCCCAGCGTGGGCCTTCGCGGCGAGGTGGGCGTGTGTCGCCGGGTTCTCGTCGCTGGCCGCCAAGAGGAACCCGTCGAGATCGACTCTCTCGCCGCCGAGCCAGGTGCCGAGCACGGTCACGTTCGTGGTCAGCGTGGCGGGGTCGACCTCATAGGGATCGGCGCTCAACTCGACGAAGTCCGCGAGCTTCCCCGGAGTGAGCGAGCCGACAAGGCGGTCGCGGTTGAGGGTTCTGGCCGCGTCGATGGTGTGCGCTCTCAGGGCCGCGTCGATGTCGATGCGCTGCTCGGGCGCGTGCACCGTTCCGCTGCTGGTCTGGCGTGTGACGGCCGTCTGCACGTTGAGGAGTGGGCTGGGCGGCGAGACCGAACCGTCATTGTGGAACGACACGCACGCCCCAGACGCGACCGCGTCACTGAAGGCCTGCCAGCGAGCCCCGTGCGTCGAATCGAACATCTCGCCATCGAGGAGGTCGCCCCAGTAGTAGTACTGGAACGGAGCCATCGAGAGGTGAACGCCCAAGGCGGCGGCGCGCTCGAACTGGTCGCGACGTCCAGCGCCGACGTGTTCGATTCGCCAGCGATGATCGGTGCCGAGCAGGCCGTGCTCGCTGAGCGCGCGCTCGTAGGCGTCGAGGGCGAAATCGATCGCGAGGTCGCCGTTGGAATGGAACGACATCTGCCAGCCAAGAGGAGCGCACTCGTCGAGAATCGCATCGACATCGTGCCGACCGTAGTTCATCGAAGCCTCGCCGCCGGCGGTCGCAGGATCGATGCCCGCACGATGGGTCGTCTCGGTTGCGAGGTACGGGAACGAGATCGCCACGTTGCCGATCCAGGGGGAGCCGTCCGTCCACAGCTTCACGCCCTGCTTGACGAGCAGGCGATCGCCGGCATCGAAGGCGACCGGCTCCGTGTATCCCTCCGCGGTGGAAACCTGCCACATGCTGACCCGCAACGGTACGCCGGGAAGGGCGGCGAGCGCCTCGTACCCGGCCATGAGGTCGGCGGAGTAGGTCATGTCCGAGGTCGAGGTGATGCCCGCTCGCGCCATCAGGGCGTAGTACTGCGCCGCGCTGGAGAGCATGTTCCCGCCCAGTTCCAGGAGCACTGGCCCGAGTACGAGGGTGTTCGCAGGCACCTCGTAGGCCTTGCCGTCCAGCGCGCCGCTGGCTGTCCGCCCGAAGCGACCGCCCACGGGATCCGCGGGCACCGCGACATCCCAGCCGTTCTTGGCGATGAGGGCCGAGGTGAAGTAGGTTCCGTGTCCGGAGTTGTCCGCGACGACCACGACCCGGTCGCCGAAGATCTCGTCGAGGGTGGCCGCGTCCGGTGCCGGTCGGCCGTGCAGCAGGGCGTCGAATCCGTTGAAGACCAGGGGCAGCGAGGGCTCGCTCGCCGCGGCCGTCGTGGTGAAGATGGTCACGACATCGGCCCAGGTGGATGCGACCCAGGGGGCAATCGAGACCGCGGGCGCCTGGGTGGTCACCCCGCTGACGAACGGGTGGCTGTGCGGCTCGACGAACCCGGGCAGCAGCACCTGGGCGCGGGTATCGACCACGGTCGCACCAGGAAGTGCCGCCCGGCACTGTTCGAGGGTGCCGACGGCGACGATGGTGTCGCCCGACACCGCGACCGCCTGGGCCCGAGGCAATCGGTCATCCATCGTGATGATCGAGCCGGCCGTGAGAATCGTCTCTGTCATGGCTTCAGCCAATCATGTGGGAGGGAGCTGGTTCGTCGGCGAGCCCGAGGAACTCGTCGACCGGCAGCGTCGCCTGGCGTCGCCGCAACAACAGCACGATCGCTGCCGCGGCCACCGCGATCACGATGGCGCTGACCACCGCGGTCGAGACGAACGCCTGGGCGTAGATGTCCGCAAGGCTCGCGTGGTCGATCGCGCCGAGGGTCGAGTCCGTCGTGGTTCCGGTGGCCAGGTATGAGGTGATCGCGTCCCACGACCCGTCCCCGGAGATCGCTCCAGCGCTCGCGGTGTGCACCCCGTTGAGCGTGAAGATGCTCACCAGCACCGTCGTTCCGGTGAGGCCGAGTGAATAGCCGAACTGGCCCACGGCGGTCTTGCTCGAGGTCACGGGGCCGAAGAATCGCGCCGGCGCGAGGCTCAGGTAGAGGTTGCCCTGCACCATTGCGACCATCGTCACGCCGAATCCACTCAGCAGCAGCATGGGGACGAAGACGAGATAGCTCGAGTCGGCCCGCACCAGCAGCAGCGTGAGCAGCGCGGCAACGATGAGAACGCATCCGATGAGGCAGATGGCTCCCGCCGACATCCCCGCCTTGATCAGCCGGCCCGCAACGATCGCAGCGATGACGGCGACGACCACGGTCGGCAGGCTGGCGATGCCGACCAGGGCGGTGGGCATGTGCATGATGTATTGCCAGAAGTTCACTGCGGTCTGGCTCGATGCCGAACTGGCGAAATTGAAGATGACGCCCATGAGCACCGCGGCCAAGAACGCCGGATGGGTGAGCAACTTCACAGGGAACACCGGGTTCGCCGCGCGGGCGCCGTAGATGCCGAACGCGACGAGGGCAACGATTCCCAGCGCGATCGGCAGCCAGAATCGCGGGTTCTCGAGCCCGGAGCTGGCGGCGCTGATGCCCACGAGGAGCCCGGCCACGCCGAGGGCGATGAGCAGCATTCCGACGTAGTCCACCTTGCCGGTGGCCACTCGGGCGACATCGGGCAGCATGCGCAAGGTCAGCGGGAACACGATGAGCGACACCACGGGGAGGATCAGGAACGCCAAGCGCCAGTTGATGGCGGCAAGCGGGCCGGTGATCACGACCACGAGCAGCGGGAAGACCGTGTTGACGATGTTGAACTTGGCAAGAGCCGGGCCGCGGTCCTCCACCGAGACGATGTCCTTGATCATGCCGTACGCCGCCGCGAAGGTGGTTCCGAGCGCGACCCCGGTGATGACCCTGCCCAGCAGGAACAGCATCGAATCGGGGCCGAGGGCCGTGATGATCTGCCCGACCGAGGCGAGTATCAGCGACATCGCCAGCAACTTGCGCCGACCGAGCCGATCGGCGAGCACTCCGCCGGGGATGACGGTTGCCGCGAGCGCGAAGGTCGAGATGCCCGCAGCGAGCGACTGGAGCGAGGCCGTGAAGTTGAGCTCGTCCGAGACCTTCACGAGCGTGAGCGTGGTGATCAGGGGGTCGGCGACCTGAATGGCGCCGAGCAGCCCGAGGAGGAGGATCTGCGCCGTCCGTGTGCGTTGCGTGGTCGTCATAGGAAGCTCAACACCTCGTCGCCCCAGGCGAGCCGCACCTCTCGGTCGAGGTCATCGACGACGCTGTCCCGCTTGTCGATCACGAGCGTCGCGCGCTCGCCAGCGCCATCGGCGCCGGTCTCGTACCTGGGCCACTCGGGTTCGCCGTGCGGGCCGTTGGGCACCCCGTCCACCGCGAAGGTCAGCCAACGCGTCTGCATCCGCTCCGAGATGGCCTTTCCGGTGGAGAGGCCACCGAGTTTGAACGTGATGTCCTTGGGGCCGCTCACGAGATTGCCCCACAGGTAGGGCAGTTCGGTGGCGTGCGTCGCACCGATGCCCAGCAGCCGCAGCATGGGGGTGGCCCAGTCGAAGCGGTAGAGGTACACCGGGGCGACGCGGCTGTGGCCCTCCGCGAGCCACAGCGTGGGCATCCGGAATCCGACATCTCGGGCGACGCCCAACCCCTTTGCCTTCAGACTCAGGCCGCTGTACGCCGATCCAACTTGCGCCTCGCTGGGCAGGGTCAGTTCGGGATGTTCGGCGGCGATCCCCGCGAACATCTTCATGATCGTCTCCGACTGAATCGGCATCAGCGGCGACTTCATGAGTTTGAACAAGCCGGCCTCGTCCTTGTTCGTGCCGATGATCAGGGGCACGGGGTGCGCAAGCCCGTCGCGGAAGCGGGTCACGGGATAGTCGGGAACGAGATCGCCATCCACGATCGGTGCAAAAGCGAGTGTTCCCGGGTATTCGGTCGGCACCTCGCGATACACGGCGAAGCCCGCATCCACGATCTGCTCGACGGGAAGTTCGCGCAGCCGCGCAACCGCGGTTGCCGTGATCGACACCGTGTCGAGGAACATCTGCGCGACCGTCGCGGCCCTCGCGGTGTCGTACACGGATGTCGCGGGGGAGCTCTCTGCGATTGCTCTCGCGAACAGGCCCTCGCTGCTCGGCGTGGTCATCAATGTCGTCACGAGCCCACCGCCCGCGGACTCGCCGAACAGCGTGACGTTCTTCGGGTCGCCGCCGAACGCGGCGATGTTCTGTTGCACCCAGTTGAGGGCGAGCAACACATCGCGAAGCGCCAGGTTGGAGTCGAAGACATGCTCGCCGGAGTCGAACGAGGACAGGTCGAGGAACCCGAGGGCTCCAACGCGGTAGTTGACGGTCACGACGATCACATCGCCGCGAGTCACGAAGTGGTGCGCGTCGAACATCCTCTGGCTCGAGGCCCCGAAGATGTAGGCACCGCCGTGCAGCCACACCATGACCGGGCGTGGTTCGGGTGACTCACTCGCCGTCGGCGCGAAGACGTTGAGGGTCAGGCAGTCCTCGCTCTGCACCGCGCCGGCACTCAGGTCGATGATCGCGTTCGCCGGCTGAGGGCTGACCGCGCCGTACTCGGTGGCATCGACGATCTCGGTCCATGGCTCGGGCGGTCGGGGTGAGCGCCAGCGCAGTTCTCCGACGGGTGGTGCCGCGTAGCGCACGCCCTTCCAGGCGCGCACGAGTCCGTCGTCGGCACCTTTCACCGGACCAGACCCGGTGGTGACGATGAGGCTGGGATCAGTCTCGAGGGTGTTCTGCTCGGCCATGGATGTGTTCCCCTTTTCGGCGTGCCAGCTACTTCAGGACGAGGTGGAGCACGTTGCCCGCCTGAACGGCGAAGAGCAGCGCGAAGACGACCGTCATGATCACGGCATTGTGGGCGATGAGTTCGACCTTGATCGAGCGCAGTGCGCGAGTCACCTTCACGGAGCCGCTCGCCGCCAGCACCGTGGGCACGATCATTCCAAGAGATGCGGCCAGAGCGAAGATCAGGCTGATGATCACGGACGCGCCAGCGCCGAGGCCGGCCGCACCGATATGGGCTCCAGCCTTCAACTCCAAAGGAAGGTTCTTCGCGTTGGTGATGGCCATGAGCGCGGCGAGTCCAGCGGCTTGCAGCCCCGACATGGAATCGATCGCGCTCAACCAGCTCGGCTCTTTCGCGGATTGCCCCGGCCCGGGACGCGAGCGCCAACTCACCACCGCGAGGATGAGGAAGCCGATCGAGAGCACGATGCCCAGCACGAGCACGACCGTGTCATCCCCGGTGGCGGATTGCGTGCCCACGCTGTGCGTCGTCAGGGCCGCGACAACGGTCACCGCGAAGATGACCGCCAGCGCCGAGAGGGTGAAGGCGATGCCATTGAGCCTCGCACGCGGGGACAGCAGCACCGCGATGATGGCAGCGATCGGCAAAGGGCTGATGATGATCGCCATCGCCAGAGGGGGCAACTGCTGTATCAGCTCGTCCACGGTCAGGCTCCGTCCCCATTCGGTGCTCGAATCGGGTTCATCGACGTCTGCCGTTCCCCCAATTCCCCCGGCGCTCACGGTAGCGATCTGGCATGCCCGGGGCTCGACGATGTTCGGGTATTACGACACGGTGACGGTCACGGTGCTGGGATCGTGACGGTCAACACGACGTCGACGTCCTGCTCGCGAAGTGTCACGGTGGCGCGTCTGCCCAGATCGGCGAGTCCGACACCGGGCTCGCTCGGGGCCGCGCCCGGTGCCGAAAGCGTTCCGGGGGAGCGCACCACCAACCGCACCTCAGTTGGGGTCTGCTGCGACACGAGCAGGCGCACGTGTGCCTTCGGTTCGCTTGCGTGCCGCACCACGTTGCTGAGCGCCTCGGAGAGTGCGTCGATGGTCACGGCGCTGCGCACACTGTCCGTGGCCAGCAGGTCCCAAGCTTCCGGGGCGGCTTCGAAGTCGAGGTCGATCGCACTGCGCCAGGCCGCCACCACCCGCAGGGTGCTCTCGCGAACCGCCGCGGGACGTCTCGAGATGGACGCCTCCGGGCGTCGGAGCATCTCGAGAACCCGATCCCGGCTGTTGTCGAGGTCGTCGCTTCCCGCGAGTCCGCGCTGGAGTCTGAGCGCGGTCGCTATGAGCTCGCCCTGCACTTCGGAGTGGAGAATCCGGGCGGCATGTTCGCGCGCGTCAACCAGTCGCCCCCGAGCGTGGGCGGCGTGCCGATCCCGCTCGCCGATCGCGCGAGCCAGGCTCGCCTCGGCCTCCCGCAAGCCCAGCACCACGGCGCTGCCGAGCGCCGTCGCGGCGGCCACGAGCGGGTAGCCGATGAGGTTCACGGCGAAGTACGGTCCGTCGTGTCCCAACAGGCTCCCGAGCACCGTCGAACTGAGCCCAATCACGGCGCCCACCGCCGCGGAGCCGAGGATGATCGCACCGAACCAGACCCCGAAACCCCACCGCCGCGGACTCAGCCGCCCCACGGCCATGCCGCCGAACACGCCGATCAGCAGGCCCGCGCCGACCATCGCGGCCGCGGTGGACGGCCCGGCATTCGAAACGAGCGCGGGCAGCGTCACCGCCAGGTAGAGCACGGGGGCGAGCCAGGCTGGTATCGGGCTCGGACGCAGCGCCAGCCCCGGCGGGGGCTGGTTCTCGCCGGCGCTTGTGGACAGGGCATCCCACGCCGCACGCTCATCGGGATGGGACTCCTGCTCGAACAGCCGATGGCTGAGCGGACGCACCACGTCGTTGGAGAGTTCGCGCAGTGTTCGAGCCTCTTCGTCGGCATCGAACGGTTTCGTCGCTGAGGACGCGAGGGCGGCCACGACGACGCGCTCGGCCTCCGCCAGGAGATCGCGGGCGAGCGCGCCGAGATCACGTTCGTCGACCTGGCGAGCCTCGTCGAGCGCCCGTTCCACTCGCCTCAGCCGCGACTGCACCTCGCGGTAGCGCCGCACACCGTGCACGACGACACCGCAGAGCGTCAGCGAGACCACGGTGAAGATCACATTGGTCGCGATCCGTGTTGACATCGACCCGTCGAACACCTGCCGTCCCACGAGGATCTGCATGCCGTCCACAGTCAGTGGGCGAACGGCGCCGATCACCACCATCGCGGCGATGGCGAAGACACCGCGTGGGTTGGGGCGGGAGATCCGTCGTTCGACCAGTGCGGCAATGAGGATCAGGATGCCGGTGAAGCCGTGGGCCGTCGCGGCGATCGTCACCCCAGTCACGCGCTCTGTTGCAGTCGCCGCCGCATCGTAGCCACCGAGCACGGTGACGCAGACGGGGGCCATCGCCAGCCACGCCCAGATCGTGAACACGCCGCCGCCCGCGATGGCGGGCCACAGCGCGCGGACAGATGACGATGGGTGCAAGCTCACGGGGCTGCGTCGTCGACGGGCGTGCCGAATGCACTGATGTAGCGGTTGCTCGACGCGACTCGAGGATTCACGGTCGGGTCGGAGCCGACCCCCAGGGTGTCGAAGATGCGAGTGATCGTGCGCTCGACCGCTCTCAGTCCTCGTCCACTGCGCCGGGCGATCTCCGCGTTGGAATGACCGCGCGCGATCAGCGCCAGGACCTCCAGCTGGGTGCGGGTCAACTGCATCAGCTCTCCCTCGCCGTCGGTTTCGGCGCTCGTGCCACCCAGGCGTCGGGGACTTGCTCGGAGGGCGACATCGACCACGCGAGCCAGCTCGGCACCCGAGGTGAGGGACGCCTTGTTGACGAAGTGGGCATCGGTGAGTGCCTTGACCGAGTGTGGTGCCGAGGCCGCCCGCGGGTAGTTGCTCAGGTAGACGACGGCGAGATACGGTGCCCGCTGGCGCGCGATGAGCGCAGCCTCTGCGCCGTCCGGACGCGATCCCAGATCGAGATCGGTGACCAGGGCATCCGGATCGACATCGTCGAGTGCGTCGAGGGCCGATGTCGCGTCGGCATGCGCGCTCACCACGAAGCCGGCGGACTCGAGGGACTCGGCGATGAGCGCACGCATGAGCGGGTGGTCTTCCACCAGCAGGACGGTGCGACTGCCCATTTCCGTCACACCTGAAGCGTAGGACACGAGGGCATGTCCTCCACGGTGCGCGTGGAGCGGGTCTAGATCACCGAGCCCGTGTACTTCTCGCCGGGGCCGGCGCCCGGCGCGTCCGGGAACGCGGACTCCTCGCGGAACGCCAGCTGCAGGCTGCGCAGCCCGTCGCGCAGCGGTCGTGCGTGCGAGTCGCTGATCTCCGGGGCGGCGGCCGTGACGAGTCCCGCGAGCGCGGTGATGAGCTTGCGCGCCTCGTCGAGGTCGATCTCGCTGCGCGCGTCCGGGCTGTCGGCGAGGCCGAGCTTGACGGCCGCCGCGCTCATCAGATGTACCGCGACGGTGTTGATGAGTTCGACCGCCGGCACCTCGGAGATGTCGCGGATCTCGTCGTCGCTGACTCCGGGGGCGTCGGGCATGGCGGTTCCTTACGTTCGGGGGCGGTCTCTGCTATCCTTGTCCAGGCTCCGGGGCGTCAGTCCCGGTACGAAAGTGGAGATACCTCCCACCTGTTGACCGCCTCTTAAGGTTACCGGGTAGTTAGCACCCCGCCGATCCGTCGGCAGCGTCAGGGTGTTTGGATGAGAACTTCTTTCGTGCATGCCGTGCTCGCGTGCAGATCGCGCTGGGCACACGAATCCACGATTTGAAGGAGCTCCGCATCAGCGATCCCCGTACTAACGACCGAATCCGTGTTCCGGAGGTCCGACTCGTCGGACCCGGCGGCGAGCAGGTCGGTGTCGTCGCCATCGACGTCGCTCTGCGCCTGGCCCAAGAGGCCGACTTGGATCTGGTCGAGGTTGCACCCAATTCCAAGCCCCCGGTCGCCAAGATCATGGACTACGGAAAGTTCAAGTACGAAGAGGCCCAGAAGGCCAAGGAAGCCCGGCGCAACCAGGCGAACACGATCCTCAAGGAGGTGCGGTTCCGCCTGAAGATCGACAAGCACGACTACGAGACCAAGCGCAAGCGCGCCGAGGGGTTCCTCCTCGCCGGCGACAAGGTGAAGGCGATGATCCTGTTCCGTGGCCGCGAGCAGTCCCGGCCCGAGCAGGGTGTGCGTCTGCTGCAGCGCTTCGCTGAGGATGTCTCGGAGTTCGGCTCGGTCGAGTCGACCCCCACGATCGACGGGCGCAACATGGTGATGGTGATCGGACCCCACAAGACGAAGGCGACGGCCAAGGCCGAAGCCGAGGCCCGCAAGGCCGCGAACAAGGCGCCGCGTACGGCGGCACCCCAGAACTCATCGGCGGAAACCCCCGCCGAGGACACGAAAGAGAAGAACGATGCCTAAGCAGAAGACGCACTCCGGTGCCAAGAAGCGCTTCAAGCTCACCGGGAGCGGCAAGGTCATGAAGCAGCAGGCCGGTATGCGCCACAACCTGGAGGTCAAGAGCGGCAAGCGCAAGCGCTCGCTCAACCAGGAGCAGGTGCTCGCTCCGCAGGACGCCAAGGTCATCAAGAGGCTTCTCGGCAAGTAGGCCGGGATAACGGGATTCAGGAAGAACAGCAATGGCAAGAGTGAAGAGGGCCGTCAACGCCCACAAGAAGCGTCGCGTCATCCTCGAGCGCGCATCCGGCTACCGCGGACAGCGTTCGCGGCTCTACCGCAAGGCGAAGGAGCAGGTCACCCACTCCCTCGTCTACGCGTACCGTGACCGTCGTGCGCGCAAGGGCGACTTCCGTCGTCTGTGGATCCAGCGCATCAACGCCGCGGCCCGCGCCAACGGCCTCACCTACAACCGCTTCATCCAGGGCCTCAACCTGGCGGGCATCGAGGTCGACCGTCGCATCCTGGCAGACCTCGCGGTCACCGAGCCCGCGACCTTCGCGGCGATCGTGAAGACCGCGAAGGCGGCGCTGCCGAAGGACGTGAACGCGCCGGCCGCGTAGCACGCAACCTGCCGTTCACTCGGCCCACGTAAACTGGGTCGCGTGATCGACAATCCACGTTCGCCCCGCGTCCGCGCGGTGGCGAAACTGGCCAAGAGAGACGCCCGGTCGCAGACCGGGCTCTTTCTGTTGGAGGGCCCGCAAGCGGTGTCGGAGGCGCTCGCCTACCGTCCGGAGCTGCTGGTCGACCTCTTCGCGACTCCGACCGCGCTCGAGCGGCACTCCGGGTTGCGCGCCGCCGCCGCGGAGGCCGGACTCGAGGTCGAGTTCGTCACCGAGGCAGTCGTCGATGCGATGGCCGACACCGTCACGCCGCAGGGGATCGTCGCGGTCTGCCGCCAGTTCCCGACATCGTTCAAGGACATCCTCGCCGCCGAACCGAAGCTGATCGCGATCCTCGAGGAGGTGCGGGATCCCGGGAACGCGGGCACCATCATCCGGGCCGCGGATGCCGCGGGTGCGGACGCCGTGATCCTCACCGGGCGCAGCGTCGACCCCTACAACCCCAAGGTCGTCCGGGCCACGACGGGCTCGCTGTTCCACCTCCCGGTGGCGGTCGGTGCGGACCTGGACGAAGTGGTGACGCTCGCGAAGTCCACCGGCCTGCAGGTGATCGCCGCGGACATCAAGGGCGAGGATCTGCTTGCTGCACGCAAGGCCGGGGCCCTCGCCGCCCCGACGGCCTGGCTGTTCGGCAACGAGGCTCGAGGGCTGGCGGACGAGCACTCGGCGCTTGCGGACTGGGTGATCACCGTGCCCATCTACGGGCACGCCGAGTCCATGAATCTGGCGACGGCCGCCTCGGTGTGCCTGTACGAAAGCGCCTTCGCGCAGCGCTCCTGATCGCGTTACGGGCACGTAACGGCTTGGGCGATGCGTTGACCCCCGTTCGGGGGTGTGCTTGTGTGGGCAGATGGAAGCGCTTGTCGTCATCGATCACGTGAACAAGCACTTCGGGCAATTGCACGTCTTGAAGGACATCACGACGGCCGTCGGCAGCGGCGAGGTCGTCGTCGTCATCGGGCCGAGCGGTTCGGGCAAGTCGACGTTGTGCCGGGCCATCAATCGGCTCGAGACCATCGATGACGGCACCATCACGATCGAGGGCAAGCCGCTGCCTGCGGAGGGCGCCGCCCTCGCGCGGTTGCGCGCCGATGTCGGCATGGTGTTCCAGTCCTTCAACCTGTTCGCACACAAGACCGTGCTGCAGAACGTCACCCTCGGCCAGGTGAAGGTGCGCAAGCGCTCGCGAGCCGAGGCCGATCGGCGTGCGATGGAGATCCTCGACCGGGTCGGCGTCGCGAATCAGGCGGCGAAGATGCCGGCCCAGCTCTCCGGCGGGCAGCAGCAGCGCGTGGCGATCGCTCGCGCCCTCGCCATGGATCCCAAGATCATGCTCTTCGACGAGCCGACCTCGGCGCTCGACCCCGAGATGATCAACGAAGTGCTCGACGTCATGGTGGGACTCGCCGCCGACGGCATGACGATGGTCGTCGTCACCCACGAGATGGGCTTCGCCCGCAAGGCCGCCGACCGGGTGCTGTTCATTGCCGACGGCGAGATCGTCGAAGAGGCGACGCCCGAGGCGTTCTTCACCGACCCCCAGAGCCCGAGAGCGAAGGACTTCCTCTCGAAGGTCCTCACCCACTGACCGGTGGGGGAGAAGCACAGCGCAAGGAGAGAACGAATGAGATTCACGAGACCTCTGATGATCTCAGCCATCGCGGCTGCCGGCATGCTCGCCCTCACCGGGTGCGTCGATTCGGGAGCGCCCGCTCCGGAGGAGTCGGCGCCCGTCGAGGAGGCGAGTTCGAGGCCGGCACGACCATGGCCCGGCTCAACGAGGCCGGTGCCATCACCGTGGGTACGAAGTTCGACCAGCCGCTCTTCGGTCAGGTCGACGCCAGCGGCAACCCGCAGGGTTTCGACGTCGAGATCGCCAAGATCATCGCTGCGAAGCTCGGCATCCCGGAGTCCGGGATCACCTGGACCGAGACCGTCTCGTCGAACCGGGAGCCGTTCATCCAGTCCGGTGAGGTGGACATCGTGGTCGCGACGTACACGATCAACGATGCCCGCAAGGAGGTCATCTCCTTCGCCGGGCCGTACTACAACGCCGGGCAGGACATCCTGGTGCTCGCGGGAAACCCCGAGGGCATCACGGGACCGGAGGATCTCGCGGGCAAGCCGGTGTGCACGGTCGCCGGTTCGACCTCGGAGACCAACATCATGGAGTACACCGACCAGGTGACCTCGCTCGCGGGCTACTCGGAGTGCTTGCCGCTGGTCAGCTCCGGCCAGGTGGTAGCGCTCACGACGGACAATGTCATCCTCGCCGGTCTCGCCGCGAACAGCGGCGGTGAGTTCGAGGTGGTGGGCAACCCGTTCACCGAAGAGCCCTACGGCATCGGCCTCGCCAAGGACGACACCGACTTCCGCATGTTCATCAACGACGTGCTCGAGGAGGCCTTCGCGGACGGCAGTTGGGCCGCCGCCTGGGAATCGACCGCCGGAACGGTGCTGCCGCTTCCCGACCCGCCGACGGTCGACCGTTACTGAGCATCGACGAGGGGTCGCGACGCGCCGCGCACGGCGTGCGCCAGGCGGCATGTTGCGGCCCCTCGGCGCGGTGGGGCTGAACTGAAGGAGGGAGAGGAGCGCAGGTGGATGTCATCATCGAGAACTTCCCCCGGTTCGTCGACGCCTTCCTCGTGACGCTGCGCCTGCTGGTCGTCTCGGGCGCCGGGGCGCTCGTCATCGGCACGGTCGTCGCTGCCTTGCGCATCTCACCGGTCCCCGCGTTGCGCGGCTTCGCAACGGCGTACACGGAGATTCTGAGGAACACGCCGTTGACGCTCGTGCTCTTCTTCTGCGCGTTCGTGCTGCCGCAACTCGGCATCCGCCTGGACTACGTCCTCGCCGCCACGATCGGACTCACGCTCTACACCTCGCCGTTCGTGGCGGAGGCGGTGCGCTCCGGCATCAACGGCGTGCCGGTCGGGCAGGCCGAGGCCGCGCGCGCGATCGGGCTGCGATTCGGCCAGACCCTCGGTCTCATCGTGCTGCCGCAGGCGATCCGTATGGTCGTGCCGCCCCTCATCAACGTGCTCATCGCGCTGACCAAGAACACCTCCGTCGCCGCGGGCTTCGCGGTGTTCGAGCTGGTCGCAGTCTCACGACAGGTCATCCAGCTGAACGGGCAGGCGACGATCCCGATCCTGGTTGCCGTCGCGGTGTTCTACCTCGTGATCACCGTGCCGCTCGGTCAGGCCGCGAACGCCCTCGAACGACGGGTGCGGGTGCTGCGATGACGAACGTGCTCTACGACGTGCCCGGGCCGCGAACCCGCCGGCTCTCCCTCATCTTCTCGATCGTCGGCGGCACGGTGATCGCCGCCGGCCTGATCGCGATCGTGGTGTTCCTCGCGATGCCGCGGCTCAACGCCGCTGGCGTGCCGCAACCGGGCATCTTCGATCCCAGCCGTTGGGACATCCTGCTCGATGTCGCACTGTGGCGCTCGATCTGGCGCGGGCTCTCGGCGACCCTGCAGATGGCGGGCGTCGCGGCGGTGCTCGCCCTGGTGATCGGCGTCGTGCTGTCGATGGCCCGCACCGCTCGCTCGACCGTCGTCCGGGTGCCAGCGACGGTGGTGGTCGAGTTCCTGCGCGGCATGCCGGTGCTGCTGATGATGCTGTTCATCCTGTTGGTGTTCTCGTCTGGTGCATTCGCCGCGGGCGTCGGCGCGCTCGCGCTCTACAACGGCGCGGTCATCGGCGAGGCGCTGCGCGCCGGCATCGCGTCGCTGCCGAGGGGACAGCGTGAGTCAGGACTCGCGGTCGGGCTCACGCCGCTGCAGGTGCGATTCGAGATCGAGTATCCGCAGGCATTCCGGCAGATGCTGCCGATCATCATCGCCCAGCTCATCGTGCTGCTGAAGGACACCTCGCTTGCCTTTATCATCGGCTACCAGGAGTTGCTCAACATCGGGCTGCGGCAAGGTCCGACCACCTTCGGAGCGAAGTATCTCTTCACCCTGTTCTTCGTGGTGTGGGGCGTGTACCTCGGCGTGAACCTGCTCCTGTCGTGGATCGCGCGCTTCGTCGCCCGTCGCACCGCCGCGGGGCGCGGAGGCGGGATGCAGGCCAGGCGTGCGGCGCGTGTCGTCGCACAACTCGGCGGCGCAGGCATGGCGGGAGCCCGCGAGCCGCTCAACGTGCACGGTGCGACCTCCGATTTCGCGAGCGGGTACCAGCCGGGTGCGGGCGGCACGAGCGGCCCCGACTAAACTCGAACCTTGTGTCAGAGACCCCTATCACCGAAGCGGCGGTGACCGAGGCGGCGGATGCCGCGATCGCCGCGATATCGTCGGCGTCGACCGTGACCGAGCTGCGGGCCGCCCGCGCCGAGCACGTGGGGGAGACCTCGCCGCTGGCGAAGTTCAATGCGAGCCTGAAGTCGATCCCCGCCGAGGATCGCGCCGCCGCGGGCAAGCTCATCGGTCAGGCGCGGGCCCGCGTCACCGAGGCGCTGACCGCGCGTGAGGGCGAGCTGGCTGCGGCCGAGGAGGCCGAGCGGCTCGCGAGTGAGGCGGTGGATGTCACGGCGGTGCCGTCCCGGTTCAAGGCCGGCGCGCGGCATCCCCTCTCCCTGCTCATGGAGCAGATGAGCGACGTCTTCATCGCCATGGGCTGGGAAGTCGCGGAGGGACCGGAGCTCGAGAACGAGTGGTTCAACTTCGACTCGCTCAACATGGACGAGGACCACCCGGCGCGCAGCGAGCAGGACACCTTCTTCATCGAGCCCGTGGAGAGCCACCTCGTGCTGCGCACGCAGACCAGCCCGGTGCAGATCCGTTCGCTGCTCGACCGGCCCCTGCCGGTCTACGTGGTCTCGCCGGGCAAGGTGTTCCGCAAGGACGAGCTCGACGCCACGCACACCCCCGTGTTCCATCAGCTCGAGGGCATCGCCATCGAAAAGGGACTGACGATGGCGCATCTGCGCGGCACGCTCGAGCACCTGGCCCGCGCGATGTTCGGCGAGGGCGCCCAGATCCGGCTGCGCCCCAACTACTTCCCGTTCACCGAGCCGAGCGCCGAGATGGATGTCTGGCAGCCGAACGCCAAGGGCGGCGCGCGCTGGGTGGAGTGGGGCGGTTGCGGCATGGTCAACCGCAACGTGCTGCGTGCGGCGGGCATCGATCCGGACGAGTATCAGGGCTTCGCCTTCGGTATGGGCATCGAGCGCACCCTGCAGTTCCGCAACGAGATGAACGACATGCGTGACATGGTCGAGGGCGATGTGCGCTTCTCGAAGCAGTTCGGAATGGTGGTCTGATGCGCATCCCGATCAGCTGGCTCCGCGAGTTCGTGGATGTCCCCGCCGACGTCACCCACGAGCAGGTGCACGCCGCGCTCGTCAAGGTGGGGCTCGAGGAGGAGGACGTGCACACGTTCGACCTCACCGGCCCGGTGGTCGTCGGCCAGGTGCTCTCCTTCGACGAGGAGCCGCAGTCCAACGGCAAGACCATCCGCTGGTGCCAGGTGGATGTGGGGGAGGCAGAGCCGCGCGGCATCGTCTGCGGCGCCTCGAACTTCGTCGTCGGCGACAAGGTCGTGGTCTCGCTGCCGGGCGCGGTGCTGCCCGGTCCCTTCCCGATCTCCGCGCGCAAGACCTACGGTCACGTCTCCGACGGCATGATCGCCTCCGCGCGCGAGCTCGGTCTCGGCGACGAGCACTCGGGCATCCTGCGCCTGACCGAGCTCGGGCTCGATCCCGAGGTGGGCAGCGACGCGATCGCGCTGCTCGGCCTCGACGACTTCGCGGTGGAGGTCAATGTCACCCCGGACCGCGGCTACGCCTTCTCGATCCGCGGCATCGCCCGCGAGTACGCGAACTCGACCGGCGCGACCTTCCGAGACCCGGTGGAGCGCATCACCCTGCCGGCGACCGCGCCGAGCGGCTTCTCCGTCGTGGTGGATGACGCGGCCCCCATCCACGGGCGCGCCGGTTGCACGGTCTTCGTGACGAGGGTGGTGCGCGGGGTGGACCCGAGCCGGCCCACGCCCGCCTGGATGGTGTCCCGGCTCGCGCTCGCCGGCATCCGCTCGATCTCGCTCGCCGTCGACGTGACGAACTACGTGATGCTCGAGCTCGGTCAGCCGACCCACGCCTACGACCTCGACAAGCTCACCGGCGGCATCACCGTGCGTCGCGCGCGTCCGGGCGAGACGATCACGACCCTCGACGACAAGGCGCGCACCCTCGATCCCGAGGATCTGCTCATCACCGACGAGTCCGGGCCGATCGGCATCGCGGGCGTCATGGGCGGTGCGACGACCGAGATCGATTCCGGCTCCACGAACGTGCTCGTCGAGGCCGCCAACTTCGACCCGGTGTCGATCGCGCGTTCCGCCCGCCGCCACAAGCTGCCGAGCGAGGCCAGTCGTCGGTTCGAGCGCGGCGTCGACCCGCGCGTGGCGCCCTACGCCGCCGCGCGCGTCGTGGAACTGCTCGTCGAGCTGGGCGGCGGCACCGCCGACCCTCTCGGCTCCGTGCTCGACCAGGCTGTTGCCGTCGAGCCGATCGCGCTCGCGGAGCACTTCGTCGCCGGGCTCATCGGTGTGCCGTTCTCGGCGGACGAGATCACCGGCTCGCTCGAGGCGATCGGCGCCGACGTCGTCGCGACCGACTCCGGCTGGTCGGTCACCCCGCCCAGCTGGCGCCCGGACCTGACGGATGCGCCGACCCTCGCCGAGGAGGTCGCCCGCATCGTCGGCTACGACCGCATCCCCTCGGTGCTGCCGGTCGCCCCGCCCGGGCGCGGACTCAGCCGTGAGCAGCGCCTGCGCCGGCTGACCGCGGCGTCGCTCGCCGCCGCGGGACTGACCGAGGTGCTGTCGTACCCGTTCCTGCCGCAGTCCAGCAACGACCTGTTCGGCTCGGCCGACGCGGGCACCGTGCCGGCGATGCGCATCGCCAATCCGCTGGATGCCGAGGCGGCGTGGTTGCGCACCTCGCTCATCCCGGGGCTCATCGCCATCGCGCGCCGCAATCTGTCCCGTGGGCTCACGGATCTGGCCGTCTACGAGCTCGGCGAGGTGTTCCTGCCCGAGGCCGGGCGAGCCTACGGCAGCGGTCCGCTGCCGGTCGGCGACGCGCTGCCCAGCGATGAGGCACTCGCCGCGCTGCGCGCCAGCATCCCGCCGCAGCCCTGGCACGTCGGGGCGTTGTTCCTCGGTGACGCCGTGGATCGCGCACCCGGTCGGCCGGCGGTGCCCTCGGGCATCGCGGACGCCCTCGACGCGGCACGGCACCTGGCGAGCGTGGTCGCGGCGCCGCTGGAGATCCGCACCGGCATGCATCAGGCACTGCATCCCGGCCGCACCGCCGAGCTCTTTACGAACGGCGTCGCGATCGGATGGGCGGGGGAGCTGCTCCCGGCCCTGGCCGCCGAGTTCGATCTGCCGCGCGTCGTCGCGGTGCTCGAGCTGGACCTCGACGCGCTCGTCGCTGCCGGGGCCAGGGATGTCGCGGCCACCCCCATCGCCTCGATGCCGGCCGCGACGCAGGACGTGTCGCTCGTGGTGCCGATCAGCGTGCGCGCGGGCGAGCTGCTGGCGCTGCTCAAGCAGGGCGGCGGCGAGTTGCTCGAGCACGTCACCCTCGTCGACGACTATCGCGGCCCCGGCGTGCCGGACGGCAGCAAGTCGTTGACCTATGCGTTGCGGTTCCGCGCCCCCGACCGCACGCTCACCGCGGCCGAGGCGACCGAGGCGAAGCACGCGGCGGTCGCGCTCGCGGCGAGCGAGTACGGAGCGGTGCTGCGCGAGTAGGTTGCGCTGCTTTCGGTCGCATGCTCCCGCGGTTCGTCGTTGCGTGCGTGCGCACCCCGTCATGTGTGCGCACTCCCGTTATGAAGGAGGTCCTTCATAACGGGAGTGCGTCGGGCTAGTGCGTCGGGCTAGTGCGTCGGGCTAGTGCGTCGGACCCGGCGCGCCCGACCCGGTGCGGCGGGCCGGGCGCGCCGGCGAACTGCGCCGACGACTACTTCTTGCCGCCGCCGAGCAGTCCGCCGAGCACCGAGCCGATGATCTCCTGGCCCTGCGAGCTGCCGAGCAGTCCGCCGAGCAGATCGCCGATGCCGCCGTCGGACGCCGGGGCCTCCGCCTTCGTCTCCTTGGCCGGCTCCTGCTTCTGACCGAGGAACTGCGAGCCGACCCAGGCGATCACGATCGGGGCGATGATCGGCAGCACCTTCGCGATGATGTCCTTCGTGACATCCCCGGCGCTCGCCTTCGCGACGGCGGCCTCGACCTCGGGGGTCTTGGCACCGAACACGTTCTTGACGATCTTCTCGCCGTCGGCGGTGTCGATGGTCTCGACCTTCGCCTTGCCCGTCGGAACCTTCTTGCCGTGGTTGCTCAGCGCACCCTCGAGGGACTTGGCCCCGGCGCTGTCCGAGGCGTTGGCGGCCATGCCGCTGATGATCGCCGGGATCGCGGTCTTGACCGCGCTCTCCGCGACCTCCTCCGGGATGCCGAGCTGCTTCGCGATGTCGCCGACGGGAATGAGGTCGATCAGTCCGCTGAGGTCTGCCATTGGTGTTCTCCTTCTCGATGCCCCCAGGAACCATTCGCCGAGTGCACAGCCAGGGTAGCGATTCGCGGTGCCGCTGGGGAGTGCACTACGCTCGAAACCGTGACCGGCATCCGCACCACCGACGACAGCCTCGAGCTGCGCCGAGTGCTGCGTCGACGCGGCACCGACGAGCGACGTTAGGCGACGTTCGCGACGACCCGACGGGTCGCGCGCGCACGCCGCCGTACGACGTCCCTCGTCCACCTCGTCAATAAGGTAGAGCCATGTCTTACTCGGTCGCCGTCGCCGGCGCCAGCGGGTACGCCGGCGGGGAGCTTCTGCGGCTCCTCTCCGCGCATCCCGATTTCGAGGTCACCACGGTGACCGCCAACCAGAACGCGGGCCAACCGCTGATCGCGACGCAGCCGCACCTGCGCTCGCTTGCGCACCTCACTCTGCAGGAGACCTCGCCCGAGACCCTCGCCGGTCACGATGTCGTCTTCCTCGCCTTGCCGCACGGCAAGTCGGGCGAGGTCACCAAGCACCTGCCGGAATCCACCCTCGTGGTCGACTGCGGGGCCGACCACCGGCTCACGAGCGAAGCGGACTGGGCCGCCTTCTACGGGGGCGAGTTCTTCGGCGCGTGGCACTACGGCATGCCCGAGCTGCTGCTGGCGGGCGACGCCACCCAGCGCGAGGTGCTGGCCGGGGCCAAGCGCATCGCGGTGCCGGGATGCAACGTGACGGCCGTTACGCTCGGGCTCGCCCCGGGCATCCACTCGGGCGTCATCGAGGCGCGCGACATCGTCGCCGTGCTCGCGGTGGGGCCCTCCGGCGCAGGCAAGAGCCTGCGCGTCGACCTGCTCGCCAGCGAGATGCTCGGTTCCGCGAGCGCCTACGGCGTCGGCGGCGTGCACCGGCACAATCCGGAGATCCGGCAGAACCTGACCGCGGCGGGCGGGGTGGACGTGAGCGTGTCGTTCACTCCCGTGCTCGTGCCGATGAGCCGCGGCATCCTCGCGACCTCGACGGCGCGTCTGGCGGCGGGCACCACCGAGGCCCAGGTGCGCAGCGCCTGGGAGGCCGCCTACGCTGACGAACCGTTCGTGCACGTCTTGCCCGCTGGCACCTTTCCGCGCGTCGCCGACACCACGGGCGCCAACACGGTGCTGATCGGCCTCGCGGTCGACGAGGCCGCAGGCAGGGTCGTGGTGGTCAGCGCGCTCGACAATCTCGTCAAGGGCACGGCGGGGGCGGCGATCCAGTCGGCGAACCTCGCCCTCGGTCTGCCCGAGACCGCAGGACTGACCGTGGATGGAGTGGCACCGTGAGCGTGACGGCGGCGGCAGGATTCGAGGCCGCGGGCGTCGCGGCCGGACTCAAGGCCAGCGGCGGCCTCGACGTCGCGCTCGTGGTCAACCGCGGCCCGCTGCAGCACGCGGCGGCCGTGTTCACCACTAACCGCGCACTTGCCAACCCGATCATCTGGTCGAAGCAGGTGATCGCCGACGGCACCGTGAGCGCGATCGTGCTCAACTCCGGCGGCGCGAACTGCTTCACGGGCGCGCAGGGCTTTCAGGCCACCCACGCCACGGCGGAGGCGGTCGGCGAGGCGCTCGGCGTCTCCGCGGGGGACGTGCTCGTGTGCTCGACCGGGCTCATCGGCGAGCAGCTGCCGCTCGACAAGCTGCTGGCCGGGGTGCGTGCCGCGACCGCGGACCTCGGCGATCACGGCGAGGCGGCGAGCCTGGCGATCATGACCACCGACTCCAAGCCCAAGCGCTCGATCCGCACCGGCGATGGCTACACGATCGGCGGCATGGCCAAGGGCGCCGGGATGCTGGCGCCGGGCCTTGCGACCATGCTCTGCGTCATCACCACCGACGCCGTGCTGAGCGCCGCCGATCTCGATACCGCGCTGCGGGCAGCGACCCGCGTGAGCTTCGACCGGCTCGACTCGGACGGCTGCATGTCCACCAACGACCAGGTCTCGCTGCTGGCCTCCGGAGCCTCGGGCGTCGCGCCGTCGCTCGAGGCCTTCACGGCGCAGCTCACCGAGGTGTGCGTCGACATCGCCACCCAGCTGCAGCAGGACGCGGAGGGGGCCAGCCACGACATCGCGGTGCGGGTCGTGAACGCCGCGAGCGAGGAGGACGCCGTGGAGGTGGGCCGGGCCGTCGCGCGGAACAACCTCTTCAAGGCGGCGATCTTCGGCAACGACCCCAACTGGGGCCGGGTGCTCGCCGCGATCGGCACCACGGATGCCGCGTTCGACCCCTACGACGTCGACGTGAGCATGAACGGGGTGCGGGTCTGCCACGCGGGCGGACCCGACCGCCCGCGCACCGAGGTGGACCTCACGCCGCGCGCGGTGGATCTGCTCATCGACCTCAAGGTCGGCGATGCCGCTGCCACGATTCTCACCAACGACCTCACGCACGACTACGTGCACGAGAACAGCGCGTACTCCAGCTGATGGTCAGCCAAGACGTCGCCGCGGCCAAGGCCGCCGTGCTCATCGAGTCCCTGCCCTGGCTGCGGCGCTATCACGGCGCCACGATCGTGGTGAAGTTCGGCGGCAACGCCATGATCGACGACGAGCTCAAGCGCAGCTTCGCCGAGGACATGGTCTACCTGCGCACGGTCGGGCTGCGCCCGGTGGTCGTGCACGGCGGGGGACCGCAGATCACCGCGGAACTGACACGCCGCGGCATCCCGAGCGAGTTCCGGGGCGGGTATCGCGTGACCACCGAGGAATCGATCGGGGTGGTGCGTCAGGTGCTCGCCGAGCAGGTGGGCGGCGAGCTCGTCGGGCTGATCAACGAGCACGGAGCGATCGCGGAGGGCATCTCCGGCGACGAGGGCGGGCTGTTCACCGGTGAGCGCCGCAGTACCATCATCGACGGCGAGGTCGTCGACCTCGGGCTCGTCGGCGAGGTCACCGCGGTCGATCCCACTCGGGTGCTGCAGGTGCTCGACGTCGGCGGCATCCCCGTGGTCTCCACGGTGGCGAACGGGCCGGACAGCCTGCTGAACGTGAACGCCGACTCGGCCGCGGCATCCCTGGCGATCGCCGTGAAGGCGGCAAAACTCGTCGTGCTCACGGATGTCGCCGGCCTCTACCGCGACTGGCCGGACCGCGATTCGCTCATCTCGGTGATCGCCGTCGACGAACTGGCGGCGCTGCTGCCGAGTCTGGAGTCCGGCATGATCCCCAAGATGACGGCGTGCCTGGATGCGGTGCGCGCCGGCGTGCCGACCGCCGCGGTGATCGATGGTCGGGTGCCGCACTCGATCCTGTTGGAGATCTTCACTCGAGGCGGCATCGGCACGGAGGTGGTTCCGGAATGACCTGGCGCGACGACTACGCGGACACGATGATGCGCACCTTCGCGGTGCCACCGGCGCAGTTGGTGCGCGGCGAGGGCGCGGTGGTGTGGGACGAGACCGGCAAGCGCTACCTCGACTTTCTCGGGGGCATCGCGGTCAACTCCCTCGGCCACGCCCATCCGGTGTTCGTCGGGGCGCTGACCGCCCAGGCCTCCTCGGTCGCGCACGTCTCGAACCTGTTCGCCAGCGCTCCGCAGTTGGCGCTCGCCGAGCGGCTGCTGCGCCTGACGGGCGCGGGCGACACCGGTCGCGTGTTCTTCGGCAACTCCGGCGCCGAGGCGATCGAGGCCGCGATCAAGCTCGCCCGCCGCACCGGACGTCCGCGCATCCTCGCGCTCCAGAACTCGTTCCACGGCCGCACCATGGGCTCGCTCTCGCTCACGGGCAAGGCCGTGCTGCGTGAGCCCTTCGAGCCGCTGCTGCCCAACGTCGATCACATCGACTCGACCATCGACGCGCTCGAGCGCGCGATCGGCCCGGATGTCGCGGCCCTCTTCGTCGAGCCCATCAAGGGTGAGGCGGGGGTGATCGACCTCCCCGAGGGCTACCTCGTCGCGGCGCGGGAGTTCACCGCCAAGCACGGCGTGCTGCTGATCCTCGACGAGATCCAGACCGGGGCTGGGCGCACCGGCTCCTGGTTCGCGTTCCAACGACACGGCATCGTGCCGGACGCGATCGCGCTCGCGAAGGGCATCGGCGGGGGAGTGCCGATCGGGGCGCTCGTGACCTTCGGCGCGGCATCCGACCTGCTCACCCCTGGCCAGCACGGCTCGACCTTCGGCGGCAATCCGCTCGCCACCGCGACCGCCGACGCCGTGCTCGCCGAGATCGAGCGCGCCGGCCTGGTGCAGAACGCGGCAACGCGCGGCGCGCAACTGCGCGAGGCGATCACCTCACTGCCGCTCGTGACCGAGGTGCGCGGGGAGGGGCTGCTCATCGGCGTCGGCCTCGCCGCACCCGTCGCGAACGCGGTCGTGGCGTCAGCACTCGCCGACGGCCTGATCATCAACGCGCCCAACGACACCTCGATCCGACTGGCCCCGCCGCTGATCATCGGTGACGACGAGATCGCGGAGTTCGTCGAGCGATTCACCCGAGCCCTGGAGGCGAACGCATGACCCGGCACTTTCTGCGCGACGACGATCTGACCCAGGCCGAGCAGACGGCGGTGCTCGACCTCGCCGAGCGGATGAAGGCCGACCGCTGGGGGAGCAAGCCGCTCGCGGGCCCGCAGACCGTCGCGGTGATCTTCGACAAGTCCTCCACGCGCACCCGCGTCTCGTTCGCGGTCGGCATCGCCGATCTCGGCGGCCAGCCGCTGATCATCTCGACGGCGTCGAGCCAGCTCGGCGGCAAGGAGAGCCCGTCCGACACCGCGCGCGTGCTCGAGCGCCAGGTCGCGGCGATCGTGTGGCGCACCTACGGTCAGGCCGGTCTCGTCGAGATGGCCGCCGAGACGACCGTGCCGGTGATCAACGCGCTGAGCGACGAGTTCCACCCGTGCCAGCTGCTCGCCGACCTGCTGACCATCCGCGAGCACAAGGGAACGCTCGCCGGTCTCACCGTGACCTTCCTCGGCGACGGCGGCGACAACATGGCGCACTCCTACCTGCTCGCGGGCGCGACGGCCGGCATGCACGTGCGCGTCGCGTGCCCCGAGGGCTACATGCCCGACCCGCAGGTCGTCGCGGACGCGGACGCCGTCGCCGTGCAGACCGGCGGATCCGTGACGCTCTTCACCGACCAGTACGAGGCGACCGCGGGAGCGGATGTCGTCGTGACCGACACCTGGGTGTCGATGGGTAAGGAGGAGGAGAAGGCGGCGCGCGTGGCATCCCTGTCGTCGTACAAGGTCGACGCGGACATGATGGCGCTGGCCAAGCCCGACGCCATCTTCTTGCACTGCCTGCCGGCCGACCGCGGCTACGAGGTGACGAGCGAGGTCATCGACGGAGCGCAATCGGTGATCTGGGATGAGGCGGAGAACCGCCTGCACGCCCAGAAGGCCCTGCTCACCTGGCTACTCGCGCAGCCCTGATCCACTGGTCGAGCCCGTCGAGACCCATCCCTAGACTGAGAACCGAACCCAAGGAGCAACTCACATGTCAGAACGCGTCGTCCTCGCCTACTCGGGTGGACTCGACACCTCGGTCGGCATCGGCTGGTTGAAGGATGCCACCGGCAAGGAGGTCGTGGCCCTCGCGGTCGACGTCGGCCAGGGCGGCGAGGACATGGAGGACATCCGCCAGCGCGCGCTCGACTGCGGCGCCGTGGAGTCCATCGTCGTCGACGCGAAGGAGGAGTTCGCGAGCGACTACCTCATGCCCGCACTCAAGGCCAACGCGCTCTACCAGAAGCGCTACCCGCTCGTCTCGGCGCTCAGCCGCCCGCTCATCTCCAAGCACCTCGCGCGGGTCGCGCTCGAGCTCGGCGCCGACAGCGTCGCGCACGGATGCACCGGCAAGGGCAACGACCAGGTGCGCTTCGAGGCGGCCGTCGCCGCCCTCGCGCCGGAGCTCACGAGCATCGCGCCGGTGCGGGATCTCGCGCTCACGCGCGACAAGGCGATCGTCTACGCCGAGGAGCACAACCTGCCGATCCGGCAGAGCGCGAAGAACCCGTACTCGATCGACAAGAACGTCTGGGGCCGCGCCGTGGAGACCGGCTTCCTCGAGGACCCGTGGAACGCGCCCATCGAGGACCTCTACGAGTACACCGAAGACCCGAGCATCTCGCGCCCGGCCGACGAGCTGCTGCTCACGTTCGAGAAGGGCATCCCCACGCACGTCAACGGCGTGCCGTACTCGCCGCTGGCCATCGTCGAGGTGATGAACGCCTACGCGGGCAAGCACGGCGTGGGTCGCATCGACGTCGTCGAGGACCGGCTCGTCGGCATCAAGAGCCGCGAGGTCTACGAGGCCCCCGGCGCGATCGCCCTGATCGCCGCGCACGAGGCGCTCGAGTCGCTCACCCTCGAGCGCGACGTCAACCGCTACAAGCGCGGGGTCGAATCCGAGTGGGCGAACCTCGTCTACGACGGACTGTGGTTCTCGGGGCTCAAGCGCAGCCTCGACGTGTTCATCGATCACACGCAGGAGCACGTCAGCGGCCACATCCGTCTGCAGCTGCAGGGCGGCCGGGCGACCGTTACGGGGCAGAAGAGCGAGGAGAGCCTGTACGACTTCTCGCTGGCCACCTACGACACCGGTGACACGTTCGACCAGTCGCTGTCGAAGGGCTTCATCGAGATCTGGTCGCTGCCCTCCAAGATCTCGGCCCGTCGAGACCTCAAGGGCTAGACCGTGGCGAAGACCGGCGAAGGCTCGCTCTGGGGCGCACGCTTCGCGAGCGGACCGTCGCCCGAGCTCGCGCGCCTGAGCCGGTCGACGCACTTCGACTGGCAGCTCGCCGGCTACGACCTCGCGGGATCGCGGGCGCACGCCGCCGCGCTCGCGGCCGCCGGCTACCTCACGCCCGAGGAGCTCGAGGCGATGACGGATGCGCTGCGCACCCTCGAGGGCCGACTCGCGGAGGGCACGCTGCAGCCGCTCGATTCCGACGAGGATGTGCACGGATCCCTCGAGCGCCAGCTCATCGAGCTCGCCGGTGCGGAGCTCGGAGGCAAGCTGCGCGCCGGCCGCAGCCGCAACGACCAGATCGCCACCCTCATCCGGCTCTACCTGCTCGACCACGCCGCGGTGATCGGCGATCTCGTGGTCGATCTCGTCGACGCGATCGCGGCCCAGGCCGAGAAGCACGAGCGAGCGATCATGCCCGGCCGCACGCACCTGCAGCATGCGCAGCCGGTGCTGCTGGCCCATCACCTGTTGGCGCACGCCTGGCCGTTGGTACGGGATCTGGAGCGCCTGCGGGACTGGCGGGTGCGGGCATCCACCTCGCCCTACGGCGCGGGCGCGCTCGCCGGGTCGAGCCTGGGGCTGGACCCGCGCCTGGTGGCCGCCGAGCTCGGGCTCAGCGGGCCGAGCGAGAACTCCATCGACGCGACCGCGAGTCGGGATGTCGTGGCCGAGTTCGCCTTCATCGCCGCGCAGCTCGGCGTCGACCTCTCGCGCTTCGCCGAGGAGATCATCCTCTGGAACACGCGCGAGTTCGGGTTCGTGCGGCTCGACGACGGGTATTCGACCGGATCGTCGATCATGCCGCAGAAGAAGAACCCGGACATCGCCGAGCTCGCGCGGGGCAAGTCCGGCCGCCTGATCGGCAACCTCACGGGTCTGCTCGCGACGCTCAAGGGTCTGCCCCTGGCCTACAACCGCGATCTGCAGGAGGACAAGGAGCCCGTCTTCGATTCCGTCGAGACGCTGGAGGTGCTGCTGCCCGCCTTCACCGGCATGGTCGCGACGCTGCGCTTCGATACCGACCGCATGGCCGAGCTGGCTCCGCAGGGTTTCTCGCTCGCCACCGACGTCGCCGACTGGCTCGTGCGCCGCCACGTGCCGTTCCGCGAGGCGCACGAGATCTCCGGCGCGCTCGTGCGGTTCTGCGAGGAGCACGGACTCGAACTGCACGAGCCCACCGACGAGCAGTACCGGGCGGTGTCGCCGCTGCTGAGCGCCGAGGTGCGGGATGTGCTCACCGTGGAAGGCTCCGTCGCCTCCCGCGACGGGGTGGGCGGTACAGCGCCGGTGCGGGTCGCCGAGCAGCGCGCGGAGTTGACCGCTCGCATCCGTAGCCTCACGACAAGGAGCACGACATGACGTTGCAGAAGGATCAGGACCCGGGCTGGTGGCGTCGTGGCATGACCAAGCGCGGGCAGACGATCGTGATCGTCGTCGCGGTGCTGATCATCGTGGTCGCGCTCGGGTTCGCCTTCGCGAACGGGTTCAGTCTGTTCTAGCCCGCTGTTCCGGCGTTCAGGCGGCGAGCATGATCGCCGCGGCGCACGCCCCGGCCCAGATCAGGCTGGTGAGCGTGCCGATGATGAATCGCTCGCGCGCCTGACTGTCGTCGAGCTCTGAGAAGCGCCCGAGGCCCTTGACGGCCACGATGATCGCGATCGCGGCGGCCTGGCCGGCGACGACCGCGCCGATCAGGGCCAGGCGTTCCAGGATGCCGATGGTCGCCCCGCCCCGCAGAATCTCCTTGCGCGTCGTGCGGCTGTCGTCCACCACGATGCCGCCGTGGTCGCCGAGCTCGACGCCGCCCTGCGCGAACCGCAGCACGAGACCCACGATGGGGCTGCCGCCGAGCACACCGAGGCCGGCCAGACCGATGGCGACGGCGATCGACAGCCATGCGCCCTCGGCGCGGAACGGCAGCGCGAGCGACAGCACGATCACGACGGCGACGACGGCCACCGCGGGCAGCACGAACCACTGCCGGTTCGTGACCAGGGCGACGATCACCAGGGCGAGCGTCGCAGCGATGGCGACGATCACTGCGATGGTCATGACGTCTCCTCCCCGAGCCTGGCTACGAGCCTAGCCAGGGGCGCCGTCGCGGCGAACTCAGCCTTCAGATCGGCGGCGCGGGCCCGATCGCTGGCCGCCTGCGGCGAGATCGCCAAGCGCTTCGCCGCCTCGGCCTGCGTGAGCCCGGCCACCCGCAGGTCGTAGAGCTGCCAGCCCTCCTCGGTGCGTCGGTTGCGAAGCAGCAGCAGCAGGTCGACCAGCGCCTCGACGTCCGCGGCCGATTCGGCGCCCTCGACTGCGAATCGGCTCGGCTTGCCCTTGGCTCGTCCCACGGCGGTCCGTGCGGCGATGAACGCCTCACCCGTGGATTCGCGGATGCTGTTCCCGAGTGGGCGGCGCACCGCTCCGACCCCGAGGCCCACGCTGAATCGCCTGGTGCGGGTGAGCAGCAGCAGGGCTCGCAGCGCCGTCGATGCGTCGGCGGTCAGCAGCTGCACTTCGTCGCCCGCGCTGCGGTCCGGGGGGAGGGTGAGACCCTCGCCGAGTTCTGCGCTGAGGCCTTCGATGACCTCGGCAACGGCATCCACGCTGTGGCGGCTGTTGATCTGGTCTGCGGTGACGACGAACATCCGGATCCCATCTCAAGGCTGGAAACTTGATTCCTTGTAGATCAAGGCTAAGGACTTGATTCAGAGAAGTCAAGGCAGGCGGCTTGCCGTTACCCGGGATACTGGACAGCATGGCCCGCTTCACCCACGTCGAGCAACGCATCGATGCGCTGGCCCATCGCGTGCTCGACGGCGCGCCGCCCCTGCGGGGCGCCCGGTCGTTTCTGGTCGAGTTCCTCGTGTTCGGGGCCAAACAGGCCTGGGCGTGTGTCTTCGGCGCCGCGCTCCTGGTCGTGCTCGTGGCCACGAGGTTCTGGTACCCGGATGACGCGGCCCTCGCCCGCAACGACTTCCTCGTCATCGCGGCCGTCGTCATCCAGGTCGTCATGGTGCTCTCGGGACTCGAGACCCCGAGAGAGCTCATCGTCATCGTGCTCTTCCACATCGTCGGCACGGCCATGGAGCTCTTCAAGACCGACGTCGGCTCGTGGAGCTACGAGGGCGGGGGCGTGCTGCACCTCGGGGCGGTGCCCCTCTACAGCGGCTTCATGTACGCCGCGGTGGGCTCATACCTGGTGCGGGTCTACCGACTGTTCGACCTGCGCTTCGATCGCTACCCACCGCGCTGGATCACCGCGATCCTCGCCGCGCTGATCTACGCGAACTTCTTCTCCCACCACGTCATCCCCGACGCCCGCTGGGTGCTGCTCACCGCGGTGGTCGCCGTCTTCGGCCGGTGCGTCATGCACGTTCGCGTGTTCCGAGCCCGGTTCCGGATGCCGCTGCTGGCGGCCTTCGCGCTCGTGGCGTTCTTCATCTGGATCGCCGAGAACGTCGCGACCTGGTCGAACGCGTGGATCTACCCCAACCAGGAGAGCGGCTGGGAGCCGGTCTCCCTCACCAAGTTCGTCTCCTGGTTCCTGCTCATGATCATCTCCGTCGTGCTCGTCACGTGGGTGTACCGCCCGAGGCCACCGGGGATGGCGGCGAGCCTCCGCTACGGTTGATCCGTGCCAACACCGCAGCAAAACGACGAGACCTTCGAGGACATCTGGGAGGAGATCCTCTGGCGTGGCCTCGTGCACGTGTCCACGAGCACCGACGAGTTGAAGGCCCTGCTCGCGGGGCCGCCGATCACGTACTACTGCGGCTTCGACCCGACCGCGCCGAGTCTGCACCTGGGCAATCTCGTGCAACTGCTGCTCATGCGCCGGCTGCAGCTGGCCGGCCACAAACCCCTCGGTCTGGTTGGCGGTTCCACCGGACTGATCGGCGACCCGCGCCCGACCGCCGAACGCACCCTCAACGACGAGGAGACCGTGGCGGAGTGGGTCGGCTACCTGCAGGCCCAGGTCGCGAAGTTCCTGAGCTTCGAGGGTGACAACGCCGCCCGGCTGGTCAACAACCTCGACTGGACGGCGCCGCTGAGCGCCATCGGGTTCCTGCGCGACATCGGCAAACACTTCCGAGTGGGCACGATGCTCAAGAAGGAGGCGGTGAGTGCGCGACTGAACTCCGATGCCGGCATCAGCTACACCGAGTTCAGCTACCAGATCCTGCAGGGCATGGACTTCCTCGAGCTGCACCGCGCCTACGGTTGCGTGCTGCAGACCGGGGGCAGCGACCAGTGGGGCAATCTCACGAGCGGCACCGATCTCATCCATCGGGTCGAGGGGGTGAGCGTGCATGCGATCGGCACCCCGCTGATCACCAACTCCGACGGCACGAAGTTCGGCAAATCGGAGGGCAACGCGGTCTGGCTGGATGCCGCGATGACCAGTCCCTACGCATTCACCCAGTTCTGGCTCAACACCGACGACGCCGACGTCATCGACCGGCTCAAGGTCTTCACGTTCCTCAGCCGCGCCCAGATCGACGAGCTCGCCGTGGCGGTGCTCGCCGAACCGCACAAACGCGAGGCGCAACGCGTGCTCGCCCGCGAGGTGTCGACGCTCGTGCACGGTGAGGCCGCGACGCTGGCGGCATTCGCGGCCGCAGAGGCGCTGTTCGGGCAAGGCGATCTCGCCGCGTTGGATGCCGCGACCCTCGAATCGGCGTTGCGCGAGCTGCCCAACACCACCTCGCCGGCCACGACCACGGTGGCGCAGCTGCTCGTGGACACGGGCCTGACCTCGAGCCTGGGGGAGTCCCGTCGCGCGATCGCGCAGGGCGGTGTCTACCTCGACAACCGCAAGGTCGAGGATGAGGCGGCAACGCTGGAGAGCGCCGTCTCGTCGAGTCGCATGGTCGTGCTGCGGCGCGGAAAGAAGACCCTCGCGGGCGTCTTCGTGGAGTGAACGAGAGCGCGACACGCCCGGGATGCAGCCAGATTTGGACGAGCCGCAACAATCCGCGTAATGTAATCCCTTGTCACCCCAAAGGTGCGGAAGAGCGGAAGCGCTCACCGGCCTCAAGCGGGACCGAATCCGAATCGCTCACAGCGAATCCTCTTGTAGGAAGCTGTCGATGTGACTAAGATGGAAAACCCACCTGGTGCGGTCAGCCGGAACCCCTGGTTCCGGTGCGTCGAAAGACGCCGAGACCCCCGGTGGTAGGTTTGAGCAGTTGCCCTGAGAACGTGGCCGTGAGGTCACGTGTCAGGAGCGCCCGATCCTTGAGAACTCAACAGCGTGCACAATGTCAAATGCCAAAAACCTCGTGCGTAGGCTCAGTTTCTAGCTGAGAACCGCGTAAGAGATTCCTTTGGAAAAAGATTAGACAACAAGCAAATGTCAGCAATGATGTTTGTCTCTTGTCAGTTTCAAACTTGTCACCTCGACATCCCATTCCGGATGCGGGTGGCGCTAGATGTGCCGAGACGCTTGCGTCTCGAGCAATCAAACATTTATGGAGAGTTTGATCCTGGCTCAGGATGAACGCTGGCGGCGTGCTTAACACATGCAAGTCGAACGATGAAGCCGGAGCTTGCTCTGGTGGATTAGTGGCGAACGGGTGAGTAACACGTGAGTAACCTGCCCTTGACTCTGGGATAAGCGTTGGAAACGACGTCTAATACCGGATACGACGCGCGAAGGCATCTTCTGCGCGTGGAAAGAATTTCGGTCAAGGATGGACTCGCGGCCTATCAGCTAGTTGGTGAGGTAACGGCCCACCAAGGCGACGACGGGTAGCCGGCCTGAGAGGGTGACCGGCCACACTGGGACTGAGACACGGCCCAGACTCCTACGGGAGGCAGCAGTGGGGAATATTGCACAATGGGCGCAAGCCTGATGCAGCAACGCCGCGTGAGGGACGACGGCCTTCGGGTTGTAAACCTCTTTTAGTAGGGAAGAAGCGAAAGTGACGGTACCTGCAGAAAAAGCACCGGCTAACTACGTGCCAGCAGCCGCGGTAATACGTAGGGTGCAAGCGTTATCCGGAATTATTGGGCGTAAAGAGCTCGTAGGCGGTTTGTCGCGTCTGCTGTGAAAACTGGAGGCTCAACCTCCAGCCTGCAGTGGGTACGGGCAGACTAGAGTGCGGTAGGGGAGATTGGAATTCCTGGTGTAGCGGTGGAATGCGCAGATATCAGGAGGAACACCGATGGCGAAGGCAGATCTCTGGGCCGTAACTGACGCTGAGGAGCGAAAGCGTGGGGAGCGAACAGGATTAGATACCCTGGTAGTCCACGCCGTAAACGTTGGGAACTAGATGTAGGGACCATTCCACGGTTTCTGTGTCGCAGCTAACGCATTAAGTTCCCCGCCTGGGGAGTACGGCCGCAAGGCTAAAACTCAAAGGAATTGACGGGGGCCCGCACAAGCGGCGGAGCATGCGGATTAATTCGATGCAACGCGAAGAACCTTACCAAGGCTTGACATATACGAGAACGGGCCAGAAATGGTCAACTCTTTGGACACTCGTAAACAGGTGGTGCATGGTTGTCGTCAGCTCGTGTCGTGAGATGTTGGGTTAAGTCCCGCAACGAGCGCAACCCTCGTTCTATGTTGCCAGCACGTCATGGTGGGAACTCATAGGAGACTGCCGGGGTCAACTCGGAGGAAGGTGGGGATGACGTCAAATCATCATGCCCCTTATGTCTTGGGCTTCACGCATGCTACAATGGCCGATACAAAGGGCTGCAATACCGTAAGGTGGAGCGAATCCCAAAAAGTCGGTCTCAGTTCGGATTGAGGTCTGCAACTCGACCTCATGAAGTCGGAGTCGCTAGTAATCGCAGATCAGCAACGCTGCGGTGAATACGTTCCCGGGCCTTGTACACACCGCCCGTCAAGTCATGAAAGTCGGTAACACCCGAAGCCAGTGGCCCAACCGCAAGGAGGGAGCTGTCGAAGGTGGGATCGGTGATTAGGACTAAGTCGTAACAAGGTAGCCGTACCGGAAGGTGCGGCTGGATCACCTCCTTTCTAAGGAGCACGTGCAGTTCTCCTCTGTATACAGGGAGATAACAACTGCCAAGCTGCACTGACCTGTTCGGGTCAGGCAGCGCTCATGGGTGGAACATTGACATTGTGGCCAGGCGCAGACCTCGGCTCTCAGTACGTCTCCTTCGGGGGATAGGAACGGATCCGGATGACGCACCTGGCCTTCTGCACGCTGTTGGGTCCTGAGGGACCGGGCCTCGCTCGAGAGAGCGGGAACGGACCTCTGGACCTTGTTGTGACTGACCATGAGTTGTCGAAAGACACGAGTCAGGCGCACGGGGTACCGCCCGTATTTTGAGAACTACACAGTGGACGCGAGCATCTTAGAAAGCGATCGAAAGATCGTTTTCTCAAATGATGATCAAGGCGCAGCTCTTCGGAGCTGCGACGACAATCATTGGTCAATCTCCGGCGACGCAAGTCGTCGGCGATCGATTCCAAAACTCATGTGAGATCAATTTTCTAAGGGCAGACGGTGGATGCCTTGGCATCTGGAGCCGAAGAAGGACGTATGAATCTGCGATAAGCCTCGGGGAGTTGATAACAGAACTTTGATCCGAGGATTTCCGAATGGGGAAACCCCGTCAGGCGTTGCAAGACGACCTGATGACTCCCGCCTGAATATATAGGGCGGGTAGAGGGAACGTGGGGAAGTGAAACATCTCAGTACCCACAGGAAGAGAAAACAACCGTGATTCCGTTAGTAGTGGCGAGCGAAACCGGAACAGGCCAAACCGATCATGTGTGATAGCCGGCAGGCGTTGCATGGTCGGGGTAGCGGGACTTTTCAGCGGTTACTGCCGTACCGCAAGGGTTACAACGTTATATAGACGAAGTGGATTGAAAGCCACGCCATAGAGGGTGCCAGCCCCGTAGTCGAAATGTAGCAATGGCCCGAGAAGTATCCCAAGTAGCACGGGGCCCGAGAAATCCCGTGTGAATCTGCCAGGACCACCTGGTAAGCCTAAATACTCCCAGATGACCGATAGCGGACAAGTACCGTGAGGGAAAGGTGAAAAGTACCCCGGGAGGGGAGTGAAATAGTACCTGAAACCGTCTGCTTACAAACCGTTGGAGCCTCCTTAGTAGGGGTGACAGCGTGCCTTTTGAAGAATGAGCCTGCGAGTTAGCGATCAGTGGCGAGGTTAACCCGAGAGGGGTAGCCGTAGCGAAAGCGAGTCTGAATAGGGCGATTGAGTCGCTGGTCCTAGACCCGAAGCGAAGTGATCTATCCATGGCCAGGTTGAAGCGACGGTAAGACGTCGTGGAGGACCGAACCCACTTCAGTTGAAAATGGAGGGGATGAGCTGTGGATAGGGGTGAAAGGCCAATCAAACTTCGTGATAGCTGGTTCTCTCCGAAATGCATTTAGGTGCAGCGTTGCGTGTTTCTTGCCGGAGGTAGAGCTACTGGATAGCTGATGGGCCCCAAAAGGTTACTGACGTTAGCCAAACTCCGAATGCCGGTAAGTGAGAGCGCAGCAGTGAGACGGTGGGGGATAAGCTTCATCGTCGAGAGGGAAACAACCCAGACTACCAACTAAGGTCCCCAAGCGTGTGCTAAGTGGGAAAGGATGTGGAGTTGCACAGACAACCAGGAGGTTGGCTTAGAAGCAGCCACCCTTGAAAGAGTGCGTAATAGCTCACTGGTCAAGTGATTCCGCGCCGACAATGTAACGGGGCTCAAGCACACCACCGAAGTTGTAGATTTCGTGTAATAGCCAGGCACCTAGTGTCCAGGCGCACGGAGTGGTAGGAGAGCGTCGTGTGGCGAGTGAAGCGGCGGTGTAAACCAGCCGTGGACGCCACACGAGTGAGAATGCAGGCATGAGTAGCGAAAGACGGGTGAGAAACCCGTCCTCCGAAAGACCAAGGGTTCCAGGGCCAGGCTAATCCGCCCTGGGTAAGTCGGGACCTAAGGCGAGGCCGACAGGCGTAGTCGATGGACAACGGGTTGATATTCCCGTACCGGCGAAGAACCGCCCAAGCTAATCCAGTAGTGCTAAGAGTCCTAACCCGGACGACGGATCCCTTCGGGGTGAAGCGACCGGTCTAACGCTCGACCCCATGCTGGTGCGGCTAGCGTATTAACAGGTGTGACGCAGGAAGGTAGCCGTACCGGGCGATGGTTGACCCGGTGTAAGGACGTAGGGCGAGAGATAGGCAAATCCGTCTCTCACATAGCCTGAGATCTGATGCATAGCCCTCACGGGCGAATTCGGTGATCCTATGCTGCCAAGAAAAGCATCGACGCGAGGTTCTAGCTGCCCGTACCCCAAACCGACTCAGGTGGTCAGGTAGAGAATACCAAGGAGATCGAGAGAATCGTGGTTAAGGAACTCGGCAAAATGCCCCCGTAACTTCGGGAGAAGGGGGGCCTGAGGCGTGAAGGAACTTGCTTCCGGAGCGTTTGAAGGCCGCAGAGACCAGTGGGAAGCGACTGTTTACTAAAAACACAGGTCCGTGCTAAGTCGCAAGACGATGTATACGGACTGACGCCTGCCCGGTGCTGGAAGGTTAAGAGGAGCGGTTAGCGCAAGCGAAGCTGCGAATTTAAGCCCCAGTAAACGGCGGTGGTAACTATAACCATCCTAAGGTAGCGAAATTCCTTGTCGGGTAAGTTCCGACCTGCACGAATGGCGTAACGACTTCCCAGCTGTCTCAACCGCGAACTCGGCGAAATTGCACTACGAGTAAAGATGCTCGTTACGCGCAGAAGGACGGAAAGACCCCGTGACCTTTACTACAACTTTGTATTGGTGTTCGGTGTGGCTTGTGTAGGATAGGTGGGAGACTGTGAAGCTTGGACGCTAGTTCAGGTGGAGTCATTGTTGAAATACCACTCTGGTCACTCTGGATATCTAACTTCGAACCGTGATCCGGTTCAGGGACAGTGCATGGCGGGTAGTTTAACTGGGGCGGTTGCCTCCCAAAAAGTAACGGAGGCGCCCAAAGGTTCCCTCAACCTGGTTGGCAATCAGGTGTCGAGTGTAAGTGCACAAGGGAGCTTGACTGTGAGACTGACAAGTCGAGCAGGGACGAAAGTCGGGACTAGTGATCCGGCAGTGGCTTGTGGAAGCGCTGTCGCTCAACGGATAAAAGGTACCTCGGGGATAACAGGCTGATCTTGCCCAAGAGTCCATATCGACGGCATGGTTTGGCACCTCGATGTCGGCTCGTCGCATCCTGGGGCTGGAGTAGGTCCCAAGGGTTGGGCTGTTCGCCCATTAAAGCGGTACGCGAGCTGGGTTTAGAACGTCGTGAGACAGTTCGGTCCCTATCCTCTGCGCGCGCAGGAAATTTGAGAAGAGCTATCCCTAGTACGAGAGGACCGGGATGGACGAACCTCTGGTGTGTCAGTTGTTCCGCCAGGAGCACCGCTGATTAGCTACGTTCGGAACGGATAACCGCTGAAAGCATCTAAGCGGGAAGCCGGCTTCAAGATGAGATTTCCATGACTTCGGTCGAGAGGCTCCCAGCTAGACTACTGGGTTGATAGGCGGGATGTGGAAGCGAGGACTAAAGACTCGTGTAGCTGACCCGTACTAATAAGCCGATAAATTGATAACACTTCCGTCCAGTGCCTGGCTTGCCAGGTGAGAGACAAATGAGTTGTGCTTGCGTCCACTTTGTGGTTCCCGATCTACGGACGGGAACTGCGCCCAGCTAGGGAGAAGACACGGTCTTCGACTGAACTGGCCAGAAACGATTGATAGATCAATAGTGTTTCGGCGGCCATAGCGAGAGGGAAACGCCCGGTTACATTCCGAACCCGGAAGCTAAGACTCTCTGCGCCGATGGTACTGCAAGGGGGACCTTGTGGGAGAGTAGGACACCGCCGGACTTCTTTGTGAAATGGCCACCCAGCAATGGGTGGCCATTTTGCGTTAACGACCAGGAGATCACGTGAGCCAGACGCCACCACGGGACGAGAACGACGACCGACCCCCGCGTCGGGATGGTGCGAGGGACGGCGGCCGTGCGCCGCGTTCGGACGCGCCGCGCTCCGGTGCGCCACGTTCGGGCGCGTCGCGCGATGGGCGACCGGGCGGCGGCAAGCCGACCGGCACCGGAAGGCCAGCCGGAGGGCGGGAGCGCACGTCCGGCGGCCCGGCCGGGGCGAAGGGGCGCGACGGTCGACCCGCCCGGGCGGGGGAGCAGCGACTGTGGACCCGCGATGGCAAGCCGGCGCGCAATGACGCCCGCGCGAGCATCCCGGAGTCCCGACCGGATCCGGACCCGTTCGGCACGAAGTCGGTGCGCACCCGCCACGACGATCCGCCGATCCCGGACAAGGTCACCGCGAAAGACCTGGACCGCCTGGCCCGCAACGAGCTGAAGACGCTCGCGCCCGAGAACCAGGAGATCGTGGCGCGACGCCTGGCCATGGTGGCGCGCCTGATCGACGACGACCCCCAGTTGGCCCACCAGCACGCCATCTCGGCGGCACGGCGCGCGGGGCGCATCGGCATCGTGCGGGAGACCCTCGCGATCACCGCCTATGCCACCGGCGACTACGCCCTCGCGTTGCGCGAGCTGCGCACCTATCGTCGGATCTCCGGCCGCGACGACCAACTGCCGATGATGGTGGACAGCGAACGCGGCCTCGGTCGCCCCGATCGTGCGCTCGAACTCGGGCGTTCCGTGCCGCGCGCCTCGCTGCCGGTGCCGGTGCAGGTCGAGCTCGCGATCGCCATGTCGGGCGCGCGCCTCGATCTCGGGGATGCCGAGGCCGCACTGCGCGAACTCGAGATTCCGCAGTTGGACCCGTCGACCGCGTTCTCGTACAGCCCCGGTCTCTTCGACGCCTACGCGACGGTGCTCGAGGAGCTCGGCCGGCAGTCGGAGGCCGACGAGTGGTTCCGCCGCGCGGACATCGCGACCGCGGCGCTCGGCTCGGACGATGACGAGATCATCGAGGTGATCGAGGAGGAGCTCGCGCAGCATCCCGAAGAGGACGAGCAATGAGTCCGACCCCGCTGAGCGGTGTCGACCTGCTGCTGGCCGACCTCGACGGCGTGGTCTACCGGGGGCCCGGTGCGATCGACCACGCGGTGGAGAGCATCAACGCAGTTCGCCCGCCGGTGCGTGTCGGCTACATCACGAACAACGCCTCGCGCACCGACGTCTCGGTGGCCGAGCATCTGACAGGCCTCGGGCTGCACGTGGCGCCAACGGACGTGGTGACCTCACCGCAGGCGGCGATGGCGCTGCTGACCGAGCTGGTGCCGCCGGCATCCACGATCCTGGTGGTCGGCGGCGACGGCTTGGTCAGCGAGGTGCGTCGCGCGGGCTTCACCGTCACCGCGTCGGCCGAGGACGGTCCGGCCGCGGTCGTGCAGGGATTCGCCCCGCACGTGAGCTGGACGGACCTGGCCGAGGCGGCATTCGCCCTGCAGGGCGCGGGTGCCGACATCCCGTGGGTCGCGACGAACACCGACTGGACCATTCCCCAGGCGCGCGGTACCGCGCCGGGCAACGGCACGCTCGTCTCCGCGGTGCACACGGCCATCGGGCGACTGCCGGTCGTGGCGGGCAAGCCCGAGGTGGCGATCTTCCGGGAGGCGATGTCGCGCTTCGGGGCGACGACGGCGCTGATGGTCGGCGACCGCCTCGACACGGACATTCTCGGAGCGAACCGGGCAGGCATCCGCTCCGCGCTCGTGCTCACCGGTATCGACCAGGCCAAGCAGGTGCTCGCTGCGGTGCCGCAGGAGCGCCCGACCTACCTGCTCGAAGACCTGCGGGGACTGCATGAGGAGTACCCGCAGACCGTCGAGCGCGATGGGCTGACGATCGTGGGCGGGGCCGCGGTGCGCCGCGACGGCCAGGTGCTCACGGTGGAGCGCGGCGAGGGCATCGACCTGCTGCGTGCCGGCGCCGCCGCGATCTGGAACTCCGGCATGGCGATCTATGCGCTGCAGGTGCCGCCGGAACTCTATTCTTGACGCATGGATGACGAGGCCGACACCGACGCGCTGCTCTCGCGCCTGCGCCTGATCGAGGATCAGCCGCTGGAGTCGCGAGCCGCCGCCTACACACAGGTGCACGACGAGCTGCAGCACATCCTCGAGGGCGGCGACGCGTCTGCCTGAGCTCACGCGGCTCGACGCGGCGATCGCCGAGCGCGGTCTCGCCCGCTCCCGCACCGTCGCGGCGAAGCTCATCGCCGACGGCCTGGTGACCGTCGACGGGGTGCCGGTGCTCAAGCCGTCGGCGAAGGTCGCGGAGTCCGCGGTGATCGTGCTCGCGGGGCTCGACCACTACGTCAGCCGCGCCGCGCACAAGCTCATCGCCGCGCTCGACGCCTTCGCAGTGGATCCGTCGGGGCGGCTCGCGTTGGACGTCGGAGCCTCGACCGGCGGTTTCACACAGGTGCTGCTCGAGCGCGGAGCGCGTCGCGTGATCGCACTGGACGTCGGACACGCGCAACTCGCCCCGCTCGTGCGCTCGGATCCGCGCGTCGTGGTGATCGAGGGCTTCAATGTGCGAGAGCTCGATGCCGCGGGGCTGCAGCAGATGGGGGGCGGCGAGCTGCCGACCCTCGTGGTCGCCGACGTGTCCTTCATCTCGCTGAAGCTCGTGCTGCCGGCCGTCGTCGGCGCCGTGGGGGTCGAGCCGGACTTCGTGCTGCTGATCAAGCCGCAGTTCGAGGTCGGGCGTACGGGCATCCGCGAGGGCATCGTGCACGACTCGGGACTGCGCGACGATGCGGTCATGGGCGTGCTCTGGGCCGCCTGGGACCTCGGCCTCGGCACGGCGGGCGTGATCGCCTCCCCGATCGCCGGGGGCGCGGGCAACCGGGAGTACCTGGCCTGGCTCAGCACCGGGGGCGTCAACCCCACCGAGTGGGCGGCCAGGGTCACCGCGCTCACCTGATGTCGGCGCGACGGCGTAGCGTCGAGGCATGAGGGTGATCCTGGTTCCCGGATTCTGGCTCGACGCATCGTCGTGGGATGACGTCATCGGCGGCATCGAGGCCGCCGGCCACGTCGCCGAGCCGCTCACCCGCCCCGGGATGCACTCTCGCGCCGCCGACCGTTCGAGCATCACCCTGCGCGACAACGTGGATGCCGTGATCGCGCGCATCGACGCCGCCGACGGGCCCGTGGTGCTGGTCGGGCACTCCGGCGGCGGACCGATGATCCACGCGGCGGCGGATGCCCGCCCCGATCTCGTCGCGCGCGCCATCTACGTCGACTCCTGGCCCACCGGCGACGGCGCGATCATCAACGATGAGCTGCCCGCCGAGCACGGGGAGGTGCCGCTGCCGGAGTGGGGCGCGTTCGACGACAGCGACCTCATCGACCTCACGCCGGAGTTGCGCGAGCAGTTCCGGGCGCGGGCGATCCCGGAGGCCGAGCACGTCGCGATCGACCCGCTCAGGCTCACCGACGAGCGTCGATACGACGTGCCGACCACCGTGATCTGCTGCTCGGTCCCGAGCGCCGCGATGCGCGAGTTCATGGCCGAGCACCGGTCGTGGATCCGCGAGCTCACGTCGATGCGCAACCTTGAGCTCGTCGATCTGCCCACCGGGCACTGGCCCCAGTTCACAAGGCCGAACGACCTCGCTGCGGCGATCGTGGCCGCGATCCGCTAGTCCTCCCCAGCGCCGGACGCCCCGAGGCTCGGCGCAGATTGGTCGCGGTGCTGCCGGGCCCGGCGGCGATCAGACAGAATGGAGTGCGCGGGTTTCCGCGGTCGCGTGATGGGAGTGGTTCGATGGAATCCGATCGCCACATCCTCGTCGTCGCGCATACCGGGCGGGGTGACTCGCTCGACGCCGCGATCGAGGTGTGCCGGCAGCTGATCGCCGCGGGGTTGACCCCCGTGCTCTCGCAGGACGAGTTCTCGAGCATCATGGCCTCGGCGCCGGATCTCGGCCCGGTCGACCTGCTCGGCGACCGCGTGCAGATCGGCGACCTCGAGCTCGTGATCGTGCTCGGCGGCGACGGCACGATCCTGCGCGCGGCGGAACTCGCCCGTGGATGCTCCGCCCCACTGCTCGGCGTCAACCTCGGTCACGTGGGCTTCCTCGCCGAGAGCGAGCGCGAAGACCTGACCGAGACGGTGGTGCGCGCCCTCGCCCGGGACTACCTCGTGGAGGAGCGCATGACGCTCTCGGTGCGGGTCAAGGTCGACGCCGCGGTGGTCTATGAGACCTGGGCGCTCAACGAGGCCACCGTCGAGAAGGCGAGCCGCGAGCGGATGCTCGAGGTGGTGATCGAGGTCGACGGTCGACCGCTCACCTCGTTCGGTTGCGACGGCATCGTGATGTCCACCCCGACCGGCTCGACCGCCTACGCCTTCTCCGCCGGCGGCCCCGTGGTGTGGCCCGCCCTCGACGCGATGCTCATGGTGCCACTGAGTCCGCACGCGCTGTTCGGCCGCCCGCTGGTGGTGGGCCCCGATTCCTCCCTCGCCGTCGAGGTGCTCGATCGCACCCAGGGCACGGGAGTGCTGTGGTGCGACGGTCGTCGCACGCGCGACCTGCCGCGCGGCGCTCGCGTGGTCGTGCGGCGCTCACCGGTGCCGGTGCGCCTCGCGCGTCTCAACCAGGGCCCGTTCACCGATCGTCTGGTGCGCAAGTTCAATCTTCCCGTGCACGGCTGGCGCGGCCCCGTCGGGGAGGAGGCGTCGACGTCGTGATCGAGGAGATCTCCATCCGGGACCTCGGCGTGATCGGCGAGGCCCGCCTGCCGCTCGGCCCGGGCTTCACCGCGCTCACCGGCGAGACCGGTGCAGGCAAGACCATGGTCGTCACGGCGCTCGGCCTGCTGCTCGGCGAACGCGCCGACAGCGCGGCGATCCGTTCGGGCAGCCAGCAGACCGTCGTCGAGGGGCACTGGGTGGTGCCGGCGACCGGCGCCGTCGCCGATCGGGTGCGGGATGCCGGCGGTGACCTCGACGAGACCGGCGACGGCCGGGCGCAGCTCATCCTCGGTCGCTCCGTCTCGGCGGAGGGGCGCAGCCGCGCCACGGTCGGCGGCCGCGCCGCCCCCGTCGGCGTGCTGAACGAGATCGGGCGCCAGCTGGTGGTGGTGCACGGTCAGTCCGACCAGGTTCGGCTGAGGTCGACGGTCGCACAGCGCGAGGCGCTCGACCGCTTCGGCGGGCCCGAGCTCGCCGCCGTGCTCTCCGACTACGCCGCCGCATACCGCACCTGGCACGAACACCGTGGCGAGCTCGACGTGCTGGTCGCCGAGCGCGATCGGCGGGCGCGTGAGGCCGAGGAACTGCGCATCGCGATGGCCGAGATCGAAGCGGCATCCCCGGAGCGCGGGGAGGACGAGCGGCTCGCCGAGCTCGCCGAACGGCTCACCAACGTCGAAGACCTGCGCATCGCGGCGACCGAGGCGCGGGAGGCGATCTCCAGCCAGGAGCTCAGCGCCGGTGAGGCCGTGGATGCGCTCGCCCTCGTCGATGCCGCACGGCGCTCCCTGGAGCGGATGGTGGGCCACGACCCCGCGCTCGGTGCGATCCTCGAGACGGCGACCGCGGCATCCTTCGCGCTCTCTGAGATCTCGGGTCAGCTGTCGAGCTACCTGGGCACCCTCGACACGGATGGCGCGCGCGAACTGGAGGGCATCCAGGAGCGTCGGGCCGTGCTCAACGGGCTCATGCGCCGGTACGGTTCGAGCCTCGACGAGGTGATCGACTACCTGGAGTCGGGCAGCAGCAGGCTGCTCGAGCTCGACAGCGACTCCGATCGCATCGAGAGCCTCGGGCTCGAGGTGGAAGCCGACCGGGAGCGACTCGCGGCCCTGGCCGATCGCCTGAGCGAGCTGCGTCGTGCGGCGGCGGTGCGTCTCGAGGAGGCCGTGTCGGCCGAGCTCGGCGCCCTCGCGATGCCGGACGCGAGCATCGTCGTGGAGGTCGCCGAGCGGGAGTTCGGCGTCACCGGCCGCGACGAGATCTCGATCCTGCTGCAGCCCCACGCCGGTGCCGAACCGCGGCCGCTGGGTCGTGGTGCCTCGGGAGGCGAGCTCTCGCGGGTGATGCTCGCGATCGAGGTCGTGCTGGCGGCGAGCGACCCGGTGCCGACCTTCGTCTTCGACGAGGTGGATGCCGGTGTCGGCGGGGCGAGCGCCACCGAGATCGGCAGACGGCTGGCCCGCCTCGCGCAGACCGCGCAGGTGATCGTGGTCACCCACCTCGCCCAGGTGGCCGCGTTCTCCACGAACCACCTGGTGGTCGAGAAGGGCACGGACGGGTCGGTCACGGCCAGTAGCATCCGGCTCGTGCACGCGGAGGAGCGCACCGCCGAGATGGCGAGACTGCTCTCCGGTCAGCCTGGCTCCGAGTCGGCGCTGGCGCACGCGCGCGAGCTGCTCGATGCCGCGCACGCGGGCTGAGCGCTACCGCCCCTGCACCTGCACGGTGTAGACCTGATTGTTCTCGAAGTTCAGCTCGGCGGTGACGTCGACCTGCGGTGCGATGCCGTCGGGGGTGGCGAACTCGTGCGTCGTCGCGGCGAGGTCGGCGGTGCACGGCGTGTTGGGGGAGCGCACGAACGAGATGGTGATGGTGGCGTCATCCGTGCGAGCGATCGAGGTCGGGACCGGTGGGCACGAACTCGAGCCGAAGGTGACGACCGCGAGGGCCGCCCGTTCGTCGTCGAGCCAGGCGGCCAGCGGCAGCCCGTTGAGCAGGCTCTGGTCGGCGTCGAGGCCCTCCGGCACGCCCGGCGTCGTGGTCGTGGCCACGTTCGTGGTGCAGCCCGCCAGCAGCGGCAGCGCGACGAGGAGTGTCGCCAACCGGTACGGTCTCATGGGTGAATGCTACTCAGGTCTGATCGTGGGGTGTGCACCGGGTTTCGCCCACGGCGCACCGCGCGTCGGTGCACCGCGACGATCTGTCGGGATAGGATGAAACCCCGTGGTGAACAAAACGGACACGGTCACAACGCGGCACATCTTCGTCACCGGTGGGGTGGTGTCCTCTCTCGGTAAGGGCCTCACCGCCGCCAGTCTCGGCAACCTCCTCACCGCTCGCGGACTACGAGTGGTCATGCAGAAGCTCGACCCCTATCTGAACGTCGACCCGGGCACGATGAACCCGTTCCAGCACGGCGAGGTCTTCGTCACCGACGACGGCGCCGAGACCGACCTGGACATCGGCCACTACGAGCGTTTTCTCGACATCAATCTCGATCAGGCCGCCAACGTCACCACCGGCCAGATCTACTCGCAGGTGATCGCGAAGGAGCGCCGCGGCGAGTACCTCGGCGACACCGTGCAGGTCATCCCGCACATCACCGACGAGATCAAGCGACGGATGCGACTGCAAGCGCAACCCGGCCCGAACGGCGAGACCGCCCCCGACGTGATCATCACCGAGATCGGCGGCACCGTCGGCGACATCGAGAGCCAGCCGTTCATCGAATCGGCCCGGCAGGTGCGCCACGAACTCGGCCGCAAGAACGTGTTCTTCGTGCACGTGAGCCTCGTGCCGTTCATGAACGCCTCGGGGGAGCAGAAGACCAAGCCCACCCAGCACTCGGTCGCGGCCCTGCGCTCCATCGGCATCCAGCCCGACGCGCTCGTGCTGCGCAGCGACCGGCCCGTCTCCGAATCGAACAAGCGCAAGATCGCCCTCATGTGCGACGTGGATGAGGCCGCCGTGGTCAACGCCGTCGACGTGCCGAGCATCTACGACATCCCCACCATGCTGCACGCCCAGGGCCTCGACGCGTACATCATCGAGCAGCTCGGTCTGCCCGCCGGCGAGGTGAACTGGGACGGCTGGCGCGACCTGCTGAAGACGGTGCACGACCCCACCTACGAGGTGACGATCGGCCTCGTCGGCAAGTACATCGACCTGCCCGACGCCTACCTCTCGGTCACCGAGGCACTGAAGGCCGGCGGCTTCGCCAATCACGCCAAGGTCAACATCCGTTGGGTGCCCTCCGACGAGTGCGAGACCCCGGAGGGCGCTGCGCGCTCGCTCGCCGACCTCGAGGGCATCGTCGTACCGGGCGGCTTCGGTGTGCGCGGCATCGAGGGCAAGCTCGGGGCGCTGAAGTTCGCCCGCGAGAACGGCATTCCGGCCCTCGGGCTGTGCCTGGGCCTGCAGTGCATGGTGATCGAGTATGCGCGGGATGTCGCGGGGCTGACCGGCGCGTCATCCAGCGAATTCGACCCGGAGACCGAGTACCCGGTGATCGCCACGATGGCCGAGCAGGTGGACATCATCGATCACGGCGACCTCGGCGGCACCATGCGGCTCGGCCTCTATGAGGCGGCGCTGGCACCCGGGTCGATCGTGGCCGAACTGTACGGCTCCGAGCGCATCGCCGAGCGCCACCGTCACCGCTACGAGGTGAACAACGCCTACCGCGACGAGATCGCGGATGCCGGACTCGTGTTCTCCGGAATCTCGCCCGACCGCACCCTCGTCGAGTTCGTCGAGCTGCCGCGCGAGGTGCACCCCTTCTACGTTGGAACCCAGGCGCACCCGGAGCTGCGTTCCCGCCCGAACCGGGCGCACCCGCTGTTCCGCGGGCTCGTCGCCGCGGCACTGGAGCGCCAGCAGGCGAGCCGGCTGTTCGAGGTGCCCGAGGTGCCCGAGTCGGCGGATGTCTGAGCACGTGCATGTCTGAGCGGCCGCCGCTGGAAGACGACCCGGTCGAGGTCGATGTGCTCTCGAGCGAGCGCGTGTTCGAGGGTGCCGTCTGGGACGTGCGACGCGAGCGCTTCGTGCTCGACGGCGCCGAGATCGTGCGCGAGTTCGTCGCGCACACCGGTGCGGTCGCCGTGCTGGCGATGGACGACGAGGGGCAGGTGCTGCTCATCAAGCAGTACCGGCATCCGATTCGCGCACGCGACTGGGAACTGCCGGCGGGCCTGCTCGACATCGCCGGAGAGCCGCCGCTGACGGCGGCGCGCCGCGAGCTCGCCGAGGAGGCCGACCTCGTCGCCGAGCACTGGGCGGTGCTGAGCGACTTCTGGACCTCGCCGGGAGGCAACTCCGAGGTGCTGCGCGTCTACCTGGCCCGCGGCCTGAGCGCGGCCCCCGAGGTGCACGCCCGCACCGAGGAGGAGGCCGGCATCGAGCTGCGGTGGGTGAGCCTTGACGATGCGGTGGATGCTGTGCTCGAGCGGCGCGTGCAGAACGCGATCACCTCCATCGCGCTGCTGGCGGCGCAGGCGGGCCGCGCACGCGAGTGGTCGACGCTCGCGCCCGCGGACGCGCCGTGGCCGTGGCATCCGCTCAACCGCGGGATCTGAGCGGCGCCATGCAGCTCGCGGTCGCGGTCGACAAGTACCTGCGGCATGTCGCGATCGAACGCGGGCTCTCCGCGAACACCGTGCAGGCCTACCGGCGCGATCTCGAGGCGTACCTCGAGTGGCTGACGCAGCGGTCGGTGTCGGCGCCCGAGGCGATCACCGCGGCGGAGGTCACCGGGTTCGCCGCGCAACTGCGCACGCGCGAGGTGCCGCTGGCCGCGTCATCCGTCGCCCGCATGCTCTCGTCGGTGCGCGGTTGGCATCGGTTCCTCGCGGAGGAGGGCATCGTCGAGGTGGATGTCGCGGCCGATGCCAAGCCGCCGAAGCTGCCGATGCGGCTGCCGAAGGCGATCTCGATCGAGCAGATGGCCGCCGTGCTCGCCGCCACCGATGGCGACGACGTGGTGGCGCTGCGCGACAAGGCCCTGCTCGAGCTGCTCTATGCGACCGGAGCGCGCATCTCCGAGGCCGTGGCGCTGAACGTCGACGACATGATCGAGCCGGATGTCGTGCGCCTGTTCGGCAAAGGCGGCAAGCAGCGCATCGTGCCGGTCGGCAGCTTCGCGCAGGCGGCGATCGCGGCCTATCTCGTGCGGGCCCGGCCGGTGCTGTCGGTGCGCGGTGTGGCGACGCCCGCGCTGTTCCTGGGAGTGCGCGGGCAGCGGGTGTCGCGGCAGAACGCGTGGCTGATCATCCGGGCGGCGGCAGAGCGCGCGAAGCTCGGCATCGAGATCTCGCCGCACACCTTCCGGCACTCGTTCGCGACGCACCTGCTGGCCGGCGGTGCCGACGTGCGCGTGGTGCAGGAGTTGCTCGGGCACTCCTCGGTGGCGACGACGCAGATCTACACGATGGTCACCGCCGACACCCTGCGCGACATGTACCAGGTGTCGCACCCGCGGGCGCGGTGAGTGCTGCAGCGACAGGCAAGGGCACGGGCGGATACCGAGTCCAAACCTCAACCAGAGGGTGAGACGACCCCGTGCACCCCGCGCGTGTGCGCCCGGGGTACGCCGGGGGCGCGGACGTACACTCGATGCATGACGGCCCAACGCGACGACTCGGCGGTACTGCCGGGGCTCGAGGCGTCGGCACCCGAAGCGCCCGTGGTGATGGGGCCCACCGGCCGTCCGCAGACGAAGTTCCCGGAGCCCCCGCCGCTGCGCGGCCACGGCCCCGCGCGCGTGATCGCCCTGTGCAACCAGAAGGGCGGGGTCGGCAAGACCACGAGCACGATCAACCTCGGTGCCGCGCTCGCCGAGTACGGCAGGCGGGTGCTCGCCGTCGACTTCGACCCGCAGGGCGCGCTCTCCGCGGGCCTGGGCGTGCCCACCCACGACGTGCCGACGATCTACGACCTGCTCCTGGGCACGGTCGCGAACCCGGCCGATGCGATCGTGCACACCGCTACCCCGGGCCTCGACGTGATCCCGGCCAACATCGACCTCTCCGCGGCCGAGGTGCACCTCGTGAACGAGGTCGCCCGCGAGACGATCCTCGCCCGCGTGCTGCGCAAGGTGAGCGACCAGTACGACGTCGTGCTCATCGACTGCCAGCCCTCGCTCGGTCTGCTCACGGTGAATGCCCTCACCGCCGCGCACGGCGTGCTCATCCCGCTGGAGTGCGAGTTCTTCGCGCTGCGCGGCGTCGCCCTGCTCGTGGAGACGATCGAGAAGGTCAAAGACCGGCTCAATCCCGCGATCAAGCTCGACGGCATCCTGGCCACCATGTTCGACCCGCGCCTGCTGCACTCGCGCGAGGTGCTCGACCGGGTGGTCGAGACCTTCGGCGACGAGGTGCTCGAGACGGTGATCGGGCGCACCGTGAAGTTCCCGGACGCGAGCGTCGCGGGCACGCCGATCACGAGCTTCGCCCCCGACCATTCGGCGTCGGAGTCCTATCGCCAACTGGCCAGAGAACTGATCCACCGTGGCGCCGTCGCCTAGCGACACGCGAGTGGATGACGCGGGCGGCGCCGAGGCCGAAGCTGCCGGGTTCTCCGTCTCGCTGTCCAACTTCGACGGTCCGTTCGACCTGCTGCTCTCGCTCATCGCCAAGCACGAGCTCGACATCACCGAGGTGTCGCTGTCGAAAGTGACCGGCGAGTTCATCGCCTACCTGCACGGTCTCGACACCGACGAGGAGCTCGAGCAGGCCAGCGAGTTCCTCGTGGTCGCCGCGACCCTGCTCGACCTGAAGGTGGCGGGCCTGCTGCCGCAGGGCGAACTCGTGGACGCCGAGGATGTCGCGCTGCTCGAAGCGCGCGACCTGCTGTTCGCCCGGCTGCTGCAGTACCGCGCGTTCAAGGAGGTCGCGCAGTGGTTCCACGGTCACCTCGAGGCCGAGTCGACGCGTCACGTGCGCTCCGTGCGGCTCGAAGACCAGTACCGCACCCAGACTCCGGAGCTGGTCTGGACGCTCACGGTGGACGACTTCGCCGCGCTTGCCGCGCTCGCCTTCGCCCCCCGGGAGATCCCCTCGGTCGGACTCGACCACCTGCACGCGCCACTGGTGAGCATCCGCGAACAGGCCGCCCACGTGGTCGCGATGCTGCGACGCGGGGAGCCGATGACGTTCCGGCAGCTGATCGCCGGCGCCGACCAGAAAGGCGTGATCATCGCGCGTTTTCTCGCGGTGCTCGAGCTGTACCGTGGAGCGTTCATCGGATTCGAGCAGCTGGAACCGCTCGGCGACCTGACCATCCACTGGTCCGCCGAGCACTGGTCGGACGACAGCCTCGCCAACCTCGGAGCGGACTATGGAAACTGACGAGATCGACGCCCCCGAGCGCACCGCAGCCGACCTGGAGCGCGCGCTCGAGGCGATCCTCATGGTCGTGGACGAGCCGCAGACCCTCGTCTCGCTGGCCACCGCGCTGAGCGCGCCCGTGCCCGCGGTGCGGCAGACCATCGAACGACTCGTCGCCGACTACGACGGGGAGGCCGGCGGGCCGCGCCGCGGCTTCGAGCTGCGCGAGGTCGGCGGCGGGTGGCGCATCTACGTGCGTGCCGAGCACGACGACATCGTGCGGGACTTCGTGCTCACCCAGAGCCCCAGCCGACTCAGTCAGGCCGCGCTCGAGACGCTCGCCGTGATCGCCTACAAGCAGCCGATCAGCCGCGGCGCGATCGCCTCCATCCGCGCCGTCAACGTCGACTCGGTGGTGCGTACGCTGCTGGGCCGCGGGCTCATCACCGAGGCGTTCACCGACCCCGAGACCGGCGCGATCCACTACGAGACCACCGATCTGCTGCTCGTGCAGCTGGGCATCAACTCGATCGACGAGCTGCCGAAGATCTCGCCGTTGCTCGAAGACGGTTCGGAAGGCTTCGATGAGCGACGCTAGCGGGCTCGGTGCCTCGGCGGAGGGCGAGCGACTGCAGAAGGTGATGGCGGCGGCGGGTGTGGCATCCCGGCGCGCCTCGGAGGACCTCATCGCCCAGGGCCGGGTGAGCGTGAACGGCGCGGTCGTGCGCGAGCCGGGCCGCCGGGTGCTGCCCACCGATCGCGTCACGGTCGACGGCACGGCGATCCAGCTCGACCCCACTCGGCGCTACATCATGCTGAACAAGCCGGTCGGCGTGGTCAGCTCGATGGCCGACGAGAGCGGCCGACCCGACCTGCGCGAGTTCACCCGTGACTACGAGGAGCGGCTGTTCAACGTCGGACGCCTCGATGCGAACACGTCCGGCCTGCTGGTGCTCACCAATGACGGCGAGCTCGCCCACGTGCTCGCCCACCCCTCCTTCGGCGTCGCCAAGACCTACATCGCGAAGGTCTCCGGCGCGGTGAGCGCGCAGACCATCGCGAAGCTGGTCAAGGGCATCGAACTCGACGACGGCCCGATCGCCGCGGACAAGGCGCGGATGCTGGCCCCGGCATCCGGCGGCACCTCCATGGTCGAGATCACCCTGCACTCCGGTCGCAACCGCATCGTGCGCCGTATGCTCGACGCGGTCGGACACCCCGTGCTCGAGTTGGTGCGCCGCTCCTTCGGGCCGCTGCACCTCGGCAGCCTCGGGATCGGGCGCACTCGCGACCTCACTACACTCGAACTCGGCGAACTCCTCACCATCGCGAGGGAGGCCGAACCCCGACCGCACGGAGACCAGCAGTGACCGAGAGCCGCATCGACGCTCAGGTGCGCGTCGTCGGCGCCGGACTGCTGGGTGCGAGCATCGGCCACGGCCTCACCGCGCGCGGGGTCGACGTGATCCTGCACGACGCCTCCCGGGCATCCCTGGGACTGGCCATCGACTACGGCGCCGGTCGCGCCGCCGCCGCGGGGGACGACCCAGCACTCGTCGTCGTCGCGGTGCCGCCGGATGCCGCGGCCGAGGTCATCGCCGCCGAACTCGCGGCCTGGCCGAACGCCACGGTGACGGATGTCGCGAGCGTGAAGTCCGGCATCCTCGCCGAGCTCGAAGCGGCCGGCGCCGACGTCGCGCGGTACATCGGCGGCCATCCGCTGGCCGGCCGGGAGCGCGGGGGAGCGATCTCCGCGCGCGCCGATCTGTTCCTCGGGCGGCCCTGGGTGATCACCGGTGGGGCGGGGGCACGCCGCCGTGCGGTGGAAGACCTCGTGCTCGAGCTGGGGGGCATCCCGGTGTCGATGAGCACCGAGGAGCACGACGACTCGGTCGCACTGGTCTCGCATGCCCCGCAGGTGGTCGCGAGCCTGCTCGCCGCCCGACTGACCGGCGCGAGCGATGCGGCAGTGGGTCTCGCCGGGCAGGGCTTGCGCGACACCACCCGCATCGCCGCCAGCGATCCCGAACTGTGGGTGCAGATCCTGGGCGCGAACGCGGCCCCCGTCGCCGAGATCCTCACCGCGCTGCGCGCCGACCTGGATGCCGTGCTCGCCGCACTGGAGCACCCCGAGGCCGCCGGCGCCCGCCGGGCGATCGCGCAGACCCTCGCCGCAGGCAACACGGGGGTCGCGCGCATCCCCGGCAAGCACGGGCAGGCCAAGCACTTCAGTCGGCTCGTGATCCTCGTCGACGACCGGCCGGGCGAGCTCGCCCGGCTGCTGACCGAGATCGGCGAGCTCGGTGTGAACATGGAGGACCTGCGCCTGGAGCATTCGCCGGGCGCGCAGGTGGGCCTGGCGGAGATCGCCGTGCTGCCGGAGGTCGAGCAGCGGCTCGCGACCGAGCTGACGGCGCGCGGCTGGAAGATCGCGGAGGCGTACGCATGACCACGGTGGTAGCCATCGACGGACCGGCCGGCAGTGGCAAGTCGAGCGTGTCGCGTGCCGCGGCGCGCGTGCTCGGCTTCGACTACCTCGACACCGGCGCGGCCTACCGCGCGCTCGCCTGGTACTGCATCGAACAGGGTCTCGACCCACTCGATGCTGCCGAGGTGGTGGAGGCGCTGCCCGGCTTCGCCTACGCGATCGGCACCGATCCCGACGGCTACTTCGTGCGCGTGGGTGCGGAGGACGTCACCGGCGACATCCGCGAGCCGCGCGTCACGGCCCGGGTGAGCGCGGTCGCGCGCATCCCCGAGGTGCGCGCGCATCTCACCGGCATCTTCCGCGACATCATCGCGGGCACCCCGCGGCCCGGCATCGTGGTGGAGGGGCGGGACATCACCACGATCGTCGCTCCGGACGCGACCGTGCGCATCCTGCTGACCGCCTCGGAGGAGGCGCGGGCCGCCCGCAGATCCGCGGAATTGACCGGCGCGGACGCCGCCGCGGCAGGCCAGGCGATCGCCGCGCGTGACCAACAGGACTCACGTGTGGTGGACTTCATGACAGCAGCAACCGGCGTGACGACTCTCGACTCGACCGATCTCGACTTCGACGCAACCGTGCAGGCCGTCGTAAACCTCGTGAAGGAGGCCTCGTGAACGACGAGGACGACGATTTCCCAGAGCTCGACACCGAGCTCGCCGAGCGCGTGCGCTCGCTCGACGACGAACAGGCCGCGCAGCGCGCCGACGCTCTGCGGGCGGGGCTTGCCGAGTACGACCTCGACGACGAAGACCTCGACATCCTGGACGCCGCGACCGACGACCCCGACGCGATCGTCTACCTGCCCGCCCTCCCCGTGCTCGCGATCGTGGGCCGGCCGAACGTGGGCAAGTCCGCGCTCGTCAACCGCATTCTGGGCCGCCGTGAGGCGGTCGTGGAGGACACCCCGGGCGTCACGCGCGACCGCGTGAACTACAAGGCGGAATGGGACAACCGGCGCTTCACGATCGTCGACACCGGCGGCTGGGAGCCCGACGCGAAGGGCATCAACGCCGCTGTCGCCGCGCAGGCCGAGATCGCCATCGACCTTGCCGACGCGGTGCTGTTCGTGGTGGATGCCACGGTCGGCGCCACCGCGACCGACGAGCGCGTCGTGCGGCTGTTGCGCTCCACGAAGAAGCCCGTGATCCTCGTCGCCAACAAGGTGGACGACGTCCGGCAGGAGCCGGAGGCGGCGGCGCTGTGGTCCCTGGGGCTCGGCGAGCCGCATCCGGTCTCCGCGTTGCACGGCCGGGGCGTCGCCGACGTGCTCGACCTTGTGCTCACGGTGCTGCCGGAGGTCTCGGCGGTCGCCAAGGAGGAGGTCGGCGGGCCGCGTCGCGTGGCGCTGCTGGGTCGACCGAACGTGGGCAAGTCGAGCCTGCTGAACAAGGCCGCGGGGGAGGAGCGGGTCGTCGTCAACGAGATGGCCGGCACCACGCGCGACCCAGTGGACGAGCAGATCGAGCTCGGCGGTAAGGTGTGGCGCTTCGTCGACACCGCCGGCATCCGCCGCCGCGTGCACCTGGCACAGGGTGCCGACTTCTACGCGACGCTGCGCACGAGTGCGGCGCTGGAGAAGGCGGAGGTCGCCGTCGTGCTCATCGACGTGACCGAGCCGATCAGCGTGCAGGATCTGAAGATCATCGACCTCGTGCTCGAGTCCGGTCGCGCCCTCGTGATCGCCTACAACAAGTGGGACCTGCTCGACGAGGAACGCCGCATCTACCTGGAGAAGGAGATCGAACGCGACCTCGCCCACGTCTCCTGGGCGCCGCGCGTGAACATCTCCGCGAAGACCGGCCGGCACCTGGAGAAGCTCGTGCCCGCGCTCGAGGTGGCGCTGGCGAGCTGGGACACGCGCATCCCCACCGGCAAGTTCAACGCGTTGCTCGCCGAGCTCACCCAAGAGCACCCGCACCCGGTGCGCGGCGGGCGCCAGCCGCGCATTCTGTTCGGCACCCAGGCGGCCACCCGCCCGCCGACGTTCGTGCTGTTCACGACCGGCTTCCTCGACCCGCAGTACCGCCGGTTCATCGTGCGGAGGCTGCGGGAGATCTTCGGCTTCGAGGGCAGTCCCGTGAACGTGAACATGCGGGTGCGTGAGAGGCGCAAGCGGTGAGCGGCGCCCCGAACAACCTGCCGCGCAGGCAGCACGAGCTCGGCGACGAGTGGGTGCACGGCCCGAACGGCGAGAAGTTCTGGGGACGTTTCGGGGCCGCGGGGCTGCTGGCGTGGCATCGGGATGCCGGCGTGCTGCTGCAACTGCGTGCGGTCTGGAGCCACTTCGGCGGCACCTGGGGCCTGCCCGGCGGAGCGCGCAAACTCGACGAGTCGGCGGTGGATGCGGCGGTGCGTGAGGCCGCGGAGGAGGCGACCGTGCCTCGGGATGGGCTGCGGGTCATCCACGAGTCCGTGCACGACCTCGGATTCTGGAGCTACACGACGGTGATTGTGGAGGCGACCGAGTTCTTCGAGCCGGTGATCGCCGACGCGGAGAGCCAGGAGCTGGCGTGGGTGGGGCTGGACGACGTGGCCGGGATGCCGCTGCACCCCGGATTCGCGGCGTCGTGGCCCGCGCTGCGGGAGCACTTGGTCTAGGGCTGTTTCGGGCCCGCATCCCGCAGCGGGCCGGACCGGTCGCGCACACTCGGTCTGGGGCCGTGAGTCGGCACGTCGGGAAGGCACGGCACCCAGCGCGTGCCCGGTGCCCGGTGCATGCCCTGAGATCGTTCGCGAAACTCAGGACGTTCTCCTGAGTACAGCTCTTGAACATCTGCGCGCGGTGCCCGCATTCGGCGCTCAGCGTCCACCACGGCGACCGCAGATCCGCACCACACCCGCGGCGCCGCAGCACTAGACGCCACGTCGCGGTACCGAACTCAGGAGACAGTCCTGAGTACGGCGAGTCGCGCCGACGTGTGCGAGGCGTGGGTCGGCGAAGCGAGAGTCGCGACGACGTGCGTGATGCGTGGGCCGGGCGAGGCGAGGGAACGCCGGCGAGGCGGGTCGAGCGACGTGTGGCCACGCGACGTCGGGTGCGACGTCGGGTGCGAGGAGTGAGGGTCGGGCGTGCCTGGAACAGCGGGCGTGCCCGGAATGGCGGGCGTGCCCAGCGCATGGCCGGGCACGCCCGCCGACGTCAGTGCGCTCCGGGCTGCGGGCCGAACTCGCTCTCGGGCTTCGGCACGAACCATGCCGCGACGATCGCCGCCAGCGAGATGATCGCGCCGGCGAGAAATGCGGTGTGGATTCCGGTGGCCAGGGCCGTGACATCCCCTGCGCCCGCTTCGGCCGCGCCCACCTTGCCGATGGTCAGCAGCGCGATGAACAGCGCGGTGCCGGCCGCGCCCGCCAGCTGCTGCACGGTGCCGATGGTGGCGGAGCCGTGCGAATACAGCTCAGGCTTGACCGAGCCGAGCGCCGTGGTGAACAGCGGCGTGAACATCAGCGCGAGCCCGACCGAGAGCACGATGTGCAGGGCGAGCACCAGGCCCCACGGCGTGTTCTCGCCGTAGGTGGTCATGGTCCACAGTGCGGCGCTGACGATGATCGCGCCGGGCACGATGAGCGGTCGCGGGCCGACCTTGTCGTAGAGCCGGCCGATAATCGGCCCCGCGAAGCCCATCATGAGGCTGCCGGGCACGAGGATCAGGCCGCTGACGGCGGGCTCCAGCCCGAGCACGTCCTGCGTGTAGATCGGCAGGATGATGATGGTGCCGAACAGCGCACCCATCATGATCACCATCAGCACGATGGAGACGCTGAATCCGCGGGCCCGGAACGTGCGCAGGTCGAGGAAGGCCTGCTCCCGACGCTGCAACTGCACCTGGCGCAGGATGAAGAGCGCGAGCGCGACGCCGCCAACCGTCAGGGGGATCCACGGTGCCATGAGTGCGTGCCCGGAGACGGCCTCGCCGAGGCTGGAGAGCCCGAAGATCAGCCCGCCGAACGCGAACGCGGAGAGCACGACCGAGAGCGCGTCGAGCGGCACCGTGCGCGGCTCGGTGACGTTCTTCACCCGGGCGGCGCCGAGCGCGAGCGCGAAGATGGCGATCGGCAGCACGAGGATGAAGATGAAGCGCCACTCGAGCGCCTGCACGATCAGTCCGCCGACGGCGGGGCCGACGGCCGGTGCCACCGACATGACGATGGAGATGTTGCCCATGGTCTTGCCGCGCTCGTGCGGCGGCACGAGGGTCATCACGGTGGTCATCAGCAGCGGCATCATGATCGCCGTGCCGGAGGCCTGCACGATGCGGCCCGCGAGCAGCACCTCGAAGCCGGGTGCGATCGCGGCGATCGCGGTGCCGGCGGTGAACAGGCTCATCGCCAGGATGAACACGGTGCGGGTGCTCAGGCGCTGCATGAGCCAACCGGTGGTGGGGATGACGACGGCCATCGTGAGCATGAACGCGGTGGACAGCCACTGCGCGGTGCTCTCCTCGATGTCGAGCGCCACCATGATCTTGGGGATGGCGACACCGATGACGGTCTCGTTGAGGAAGACGACGAAGGTCGCCACGAGCATGAGGTTGATGACGAGGCGGTTGCGGCCGCGGTGGTCTGGAGCCAGTTCGGTCTCTGGCTGGGTGGACATGGCGTGATCGGTCAAAACGGTCCCGTCGGTGTGTTGAGTGGTGGAGATGGAGCGAGGAATGGGGATGCGGGCAGCCCGGCCCGCTCGGAAGTGAACGTTGTGAACATCCTGTCGTATTCCCCCGACATCGGTGTTGCGGTTTCGGCCCGGATGCGTTCGCCTCGCGCGAACATCGGGTGAACTCAGCGCGGGGTGAGACGGAAGATGCGCAGTTCGCGACCGGCCGTGCGCTCGTAGCCGCGATATCCGGGCCAGTTGCGTTCCAGCAGCACCCAAGTCTCCTCGCGCAGTTCCGCAGGCACCGGCACCGCGGTCACGTCGATGCGCTTGCCCTTCACCTCGACGAACACGTCGGGGTGGGCGAGCAGGTTGAACGTCCAGGCCGGGTGCGTGTCGCGCGCGAAGTTGCTGCCGGTGACGAGCATGTCCACCCCGTCGGGGCAGTACATCAGCTCGATGCGCCGCGGCTCACCCGTCTTGGCTCCCAGCGTGTGCAGTACCAGGGATGGCACGATCGCCCCGCTGATCGGCGTGCGTCCGCGCGTGAACACCCGCGCCCCGCGCTCCAGCGTCGGCATCACCCGGGGCCCCACCGTGCGGAACACCCACGTGCGCGACATCGCGGACACGGCGGGTCGCATGAATCGTGGCAGCACCCGCCCATTCTGCACGCACAACGACCCTCCTCGCATCGACTAGACTCGACGGGTTGTCACGGGCTGTGGCGCAGCTTGGTAGCGCACTTGACTGGGGGTTAAGTGGTTTACCACTCTTCGGTCGGCCCGAACAACTGAAAAATGATGCCACGGGCTGTGGCGCAGCTTGGTAGCGCACTTGACTGGGGGTCAAGGGGTCGCAGGTTCAAATCCTGTCAGCCCGACAGAAAATCCCTGATGAGAAGCAATTTTCATCAGGGATTTGTTGTTTCTGAACGTCGTTTTCTCTGGTCCCCCTCTGGTCCCCCTGGACAGGTAGGCGTGGTCGACCTGTGGATGACAGAATCCGTCGCGATGCCCTGTCTGTGGATAAGGGGACCAAAAGGGGACCAGAACGGTAAAAATCGGCGACGGAGCCGCTCATAGCCCGCGTCCCGTGCCCTGCCGTGATCGTCGCGATGGGTTCCGAGGAGTGTCTCTGCTGAGGAAGGCGTTGGCCTGTTCTGCGGCGGAGGCGAGGTGGCGGTCATCGGGGTGGAGGTAGCCGCGAGTGGTCTCGATTGAGGCGTGTCCGAGGATCTCTTGGAGGACATGGAGGGGAACCCCGGCGTCGGCGAGCCAGGTGGCGCCGGTGTGTCGGAGACCGTGTCGGGTGAGGTTCGGCAGGCCGAGGTCAGCAACAACCTGGTCCCAGCTGGTGGCGTCGCGAACGGTGGCCGTCGTGAGGAAGCCGCCCCGTGGACCGACGAGGAGTGGTGAGTCCGCTTGCTTGAACGCGCAGAGTCGTTTCAGGACCGGCCGGAGTGGGTCGAGAATCGGCACGCGACGCTCCTTGCGGCTCTTGGTTGGTTTGGTGATGAGGCCGCCCCTGCCGGGAAAGACCTGTCGTCTGATGATGACGAGGTTCTTTGTGAAGTCCACGTCTCCGACTTGAAGTCCGGAGACTTCTGAAGAACGTGCTGCCAGTAGAGCGGCGAGCATCACGAAGTCTGAATAGGACTGGTGGACGGTGCCGCAGGCGGAGGCGAGCTGGTTCAGCTTCTGCAGGTCAGGGATCGCGTGCGTGCGCGGGGCAGCATCTTCGGCCGGTTGGATTCGGAAGGCGTTTCTGTGGAGACTCCGCTTCGCACGGTGCTTGGCGGGATTGATTGTGATCAGGCCATCGCGAACGGCTTCGTCGAGCACCCGCACGAGTGGCGCGATGGTGTTCTTGATCGTCGATGCGCCGTACTGCTTCTCCCAGTCATCAATCGTGCGGTCGATCATTCCAGCCGTGATCTGCGTGACGGGCAGATGGCCGAGCGCCGGGAGCACTCGGAGCCGAAGACCGTACCGGTAGTTGTCGCCGGTTGAGGTCATATCGAGGCCTCGTGCCCATCGATCGTCGATCGAGGTGAAGAACTCCAGGAGGGTCATGGAGATGTCCATGCCCTTGACCGAAGAGTTCCGGAGCGTTTCGAAGAATGCCCGTGCGGTTGCCTCGTCTTTCACGATCTCGGTACGGATCACTCGCTGCTTGTTGAGCGGATCGGTCCAGCGTGCCCGCGCTCGAATCCCGTAGGAGCGTCGTTCCATGTCGGTGGAGATCCTCACCCCGATCGGCGGCACCGGTCGGGGTGAGGACTCAGGCATTGGCTCAGTTGGGCGAGCCATGGTGCGGCTCCAATTTCTGCAGCCATTCGTCGATCGCTTCGAGCCGGTACCGGGCAATACCGCCGAGCTTGATGAATGGTGGTCCGGTCTCCGCGGAGCGCCATCGAGACAGTGTCGATTCGGAGACCTTCAGGTACGAGGCGACTTCTCGACTATCCAGCAATGGCGAGACGGGCGCGGTCGCTTCGGCTGCGTTGCTCATGACTCCTCCTGCGGAGGATCGCCGAGCGAACGGTAGAACTCGTCCTCAGCCGCTTGACGTCGCTGAACGTCATCAACGACGAACTCAACGAAGTCGGCTTCCCGGTCGGTGATCATCGCTTCTTCGGAGGGAGTAGGCGGCTCTTCCCCGGGCCAGGTGGCTTGCCGTGTGGGGCGATCACGATCGAGTCGAGTCCCGGAAGTAGCTACCCAGTCCCGGAGGCGGAGGCGAGCATCCGCAAAGTCGCGATGCCACCCCAGCGGTGCGGATCCGTTTTGGTTGGGGTCGTAGGCGCACAGCCAGTGCAGATGCAGCGCTGACAGCTCCCACACGAGCTCGGGGTGACGATGCCAGTAGGGCGGGATCACTGCGGCTGGGAGTCCGTACCTGCGGCGGAGCCAGTCGACCCAGCGATTCAGCTCCAGCCACTCGACTTCCGCGTCGTTCGCGGTGAGGAGATTCCAGTTGATCGGATGCGGTGGTTCAGCGACCAGCGATTCGTCGTAGTCATCTTCGTCGCGCCCTTCGTGTGCTTCAGCTGTGGGAACGAAGTCACTCATGATGACCGCTCCTGCTCAGATGCTGACCGCAGGAGCGACATCTGACTGCGCTCGTGTTCGGGCGGGGGATTCAAAAGGGGAGGCATCACGACCGGTCGACTCACGCATGTTGCTGTCGCGATGGGGTCCGCGATCGACCTCGTATTGGGTGCGCGCTACGTCGTGACCAAAGCGGGACACGATGAACTCCTCGGCTGCGACGCTCTGGCCATCCTTCTCGTAGCTGTACTCGCGCACGCGCCCGGTGGCGATGAACTTGTCGCCCTTGTGGAATCGCGCGGCTCCTTCTTCGGCTGCGCGGCGGAAGGCACTCATGTCGTGGAAGGACGGGTCGAGCTGCGTGAAACTTCCGTCTGGCGTCTGCTGCGAATGCTCTATGCCGATCCGCGCGTAGAACCGCGCGGTGCCGTCCTCGGTGTAGGTCAGACGGGGCTCGGTCGCGATGAATCCTGTGATGGCTTGCTGGGTGTCGATGGACATGACGACTCCTTGATCTGTTGGGGTGGCCATCGGATGTGATGGCTGCTGCAACAGACAGGTGCGCGCTGCGCCCCAGCGCGGATCATGGCGTTGCAGGGCGTTCCAACAGCGACTCAACTGCCGCACGGTCTGCTTTGAGCTGTTGGCCGTCGGAGCGCTTGGGCCAGGGGTGGAGGTCAGTGATGATGGGGGGCGCCGACCGGAGCAAGATGACCCCGGTGCCAAACGGCAACATGCGAATGCGGTCGGGCGGCAGGATCGGTACGCGACGGATGGAACGCTGGTTCGAGCGCGAGCCATGGTCACCGAGCGTGACGGAGTCGGTGAACTCGTCGCGTTCGCCGATCAGCGTGGAAAGGTCTTGGAGATCTCGTGAGTTCGAGGCGCCGCCGAGGATGATCTTCGCGATACTGGCGTCCCAGATCGCTGCCGACTTGTTCTCTGACCACTTGTCCCGCGCCTGAGCAAGGGATTGGAGCACCGGCATCGTTGTAATGCCTGTGCCCCCTCCTTCCGCCATGAGTGTGGGCAGCGAAGGTAGCGGCGCAAGGTTTCCGATCTCGTCAAGCGCAAACAGCAGTGGCGGGTCGAGCCGTGCGCCGGGTGATCGAGCAGCCATGCGACGGGCGGTCTCGACAAGGTCTTCAACGAGAGCTGCGACGAGAGCTGCACTGTTTCCGGCCCCAACGCCGGTCGCCAAAAGATAAAGCGTGCCACGGTCACGGATGAAACTCTCGGGATCGAACTGCTCGCCTTCCGCCGGGCTGACAGCATCCAGCACTCTGGGGTCGGCCAGCGCCGACAATGCGAGCGAAACACCCTGCCAGATACTGTCGCGCGTGCGCGGGTCGGCGTCGAGCGTTGCCTCCAGCGAATCTGCCCACCCCGTGGCTGCCAGCGATGAGCCCGTCAGGATGGCGACAGCTTCGGCGGCTGCCGATGGGTCGAGAGTCCATCGGAACAGCTCAGCCGGACTTCGATGATCGAGCGCGGCCGCGTGAAGGAGCGCCTGCAGAGCGATGCGCGTCTTTCCCTCCCAGAATCCTCCACCCTCGACGCCGCCAGCTGACAGCTCGGTGGCCGCAGCGAGACCCGTCGCGCGAATCATCGCGGTCAGCGGGTCTTCACACCCCCGAATGGGCGACCACCGCAGCCCCGAGGAGACGCCTTCAGCAAGATGCTGAGGATCAAAGACGGCGACCGGACCGACCCGTTCGCGTGCGCGCATCGTTGCCGTCAGGTTATCGGGCCGGGTCGACGTCGTCACCACTGCGCCCGGCGCATCGAGAATCGCCGGGATCACAATGTGCAGACCCTTACCCGAACGCGGCGGGCCGATGAGAAGGATCGAGTCTTCGACGCTGGCCCACACCTGCTTGCCGTGCGAGCGCCCGAGCAGGTAGCCCACGTCCGCGGGTTCTGGCTGTTCCAGTGAAGGGCGAAGCGTCACGGCTCGGCGCAGGAGCGCCTTCGCCGACGCACTGGTTACGACTTCGTGACTGCTGGCAGTTCCCGCGAGCCGACGTGGATCGGTATCGACGTTGTGTGAGTGCCGACGCCAACGGACCCAAGCCCACCCGATAGCGCTGCCGAGAATGAGGAGCAGCGGTACTGCAATCGACCAGTAGAGAATTGCATTCAGATCGTGCGCCTGCAGCACCTCGGCCGGGTTCGTCGGATTGAACAGCAGGGCGACCCCGCCTGCAATCCCGACCTGAGGTTGCGCAGCGCCAGAGAGAAATGCCGCAACGGAACCCGCAGCCCGCAAGACGACGGCGACCCCGAAGACTGCGATCAACGCGATCATCAGGAAGTTGGTCAACTCATCGCCGAAACCCCGACCCTGACCGTCTGGGGTGCTCACGATCGCAAAGATTCGGTGACGATGACGCCGGAGACGCGTCCGATGAGCAATATCTCCGATCGGTGATCCACGAGTTGCCTCACATCGATCACCGCACGAGCGCTCCCGTCAGCGGATCCTTCAGTACTGGAGACCGACAGCGCGACGGTGACATCCTCGCCAGGGACGAATCCGGACCCGGTGACCTCGATCAGCTGATCCGGTGGGCGATGACGCGCTCGCCGTATCGTGCTGGGCGACTGAACGTCCGCGATGGCTTGCTCTCGTCGCACCGCATGGACGATGTCGGTGAACACCGAGCCATCGAACTCGTGCACCTCAACTCGAACGGTGCGAGAGCGGTGTTCGGAGATTGCGTCGAGAAGATCACCAAAGCGTGCCCGACTCCAAGAGGCATCCGTCGTTGGAGGCGGGAAGTCGCGCCCATTGCAGCTGACGTTCATGGTTCCGCGCTCGCTGACCGTGATGACTGCGAGGGGGAAAGCGATGGGCGATCCGGGTGGCGTTCCTGCAGGGCTATTGCTCATGCCATAGAGGTGCGCGGGTACTCGCGCCATTGCTCCATGCACTCCAGGTACGGGCTGGGCGTGACCGTCGACGGTCACGTCTACAACTTCCGGACCGAGGATTCTCGTATTGGCTTTGATCGTTCGCCGGGGGAGCCCAGGCTAGACCGCGTGCTATCGCTGTGCGTCAAAGGAGTCAATCACCGCCCGCAGATCGGTCACAGTCGAGATAGTCCGACCAGCTTCGTGGGGAACCCGTTGGGGTTCGATTCGTTCTCCGCCTGAACGAAGACTCTCACTGATCCGCGCTTTGTGCTGCGATCGTGGACCGTCTCACCTTCGGTGGCAACAACATCGAAACCGGCAGCGACTCCGACAGCCTCGCCCACACGAAGAACACCCACGCGCGGGGCACGGGTAAGTAAGCAGACTGGCCGGACCCGGCGAGTAGTTCATCACCGGATCCGCTGTAGCGTATAGCGTCCCTTGATCGGGCATTTTCTCGGGTGGGTCTTACGGGAATGTCCGCCTGCCGGAACCGCACGCGTCGGCACCGGTGTGTCATTCCGCGGCAGGAGTTCCGGTGGGCGTCCGGCTTCCGGGCAACCTTCTACCTGATCTTTTGCGCACCATGCTGGTACTGAGACTGTGTCAGTGGGGCGAACAGTTGCCGCCCCGAATTCGGGCCTTGACCCTTGATCGTGGACACGGTGTCGGTTCGGTTATGCCGCTTCCGCGAGGGTAGCGGACGCGGTCGCCGCGTAGGCGGCTTCGTAGGT
>NZ_JARGEM010000030.1 GCF_029211225.1 Antiquaquibacter metalliresistens
AGCTTTGCTATACGAATTCATGAACCAGCGGTGCTTGCACCGTGGTGGTTTTAACGATAAGCGCAAAAGATATGCGCTTCGCCTAAAACAAGACAGCCGCTTTTCAGCGGCTGTTCTTTTTTATATTTCCTTGTTACTACAGTTCTAAAAGTGCTTTTACAGGATCGTGTCCTATCAGCAGCAGCTCCGGATTTTCCAGCAGTTCTTTTACACGCACCAGGAAGCTTACCGACTCACGACCATCGATGATGCGGTGATCGTAGCTGAGTGCGAGGTACATCATAGGGCGTACTTCTACTTTGCCATTTATTGCCATTGGGCGCTCCTGTATCTTGTGCATACCCAGGATAGCGCTCTGTGGTATGTTGATGATCGGTGTAGACATCAGTGAACCGAATACACCACCGTTGGTGATGGTGAAGGTACCGCCTTGCAGCTCATCCATCGTCAACTTATTGTCTCTCGCCTTGCCAGCCAGTTCGATCACTTTCTTCTCGATGCCTGCCATACTGAGGCTTTCTACGTTGCGGATCACCGGTACGGTAAG
>NZ_JARGEM010000031.1 GCF_029211225.1 Antiquaquibacter metalliresistens
ATTGAAGAAACATTGGTTAAAAAACTAGATAGCTTGCTATTTAATTTAGATTCTATATTAGTTGATAATTTATTTTCATTTATTATCTGTTTAGATGAAGAGAAATATCTAACTGTAGGATGTAATCTACCACTAATATCGCAAAATAAACTAGCAGTATTACAAAAAACCTTGTTCGATTTTAAGTTTTGTTGAGAGAAAATGTGTGTTTGTTTAAAAGCTATTGATCTATTAGTAGCCCTTAAAATGAAACGGTTAGCAAGAATATAAAAACTATACGATATGTTGTGTAGTAATATATCAGCTCTGGAGTTTAAGCCTGTAAAGTCCTGTATGCAAAAATGGGTGAAACTGATAAAGTCAACTATCGCATTAAAAAAGGCAACCAGGATGTTCGGGAAAATGTATAAATTTATTAAGTAGATTAAGTTTTTCATTTTAATTTTTTATTATGCACTCTCGTAGTCCATTCACGTCCCTGTATCATTTGTATCGGTATAACCATTATTCTTTCTCT
>NZ_JARGEM010000032.1 GCF_029211225.1 Antiquaquibacter metalliresistens
CTCAACAGGGTGGCCAGCAGCAGCAAGGTGGCTCTCAGCGCCAGGGTAACCAGTCTGATCGTCTTGAAGAAGACGAAGATGAGGATCTGGGAACTACAAACCCTAGCAGAAGGGATACTTCAGGCGGCAACCAGGGTGGCTCTCAATCAGATCGTGGTAACCAGGGTGGCTCTCAACAAGGCAACCAGGGTGGTTCACAATCCGGCCGCAGTGGCAACCAAGGTGGCTCTCAACAAGGCAACCAAGGCAACCGCTAGAAAAAGACGTTTAACACGACTATTTATTACCCTTCTAAAGCAAAACTTTAGAAGGGTATTTTTTTGCTGTCCGCCCTTCCATCTCGCAAACCTTGGAACGGTTTTTATACCTATTAAGGTGTAACAAACAAAGATCTTTAAACAATGACTTGAATATGTAAGAGCCGATACCAGCTTTTACTTGTCATTATGAAAGCAGTTTTCAGTTGTGTGTGTGATTAATGAAAAAAGATGTGCTAGTCCTAGCACATCT
>NZ_JARGEM010000033.1 GCF_029211225.1 Antiquaquibacter metalliresistens
GTTACTTCCCAGGGCACGGGTAAGAGCACCAGGGCGGCTTCGTCTTCTTTGAAAGGAAGACCAAATATGTTGTTAGATTTTAATCCGACTGAATTGGGATCAAATGTTGTTAGATCAGCCATCTGCTTTTGAATTGGGCGACAAATTTAGAATTTATATGGTATTGACAAGTGTTAAACCCTGACTTCTAAGAAAATGTTAAAGCGGCGGTAGGCCTTTATATAATATACCGGCGCTTACCATTGTCATGCTTTTGTTGTGTTTTTACACGTAACTTTGCCTATTCTCAGACAGTTATGAAAAAGTCGCATATAGTCCTGTTGGTGTTGATCGCAGCAGCGGTAGGTATCATCGTAAGCATGTTTGGCGATTTCAGCACCTACGAAACCTTTGCCTCTGCGGCTAAGGATCCGGGCAAGAAGTATCACGTAATAGGTGTGCTCGCCAAAGGTAAAAACATGGAATATGATCCGGTAAAAGATCCTAACCACTTCGTGTTTTATGTAGAG
>NZ_JARGEM010000034.1 GCF_029211225.1 Antiquaquibacter metalliresistens
TATTAGATCAGCTTCTACAGTACAAGTATCTAGTATTAAAAAACATGACATAGATGAATTATTTTGACATTTAGCATCCGTATTTAAACATACAGAATATCATATGATTTTATCAGAGACTGAGGAAGTTACATTTTTTAATCCTATAACTGGTCTACCTATTGGTAATGTTTTATTTTCATTTAAACCTATGCTAAAAATTAATAAAACTAAATTTGAAGAGATCTCATCTAAGGATGAACTAAATTTATTAACTAATGATGATAAATCAAAGAAAAATCCAATACACAGATTTAAGTTTGATGGTTATACAGTTCCATCTACAATGGATCTATATCAATGACCAAACATAAGTTTTTTAAATGAATATACAAGCGCTATAAGTACTAATGATAAAAAAGGGCCAAATAAATTTCCCCTTATTTTCCATATTGATATCAAAGATTTTTCAACTTCTACATCTGTTTTACTAAATAATGAATGGATTTTTAAAATTGAAG
>NZ_JARGEM010000004.1:0-143846 GCF_029211225.1 Antiquaquibacter metalliresistens
CGGCGGCTTGACGCCCATCGAGTTCGAAGCCAAGCTAGCCGAGCCGCACACACTGGCGGCCTAAACCGAACCTGTCACCAGTTCGTTCCTCACGCCCACCAGGTGAAGTTGATCCAGGCCCACACCACCGCGAACATCGCGAACCCGAAGCCGAGGAGCGCGGGCGCGTAGTGCCCTTCGGCGAGCAAGTGCGCGGTCTGGTCGGCGGCGAGTCCGAAGGCCACGACGAACGTCAGGTCGAAGAGCAGTTCGAGCGGGGTCGCGGCGCGATGGGCCTGCCCGACATCGCGGCCGACCATACGGCGCAGTCGGGCCGCGGACGGGGCTGTCGGGGACGATGTCGAGTTCGTCATGCGCCTACTTTGGCATGCGACGCGCGAAGGTTGGCGCGGTGCTGGCGAGAACTCGACGGTGGTGGCGGGAGCGACGGTGGATGATGGCAGGGTGAGTGCCGTGACCGACGTCGATCCCGCCACCGCCCATCGACGGCTCGGCCTTGCGCAGGCCTCGGCGATCTACGTCGCCGCGGTGCTCGGCACCGGCATCCTCGTGCTGCCCGGTCTCGCCGCGGATGCCGCCGGGCCCGCCTCCGTCGTCGCGGTGCTCGTCGTGCTCGCGCTCTCGATCCCACTGGCAGGCACGTTCGCCGCCCTCGCGGCGCGGTACCCCGACGCCGGGGGCGTGGCCACCTTCGTGCGGCTCGCCCTCGGGTCGACCGCCTCGCGCATGGCCGGTTACTGGTTCCTGTTCGGGGTCGGCTTCGGGGCGCCTGTCGTCGCGACGCTCGGCGCCGAGTACCTCCTCGCCGCGATCGGCGCGGGACGGGGCGCCACCGCACCGCTCGCGCTCGCGTTCCTGCTCGTGCCCACGGTGGTCAACCTGTTCGGCCTGCGGGTGAGTGGATCCGCGCAGCTCTTCCTGACGGGATTGCTCATCGCGGTGGTCGTGGCGGTGAGCGTCCCGGCGATCGATCCCGGCAACTTCACGCCGTTCCTGCCCCACGGCTGGCGGGGAGTGGGCCTGGCGATCAGCCTCTTCGTGTGGGCCTTCGCGGGGTGGGAGGCTGTCACGCACATCGCGGGGGAGTTCCGCGATCCGCGGCGCACCATCTCGCTCGCGACGGGGATCGCGATCGTCATCGTGGGGCTCGCCTATCTGGCCCTCCAGCTGGTGACCGTTGGCGTGCTCGGCGCCGGCGAGCCGCGCGGCGCAGTGCCGCTCATCGATCTCGCCGCCGCGACGGTGCCGGGGATCGGTCCCTCCGTCGTCGCTGTGATCGCTGGCGTCGTCGCAGTGGGCGTGCTCAATGCCTATATCCCCGCCTTCGCGAATCTCGCCGCCTCGCTCGGCCGCGACGGGCACCTGCCCGGGTTCCTCGCCAAGGGTGCGGCGGCCGGGGAGGTCCCCAGGCGGGCGATCCTGTCTACGGCGACGATCTCGCTGACGTACTTCGGCGTGATGTGGCTCGCGCTCGACTTCGAGCTCGAGCCGTTCATCCTGATCCACACGAGCTCGATGGTCGCGGTCTACGCGCTCGGCATGGTCGCGGCAGTGCGCCTGCTTGAGCGGTTCAGCGCCGGATGGTGGATGGCGGCGGTCTCCGTCGTGCTCGTCGCCTGCCTGCTCGTGCTCGCGGGAGCGCACCTCATCGTTCCCGCGGTGCTCGCGCTCGCGGCGGTTGTCGTCACGCTCGTGAAACGGCGGCGCGACCGGGATGCTCTCAGCTGAGGTCCGCGTTACCGCGACGCGGGTTCGAGTAGTCCGTCGCGCCCGTGATCGCCGAGATGATGAGCTCGTTCGTCGCCTCGTCGGAGCGGAACTCGCCGTTGTTGCGACCGAGGCGCAGCACCACGATCCGGTCGGCGACAGCCTGCACATCCGCGATGTTGTGGCTGATCAGGATGATGCCGAGCCCGCGCTCGCGCATGCGCTCGATGAGGTTGAGCACCTCGGCCGTCTGTGCGACGCTCAGCGCCGCGGTGGGCTCGTCGAGGATCACGATGCCGGGCTCCCCGATGAGGGAGCGCGCGATCGCGACTGTCTGACGCTGGCCGCCGGAGAGCGTCGACACCGGTGCCCGCACCGAGGGGATGCGCGCGTTGAGCTCGCGCAGCAGCTGCCAGGAGCGCTGCTCCATCTCGATCTTCTGCAGCACGCCGCGTTCGGTGATCTCCCGACCGAGCCACAGGTTCGCTACGACGTCGAGGTTGTCGCACAGTGCGAGGTCCTGGAACACGGTCGCGATGCCGAGGTCGTGGGCCTCCATGGTGCTGCCGATCATGACCGGCCGACCGCCGAAGGTGATCGAGCCGGAGTCGGGACGGTGCACGCCGGCGAGGATCTTGATGAGCGTCGACTTGCCCGCGCCGTTGTCGCCGACGATCGCCACCGCCTCGCCCGCATGGACTTCGAGGTCGACGGAGGTGAGTGCGCGCACGGCACCGAAGCTCTTGCTGATCCCGCGCATGGCGAGCATCGGCTCGGCGCTCATGCGGACCTCCTTGTCTGCTGGCCATCGTATCGGGGCATCTCAAGCACCGGTCGGCCTCCGTTCGGCGGCGACGTTGTCGATCGCGAGGGCGAGGCATCCGAGCAGTTCCGCCCGCTCGCCGAGGGCGCCGAGCACGATCTCGGGGGCATCGCTGCCCCCACCGGGTGCCGCGCGTTCGAGGGCATGGCGCATCGGGGCCAGCAGCAGTTCGCCCGCGTCCGAGAGCTCGCCGCCGATGACGATGACGTCGGGATCGAAGAGGTTGGCGAGGCTCGCCGCGGCGATGCCGATGTGCCGGCCGGCATCCGCGATCGCCCGCCGTGCACCGGCATTGCCCTCCTCGGCGCGGTGCACGATGTCTCGCAGGCGCTGGAAGCCTGGGTCCTCGCGGAACAGGTCGAGCAAGGCTGGCCCGCCCGCGAGGGTCTCGAGGCAACCGCGGTTGCCGCACCGGCAGATCGGGCCGTTCTCGTCGATCGTCACGTGACCGATCTGACCGGCTCGGCCGTTGACGCCGTGGTAGGGGCTGCCGCCGATCAGCAGGGAGCCGCCGATCGTGTAGCCCACGCGGATGTAGGCCGCTCCCTTCGCCCCGCGCGCGGAGCCGAGCCGCGCTTCGGCGAGGCCGCCCAGGTTGGATTCGGTGTCGACGAACACCGGGAGCCGGATTCGTTCGCGCATCGCGTTGGCGATCGGCACGCCGTCCCAGCCGCGCATGAGCCCGCGGGTCGCGATGAGGCCGGTCGAACCGTTCACCGGAACCGGCAGCGCCATCCCGACGGCGAGCAACTCGGTCAGGGGGGTGTCGAGCGAATCCGCCATATCGCTCAGCAGGAGTGTCGCCCGGTCCATCTCGCGGTCGTACTTGTGGTCGTGCGCGAGGGGCGCGTGGTGCTCGGCGACGATCGTGCGTTCGACGTCGGCGATCGCCACGCGCAGGTGGCGTGCCGAGAAGTGGATGCCGGCGACGAGCCCCGCCCGGCGCACGAGCGTCACTTCCACAGCCCGGCGGCCGCTGCGCGAGGTCGTCGCGGTGTTGAGCACGCCGACGGCGGAGAGCTCCTTGACGATGTTGGACACGGTCGCCGCCGAGAGCCCCGTTGCCCCGGCGAGTTCGACCTGGGTCAGGTGCCCGTGCCGCTGCAGCGACTCCACGATGCGCGCCCGGTTGGCTTCGCGCAATGAAGTCTGGGAACCCGGCGTCGGGTTACGGCTCGCCACGGTGATCACTGTAATGCTTCGGCGCGTTTCCCGGCGAAACGCCGAAGTCTCGGGCCTCGGCGGTAACGCGAGGGTCACGATCCGGCGGTTTCTTGTCTTCACTATTTGACGACAAGCACTTCGGGGGCTACCGTCGAGGTCGAACGCCCACGCAGAACCCAACCGACGAGGAGGTCCGGACCGTGAATCCTGCCGCGTCCGAATCCCCCACCATCCTCGAGATGCGCTCCATCACCAAGGAGTTCCCGGGCGTCAAGGCCCTCGAGAACGTCACGCTCACGGTGCACGCCGGCGAGATCCACGCGATCTGCGGCGAGAACGGCGCGGGCAAGTCCACCCTCATGAAGGTGCTCTCGGGGGTGTACCCCTACGGCAGCTACGAGGGCGAGATCGTCTACCAGGGCCAGGAGATGCGGTTCCGCGACATCCGTGCGAGCGAGGCCGCCGGCATCGTCATCATCCACCAGGAGCTCGCGCTCATCCCGCTGCTCTCGATCACCGAGAACATCTTCCTGGGAAACGAGCCGCGCAACCGTTTCGGGGCCATCGACTGGGTCGACGCCAAGCGCAAGGCGATCGAACTGCTCGCGCGGGTCGGCCTCGACGATGACCCGGACGCCCTCATCAAGGACATTGGCGTCGGCAAGCAGCAACTCGTCGAGATCGCGAAGGCGCTCAACAAGTCGGTCAAGCTGCTCATCCTCGACGAGCCGACTGCGGCGCTCAACGAGTCGGACTCCCAGCACCTGCTCGACCTGCTGCGCGGCCTCAAGGGCCGTGGCATCACGTCGATCATGATCAGCCACAAGCTCAACGAGATCGAGGCGATCGCCGACGAGATCACGATCCTGCGCGACGGTCGCACGATCGAGACGCTCGACGTCGGCGCCGGCGGGGTCGACGAGGATCGCATCATCCGGGGCATGGTCGGCCGCGTGCTCGAGCACCGCTTCCCCGAGCGCAACTCCACGATCGGCGAGGTGTTCTTCGAGGTGCGCGGCTGGACGGTGCAGCATCCCCTCGCAGCCGAGCGCCTCGTGGCCAAGGGCTCGAGCTTCACGGTGCGTCGCGGCGAGGTCGTCGGCTTCGCGGGCCTCATGGGCGCCGGTCGCACGGAGCTCGCGATGAGTATCTTCGGCCGCTCCTACGGCACCTACATCTCGGGCGAGATCATCAAGGGCGGCAAGGTACTGCGCCTGCGCACCGTCGAGGAGGCGATCGATGCGGGCCTGGCCTACGTCAGCGAGGACCGCAAGGCGCTCGGCCTGAACCTGCTCGATGACATCAAGGCCTCGATCGTCTCCGCGAAGCTCGGCAAGATCTCGCCGTTCGGCGTCGTGGACAAGGTCGCCGAGCACAACGTCTCTGAGGAGTACCGCAAAAGCCTGCGGATCAAGACGCCCACCGTCGACGAGGGCGTGAACAAGCTCTCCGGCGGCAACCAGCAGAAGGTCGTGCTGGCCAAGTGGATGTTCACCGACCCCGACCTGCTGATCCTCGACGAGCCGACGCGCGGCATCGACGTCGGCGCGAAGACCGAGATCTACCACATCATCCGCGAGCTCGCCGCCCAGGGCAAAGGGGTCATCATGATCTCCTCCGAGCTTCCCGAGCTGCTCGGCGTCTCCGACCGGATCTACACGATCTTCGAGGGCGCCATCACCAACGAGATCCCCGCAGCCGACGCCGACCCGGAGACTCTGCTCCGCGGCATGACCTCCGAGAAGAAAGTCACCCAGCGATGAGCGACAGCACTCCAGCGCCCAAGAAGTCCGGTGGAATCCGCGACCTGGCAAAGATGTTCGGCGGGTCGAACTCGGCGGGTCGCCAGTTCGGCATCCTCGGCGCCCTGATCGTGATCATCGTGCTGTTCCAGGTGCTCACGGGCGGCAAGACGCTCGACCCGAACAACCTCATCAACATCGTCAACGGCAACGCCTACGTGCTCGTGCTCGCGGTGGGCATGGTCATGGTCATCGTCGCCGGGCACATCGACCTCTCGGTCGGGTCCGTCGCCGCCTTCGTCGGCATCGTGGTCGCGCAGTCGATGTACGTCTTCGACGTGCCGTGGCCCGTAGCGATGGTCATCGGCCTCGCCCTCGGCGCAATCGTCGGAGCCTGGCAGGGATGGTGGGTCGCCTACATGGGCGTCCCCGCCTTCATCGTCACCCTCGCCGGCATGCTCTTCTTCCGCGGAGCGAACCAGTTCGTCGGCAACTCGACCTCGATCCCGGTGCCGCGCGACTTCACCTTCATCGGCGGCGGCTTCCTGCCCGACTTCGGGCCGGACTTCGGCTTCTCCAACCCGACCCTGATCCTCGGCGCGCTCGTCGCCGTCGCGGTGGTGTGGCAGGAGGTGCGGCTGCGGCGCAACCAGCAGCGCATGGGTGCGGAGAGCGCACCCCTGTGGGTGAGCATCGTGAAGGTGGGGGTGATGCTCGCCGTGGTGGTGCTCGCCACCATTCTGTTCGCATCCGGGCGCTCGGGCACGAGCTTCCCGATCGCCGGCATCATCCTCGGCGTGCTCGTGCTCGGCTACTCCTTCCTCACCAACAACACCACGATCGGCCGGCACATCTACGCGGTCGGCGGTAACTGGCGCGCCGCCGAGCTCTCGGGCGTCAACATCCGCCGGGTCAACTTCTTCGTCATGGCCAACATGTCGGTCATCGCCGCGATCGCCGGCATGCTGTGGATCGCCCGGTCGGTGGCCTCGGGGCCTGGTGACGGCGTCGGCTGGGAGCTCGACGCGATCGCGGCGGTCTTCATCGGCGGCGCCGCGGTCTCGGGCGGCATCGGCACGGTCGCGGGCTCGATCATCGGCGGTCTCGTGATCGCCGTGCTCAACAACGGCCTGCAGCTGCTCTCGGTCGGGGCCGACCGCGTGCAGATGATCAAGGGCCTCGTCCTGCTCGTGGCCGTCGGCATTGACGTGTACTCGAAGCGCCAGGGTCGGCCCTCGCTCATCGGGCGATTGACGCGGGGCCGCAAGTCCGACGAAACGCCCGTACCTGCGGCCCCGCAGGGCACTCAGACTCCCACTCCTTCACAGGGTGGGGCCCAGGAAACCGCTCGGCCGCAGGACCTTACTCCCGAGGGCTGAGCACACGGTTTCCACAAACCGGAATGCACCAGGAAAGAGAATATCAATGAAGAAATTCGTCATCGCCTCGGCGTCGATCGCGGCGGTCGCCGCGCTCACGCTCGCAGGCTGTGCTCCGCGTGACGGCGGCGACACCGAGGCGGCTGCCGGCTTCGCCGCCGACGCCACGATCGGTGTCGCACTGCCCGACAAGACCTCCGAGAACTGGGTGCTCGCGGGCGATCTGTTCACCACGGGTCTCGAGGAGGCCGGGTTCAAGCCGGACGTGCAGTACGCGCCCGCCAGCAACACGGTGGCCGAGCAGCAGAACCAGATCACCTCGATGGTGACCAACGGCGCCAAGGTCATCATCATCGGCGCCAAGGACGGCGCGCAGCTCTCCGCTCAGGTCGAGGCCGCGCACGACGCCGGCGCCGTGGTGATCGCGTACGACCGCCTCATCCTCAACACCGAGGCCGTCGACTACTACCTCGCGTTCGACAACTTCAAGGTCGGCCAGCTCCAGGGCCAGGCGCTCCTTGACGGACTCGCCGCGGCGTACCCCGACAAGACGACCTACAACATCGAGTTGTTCTCGGGCTCGCCCGACGACAACAACGCCGGGGTCTTCTTCGACGGTGCGATGGACGTGCTGCAGCCGAAGATCGACGACGGAACCCTCGTCGTCGTCTCGGGCCAGACCGAGGTCAGCCAGACGGCGACCCAGGGCTGGCTCGCCGCCAACGCGCAGAGCCGCATGGACACCCTGCTCGCCGCGAACTATCAGGGCACCGACCTCGACGGCGTGCTGTCGCCGAACGACACCCTGGCCCGCGCCATCCTCGAGTCGGTGCGCAGCGCCGGCAAGCCCCTGCCGGTCGTGACCGGTCAGGACTCCGAGGTCGAGTCGGTGAAGTCGATCGTCGCCGGTGAGCAGTACATGACCATCTACAAGGACACCCGCGCGCTCGTCGCGGCTGCCATCGACATGGTCAAGGAGCTGCAGGCGGGCGCGGAGCCCACCGGCATCAACGACACGGAGTCGTACGACAACGGCGTGAAGATCGTCCCGGCCTACCTGCTGGCTCCGGTCGTCGTGACCAAGGAGAACGCGGCGGAGGCGTACAAGGACAACGAGTCCCTCTTCCCGCTCACCCAGTAGCACCCACTGCGCGAACCGGAAGGCCGGTCGGGGTTCGCCCCGGCCGGCCTTGCGGCATCGAAGGAGTAAGCATGACCCGGCAACTCGGCGTCGCCATGATCGGGCACGGTTTCATGGGCGCGGCGCACTCGCAGGCGTGGCGCACCGCGCCCCGGGCCTTCGACCTCGGCGCGGAACCGGCGATGTCCGTCGTCGTCGGCAGGAACGCGGATGCCGCGGCGGCGGCCGCGCGCCGGTGGGGCTGGGCCGACTCTGGCGCCGACTGGAGGTCCGTGCTCGAGCGGGACGACATCCACATCGTCGACATCGTGACCCCCGGCGACTCGCACGCCGAGATCGCGATCGCCGCCCTCGCGGCGGGCAAGCACGTGCTGTGCGAGAAGCCGCTCGCCAACTCGGTCGCCGAGGCTGAGGCGATGGCGCAGGCGGCGGCGCGCGCCGGCACCGTCGTCATGACGGGGTTCGTCTTCCGCCGGGTTCCCGCGGCGACGCTCGCGCGCGACCTCGTCGCGCAGGGGGCGATCGGCGAGGTCCGGCAGGTGCGCGCGAGCTACCTGCAGGACTGGCTCGCCGACGAGAGGGCACCGTTCGTCTGGCGCCTCGACCGTGAGCTCGCGGGCTCCGGCGCGCTCGGCGACATCGGCGCCCATGCCGTCGACCTCTCGCAGTTCATCACGGGCATGTCGATCGAGTCCGTCTCCGGCACCCTCGCGACGCTCGTGCCCGAGCGGCCGCTGCCCGGCGGCGGGACCGGCACCGTGACGGTCGACGACCTCGCGATCTTCACCGCGCGCTACGACACCGGCGTACTCGGAGTGTTCGAGGCGACCCGGTTCGCCACGGGGCGCAAGAACTCCCTGCGCATCGAGGTCTCCGGCTCGACCGGCGCGATCGCGTTCGACCTGGAGGACATGAACACCCTGCAGGTGTACGACGCGACGACACCGCAGGCGGTGCGCGGCTTCACGCGCGTGAACGTCACCGAGCCCGTGCATCCCTACCTCGAGGGCTGGTGGCCGCCCGGCCACGCGCTCGGCTACGAGCACGGATTCTCGCATCAGGTGAAGGACCTCGTGGACGCGATCGTCGCCGGCGGGCAGGCCTCACCGGACTTCGCGAGCGGACTGCAGGTGCAGCGCGTGCTCGGCGCGATCGAGGCGAGCGCCGCGGCGGGCAGCGCCTGGACGCGCGTCTGAGCGCAGGCGCGGTGCAGAATGGTGCAAGCGTTTCCACCACGGCGCTGCGATCGGAGTCAGCATGGTCACGACAGGTACCCCGGACTACCGCGACAGCGGGCTCGAGTTCGCGAGCGACTTCGTGATCGGCTCGGCGACCGCGAGCTATCAGATCGAGGGCGCCGCCCACGAGGACGGTCGCGGGCCCTCGATCTGGGACACCTTCAGCCACACCCCGGGCAAGACCACCAACGGCGACACGGGGGATGTGGCCGACGACCACTACCACCGGCTGGATTCCGACCTCGACCTCATGCAACGACTGGGGCTCGAGGCGTATCGGTTCTCGATCGCATGGCCGCGCGTCCAGCCGACCGGCGCAGGCAAGCCCAACGCGAAGGGCATCGACTTCTACGCGCGGCTGACCGACGGGCTGCTGGCACGCGGCATCCGCCCGATCGCGACGCTCTACCACTGGGACCTGCCGCAGCCGCTCGAGGATGCCGGCGGCTGGCCGAACCGGGACACCGCGCTGCGGTTCGCCGAGTACGCCGCGATCACGACGCAGGCCCTCGGCGATCGCGTGCACACCTGGACGACCCTCAACGAGCCCTGGTGCTCGGCGTACCTTGGCTACGGTTCCGGAGCACATGCCCCGGGACGTATGAACGGCGCGGACGCGCTCGCCGCGGTGCACCACCTCAATCTGGCGCACGGCCTGGCAATCCCCGAGATCCGTCGTAACGCCCCCGCGGCGCTCGCCTCGGCCACGCTCAACTTCCACGTGATCCGTGGCGACGACGACGAGGCGCGCCGCCGCATCGACGCCCTCGCGAACCGCGCCTTCACGAGTCCGATGCTGCTCGGCCGTTACGACGCCGACCTGCTCGAGGACACCAAGGAGGTCACCGACTGGGGCTTCGTGCGCGATGGTGACCTCAAGCAGATCAACCAGCCGATCGATGTGCTCGGCGTCAACTACTACTCGACCGTCACCGTCAAGATGTGGGACGGCCGCTCGCCGCGCACCAACAACGATGGCCACAAGGACATGGGCGGCTCACCGTGGCCCGGCAGCCGCAACGTCGAGTTCCTTCAGCAGCCCGGCCCCTATACCGACATGGGTTGGAACATCGCCCCCGACGGCCTCGAAGAACTGCTCGTGAGTCTGCACGAGCAGTTCCCGCAGTTGCCGCTGATGATCACCGAGAACGGCGCCGCCTTCCCAGACGCGGTCGTCGAGACCGAGTCGGGCAAGCGGGTGCCGGATGCCGACCGCATCGACTACCTCAACCGGCACTTCACGGCCGCGCACCGCGCGATCGCCCGCGGGGTGGACCTGCGCGGGTACCTCGTGTGGTCGCTCATGGACAACTTCGAGTGGGGCTACGGCTACACCAAGCGGTTCGGCATCGTGCGCGTCGACTACGAAACCCAGGAGCGCATCGTCAAAGACAGCGGGCGCTGGCTCGCGCGCCTGATCGAGACCCGTCGTACGCCCTGAGCGCGCGCCGCGTACTTCGTGGCCACCGCGACGATCGAGCGCGACTGATCCGACACCCGGGCGCGGGGCGTCGTAGGCTGGGTCAACCGGCCGACGGCGTCCCGGTCCACCACTCGCACCACAGTCAGGATCCCGTCTTCTCGTGACCACCGTCGTCCACCCAGGTGATTCGCTGAGCGCACGCCAACGACTCGTCTACGTACTCGTGCTCGGCGCGCTCACCGCTCTCGGTCCATTCACGATCGACCTCTACCTGCCGGCGTTCCCGCTCATCGAGAACGATCTCGGTGTGAGCTCGGCAATGGTGCAGCTCACGCTGACCGCGACGACTCTCGGGTTCGCCGTCGGTCAGCTGTTCGTCGGGCCGTGGAGCGATCGGGTCGGTCGGCGCCTGCCCCTGATCCTGTCGACCGCCGTGCACATCGGCGCGAGCCTGGGTGTGTTGCTCGCGCCGAGCGTGGAGTGGCTCTTCGTCTTCCGCCTGTTGCAGGGCGCGGGAGCCGCCGCCGGTGGTGTCGTCTCGATGGCGATCGTGCGCGATCTCTTCGGCGGCCTGCCGCTCGTGCGGATGCTGTCGCGGTTGTCGCTGGTCAACGGGCTCGCCCCGATCATCGCCCCGCTCATCGGCTCGCAACTGCTGTTGATCATGCCCTGGCGTGGGATGTTCGGATTCCTCGCCATCTACGGCCTGCTCGTATTGCTCGCCGCCTTGTTCTTCATCGTCGAGACCCTGCCGCCCGCGCGGCGCGTGGGCGACCCGGGTCACGCAACGATCGGGCAGCGCTACCGTGCACTGTTCACCGACCGCATCTTCGTCGGCGTCGCGATCATCGCGGGGATGACCTTCTCCGGCCTCTTCGCCTATCTGTCCTCCTCGTCCTTTCTGTTCCAAGACGTCTACGGCCTGGATGCCCAGCAGTACGGCCTGCTCTTCGCTGTCAACTCCGTGGGGGTCGTGGTCGGCGTTCAGCTCAGTTCCTTCCTCGCGCGCTTCATCGGCCCCCAGTGGATACTCACCGGCACGACCGTGCTCTTGTTGCTCTCCGCGAGCGCCATCGTGCTGCTCGACCTCGCCCAGGTCGGGCTCGTGGGCATCCTCGTGCCGCTGTGGTTCTTCATCTTCGCGTGCGGGCTCTCGTTCCCGTGCAACCAGGTACTCGCGCTCGCCGGACACGGTGGCGAGGCCGCGACCGCCGCATCCCTGCTGGGTGCCCTCAACTTTGGACTCGCCGGGGCGATCTCGCCGATCGTCGGACTGTTCGGCATCGAGAACGCGATCCCGATGGGCGCGATCATGGCAAGCACGGCGCTCGTCTCGATCGTCGTGCTGTGGACCGTCGTGCGACCGTGGACGGTGCCCGCACTCGTGCGCTGACCGTCTCTGCCCGGCGATCGCGTGCGATGCAGCAACGCGCGCTCCGCGCGCTAGCGTGGCTGGATGACGCCGCCCCAGCCCTCGTCGCGTGCACCCCGGCGCTGGCCGTTGATCACCGGCGCCACGGCATTGGCGCTCGCGGTCGCGCTCGGCACCCTCATCGTGCTTCGCGGTGCTCGGGAGCCGTACCTCGACCTCGAGTGGATGCACGAGATCATCGAGCATCGCAGCCCGGTATGGGAGGTTCCCGCGCTCGTCATGAGCTTCATCGGCGGCGGTTGGTTCGGCATACTCGTCGTCCCCATCGGTGCCGCCCTCGCTCTCGCGCTGGCGCGCGGCCGATGGTCGGCGACCTATTTCTTGGTGGCGAGCATCGCGAGCGCGACGCTCGTGCAACTGCTCAAACACCTCTTCGGGCGGGCCAGGCCCGAGCAGATGCTCGTGCCCGCAGACTTCGGTTCGTTCCCTTCCGGCCATGTCGCCAATGCCGCGACCGTCGCGATCGCCCTCGCGCTCATCGCGCGACGGTGGTGGGTGTGGTTTGCCGGCTCGCTGCTCGTCGTGCTCATGGCGCTCAGCCGCACCTACCTCGGCGTGCACTGGCTCAGCGACACCGTGGGTGGGTTGCTCGTCGGAGTGGGGGTCGCTGTGATCGCCTGGGCTCCCTTCTCGGCGCATCTTCAACGGGAGCGACTCGGTCGAGACGCGCCGGCAACCGGTGACGCCGCCGGAGCCACGCACTAGCGTGGTGCCATGAGAATCCTCCTGGTCGGCGCCGGTGGCGTCGGCGATGCCATCGCCAAGATCGCAGCACGACGCGACTTCTTCGAGACCATGATCGTGAGCGACTACGACGTCGCTCGCGCCGAGCGCACCATCGCCTGGATCGAGGCCCGCGGCGAGGGCAAGGGGCGGTTCGTGGCGTCGAAGATCGATGCATCCGACCCGGACAACGTGGCCGCCGTCGCGCGCGAACACGGCGCCACGCACGTCATGAACGCCGTCGAGCCCAAGTTCGTGCCGACGATCTTCGCTGGGGCGCTCGCGGCTGGCGCGGACTACCTCGACATGGCGATGAGCCTGAGCGAGCCGCATCCCACCGATCCCTATGCGCAGACCGGAGTCAAGCTCGGCGACGACCAATTCGCGCAGGCGCCCGACTGGGAGACCGCCGGTCGACTCGCGCTCGTGGGCATGGGCGTTGAGCCCGGGCTCAGCGACGTGTTCGCGCGATATGCGGCGGACCACCTGTTCAGCGAGATCGACGAGCTCGGCACGCGCGACGGCGCCAATCTCGTGGTGCGCGACGAGGCGGGCAACGAGATCTTCGCACCGTCGTTCAGCATCTGGACGACGATCGAGGAGTGCCTGAATCCGCCGGTGATCTGGGAGAAGGATCGCGGCTGGTACACGACGGCGCCGTTCAGCGAGCCAGAGGTCTTCGACTTTCCCGAAGGCATCGGCCCGGTCGAGTGCGTTAACGTCGAGCACGAGGAAGTGCTGCTCATGCCCCGCTGGGTGGACGCGAAGCGCGTGACCTTCAAGTACGGCCTCGGCGACGAGTTCATCGGCATTCTGAAGACCCTGCACCAACTCGGACTCGACAAGACCGAGCCGCTGCGCGTGCGCTCCGCGGACGGCCCGGTGATGGTCGCGCCACGGGACGTCGTTGCCGCAGGCCTGCCCGACCCCGCCACGCTCGGACCGCGGATGACCGGCAAGACCTGCGCCGGCCTGTGGGTCACCGGCACCGGCCTCGACGGCGCGCCGCGTGAGGTGTACCTGTACCACGTGAGCGACAACGAGTGGACGATGGCGGAGTACGAGAGCCAGTGCGTGGTGTGGCAGACCGCCCTCAACCCGGTGATCGCGCTCGAGCTGCTCGCGAACCGAACCTGGTCCGGTGTCGGCGTGCTCGGCCCGGAGGCCTTCGATGCCGCGGCGTTCCTGGAACTCATGGCGCGCCCGATCGCCGACGGCGGCTACGGGCAGCCCTGGGGCCTGCAAGACCGTGCGGTCGCCTGACGATGACGCGCGTGGTGATCGCCCCCGGGTACGGGGAGCCGGAGATCCTGCAGCTGGTCGAGGTCGAACGCCCCGAACCGGAGCCCGGTCAGGTGCGCATCGCGGTGCGCGCCGCCGCGATCAACCCCGCCGACCTCAAGCGGCTCCGCGGCCAGTTCGGCGGCAAGGATCGCATGCCCATGCGATTCGGCAGCGAGGTGTCCGGGGTGGTCACGGCGGTGGGCGCGGATGCGGTCGGTCCGCTCGGCGCGATCGCACTCGGCGATGAGGTGATCGGCTATCGCGTCTCGGGCGGATACGCGGACGAGGTGGTGGCCGCCGGTTCATCCGTGCTGCCGAAGCCCTCGACGTTGAGCTGGGCCGAAGCGGCCGGGTTGATGGTCGCCGGTGTCACCGCGATGCACCTGCTCGAGGCCACCGGTGTGGGTGCTGGGGACCGGATCGTGGTGCACGGCGCCTCCGGCTCCGTGGGGGCGATGGCCGTGCAGTTGGCGCGAGTGCGCGGCGCCGAGGTCGTCGGCACGGCAGGGGATGCCGCGCAGGAGCGGGTGCGGGCGTTGGGTGCCACACCGGTGCGCTACGGCCCCGGACTCGCCGACCGCATCCGTGCCGTGTTCCCCGATGGAGTCGATGCCGCGCTGGACACGGTCGGCACCGATGAGGCACTCGACGTCTCCGCCGAACTCGTGACCGATCGCACGAGGATCGCCACCATCGCCGGCTTCGCGCGCGCAGCGGAGCTGGGCATCGCCGCCCTCGGCTCGGGGCCCGGTGCCGACCCGGGCACCGAACTGCGCAACGCCGCCCGCGCGGTGCTCGTCGACCTCGCCGAGCAGGGGCGGCTCACCGTGTCGATCGCCCGCGAGTTCCCGCTCGAGGAGGTCGCCGCGGCGATGCGTCTGGTCGCGAGCGGACACCCGGGGGGCAAGGTCGTGCTCGTGCCGGATCAGAACCGTTCGAACCAGTAGGCCAGGCGCGGGTGGTCCCGCGCCAGCTCGCGCAGGGTCACCACATCGACGAGCACGGTCACGGGCACGTCGAGCGCCTCGGTGAGGGCATCCATGTCGCGACTGGACCAGAACTGGCCGCGCATGCGCACCATGCACCGACCCTCGGCATCGCACACGAAGAGCTGATCGACCTCTTCGGATCCGTGCCGGAACACGCGGGCGCGCACCACCTGCGCGACCTGGGAGAGCGGGAACACCCGCTTGGGGCTGAAGAATCCGCGCTCGCCGAGGCCCGCCGCGCTCACCCAGATCGCCACGGAGAAGAAGCGGGCGCATCCGATGAACACGGCGACGCTCGCCGCGATCTGCACGGCCAGGACCGCCGGCCAGCCACCCGTCGGCCCGTTGATCAGATACAGCGCGACGAAGATCGGGCCCAGGAAGACGATGCAGGCGACCAGTCCCTGCCACAGCAGCGCAGGTCGCGGACGCAGGCGCAGCTGCGGTTCCGCGTCCGGAAACCGCACGTCATTGCGTTCGCTCGTCACGTCGACCACGGTTCTCCCGGGCGTTCGGCAATTAGGGGTGTGTGCGAAAAGTGAAGATTGCACTGCAATGAGTATGGCGGAGAATGGGGGATTCGAACCCCCGAGGGCTTGCACCCAACACGCTTTCCAAGCGTGCGCCATAGGCCACTAGGCGAATTCTCCCGGAGCTTCGGCGACGTGGCCGAAGACCTCAAGGAATCATAGCGGTACAATCGTGGAGGCTCCTCGCGTGGCGCCATCCAGGCCAACTCCCCCAGGGCGGAAACGCAGCAAGGGTAACCGGGCTCTGGCGGGTGCGCGAGGGGCCGTTACCGTTTCAATCGCCGTAGGCTGAGGTTGTGGCGAGTTCGGTGTACATCACCTCGGTCGAAGGTCATTCCGGCAAGTCCGCGATCGCGCTCGGGGTGCTCGACACCCTCGCGCACAGCGTCGAACGGGTGGGCGTGTTCCGCCCCATCGCGCGGTCGACGGCCGAGCCCGACTTCGTGCTGGAGCTGCTGCTGGCGCACGACGGGGTCACGCTCGACTACGAGGAGTGCGTCGGGGTCACCTACGAAGAGGTGCACGAAGACCCGGATGCGGCCCTGTCGCGCATCGTCGAGCGATTCAAGTCCATCGAACGCCAGTGCGACGCCGTCGTCATCGTCGGTTCGGACTACACGGATGTCGCGACCCCGACCGAACTCGGATACAACGCCCGCATCGCAGCCAACCTCGGCGCCCCGGTGCTCGTCGTGCTCACCGGCCAGGCCACGGACGAGGGCCGGCCCCGCACGGTGCACGACCTGCAGCAGGTCGCGGAACTGATCCTGCCCGAGCTGACCGGCGCGCACGCCACGGTGCTCGCCGCGGTCGTCAACCGCGCGGATCCCGATCACCTCGACGAGATCGTCGCCGCGATGGCCGCGACCTTCGGTACACCGGCATGGGCCGTTCCCGAGAGCGAGATCCTCGTCGCGCCGAGCGTGGAGTCGATCATGGAGGCCGTCGACGGGCTCCTCGTGCGCGGCGATCCTGCGCTCCTGGCCCGCGAGTCCCTCGGCACCGTCGTCGCCGGCATGGGCATGGAGAACGTGCTGCTGCGCCTGATCGAGGGCGGCGTGGTGGTCGTCGCCGGCGATCGCAGCGACGTGATCGTCGGCGCCCTCACGGCGAACGCCTCCACGACGTTCCCCACCATCGCGGCCCTCGTGCTCAACGGCGGCTTCGAACTCTCTCCCGTGATCGAGCGGCTCGTGGGCGGTCTCGACGACACCTTGCCGATCATCTCCACCGAACTCGGCACCTACGCCACCGCGCAGCGCATCGCGCAGGTGCGCGGGCGGCTCACCGCCGCATCGCAGCGCAAGGTCGACACCGCGCTCGCGCTCTTCGAGCAGCACGTCGATGCCGCGGTGCTCACCGACGCTATCGGTGCCGGCACCACCGCCGTCGTCACCCCGCTCATGTTCGAGTACGGCCTGCTGGAGCGCGCTCGCTCGGACCGCAAGCACATCGTGCTGCCCGAGGGCGACGACGACCGCATCCTGCAGGCGGCGGGCACACTGCTCAGCCGCAATGTCGTGGAGCTCACGATCCTCGGCGAGGAAACGGAGGTGCGCGCCCGTGCGGCCGCACTCGGTGTCGACATCGCGGCCGCGCGCATCCTGAGCCCGCTCGACCCCGAGCTGCACGAGCGGTTCGCCGCCGAGTACGCCAGGCTGCGGGCGCACAAGGGCGTCACGCTCGAGCAGGCCGCCGACATCGTGACGGATGTCTCGTACTTCGGCACCATGATGGTGCAGCTCGGCCTCGCCGACGGCATGGTCTCGGGCGCCGCGCACACCACCGCCCACACCATCACGCCGGCCCTGCAGTTCGTCAAGACGGTGGAGGGGGTGAAGGTCGTCTCGAGCGTGTTCTTCATGGCGCTCGCCGACCGGGTGCTCGTCTACGGCGACTGCGCGATCGTGCCCGACCCGACCGCGGAGCAGCTGGCCGACATCGCGATCTCATCGGCCGCCACCGCGGCCAAGTTCGGCATCGAGCCGCGCATCGCGATGCTCTCGTACTCGACGGGGGAGTCCGGCACCGGCGCGGACGTCGACAAGGTGCGCGCCGCCACCGAGCTGGTGCGCTCCCGCCGACCCGACCTGCTCGTCGAGGGACCCATCCAGTACGACGCCGCGGCCGATGCCGCGGTCGCCGCGAAGAAGATGCCGGAATCCCGGGTGGCGGGGCAGGCCACGGTGTTCATCTTCCCCGACCTCAACACCGGCAACAACACCTACAAGGCGGTGCAGCGCAGCTCCGGCGCGGTCGCGATCGGTCCGGTGCTGCAGGGCCTGCGCAAGCCGGTGAACGACCTCTCTCGCGGTGCGCTCGTGCGCGACATCGTCAACACCGTCGCGATCACGGCCATTCAGGCGCAGTCGGCGGGGGAGGCGCTCGCGTGAGTCTCGTCTTCGTCGTCAACTCGGGCTCGTCATCCATCAAGTACCAGCTCGTCGGCCCGGGCACCGAGGAGGTCGTGGTCGGCGGCATCATCGAGCGCATCGGCGAGCCGGGGCAGGTTCCCGACCACGCCGCGGGGATGCGGGAGGTGCTCGAGCGCATCGGCCCAGGTCGCGAGATCGCTGCGGTCGGTCACCGAGTGGTGCACGGCGGCTCCCGGTTCACCGAGGCGACCCTCATCACGGACGAGGTGGAGCAGGCGATCGACGAGCTCTCCGCGCTCGCGCCGCTGCACAATCCGGCGAACCTGCTCGGCATCCGCGCCGCGCGGGCGGCGCTGCCCGGAGTGCCGAACGTGGCCGTCTTCGACACCGCGTTCCACCACACCCTGCCGCCCGAGTCGTACACCTACGCGATCGACGCGGCGCTCGCCGCGCAGCACCAGGTGCGTCGGTACGGATTCCACGGCACGTCGCACCAGTACGTCGCCCGGCAGACCGCGCTCTACCTCGGGCGACCGCTCGAGTCCCTGCGGCTCATCATCATGCACCTCGGCAACGGCGCATCGATCACGGCGGTGCGTGGCGGTGATTCGATCGACACCTCGATGGGCCTCACACCCCTCGAGGGACTCGTCATGGGCACGCGTTCGGGCGACCTCGATGCCGGCGTCATCTTCCACCTCGCCCGTCAAGCCGGCCTCGGCATCGACGAGCTCGACGATCTGCTCAACCGACGCAGCGGACTGCTGGGACTCACCGGCACCGGTGACATGCGCGATGTGCAGGAGGCGGCATCGAACGGCGACGAGGCGGCGCTGGCCGCGCTCGCGGTCTGGCGGCACCGCATCCGGCACTACATCGGCGCCTACCTCGCCGAACTCGGCGGGGTGGATGCCCTGGTCTTCACCGCGGGCATCGGCGAGAACAACGCGCTGCTGCGTCGTCGTGCGCTGGCCGGACTCGAGTTCCTCGGCATCGAGATCGACGACGACCGCAACGAACTCGCCTCGCGCCGGGCGCGCACCATCTCGCCCGAGGGTGCCGCGGTCGCGGTGCTCGTGGTGCCCACCAACGAAGAACTCGAGATCGCCCGCCAGAGCCTCGCGGTGGTCTGAGCCGCGAGTGCCTGACCGCACTCGACCGTGCGCGGCGGCACCCTGCGTCACTGCACCGTGTGCGCAACCGCACGGATTCGGGGCGGCACGCCGCGCGCGGCCGGCCGACACGCGGCATCCGGCCTGAATCCGTGCAGCCCCGTACGCCGCGCGAGCTACCGTCGCCGAGCATCCGCAACCATGCGCTCGATCGCGGCGAGGGTGTCGGGCCAACTGTCGAACACGTGCGGGGAGCCGAGCCGCAGCACCCGGATGCCCCAGCTCTCGATCGTGATGTCCTTGCTGCGGTCCGCGATGAACGTCGCCTCATGGAATTGCCTGCCGTCGGTCTCGACACCCACGCATTCGTCGACGAGCAGATCGAGCGGTCCGGCACCGGGGACGATCGCCTGCGTGCGAACACGGTGTCCGGCATCCTGCAGTCTGAGCCTCGCGTGCGTCTCCAGCCCGGACTGGGCACCACGGTCCAACCGGGCGAGGGTCGCCCGCATCCAACGCGGGGCGAGCTCCCGCAACCGGCGCAGGCCGCGCTCGTCCAATTCGCGAAGGTGCAGGGCCGACTCGATGCAGGCGAGGGCGTCGTCGTGGTCGAGGCAGCGCATCGCCTGCAGCAGGGCATCCACGATCGACACCTCGAGTGGATGCTCGCCCGTCTCGTGTCGCCCGGCCCAGTGCACGACGGCTCCGATCGGCACGGCGCCGTGGTGGCGCCCCGCCTGCGCGCGCAGGTGCAGTCGGGCGTCGCGGATGCCGGACCACACCCCGCGCCGGGCCAGAGCGGTGACGCAATCGAGCCGGAGGCCCGCTCGCGCCGCAGTGAGTTGCACGGGTTCGAGGTGCGGGCATGCGTACACACCGCGCGCGGGCCGGAGGGCCCGCCCGACGGTAACGGCCCTCGCGAGCTCCCGCCGCGTGAGTCCGGCGGCGAGCAGGTCGCGCGTCGAGGCGACGTGGCCGAGGGAGCACAGGCGGTGCATCCGCCCAGCCTCGCGGGACGGATGCCAGCGCGCGTTCCCCGGCGGCGATCGGTGTCGTTCGCGCGCCTGCACTCGCGGTGGGCGAGAGGCCCCGGCATCGACGTGGTCGCGGTGCGCAACTGCACGGATCGCGGCGCGGCGCGGGCGCGTCGGCGCGCGGGGGCGGCGAGCCGCGCCGAATCCGTGCAGGGGCGCTCACCACGTCCCTCGGCGCCCGCACGTGTCACCCGGCGCGGCTACGCTGGTGACGTGGTCGCTGCCCTGTACCGCCGTTACCGGCCGGAGACGTTCGCCGAGCTCATCGGCCAGTCGCAGGTGACCGATCCGCTGCGCACGGCGCTGCGCACCGACCGGGTCAACCACGCCTACCTGTTCAGCGGTCCGCGCGGCTGCGGCAAGACCACGTCGGCGCGCATCCTCGCCCGCTGCCTCAACTGCGCCGAGGGGCCGACGGATACGCCGTGCGGGGTGTGCCCCTCCTGCGTGGAGCTCAGTCGGGACGGCAGTGGCTCGCTGGACGTCGTGGAGATCGACGCGGCATCCCACAACGGCGTCGACGACGCGCGGGACCTGCGCGAGCGCGCCGTGTTCGCCCCGGCGCGCGACCGGTTCAAGATCTTCATCCTCGACGAGGCGCACATGGTCACGCCGCAGGGCTTCAATGCGCTGCTGAAGATCGTGGAAGAGCCGCCGGAGCACGTGAAGTTCATCTTCGCGACCACCGAGCCCGAGAAGGTCATCGGCACGATCCGCTCGCGCACGCATCACTACCCGTTCCGGCTCGTGCCGCCCGCGCAGATGCTCGACTACGTGCAGCAGTTGTGCACGTCCGAGGGCATCGAGGTCGAGCCCGGTGTGCTGCCGCTCGTGGTGCGCGCCGGTGGCGGCTCGGTGCGCGACACGCTCAGCCTGCTCGACCAGCTCATGGCCGGCTCGGAGGCCCCGTCGGATTCGGGCACCGTGACGATCGAATACGAACGCGCGGTCGCCCTGCTCGGCTACACGCACGGCGCGTTGCTCGACGAGGTGGTCGAGGCCTTCGCCGCCCGGGATGCCGCGGCCGTCTTCTCCGCGATCGACCGCGTCATCCAGACCGGCCAGGACCCGCGGCGCTTCGTGGAGGACCTGCTCGAGCGACTGCGGGATCTCATCGTGGTCGCGGCGACCTCCGGCAATGCCGCGGCGGTGCTCCGGGGGGTTCCGCAGGACCAGCTCGACCGCATGACCGCGCAGGCGGCGAGCTTCGGTGCGGCCGAGCTCTCCAGGGCTGCGGATGCCGTCAACACCGCGCTCACGGAGATGACCGGCGCCACCTCGCCGCGACTGCACCTCGAGCTCATGGCGGCGCGCATCCTGGTTCCGGCCAGCGACGACACGGAGCGCGGTGCCCTCGCGCGCGTGGAGCGGCTCGAGCGCCGCATCGGGGTCGCGGATGCACCGGCGCAGGCGACCCCGACCGCTCGACCCGATGCGGCACCGACGCGAGGCGAGGCGGTGCCCGAGCCAACCGTGGCGACGGAGCCGACGGTCTCGCGGGAGGCGGCCACGGCGCCTCCCGCGAAGCCGCCGGTCGCGGCGCCGAAACCGGTGGGCCCCGTGACGCTGCAGCACGTGAAGGACTCGTGGCTGGAGATCCTCGACGTCGTCAAGGAGACCAAGCTCAACGCCTGGATGGTCGTCTACACGGCTCGCCCGCTCGAACTGCGCGACGGCAAGACCCTCGTGCTCTCGTTCCCGAGCCAGAAGGATGTCGACGCGCTCAAGCAGCCGGCGGCACCGGGCCAGGGCGTCGGCGAGCTGCTCAAGAAGGCGTTCGTGCAGGTGCTCGGTCTCGAGCCCGCGTTCATCGCCCGCGTGGATGCCGCGACCGCCCGCACCTCCGATGCCGAGGCCGCGCCCGCCGACCCCGCCCAGCCCCCCGCTGCCGCGCAGGCACCCGCCGAGACCGCGTCGTCGTCGCCCGCTGCGCAGCCGCCCGCCGCGCCGGCCGACCCCCCGCCCTCGGACGAGCCGCCGATGGACGAGCCGCCGGCCGACGACTTCCCGCCCACCGAGAGCGAGGGCTGGGCGGTCGCCGCGATCCCGGACGCCGCGCCGGCCCCGGCCCCGCAGAAGCCCGAGGCGAAGGCCGTGGTGCCCACCGCATCGAGCGAGCCGGCCCGCTACGGCGAGTCGGTCGTGCGCGAGCTGCTCGGCGCCAGCTTCATCGAGGAGCAGACCGTCGCGCCGCGCGTCGTACCGCGGGCGGAGGACTGATGTACGACGGCATCGTGCAGGAGCTCATCGACGAACTCGGTCGGCTTCCCGGCATCGGACCGAAGTCAGCGCAGCGCATCGCGTTCCACATCCTGCAGACCGAGAGCTTCGACGTCACGCGCCTGTCGGAGGTGCTGCGCGACGTGCGCGACAAGGTGCGCTTCTGCGACATCTGCGGCAACGTGACCGAGGAGAGCACCTGCTCGATCTGCCGCGACCCGCGTCGCTCGGCCGCGACCATCTGCGTCGTCGAGGAGGCGAAGGACGTCGTGGCGATCGAGCGCACCCGCGAGTTCAAGGGCCTGTACCACGTGCTCGGCGGTGCGATCAGCCCGATCGATGGCATCGGACCGGACGATCTGCGCATCAAGCAGCTGCTGTCCCGCCTCGCCGACGGCACGGTCACCGAGGTGATCATCGCGACCGACCCGAACCTCGAGGGCGAGGCGACGGCGACGTACCTCACGCGCCTGTTGCAGTATCCGAACCTGCGGGTCACGAGGCTGGCATCCGGTCTCCCGGTCGGCGGCGACCTGGAGTACGCGGACGAGGTCACGCTCGGGCGGGCCTTCGAGGGCCGCCGACTGGTCGAGAACTGAGCCTGCCCGAACCCCGGCATCCGCCCACGAGGTCAGGCTAGCGCTGTGCACGCCGTAAGATGGTGCGTCGCCGTCGTCCATCATCCGGAGTTCCAGTGAGCCTCATCGTCCAGAAGTTCGGGGGCTCATCGGTCGCCGATGCCGAGAGCATCAAGCGCGTCGCCAAACGGATCGTGGAGACCAAGAAGGCCGGTCACGACGTGGTGGTCGTCGTCTCCGCGATGGGCGACACGACCGACGACCTGCTGGAGCTGGCCGAGCAGGTGGTGCCGGTGCCGTCCGGTCGCGAGCTCGACATGCTGCTCACCGCCGGCGAGCGCATCTCGATGGCGCTGCTGGCCATGGCGATCAAGGGCCTCGGGGTCGAGGCCCGCAGCTACACCGGCAGCCAGGCCGGACTGATGACCGACGCACGGCACGGCTCGGCCCGCATCGTGGATGTCGCCCCCAAGCGGGTGCGCGACGCCCTCGAATCGGGCGCCATCGCCATCGTCGCCGGCTTCCAGGGCATCAACGCCCACGGCGACATCACCACCCTCGGCCGCGGCGGCTCGGACACGACGGCGGTCGCCCTCGCGGCGGCCCTCGGCGCCGAGGTGTGCGAGATCTACACCGACGTCGATGGCGTCTTCACCGCGGACCCCCGCGTCGTGCCCACCGCACGCAAGATCGACCGGGTCACCAGCGAGGAAATGCTGGAGCTGGCGGCAGCGGGGGCGAAGGTGCTCTACATCCGTGCCGTCGAATATGCGCGCCGGCACGGTGTGACGCTGCACGTGCGCTCGTCGTTCAACAACCACCAGGGCACGCTCGTCGTGAACCCGAAGGAAGGAGAGATCGTGGAAGAGGCGATCATCACCGGTGTGGCAGCCGACACGAGCGAGGCGAAGATCACCGTCGTCGGTGTGCCGGACGTGCCGGGCAAGGCCGCCCGCATCTTCACGATCGTCGCCGACACCGACGCGAACATCGACATGATCGTGCAGAACGTTTCCGCAGCGCTCACCGGGCTCACCGACATCTCGTTCACGGTGCCGAAGTCGGACGCGCAGAAGGTGATCACGGCACTGACCGCCCACCAGGACGAGGTGGGCTTCGATTCGGTGCAGCACGACGATCAGATCGGCAAGCTCGCCGTGGTCGGGGCGGGCATGCGCACGAATGCCGGCGTCTCCGCGAAGCTCTTCACGGCCCTCTCGGATGCCGGCATCAACATCGAGATGATCTCCACGAGCGAGATCCGCATCTCCGTGGTCACCCGCGCGGACCAGCTCGACGACGCCGTGCGAGTCGTGCACACCGCGTTCGGCCTCGACGGCGACGACGAGGCCGTCGTGTACGCCGGAACCGGCCGCTAAGCGGCGCTGGCTGGCAGTCTCTCGACGGCGGGCGCTGCGGCCGAGACCTAGAATCGAACGCATGACTAGCGGAGTACGAATCGGCGTCGTCGGCGCAACGGGACAGGTCGGCGCGGTGGTGCGCCAGCTTCTTCACGAGCGGGACTTCCCCATCGCCGAGATCCGCTTCTTCGCCTCCGCGCGCAGCGCCGGCACGACCCTCGAGTTCAAGGGCGAGCAGATCGTGGTCGAGGATGCCGCGACCGCCGATCCGACCGGGCTCGACATCGCGATCTTCTCCGCTGGCGCCACCACGAGCAAGGCGCAGGCACTCCGCTTCGCGGAGGCCGGCGTGCTCGTCATCGACAACTCCTCCGGTTGGCGCATGGACCCGGACGTGCCGCTCGTGGTCAGCGAGGTCAACCCGCACGCGATCGGCGAAGCCCGCAAGGGCATCATCGCCAACCCCAACTGCACCACGATGGCCGCGATGCCGGTGCTCAAGGTGCTCGACACCGAGGCCGGGCTGCAGCGCCTGATCGTCTCCACCTACCAGGCGGTCTCGGGCGCCGGGCTCAAGGGCGGGGAGGAGCTTCTCGCCCAGGCGAAGGCGGCCGTCGCACAGGATGCCATCGAGCTCGTGCACGACGGGGCATCCGTGGACTTCCCGGCCCCGAGCGCCTTCCCGAAGACGATCGCGTTCGACGTGATCCCGCAGGCCGGCAGCTTCGTCGACGACGACCTCTTCGAGACTGACGAGGAAAAGAAGCTGCGCAACGAGAGCCGCAAGATCCTCGAGCTGCCCGAGCTGCTCGTGAGCGGCCTGTGCGTGCGCGTGCCCGTCTTCACCGGCCACTCGCTGGCGATCAACGCCGAGTTCGCGAGCCCGCTGAGCGTCGAGCGCGCCAAGGAGTTGCTGAAGGATGCCCCGGGCGTGGTGCTCACGGACGTGCCGACGCCCCTCGAGGCCGCCGGCAAGGACCCGAGCTTCGTCGGCCGCATCCGCCAGGATGAGGGCGTGCCGAACGGCCGCGGCCTCGCGCTGTTCATCAGCAACGACAACCTGCGCAAGGGCGCGGCGCTCAACGCCGTGCAGATCGCCGAGCTCGTCGCCGCGCGCCTGAGCCCCGTCGACTAGCCGCCCCGCACGGGTGCGCTCGCGGGGGCCGGTAGAATCGAGGGCGTGAACACCCCCATCGACGTCGCCCTCGTCGGTGGCGGCATCATGAGCGCGACCCTCGGCGCCATCCTCAAAGAGCTTCAGCCCGAGTGGGACATCCGCATCTTCGAGCGTCTCGGCGAAGTCGCCGAGGAGAGCTCGAACCCCTGGAACAACGCCGGCACCGGCCACGCGGCGCTGTGCGAGCTGAACTACACCCCGCAGCGCGCGGACGGCACCATCGACATCGCGAGCGCGGTGAAGGTCAACGAGCAGTTCCAGGTCTCCCGGCAGTTCTGGGCGCACCTCGTGAAGATCGGCGCCATCCCGGAGCCCTCCGCCTTCATCAACGCGACGCCGCACATGAGCTTCGTATGGGGTCAGTCCAACGTCGACTACCTGCGCAAGCGCTTCGAGGCGCTGAAGGATCACCCGCTGTTCGCGGGTATGGAGTACAGCGAGGACGCTCGCGTCATCCGCTCCTGGGCGCCCCTGATGATCCCGGGCCGGGCGAAGTCCGAGCCGATCGCCGCGACCCGCATCGCCTCGGGCACCGACGTGGACTTCGGCGCCCTGACGCGCCTGCTCACCGGTCGCGTCGTCGATGCCGGCGGCACGTTCACACGGGGCACGCTCGTGACGAACGTCACGCGCCAGCGCGACCGCACCTGGAAGCTCAGCCTGCGCCACGACGTCGGCGGCACCCCGATGGAGCCGGTCACCGCGCGTTTCGTGTTCGTCGGCGCCGGCGGCTGGGCGCTCAATCTGCTGCAGAAGTCGGGCATCAAGGAGATCCGCGGGTACGGCGGCTTCCCGGTCAGCGGCGAGTTCCTGCGCACCGACAACCCCGAGGTCGTCGCGCGCCACACCACGAAGGTCTACGGCAAGGCCGCGGTCGGCTCGCCGCCGATGTCGGTGCCGCACCTCGACAAGCGCGTCGTGGACGGCAGCGGCAGCCTGATGTTCGGACCGTACGCCGGTTTCAGCCCCAAGTTCCTCAAGTCCGGCTCGGTGCTCGACCTGTTCGCCTCGATCCGCTGGCACAACCTGGTGCCGATGGTCGCCGCGGGCCTGCAGAACCTGTCGCTCGTGAGCTACCTGATCGGGCAGCTCGTCGCGCGGCCCTCGACGAAGTTCGCGGAGTTGCAGCGCTTCTACCCGGATGCCGACCCCGCCGACTGGTACCGCATCACGGCCGGACAGCGCGTGCAGGTGATCAAGAAGGACAAGAAGAAGCTCGGCGTGCTGCAGTTCGGCACCGAGGTCGTCGCGGCCTCCGACGGGTCGATCGCCGGCCTGCTCGGTGCCTCTCCGGGTGCGTCGACCGCCGTGCCGATCATGCTGCAGGTGATCGAGAAGTGCTTCCCCGACCGCATCGAGGGGTGGATGCCGCGGCTGACCGAGATGGTCCCGAGCTACGGCAGGCAGCTCTCCGACGACCCGAAGCTCGCCGCGAGCACGCTGGCGGACACGGCGAAGGCGCTCGGCATCCAGGCTTGACCTCGATTCGAACATATGTTCGAATCATCGGGTGCGATGGTCTGATCAGGAACTCGACGCCGAGAGTGCGAGCGCGCTCCCGGGCCTGGCGCGACTCTCCAACCTCGTGCGGTCGGTCACGACCCCCGAGTTCGCGGGCATGCGTTTTCACGAGGTGCTCGCGAAGTCCGCGCTCAACAGGGTGCCGGGGCAGAGTGCGATGCCGTTCGGTTGGACCATCAACCCGTATCGGGGGTGCAGTCATGCCTGCGTCTACTGCTACGCCCGCGGCACCCACCGCTACCTCGACCTCGACGCCGGGCGGGACTTCGACGGCGAGGTGATCGTCAAGGTCAACGTCGCGGAGGTGCTCGCGAAGGAGCTCGCGCGACCGACGTGGGGGCGGCACCCGGTCGCGCTCGGCACCAACACCGACCCCTACCAGCGGGCGGAGGGGCGCTACCGGCTGATGCCCGGCATCATCGCGGCGCTGGCCGACAGCGGCACGCCGTTCAGCATCCTCACGAAGGGCACGCTGCTGCGCCGCGATCTGCCACTGCTGGCCGAGGCCGCGGAGCACGTGAACGTCGATCTCGCGATGTCGATCGCGATCTACGACGACGAGCTGCAGCAGTCCCTCGAGCCCGGCACGCCGACGACGAGGGCCCGACTCGACACCGTGCGCGCGGTGCGCGATCACGGGCTCGAGTGCTCCGTGTTCCTGATGCCGGTGCTGCCGTACCTCACCGACACCGTCGAGCACCTCGACGCCGCCCTCCAGCAGGTGAAGGGCGCGGGGGCCACCTCGGTGCTGTACACGAGCCTGCATCTGCGTCCGGGCGCCCGCGAGTGGTTTCTCGAGTGGCTGCAGCGCGAGCATCCGCACCTCGTGGCGCGCTATGCCGAGGTCTACGGCACGAGTTCGTACGCGGCCAAGGGGTACCGCGAGTGGCTGGCGCGGCGCATGCGGCCACTGCTGCGCCGCTACGGGCTCGAGCGCAGCGCGGTGGACCCTTCGACCGGCGGCGTGCGCAGCGCGGCTCTGAGGGGCGCACGCGGGCTCATCGTCGCGGAGCTGCCGGCCACCCAGCCGACCCTGTTCTGACCTGTACCCCGAGAGCGGGGTACAGATCGTGCTCGTGTGGTGCCATAGTGGACTGCGGGAACAGGGGGAACCATGGCGGTCGACGATGCGGTGACGCACGACGTCGCTGCGCCGCGCGTGCGCCTGGCCATCCTCGACGATCACGAGGTGCTGCTCGACAGCCTCGCGACGTGGATCTCGAGCAATGCGCCCGACTTCGATCTCGTGTTGAGCGCGAGCACCTGGCTGCAGCTCGTGCACAGCCCCGCGTTTCCGACGGATCTGGTGTTCCTCGACTTCCAGCTTCGGGAGCCGGTCTCCATCGAGGCTCGCGTGCGCACCTGCCGCGCGGCCGGAGCGAAGGTGGTCGTACTCACCAGCCTCGACTCGAAGGAGTCGAGGGATCGCGCGTTGGACGCGGGGGCGGCGGCGTTCCTGTCGAAGTCGATGCCCATGCGCGAGGTCATGGATGCCGCGCGTGCCGTCATGGGCCTGCAGGTCAGCCCCGCCATCGCCCGCGAGGGGCGTCCCCGCACGAGCGGACTGCCGACGCAGTCGCGCCCGAAGCTCAGCGCGGGCGAGGAGCAGGCGCTCATTCTCTACACCTCGGGGCTCAGCACACCCGAGGTCGCGGAGCGCATGAACGTGCAGTACGAGACCGCGAAGACGTATCTTCGACGGGTGAGGGAAAAGTACTCGAGGGCCAATCGCCCCGCCAGCAAGAAGGCGGAACTCATCCGACGCGCGGCCGAAGACGGCTATCTGAACTGATGAGCAAGCTGTACTTCCGCTACGGAGCGATGAACAGCGGCAAGAGCACGGCGCTCCTGCAGGCCGCATTCAACTACGAGGAGCGCGGCCAGCGCGTGCTGCTGGCCAAGCCCGCCATCGACACGAAGGGCGAGGCGGCCATCGTCTCGCGGTTGGGCGTGACCCGTTCGGTCGACTTCACCATCGGCCCGGAGGAAGACCTCTACGAGGCGTTCCAGCGCGAGCGGCGGGGTGAGGTGGCGGTGAGCTGTCTGCTCATCGACGAGGCGCAGTTCCTCAGCGAGCAGCAGGTGGACGACCTGCTGCGGATCGCGATACTCGACAGCGTGCCGGTGCTCGCGTACGGCATCCGCACCGACTTTCAGACGGTGGCGTTCCCCGGCAGCCGGCGCCTGCTCGAGATCGCGCACTCGCTCGAAGAGCTCAAGACGATCTGCCGCTGCGGTCGCAAGGCGGTGTTCAACGCCCGCCAGGTGGACGGCCGGTTCATCTTCGACGGCGACCAGGTCGCGATCGACGGCGCGGATGTCACGTACGAGAGCCTCTGCGGTGCCTGCTACCTCGACGAGTCCGGCGGTGTGCTCAACAACGGCTGGCGCCCGAAGGCGGACTTCAGCTACCGCAGCGCACCGGATCCGGACTTCGCCTGAGGCCGCGTCCGCTCCGCCTCCGCAGAACACACCATTCGGGAGGACGGCGCGCCGTCTCGCCCGGGTGGATGCTTGCAGAAGCGGCGTGTCGTCCTCCGCAATGGTGGGCGACGACGGGGATGCGGCGCTCGGTTGCACGGCGCAGCCGACGACGCGGAGGGCCGGCCCCGAATCATCCGTGAAGGACGACTCGGGACGCGACTGCCAAACAAGTGTCGGGGTAGCGGGATTTGAACCCACGACCTCTTCGTCCCGAACGAAGCGCGCTACCAAACTGCGCCACACCCCGATGACCCGAGGGCCTCATCAAGAATAGCCGATATCTCCGGCCGTCAGTGTCACGATCACCGCTTCCGGTGGGCAGAAGAAGCGCACGGGCGCGTAGATCGACGTTCCGAGGCCCGCGCTGACCTCCAGATAGGCCGCGTGGCGGGCGTGGTGCCACACACTCAGCCCCTGCGCCTGCTCGCGTGGGATGTCGCAGTTCGTCACGAGTGCGGGCAGGCCGGGCAGCCGCACCTGGCCGCCGTGGGTGTGCCCGGCGAAGATCACGTCGGCACCGTAGGTGACGAAGGAGTCCAGCACGCGGCGGTACGGTGCGTGCGTCACGCCGATCGTCACGACATCGGGGCCCGCGCTGTCGTCCTGCCAGCCGACGTTCTCGCGCATCTCCTCGATCACGGTCGGCAGCCGGTCGAGCCGGTCCCAGCCGCGGTGCGCGTCGTTGACGCCGAAGAACTCGAGCCGCGAATCGCGGATCTCGATCGCCCTGGCCGCGTTGTTCAACGAGAGCCAGCCCAGATCGTGCTCGAAGTAGCGCTCGAGCTGCCCGGTGTCGAGGGTCGGCGACTTCTGCACGTGACCCGAGGGCCCGCCGAAGTAGGCGAACGGGTTCTTGGCCTGGGGGCCGTAGTAGTCGTTGGACCCGTTCACGAACACGCCCGGCACCCCGGCGAAGGCGGCGAACGCCGCCTCGATGCCGTCGATGCCGTCCGGGTGGCCGAGGTTGTCGCCGGTGTTCACGATGAGATCGGGCTCGTAGACCGCGAGCGATCGCACCCACTCCTGCTTGCGCCGCTGCCACGGCGCCATGTGCAGATCGGAGAGGTGCAGCACGGTCAGCGAACGCGCACCCGGGTCGAGGATCGGCAGGATGTCGTGACGCACCGTGAACCGGTTGCGTTCGACGAGCGCGCCCCAGGCCAGGGCGGCCGCACCCGCGGCTGCCACGGCCCCGAGGGCCGTGGCAGCCGGATGCCTGGGTCTGCCGGTCAAGGGCTGCAGGTGATCTTGCCGATGGACAGCGTCACCGCGACGCCGGGGATCACCTTGGTGCCCGGTGCGGGGTTGGATGCCTGCACCTTGTCGATGCGCGGATCACCCGGCAGCACCGCGGGGTCGCCGTTCAGCGGCTCGAGCACCACACAGGTCTGCGAGACGCTCGGATACTGGCTGCCCAGCGTGGATTGCGCCTGGCCGAAGGTGAACTGGGTGCCGTCACCGACGACATCCGGGAACGCCTTCATGTTCGCCTTGCTGGTGTAGACGGTCACGAGCGCGCCCTTGGCCGACTGGGTTCCTGCCGCAGGGTCGGTCTGCACGATCTTGCCGGCGTCGGCATCCGAGTCGACCTGACCGCCGTCGGCGAACGAGAAGCCGAGGCTCTCGAGCAGCGCCTTCGCGGCCTCCGGGGTGAGCCCGACGACGTTCGGGATCTCGGCACCGGAACCGGTGAGCAGGTTCGCCGCGGGCGCGGGCCAGTCGCCGCCGCCGTACTTGGCATTGGCGGTGCCGATCACGTTGCGCGTGATGATGTGCCGCAGCAGCTGTCCTCTGACGCCGTTGTAGCTGGCGTCGAACATGTCGTAGTCCCCGATGCTGTTACCGACCCACACCGCCATCGCGATGTTCGTGGTGGCCGAGGCCATCCAGGTCTGGTTGTTGCTGTCGGTGGTGCCGGTCTTGCCGAAGATCGGCACGCCGTCGCGCGGGTTCGCGTTCGCGGTCGCGCTCACGTTCAGCACCTGCTTGAGCACGTCGACCGCGGTCGCGGCGACCTCGGGCGAGAGCACGTTCTTGCACTCTGGCGTCTGGCCGGTGATCTCCTCGCCGGTGGGCTTGATCACGGTGTCGACGATGATCGGCTTGCAGTACTTGCCGAGCGCGGCGACCGTCGCGTAGGCCCCCGCCATGCTCAGCGGCGTGACGTAGTTCGTGCCGATGATCGAGCTGACGTTGGTCTCGAGTTCGCCGCCGTCGGCGCGCTCGACGCCGAGTCGCACTGCGACATCCCGGATGTCACAGAGGTCGAGCTGCTGGGCCATGCGGAAGTAGATGCCGTTGATGGACTGCACCGTGCCGTCACGGATCGTGTAGATGCCCTTCTCGTTGCTCGCGTTGCGGAAGGTGAAAGGCGGTCCTCCGGCGGCGTCGCCGCACACCTTGAACGACGACTGTTCCATGCGGCCCGGATCGGCCACGAGTCGTTCGTTCACGCCCTTGCCGGCCTCCATCCAGGCGAGGAAGGTGAAGAGCTTGTACGTCGAGCCCGGCTGGATGCCGTTCGAGCCGCCGTAGTTGTAGCTCGTGTTGTAGTTGACGGCCGAGTACTCGGGCCCGGGGGGCTCGAGGGAGTCGTCGAAGATCTTGTTCTCCGCCATGACGAGCACGCGTCCGGTGCCCGGCTGCACCGCCGAGATCGCGCTACCGAGCGCGAAGGTCGTCTCCGACGGGGGTGCATACGTCCAGACCTGGTCTTGCGCCGTGACCTGCACGTCCATGTCGAGCGTGGTGTAGAGCTTGTAGCCGCCGGCCTTCCAGGCGTCCTTGCGCTCCTGCTCGGTGGCGCCGAGGAAGGCGAAGTCCTTCACGCTCTTGACCACGTAGTCGCAGAACCACTTCGCGTGGTCGTTGGCGGCGATGCATCCGTTGGTCGGCGCCTGGAGCTTGACGAAGTTCTCGTCGACGGGAATGGCGATGGCCTCGTCGTACTCGGCCTGGGTGACGCTGCCGGCGTCCAGCATGGCGCCCAGGATGTAGTCGCGGCGGATCTGGTTCTCGCCGTAGTTCTCCGGGTCGGCCAGGTTGCGCTGGTTCGGGTACTGCACGATCGCGATGAGGCTCGCCGCCTGCGCGAGGGTGAGATCCTTCGCATCCACGCTGAAGTAGCGCTGCGCCGCGGCCTGGATGCCGTAGGTCGCGTTGCCGAAGTTGGAGATGTTCAGGTACGCGACCAGGATCTCCTTCTTCGTGTACTTCTTCTCGAGGCCGATCGCGAGCTTCATCTCCTTGAGCTTGCGGTCGAACGAGGTGGCGACGGCCTTCTCGTAGGCGGCCTCGACCTTCTCCGGGGTCTCCTCGTTGAGCGCGTCCTGGATAAAGGTGTTCTTCACGACCTGCATCGACAGCGTCGATGCGCCCGACTCGATGCCGCCGGCACCGATGTTGCCGAGCGCCGCGCGGATGAGGCCCGGCATGTCCACACCGCCGTGGTCGAAGAACCGGCGGTCCTCGCCGTCGACGGCCGCATCGAGGGCGTACTGCGAGATCTGGTCGTACGGCACCTCCTCGCGGTTCTGGTCGTAGACCGTGGCGATCTGCACCGGACCCGCGGCGGAGTTCGCGTAGATCTCGTTGCGCTGGGGGAGGTCGCCGATCTCCAGATACTCGGGCAGGCTGTCGAAGACGCCGATGGCGCTCGAGGCCGTGACCCCGGTCACGGCGATGGCGGGAGCGACCATGACGGTCACGAGCAGGCCGGCGAGGGCGCTGAACCCGAGGAGTCCGAGAATCGCGGAGAAGAATCCTCGACGCGGGGCTTTTTGGGCAGACATAAGATCAAGGGTACGGGATCACCCCGTGCGCCAAGCTGAACGGAAGCCGCCAATGCCGCAGTGGGAATACCTCACCACACCGCTCATGATCCACAACACCGCCGCGATCCTCAACAACTGGGGATCCGAGGGTTGGGAGCTCGTCCAGGTCGTCACGGGCCCCGAGGGCGGTCTCGTCGCCTACTTCAAGCGCCAGAAGGCGGCCGCCTGATGGCCGGCGTCGCCGCGCGGCTGACCGAGCTCGGTCTCGCGCTGCCCGCGGTCGCCGCACCGGTGGCCGCCTACATCCCCGCCGTCGTCAGCGGCAACCTGGTCTACACGTCCGGGCAGCTGCCCTTCGTCGACGGTGCGCTGCCGGCGACGGGCAAGGTCGGCGCCGGCGTGTCCGCGGAGGACGCCAAGGCCTACGCCGCCACGTGCGTGCTCAACGCCCTCGCCGCCGCGGAGGGCGCGATCGGGTCGCTGGATCGGGTCACCCGGGTGGTGAAGGTCGTCGGGTTCGTGGCATCCGACCCCGCGTTCACCGGGCAGCCGGGTGTGATCAACGGGGCCTCGGAGCTGCTCGGCGAGATCTTCGGCGATGCCGGGCGTCACGCACGCAGCGCCGTCGGCGTCGCGGTGCTGCCGCTGGACTCGCCGGTCGAAGTGGAGCTCGTGCTCGAGTTCGCCTGAGTCAGTCGGCGGTCGGCAGGGTCGCGAGGGCGGTTCCGCGCAGGGCGGAGCGCATCGCCTCGCGGTCGTCCCACGGGTACTCCGTGGTGCCGAACGCCATCGACTGTTCGTGGCCCTTGCCGCACGCGATCACGAGATCGCCCGCGCTGGCCTGCTCGCAGGCGTAGAGGATGGCGGCGCCGCGGTCCGGGACGACGACGTGGGTGCGCCCGCGTTCGCTGCCCGCGGCGGTGGCGGCGGCATCCATCTCGGCGAGGATCTCGTCGAGTGACTCGGTGCGCGGGTCCTCTGCGGTCAGCACCGTGAGGTCGGCCTGGGCGACCGCGACCTTCGCCATGAGCGCGCGCTTCTCGCGGTCGCGCAGGCCGGCGCTGCCGAAGACGACGATGAGCCGACCGCCCTCGCCGAGCATCTGCCGGCACACGCCGAGCACGGCGCCGAGCGAATTCGGGGTGTGGGCGAAGTCGACGATCGCCGTGAACGGCTGCCCCTCGTCGATGCGCTCGAGGCGACCGTCGATCGCCACCACGGCGTCGAGGCCGCGCTGGATCGCGTCGTCGTCGAAGCCGAACGCTCGCCCGAGCGTGATCGCGGCGAGCACGTTGGAGACGTTGAACCGCCCCAGCAGCGCCGTGCGGAACGGATGCCCACCCACCGTGAACCGCGTGCCCCGCGGCCCGTACTCCACCGCCTCGGCGCGCGTCTGTGCCGCGTCATCCATGCCGTACCGCAGCACCGTCGCGCCGGCCGCGAGCTCGGCGAAGTAGCCGGCGTTCTCGTCGTCGGCGTTCACGACGGCGATGCCCCCCGCGGCCCGCTCGAACAGGATGCCCTTGGCATCGCGATAGGCCTCGAAGGTGCCGTGGTAGTCGAGGTGCTCGTGGGTGAGATTGGTCATCACCGCCGCATCGACCTCCACCCCGTTGAGCCGCCCCTGGGCCAGGCCGTGGCTGGTCATCTCCACCACCACGTGGGTGAGGCCGTTGCGCACCATCTGGGCGAGCAGGCTCTGCACCTGGGGGGCGCCCGGGGTGGTCACGTGCAGGCCGACGTCGGTGGTGGCATCCCCGGTGTCGGCGTTGAGGGTGGTCATCAGCCCGACCCGGCGGCCCAGGCCGGCCTCGAGCACGGCGCGCACGAGGGTCGAGGTGGTGGTCTTGCCGTCCGTGCCCGTGACCCCGACGACGGTGAGGTGCCGGGAGGGGTTGCCGTGGTACTCGGCGGCGAGGTATCCCACCGCCTGTTGGGCGTCGCGCACGCGGGCGTACGGCACGGCCAGCCCGCTGATCTCGCGCTCGCCCACGATCGCGACCGCTCCCGCGGCGATGGCGGCCGGGATGAAGTCGTGGCCGTCGCGACCGAGGCCCACGCGAGCGACGAACACCGCACCGGGATGCACCTCGCCGCTGGCCTCGACGACGGGAGCGGTGACCTCGGCGTCGCCGTTCGAGTCGAGCAGCATGCCGGGAGGAAGGGTGGCGAGCAGGGTGGAGAGACGGGCCGCCATGATGCAGCCAGTGTACGGCGCCCCGAGTGCCGGCGCCGCTCGACCACCGGGGCCGTCGAGACCCGGTGGTCGAGCGTGCCGCGACCTACTGCAGCTTGTCGCTGATGATCTGCATCACCGAGGTGTCGGCGAGCGTCGTCGTGTCGCCGATCTCGCGGCCCTCGGCAACATCCTGCAGCAGACGCCGCATGATCTTGCCCGATCGAGTCTTCGGCAGCTCGGCGACGACGAAGATCTCGCGCGGCCGGGCGATGGCGCCGATCGCGGATGCCACGTGGGCGCGCAACACGGTCGAGGCCTCCTCGGCGGTCTCGACGTCCTTCTGGTTCGCTTTGAGGATCACGAAGGCGACGACGGCCTGACCGGTCGCCTCATCCGCGGCCCCCACCACGGCGGCCTCGGCGACCATGTGGTGCGAGACGAGCGCGGACTCGATCTCCTGCGTGGAGAGCCGGTGTCCGGAGACGTTCATCACGTCGTCCACGCGGCCGAGCAGCACGATGTCGCCGTCCTTGTCGACATGCGCGCCGTCGCCGGCGAAGTACTTCCACACGCCGTCCTTCGAGAACCGCGACCAGTAGGTCTCCAGGTAGCGATCCGGGTCGCCCCAGATGCCGCGCAGCATCGCCGGCCATGGCTCGCTCACGACGAGCAGGCCACCCTGCGGCGGGTCGACCCGGGTGCCCTCGTCGTCGAGGATGTCGATCTTGATCCCCGGGATCGGTACCTGCGCCGATCCGGGCTTCAGGGTCGTGATGCCCGGCAGGGCGCTGATCATGATGCCACCGGTCTCGGTCTGCCACCAGGTGTCGACGATCGGCGCGACGCCGCTGCCGATGATCTCGCGGTACCAGATCCACGCCTCCGGGTTGATCGGCTCGCCGACCGAGCCGAGCACGCGCAGGCTCGACAGGTCGAAGCTCTTGGGGATCTCTCGGCCGAGCTTCATGAACGAGCGGATCGCGGTGGGCGCCGTGTAGAAGATGCTCACCCCGTACTTCTGGATGATCTCCCACCAGCGACCCGGATGCGGCGTGTCCGGCGTGCCCTCGTAGAGCACCTGGGTCGCACCGTTCGCGAGCGGACCGTAGACCACATAGCTGTGGCCGGTGATCCAGCCGACGTCCGCCGTGCACCAGTAGACGTCGGTCTCGGGGTGCAGGTCGAAGACGTTCTTGTGGGTGAAGGCCGTCTGCGTCAGGTAGCCGCCACTGGTGTGCAGGATGCCCTTCGGTCGGCCCGTCGTGCCCGAGGTGTAGAGGATGAACAGCGGGTTCTCGGCCTCGAAGGCCTCGGCCTCGTGTTCAGCCTCGACCTTCGCGACCTCCTCGTGCCACCAGAGGTCGCGGCCGTGCTTCCATTCCACGTCGTTCTCGCCGCGCTTGACGACGAGCACGTGCTCGACGGTGGAGTCGCCCGAGGCGAGTGCGGCATCCACCGCGGTCTTCAACGGGAAGACCTTGCCCTTGCGCCAGCCGCCGTCCGCCGTGATGACCACCTTCGCGGCGGCATCATCGATGCGGCTGCGCAGGCTCTCCGCGCTGAAGCCGCCGAACACGACGGAGTGCACGGCGCCGAGGCGCGCGACGGCGAGCATCGCGACGACCGCCTCCGGGATCACCGGCAGGTAGATCGCGACCCGGTCGCCCTGACCGATGCCGAGCGCCGCGAGGGCGTTCGCCGCGCGCTTGACCTCGGCGGTGAGCTCCGCGTAGCTGATCGAACGGCTGTCGCCCGGCTCGCCCTCCCAGTGGATCGCGATGCGGTCGCCGTTGCCCGCCAGCACGTGGCGGTCGAGGCAGTTGTAGGCGACGTTGAGCTTGCCGTCGGCGAACCAGCGGGCGAACGGCGCGTTCGACCAGTCGAGGGTCTGCGTGAACGGCTCGTGCCAGTGCACGTACTCGCGGGCGCGGTCCGCCCAGAAGCCCAGCCGGTCGGCCTTGGCCGCCTCGTAGAGCTCGGGGCCGGCCACCGCATCGGCCGCGAACTCCGGCGAGGGTGGGAAGTGGCGGGTCTCGGTGAACAGGCTTTCAATCGAATGTGCGGACATCGTTATCCCTGCGATCTCGCGCGGTGGCCAGGATCCCGCGAAACGGTGAACAGTGCTGACTGAACATCCTAGTAACCTCCCATTGACCTCAGGGTCACCGGCGGTAGACTTGGCGCGTCATGCGCAAGTGTGACGAGCGACCCGAGTGATTCCCCCCAATCCCGGCGTCGCTGTGGCGGCGCCTGTTCCCCCCAATAGGCGCCGCCCCTCTCGTTAACGCCGGGTGCCGACGACCGGATGCGCACAGCTTTCGCGCGACCGTCGTTGCGGGCGCGACGAGCGGCTTACTGTTCCGACGTGCACGCATCGCCCTTCGTCGCCAGCCCACCGGGAGCCGAGCCGGCGCCGCCGCGCATCGACCGCGAGCGCTTCGGTGCGCTCGCGCGGTTCGTCGCGGACGCGAAGGTGACGGACGTGTTCGTCAACGGTCCGGGCGAGGTCTGGGTCGACCGCGGCGCCGGCTTGGTGCGGGAGCACGTGATGCTCACCGAGTCCGAGGCGCGTGATCTCGCCGTCTCGCTCGTGGCCGCCGGCGGGCGGCACATCGACGAGGCGACGCCGTGCGTCGATGTGCGGCTCGGCGAGGGCATCCGGGTGCACGCGGTGCTCCCGCCGCTCGCGCCGCGCACGTTGCTGTCGATCCGCGTGCCGCATTCGACGCCGCTCGGCCTCGACGAACTCGACGCGCAGGGGTTCTTCGCCGCGGTCGGGGTGCAGCGGGTGCGGGCGCTCGTCGCGCGTCGCGCGAATCTGCTCATCACCGGTGCCGCCGGCTCAGGCAAGACCACCCTGCTCGCGTCGCTGCTGGGCGAGGCCGCGGAGACGGAGCGCATCGTGGTGATCGAGGATGTCGCGGAGCTGCGCATCCGGCACCCCCATGTCGTGACGCTCGAGGCCCGCCAGCCCAACCTCGAGGGCGCCGGGGGCATCGGCGTGGCTCGTCTCGTGCGCGAGGCGCTCCGGATGCGCCCGGACCGACTCGTGCTCGGCGAATGCCGCGGCGAAGAGGTTCGCGACCTGCTCGCCGCACTCAACACCGGCCACGACGGCGGGGCCGGCACCCTGCACGCGAACTCGCTCGCCGACGTGCCCGCGCGGCTCGAGGCGCTCGGTGCGCTCGCCGGGCTCGGGCCCTCCGCCATCGCACGGCAGGCGGTGAGCGCGTTCGGCGCGGTGCTGCATCTCGAACGCGACGGCGGCGGGCGTCAGCTGGCGTCGATGGGTTCGCTCGGGCTCGACGAGCACGACAGGCTCACGGTGGTGTCGCTGTGAGCACGGCTCCGTCGCTGACCGAGGTCGCCACCGTCACGCAGCGGCTCGCGGTGCTGCTGGCCGCGGGTGTCGCACCGGCGTCCGCGTGGCGGTTCGTGGCCGAGTCCTCTGCGTCGTCGGTACCGGCGGCGGTGGTGGAGCAGGGCGATGTCGCGGGGGCGATCGCCGCGGCATCCGCGGATCTGCCTGGGCTCGAACGGCAGGGCTGGAGCGGGCTGGCCGCCGCCTGGGCCGTGGCGACCGAGGCGGGCGCGCCGCTGGCGGCGACGCTGCGCGAGTACTCAGCATCGCTGCGCTCGCTCGCCGACGCCCAGCGGGACGCCGCGGTGGCCCTCGCCTCGCCGCGGGCGACCGCGCGGGTGGTGCTCGTGCTGCCGCTGGTGGGCGTCGTGTTCGGCGCGCTCATGGGCTTCGGCACCCTGGCGGTGCTGTTCGCCTCGCCCGTCGGCTGGGCGTGCCTGGCGGTGGGCGCGGGCCTGATGCTCGCCGCACGGGCATGGAACCAGCGACTGGTGCGCTCCGCGCAGCCACGGGATGCCGCAGCCGGACTCGACCTCGATCTCATGGCGATCGCGGTCAGCGGCGGTGCCGCGCTCGACCGCTCCCGCGCGCTCGTCGCCGCCGTGACCGCGCGTTTCGGCATCGAGGCGCCGTCGGACCGCATCGAAGACGTGCTCGATCTCTCGCAACGTGCAGGCGTGCCCGCCGCGGAGCTCCTGCGCGCCGAGGCCGAGGAGATGCGACGCGATGCCAGGGCCCAGGCGCAGCGTGCGGCGGCAGCACTGTCGGTGCGGCTCATGTTGCCGCTCGGCATCTGCGTGCTGCCGGCGTTCCTCGTGCTGGGCGTGCTTCCGCTGATGATCGCGGTGCTCTCATCCACAGTCGGCTCGTTCTGAACGGGTGCGCAGTTCGGCTGCCGTCGCCCACCGGTCGGCGCGCAGGCGCGAGCATGGTGGTGCTCGGGCCGGAGAGAGGAACGATCATGATTCGACCCCTGACCCGCCGCCTCCTGCAGGAGCGCGGCGCCGCCACCGCGGAGTACGCGATCGCGACCATGGCCGCGGTCGGCTTCGCCGGCCTGCTCGTGGTGATCCTGCGCTCCGAGGAGGTGCGCGGCATGCTCACCGATCTCGTGCGCACGGCGCTGTCGATCCCGGGATGATCGCCGCCGACCGCGGCAGTGTCACGGCGGAGTTCGCCATCGCGCTGCCCGCCCTCATGGTGGTGTTGGCATGCTGCCTCGCCGGCATGCAGGTCGCGGGCGCACAACTGCGTCTGCAGGATGCCGCGGCCGCCGCCGCCCGTTCGCTGGCCCGCGGCGAACCGCCCGCGGTGGCCGCGCAGCTCGTGCCCGGCGCCGCGGTGTCCCGCAGCGCCGACGGAGACCTGGTGTGTGCCACGCTGTCGGTTCGGGCGTCGGGCATGCTCCCGCTCGGGCTGCAGGCGACCAGCTGCGCACTCGGCGGTGGCCGGTGAGCGGCACCGTGGTCACGGTCGGGCTGGCCGCGGGGCTCGTCGGCCTCGCGGGCATGTACCTGCCGGTGTACGCCGCACTGGCGACCCGGCAGGCCGTCGCGGGCGCGGCGGATGCCGCAGCGCTCGCCGCAGCGGACGTCGCCGTCGGCATCCACCCGGGCTACCCGTGCGAGGCGGCGGAGCGGGTGGCGACCGCCAACGGGGCGTCGCTGCTCGAGTGCGAGCTCGACGGACTGGTGGCGAGCGTGACGGTGGGGCGCGGCATCCTCGGCATTCCGGTGACCGCCAGCGCCACCGCCGGGCCGCCGCGCTGAACCCCCGATTCGACAGGATCACTGTCGAGGTGTGTATGGTGTCGCTGGCGACGGCTGCTTGTGTCGCTTCATCCTGTCCGCATATAGAGGAGTACCGTGCCCGGCACGAAGAAGCTCGTGATCGTCGAGTCGCCGACGAAGGCGAAGACGATTGCGGGATACCTCGGCGAGGGCTACGAGGTGCAGTCCTCGGTGGGGCACATCCGCGACCTCATCGAGCCGAAGAACCTGCCGCCGGAGCTGAAGAAGGGCTCGCTGGGCAAGTTCTCGGTGGACGTGGAGAACGACTTCGAGCCCTACTACGTCGTCTCCGACGCGAAGAAGAAGACGGTCGCCGATCTCAAGCGCGCCCTCAAGGACGCCGACGAGCTCTACCTCGCAACGGATGAAGACCGCGAGGGCGAGGCCATCGCGTGGCACCTGCTGCAGGTGCTCAAGCCCAAGGTCCCCGTGCACCGCATGGTCTTCCACGAGATCACGAAGGACGCCATCCAGGCCGCCCGCGACAACACCCGGCAGATCGACACGGCGCTCGTCGATGCCCAGGAGACCCGCCGCATCCTCGACCGGCTCTACGGCTACGAAATCTCGCCGGTGCTGTGGCGCAAGGTGGGCCCCGGGCTCTCCGCCGGTCGCGTGCAGTCCGCCGCCACCCGCCTCGTCGTCGACCGCGAGCGCGAACGCCTCGCGTTCCGCACCGCGACCTATTGGGATCTGCTCGCCCACCTCGCCCCACTCACCGACGAGCAGCGCTTCGAGTCCCGGCTCGTGCGCCTCGACGGCAAGCGCATCGCCGCCGGTCGCGATTTCGACGACCGCGGCCAGCTCAAGGGCGATGTCGTGGTGGTGGATGAGGCGGCCGCCGAGGCGCTCGCCGCGGCCCTGCGCGAACCGGGCGTTCCGATCACGGTCACCTCCGTCGAGTCGAAGCCGTACACCCGCCGCCCCGCCGCACCCTTCACCACCTCGACGCTGCAGCAGGAGGCCGGCCGCAAGCTGCGCTTCTCCGCCAGGCAGACGATGAGTGTGGCGCAGTCGCTCTACGAGAACGGCTACATCACCTATATGCGCACCGACTCGCCGACGCTCTCGCAGCAGGCGATCGACGCGGCTCGCTCGCAGGCGAAGGCGCTCTACGGGGCCGAGACGGTGCCGGAGAAGCCCCGCGTCTACAGCGGCAAGAGCAAGAACGCGCAGGAGGCGCACGAGGCGATCCGCCCGTCGGGCGACGTCTTCCGCACGCCCGCCGAGCTCGCGAACGTGCTGCGGGGCAACGACTTCAAGCTGTACGACCTGATCTGGAAGCGCACCGTGGCCTCGCAGATGGCGGACGCCAAGGGTTCGACGGCATCCGTCACCATCGAGGCGAAGGCCGGCGCGCAGACCGCCGAGTTCGTCGCGAGCGGCACCGTGATCACGTTCCGCGGCTTCATGCTCGCCTACGAGGAGTCGCAGGACGAGGAGCGCAACGAGGCCGCCGAGCCCACCGAGGCCAAGCTCCCGCCACTGGCCCAGGGTCAGCAGCTCGCACTCGTCGAGGTCGAGGCCAAGGGTCACGAGACCTCGCCGCCGCCCCGCTACACCGAGGCGAGCCTGGTCAAGGCGCTCGAGGAGCTGGGCATCGGCCGCCCGTCGACCTACGCGAGCATCATCTCCACCATCATCGACCGCGGCTACGTCACGCCGCGCGGGCAGGCGCTGGTTCCGAACTGGATCGCGTTCAGCGTGGTGCGCCTGCTGGAGGAGTTCTTCGGCGACCTCGTCGAGTACGACTTCACCGCCGAGATGGAGGACGACCTCGACCGCATCGCCGGCGGCACGGAGAACCGGGTGGAATGGCTCAAGGGCTTCTACTTCGGCAACCCGCAGCACAAGGGGCTGCGCACCGTGATCGACAACCTCGGAGAGATCGACGCGCGCGAGATCAACTCGGTGCGCATCGCCGACGACATCACGCTGCGCATCGGCAAGTACGGTCCGTACCTCGAGGCGCCCGCCGCCGAGGGCGAGACGCCGCGCCGCGTCAACATCCCGCAAGACCTGGCTCCGGATGAGCTGACCGCCGAGAAGGCTCGCGAACTCATCGAGGCGCCCGTCGTCGGTGACCGCGTGATCGGCACCAACCCCGACAACGGCAAGGAGATCGTCGCGAAGGACGGCCGGTTCGGTCCCTACGTGACCGAGCTCGAGCCCGAGGTGCCGCCGGCCGAGCCCGAGTACGTGGTCGACAAGAAGACCGGCGAGATGAAGGAGAAGAAGCCGAAGAAGGTCGCGGTGGTCAAGCCGCGCACGGCATCCTTGTTCAAGTCGATGGATCTCGCGACGATCGACCTCGACACGGCACTGGCCCTGCTCAACCTCCCGCGCGTCGTCGGCGTCGACCCGGAGTCGGGCACCGAGATCACCGCGCAGAACGGTCGCTACGGCGCGTACCTCAAGAAGGGCACCGACACCCGCTCGCTCACGAGCGAAGAGCAGATCTTCGACCTCGACCTGGCGGGGGCGCTCGAACTGTTCGCGCAGCCGAAGTACGGCAACCGCGCGGCATCCAGCGCACTGAAGGAGTTCGAGGCCGACCCGGTCAGCGGCAAGCCGATCAAGGTCAAGGACGGCCGATTCGGCCCGTATGTCACCGACGGCACCACGAACGCCACGATCCCGCGTGGCGAGACCGTGGAGGAGATCGACTTCGAGCGGGCGGTGCAGTTGCTCGCCGACAAACGCGCGAAGGGACCGGCGCCGAAGAAGAAGACCACGACCACGCGCAAGCCCGCCGCCAAAAAGCCCGCGGCCAAGAAGGCCTGACGTGGCGGAGGGGCTGTTCATCACCTTCGAGGGCGGTGACGGCTCGGGCAAGTCGACGCAGTCCAGGCTGCTCGTGGACTGGCTCGAGGCGCAGGGACGCACCGTCGTGGTCTCCCGCGAACCCGGCGGCACCGAGCTGGGACTCGAGTTGCGGCAGATCGTGCTGCACCGCCGCGGCGACATCGCCCCCCGCGCCGAGGCCCTGCTGTACGCGGCCGACCGCGCGCACAACGTGGCGACGAAGGTGCGTCCGGCGCTGGAGCGCGGCGACATCGTGGTGCAGGATCGCTACCTCGACTCCTCCGTGGCCTACCAGGGGGCGGGCCGGGTGCTCGGCGCCCAGGAGGTGCGGGACCTCTCGCTGTGGGCGACCGAAGGGCTGCTGCCGGATCTGACGATCCTGCTCGACCTGCACGAAGGCGAGGGCCGGGAGCGGATGGCCGAGCGCACCGCCTACGACCGCCTCGAGGCCGAAGCCGACGACTTCCACTCCCGCGCCCGCGCGGAGTACCTCGCACTGGCCGCCGCCGAGCCCGAGCGCTTCCTCGTGCTCGACGCGCGCGGCAGTATCGACGAGATCGCGGCGGCCATCCGGGGTCGCGTCGCCGGGTTGCTCTAGGCTTCGGGAATGGCGGTCTGGGACGAGCTCACCGGGCAGGGTGAGGCGATCGCCGTCGTGGAGGCCGCGGCATCCCGCTCGACGACCTCGATGACGCACTCCTGGTTGTTCACCGGGCCACCCGGTTCGGGGCGTTCGAATCTCGCCTATGCCTTCGCGACCGCGCTGCTGAGCCCCGCACCCGAGCACGACGACGCCACCGCGAAACAGGTGATCGCCCGCACGCACCCCGATCTCGGCGTGCTGTCGACCGAGCGGGTGATCATCTCCATCGACGAGGTGCGCCAGCTCGTCGCGAGCTCCCAGTTCTCGCCCTCGGTCGGCCGGTACCGGGTGATGATCATCGAGGACGCGGACCGCATGACCGAGCGCACGTCCAACGTGCTGCTCAAGGCCCTCGAAGAGCCGCCGCCGCGCACGGTGTGGATCCTGTGCGCACCGAGCGAGGCCGACCTGATCCCCACCATCCGGTCGCGGGTGCGCACCGTGCGACTGCGGGTGCCCGCCGTCGACGAAGTCGCCGACCTGCTCGTGCGTCGCGACGGGGTGGATGCCGCGACCGCGACCCGCGCGGCGCGCGAAGCCCAGTCGCACATCGGCATGGCACATCGTCTCGCAACGAACGCGGAGGCCCGCGCCCGCCGCGAGCGCACCCTCGAGATCGCCCTCGGCATCCGGTCCGTCGCCGGAGCGGTGCTCGCCGCGGCCGAGCTCATGGACCTCGCGAAGGCCGACGCCGAGGCGATCACGCTCGAGCGCGACGCCCAGGAGCGCGACGCCGCGCTGCGCTCCCTCGGCGTGGAGCCCGGTGGCACCATCCCCGCTGCGCTGCGTGGACAGCTGAAGAGTCTCGAGGAGGACCAGAAGCGTCGCGCGACGAGAAGCCTGCGCGACGGCATCGACCGCATCATGGTGGACCTGCTCTCGCTCTATCGCGACGTGCTGCTGCTGCAGCTCGGCGCGCCCGGCGAACCGATCAACGCGGCGATCGCCGACCGGGTGCACGCCGCCGCCAGTGCCTGCGCCCCCGAGCAGACGCTCGAGACCATGGATGCGATCGCCATCGCTCGCGCGCGCATCGAGTCCAACGTGGCGCCTGCCCTCGCGCTGGAGGCCATGCTCGTGACGGCGATCCGGAGTCAGCGGTGAGGCGCGCGGCGATCGCGATCGTGCTCGCGCCCGCGTTGCTGCTGACCGGGTGCGTGCAGTGGTTTCTGCCGCCCCAGACCAGCTCCACCTCGACGCCGACCGACGAGGCCGTCGCCGCCGAGCTCCAGCCGTACTACCGGCAGTCGCTGTCGTGGGAGACCTGCGGCAACGCCCTGCAGTGCGCCACCGCGATCGCGCCGCTCGACTGGGCCGACCCGGGCGGGGAGCGCATCGAGCTCTCGCTCGTGCGGCAGCCCGCGACATCCGGTGCCCGCATCGGCTCGCTGCTGGTGAATCCCGGCGGCCCCGGCGGCTCGGGCACCGACTTCATCCTCGACAGCGTGGACTACGCGACCGACGAGCGGCTGCAGGCGAGTTTCGACATCGTCGGCTTCGATCCCCGCGGCGTGAACCGGTCGACCGCGGTGAGCTGCTACCGCGATCCCGCCGAGATGGACGCCTACCTCTACGACCTCTACCCCGGTGCGCCGGGCTCGGACGAATGGCTCGCGGCCGCGCGGGCCGGCGCCACGGCGTTCGGCGAGCGCTGCCTGGAGATCACCGGCCCGCTGCTGGGCACCGTCGACACGATCAGCGCCGCGCGCGACCTCGACATGCTGCGCGCCGCGCTCGGTGACGAAAAGCTCAATTACCTGGGCTACTCCTACGGCACCCTGCTCGGGCAGGTCTACGCCGAGCTGTTCCCGACGAAGACCGGCCGTCTGGTCTTCGACGGCGCGGTCGACCCGGCCGCGAGCGACTTCGAGGGCACCGTGGCGCAGGCGCGCGGGTTCGAGCGCGCGCTCACGGCGTTCCTCGAGGACTGCGCACAGCAGAGCGACTGCCCCTTCGGTGGCGACGTCGAGGAGTCCCTGACCCAGATCCGCACCCTGCTCGACACCCTCGATGCGAGCCCGCTGGCCAACGCCGATGGCCGGTTGCTGTCGAGTTCGGCGATGTTCAACGCAATCATCCTGCCGCTCTACAACCAGACCAACTGGCCCTACCTTCGCGAGCTCTTCACGGGCGTGTTCGCGGGCGACCCCGCCTACGCTTTCCAACTGGCCGACAACTACAACGGTCGCAATCCGGACGGCACCTACCGGGACAACCAGACCGAGGCCTTCATCGCCATCAATTGCCTGGATGCCCGCGGCGACGCCGACACGGAGCTGATGCGCGAGCAGGCGGCCGAGCTGCGCCGCCTCGCGCCCGTGTTCGGGCCGCAGATGTCGTGGGGTGGGATCGGCTGCGCCACGTGGCCGGTGCCGGCCAAGCGCGAACGCGAGCCGATCGTCGCGGCGGGTTCGGCGGACATCCTGGTGATCGGCACCACCAACGACCCGGCGACCCCCTACGAGTGGGCGCAGACGGTGGCGAAGACCCTCGAGCACGGGCACCTGCTGACCTACCGGGGCGAGGGGCACACCGCGTACAACAAGTCCAATGCCTGCGTGAACGACGCCGTGGACGACTTCCTCATCGACGGCACCGTGCCGGACTCGGGTCTGCGGTGCTGACCGGCATATAGGCTCGTCGCGTGACCACGGCATCCTCACGCTCCCGCGCCCTCGCGGCCGTCGCGACGCTCGCGACCGTCCCGCTGCTGCTCGCCGGCTGTTTCGCCCCGAGCGGGAACACGACATCGACGCCCACCGGCGAGACGGTCGACCCGGCGCTCGAGCCGTACTACAGCCAGGTGATCTCCTGGCAGGACTGCGAGGACGGCTTCCAATGCGCCACGGTCATCGCGCCGATGGACTGGGCGAACCCCTCGCCCGAGACCGACATCGAGCTCGCGATCGTGCGCCAGCCCGCGACCGGCACCGCGATGGGCTCGTTGTTCACCAACCCGGGCGGCCCGGGCGCCTCCGGCTACGACTTCGTGCGCGACAGCGTCGACTTCGCGGTGAGCGAGGACCTGCAGTCGCACTTCGACATCGTCGGCTGGGACCCCCGCGGGGTCGGCCGCTCGACGCCCGTGACCTGCTACGACGACGCCGAGCTCGACGAGTTCATCTTCGGGCTGCCGGATGCCGCGATCGGCACGCAGGAGTGGCTCGCGGAGGTGACCAAGGCATCCGTCGACTTCGGCCAGGCGTGTCTTACGGGCACCGGCGAGGTGCTGCAGTTCATCGACACCCAGTCGACCGTGCACGACCTCGACATGCTGCGCGCGATCGTCGGCGATGAGAAGCTCAACTACCTGGGCTATTCCTACGGCAGCGACATCGGCTCGTACTACGTCGAGAACTTCCCGGACAAGGTGGGCCGCATCGTCGTCGATGGTGCGACCGATTCCTCGATCTCGGTGTTCGAGGTCGGGCTCACCCAGACCGCGGGCTTCCAACGGGCGCTCGAGAACTACCTCACCGCGTGCCCGACGATGTTCGACGACTGCCCGTTCACGGGCAACCTCGACACCGACCTCGCGACCATCCGCGCGCTCTACGACCGCTACGACGCCACCCCGATTCCCGGCGCCGACGGTCGACTCATGGATGCCGGCGTGCTCGACATCGCGATGAGCATGGCGCTGTACTCCCAGGACTCCTGGTCATACCTCAACGACCTGTTCTCGGAGGCGGAGGCCGGCATCACCGACACCGCGTTCTTCCTCGCGGACTACTACTACAGCCGCGACGTCGACGGCACCTACCTTGACAACTCGCTCGAGGCGTTCCTGGCCATCTACTGCGTCGACTATCCGGTGGAGACCGACCCCGCGGTGCTCGCCGAGCAGGAGGTGCTGATGCAGCAGGCATCCCCCACGACGTATCGCAACTTCCCGCCCACCGGCGACCTCACCTGCATCAACTGGCCGTACCACTACATCGGGCCCGGCATCGAGCCGCTCACCGGCAAGGGGGCTCCGCCGGTGCTCGTCGTCGCCACCACGGGCGACCCGGCGACGCCCTACGAGTGGGGTGTCGCGCTCGCCGACCAGCTCGAGAGCGCGCAATTGATCACGTTCAACGGCGAGGGGCACACAGCCTACGGGCAGGGCAACGCGTGCATCACGAGCACGGTGGACGACTACTTCATCAAGGGCACCGTGCCCGCCGAGGACCCCAACTGCTGACCACGTCCCGCGCGAAACTTGCAGGCTGTGCAAGAATAGTGGGATGACCGTCGGCATGGCGCCCGAGACCCCCGGGCTGCGCGAACGCAAGCGGCTGGCGACGCGTCGCGCGATCCAGCTGGCCACGCTGCGCCTGCTCGCGGAGCAGGGCCCCGATGGCGTCACCGTCGACGAGATCAGTCGGCGCGCCGACATCTCACCGCGCACCTTCTTCAACTACTTCGCCTCCAAAGAGGATGCGATCCTGGGCGACCAGCCGCAGTTCACCGACGAGGCCGCGGTGCAGGAGTTCGTGAGCGGCACCGGTGCGCTTTTGGACGACCTGTCGCGCCTGCTCGTCGTCGCCGCCGAGGCGTCCCTCGCCGACGTGGAACAGGTGCGGCTGCGTCATGGTCTGCTCAAGCAGTATCCGCAGCTGTTCGCGCTGCGCATGGCGAAGATGCGCCACTTCGAAGACGAGGTCAGCGCGGTGGTGTGCCGCCGCATCCTGCACGGCGAACCCGGGCTGGATGCCGCGGTCGCCGAGGACCGGGCCCGCCTGACCACGCTCGTGGCCTTCGGGGTGATGCGGCACGCCTGGATGCGCTGGGCCCACGCGGATCCGCCGGATCGCCTCGGCGAGCAGCTCGCGGCGAGCTTTCGCGACCTCGGAACGCTGCTGGCTCCGCCGATTGGTGACATCGGCTAAGCTACTCAACGGTGTTCCGGGCCCAGCCCGGTTCCGCCGCCCTAGCTCAGTCGGCAGAGCATCTCACTCGTAATGAGAAGGTCAAGGGTTCGATTCCCTTGGGCGGCTCCACGCAGCCATCGAATGTCCCCCATTGTGCGGACCGACAGGGCCACGACATGCCCCCAATCCGCGGGTATACGCATCGGTTCGGGACGTTCGCCCTTGCGTTGTACCCCAGTGCAGTCGTACGGTCAGACCACTGGCACCGGGGGGTGTCACACGTGGTAACGGGGGACACCATGAAGAGACTGGCCATTCTGGCATCGGTTTTCACAGCCGTACTTGTCTTGGTGCTTCCGTTCGTGGGCGGCGGCGGGCCGGGTCTCGCGACCTCGGCGGTGGCGGATTCGGGTTCCGCCACCCCGCCGCTCGCCTCGGTCATCGCCGCGCCGCCGGTCGTCGACGCGGTGACGGTGGGCTACACCCAGCGCATCGACGAGACCGCGATGGCGGCGGCACAGGCCGCCACGGCTGCCGCCCTCGCCAAGGACACCGAGCACCTCGCCCAGAAGATCGTGCCCAAGCCGGTGGTGATCACGGCCAACTCCACCCCGGCCGAGCGTCGAGCGGCCCGCGAGGCCGCCGGGCTCTCGTGCCCCGGGATGCCCGGGGGTGGCGCCGGCGGTTCCGGCGGCGTCTCCGCGGCGGGAGTGCAGGGCACCACCTCGGACGACATCGCCTCCTTCGCGTACCAGTACAACGCGATCCGGGTCGCGAACTGCCTCGACCCGATCCCCTACGGTCGCTTCTACGTCGACACCTGCATGGAGGCTCGCCTGTTCTGGATGGCCGAGTCGCCCAGCCCCGACCCGATGGACGCCTGGGGCCACATGGGCTCGGTGCGCATCGACGGCGTGCCCAGCGTGGGCTGCGACGGCAACCTCGCGGGCGGCTCGGGCAACACCGGTGCGACGGTCGCGCAGAAGTGGTGGAACTCCGGCTCGCACCGGGCGTCGCTGTACCGCCCGAGTTCGGGTATCGGCGGGGCGTGCATCGCGTTCGCGATGACCCACGGCGGCATCGACGAGCCGTACTCCTTCACACGAGCCGCCGCCCGCTGGGTCAGCTGCTGAGGCACCGGGCCCCGGCTCGGGGCCCGGGTATCATGGCCAGGTGACGGATTCGCCGGATGTCCCGCCCACCGAGGCGCTCACCCGGCGGGCCGCGCGGGAGGCGGCTTCGGCTCCACGCAGGCCCGCTTCCGGTGGCCTCGGCGCGCTGATCCGCAAGCACCCGCGGGCCTGGTTGGCCTCCGCGCTCGGGGTGGCGTTCCTGCTCCTGGGCACTGCGGCGGTGTTCGCCGGCATCGCGAGCGGCTCCGACGGCCCGGCCGTGGCGGCGCCGTCGGCGAGCGCGATCCCGCCTCGACTGCAGCCGACCGAGCTGCTGGCGGCGAGTCGGCTGCGCACCTGCTCGGTGGCCGGCGCCGCGGCGAATCCGGCCCTCGGGTCCCTGGCCGGCTCGGTGATCAACGCCAACACCGGTGAGGTGCTGCTCGACCGCGCGGGCACGACCCCGCAGAGCACGGCGAGCGTGCTGAAGGTGCTCACGGCCGCCGCCGCAATCATGGTGCTCGGGCCCGACGCCCAGCTCTCGACGCGCGTGATCGACGGATCCACTCCGGGTTCCATCGTGCTCGTCGGCGGCGGCGATCCGACCCTGGCGACGACCCCGAACTCGTACTACACCGACGCACCGCTGATCGAGGACCTCGCGGACGCGGCCATGGACGAGTACGACAAACGGCATCCCGGGGTGCCGGTGACCAGCATCGTGCTCGACGCGAGCATGTGGTCCACGGCCGACGCCTGGGACCCGAATTGGTCGACGTCGGAACGCACGCAGGGCTACCAGTCGTACGTCACCGCGCTCATGGTCGACGGCGACCGCGCCGACCCCACCAAGGCGGTGAGCGAGCGCAGCACCGACCCGATCGCCCGCGCCGGGCAGGCCTTCGCCGAGGCGGCCGGGCTCAGCGGGGTGAGCTTCTCCACGGGTACCGCCGTCGGCAGCACGGTGCTCGCCGAGGTGAAGTCGCAGCCCGTGCGCGTGCTGCTCGACCAGATGCTCAAAGACAGCGACAACACCATCGCGGAGAACCTCGCGCGCGTGATCTCCCGCACGAGCGGGCTCGACGGTTCGGCGGCATCCCTGCAGCAGGCGATCACCGGTGCGCTCACCCGCACCGAGCTGCCGGCCATCGCGGGTTCGATCATCAAAGACGGCTCGGGTCTCAGCGCCGCCAACGCGGTCTCGCCGCAATACGTCGCCCAGCTGATGGTGGCGCTTCGCGCCAACGCGCTCCAGTTGCGCATCGTCTATGACACGCTGCCGGTCGGCGGCGTCTCGGGCGACCTCGCCGATCGCTTCACCGGGCCGAACGCCGCCGCCGCGAGCCGCGTGGTCGCCAAGCCCGGCTGGATCGACACCGAGCGCTCCCTCGCTGGGGTCGTGGATGCCGCGGACGGCACCCCACTCGCCTTCGCGTTCTACGCCATCAACCCGGGCGGCATCCCCTATGAGGCGCGGGCCGCGCTCGACGACCTCACCACCGCGGCGTTCAACTGCGGCGACAACCTCTCCAACCACTAGACCGACGCGAGGAGACGCGATGACCAAGGCGCTGTTCATCATCGACGTGCAGAACGACTTCACCGAGGGCGGTGCGCTCGGCGTCGAGGGCGGCGCCGCGGTCGCGGCGGGGATCACGACACTGCTGGCCGAGCATCCCGATCGCTACGACGTGGTCTTCGCCTCACGCGACTGGCACGACGGCGACAACGACAACGGCGGGCACTTCCACCCCGAGCCCGACTACGTCGACTCCTGGCCGGTGCACTGTGTCTCGGGCACGACCGGCGCCGAGTACCACCCGGCGCTCGCGGTCGACGCGATCGACGTGCACGTGCGCAAGGGTCAGGGCAAGCCTGCGTATTCGATCTTCGAGGGCACGACGGATGACGGGGCCACCGTCGCCGAGAAGCTCGACGAGCTCGGCGTGACCGACATCGACGTCGTCGGCATCGCGACGGACTACTGCGTGCGCGCCTCGGCGCTCGATGCCCTCGCCGGCGGGCGCCGGGTTCGCGTGCTCACGGACCTGGTGGCGGGTGTCGCCCCCGAGTCCAGTGCCGCCGCGCTCGAGGAGGTCGTCGCGGCCGGCGGCCGTCTGGCGGCGGGATGATGCAGCCCACGGTCCGCTGATGCCGGTCATCCCGATCACCGACCTCGACGACCCGCGGCTTGCCGACTACTCGCATCTCACCGATGTCGCGCTCAAGAAGGCGCGGGGCACGGAGCACGGGCTCTACCTGGCCGAGTCGGCGCTCGTGCTGGAACGCGCACTGCGCGCGGGGCACGCGCCGCGTTCGGTGCTCGCGCTCGGTTCGGCGGTCGACGAAGCCGTGGCGCTCGTCGGGGATAACGTGCCGGTGTTCTCCGGTCCGCCCGAGCTGCTCGAGCAGTTGACGGGATACCTTCTGCACCGCGGCCTCATCGCCTCGATGCACCGCCCGCCGCTGCCCTCGGTGGAGGCGCTGGTCGCGGATGCCCGCCGCGTCGTCATCCTCGAGAACGTCGTCGATCCCACCAACGTCGGCGCGATCTTCCGGTCGGTCGCGGGGATCGGCGCCGATGCCGTGCTCGTCACCGAGCGCTGCAGCGACCCGTTCTACCGCCGCGCCATCCGGGTCTCGATGGGCACGGTGCTGCAGGTGCCGTGGACGCGCCTCGGCGACTGGATGACCGCCCGCGAGCAGCTCGCCGGCTTCCACCTCGCCGCCCTCGCCCTCGAACCGGGCGCGGTCTCGTTGCGGGAGTTCGCCGCCACGGCCCCGGAGCGCGTCGCACTCGTGCTCGGCACCGAGGGGGAGGGGCTCACCAGCGAGGCGCTCGCCGCGGCCGACACGATCGTGCAGATACCGATGGCGCACGGCATCGATTCGCTCAACGTCGCGGCCACCGCCGCGGTCGCGATGTACGCGCTCGCGGGGTAGCCGACGCCGCGCTCACACCAGCAGCTGGTGCTTCGCCAGGTCCTTGTAGAGCGGGGTCGACTTCACGAGCTCGGAGTGGGTCCCCACGCCGACCACGCGGCCGTGGTCGAGCACCACGATCTGGTCGGAATCGACGACGGTCGAGAGCCGGTGCGCGATCACGATGAGCGTGCGATTCTCGGCGACCGCGTCGATCGCCTCGCGCAGCATCTGCTCGTTGAGTCCGTCGAGGCTCGAGGTCGACTCGTCGAGCAGCAGGATGGGCGGGGCGGCGAGCAGGGTGCGCGCGATCGCGAGACGCTGGCGTTCGCCCCCGGAGAGCATGACGCCGTCTTCGCCGACCGCGGCATCCAGCCCGGCGGGGTTGCGTTCGAGCACCTCGGTGAGGTTCACGGCGCGCAGCACCTCCACACACTGTTCGTCGGTCGCGTCGGGGGCGCTCAGCAGCAGGTTCTGGCGGATCGAACCGGCGAGCACGGGGGCGTCCTGCTCGACGTAGCCGATCTGCGAGCGCAGCTCGACACGGTCGAGACCGCGGATGTCCACACCACCAAGCCGCACGACGCCGGAGGTCGGGTCGTAGAAGCGCTCGATGAGCGCGAGGATCGTGGACTTGCCCGCGCCGGACGGCCCGACGAGCGCGGTGCGCTTGCCCCGCTCCGCGGCGAAGGAGACCCCCCGCAGCACCGTGAGGTCGTGCGGTTCGACGTCCTCCGGTGCCGCCTCGTCGTGCACGGCGACGGCCTCGCGGGGGTAGGTGAAGGTGACGTTCTCGAAGCTGATCGCGGCATCCGATTCGATGGCGGCGACCGGCACGATCTCGGCGTCGCGGTCGGTCTCGGTCGGCAGCGAGATGATCTCCTGGATGCGGCCGAGGGCGCCGAGCGCCTGGTTCACGGAGTTGATCGCGCCGAAGGCCTGCCCGAGCGGCATGATCATCATGAACAGGAACAGGATGAACGAGATCAGGCTCGCGATCGTGATCGCACCGCTGGCCACCCGGAAGCCGCCGACGCCGAGCACGACGAGCAGGGCCACCTGCAGGGCGATGCCGGAGATCGGCACGACGAGCGCCGAGATGCGCGCGACCTGCAGGCCGGCGCTCCACGCGCCCTCGGCATCCTTCTCGACCGTCGCGATCTCACGGTCGGTGGCGTTGGAGGCGCGCACGGTGCGCACGGCGCTGAGGCTGCGCTCGACCGCGGCGGCGAGGTCGCCGACCTTCTCCTGCTGCTTGCGGCTGGCGACCCGGATGCGCGAGGACAGCGTGACCACGGTGATCACGGCGACGGCGATCACCGCGACGGTGAGTGCGAGCAGCAACGGGTCGATGACCAGCATCGCGATGAGGGCGCCGACGAACACGAGCGCGCCGCCGATCGCGTCGACGAGGCCCTGGGTGATGACCGCGTAGAGCAGCGTGGTGTCGGAGCCGACGCGGGAGACGAGGTCGCCGGTGCGGCGCGTGTCGAACTCGCTGATCGGCAGCCGCAGCATGCGCCGCACGAGCTGGCGACGCGCCGAGAGCACCACCGAGGTGCCGGTGCGCTGCAGCAGGTAGTGCTGGAAGCCGCTGATGATGGCGGATGCCACGACCAGTCCCACGAGGGCCCACACGAGCATCCCGAGCGCATCGCCGGCCTGCACGACCGTGATCACCTGGCTGACCAGCAGGGGCTGGGCGAGGGACGCCGCGGCACCGATGATGCTCAGCGCGATCACGACGCTCAGCACGCCCTTGTGCTCGGCGAGATAGGGCAGCAGTTGGGAGAACCGCGCCCGGGGGCCGGTGTCGTTCTTGGGTGCGAACATGCCGCGTCGGGGGGAGGTCGTGGTGTCGCTCATGGTTCCTTCAGTCTCGCGCCGGAGTGGGCCGAGCCCGTACTCCGTCGGGCGGTGCCCCGCGACGCCGACGGTCGTAATTCCGGTCGCGCGCCCACGCACGAGCGTAGCGGTGCCTCGATCGACCCCCTCGCGGCGTTCGCTCTCGGCGTGCGGGTCAGTACCCGGTGCTGCCGCCGACGATGCACGAAGCGGCGAGGAATTCCTCGTGCCATCCGGCACCCGGCGCTCCGAACGACTCGCCGAGCGGGGTGATCTCGACAGCGCAGTTCGTGAAGCCGATCGTCGGGCTCGCGTCGGGGTCGTTGCTGAAGCCGAAGGTGAGCCTGGACCAGAAGTGCAGCGGGGGGAGGCCGTCGCGGCCCGCTGCATCCTGTTCGGCGCCCGAGAACACGTCGCCCTCACCGGCGCCCGTGAGCATCGCGGTCTGTTTGCAGTGCGGCACGTAGTCGCCAGGCTGCGGGAGAGGCGAGGGCACCTGCGCGACGTTGCCGGTCGCCGCGAGGGTCGTGTATTCGGGAGTCGGGTCGAGCAGGATGCGTTCCTCGGCCGGCCAGGTGAGCTCGCCGAGCTGCTCGGCGTCGACCTCGATGCGGGTGAAGGAGGTCGCCGCGGCGGCGATCACGTCGGCGTCGACCTCGCCCGCGCACCACGCGATCGTCGCGGCCGCGCCATCTGCACCGGCCGCGGCATCCCACGCGCCCGGCTCGTGCACGATCAGGCGCAGATCCAGCTGCGCGCCGGTCGAGGCGGTGGCGGTAGCGGTCACGACCATGAGCGCGTCGGCGGGCAGCGGCTCGGCGGAGGGTGCCGGCGTCGCGGTCGCGCTCGCTCCGGGGGAGCCGGAAGCGGGAACGGGATCCGATACGCCCGGCCCGCAGGCGGCCAGTGAGAGCAGCGCGGGAATCGCGGCGATCGCGAGGAGGTGACGGGCCTTCACGTGCGCCAGTCTAGGGCTGCGATCGCCCCGCGCGAGCTGTTCCAACTCGACGTGTGTCGGCCCCGGCACGTAGTCTCGGTCAGGTGTCAACGCCCGTCATCACCGCCACTGCCCTGACCAAGAAGTACAAGGACTTCGCCGCCGTCGACGGCATCGACTTCGAGGTCGCGCCGGGGGAGTCGTTCGGGCTGCTCGGCCCGAACGGTGCGGGCAAGTCGACGACCATGCGCATGGTCGGCGCCGTCTCCACGCGCACGAGCGGTGACCTGACGATTCTCGGCCTCGACCCGAACGAGCACGGCCCCGCCATCCGATCCCAGCTCGGCGTCGTGCCCCAGGCGGACAACCTCGACACCGAGTTGCGAGTGCGCGACAACCTGCTCGTCTACGGCCGCTACTTCGGCCTGCCACGCTCGCAGGTCGCCTCCCGCGCCGACGCCCTGCTCGAGTTCGCGCAGCTGGCCGACCGTGCGAAGGCGAAGGTCGACGACCTCAGCGGCGGGATGAAGCGGCGCCTGACCATCGCGCGCGCGCTGATCAACGACCCCCGCATCCTGCTGCTCGACGAACCGACGACGGGGCTGGACCCGCAGGCGCGGCACATCCTGTGGGATCGCCTGTTCCGGCTCAAGGAGCAGGGCACGACCCTCGTGCTCACGACGCACTACATGGACGAGGCCGAGCAGCTGTGCGACCGCCTCGTGGTCGTCGACAAGGGCCGCATCATGGCGGAGGGCTCGCCGGCGGCGCTGATCCGCGAGCACTCCAGCCGGGAGGTGCTGGAGGTTCGGTTCGGCTCGGAGCGCAACGAGACGGCCGCCGCGGAGCTCGCCGGCATCGGTGAGCGTCTCGAGGTGCTGCCCGATCGCATCCTGGTCTACGCGGCCAGCGGCGAGGAGGCGCTCGTCGAGGTGGTGCGCCGGGGCCTCGACCCGATCACGAGCCTGGTGCGCCGCTCCAGCCTCGAGGATGTCTTCCTGCGGCTGACCGGACGGAGCCTGGTCGAATGAGCGGCCTCGCGACCGGCTCGACCGCCGTGAGCCCCATCGAGTTCAGCGCCAGGTCACGCCGCTACGGCGCCTGGTACGTCACCGAACACAAGGTCCGCCAGATGCGCGGCTACCTCGGCACGCTGCTGGCGACCGCGCTCGGCACGCCGGTGCTCTATCTCTTCGCCTTCGGGGTCGGGCTGGCCACGCTGATCACCGGCAACGTGGGGCCGACGCCGGGCGTGACGTACCTCCAGTTCGTGGCGCCCGCCCTGCTCGCCAGCGCGGCCGTGCTCGTCGCGATGGAGGAGTACACCTTCGGCATCCTGCTCGGCCTGAAGTGGAACGCGACCTACGTCGGCATGAACGCCACCCCGATCACCGGTCGGCAGATCGTTGACGGCATCATGATCTTCGTCGGGCTGCGCATGATCGTCACGTGCGGCATCTACTACGTCGTGATGCTCGCCTTCGGCGCGGTGGATTCCGGGTGGTCGGTGCTGACGATCGTCGCTGGGTTGCTCGCCGGATTCGCCTTCAGCCCGGTCGCCGCGTACTCGGCGACGATCCAGGAGGATCGCGGCCAGTTCGCGATCCTCCAGCGCACCGTGATCCTGCCGCTCACCCTGTTCAGCGGCACCGTGTTCCCGCTGACCCAGCTGCCGATCTTCCTGCAGTGGATCGGATGGCTCTCGCCGCTGTGGCACGCGAGCGAGTTGGGGCGGCAGTTCGTGTACGGGCCGACGGAGCCGATCTGGCTCAGCATCATCCATGTCGTCTACCTGCTGCTGCTCGGCATCGTCGGCTGGCAGTGGTGCGCTCGCAACGTCACGCGGAGGTTGAACAAGTGAGCGTGCAGAGTCCCGCGAGGGCGACCTCGGGTGGCGTGCGCGCCCTGTACGCGGGCAACGCGCGCGCCGTCGTCGGTCGCGGCCTGCTTGCCACCCGCAGCACCAACTGGATCATCGTGCTCACCGGGGTGTTCGAGCCCGTCTTCTACCTGCTCGCCCTCGGTATCGGCCTCGGTGGCTACATCGGCGGCGTGAGCAGCGGCGGAAGCGAGATTCCGTACGCGGCGTACATCGCGCCGGCGCTGCTGGCCGTCTCGGCGATGAACGGCGCGATCTACGACTCCACGTGGAACGTGTTCTTCAAGATGCACTTCGGCAAGCTCTACCAGGGCATGCTCGCGACGAGCCTCGGACCGCTGGATGTCGCGCTCGGCGAGATCTCGCTGGCCCTGCTGCGCGGCGCCGCCTACGGCACCACCTTCCTGCTCGTCATGCAGGTGCTCGGGCTCAACCTCGCGTGGAGCGCGGTGCTCGCGCTGCCGGCCATCCTGGTGATCGCCTTCGGCTTCGCGAGCCTCGGCATGGGCATCACGAGCTACCTGAAGTCGTTCCAGCAGATGGAATGGATCCAGTTCGTCATGCTGCCGATGTTCCTGTTCTCGGCGACGTTCTACCCCCTGAGCGTCTACCCCGAGCCGATCCAGTGGGTCGTGCAAGCCCTTCCGCTGTGGCACGGCGTTGAGCTCGTGCGCGGGTTGACCACGGGCGCGCTCGGCGCGGGGATGCTGCTGCACGTGCTCTACTTCGCGGTGATGATCGCGATCGGGCTGGTGTTCACCACCAGGCGGCTGCGCGCGCTCTTCCTCGACTAGTGCCGCTCGAACTGGGGTGGAGCCTGATTCGTGCGCTGGTCGCGGTTCTTGCCTCGTTTGTGCTGGTGGTGACCTTGTTGACGCCGTTCGGCGCGGCGGTCGCCGATGAGGGGCAGGCGCCTCCCGCTGTGGTACCTCCGTTGGTGTCGGAGCCGCTCGAAACTCCGATCTCGACGAAACTTCCCGGTAAGGAGCACTCATGACTGGACTGACCACCTACCACACGGTCGTCATCGCACTTATAGTCCTCGTGCTGGTGGCGGCGGTCCTGAGCGTCGTCTGGCTCTTCGTTCGCCGAACATCTCGGCGGAAATCGGCGCCGAACGACTAGCTCGATTGGTCGGCCCAATCGAGCGGTGGAACCGTGACCCGAACATCGGTTTCACCGTTCACACCTCCCGCGTAACGACTGTTTCGGTGACCTGGCGCCCAGCGTCCAGCGCTGCCCCGACGAGCTCACGTGAAGGCCTTCCGCGTCCGGGTTCAACCACGCGGCAAAGAACGCTTTGGGCAGTAGCAGCGGCATCCTGTCGTGGATGGATTTGGGCCTGATCGGAGTGATGAGCCCAAAGCTCAGTGCGGTCGAGTCACTGGCCGAGTCGGCGAGGACCATACTCAAGCTGGCTGACCAGCGTGACTAGCCCGCGGGGTTCTGCTCCAGGCGCCACTGCGTGAACAGGTCGGTGGCCTGGGCGTTGAACTCGTCGTAGGCGGGTTCGCCGCACGTGGCCAGGAACATCTCGGCCGTTCCGCCGTCGACGTAGGCGAGCTCCACCGTCGTCGACAGGCCGCCGTCGCAGCCGTCTTCGACCGCCGTCACGGTCTGGCCGGGAACCACGTCGTACTCGGTCAGGAGCGCTTGGAAGCGCGCCACCTGAGCCGGGTCGTCCTGCACGTACTCGGCGTCGTCGAAGTCCAGGATCGCCTGGTACTGGTGGAAGGTCAGCGACGAGATCTCGCGATCCGCGAGCCGGGCCGTGCCGAACGTGATGACGAAGAGCACCGCGAGTGCTGCCGCCCCGATCGCCGCGATCGCGAGCGCGATCCATCCAACATTGATGCGCATGGGATCAGGCTAGCGGCACGACCGTGTCCGCTACTTGACCTTCTTGATCGGCAGCACGGCGAGTCCGCCGAGCACGGCGAACACCGCGGCGGCGATGAACAGTCCAGGAAAGCCACCCAACTGCGCCACCACGAACGAGCCCAGCAGTGGGCCGACCGCCTGCGGCACGGCGGTGGCGATGTTCATAATGCCGAGATCCTTGCCGCGGGTGTGCGAGCTGGGGAGCACCTGGGTGGCGAGCGCCTGGTCGACGGACATGAAGCATCCGTAGCTCACACCGAGCATCGCAGCCCCGAGGAACATGAGCTCGTAGCTGGGCACGAACGCGATGAGCAGCGCCGCGATCGCCTGCAGGTAGGCGGCCGCATAGACGAACGGCTTGCGCTGTCCGAGCTTGTCGCTGAGCTTGCCGAGCAGCAGCGCGGCGGCGGTGAAGAACGCCAGGTAGATCAGGGTGAGGGTCAGCAGGTCGTCCTCGGCGGACTCGACGCGGCCCAGGCCGAACATGATGAAATACAGCAGCAGGGTCGTGCTCAGGGCGTTCGCGAGGTTCACCAGGATGCGGCCGAGCAGGGTCCAGCCGAAGTCCGGATACTTGCGAGGGCTGACCCAGAATCCCTTGATCGCGCCCGAGAGGGTGAACGCCGGGCGCAGCACCTTGGGCAGCACCTCGTCGGGCACGAGCAGCAGGAACGGGATGACGAACACGACGAGCAGCACGGCCATGAGCGCGTAGCCGATGAAGATGCTCAGGCCCAGCAGCGTGATGAGCATGATGCCCGCGACGGTGCCGAGCGCCTGCGGGCCGGCGACCCAGCCGGAGACGAAGCCGCGCTGGCCGACCGGCACCTGGTCGGAGATCGTCGCGGTGAGCGCCGCGGAGAGCATGCAGAAGCCGATCAGGGCGAGGCACCAGAAGATGCCGATGCCCACGATCGTGGTCTGCAGCCCCAGCAGGAACAGTGAGACCGCAAAGACGATCGTGCCCGCGAAGATCCACGGGCGGCGACGACCGAAACGCGAGGTCGTGCGATCGGAGAGCATGCCCGTCACCGGATAGGCGATGAGCGCGCACGCCCCGGCGATGCCGGAGATGATGCCGAAGGCCACGACCGACTCGGTCCAGTCCAGGGGTCGCAGGACCGCGTCGATCTGCAACGGCAGCAGCAACTGGATCGGCGCGAGCTGCGCCATCCAGATGCCGAACCAGGCGGTAGCGAAGAACGCGATCCAACGCGCGTGGACGTTGCGCTTCGGCTCGGCGAACGGGGTGAATGCGGCGGGGGTCGAGGGCGTCGTCACGCCCGCCAGACTACTGCCCGGCGGACCGGATTCCGCGCAACACGATCGCGGTCGCCAATGCGGCTTCCGCGGCCTCCGCGCCCTTGTCCTCCTTCGAGCCGGGTAGACCCGCCCGGTCGAGACCCTGCTGCTCGTCGTCCAGGGTGAGCACGCCGAATCCCACGGGCTTGCCGGTGTCGAGCGCGACGCGGGTCAGGCCGTCCGTCGCGGCGGCGCTGACGTACTCGAAGTGCGGGGTGCCGCCGCGCACGATCACGCCGAGGGCGACCACGGCATCCGCTCCGGCGTCGAGTGCGACCTTGCTCGCGACCGGCAGTTCGAAGCTCCCGGGCACCTGCACCTCGGTCACCTCGGCGCCGGATTCCTGGAGCACGCGTCGAGCGCCGGCGAGCAGTCCCTCGGCGATCCTGTGGTGCCACAGACCCGACACGATGGTGACCTTCAGGCCGGTGCCGTCGGTGTCGAGGGTGGGGTGGCCTTCGCCGCTCATGCGTTTCCTTCCGCGGCGCTCTGCAGCGCCTGTTCGAGTAGATCGTGGCTGGGCAGGTTGTGGCCCATCCGGTCGCGCTTGGCCTCGAGGTAGCCCTCGTTGTCGGTGCCGACGCCGACGACGAGCGGCACGAGCTCGGTGACCTCGATGCCGCGCTCCTGAAGCTGGCGGCGCTTCTCGGGATTGTTGCTCAGCAGCCGCACGCGGGTGAGCCCGACATCCTTGAGGATCGCGGTGGCTGCGCCGTAGTCGCGGGCGTCAGCGGGCAGGCCGAGGGCGAGGTTCGCGTCGAGGGTGTCGAGTCCGTCCTCCTGCAGGCGGTAGGCGCGCAGCTTGTTGATCAGGCCGATGCCGCGCCCCTCGTGCCCGCGCAGGTAGACGACCACTCCGCCCTCGCGCTGGATCGTCTCCAGCGCCGAGTCCAGTTGTGGCCCGCACTCGCACTTGAGCGAGCCGAAGGCCTCGCCGGTGAGGCACTCCGAGTGCACCCGCACGAGGGCGCCCTCGGCCAGGGGCCCCTTGATGAAGGCCACGTGATCGGCGCCGGTCGAGCGGTCGCGGTACGCGCGCACCGTGAACGGTCCGTGCTCGGTGGGGATCGTCGTCTCCACCTCGAAGGTCACCCGCGCGGTCTCGGGGATCGCATCGATCACCGCCGGCACGCTCTCGCACTTGTTCTCGACGATGTAGGCGATGAGCGACTCGATCGTGATCACCGGCAGGTCGACGGAGGCCCCGAGTTCGATCAGCCCCGGCAGTCGCATCATCTCGCCGTCGTCGGCGACGATCTCGGCGATCGCGGCGACGGGGTTGAGCCCGGCGAGCTTCATCAGGTCCACGGCCGCCTCGGTGTGACCGTCGCGCTGCTGCACCCCGCCGTCCACGGCACGAAGCGGCAGGATGTGGCCCGGGCGGATCACGCTCGCCGGCGTCGACTCCGGGTCGGCCAGCACCCGCAGCGTGTGGGCGCGGTCGGAGGCGCTGATGCCGGTGGAGAGCCGGTCCGCAGCATCCACCGAGATCGTGTAGGCGGTGCCGCGCGGGTCTTCGTTGGTCGAGACCATCGGCGGCAGGTTCAGCCGCTCGGCGATCTCGTTCGTCATGGGCGCGCAGACGAAGCCGGACGAGACGCGCACCATCCAGGCCAGCCACTCCTGGCTCGCGAGCTCCGCCGAGATGATCACGTCGCCCTCGTTCTCGCGGCCCTCGTCGTCGGCGACGATCACGGGCTTGCCGAGGCGCAACGCGGCGACGGCTTCGGGGATGGTTGAGAGGGTCATGATCGTCCTTCCATGGGCGCGAACTCGGCGAGACGGGCCACGTGGCGGGCCAGGATGTCCGTCTCGATGTTGACCGTCGCGCCGGGGGTGAGCAGGCCGAGCGTCGTCGCGGTGAGGGTCTCGGGGATCAGGGACACCTCGAACCAGTCCCGCCCGACCGCGCTGACGGTGAGCGAGGTGCCGTCGACTGCGATCGAGCCCTTGCGGGCCACGAGGGGGGCGACATCCGGGGCCAGGGTGAAGCGGATGACGCGCCAGGCGCTGCCGTCCTCGACGGAGAGCACCGTCGCGGTGCCGTCGATGTGGCCCTGCACGATGTGCCCGCCGAGCCGGTCGTTCACCTGCGCGGCGCGCTCGATGTTCACGCGGCGACCTGGGGCGAACCCTCCGAGCGTCGACATGGCGATCGATTCCGCCATGACGTCGGCGGCGAACCAGTCCGGCCCCTGCTCGATCACGGTCAGGCACACGCCGCTGACCGAGATGGAGTCGCCGTGCTTCGCGTCGGAGACCGCCAGCGGTGCGCGCACGGTGAGGCGACCGGCGTCGGCGCCGTGCTCCCACGCGATAACCTCGCCGAGTTCTTCGATGATGCCGGTGAACATGACTACTCCTTGGGCCGTGCGGTGATGAGGATGTCCTCGCCGAGCGACTCGACGGAGACGATGTGCAGTGTGCGGGCCTCGGCGATCGAGCCGATGCCGAGATCGCCGATGGCGACCCGTGGGCCGCCGATGAGCTTCGGGGCGAGATAGACGAGGTACTCGTCGGCGAGCCCGGCGGCGATGACGGCGCTCGCGAGCGTGGGCCCGCCCTCGACATAGACGCGACGGATGCCGCTGCCGAACAACCCCGAGAGCACCGCCTCCACGTCCCGCGTGCCGGTCTCCAGCAGCCCCGCGGGGTGCTGCCGGAGCCTGGCGTCGCCCGGAACGGCGCGCTCGCCCACCACCACCGGCAGCGGCTGGTGCGGCATGAGCTCGCCGGCATCCCCGCGCGCGGTCAGCGCCGGGTCGTCGGCGAGCACCGTGCCGGTGCCGACCAGGATCGCGTCGCTCGCGGCGCGCTGCTCGTGCACGCGCTGCCGCGAGGCGGTGCCGGTGATCCACTGGCTGGAGCCGTCGGCCGCAGCCGCGCGGCCGTCCAGGCTCGCGGCCCACTTCACGGTGACGTAGGGGCGTCGGTGGCGCACGGCGGTCAGCCAGCGGTGCAGGAACTCCTCGGCTTCATCGGCGAGTTCGCCGCCGATGACCTCGACGCCGGCCTCGCGCAGGCGCTCGGCGCCGCCCGCCGACTCGATGCCGGGGTCGTCGATCGCGTAGACGACGCGGGCGACGCCCGCGGCGATGAGTGCCTCGCTGCAGGGTCCGGTGCGGCCGGAGTGGTTGCAGGGTTCGAGGGTGACGACCGCGGTGAGGCCCGTCGCGTCCGCGACCTTCGAGAGCGCGTCGACCTCGGCGTGCGCGGTGCCCGAACCGCGGTGCCAGCCCTCGGCGACGACGCTGCCGTGCGCGTCCAGCAGCACGCAACCGACCTGGGGGTTCACCCCGACCGAGGGGCCGTTCGCGGCGAGCGCGAGGGCGCGGCGCATCGCGGCCTCGTAGGGCGCTGGCTGGGGCATCCGGTCCTCGTTCTCGAGGCTCCGGGAATGGTCGACGACCCGATCGTGCGGCGACGCCACCCGATCCGTGCTGCCTCTCTTCCGGACTAGACGATTCTCATCGCCATCACCGTCGGTACCGGAATTCCACCGGATCAACCGTGTCGTTGCCGACGCGGGTCGCGGACTATCACCGCCGGTTCGGATTCACACCGACCCCGGAGCACGTTCTTGCTACGGCAAGTGTAACGCGCACGACCTGGAGGTATTCCCGTGCCGACCGCGGCGTTCGGCGCCGACGCTTCAGGAGTCGGTGGATGCCGTGGTGCCCTCGTAGTCGATGTCGCGCGTCTCGCGGCTGATGAGCAGCGCCACGAGGGTGATCACGGCCATCGCCGACAGGTAGACGCCGACCAGCACCGGGCTGCCGCCGGCCGCACTCCACAGTGCGACCGCGATGAACGGCGCCACCGCCGCGCCGAGGATGCTGGAGACGTTGTAGCTGATCGCCGACCCGGTGTAGCGCACGTTGGTCGGGAACAGTTCGGGCAGCACCGCGGCCATCGGCCCGAAGGTCAGGCCCATGAGCGTGAACCCGATCACGAGCACGGCCATCACTCCGATGAAGCCACCGCCGAACAGCGGCGTGAACAGCAGACCGAAGACGATGATCGCGATCGTGACGACGATGAGGTGGGCGCGGCGTCCGAACCGCTCCGCGAGCGGCCCCGAGATCAGGGTGAAGACGCCGAAGAACACCACGCCGACGATGAGCATGATGAGGAAGTCGTTGCGGGTGTACCCGAGGCCGGGCACCGCGGCGTCCGTCGCTGCGGTGCCGTAGGTGAGCGTGAACGTCGTCATCAGGTAGAACAGCGTGTAGGTGGCGAGCATGATGAAGGTGCCGAGGATCAGCGGGCGCCAGCTGCCCTTGAGCACGCGCCCGAGCGGCACCTTCGCCACCTCGCCGCGCTCGATGACCTTCTGGAATGCCGGGGTCTCGATGAGCCGGAAGCGCACGTAGAGCCCGATGATCACGAGCACCGCGCTGGCCAGGAACGGCACGCGCCAGCCCCAGGCGAGGAACTGCTCCTGATCGATCGTCGTCGACAGCAGCAGGAAGATGCCGTTGGCGAGGACGAACCCGATCGGTGCGCCCAACTGCGGGAAGGTGCCGTAGATGGCGCGCTTGCCGGCGGGCGCGTTCTCCGTCGCGAGCAGCGCGGCGCCGCTCCACTCGCCGCCGAGGCCCAGGCCCTGCCCGAAGCGCATGATCACCAGCAGCGCCGGGGCGATGATCTCCCAGCCCGGCGTCAGCCCGCTCGGCAGCAGACCGATGATGAACGTCGCGATCCCCATCGTGAGCAGGGATGCCACGAGCGTCTGCTTGCGACCGACGCGATCGCCGAAGTGGCCGAACAGGATCGAGCCGATCGGGCGGGCGACGAACGCGACGCCGAACACGGCGAAGGACTGCAGCAACGAGATCGTCGGGTCGGCGTTGGCGAAGAACAGGGTCGGGAACACGAGCACCGCCGCCGTCGCGTATGCGTAGAAGTCGTAGAACTCGATCGAGGTGCCGATGAGGCTCGCGACGATGATGCGCGAGCGCGGGTTGGTCGGGGCGGGGGCGGTGACTGACACGGTGCTGAATCCTTCCGGCCGCGCGGGCGGCACCGCACAACCCTACGCCTGGGGCGGCGCGACGATGGCGGGCAGCTCGTCGAGCGTGCGGATGACGGGCACCCCGGCATCCCGGGCCTGCTGCAGTTGCTGCGCCGTGGCCGCCCCACCCCGGTCGAGCCACACGCCGAGCAGGCCTGCCGAGGCGGCGCCGATCGCGTCCGTGCCCAGCCGGTCGCCCACGTACACGGCGTCGGCGGGCTCGACGCCGAACAGGTCGCAGGCGTGGCGGAAGATGCGCGGGTCGGGCTTCGCATAGCCGAGCGCGCCGCTGGCGATCACGTGCTCCATGAACGGGCTGAGGCCGACCTGGTCGAGCTTGCGCTGCTGAAACGCGGGATCGCCGTTGGTGATGATGCCGATGCGGACGGGCGGGGCGATCGCGGCCAGGCAGTCGAGGGCGTCGTCGTGCAGCACCCAGGCGGCCCGGTAGTGCTCGAAGTACGCGTCGAACCAGGCACCGGCCTCGAGGTCGGCCAGCTCCACGCCGTGCGTCGCAGCGAAGTCGCGCGCCCGCGCGCGGCGCTGGCCCTCGAAGTCGAGCTCGCCTGCCAGGTAGCGGTGGTAGTGCCGTTCCTCGAGCTCGTGCCACAGCGACGCGGCCGCGACCGGGTCGTCCGGCACGATGCCCAGCCTCGCGAGGTGGGTGACGATCCCGCGGTCCACCGCGGTGCGGTGCGCGAAGAGCGTGTCGTCGAGGTCGAAGAGTACGACGGGGATCATCGCGACCGCGGCAGCAGCCCCACGCGGTCGTAGACCGTCGCGAGGGTCGCCTGCGCGATCTCGTTCGCGCGCTCGGCGTTCGCGGTGAGGATGCGGTCGAGCTCGGCCGGGTCGGCGAGCATCTCCTTGGCGCGGTCGCGGATCGGGCCGAAGGTGGCGACCACCGCGTCGGCGACCTCGGACTTCAGGTCGCCGTAGCCGTGCCCGGCGAAGCGCTCGACGAGTTCGTCGATCGGGTCGCCGCCGAACGCGGAGAGGATGGTCAGCAGGTTCGACACCCCGGGCTTGGCACCGCGGTCGAAGCGGATCTCGCGCTCGTCGTCGGTGACGGCCGACTTGAACTTCTTCGCCGTCTTCGAGTCGTCGTCCAGCAGCCAGACGACACCGGAGTCGGTCGCCGCGGACTTGCTCATCTTCGACGACGGGTTCTGCAGGTCGTAGATGCGCGCCGTCTCCTCGAGGATCATCGGCTTCGGCTCGCGGAAGGTCTGACCGAAGCGCGAGTTGAAGCGGTTCGCGAGGTCACGCGTGAGCTCGATGTGCTGCTTCTGGTCGTCGCCGACCGGCACGACCGCGGTGTCGTAGAGCAGGATGTCGGCGGCCATGAGCACGGGGTAGGCGAAGAGGCCGACGGACGCGGCATCCGTGCCCTGCTTGGCGGCCTTGTCTTTGAACTGGGTCATGCGGCTGGCCTCGCCGAAGCCCGTGATCGTGTTGAGCACCCAGGCGAGTTCGGCGTGCGCCGGCACGTGCGACTGCACGAAGAGGGTGGATGCCGTCGGGTCGATGCCCGCGGCGATGTACTGCGCCGCGGTGCGCCGGGTCTGCTCGCGCAGCGCCTTCGGGTCTTGCGGCACCGTGATCGCGTGCAGGTCGACGACGCAGAAAATCGCGTCGTGGGTGAGCTGCAACTGCTTCCACTGGAGCAGTGCCCCCACGTAGTTGCCGATGTGGAGCGAGTCGGCCGATGGCTGCATGCCGGAGAAGAGACGGGGCTTGGTCACCGCTCTAGGGTACGCGGAGCTCAGAGGTCGTAGTCGACGACGACGGGCGCGTGGTCGGACCAGCGCTGATCCCAGGCCGCGGCCTTGTCCACCGTGTAGTTGTGCACGGTCGCCGCGAGGGCGGGGGTCGCGGCGTGGTAGTCGATGCGCCAGCCCGTGTCGGTGTCGAACGCCTGGCCGCGCTGCGACCACCAGGTGTAGGGGCCGTCGACCTCGCCCGCCCAGGTGCGGCCGACATCCACCCAGCCCAGGCCCGGGCCGGTCGAGCCGTCGACGCCCGCCACGGGCTCGCCGCGCGGCCCGAAGAAGCGATCGAAGTACGCGCGCTCGCGGGGCAGGAAGCCCGCGCTCTTGCGGTTGCCCCGCCAGTTGCGGATGTCGAGCTCGCGATGGCCGACGTTGAGGTCACCGACGACGAGGGCGAGCTCGCTGTGGGCGGCGAGCTCGGGCATCCGCTGCTCCATGGCGTCGAGGAACTTGTACTTCTCCACCATCTTCGGCTCGTCGTCGGCGACGCCGGAGTGCACGTAGGTGCTCACCACGGTGATCACCCGGTCGCCCACCTCGTAGTCGGCCTCCAGCCAGCGGCCCGCGCTGTCGAAGTCCTCGGCGCCGAGCGCGACGCGGTGGATGGAGGCCTTGCCGCGTGAGGCGATCGCGACCCCGGCGCGACCCTTCGCGGTGGCGGGGTCGTGCAGCACGTCCCACTCCTCCCCGAGCAGGCCCACGAGGTCGTCGGTGGATGCCCGCACCTCCTGCAGCGCGAGGATGTCGACCCCGCGCCCCTGAAGCCAGTCGCCCATCCCTTTGCGGAAGGCGGCTCGGACCCCGTTCACGTTGACGGTCGCGATGCGCAGCATGGCACCGAGCCTAGAAGGCGCCGCCGTCATTCGGGGATCGACGGCTACAGCGGCAGCGCGGTGCCCGACGGGGTGCCGTGCTCGGTGCGGTGCTCGTTCAGGTCGATGCCGCGATCGCTCGCGCTCACGGCGATCCAGGCGGCGCCGATCAGCACGACCTGACACACGAAGTTGAACCAGATGAGCAGACCGATGATCGCCACGAAGCTCGCCAGCAGCGGATTGTGCGTGGCGCCGCCCAGCAGGCTCGTGCCCAGTGCCTTGAGCACACCGAGCGCGATCGCCGCGAGCACGGTGCCGGGCATCAGCAGCCGCAGCGGAATGTGGATGCCCGAGACCACGCGGTAGAACGAACCGAGCAGCACGGTGTCGACGATCAGCACGAGCAGCAGGCCGACAGCACGCGCCGCGAACTCCGCCGGCACCGAGTTCTCGTTGACGCCCGCCACCTCGAACAGCCAGCTCAGCACCTGGGCTCCGAACACCGAGAGTGCCGTGGACACGAGGATGATCGCGCCGAACCCGAGCGCGAGCAGCAGATCCTTGAGCTTGAGCAGTACGACGTTGGTGGCGGGGTGCGGCATCCCGAAGAGCGTTCGCACGGCATCCCGGCCCGAGGCGAGCCACCCCAGTGCGGTCAGCAGCAGGCCCCCGGCGGCGACGGCACCGGTCCAGCCCAGGATGCTCGCCGAGAGCAACTGGGTGGGATCGATCACGCCGCCGCCGCCGGTGTCGATGAGACCCGGCACGTTGAGGGAGATGAAATCGAAGAACGCCTGTTGGAGAGCGGGACGCGCCCGGATGATGAAGCCGGCGATCGCGAAGCCCACCCAGATCGCGGCGAACACCGCGAAGATCGCCTGATAGCTGAGGCCCGCGGCGAGCAGCGGACCGCGGTAGGAGCCGTAGCGCAGCATCACTCGCACGACCTTCAGGCGCATCACGAACGCGGTCGCGTCGCTGATCCAGCGCTTCAGGCCCATCGGTCCACCATATCCGCGCGGCTAGTCTGGGCCGAGGTGCGTGATCGGAGGCGCGGGGCATGGAGCTGCTGGGTACCGGCGTCGGTCGTGGCGTCGTCGTCGGCAGGGTGCTGCGGATGCCGCCCCCGCTCGCCGCGCCGACCCCGGCCGCCCACGACGGCGACGCCGACGCCGAACTGCGGTCGGTGCTGGCCGCGCTCGCCGCGGTCGCCGACGACCTGACCGAGCGTGCTCGGAATGCCGACCCTGTTGCGGGCGCCGTACTCCAGGCGACCGCCATGATGGTCGCGGACCCGATGATCGCGGACGACGTCGCGACGCGGGTGCGATCCGGCAGCGCGGGCGAGTGGGCGGTGTTCGAGGCGTTCGGCGTGTTCGAGCGCAGCATCGCCGCGCTCGGCGGAGACCTCGCCGAGCGCGCGGCGGACGTTCGCGATGTCGCGCAGCGCGTGATCGCGCGGCTGCGTGGTGTTGCCGCGCCGGGCGTGCCGACGAGCGATGCTCCTTTCGTGCTCGTCGCCCACGATCTCGCGCCGGCCGACACCGCCGTGCTCGACCTCGACCTGGTGCTCGGCTTCGTGACGCGCGACGGCGGTCCGACGAGCCACACGGCGATCCTCGCCCGCTCGCGCGCCATCCCGGCGGTGGTCGGGGTGGCGGACGCCCTCGATCTCGTCGATGGCATGGTCGTCATGGTGGATGCCGCATCCGGCCGCGTCACGGTCGACCCGGGTGCGGCGGCGATCGCCGCGGTGCCCCGGTCGCGGCCGCGGCGCGGCGGCGCGGCATCCGCTCGCACCGGACCCGGGGCCCTCGCCGACGGGACCAGGGTGGCGCTGCTGGCGAACGTCGGCTCGGTCGACGACGCGGTGGCCGCCGTGGCCTGCGGCGCGGAGGGCATCGGCCTGCTGCGGACGGAGTTCCTGTTCATGGGCGAGGCCGTCGCGCCGAGCGTCGAACGTCAGGTCGCTCGCTACGTCGAGGTGTTCGAGCACTTTCCGGCCAGACCGGTGGTGGTTCGCGTGTTCGACGCCGGGGTGGACAAGCCGCTGGCCTTCCTGCCGGGCGGCGGTGAGCAGAATCCCGCGCTCGGCGTGCGGGGATTGCGTGCCCTGCGCGCGAACGGGTCGGTGCTCGACGACCAGCTCGCGGCGCTCGCCCGCGCGCAGGAGCTCGTGGACGCGCAGGTGTGGGTGATGGCGCCGATGGTGGCGGATGCAGGCGAGGCGACCTGGTTCGTCGAACGCGCTCGCGCCGCCGGCCTGCGCACCCTCGGGGTGACGGCGGAGGTGCCCTCCCTCGCGATGATGGCGCGGGAGGTCGCGGCCCTCACCGATTTCGTCTCCGTCGGCACCAACGACCTGACCCAGTACCTGCTCGCGGCGGACCGGTCGCAGGGCGCGCTCGCCGCGTACCAAGACCCGTGGCATCCCGCCGTGCTGCGCACGATCGCGCTGTTCGCGGATGCCGCGGTTGCGGCGGGCAAGCCCGTGGGCGTATGCGGAGAGGCGGCATCCGATCCCGCCCTGGCGGTCGTGCTGGCCGGGCTGGGGATCACGTCGCTGTCGATGGCTCCGGCGGCGATCGGCGATGTGCGCGCGGAGCTGTCGTCGGTCACCCTGACGCAGGCGCGCGCACGGGCGGCCGCCGCGCTCGGTGCCTCGACCGCGGGAGAGGCGCGTGCCCTGGCTGGGTGAGTACCCCCCCCGTTTTGGGGGTAACGGTCCCCCTTATTGGGGACCGTCGAGACTGGCGTTCTCTGCTGAGAAGCTGTCACAATCGGAGCGCTCCAACCCGAATCGGAGCACCTGGAACCCGAAACCAGGATGTACAGATGAACCCGAAACAGACTTACCCCTTCCGCTCTTCTCTCTGACGCGCGACGGCATGCCGTTGCGCGCGCGAGTTCAGCGCTGCAGCAACGACGTGCCACCGTGCGGTCCGACGGATCGCGGTCGCTCGCGGGATTCCCGCGCGCCCGAACAGGTTGGCACCCCCCCATGCGCACACCCTCCATTGCCCGCACCCCGCTCTGGCGCGCCCTCGCGGCATTCATCGCGGCCCTGCTGGCAGCGGCCGCACTCGTTCCGCTGACCGCAGTCTCTGCGAGCGCGGCGGACCTCGGCACGACGTCGACGATCACCGTGAACGTCAAGGCGCTGCGCACCGGCGTCAACGCGGTGAACGGCATCGCAGGGGTCACGTTCGCGCTCTACGCGGGCACCACGGCATCCACGGACTCACCCGGTGCCAAGGTCAACGAGGCGTGGGCCGAGTGCGTCAGCAACGCCTCGGGCGTGTGCACCTTCACCGTGCCCAACACGGGCAACGGGCAGGTCAACCACAATGCGGTCTACTGGGTCAAGCAACTGGATGCACCGGACGGCTACTACCTGAACCCCTCGCTGGTCACGGGCAACGGCACCAACGATCCGTCCAATTCCGAGCGGTTCGCCTCCACGGTGAACGCGTTCCGCACCCCGGCGCTGTCAGGCAGCACGGTGACGCTGCCGGGCACGGGCGCCATGCCCGCGAACACGTCGATGACCTTCCCGCAGGGCACGGCGAACGGGCAGACGAGCGGTCGCTACACCACCTCGGGTTCGTTCGCGGTGTCCCTCGACAACCCGCGCTATCAGCCGACCTGCGAGGCCGACCTCGAGGTCGCGATCGTCATCGACCTCTCCACCTCCATGGTCTCGCCCACCGATGCGGGACTGGTCGGGGCCAAAACCGCGGCCAAGGCCTTCCTCGATGCGCTCGTCGACACCGGAACGAAGGTCTCGATCTTCACCTTCGGCAGCAACGCGAACACGCCGCCTCAGGCGACGCCTGTGGAGGTCACCAGCGCGAACCTCGCCTCGCTGAAGACCACGGTCAACAACCTCTCGGTCTCCGGTATCCAGTACACCAACTGGGAACGCGGTCTGTGGCAGGTCGCCGCGCAGTCCGGCGCCTACGACCTCGCGGTCGTGCTGACCGACGGCAATCCAACGCGGCAAGGCGACGGCGCGGGCCAGAGCGACACCTGGACGAACATGCAACGCATGGAAGGCTCCATCTTCTCCGCGAACGCGATCAAGGCCGAGAACACGCAGATCTTCACGTTCGGGGTGGGGGACGGCGTGACCGGTGCCCCCGACAACCTCCGGGCCGTCTCCGGCGAGATCCCGTGGAACGGCGCGGGCGGCACCGTCGCGACCTCGGACTTCTTCCAGACCACGCAGTGGGGCCTCGTGGCGGACGGGCTCGGCTCACTCGCGAACTCGTTGACCTGCGTCGTGCCGATCACCGTCACCAAGACCGAGATCCTCGCCGACGGCTCGACCGCGGTCGGCAGCGGTTGGAAGTTCACCGCGACCGCATCCGGCGACGGCACGATCGCCCCGGTCGGGCAGCAGACGACGAACGCCAGCGGCGAAGCCGCATGGCAGCTCGCGATCGGCAGCGCCGACGGTGAGGCGTCCGTCTCCCTCTCGGAGAACCTCGCCAGCAAGCCCGGTTCCTGGTCGCTGGCGAGCGTGCAGTGCACCAACACCCGCACCGGCACCGATCTCGTCGTGCCGCAGTCCCTGCCCATCCAGTTGACGGGTCTGACCGTCGGCGACAACATCGAGTGCGCGGTCTCGAACCAGCTGCCGCGTGCGGCGAGCGTCGTGGTCACCAAGCAGTGGGTCATCAACGGCGCAGCGCCGGTGCCGAACGGCCAGCAGCCCGACGGCCTCGCAGCGCAGCTGACGCTCGACGGCCAGAATCGCGGCTGGGGCAGCGCGGTCACCGGCTTCGTCTCCGGTTCGGACATCGTGATCAACGAGACGACGACCGACACGAACGAGTTCTGTTCGATCACCGCGAAGCAGCTCACCTCGCCGACGACCTCGTCGCTCGGATACACGGCCTCCCTCGTTCCCGGGGTGAACGCGTTCACGATCACGAACACCGTGACCTGCGAGTCGACCCTCACCCTGATCAAGCGGGTCACCGGAAACGACACGGCGGGTGGTGCCGCCGATGCCGAGGACTTCACGCTGACGGCCGCGGCCGCGGGTCAGACGACGATCACCGGCGACGGGACCGTCACCGGTTCCGTCGCACCGGGCGTCGCCTACACCCTCAGTGAGACCGGCCCGGCCGGGTACCGCCAGACCGCGCTCGAGTGCGGTCCGAGCGCCACCGGACCGTGGACGCCGCTCGCGGAGTCCACGGTCACCGTCGCCGCGCAGACCCACACCTGGTGCCGCTTCACGAACGAGGCGGTGGCCCCACAGCTGCGACTCGTGAAGACGGTGACGGATGGCGTCGTCGACGCGGACAACTGGACACTCACCGCGAGCATCGACGGGTCCGCCGTCGTCTCCGGCGACGGTGTCGCGGAGCACACCGTGAAGGCCGGCGTCGCCTACCAGCTCGCGGAGACCCCCGTGGACGGTTTCGACGGCTCGGAGTTCACGGCCAGCGCATGGGTGTGTGAGGTCACCAGCGGGCCCGGGCAGGGATCGACCCTGCCCACCGCCGACAGCACGGTGACCCTGGCGCTCGGCCAGAACGTCGAGTGCGAGATCGTGAACACCGTGCATCCGCTCGCGCCGACGTTCACGAAGACGCCCGGCAGCGCGAGCGCCAATGCCGACGGCACCTGGAATGTCAGCTACACCCTGACCGCGTCGAACCCCTCATCCGTCGCAGACGTCGTCTACGACCTGACCGACACCCCGAACCTGCCGTCCGGAGTCACCGGCGTCAGCGCGACGGTGGAGATCGATGGCGTCACGACGCCCGTGACCTGGACGACGGGCACCTTCACGGTGGCCACCGGTGCGACCATCGGTGCCGGAGCGGACCCGCACGTCTACACCGTGACGCTGCGCCTGGCGGTCGCGCCCACGACGGATCCCGCGGATCTCGACTGCGCCGTGAGCGGCGGCGGCATCGACAACGATGCGCTGCTGACGCCGGTGGGCGGCGCACCGATCCCGGACGACGCGTGTGTGACCATCGTGCCGCCGACGGTCGCCCACACCAAGACCGTCACCGCACTGCAGCAGAACGCCGATGGAACGTGGACGATCGTCTACGACGTCGTGGTGACGGCGACCGGCTCGGGCGTCGCGACCTACTCGCTGAGCGACGTTCCCGCGTTCGGCTCCGGGTTCACGGTGCTGAGCGCATCGGCCACCGGCCCGGCGCTCGCCGGCAGCTGGAACGGCACGAGCAGCACGGCGCTGGCGCTGAACCGCCCGCTCGCCGCGGGTTCCAGCGAGACCTATTCGGTCACGATCGCGGCTCAGGTCGGTGCGAAGGTCATCGGTACGCCCGCAGCGGATTGCATCCTGGTCTCCCCGGAGGACGGCACCGGCTTCCTCAACCGCGCGACGCTGACCGCAGGCGGTGAGCAGACCGTGCGTGAGGCGTGCGACGTTCCGGTCTCACCCGAGCTCGACAAGGAGTGGATCTCGACCGTGCAGAACGACGACGCGAGTTGGGCGGTCACCTTCGACGTGACGGTGACCAACCCGAGCGCCGCCACGGGTCTCGTCTACTCGCTCTCGGACCTGCCGGCATTCGCGACCGGGACGACGGTGACCGCGCGCACGGTCGCGCTGAACTCCGCAGCGCCGGTCGGTTGGGATGGCGTGGCGCCGCTCGCGAGCGAGCGCGCGCTCGCCGCGGGCAGCACCGATCGCTACACGCTCGTCTTCACGGTCACCGTGCCCGCCGGGCTCGCCCCCGCCGTGCTCGAGTGCGACGCCGAGCCGGGCCACGGCTTCTACAACCAGGCGGAGGCCACCTCGGGTGATGACACGTTCGGCGCTGAGGACTGCGGTCCGGTCGAGGCTGGCGTGCTGCCGCTCATCGACAAGGTGGTCGCCGACGGCTACCCGCGGCAGCTTGCCGGCGGTGACTGGGAGATCGCCTACGACATCACGGTCTCGACGCCGCAGGGCAGCCCTCGCGCGGTCTACGACCTGGAGGACTCGCTCGACTTCGGCGGCGACATCGACGTGCAGACGGCCTCGGTCTCCGGACCGGGCACCGTGAACCCGCTGTGGGACGGCGAGGGCGTGACCTCGGTCGCCACCGGCGTCGTGCTGCCGGGCGGAGCATCCCACGTCTACACGGTGCTCGTGACCGCTCGCCTTGCGGCGGGCGTCGTGGACAGCGAACAGGCCGACTGCTCCCTCGACGAGGGTGAGCAGGGCACCGGCTTCCTGAACATCGCCACGGTGCTCAGCGGTTCGCTCGAGCGCAGTGACGACGCGTGCGAGAGCCCCGCCGCGCCGGAGCTCACGAAGGAACTGCTCGGCACCCCGGTGAAGGGCGGCGACGGCAAGGTGACGATCAAGTACACCGTGACCGCGAGCAACCCCTCCAAGGTCACGCTCAACTACGACCTGGATGATGCCGTCGCGTTCGCGCAGTACGTGATCATCAACTCCGCAGCGGTGCAGTCGGACGATGCCTCGGTGAACCCTGGCTGGAACGGCTCGACCACCACACGCGTGGTGACGGGGCAGGAGCTGCCGGCGGGCGCATCCGACGTCTTCGTGGTGACGGTCGTCGCCTCGCCGACGCTGCTCGTCGAGGACGAGAAGCTCGCGTGCGTGCCCGCCACTCCGGGCCACGGCTTCTTCAACGGTGCCGTGCTCACCAGCGGTGCGGACCAGTACCGGGATGACGCGTGCGCGCCGATCCTGCGCACCGATCTGCCCACGCTGCCGCTGCCCGACCTGCCGACGCTCGCCTACACGGGCGTCGCGGTCGCGGTCATCGCGGGCCCGGGGCTGGCCCTGATCGCCATGGGTCTGCTCTTCTTCGCGCTGCGTCGTCGCCGGCAGCCGAAGCACTGAGGACTTCCCGGCGCGGGGTGTTCGGTCCCGCGCTGGGAGGCTATGTCCCCCGAAAGGGGGTGATATCCATCGTCGCAATCCGCGTCATAGTGGGCCGACGCGGGTGTCTCTTTCGATGAAGGTACTAGTGCACCTTCATCCCAGAGGGGACAATGAAAGAGGACCCGGGAATGGATCAGGGGGATGAACCGAACTGAGGGTCCGGCATCGACGATGTCGGATCAGGCGTTGGTGGAACGAGCGCGTGCGGGGGATCGGCACGCCTTCGGTGAATTGTGGCGCCGTCATTTCCGTTCGGGAGCACGGGTCGCCCGCCAGTTCACGTCGTCGCTGGATGCGGACGACCTCGTTGCCGAGGCCTACACCCGCATCTATCAGCGCGTGCTGGCGGGCGGCGGCCCGAAGGGCGCGTTCCGTCCATACCTCTACACGACCATCCGCAATCTCGCAGCCACCTGGGGTGCCGCATCTCGCGACATCCAGGTGGATGACATGACCGCTTTCGAGGATCCCGCGACGAGCGAGGATCCGGCGGCCGTCGCACTCGATCGCACCCTGACCGCGCGCGCCTTCCGCAGCCTGCCCGAGCGCTGGCAGTCCGTGCTCTGGTATACCGAGGTCGAGGGTATGGACCCGCACGAGGTCGCGCCGATCCTGGGGATCACCGCCAACGGGGTCGCGGCGCTGTCGTACCGTGCACGTGAAGGCCTGCGCAAGGCCTGGCTGCAGGCCCACATCAACGACGCCACGGCATCGGGCGAGTGCCAGTGGGCGATCTCCCGGATCGGCGACAACGCTCGCAACGGTCTCGGCGCCCGCGACACGGAACGCATGTCGTTCCACCTCGCCACATGCGCGCGATGCGCGATCATCAGCGAAGAGGTCGACGAGGTCGGCTCGCGCCTCGCGCTCGTGATGCTTCCCATCCTCCTCGGCGGTATCGCCGGGGGCACCCTGCTCGCTTCCGTTGGCAGCGCCTCGAGTTCCATGGCGGCGTCGGGGGACGCCATACCTGCCATGCCCGAGGCCATCGGAGCGGGAGGGGCGGTCGCGGCCGGAGCATTCGGGTTGCTCGGCGCCGCGACCGTCCCCGTAGCGCTCATCGGGGGACTGGCCATCGTGGTCGCGGCGACCGGCTCGGTCATCGCGCTGTCGCCGACGAGCACGACCGACGGGCAGGGCGACTCCACCGTCGCCGTCGGCGAGGCGAGCAGCGACGGCGCCGAGCCCGGGGGCGACCTTCCGATCGTGCCGGTCGACGTCGACAAGATCGGACTCGACGACCCGGCGAACGTGCCGGAGGGCCTCGTCGACGGTGTTGTGGGGGATGTCGGCGGTCTGGTCGACGGCGTGCTCGGCACCATCACCGGTGGTGAGGCGCCCGACGGTCACACGGCGCCCGGCGGGGTCGTCGGCGCCGATATCTCGCTGAACCTCACGGGCACCGGCACACCGGGCGCGCACGTCTCGCTGCAGGCGGCCGGTCAGGTCTACGCCACGACCACGGTGGATGCGAACGGCACGTTCGTGCTAAACGTCACCGCGATCCCCGGCGGGCTGTCGTCGCTGGATCTCGTGCAGACGGTGGACCGCAGCTACCTCGCGAACCTGCTCGGGCTGGGCGGTCTGCTCGACGGACTGCTCGGCAACCTGGATTCGCTCATCAACGGTCTCATCCAGCCGATCCGGCTGACCAGTGGCGGATCCAGTATCGGCATCAACCTTCTGGGCTGAGTCGCGTCATACTCGGGGCCGATCACAGTCTCTTGAATGGGATGTCACCATCCTGTCCCTGACGTCACCAAGGGACGCTGGTCCCGCTCGCCGCCCAGGGCGAAGCGGGACCGGCATGGCATCACGCGCAGGGGCCGACGCGGTGGCGCGGCCCCTGCGTGCAATGCCGAGTTACGGGCGACCGCGCAGCACGGCCTGCTTGACCTCGGCGATCGCCTGGGTCACCTGGATGCCGCGAGGGCAGGCATCCGTGCAGTTGAAGGTGGTGCGGCAGCGCCACACCCCCTCCTTGTCGTTGAGGATGTCGAGGCGCACCTGCGCGTTGTCGTCGCGCGAGTCGAAGATGAAGCGGTGCGCGTTGACGATCGCGGCCGGGCCGAAGTACTGACCGTCGGTCCAGAACACGGGGCAGCTCGACGTGCACGCGGCGCACAGGATGCACTTGGTGGTGTCATCGAAGCGCGCGCGCTCGACGGGGCTCTGCGTGCGCTCCTTGCCCTTCTCGGGCGTCGTCGACGCCATGAGGAACGGGTTGACCGCCTTGAAGGAGTCGAAGAACGGCTCCATGTTCACGACCAGGTCTTTCTCCAGCGGCAGGCCCTTGATCGCCTCGACGTAGATCGGCTGCGAGATGTCCAGATCCTTGATCAGCGTCTTGCAGGCGAGTCGGTTCTTGCCGTTGATGCGCATCGCATCCGACCCGCACACGCCGTGCGCGCACGAACGGCGGAAGGTCAGCGAGCCGTCCTGCTCCCACTTGATCTTGTGCAAGGCATCGAGGATGCGGTCGGTGGGGTAGAGCTCGACGTCGAAGTCCTGCCAGCGGGGTTCGTCATCCACGTCCGGGTCGAATCGGCGGATGATGAGCGTCGCGGTGAACGTCGGAATGACCTCAGGCACGCTCGGCTTGTCCATGACGGCGTTCGACACCCTCAGTACTTCCTCTCCATGGGCGGGTAGTTCGTGATGACGACCGGTTTCCAGTCCAGCCGGATGTGGTCGCCGGCCTCGGACTCGGGGTCGCCGACCCGGTAGGCCATCGTATGCACGAGGAAGTTCTCGTCGTCGCGATTCGGGTAGTCCTCGCGCATGTGGCCGCCGCGCGACTCGTGCCGCGACCGAGCGGAGTAAACGAGCACCTCGGCGAGGTCGAGCAGGAACCCGAGCTCGATGGCCTCGAGCAGGTCGGTGTTGAACCGCTTGCCCTTGTCCTGCACCTGGATGTTCTTGTAGCGCTGGCGCAGCTGCTGGATGAGGTCGGTGACCTCCTTGAGGCTCTCCTCCGTGCGGAAGATCTGCGCGTTGCGGTCCATCGAGTCCTGCAGCTCCTTGCGGATCGCCGCGATCCGCTCGGTGCCGTCGCCGGAGCGCACCGTCTCGATGAGGGCGAGCACGCCCGCTGCGGGGTTCTCCGGCAGGGGCAGGAAGTCGTCCGTGGCCTGCACGTACTTCACGGCGTTCTTGCCAGCGCGCTTGCCGAACACGTTGATGTCCAGCAGCGAGTTGGTGCCGAGACGGTTGGAGCCGTGCACCGAGACGCACGCGCACTCGCCGGCGGCGAACAGCCCCGGCACGACGGTCGTGTTGTCGCGGAGTACCTGGGCGTCGTTGTTCGTCGGGATGCCGCCCATCGCGTAGTGCGCGGTCGGCAGCACCGGCACGGGCTCCGTGTACGGCTCGACACCGAGGTAGGTGCGTGCGAACTCGGTGATGTCCGGGAGCTTCTCGTCGATCACCGCGGGCTCGAGGTGCGAGATGTCGAGGTAGAGGTAGTCCTTGTTGGGGCCGGCGCCGCGACCTTCGCGAATCTCCAGGGCCATCGACCGGGCGACGATGTCGCGCGGCGCGAGGTCCTTGAGCGTCGGCGTGTAGCGCTCCATGAAGCGCTCGCCGCTGGCGTTGCGCAGGATCGCTCCCTCACCACGAGCCGCCTCGGAGAGCAGGATGCCCAGCCCGGCCAGTCCGGTCGGGTGGAACTGGAAGAACTCCATGTCCTCCAGCGGCAGTCCCTTGCGCCAGATGATGCCGACGCCGTCGCCCGTGAGGGTGTGCGCGTTGGAGGTGGTCTTGAAGATCTTGCCGAAACCGCCGGTCGCATAGACGATCGCCTTGGCCTGGAACACGTGGATGTCACCGGTGGCCAGCTCATAGGCGACGACACCGCTCGGCTGCTCGACCCCATCCACCTCGGTCATCACCATGTCGAGCACATAGAACTCGTTGAAGAAGTTGATGCCGAGCTTGACGCAGTTCTGGTACAGCGTCTGCAGGATCATGTGACCGGTGCGGTCGGCCGCGTAGCAGGCCCGGCGCACGGGCGCCTTGCCGTGCTCACGCGTGTGACCGCCGAAACGGCGCTGGTCGATCTTGCCGTCCGGGGTGCGGTTGAAGGGCAGGCCCATGTTCTCGAGGTCGATGACCGCGTCGATGGCCTCCTTCGCCAGGATCTCGGCGGCATCCTGGTCGACCAGGTAGTCGCCGCCCTTGACGGTGTCGTAGGTGTGCCACTCCCAGTTGTCGTCCTCGACGTTGGCGAGCGCCGCGGCCATGCCGCCCTGTGCAGCACCGGTGTGGGAGCGCGTGGGGTAGAGCTTGGAGATCACCGCGGTGCGAGCGTGCGGTCCGGCCTCGATCGCCGCGCGCATACCGGCGCCGCCGGCGCCCACGATGACGATGTCGAACTGGTGGTAGTGCACACCGTTCTTCACGGTGCCGGTCTCGGGGGCGGCCACTTACTGCACCGGGCAGAAGCTCGGGAGCAGGTCCGCAGGGGAGCCGGCAGGGCACGGGTCGAAGGTGTAGATCACGAGAGTTCCCAAGATGAGGAGGACGGCCGTGGACGCGGCGAGCGCGCCCAGGAGGGTGAGCCGCACGAGGCGGTTGCTGGCGTAGTCGTTGACGAGGGTGCGCATGCCGTTGGCGCCGTGGATGAGCGCGAGCCAGAGCAGCAGGGTGTCCCAGACGACCCAGAACGGGTCGGCGAGCTTGCCGGCGACGAAGGCGAAGTCGATCGCCTTGACGCCCTCACCCGCGACGAGGTTGACGAAGAGGTGGCCGAAGATCAGCACCACGAGCACGACGCCCGAGGCGCGCATGTAGATCCAGCCCCACTTCTCCCAGTTGATGCCACGGCGCTTGCGAGCGATCTCCGGGGACCGGGGCGCTTCGATGGTCTCGGTCGTCATCACTCGCCTCCGAAGATGTGCATGAGCTGGCGCGGGATGAAGCCGGCGAGCAGCACGAGCCACAGCGCGATGACGATCCAGAACATCACGCGCTGGTACTTGGTGCCCAGCCGCCAGAAGTCGATGAGGATGATGCGCAGGCCGTTGAGCGCGTGCAGCCCGATCGCGGCGACGAGCGCGATCTCACCGAGCCCCATGATGGGCGTCTTGTAGGTGCCGATCACCGCGTTGTAGGCCTCGGGGCTCACTCGCACGAGCGCCGTGTCGAGGATGTGCACGAGCAGGAAGAAGTAGATCGCGGTGCCGGTGATGCGGTGCAGCACCCATGACCACATGCCCTCCCGTCCGCGATAGAGCGTTCCCGCCGGCCGTTTCGGGGCGGCGATCTTGGGCAAGGCGAGCGTGTCGCCCGCCAGGGTACCCGTCGACCTCTGAGGCACGAGCAACCCTCCTTGGAGTCGATTGGCCGCTTCGGGGGCGGCTGAGGAGAGTCCGGATGTCGGACGTTCCCAGTGTATTCCGCCTGGAAGGCGCAGGGTGCGCAGCAGCGGTTAAGAGCGGGGCCTCACGCGAGGTTCTGGAAAGAATCGGCGATCTTTAGCGGCTGGCGAGCCTCGATGACCGTCCCGTAGTGCCCTAGCAGTTGGTCGCACACCGATTCCCACGAGCGCGATAGCACCGCGCGACGCCCCGCTTCGCCCATACGCGAGCGCAGTGCGGGGTCGGTGGCGAGGCTCTCGACCCTGGCGCGCAGGTCCAGGTCGTCGTCGGGAGCGAAGAGGTACCCGTTCTCGCCGTGCGCGACCAGATCGATCGGGCCGCCCGCGCGGGGTGCGACGACGGGCACGCCGCTCGCGTGCGCCTCCTGCACCGTCTGCCCGAACGTCTCCTCCGTGCCGGTGTGCAGGAAGACGTCGAAGCTCGCGTAGGCGGCGGAGAGCTCGCGCCCGGTGAGCTTGCCGAGCCAGGTGACGGGCATCCCGGCGAGTGCGCGCTGCGCGGACGGCAGCGACGGGCCGTCGCCGACGATCGCGAGCCGGATGCCGGACATGCCCCGGAGGGAGGCCATCCGCTCGACCTGCTTCTCGGGCGCGATGCGACCGACGTAGCCGACGATCGTCTCACCGCGCGGGGCGAGACGCTGGCGCAGGTGCTGCACGGTCGGCTCGAGGCGATTCCTCGGGTGGTAGGCGGTGAGATCGACGCCGCGGCCCCACCGTGCGAGGCGCTCGACGCCGGCGGCCTCCAGGTCGGCGAGGGAGGAGCTCGAGGGCACGAGGGTGAGATCGGCCCGTGCGTGGATCCACCGCACCGCACGCCAGGCGATGCGGGTCGCGGCACCCAGGTGATTCCTGCGGGCGTAGCCTGCGACATCCGTCTGGAAGATCGCGACCGAGGGGATGTCGAGCCGGGCCGCGGCGGCGATCGCCTGCGCGCCGAGCAGGAAGGGGGATGCGGCGTGCAACACGTCGGGCTGGAACTCGGCGAGCAGTGACTGCACCTGTGGGCTGGGCAGACCCACCGGGAACTGGCGGTAGGCGAGAGCGGGAACCTCATGCACGGGGAAGCCCGCGTATTCGCGCGGCGCCCCGGCCGCGGGGACGATGATCATCGCCTCGTGCCCGCGCTCGCGGAGATGATCGAGCACCTTGCGCACGCTCGTCGTGACACCGTTGACGGTGGGCAGGAAGCTCTCGCTGACGATCGCGATGCGCACGCGGTCTCCGTTCGTTCCGTGCTGGAAACGCTACGGAACCGCCGTGTCCACGAGGTGAATGCCCGCCTAATCTATGGTTGACGGATGACCGAGACACCCGGAGCCTTCGACGGCTTCACGAGCGTCATACCTGCGGGCGGAATCGGGTCGCGACTGTGGCCGCTCTCCCGGGCGGACTCGCCGAAGTTCCTCCACGATCTCACCGGCTCCGGGCAATCCCTGCTCCGCGACACCTGGGAGCGGCTCGAGCCGCTCTGCGGCCCGGAACAGATCATGGTCGTGACCGGACGAGCGCATCGCAGCGCAGTGACCGGTGAACTGCCCGAACTGCTGGACCACAATCTGGTGCTCGAGAGCGACCCGCGCGACTCCTCCGCAGCCATCGGTCTCGCCGCGGCGATCCTGCGTCGACGGGACCCGGACGCTGTGATCGGCTCCTTCGCCGCCGATCACGTCATCAAGAACCTCCGCGGCTTCCGTCGTGCGGTCACCGAGGCGATCGCCGTCGCACGGGCCGGCTACATCTCGACGATCGGCATCTCGCCGACGGAGGCCGCCATCGGGTTCGGGTACATCCGGTGCGGCGGTGCGCTGGCCGTCGACGGTGCGCCGAGCGCGCTCATGGTCGACTCGTTCGTCGAGAAGCCGGATCAGGCGACGGCGCAGGAGTACCTCGACGCCGGGGACTACCTCTGGAACGGCGGCATGTTCATCTCCCGCGCGGATGTGCTGCTCGAGCAGCTCGGCGCGTCGCGGCCCGAGCTCCTCGCAGGGCTCGAGGAGCTGGCTGCCGCCTGGGACACCCCGGAGCGCGGTGCGGTCGTCGACCGGGTCTGGCCCGGCCTGGAGAAGATCGCCATCGACTACACGGTCGCCGAGCCCGCCGCCGCGGCGGGCAAGCTCGTCGTGATCCCCGGCCACTTCGATTGGGACGACGTCGGCGACTTCGCCTCCGTCGGCAAGCTCCATTCGGCGGGCAAGGCCGATCTCGCGATCATCGGCGAGAACCCGAGGGTGCTCTCCGATTCGTCGAGCGGCGTGGTGATCAGCCACAGCGGTCGCGTGATCTCGCTCATCGGGGTCAAGGACATCGTGGTCGTCGACACCCCGGATGCCCTGCTGGTGACGACGACGGCGAACGCTCAACGGGTGAAGTCGGTCGTGGATGCCCTCAAACTCGCCGGACGCACGGAGGTACTGTGAACGCCACGATCCCGCTGGTGATCGATACCGACACCGCGCAGGACGATTGCGTCGCCCTGCTGGTGGGCCTGCTCGATCCGCTCGCCGATCTGCGGGCGATCACGATGGTCGCCGGCAACGTGAGCTTCGAGCGCCAGGTGCACAACGCGCACCTGACGCTGAGCGCCGCCGGGCGCCTCGGCGAGGTTCCGATCCACCTCGGCTGCCGCCGACCGCTCGTGCGGGAGTGGGTTTCGGCGGAGAACGTGCACGGCGACGGCTCCGGCGGGCTCGACATGGACTTCGACGGCATCGAGCCGCCTGCCGCGGAACACGGCGTCGACGCGCTGATCCGGCTCGCCGCGGACGCGCCGGGCGAGCTGACCATCGTCTGCATCGGGCCGCTGACGAACATCGCCATGGCGGCCATCAAGGATCCGCGCTTCGTCGCGAACGTCAAGGCCCTCTACATCATGGGCGGATCGAACAACGCACGCGGAAACATCACTGCTGCTGCGGAGTACAACTTCTACGTCGACCCGGAGGCCGCGCGCACGGTCTTCGAAGCGGGCTTCGCGCGCATCGTGGTCGTGCCCTGGGCGCCGCTGACGCTGCGGGATGCCGTGTTCTCCCGAGAGCAGTTGGCCGCGATCGCGGCGGTCGGCACGCCGCTGGCCGGATTCTTCACCCGCGTGGTCGGCACGACGCTCGAGTTCGACGAGAGCGTGGGCATCCCTGGCTCCACCCACCCGGACTCGCTCACCGCGGCGGTGCTGCTGCATCCTGAACTGGTCACGTCATCCGCTGAGTACGCCGTCGACATCGAGACCTCGTCCGAGCTCACGCGCGGGTACGCCGCGATGTCGTGGGGAGTGCACGGACTGACGCCGAACGCCACCGTGATCGAAGCGGTGGATGCCGCGGGGTTCTTCGACTATCTGACCGGCCTGCTCTCCGATCCCACCGAACCCACCCGACCGTTCCGGGGCTGAGGTTTCTGCGACGTTACGGGCGTGTCCCGAGTTGGTAACACCTGGGCCACGATGCCGCGCAGGGTGTGCCGCGGGCCGAACGCAGCGAGTAACGTAGCCGCATCCGCCCCGGTATGGCCGGGGCTTGTACTTGGAGGAAGAGTGAACGTAATCACGCGTAAGCGGGGCCTTGCCGGCCTCGCCCTGGTCGGCGCCGCCGGCCTGCTGCTCGGCGGTTGTGCCGCGGCGCCCGAAGAGGGCGGCGGCGAGGCGACCACCGACTTCCTGGCTTGCGCCGTCTCCGACGAGGGCAGCTGGAACGACAAGTCGTTCAACGAGGCGGCGTACGACGGTCTCCTGAAGGCCAAGGACGAGCTGGGCGTCGAGATCAAGGACGCGGAGTCGCAGGACACCGAGGACTTCGAGCCGAACCTGGCCTCGATGGTCGACGCGGGCTGCGACGTGACGTTCGCGGTCGGCTTCAACTTCTCGCTCAACGACACGATCTTCACCGTCGCGGACAGCAACCCCGAGTCGCACTTCGTGTGGATCGACGGCTGGAACCAGGGCCAGACCAACCTCAAGCCCATCACCTACGCGATGGACCAGTCGAGCTACCTCGCCGGGTACCTCGCCGCGGCGTACAGCACCTCGAAGGTCGTCGGCACGTACGGCGGTCTCGACATCCCCGCCGTCGTGACCTTCATGGACGGCTTCTACTACGGTGCGAAGGCCTACGAGGAGGAGACCGGCACGCCGGTCACCGTTCTCGGCCGCGACCCGATCGCCGGCACCGGCACCTTCACCGACCCGGAGCTCTCCTTCGGTGACACCGAGGGCGCCAAGTCGATCTCGGCCGGTCAGCTCGCTGCGGGCGCCGACGTGATCTTCCCGGTCGCCGGTGGCCTCTTCGCCTCGACCGCCGAGGCGATCAAGGAGTCCGGCAGCACCACCGCCGTCTTCCTCGGTGTCGACAAGAACGTCGCCGTCACCTCGCCCGAGTACGCCGACCTCGTCCTCACCTCGGTCGAGAAGCGCATGACGCAGGCCGTGTTCGACGTCATCGCATCGCTGTCCTCCGGTGACGCCTTCAACGTCGACCCGTACGTCGGCACGCTCGAGAACGACGGCACCGCGCTGAGCGACTTCGGTGTCTTCGACAGCAAGGTCTCGGACGAGATCAAGGCCAAGCTCGAGGAGCTCAAGGCCGGCATCATCGACGGAAGCATCGTTCCGGTTCCCGCGAGCTGATTCCTTCGTAACACCGAACGCGCCGGGAGAGACTTTGGTCCCTCCCGGCGCGTTCTGTTAACCCCGTCGATAGTGCAGGATGGACCCACCATGAAACTCGAGCTCCGCGACATAACGAAGCGTTTCGGGAGTCTTGTCGCCAACGATCGCATCAGCCTCGTGGTGGAGCCCGGACAGATCCACGCCCTCCTCGGAGAGAACGGCGCAGGCAAGTCCACCCTCATGAACGTGCTGTTCGGCCTCTACCAGGCGGACGAAGGCGAGATCCTCCTGGACGACAAGCCGGTGCGATTCTCCGGTCCCGGTGACGCCATGGCGGCCGGAATCGGCATGGTGCACCAGCACTTCATGCTCATCCCCGTCTTCACGGTCGCGGAGAACGTGATGCTCGGTCACGAGCCCGCGAAGTTCGGCATCCTCGACATGGATTCGGCTCGCCGTCGCGTGCGAGAGATCTCGGACCGCTTCGGCTTCGACATCGACCCGGATGCGCTCGTCGAAGACCTCCCGGTCGGGGCGCAGCAGCGGGTCGAGATCGTCAAGGCGCTCTCGCGCGAAGCGAAGGTGCTCGTGCTGGATGAACCGACCGCGGTGCTGACCCCGCAGGAGACCGACGAGCTCATGGTGACCATGCGCCAGCTCGCCGATGCCGGCACCTCGATCGTGTTCATCACCCACAAGCTCCGCGAGGTGAAGGCGGTCGCCGATGTGATCACCGTCATCCGCCTCGGCAAGGTCGTCGGCGATGCACCGCCGACCGACTCGACCGAGCACCTCGCCTCGCTGATGGTGGGTCGCACCGTCGACCTCACGGTCGCCAAGGGCCCGGCCAAGCCGGGGGAGCTCGCCCTCGTGGTCAAGAATCTGACCCTCTTCGACCAGAGCGGTCGTACCCTGCTCGACGACGTGTCGTTCGAGATCGCCGAGGGTGAGATCCTCGCCGTCGCCGGGGTGCAGGGCAACGGTCAGACCGAGCTGACCGAGGCGATCATCGGACTGCACCACCGGGTGCATGGTTCGATCGCGCTGTACGGCGAGGAACTCTCGCACGCGAGCGTTCGGGATGTGCTCGACGCCGGCGTCGGGTACGTGCCCGAGGACCGACAGGAAGACGGGCTCGTCGCGGAGTTCACGATCGCCGAGAACCTCATGCTCGATCGCTCGGTGAGCGGGCCGTTCACCAGCGGACTCAACGTGAACGTGCGCTACCGGGACGAGTTCGCGGATGCCGCGATCCGCGAGTTCGACGTCCGCACCCAGGGTCCGGCCACGCTGGTCGGACAGCTCTCCGGAGGCAACCAGCAGAAGGTGGTGCTCGCTCGCGAACTGTCGCGCGACCTCAAGCTGCTCGTCGCCGCCCAACCCACCCGAGGCGTGGATGTCGGCTCCATCGAGTTCATCCACGAGCGCATCGTCGCGGTGCGCGACAGTGGCGTGCCGGTGCTCATCATCTCCACCGAACTCGACGAGGTGCTCGCCCTCGCCGACCGCATCGCCGTGATGTACCACGGTCGGATCGTGGCGATCGTCTCGCCGGACACGCCGCGCGAGCGGCTCGGACAGCTGATGGCTGGGGTGGCGGCATGAGTACGACGACGACCGAGCGCCCTCGACCGAAGGCGAGCCAGGTGCTGCGCGACATCGCGAGCGGAAGTCCACTGCGGATCTTCTTCTCGTTCGTGCTGGCCTTCGCGGCCGGGTCGTTGCTCATCATCTTCACCAACGAACGTGTGCTCGACTCCCTCGGCTACTTCTTCGCGCGACCGACCGACTTCTTCGGGGCCGCCGGCCAGGCGACCGCCGACGCGTATGCCGCGATGTTCCGCGGCTCGATCTACAACTACCGTGCGGACTCGTTCGAGTCGGCCATCCGTCCGCTCACCGAATCTCTGCGGTTCGCGGGGCCGCTCATCGCGGCCGGGCTCGGCATCGCGTTGACCTTCCGCGTGGGCATGTTCAACATCGGTGGCACCGGTCAGTTGCTCATGGGCGCGATCTTCGCCGCGTGGGCGAGCTTCCAGCTGCACCTGCCCTACGGACTGCACCTCATCGTGGCGATCCTCTTCGGCTTCGTCGGGGCGGCCTTCTGGGCTGGCATCGTCGGCTTCCTCAAGGCCCGAACCGGGGCGCATGAGGTGATCGTCACGATCATGCTCAACTACATCGCGGTGAGCCTCGTCACGTATCTGATGCGCACTCCCGTGCTGCACGACATGGACTCCGGCAACAACCCCACCACGATCCCGCCGGATGTCACGGCGCAGCTGCCGAAGATCCTCGGCGGCAGCTTCAACCTGCACCTCGGTTTCATCCTCGCGCTCATCGCGGTGGTCGTCTACTGGTGGCTGATGGAGCGTTCCACACTCGGCTTCCGGCTGCGCATGGTCGGTCTCAACCCGGATGCGGCGCGCACCGCGGGCATCAACGTCAATGTCGTCTTCGTGCTCGCGATGGTGCTCTCGGGGCTGTTCGTCGGCCTGGCCGGCGTGAACCAGGCGCTCGGCCGCTCCGGCAGCTTCAGTCCGAGCATCGACTCCGGCATCGGCTTCGACGCCATCACCGTCGCGCTGCTGGGCGGGTCACGTGCCGGCGGCGTGCTGCTGGCCGGCCTGTTGTTCGGCGCGATGAAGGCGGCGGGGCCCGCGATGCAGCTCGAGGATGTCGCGCCCGAAGTGCTCTCGGTCGTGCAGGCCCTCATCGTGCTCTTCATCGCCGCGCCCCCGCTGGTGCGGGCGATCTTCCGCTTCCTTCCGGAACCGCGTGAGCCGGAGCAGCTGACCACGCAACAGAAGCCGGAGCTCGAGAAGAAGGAGCTCGAGGCATGACCACCCTCGCTACCCCCGTCGCACTGCCGACCATCGCGCCGCCGCGCAACTGGAAGACGCCGATCGTCGTGACGGTGCTCGCGGCCGTGACCTTCCTCGCCTTCGGCGTGTTCGGTGCCAACGAGACCGTGCGCTTCGCCTGGTCCGAGTCCAACAGCGCCGTGCAGTTGTCCCCGACCCCGGTGAACTCGATGGTGCTCGGCGTCGTGCTCGGTGTGATCGCCCTCGCCATCTCGGGACTCGCCTTCTGGTTCGCCTATCGCCGCCACGACATCCCGTTCTGGATCCCGCTCATCTCCGGCTTCACCTTCCTGACCGGACTGGTCGCGTGGGTCGGCGCCGGCGGCACCGTGCCGGTGGTGTTCCTGCTGACCGGCGCGATCGGGCTGTCGACCGCGGTGGTGTTCGGCTCGCTCGCCGGCGTGATCGGCGAGCGTGCGGGTGTGACGAACATCGCGATCGAAGGCCAGCTGCTGGGCGGGGCCTTCATCTCCGCGGTCGTCGCGAGCGTCACCGACAGCCTGATCCTGGGGCTGCTCGCGGCGATGATCGTCGGTGCGCTGATCTCGATGGTGCTCGCGGGGTTCTCCATCAAGTACTTGGTCGACCAGGTCGTGGTCGGTGTCGTGCTCATCGCGCTCATGTCGGGGCTCACGAACTTCTTCTACTCCGCGGTGCTCTCCGACAACAGCCAGGAGCTCAACTTCCCCGGCACACTGCCGTTCCTGCCGATCCCGTTGCTGTCGGACATCCCGGTGCTCGGGCCCGTGCTCTTCGATCAGCGCGCGACCACCTACATCATGTTCCTCCTGGTGCCCATCGTGTGGTTCGTGCTCTTCCGCACCAAGGTGGGCCTGCGCATCCGCGCCCTGGGCGAGCACCCGCTCGCGGCCGACACCGTCGGCATCAAGGTCAACCGCTGGCGGTTCTGGACCGTCACGGTCGCGGGCCTGATCGCAGGCCTCGGCGGCGCGGCGCTCACGCTCGGCTCGATCGGGCCGTTCGTTCGCGACATGAGCGCCGGGCAGGGCTTCATCGCGCTCGCCGCGGTGATCCTCGGGCGCTGGAACCCGTTCATGGCGGCCGCGGCGGCGCTGTTGTTCGGCTTCTCGCGCAACTTCCGCATCTGGGCCGGCCAAGCAGGCTCGACCATTCCGCCGGACCTGATCGCAATGACGCCGTACCTGGTGACGCTCATCGCGGTGGCGGTGCTGGTCGGCAGGTCGGTCGCGCCGAAGGCGGTCGGCAAGCCGTACGTCAAGGGGTGATCGTGACCGAGATCGACTGGCAAGCGCTGAGGGCCCGGGCCACCGAGGCGATGCACAAGGCCTACGCGCCATACTCGAACTTCCCCGTCGGGGCGGCCGCCCTGGTCGACGACGGACGCATCATCACGGGATGCAACGTCGAGAACGCCTCGTACGGTGTCGGCCTCTGCGCCGAGTGCGCGCTCGTGTCGATGCTCTGGCTCACCGGCGGAGGCAAGCTCGTCGCATTCAGCTGCGTCGACGGCCACGGCAACACGCTCATGCCGTGCGGCCGCTGCCGCCAGTTGCTCTACGAACACTCCGCCGAGGGGATGCTGCTCGACACCGTGTCGGGACTCAAGACCATCGACGAGGTGCTCCCCGACGCCTTCGGGCCGCGCCAGCTCGAGGACTACGCGCATGGTTGAGGCCTTCGACGCCGTCGACCTCATCCGCACCAAGCGCGATGGCGGCACGCTCTCGACCGCGCAACTGAACTGGCTCATCGACGCGTACACCCGCGGGTTCGTCGCGGACGAGCAGATGTCCGCCATGACGATGGCCATCTTCCTCAACGGCATGAGCCGCGAGGAGATCCGCGACCTCACGCTCGCGATGATCGCCAGCGGCGAGACCCTCTCGTTCGACGACCTCGGCAAGCCGACCACCGACAAGCACTCCACCGGCGGCGTCGGTGACAAGATCACCCTGCCGCTCGCGCCGCTCGTGGCATCCTTCGGCGTCGCGGTGCCACAGCTCTCGGGCCGCGGCCTCGGGCACACCGGCGGCACGCTCGACAAGCTCGAGTCCATCCCAGGTTGGCGGGCGAAGCTCTCGAACGACGAGTTCTACGCCCAGCTGCGCTCGGTGGGTGCCGTGGTCTGCGCGGCGGGCGCCGGACTCGCTCCGGCCGATGGCAAGCTCTATGCGCTGCGCGACATCACCGGCACGGTCGAGGCGATCCCGCTCATCGCCTCCTCGATCATGAGCAAGAAGATCGCCGAAGGCACCGCCTCGCTCGTGCTCGACGTGAAGTTCGGCTCCGGCGCCTTCATGCAGGATCCCGCGCGCAGCCGCGAGCTCGCCGAGACGATGGTGCAACTGGGCAACGACGCCGGTACCAAGACCGTCGCGTTGCTGACGAACATGAACGTGCCCCTGGGCCTGGCGATCGGCAACGCCAACGAGGTTCGGGAGTCGGTCGAGGTGCTCGCCGGTGGCGGCCCGGCCGACGTCGTGGAACTGACCGTCGCCCTCGCCCGCGAGATGCTGGCGCTGGCCGGTCAACCGGACGCCGATGTGGAGTCCGCGCTGCGCAACGGGCGCGCCATGGACACCTGGCGCGCCATGATCAGCGCTCAGGGGGGCGATCCGGATGCCGCCCTGCCCACCGCTCCGGAGCACCACACGGTCACCGCCGAGCGCGACGGCGTGCTGGTGGCCCAGCACGCCCTGCCCTTCGGGATCGCCGCCTGGCGGCTCGGTGCCGGCCGGGCCCGCAAGGAGGATCCGGTCGATCACGCGGCCGGGATCGACCTACATGTGAAACCAGGTGAGGCGGTTACCGCCGGTCAACCGCTGTTCACCATGCACAGCAGCGATTCCGCGCGGTTCGAGCGTGCCGCAGAGGCACTCGCCGGGGCGTACCGGATCGGCGATTCGGGCGAGCCGATCGAGGATGGCGGGGCGCTCATCCAGGGTCGGGTCGGATAGCCTTAGGGCATGAGCGCCGACTATCTCATGCCAGGCGGCGGAGCCAGCATCACCGCCCTTCCGAAGGTCTCGCTTCACGACCATCTCGACGGCGGTCTACGACCCCAGACGATCATCGAACTCGCCGATGCCGTGGGCCTCGCCCTGCCCGCGAACGACCCGGCGCAGCTCGCGGACTGGTTCAACGAGGAAAAGGACTCGCTCGTCGAGTACCTGAAGACCTTCGCGGTCACGACCGGTGTGATGCAGACCGCCGAGGGCCTCACCCGCGTCGCACGTGAGTTCGTGCAAGACCTCGCCGATGACGGCGTCGTCTACGGCGAGATCCGCTGGGCCCCCGAGCAGCACCTGGAACGCGGGCTCACGCTCGACCAGACCGTCGAGGCGGTGCAGGAGGGCATCGAGGCCGGCATCGACGACGTGCGTGCGTCGGGGCGCAGCATCCGGATCGGTCAGCTCGTGAGCGCCATGCGTCACCTGGACCGCGGCCCGGAGATCGCGGAACTCGCCGTGCGCCACCGTCGCGCAGGCGTGGTCGGTTTCGACATCGCGGGGCCCGAGGCCGGGTTCCCGCCGAGTCGCATGCGCGAGACGTTCGACTACCTCGCGGCCCAGTTCCTGCCCCGCACCGTGCATGCCGGTGAGGCCGACGGACTGGAGAGCATCCGCAGTGCGCTCAACGACGGGCGAGCACTGCGCCTCGGCCACGGCGTGCGCATCGCCGAGGACATCACGATCGAACGCGAGGACGACGAGAACAGCTACGTGACCCTCGGCGCGGTGGCGCAGTGGGTGAAGGACCGCGAGATCGCCCTCGAGCTGAGCCCGACCTCGAACGTCGACACCAAGGCGTTCGCGCAGTGGGGCGACGACCTCGAGGACTACCCCTTCGATCTGCTGTACCAGCTCGGGTTCCGGGTGACGGTCAACACCGACAACCGTCTGATGAGTCGCACGAGCCTCAGCCGCGAGCTGTCGCTGCTCGCCGAGACCTTCGGCTACGACCTCACCGACCTCGCGGTGTTCCAGCTCAATGCGGCGGCCTCCGCCTTCCTGCCGCTCGAGGATCGCGAGGAGCTCGCCGACATCATCACGGCCGGTTTCGAAGCGGCCTAGGGATGCACCTACCGCCGCTGCCGCCGAGCGCGATCCTGCTCTCGGCGCACGCCGCAGACTGGCGAGGTGCCGTCGCGCTCGCGGGCGATGCGCTCGTGGCATCGGGTGCCGCCGCGCCGGCCTACGCCGGCGAGATGATCCGGATGATCGAGGAGCACGGCCCGTACGTTGTCGTCGCGCCCGGCCTCGCCCTCGCCCACGCGCGCCCGGGCCCGGAGGTTCTGGCGGACGGGCTGGCGGTGGTCACGCTCGCGGAACCCGTGGACTTCGGGCATCCGCACAACGACCCGGTGCGCGTGGTGGTCGCCTTGGCGATCGCACCCGGTGGCGACCACCTGCGCGCGGTGGCGGCAGTGGCCAACGTCTTCAACGACTCCACCGCGATCCAGGAGCTGGTAGACGCGACGAACCCGGCCGAAGTGCAGCGCATCATGGGCGCGGTCGACTAGACCTCGAGCAGCGCCCGCATCCCGGAGTCCAGGGCCGCGACGGCCGCGGCGGCCGCGGACTGACGCTGGGCAGCCGACCCCTCGTCGCTGAAGGCATCGAGGTAGACCTTGAGCTTGGGCTCGGTGCCGCTGGGGCGCACGATCACCCGCGAGCCTCCGGCCAGCCAGTAGCGCAGGATGTCGCCGGCCGGGTAGTGCTCGAACCCCGCGATGAAGTCGTCGATCCGCTCGACGGCGATGCCGCCCACGGACGCGGGGGGATTCTCGCGCAGCCGCGTCATCGCGGCGGCGATCCGCGACAGGTCGTCGAAGCGCAGCGAAATCTGGCCGGAGGCGAACGCGCCGAATCGTTCGGCGCACTCGGCGAGGCGGTCGTCGATCGTGCGGCCCTCGGCCTTGAGCTCGGAGGCCATCGAAAGGAAGTCGACGGCGGCGGAGATGCCGTCTTTGTCGCGCACCTTCTGGGGATCGACGAGGTAGCCGAGCGCCTCCTCGTAGCCATAGGCGAGCCCCTCCACCCGGGAGATCCACTTGAAGCCGGTGAGGGTGTCGCGGTACGGCATCCCGTAGGCATCCGCGATCGTGCGCAGCGCCGGCGAGGAGACGATGGATGCCGCGAGCGCCCCGCCCCCGCCCCGTTCGGCCGCGCGCCAGCCGAGCAACGTGCCCACCTCGTTGCCGCTGAGCCGCCGCCACCCCTGCGGTCCGGGGACCGCGACCGCAAGGCGGTCGGCGTCCGGGTCGTTGACGATGGCGAGGTCCGCATTCACCTCCGCCGCCCGCGCGAAGGTGAGGTCCATGGCGCCGGGTTCCTCGGGGTTGGGGAAGGCGACCGTGGGGAACGTGGCATCCGGCTCGGCCTGCTGCGTGACCAACTCGGGCGTGCCGAAGCCCGCCGCCTCGAAGACGGCGTGCGCCGTCTCCCACCCCACGCCGTGCATCGCCGAGTACACGAAGGTCAGGGGCGTCGGTGCGTGGCCGAGTTCGGCGGTGCGGCGCACGTACTCGTGCACGACCCCGTCGTCCGCCACGAGGAAGTCGGTCGAGCGGGGCAGCTCGCCGATCGATCCGGTGGCCACACGTTGGATGTGCGAGGCGATGAGCCCGTCCTCGGGCGGCACGATCTGGGAGCCGCCGTCGAGCCCGCCGAGGTAGACCTTGTAGCCGTTGTCACGGCCCGGATTGTGGCTCGCGGTCACCATGACCCCCGCGCTGGCGGCGAAGTGCCGCACGCCGAAGGCGAGCACCGGCGTCGGCAACGCTCGCGGAAACAGGGTGGCGCGCACGCCCGCCCCGGCCATGATGACGGCCGTGTCCCGCGCGAAGACCTCGGAGTTCGTGCGACCGTCGTAGCCGATCACGATGCTCGGCTCATCGAAGCGCTCGCGCAGGTAGGCCGCGAGACCGGCCGCAGCCTGGGTCACCAGCACCCGGTTCATGCGGGTGGGGCCGGCGCCGAGCTCGCCGCGCAGCCCGGCGGTGCCGAACTCGAGCCGGGACGCGAAGCGCTCGACCAGCGGCGCCGCATCACCGGCCTCGGCGGCGGCGATCAGGGCTGAAAGCTCGTCGCGCGTGACGGGGTCGGGATCCTGGTCGCGCCATGCGTTGGCCGCCGCGAGAGCGGAGTCGAGATTCACAGCACCTCCACGATCCGCGCGAGCAGTGCGCTGATGCGCACCTCGGCGTCCTTGCCGGCCTGAATGACCTCCTCGTGGCTCAGCGGGGTCTTCTGGATGCCCGCCGCGAGGTTCGTGATCAGACTCATGCCGAGCACCTCCATGCCCGCCTGCCTCGCCGCGATGGCCTCGAGGGCGGTGGACATGCCGACGATGTGGCCGCCGATCGTCTTGGCCATCTGCACTTCGGCGGGGGTCTCGTAGTTCGGCCCGCGGAACTGGCAGTACACGCCCTCGTCGAGCGAGGCATCGATGCCTCGGGCCAGTTCCCGAAGCCGCGAGCTGTAGAGATCGGTGAGGTCGACGAACGTCGCGCCCTCCAGGGGCGAATCGGCCGTGAGATTGATGTGGTCGCTGATCAGCACGGGGGTGCCGGGCTTCCAGGTCTCGCGGATGCCGCCGGCCCCGTTCGTGAGGATCATGGTGGTGGCGCCCGCGGCGGCCGCGGTGCGCACCGAGTGCACGACGCGACGCACGCCGTGGCCCTCGTAGTAGTGCGTGCGCGCCCCGATGACCAGCGCGCGCTTGCCGTTCGGCAGCAGCACGGAGCGCAGGGTGCCGACGTGGCCCTCGAGGGCGGGTTTGGAGAATCCCGTGATCTCGGATGCCGGGATGGTCGCGGTCGTCTCGCCGATGAGGTCCGCCGCCTTCGCCCATCCCGAGCCGAGCGTGAGCGCCAGGTCGTGTCGATCGACCCCGGTGCGCTCGGCGATCTCGGCTGCGGCCTGCGCCGCGATGGCGAAGGGGTCGGCGGTGGGGGCGTCGAGGGGATTCTGCAGCATCCGACCACTCTATTCGGCACCCCTCGGTACCGCCTCGCGACCGGCGATCTGAAAGAATCGGCGTATGGCCTACGAGTTCGAACGCACGCAGCGGATCGCAGTACTCGGCGGAGGGCCAGGAGGGTACGAAGCCGCGCTCGCGGGGGCGCAGCTCGGTGCCGACGTGACGCTCGTCGAGCGGGAAGGCGTCGGCGGGTCCGCCGTGCTGACCGACGTCGTGCCCTCGAAGACGCTCATCGCGACCGCGGAGGCGACCAACAGCATCCGCGAGGCCGCCGATCTGGGCGTGCAGTTCTTCGTGCGCAACGAGGCGGGGCGCTCGGCGCGGCCCGAGGTGGCGGTGAATCTCGCCGCGGTCAACGCGCGACTGCTGCGTCTGGCGCGCCAGCAGTCCGAGGACATGAAGTCGCAGCTCATCAAGGCCGGGGTGCGCGTGATCACCGGTGAGGGACGCCTCGACGGGCCGCAGCGGCTCGTCGTCGCCACGGGCAAGGGCAAGAACCGCACCGACTTCGACGAGGTCGATGCCGACACGATCGTCGTCTCGGTGGGGGCTCGGCCGCGCATCCTGCCGTCGGCGGCACCGGACGGCGAGCGCATCCTCACGTGGACGCAGCTCTACACGCTCGAGGAGACCCCCGAGCACCTCATCGTGGTTGGCTCGGGCGTCACCGGTGCCGAGTTCGCCTCGGCCTACCGTGCGCTCGGCTCCAAGGTGACCCTGATCTCCAGCCGCGATCAGGTGCTGCCGGGCGAGGACCAGGATGCGGCCCGCGTCATCGAGGACGTCTTCACCCGCAACGGCATGACGGTGCTCTCCAAGTCCCGCGCCGAGTCGGTGACCCGCACCAAGGAGGGTGTCATCGCGACGCTCGCCGACGGTCGGACGGTTGAGGGCAGCCACTGCCTGATGGCGGTCGGTTCGCTGCCCAACACCGAGGGCATCGGACTCACCGAGGCGGGCGTGCAGCTGACCCAGTCCGGGCACGTGCGGGTGAACCGGGTGGCGCGCACCTCGATGCCCTCGATCTACGCGGCTGGTGACTGCTCGGACTTCCTGCCGCTGGCATCCGTCGCCTCGATGCAGGGCCGCACGGCCGTGTACCACGCGATGGGCGATGCCGTCAGCCCGACCGAACTGCGCAACGTGACGTCGAACATCTTCACGCAGCCCGAGATCGCCACGGTCGGCTGGTCGCAGAAGCAGATCGAGGAGGGGCTCGCGCAGGGCGACATCTACAAGCTGCCGCTGTCGTCGAACCCCCGCGCGAAGATGATGGGGATCAAGGACGGGTTCGTGAAGCTCTTCGCCCGCACCGGCTCGGGCACGGTGATCGGCGGCGTCATCGTGGCGCCGCACGCCTCGGAACTGATCCTGCCGGTCTCGCTCGCGGTCGAGCACCGCATGACGGTGGATCAGCTCGCGCGCGCATTCTCGGTCTACCCCTCGCTGACGGGCAGCATCACGGATGCCGCCCGCGCGATGCACATCGTCAACTGACGGGTCGTCGCCTCAGTCGGCGATGTTGAGCAGCAGGTGCCCCGACGAGACCGTGGTCCCGACCGTGGCATTCACGTTCGCGATCGTGCCGTCTTTGTGCGCCGCGATCGGCTGCTCCATCTTCATGGCCTCGAGCACCAGGATCAGATCGCCCTTGACCACCTTGTCGCCCTCCGCGACCGCGAGCTTGACGATCGTCGCCTGCATCGGCGCCTTCACCGCATCCCCGGTGATGGTCGACACGGATGACGCGGACCGCCGCTTCGGCGCCGCCGCGACCGCAGCTCCCGCCCCGCCCGCCGCGGGAATGAGCTTCGACGGCAGGCTCACCTCGACGCGCTTGCCGTCGACCTCGAGCACGACGTTGTGGCGGGGGACCGCCGGTGCGCCGTCGGCCAGCGAACCGCTCCACGGCTCGATGTCGTTGTCGAACGCGGTCTCGATCCACCGGGTGTACACGGAGAACGGCGCGGAGGTGAACGCCGGGTCCCGCACGATCTTGCGGTGGAACGGCAGCACGGTCGGCAGCCCCGCGATCTCGAACTCGTCGAGCGCGCGCCGGGAGCGCTCCAGCGCGTCCTCGCGGCTCGAACCGGTCACGATGAGCTTGGCCAAGAGGGAGTCGAACGCGCCGCTGATGACGTCGCCGGTGGTCACGCCGCTGTCGACGCGCACGCCCGGGCCGCCGGGGAAGCGCAGCGCGTGCACGGGGCCGGGCGCCGGCATGAAGTTGAGGCCGGGGTCCTCGCCGTTGATGCGGAACTCGAACGAGTGGCCCGAGGGGATCGGGTCGTCGTAGCCGATCTCGGCGCCCTCGGCGATGCGGAACTGCTCGCGCACCAGATCGATGCCCGTGACCTCCTCGGAGACCGGGTGCTCGACCTGCAGGCGGGTGTTCACCTCGAGGAACGAGATGGTGCCGTCCTTGGCCACGAGGAACTCGCAGGTGCCGGCGCCGACGTAGCCGACCTCACGCAGGATGGCCTTGGAGGAGGTGTAGAGCGCCTCGTTCTGGGCGTCGGTCAGGAACGGCGCCGGCGCCTCCTCCACGAGCTTCTGGTGGCGACGCTGCAGGGAGCAGTCGCGGGTGGAGATCACGACGACGTTGCCGTGGCTGTCGGCCAGGCACTGGGTCTCGACGTGACGCGGCTCGTCGAGGTACTTCTCGACGAAGCACTCGCCGCGTCCGAAGGCGGCGACCGCCTCGCGGGTGGCCGACTCGAAGAGCTCCGGCACCTCCTCGCGCGTGCGCGCGACCTTCAAGCCGCGACCGCCGCCGCCGAAGGCCGCCTTGATCGCGACCGGCAGGCCATGGAGATCGACGAACTCGAGCACCTCTGCGGCGCCCGAGACGGGGTTGAGGGTGCCGGGCGCGAGCGGTGCACCGACCCGCTCGGCGATGTGCCGAGCGCTGACCTTGTCGCCCAGTTGCTCGATGGCCTCCGGCGAGGGGCCGATCCAGATGAGCCCGGCGTCGATGACGGCGCGGGCGAAGTCCGCATTCTCGGCGAGGAATCCGTAGCCGGGGTGCACGGCATCCGCTCCCGATCGCCGTGCGACGGAGAGCAGCTTGTCGATGACGAGGTACGTCTCGGCGCTCGTGGTGCCGTCGAGGGCGTACGCCTCGTCGGCGAGCTTGACGTGTCGGGCGTCCCGATCCTGGTCCGCGTAGACCGCAACGGACGCTATGCCGCTGTCTTTCGCCGCCCGGATGACACGGACCGCGATCTCGCCTCGGTTGGCGATCAGGACCTTCGTGATTCGAGCCATAGGAACTCAGCCTATTGCCGCACCAGGCCCAACCTTTGGCCGTGCCGTACAAAAAGAATGATCTGCGCCTGTAGATCGCTACAGGGGGCGATTCCAGAGGTCGGTCCAGCGGATGCCGAAACCGGCGAGCAGGGACCGCACGGTCGACACGGAGAGGCCCACCACGGCGTGCGGATCGCCCTCGACGCGCGTGATGAAGGCGGAGCCGAGGCTGTCGATTGTGAACGCGCCTGCGACCCACAGCGGTTCGCCGGTGGCGACGTAGTCGTCGATGTCCTGGTCGCTGATGTCCTCGGCGAAGGTGACGGCGGCGGTGGACACCGCCCCGGCGCCGCCGGCGACGGTGCCGCCCCGCGCGTCGATGAGCCAGTGACCCGAGTGCAGCAATCCCGTGCGTCCACGCTGGGCGCGCCATCTCGTACGTGCGACCTCGGCGGTCAGCGGCTTGCCGAAGAGCCCGCCGTCGAGTTCGAAGGCGGAGTCGCCACCGAGGATCATGCCGTCGAGCGGTTCGCCGTCGACGAGGGTGTCGAGCACGGCCTCCGCCTTGGCGCGCGCGAGCAGGGCGACGAGGCCCGGTCCATCGAGCGGGCCGGCGGCCGCGGCCACCGCCTCCTCGTCCACGCCCGAGGAGAGCAGCACCGGCTCGACTCCGGCCGCACGCAGCGTTGCGAGCCTGGCCGGCGAGGTTGAGGCGAGATACAGCCGCACGGGGCTCCTATGCTCGGATGATGGGCGAATGGGTCGGGCGTGAGGTCGAGATCGACGTTACCAACATCGCGCACGGCGGGATCGCCGTCGCGCGGCACGAGGGGCGCGTGGTGTTCGTCACCGATGCGATTCCGGGCGAGCGTGTCGTCGCCCGGATCGCCGACGACCGCAAGAAGGCGTTCTGGCGGGCGGACACGGTGCGGGTCATCGAGCCGAGCGAGCACCGCATCCCGCACATCTGGTCGGCGGCGTCGCTCGAGCGCGACCCGGCGGACCGCGCCGGCGGAGCGGAGTTCGGGCACATCGAGCTCGCGCATCAGCGCGAACTGAAGCGTCGAGTGCTGACCGAGGCGCTGCAGCGCATGGCGGGCCTCGAACGGGAGGTCGTGGTCGAGGCGCTGCCCGGTGATCAGGCGCGGTCGGGCACCGGATGGCGCACCCGCGTGCGCCTGCACGTCGACGAGTCGGGGCGGCTGGGGCCGTTCGCCGCGCGGTCGCACCGGGTGATCCCCGTGGCCGATCTGCCACTGGCCACCGAGGCGCTCGCCGCCGGGGCCCCGCTCGGCGAGCGGTTCGCCGGGGAGGAGCATGTGGACGTGCTGGCGCCGTCGACCGGCGGCGTGCGCCTGATCGTCGGCAAGCAGAAGCCGACCACGATCACCGAGCTGGTCGGCGATCGGGAGTTCCGTCTGGCGGATGCGGGATTCTGGCAGGTGCACCGGGAGGCGGCCGCGACGCTCACGCGCGCCGTGCAGGAGGCGATCGACCCGGCCCGATTCGATCCGCTCGCCTACAACCTCGATCTCTACGGCGGCGTCGGCCTGTTGGCCGCTGCGGTTGCGGACCGATTCGGCCCGACCACGCGCATCACGACCGTCGAGTCGGACGCGGTCGCGACGGACTACGCCGCCGACAACCTCGCCGAATGGCTCGGCGCTCGCGCGGAGACCGGCCGGGTCGAGCGCTGGGTGCGCGACCTCGCCGCCACCGCGACACCGGGAGATCGCACCCGGTTGGGGGCGGCCACGGTGGTGTTGGACCCGCCTCGGTCGGGTGCCGGGCGCGAGGTCGTCGACGCACTCGCCGCGCTCGCGCCGGCCCAGATCGTCTATGTGGCATGCGATCCGGTGGCGCTGGCCCGCGACATCGCGCTCTTCGCCGGGCATGGCTTCGTGCTGTCGGATCTTCGCGCCTTCGACCTGTTCCCGAACACCCACCACGTGGAAGCCGTCGCGACGCTCTCCCGCTGATTCGGCGGGCAAGACGCCGCAACCCGACGGCTCGACAGTACGATGGGGTACACAACCCCGGAGGATGCAGGCATGGCGCACGCAGCGGTGACCGAGTCGGACGGATCGTCAGCGCCCGCGCAGGTCCGAGTCGCAGTCGTCGACGACCACGAATCGGTGCGACTGGGGCTCAAGGCCGCGTTCCTGGATGCCGGCTACGACTTCGTGCTCGCCGCCGCGACCGTGCAGGAGTTCGTCGACACACTCGGCGGCCGTGAGGTCGACGTCGTCGTGCTCGACCTGTCGCTCGGAGACGGTTCCTCGGTGACCGACAACGTCAAGCGGGTGCAGGCCACCGGCTCCGCGGTGCTCGTGCACTCCATCGCGGACCGGGTGGCGAGCGTGCGTGAAGCGCTCGCGGCCGGGGCGGCGGGGGTCATCCCCAAGTCCTCCGCGACCAAGACCGTGCTGGCCGCCGCGGCGACGGTCGCGCGTGGTGAGGTGCTGAACAACCTGGAGTGGGCGACCGCGATCGATGCTGACCGCGATTTCGCGAAGGCGCAGCTCGGTCGGCGTGAGCGCGAGATCCTGCACCTCTACGCCTCGGGTCTGCCGCTCAAGCTTGCGGCCCAGCAGCTCGGGATCGGGTATTCGACCGCCCGGGAGTATCTGGACCGGATCCGCGTGAAGTACGTCGAGGTCGGACGCCCGGCCCCGACGAAGGTGGATCTGCTGCGCAGGGCCGTCGAGGACGGCATTCTTCCCGGGCTCGACCCGGATGGCGCAGATGGTCGTTAGCGGCACCCCGGCGCCGTCACTTCCTCGGGGCCGTCAGCCCCGGAATCCGATCAGTCGGAGCCAGGTCGAGCGGGTGCTCTCGCGTTCGGTCGCCGCCTTCGGCATCGTCTACGGGTTGCAGACCGTGCCGTCCGTGCTCGGCCAGCTCGACGAGGCCTACCCGCTGTGGCTGTTGATCGTGATTCCCGCCCTGTTCGGCTGGCTGGTCGTCACCCTCGTGCTCTCCATCGCCCAGGTCTGGGTGCGGGGCGCGCACGGCACCTTCGCCGTGCTCTACCTGGGCGCCCTGGTCAGCTGGCCGCTCGGCGTGCTGCCCGGCGCAGAGGTGTTCGGCGGCATCCATTGGCTGAACTACCTCATCACCGTGGCGACGGCCATGGCGGCGATCGCCTTCTCGACCCCGGTCGCCACGCTCTACCTGCTCGTGACCCCGCTCATCTACGTGCTGGGCCGCACCACGCCGCAGGGCGGCGGCGCCTCGTGGCTCCTGGCCATGCTCGAGGGCGTCTACGCGGTGCTGCTCGGCGGGGTCGTGCTCATCCTCATCGCCATGCTTCGGCAGGCGGCATCCGCGGTCGACACCGCTCAGGCGACCGCCATCGACCGATACGAGCATGCGGTTCGCCTGCATGCCACCGAGGTCGAACGCGTGCAGGTGGACTCGATCGTGCACGACAGCGTTCTGACCACGCTCATCTCGGCGGCTCGCGCGTACACCCCCGAGGCGAAGGCGCTCGCCGCCACCATGGCAGGCAAGGCGATCGGCCATCTCAGGGATGCGGCGATCGCCTCGCCCGCAGACGACACCGTCGTGCGGATGAGCATCGTGGCGCAGACCATCGCGGAGTCGGCGAGCGAACTGCTCGGCTCATCGACGCCGCGCATCGTCGGCGTGGGCACGCGGTCGATGCCCACGGCGGCCGCCGAAGCGATCTCGTCGGCCGCGGTTCAGGCGATGGTCAACAGCCTGCAGCACGCCGGGGAGGCCTCGCGATGGGTCTCGGTGCGCGGCATCCCGCGCGGAGGCCTCGAAGTCGTCGTCGGCGACACCGGTCGCGGATTCCAGCTGGGCGAGGTGCCTGATGAGCGCCTCGGCGTGCGCATCTCGATCATCGAGCGCATCGCCAATGCCGGCGGGCGCGCGACGATCAGGTCGGCGCCCGGCGAGGGCACCGTGATCACCCTGCGCTGGCCCGATTCGGGGGCCGTGGGCGAGACGGAGGGCACGGCATGAACATCGGCGTGCCGAGATTCGTCGTCGTCGCGGTGGCCGGCGCATTCTCCGCCTACCTGCTCGTGCTCGCGCTCTATTCCATCGACGTGCCGCGCAATCCCGCGCCCACCTACCTCGCGATGGGGCTTTTCGCGATCGCCACGGTGGTCAGCCTGTGGCCGGGCGGGCGCATGCCCATCTGGATGGCGGCGCTCAACGTCGCGGTCGTGGTGGCCATGACGCTGCTCGTGAGCAACGAGATCGACCTCGCCCGTGCGGGCGGCACGGGCTACGCGACCTGGTACGTGGCCGGCGCGGGCACCCTGCTGACCATCACCTCCACCCGGCGCCGGCACATCTTCGCCTGGAGCGGCATCGCGTTCCTCGTGGTGCACACGATCATCTGGGCCGGACCGGCGGGCGTGCTCGGCCTGGGCGTGATCGGCAGCATCACTTGGGTCGCGGTCTCGCACATCCTCAGCGCCGCGCTCGCGAAGGCCTCCCGGGACGCCCAGCGCTTCGCGCTGGCCGAGCGTGAGGCCACCGAATGGCAGGCCGCCCAGGACGCGCATCTCTATGAGCGCCAGTTCCGGCTCGGGCAGACCAGCACGATGGCCCTCGCGATGCTCGCGCGCATCCAGGAGACGCAGGGAGATCTCTCCGACGAGGAGCGCCGGGAATGCCTCCACCTCGAGGGCGCGATCCGGGACGAGATCCGCGGACGCAAGTTGCTCAACGACGCCGTGCGCGACGAGGTCATGGTCGCCAGGCGCCGCGGCGTCACGGTGACGTTGCTCGACGAGGGCGGCATCGACGACCTCGATGAGGCGAACCTCGAACGGGTGCTCAATCGTCTCGCCCTGGCCATCCACGAGACCGATGCGGACAGGGTCATCGCGAGGACCGTTCCCGAAGGGTCACCGATCGCCGTCACGGTCGTGGGTCTCCGCACGGTCGGCGACGGCGAGTCGCGCGCGCTCGGTCAGGAGTCGGACGATGACGACGACGAGCAGGTCGATCTGTGGCTCGAGATCCCGCGGACGCCGACGGGATCGTAGTCAGGCAGAAGGGCCGGGGGCTTTCGCCTCACCCGGCCCTTCGCCAGAACCCGGGTCAGGGCGATAACCCGAATATCGCCCTGACCCGCCCCCAATGCATTGGCCCGCTTACCCTAGTCGGCCAATGAATGGTGGTGTGACTCTGAGAGTGACACCTAGCACGATCAAGTCTGCTGGGGTAGACAGGTCGTGGATAGTCATCTCTTTGGGGGACTGGCGGGGTACAGATTCGGGTCCGAAGGCCCGGAAACACTGGTATATCGGTGACCATGACCCCCAAGTTGGGGTACATCTCGAGTCCGAGAGCCCCGCCTCGGCGGCCAAAGGTGCACTAGAACGGTCTGTGCAGTCGGGTCATCCCGAGAATCCGCGCCACGCGCCCGGCCCGGCGTGCAGCGGCGTGCGAAGCGTGCGCTGGCTGCGCTGCCACGCCGACTGGGTGGGGCCGTTCGTCGCATCCGCCTCCGCGGCCAGCTCGTCGAGCGCGGCGTGCAGCACCGCGGTGACGGCGGCGACATCCCCCGCGGTCGCCCCGGACGAGACGATGCGCAGGTCGAGCGGCTCCGCGCTCACAGCGGGATGTTCCCGTGCTTCTTCGGCGGCAGGCTCGCGCGCTTCGTGCGCAGCGCCCGAAGCGCCTTCGTGACGGCGACGCGGGTGGCCGCCGGCTCGATCACACCGTCGAGTTCGCCGCGCTCCGCGGCCAGGAACGGGGATGCCACGTTGTAGGTGTATTCGTTCGCGAGGCGGGTGCGCACCGCCGCGACATCCTCGCCGGCCGCCTCGGCGGCCTTGATCTCGCCGCGGTAGAGGATATTGACGGCGCCCTGCCCACCCATGACGGCGATCTCGGCGGTGGGCCAGGCGTAGTTGAGGTCGGCGCCCATCTGCTTCGAGCCCATCACGATGTAGGCGCCGCCGTAGGCCTTGCGCGTGATGACGGTCACCAGCGGCACGGTCGCCTCGGCGTAGGCGTAGAGCAGTTTGGCGCCTCGACGGATGACACCGGTCCACTCCTGGTCGGTGCCCGGCAGGTAGCCCGGCACGTCGACGAGGGTGAGGATCGGGATGTTGAACGCGTCGCAGAAGCGCAGGAAGCGCGCGGCCTTCTCGCCCGCCTCGATGTTGAGCGTGCCGGCCATGGACTTCGGCTGATTGGCGATCACGCCGACGGTGCGGCCCTCCACCCGGCCGAAGCCGACCACGATGTTCGGGGCGAACAGCGGCTGGATCTCCAAGAAGTCACCGCCGTCGACGATGTGCTCGATGATCTGGATGACGTCGTAGGGCTGGTTCGGACTGTCCGGCACGATCGCGTTGAGCTTGCGATCCTCGTCGGTGATCTCCAGCTCCACCTCGCTGGCGTACACCAGCGGCTCGGCGAGGTTGTTGTCGGGCAGGAAACCGATCAACGTGCGCACGTAGTCGAGGGCGTCATCCTCGTCGCTGGCCAGGTAGTGCGAGACGCCCGAGACGGTGTTGTGCGTGAGTGCGCCGCCGAGCTCCTCCATGCCGACGTCTTCGCCGGTCACGGTCTTGATCACGTCGGGACCGGTCACGAACATCTGCGAGGTCTTGTCGACCATGATCACGAAGTCGGTGAGGGCGGGCGAATAGACTGCGCCGCCGGCGGCCGGGCCCATGATGATCGAGATCTGGGGGATCACACCCGAGGCCTGGGTGTTCCGGCGGAAGATCTCGCCGTACTTGCCGAGGGCGACGACGCCCTCCTGGATGCGGGCGCCGCCCGAGTCGAGCATGCCGATGATCGGCACGCCGGTCTTCATCGCGTGCTCCATGACCTTGATGATCTTCTCGCCGGCCACTTCGCCGAGCGACCCACCGAAGATCGTGAAGTCCTGCGAGTACACCGCGACCTGTCGGCCGTGGATCGTGCCGAGACCGGTGACGACGGCATCGCCGTACGGACGGTTCTTCTCCATGCCGAAGGCGTGGGTGCGGTGCCGCACGAACTCGTCGAGCTCAACGAAGGAGCCGTGGTCGAGCAGTTCGTTGATGCGCTCGCGCGCCGTCTTCTTGCCCTTGGCGTGCTGCTTCTGGATCGCGGCCTCGCCGCTGGCGGTCACGGCCTCGTGGTACCGCACCTTGAGGTCGGCGATGCGGCCGGCGGTGGTCGACAGGTCGGGAACGTGTTCTTCGGCACTCACGCTGACACTGTACCGTCACGCCCCGCGCGTACCGGTGACGCCGGGCTCGCTCAGGGGCGCGCGAAGGCGTCCGCGGTCGCGAAGAGATAGTTGCGACGTTCGAGCGTCACGCGTTCCGCGGGACTCCATCCGCCATCCGTCCAGGTGTACATGCCGTACTCGGGCCAACGGGCGCGCAGCTCATCGGCGAACTGGTTGGCATCGCGACCGTAGCGGGCCAGGTGACGGTCCTCGATCTCGAGCAGGAGGCTCGGCCGGTCGCGGTCGATCGTCTCGGCGGCACCCTCGATGACGGACGGCTCGAATCCCTCCACGTCGATCTTGATGAACGACACCCGGGGCGTACCCTCGATCCGGTTCACCTCGTCGACCGTGGTGACGGGCGTGAGCCAGGTGCGGAAGCGGCGCTTGGGATCGGCCGCAGCACCCGCGGCGACGTGGGCGTGCCCGTAGATCGGGAACAGCAGGTGATACGGCAGCCGCATGCTCTGCTCGCCCACCTCCGATCCCACGGCGGCCGCGTGCACGTCGACCTGCCGCAGCCCGAGCATGCGCCGCAGAAACCGCAGCTGCGACTGCTGCCGAGGATGCGGCTCGAAGGCGTGCACGCGCCCGCCGGGGCCCACCAGGCGGGCGACCGGCAGCGTGTACATGCCGTGTGCAGCACCCACGTCGAAGACATGATCACCGGGCCGGATCACGGCCTCGAGTCCGCGAATCTCCGGCTCCGCCCAGTCGATGCGGGTGGCCATGCGCATGATGGCGTGGGCGATGCGCGGCCTCAGGGGCGACGGCTCCAGAAGGAGTGGAACCTGGTCGGCGTCTGTCGTCACTGGTTCATCCTCGTTCGGACCGGGGGAGGTGCCTGCCGCCCTTATCGTAGTGGCAACCATGACGGTCCTAGCCTTGTAGGCATGGACCTTCCGCGCAGCCGAGCCGTCGCCCCAGCCCTCGAAGTGCTCGACGAGATCGGCTCCACCAATGCGGAGCTCGCCACCCGTGCCGACCCCGACGAGTTCACGGTGCTCGTCACCACGAATCAGACGACCGGTCGGGGGCGCCTGGACCGACGCTGGGTCGCACCGGCGGGCACGTCGCTCGCCGTCTCGGTGCTGCTGCCGCGCCCGGCGGCGGCGGGGCTCGGGTGGGTGCCGCTGCTGACGGGGCTCGCGATGCGGCGGGCGGTGGCATCCCTGGTCCCCGGTCCTGTGGCGCTCAAATGGCCGAACGACGTGCACGTGGGCGGGCGTAAGATCTCGGGGATCCTCGCCGAGCTCGTGCCGGGCGGTGTGGTGGTCGGCGCGGGACTGAACCTCACCATGACGCTCGACCAGTTGCCGACCCCGACGGCCACATCGCTGACGCTCGAAGGCGCCGACCCGTCGGAACTCGCCGATCGAGCGCTCGCTGCGTACCTCCTCGAGCTGCGATCGCTCGCGACGCAATTGTCGACGGATGCCCCGGCCCTGCGCGCCGCGGTCGCCGACGGCTGCGACACCCTCGGTCGTCAGGTGCGCGTCGAGCTGCCGGGCGGTGACGAGTTGCGCGGCACCGCCATCCGGATGGACGAGCTCGGTCGGCTCGTCGTGCTCACCACCGGCGGCGAAGCGGTGGTCGCCGCGGGAGACATCACGCATCTTCGCCTCGACGACACCGGCGTCCGCTAGGGTGCAGCGCGTGAGAATCTCGGTGATCGGTTGCGGCTACCTCGGCGCGGTCCACGCGGCGTGCATGGCCGACCTCGGCCATGACGTGATCGGCATCGACGTGGATGCGGCGAAGGTGCAATCCCTCTCCGCCGGTCGGGCCCCGTTCTTCGAGCCCGGCCTGCCTGAGCTGCTCGAGCGCTCCCTTGAGAGCGGCCGGCTTCGGTTCAGCACCGAGATGGCGGCCGCTGCCGGCGCTGCGGTGCACTTCGTCGCCGTGGGAACGCCGCAGCAGGCGGACAGCTACGCCGCGGACCTGCGCTACGTCGATGCGGCCTTCGAGGCGCTGGTTGCGGTGCTGTCGCCCGGCGACCTGGTGGTCGGCAAGTCGACGGTGCCGGTCGGCACGGCTGCGCGACTTGCGGAACTCGTCGAGGGCGCGGGGGCGCGCCTGGCATGGAATCCGGAGTTCCTCCGCGAGGGCTTCGCGGTGAAGGACACGCTGTCGCCGGATCGGCTCGTCTACGGCGTGCGCGGCGGCGACGAGGCATCGGTCGCCGATCTGGACTCCGTGTACGCCGCGGCGCTCGCCGCCGATACCCCGCGCGTGGTCACCGACTTCGCGACCGCGGAGCTGGTCAAGGTCGCGGCGAACGCGTTCCTCGCCACCAAGATCTCCTTCATCAACGCGATGGCCGAGGTCGCGGAGGCGACCGGGGCCGACGTGACCCAACTCGCCGACGCGATCGGCTACGACGCCCGCATCGGTCGCCGCTTCCTCAACGCCGGGCTCGGATTCGGCGGCGGCTGCCTGCCGAAGGACATCCGCGGCTTCATGGCTCGTGCGGAGGAGCTCGGTGTCGACCAGGCCCTCGAGTTCCTGCGCGAGGTGGACGCGATCAACCTCCGGCGACGCGAGCGCATGGTGGACCTCGCCAAGGAGGTGTGCGGCGGAGCGGTCGACGGCAAGCGCATCGCGGTGCTCGGCCTGGCGTTCAAGCCCGATTCCGACGACGTGCGCGACTCGCCCGCCCTCGATGTCGCAGCGCGGCTCGCAGAACTCGGAGCCGAGGTCATCGCCACCGACCCCGAGGCGATCGAGACCTCTCGGCGACTGCGGCCGGGACTGCACTATGTGGAGTCCGCGGAGGCGGCCGTGACCGGGGCGGATGCCGTGCTGCTGCTCACCGAATGGAAGCAGTACCGCGACCTCGACCCCGAGCGCCTCGGGTCACTCGTCGCGGTGCGCGCGATCCTCGACGGCCGCAACTGCCTCGATCCTGCGCAGTGGCGCGCGGCCGGATGGACGTATCGGGCGCTCGGCCGACCGTAGCGGCATCGAACGGCTCGGGTGGAAGACCCACGACCGGTAGAACAGGAAGCGGAAGGCCGTTCCGAGGGCGAGCCCGACCACGTTGCCGGCGATGTTGTCGGCGAGCACCGAGGTGAACCCGAGCACGTAGTGCGAGATCCACAGGCAGGCGAGGGTGATCAGCATCCCTCCGACGCTGACCAGCGCGAACTCGACGCCCTCGCGCACGACCTGCTCGCGGCGGGTCGCGCCGAAGGTCCAGTACCGGTTGCCGACCCAGTTCGCGAGGATCGCCAGGCTGGTCGAGATGACCTTGGCGATCACCGGGCCGCCGTGCACGAGGTCCGGGGCGAAGACCGTGGCCCTCAGCAGGTTGAACACCGCCACGTCGATCACGAGCCCGATCAGGCCGACCGCTCCGAACCTGCCCAGCTGTGCGAGCAGCTGGCGCATGGCGACTCCTGGGTGAACGAGAATGGGGGTGAGCGGCCCAAGTGTAGCCGCCCCGCCATGGCGCGATGCTGAGCGGGTCCAGAGCACCAGGAGTCCGGATGTCACGAACCGTCGCAGTCCTCGGTGGCGGCCAGCTCGCCCGCATGATGATCCCGCCCGCCGTCGAGCTCGGCATCGATCTGCGGGTGCTCTCCGCGCAGGGCGGGGACTCGGCGGCACTGGCGACGACCGCGGTCGGCGACCACCGCGATCCGCAGACCGTGCTCGAGTTCGCCGCGGGGGCCGACGCGGTGACCTTCGACCATGAGCACGTTCCGCAGGAGGTGCTGCACGCCATGCTCGCCGCCGGCCTCGCCGTGCGCCCCGGGCCGGATGCGCTGCTCTACGCCCAGGACAAGCTCGCGATGCGAGCGCGCCTGAGCGAGCTGGGGCTGCCCGTGCCCGAGTGGGCGGCGATCGCGAGCCCCGCCGATCTCGACGGGTTCCTGGCCGAGCACGGGGGAGCAGCCGTCGTGAAGACGCCCCGCGGAGGATACGACGGCAAGGGCGTACGGCTCGTGCACTCCGCGGACGAGGTCGCCGACTGGTTCGCCGCGGGGCAGACGCTGCTCGCGGAGGAGGTCGTGGAGTACCGCCGCGAGCTCGCGCAGCTCGTCGCTCGACGACCCAGCGGCGACATCGTCGCCTGGCAGGTCGTCGAGACCGTGCAGCGGGACGGGGTCTGCGTCGAGGTGATCGCTCCCGCCCCGGACTCGTCGGGACGCCTCGGCGAGGTCGCGCGCGAGGTCGCCGCGACGATCGCCAGGGAGCTCGGCGTCACCGGTGTGCTCGCCGTCGAGCTGTTCGAGACGACCGACGAGCGCATCCTCGTCAACGAGCTCGCGATGCGTCCGCACAACAGTGGCCACTGGACGATCGAGGGCGCGGTCACCAGCCAGTTCGAGCAGCACCTGCGCGCGGTGCTCGACCTGCCCCTCGGGTCCACGGATGCCCGCCAGCCCTACGCCGTCATGGTCAACGTGCTCGGCGGGCCGGATGACCCGGCCAGTCGCTACGCGGCGGCGCTCGCCGACCAGCCGGACGCCAAGCTGCACTTCTACGGCAAGAGCGCGCGCCCCGGACGCAAGGTCGGCCACGTCACCGCCGTCGGCGACGACCTCGACGACGTGGTGTTCCGGGCGCGCGCCGCAGCGGCGTTCTTTGAGGTTTGAGCCATACCCTTGGTGAGTGCCTGAACCCCTCGTCGCCGTCGTCATGGGCTCCGACTCCGACTGGAGCGTGATGTCCGATGCTGCCGCTGCGCTGACGGAGTTCGGCATCGAGCACGAGGTCTCCGTGGTGTCGGCCCACCGCAGCCCCGAGCGGATGATCGGCTTCGGCAAGGAAGCGGCTGGCCGCGGCATCCGCGTCATCATCGCCGGTGCCGGGGGTGCCGCGCACCTGCCGGGCATGCTCGCCTCGGTCACGACACTGCCGGTCATCGGCGTGCCCGTGCCGCTGAAGACGCTCGACGGCCTCGATTCGCTGCTGTCGATCGTGCAGATGCCCGCAGGCATCCCGGTCGCGACCGTCTCGATCGGGGGTGCGCGCAACGCGGGCATCCTCGCCGCTCGCATCATCGGCTCGGGGGATGCCGCGATCACCGCCAGACTCGCGGACTTCGCCCGGGGCCTCGAGGCCCTCGTGGACGAAAAGGATGCGGCGCTGAAGCGGTCGTTGTGAGCGCCACGAACCCCGTCCGGTATCCGGACACGAACGCACCGGCACTCATGACCAAGCGGGCCTGGTGGCTCGTCGTGCTCAACGTGCTGATCCCCGGCAGCGCGCAGCTGCTCGCAGGCAACCGGCGCCTCGGGCGTTTCGGCGTCGCATCGACCTTCGTGCTCTGGGGTCTCGCGATCATCGCGGTGCTGCTCTACTTCCTCAACCGCACCATCCTCCTGACGGTGCTGAGCACGACGATCGGTCTCTGGGCGGTGACGGCGCTGCTGCTCTTCTACGCCGTGCTGTGGGTCGTGCTCACGCTCGACACGCTGCGGCTCGTGCGGTTCGTGCGAGTGCCCCCACGGGGCAGAGCTGCGGTCGCCGGGGTCGCCATCCTCGCTCTGGTGGTGGCCGGCGGCGGTGCGTCCTATGGCGCCTATCTCGCCACCACGGCCAACACCTTCATCACCGACGTGTTCGTCACCGCTCCGCCCGAGCCCCCCGTGGACGGGCGATACAACATCCTGCTGCTCGGCGGCGACGCCGGCCCGGATCGCGACGGCCTTCGGCCGGACAGCATCACCGTGGTGAGCGTCGACGCCGAAACGGGCGCGGCGACGATGATCGGGCTTCCGCGCAACCTGGAGTACTTCCCCTTCGTGGAGGGCTCGCCGCTCGCCGCCGAGTATCCGAACGGTTACGGCTGGGACGGCTGCGAGGTCGATGTCTGTCTCTTGAACTCCGTCTACACCGAGGTCGAACTCATCAGCCCCGAGATGTACCCTGACGCCGCCGCGCAGGGCAGCCAGCCGGGCATCGAGGGCATGCGCGATGCCGTCGAGGGGATCACCGGCCTGACCATCCAGTACTACGCCCTCATCGACATGCAGGGATTCTCAGACCTCATCAACGCGCTCGGCGGGGTCACGATCAACGTCGAGACGGCGGTGCCCGTGCACACCGACGAGACCTTCAGCGAGGTCGCGTACTACATCGGCCCGGGTGTGGTGCAGATGGACGGCTACACGGCGCTCTGGTACGCGCGATCCCGCCACGACACCACGGACTACGACCGCATGGCCCGTCAGCGTCAGCTGCAGCAGGCGATCCTCGAGCAGTTCAACCCGGCCAACGTGCTCGCGAAGTTCCAGTCGATCGCGCAGGCGAGTTCGCAGGTGGTGCGCACGGACATCCCGCAGGCGACCCTCGGGTACTTCGTGGAACTCGCGTCGAAGACGCGTGAACTGCCGATCACCGATGTCGAGCTCGTTCCGGCCAACGGTGTCGAACCCGAGGACCCCGACTACGCGTACATCCGGGAGCTCGTGGCCGCGGCGGTGGCACCCGCCGCGGAGGACGAGCCGACCGGCTAAAGGTCGGCGTGCAGCTGCCAGATCTTCTCGGCGGCGCTGCGCCAGCTGAAGGCCCTCGCACGGTCTTCACCTGCGTAGCGAAGGTGCCGGGCCGAGGTCTCGTCCTCGAGGATCGCGCGCGCGGCATCCGCGAGTCGTTCGGGATAGCCCGGTGCACCCCGCTCGACGACGCTGGCCGCGCCCGCGGTGAGTTCGACGAGGGCCGGGGCGTCGGAGTGCACGACGGGGGTGCCGAGCGCGAGAGCGTCGAGCACGGGCATGCCGAAACCGACCTCGACGGCGGGGTGGATGAGCGCCGACGCCTGAGAGATGACCGCAGCGAGATCATGCGGGTCGTGGGTGACGAACTGATGCTCGGCGCCGGCGAACGGGTGGGCGGCGACCACCACGAGGGGGGCGGGCAGGGCGCTCGCGTGCGCGAGCAGTTCGCGGATCCCAGCACTCGTGCCCGGGCCATCGACCGCGACGAGGTATCGCTCGGGCAGCGATGCCCGCGCGAGCCGGTCTGCACTGTCTTCGGGGAGTTCGGCGGCCAGCGATTCGCCCCCGGGGATCACGCGAATGCGGTCCCCGAAGCCGAGGAACTCGTCCGCACGGGCGGCGACGGCGTGCGACGGCACGACGACCGCGTCCGCGTAGCGCTCGGCGCGCTTGGCGAGTGCGAGCTGTCTGCTCACCTCTCGGGGCGAGAGCGCCTCAGGGTCGGTCCAGGCCAGGGTGTCGTACAGCGTGACGACGACCTGCTCCTGGTCATTGAGTCGATCGTGGCGGGCGAGCGGGGCCATCAGGCTCGGTGCATGCAGCATCCCACCACCGGGCACGCGGGTGAAGCCGTGCTGCCAGGCCGCCGCGAGCTCGCGACGTGCCAAGGAACTCTTGTGAAGCATCCCAAGCCCGGGCAGCAGCGCACGAACGGCGTCGTAGTCGGACTCGGGGGAGGAGGGCACGAAGCCGTCGACGGTGCAGCCCGGCGGCGCGAAGCGGATCAGCGCACCGGCCACCTGGCCGGCGTACTGCGAGAGCTCGCCCCCTGCCGGGTCGAGCATCTCGTCGAGGATCACGCGCAGCGTCGTCATGTCCGCAGTGCTCCCGTCTCGAATGCCTCGCCGAGTGCAGCATGCCACGGTCGCATCGGTGCGAGTCCGATCTGGGCCCAGCGCGCATGCCCGAGCACGGAGAATGCCGGTCGCGGCGCCGGCCGGACGAACTCGGCGCTCGTCGTCGGTCGCACCCGATCGGGGTCGTGGCCGCCGAGCTCGAAGATCGCCCGCGCGAAGCCGTACCAGGTGGTCTCCCCGGCGTTGGTGCCGTGGTAGATCCCGGCTGGTGCTCCGGCATCGAGCATGGCGACGGTCTGCTGTGCGAGGTCGTGGGTCCACGTGGGTTGGCCGAGCTGGTCGTCGACGACCGAGACCGTCGGCCTCTCCTCTGCGAGGCGCAGCATGGTGCGCGCGAAGTTCGGCCCATCCTGGCCATAGAGCCACGCCGTGCGAACGATGAACGAGTCGGGATTCGCGGCCATCGTCAGCTCTTCGCCCTCGGCCTTCGTGCGGCCGTAGGCGGAGACGGGATGCCGCGGAGCGTCCTCCGCGTACGGCGCCGTCGCGCTTCCGTCGAAGACGTAGTCCGTCGAGAACTGCACGAACCGCGCCCCGGTCGCTGCGGTCGCTGCGGCGAGGTTCGCCGGCCCGAGCGCGTTGATGGCGCGAGCCTCGGCTTCGTGAGTCTCCGCGTCGTCGACCTTCGTATAGGCGGCAGCGTTGATCACGACGTCGACGCCGTCGACGGCCGCTCGCACGGCCTGCTCGTCTGTGACGTCGAGCGCGCGACGATCGAGGGCGATGACCTCGCGCCCCGCGAGCGCGCGCTGCAGATCATGGCCGAGCATGCCGCCCGCGCCGGTGATGAGGTATCGAGTCATGGGGGGCGTCAGCTCAGCGCCGCGCGCGCCTTCAGCGGTTCCCACCACGCACGGTTGTCGCGGTACCACTGCACGACGTCGGCGAGACCCTGCGTGAACGGCACCTGCGGCTCGTAGCCGAGCTCCGCCCGGATCTTCGAGATGTCGACGCTGTAGCGCAGGTCGTGACCGAGGCGGTCCTGCACCCGGTCGACGTACGACCAGTCCTTGCCCGTGGCATCCAGCAGCATCTCGGTGAGCTCCTTGTTGGTGAGCTCGGTGCCGCCGCCGATGTTGTAGATCTCGCCGGCGCGACCGCGCGTGAGCACCATCGCGATGCCGCGGGTGTGGTCATCGACGTGCAGCCAGTCCCGGATGTTGTTGCCCTCCCCGTAGAGCGGCACATGCTTGTCGTCGATGAGGTTGGTCACGAACAGCGGGATGACCTTCTCCGGGAAATGGTACGGACCGTAGTTGTTCGAGCACCGCGTGATCGAAAGGTTCATGCCGTGCGTGCGGTGGTAGCTGCGTGCGAGCAGGTCGCTGCCCGCCTTCGATGCGGAATAGGGGGAGTTCGGCTCGAGGGGCTGCTGCTCGTTCCACGAGCCCTCAGCGATCGAGCCGTACACCTCGTCGGTGGAGACGTGCACGAAGCGCTTGCCCCCCGCGCGCAGGGCGGCGTCGAGGAGGCGCTGGGTGCCGAGCACATTGGTCTCGACGAAGATGCCGGAGTCGCGCACCGAGCGGTCGACGTGGGACTCCGCAGCGAAATGCACGATCGAGTCGACGCCTGGCACGATCGTGTCGAGCAGCGCGGCGTCTCGGATGTCGCCGTGCACGAAGCTGTAGCGCGCCGACTCGGCAACCGGGGCGAGGTTCTCGAGGTTGCCCGAGTAGGTGAGCGCGTCGAGCACGACGACTTCGGCGCCCTCGAGGCCCGGGTAGGCATCCTGCAGGGTGCGGCGAACGAAGTTCGAGCCGATGAAGCCGGCGCCGCCGGTGACGAGGATCTTCATGGTCACTTCCGTTCGGAGGCAGGGAACTCCGCCTCGATGGTGCGACGAAGTGCTTCGTCCATGCTGAACTTCGGCCGGTAGCCGACGGCGTTCAGCCGATCGGTGTTGACGGTCGTGTCTGCAGCGAACTTGCGGATGCGGATCGCGCTGATCGGGAACGTGTGACCCGTGATCTTCCCGATCGCGTCGAGGACGTGCCCTGCGGCGAGGCCGACCGCGAGGGGCAGCCGCACTCGATCGCGCTCGGGCAGGTTCATGGAGCGACGGAGCACAGCAATGAGCTCGCGCGTGCTCAGGTCGGGCTTGTCGGCGTAGTTGGTCAGGTGCACGCCCGCGGGGGCCTCGAGCGCGTCTGCGAGGTACTCCACGATGTTGCCGACGTAGGACATCGACTTCCGATTGTCACCCTTGCCGATCATGATGAACCGGCGCGAAGAGACCTGCTTCGCGAGGGTGTAGACGTTGCCGCGGTTGCCTTCGCCGAACACGACCGAAGGTCGGACGATCGTCAGGGAACGCTCCGCGCCCCGCTCGGCCCACGTTCGGAACTCCCGCTCGGCGGCGAGTTTCGTGCGGCCGTACTCGTTGAACGGCTCTGGCGTGGTGTGCTCGTCGGCATCGCTCTTGTCGAGACCGTACACGGCGACGGTGCTGGTGAACACGACTCGCTCGATCCCCGCCGCTTCAACAGCCGCGATGATCGCGCGCGCGCCATCGATGTTCACCTCCTCGTAGAGGGAGAGGGGGGTGACATCATCCCGGTGTTCTGCCGCGAGGTGGATGACCGCGTCGTGGCCACGGGCCGCCGCCGTGAGTTGTTCGGCCGAGCGAACGTCACCGATCGTCGTGAACTGCCCGTAGCGCGGCGCGGGTACCCGATCGAAGTTCGTGAACGTGTGGCCACGGGCCGAGAGCACGTCGAGCAGTCGGCTGCCGATGAATCCGCTTCCGCCAACGACGAGTAGCTTCATCCCGCTCCTTCTGCTCGTCCGCGGCCCGGGAGGACCAACCGTTCAATTATCCACGCTTCGTCCGCGGGAGGCGCCGTCCCCCATTCGTCAGGTCCCACGAGGCGGCTGGCGCTAGTGTTATGCACTGGCGAACCGCCCCACGCGCAGACAAATGGAGGAACCGTGGCCAGCGAGAGCGTGCTCATCACCGGCGGCGCCGGGTTCATCGGCACCGCGCTCGCCCACCGACTCGTGGCCGATGGTCACCGGGTCCGGGTGCTCGACACGCTCTCATCCCAGGTTCACGGTGATGACCCCGCGAATACCTCACCGCTGCTTCAGGCGGTCTCCAAGGTCGCGGAAGTGCGTGTGGGTTCGGTGACGGATCGATCGATCGTGCAGGACGCACTCGAGGGTATCGACGTTGTCGTGCATCTGGCCGCGGAAACCGGCACCGGACAGTCGATGTACGAGATCGCTCGCTACGTCGAGGTGAACGCGGGAGGCACGGCGCTCTTGCTTGACGTGCTTGCAGCAGGCGAGCACACGGTTCGCAAGATCGTCGTTGCCTCCTCCCGCGCGATCTACGGGGAGGGCAAGTACCAGGACTCCACGGGGGCCGTCGTATACCCGGCGTTTCGTTCCGATGAGCAGCTCGCGGCGGGTCGTTTCGAGCTCGTCGATCCGCGGGATGGGAACGCAACACTCACGACTGTGCCGACCGACGAGGGCTCGCGCCTCAGCCCCTCCTCCGTCTACGGCATCACCAAGCTCACCCAAGAGCAACTCGTCCTGACCTCCGCTCCCACCGTGGGCGTTGCGGGCGTCGCGCTGCGGTATCAGAACGTCTACGGCCCGGGGCAATCGCTGCGCAACCCCTACACGGGCATCCTCTCCATCTTCTCCACGCTCATTCGGGAGGGATCCGAGATCAACATCTTCGAGGACGGGCTCGAGAGCCGGGACTTCGTCTTCATCGACGACGTCGTGGCCGCGACCCACGCAGCGATGTTCTCGCCTGCCGCGGACGGTCTTGCGATCAACGTCGGCAGCGGGGTCTCGACGACAGTGCTCGACGTCGTGGCCGAGTTGGAGCGGGCGTTCGAGCGGTCCGCGCGGGTTGTGGTCTCCGGCAACTACCGGCTCGGGGATATCAGGCACAATGTGGCGGATCTGACCCTCGCCGAGCGCGTGCTCGACTACCGACCGACCGTCACGTTTGCCGAGGGGATCGGCCGGTTCGTCGGCTGGGTCAAGGACACGCGTCTCGAGGCCGGTGCCTACGAGCGCTCGCTGGATGAGTTGCGCTCGAGGAGCCTCCTCAAGTGACCGGATCGAGGCCGGTGCTCCTCATCACGCCCAGCTTCTTCGGATACGAGCGCGACATCGCCCTCGCACTGGAGCGAAGGGGTCTTGGGGTGGACATGATCGATGAGCGTCCCTCCAACTCTGCCCTCATGAAGGCGCTTCTTCGGGTGCGTTCGAGTGCTCTCGGTCGCGCGACGGATCGCTACTACCGTCGCTTCGTCGACCAGGGGTACACGCGTGGGCGCCGACTCGTGATCGTGATCAAGGGAGAGGTGGTGCCGGCATGGTTCCTCGACGCCGTGCGCCGCGACTCGCCGGGCGCAGTCTTCGTCTTCTACACCTTCGACTCGCTCGCCAACAGCGCCAACTTCGTCTCGCTGCTTCCCGTGTTCGATCACCTTTTCAGTTTTCAGGCCGAGACAGGGGAGGTGGGAAGCAGGTTCAGGCTCAAGCACCTGTTCTATGGTCCGGAGTTCTCGCCGTTGGGAGACGCGGATACGAGACGCTATGGGATCGCGTTCGTCGGCACGGTGCACTCCGACCGATACAGGTTCGTCAAGCGCATCGTCGCCGCGTTCGGCTCGAGCTTCGTGTACTTCTACGTGCAGGCTCGCTGGTACTTCCGGGTGCGTCGCCTCACCAGTGCGCGTTACCGGGAGATCCCCGAGAAGGACGTTCGCTTCGACAAGCTCAGCCGGTCGGCGGTCGCCGAGGTCTTCCGCAACTCGCTGGCGGTCCTCGACATGCAGCACGAGCAGCAGACCGGCCTCACCATGCGCACGTTCGAGGTGATCGCGTCTGGGGCGTATCTCGTGACGACCAACGCCTTCGTCGCGCTGACGCCTCTCGCAGACACCGGGCGGGTGATCGTTGTGCCGCCGCTGCCGACGGAGCACGACATCCGCGAACTCACCGAAAGGCTCGCCGAGCTTCCTGTGCCCACGTCCGCACCCGAGGGCTTCGCTCAGTTCAGTGTGGACGCGTGGGTCGACGAGTTCGTGATGCTCATGCCGGGGGAGGTTCCGACATGATCTCCGTGGCACTGTGCACCCACAACGGCGAGCGGTACTTGGCCGCCCAACTGAGGAGCATTCTCGAACAGAGCCACCCGCCGGGCGAAATCGTGCTGTCCGACGACGCGTCGACCGACGGGACGGTCGCCCTCGCGGAGGCGATCGTTGCGCAGCACGGTCGCGAGGTCGACTTGCGCGTCATCCGCAACGAGACCGCGCTCGGGGTGACCGCCAACTTCCAGCAAGCCATCTCCGCCACCACGGGCGAACTCATTGCGCTGAGTGACCAGGACGACATCTGGCGGCGCGACCGGCTGGAACTCATGTCCGCACGCTTTGACACCCGTCCAGAACTCCTCTTGCTGCACGGCGACGCCCGTCTGGTCGATGGCAACGGCGAGCCTCTCGGCGTCTCCGTCCTCGACGCCCTCGAAGCGAACGCGTGGGAGCGGCAGACGATCGCGAGTGGTCGCGCGTACGAGGTGTTCCTTCGCAGGAATCTCGCTGTCGGTGCGACCACCCTCTTCCGTCGCAGCCTTCTGGCCGCAGCCGTTCCCTTCCCGAGTGGCTGGGTTCACGACGAGTGGTTGGCGATCATCGCCGCGGCGAGCGGGTCGGGCACCGTGGACTACATGACCGAAGCCCTCGTCGACTACCGCCAGCACGGCGGCAACCAGATCGGCGCGCGCAAGCTCTCCTTCGCCGGGAAGGTCCGACGCGTCATGGAACCCCGGCGCGCGCGCAACCAGCGGCTGGTCACCGCCTTCGACGCATTGGCGGATCGTCTGAGGGAGCTTCCCGTAACGGCCGAAGTGCTTGCGATGGGGCGAGCGAAGGCCGAGCACGAGCACGTTCGAAACGGCCTTCCCGAAGGCAGACTGCGACGGATCGTCCCCATCGCGCGGGAGGTCCGCGCCGGAAGATACTCGCGTTACGGTCGCGGCCTGCCAGACATCGTGCGGGATCTCGTGCAGCCGGTCGACTGACCCCGGCGGATAGGATGAGACGTGCACATTCGTGAGCTGTCGATCCCGGACTCTTACGAGATCACTCCGACTCAGCACCGTGATGATCGCGGCGCGTTTCTTGAGTGGTATCGGTTCGATCGGCTCGAGGAATTCATCGGTCACCCACTTGAGTTGAGGCAGGCGAACGCGTCGATCTCGAAGCGAGGCGTCGTTCGCGGCATCCACTTCGCGGATGTGCCCCGAGGCCAGGCGAAGTACATCACGGCCACCCACGGGGTCGTCCTCGATTTCGTCGTCGACATTCGGGTGGGCTCGCCGATGTTCGGTGAGTGGGACTCGGTCCTGCTCGACACGGTGGACCGCAGAGCGGTCTACATCGCCGAAGGGCTGGGGCATGCCTTCGTGGCGCTCACCGACAACGCCGCCATCAGCTATCTCGTGAGCGATGTCTACAACCCCGTCTCGGAGCATGCGATCAACCCACTCGACCCGGACGTCGCCCTTGACTTCCGACTCGCAGACGGCAGTACGTTGCTCTCGCCGAAAGATGCCTCGGCGCCCTCGCTGCGTGAACTCGAAGCAGCAGGGTCGCTACCCACCTGGTCGGGGATGCGTTCCTACTACGACAGCCTTCGCCGGGACGCGGTCTGATGCGCGGCATCATCCTCGCCGGCGGCAGCGGAACTCGGCTCTGGCCGATCACCAAGGGCATCTCGAAGCAGCTCATGCCGATCTACGACAAGCCGATGATCTACTACCCGCTGTCGACGCTCATGAGCGCGGGCATCCGCGAGATTCTCATAATTACCACTCCCGACGATCAGGATTCGTTCCGCCGATTGCTCGGCGATGGCAGCGATCTCGGAGTCTCTCTTACATATGCGGCACAGCCCTCCCCGGACGGTCTCGCGCAGGCCTTCATCATCGGGGAGAGCTTCATCGGTGATGAGAAGGTTGCACTCGTTCTCGGTGACAACATCTTCCATGGGGTGGGTCTCGGGTCGAACCTGCGCACCTTCACCGACCTCGATGGCGCCCTGATCTTCGCGTACCAGGTGGCCAACCCGCGCGCCTACGGTGTGGTCGAGTTCGACGCGGATCTGCGCGCCGTCTCGATCGAGGAGAAGCCCGAGCATCCACGTAGCAACTACGCGGTGCCAGGGTTGTACTTCTACGACAACGCGGTCGTCGAAGTGGCGAAGTCGATTACCCCGAGCGCCCGCGGCGAACTCGAGATCTCCACCGTCAACGAGCACTACCTCAACGCACGCGCCCTCCACGTGCAGGTGCTCGATCGCGGCACGGCGTGGCTCGACACCGGCACCTTCGAGTCGATGGTGCAGGCGAGCGAATTCGTGCGGGTGATCGAGGATCGACAGGGCTACAAGATCGGCTGCGTCGAGGAGATCGCCTGGCGTGCCGGGTGGATCTCGGATGAGAAGCTCGCCTCGCTGGCCGCCCCACTGACCAAGAGCGGTTATGGCACCTACCTGCATCGACTGCTCTCGGAGCGGTGATGACGCGCGTACTGGTCATCACCGGAGATCCGCTCGGCGCTCGCATGGCCGGGCCGGGCATTCGTTCGTGGAACATCGCGCGCGTGCTTTCGAGCGAGAACGAGGTGGTGCTGATGACCACGACCCGCCTCGAGTCGGTTGACGCCCCGTTCCGAGTCGAACTTGTTCGCCCTGGTGAGGATGCCGCGTTCGACACCCTGCACGACTGGGCCGACGTTGTGGTGTTCCAGGGCCACGCACTTGACCAGTTCGACGCACTCAGGACGAGTCAGAAGGTGCTTGTCGCAGACATCTACGACCCCATGCACCTGGAGATGCTTGAGCAGGGTCGCGAGCTCGGGCTCTCCACATGGAACCTGCGTGTGAGCACTGCAACGCGCGTGCTCAACGACCAGCTCGCGCTCGCGGACTACTTCCTCTGCGCGTCCGAGCGCCAACGCTTGTTCTACCTCGGTCAGCTCGCGGGCCTCAGGCGGATCACTCCAGCGACCTATGGCAACGACCCGCACCTACGCGGCCTGCTCGATGTCGCACCGTTCGGATTGCCTGCGGAGTTGCCCGTGCACGAGCGCGCCGCGATCAAGGGCGTCGTGCCCGGAATCAATGCAGGGGATCGTCTGCTCATCTGGGGTGGCGGAATCTACAGTTGGTTTGACCCGAAGTCGCTCATTCGCGCGGTTTCTGCCCTCTCCAAGCGTCGCCCTGATCTTCGCTTGTTCTTCCTCGGCACGAAGCACCCCGGGGTGGACGAAATGGGCATCGTACGCGAGTCCTTCGATCTCGCTCGGGAGCTCGGGGTGCTGGACTCCGCCGTGTTCTTCAACCAGACGTGGGTCGAGTACGCCGATCGCCAGAACCACCTCGTGGAAGCCGACGCCGGGGTCAGCACCCACATGTCGCACCTCGAGACGACGTTCTCCTTTCGAACCCGCATCCTCGACTACCTGTGGGCAGGATTGCCGATGGTTGTCACCGATGGTGACGCCTTCGCGGAGCTTGTGGAGGCGGAGGGCCTCGGCCTCGTTGTACCTGCGGAGGATGTCGCGGCTCTCGAGTCCGCGATCGACCGAGTGCTGTACGACGAAGAGTTCGCGGCGAGCACCCGGCGCAACGTCGAGCGAGTGCGGGAGGATTTCGTCTGGGAACGCGCGCTCGCGCCTCTTGTCGAGTTCGTGCGAGCGCCCCGGCGAGCGGCCGACCAGACTGACGGTCGGTCGGTTCAGCACGCCGGGAGACGACGCAAGCCGTACGGAGTTGGCCACGATCTCCGGATGTTCTGGCACTACCTTCGCGCGGAGGGCGCTCGCGGGGCGCTGCGCCGGGTGACCGCGCGGATGCGTCGGAACTGAGTCGGCGACGGTGCAAGGGTTTGCTCAGACCGCCTGCAACCTTGGAGCGGGTGTTTCGCGGGTCCCGGTAGGCTCGTGGACATGAGAGTGCTCGTCGCCGTCCCGGCGCTGAATGAGTCGGCGGTCATCGGGGGTGTGCTGGATTCGCTCTCGCAGGTCCATCCCCTCACCGACGTCGTCATCGTCGACGACGGGTCGCGTGACAACACGGCGCAGATAGCCAAGGAGGCGGGGGCGCGAGTTGTTGAGCACGCGATCAACCTGGGCGTCGGCGCAGCGATGGGGACGGCATTCAAGTATGCGGTGCGCAATGGCTACGACGCCGTCATCCAGTTCGACGGGGACGGTCAGCACCGGCCAGAGCACATCCAGGAACTCGTGGCCGCGCTCGGCGAAGCGGACATCGTGATCGGGAGCCGTTTCGCTGACGGCGGGAGCTACAAGTCTTCGGCGGCGCGTCGAGGCGTGCAGAGGTTCATCGCTCGCGTGGTCTCTGTGTACGCCCGGACCAGGCTTACCGATGCAACGAGCGGGTTCCGAATCGCGGGGCCTCGGGCCGTCGCGGTCTTCGCGGAGCATTACCCCGTGGAGTGGCTCGGCGACACGGTCGAGTCGATCGTGCTCGCGACGCGGCAGGACCTGACCGTGCATGAGATCCCCGTTGCCATGAATGAGCGGGCCGGTGGCGTGCCATCCCAGTCTGTGTTCCGCGCAACGCTCTACACCGCGCGGATTCTGTTCATCCTCGGACTCGCGAGCATCAGAAGCGTCCCCCCACAACTGCGGACCCTGCGGGGGCGCAAGCACAAGGAGGTGGCGGCATGACGCCGCAGATTCTCGCGATTCTCATGGCGGTGGTCCTGCTCATCGCCGTGCTGCTCCTCCTGCGGTCGTACGTTCTCCCCGAGAAGTACGCGGTGATCTGGCTCGTCGCTTCGGTCGCCGCCATCGTGCTCTCGGCGTGGCCGGGTCTCATCGACGCGATCAGCAGGTTCTTCGGGATCGCGCAGCCGATCAACCTCCTGTTTGTGGGCGCTTTTTTCGTAGTGTTCTTGCTCCTTATGCAGATCAGCCTCGAGCTCGCGCGCACCAGAGACGAACTCCGGCGGGTTGTGCAGAGACTCGCCCTCGATGTCGAGAAGGCATCCAAGGACAATGACGCCTGACCGACGGTCGGCCAGCCGCCTGATCAAGCCGCTGAGCCGTTTCCGCTGGATCTTCCTCGCACCGATTCTCGCGTTCGTCGCGCTCGGGGCGTGGGCATTCGCCTCGCCCATCGGCGCTGGCCCTGACGACGACTATCACCTCGTCAGCATCTGGTGCGCCAACGGTGGCAGCGACCAATGCGAACCGGGCACGGAGGAGAACTCCCGCATCGTACCTTCGGCGTTCCGCGAGCTCACATGCTACGTGCAGGTCGAAGAGCGCAGTGCGGCCTGCCAAGACTCGGTCTGGCCGACGTGGGATGGGGATCCCTGGGAGACCACGCGGGGAAACTTCGGCGGCGAGTACCCGCCCGTCTATTACGCGACCATGCGCCTCTTCGCCGGTGGGGACATCCAAACCAGTGCGCTGGTGATGCGACTGATCAATGCTGCGCTGTTCGTCGGGCTGGCGACGGCTCTCGCGGTGCTGCTACCCGATGCGCGCCGCCGCACGCTCCTGTGGGGCTGGTTGGTCACACTCGTGCCGTTGGGGATGTTCCTCATCCCGTCGAACAATCCCAGCGGCTGGGCGATCACGGGGATTGGCACCGCCTTCCTCGCCTTGTTGGGTTGGTTCGAGACCGACGGCCGACGGCGCTGGGCGCTCGGCGCCCTGTACCTCGTGGGCCTCGTCATGGCAGCGGGCGCCCGAGGGGATGCTGCGGTGTACGCGGTCGGAGCGACCGTCACCGTCCTGCTCCTCACAGCGGTGAGGACCCGGGCGTGGGCGTTTTCGGCGATCCTGCCAGCGGCCGGACTCGTGGTCGCGCTCGTGCTGTTCGCGAGCGCCGGACAGGCTGGCGTCGGCGCGAGCGGCTTCAGCGGCGGTGGCACGGCGACGATGCCACTTGAGGGTGACGGTGGCGACGAGATGCCTCTGAGCGGGTTCGCGCTGGCGGCATACAACCTCCTGATGCTCCCCTTCCTCTGGACCGGCGTGTGGGGAACCTGGGGTCTCGGCTGGTTCGACACGCAACTGCCGGCGATCGTGCCTTGGTCGGCCACCGCGGCCTTCATCGTCGTCGCATTCGCGGGTCTCGGTCTCCTCACCTGGCGCAAGGCGATCGCGACCTCCGGAGTGCTCTTCGTGCTCGTCGCCCTCCCCACGTATGTGCTCACCGTCGGTGGAGACAAGGTCGGGGCACAGCTCCAGCCCCGTTACCTGCTGCCCTTGATCGTGTTGTTCGCGTTTCTCCTCTTAACCGAAACCGTCCAGGGGCGGCTGCGTTTCACCCGGGTGCAGACGTTCGCAATCCTCGGCGCGCTCGCGATCGCCAATTTCGTCGCGCTCCAAGTGAACATCCGTCGGTACGTCACCGGGGCGGATGAGCAGGGCCTCAACCTCGATGTCGGAGCCGAATGGTGGTGGACGGGATTCCCGCTGGGGCCGAGCGCAGTTTGGATCGTCGGCGCTGTCGCCTATGCGGGGTTGCTTGCCATTCTCTGGCCGCGACTCAGGGCGACCGATGAGCTGGCCCGGCGGGGCTGATCCGGTCTAGCTCGCGTCGATTCCCGCGAGCGCGATCCATCGGCGAAGGTTGATGAGGCGCCAGTGCGAACGGCCGCCCCAACGGATCTCCGCCTCAGAGAGGCCACCCGTGAGGGTGGCGGTGCGTCCGGCGCGCAAGAACGGGATCGGGTGCGCGGGGTCGATCGGCAGCGCTCCGAGCCGCTCCTGCCACTGCCGCTCCGGGGTTTCGAAGCCGACCTTGTCGCGGCGATCGATGATCGCGTCCGGAACCCAACCGCGCACGGCGTCGCGCAGGATCCGCTTCGACGTGCCATCGGTGCCGATGAGATAGTCCTCGGGCAGAGTCAGCACGAACTCGGTCAGTGCCCGGTCCAGGAACGGTACGCGGCTCTCGATCGAGAATCGCATGGAGTTGCGATCGCCATGCCTCAACAGGGCGGGCAGCCCATATCCCATCATCGTGCTGCGGAGGTGGGCCTTGAGGCGAGAACCGCGCACAGACCCGAGGCTCAAGGCGGGAAAGCCTGTCTCGACTCCGCGCTCTCGGAGCTTCGCTGTGTCGAGCATGGGCGATGCCAGCGGGCGGCGGACGCGATGGCGCACCGCCAACGGCGCGAACTGGGCGGCCGATTCGACGAGCATCGCTGCTCGTCGCCGATCTGGCCACTCTCCCCATCCACGCACGAACTTCGCGGCGGTGCCCCACTTCCCGGTCTCGATGAGCGTCTGCATGCGCTGAGCGGGGTAGCCCGAGTATCCAGCGAAGATCTCGTCGCCACCCTGGCCGTCGAGCGTGACGATGACGTTGTGCTCACGCGCGAGTTTGAACACTCGATACTGGGCGTAGATGCTCGTGCCGCCGAATGGTTCGCCCTGGCTCAGAATGAGGTCATCGAGGTCGTGCTGTAAATCGCCGGGGGCCGCCTCGACGGTGTGGGAGGTCGAGCGGGTCGCCTCAACCACGAGCGCCACCCACTCGTGTTCTGAGCGCGCGAACCCGGGAGCGATGTAGCTGAACGTGTTGATCGGGAGATCCGGTTCGAGATGCCGAACCGCGCCGACGATCGCCGACGAATCGATACCGCCCGACAGGGCGATGCCCAGTGGGACGTCGCTGCGGAGGTTTCGCTTGACCGAATCGAGGAAGAGCTCCCGCACGGTCTGGGTGGCATCCTCATAGGAACCGTCGAAGGTCGTTGCCACCGGCGGCCACCAGTAGCGCACCGGTTCGCCGAGGCGGCCGGTGACGGTGTCGATGACGAGGTAGTGACCGGGACGCAATTGCTTGACGCCGTCGACGAACGTACGTTCGCTGTGGTCGTACGTGCCCCACTGCAAGTAATCGACAGCGGCCTGCCAGTCCAGCTTGGGGTGGGGAACCGCGATCTCGAAGATGCCCGACATCTCGCTGCAGAATCCGATGCGATCACCGCGATCGGTGTACAGCAACGGCTTGATGCCGTACGGGTCGCGCGCAAGGGTCACCGTACGCTCCACGGTGTCGAGGATCGCGATTGCGAACATCCCCTCGAGCCGGTCCAGCACCCCGACGCCCCAGCGCGCCCAACCTTTCAGCAGCACCTCGGTGTCGCCGTCCGAGACGAACGTCTCTCCGAGTTCGCGGAGCGACTCGCGGATCTCGACGTAGTTCGTGATCTCGCCGTTGTAGCTGATGGTGAACCGAGCATCAGGAAGCGTCATCGGCTGGTGCCCAGCCGGGCTCAGGTCCAGGATCGCGAGGCGCACCAGGCCGAGGTCGACCCGAGCCGACGACGATGGGTCGTTCCAGGCGAACTCTCCGAGGTCGTCAGGCCCGCGGTGCCGGATCGCGTCGAGCCCAGCGCGCAGTCGAACACCGTCTGAGGACGCGCCGGTACGAGACCAGCTTCCGGCGATTCCGCACATACGATTGCCCTAACGTCGGAGCCTGAAGGGTGGGCTCAGGCTACGGAAGCCTGGGCCTTGCCGATGACACGGTAGGTGACACTCGGCCACTGAGCGGCTGAGGAGATCCGGCGGCCATCGACGAACGTCGTGATGCCCGGCAACTCAGCCGGCCCGATCGAACGGTACTCATCGTGGTCCGCTTGCACGACCGCGGCGTCCACAGTCTCGCCGAAGTGGTAAGGGGTGAAGCCGAGCTTCTCGAGTTCGAGGTCGGTGTAGAGGGGGTCGTGAACGACCGGCACTGCACCGCGCGCGCGAAGGGCTTCGACCGTGCTGAAGACTCCGGAGAACGCAGTCTCCTTGACACCGCCTCGATATGCGGCACCGAGAACTGCGACCTTTGCCCCGGCGAGGTCGCCGAAGGCACCCTCGAGCAGCCCGATCGTGTAGTCGGGCATGCCCGCGTTCGCGGCGCGCGCTGCAGCGACGATGGTCGCCTCAGGGTCGTTCCACAGGTAGAGCCTGGGGTAGACGGGGATGCAGTGACCGCCCACAGCGATCCCTGGCTGGTGGATGTGGCTGTATGGCTGCGAATTCGACGCTTCGATGACGTTGTAGATGTCGATCCCGTTGGCGCCGGCGTAGCGGGCAAACTGGTTGGCCAGTCCGATGTTCACGTCGCGATAGGTCGTTTCGGCGAGCTTGGCGAGTTCGGATGCCTCGGCGCTCCCCAGATCCCACACGCCGTTAGGGCGTGCGAGATCGGGGCGCTCATCGAAGTCGAGCACTGCCTCGTAGAACTCCACGGAGCGCTGGGCCCCACGCGCTGAGAGCCCACCGACGAGCTTCGGGTACTTGCGGAGGTCGGCGAAGACTCGTCCGGTGAGCACGCGCTCGGGGGAGAACACCAAGTCAAAGTCGACGCCCTCGGTCAGCCCGGAGACGCGCTCGAGCATCGGCTTCCAGCGCGTTCGAGTGGTTCCGACCGGGAGGGTTGTCTCGTAGGAGACGAGGGTGCCCGGGGTCAGGTGCGCACCCAGGGATTCGGTGGCCGCGTCCATCCAGCCGAAGTCCGGCTCAGCCGTAACCTCGTCCACGAAGAGAGGCACGACGAGCACGACCGCGTCGGCACCGGGAACCGCGTCGGCATAGTCGGTGGTCGCCCGAAGGCGGCCCGTTGGTACGAGCTCGGCGAGCCGTTCCTGCAATTCGGCCTCGCCGGGGAACGGCTCGATGCCCTTGTTCACGAGGTCGACGACCGCTTGATTGACATCGACGCCGACGACCTCGTGTCCCTTGCTCGCGAACTGGACTGCGAGCGGGAGCCCGATCTTCCCGAGGGCGATTACGGCGATTCTCATTCGAGCTTCCTTAGCGGCTAGACAACTGAACGATCCTACCCCGCGACGCGGGACAGGCTCACGGTGACGACGCGTTCGGCGATTGCGTCGAGGGAGTACGTGGAGCGCGCCCAGTCGCTCAATCGGGCGCGCGCGGCCGGTGCCAGAGGGCGCGTCGCGGCGCGCTCGAGTTCGGCGACGACGGCCATGACCTCGTAGTCGACGGCGACTCCGGCATCCGTGTTCTCGGCATTGCGCAGGAATGGCCCCGTCGGCCCGACACCAGCGAAGATCACTGGACATCCGGCAGCGAGTGAGGAGTAGGCCTTCGTCGTGAAGGCGTAGTCGTACCCTTGCCCGGGCTTGAGGCTCGCGAGCGATGCGGTCGCGCCGGCGAGGATGGGGGAGAGCTCCGCCGGCGGGATCGGCGCGTGGAAGCTGACGGACCCGCCGATGCCGAGCTCGGCGGCGCGCGCCCTCAGGGCCTCGCGCTCCTGGCCGTTGCCGATGAACCGGAGCGTGGCACCGGGATGGTGCGGGAGGAACTTCGCGAATGCCTCGACGAAGATCCCAGCACCGTGCCACTCCGAATGGGTGCCAGCGTAGACAAAGACGGGCGGAGTCGGTGGCACCTGCGCCTCGTAGTGGAACGCGTCGGTGTCGGCTCCGAAGCCGATCCCCGTCGACGGCGTGTGGATGCCGAGCTCACGGAACCGTGCGATGAGCGGCTCATGGGCGGCCAGGAGGTGCTGCGCCCCTTTGAGACCCCAGACCTCGACCCGACGCAGCAGCCGGAGCACCAGCCGTGAGTTCGTCGCCATCGCAGCGGCATCGGACCAGAGATCGGCGGCATCGACGATGTACGGCGTTCGACGCAGGGCCGCGACGACTCTGACGACGGCCACGGTCGTTGGCGGCGGCTCCACGACGTACAGGTCGGCTCGGCGAGCGAACAGAAGCCGGAAGAACAGGGGGACATCGAAGCTGAGGTACGAGAGATACCCGCGAACGTACTGCTGCCGGTCACGCAGCACGGGCGCGCGGCGCACGCGGATACCGTCGGGGTCACGCAGTTCCATGCCGCGCGGCGGGTTCGTCGTGACCACGGACACCTCGCATCCACGATCGCGAAACGTGCGTGCCCAGGTGGTGAGGAGACCGGCGGCCGCCGAGACTTCGGGGGCGAAGATCCGGCTCACGATGACGACACGCATGTCAGGTCAATCCGAGAAGGCGGCGAACGACGGATCTCTGTGTCGCGAGGTCCGCGTCGTTGCTGAGCACGTGAGCGGCGAGATCGGAGGCCGCTTTGAACCGTGCGACGTCGTCGTGGGTGAGCCCGCGGAGGGCCGCGACCAGGTCGCCCGTTGACCAGCCGTCGGTGACGACACCGATGCCGTGCTCCGCGATGATCCTGTCGATCTCAATCGCGGGACCGAAGACGACACCGAGCCTGGCCTGGACGAAGTCGAAGAACTTATTGGGCAGCATGAAGCGGTAGTTGATCGTGCGGGGCGGCAGCAGGAACACACCGAGGTCGTACGTGTTCAGTGTCGCGGGCAGGTCGTCTGGCGCGACCGGTTCGCGGAAACGAATTCTAGGGCTCCCGGCAGCCCGGGTCTGGAGGGTCGCGAGGTAGTGCCCGGTATCCACCAGATACAGGTCGAGGCTGAAGCGGTCGTCGAGGGTGGCGACCGCGTCGATGAGGCTCTCGACGTTGCGGTTGCGCACGGCGATGCCACTGTGGACAAGCCGGATGCGCCCCGGCTCAAGAGGCGCGGGCGTGAGCTCGCGCAGTGGCCCCGCGTTGCGCACGACGTCGGGCGCGATGCCGTAGTGCTCTCGGTAGAGGTCGGCGATCGACTTACTCACGGTGGTGGTCGCCGATGCTCTCGGGAGGTATTCGCGGCAGAGCCAGTCCATGTACGGCTTCACCAGAAGCCGCCAGGGCAGGCTCGTCGAATTCTCCTCCGGCGCCCATTCGTGCAGATCCGCCCAGACCGGCGCTCCCCTGGCGATTGTGAAGGCGAGCGGGAGTGCTCGTGCGTCGTTCGCCACCACCAGGTCGAATGGTGCGGCTCCGGTGAGTAGGCGAAGCGCGGCCATCTCACCCGGGGAGCGCAGGCCGACGGCTCGATACCGATGGAGCGCGAGCCGGATGACGCCCCCCGGCGTCTGCGGCAGCGAAGGCGCGCTCGCTGGCACCTCGAAGTGTTCGCTGACACCCGCTGGCGTGGAACCGTAGCCCACCGTTGTGACCTCGCCGAACTCGCCGAGCACCGCGAGCTGGCGGCGGACCCGCGAGTCTTGGTTGATGGGGGAGAAGGAGATCGAGAGGATCCGCTTCGTCGCCACCTTCACCACCTCCGAACGTCCATCGAGTCTCTGGCCCGCCAGACAGCCTAAACTGGTGCGGCTATGTCAACAGCCCGGGCGCGCATCCTCGTCCTCATATACACCCCGTTCGCAAGCGCTCCTCGCGCACTCAAGCAAGTGCAATACCTGCGGGGTTCGAACGACGTCACAACCGCCGGCTTCGGTGCGACAGGCGTCGACGGGGTGCCACATGTCGAGATCCCGAATGGCGCCCCGCAACGATTTGGTCTGTTCGGTCGGTTGCTCTACCTCGCTCTCCTGGGCCTGCGGGTGTACCGACCGCTCACCCGCCTGAGCGCACGGGACCGCGACACCGAACGGCTCCTCGGGGGCCAGGACTGGGACATTGTGATCGCGCACGATCTGTGGTCTTTGGCGGCGGCGCTGCAACTCGCGCCGAAACACGGCGTCGTGCTCGACCTCCACGAGTACGCGCCGCTCGAGGGTGAGCACTCGTTCCTCTGGCGACTCGTGATGGCTCCATACGCCCGGTGGATGCTGCGCACGATGGTGCCCAAGGTCGCGGAGATCGTCACCGTCAGCACTGGGATCGCGGACGAATATCGCCGTCGTTATGGATTCGACTCGACGGTCGTAGTGAATGCCACCCCCTACTACTCGCTCGAACCGCACGCCGTCGCATCCCCGATCCGTCTCGTGCACAGCGGACTTGCCGCACCAGAGCGCCGCCTCGACATCATGATCGAGGCCGTGCGATTGACGGCCGCCGATGTGACCCTCGACCTCTATCTGATGGACAACGGCGTCGGGGAGTTCGACCGGCTGCGCGCGCTCGCGGACGGCGACGAGCGGATCCGATTCCGGGAGCCGGTGGCGTACGTGGATCTGGTCCGCACGCTCAATACGTACGACGTGGGACTCTCCGTGCTCCCGCCAACGACCTTCAACCTCGAGTGGTGCCTCCCGAACAAGTTCTTCGACTTCATCCAGGCCAGACTCGGGCTCATCGTCGGACCATCGCCGGAGATGGCCAGCTTCGTCGACCACTACGCTATCGGCGAGGTTCTCCCGGACTTCACCGCGGTGTCACTCGCCGCGGCACTCGATGGCCTCACTCCCGAACGGGTCGCATCGTGGAAGTCGGCATCCGCCGCTCATGCATCCGAGCTCTCGAGCGAGCGCCAGGCGGAGCTCTGGCGTCCGCTCGTGGCACGACTCACAGGGGCGACCGCCTAGACTTCCGGAGACCAAGCGCTTGAGGAGCCGTCGGTGAAGTCAGTATTGCGTCTCTATCGCGAAGTAGTCGCGGTGTTTCCCCTCGGCGGACGCCGATTCCTGAACCTGTACGCCGCGCTGCTGGCCTCGTTGGCGATCTTTGATGCAGCGGCCCTCGGCCTCCTCGCCCTCGTGATCGCACCGCTCGCGGCAGGTACGCCCGTCGCGCTCCCGCTTCTGGGTGAGCTCGAACCCATTGGGGTCATCTGGACGATCCTCGCGATCTGTGCGCTCATGGTCAGCAAAGGCGTGCTTGCTCTCGTGGTCACGTGGTGGGCGACTCGTCGCATCCCACGTTTCGAGGTAGCGATTGGTGACCGTCTGCTGCGCGCGTTCCTCTCCGCTCCCTGGAGAGACCGCCTGCGCAAGAACTCCAACGACATCATGCGACTCTCGGACAGCGGCGTCGACATCACGGTGAACTCCTTCGTGCTTCCTGGAGCGACCCTGCTGGGTGAGGTCGTGAGTCTGGTGGCGGTGATCGCGACTCTTGCCGTCGTGCAGCCCGTGATCGCTGTGACGACGTTGCTCTACCTACTGCTGCTCGGCGCGGTGCTGTTCTTCTGGATCGCTCGCCACGCGCGCATTGCCGGCGAGGTCAACATCGAGAACTCCATCCGAACCTCTCGGCTCATCCTCGAGATCGTGGCGGCGATGAAGGAAGTGACCCTTCGCAACAAGGAGCCCGAGGTCGCCGATGTCGTGGAGGCGGCGAGAACTCGCAGCGCGCGGGCACGCGCCAATATCTACTTCCTCGGGCAGGTGCCGCGCTACGCGCTCGAAGCCGGACTCGTGGGCGGTTTCGTAGCGATCGGTGGTGTCGGTCTCCTCATCGGAGGCATCGAGCAGGCTCTCGCCGGTGTCGCACTCTTCGCGCTCGCGGGGTTCCGGGTCGCGCCCTCGGTGATTCGCTTCCAATCGGTGCTCTCCCAGATGATCGCGATCTCCGAGTACCCGCGCCTCATGCTCGCCGAGTTGAGAGATACCGAGCGCGGTAAAGACGAGATCGCTGAACGCACGGTTCGTTCGTTGCCTGAGGCACCGAAGCGCATCGCGCTCGAGCGGGTGAGTTTCCAGTACGCGCCCGACGCGATACCCGCGCTCGACGACGTTTCGCTCGAGATCGAGCTGGGCACCACTGTCGCCTTTGTCGGCGCTTCGGGTTCGGGCAAGTCGACGATGGTCGATCTGCTGCTCAGTCTGCTCGAGCCCACCGCCGGCACGATCTCGGTGGACGGCGTCCCTTTGACCGAGCTGCGCACGGCATGGCGCGCGAGAGTCGGCTATGTGCCTCAGGAGGTCGCCCTCTTCGACGCCACCATCGCCCAGAACGTCGCACTCACCTGGGGGCTCGACTATGACCCGGAAAGGGTCCGGCGAGCCCTTGAGCAAGCGCAACTCTGGGACCTCGTCGCCGCTCGAGAAGGCGGAGTAGATGCTCGCGTGGGCGAGCGCGGCCTCGCGCTCTCCGGTGGGCAGCGGCAGCGGCTCGGGATTGCTCGCGCACTGTATTCGGAACCTCTTGTCCTCGTGATGGACGAGGCGACGAGCGCGCTCGACACGCACACCGAGTCTCAGGTCACGGGCGCGATTCGCGAACTCGCTGGCGGGATCACCAAGATCGTCGTGGCACACCGGCTCGCGACGATCATGGATTCCGATCGGATCTTCTTCATGCGCGACGGCAAACTCGTCGGCAGCGGTACGTTCGAAGACCTGGTCAGCCGCTTCCCCGACTTCTCGCGGCAGGCGCAGCTCGCGGGTCTCGTTTGAGTCCCGAAGCCTGGGCGCACTGACAGCTCCGCACCCGGCGCCCCGCCAACTGGATAGACCTAGAATCGAGTCTGCCGAGCCGCACCGTAGAGGCACAGTAGAGTTGGTGGCTTGGTATTGCGCGGCGGAGAGCGCCGACGATCGCGAGGAACGGGATCCCCCATGGAAATTGCTGGAAAGCACATCGTTGTCATCGGCGGTGCCGGCTTCATCGGAAGCCACGTCGTCGAGGAACTGCTCGCGACGGATGTGGGGCGGGTCACGGTCTATGACAACTTCGCTCGCGGGAAGCGCTCGAATATCGCAGCGCAGCTCAAGGACCCGCGGGCAAGTCTCTTCGCGGACGGTGGCGACGTGCGGGAGATCGATGTGCTCAACGCCGCGCTCAAGGATGCCGATGGGGTCATCGATCTCGCGGCGATGTGGCTGCTGCACTGCAAGGACTACCCGCGTACCGCGTTCGACGTGAACATCGCGGGCACCTTCAACGTGCTTGAGGCCTGTGTCAACAACGACATCGAACGTCTGGTCTGGTCGAGCTCGGCGAGCGTCTATGGGGACGCCGTCGAGGTCCCCATGACCGAGGAGCACCCGTTCAACAATCGCAACTTCTACGGCGCGACGAAGATCGCTGGCGAGGCGATGGCGCGTGCCTTCAATGATCGCTACGGGCTCGACTATGTGGGATTGCGCTATATGAACGTCTACGGTCCGCACCAGGACCAGACTGCGGCCTACACCGGCGTGATCCCCATCATGCTGAACAAGATCGAGGCGAACGAAGCGCCCGTCATCAACGGTGACGGGTCCCAGGCCTACGACTTCGTCACTGCTAGGGATGTCGCCCGCGCCAACGTGCTCGCGCTTCGCAGCGATGCGACTGACGAGTTCTACAACGTCGGGACGGGCGTACAGACGAGCATCAAGCAGTTGTGCGACCTCATCCTCGAGATGACTGGCTCCGATCTCACTGTCGAGTACCGCCCGTACAGCTCGGAGGACAGCCGTCGCATGGTGCAGAACCGGATTGGCTCCACGGAGAAGGCCGAGCGCGATCTCGGATTCTTCTACCAGGACTCGCTCCGTGAGGGCCTTCAGGCCCTCATCGACTGGCGAGCGTCGAACCCCGGCATGGAATAAGGCGTCGAGAGCGCTTCTGCTTCAACGAGAGGTACCAGTACATGTGCGGCATTGCCGGCGTTATCAACCTCAAGGGCGACGGGATTTCACCAGTCCTGCTCCGCGCCATGACCGATTCACTCGCGCACCGCGGTCCTGATGGCGAGGGCCACTGGATTCACGAGAACGTGGGGATCGGCCATCGGCGGCTGGCAATCATCGACCTCTCGCCCCTCGGCCACCAGCCGATGGTCTCGGCGGACTCGCGCTACGTGCTGACGTTCAACGGAATGATCTACAACCACCGCGAGATCAGGGCAGAGCTCGAGGCGAGAGGCCATCGGTTCCGCGGTTCGAGCGACACGGAAGTCGTGCTCAACGCCCTGATCGAGTGGGGTCCGGAAGCGCTCAAGCGATTCAACGGCATGTTTGCGATCGGCTTCTATGACTCGGAGGAGCGGCGACTGCTGCTCGCTCGCGATCGTTACGGCATCAAGCCGCTGTACGTCAGCCAGCAGGGGGAGTTCTTCTCGTTCGGCTCGGAGCAGAAAGCAATTCTGGCTCGCACGAGCTTCGAACGACGGCTCGACAAGCCGGCTCTCATGGAGTACCTCACCTTCCAGAACATCCTGTCTCAGCGCACCTTGCTGGAGGACATCGAGCTGTTGCCGGCCGGGCACTTCGCGGTGCTCGATTTGAGATCGACCTCTCCTAGGCTCGCGCTCACCCAGTACTGGGACTTCGACTTCAGGGAGGAGAGCCCTGAGGCGAGCCACGAGGAGTACGTGGAGGAATTGGACAGACTGTTCTCGCAGGCGGTGAATCGTCAGTTGCTCAGTGACGTCGAGGTCGGAAGCTACCTCAGCGGTGGAATGGACAGTGGCTCCATCACCGCCGTCGCCTCGGGTTCGTTTCCCGGGATGAAGACATTCACCTGCGGGTTCGACCTCAGCAGTGCATCCGGAATGGAACTCGCTTTCGACGAGCGGGCGATGGCCGAGGCGATGTCGGCCGCATTCAAGACCGAGCAGTACGAGGTGGTCCTCAAGTCCGGCGACATGGAGCGATCACTCCCGGCGCTGGTACACCATCTCGAGGAGCCTCGGGTCGGCCAGAGCTACCCCAACTACTACGCGGCGCAGCTCGCGGGCAAGTTCGTGAAGGTCGTGCTCTCCGGTGCAGGCGGCGACGAGCTGTTCGGCGGCTACCCGTGGCGGTACTACCGCGCCACGAGCGCCCGCAACTTCGAAGACTATGTCGACAGCTATTTCGACTACTGGCAGCGCCTCACATCGCCGGACGAGCTGAAGGGGCTCCTCACCCCGATCTGGGGGGCCGTATCCGGTGTCTCCACTCGCGACGTGTTCCGCAACGTCTACCCGGCACAGCCGAACGCGCTCGAGCGTCCGGAAGACTTCATCAATCAGTCGCTCTACTTCGAGGCGAAGACCTTCTTGCACGGTCTGCTGGTTGTCGAAGACAAGCTCTCCATGGCGCACGGGTTGGAGTCGAGGGTGCCGTTCCTCGACAACGACCTCGTCGATTTCGCGATGCGCGTGCCGGTCAAGTACAAGCTCAACAACCTCGCCGAGGTCGCGCGTCTCAATGAGAACGAGCCCGGTGCCAAGGCCGAGAAGTTCTTCCAGCGAACGAAAGATGGCAAGCAAATCCTGCGCGACGCGATGAGCCGACACATCCCGGAATCCGTCACCGGGCGCGCAAAGCAAGGCTTCTCTTCACCCGACGCGAGCTGGTTCAAGGGGGAGAGCATCGATTTCGTGCGCCGTCAGCTCGGCGGGTCAAGCCCTCTGTTCGACGTCCTCGACCGAGAGGCCGTCACCACTGCCCTTGAGTCGCACTTCACAGGCAGGGAGAATCGTCGTCTGCTCGTGTGGGGCCTTCTCAGCCTGCATGAATGGCTCTCGCAAGTGCAGCCTTCCGCGTGACTAGCGCTGCGATGAAGGTTCGTCATTTCGGGAACACAGCGAACAACGCGTTCTACAACGCCGTGCTCTTGAAGCGGTTCGCCGGGATCGAGTCGCAGCTGCCGATCGGCATGTTCGGGCTGTACCACGGCATCTCCGCCCCCTCGTGGGAGGTCGTCGACTTCGACGTACCCAGCGCGGAGTGGGTCAGCCAACCCGACTGGTCTGCGTTCCCGGAGGCGGTCGCCGTCAACGCTGAATACACCGACCTGCCAGCGCCTTCAACCGATGGAGGAGACACGGGCGCACTGTCGAGCGACTATCGATCGCCCAACGTTCTGCCGGGGCTACGCCGATGGGTGAACGCATCGCTGAACGGCAAAGCATGGGCACAGCCGCTCTTCGACTACCGCACACGCCAACAGCTGGCACGACGCACTGAGATTGACCAGCCCGAGGGTCGGATCAACATACTGTACGGCGCCGATTCTCTGACGCACGTCAAGGCGCAGGCCTCCGGACCGACCGTCTGCGTCGAGCACGGCACGATCCGCTGGATCGGTGATGGCAGTGCCACACAGAAGCTCCTTCGGCGGGTCTACCGCGAGCAGGTTCAGCAGGCGAGGCACCTCTGGGTCACCAACCTCGACCCTCGAACACTCGAGATCGCTGAGGACCTCGTTCCTGGCAGATGGTCCGTGCTGCCGCACCCGTGGGTGCCGGACTCGCGCGTACCGTTCCCCGAAACGCCGCGCCGCCAAGAGCTTCTACAGCAGAGCGGTTCGGAGTCGCTTGTGCTTCTTCCGTCGAGCCAGAACTGGGCGAAGCATCACGACAAGGGGTCGATGAAGGCGCTGAGAGCTTTCGTCGAGCTGCGCCGCGCAGGGCGCGACGTGGGCCTGGTCGCTGTGGAATGGGGCCTACAGCTCGCCGAATCGAAGGCGTTCCTCGAGCAGGCCGGAGTGGCCGCGAATGTCGCCTGGGTACCTCCAATGGCGCGGTTCTCGCTGCAGCGCACGATGGCGAACGTCGACGTGGTCTGGGATCAATTCGGGTTGGAAGCATTCGGCGGCCTCGCCATGCGGGCAATGGAACAGGGGACACCGCTCATCAGCAGGGGGTTGGCGCCGATCGGGGAACGACTCATCGGCGGACCGGTGCCGTGGCGGCACGCGGCGACGACCGAGGACATCGTGGCAGAGACCGGCGCGGTGCTGGATGAGATCGCGCTCCAGGGTCGCGGCCGCGTCATTGAGCATTACCGTGCCCGGTACCGCAGTTGGCTGCTCGAGCGACACGATTCGAGGATCACCGCCGCTCTGCAACGCGAGGTCTACACCGGGATTCTCGATGGCTCGTGGGAGCCGGGCGCCGCGGTGCCCGGGCGGTGGGCGCAGCTGCTTTCTGAAGGACTTGGAGAGGACGGTTCATCCCGATGAAGACTGCCTTGGTGACCGGCGCGGCCGGCCTGCTCGGACGTGCCACGGTCGACGCTCTCGCGGACTCGGGTGTCGAGGTACACGCGCTCGTGCGCGGCAGTGATCAGGTATTCCGGGATGACGTGGTGTTCCACGTGATGGACCTTGCGAAGCCGATCGACACGGCGGCGCTTCCGGCGGCGGTGGATGCGATCTTCCATCTGGCGCAGGCGCGCGAGTTCCGCGACTTCCCGGCTTCAGCACCGTCGGTGTTCGCGATCAATGTCGCGACGACGGCGTCGCTGCTCGACTACGCCTACCGGGTCGGTTCGCGGAGCTTCGTCTACGCATCGAGCGGCGGTGTCTACCGTGGCCAACCCGGGGTGTCGCTCGTCGAGGATGCGCCCCTGCAGGGGCCAGCGGAGCTTGGCTATTATCTGGCGACCAAGCTGTCGAGCGAGAGCCTCGTCGACAGCTACTCCACACAGTTCATCACCGCGTCGCTGAGGTATTTCTTTATCTACGGTGCCGGTCAGGCGCGCTCGATGCTGATCCCGCGGTTGTACGACCGCGTGTCCAATGGTGACCCCATCGCCCTGCAGGGGCCCGACGGCATGCGGATCAACCCGGTGCATGCTTCGGATGCCGCGGCCGCGACCATCGCCGCCGCGGACCTGGCCTCCAGCACGACGGTGAACATCGCCGGGCCCGAGACGATCTCGTTGCGCGAGATCGGGGAGTTGTTCGGGCGCGACAGCGGCCGGGAGCCGCAGTTCGAGCGTGGCGAGGGGATTGCGACCGATCTCGTGGCCTCGACCGCGCGCATGAGCGTACTGTTACGGACCCCCACCACCACCCTGGGCGGCGCGCTCGAAGATATCCGTGGCTGATGCGAGTCCTGCACCTGCCCACGACGGTGGGTGATCCGTCCGGCCTGAGTCGCCAGCTCAGGGCGCTCGGAATCGACTCGCACGTGTGGGCGATCAGCCAGAACTACCTCGACTACCCGGTCGATCGCGTGCTTGTGAACGAAGGCGATGGGCCCGTCGTCCGCCTCCTCAAGATGTTGAGCGCTGGACGCTACGTGTTCGGGCGGTGGGACGTCGTGCATTTCAACTATGGCAGCACACTCTTCTCCCCCCTTCACACAGATTCGCGCTCCGGGGGTGGGCGGAACGTGCTCGCGGCGGCACTCAACGTCTTCGCGGCGGTGCTGCAACGGGCGGAGCTCGGCATACTGCGCGCCCGTCGCATCCCGGTGTTCATTCACTACCAGGGGGATGACGCGCGCCAGGGTGACTACTCGTTGCAGCACTTCGAGATCAGCATCGCGACGCAAGTGCCGCGTGGCTACTACTCGCCGCGGACCGACAGGTGGAAACGACGCCAGATCAGGTTCATGGCCAAGCGCGCCGCGGGAATCTATGCCGTGAACCCGGATCTCATGAACGTGCTGCCGTCCTCAACGGTTTTCGTGCCCTATGGTCACATCGCGATACAAGACTGGACGCCGCGCTACACCCAGGCTGATCGCGAGAGATTGGTGTTCGCTCACGCCCCCAGCCACCGGAAGGTCAAGGGAACCGACCTGATCTTGGAGGCGCTCGAAGAGCTCGCCGCCGAGGGATATCGTTTCGACGTGGATCTCATCGAAGGCGTGAGCAACTCGACAGCGCTCGAGCGCTATGCGGACGCGGATGTCGTGATCGATCAGCTCTACGCCGGCTGGTACGGCGGCGTCGCGCTCGAGGCCATGGCGTTGGGAAAGCCGGTGGTCGTCTACCTGCGCGAATCCGATTTCCGGTACTTGCCCCCCGAGATGGCGGACGAACTCCCGTTCTTTCGGGCCACACCGGCCACCGTCAAAGCAGACCTGAGAAAGATCTTGGATACCCCACGCGAGGAACTCGTGACAAGGGCCAAGCGGAGCAGAGCGTTCGTCGAGCGTTGGCATGACCCGATCGAGATCTCCTCGAGAATCGCCGAAGACTACCGTCGAGCGGTTGGCCCCCGTCAGAGAACAGGAAGTGTGTCATGAGCCCAAAGAGCGTCACCATCATCGGCGGCGGGATCATCGGACTCGCCCTGGCCCAGAGACTCACGTCCCAGGGCCTTGCCGTGACGGTGCTCGAGAAGGAGTCCCGTTGGGCGGCCCACCAGACTGGTCACAACTCTGGCGTCATCCACGCGGGTCCCTACTATAAGCCGGGATCGCTGAAAGCGACGATGTGCCTCGCCGGCAACCGATCGATGACGGCGTTCGCGCAGGAGCACGGCATCGCGTACGAGACCTGCGGCAAGCTGATCGTCGCGACCTCCGAGGCCGAGGTGCCCAGGCTCGAGGCGCTCGCTGCGCGCGCGAGTGCGAACGGCGTGACCTGCAGGCTGATCTCGATGGAGGAGGCGCACGAGTACGAGCCGCACGTCGGCGGCGTGCGCGCCCTGCGTGTCGAGAACACGGGCATCATCGACTACAAGGCGGTGTCGGCGAAGTTCGCCGAGCTGGCGGCGGAGGGCGGAGCGAACCTGATCCTGGGTACGCGGGCGCGGGCCATCCGCAGTTCCGACCGCGATGTCGTCGTCGAGCATGATCTGGGTGAGGTCACCTCTGACCTGCTGATCAACGCCGCCGGGCTGCAAAGCGACAAGGTCGCGCGGCTCGCGGGGATGACCCCGACCGTGCAGATTGTGCCGTTCCGGGGCGAGTACTACGAACTGTCCACCGCAAGTGAGCACCTCGTGAACGGATTGATCTATCCCGTGCCGGATCCCGACATGCCGTTCCTGGGTGTGCACCTGACTCGGATGATCGACGGAACCGTCCACGCGGGCCCGAATGCGGTGCTGGCGCTGTCACGTGAAGGCTACAAGTGGAGCACGGTATCACCGGGCGACCTGTTCAGAACCCTGACGTTCCCGGGATTCCTGAAGCTCGCGTCGGGCAACATCGGCACCGGCGCTCAGGAGATACTGCGTTCGTTCTCTAAGCGTCGCTTCGCTCGCGACCTGGCCCGGCTGGTCCCCGAGATCACGCCCGCGGACCTCGTGCCCTCGGGAGCGGGAGTGCGGGCGCAGGCAATCGGTCGTGACGGGAAGCTCGTCGACGATTTCGTGATCCAGCAGGATCGCAACCAGATTCACGTGCTGAACGCCCCGTCGCCAGCTGCGACGAGTTCGTTGGAGATCGCCCGCCACATCGCCTCTCTCGTGGCCTGATCTGCTCGATCTGCTGACGGCCCACGGCCGGTCCTCACAGCGGACTGGCCTCTCTGCTGTCAAGATAGGAACCCATGAGGGGTAATTCTCGTGGGGAGGCGACCGTGCGTGTTGCGGCGCTTCGTAGATTCGTCGCCCTCGGAGCGGCGGCGCTCCTCGGTGCGTCACTGATTTCTGCGACTTCGCCGGCACCCGCTCTTGCGCTCTCGGGCAGCGACTTCAACCCGGGCTTCATCATCAGTGACAGCCTGTTCTACGACGGTTCCGCCATGTCGGAGTCGGACATCCAGCAGTTCTTGGCGGCGAAGGGCAGTGGCCTGGCCACGATGTCGTTCAGTGTCAGCAGTCGGGCCCGACTCGTCTCCGAGTCGACGGGGAACCTGCGGTGCGGAGCCTTCGAAGGGGGATACCTCTCGGCGGCGACCATCATCTACCGCGCACAGGCCGCCTGCGGCATCAGTGCGAAGGTGTTGCTGGTCACACTGCAGAAGGAGCAGGGGCTCGTCACCAACGGTGCGCCCTCTCAGATCGCCTTGGACCGCGCCATGGGCTACGCGTGCCCCGACACCGCTCCGTGCGCGCCCACCTCACTCGGGTTCGGCAATCAGGTCTATTCCGGCGCCCTGCAGCTCAACACCTACCGGGCAAGCAACTTCGCCAGGCAACCGGGGCTGCACTCGATTCAGTGGCATCCCAACGCCAACTGCGGAAGCACCCAGGTTTACGTTCAGAACTACGCAACGGCAGCGTTGTACAACTACACGCCCTATCAGCCGAATGCCGCGGCCCTGGCCAACCTTGGCGGGGTGGGCGACGACTGCTCGTCCTACGGCAACCGGAACTTCTGGTGGTTCTACTCGAATTGGTTCGGCAGCACCTTCGGAACGTCGGCGCCGTTTTCCATCATTCCACCCAGCGTTTCAGGGTTGGGCCCCATCGGGTCTACACTCACAGTCCAACCAGGGACATGGTCCGGCTCCCCGGCCTTCGCCTACTCGTGGCTGGTGTGTGATGGCCCTGCGAACCCGCCGTTTGAGAGCATCCCCAGTGGGTGCGCCACGATTCCGGGCGCCACTTCGGGGACATACGTTTCGACCGCCGACCAAGTTGGCAAGTACATTGCGGTCCTGGTCACGGCGACCAACTCCTACGGTTCCACTGTTGCCGGTGGTACATCGACTTCTGCGGTGGGCAGCCCGGCCAATGTCGTTGCGCCGACCGTGTCGGGCTCGCCAGCCGTCGGGTCGACCTGGACCGTGGATCCTGGTACCTGGGCTGGCACCCCTGCACCATCGACCGTGCAAGCCTGGCTGCGCTGCACTCAGCCAGTTACGGTGACGTTCACGACGGTGCCCCCCGCCTGTGTCGCGATCGCGGGTGCGAGCGCGACAACGTATGTGTCGACCGAGGCAGATGTTGCGAAGTACTTGACTGCGCAGGTGGCAGGCGTCAACACCCTCGGGTTTGGTCTGGCGGGTGCCACCAGCACGACTCCCGTGGGCTTCCCGGCGAATACGGTTGCGCCGATCGTGTCGGGTTCGCCGGTTGTGGGTTCGACGTGGACGTTGAACACCGGCACGTGGACGGGTTCTCCCTCTCCGGCCATCGTGCAGGCCTGGTTGCGGTGCAACCAGCCGATCACTGCCGCATTTACTTCGGTGCCAGCCGGTTGTGTCTCGCTCGGGGCCGCAGGGACCACCTATGTGGCGACCGTTGCGGATATCGGCAAGTACCTAACGGCCCAGGTCGGCGGAACCAACACGTTGGGCTTCGCGCTTACAGGCGCCCTCAGCGCGACAGCGATCGCGTCGGCTTCCCCGGCGAATACGGTTGCGCCGACGGTGTCGGGTTCGCCGGTTGTGGGTTCGACGTGGACGTTGAACACGGGCACGTGGACGGGTTC
>NZ_JARGEM010000004.1:143944-404334 GCF_029211225.1 Antiquaquibacter metalliresistens
GGTGGGGCCAACGCGACGACGTATGTTTCGACGGCGGCGGATGTTGGTAAGTACCTGACGGCTCAGCTCGCCGGGAGCAACTCCTCAGGGTTCGCCCTTTCCGGGGCGGTGAACACGACGGCGGTGACGGGGGCGGCGTCGGCTTCCCCGGCGAATACGGTTGCGCCGACGGTGTCGGGTTCGCCGGTTGTGGGTTCGACGTGGACGTTGAACACGGGCACGTGGACGGGTTCTCCGGCCCCGACGTTCGTGCAGGCGTGGTTGCGGTGCAGTGCGCCGGTGTCGGCTCCATTTACGACGGTGCCGTCGGGGTGCGTGGCGATTGGTGGGGCCAACGCGACGACGTATGTTTCGACGGCGGCGGATGTTGGTAAGTACCTGACGGCTCAGCTCGCCGGGAGCAACTCCTCAGGGTTCGCCCTCGCGGGGGCGGCGGCGTCCATCGCGACGCAGCCGTAACCTCGCCCGATCCGGCCACCGCACGTCGTCCTTTACAATTGGCGTTGGTCCATCGTCAGCACAACGATCATCCACATGCCAACCGGTGAAGCCAGGGGAGAGCGAGTGTCACAGCGGTCGGTTGGGCTGGATGTCATTCGCGCCGCGTGCGTCGCCGGAGTGGTCGCCACTCATTTTTCGCCCTTCTTCTTCCCCGCTGAGGGCATCGGCGCATTGATGCGAAACGGGCTTTCGCTCGGATCGTTCGGGGTCACCGGGTTCTTCCTGTTGAGTGCCTACCTGCTCATGGGCATCCTCCTCAAGGAGGTCGGTACGGGCCAGAAGCAGGTCTGGAAGCGGTATTGGATTCGCCGCTCGCTGCGGATCTGGCCACTGTATTTCCTGGCCATTCTTGTCGTGATAGTTGTTTCGCTGATCACGGCAACGCCAGTTTCGGGACTTCCGTGGCTTGCCACATTCACCTACAACTGGGTTAGTTGGCGCGAGCCCAGCCTATTCCTGAGCCATTTCTGGTCGATGGGTGCGGAGGAGCAGCTGTATGTCCTCATCCCCATCCTCGCTTTCGTTGCCTTCAAATGGCGTTGGCCGATCATTGTCGCCCTGATTGCAATCGCCCCGGTGAGCCGGTTGTTCGTCTCCGAGCACTTCCCGTATCCGGCGGTTTGGAACTTCACGACCTCCCACCTGGACGTCTTTGCGATCGGGATTCTGATCGCGTCCCTTGACTACAACCAGTCGCTGCCATGGTTGCGAGTGCGTGCCGTAATCGCCAGCAGCCGCTGGGTCGCGGGCGGCGTGGGGGTGCTGGCCCTCGTCCTGGCTGGCGCCGCCGTCCTCAACCCACAGTGGGTATTCGGAAGCGCGGCGGCCTCGTGGACTTACCTTGCGGTGGCATTGGTCTGGACCTGGCTTCTGGTGAAGCTCACGCAGCGGCCGCGGACCGAGATTGGGGCGCCTACCCGAGCCGCGGTTTGGATGGGGCAACGCAGTTACGGCATTTACGTCTACCACTGGCCAGCAGCGGTGCTCGGCACCTGGTTGGTCACCTCGACCGCCATACCGGCGCCGCTCGTCGGCGTGGTCCTCATCGCTGTGGTGCTGGCCTTCAGCGAAGTCTCCTTCCGCTGGATCGAGAGCCCGTTCCTCAGGCTGAAGTCCCGCTTCAGCCGGGTCGACGCCCCGATCGCCGAGAAGAGCGCGCCCTAGCGCGAGCGAACGCCCCGCACCGTGATCCCGTACGGATCCACCAGACGGTGCACGATGTCGAGATTCGCCGCGTCGAACCAGCCCTCGACTTCTTCCAAAGTGTGTCGAGTGGCGAGCTGCGGGTGGTACCAGTCGTAGTTGATCGCGGCGTTGGCTTCGAAGTCCAGTTCTGGGCTCCAGAACATCTTCGTGAAGAAGTTGTAGATGAGGCGCTGAACGTCGTAGGTGCCCGCCGGGATGTCGAGCACCGTCACCTCTGGCACCGTGACGTCGACCTTCAAGTCCGAGAGTGCGCGCCCGAGCTCCGTGATCTGCCGCATCGCTGCCATGGCCTCTTCATAGGGGAGGCCCGAGATGCGGTCGCGAACGTAGTCGTCGCTGAACTCGCGAATAGCGGGCTTGATCTTGTAGACGTAGATGGCGATCTCGCCGCCTTCAGCGAGAAGACCGGTCAGGTTCTGGAACGCCGCGGCCGGATCGCCGGTGTGGTGCAGCACTTCTTGGCAGTAGATGAGGTCGAACTCGCCCAGACCCGTCAAGTCGCCAAGCAGGTCCCGCGTCTCGAAGTGCATGTTGGGTGCGCCGGCGAGGTTCTCGGCCGCTACATCCGCAGCTGTCAGGTCGATCCCGACCAACTGGGCGTCGTCTGGCGCATACCGACGAAGCAGCGCTGTCACGCGACCGTTGCCACACCCGGCATCAAGCACGCGCGTGCGCCTGGAGAGCCACGTCTTCAGACCCTCGATGCTCCCGAGGCCGTTTCGGGTGAGGATCCAGTTCTGAATATCGGAGTTCTCAACGGAGGTCGTGTCAAAAGCCAGCTGGCGATTGTTGTGCCACTTCTCGCTGAAGCTCTTGGCGGTCTGCTCTTTGTTGTTGGTGTCTGGATTACTCAAGGTCTCGACTCCGATTCGTGTGGAAAGCCAATAGAAGGGCGTCAGCCGCGCCGCGGCTAACCCAGCCGCCGCTCGACGCCGTCGGCGACCATCCGCTCGGCGATCTCGACCACCCGGGTGCCCTCGGCGAGCGTAACGATGCCCTTCGGCTCGCGGGCGAGCACCGAGTCCCGGAATGCCTCGTGCTCGGCGAGGAGAGGCTCTTTACGGTCGAGAGCGAACCGGGTCATGTCGCCCTCAGAGACCCCGCGGAACACCGCCGCCTGATCCCACGTGTTGCGCACCGTGCCGTTCTCAAAGTGCGTGAGATCAGCGGTGAGGGTATCGGCGACCAGCACACCCTTCTCGCCGGAGATGATCGTGACCCGCTCTTTGAACGGGGTTAGCCAGTTCACGGTGTGCGAGGTGATCGTGCCGCCCGAGAGGGTGCCGACCGCCACGACCATGTCCTCGTGCGGTCGCCCGCTGCGATGCGCTGTGCGGGCGTTGACGGAGACGTAGTCCTGTTGAGCAACCCAGGCGGTGAGGTCGATGTCGTGCGATGCGAGATCTTTGATGACCCCGACATCCGCGATCCTGCCCGGAAACGGTCCCTGACGACGGGTGGCGATCTGGTAGATCTCACCGATGAGGCCGTCTTCGATGCGCTGCCGGGCCGCCTGCAGCGAGGGGTTATATCGCTCGATGTGCCCTACGGCGCCGACGAGCCCCTTCTCGGCGAAGAGGTCGCGCAGCACAGCCGCATGCTCGGCGCTTGAGGCGACCGGCTTCTCGATCAGCGCGTGAACGCCTGCCTCAGCCAGCCGTGTGCCCATCTCGAGGTGATAGATCGTGGGCGCCGCCACGATGGCGTAGTCGAGGTCGAGCTCGAGCAGGTCCTCGAGATCGTGGACCACCGGCTGGTCGTGCACCCGATCCGGAACGTTCGGCGCAGGGTCGAAGACACCGACGAACTCGACGCCCTCCAGGCCAGCCAGCACACGGGCGTGATTGCGGCCCATGACCCCGAGCCCGAGCACACCGGCTCGCAACGTCATCAGGCGCCAGCCTTCGCCACCGCGTTGACCGCGGCGACGATGCGCTCGAGATCAGCCGTGCTGAGCGACGGATGCACCGGGAGCGAGACGACTTCGCGAGCGGCGCGCTCGGTCTCCGGCAGGTCGAGTCCCGGCGCATACGGTGCGAGCGAGGGCAGGCGGTGGTTCGGGATCGGGTAGTACACCCCGCTGCCGACCTGGTACTCCTCGCGCAGTGCCGTGACGAATCCGTCCCGGTCCTCACCGACGCGGATCGTGTACTGGTGGTAGACGTGGCGGGCTCCGTCGGCGACTGGAGGCACAATCACGTTCTCCAGGTTGGCATCGAGGAACGCGGCATTGGATCGGCGAGTCTCGGTCCAGGCGTCGACCTTCGTGAGCTGGACGCGCCCGATCGCGGCGTGGATGTCGGTCATCCGCGCGTTGAAACCGATGATCTCGTTCTCGTACTGCTTCTCCATGCCTTGGTTGCGAAGCAGCCGCACGTTGCGGGCGATCGTGTCGTCGGCACAGGTGACCATTCCACCCTCGCCACTGGTCATGTTCTTGGTCGGGTAGAGGCTGAACATGGCGAACGCACCGAAAGTGCCGACCGGGGCGCCGTTGAGCGAGGCGCCGTGCGCCTGCGCGGCATCCTCATAGAGCGCGACGCCGTGCTTGCTCGCAATCGCGGCGAGCTCGACCATCCTGGCCGGGTGACCGTAGAGGTGCACCGGCATGATTCCCTTGGTGCGCGGAGTGATCGCGGCTTCGACTGCTGCAGGGTCAAGCGTGAAGGTCTTCGGCTCGATGTCGACGAAGACCGGACGAGCGCCCGCGAGCGCCACGGAGTTGCCCGTCGCGGCGAAGGTGAACGATGGCACGATGACCTCATCGCCGGCCCCGACACCCGCTGCCAGGAGGCCGAGGTGGAGCCCGGAAGTGCCGGAGTTGACCGCGACGGTTGGTCGGCCATCCACGAAGTGCGCAGCGAACTCGGATTCGAATGCCGCGACCTCCGGTCCTTGCGCGACCATGCCGCTGCGCAACACACGATCAACGGCCTCACGCTCCTCGTCGCCGATGATCGGTTTTGCCGGGGGGATGAAGTCGTTCACAGGTTCGCCTCTCTTAGAGCGCCGTCGGTCTCCAGGTATCGGTCGCCGGTCTTCGGGCAGATCCACTCGTCGTCGTTACCAGGCTCAAGCGGAAGACCGGCCTTGCCAACCCACCCGACTCGGCGCGCGGGGCTGCCGACGACGAGCGCGAAGTCCGGCACGTCCTTGACGACGACCGAGCCCGAGCCCACGAGCGCCCAGCGACCGATCGTGACGGGGGCCACGCACGTCGCGCTCGCGCCGATCGACGCGCCCTCGCGGATCTCGACGCCGACGGGGTGCCAATCGTCAGCGGACTTCGGCGTTCCGTCGGCATTGATGGCACGAGGGAAGTGGTCGTTGGTGAGCACCACGGCGGGGCCGATGAAGACCCCGTTCGCAAGGCTGGCGGGTTCGTAGACGAGGGCGTAGTTCTGGATCTTGCAGTTGTCGCCGACCTCGACGCCGGTGCCGACGTAGGCGCCACGGCCAACGATCACGTTCTCGCCGAGCTTCGCGTGCTCACGCACCTGCGCGTAGTGCCAAACCCTCGCGCTCGCCGCGATCTCGGCGCTCGCGGCAACGTCAGCGGTCGAATGCACGCGGGAGGGGTTGCTCATAGGTGACTCCAGGGATTGAGGCGGACGCCAGCGTCCATCGTAGTAGTTGTCTCAGAGAGCCCCACTCATGATCCCGAATGGCCAATAGTGTGGTGCGTATGGCACATCACGGTTCGGCTCGCACTTGGCGGTGACGCCCAGTACTGCGGGTGCGAGCCTGCCGAAGCGGGTGCTCGCCTTCGCCGGGCTGCCCTTCCTGTCACTCGTCACTCCCTTTCTCTTCCTCCCATTGCTCGCTCGCGTTGCGGGGCCCGATGCGTGGCTCGCAATCGCCGTCGGACAGTCGGTCGGCGCCTTCGGAGCGCTATTCGTCGCACTCGGCTACAACACGGTCGGTCCTACGATGGTTGCCCTCGCCGCGGCTGCGGAGCGGCGGGAGCTGCTGATCGTGAGCGTTCGCGCACGCACCACGATCCTCATACCAGCGGGAGTGCTCGCCGTCGCCATCGCGGTGCTCGTTGCGCCGGCATCCCACCGACTTGAGGCGGGCCTCATGAGCCTCGCGATGGTGCTGACGGGCCTCTCATCGTCGTGGTTCATGATCGGTTTGGGGCGGGCCGGGCTCATCGTTCTGTACGAGATCTTGCCGAGGATTGTGGCGACGCTCATCGCTGCCGCGGTGCTCGTGTTGCTCGGCGAAGTGATCTGGTACCCCATCCTGCTGGTGCTGGCCGCACTCGTGAGCGTGATTGGGTTCCTGTTGCGAACGGTGCCGATGCGCGAGCTGGTGCGCGCCGACCCGGGCACCGTGCGCAGGGTGTTGCTGGCCAACCGAAGCGCGCTCGTAACTGAGGTCGCGGCGGGCGCGTACAACTCCCTCGCGGTGACATTCGTCAGTCTCACCGCGTCTGTCGCCCAGGCCGCCAGCTACGTCTCAGGTGACAAGCTCTACAGAATCGGGCAGTACTCGGTCTCGGCGCTCGGCAACGCCCTGCAACCATGGGTCGTCGAGGAAGACCGGCGCGAGTTCGCGCATCGTGTGCGTCGCGCCCTGGTCCTCCATCTCAGCTTGGGCTTGGCCGGGTTGTTGGGGTTCGCCTTCCTCGGGTCATGGTTGTCAGGGTGGTTGTTCGGCGCTGCGGTGGCGATCAACGAGACCACAGCGCTCGGGTTCGGGGTCGCGACGCTCGGTATCGCGCTCGGCACTGCGCTCGGACGCGTCACCCTCGTCGCACTCGGCGCTCGAAGAGAGTTCATGACGAGCGTGCTGCTGGGAGCGGGGATAGGGGTGCCGGCCATCCTCCTCCTCGCCGCCCAGTTCGGTTCCGCGGGCGGCGCCTGGGGGCTCGCGCTCGGCGAGGCCGTGTCGGTCACATGCCAGGCGATCTTCGTGTTGCGCCGTTGGCCCCGCGCTGTCCCTGCGCCGCGCGTCGAGTAGCGTTGAGGCACCCGCCTCGCGCTGAAACGGGATCGCCTGTGGGCGACGACAGATGAAGGAAACCATGCCCCGCGCCCTCATCACCGGCATCACCGGCCAGGACGGCCTGTACCTGTCCGAGTTGCTCCTGTCGAAGGGCTACGAGGTCTACGGCCTCATGCGCGGCCAGAACAACCCGAAGCTCGCGCTGCTCGAGGAGCTCGTCCCCGACGTCAAGGTGCTCACCGGCGACCTCACCGACCTCTCGAGCCTCATCCGGGCGCTCGCCGTCGCGCAGCCCGACGAGTTCTACAACCTGGGCGCCATCTCATTCGTCGCCTACTCGTGGGAGAACGCGCACCTCACCACCGAGGTCACGGGCACGGGCGTGCTCAACGCGCTCGAGGCCGTTCGGTTGCACTCGGATGCCACGGGCCGCGAGGTGCGGTTCTACCAGGCATCCAGCTCGGAGATGTTCGGCAAGGTGCAGTCCGTGCCGCAGAACGAGGACACGCTGCTCTGGCCGCGTTCGCCCTACGGCGTCGCGAAGGTCTACGGCCACTACATGACGATCAACTACCGCGAGTCCTATGGCATGCACGCCTCGTCCGGCGTGCTGTTCAACCACGAGTCGCCCAGGCGCGGGCCGGAGTTCGTCACGCGCAAGGTCTCGCAGGCGGTCGCGCGCATCTCGCTCGGCCTGCAGGACTCGCTCGTGCTCGGCAACCTCGACGCGCAGCGCGACTGGGGCTTCGCAGGGGACTACGTCGAGGCGATGTGGCTCATGCTGCAGCAGCCCGAGGCCGACGACTATGTGATCTCCACCGGCGAGACCCACTCCATCCGTGATCTGCTGGATGCCGCGTTCGCCGCGGTCGGCATCACCGACTGGTCGGGCTACGTCAAGCAGGACCCGCGCTTCATGCGTCCTGCGGAGGTCGACCTGCTCGTCGGTGACTCGGCCAAGGCCCGCGAGCGACTCGGCTGGCAGCCGAAGGTCGGCTTCGCCGAACTCGTCGCGATGATGGTGGATGCCGACGTCGCCGAGCAGAAGCTCCTCGCCGACCGGGCATGATGCGCGCACTCGTCACCGGCGTCACGGGCCAGGACGGCAGCTATCTCGCGGAGGCGCTCGTGAGCGCCGGGCAGGAGGTGCACGGCGTCGTTCGCGACATCGGCGAGACGGTGACCGCGGGGGTGCAACCGCACCGGGTGGACTTCGCCGAGGAGGGCGGCCTTGCGGCCGTGGTGTCGGAGGTGCGACCGGACGTGATCTACAACCTGGCGGCGGTGAGCTCCGTGTTCCGCTCCTGGGAGGAGCCGACCGTCACCGCGCGGGTGAACGCCCTGGCGGTGGCCGAGCTGCTCGCGGCGGCGCGGTCGCTCGGCGAGGGCATCCGGTTCGTGCAGGCCTCGAGCGCCGAGATATTCGGCTCGCCCGAGACGGCACCGCAGAACGAGTCCACGCCGGTGCGGCCGACATCGCCGTATGGCGCTGCGAAGGCGTACGCGCACGGTCTCGTCGGTGTCTATCGCGGTGCGGGCATGCACGCGAGCTCCGTCATCCTCTACAACCACGAGTCACCGAGGCGACCCGAGACCTTCGTCACCCGCAAGATCACCGCCGCTGCCGCCCGCATCTCGCGCGGGCTGCAGGATCGCCTCGCACTCGGCAATCTCGCGGCGCGACGGGACTGGGGTTGGGCCCCCGACTACGTCGAGGCGCTGCAGCTCGCGGCCGGTGCCGATGCACCCGGTGACTACGTGATCGCCACCGGTGTCGCCCACTCGGTGGAGGACTTCGTCGCGCTGGCGTTCGCCCGCGCAGGCATCGCCGATTGGCGGGCGTACGTGGACGTGGACGACACGCTGCTGCGCGCCGGAGACGCTCCCGAGCAGCGCGGCGACGCGGCGAAGGCCCGGCGGGTGCTCGGCTGGCGCCCGAGCCACGACTTCGAGCAGATCGTCAGCGCCATGGTCGACGCCGACCTGGCGCGGCTGGATGCCCCGAGCTAACGCCCGCGCGGAAGGTCGGTGCTCTGCGTCGCCATCCACGCCGACCGCCAGCTCATCGTCTGGGCCGCGCGCGTGATGCAGACCACGAGGGTCAGCCATCCGAAGTCGACGAGCACGGAGCTCTCGGCCAGGGAGGTGACCAGCAGCGCGACCATCACGAGCGCCGGCCACAGGTAGGACACGGTCTTGCGGCGGGTGGCGACGAGCCACGATCGGACGAAGCCCAGGCCGACCAGCACGATGAAGGCGAACAGGCCGACCAGCCCGGCCTGGAACACGACGTCCACGTAGGCGTTGAGGGCCGATCCGTGCAGGCCCTCGGTCACGCCGAGGCCGGCATACGGAGTCTGATCCGCGCGCCAGATGCCCACCCAGCCCCAGCCCTCGAGCTGGTGGAAGGGGATGAGCGCGCCCAGGGAACGCCAGAGCTCGAGACGCGACTCGACCTCCGTCGCAGCGCTCAGCACCCGCACGATCCCCTGGCGGCTGGCGAACACGACGATGATCGCGACCACGGCGACGGCAGCGACGGCGATGTCCCAGAAGCGCCGCCGGGAATCCGGCACGGTGCGCAGCGCCAGGATCACGCCGGTCGCGATCGCGACAGCGAGAGCGGTGCCGATCGCCACGGGGGATCCGGTCAGCAGCAGGGTCGCCGTCGCACCGATGAGCGAGAACACGCCGAGCATGGTGGGGATCGACCGGGTGTTCGTCTCGATCGCGAAGGTGATCAGCGCGATGACGGCGATCAGGCCGAGTTGATTGCGGTTGCCGGCGAGTCCCTGGATCGGCCCCCCGGCGGCCAGGTCGCCATCGATGCCGAGCCATTCGATCGGCTGGTCGATGAGGAGCCCTGCGAAGATCTCGAGGGCGAGTGAGATCGCGAGGTACCCGCGCAGCACGTCGCCGAAGTCCCGGATCACCTGGATGAGGTCGCGCACCAGCGCGACGTAGACCGCGAGGAACGCCACGGCCACCTGGTGGGCGACTCCGCCGAGGGCGGACCACTGCTGCGCCGTCCAGAGGATCGTCAGGCCGCACCACCCGACGAACACCAGGAGCGAGACCGGCAGCAGGCCACGCCATTCGAGCGTGCCGCGGCGGGCGAACAGGCTCGCCCCGGCGAGCAGGACGAGCACCACGAGCGCGGCACCGTAGCCCGGCCAGCCGATCAGACGTCGCACCGGATCCGCGGCGATCGTCGCGGTGATGATGGTGAACGACAGTGCCGAAGACAGGCGAGGGTCCGCGAGGAACGACTCGAGCGCCGCTCGAGTGCCGCTGCGGGGTGTCAGATCCATCGGCCCTACGCTAGCGGGGCGGGCCGGGAATGCGCCCTTGGTACCGTGGTGGCATGTTCCTGCCGATCGCTAATACCCCCCGCGACTACGCCTGGGGCGCCGACGGGGCGATCTCCGCGCTGCTCGGTGCCGAGGCATCCGGTCGCACCGAGGCCGAGCTGTGGCTCGGAACCCATCCGGGTTCGCCCAGCCGGATCGTCGGTTCCGAGGGCACGCTGCTGGAGGCCGTGGGCGGTCTGCCGTTCCTGCTCAAGGTGCTCGCCGCCGGATCGCCCCTCTCGCTGCAGGCGCACCCGACGATGGCCCAGGCGCAGGCGGGCTTCGCGCGCGAGGAGGCGGCGGGCATCCCCGTGGATGCGCCGCACCGCAACTACCGGGACGCGTTCCACAAGCCGGAGCTCATCTACGCGCTGAGCGAGCGCTTCGAGGCGCTCAGCGGGTTCCGCCCCGCCGCGGAGACCCGCGCGAGCCTCGAACGGCTGCTCGAACGCCGGGGGCCGTCGGCGCCCATCCAGGCATGGATCGATCGGCTCAGCGGCGACGACGCGATCCGCGACACCTTCGCCTGGCTCATCACGCGCGGCGAGGGCGTCGACGAGCTGGTGTCGGCGCTCGTCGAACTCGCGGATGACGCGACCGCCGCCATGACCACCGTGCGCGAGCTCGCGGTCGCCTACCCCGGCGACCCCGGTATCGCCATCTCGCTCATGCTGCACCGGGTGACCCTCGAGCGCGGACAGGCGCTGTACCTGCGCGCGGGGAACATCCACGCCTATCTCTCGGGGGTGGGCATCGAGCTCATGGCCTCCTCCGACAACGTGCTGCGCGGCGGCCTGACGCCCAAGCACGTCGACGTGCCCGAACTGCTCGAGGTGCTCGATTTCCGGCCGGTGCCGGTGCCCTACCTGGAGCCCGCGCGACCGCAGCCCGGGGTGGCCGTCTTCGCCCCCGACGTGCCCGATTTCGAGCTCGTCGTGATCGAGGGGGATGCCGTGGTGCCCCTGACCGGGCCGGCGATCGCGCTGTGCGTGCAGGGCTCGTTCGCCCTCGCCGGCGAGCGTGAAGCTGCCGAACTGGCGCGGGGGGATGCCACCTACGTCAGCGCGGACGAGGCCGAACTCGCCGTGCGCGGCAGCGGCCTGCTCTTCGTCGCGACGACCGGCTAGCCGGCCTCGCGCGCTCCGAACGCGCGGCGGTAGGCCAGGGGAGAGACCTGCAGCACCTTCACGAAGTGGTGCCGCATGACGGCGGCGGAGCCGAACCCGGTCTGCTGGGCGATGGTCTCGAGCGGCAGATCGGACTCCTCCAGCAGGTGCTGTGCGCGCAGGATCCGCTGCCGGTTGAGCCAGGCCGCCGGGGTGGTGCCCATCTCGGCGCGGAAGCGTCGCGCGAAGGTGCGACTGGACATGAGCGCCTTGCGGGCGAGCTGGTCGATGGTGAGGTCTTCGGCGAGGTTCTCGAGCATCCATTCGGCCACGGCGGCGAAGGAGTCGCTCGTGGCCTCGGCGACGGGGCTGTTGATGTACTGCGACTGGCCGCCGTCGCGCTGCGGGGGTACGACCATGCGACGCGCGACGACGTTCGTCGCCGCGGCGCCGTGCTCCTTGCGCACGATGTGCAGGGCGGCGTCGATGCCCGCGGCGGTGCCCGCGGAGGTCACGACCTTGCCGTCCTCGACGAACAGCACGTCGGGGTCGACCGTGGTGCGCGGATACCACTCGGCGAGCTTGTCGGTGTGCATCCAGTGCGTCGTGGCCCGCCTGCCGTCGAGGATGCCTGACTGCGCCAGCGCGAACGCTCCACTGCAGACGCTGAGCACCCAGGCCCCCCGGGCCTCGGCAGCGCGGATCACCTCGAGGTAGCGCTCGTCGACGGGCCCGATGCCGTGGGCGGGGACCGCCACCAGGTCGGCATCGGCGGCGCCTTCGAGGCCGCGGGTGATGTCCATGGTGAAGCCGAGGCTCGTGCGCACCGGGCCGGGGTCCGCGGTGACGATGGCGAGTTCGAAGCTCGGGCCGCCCGTCTCGCTGCGGTCGATGCCGAACACCTCGCAGATGACGCCGAACTCGAAGGGCGCGAGCCCTGGGATCGCGAGCAGGGCGACCTTGCGCAGCATCCGTACTCCTTGGCAGTAATCGACCGAAGGATGTCAATACTGCCACTCGTGGCAAGAATTCGCAATCCGTAGCGTTTCTGCCATGACTGGTGCAGGCTTCCTCCTCACGGCGCTCGTGGTGCTCGCCGTACTCGCGATCCTCGGGACGATGCGCGTGACGGTGCGCGACGGGTTTCGTCGCGTGCCGCGGCGCTGAGGAGTCCGGCTAGCGGGTGCTCGGGACTTCGAGCACCTTCGTCTTGGTCGCGATGAGCACGAGGAAGGCCCAGCCGTACTCGGTGATGAGCCTACTTTCGGCCACGCTCTGCACCAGGAGCACGACGATGATCGCCAGTGGGAGCAGGGCCCAGGCGGTGTACGACCCCGCGGGCGCACGACCGAACTGTGGGCGGTCGATGGCGAAGGTCCAGGAACGGATCGCGGCAGACAGCACGAGGGCCGCGAAGACGACGACGCCGAGGATGCCCAACTGCAGCCACACGTCGAGCCAGACATCGTGCGCCTGAAGCTGGCGCACCCCGTTGCGGAACGCGAGATTCTCGAACGGCTCCGCCCAGGGCACCCAGTAGCCCACCCAACCCCAGCCGAAGGCGGGGCGCTGGGCGGCGAGCTCGATCACCTTCTCCCAGATGCCGACGCGCCCGGTGAAGTCGGCGCTCTTGCCGAGCACGCCCAGCAGCGACGACCGGAAGACGATCGCGAGTGCGGCACCGACCGCGATCACGGCCGCGATGGTGCCGTAGGCGATGCGCCGTCGCCGGGGGGTGTCGGCACGCCTCACGACGATTGCGGCGAGCACGGCGACCGCCGCCGCCGCGAGGGCGAGTGTGACCGTGGCCGATCGGGTCAGCAGCAGCGTCACACCGGCGAGGGCGAGCCAGAGCACGGTCCACGAGCGCCGCGTCGACCGATCGGCGAGCTGGATCGCGAACACGATCACGCCCAGGGCCGCGAGCATCCCGAGATGGTTGGCGTTGCCCACGATGCCCTGGATGCGACCCTCGTCGAACACCTCGAAGAGCTCGTTGCGCGACCAGTACAGCATCTTCGGGAGCTTCTCGTAGTCCGAGTAGTCCACCCCCGGCTGGATGAACAGCGGAAGGATCGGGCGCCGCAGCACGAGGGCGACGAACAGTTCGAAGACGATCGACGCCCCGAGCACGATGCGCAGCAGGGTGCCGAGCCCACGCACGAACTCCTGCCAGCGGTAGCCGACGGCGAGCCAGAGCGCTGCCACGGTCACCAGCCAGGTGCTGAGCAGACCGAGGGCCGTCGCGGCCGGGTAGAAGGACCACGCCAGCGATGCCGTGGCGAGCACCAGGAACACCAGCAGCGGGTAGGGAAGCGCTCCGATGCGCCACCGGTCGCGGTGCGCCACGAGCATCAGCACCGAGAATGCGGCGGCGATCACGGCGAGCACCCCGTACACCCACCAGCCGGCCGCATAGCGCCAGGCGTCTCCGGCCAGCAGCAGGCTGAGCAGGAGCACCAGGAACACCGATCGAACCCGCGGGCTGTCGAGGAGTCGCATCACGCAAGGCTATGCGCTCGCGCTAACGTGGTGCTATGACCTGGCTCGTCACCGGCGGTGCCGGTTACATCGGGGCGCACGTGGTGCGTGCGCTCGCGGCATCCGATCTCGACCCCGTCGTGCTCGACGACCTGTCGAGTGGCCATGAGGACTTCGTGCCCACGGGGGTGCCGTTCGTTCGTGGCTCGATCCTCGACGGCGACCTGCTGCTGCGCACGATGGAGCGGCACGACGTGGACGGGGTCATCCACGTGGCGGGATTCAAGTACGCCGGCGTCTCCGTGCGCGAGCCCCTGCACACCTATCGTCAGAACGTCACGGGCACGGCGACCCTGCTCGCGGCGATGGAGGAGCGGGATGTCTCGGCCATCGTGTTCTCCTCCAGCGCCGCCGTCTACGGCACCCCCGACACGGAGCTCGTGACCGAGCAGACCCCGCGCCGGCCGCAGTCGCCCTACGGCGAATCGAAGCTCATCGGTGAATGGCTGCTCGCCGATCAGGCGGTCGCGCGCGGATTGCGGCACACCTCGCTGCGCTACTTCAACGTGGTCGGATCCGGCGACGAGTCGCTCTACGACTCGAGCCCGCACAACCTCTTTCCGCTCGTGTTCACTGCACTGGTCGAGGGTCGCACCCCGCGGATCAACGGCGACGACTACCCGACGCCCGACGGTACGAACGTGCGCGACTACATCCACGTCTCCGACCTCGCCCTCGCGCACGTCGCGGCGGCCCGGCGGCTCGCGGCGGGGGAGCCACTCGAGCCCGCCTACAACCTCGGCAGCGGCTCGGGCAGTTCGGTCGGAGAGATCATGACGACGATCTCGGCGGTGACGGGCATCCCGTTCACCCCGGAGATCGCGCCCCGCAGGCCTGGTGACCCGGCGCGCATCGTGGCGACCGGCGAGCTCGCCGCGCGCGACCTGGACTGGGCGATGCGGCACGACCTGCAGTCGATGGTCTCCTCGCAATGGACCGCAACACGCCGTGCGCTCCAACCCTGAACGAGCGGTCGAGGCATTTATGATCTGCGACTTGACTCCGAGGTAACTACACGGGTGTAATTATCCCTAACGCGGCGGGCCGGTGGGCCGACGCGGAGGGGAGAGACTGATGGCGAACACGGGATACCGCTCGGGGGTGCCGGACGACTGGTTCGTCGACCCCGTCCGCCTCGGCGTACCCGGGGTGCGCAAGCCGCTCCTCGACGAGGACGAGAATCCGCTCGCCTGGCAGACCGACTCGCTGTGCGCCCAGACCGATCCGGAGGCGTTCTTCCCCGAGAAGGGCGGCTCGACGCGCGACGCGAAGAAGATCTGCGCATCCTGCGAGGTCAAGGCGCAGTGCCTCGAGTACGCACTCGCCAACGACGAGCGGTTCGGCATCTGGGGCGGCCTGTCCGAGCGCGAGCGTCGTAAGCTGCGCAAGCGCGCCTAGCAAGCTTCGCGCGACCCGCGCGTCACCGCGGGGCCCGGGTGCGGCCCGCATAGTCTCGAACGTGACATGCAGCCGACCGTCACCGCGGTGCTGGTCGCCCGAAACGGGGCGAAGTACCTGCCGAGAACCCTCGCCGCACTCGCGGCGCAGACTCGGCGACCCGATCGGGTGATCCCGGTCGATGCCGGTTCGTCGGATGCCACGGCCCGTCTGCTCTCCGAGGCCTTCCCCGCGCGACTCGTGTCGACTCCTGGGCGGCGCACGTTCGGCGCCGCGGTCTCCGCGGCCCTCCAATCGGAGCCGGCGCCCGAGTCGCCCGACGACTGGCTCTGGTTGCTCGGTCATGACAACGCGCCCGCGCCGGACGCGCTCGCGACCATGCTGGGAGCGGTCGAGATCGCGCCGTCCGTCGCGGTCGCAGGTCCCAAGCTCATGCGCTGGGACGACGCCGCGGTCATCGCGAGTTTCGGTGAGACGGTCACCACCCTCGGTCGATCCGTCGAACTCGTCTCCGGAGAACTCGATCAGGCCCAGCACGACTCCCGCAGCGACATCCTCGCGGTCGCCGCGGGCGGCATGCTCGTGCGCCGCCGGGTCTGGACGGCGCTCGGCGGATTCGATCCGGCTCTGCCGAGCGTGGATGCCGCACTCGACTTCTGCGTCCGCGCCCGTCTCGCCGGCCATCGCGTCGTGGGTGTCGCCGGCGCGCGGGTCGCCAGCGCCGGTCCGCCCGAGCTGTTCGGACGGCGCTCGGTCTCCGCCGGCGCACAGAACCGCATCCGGCGGGCGGCGCAGCTGCACCGGCGCCTGGTCTGGGCCAAGCCCGCGGCCGTGCCGCTGCACTGGCTCACGCTCGTGCCGCTCGCGGTGCTGCGCTCCCTCGGTCACCTCGTCGCGAAGCGCCCCGGCTGGGTGGGTGGCGAGCTCGCTGCCGGACTCGCGGCGGCCTTCGACACAGGCGTCGCACCCGCACGTCGAACCCTGCGTCGCAATCGGCAGTTCAGCTGGGCGGCCGTCGATCCGCTCCGGATGCGATGGGCCGAGGTGCGCGAGCGTCGCGCGGCCGAGCGTGCGGCCCTGGCTCCCGCCGCCCGGCCGCGGGAGCGGGTCGGATTCTTCCTCGGCGGCGGTGCCTGGGTGGTGCTCGTCATGGCGATCGTCGGCGTGGTGTCCTTCGGAAGGTTCGTCGGCGCGGATGCCATCGCCGGCGGCGGGCTGCTGCCGTTGAGCGCAACCGTCGGTGAGTTGTGGAGTCACGTCGGCGTCGGCTGGCATGACATCGGGGCCGGATTCTTCGGCGCGGCGGACCCCTTCGCCGCGCTGCTCGCGGTGCTCGGCACCCTCGCGTTCTGGGCGCCGTCGTTCTCCGTCGTGCTGCTCTACCTGGTGGCGATGCCCCTGGCGGCACTCGCCGCCTGGTGGTGCGCGGCGAGGTTCGCCCGCGGCGCGTGGGGTCCGGCGATCGCCGCCCTCGGGTGGGCGCTCGCACCGCCCTTCCTCGCATCGCTCGACACCGGTCACCTCGGCGCGGTGATCGCGCACGTGCTGCTGCCCACGCTCGTGCTCGCCGTGGTGAACGCCGCCCGCAGCTGGTCGATGTCCGCGGTCGCCGCCCTGCTCTTCGCCGCCGTCGCGGCCTCCGCGCCGTCGATCGTGCCGGCGCTCGTCGTCGGGATCGTGGCCTGGGCCGTTGTGAACCCGCGGGGCGCGCTTCGGGTGCTCGGCATCCCGCTGCCCGCCGCCGCGCTCTTCGCCCCGCTCGTCATCGAGCAACTGGCACGCGGCAACTGGCTCGCCCTGTTCGCCGACCCGGGACTTCCCGTCGTGACGACCGCGCCGTCGGCCCTGCACCTCGCGGTCGGCGGCGGGCTCGCCGGATGGGATGGCCTGCTGTCCTCGCTCGGACTGGACACCGTCGCCGCGCCGATCGTCGTGGTGGTGCTGCTCGCGCCGTTCGCGGTGCTCGCCGTGCTCGGGGCGTTCCTTCCGGGGGCGGCGCGCGGCATCCCCGCCCTCGTCGTGGCACTCCTGGGCTTCGTGACCGCCGTCACCGCCTCGCACATCGAAGTCACGATCGTCGGAGCGGCGACCACGCCGATCTGGCCCGGAGCCGGCCTCAGCCTGTACTGGCTGGGACTACTCGGCGCCGCCGCCGCCTCCCTCGACGCGTTGCGGCGGGCGGCCACCGTGCCCGCGCTCGTGGCGACGCTGGGGCTCGTGCTGCTCGCCGTGCCCGGGATCACCGCCGCGGCGTCCGGAGCGACCGCGACGGCACCCAGCAACGGACGTCTGCTGCCGGCGTTCGCGGCCGCCGAGGCGGCGGCACGGCCCGGTCTGGGCACCCTGCAGCTGACCGCGCAGCCCGAGGGCGGCGCGGCCGTGGCGCTGCACCGCGGTCAGGGCACCACCCTCGACGAGCAATCGACGCTCGCCGCCACGGACACGCGCCTCGATGATGCCGAGGCCCGATTGGCCGTGCTCGCCGGCAATCTCGCGTCGCGCTCCGGGTTCGAGATCACCGGCGAGCTCGATGACCTCCAGATCGCCTTCGTGCTGTTGACGAACGGTGACGGCGCCGACCAGCAGCGCATCGCCGAGGCGCTCGACGGCAATCGCAACCTGACGCCGATCGGTGCCACGGCATCCGGCACGCTGTGGTACTACTCGGCGCTCGCCGAGGGCGACGCGCCCTCCGGGCCGGGACCGGCCTCGACCACGCTCGGGGTGGGGGTGCTCGTGGCGCAGGGGATCGTGTTCGGCTTCACACTGCTGCTCGCGATCCCGACGACGCGTCGGCGACGCGTGCGCTCGGCCAAGGCCGACGCGGAATCCGGCACCGAGGAGACGGCGGGGGAGAGCCGATGAGCGATCCTCTGGAGCCTCGGGGCGAGAGCGTCGACGCGGACGAGCTGTTCCCCGAGCAGGACCTGCCCGAAGCGCGCGTCAAGCGGCAGGTGACCGCGCGGGGCGCCGCGATCGCGGGGGCGCGCGTGGTTGCCGGACTCGTCGGACTCGGCGTGGCGGCGCTCACGATCGGGGGCGCCGCCCTCATCCCGTTCCCGACCGTGCGTTCCACGCCGCCGAGTCAGCTGATCGAACCGGTGCCGACCGCCCAGCAGCTCGTCTGCCCCGGTGCCGTGCTGCGGCTGGCCGACGAGGCTGGCGAGGGTGCGACGACGTCGTCCGCCCTCGGCGCACCGACGATCTCCTCCGACGCGAGCACCGGCACGGTGGATTCGAGCGCCTTCAGCCAGTCGGATGCCGCGACCGGCGGCACCCGCGAGGCCCCGACCCTCATCAGCACCCCGCCGTCGGCCTCGGGCGATGCGGAACCGCCGCTCCTGAGCGGAGCGCAGGCGCAACTCGTCGCCGAGGGCGAGTACGTCGGCCTGGCCGCCGCCTCGTGCCAGGTCGCGAGCGGCGAGGCATGGTTGGTGGGCGGGTCCACGACGGTGGGCCGCACGACGCTGCTGACGCTCAGCAATCCCACCGAGGTGCCCGCGACGGTCGATCTCACGCTGTACGGGGAGTCCGGCCAGATCAGCGCGCCCGGCACCAGCGGCATCGTCGTCGCGCCACGCGGCCAGCGGGTGCTCTCGCTTGCCGGTTTCCGACCGGATGTGCTCTCGCCGGTGGTCCGGGTCGCGAGCCGCGGCGGGCTCGTGGTCGCCGATCTCCAGCAGTCGCTCGTGCGCGGGCTGCTGCCCGGCGGCGTCGACATCGTCGGACCGACGGCGCCCTCGACCGAGAACGTGATCCCCGGCGTGGTCATCGCCGACCCCGCGGCGGTGCAGCCGCTGCTCGGCGGCGGTGCCGCGTTCGAGGATGTGCGCACGGTGCTGCGACTGTTCGCCCCGGGCGAGGAGGGCACCGAGGCGACGGTGCGGGTCATCCCGGAAGGCGGCACCGAGACGGGCAACTCGTTCCAGTTCTCGCTCGAAGCGGGCCGGGTCGCGGAGGTGCCGCTCGACGAGCTCGCATCGGGCAGCTACACCGTGCGGGTGGAGACCGCGGTGCCGGTCGTGGCTGCGGTGCGGGTGACGGCCGCCGCTGGTGAGAGCACCGACTTCGCCTGGGCGACCGCAGCTCCCGTGCTGACCGGGAGTGCGCAGGTGACGGTCGCCGACGGACCTGGCCCGCTGCTGCACCTGCACAACCCTGCGGCGGAGCTCGTCACGGTGCTGGTGGGCGACGTGCCCGTGGAAGTGCCGGGCGGCGGCTCCGCGACGGTGCCGGTCGAGGGTGGTCGGAGCATCCTGCTCACCGGCTTCGAGCGCCTGTACGCGGCCGTGAGCTTCGTGGACGCAGGCATGATCGCCCACTACACGGTGCCACCGCCCGGTGTCTCCTCTGGGCCGATCGTGATCTACCCCTGAGCCGGCCGACCGGCTGACGACGGCAGCGTTCAGAGGTGACGGAACCGCTCCGGGGCGAGATCCCAGGGGTCCTTGCCGAGCAGCTCGGCGACGGCACGGAAGACGCAGCTCTCCACCAGCATCCTGCGGTGCAGGTCGTCATGGCGGTGCAGTCTGGCCAGTCGCTCGATGGTCAACCGGTACAGGATGACCCGCCGCTGTGCGGCGAGCACTCGCCACCGCTCCACGATGCGCGCGTCGACCGGCTCGGCAGGCAGCCCCGCGATCTCGAACCTCACGTCCGCGAGCTCCTCGGGCCAGAGCTCCTTGAGATACTCCGCTGTGGATGCCACCGTCATCTCGAAGAAGTCCTCGCGGCTGCGCAGCACCGGCAGATGCGGCCCCGCGACGGACGAGCGGATGCCGCGCCCGTGACGGTCCCGCCAGCCCGGCCGCACCGATGCCGACGCCGATCGTCTCCCGCTACGCGCCACCTCACGATCCTAACGGCGAGGCTGCGCGGTGGCGCCGCGATCGGGTCGTAGGCTCGCCATCGTGACCGGTCGAGTGTGCAGCAAGGTCGCCTGCAGCCAGGAGGCGAGCGCGACGCTCACCTACGTCTACGCGGACTCGATGGCGGTGCTCGGCCCGCTCAGCCTCGTCGCCGAACCGCACTCCTACGACCTCTGCGATCGCCACTCCCAGTCGTTGTCGGCACCGCAGGGTTGGCAGATCGTGCGGCATGTAGTTTTAGGGCATGAGTTCAGCTAGCCCCATCGACCTCGCACCGTTCATCAAGGCATACGACGTCCGCGGACTGGTCGGTTCGCAGCTGACCGATGAGGTCGTGCGCGCACTGGGCGCGGCGTTCGCCGACGAGGTCGGCGCTGCGGGTCGGGACCTCATCGTCGGCCATGACATGCGCGACTCCTCGCCCCGCTTCGCCGACGCCTTCACCGGTGGGGCCACCGCCCGCGGGGCGAACGTCGTCTCGATCGGGCTGTGCTCGACGGACGAGACGTACTACGCATCCGGTCGGTACGACGCGCCGGCCGCCATGTTCACCGCCAGTCACAATCCCGCCACCTACAACGGCATCAAGTTCAGCCGAGCGGGCGCCCAGGGCATCAGCTTCGAGACCGGGCTCAAGGCCATTCGGGATCGGGCGCAGGCGTACCTGAGCACGGGCATCCCGGAGGTCGAGACGCCGGGCACGCCGCGCGAGCTCGACGTGCTCGCCGAGTACGCCGCCTACCTGCGGGAGCTCGTCGACCTGACTGGCATCCGTCCGATCCGCGTCGTCGTCGATGCGGGCAACGGCATGGGCGGCATGACCGTGCCCGCGGTGCTCGGCACGGCGGCGGGCCTGCCCTCGCTGCCGATCGAGATCATCCCGATGTACTTCGAACTCGACGGCACCTTCCCCAACCACGAGGCCAACCCGCTCGAGCCGGCGAACCTCGTCGACCTGCAGAAGGCGGTCGTGGAGCACGGTGCCGATCTCGGCCTCGCGTTCGACGGCGATGCCGACCGGTGCTTCGTCATCGACGAGCTCGGCGCTCCGGTCGGCCCGAGCGCGGTCGCGGCCATCGTCGCGCTCCGCGAGATCCAGCGGGTGCGGGCGACGCAGCCGGAGGGCGACATCGTGGTCATCCACAACCTGATCACCTCGCGCATCGTTCCCGAGACGATCGAGAAGGCGGGTGCCATCCCCGTGCGCACCAACGTGGGCCACTCGCTCATCAAGGATCGGATGGCCGAGACCGGCGCGATCTTCGGTGGCGAGCACTCCGCGCACTACTACTTCCGCGACTTCTGGGGCGCCGACAACGGCATGCTGGCCGCGATGCACCTGCTCGCGGAGTTCGGCGCGCAGCCCGGCGCGCTGTCCGCGCTCGCGGCCGAGTACATGCCCTACGCGCTCAGCGGCGAGATCAACTCGACCGTCACCGACGTGCCCGCGGCGTACACCCGCATCGTGGAGGCGTTCGCCCCGATCGCCGATTTCGACGAGCTCGACGGACTCACCGTCACCGGCCGCGTGGCCCCCGGCCAGCCGTTCTGGTGGTTCAACGTGCGTCCGTCGAACACCGAGCCGCTGCTGCGGCTGAACGTGGAGGCGGGGACGCAGGCGGAGATGGCGCGGATCCGCGACGAGGCTCTCGCGCTCATCCGCGCTTAACGTCGCCAGAGGCTGCGAGAATAGTGGCATGACTTCAGCCACGAGCACCGCCCTGCCCTTCAAGGTCGCCGACCTCTCACTCGCAGCGTCGGGTCGACACCAGATCCGACTGGCCGAGCACGAGATGCCGGGGCTCATGGCGCTTCGCGAAGAATTCGGTGCGAGCCAGCCCCTGAAGGGCGCCCGAATCGCCGGCTCGCTGCACATGACCACGCAAACCGCCGTGCTCATCGAGACCCTCGTCGCGCTCGGCGCCCAGGTGCGCTGGGCCAGCTGCAACATCTTCTCGACGCAGGATGACGCCGCCGCCGCGATCGCGGTCGGTCCGACCGGAACCCCCGACGCCCCCGCCGGCGTCCCCGTGTTCGCCTGGAAGGGCGAGACGCTGGAGGAGTACTGGTGGTGCACCGAGCAGATCTTCGACTGGTCTGCGGAGGGCTTCGACGGCCCCAACATGATCCTTGACGACGGCGGGGATGCCACGCTGCTCGTGCACAAAGGCCGCGAGTTCGAGCTCGCCAAGGCCGTGCCCCCGACGCCCGCCGACGCGAGCCACGAGTACGGCGTCATCCTCGACGTGCTCCGCCGCTCGCTGGCCGCCTCACCGGACCGCTGGACTCGCGTCGCCGCCGAGATCAAGGGTGTCACCGAGGAGACCACCACCGGTGTGCACCGCCTCTACGAGTTCGCGAAGAACGGTGAGCTGCTGTTCCCCGCGATCAATGTCAACGACTCGGTGACGAAGTCGAAGTTCGACAACAAGTACGGCATCCGGCACTCGCTGCCCGACGGCATCAACCGCGCCACCGACGTGCTCATCGGCGGCAAGGTCGCCTTCGTCGCCGGCTACGGAGACGTAGGCAAGGGCGCCGCCGAGGCGCTTCGGGGCCAGGGCGCGCGCGTGATCGTGTCCGAGATCGACCCCATCAACGCGCTGCAGGCGGCGATGGACGGTTACCAGGTCACGACGATCGAGAGTGTGCTCGGCGACGTGGACATCTGGGTGACCGGCACCGGCAACGAGAACGTCATCACCGTCGAGCACCTGCTGGGCATGAAGCACCTCGCGATCGTCGCGAACGTCGGGCACTTCGACAACGAGATCGACATCGCCGGTCTCGAGGCGCTGCCGGGTGCGGTGAAGGTGGAGATCAAGCCGCAGGTGCACGAATGGCGTCTGCCCTCGGGCAAGAGTGTGCTCGTGCTCAGCGAGGGGCGGCTCATGAACCTCGGCAACGCGACCGGGCATCCCTCGTTCGTGATGAGCAACTCGTTCTCGAACCAGGTGCTCGCGCAGATCGAACTGTGGGCGAACAATGCGGATGGCCGCTACGAGAAGACCGTGTACGTGCTGCCCAAGCTCCTCGACGAGAAGGTCGCCCGCCTGCACCTCGACGCGCTCGGTGTGCGCCTGACGACCCTCAGCCCGGAGCAGGCCGCCTACATCGGCGTGCCGGTGGAGGGGCCGTACAAGGTCGACCACTACCGCTACTAGTCCCACCGGTCGCGGCTGGAGCTACGACCTGGGGGACGGAGTCGTGCGGCCCTCCCCGGCGTCACAGCTCCCGCTACGGCGGATGTGGGGGGCCGGGGGGGCTAGCCGCGGTCCGGGAACCCACGCGGCATCCCACCCAGCACGGGGGCGAGGCGGTCCAGCCCGGCCTTCTCGAGCTCAAGGGCGGCGAACTCCCGCTCGCGGCGCAGCACCGCGACCGCGGCGAGGAACGGCTCGGCGCCCGACGCGGGCAGTGGCGAGACGCGCACGGCGACCTCGTTCGCGAGCTCCCGCGCGAGGCGCGCGCGCGAGTCCGGCGTCATGGCGCTGGCCTGGGCAAGGAACTGCGCCACGCGTCGCGCGAGCGCATCGGGGAGCTTCGCGACATCCGCGGTCCTCGACCACTCCACGAGCTCGAGCGGCATGCCGAAGGCCGGGGGCACGAGGCGCGCGACCCGCTCGTGCTGGCTGTAGGTTCCGGCGACGAGGTCGCCGAGCCGCTTCGCGCGCCCGTTGAGCAGGGCGATGATCGAGGCCATGCCGCCGAAGGTGAAGTAGATCTCGAACACACCCGTGAGCGCGCGGATGAAGGCGTGCCGGAACCCGATCGACCCACCATCGTCGCGCACCACCCGCGCACCGATGGCGAGCTTGCCGAGCGATTTGCCCTGCGTGAGGGTCTCGACCGCGGTCGGGATCACGACGATCGCGAGCACGAGACCGGTGATCGTGATCGCGCGGGTGATCGCCTCGTCGAGACCGAGCTGCCCGGCGAGGTTCAGGAACACGATCGCCAGCACGAGATACGTGCCGAAGTACACGAGCCAGTCGATGATCGCCCCCGCCGCACGCAGCACGAAGCTCGCGGGTCGAAGGTCGAGGGCGACCGCCTCGCCGGTGACGAGCTCGTCGAGGCGCTCATCGTGGGCAATCGCTCCGGATGCCGCGGCAGTGGCCATGCCATCATTGAACCAGATGGACCTTGACGCCTACACCGCCGCCCACCGCGCGGAGTGGGACCGCCTTGCCGAACTCGGGTCGCAGCGCCGCTTCAGCGGGGCGGAGGCGGATGAGCTCATCGAGGGGTACCAGTCCGGCGCGAGTCAGCTCTCGGCGATCCGCACCACCGCGGGCGCCTCGGTGCAGGGCGACCGCCTGTCGCTGTGGCTGAGCCGCGCGCGGCTACGGTTCACCGGTGCATCCGCGAACGTGCTGAGTCAACTGCCGCGGTTCTTCGTCGCGCAACTGCCCGCCGCCCTGTTTCGCATCCGCTGGTTGAGCCTCGCGGTCGCGCTCGCGACGGCGATCATCGCCGTGCTCTACGGCTTCTGGGCCGCGGCCAACCCCGCCGTGCTGGCCTCGATGGGCTCGACCGCGGAGCTCGAGCGGTACGCGAAGGAGGACTTCGTGAACTACTACTCCGAGAACTCCGGCACCTCGTTCACGGGGTTCGTCTGGACCAACAACGCGTGGCTCGCCGCCCAGTGCATCGCCTTCGGCATCGTCGGCGTCTACGCCCCCTACCTGCTCTTCACGAACGCGCAGCAGCTCGGACTCACCGCCGCGATCATGGCCGAGTTCGATCGGCTCGACGTGTTCTTCCTCTACATCGCCCCGCACGGACAGCTCGAGCTGTACTCGATCTTCGTCGCGGGTGCGACCGGGATGCGGATCTTCTGGGCCTGGATCGCTCCCGGCCCGCGCACCCGGGCCCAGTCGCTCGCGCACGAGGGCCGCGCGTTCTTCACGATCGTCGTAGGTCTCATCCTCGCGCTGCTCGTCTCCGGCATCATCGAGGGCTTCGTCACCCGTCAGGACTGGCCGTGGCCGATCAAGATCGGCATCGGCACGCTCGCGCTCGCCGCGTTCCTGGTCTACCAGTGGGTCGTCGGTCGCCGCGCCGCGCGAGCCGGCGAGACCGGCGACCTCGACGAGTTCGAGGCGGGGGCGCGGCAGCTCGTCGCGGGCTGACGGGACCTTCGTCCTTTTTTGAGTGATTCACGATAGGGCTAGACTCGGGTCGTGTCCATGGTGATCGAGCAGGAGCTGCGCGAGGCGGGCCTGCGCGTCACCGACGGTCGCACACGCGTCCTGCGGATGCTGGAGTCGCACCCGCACGCCGACGCGGCCACGCTCCATGCCGCGCTCAACGAACTCGGCCACCGCACCTCGGTGCAATCGGTGCACAACATCCTCGGCGACCTCGTGGACGCCGGGGTCATCCGCCGCATCGAACCGGCCGGTTCCGCCGCACGCTACGAGCGCCGCGCCCACGACAACCACCACCACATCGTCTGCACCTCGTGCTCGGCGATCGCCGACGTCGACTGCGCGGTCGGCGAGGCCCCCTGCCTGCATCCCGCCGACATGGCCGGGTTCACGATCGCCTCCGCGGAAGTGACCTTCTGGGGGCTGTGCGAGGACTGCGCCACCGACCGACCCATCCACTCATCCGAACCACTCACAACCGCACGCTAGGAGAACGCCATGTCCGACAACTTCACCACCACCCAGAGCGGGGCGCCCATCGGCAGCGACGCGCACTCGCTCACGACCGGGCCTGACGGTATCACCGCGCTGCACGACCGCGTGCTCGTCGAGAAGCTCGCCTCGTTCAACCGCGAGCGCGTGCCGGAGCGCAACCCGCACGCCAAGGGCGGCGGGGCGTTCGGCGAGTTCGAGGTCACCGAGGACGTCTCGAAGTACACGCGTGCCGCGGTCTTCCAGCCCGGCACGAAGTCCGAGATGCTCCTGCGTTTCTCGTCCGTGGCCGGCGAGCAGGGCTCGCCCGACACCTGGCGGGATGTGCGCGGCTACGCGCTGCGCTTCTACACGACCGAGGGCAACTACGACATCGTCGGCAACAACACCCCCGTGTTCTTCATCCGCGACGGCATGAAGTTCCCCGACTTCATCCACTCGCAGAAGCGCCTCGCGGGCTCGGGCCTGCGCGATGCCGACATGCAGTGGGACTTCTGGACCCTCTCGCCCGAGTCCGCCCACCAGGTGACCTACCTCATGGGTGACCGCGGCCTCTCCAAGTCGTGGCGGCACCTCAACGGCTACAGCTCGCACACCTACCAGTGGATCAACGCCGACGGTGAGCGCTTCTGGGTGCAGTACCACTTCAAGTCCCGCCTGGGCGTCGAGCGACTGGACCCGGCCGAGGCGGAGAAGCTCGCCGGTTCCGACGCGGACTACTACCGCCGCGACCTGCACGACGCGATCGAACGCGGGGACTTCCCGACCTGGGACGTCTTTGTGCAGATCATGCCCTACGAGGAGGCGAAGACCTACCGGTTCAACCCCTTCGACATCACGAAGGTGTGGCCGCACGCGGACTACCCGCTCATCAAGGTCGGCCACTACACCCTCAACCGCAACCCGCGGAACTTCTTCGCCGAGATCGAGCAGGCCGCCTTCTCGCCCTCCAACCTCGTTCCCGGCGTCGACATCAGCCCCGACAAGATGCTCATGGCCCGCGTGTTCGCCTACCCGGACGCCCAGCGCAACCGCATCGGCACGAACTACAACCAGCTGCCCGTGAACCAGCCGCATGCGGCCGAGGTGCGCAACTACCAGCACGAGGGCAGCATGCGCTACCAGTTCAGCGATGCCACGGCGCGCACCTACACGCCCAACTCCTACGGTGGGCCTGAGGCCGACCCGGCGCGCGCTGGCGAGGGCGGCTGGGAGACCGACGGCACGCTCATCCGTGCGGCGCAGACCCTGCACGCCGAGGATGACGACTTCGGCCAGGCCGGCACGCTCTATCGCGAGGTCTTCGACGACGAGTCGAAGGCGCGCCTGCTCGAGACGCTCGTGGGCCAGTACTCGGCCTTGACGGTCGCGGACATCAAGGCCCGCTTCATCCAGTACTGGACGAACGTGGATGCTGGCCTGGGCGCGAAGATCGCGGCGCGCGTCGGCGCCTGATCTGCAGCACGTGAGGAACGGCCGGTCCTTCGGGCCGGCCGTTCCCGCGTTCAGAGCCGCCCGGCGGCCTTGAGCGCGATGTAGGCGTCGGCGAGCGCCGGGGGGAGCTCCTGCGGCGCGCCCGTGACGACCTCTCCGCCCAGTTGCCGGATGGCGGCGGCGACGCGGGCCTGGTCGAGCAGCGCGCGCTCGGCGGAGGCGGCGAGGTAGACCTCATCGCGCGTGGTGCGGTGGCGGGTGGCATCCAGCACCGTCGGGTCGGTGACGGAGGAGACCACGACCGTGTGCTTGCGAGTCAGTTGCGGCAGCACGCCGAGCAGGCCCCGGGTCGCGCCGGGCGCGTCGATTGTGGTGGCGAGCACGACGAGCGCCTGGTGCGCCGTCACCGAGCGCACGAGCCCCGGCACCGCGGCCCAGTCCATCTCGATGAGCTCGGGCTCGATCGGGGCCATCGTCGAGACCATGCGCGAGAGCAGTTCGGCGCCGGTCGCGCCCTGCACGCGGCCACGCACTCGGCGGTCGAAGATGACGACATCGACGCGGTCCCCGGCGCTCGAGGCGAGGGCGGCCAGCAGCAGTGCCGACTCGAACGCCGTGTCGATGCGCGGTTCGTTGTCGATGCGGGCCGCCGACATGCGACCGCTGTCGATCAGGATGACGACCCGGCGATCCCGCTCCGGTCGCCACGTGCGCACGACGAGTTTCGGCCCCGTCGGCTCGAGTCGCCGCGCGGTCGCGCGCCAGTCGATCGAGCGCACATCGTCGCCGCGCACGTAGTCGCGCAGGCTGTCGAACTCGGTGCCCTGACCGCGCACCATGACGCTCGTGGCGCCATCGAGCTCGCGCAGTCTCGCGAGCCGGGAGGGCAGGTGCTTGCGGGAGTTGAAGGGCGGCAGCACCGAGATCGCGCCGGGCGCGGTGATCGTCGCTTGCCGCGCCGCGAGGCGCAGGGGGCCGAAGGAGCGGATCGTCACGTGTTCGGTTCGGCGCTCCCCACGTCTGAACGGACTCAGGCGCATGGTGATCGCGCGCCGCTCGCCCGCCGGCACATCGAGCCGCACGGCGCGGGGGCTCGCCCCGGCGGAAGGTTGCCAGCCGTCGCGGAGCACGCCGCGCACGCGACGGCCTCCCGCGTTCGTCACGATCAGCCCAGACTCGGCGCTCTCGCCGAGTCGAACGCGCCCCGGAAGCTCGCGCGCGAGCCGCACGCGCCGTGGTGACCCGGCGATGGCCAGATCGACGCCGGCGAGCACGAGCACGAACAGCAGCCACAGCACGAACACGATGGGCTCACCCGTGATCACGATCGGCAGCACGCCGAGCGCGAGGAGGGCGACGAAGAATCCGGAGAGGGCCATGGGCTTAGATCGGCACCCGTACCTGCTGCAGGATCGAACGCAGGATCGCGTCGGCCGAAATGCCCTCCAGCTCCGCCTCGGGACGCAACTGGATGCGGTGCCGCAGCACCGGCAATGCCATCGCCTGCACGTGGTCGGGGGTGACCCCGTCGACACCGCCCAGCCACGCCCAGGCCTTGCTGGCCGCCAGGAGGGCGACCGCACCGCGCGGGCTCACGCCGAGTTTGACCGAGGGGCTCTGCCGGGTGGCCCGCGCGAGGTCAACGGCGTAGCCGATGACATCCGCCGACGCGCCGACCTTGCCGACCGCGGCCTGCGCGGCGGCGAGCTGCGCCGCGTCGAGCACGGGAGTGACTCCCGCGGCGGCGAGGTCGCGTGGGTTGAAGCCGGCCGCGTGCCGCTCGAGCACGACGACCTCGTCGTCGCGCTCCGGCAGGTCGAGCACGAGCTTGAGCAGGAAGCGGTCGAGCTGTGCCTCGGGCAGCGTGTACGTGCCCTCGTACTCGATCGGGTTCATGGTCGCGGCGACCATGAACGGCACCGGCAGCTTACGGGTCTGCCCGTCGACGGAGACCTGACGTTCCTCCATCGCCTCGAGCAGCGCCGACTGGGTCTTCGGTGGCGTGCGGTTGATCTCGTCGGCGAGCAGGATGTTCGTGAACACCGGCCCCGGTCGGAACTCGAACTCGCCCGCCTTCGCGTCGTAGACGAGCGAGCCCGTGACATCCCCGGGCATGAGGTCCGGCGTGAACTGCACGCGCTTGGTCTCGAGCGACAGCGCCTGACTGAGGGTGCGCACGAGGAGGGTCTTCGCGACCCCGGGCACGCCCTCGAGCAACACGTGGCCGCCCGCGAGCAAGGCGATGGTCAGGCCGGTGACCGCCGGCTCCTGGCCGACCACGGCCTTGCCGACCTCCGTGCGCAACTGGGCGAAGGCATCCCGCAACTGGGCATCGGTCATCGTGCGATTCTTCCTTACGGTCGGCGCGCGCGGTCGACGGCGCGTTCAAGGGTGAGCAGGGCATCGGAGAGGGACATGAGTTCGGCGTCGGTCGCGGGCACCGCATCGACGAGCAGCCGACGGATGCCGCCCACCTGTTCTCCGGTGAGGGCCGCGACCGCGCCGATCACGTCGTCGACGGTCGCGGCGCGGGGCAGCCCGCACGACTCCGCGAGCCGCTGGAGCGATCCGACTCGCAGCGCATCGAGCGCACGGAGCCGTGACGACGACTTCTCGTAGAGTCGCGCGCGGCCGAGCATCGTCTCGCTGGCTCGCACCGTCACCGGCAGGTTCTCGATCACGAGCGGTCCGAGCCGGCGACCGCGCCAGAACGCCGCCGCGACGAAGCAGATGAGTAGCAGTGCCAGCGCCGGCGTGACCCACGCCGGGGTGAGTTCGCCGAGGGTGGCCGGCGGCGCCTGGGGCAGGTCGGCGAAGCTCGGCAGGTACCACACCAGGTGCTCGTGCTCGCCGAGCAGCCCGAGGGCGAGGGCCGCGTTGCCGTCCTGGATGATGACCTCGTTGCTGAGCGCGGCCGTGGTTCCCAGAACGGTCAGTCCGCCCGGCAGGGACACGAGCGAGACGACATCGTCGCCGGAGCCGAAGCAGCCGATCGCGCCCGCATCCTCGTCGAGGATGCGGTATCCCGACGCGTCGCCGGAGACGGTGCCGGCGCGGCTGGCCGCGGGGATGCCGCACCCGGCCTCCAGCGAGCCCTCCACCACACCGGCCTGCGCCACCGCCGGTGCCACCGCCTGCAACTGCGCGAATCCCGGGTCGATGAGCACCACCGTGCCGGCAAGCGAGACCGCCTGGCGCAGTTGCTCGTCCTCGAGGTACCCGCCGAGGTCGTGCAGCACCAGGGTGGTGTCATCCGCAGAGCCGATCGCCTGCCGGGTGTCGGCGAGGTTGTCGGTGACGATCACCTCGACGCCCTGCTGGCGCAGCACCTCCGCGAGCGCCATCGCGCCGCCGGGCGCGGGGTCCGTGGGGTCGAGGGGCTGACCTGCACTCGATGAACCCACCGAGAGCAGCGTCACGACCGCGATGACGGCGGCGAAGGTCGCGACCGCGACCCAGAACAGCGCGCGCTTGAGCACGCGTCCCGTGGTCGGGGTGACCACCAGCTGCGTCGTCATGACCCGACCGGCTCGAGGGCGGGCCGCGCGCCGCGCACCTCGGCGGCCAGCTCGGCGATCGCGCGGTACTGCTCCGCCGAACCGACGTGACCGAGGTAGCGCACCCCGTCGAACGTCACGGCGCTGACGGCGAGCGGTTCCGCCAGTGCCGGCAGCGCGCGACCGGCACGCGACGCGAAGTCGTGCGCCGTGGTGCCCGGACTGGTCGTGACGATGGTGCGTTCGGCGAGGTCGCGGGCGATCGAGCGGAAGGCCTCCGTGATGGCGAGCGACCAGTCGCCTCGGCGCGCCGCCGCCTCGGCGTCACGGGCGATCCTGGCCGCCGAGCGATGGTCGTCCTCGCCGAAGAGTGCTCCGGCGACGGCGCTGCGCCGGTTCAGTCGCGGCAGACCGAAGATCAGGATCGCGACCACGATGCCGACCACGATGAGCGCGACGACGAACCCGAGCGCCAGCGCGGGCGGGCCCTCCAGGTCGCCGAAGCGCAGTGAGGCGATCCACTCGCCGATCGCCTGCGCGATGCGGTCGAAGAGGGTGGGCTTCGCAGCCTGGTAGACGGGCTTGGCGAGCTCCTCGATCAGCCACTGCGCGGCTTCCGGCGGCTCCGGGTCGACGGGGACGTCGATGGGGAGGCCGGCGAGGCTCACGCCCAGGGCGCGCCTTCCGCCGCGGCAGCCGGTGCCCCGCCGGCCTTCGCGAGGTACGGGTCGGGCACGGTCGCGTCCCCGGCCTGGCGCGCCTCCACGAAGCGGATGAGTTCGAGGTCGAGTCCCTCCTTGCGCATGCGGATGTCGATGTAGATGAGCGCCGGGGTCGACGACATGATCACCGCGGAGATCGCGCCGAAGACCACGGAGAGCACGATCGTGAGGAAGTACACCACGATCCCGGCGACGGCGAGGCCGGTGTTGTCGCCGTTGGGATTGATGAGGAAGGCGCCGAAGCTGATGATGAGCTGCAGCGGCGCCGCGATGATGCCAGCCACGGTCTGCACGATCACCGATACGAGCAGGATGATGCCGAAGGTCTTCCAGAAGTAGCCGCCGGTCAGCGACCAGGAACGCGCGATCGCGGCGCGCAGCGGCAGCCGCTCGAGCATGAGCACGCTCGGCACCAGCGCGAGCTTCGTCGACAGCCATGCGAAGAGCACCACGGCCCCGAGCGTGAGCAGCAGTCCCAGCAGCACGCCGATCACGAGGCCGGCGGTGCCGCCGAACACGATGATCAGGCCGAGCAGCACGGCGACGATCACGAGGGCGGCGATGACGACACCGGTGATGAGCAGCGACCAGCCGATGAGCGCACCGATGCGGCCCTTCGCGCCGGCCCACAGCCCGGGCAGTCGCAGCTTCTCGCCGACGGTGCCGCGGGCGACCTCGAGCGAGACGATCCCCTGCAGGATCGCGGTGCCCACGATGCCGAGCGCGACGGGCACGAGGGACGACAGCACGATCATCGCGACCGATCCCGCGGCGAGGGCGTCGGCATCCGCGTCGCTGGCGTTGAGGGTGCGGGCGATGGCGAAGAACGAGACGAGACCGACGATCACGAGGGTCAGCAGCATGATCGCGCCGGTGATCAGCAGGGAGAACCCGAAGGTGGGTCGGGGATTGCGGCGCAGCACCTGGAACGCGGCTCCGAGCAGCGTGCCGAGCGTGAGGGGGCGCAACGGGATGAGGCCGGGCTTCGGAGGCGGCGTCCAGCCCGGTGCCGGAGCACTGGGGCCGTATCCTGTCGCGGCCGCAGGCGGCGCGCTGTTCTCCGCCGGCCCTGCCGGCGGCTGCCAGGATGTGCTGTCAGACACGCTCGCCCTCCCTCGCGGCCTCCGGCCGACGCCATCATGCTGTCACACTCGGGTTACGCTTGTGCGAAAGCTCGACGCGGTCGACCGCGCCCGGGCTCGAGTGGGATGCGAGGCCATGTGAACGCGCGAATCCTGGTGGTCGACGACGACACCGCGCTCGCCGAGATGATCGGCATCGTGCTGCGTGGTGAAGGGTTCGAACCGACGTTCTGCGACGACGGCGCACTCGCGCTCGCCGCCTTCCGCGACTCGAGCCCCGACCTCGTGCTGCTCGACCTCATGCTGCCCGGCATGGACGGCATCGAGGTGTGCGCCCGCATCCGCGAGGAGTCCGGGGTGCCCATCATCATGCTCACGGCAAAGAGCGACACGGCGGATGTCGTCAAGGGGCTCGAATCGGGTGCGGACGACTACGTGGTGAAGCCGTTCAACCCGAAGGAACTCGTGGCTCGCGTGCGCACGCGACTGCGACCGGCGCCCCCTACCACCAGCGGACCGTTGCAGATCGGCGACCTCACGCTCGACGTCGCGGGCCACGAGGTGCGGCGCGGCGATACGCGCATCAACCTGACCCCGCTCGAGTTCGAACTGCTGCTCGCCCTCGCGGCGAAGCCGGAGCAGGTCTTCACGCGCGAGATGTTGCTCGAGCAGGTGTGGGGCTACCACTACAAGGCGGACACCAGGCTCGTCAACGTGCATGTGCAGCGTCTGCGGGCGAAGGTCGAGCACGATCCGGACAACCCGAGCATCATCATGACGGTGCGCGGCGTCGGCTACCGCGCGGGCAGCACACCGTAGGCGATGCGCGGTCTCGACTGGCGTGCCGCACTCGCGCGGGTGATGGAGCTGTGGCGCTCGTCGCTGCAGGTGCGCACGGTCGCCATCACGGTGCTGCTCTCCGGGCTTGCGGTCGCGATCATCGGCACCTCCATGGCGATCAGCGTCGGCTCCAACCTGTTCACCGCTCGCCGGGTGCAGTTGACCGCCACTACCGAGAATGCCAACCTCGCCGCGCAGCGTGTGTTCGACCAGGCCGCGGAACAGCTGAGCCCGGAGGATCCCGACGTCACCATCGGCGCGGCGGCCGTGGCGATCTCGAACGCCGCACCGGGCGCTTGGTTCACGATCCCGCCGGCCCAGGGCCAGGCGGGCATCACCTCCGGCCTCGACCAGTCGGAGTCCCTGATCTCGAGCGAGCTGCGCGATGCGGTGCGCGACTCCGAGGAGCCGCGCACGTTCTCGCAACCCGTGGCGTTGCCGCAGGACGACGGCTCGACGCATCCCGGTCTCGTCGTGGGGTCGACGCTCGACATCCGGGGCGACCGCTACGAGCTGTACCTCGTCTACGACAACATCGATGCGCAGGAGACCCTGGGCTTCGTGCAGCAGACCCTGGTGATCGGCGGGCTCGCACTCGTGCTGCTCATCGCGGCCGTGACGTTCATCGTGGTGCGGCTCGTGGTCGGGCCGGTGCAGCTGGCTGCCCAGACCAGCGAGCAGCTCGCCGCCGGCGATCTGACCGTGCGCATCCCGGTGAAGGGCGACGACGTCATCGCCACCCTCGCGCGCTCGTTCAACGGGATGGCCACGAGCCTGCAGAACCAGATCACCCGCCTCGCCTCGCTCTCCCAGGTGCAGCAGCGCTTCGTCTCCGACGTCTCCCACGAGCTGCGCACCCCGCTGACGACCATCCGGCTGGCCGGTGACGTGCTCTACGACCAGCGCGAGAGCTTTCCGCCGGCCACGGCGCGCACCGCGGAGCTGCTCCACACCCAGGTCGAGCGCTTCGAGACGCTGCTCGCCGACCTGCTCGAGATGAGCCGATACGACGCCGGCGCTGTCGAGATGGATGCCGAACCCACCAACCTCGTGCGCCTGGCCGAGGAGGCGATCGACATGGTGCGCGCCCTCGCGGAGTCGAAGGGCTCGCAACTGCGACTGGTGGCACCCGGTGGGTACTTCGAGGCCGAAGTGGACTCGCGTCGCATCCGTCGCATCCTGCAGAACCTGCTCGGCAACGCCATCGATCACGGCGAGGGCCGACCCATCGTGGTGTGGATCGACAGCGATGCCGACGCGGTGGCGATCGCGGTGCGCGACTACGGTGTCGGCATGACGCCCGAGGCGATGGCGCGGGTCTTCGACCGATTCTGGCGGGCCGACCCCTCTCGGCAGCGCAGCACGGGCGGCACCGGCCTCGGCCTCGCCATCGCGCTCGAGGACTCCGCCCTGCACGGCGGCTGGCTCGAGGTGTGGTCGGCCGAAGGCGAGGGCTCGTGCTTCAGGCTGACCCTCCCGCGGGTGCGCGGGGCCGTGCTGACCTCCTCGCCGCTGGAGCTGCCCCCCGATGACGGGCCGCCGATCGAGGAGGTGCCGCATGCGTAGGGCATCGTTGTCCGCCGGGGTCGCGGTGCTCGTGCTGGCCCTCGCCGCGTGCGTCGGCATCCCGACGTCCGGCGGCGTTCAGGCCGGGCCGGTGATCGACGAGCAGCTGGAACCCGAGGTGGTCGTGCTCGCCTCCGGACCGGTCGCGGGTTCCGACCAGGAGCGGATCCTCACCGACTTCATGCAGGCGGTTCGCAGCCCGCAGAACGACTACGCGATCGCCCAGCAGTTCCTCACCCCGCAGCTGCGGTCCACCTGGGACCCGAACGCGAGCACCATCATCCGCTCGAGCGAGACGCACGCGCCGGCGGCGGCCGCCAACACCTGGACCTACACCGTCGCGACGCGGGCCAGCGTCGACGGCGAGGGACGGTACACGCTACAGGATTCCTCGAGCCTCACCCTGACCTTCGGGTTCGAGCAGGTCGACGGCGAGTGGCGCATCAGCCAGGCCGCCGACGGCATCGTGCTCTCCCAGTCCAGTTTCGATGTCGCGTTCCGCGAGCAGCCGCTGTACTTCTTCGATCCGAGCCACGCCTTCCTCGTGCCGGACGTGCGGTGGTTCCCGGCGCGCGCGACGGCGCCCATCCGCGTCGTGCGCGCGCTGCTCAACGGACCGACGAACTGGTTGCAGGGGGCGGTGCAGACCGCGTTCCCCGTCGCGACCACCCTGGGCGAGGGCTCGGTGGATGTCACGGGCAACACCGCGACCGTCGATCTCAGTGCCGAGGCGCTCGCCGCGGGCACCACGGAGCTCGACCGCATGCGGCAGCAGCTGGCGGCCACGCTCGACACGCCTAACGTGACGATGACCGTCGGCGGCCGGGCGCTGCCGAGCGCCGACCCTTCGGGCAACGACGCGATCGTCGACCCCGCGGTCGACAGCGCCGCGCTGGTCGGCGTCGGCGACCAGTTCGGATTCGACGGCGGCGCTGGCGTGACACCGATCGACGGTCTGAGTCAGAAGGTCGTCGAAGCCGGAGCGGATGCCGCGGTGCTCGCCCGTGATCGCACCGCGGTCGCCTTCCGCTCCGCCGATGGCGTCGGCGTCGCGACGATCACCGACGAGCCGGTGCTCCTCGACCGGCGGCCGGGGCTGGCGGTGCCTTCCATCGACCCGTTCCTGTTCGTGTGGTCGGCCCAGGCGGGCAGTGCGGCCTCGTTGACGACCTTCGAGCTGGACGGCTCATCCCACTCGATCCAATCCGCGCTCCCGAGCGATGCCACGGTCGTCTCGCTCGATGTCTCCCGCGACGGAACACGGCTGCTGCTCTACCTCTCCTCGCCCGTGGGCCCGCAGTTGCTGGTCGCCGGCATCGTGCGGCAGGAGAACGTGCCGACGGCGCTCGGTCCGCTCATCCCGCTCGGCGTGCCGACCGCAACGCCGGTCGACGCCACCTGGGTCGACGACCGCACCGTCGCCACCCTCTCGGCCGATGGCGCAGTCACCGCATTCGAGGTCGGCGGCCCGAGCGCGGCGCTGGGGCAGGTCGCCGGCGGGGTCTCGATCGTGGGCGGCAACAACGGTACCGACGGCCTCCGGGTGCTCGCCGGTGGCGAGATCTGGCGACCGCAGGGCAGCTCCGGTTGGGTCTCGACGCTCATCCCCGCCTCATACCTGGCCACCAAGCAGTAGTTCTCCACACTTCCGCAGACGTGGCACGTGCGTGCCCGCGCGGTCGCGGAGGCTCTCCTGGTGACTTGGCGCGACGCGATCCTCGACGCCTGGAGCGTGCTGTTCCCGGTCGACTGCGCGGGGTGCGGGCAGCACGATCGCGCCCTCTGCCCGCACTGCCGGGCGGCACTGCTGCCGACACCCACGCTGCACAGCACCCCGGGCGGTCTCCAGGTGTGGTGCGGGCTGCGCTACGAGGGCGCGGTGCGCCGGGTGCTGCTGGCGTTGAAAGAGCAGGAGCGCACGGATGTCGCGCCAGCCCTCGCCACGAGCCTCGCCGCCGCGGTGGCCGCCGCCGCCCCACCGCCCGGTACCGCGATCACCGCCGTGCCCTCGAGCCGCGCCGCCTACCGCCGCCGGGGATACGACCCCGTCGCGCTCCTGGCCCGCAGGGCGGGGCTGCGGTCGCAGCGAGTGCTGCGGCACGCCCGCAGCACTGCCCGTCAGAAGTCCCTCGGCGTCGCGGACCGGGCGGCCAATGTGCGTGGCGCGCTCGCCGCGCCGCGGCCGCTCGAGGGCAGCGCCTTCCTGATCATCGACGACGTGCTCACCACCGGCGCGACGCTCGACGAGGCCGCGCGAGCCGTGCGCGCCGCCGGTGGCGTGGTCATCGGCGGGGCAACCTTGGCGTTCACTCCGAGGCTGCATCCGATCCGTGACACGGCTCCCGCACAGGACTACGGTGGGCCTCAAGGCGCGCAACGAAGCACCGCCTGGACTGGACCCTTCAGCCCCGGCGGTGGCGCATAAGGCACGGGGAGGTCGCCATGGACATCACGATCACTGGACGCAACCTTGGGGTCACGGATCGCTTTCGCGATTACGCGACCGAGAAGGCGGAGAAGATCGATCACCTCGCCGAACGGGCCATCGCCTTCGAGGTGAAGGTCTCCCGTCACCACGAGACGCGAGGCGCCACCGGCGACGATCGCGTCGAGCTCACCCTGATCGGGCCGGGCCCCCTCGTGCGCGCCGAGTCCGACGGCTCGGACAAGTACGTCGCGTTCGACCTGGCGATGGCCAAGCTCGTGGAGCGCATCCGCCAGTCCAAGGACCGCAAGAAGGTGCACCGCGGCCAGCACCGCCCGGTGTCGCTGCGCGAGGCATCCGCCGACGGCTTCCGTGTCGTCGACATCACGCCGGCCAGCCCCGACGTGATCGAGGCGGTCGCGACCGGCGAGATCCCGGTGCAGGCGGCACCGGAGCCCGGCGAGGAAGGCTACTCGCCGGTCGTCATCCGCAAGAAGGTGTTCCCCTCGTCGACGATGACGGTCGAGGATGCCGTGGACCACATGGAGCTCGTCGGCCACGACTTCTTCCTCTTCATCGACGCGACCACCGATCGCCCGAGCGTGGTCTACCGCCGCAAGGGCTGGGACTACGGAGTCATCTCTCTGGAGGACGAGGCCGCGCCGGTGGGCCGCAGTTCGCGCAGAGCGAGCGCCGGATAGCGCGCGGGGGAGGGCTTCACAGCCTCGCGTTGGTACTATTACAGGCCGGTAACAGACCCGGACGACTGGAGTAATCGGTGGCCAACGTACTCGAGCGCGCGCTCCGTGTCGGCGAGGGACGGCTTCTTCGCCGCCTCAAGAACTACGCGGATGCGGTGAACCACCTCGAAGACGACTTCAAGGAGCTCTCCGACGACGATCTCAAGCACGAGACCGTCGAGTTCCGCGAGCGTTACGCCAAGGGCGAGTCCCTCGAGGATCTGCTGCCCGAGGCGTTCGCCGCGGTGCGCGAGGCGGCCGTGCGCACGCTCGGCATGCGGCACTTCGATGTGCAGCTGATGGGCGGCGCTGCCCTGCACCTGGGCAACATCGCCGAGATGAAGACCGGCGAGGGCAAGACGCTCGTCGCGACGCTCGCGGCCTACCTCAACGCCATCCCGGCGCGCGGCGTGCACGTGATCACGGTGAACGACTACCTGGCCAGCTACCAGTCCGAGTTGATGGGGCGCGTGTTCCGAGCGCTCGGGATGACCACGGGCGTCATCCTCTCCGGGCAGACCCCGGCGGAGCGTCGTGAGCAGTACGCGTGCGACATCACCTACGGCACGAACAACGAGTTCGGCTTCGACTACCTGCGCGACAACATGGCCTGGCAGGCCCAGGACATGGTGCAGCGCGGCCACCACTATGCGATCGTCGACGAGGTCGACTCGATCCTCATCGACGAGGCGCGCACCCCGCTGATCATCTCGGGCCCGTCGTCGGGCGAGGCCAACCGGTGGTTCACCGAGTTCGCCAACATCGCCACCAAGCTCGTGCCCGACGTCGACTACGAGGTCGACGAGAAGAAGCGCACCGTCGGCGTGCTCGAGCCCGGCATCGAGAAGGTCGAGGACTACCTCGGCATCGACAACCTCTACGAGTCCGCGAACACGCCGCTGATCTCCTTCCTCAACAACTCGATCAAGGCGCGAGCCCTGTTCAAGAAGGACAAGGACTACGTCGTGATGAACGGCGAGGTGCTCATCGTCGACGAGCACACCGGCCGCATCCTGATGGGCCGTCGCTACAACGAGGGCATCCACCAGGCGATCGAGGCCAAGGAGGGGGTCGCGGTCAAGGCCGAGAACCAGACGCTCGCCACGGTGACCCTGCAGAACTACTTCCGGCTCTACAACAAGCTCTCCGGCATGACCGGTACCGCCGAGACCGAGGCGGCCGAGTTCATGTCGACCTACAAGCTCGGCGTCGTGCCCATCCCCACCAACAAGCCGATGCTGCGCAAGGACCAGTCCGACCTCGTCTACAAGAACGAGCAGGCCAAGTTCGAGCAGGTCGTCGAGGACATCGTGCGTCGTCACGAGGTCGGCCAGCCGGTGCTGGTCGGCACCACGAGCGTCGAGAAGAGCGAGTTGCTCTCGAAGATGCTCGCCAAGAAGGGCATCAAACACGAGGTGCTCAACGCCAAGAACCACGCGCGCGAGGCGGCGATCGTCGCCCAGGCAGGGCGCCTGGGTTCCGTGACCGTCGCGACGAACATGGCGGGGCGTGGCACCGACGTCATGCTCGGCGGCAACGCGGAGTTCCTCGCGGTCGCGAAGATGAACGCGCAGGGCCTCAGCCCCGTCGAGACCCCGGAAGAGTACGAGGCGGCCTGGGACGAGGTCTACGAGCAGGTCAAGGCCGAGGTCGAGGTCGAGGCGGCGAAGGTCATCGAGGTCGGCGGACTCTACGTGCTGGGCACGGAACGCCACGAGTCCCGTCGCATCGACAACCAGCTCCGCGGGCGCTCCGGACGACAGGGCGACCCGGGCGAGAGCCGGTTCTACCTCTCCCTGCAGGACGACCTCATGCGCCTGTTCAACTCCGGCGCGGCCGAGGCGCTCATGGGTCGCAGCAACGTGCCGGACGATCTCGCGATCGAATCGAAGGTCGTCAGCCGCGCCATCCGGTCGGCCCAGTCGCAGGTCGAGGCGCGCAACGCCGAGATCCGCAAGAACGTGCTCAAGTACGACGATGTGCTCAACCGTCAGCGCGAGGCGATCTATGGGGACCGACGCCACATCCTCGAGGGCGACGACCTCAAGGATCGCGTGCAGCAGTTCCTCGAAGACGTCATCACCGAGGTCGTCGAGGTGCACACCGCCGAGGGCCACTCCGAGGACTGGGACCTGCCGGCGCTGTGGGCCGAGCTCAAGACGCTGTACCCGATCACCCTCACGATCGATGAGGTGCTCGCCGAGGCGGGCACCCGCAACAAGGTGACCACGCAGTTCCTGGCTCGCGAGGTGCTCTCCGACGCCAAGATCGCCTACGACCGTCGCGAGCAGCAGCTCGGCGAACCGGCGATGCGAGAACTCGAGCGTCGCGTCGTGCTCAGCGTGATCGACCGCCGTTGGCGCGACCACCTCTACGAGATGGACTACCTCAAAGACGGCATCGGCCTGCGGGCGATGGCCCAGCGCGACCCGCTCGTCGAGTACCAGCGCGAGGGCTTCGCGATGTACCAGTCGATGATGGGGTCGATCCGCGAGGAGTCCGTCGGCTTCCTGTTCAACCTCGAGGTCGAGGTCACCGGCGGGGCCGGTGTGCAGGCTCGCGGTCTCGCGCAGCCGGCGGCACCGGCATCCCAGCTGACCTACACGGCGCCGAACGCGGATGCCGCTGGCGCCGTCGAGGTGCGCAACGAGCGCGGGCAGGTGGAGCGTGCCGCCACGGCGCGGGCCCAGCAGCAGCAGACCCGTCAGGCTGCGGCGCTGAACCCCGCGTTCGCGCAGCCGACCGGACAGCCGCAGCCCGCCGCACAGGGCGAGCGGGGGGCGTTCGGACAGCGGGCGGCAACGCCGGATGCGCCACCGCAGAACCGTGCCCAGCGTCGTGCTCAGGAGAAGAAGGGCCGCTAGCCGCGGAGCCCTGATCGCTGAAGCACGGGATCGTTGGGGCTCGAGCCCTGATCGCTAGAGCACGTTGATGGCGGTGGCGCGCCACCGCGCATCCAGGCCCTCGAGCCGCAGCGCGACGGCGCGAGCCCGCGCCCGACCGCGCACGATCACGACGGCCTCGACCACGCCGTCTCTCGGCTCGCAGCGATGTGCCGGACCGAGTGCGAATGCCGGGCGGCTCGGGGCGCGACCCTTCGCATTGCGCGCCCGCGCCGAGAGCACCGTGCGCTTGAGCAGGTGCCGATAGACGTCGTCGGTGACCCAGCGCGAGATCTGCTCGAGGTCTCGCGCCCCCGCGAGGATCTCGATGACGCAGCGCGTCAGGTTTTCGATCAGCGGGGTCGGGTCGGGCAACGCCGCGCTGGAGGTGGGCTGGTGGCCGAAGAACTCGTCGGGGACGAACCGTGGCCGTATCACCTTCGACGGCAGCGGAACGATGCCCCTGCCCGTGTCGTGCTGGTCTGTCGGTAGCGCTGTGCTCATTGGATCTCCCCACGAATCCGATGCCCAGACGGAATGGTCCACCCCCCGAGTGGGGGGTGAAGGATACTCAACCAGTTCGGGCATCCGTTGTCCATCGTCTCGCCGAGATTGTGGATAACCCGATCCCGGGTCGGTGCGCCTGACTAGCGTCGGGGCATGCGCTGGGACAAGCTCTTCGACGACCTCGAGAGCCAGCTCGAGCGCGAACTCACCGCCGAGGAGCTCGATCTCGGCGCCGAGGAGGAGCGCCTTCGGCTGAGCAGGCTCACCATGCGTGACCGACTCGACGCCGCCCCGGGAGCCGTGCTCGCCCTGACTCTGGTCGACGGCACCCGTCTGGCCGTGCGGGTGGTCACGGTCGGCAGGGACTGGCTCTCGGCGGATGTCGTCGACGACTCCACGGCGCGCCGCCAGGCCATCCTCCCGATCGCAGCGATCGCCTCCGTGGTGCTGCCCCGCGAGATCGTCGCCGCGAGCCTGGCCGCCCGGCACGAGCCGCATCCCGCGCTCACCGCGCGGCTGGGTCTGGCGTTCGTGCTGCGCGATCTCTGCCGCCGACGCCGACCCGTGGGGCTCTCGGTCGCCGGCGCGACGCTGCACGGCACGATCGATCGCGTCGGCCGTGATCACTTCGACCTCGCGATCCACGAGCCCGGCAGCGCACGCCGCGATTCGGAGGTCGCGGAGATCCGGATGGTCGCGCTCGCCGCCGTGCTCATGGTGCGGCTCTAGCGGATCGCACGGCGGCGACAGCGGCGACCGCCGCACCGGAGGGTCTAGCGACCACGCCGCTCCGGGAACTCGGCGAGGTCCGCGAAGTCCGCCTGGTTCCAGAGATTCATGCGCCGGGTCTCCTCGTACATCGCCTCGATATACGACTCGAGCACCGTGCGCTCGATGCGCCACTGCCCGCCGGCGCCGACCTTGATGGCGGGCAGTTCGCCCGAGCGGATGAGACTCGCCGCCTGCTTCGTCGAGATGGCGAGCACCTCGGCCGTATCGGCGAGGGTGAGGAATCGCCCGAGGGATTCGGCTGGCGTCTGCTCGTCCATGCCACGATTATTCAGCGGTCGAGGAGGCCGTGGGGTGGATGTGGATAACTCGGGGCGCGGTCGCTCGGTGCCGCTGAGCATGGTCGCATGAAGTCCGCTTCCGCACCCAGGAAGGCGCGTTCCATCGCCTTCGACCCGCGCTTGGCCATCGGCCTCGCGCTCGTCATCGGCTCCGTCGCCGGCGTGGTCGCCATCGTCTCGGCGGCCGATCGCACCGTCACGGTCTATGCGGCGCCGGGGGCACTGACACCCGGCGAACGCATCCGCCCGGCGGATCTCGATACCCGCCACGTGCGACTCGACGACGCCGAGACGCTCTACCTCGTCCCGGGAGACGTGCCCTCGGATGGACTCGTCGTCACGCGCACCATCGCCGCGGGCGAGCTCGTGCCGACCTCGGCGATCGGCAGCGCGCAGGGCCTGCGGTCGACCTCGGTCGTGCTCGATGTCGGCGTCGCCCTCGCGGCAGCGGTGCAGCCGGCCGCGCTCGTCGACGTCTGGGCCGCCCGAGAGGTCGACGGCGGCGGGTATGGCCCGCCCACCGCCATCGTGTCCGGGGCGACGGTGGTGCGCCTGTTGGAATCCGACTCCATCGTCTCCGGCGGCGACAGCACCGCCATCGAAGTGCTCGTACCGCGTTCGAAGCTCGCCAGGGTGCTCGAGGCCGTCGCCAACGGCGACGCGATCTCGATCGTGCCCGCGGGACTGCCGGGGCGCTGACGTGCGACTCGTGCTGGCGCTGCCACTGGCGCTCGAGGATCGCATCGCCGAGGAGGCGACGCGGCACGGCCACGAGGTGATCGCGCGCTCCCCGAGCGGGGCGGAGCTGGCATCCCTCGTCGGTGCCCTGCGGCCGGATGCGGCGATCGTCGCCGCCGAGCCGCGTTACCTCACCGACCGGCTGCTCGCGACCTGCGACGAATCGGGCACCCGGGTCGTCGCACTCGCCGCCGACGACGTCGGTCGCCGCCACGCGAGCGTGCTCGGGTTGTTCGAGACTCTGGATGCCGCGGCCGCCTGGTCCGACGTCGAGCGTGCTCTCGAGGGCGCCCACCCGGCGCCGCCGAAGCCATCCCGCGCCGCCGGGCGCGGCACCGTGATCGCGGTGTGGGGACCGGCGGGCGCACCGGGTCGCACCACCCTCGCGATCGGCATCGCCGCCGAACTCGCCGCCCTCGGCCACGCCGTGGTGCTCGCCGACGTCGACACCCACGGCGCCTCGGTCGCACCCGCGCTGGGCATGCTCGACGAGGCGCCCGGATTCGCGGCCGCCTGCCGGTTGGCCGGCAACGACGCCCTCGATCACGCGGAGCTGCAGCGCATCGCGCAGCGCTACGAGTCCCCGTCCGGCGGGTTCGAGGTGCTCACGGGCATCGGGCGTCCGACCCGCTGGCCGGAGCTCTCCGCCGAGCGGGTGTCGACGAGCATCCGCGCCTGTCGCACCTGGGCGGACTTCACCGTGCTCGACACGAGTTCGAGCCTGGAGAACGACGAGGAGATCTCGAGCGACCTGTACGCGCCGCGGCGCAACGCCGCCACCGTCACCGCCGTGCACGAGGCGGACGCCGTCGTCGCGGTGGGCTCGGCCGACCCGGTGGGCTTGTCCCGCTTTCTGCGAGCGCACGTCGATCTCGTCGAGACCGCGTCGACGACCGACGTCACCGTGGTGATGAACCGGGTGCGCGCCTCGGCGATCGGCATGAACCCGAGCGGCCAGGTCACGCAGACGCTCTCGAGATTCGGGGGCATCGCCTCGCCGGTGCTCGTGCCGCACGACCAGGCTGCACTCGACGGCGCCGTGCTCAGCGGGCGCACCCTGGTGGATGCGGCGCCGCGCTCCCCGGCACGCGCCGCGATTCGCGGGCTGGTCGCCTCGCGGCTCGCCCCGGAAACCGCCCCGCCCGCGTCGTCCAGGCGGGGCGTGCTCCGAGCGCTCAGGCGGTGATGCCCGCCGCCTCGAGGTTCTTCAGGAACGCGGCCATCCAGGTGCCGTTGTCCGGCCAAGCGCGGGCGCTCACCAGGTTGCCGTCGACGACGGCTCCGCCGTCTTCGAAGGTCGCACCGGCGAGCTGCACGTCGATCGCGAGCTCGGGATACGCCGAGGTCGTGCGCCCGTCGAGCACGCCCGCCGAGGCCAGCAGCAGCGGCCCGTGGCAGGTCGCCGCGACGGGCGCCCGGCGCTCCATGATCGCGCGCACGATGCGCTTGGCGTGCTCGTTGTTGCGGATGTACTCGGGTGCGCGCCCGCCGGGGATCACGGCGGCGACGTAGTCGTCGGGGTCGACGTCCTCGAAGGCGATGTCGGCATCCCAGCTGTGGCCGGGCTTCTCGGTGTAGGTGTCGTAGCCGGGCACGAAGTCGTGCACGACGAACTGCAGCTTCTTCTTCTCGGGAGCCGCGATGTGCACTTCGAAGCCGGCCTCTTGCAGCCGGTGGTACGGGTAGAACACCTCGAGGGTCTCGGCGGCGTCGCCGGTGAGGATGATGATGCGAGCCATGGCGGCCAACCTCCTTGTCAGCGGGGCGGGCTCGGATGCCGGCCCCGCAAGCATCGTGGGCGCAGCCCGCGCGCACGGCAACCACGCTTCCCACGATGTGCGAATCGGGCCGGAATCCGTTCTGCGCGCGCCGACGGAGCGGACGTACGATGTCGACATGGGCACTGCGATGGAGCAGGAGGGGTCGTCCGGCACCCAAGCGGCCGAACGTCTGCTCAAGGTGCTCGAGATCGTCGGGTCGAGCGATGACGGGGCGGATGTCGCATCCATCGCCGCGCGGTTGGGACTGAGCCTGTCGACCACCTACCGGCTCGTGGGGGTGCTGCAGCGGCAGGGCTACCTGCTGCGGCGCAGTCAGGAGGCGCGCTATGTGCTCGGGCGCACCGTCGCCCTGCTGGGTCTGGCCGTGCAGCGTCAGGTGTTCGCGACGCCCGAGGTGCGCGCCCTGCTCGAGGCCGCCCGCGACGAGCTCGGCGCCCCGATCTACCTGACCGCGTTTCACGCCGATGAGATCGTCGTCGCGCACATCGCGGATTCGCCCGAGCATCCTCGCATCGGGCAGTTGCACACCGGCTTCGCCGACGCCAGCCATGTCACCGCGTTCGGCAAGCTCATGCTGGCCGCCAAGAGTCGCGAGGAGCTCGATCGCCACTTCGAGGAGCACTCGTTGCGGGCGCTCACCCCGCGCAGCGCGACCGACGCCGGCACGCTGCGGGAACAGCTCGAGACCGTGCGCCACGAACGGATCGCCGTGGAGGTGGAGGAGTACATGCCACGACTGGCGTGCATCGCCGCGCCGGTGCGCTCGGCGCACGGCAGCACGATCGGGGCGGTCTCGGTCTCCGTCTCGGCTGAGGACTTCACGAGCCGAGCCGACGCGTTGGAACGCGTCGTGCGGCGCACCGCGTGGACGGTCTCCTCGCGCCTGGCCTGATCGACCGATCGCGCCTGGCGCACCGCGGCGACCCGCTGCGATCGGCCCACGATAGCCTGAGAGCATGTCGACACTCTCCGACCTCGTGCAGGCACAGGGGCGCTCGGACGAGGCGGACATCGAATGGCTGCATCTGCTCGTCGGCGACTGGCAGCTGCTTGCCGATCTCGCCTTCGCCGACATCGTGCTCTGGGTGCCGAGCAAGGACGGCAGCTTCGTCGCCGTCGCCCACGCCCGCCCGTCGAGCGCGGCGACGCTGTTCTACCGCGACTTCGTCGGTCAGCCGATCAAGCCGGAGTGGAAGGCGCAGGTCACCGAGGCCTTCGAGTCCGTGCGCATCGTGGACACCGCGGCACCCGACTGGTACGAGGAGACCCCGACGCGCGTGCGTGCGGTGCCGGTGCTGCGGCGGCTCAGCCCGAGCGGGAGTGCCACGACCGTGTTCCCGATCGCGGTGATCACCCGCCACAGCAATCTCAGCGAGGCGCGAACGCCATCCCGGCAGGAGCTCACCTTCAATGAGTGCGCCAATGACCTGTTCGCCATGATCGCTTCGGGAGACTTCCCCGACCTCGGCGCGCCGAGCGGTCCGCGCCGCGGCGCGCCACGGGCGTCCGACGGCCTGATCCGCCTCGACGTGGACGGCATCGTCACCTTCGCGAGCCCGAACGCGCTCTCCGCGTTCAACCGCATGGGGTTCGCGGGCGAGCTCGAAGGCGAGTCCCTCGCCGAGGTGACCACCGGGCTCATCACCGGCCAGTTGACCGTCGACGAGTCACTGCCTCTGGTGGTTACCGGTCGCGCACCGTGGCGCACCGACATCGAGGCTCGCGGGGTCACGGTCTCGCTGCGCACCATCCCGATCCGCAACAAGGGCGAGCGGGTCGGCGCGATCGTGCTCTGCCGTGATGCGACCGAGATCCGGCATCAGGAGCGCGAGCTGATCACCAAGGATGCCACGATCCGCGAGATCCACCACCGGGTCAAGAACAACCTCCAGACGGTGGCGTCGCTGCTGCGCATCCAGGCGCGCAGCACTCACAGTGAGGTCGCGAAGGAGGCGCTCGGTCAGGCGATGCGGCGCGTCGCGGCCATCGCGGTCGTGCACGACACGCTGAGCGAGGGGCTGAACCAGAACGTCGACTTCGACACCGTGTTCGACCGGGTGCTGCTGCTGGTGGCGGAGGTGGCATCCGCGCACAACACCACCGTGCGGCCGAAGTTCCAGGGCAGCTTCGGTGTGCTGCCGAGCGAGTATGCGACGCCGCTCTCGTTGGCGCTGACCGAACTGGTCACGAACGCCGTCGAGCACGGCCTCGCGGGTCAGACCGACGGCGAGGTGCTCATCGTCGCGCGGCGCACGGACAAGAAGCTCAGCGTGAAGGTGCAGGACAACGGCTCGGGTCTGCCCGAAGGCAAGGTCGGCGCCGGGCTCGGCACGCAGATCGTGCGCACGCTCATCCAGGGTGAACTCGGCGGCACGATCGACTGGCACACGCTCGAGGGCGAGGGCACCGAGGTGACGATCGAGGTGCCGACCAGGTGGCTCTCGCGCAGCGAGGTGCTGAAGCCGCCGCCGACGCGGGACTAGAGCGGGCGGGCGCGAGACTGATGCGCGGCGAGCGCGGGCGGCGCGAGACGAGGACGCGCGGCGAGCGCAACGAGGGCGCGCGGCGAGCGCAACGAGGGCGCGCGGCGAGCGCGACTAGGACGCGCGGCGAGCGCGGGCGGCGCGGCGCTTGAGCGCGCGACGCTCGTCTTCGCTCAGACCGCCCCAGACGCCGGAGTCCTGGGAGGTGTCGAGCGCGTACTGGAGGCACATCTCGGTGACGGAGCAGCGTGCGCAGACCGACTTCGCCTTGTCGATCTGGTCGACGGCGGGGCCGGTGTTGCCGACCGGGAAGAACAGCTCCGGGTCCGCGGTGAGACAGGCGGCCTTGTCACGCCAATCCATGTGGTGCTCCTTCGGTGCGCGGCGGCAAAAACCGCCAGAACAGGCCAGTTCAGCCTGGAGAGAAAACTCGGGTTCGAGAAACGTTCAGCGACCCGCTCGCGACACTGGGAGCAAGAAATCGACCTCCAATAGACTCTCATAGCGTTTGATGCAAATCAATGATTTTTTCCGTGAGGACCCCGTGAGCGACCGCCCGCCGACACCGCGTCGACACCCCCTTCTGCTAGTGCTCGCCGGCATTCTGTTCGCCGAGTGCGCTCTGCTGACCGTCGCCACGATCTATCTCGTCATCGAGCTACTTGTGGACGAGCCGGACTCCTTCGCCAGTGCCGTGGCGCTGACCGCGCTGACCGCGGTCGCGGCGGTCTGGCTCGCCGTCATCGCCGTCAATCTGCTGCGCGGCAAGGCGTGGACCCGCGGAGCCACCGTCGTCTGGCAGGTGCTGCAGCTCGCGGTCGCGGTCGGTTTCTTCCAGGGACTCTTCGCCAGGCAAGACCTCGGCTGGGCCCTGCTGCTGCCGGCCGTGGCCGCGCTGGTGCTGCTGTTCACTCGCCCCGTGATCGCGGCGACCGCCCGGCGCGGCTAGGCGCGTTCGATGGGCGCACTTCTGCATCGCGCGCAGTCGCTCAGCCGGCGGCGTAGTGGAGGCGACTCTTGCTGGGTGCCGGAATCCGCCGCTGGTCCGGATCGTCACGTGGTGGGGGCGTAACGAAGTAGTTCCCCGCCTCTCTGGTGATGGTCCAGCCGTTGTTGTGGATCAGCAGGTGGTGATGTCGGCAGAGCAGGATGCCGTTCGCGATGTCCGTGCGGCCGCCGTGCTGCCAGTGGGTGACGTGGTGGGCTTCGGTCCAGGAGGGTGGTCGCGCGCAGTCAGGGAAGCGGCATCCGCCGTCCCGAGCGGCGAGGGCTTGCCGTTGGCGGCCGGTGAAGTGCCGGTATTCGAGACCGACGTCGACGACCTGCCGGTCGGCGTCGAACAGGATCGGCACGATGGTGGCGTCGCAGGCATGGCGTTCGGCGGTGCGGACGCTGATCGGAGCGGTCTGACCTTCGAGGCGGGCAATGCCGGCGCGGCGGTCGAGGTCGGTGGCGGTGACGTGGAGGGTGACGGTGCGCCCCGTGCCCAGCAGGATGCTGTCGTCGACGACGGTGCCAATGCGGACGAGTTCGACGAGCGCGTCGAGTGCGATCTGCTCGGTGGTGCGCCGGTCATCGATGAGGGCGTCGGCGGCGTCACGCGCGGTGGGGTCGACAAAGCGCGGTCCGCCGCGTCGGGGTGAGGTGGCGGCGTCGATCGCGGTGGTCACGGTGGCCGCGGACTCGGGGTCGAGGAGTCCGATGAGGCGGGTCATCCCGTCCGCCTGGCGAGTCAGGTGCAGGGAGCGGCGTTCCCGGAGGGCGTGCTCGAGGTCGGTGACCCGACCGAGATCGAGTTCGGCGCGCAGATCACGGGCGTCGGCGGCCAGGCGTTCGACCGTGATGGCTGGGGCACGAGCCACCAGGGTCGTGGCGGCATCCGTGAGGTCGACGGTCGTGATGTGATCGTCGGGGGCGCCGAGGCCGGCGCGGATGGCCTCGAAGGCGTCCAGCGAGATGGCACCGTGGGCGAGCGCGGTGGCGGCGGGAGCCAGCCACAGGGCTGCGGTGCCCGCGGCGATGCCGGACGGGCTGGGGCCGGCGGCGGTCGGGTCAGCGGAGTCGAGGGTCGCGGCGAGATGCGCACCCGCGCGCACCAGCGAGTTCGCCTGCCTGGCCGTAGCCCCGGTGAGCTGCTGCACGAGCACCGCCGGCGTGCGGGCGCCGAGGCGCTGGGCGAGGCCATCGTGGCCGAGCTCGGGGCGGGAGCGGCGGGCGATCTCGTCCGCGATGAGGGCAGCCGCGGCATCCACCCGACGCCCGAGCTCCGCGACCGAGCGCTGGCGCTCGAGCAAGGCGGGGTCGGGGAGCCCACCGAGCAGCCCCGAGTTGAGCTCGAGGAGGTCGGTGGGGTTCATACCCCAATTCTCCCAGGATTCGAACATTTGTACTAGTACAAGAAGTCCGAGCGAGGTGGCCTGTGGAGGAGAAGAGCCGGGCGCTACTCGAGCCCGAGCTTCTTGCGCAGCATCGCGACGTGACCGGTGGCCTTCACGTTGTAGAGCGCGAGCGTGATCACGCCCTGCTCGTCGAGCACGAACGTCGAGCGGATGACCCCCACCACCGTCTTGCCATACAACTGCTTTTCGCCCCACACGCCGTACGCCTCATGCACCACGCGGTCGGGGTCGCTCAGCAGCTCGAAGTTCAGGCCGTCTCGCTCGCGGAACTCGGTGAGCTTCGCCGGGGCATCCCGCGAGATCCCCACGACGGTGTAGCCGGACGACTTCAGCGAGTTCAGGTTGTCGCGGAAGTCGCAGGCCTGCTTCGTGCATCCTTCGGTCATCGCCTCCGGATAGAAGTACAGGATCACCTTCTGCCCGCGCAGATCGCTCAGCGAGACGGATGCGCCGTCCTGATCTTCGAGGGTGAATGCGGGTGCCGCGGTGCCGGCCTCGAGCTTCTCGGTCATTGGTCTCCTCCAGTGCTCCGCTGTCATGCTAATCTTGTTCGTCGGCCCGGATGTTCGCGGATGGGCCCAAGCACCTCTAGCTCAATTGGCAGAGCAACTGACTCTTAATCAGTGGGTTCCGGGTTCAAGTCCCGGGGGGTGTACCAGAAGCACTGCGTGCCGCGCCGGCATCCAGTCGCAGACGGATACCGCTCGCGAAGCAGATGCGGCCCGTGAGAGCGATGCAGCCGAACTCGAGCAGGAGTTGCAGTACATCACCGACACCACCGACGCGTGCCGGAGCTCGATCAAGGTCTTGGAACCCGCCGTTCGGCTCGACGGTGATGGGAGCATCCTGAACGTCAGCGAGCTCGAGGCGCTTGCAGAGCAGGAGGGCGTCGTCCAGCAGCGCTCCGGGGATTTCGGAACCTGCTAGTCCACGCGTACGAGGCTCATTGCTCATCTCTTTGAGGCAACAGCCAGTAGGGGGTTGTCGTGGACCCCGTCCAGCGAGGGGCGCGTAGTCCGGTGGCATCGACGTACGCGAGGAAGATCGCGCCGGTCTGATCGGTGATGGTGGCGAGGTTCTCCTGGCCGGATGTGATCGCGAGGCGGTCGAGCTTCGGCCCGACGAATCCGGAGCAGGTGACCTGACCCGCGTCGACCATGACGATGTCGAGCAGGTCGCCGTTCGGTGCGTGGCGGCGGATGTTGGACCCGCCGAACTGGGCGACCCACAGCATCCCTTGCGCATCGACGGTGAGCCCGTCGGGATAGGCCGGCAGGTCGTTCTCGTCGAGGACGGTGACCCAGGGCTCGCGCGAGTCGAAGGGACCGAAGCCGTAGGAGTGCTTCGAGACGGTCTTGGCGAAGGTGTCGACGTGGTAGATCGTGCCGCCGTCGGGGGAGAAGGCGATGCCGTTGGAGAGGCGGACCCCCTCGCGGAGCACCTCGACCCTGCTATTGGGGAACACCCGCAACAGTCGCTCTTCGCCGGTGTCGCCGCCGATGGTGAGGCTGCCGACGACGAACGCGCCGAACATGTCGGCCGCGCCGTCGTTGAGGCGCACGTCGCTGCGGTCGCCGAGCAGGTCGGGGCCGAACGAGATCACCCCACCGGGAGAGATCGTGGCGAGGCCACGTGATGCCGCGACGAGCAGGCCGCCGTCCTCGGCGAGTGCGACCGCGCCGACCGTCTGTCCCAGGGCGATGTCCTCGACGACGGTCAGCCTGTCGTCGGCGAGCTCGCCGGCGAGCACCCGCCCCTTCCAGATGTCGACCCAGCGCACGAGCGCCCGCTCCTCGTCCCAGATCACGCCCTCGGCGAGGTCATAGGTCGCCTCGGTGGCGGCGACGCCGGTGTGTAGTGCCATGCTCACTCCGACCGGAGGCGGAGCTCTTGCATGCCGCCGTCCACCGCGATGGAGGTTCCCGTCGTGGTGTTCACGTCGAGCACCGCCACCTGTGCGCCGAATGCAGCCAGTCGGCTCGCGACCGCGGCCCCGATGCCCGAGGCCCCTCCGGCGACGATGGCGACCAGGTTCTGGAACTCGCTCATGATGCGTCCGCTTCTTCGGTGACGGGGGAGGCGGCCCGGTCCAGCACCTCCAGGATGTGCTGGTAGTCGTGCCCGGTGGCTCGGGTCATCCCGATCTCGCACGTGCGGTTGCAGGAGACGTAGGCGTCGAACTCGCTCCCGCCGACCTCGGCGGATTCGCGTGCTGTGGCGCTCGCGGTCAGTTCGGGGTGGAGCATCCCTCGATCGCCGGCGAAGGCGCAGCAGCCCCAGTCGTCCGGCACGGTGACCTCGCCCGAGACGGCCGCGGCGAGGGTGGCGAGGTTCGCATTCGAACCTGCGCGGGTGCTCGAGCAGGTCGGGTGCACGACGATGCTGCCGAGCGTCGGATCGACGACCAGATTCGGGAGGATGTGCTCGGCGGCGAAGTCGACGGCGTCGATGATGCGCATCGAGTGGTAGTCGGGGCGCTCGTCGATCGCCTTCTCGAGTGCGAGCACGAGTCCCTCGGAGCAGGAGGAGTTGTCGCACACGATGGGCAGGCGTCCGTGGTCGGAGGCCACCCAGAGAGCGTCCGCGGTGCGGGCGACCATGTCGTGGTAGCCATCGAGCATGCCCTTGGACTTCCAGGGGGTGCCGCAGCACAGGCTGCCGATGCCCTCCGGTCGCACGAGTCCGATGCCCGCCTTCTCTGCCAGGGACTGGAACGCCACGGCGACGCCCTCGCCGCCCTCGGCGGGGCCGAACATCGTGCCGACGCAGGCCTGGAAGTACACGGCGTCCGCGACTCCGGTCGTGCCGGACCTGCGCTTGCTGCCGCCCTTCGGGAGGTCCTTCGACCACAGCGGCATCACGTCGGAGCCGACCACCGCTCGGGCCGCCTTGTTGGGCGCCGTGATGAGCGGAGCGGGGATCGCCGAGGCGACGCTGAGCGCGAGGGAGGCAACGCCGGTGACCGGACCCCACGCCTTGCCTGCCGCGTTCCACACGGCGCTGTTGACGGCGCCGACCGTCTCGGAGCGCAGGCGGCGCACGAGGTCGCCGGTGTTGATGAGCACGGGGCAGGCGGTCTGGCACATGCCGTCGACGGCGCAGGTGTCGATGACGTCGTATCCCTGCGCGGCGCGCAGTTCCTTCGCCAGCGCCGCGTCGCCGCGCTGGTCGGCCTCCGCGATCGCGCGGCTGACGACGATGCGCTGCCGGGGAGTCGTGGTCAGATCCTTGCTCGGGCACACGGGCTCGCAGTACCCGCACTCGACGCAGCGGTCGGCCTCGACCTCGATGGTCGGGGTGGACTTGAGGTTGCGCAGGTGCAGGTCGGCGTCCTCGGTGAGGATCGTGTCCGGGTTGAGGATGCCTGCCGGGTCGAAGGCGGCCTTGATGTCGAGCATGATCCCGTAGAGCTCCGGGCCGTACTGTCGCTCCACGAAGGGCGCCATGATCCGACCGGTTCCGTGCTCGGCCTTGAGGGTGCCGCCCGCCGTGAGCACGAGCTCGACCATGTCCTCGGTAAAGGCGCGGTAGCGGGCGAGGTTGGACTCGCTCTCGAAGTCCTCGTTGATGAGGAAGTGGACGTTGCCGTCCTTGGCGTGGCCGAAGATGACCGCGTCGTCGTAGCCGTGGATCGCGAACAGCCTGGTCAGGCCCGCGCAGGTCTCGGAGAGGCGGGCGACGGGAACCGCGATGTCCTCGAGCAGGGCGGTCGTGCCGGAGGGCCGGGCCCCGGCGACCGTCGCGTAGAGCCCCTTGCGGATGTGCCACAGCGAGGCGCGGAGCTTCGGATCGCGCGTGAGCACCGGTGTGGTCGTCAAGGGCAGACGCGCGAAGAGCCCTTCGGCGCCCACGCTGAGTTCGAACAGCTCGCCGACGTCGGCGGCCTGGTACTCGACGAGCAGCGCGCAGTGATCCACGATGTCGAAACTCGGCAGGGCATCGCGCGACTCGGGGTCGATGAGGGCGGCGCGCAGGGATGCCGCATCCATGAGCTCGATCGTGGTGGGGCTCGTGGCGATGATGTCGACCAGCGCGTCGGTCGCCGCGCGCAGCGTGTCGAACACGAGCAGGGTCGTCGCCGCGTGCTTGAGGAGGGGGACGGTGTTGAAGGTCGCCTCAGCGACGAACCCGAGCGTGCCCTCGCTGCCGATGATGAGGTGGGCCAGGATGTCGGCAGGGGCCTCGTAGTCGACGAGTGAGTTCAGGCCGTAGCCCATGGTGTTCTTGATGCCGTACTGGCGCACGATCTCGTCGACCAACTCGGGCCTGGCCATGATCTGCCGTCGCAGTGTTGCGAGATCGCGCCAGAGCGCGGGCTCGCGCTCGCGCAGGCGGTCGTCGGCGTCCGGAAGGGACGTGTCGACGATCGTGCCGGACGGCAGCACGATGACCGCCGACCGCAGCGTGCGATACGTGTTCTGCTCCGTGCCGCAGGCCATGCCGCTCGAGTTGTTGGCGACGACGCCGCCGATCGTGCAGGCGATCTCGCTCGCCGGGTCGGGGCCGAGCTTGCGGCCGTGCCGCAGCAGCCGTGCGTTGACCTGTCGCACCGTCGCGCCGGGGCCGACCCGCGCGATCAGGCCATCCTCTTCGATGGAGATGGAGCGGAAGAACTTGCGTGTGTCGACGAGGATGCTGCCCGTCGAGGCCTGCCCCGAGAGAGAGGTGCCGCCGGACCGGAACGTCAGCGCCTCACCTCCCGCGGTCGCGTAGGCGAACAGGGCCGCGACCTCCTCGGCGTTCTTGGGAGTCACCACCGCCCGCGGCGTGAGGAGGTAGTGCGAGGCGTCCACGGCCGCGATCACGCGGTCGAAGGAACTCGTCGACACCGCCCCGTGGCGGGGCAGGGCCGCGCCGATGGCCGCGCCGAGCGTCGTCTCGTCGCGCGCGAGGTCGGCACGCGATGCGGATTCAATGAGACTCACGGCTCACCTTGTCTCCCGAAGAACCGACGAGGAAATCGAGATCAGCGCCCTGGTCGGCTTGCAGCACGTGATCGACATACAGCTTGGCCCACCCGCGCACATGCGCGCGCATCGACGACCCCAACCTGGACGTGACCTTCTCGATGACGACGTGCTTGCCGGCGTCGAGCGCGAGCAGGGTGTGCTCCTCGTGCATCGGGTGCTCGGTCGCGACATAGACCACGTCGACGGACGGGCCGTCCACCAGCGCCGCGCGAGGCTCGGCGCCTGCAGCAGCTCTTCGATCGGTGGACGGAGGAGGATCCCGGCGTTCTCGGACATGGCTAGACGGCTACCGGCCGACCGGTGGTGGCCGAGAGCTGGGCGGCATCGGCGAGGATGAGGGCGGCTCGTCCATCCTCGAAGTCCGGGCTGCCGGACGCGCCGCTGACGAGCACAGAGCTCGACGGCACGTTCGTGGCCTGCAGCATTCCGTCGCTCCCGAAGGCCTCGATGCGCTGGTCGTACCCGAAGGCGCTGTGGCGCGAGTTGATGATCGTTGCTACGGCCCCGTTCGCCGCGCGGGGGGTCACGACGGCGGAGTCGAAGTCGCCTGCCTCCGCCATTTCCGCGCTGAACGAGTTCGCACCGACGGCGGAGACCCCGACGATGTCTCCGAGCATAGAGCGGGCCATGTCGAAGTCGTGAATCGTCATGTCTCGGAAGATGCCGCCGGAGGCGGCGACGTACGTCGCGGGCGGCGGAGCCGAGTCCCGGCTCATGATGATGAGTCGTTCCTGCCGGCCGAGCTCACCGCCGGCGAACCGCCTCTGGATCTCGGCGAAACACCGGCAGTCCGGCGTCGAGGCACGCGGCGATGAGGTCGACGTGGGTCGGCACCGATCTCGGCGATGGGCTGTTCGCCGACAGGCTCGCCGCCGACGAGCGTGCCGCTGTGTCGCGATGAGGATCAGGATGGCGGCGCAGGAGAAGACGCTGCCCGGTTCGTCCCTCCTCGACCGCCACACCGCGGTGCTCGCCGCGGGCTTCGACGGCGTCGAGGTCTCCATGCCGGTGGATGGTCCCAGCCGCAGGACGGAACTCGTCGACGCCGTCGCATCCGGACCGGGAGCCCGACGAGGTGGAACGCGAGCGCGCTGCGGTCGTGGCGGACGTTCCACATGTCGTTGGAGGAGGTGAGCATCCCGGCGGCCTTGCGCCGTGTCTCGGGATGGCTCGCGCACGTGCGGCTCGGTGACAGCAACCGCTTGGAGCCCGGCGCCGGGCACACGGTGTGGACAGAGGTGCTGTCGGCGCTCGACGAGATCGGGTACGACGGATGGCTCGCGATGGAGTGCATGCTGAGCGAGGAGGCGACGGTCGTGCTGCCCCGGGTGAGCGCTCTGCTGCGCGCCGACTCCGCGCGCGCGAGCACCGACGGCCGCCGCGCCTGAGTCCCCGGGCGTCAGGGCGCGGTGACCGGCGTCCCCGCCCGATCGGCACCCGCCCGCACCCCGCGCACCGTCGTGACCCCGACGCAGACGACCCACACCAGCCACGGGAAGATCGCCAGCAGCGCGTTGCCGAACCCGCCGACGGCGAAGAAGCTGTCGGGTGACGTGCCGCCCAGGCCGACGATCGCCCAGGCGAGGTTGGAGAGGGCGGTCGCGGCGGCCAGGAAGCCCGTCCAGCGCGGCACCGCCGCAGACGCGAACGTCAGGTAGGCGGCGGTTGCCGAGACCAGGGCGAGCAGCACCGCGCCGGTGGAGCCGAACATGATGCTGTGCCCGAGGATGAGCGCCTCGATCACCGCGGGGTCCGGCCTGATGCCGATGACATCCAGCGCCGCGCCGCCGTCCATGGCGTCGCCGACGAGGGTGACCGCGATGAAGACGAGTCCCGCACCGAAGGTGATGTCGGCGATCCACTCGAGATCGGGGCGCGCCTTGTTCACGAGCTGGCGGAACGCGCCGAGGAAGACGATGAGGAACGCCATCAGGAACGTGTCGGCCAGGATCACGATGATCGTCTGCGTCGCCGTCGCCTGGGTGTACGCGATGAGCGCCTGGGAGTCATCGAGCTCGGGTCGAGCGCCCATCGTGAGCTTGGTGATCGACTCGAGCGCCAGGAACACGGCGACGGCGATCGCGGAGACGCCGGTCCAGCGGCGCACGTCGGGGGTTCTCAACATGCGACCAGTCTGGCCGACGTGGGAGCTATCCGTCCCAGCGCTTGATGAGCGCCGCGAGCGCCTGCCCGCCGCCGATGCACATCGTCACGATGCCGTACTCGAGGCCCCGGCGCTTGAGGTCCTTCGCGGCGCGCACGGTGAGGATGGCGCCGGTCGCCCCGACCGGGTGGCCGAGCGCGATCGCGCCGCCGTAGGGGTTCACCTGGGCGGGATCCAGGCCCACGTCGCGGATCACGGCCTGCGCCTGCGAGGCGAAGGCCTCGTTGAGCTCGATCGTGCCGATGTCCTTCGGGGTCATCCCGGTGTTCTTGAAGAGCTTGCGCAGCGCGAGCGTGGGGGCATAGCCCATCAGCTCGGGCTCCAGCGCGGCGGTCGCGACGTGTTCGATCGTCGCGAGGCCGCTCAGGCCCTGCTCCTTCGCGCGCGAGGCCTTCATCAGGATCACCGCGGCGGCCCCGTCGTTGACGCCCGAGGCGTTGCCGGCCGTGACCGACCCGCCCTCCCGGAACGCGGCCTTCAGCGCGCCGAGCGCCTCGAGGGTCGTCTCGGGGCGCGGGTGCTCATCGACCTCGAAGGTGAACGGATTCCGACCGCCGACCTCGACGGGCACGATCTCCTCCGCGAATGCGGCCAGGGCTTCGGGTGTCGCGGCGCGGCGCTGGCTCTCGAGCGCGAAGGCGTCCTGCTCCTCGCGGGAGATGCCGAACTTCTCGGCCACGTTCTCGGCCGTCACGCCCATGTGCTTCTTGCTGAACGGGTCGGTGAGCATCGCGATCGTGCCGTCGACGAGGGTGCGGTTGCCCAGGCGCGGATTGTCGCGCGCGTCGAAGTCGAGGAAGGGCATCCGCGACATCGACTCGTTGCCGCCGGCGAGCACGACGTCGACGCCGCCCCACAGTAGCTCTTGCGCGCCCGACCAGATGGCCTGCAGGCCGGAGCCGCAGAGCCGGTTGACGGTGAAGGCCGGAGTGTTGGTGTCGAGGCCCGCGGCGAGCGCGACCGCCCGCGCGTTGTACGCGTCCGGCCCCACCTGGCCGATGATGCCCATGATGACCTCACCGATCTCGGCCGGATCGACGCCGCTGCGCTCGATGGCACCCTTCGCGGCGATCGCGCCCAGCTCGTGGGCCGGTACGGTCTTGAGGCTGCCGCCGTAGCGACCGACCGCGGTGCGCGCGCCGTCGACGATGAGGATGGATTCTGCGGACAACGGTGTCTCCTTGTTTCCCGTGGGCAATCGGGCTTCGTAGCGTGGTGGCCGACCCTTTGACGATACTCCGATGCGCCGGAGCCGCCCGCCGTCCACTCGTGCGCGCGGGCGGAGGACCGCCGAAGGGTGGCGACTGCCGAGCTCCTCGGGCCTCCTAGTCGCACGGCTCTGTCGGGGTGAGCGTGTAGGTCAGATCGATCGGTGCATCGGCGGTGTGCCCTTCGGGCGTCGTGAGCGTGCTGTCTCCCGACGCGTGGAGGCTCGTCGCCACGTCCTCGGAGTTGCGCGCGACCGAGTAGTCACCGTCGCCGGCAAAGGTGAGATCGTACCGGCCGCCCTCCATCTGGAACCTCCCGTCGTCCTCTCCCGCGGGCGTGAAGCTGAAGGTGAGCCCGGACCCAACGATCTCGAAGGGTTCGGTAAGGCTGCAGATCGTCGCGCGAGCGGTGTACTCGTCGACCGTGACATCCGCGACGTACGCTCCGCCCCCAGTCGACAGCGGGATGCTCGCCCGCCCCACTCCACGATTGGACCGCGACTCCACCGTGACCGTGCCGGATCGGTCCTTCTCCGACGGTGCGCGGTAGTCGAGCGTCGCAGGAGCTGAGTGCCGGTCGCCGGACGAGGCGAGTGTGCCTTCGCCCGTGAGCGTGGCGACGAGCGTACCGCCGGTTTCCGAGCCGTCGAGTACCGAGCGAGGGACCGCCTCGATCGTGATGTCGGCCTCGGGTGTGAGGCTGCCAGGGTCCTCGGAGGGGCTGAGCGTCACCTCCACGCAACGCCCCGACATCCAGCCGTCTCGGGCCGCCGTGAACAGGTCGTTGGCGACCATCGCCGCGAGCCCTGCGGCCATCTCGGCGGCGCCTTGCACGAACTCCGCGCTCGCTTCGCTGCTCCACCGGTTTGCGGTTACCTCGCCCGCGGAGTTGCCGCTGTGGTCGAGGAACTCGCCCTTGCCGCCCCGGCTCTGTGAGTGCTGTTGCCGGTAGGTGTACTCGCTCGACGACAGCGCCGCGGAGTCGTCGAGCTGGCCCGTGGCATCCACCTCGAGCTCGATTGAGCCCCCCGCGGTTCCGAGGCTCACACGGACGGATACGTCGGCGGACAGCTCGACCGTCCCGGAAGCATCCGGGCACGGCTGGATCTCCGACGATGCGGCAATCGCGACGCTCAGATCGCCCTCAGTCCCGCCCGCCGAGTAGGTCGTCTCGACCACCCCGTCGGCCCCGACCGAGATGGTTGCAGAACCGCCCGTGATCTCTGTGGTGTCGGAACCGCGAGTTCCGCTGTTGCTGTGGTCGACGCCCATCTTCCCGAACTCGCCGATCGCGAGGAAGCCGATTCCGAATGCCGAGGCGATGCTGTTCACGCCCGCGGCAGAGCTCACGAGCTGAACCGTCGAAGGGGACTCCCGCTCGTGAAGAATGGCGTCTCCGAGCGGCTTGACCGCGGTCGCGACGATCTCCGGATCGAGACCCCACTCTTGCCACGTCCGTGCCTCAGCCCGAGTGGCGATCGAGATCACCGCCGCCTCGAGATCGTCCTGGTCGAGGGCCGCGAGCGAGCGGATCGTCTCCCGGGCCGCGGCGCCGAGGGGATCGGCCGGTGCGCAACCGGTGAGAAGCGCGGCCACGAGGGCGACGGGCAGGAGGGCGCAGACGGCTCGGCTCATCTCTCGACGCTAGGCCTGGAGGCACCCCGGTGAAACCGATTCGGAGGCTCAGCAACCCTGGTGCAACGTTCACGAACTTGGCCCCCGCTCGAGAAGGGCGGGGGCCAAGTGTAGGTGTGGTGCCTACTGCTTCTTCGGCGCCTTCGCGTCGCCGTCGAAGACCTCAGACTCCATCGCGTCGTACCCCTCGGCCTGCGGGTCGCCGTGCAGTCCGCCGCTGATGGCGTACTCCTCCTCGGGCGAGAGCACGAGCTGCTTGCGCCCCCAGATCGCGAACCCGGCAAGGATCACCACGTAGACGATCACGATCGCGATGATCGCCGGCTGGAAAGTCGGGTTGATGAGGAATCCGACGAACACGAGCGCCGCGATGATCGCCGCGATGTACGCGCCGGGCAGGCCCCACGGGCTCTTGTACGGGCGCTTCGCGTCGGGGAACTTGCGCCGCAGGATGATGAACGACACCATCTGCAGGAAGTACGCGAGCACCGCGCCCCACACCGCGATGTTCAGGATGATCGCACCCGCCACCGCGCCGACACCCTCCACGCCGGCGAGCAGGTCGAGCACGATGAGCGCCACGAAGCCGATCACCGCACCGACGATGAGCGCGACCCACGGGGTCTGGCGCTTGCCGGTGAGCGAGAAGAACTTCGGGTAGTACCCGGCGCGGGAGAGCGAGTACATGTTGCGCCCGTAGGCGAACATGATGCCCTGCAGCGAGGCGAGCAGACCGATGAGCGCGAACAGCGACAGCACCGCGGCGAGTTCGTCGCCGACGATCGCGCGGAATCCGTCGAGCAGCGGTTCACCCGCGACGCCGGTGGCTTCGGCACCGATCACGCCCGTGTTCAGCACGAGCACCAGCACGCCCGTGACGATGAGCGTGCCGCGCGCGATCAGCCCGGCCCGCGGGATGTCGCGGCTGGGGTTGTGGGACTCCTCCGCCGCCAGCGGCAGCTCCTCGATGCCGAGGAAGAACCACATCGCGAACGGCAGCGCGAACAGGATCGGCACCACGCCGTGCGGCAGGAACGCGCTCTGGCCCGGGTCGGGGACGATGTCGAAGAGCTTGTCCCAGCTGAAGACGCCGGAGAACACGGCCATCACCGAGAACACGAGCAGGATCGCGATCGAGATGATCGAGACCACGATGGCGAACTTGAAGGAGATGTTCGCGCCGGCCGCGTTGAGGGCGATGAACGCGATGTAGAGCACGGCGTACCAGATCCACATGTTGCCGGTCAGGTCGAAGCCGAGCAGCTCGCTCGTGATGCCGTTGGCGTAGCTGGCGGAGAAGAACACGATCACCGCGGTCGTCGCGACGTACTCGATCGTTTCGGCCAGTCCGGTGACGAGTCCGCCCCACGGCCCCATCGCCGAACGGGAGAACGAGTACGCGCCACCGGTGTGCGGCATCGCCGCCGCCATCTCGCCGATGGAGAAGATGAGGCCGTAGTACATCGCGACGAGGATGACGAAGGCGATCGTCATCCCGCCGAAGCCGGCGAAGTCGATGCCGAAGTTCCAGCCGGAGAAGTCGCCGGAGATGACGGCGGCAACCGCGAGACCCCACAGTCCCCACACGCCGGCGGTGCGCTTGAGCTTGCGTTTTTCGAAGTACTCGGCGCCGGCCGTCGTATACGTGACGCCCGAGACGTTCTTGGTCTCTGCCATGTCGGTCCTTCCCAGTCGATGATCGGGTGCGCAACCACGGCAGACCGCCGCGTCCACGCTTAAGCCATGAGCATGGCCTCCATTGGTCGCTTGTGTCTACCTTTGGATGTAAACACCGCGTTACAGCAGGCGGCGATCAACGGCATCGGCTGTGATGTAATGGTCGGGTCATCCGAGCAAGGAGTCGCCGTGGCCGCAGGAAACCTCACCGTCGAGCAATTGCGGACCGACGTCGCGGCGGGCGCGATCGACACCGTGATCATCGCCTTCACCGACATGCAGGGCCGTCTGGTCGGCAAGCGGGCGTCGGCGCGGCTCTTCCTCGAAGAGCTCGCCGAGCACGGTGCCGAGGCGTGCAACTACCTGCTCGCCGTCGACGTCGAGAACAACACGGTCGGCGGCTACGCGATCTCCAGCTGGGAGCGCGGCTACGGCGACATGGTGCTCAAGCCCGACCTGCCCACGCTGCGGCGCACGCCCTGGCTGGCGGGCACCGTGATGGTCACGGCCGATCTCACCTGGCTCGACGGCACTCCGGTGAACCCCGACCCGCGGCAGGTGCTCAAGCGGCAGCTCGCCCGCCTCGCCGAGCGCGGCCTCGAGGCCTACGTCGGCACCGAGCTCGAGTTCATCGTCTTCGACGACGGCTATCGGGATGCCTGGGCCAAGAAGTACGAGGGCCTCACCCCGGCCAGCGACTACAACATCGACTACGCGCTCATGGCCTCGAGTCGCATGGAACCGCTGCTGCGCGACATCCGCCTCGGCATGGACGGCGCCGGCATGTACTGCGAGGGCGTCAAGGGCGAGTGCAATCTGGGGCAGCAGGAGATCGCGTTCCGCTACACCGATGCGCTGACCACGTGCGATAACCACTCGATCTACAAGAACGGGGCCAAGGAGATCGCCGACCAGCACGGCAAGGCCCTCACCTTCATGGCCAAGTTCAACGAGCGCGAAGGCAACTCCTGCCACATCCATCTCTCGGTGCGCGGCACCGACGGCACCGCGGTCATGGCCGACCCCGACCGGCCGTACGGCTTCTCGAAGCTCATGGAGCACTGGCTCGCCGGGCAGCTGAAGACCCTGCGCGAACTCACGCTCTTCCTCGCGCCGAACATCAACTCCTACAAGCGCTACGTCGAGGGCAGCTTCGCCCCGACCGCGGTCGCCTGGGGCGTCGACAACCGCACGTGCGCGCTGCGCGTGGTCGGCCACGGTCAATCGCTGCGAGCGGAGAACCGCGTGCCCGGCGGCGACGTCAACCAGTACCTCGCGGTCGCCGCCCTCATCGCCGGCGGCCTCTACGGCATCGAGCACGAGCTCGAACTCGAGCCGATCTTCGAGGGCAACGCCTACGCCTCCGATGCTCCGCGCGTGCCCTCCTCGCTGCGCGAGGCGATGGCGCTCTTCGCCGAGTCCGAGGTCGCCGTCGAGGCCTTCGGTCAGGATGTCGTCGACCACTACCTCAACAACGCGCGTATCGAGCAAGCGGCCTTCGACGCCGCCATCACGGATTGGGAGCGGGTTCGTGGCTTCGAGCGGTTCTGAGCCTTCTGGCGCGCCCGTCCCCGCCGGGCGCGCGTCCGACGAGGCTTCGGCCAAGCCGGCGCCTCGTCGGGCCGCGGGGCCTCTGATCGGACTGACGACGTACCTCGAGCAGGCACAGACCGGGGTGTGGGACGTGCCTGCGTCGTTCCTGCCCAAGGTGTACTTCGAGGCGGTGAACAAGGCCGGTGGCATCGCGGTGCTGCTGCCGCCGCAGCCGGTGACTCCGGAGATCGCGAACCGCGTGCTCGACGGTCTCGACGGGCTCATCATCACGGGTGGCAAGGACGTGAACCCCGAGCGATACGGGCAGCAGCCGCATCCGGCCACCGACGAGCCCCGCCACGATCGCGACGCGTGGGAGGATGCCCTGCTCACCGCCGCGATCGAGCGCGGTCTGCCCTTCCTCGGCATCTGCCGCGGCGCGCAAGTGCTCAATGTCGCGCTCGGCGGCACGTTGCATCAGCACCTGCCCGAGGTGGTCGGCTCCGACCGGTACAACAAGGGCGGCGGGGTGTTCGCGACGAACGCGGTCGCCGTCGAGGGCGGTACGCTCGCGACGATCGTCGGCGACGGTCTCGACGTGAAGTCATACCACCACCAGGCCATCGATGAGCTCGCCGACGGGCTCGTCGTCACCGCGCGGTCCGACGACGGCACGATCCAGGCGGTGGAACTGCCGGCGGTGCCGTTCGGGGTCGCGGTGCAGTGGCATCCCGAAGAGGATGCCGCCGAGGACGTGCGCCTGTTCCAGGGGCTCGTGGACGCTGCGAAGGAGTACCGCCGTGGGTAGCACCACCCTGATCAACCCGGCCGACGAGTCCGTGATCCGCGAGGTCGAGCACACGAGCCTCGAGGCGGTGGATGCCGCGGTCGCCCGAGCGGTGATCGCCCAGCGGGCATGGGCGGCCCTGCCTCCCGTCGAGCGCGCGAACGCCCTGCGCCGGTTCGCCGACGTGGTCGGCGAGCACATCGAGGAACTCGCGGGGCTCGAGGTCGTCAACTCCGGGCATCCCGTCGCCCAGGCGCGCTGGGAGGCCGGGCACGTGCGCGACGTGCTCAACTACTACGCGGCGGCGCCCGAGCGGATGATCGGCAAGCAGATCCCGGTGGCCGGTGGCCTCGACGTGACCTTCCTCGAACCGCTCGGGGTCGTGGGCGTCATCGTGCCGTGGAACTTCCCGATGACGATCGCCGCCTGGGGTTTTGCGCCTGCGCTCGCCGCCGGCAACGCCGTCGTGCTCAAGCCAGCGGACTGGACGCCGCTGACCGCGATCCGCCTCGGCGAGCTCGGCCTCGAGGCGGGGCTGCCCGATGGGCTCTTCCAGGTGCTGCCCGGTCGCGGCTCGGTCGTGGGGGAGCGCTTCGTCACCCATGAGTCGGTGCGCAAGATCGTCTTCACGGGCTCGACCGAGGTCGGCAAGCGCGTGATGGCCGGGTGCGCCGACCAGGTGAAGGCGGTCACGCTCGAGCTCGGCGGCAAGAGCGCCAACGTGGTCTTCGCCGACGCCGACCTCGAGAAGGCCGCGGCGACGGCGCCCTACGCGGTGTTCGAGAACGCGGGGCAGGACTGCTGCGCTCGCAGCCGCATCCTCGTCGAACGCAGCGTCTACGATCGCTTTCTCGAACTGCTCGAGCCCGCCGTCAAGGGCGTGAAGGTCGGGGTGCCGACCGACGAGTCAACCGAGATGGGGCCGCTCGTCTCGAAGGCCCACTTCGAGTCCGTCTCCGGCTACCTCGACGGCGCGAACGTGGCCTTCCGCGGCACCGCGCCCGAGGGCGCCGGGTACTGGTTCGCGCCGACCGTGCTGCTGCCGGGCTCGCGCACTGACCGCACGGTGACGGAGGAGATCTTCGGCCCGGTCGTCTCGGTGCTGCCCTTCGACGACGAGGCCGACGCGATCGCGCTCGCCAACGACTCGATCTACGGCCTGAGCGGCTCGATCTGGACCAGGGATGTCGGCCGCGCCATCCGCGTCGCCCGCGGCGTGGAGAGCGGCAACCTCTCCGTCAACTCGCACTCGAGCGTGCGCTACTCCACGCCATTCGGCGGGTTCAAGCAGTCCGGCCTCGGCCGGGAGCTCGGGCCGGATGCCGCCACAGCCTTCACCGAGACCAAGAACGTCTTCATCGCAACCGACTAGGAACCACATGACCATCGAGAAGATCGACCTCACCCAGCGCCTGAAGGGCAAGGTCGCCGTGATCACCGGCGGCGCGAGCGGCATCGGGCTCGCGACCGCGCGTCGTTTCGCCGCCGAGGGCGCGACCGTCGTGATCGGCGACTTCAACCCCGAGACCGGTCAGGCCGCGGCCGCCGAGGTCGACGGCCTGTTCGTGCAGGTGGATGTCACCGACGAGGCCCAGGTGAACCACCTGTTCGACACCGCGGCCGCCACCTACGGGTCGGTGGACATCGCGTTCAACAACGCCGGCATCTCACCGCCCGACGACGACTCGATCGAGACCACCGAGCTTCCGGCCTGGGAGCGGGTGCAGGACGTGAACCTCAAGTCCGTGTACCTGTGCTCGCGGGCCGCACTGCGGCACATGGTCGCCCAGCAGTCCGGGTCGATCATCAACACGGCATCCTTCGTCGCGGTGATGGGGTCGGCGACCTCGCAGATCTCCTATACCGCCTCCAAGGGTGGCGTGCTCGCGATGACGAAGGAACTCGGCGTGCAGTTCGCGCGGCAGGGCATCCGGGTCAACGCGCTGTGCCCCGGCCCGGTGAACACCCCGCTGCTGCAGGAACTGTTCGCGAAGGATCCGGAGCGCGCGCAGCGACGTCTCGTGCACATCCCGAAGGGCCGGTTCGCCGAGCCCGAGGAGCTCGCAGCCGCGGTCGCGTTCCTCGCCAGTGACGACGCGAGCTTCATCACCGCCTCGACGTTCCTCGTCGACGGCGGCATCAGCTCGGCCTACGTGACGCCCCTGTGATCCCGATCCGGACCGACCACCGGTGAACGACGTGTCCTACGAGGGCCTCGCCGATGAGGTGCTGTTCCGCCCGCTGCGGGGTGCCAACGCCTTCGAGGACACCGTCGCGAGGCTGCTGCAGACGATCCGGCTTGGGGTCGTCGCGCCCGGCGAGGCGCTGCCGTCGGAACGGGACCTCGCGGCGCGGTTCTCGGTGAGCCGCGACACGGTGCGCGATGCCATCCGCTCGCTCTCGGATGCGGGGTACCTCGTCGCGCGCCGAGGCCGCTACGGCGGCACCTTCGTCAGCGACGTGCTCCCGGCCCCGGATGCCGCGCCGCCGGATGCCGCGGAGATCGAGGACGTGCTCGTGCTGCGGGAGATCCTCGAGGTCGGCGCGGCGCGCGCCGCCGCGGCACGGGAGCTGGGTGCGGCGGAGCGCGATCTGCTCTGGACCCGCCTCGGGGAGACCGCCGTGGCATCCATCGACGACTACCGGCGCCTGGACTCCCGGTTGCATCTGACGGTCGGCGAACTCGTCGGCGCACCCTCGCTCGTGTCGCTGCTCGCCGACAATCGCACCCGGGTCAACGGGCTGCTGGACGGCATCCCGCTGTTGGCGCGCAACATCGCGCACTCCAATCAGCAGCACGAGGCGATCGTGGTGGCGATCCTGACCGGCAACCCCGATCGTGCGGCCACCGCGATGAGCGAGCACCTGGCCGGGTCCGCCGCGCTGCTGCGCGCCTTTCTCAGCTAGCGGGCGGCGTCTTCGGCGTGCGCGGCTTCGCCGCGGGCTTGGTCGCTGCGGCCGGGGTGGGCTTCGCGGCCGGTGCCGGTGCCGCCTTCGTTGTGGTCGGTGCCGCCGCGGCGGAGGCGGCCGGGGACGCGGGCGTGGTCGGCGCGTGCCGGTCCACGTAGAGCTGGGCGGCGCGCGTGGCGACGATCAGAAAGCGCACCAGCAGGAACACGAGGCCCGCGATCACCAGCACCGCGAACAGGGTCAGCAGCCCGCCGATGATCGTGCCGACCACGTGGCCGAACCATCCGAAGCCCCACATGCCAGGTCCGTCGTAGCCCATCCGTCACTCCTCCAGTTCGTTCGCCGCGCGGGATTGCTCGATGACACTGCCGACCGCGAGGGCCACGGCGATGCCCCACCCGATCCACATCAGTACGAGGCGCCAGTCTCGCGGACCCTTTCGAGTCGCCTGCACCACACCCCACACCCCGAACAGGGCGCTGAGGATGCTCGTGTTGAAGATGAACTTGCGCACGTAGCCTCCGACCGTCCCCTCCACGCTACCCCGTGCAGCGGGGTGCTCGGTGGGCTCGATACTGGTTTCTTGTGAAGACCGCGGGATTGGGCATCGTGCTGCTCCTCGCCGGCGCGGTGCTCGTGGTCACGGGCATCCTCCCCGCGGCGGGCGCGTTGGCCGTCGCCGAGCGCGTCTGGCCGATCCTGCTCTTCGTGGTCGCGATGACGGTCGTGACGGAGTTGGCAGCGGAGGCGGAGCTGTTCCGCGTGCTCGCCGAACGAGCGGCGACCTGGGGACTGGGCCGCAGCTGGGTGCTCTGGCTGATCGTCGTGGCCATCGCCGTGCTCGCGACCGTGTTCCTCTCGCTCGACACCACGGCGGTGCTGCTCACCCCCGTGGTGGTGCTGCTCGCGCGCCATGTCGGGCTGCCGCCGGTGCCGTTCGCGTTGACCACGGTGTGGCTCGCGAACACCGCGTCGCTGCTGCTGCCGGTCTCTAACCTCACCAACCTGCTCGCGCAGCATCGTCTCGGCGGCATCTCACCGCCCGCGTTCGCCGCGCTCATGTGGGCACCGGCGATCGTCGCGATCGTGGTTCCCATCGCGGTGCTGGCGGTGCTCTATCGGCGATCCTTCGCGAGCCGCTATGTGACGGATGCCCCCGCCCCCGCACCCGACCGCGTGCTGCTGATCGCGAGCGCCGTCGTCGTCGCGCTGCTGCTGCCCGCGCTGGTCTCCGGAGCGCCGGTGTGGATGCCCGCCCTCGCCGCCGCGCTCGGGCTCGGCATCGTCTTCGCGGTTCGTCGCCCGTCGGCGCTGAAGCTCTCCCTGCTGCCCTGGCAGCTCGTGCTGCTGGCGAGCGGCCTGTTCCTCGTGATCGAGGCCTGGCACGCCACCGGACTCGCGCAGCTGCTCTCCTCGCTCGCGGGGGAGGGCGAGGACCCGGTGAGCCTGCTGCGACTCGCCGGCGCCGCGGCCACCGGGGCGAACGCGGTCAACAACCTGCCCGCCTATCTCGCGTTCGAGGCGATCGCCGACAGTCCCGCGCGCATCGCGGCGGTGCTCATCGGAGTGAACGCCGGCTGCTTGGTCACCCCCTGGGCGTCCCTGGCGACACTGCTCTGGCATTCGCGCCTGGTCTCCCTGGGCGTCGAGGTGTCGTGGGCGCGGTTCGCGCTGCTCGGTGTCGGAGTCGCGCCGGCCACGGTGATCCTGGCGACTCTCGCGCTCGCGCTGACAACCTGACCAACTGAGGGTTTGCTGGGTGTTCACCCCGAACTGACCGATCGGACAGGATTCTGACCGATCGGTCAGATACCGTGGATCGCATGTCCAGCCAGGAAGACCTCCGCACCATCGCGCTCGGCGAGTTCGCCACCGCGGGATATGCGGGCACCTCCCTGCAGCGCATCGCGGAACTCGCCGGCCGCTCCAAGTCGAGCGTGCTCTACCACTACGCCTCGAAGGAGGCGCTGCTCGAGGCGGCGATCGGTCCGGCCATCGACCGGATGGCCGCCATCCTCGACCCGATCGAGCGGGCCGGCCTGAGCGAGGACGCCCGTCAGGAGTTCCTCGAGGAGTTCGTGGACTTCCTGCTCCAGCACCGACTCGAGGTGCACATGTTCATCAACCAGGGACCCTCCCTCGTCGATGTGCCCGTGGTCGATCGGGCCAACGCCCTCGTGCGACGCCTCGCCGAGTTCTTCGGCGAGCACACGGCGTCGCTCGAGGAGAAGATGCGCTTCGGCATCGCCCTCGGTGGCGCCGCCTACATGCTGTGCACCGCACAAAGCCTCGGCCTCCCGGCCGAACCCGTCGAGGAGACCAGGGCTGCTCTCCTGACGATCATGGGGGAGTTGCTCTCCCCCGTCCATATCCGCTGACCTCGGATCTCGACTCCGCTCGATCACCGAACAACCACCCTGGGGTAATCGCATGGCAACACTGCTCTACCGAATCGGCCGGTTCTCCTACCGTCACGCCTGGCGCGTCATCGGGGTGTGGGTGCTGCTGCTGGCGGGCATCCTCGGCGGCGGAATCGCCCTCGGCGGACAGACCCAGGAGTCCTTCAGCATCCCGGGCACCGAGTCGCAGAACGCGCTCGACCGGCTCGAGGCGGTGTTCCCGACCGTCGCGGGCGCAGCGGCCCAGGTGGTGCTCGTCGCCCCCGACGGCACCGACGTGACCGACCCCCAGATCACCTCGACGATCGAGGAGCTCGTCACCGAGCTCGGCACCATCGACGGCGTCGAGACGGTGATCTCCCCGTTCAGCGAGTACGCCGGCCAGGCGATCAGCGACGACGAGTCGATGGCGATCGTGCGGGTGCAGTTCGACGGCACCATGTCCGAGGTCACGGATGAGACGCTCGCCGAGGTGGAGAAGGTCGCGCCGATCGCCGAAGACGCCGGCCTCCGGGTGGAGTTCGGCGGCGAGGTCTTCAAGGACACCACGTTCGGCATCACCGTCACCGAGGCCTTCGGCGTGCTGTTCGCCGGCGTCGTGCTCTTCATCACCTTCGGCTCGCTGCTGGCGGCGGGCATGCCGCTGCTCGGCGCCCTGGTCGGCGTCGGCGTCGCGATGGGCGGCATCACCGCCTACACGGCGTTCGCGACCGTCTCGAGCACCGCACCGTTGCTCGCCCTCATGATCGGCCTCGCGGTCGGCATCGACTACGCGCTGTTCATCCTGTCGCGGCATCGAAACCAGCTCGCCGCGGGGGAGGACCCCGAGGAGTCCGCCGCAATGGCCGTCGGCACCGCGGGCAGCGCCGTCGTGTTCGCGGGCGTCACGGTGATCATCGCGCTGCTCGGACTGCTCGTGGTCGGCATCCCGTTCCTCAGCGTCATGGGCGTCGGTGCGGCGTTCGCGGTGCTCATCGCCATCGGCGTCGCCGTCACCCTGCTGCCCGCGCTCATGGGTCTGGCCAAGGGGCGGCTCGCACCGAAGGAGGGCTCGCGGGCCTTCAAGCGTGCGCACACCGGCGCGAACGCGAAGCCGACCATGGGGCTGCGCTGGGTGCGCGGCGTGATGAAGCGCCCCATCCTCGCCGCCGTCGGTGTCGTCGCGGTGCTCGGCACCCTCGCGATCCCGGCGCTCAGCCTCGATCTCAACGTGCCCGACGCGGGTTCCGAGCCGGCCGGCTCGACGCAGCGCGAGGCCTACGACCTCGTCAGCGAGGGGTTCGGGCCCGGGTACAACGGTCCGCTCATCGTCGCGGTGGACATCACCCAGACCGTCGACATCGTGGACGACCTCGAGGGCATCGCGGATCAGTTGCGCGGGCTCGACGACGTCGCCTACGTGCAGCAGGGCTTTCCCGACGAGGGGCTCGACACCGCGATCATCCAGGTGACTCCCGAGAGCGCGCCCGACTCGGCCGAGACCAAGCAGCTGGTGCAGTCCATCCGCGACCTCGCACCCGACATCGAGGCCGAGTACGACACCCCGATCTCCGTGACCGGCACCACGGCGGTCGCGATCGACATCTCCAATCGGCTCACCAGTGCCCTCGTGCCCTTCGCGCTCGTCGTGGTGGGCCTGTCGATCCTGCTGCTGCTCATGGTGTTCCGATCGGTGCTCGTGCCCATCAAGGCCGCGGTCGGCTTCCTGCTCTCCGTCGTCGCCTCGTTCGGCGTGGTCGTGGCGATCTTCCAGTGGGGATGGCTCGGCGATCTCATCGGCGTCGAGAACCCCGGCCCCATCCTGAGCTTCCTGCCGATTCTGCTCATGGCCGTGCTGTTCGGTCTCGCCATGGACTACGAGGTGTTCCTCGTCTCCGGCATGCGCGAGGAGTACGTCAAGACCGGCGACCCCAAGTACGCCATCGAGCGCGGGTTCTCCGGCGCTGCCCGGGTGGTCACGGCGGCAGCGCTCATCATGTTCTTCGTGTTCTTCGCCTTCGTGCCAGAAGGCAGCGGCATGATCAAGCCCATCGCGCTCGGCCTCGCCGTCGGCATCGCGTTCGACGCCTTCCTCGTGCGCATGACCCTCGTTCCCGCACTCATGACCCTGTTCGGCAAGGCGGCGTGGTGGATGCCCAAGTGGCTCGCGCGCGTGCTGCCCGACGTCGACATCGAGGGCGAGCAACTGCGCGAGCACCGTGCCGCCGTCGACTGGGCGCACCACGAGAGCGGCATCTCGATCTCCACCGAGCACCTCGTCTCCGGCTCGCGTGAGCACTCCGTCGGTCCGCTCACGGTGTCGGTGCCGTCCGGTGCGCTGGTGATCGCCAGCGGCGAGCCGGTCGATCGACGGCTTCTCGCGGCGACCCTTGCCGGGCGCCTCGATCCGGTCGCCGGCCGTGCGCAGGTGGCCGGGCATCCCCTGCCGTCGGAGGCCGCGGCGGTGCGCTCGCTGGTCGCTCTCGCCGACGTCGGCGGCATGCAGCGCACCGAGTCCAGCGTGACCATCGCGGACCTGCTCGTCGAACGGCTGGAGATGACGCAGCCGTGGTACCGCGTCTTCACCACACGGCGCACCGCGCGGCGCTGGCTCGGACGGATCAACGCCGTGCTGGAGTCCGAGGCGAGCAAGGTGGGCTGGAGCAGCACCCTCATCGACCTGCCGCAGTTCGAGCGCGCGGTGGCGCTCGCCGCGGTGGCGCTCGCCGAGGGCACCCCGGTGGTCATGCTCGACCAGGTCGACCCGTTTGCAAGCCCCGCGGACGAAGCCCGGTTCATCAGCGCGGTCAGCGCGCTGGCACCTGCCACGACGACGATCGTCGTCGGATCGCCGCTCCCAGCACGCGCCGTCGAGGCCGGGGATGCCGGTGGCCGACCCATCGCCGCGATCGATCTCTATTCACTCCAGACGGAAGGTTCACTGCGATGACATCGCGACGCATCCTGAAATGGGCCGGACTCTCGGCCGTCGTGCTCGTGCCCCTCGCCTTCGCCGGACTCTTCGTCGGCGCGATCGGGGGCGGCAACGAGTCGCTCGAGCACATCCCCGTCGCGGTCGTGAACGAGGACGAGATGCAGACCGTGCCGCAGGCCGACGGCAGCGACCAGATCGTGTTCGCCGGTCGTCAGCTCGTGACCGAGCTCGTCGGCGCGGAGGGCTTCGACTGGACCATCACCAACAGCGAGGATGCCGACGCCGCCCTCAAGGCCGGCGACGTCTACGCCGTGCTCACGGTGCCGAAGAACTTCTCCACCTCCATCCTGTCGCTCTCGGGCGCCGACCCGCAGCAGGCGGACATCTCCATCCGCACCGACGACGCGCACAGCTATCTCACCGGTTCGGTCGCCCAGGTGGTCGGTCAGACCATGACGGACACCTTCGGCAAGGCCATCACTGCGCAGTACATCGGCGGCATCTACTCGAGCCTCGGCGAGCTCGGCGGCTCTCTGACCGCCGCGGCCGACGGCGCGAGCCAGCTCGCGAACGGCGCGGCCTCGCTGTCATCGGGCCTGAGCCAGTACACCGACGGCGTCGATTCGCTCGCCTACGGGCTCTCGCAGCTCGAGGAAGGCGCAGCCGGGCTCTCGCAGCTCAGCGGCGGGGTCTCGCAGTACGCGGGCGGTATCGCGCAGCTCTCCGCGCTCATGTCGTCGATCGACCTGTCGAGCGTCACCGATCCGATGGCGGCGGCTCAGCTGGCCGGCGTGCGCGACGGGCTCGCGCAGGCCGCGAACGGTGGTGCCGCACTGAGCGGTCAGGCCTCGGCGGCGGTCTCGGGCATCCAGTCCGGCATCGCGCAGAGCGCGGACGGCGCCTGGCAGCTCTCCTCCGGCGGTGGCGCGCTCGTCGACGGCGCCAACGGACTCGCCTCCGGTGCCACCGACCTGGCGACCGGCCTCACGGCGGGCGCGGCGCAGATCCCCGCCACCGATGCGGATGCCGCCGCGGCATCCGCCGAGGTCGCCGCGGACCCGGTCGGCCTCTCGGTGACCACGGACAACGCGGTGACCGAGGTCGGGCAGGTCGTCGCGACCTTCTTCGTGCCCCTCGGCCTGTGGATCGGCGCGCTCGCCGTCTTCCTCGTGCTGCGCCCCGTGACGCGACGCGCCCTCGTCTCCACCGCGCGCAACGGGCGCCTCGTGGCGACCGCGATCCTGCGCGCGAGCGCGGTGACGGCCGCGCAGGCGGCGCTGCTCGTGGTGCTGCTGCACGGGGCGATCGGGGTCTCCTGGGCGCTGCTGCCGGCGACCCTCGGGTTCTCGCTGCTCACGGCGCTCGCCTTCACCGCGTTCCACTACCTGCTGACGATCGGGCTCGGTCGTGCCGGCCTCGTCGTGTCGCTGTTCCTGCTGGCGGTGCAGGTGACCTCCACCGGAGGCATCTACCCGATCGAGCTGCTCGCCACCCCGTTCCAGGTGATCAGCCCGTTCCTGCCGCTGACCTGGGCCGTGGACGGCATGCAGGGCATCATCGCCGGCGGCAGCGCAGGCAGCGTGATCGGTTCTGCGCTCGTGCTCGCGGCATTCGGCATCGGCAGCGCGCTCCTGGCGCTCTTCGCGATCCGGCGGACGCGACGGGCGAGCGCGCTCGGACTGGTGCCGGAGACCGCGTAGGTCGCGTCAGGCGGCGTGGTTCGCCGCGTGCCGCTCGGCGGAGACGTCGATCGAGTCCTCGTCGTTGCGACGGCGCAGCAACTCGGCCTCGACGTGCTTCCAGATGCGCCGGTATTCCTCTTCCCCGGGGTCGATGGGATTGGCGCGGCGGCCGGTCATGGGCGCGGTGTGCTCGTCGGTGGGCGCCTCGGCCCCATCGGCCGGCGCGTCGACCTCGGGCGTCGGCTCGAGGGCGGCCGCGACATCCCACGCGATCGTGTCGGCGACGGTGGAGACGAACACCGCGTCGTCGGCGCCGGGACGGCCGAGCGTGATGCGGAAGCTGCCACCCGGGCCGAACAGCGCGAACAGCCGCTCTCGCATGAGGTCGTAGACGGCCTGCTGATCGGGGTGCACGCCCCCATTGTGGGGGACCGTCTTGCTGCCTCCGAGCCCAACACGCCGCCTAGAGCCAGCCTCGGCGCTTGAAGACGACGTAGAGGCCGACGGCGGAGACGAGCATGAGCCCGAGCGCGAAAGGGTAGCCCCAAGGCTGTTCGAGCTCCGGCATGAACCGGAAGTTCATGCCGTAGATCGCGGCGACGAGGGTGGGCGCGAACAGGATGGCGGCCCACCCGGAGATCTTCTTGACCTGCTCGCCCTGCTCGACGCTCGTCGCCGAGAGGCTGCGCATCTCGTCGTTCTGGTTCTGCGCGACCATCGTCGACTGCACGGTCAGTGCGTTCTGCAGCAGGGCGCGGAAGGAGTCCGCGCGCTCGACGGTCTTGATGGCGTGATCGAGCACGTCGCGCAGGTTGCGCCGGAGCTCGACGTCGACGTCGTACTTCTCGTAGCCGGCCTCCAGTGCGGCGAGCATGCCGATCAGCGGCTGCGTGGCGCGCTGGAATGCCATGGTCTCCCGCGCGAGTTCGTAGATGCGCCGCGAGACGGCGGCGTCGCCGCTGAAGAGCTGGTCCTCGATCTCGTCGATGTCGTTCTCGAGGCCCGCGATCACGGGGTGGTATTCGTCGACGACCTCGTCGAGCACCGCATAGAGCACCGCCTGCGGGCCGAGGGCGAGCAGCTCCGGCTGGGCTTCGAGGCGCTTGCGCACGCGGCCGAGATCGGGGGACTCGGCGTGGCGCACCGTGATCGCGAAGTTCGGCCCGACGAAGAGGTGCACCTCGCCGAACTCCACCTGCTCGGGCGCATCCAGGTAGCGAGCCGGTCGCAGCACCACGAACAGCGTCTCGCCGTACCGCTCCAGCTTCGGTCGTTGGTGGCCCTGCAGTGCGTCTTCGACGGCGAGCGGGTGCAGGCCGAACTCGTCGGCGACCGCGGTGAGCTCGTCATCGGTGGGCCGGTAGAGGCCGATCCACGCGAAGCCGCCGCCGGTGTGCAGCGCCTCGAAGGTGCGGTCGAGGTCGACGGTGCGCGATTCGCGCACGCCGTTGCGATAGATCGCCGACTCGACGATGGGCATGGTCGCCCTCCTCCCGGGCCCGACTGCACCCGCGATCAGGATACGGCGGTCGCACCGGGCCGCGGGGCGAGATGCCCGCGAGCGAAGGCGAGTGTCTCGGCGAGCAGCTCGACTCGTCCCTGTTCGGTGCGCGCCCTGCGGGTGTTCACTTCGGCGGTGATCGAGCCCGACCAGCCGGTGTCGGCGAGATGGCGCAGCACCTGGGCGACCGGTTCGGTGCCGCGGCCCGGCGCGAGGTGCTCGTCGATCACCTTGCCCTCGGCCATCGAGCCGCTGCCGTCGCACAGGTGCAGGTGTCGCAGCCTGGGTCCCATCGCGAGCGCGAGCTCGAGCGAGTCCCGGCCGGTGAGGGATGCGTGGGAGAAGTCGAGCGTCATCGCCGCGACATCCAGCACGGTCGGGTCTGGACTCGGGGCATAGGCCGTCACGGACCTGCCGCGCAGCCCCCACGGGAACATGTTCTCCACGGCGACCTCGACGTCGTAGCGCTCGGCGGTCTCGCGCACGATGCGCTCGAAGTTGACGGCATAGCCGGCCTGCCAGCGGAACGGGGGATGCACGACCACCGTCGGCGCCCCGACATCGACGGCGAGCTGCGCCGACCGCTCGAGTTTCACCTGCGGGTCGCGGCCCCACACGAAGCTCGTCAGCAGCAGCACGGGCGCGTGGATGGCCAGGATGGGCAGCCCGAACCGTCGGGACGCCGAGCGCAGACCCGAGGCATCCCGGCTGGCAGCGTCGCCCGTGACCATGATCTCCATGCCGTCGAAGCCGACCTCCGCGGCGAGCCGGAAACCCTGCTCCGGCGGCGACGGCAGCGTGCACGAGGTGCTCATTCCGACGGCGATCACGCCAGAGATGCTAGCCCGCCCGCCCGAACGCAGCCATCGGGGTCCGGTAACGTGGAAGTACATGGCCTCCCCCGGATCGACGCTCTACCACTTCGTCGTGGTCTCGAACCGCCTACCCGTCGACCATTCGACGGCGGCGGACGGCACCACGACCTGGACCCGCTCGCCCGGCGGCCTCGTCACCGCGCTCGAACCGGTGATGCGGGATGCCGACGGCGCCTGGGTCGGTTGGGTGGGTCAGCCGGATGTCGAGATCGCGCCGTTCGAGATCGACGGCATGCATCTGGTGCCGGTCACCCTCAGTCAGCAGGACTACGAGGAGTACTACGAGGGCTTCAGCAACGACACCCTCTGGCCGCTCTATCACGACGTGATCGCCTCACCGGCCTATCACCGGGTGTGGTGGGAGCGCTACGTCGCGGTCAATCAGCGGTTCGCGGATGCCGCGGCCGCCGTCTCCGCCGACGGCGCCACCGTGTGGGTGCAGGACTACCAGCTGCAACTCGTGCCCAGGATGCTGCGCGAGTCGAGGCCGGACCTGACGATCGGCTTCTTCGACCACATCCCGTTCCCCCCGTACGGCATCTTCGCCCAGCTGCCGTGGCGCACGCAGATCATCGAGGGGCTGCTCGGCGCGGACGTCATCGGCTTCCAGCGCGTGGCCGACGCCGGCAACTTCTTCAGCGCGGTGCGCCGGCTCACCACCCATGCCACCCGCAGTCCCGCGATCGAGGTGGCCGCCCCCGGCGAGCCGACGCGCACCGTCGTGGCGCGGCCGTTCCCGATCTCGATCGATGCTGCCGGCTTCGAGGCGCTCGCCCGTCGGCAGGACGTGCAAGACCGCGCCCGCCAGATCCGCGCGGACCTCGGCAACCCGCGCACGGTCATCCTCGGTGTCGACCGGCTCGACTACACGAAGGGCATCGGCCACCGGCTCAAGGCCTTCGGCGAGCTGCTGCAGGAGCGACGGGTCGACGTCGAGCAGATCACGCTGGTGCAGGTCGCCAGCCCGAGCCGCGAGCGCGTCGAGGCGTACATGCATCTGCGCGACGAGATCGAGCTGACGGTGGGGCGCATCAACGGCGACTACTCGACCATCAGCCACACCGCGATCAGCTACCACCACCACGGCTACCCCCGTGAGGAGATGGTGGCGCTGTATCTGGCCGCCGACATCCTGCTGGTCACCGCGCTGCGCGACGGCATGAACCTCGTGGCCAAGGAGTACGTGGCCTCGCGCTTCGACGACGACGGCGTGCTCGTGCTGAGCGAGTTCACCGGGGCATCCGACGAACTCAAACGTGCACTGCTCGTCAACCCGCACGACATCGACGGGCTGAAGGATGCCATCGTGACCGCCATCGAGATGCCACGACGCGAGCGGGCGGCGCGCATGCGATCCATGCGCAAGCGGGTGAGCGAGAACGACGTCGCGCGCTGGTCGAGCAACTTCCTCGCCACCCTCGAACAGGCCAAGACCACGCGCTATCAACGCATCGCACCGGCCAGGCTCCCCGACGAACTCGAATGGACCGTCGATCGGCGGTGGAGCAACTGACCATGGTCGACGTCGACACGCCGCCCAGTTTCTCCCGATTGCCCGAACCGCTCGTGGGGGCCCTGCGCGAACTTGCGCGGGTGAAGCGACTGCTCGTGGCCCTCGACTTCGACGGCACGCTCGCGCCCGAGGTCGACGACCCCGAGAAGGCGCGCGCGCTGCCCGAGGCCCGCGCCGCCGTGCTGCGCCTGCTCCGGATGCCAGACACCCGCGTCGCGCTCGTCTCCGGCCGCGCGCTGAAGAGCCTCGAACACGTCGCCGACCTGCCCGACACGGTGCTGCTCGTCGGTTCGCACGGCATCGAGATCCGCCTCGATTCCCCCGACGACCAGTTCGACCTGGACAGCGATGAGCAGCACCGCGTGGAGTTGCTCAACTCGGTGCTCGGCGAGGTCGCGGACGCCGTCGACCAGGTGTGGCTCGAGCCGAAGCCTGCCGGTTTCGCGCTGCACACCCGCATGGCGACCGAGGCCAACAGCAGGATCGCCCACCTCGTCGCGCGCAGCGAGGCCAGTGCCGAGGTGACCGGCCTCACCATCCGCGAGGGCAAGAACGTGCTCGAGTTCTCCGTGCGGTCGACCACGAAGGGCGAAGCCGTGGAGCACCTGCGGCAGTACACGCACGCGGATGCCGTCTTCTACGCCGGCGACGACGTGACGGACGAGGACGCCTTCGCCGCCTTGAACCCCGACGACGTGGGGCTCAAGAGCGGGTCGGGCAGCACCCTGGCGAACTTCAGGGTCGGCGGTCCCGCCGAGGTTGCGCGCACCCTGGCACTGCTCGCGGACCTGCGCGAAGGCGACGTGCACGAACAGTAGGGCGAGACCGGGCGGGTAGAATCGACTCGCGGCCCTGGGATCTTCCGGGTGCTCTCCAGCGACGTGCACCTGCCGCAATGACGCCCTGGAGGAGATGCCGTGCTCGCGCTCCTCCTCGTGTACGCGCTCGTCGCGGTCGTGCTGCCGCCCCTGAGTCGGCGAGTCGGGCCGCGCGTGTTCTTGATCGCGGCACTCGTGCCGACCGCAGCGTTCGTCGTCACCGTGCTCGCGGGCCCGGTCGTCATGACCGGCGGCGTCGTCGAAGAGGTGCTGCCCTGGGTGCCGCAGCTCGACCTGGCGATCGCGCTGCGGCTCGACACGCTCTCCTGGGTGCTCGCACTCGTCGTCACCGGTGTCGGAGCGCTGGTGCTCGTCTACTGCTGGCGCTACTTCGACGACGACGCACCGAACCTCGGGCGGTTCGCGGCCGAGCTGCTCGCCTTCGCGGGTGCGATGTACGGGCTCGTGATCGCCGACGACGTGTACGCGCTGTTCATCTTCTGGGAGGCCACCAGTGTGCTCTCCTTCCTGCTCATCGGCCACCGCACCTTCAGCGTGACCAGCCGCGGCGCCGCGCTGCAGGCGCTGCTGGTGACCACCTTCGGCGGTCTCGCGATGCTCGTCGGCCTCGTGCTGCTCGCCGTGCACACCGGCACCTCGAGGCTCTCCGAGATCGTCGCGATCGCCCCCAGTGGGCCGCTGGTGACCGTCGCGGTCATGCTGGTGCTGGTCGGGGCGCTCTCCAAGTCGGCGATCCTGCCGTTCCACTTCTGGCTGCCCGGGGCGATGGCGGCGCCGACGCCGGTGAGCGCCTACCTGCACGCCGCCGCCATGGTGAAGGCCGGCATCTACCTCGTGGCGCGGCTGGCACCCGGTTTCGCCTCGACGCCCGGATGGCACGAGGTGCTCGTCGGGCTCGGCGTCGCGACGATGCTGCTCGGCGGCGTGATCGCGCTCCGACAGACGGACCTCAAGCTGCTGCTCGCCTACGGCACCGTCAGTCAGCTCGGACTGTTGCTCGTCGTGCTCTCCGTCGGCACGCGGGTCGCGGCACTCGCCGGGCTCGCGCTGCTCGTCGGTCACGCGCTCTTCAAGTCGACCCTCTTCCTCGTGGTCGGCATCATCGACCACGAGGCGGGCACCCGCGACCTCGGCAAGCTCTCGGGTCTCGGTCGCGCCTCGCCGATGCTCGCCGGCATTGCGACGCTCGCGGTCGCCTCGATGGCGGGGCTCCCCTTCCTCGTCGGGTTCCTGGCGAAGGAGGCGGCCCTCACCGGGTTGATCGAGGCGGCGACGGGGCCGATCGGCTGGGTCGCACTCGTCGGCGTGGCCATCGGCTCCGCGCTCACGGTGGCCTATGGGGCTCGGTTCCTGTGGGGGGCGTTCGCCGCCAAGCGCGGGATCGAGACCCGGCCCTTCGCTCGGCAGAGGCCGTCGTTCCTGGTCGCGCCCGCCATCCTCGCCCTCACGGGACTGGCGCTCGGACTCGCAGCACCGCTCGTCGACGGTGCTCTGGTGGGCTATTCGGACGAGTTCCCGGCCGACGGGCCCGCGTATCACCTCGCCCTCTGGCACGGCTGGGAGCCGGCGCTCGGCATCTCCGCCCTCACGATCGCAGCGGGACTGGGCCTGTTCGCGATCGGGGCGCGCGTCGCGCGCATCCCCGCTCCGTTCGCCGGCCGGCTCACGGCTGCGGCGGCGTACGCCGCGATCATGCGGGGCATCGACCGCACCGCCGCCCGCACGACGAGCCTCACCCAGCGCGGTTCGCTGCCGTTCTACCTCGCCGTGATCCTCGGTGTGTTCATCGTGTCCGTCGGCGCCGCGCTCGCGCTGAACCGCACCTGGCCCGACGAGATCCGCTGGTGGGACTCTCCGGGGCAGGTGGTCATCGCGGCGATCATGATCGTGGCCGCCATCGCCGCGACCCGGGCCGGCAAGCGATTCCAGGCCGTGGTGCTCGTGGGCGTCACCGGGTACGGGATGTCGGCCCTCTTCGCCCTGCAGGGCGCACCCGACCTCGCCCTCACCCAGATCCTCGTCGAGGTCGTCACGCTCGTCGCCTTCGTGCTCGTGCTGCGCCGCCTTCCCGCCAGGCTCGGGGAGGCGCACGGCTCGCACCACCGCGGACTACGCGCCGCGATCGGCATCGCGGTCGGCGTGATCATGTCCGTGGTCGCGGTCGTCGCCCTCGGTGCCCGCATCGACGCGCCGGTCTCGCTCGACTGGCCGGCGCTCGCCTACGAACAGGCGCACGGCAGCAACGTGGTCAACGTCGCCCTGGTCGATCTGCGCGGCTGGGACACCATGGGGGAGCTCTCGGTGATCATCGCCGCAGCGACCGGCGTCGCGAGTCTGATCTTCATCAGCGGTCGGGCCGACAACCTGCCCCGCGTCTCACGCAGCGTGGCGCGCCGCACGATCCGCGATCGGATGCACCGCGCCCAGGGCACGAGCAGCCGCGCGTCGTGGCTGGTCGCCGGGCGCACGCTCGACCCGCGCAATCGCTCCATCCTGCTCGAGGTCGTCGTGCGCCTGATCTTCCACGCGGTGCTCGTGATCTCGGTCTACCTGCTGCTCGTGGGCCACAACGCACCGGGCGGCGGTTTCGCCGGGGGACTGGTCGCGGGCATGGCGCTCGTCGCGCGCTACCTCGCGGGCGGCGCGGAGGAGCTGGGCGCCGCAGCCCCCGTCGACGCGGGCAAGATGCTCGGCCTCGGTCTCGCGCTCGCGGTCGGCACCGCGCTCGTGCCGCTGTTCTTCGGAGCCGATGCCCTGACCTCCACCTGGTTCACCATCGACCTCGGGGTGCTGGGTGAGATCGACTTCGTCACGTCGACCATCTTCGACATCGGCGTCTATCTGGTGGTGATCGGGCTCGTGCTCGACGTGCTGCGCAGCCTCGGCGCGCAGGTCGACCGCCACCAGGAGCAGGAGGTGGGCTCATGAGCGTGTCCCTCGTGCTCGTGGTGGCGATGGCCGTGCTCTATGCCTGCGGCGTCTACCTGCTGCTCGAGCGCAGCATCACCCGGGTGCTGCTCGGCTTCCTGCTCGTCGGCAACGCGACCAACCTGCTGCTGCTGATCATGGCGGGCAAGGCGGGACTCGCACCGATCGTCGGCGACGGCGTCGAAGCGAGCCAGATGACCGATCCGCTGCCGCAGGCGCTCATCCTCACGGCGATCGTCATCACGTTCGGCGTCTCCGCGTTCCTCATGGCGCTCATCTACCGGTCCTGGCGGCTCGGCCAGCACGATCGGGTCAGCGACGACGAGGCCGATGTCGCCATGCGCGGCGGGGCGAATCCGATGCCCGACGAGGCGGTCGAATCCGAGGCCGCCGCCTCCGACACGGAGTTCGAGTGGGGCCGAGCGGGTGGGGGCCACCGCATGGACCCGCCCGCCGAAGGGGGGAGCCGATGAACGTGCTCGTCCCGCTCGTCGCTCTCGTGCCGCTGCTGTCGGCGGCCGCGGCCCTGGCGCTGGGACGCTCGCCGCGCGCCCAGCGCATCATCGCGATCCTCGGACTGACGGCAGTGCTCGGCATCGGGGCGGCGCTCGTCTGGATCGTGGATGCCACGGGCCCCCTGGTCATGGAGGTCGGCGGCTGGGCCTCGCCCTTCGGCATCGTGCTCGTGGTCGACCGTCTCGCCGCGCTCATGGTCGTCGTCTCGGCGCTCGTGCTGCTCGCCGTGCTCGTCTTCTCGGTGGGGCAGGGTCTGGCCGACGGGGACGAGGAGACCCCGGTCTCGATCTACTACCCGACCTATCTCATCCTCGCGACGGGCGTCTTCACCGCGTTCATCGCCGGCGACCTGTTCAACCTCTACGTGGGCTTCGAGATCCTGCTCGTGGCCAGCTACGTGCTCATCACCCTCGGCGGCACCGAACCGCGCATCCGCGCGGGTACCACGTACATCATCGTGAGCCTGGTCTCATCCATGTTCTTCCTGGCCTCGATCGCGATGATCTACGGCGCGACCGGCACGGTGAACATCGCTGAGCTCTCGGTGCGTCTGGCCGAACTGCCGGTCGACGTGCAGATCCTGCTGCACGCGATGCTGCTGATCGGATTCGGCATCAAGGCGGCGGTGTTCCCGCTGTCGTTCTGGCTGCCGGACTCCTACCCGACGGCGCCGGCGCCGGTGACCGCCGTGTTCGCCGGCCTGCTCACCAAGGTGGGCGTGTACGCGATCCTGCGCACCGAGACCGTGATCTTCCCCGGTCCGGAACTCAACACGGTGCTCATGATCGTCGCCCTGCTCACCATGGTCATCGGCGTGCTCGGCGCGGTGGCGCAGGCGGACATCAAGCGACTGCTCTCCTTCACGCTCGTCAGTCACATCGGCTACATGATCCTGGGCGTGGCGCTGGGATCGGCCGCGGGCACGGCGGCCGCGATCTTCTACATCGTCCATCACATCATCGTGCAGACCACGCTGTTCCTCGGGGCGGGCCTCATCGAGCGCGTGGGCGGCACCACCTCCATCCGCCGACTCGGCGGGCTGCTCACCGCGGCGCCCGTGATCGCGGTGCTGTTCTTCGTGCCCGCGTTGAACCTCGGCGGCATTCCGCCGTTCTCCGGATTCATCGGCAAGCTCGGCCTGTTCGAGGCGAGCGCCGAACAGGGCACGCCGCTGGCCTACGTTCTGATGGGTGCGGGTGCGCTGGTGTCGCTCCTGACCCTGTACGCGCTCATGCGCGTGTGGAACCTGGCGTTCTGGCGCAAGGCGGAGGACGCCGAACCGGTGGAGGAGGGATCCGGCGTGCGCGGCATCCCGAAACTCATGACGGCGGCGACGGCCGGCATGGTGATCGTGAGCCTGGGCCTGACCGTGTTCGCGGGCCCGCTCTACGGGTTGAGCACGCGAGCCGGCGACAACCTCGAGGGCCCGAGCTTCTATGTGGACCTCGTCTACCCGGAGGCGCTGCGATGACCGCGCCACCGCGCACCCGGCGGGAGATCGGCTGGCGCATCTGGCAGCAGGTCCCCTTGATCCTCGGTCTCGTCGTGCTCTGGATGCTGTTGTGGGGCGAGTTCAGCTGGCTCGCCCTGGCCAGCGGGGTGCTCGTCGCCGTGCTCGTCACCCGCGCGTTCTACCTGCCGGCCGTGGAGCTCTCCGGTCGGTTCAACCCGTTCTGGTTTCTCGTGTTCCTCGGCCGGTTCGGCTTCGACCTCGCGGTCGCCTCGTTCCAGGTCGCCTGGATCGCGGTGCGTCCCCGGCCGCCCGGCCGCAACGCCGTGATCGCGGTCGACCTGGTCACGCGCACCGACTTCATGACCACGGCCGTGGCGCTCGCCATCTCGCTCGTGCCGGGTTCGGTGGTCGTCGACGTCGACCGGGAGGCCTCGATCCTCTACCTGCACGTGCTCGGCGTCGATGATCAGACGCAGGTGACCGCGGTGCGCGAGCGCGTGCTCGGCGTCGAGCGGGCGCTGGTGCGTGCGCTCGGATCCGCCGACGATGTGCGAAGGGTGAAGGCATGGACCTCCTGACCATCGGGTTCGTCGTCGCCGGGGTGCTGTTCTCGGCAGCGGCGATGCTCGTGCTCTACCGCATCGTGCGCGGTCCGACGATCCTCGATCGGATGATCGCCTCCGACGTGCTGCTGACCACGCTCATCCTCGTGCTCGGGGCGGAGATGGCCTACAACGGGCACACCCGGTCCGTGCCGATCATGCTGGTGATCGCCGCCATCGCGATCTTCTCCACCGTGACCGTGGCGCGCTACGTCTCCAAGCAGGACCGCTCGTGAACCTCGACGTGATCCTCGATGCGCTGGCGGGTCTCTGCCTCGTGCTCGGTGCGACCCTGTCACTGGCCGCCGGCATCGGACTCGTGCGCTTCCCGGACGCGCTCAGCCGCCTGCACGCGGCGACCAAGCCGCAGATCCTCGGGCTCGTCTTCATCCTCGCGGCGATCGCGCTGCAGGCCCGCAACTGGTCGACGCTGCTGGTGCTCGCGCCCGTGCTGGTGCTGCAGATGATCACCGCGCCCATCTCCGCCCACATGGTGGCGCGGGCCGGCTACCGCACCGGCAACTTCGATCGGGACGCCCTGATCGTCGACGAGCTCGACGACGTGGTCGAGCGGGCCTCCGACCAGCGCTGAGTCCGAAGCTCCGAGGTCCGAGCAACCGCGAGGCATTCCGAGCAGTCAGCGGCGGTCCGCACGGAACGCTACCCTCGTAACATGCCTGAAACGCCCGACATCAAGCCGCGCTCACGCACCGTCACCGATGGGATCGAAGCCACCACTTCGCGCGGAATGCTGCGTGCGGTCGGCATGGGTGACGCGGACTGGGACAAGCCGCAGATCGGCATCGCGAGCTCGTGGAACGAGATCACCCCCTGCAACCTCTCGCTCGACCGGCTCGCCCAGGCGGCGAAGGAGGGCGTGCACTCCGGTGGCGGGTACCCGCTGCAGTTCGGCACCATCTCCGTCTCCGACGGCATCTCGATGGGCCACGAGGGCATGCACTTCTCGCTCGTGAGCCGCGAGGTGATCGCCGACAGCGTCGAGACGGTCATGCAGGCCGAGCGTCTCGACGGTTCGGTGCTGCTCGCCGGCTGCGACAAGTCGATCCCCGGCATGCTCATGGCGGCCGCCCGGCTCGACCTGGCATCCGTCTTCCTCTACGCGGGCTCGATCGCGCCCGGCTGGGTGAAGCTCTCGGACGGCACCGAGAAGGACATCACGATCATCGACTCCTTCGAAGCGGTCGGCGCGGTCAAGGCCGGCAAGATGAGCCTCGACGATGCCAAGCGCATCGAGTGCGCCTTCGCTCCGGGTGAGGGCGCGTGCGGCGGCATGTACACCGCCAACACCATGTCGTCCGTCGCCGAGGCGCTCGGCATGGCGCTGCCGGGCTCCGCGAGTCCCGCCGCCGCCGATCGCCGTCGCGACTACTACGCGCACCGGTCGGGGGAGGCCGTGGTCGGCATGCTCGAGCGCGGGCACACCACGCGCGACATCCTCACCATCAAGGCCTTCGAGAACGCGATCACCGTCGCGATGGCCCTCGGCGGCTCGACCAACGTCGTGCTGCACCTGCTCGCGATCGCGAACGAGGCAGAGGTGCCGCTGACCCTCGACGACTTCAATCGCATCGGCGACAAGGTCCCGCACCTCGGCGACCTCAAGCCGTTCGGCAAGTACGTGATGAACGACGTCGACCGCCACGGCGGCATCCCCGTGCTCATGAAGGCGCTCCTGGATGCCGGACTGCTGCACGGCGACGCCCTCACGGTCACGGGCAAGACCGTCGCCGAGAACCTCGCGGAACTGAACCCGGAGCCCCTCGACGGCGAGGTGCTGCGCACCCTCGACAACCCCATCCACGCCACCGGCGGCCTCACGATCCTCAATGGTTCGCTCGCCCCGGAGGGTGCCGTCGTGAAGACCGCGGGCTTCGACGTGGCGGTGTTCGAGGGTCCGGCACGGGTCTTCGAGCGCGAGCGCGGCGCGCTCGACGCGCTGACCGAGGGATCGATCGAGCCGGGCACGGTCGTCGTGATCCGCTACGAGGGCCCCAAGGGCGGGCCGGGCATGCGCGAGATGCTCGCGATCACCGCGGCCATCAAGGGCGCCGGCCTCGGCCGCGATGTACTACTCTTGACGGACGGCAGATTCTCAGGCGGCACAACCGGCCTGTGCATCGGCCACATAGCTCCCGAAGCGGTGGACGCAGGTCCCATCGCCTTCGTGCGCGATGGTGATCTGATACGGGTCGATATCGCAGCTCGCTCGCTCGACCTACTGGTCGACCCTGCAGAGCTGGAAGCCCGCCGCAACGGCTGGGCTCCCCTTCCACCGCGCTATACCCGTGGCGTTCTCGCAAAGTACTCCAAGCTCGTGCACTCCGCCGCTGAGGGCGCGGTCACGGGCTGATCCGACACGGCGGTCGAGCGCAGCCGAGACGGGATCTCGGCGGGCTCGATCACCGAACTGACAGAAGGAAGACCATGTCCACGGACACGGCCCCACGGCCGAAGAGCAGTACACCGGAGATCCTCACCGGGTCCGGTGCGATTCTCCGTTCCCTCGAGATGCTCGGCATCAAGGATGTCTTCGGCCTCCCCGGCGGCGCCATCATGCCGTTCTACGACGAGCTCATGGCTTCCACGGCCATCCGCCACATCCTGGTGCGCCACGAACAGGGCGCGGGGCACGCGGCCGAGGGCTACGCGTCATCCACCGGCAAGGTCGGTGTCGCGATCGCCACCTCCGGCCCCGGCGCGACCAACCTCGTGACCGCGATCGCGGATGCCTACATGGACTCGGTGCCGCTGCTGGCGATCACCGGGCAGGTCTTCTCGACCTCGATGGGCACGGACGCCTTCCAGGAGGTCGACATCGTCGGCGTGACGATGCCGATCACGAAGCACTCATTCCTGGTGACCAAGCCCGAGGACATCCCGGCGACCCTGGCCGCGGCCTATCACATCGCCACGACCGGACGTCCCGGTCCCGTGCTCGTCGACGTCACCAAGGACTGCCAGCAGAAGAGCGCGCCGTTCATCTGGCCGCCCAAGGTGGACCTGCCCGGCTACCGCCCGGTGATGAAGGCCCACGGCAAGCAGGTCATCGCCGCCGCCCAGCTGCTCGCCGAGGCCGAGCGCCCCGTGTTCTACGTCGGCGGCGGCGTCGTGCGCGCCGGCGCCGCAGCCGAGCTGCTCGAGCTCGTCCACCGGGTCGGTGCGCCGGTGGTGACCACGCTCATGGCCCGTGGTGCGTTCCCGGACTCGGATCCGCTGCACCTGGGCATGCCCGGCATGCACGGCGCGGTGCCCGCGGTGCTGGGTCTGCAGGAATCGGATCTGATCATCTCGTTCGGTGCGCGGTTCGACGACCGCGTCACGGGCAAGGCGAGCGAGTTCGCCCCGCACGCCAAGATCGTGCACGTGGACATCGACCCGGCGGAGATCGGCAAGATCCGCGCAGCAGACGTCCCGATCGTCGGCGATGCCAAAGACGTCATCGTCGACTTGAACGCAGCCTTCGCCGACGCCGCGAAGGGGCACAAGCCCGACTACACCGCGTGGTGGAAGCGGCTGAACACGCTCAAGGAGCAGTACCCGCTCGGCTACACGGACCTCGACGACGGCATCCTCGCCCCGCAGATGGTCATCGAGCGCATCGGGCAGCTGACCGGTCCGGAGGCGATCTACGCCGCCGGCGTCGGCCAGCACCAGATGTGGGCGGCGCAGTTCATCAAGTACGAGCGCCCCAACGCCTGGCTGAACTCCGGCGGCGCGGGCACGATGGGCTACGCGGTGCCCGCGGCCATGGGCGCCAAGGTGGCCAACCCCGACCGCGTGGTGTGGGCGATCGACGGCGACGGCTGCTTCCAGATGACCAATCAGGAGCTCGCCACCTGCACGATCAACGAGATCCCGATCAAGGTCGCGATCATCAACAACTCGTCGCTCGGCATGGTGCGGCAGTGGCAGACCCTGTTCTACGAGGGCCGGCACTCGTTCACCGACCTGCACACGGGCACGGACACGAAGATGATCCCGGACTTCGTCAAGCTCGCCGAGGCCTACGGCTGCCTCGCGATCCGCGTGACGAAGGAGGAGGAGATCGACCCGGCCATCAAGCTCGCCCTGGAGACGAACGATCGCCCGGTGGTGATCGACTTCATCGTCAGTCGCGACGCGATGGTGTGGCCGATGGTGCCGCAGGGCGTCGGCAACTCGCAGGTGCAGTACGCGCGCGACCACGCGCCCGAGTGGGAAGAGGAGTAAGCCCATGTCTCACGTTCTCTCCCTCCTCGTCGAGGACAAGCCCGGCCTGCTGACCCGCGTCGCGGGACTGTTCGCCCGCCGGGGGTTCAACATCGAGTCGCTCGCCGTCGGCAAGAGCGAGATCGAGGGCCTCTCCCGCATCACGGTCGTGGTGGATGTTGAGGAGCTGCCGCTCGAGCAGGTGACCAAGCAGCTGAACAAGCTCATCAACGTCATCAAGATCGTCGAGCTCGACCCGAGCCAGTCGGTGACCCGAGAGCACCTGCTCATCAAGGTCAAGGTCGACAACACCACGCGCTCGCAGATCCTCGAGGCCGTGAACCTCTTCCGCGCGCGGGTGGTGGATGTCGCCACCGACGCCCTCGTCATCGAGACCACCGGCGACTCCGGCAAGATCCAGGCGTTCCTGCGGGTGCTCGAGCCCTACGGCATCAAGGAGATCGCGCAGTCGGGTCTGCTCGCGATCGGCCGCGGCAGCAAGAGCATCACCGAACGAGTCTTCAAGAACTGACCATCCGTCGATCGAGCGCGGTCGAGATCTCGGCACGCTCGGTCACCGAACACCAACACACGAAGGAACGAAACAGTGGCAGCAGAACTTCTCTACGACAAGGACGCCGACCTGTCCATCATCCAGGGCAAGAAGGTCGCGATCGTGGGCTACGGCTCGCAGGGTCACGCGCACGCGCAGAACCTGCGCGACTCGGGCGTCGAGGTGAAGATCGCCCTCAAGGACGGCTCGAAGTCGACGGCGAAGGCGCAGGAAGACGGCTTTGAGGTGCTGAGCGTCTCGGACGCGGCCGAGTGGGCCGACGTCATCATGATCCTTGCGCCCGACCAGCACCAGCGCGGCATCTACAACGACAGCATCAAGGCTGCGCTCAAGCCCGGCAAGACGCTGGCCTTCGCGCACGGCTTCAACATCCGCTTCGGCTACATCGATGCTCCCGAGGGCGTCGACGTGATCCTCATCGCCCCGAAGGCGCCGGGTCACACGGTGCGTCGCGAGTTCGTCGCGGGTCGCGGCATCCCGGACATCATCGCGGTCGAGCGGGATGCCTCGGGCCACGCCTGGGACCTCGCCCTCTCGTACGCGAAGGCGATCGGCGGCACCCGCGCCGGCGTGATCAAGACCACCTTCACCGAGGAGACCGAGACCGACCTGTTCGGTGAGCAGGCCGTGCTCTGCGGCGGCACCTCGCAGCTCGTGCAGTACGGCTTCGAGACCCTCGTCGAGGCCGGCTACCAGCCCGAGATCGCCTACTTCGAGGTGTTGCACGAGCTCAAGCTCATCGTCGACCTCATGTGGGAGGGCGGCATCGCCAAGCAGCGCTGGAGCGTCTCGGACACCGCGGAGTACGGCGACTACGTCTCCGGCCCGCGCGTGATCGACCCGCACGTCAAGGAGAACATGAAGGCCGTGCTCGCGGACATCCAGTCCGGTGCCTTCGCGAAGCGCTTCATCGCCGACCAGGATGCCGGAGCCCCCGAGTTCCTCGCGCTGCGCGAGAAGGGCGCGGCGCACCCGATCGAGGCGACCGGCAAGAAGCTGCGGGCGTTGTTTGCCTGGAAGCAGCAGGACGAGGGGTACACCGAGGGGTCTGCCGCTCGGTAGGCGCTGACGGCTCCGAAAGGGGGCCGGTTTCCTGGAGGCGGTAAACGGAGCCTCCAGGAACCGGCCCCCTTTCTGCGCCTTCGTTCTGCGCCGCTTTGGCCCCTTCTGCGCCTGTCTCGCAGCGCGTCGGGGCGGCCCCCGGTGGCCTCGTCCGGGGGAGGATGGGGGCATGGTGCAGCGTGCGGTGTTGGTGACTGGGGCGTCGACGGGGATCGGGCGCGCGACGGCGCTGCTGCTCGACGCGCAAGGGTGGACGGTGTTCGCCGGGGTGCGCAAGCGGCAGGACGGCGAGGCGCTGGCGGCCGCGGCATCCGGACCCCTCGTGCCGCTCATGCTCGACGTGACGAAGCCGCGGCAGATCGAGGCGGCGGCGAAGGCGATCGGTGAGCGGGGCATCCCGCTGAAGGGGCTCGTGAACAATGCGGGCATCGCCTCGGCGGCGCCGCTCGAGTTCGTGCCGATCGACGACTTCCGGCACCAGCTCGAGGTGAACGTCGTGGGGCAGCTCGCGGTGATCAAGGCGGTGCTGCCCCTGCTGCGGTCCGCGAAGGGCCGCATCGTGAATGTGACCTCCATCGCCGGGCTCATCGCGGGGCAGATGCTGGGGCCCTACAGCGCGTCGAAGTTCGCGCTCGAGGCGCTCACCCACACCCTGCGTCAGGAGCTCGCGCCGTGGGGCATCGAGGCGATCGCGATCGAGCCGGGGCAGATCGCGACGCCGATCTGGTCGACGTCCGCCGCATCCGCCGACCGGATGCTGGGCCCCGTGCTCCCGCAGGTCACGAGCCTCTACGGCCGTCAGTTGCGTGCCGCCAGCCGAATGGCCGAGCGTGCAGCCCGGGACGGGCTGCCGCCCGAGGAGGTCGCGAAGGTCATCGCGCGGGCGCTCACCGCGAAGCATCCGCGCACTCGGTACCCGGTCGGCACCGACGCGAAGCTCGGTGCCGCGTTGGTCGCACGCCTGCCCGACCGCGTGCGGGACCGGCTGCTGGGCGGCCGGCGCGCCGCACAGGGCTCCTAGGGGCCGCGAGCGGGCGAACCGCTCGCCCCGCCCGGTCGCGCGGTGCGCAACTGCACGGATTCGGGGAGCGGGCGGCGTGTCGCGGCGGGCGCCCCGGTGTGTCGCGCGGGATCCGTGCAGTTGCGCACAGCGGCGGCGCACAGTTCACGGCGACCGGAGCACGGGGCGGCCTGCCGCAGCTGCCGCACGTAGGCGCGCGGCCCGCTGCGGAGGCCTACGCCTCGAGGGCCGTGATGCCGCGCAGGTCGATGCGCAGGCGATCGCCCACGCGCACGAGGGTCATGAGCACGTCGCCGCAGATGTGGCAGCGCACCGCCCAGCCCGGTGCGGCGTCGTAGACCATCGCCTCGGCCAGCACGCTGACGTCCCCGCAGTGCGCGCAGCGGCCGGTGGCGGTGGTCATGTCGTCGCGGAACAGCTCGCTCAGCGGGCCGGCGAGCACGTTGCCGTCGAGGTGATCGGTCATCAGGCGCCTCCGAACCGCTCGGTCTTCACGGCCGCGGCATCGTGCCCCATCGCGACCAGGGCATTGGCGACCGCCTCGACGAATCCGGTCGGCCCGCAGACGAACACGGCGGGTTTGCGCTCGGGCGGCAGGGTGAGTGCGGCGAGGGTCTCCGGCGTGACCCGCCCCGGCTTCGACGGCCAGTTCGGGGGTGTGGCTCGGGTGTAGACGTAGTCGACCGTGTCGAGCATCCCGAGCTCATCCGCGAAGAAGCGATCCTCGGGGGTGCGCACCGAGTACAGCAGCCGCATGTCGACGGCGGACCCGGATGCCGCGTGCGAGCGCAGCATCGCGACCAGCGGCACGACGCCCGACCCGCCCGCGATGAGTTGCACGGGCGGCGTGAGCTCCGGCGTCCACACGAACCAGCCGCCGAGCGGACCGCGCAGCTCGAGCATGTCGCCGACCATCAGGTCATCGACGAGGTACGGCGAGACCTCGCCGTTCGGCAGCCGGTCGACGGCGAGTTGAAGCTTCGACTCCGGGCCGCTCGAGGCGATCGAGTAGGAGCGGCTGGCCTGGTACCCGTCCGGCGCGGTGAGCCGCACATCGACGTGCTGGCCGGCGATGTTGCCCGGCCACCCGGGTACCTCGATGACGATGCTGCGGCCGGTCGGGGTCTCCCGCCGTACTTCGGCGACCGTGCCCACGATCCAGTCCCCGACTACCAAGCGCGCATCACCAGGACCGCTGTTCCTTCCACGGGTCGCCGTAGATGTGGTAGCCGTTCTGCTCCCAGAAGCCGGGGTCGTCGTTCGGCATCATCGTGAGGCCGCGGATCCACTTGGCGCTCTTCCAGAAATACAGGTGCGGCACGAGCAGCCGGGCCGGTCCGCCGTGCTCGGGGTCGAGCGGCTCCCCGTCGAACTCGAAGGCGATCCACGCCTTGCCGTCCATGAGGTCCTCGAGCGGGATGTTCGTCGTGTAGCCGCCGTAGGAATGCTGCATCACGAAGTCGTAGCTCGTCTCGATGCCTTCGAAGAGGGTGTCGAGGCTCACGCCGCGCCAGCTGGTGCCGAGCTTCGACCAGCGCGTGACGCAGTGGATGTCGGTGTGCACCTCGTCGATCTTGAGCGCCATGAACTGTTCCCAGTTCCATTTCGTGACGCCGTTCTCGGTGGTGATGGAGAATTCCCACGTGTCGGTGGGGACGTCGGGCGTAGGCCCGGCGGAGAGAACCGGGAAGTCCTCGGTGAGGTACTGTCCCGGTGGCAGGTCGGGATTGCTCTCCCGCCCGCGGCCGGAGAAACCGCGCGTGATAAAGCTCATGCTTGACTGTACTGCGTGAGTTGAGTGCTGTCAGCGAGCGATTCGATCTGATCCCGCGGATCGACCGGACAGCCAACGAGGAGGCACGATGAACTCGCCGCCGGCCGGACCTTCGTCGGTGCTGCCCGAGGAAGGCACCCGATCGCACGACATGCTCATGCAGGTCGTGGCGCACGTTCGCACCATCGGCAATGTGAACGTCTCGCTGCGCCAGCTCGCCGCGGGCATCGGCACCAGCCACCGCATGCTGCAGTACTACTTCGGCACTCGCGAGAACCTGCTGAGCTTGGTGATGATGCAGCTCAGCCGTGAGTACATCGCCACGTTTGCGGGCAACCGACCCACGTCTCGGGCGGAAGCGATCCAGGGCACTTGGGACATGTTCCGCGACCCCAGCAATCGCCTCCAGACCCAGATTCTGCTGACGCTCTCTGGCGCGGCGGCGGAACAGCCAGACCTTCAACTGCCGGGGCTGACGATCGACCTGGACAACTTCGCCATGGGCCTCGCGGCATTCGGGCGTGCGGAGGGTCTACCGCCGGAGCGTGCTGAGCGCGAGGGGCGATACATCGTCGCGAGCCTGCTCGGGCTCTACCTCGACTTCTACATCACCAAGAGCGAAGAGAGCGTCGACGCGAGTTTCCAGACCCTCAAAGGCTGGGTGGAGCGCAGCACTCGCGACGCGGGCGGTCCGTCCGCCCCTCACTGACCGGAGCGTCGGCCGGATCGTACCGCGAAGGTCAGGGCGACGGCGCCGAGGGCGAGCACCCCGAGCCCGAGCGCGGCGATGACCGGGGATGCCGAGCCGCCCGTGCGCGCGAGCGCCTCGCCTGCGGGCGCGGCAGCCGGTACCGAGATCACCGACACGGTGTTGTCGCCATGGTTCGCCGAGTAGGCGACGCCGGTCGCGGAGTTCACGGCGATCGCCGATGGGTTCGTGCCGATCGTCAGCGTCTTCGCGACGAGCCCGGTGGTCGTGTCGATGACCGACAGGGTGCCGTCGGTGGTGTTCGCGACGAACAGCGTCGCCGCGGCCGAATCGAGTGCGATCGCGGTGGGGTAGGCGCCGACGGCGATCGTGCTGACGAGCGCGAGCCCGCTGAAGGTCGAGACCGTATTCGCACCGGATTCGGCGACATAGACCACGCCGCTGGCCGCATCCACGGCCACGCCGGCGGGTTCCGATCCCGTGGCGATGGTGCTCGTCACCGTCGCGGTGACACCGTCGATGACGGAGATCGTGTCGTCCAGGCGGTTCGCGACGTAGATGGTGTTCGTGGATTCGTCAACGGCGATGGCGATGGGGTCGGCACCGACCGCGACGGTGCTGACGACGGTGTTCGTCGCGCCGTCGATGACCGAGACCGAATCGTCGTTGAAGTTGACGGCGTAGACCCGGTGGGTGGTCGAGTCGACGGCGATCGCGCTCGGACCCGTGCCCACTGCGATCGTCGCGACGACGGTGTTGCTCGCGCCATCGATGACGGAGACGGATGACGACGTGCTGTTGGCCACGTAGACCAAGCCCGTCGACTGGTCGACGGCGACCGCGTAGGGGTGCGGTCCGACCGTGACGGTCGCGGTGGTCGCGTTCGTCGCACCGTCGATCACGGCCACCGTGCCGCCGCTGAGGCTCGGGACGTACAGCGTGCCCGTGGACTCGTTGACGGCGACGCCGATCGGTCCGGTGGCTGCGGCGATCGTCGCCGTCACAGCGTAGTCCGCGGCAGCAGCGCTGGCAGAGGATGCGGTGACGCCGACGAGCGCGGCCACGGCAGCGACGGTGGCGATCGAGCGCACGGACCGGGACGTTCGCGACAAGGTGGCCTCTTTCGATTCTGCGCGCGTGATTACCCAGTGGCACACGACTCGCTCGCGCTCATCTTATCCACTGGCACATGTCTGTCAAGGTGGCGCCCGGCACGCCGATTAGGGTTGACGCATGACGCTCTCGCTCGGATTGCCGGGCATCCGCCGCGATCCGGCGGAGGCCCCATCCACGCTGGGACGTCCCGACGCCTCGGAGCTCATCGACCGGTTCGGGCGGATCGCCCGCGACCTGCGCGTCTCGCTCACCGAGAAGTGCTCACTGCGCTGCACGTACTGCATGCCCGCCGAGGGGCTGCCCGCGATCGCTCGGGACGACCTGCTGACGCCGGTGGAGATCGCCCGGCTGGTCGGCATCGCGGTGCGGGAGCTGGGGGTGCGCGACATCCGCTTCACCGGGGGCGAGCCGCTCATGCGGGCGGATCTGGAGGAGATCGTGGCCCGCTCGCGGGAGGCCGTCATGGATCTCGACGAGCCCGATCGCCGGGTGTCGCTGTCGATGACGACGAACGGCATCGGGCTCGACAAGCGCATCGACGCGCTGGTCGCGGCCGGCCTCGACCGGGTGAACATCTCGCTCGACACCGTCGACCGCGACCACTTCGCGCGGCTCACCCGACGTGACCGGTTGCCCGCGGTGCTGCAGGGCATCGAGGCCGCCCGTCGGGCGGGCGTCACGCCGCTGAAGATCAACGCGGTGCTCATGCGCGACACGCTCGCCGGCGCGGCCGACCTGCTGGCGTGGGCGCTCGAGCACGGCGCGCACCTGCGCTTCATCGAGCAGATGCCGCTCGACGCCGACGAGCAGTGGGCGATGGACAACATGGTGCCCGCGCAGCAGCTCATCGACACGCTCTCCGCGCGGTTCGCGCTCACCGAGCCGCACCGCGACGACCCGTCCGCACCGGCCGAGGAGTGGCTCGTGAACGGGGGGCCGGCGACCGTCGGCATCATCGCCTCGGTCACGCGCAGCTTCTGCGAGGCCTGCGACCGCACGCGGGTGACCGCCGAGGGCACGGTGCGCTCCTGCCTGTTCGGCGACGACGAGACCGACCTGCGCGGCCTGCTGAGAGGCGGCGCGGATGACGCGGCCATCGCCGACCGCTGGCGCGCCGCCCAGTGGCACAAGCAGGCCGGCCACGGCATGGCGCTGCCCGGCTTCCAGCGCCCGATCCGCTCGATGGGGGCGATCGGTGGTTGAGGTGCGCTACTTCGCCGCCGCCGCCGAGGCGGCGGGGCGGGAGTCCGAGTCGCTCGACGCGGCGACCGTGGGTGAGCTCAAGGGGATGCTCGTGGAGCGGTATGGGGCGCTCATGGCGAAGGTCGTGGCATCCGGCTCGTTCCTCGTCGACGGCATCGCGTCGCGCGATGACGCCAGGGCGATCGGTGCGCGGGTGGACGTGCTGCCCCCGTTCGCCGGGGGGTAGGTCAGAGCCCCACCCACTCCGTGACGCCGTCGGCGAGGTGCTGGCGCTTCCAGATCGGCACCTCGGCCTTGATGGCGTCGACGAGCCGCGCGCAGGCCTCGAAGGCCTCGGCGCGATGGGCGGCGGCGACCACGGCGACGAGCGCGACATCCCCCACCTCGAGGGAGCCGACGCGGTGCGCCGCCGCGGCAGGGAGCCCCACACGCTCGACGCACGCCGCGAGGAACGACTCGGCATCGGGATGCGCCTGGTAGTCGAGCCGGGTGACGGCCGCGTCGTGATCGTGGTTGCGCACCACCCCGCGGAAGGTCACGAGCGCGCCGTCGGCGGGGGTGAGCACGAGGGCCTCGATCGCCGCGGCGTCGAGGGGTTGGCTCGATATCGTCGCGAATCGGCGGTCCATGCGTCCTAGCCTGACACGCCGACGTGCCAGGCTTGGGGCAATGAGTCTGCGCCACGCCCTCCTCGCGACCCTCGTCGCCGTGATCTGGGGGTTGAACTTCATCGCCATCCGCTTCGGTGTGGACGACGTGCCCCCGCTGCTGTTCCTCGCGATCCGCTTTCTGCTGGTGTCGATCCCGGCGATCTTCATCCTGAAGCCCCCGGCGATCGGCTGGAAGAACATCGTGCTCATCGGCACGTTCCTGAGCCTCGGGCAGTTCACCCTGCTCTACCTGTCGATGTCCCTCGGGATGCCGCCCGGGCTCGCCTCACTGCTGCTGCAGACGCAGGTCGTGCTCACCGTGATCGTCGCGGCGATCGTGCTGCGTGAGCGGCCGACGCGCACACAGATCGTGGGCATCGTCGTGGGCATGGCGGGCCTGGCCGTGGTCGTGGTCTCGCACGGCAGCGTCGCGCCGTGGCTGCCGCTCGTGATTATTCTGCTCGCGGCGCTGTCGTGGGCGATCGGCAACGTGCTCGCGCGGCGCGCGAAGGCGGCCTCCGGGCTCTCCCTCGTGGTCTGGTCGGGCGCGGTCGTGCCGATCCCGGCCCTGGCGCTCTCGCTGCTCATCGAGACGCCGCCGGTGGTCGTCGATGCGCTGAGCCATTTCACGCTGAACGCCGTGCTCAGCACGCTCTACACCGTGATCTTCGCCTCGCTCGTCGGCTACGGCATCTGGAACACCCTGCTCGCCCGCTACCCGGCGAGCGCGGTGGTGCCCTTCACGCTGCTCGTGCCGATCGTCGGCATCCTCTCCGCGTGGCTCGTGCTCGGCGAGCTGCCGACCGTGCTGGAACTGGTCGGCGGGGCGGTGATGCTCGCCGGGCTGGCGATCGCGGTGGTGACGTGGGGACCGCGGCGTTCAGTGTCGCCCATCGCCCGTCAGCTGCGCGACGAGGTGCTCGAGTAGCTCGTCGAGCACGGCGAGCCCGTCCTTGACCCCGCCGGGGGAGCCGGGGAGGTTCACGATGATCGTGTTGCCCGCGACGCCGACGAGCCCGCGGCTGAGGGCCGCCGTCGGGGTGACCTGCAGTCCGCGGGCACGGATCGCCTCGGCGACGCCGGGCAGTTCGCGGGTGAGTAGGGGGCGGGTGGCCTCCGGGGTGCGGTCGGTCGGCGTCATCCCCGTGCCGCCGGTTGTGATCACGACGGCGGGGGCGGCCGCGACGGCGGCGGCGAGCGCCTCGGCGACGTCGGCGTCCGCGACGACCTCGACGGCATCCACCGCGTAGCCGCGCTCGGCGAGCCAGGCGGCGATCACTGGGCCCGTGGTGTCGTCACGGGTGCCTTCGGCCGCGCTCGTGGACACGACGACCACCGCGGCGGTGTCGGGGCGCACCGGCACCCGGGTCTTGCCGCCCGTCTTGCTCGTGACCCTGACGTCGCCGAGCACCGAGCCGGGGTCGACCGCCTTCGTCATGTCGTGCAGCGTGAGCCCCGCGACGGCGACCGCGGTCAGGGCCTCCATCTCGACGCCGGTCTGCCCGGTGGTGCGCGCGGTGGCGGTGATGACGACGTGGTCGTCACCGAGCTCGAAGTCGACGTTCACCGAGCTGAGCGGCAGCGGGTGGCACAGCGGGATGAGCTCGCTCGTGCGCTTCGCGCCCTGGATGCCGGCGATGCGCGCGGTGGCGAGCACGTCGGCCTTGGGCAGGTCGTCGGCCCGGATGAGCGCGATCACCTCGCGGGTGGTGGTGAAGGTGCCGGTCGCGACGGCGGTGCGCCGCGTGACGGCCTTGCCGCCGACGTCGACCATGCGCGCGCGGCCGTCCGCGTCGAGGTGGGAGAGGCCTGCCCCGGGCTGCGTGTCGCTCATAGCTGCCATGTTTCCACGGTGTCGCCGGCGGCGAGCTCGGTGACCTCCTCCGGCACGATCACCAGAACGTCGGATGCCGCGAGCCCCGCCACGAGGTGCGAGCTCGCACCCGACACCTCGACCCGGTCATCCGCCGTCACCCGCGCACGCAGGAACTGCCGCTTGCCGGCCGGCGACCGCACCCCGGTCGCGAGCACCCGGGGCCTGCGCACCGCCTGCGGCAGGCCGGCGAGTTCGCGCAGCAACGGGGCGAGGAACACCTCGAACGAGAGCTGCGTGCTCACCGGATTGCCCGGGAAGCACACCACCGGCACGCCCTGGAAGAGCGCCGTCGCCTGCGGTCCGCCCGGCTGCATGGCGACGTGCCCGACGCGGGCGCCGCGCGGTTCGAGCACGTCGCGCACGACCTCGTGGTCGCCCGCGGAGATGCCGCCGGAGGTGAGGATGAGGTCGGCGTCGACGGCGGAGTCGAGCGCGGCGAGCATGAACGCGGCATCGTCGTCGACGTGCTCGCGGTGCACCGGCAGCGCCCCGACCGCGCGCACCGCGGCGGTCAGTGCGGTCGCGTTGGAGTCGAAGAGCTGCCCGGGCAGCGGCTCGGTGCCCGGTTGCACGATCTCGCTGCCGGTCGTGATGATCGCCACGCGCACCCGGCTGCGCACCTCGAGCCCGGTGAGCCCGGCGGCGGCGAGGGCGGCGAGATGCCGGGACTCCAGCCGCGTGGCCTCCGGCACGAGGAGCGAGCCCGCCCTCAGATCGCTGCCGCGCTCGCGCACGAACTCGCCGACCGCCCGACCGCGCGTGACCGTCACGGTGTCACCGTGCGCCTCGGTGTCCTCGACGGGAACGATCGCGTCCGCGCCCTCGGGCACGACGGCGCCGGTCATGATGCGCACCGCGCTGCTGGGGGCCAGGGCTGCGGGCTGGGCGGGCCCGGCCGGCAGGTGACCGGTGATCGGCAGCGTGGTGGGGGAGGATGCGACATCCGCCGCCCGCACGGCGAAGCCGTCCATCTGGGAGTTGCGGAAGAGCGGCAGGTCGACGGGGCTCAGCACCGCCGATGCCGTCACCCGGCCGAGCGCGTCGTCGAGCGTCACGAACTCGGGTCGCCAGCGCAGCGCCACGTGCTCGGCGATGTGCGCGGCGTGCTCGTCGACGCTCCAGCTCATCAGTACCTCGCCGTGCTCGGGTCCACCTGCAGCGCCCAGGCGTCGATGCCGCCGGCGAGGCTCGTGGCGGGGATGCCGCGTGCCGCGAGCTGTTCGCGCGCCGTCTGCGAGCGCACGCCGTGGTGGCAGTAGACGACGATCGGCCGCGCGTCGTCGAACTCGGCCTCGGCGACTGTGCCGAGCGGCACGAGCACGGAGCCGGGGATGCTCGCGATCGCGGCCTCCCACGGCTCGCGCACGTCGACGAGCAGCACGTCGTCGCGAGCGGCGAGCTCGGCCGGGGTGATCTCGGCGGCGGGCTCCGTTCGATGACCGGCGGCCGCCGCTCGATCGCCGGCGCAGAACAGTTCGTAGTCGATGAGCGCGGTCACCGCGGGCGCCTGCGGGTCGCGCGCGTACGGGATCTCGCGGAACGCACCGCTGAGCGCGTCGTAGGTCGTCACCCGCCCGATGAGCGGTCGGCCCACGTCGGCGATGAGCTTGAGCGCCTCGGTCGCCATGATGGAGCCGATCACCGCCACGGTCGTCGGCAGCACCCCGCCGACCGCGCACGAGGGCACCGAACCGGGCGGCGGTGGCGCCGGGAACAGGTCGCGGTAGCTCGTGCCCGCCCAGCTGATGCCGGCCTGCCCGCCGTATTGCGACACCGCCCCCCAGACCAGCGGGATGCCCGCCAGCTCGGCCGCGTCGTTCGCGAGGTACCGCGTGGGAAAGTTGTCGCTGCCATCGATCACGAGGTCGTAGCCGGAGAACAGCTCGAGCGCATTGTCGCTCGTCAGGCGCTCCTCGATCGCGACCGCGCTCACGCCCAGCGCCTCCACGAGGGCGGCCGCCGACGCGGCCTTCGCCTCGCCGATGCGACCGGCGTGCATCACCTGGCGGTGCAGGTTGCTGAGTTCCACGCGGTCGTCGTCGATCACCCCGATCGTGCCCACGCCGGCCGCGGCGAGCGAGGGGATGACGGTGGATCCCAACCCGCCCGCGCCGATCACGAGCACGCGGGCAGCGCCGAGGCGCTGCTGGGCGGCCACGCCGAAGCCGGGAAGGGCGAGTTGGCGCGAGTACCGGGCATCCACTCCACCATTCTCGCCCGGGCCCGCCGTCACGGCGTGATCAGCCGCATTCGCGGCTAGGATCACCACATGCAAACGCAGAAGCGGAGATTTCGCGTGAGTGAGGCCGCGGCGCTGCTCGGGGTCAGCGACGACACCGTGCGGCGGTGGGCGGAGGCCGGTCGTCTCGAACTCACGGGCAGCCCCGCGACGGTCGATGGCGTCGCGCTCGCCGGCCTGGCCCAGGAGCTCGCGACGGACTCGGCGCTCGCCGCCGCCTTTCCGCACACCCGGGCATCGGCCCGAAACCGGCTGACCGGCATCGTGACGAAGGTCACCAGAGACGGCGTGATGGCCCAGGTCGAACTGCAGGCCGGTCCGTTCCGCATCGTGAGCCTCATGAGTCGTGAGGCCGCTGACGAACTCGGGCTGGAGCCCGGCGTGCTCGCGACCGCGAGCGCGAAGGCGACGACGATCGTGGTGGAGGTCCCCGAGTGAAGACGCTGCTGACCGTCGGTGCAGCCGTGCTGCTGCTGGCCGGATGTGCGAGCACCGCACCCGAGCCGACCGAGGAGCCGGACACGCTCGGCGGCACCGTGACGGTGTTCGCCGCGGCATCCCTCACCGAGAGCTTCGACGAGATCGCGGCCGCCTTCGAGCTGGCCCACCCGAACGTCGAAGTGGTGCTGAGCTACGGGGGCAGCTCGGGGCTCGCGACCCAGATCGTGGAGGGCGCTCCGGTGGACGTCTTCGCGGCGGCCAGTCCGGCGACCATGGCGACGGTGGTCGATGCCGGGCTCGCGGCAGACCCGGTCGACTTCACCGCCAACGTGCTCGAGATCGCGGTGCCGGTCGGCAACCCCGGCGGCATCGAGGGCATCGCCGACTTCGCGAACCCGCACCTCGCGCTCGCCGTCTGCGCGGTCGAGGTGCCGTGCGGTGCGGCCGCCCAGAAGGTGTTCGATGCCCTCGGGCTCGTCGCCGCGCCCGACACCCTCGAGCAGGACGTCAAGTCGGTGCTCACCAAGGTCGAGCTCGGCGAGGTGGATGCCGGACTCGTCTACCGCACGGATGTGCTGGCCGCGGGCGACGCCGTCGAGGGCATCGAGTTCCCGGAAGCGGCGGCGGAGGCCGTGAACCGCTACCCGATCGTGGCGCTCACCGGGGCGCCGAATGCGGATGCCGCCGCGGCCTTCGTGGCCTGGGTCCTGTCCGACGCCGGTCAGACGGTGCTGCAGAAGGCCGGGTTTGGGACACCGTAGGCGCGGGTTCGCGCCCGTGCTGTGGGTGCCGGCGGGTCTCGCGCTCGCCCTGCTGGTGCTGCCGCTGGTCGCCCTCGTGGTTCGGGCGCCGTGGGGCCAGCTCGGTCCGCTGCTGGCCAGCAGCGAGGTGGCGCCGGCGCTCGGCCTGTCGTTGGTGACCGCGTCGCTGGCCACGCTCGCGAGTCTCGTGCTCGGCATCCCTCTGGCCCTCGTGCTGGCGCGCTCACAGGACTGGCCCGCAGTGCCGCGGCGATTGCTGCGAGCGCTCGTGACGGTGCCGCTCGTGCTGCCGCCGGTCGTCGGCGGTGCGGCGCTGCTGCTGCTGCTCGGTCGTCGCGGACTGCTGGGTCAGTGGCTGCCGTTCACGCTGCCGTTCACGCCGGCCGCGGTGGTGATCGCCCAGGTGTTCGTGGCGATGCCGTTCCTGGTGCTCGCGGTGGAGGGGGCGCTGACCTCCTCCGACCGCCGCTTCGAGCTCGCGGCGGCCACGCTCGGCGCCTCCCGCCTGACGGTGTTCCGCCGGGTCACGCTGCCGCTGGTGGCACCCGGCATCACCGCCGGAGCGGTGCTGTGCTTCACGCGGGCGCTCGGCGAGTTCGGCGCGACCATCACGTTCGCCGGCAACCTGCCGGGCGTCACGCAGACCATTCCGATCGCCACCTACCTGCAGTTGCAGCACGACGTGCCGAGCGCGATCGTGCTCTCGCTCGTGCTCATGGCGGTGTCGATCGGGGTGCTCGTGGCGCTGCGGGACCGCTGGGTGCCCGGGATCACGCGATGAGGCTCGACGTGGATCTCCGCGTGCCAGAACGCGGGGTGTCGGCGGCGTTCGCCGTGGATTCCGGCGCGCCCCTCGCCCTCGTGGGCCCGAACGGGGCAGGCAAGTCCACCCTCGTGCAGGCGATCGCCGGACTCATCGACGCGGAGGGCACGGTCGCCCTCGACGGCCGCCGCCTCGACGGCCTGCCGCCGGAACGCCGTCGGGTGGGGCTCGTGTTCCAGGACTACCTGCTGTTCCCGCACCTGAGCGTGCTCGAGAACGTCGCATTCGGGCCGCGGGCGCAGGGGCGGCGGGATGCCCGTGCCGCGGCATCCGCGCAGCTCGACCGTCTCGGCATCGCCGACCTCGCCCACCGCCGCCCCGCGCAGCTCTCCGGAGGCCAGTCCCAGCGCGTCGCCCTCGCCCGCGCCCTCGTCGCGGACCCGCAGGTGCTGCTGCTGGATGAACCCCTCGCAGCCCTCGACGTGGAGGTGCGTGACGATGTGAGGGCCGAGCTTGCCGAGCACCTGGCGGGATTCTCCGGGGTGACCCTCATCGTCACCCACGACATGGAGGATGTCGCCGCCCTGGCCCGCGACGTGCTCGTGCTCGAGGCCGGTCGCATCACCCAGCGCGGGGCCGTGCGCGAGCTGATCCGCGCGCCCGCGACCGCGTACGCCGAGCGCCTGGTCGCGCGCTGGGCCGAGGACTGAACCGGGCCACCCTGCGGCCCCGCATCGCCGTCGCCGTCGCCGGACGCCGCCGCCTCGGCTCGGGGGCCTCGCCCGACATGCGGCAGGTGTGTCCGAGCCGGGCTCGCGGCGTAACGGCCCCTCCGCCGGATTCGCGGGAAACCTCCGCCGGACTCGCGATAGCCTCGGCCGGATTCGCGGGAAACCTCCGCCGGACTCGCGGAGACCTCCGCCGGGCTCGCGGAACTCAGGACCGACTCCTGAGTTCCGCAGGCACATTCGGGCCGCCTCGGCGCTAGTTCCAGAGCCAACCGCAGGCTAGCCAGGTCAACCCCGACCTCGTGCTCGACCAGTGCGTCCAGGTGGACCGTGGTGATCGTGCCAAGCGAGCGCGCCCCGCCTCCGATTGGCATCGGGCGTGTGTGCGGAACTCAGGAGTCGGTCCTGAGTTCCGCGAGTGTGCCGGGGTGGCGCGCGGTCGCGGGCGGGGGTGGGTTGGCAAGACGACCGACCGACGACCGACGACGGACGACCGACCGACGACCGACGGCAGGTGGCAGACGACCGAGGGCGGGTGGCGGGTGGTGGGTGGCAGACGGGCGCGCTGGGCGGTGCGTGCTGGTCGGTAGTCTCGACGCATGGATGTACTGCAGCCCGGGCGGGGACCGATCCGCGCCGCCGCGTACCTGTCCGCCGACCCGGAGCGGGTGTTCTGGGGCGAGTTGCCGTGCGAGGCCGACGAGCCGGTGCTGACGATCGACTCCGGCACCGAGGTGACGATCGACACGATAAGCCACGAGGGGATCCTGGAGGACCAGGGGCGCGATCCGCTCGCCTTCTTCGCCGCGCACGGCGCCGACGAGGTGCTGGAGGATGCGATCGCGCTCGCCGCCTCGGGCCGCGAGCGCGCCGCGGGCCCGCACGTGGTCACCGGTCCGATCGCGGTGCGCGGCGCCAAGCCGGGCGACGTGCTCACCATGACCCTCATCGAGGCCCTGCCGCGCGTGCCGTACGGCGTCATCTCCAATCGCCACGGTCGCGGGGCGCTGCCGGACGAGTACCCGGCGCATGGGCAGACGGTGAGCATTTTCGCGGGCGTCGACGGCGATCACGGCACCATCGCTCGCGTGGCCGGCGGGTCACGCGACGTGCGGTTCCCGCTCGCGCCGTTCCTCGGCACGATGGGCGTCGCCGTCGCCGGTGACATCCGCCCGAACTCGGTTCCGCCGGGGCTGCACGGCGGCAACATCGACATCAACCTGCTGACCGCCGGGGCCTCGTTGCATCTGCCGGTGCAGGTCGACGGTGCCCTCGCCTACGTCGGCGACCCTCACTTCGCCCAGGGCGACGGCGAGGTCGCCCTCACGGCGATGGAGGCATCCCTCAGGGTCACGGTGCGCTTCGACCTGGTGCCCGGGGGCATGGAGGTGGAGGGGCCGCTCGGCGAGACGGACGAGTACCTGATTCCGACGGGACTCGATCGCGACCTCGACACCGCGGTGCAGAAGGCCGTGCGCAACGCCATCACGCTGCTGCGCCACCGTTACGGCATGGATGCCGAACACGCCTACGCCTACCTCTCGGCTGCGACCGACTTCGACATCTCCCAGGTCGTCGATCAGGTCAAGGGCGTGCACGCCCGCATCCGCAAGGCCGACTTCGCATGACCGGCCCCCAACAGCACGCCGAGATCATCGACGCCTTCTGGCAATACGAGCGGGCGCTGATGTCCAACGACCTCGACGCGCTCGACCGGCTGTTCGCGCCAGGGGCGGAGACGCTGCGCGGCGATGCCGCGGGCATCCTGGTCGGGCACGACGCGATCGCGGACTTCCGCGGCGGCGCCCCGGCGCGCGCGATCCTGCACGTCGAGGTGCGCGAGATCGCGGATGACGCCGCCCTCGTCGTCGCGATCACCGCCCCCACGACCGGCGGCCGCGGCCAGCAGACCCAGCTCTGGCGCAAGGCCGAAGGACTCTGGCGCGTCGCCGCCGCCCACGTCGCAGTTCCGGTCAAAGCCATCGACGCCGCCATCTGGCGCGCGGTCGGCACGCCCCTGGTGCGCGGAGCCGCGCACGGGCCCCTGCGCGGGCAGACCGTCGCCGTGAAGGACCTCTACGACATCGTCGGTCAGAAGGTGGGCGCTGGCATCCCCGCCTGGCTCGACCGGGCGGAACCCGCGACCGGCACCTCCCCGGCCGTCGCCGCGCTGCTCGCCGCCGGGGCCGATGTGACCGGCATCGCGCAGACCGACGAGTTCGCGTACTCGATCGCCGGGCGCAACCCGCACTCGGGCACGCCGCTCAATCCCGCGGTGCTCGGCGGGGTGCCGGGCGGCTCGTCGAGCGGGCCGGCCTCCGCGGTCGCGTCGGGGCAGGCATCCATCGGCCTGGGCACCGACACCGCGGGCTCGATCCGCGTGCCCGCGAGCTACCAGGGACTCTGGGGGCTGCGCACGACCCACGGCGCGGTCTCCCGCGAGGGGCTGCTGCCGCTCGCGCCGAGCTTCGACACGGTCGGTTGGCTCACCCGCGACGCCGCGACCCTGCGCGCCGCGGCGGCCGCGACGCTTCCCGCCGGTGGCGGTGTCGCCGACCTCGTCAGTGCCCCCGCCCTCCTCGATGTCGTCGAGGCGGACGTGCGGGCCGCGTTCGAGGCGTTCGACCGCTTCGAGCACGTCGAGCTGGGCGACCTCGATGAGCTGTTCTTCGCGTTCCGCACCGTGCAGCAGGCCGAGGCGTGGCGTGCCCATGGGGCGTGGATCACCGCGCACCCCGGTGCACTCGGCGACGATGTCGCGGGCCGGTTCGCGCTCGCGGCGGCGGTCACGCCTGAGCAGGAGTCCGCCGCTCGCGTCGTGATGGCGGCGGCGCGGCAGCGACTGGATGCCGTGCTCGGCGACCGCGTGCTGGTGCTGCCGTCCGCGTCATCCGTCGCCCCCTCGGTGTTTGCCGACGCCGAGCTCATCGAGCGCACCCGGCAGGGCACCCTGCGCCTGACGTGCATCGCCGGACTCACCGGTCGCCCGGCGCTGAGCGTGCCGCTGCTGGGTGTGCCGCAGCCCGGCGCGCTGCTCGCGGCTCCCGTCGGGGTGTGCCTCGTCGGGCCGCGCGGCAGCGACCTGGCGCTCATCGACGTCGCGGAGTCCCTCACGCAGTGACGGTGCGGGCGATGAGCCAGCTTGCCGGGATGTGCCCGGCGGCGAGTACGACCGTGGCGACCGCCAGCCAGGGCGAGGCTCCCCACGCCGCGGCGAGACCGAAGGCGAGCACCGGGAACACCGCCATCGGCACCGGCAGCGGGCCGAGCCGACGGTAGAGCAGAGCGAACGTGCGCCCCCGCAGCAGATACCGCGCCCACAGCGCGAGATAGGCGAGTTCGGCCGCGGTCACCCCGACGAGCCACCACGGATGCTCGCCGAGGGGGAAGGCGACGAGGGCCAGACAGCCCGCCTGGCCCGCCCGTTCGAGGATCGTCAGCCCCAGGGGCACGGGCACTCGGCGCATTCCGTCGCGCGGCGGGAACCGCAGCAGCAGCAGATTCGGGGCGAGCACGGCCAGCCCGATCGCCAGACCCACCCAGGAGAAGCTCACGTCGTCATCTTGCCGCAACACGACATCCGTAGCATTGACTCATGCCGACCGAGCCGATCAACCCTCCCGCGCGCCTGTTGATGGGTCCGGGCCCGATCAACGCCGACCCGCGCGTGCTGCGTGCCATGTCCGCGCAGCTCGTCGGCCAGTACGACCCGTTCATGACCGCGACGATGAACGAGACGATGGCGCTCTACCGCGACGTGTTCCGCACCGACAACGACGCGACCCTGCTGATCGACGGCACGTCGCGGGCGGGCATCGAGTCGGCGTTCGTGAGCCTCATCGAACCGGGGGATGTCGTGCTCGTGCCGATCTTCGGCCGCTTCGGCCACCTGCTGCGCGAGATCGCCGAGCGCTGCCAGGCCGACGTGCGCGTGATCGAGCGCGAGTGGGGCACCGTCTTCACCGCCGCCGAGATCGAGGCCGCGCTCATCGAGCACCGACCGAAGCTGCTCGCCATCGTGCACGGTGACACTTCGACGACCCTCGTGCAGCCGCTCGCCGAGCTCGGCCAGCTGGCGCTCAAGCACGGCGCCCTGTTCTACACCGACGTCACCGCCTCGCTCGCCGGCAACGAGTTCGCCTTCGACGACTGGTGCCTGGATGTCGCCACCGGCGGCCTGCAGAAGTGTCTCGCCGGTCCGTCCGGCAGCTCGCCGATCACCCTCTCGGAGCGGGCCGTGGAGGTCGTCAACTCCCGCAAGTCCGTCGAGGCCGGCATCCGGTCGGAGGGGGATGCCGTCTCCGCCAGCCCCATCCGCAGCAACTACTTCGACCTCAGCCAGATCCTCGACTACTGGGGGCCGAAGCGCCTCAACCATCACACGGAGGCTACGAGCATGCTCTACGCCGCCCGCGAGTGCGCGCGCTTGCTCGTGGAGGAGGGCATGGACAACGCAGTCGAGCGCCACCGGGTGCACGGCACCGCGATGGTAGAAGGGCTCGTGGCGCTCGGTCTGGAACTGTTCGGCGACCAGTCGGTGCGCATGAACAACGTGGTCGGCGTGAAGATCCCCGAGGGCATCGACGGCGACCGTGCCCGCGCCGCGATGCTGCTCGACTACGGCATCGAGATCGGCACCTCGTTCGGTCCATTACACGGCAAGGTCTGGCGCATCGGCACCATGGGCTACAACGCGCGCCGCGACGCGGTGCTCTCCACCCTCGCCGCCCTCGAGCAGGTGCTGCGCCGCGGCGGAGTCACCGTGACCGCCGGCAGCGGCGTCGCAGCGGCCCTGGACAGCTATGAGCGCTGAGTCCATCCTGGAGCGTTGCGACGATCTCGCGACGATCACCTCCACGCCCGGGTCGCTCACCCGGGTGCACCTGAGCGCCGAGCATCGCGCCGCCAACGACATGATCGCCGCCTGGATGACCGAGGCCGGCCTGTCGACCTGGCAGGATGCCGCAGGCAACCAGTGCGGACGCCGCGAGGGCCGCGAACCCGATCTCCCGGCCCTGCTGCTCGGCTCGCACATCGACACGGTGCCCGATGCCGGACGCTACGACGGCATGCTGGGCGTGCTGTTGGCCATCGCCGTGGCGGACCGCCTGCGCGACGTGGAACTGCCGTTCGCCCTCGAGGTCGTCGCCTTCAGCGACGAGGAGGGCACGCGGTTCGGCAACGCCCTGCTCGGCAGCCGGGCCCTCGCGGGCACCTGGGACGACGACTGGTGGAACCTCACCGATGACGCCGGCATCACCCTGTTCGAGGCCTTCGGCGATTTCGGACTCGACCCGGCGCGGCTGCCCGGGGCGTTCCGGCGGCCCGAGGAACTCATCGGCTACCTGGAGGCGCACATCGAACAGGGGCCGATCCTCGACGATGCCGATCGTCGACTCGCGGTCGTGACCTCGATCGCCGGAGCGCGCCGCTTCGAGCTCGAGATGATCGGCAAGGCGGGGCACGCCGGCGGCACCCGTTTCGAGCAGCGCCGGGACGCGCTCGTCGGCGCGAGCGAGGTCGTCGTCGCGATCGAGCGCATCTCCAAGGCGCGGGGTGTGATCGGTACCGTCGGCCGCATCGAGGCGCAGCCCGGCGGCGTGAACGTGATCCCGGGTCGCGTGGAGTTCAGCCTCGACCTGCGCGCCGAGTTCGACGACGACCGCGACGAGGCCCTCAAGGAGATCTTCGACGAGGCGACCGCGATCGCCGCACGGCGGGGGCTGAGCTTCGCCCACCGCGAGCTGTATCGGGCCGACGCCACCATGTGCGACCTCGACCTGCGCGCGGCGGTCGAGGCGGGCATCCGTGCCACCGGCGACGACGAGCCCCTGGCGTTCTGGAGCCGGGCCGGCCACGACGGCATGGCCGTCGCGGCGGTCACCCCGATCGCGATGCTGTTCCTGCGCTGCAAGGGCGGCGTGAGCCATCACCCCGACGAGGCGGTGCGCAAGTCGGACGTCGCGGCCGCCCTCGACGCGTACGAGGCGGCCGTGCTCGCCCTCGCCGCGCGCCGGTAGCGCGACCCGGGTCGTCAGCCCTCGTCGCGGTCGATCCCGTGCCAGAGGTCACCGCACTCGATCTCGAGCGCGCCCTGGGCCACGAGGTAGTCGCGCGCGCCGCGGTCGCCGTGCGACGATTCGGCCGCTCCCGCCCAGTGCGCCGCCGGGATCAGCACCGGGTGCCCCGGGCGGCCGTCGTACACCGCCTGTGCGAGCGTGCCGGCCGCGAGCACGCGGCGCACGACGCTCACGGGCAGGGACGGCAGGTCCACGAGCGTGACGAGGGCCGCATCGCCGGATGCCGCCGCCAGTCCCGCGCGCAGCGACGCCGACATCCCGGCGCTCCAGTCGTCGGCGACGACCACCTCGGCGGCGCCCGGGACGAGCGGCCGCGCGAGCTGCGCCATCGCGCCCAGCACCACGACGACGCGGGAGCACCCGCCGCCCAGCAGCGCCGCGGTCGACGCCGCGATCCAACTGGTGCCGTCGGGCAGCCGCAGCAGGGCCTTCGGTCCGCCCGCGCGGGTGCCGGCACCGGCGGCGAGCACGATCCCGGTGGCATCCATCGCTACTGTTATACCGATGATCGACGTCCCCCGCGAAGAACTGGTCGAGAAGCTCACGACGGCTCTCGGCGTGCGCCGCTGGGTCGATGCGGTCGCGGGCAACGCCCCGTTCGACGATCTGCAGCAGCTGCTGCTCGTCGCCTACACGGAGGCGACCCCGCTCTCTGCGGGAGAGATCGCCGAGGCGATGGCGCACCATCCGCGCATCGGGGAGAAGCCGACCGGGCAGAGCGCGTCGGCCGCGATGAGCCGCTCGGAGCAGGGCGATGCGACCGAGCTCGCCGAGGAGCTGGCGGCGGGCAATGCGGCCTACGAGGCGCGCTTCGGGCGCATCTTCATCATCCGTGCGGCGGGCCGGTCGCGGGCCGAGATGCTCGCCGAGCTGCACCGTCGCCTCGAACTGGATGATGCGGCCGACCTCGCCATCGTCGGCGAGCAGTTGCGCGACATCGCCCTGCTGCGACTCCAGAGACTGTTCGGAGAGGACACCCCATGAGCCACGTCACCACGCACGTGCTGGATGCCGCACTCGGCCGACCCGCGGAAGGCATCTCGGTCGCGCTCGGCGGTCCGACCGGCGAGATCATCGCCATGGGCGTCACCGACTCGGACGGCCGGATCGCCGACCTGGGCCCGGATGCGCTGCCCGCCGGCGACTACCAGCTCGAGTTCGCGACCGGTCCCTACTTCGCGGCCGCGGGCCGCGCCACGTTCTATCCGCGGGTCGTCGTCTCGTTCGTGATCGCGGAGACCACGGCGCACTACCACGTGCCGCTGCTGCTCTCGCCGTTCGCGTACTCGACGTACCGCGGCAGCTGAGGCGGGTTCCCGCGGCTCTCGCGGAGGGGGATGCGGTTCGCCGGCGGGAGATGCAGCTGGTCGGCGGGGGATGCAGCTGGTCGGCGGGAGATGCGGTTGGTCGGCGGGGGATATCCCGGGTCTGGCGGGAGATGGCGACGGATGGCGGGAGTTGTTGATCCCGCCATCCGTGAGTATCTCCCGCCACAGGATTCGGTGGCGAGGGCCGAGGCGAGCAGCTAGTAGTCGGTGCGGGACTCGTTGGCGAGCCAGGCGTCGAAGGGGGCGGCCGCGTCATCCGGCCGCACCGCCTCGATCGTGACCGGCCAGGTGGCGCGGTCGCGGGCGAAGAGTTCGTAGAACTCCCGGTCGTCGAAGCCGCCGCGGGCCGCGTCATCCCGGTCGGCGGCGAACACGACGCGGTCGATGCGCGCCCACAGCGCCGCCGAGAGGCACAGCGGGCACGGCTCGCACGAGGTGTAGAGCGTCGCGCCCGCGAGGGAGAAGTCCCCGAGGGATGCGCAGGCCCGCCTGATCGCGACGACCTCGGCGTGCGCGGTCGGGTCGTTGTCGCGCGTCACGCGGTTCTGGCCCTCCGCGAGCAGCACGCCGTCGCGCACGATGACCGCACCGAACGGACCGCCGCCGTCAGCGACGTTCGCGGTCGCGAGCTCGATCGCGCGGGCGAGCCAGGCCGCGTCGGAGCTCATGCGAGCCCCGCGGAGAATCGCCAGGCGTCGCCGGCGGGCGGCGCGTCATCCCGCAGCACCTGCGCCTCGATGAGCCCGTACGGTCGGTCGGCGGCGATGAAGACCTCGCCCGGGTTTTCGAGCCCGAACGGTGCGAGATCGACGACGAAGTGGTGCTTGTTGGGCGCGGCGAGGCGCACCTCGACGATCTCGGGGAACTCCTCGAGCACCGCCTTGCCCATGTGCCAGAGCGTCTGCTGCAGGGCGAGCGACTGCAGGGTGGCGAACTCGCGCACCATGATCGCCTTCACCCGCGGGTAGACGGCATCCCAGTCCACCTCGGTCGTGCCGAACCGCCACTTGGCCACGAGGGAGGTGGCCATGACGCGGTCGTGGGTCTCCTCGAGCGTCGTGTACTCGTCCTTGAGGAAGCCGGCGAACTCGCTGCCGGTCGACTTGAGGATCACCAGATCCTTGAAGCCGCCGATCACGTGCTCGCCCGAGGCATCCACGGTGATCGCGGCGGTGCGGATCTCCTGCCCGCGCCGCACCCAGGTGTGATCGTGCTCGGCGCCGTCGATCACGACGCGATCCCACGCGAACTCCTCGATCTCGATGCGCGCACCCTCGATCGGCTCCACGTCCGTGACGAAGTGACGGGCGAGCGCGAGCCCGTACTCCTCGATGGTGGGGATGCCGAACGACTTCGCGTAGGCGAAGGCCGTGTTCTTCTGGGTGTCGGTCGGCAGCACGTTGGACTGGTCGCCGACCAGGTACGCCGGATCGAACGGACCCCGCATCGCGGTGGTCACGTTGAGGTCGCGGATCTCGTGTCGAGGCGAGTCGCGCACGATGCGCACGACGCGATTCTCTGCCTTGCCGTACTGGTTGTCGCCGAGGATGATGCCCATGCTGCGATCCTGCCACCGTGATGTGTCGGGCGCGTTTCCGGTGGTCGAGCGGATCTCGTTCACCGCTGCAGCAGCTGCCCCGACCCTGGGGCTTCGCCCCGCACCCACACCCGCCGGGCCACTCCGCGCAGCTCGCGTCCCTCATAGGCCGACACCGGGTTCTTGTGCAGCAGCGACTCGGCGTGCACGGTGAACGTCTCCTGCGGCGCGAAGGCCACGAGGTCGGCGTCGGCTCCGATGGCGATGCGGCCCTTCTGCTGCAGACCGACGAGGTCGGCCGGGCCACGTGACATCCACCCCACCACCGTCTCGAGCGGGATGCCGCGGCGCGACGCCTCCGTCCACACCGCACTGAACCCGGTCTGCAACCCCGCGATGCCGCCCCACGCGAGCTGGAAGTCGCCATCGCCCGCCGTCTTGAGCTCGACGGTCGCGGGGGAGTGGTCGGTGACGACGAGGTCGATGTCGCCGTCGATGAGCGCCGTCCAGAGCGCATCACGGTTGGCGTCGTCGCGGATCGGCGGGCAGCACTTGAACTGAGTGGCACCGTCGGCGATCTGCTCCTCGGCGATCGTCAGGTAGTGCGGGCAGGTCTCGACCGTGATCGGCAGTCCCTGCGCCCGCGCGGCGCGCAGTGCGGGCAGGGCGGCCGATGACGAGAGGTGCAGGATGTGCGCCCGCGCCCCCGTGCGCCGCACTCCCGCGATCACCCGCTCGATCGCGGTCACCTCGGCCTCGTCGGGCCTGGACTGCACGAAGGCGCCGTAGTCGGTGCCGCCGTGGCCCACGTGCGCGTCGAGCACGCCCGGGTCTTCGGCGTGCACGATGAGCAGACTGCCGAGTTCGGCGATCTCCTCGAGCGCGCGTTCGAGTTGCTCGGCGTTCAGGTGGTCGAACTCGGGCACGCCGCTCGGGGCGAGGAAGGCCTTGAACCCGAAGACGCCGGCCTCGTGCAGCGGGCGCAGCGCCCCGAGGTTCTGCGGCACCGCTCCGCCCCAGAAGCCGGTGTCGACGCTCACGGTCGCGACCGCGCGCTTGGCCCCGAGCGCCTCCACCGTGGTCGTCGCCGGGATGCTGTTGAGCGGCATGTCGACGATCGTCGTCACGCCCGCCGCCGCCGCCGCCCTCGTCGCCGAGGCGAAACCCTCCCACTCCGTGCGCCCCGGCTCGTTCACGTGCACGTGGGTGTCGACGATGCCGGGGATCAGCACCTCGTCGTCGGCGAGGGTGACGAGCGGACCGTCGAGCGCACTCTCCGAGATCGCGGCGATGCGACCGTCGGCGATGCCGATCCACGCCTCGCGCACCGCCCCGTCGATGTGCGCCGCGGTCGCGTGAACGACAAGGTCGAAAGCCATGCCTGCAAGTGAAACACAGCGGCGTTTCGTGTCAGTAACGCGCGCGAAACCGCGTCGTGCCACGCTGGCATCATGACCACCACGCTCGCCTGCCCCAAGCACATGGAGTACGGCCCCTGCGGCGGCGTCGAGTTCGACGGGCGCTGCGAGGTCGCGGAGTTCCGCTGCGTGTTCCTCGAGCTTCCGACCGTGCGCTGGCACGGCGTCGAGTCCGACCTGCCGCCGGGTGCCTCCGATCCGGTGCCGCCCGCGCCCGTGTCGGCGGGTGCCACGGCGATGCGGGAGCTGCTCGCGACGCGACCGATCGTGGTGGCCGACTTCCCGGCCCGTGCACTCGACGCCGACTCCATCGTCGAGTGCGGGGGCATCCTCGCCGGTTCCGTGGATGCCGTGCTCGCGGGCGATGCCGGCGCCGCCCGCGTGCAGTTCCCGCCCGCCTACCGCGCCGCCCTCATCCAGACCGCCGGACTGAATGTCTGGACCGGCTTCAACTGCCGCGACCGCAACCGGGTCGCGATGGAGGGCGAACTCGCCGCCCTCGCCCACGTCGGCGTCGCCGGTGTGCACTGCGTGACCGGCGACCACACCCTCACCGGGCAGCGGCCGGATGCCACGCCGGTGTTCGACCTGGACTCGACGGAGGCGGCATCCCTGGCCCGTGCCAACGGTCACCTCGTGAGCGTCGCGGAGGCACCGGCCACCCCGCCCGTGGAACGCCGCCCGAACCGACTGTTGGAGAAGGCGCGTGCCGGTGCCGAGGTGTGCTTCGTCAACCACGCCGGTGGGGCCGTGCCGGTGGCGGAGTTCATCAAGCGGGCGCAGGATCTCGGCGCCGACCTCGCCTACATCCCGTGCGTGCCCGTGGTCGTGGACCGCGAGAGTGCCGGGCTGCTGCGCACCTTCACGACGCTCGTGCTGCCGCCGCTGTACCTGGAGCGCATCCTCGACGCCGCGGACCCCTTCGAGGAGGGCATTGCGGCCGCGGTGGAACTCTCGCGGGAGTTCCTCGAGATCGACGGCGTGCGAGGAGTGAACCTCTCCGGCGGCACCGGGCCGCTGCGCGAAGCCTGGTTCGCCGAGGCGCTCGCCCGCATCGGCCGGGAGCTCGCATGAGGGCCATCCCCGCCGCCGCCGCCCGCACCGCCGCCCCCGCCCGCACCGCCGCCCCCGTCTCAGCGAGTGTGCAGTTCGTGCGGGTGTCGACGCCGCGCACCCGCACAAACTGCACACTCGCGGGCTGCGGCAGGGGCCTCGCATGAGGGCCGAGGAATGGGATGCGCGCTACGCCGCCAGCGACGCGGTGTGGTCGCTCGAGCCCAACGCGTGGGTCGAGCGCACGCTCGCCCACCTCGACCCCGGCACCGCCGTCGACCTCGGCGCGGGTGAGGGGCGCAACGCCCTGTGGCTCGCGTCGCTGGGCTGGGAGGTGACCGCGGTCGACTTCTCCGCCGTGGGGCTGGCCACCGGCGCGCGGCGGGCCGCCGAGCTCGGCCTCGACGTCGAGTGGGTGACGGCGGATGCCACCACCTGGGTCTCCCCGCAGCAGGTCGACCTCGTGGTGATCGCCTACCTGCAGCTGCCCGCCGCCGACCTCGCCCGAGCCATCGGCAACGCCGCGGGCTACCTGGCTCCCGGCGGCACGCTCGCGCTCGTCGGACACGACCGCGCGAACACGGTGGGCGGACCTGCGGATGCCGCGCTGCTGCACACGGTGGAGGAGCTGCGGGCCGCCGCATCCGACCTCGACATCGTGGAGTGCCGCCAGGTGGAGCGCGTCACGTCGAAGGGCGTCGCGCTCGACACGGTGCTCATCGCGCGAGCGCGCTGACCGGCGTGAGCTCGAGCGTCGCGGCATCCCAACGCCGTCGCAGCCAGCGGTCGTGGCTGGCGATCACGACGGCGCCGGGGTAGCCGCCGAGGGCGTCCTCGAGCTCGGTCGCGAGGGTGAGCGAGAGGTGGTTGGTCGGCTCGTCGAGCAGGAACAGGTGCGGCGGGCGGGCGATGATGAGCGCGAGGGCGGTGCGGCGCTGCTGGCCGATCGAGAGGCTGCCGACGGGGCGATCGAGGTCGAGTGCCGCGATCAGCCCCAGGCTCGACAACGGCACGGACTCGGCGCGCCGTTCGCCGAGCGTGCGCTCGTAGAGCGCTCGCGGGGACAGCGTGGCATCCGCCCAGCGCACGTCTTGATCGAGCAGTGCCACGCGCAGCCCACGGCGGCGCTCGACCGTGCCGGCGGTGGGGACGATGCGCCCGGCGAGCAGGCCGAGCAGCGTCGACTTGCCGGCACCGTTCGGCCCGGTGACGAGCAGCCGATCGAGGGCGGCGACCCGCAGCTCGTCGATGGCGAGGCGATCCTCAACGCGCACGGCGGCGGCGTGCAGCAACTCGCCCTCCAGCGGTTGCGATCCGGTCGGGATGCCCGCGAAGCTCAACGCGGCCGGCGGCGGCGCGGCGCGGGTGGCGAGCAGGGTGTCGATGCGACCCTCCGCGTCGCGCACCCGGCGGGAGATCGCGCGCTGCACGTTGCCGCCCTTGAACTTCGTGATGAACTTGTCGTTGTCGCGGGGTCCGCGGCCGTGGGCGACGCTGCGCGCCGTCACCGCCGCCGTCTCGCGCAGACTCGCGAGCTCGCGCTCCTCGGCGGCGAAGGTCGTCTCCCAGCGTGTCCGCTCGGCGGCCTTCGCCTCGAGGTACTGGGAGTAGCTGCCGCCGAATCGCGTCACGCCGGCCCGTGAGGGGTCGATGTCGAGCAGGTCGGTGGCGACCTCGTCGAGGAAGGCGCGGTCGTGGCTGGCGAGCACGACCGCACCGCGCCAGTCGCGCAGGCGCGCGACGAGGAACGCCACGGCGGCGTCGTCGAGGTGGTTGGTCGGCTCGTCGAGCAGCAGGGCGTCGGGCCGGGCGAGCAGCAGTGCGGCGAGTGCGACCCGGCTCCGCTGGCCGCCGGAGACCTCGCCGAGCGTGCGCTCGAGCGGGATGCCCGCAACCCCGAGCCCGGCGAGCAGCTCGTCGCGGCGGGCGTCGAGACTCCACACGTCCGCGGCCTCGGCGGACTCGAGCGCGGCGGCGTAGCGCGCCTCGGCGAGCGGGTCGGTGGTGAGGGCGGCCGCGGCATCCCCGAGTTCGACCTCGATGGCGCGCACGTCGGCGATCGCCCGCTCGATGACCACGTGCAGCGGTGTGCTCGCGTCGAAGCCGACCTCCTGGGCCAGGTAGCCGGTGCGGGCGGGGCGCTCGATCGTGCCGCCGTCGGGCCGTTCGACGCCCGCGAGCAGTCGCAGCAGTGTGGACTTGCCCGCGCCGTTCTCGCCGAGCAGGCCGAGGCGCTGCCCGCCCGAGGCCGTGAGGGAGAGGTCCGTGAGAACGCTGCGGTCGCCGTAGGCGTGCGAGATGCCGTCGGCGCGCAGCACAGAGATGGCTGACACAGAGGGAGTCCTGTTCGTGCTGAGAACGAACCCCGCCGGGCATGGCCGCGGACGCGGGGAGATCAGGACCTACAGCAGCACGAGCGTCGACACTAGACCGCGTCCCCCCGTACGTCAAGCGATGCGCCGCCCGCCCCCGTGCGGCGAGCGTGCAGTTGCTGCCGGTGGTGCTGTCGCGCACCCGCAGCAACTGCACACTCGCGGGCGGGGGCGCGGCGGGCGCGGCGGGGTCAGCCGGGCAGGTACTGCTTCTGCCAGTCGCCGTCGGTGAGGGTGAACTCGGTGCGTCGTGAGGCCGCTTGCGGGTCGCCCTGCCAGAACGTGAGCCGGTGCGGGCGCACCAGGAACCCGATCCAGGTCTCCGGGGGATGCCGCAGGTGCTCATCCTCGCTGAACGAGGCCCACAGCGCCCGCCGTTCCTCCAGCGGCAGCTGCGCGTACTCGTGCGTGTTCTGCCAGGCCAGCTGCTTGAGGTACGGCACGCGGGCGCGGTAGGCGCGATCCTGCTCGACGGCCGGTGCGAGCTCGGCGGTGCCGAGCACCACGAGCTGACGTGTGAAGTCCGGCCACAGGATCGTCAGCGCCACGCGCGGGTCGTCCGCGAGCTGCTGCACCTTGCGCGAGCGGGAGTCGGTGTGGAAGTAGAAGCCGTGCTCGTCGAACTCGCTCAAGAGCAGGGTGCGCGCATCCGGTTCCGCCGTCGACATCGTCATGCGCGGCCGGTTCGGGTCGTCGTTGGCGGGCAGCCAGTCGACGAGCATCTCCCAGTGTTCAGACATGGCGGAACCTCGCGATCTCCTCGAGTGCGGCGACCCCCTGGGCGACGGATGCCGCGAGCAGTTCCTCGCCGTGTGCGAGGTTCGCCGTGGTGGGGTCGCCGATCACGCCGGATGGCCCGAAGTCGTTCGACAGCCAGCCGAAGCTCACCGCGCCCCCGTTGAACTTGATCTGCTCGTAGTCGGCGAGGTGGTCCGGCACCCACCGCTGGGTCACGGAGAGGTCGACGAGTTCTGGTCGCAGCGCCAGGATCATCGAGGTCTCGCCGTGTCCGCCGTGGATGCCGAACCCGTTCTCGGTCTCGCCGGCCGGGATCGACGCGTTCATGAGGAACGTGCGCAACCCGGTCTCCCGGCGGATCTCGCGCAGTGCCACTTGCAGCAGCGCGATGTTGCCCCCGTGCCCGTTGTAGAGCACGAGGGTGCGCGCCGGCGTGTTCGCGACGGATGCCGCGACCTCCAGCACCGTGCGCATGAGGGTCTCCCACCCGATCCACACCGTGCCCGGCGCCCAGTCGTGCTCGTCGGACTTCGTGAACGCCAGCGGCGGCAGCAACCACGCGTCGAGCGGGCTCGCCTCGACGATGCGGCGGGAGAGCTCGTCGGCCATGATGAGGTCGGTCGAGAGGGGCAGATGGGGGCCGTGGTGCTCGATCGAGCCCACCGGCAGCACGACGATCGAGTCGGCCGTCAGCGTGGTCACAAGGGCCGGGCCGGGCAGTTCGTCGAGTCGGCGGCTCACACCTGGCTCCCGGTGTCGATGGGCGCCTTCGCCTGCAGCTTGCCCGGGTTCAGCAGGTGCTGCGGGTCGGTGGTCTCCGCGAGCGCCGCGGTGCGGGCGGGCTCGTAGTCCACGAACCACTGGTGTGGGTTGTGATACCCGACGCCCAGAGCGGCGAGCTTCTCGAATCCCGCGTAGACGTCGTCGGGGTTCGTGTAGGTGCCGGCGAGCATCCCGATCGGCCTGCCCTTCTGGGCCTCGATGTGCAGCATGCCGCCAGGGTAGACCGCGTGCACCTCGTCGATGCGGTCGACGAGCTCGTCGCCGGCGACCTCGACGTGGAAGTACGTGTTGGGGTAGGCCTTCTGCAGCCACTCGATGGGGTGGTTGTAGCTGACCATGCTGATCTTCATGCAGATCTGCGAGCCGGACTCCACGCGGTCGACGCGGCCTCCGGCGTTCTCGACGAGCGCCGTCGCCGCGTCGAGGGATGCGGCATCCAGAATCGCCCGCAGGCTCGCCCGCCCGGCCGGGATCTGCAGATCGGCCGGGAGCGCCTCGGCGAGCGTGGGCAGGTCGGCGCTCACCAGTCGCGGGGTGGGCTCCAGGTCGGCGAACGGCCGGATCACGCTGAGCGCCTGCTCGAACGTGTCGAAGCTCGCGAAGAACCCGCGCCAGTCCTGCAGCGGCTCGAGCTTGACGGTGACGCGCGCGATGATCCCGGCGGTGCCGTAGTTGTGGATGTAGGGCTCGGTCGCTTCGCCCTCGAGGTGGATGAGCGTCGCGTCTGGCACGGCGTGCACGACGTCGAGGGCGAGCACGAAGCCGGTGTGCAGCATGCCGTGCTTGATCGAACCGGTGCCGCCGGAGCCACCGGAGACGAAGCCGCCGACCGTGGAGTTGGCGGTCGACGGGTACATCAGTACCTGCTGACCGGCCTTGTTGGCGGTGGTCTCGATCGCGACCATCGACGCGCCGGCCTCGGCGGTGAGGTAGCCGTCGCCGACCTCGAGGATCTCGCGCGCGCGCGAGGTGTCGAGCACGAGTCCGCCCTCGAAGGGGATGGCCTGCCCGTAGTTGCCGGTGCCCTTGCCGCGCGGGGTGATCGGCACACCATGACGCACCGCGGCGCCGACGGCCAACGCGATCTCCTCGGCGTTGGCGGGGTAGGCGACGAGGTCTGCCAGTCCGAGCGGCAGTTGCTCGCTGATCACGGGCGACAGGCGCGAACCGTCGACGGACGCTCGCTCGCGGGCGGCGAGCTCGACGCTGACGCCCTTGTCGCCGAGCAGTTCGCGCAGTTCGGCTTCGAGGGCCTCGATGTTCGGCATTGCTGTCCTTCCTGCCTGGTGCTGGTGCTGGTACTGGTGCTGCAGTCGCGGTGCGGCAGGATTTGATGACGGTCGGCGGGAGCTACGAGTCCCGCCAACCGTCAGCATCTCCCGCCAATCCTGTGAAATCTCCCGCCAGAGGAATGGTGCTCCCGCCGCGGGTGGTGCCGGTCAGTGCATGACCATGCCGCCGGTGACGTTGATCGCCTGGCCGGTGAGGTAGTCGGAGTCCTCGCTGGCGAGGAAGAGGGCGACGGCGGCGACATCCTTCGTCTCGCCGAGTCGGCCGAGGGGGGAGTAGCTCGACCACTCCTCGACCATCGCGTCGGTGCGGGTCGCTGCACCCATCTCGGTGAGGATGTAGCCGGGGCAGATGGAGTTCGCGGTGATGCCGTGCACGCCCCACTCGAGCGCGGCCTGCCGGGTGAGCGCGACGACGGCGGCCTTCGATGCGGGGTAGGCGCCCTCGCCAGCGCCGCCCTTCTTGGCCGCCATGCTCGCGAGGTTGACGATCTTGCCGCCGTGTCCGGCGTCGAGCATCGAGCGCACGCACACCTGCATGGTGGTGAGCATCGCGCGGGTGTTGATGGAGAAGGTCTCGTTCCAGTCCTGCACGGTCACCTCGAGCAGCGATCCGAAGCGCAGGATGCCCGCGCAGTTGACCAGCACGTCGACGCCGCCGAGGGCGTCCACCGCCGCCTGGGTGGCGGCCGCGGTGGCCACCGGATCGAGCAGATCCACCTCGAAGAAGCTGCCGCCGATCGTGTCGGCGTGGGCCGAGCCCTGCTCGGCGAGGCGGTCGAGGATGCCCACCCGGGCACCCTCGACCGCGAAGCGGGCGGCGATCTCGCCGCCGATGCCACGGGCCCCGCCGGTGACGATGATGCGCTTGCCCAGCAGGCGCTGGTTCGTCACCGACGGGGTCGTCATGGCGGTGCTACTTCAGGCCGAGCGAGGCGTCGACGAACTCGTTCGTGTAGAGCGCCTCGGGCGTCAGGCCCTCGGCGATCTCCACACCCTGAGCCGTGAAGATCGGCACGACGATGTCGAACAGCGACGCGACGCGAGCCTCGTCGAAGTTGCCGAGCGTGTCATCCGGTCCGTTGGCGATGATGCCGTCGGCCAGCTGCGTCTCGAACGAGAAGTCGGCAACCTCTGCGCTGTAGACCCAGCCGGTGTCGTACGCATCGACGAGCTCGAGCACGAGCGCGTTCGTCGAGTCCTTCAGCGTGCCGTCGTAGTAGTCGATCTCCGCCTGCTGCATGACGGGGACCAGGAGCGAGAGGCAGTCGGCGTAGGCCTCGACGTCATCCGGACGAACCGAGACCATCGCGGCGTACTTCGGGTACCCGGCGTCGTTGATCAGCTGGTAGGCGACCGGCTTGCCCCACTCCGGAACCTCGTTCTCGTAGATGTACGGCTCGGCGGAGGCGAAGCCCTGCTGTGCGATCTTGCCGCCCTCCGACACGAACACGGCGGGCTGGCCGTCGTAGGTCGAGTCGATCTGGTCGGCCGAGAGCACACCGGCACCGACGAAGTAGTCGATGTAGACGCCACCGGGGAAGACGCGGACGGTCGCGCCGGCCTCACCGAGGCCCGCGATGTCGGTGACATCCGGGTAGGTCTCCGGGTCCCACATGATCATCTGCGGGTCCTTCTCGAGCGGCTGGAACACGCCGACCGTCGGGAGGTCGACGGAGTGGGCGATCGCCTCGTCCGTGCCGACGTACGCCATGAAGATGGAGTCGTCGCTGTACAGCTGGGCGTTGGGCTGCGCGAAGCCGACTGCCGGGCCACCGGCGAGGATCGTGACATCCACACCCGTGTACTCGCCGCTAGCCATGAGCGGGCCGGTGACGGTCTTGTTGGTGTCGTCGATCGTGTAGGTGTCGCCGAGGAGGGCGTAGAGGTGGCCGTGCTCGGCCTCCGGGTTCCAGTCGGTCTGGATCTTGATGTCCGCGGGGCAGCCGGCGGCGGCGAGGTCGACGGCGCCGATCTCGAGTTCCGGTGCTGCGCTGTCCTCGGGCGCGGGGGTGCTGCAGGCGGCGAGCGTCATCGCGCCGGCCGCGAGGCCGACCGTGATGAGCGCCCTGGTGCGTGTGATGCGCATCGGTTCTCCTTGTGTGTTGTGGATGTGATGGTGCAGGGGTGGGTCAGTGTGGTCTGGGTCAGCCGAAGTCGTACCACTTGCCGACGGCGCGCTTGCCGATCCAGCCGAACAGCAGGAAGATCACGACGCCGAACAGCGAGGCGACGAGGATCGACGCGAACAGTTCGGCCGAGTTCAGGCGAGCACCGTACTTGGCGATGAGGGCGCCGATGCCGGGGGTGCCGCGCTGGAAGAAGAAGTCGCCGACGATCGCGCCGACGACGCTCAGGCCCGCCGAGATGCGCATGCCGGCGAAGATCGCCGGGGTCGCCGCCGGAAGCTCGAGCTTGGTGAGGATGATCCAGCGCGACGCACCCTGCAGCTTGAACAGTTCGCGATGCCCCCGGTCGACGGACTGCAGGCCGAACAGCGTGTTGGACACCATGGGGAACAGCGCGATCAGGATGCAGACCACCACCCGGGCGAAGAAGTCGTAGCCGAACCAGAACCCGATGAGCGGCACCACCGCGAGGATCGGGATGGACTGGAGGATCACCGCGTAGGGGAACGTCGTGCGCTCGACCCACTTGGCCTGGTTCATGCCGATCGCCCAGACCACTCCGAGCGCGATCGCGATCGCGAGACCGACGAGCGCCACGGTCGCCGTGTTGCCGAGGGCGCGGTAGATGTCGGGAGCGGTCTTCGGGTCGACGAGCTTGCCGAGCACGACGTGCGGCTCGGGCAGCAGGAACCCGCGCTCGCCGAGCGCGGCGTGCAGCGCGTACGCGCCGACGATGAGCGCCGCGAGGAGCCCGATCGGGGGACCCCACAGGCCGATCCTGCCCGGTCCGAAGTTCGTGCCCCGTCGGCGTAGGCGCACCGCGACCGGTGCCGCGCCCTCGTTCGCCGTGTCGGCCATCAGTGGCCCTCCCTCAGTGCGTGCGAGACCTTGCCGACGAGTTCCGCGAACTCGGCGGTGTAGCGGATCTCGGGGTCCCGTGGCATGGGGAACGGCACCTCGAACTCGTCGACGATCGTGCCCGGACGCCCGGACATCACGATCACGCGGGTCGAGAGGTACACCGCCTCGGAGACGGAGTGGGTGATGAACAGCCCGGCGAACTGGGTCTCGGCGAACAGCCGCAGCAGTTCGTCGTTGAGGCGCTCGCGGGTGATCTCGTCGAGCGCACCGAACGGCTCGTCGAACAGGAAGAGCTCGGGGTCGAGGGTCAGTGAGCGCGCGAGCGAGGTGCGCATGCGCATGCCGCCGGAGAGCTGGCGCGGCAGGTGCTTCTCGAAGCCCGTGAGCCCGACGAGGTCGATGGCATCCTTGGCCTTCTTGCGGCGCACCGCGATGGTGTCCCACTGCAGTTCGGCGAGCAGCTCGACGTTCGCTTGCACGTTGCGCCACGGCAGCAGCGTCGCGTCTTGGAAGACGTACCCGATGCGGTTCGTGTCGAGCTGCACGGTGCCGTTCGAAGCCTGCTCGAGACCGGACGCGATGCGCAGCAGCGTGGACTTGCCGCAGCCGGAGGGGCCGACGACGGTCACGAACTCCCCGCGTTTGACGGTCAGGTCAACGCCGGTGAGGGCGACGGTGCCGTCCGGGAAGGTCATCGCGACATCGCTGAAGTCGAGCAGGGTGTCGTTGAGGGTCGCAGTTGACAAGGGTGTCACCTCGTTTCGAATACGGTCACGCGGGCGGGGGCAGGACGGGCGGTCTCATGGGTGGTGACGCTGTGCGAGACCAGACGGCCGGCGTGGATGACGTACCGGTCGGCCGGGGCGTTGGCGACGATATCCGACAGGCTCGTGCCGCGCACGGCGAGCAGTTCCGCTCGAGCCCCGACGTGCACGCCGGCGGGCGGCAGGCTCATCACCGAACGGGCGCCGTCGGTGACGGCCGTGACGGCCTCTTCGAGCGAGAGGTGCCCGGCGGTCACCAGCAGCGATGCGGTTTCCAACGCGTCGCTGCGGCCGACGGGGTTGAAGGGGTCGCGCACGTTGTCGGCGCCGGCGGCGACGCGCACACCGGCATCCAGCAGGCGACGCAGCGCGGTGAGTCCGCGGGGCGTCGCGACCGGGTGATCCCAGCCCTGCAGGTAGAGGTTGGTGATCGGCAGCGAGATGATGCCGAGATCGCTCTCGAGCACGTCGGCGATGACGCCGTCGAGCTCGTCGTTCTCGAGCGTGCCGAGCCGCACGCAGTGGCCCGCGGAGACGGGGACGTCCCAGTCGCGCACGATGCGGGCGAACTCGATGATCGTCGGGTCGCCGCCGAGTCCCTCGTCGGTGTGCAGATCCACACCGAGGCCGCGCCGCTCGGCGAGACCCAGCAACCGGCCGAGGTCGCTCAGCGGTTCGGGCGAGAGGTGCGGGGCCCCGCCGACCAGGTCGAGTCCGAGGTCGAGGGCGGCCTCGATGGTGGCATCGGGGATGTCGTAGCCGGGCAGCGCGACGAGCTCCAGATCCATGAGTCCCGCCAGGCGTTCGCGCACGTTCACGAGCGCTCGGGCACCACGCAGCGGGTCGTCGCCCACGAGCATGTCGACGTGACTGCGGATCGCGGTCGTGCCGTTGCGCAGCATCGCGAGCGCCTGGTCGAGCGCGCGTTCCTCGATGCTCTCCGCGGTCATCTCGTCGGAGTAGGCGCGCCACGACACGATCGCGCGCTCGAGGTCGCCGGCGGGTGGGGCGATGAGGTCCCAGGTTCCCGCCTTGTCGAGGTGCGCGTGGGGCTCGGCGGGGGCGGTGATGAGCAGGTGACCGGCGAGGTCGAGGGTCGCGGCATCCGGTTCGACGGGGCCGCCGGCGGCGGGGCGCACCGAGCGCACGATGTCTTCGATGAGTTCGACGTCGACGATCGAGCCGTCGGCGAGCGTGGCGTTCCTCAGCAGGCTGACCTGGCGGGGAAGGGTGGGCACGGCGCTCGGCTTTCGGGAGGTGAGACGTGATCGGTGCGCCGTCGAACCGATTGCAGGAATGTTGATGTGCTCAACAGGGATGAATCTAGGCAGCGCTCGTTTCCGGCGCGTAACGCGATCGTTTCCACGTGTTAATTACGAGGCGAGGGGTCACTCGGCTGTGATAGATGTTCACGGGTGACTGGCATCGACTCCGCGATCGACCGGCAGGCCGAACGCATCGGCCATCGCATCCGGGCGCTGCGTCGCGCGCGCGGGTTCACGCTCGTGCGGCTCGCGGAACTCGCGGCGCTCTCGCATCCGTTCCTGAGCCAGCTCGAGCGTGGCCGCGCCCGGCCGAGCATGGCCTCCCTGGAGCGGATCGCCAGGGCGCTCGGCAGCAGTCAGTTGGAGCTGATGTCCGCCGTCGATGAGGCGACGACCGGTCTCGTGCGCGTCGACGAGGGCACCCGCGGTCACTACGCCGAGGGCCAAGCGCGGCTGCTCGTGCACGGCACCCGGAGCTTCAGCCCGATGGAGTTCACTGGATCGAACACGGAGTTCGGCACCGCGTTCAGCCACGACGAGGACGAGTTCCTGCACGTCGTCACTGGGGTGATCGAGGTCGATCTCGGCACCGGCAGCACCACGGTTTTGCGAGCCGGCGACTCGCTCTACTACGGTGGCGGCACACCCCACCGTTGGCGTGCCGTCGAGCCCGGCGGTTACCGGCTCTTCATCGTCAAGGAGAAACCGGAGCAGTTGTGAACGCCCTCGACGACACCGCGTACGACATGGTGGTGCACCGCCGGGATGACTCGACCGAGGGCGTCGCCGTGCTCGAACTGGTCCCCGCCACCGACCGCCCCCTGCCGCGCTGGCAGCCCGGCGCGCACATCGATGTGCTGCTACCGAACGGGGACGCCCGCCAGTACTCGCTGTGCGGCGAGCCGGGCGCCCAGGCGTACCGCATCGGGGTGCTGCGTGAGCCCGACGGGCGCGGCGGCTCGGCGTGGATCCACGACACGCTGCACCCAGGGGCATCCGTGCGCGTCGCGGGGCCACGCAACCACTTCGAGTTCGTGCCCGAGCGCGGCACCCGCTACCGATTCCTGGCCGCGGGCATCGGCATCACCCCGATCGTGGCGATGCTGCGCTCGGCGGCGGAGTCCGGTGTCGACTACGCGCTCGAGTACTCGGGGCGCTCGCGCGCGCACATGGCGCTGCTCGACGAGGTGCTCGCCGAGCACGGTTCGCGAGTGAGCGTGCACGCCGCCGACGAGGGGCGGCGGCTCGACATCCCCGCGCTCTTCGCGGACCTGCCGCCGTTCACCACGACCTACTGCTGCGGGCCGGCCCGCTTCATCGAGGCGGTCGAGCAGGCCGCGCGCGGGCGCCAACTCAAGGTCGAGCGCTTCGAGGCGAAGGAGCTCGGCGAGCCCGTGCTGAAGGTGCCGTTCGAGGTCGAGCTCGCGTTCAGCGGGGAGACCATCACGGTGCCGCCCGAGAAGACGGTGCTGCAGGCGATCGAGGATGCCGGGGTGCTCGTGCTCTCCAGCTGCAAGGTCGGCACCTGCGGCACGTGCGAGACCCGCGTCATGGCCGGCGAGGTGGACCATCGCGACTCGATCCTCACCGCCGACGAGCAGGCGGCGAACGACGTGATGTACGTGTGCGTGTCGCGTTCGGCTGGGCCGTCGCTGACGCTCGAGCTGTAGAGGGGCTGACGCCGTCGGCGGTCGGTCGGCGGCTCCGCCCATAGACGCCCGCCATCCCCACCGCACGGCCGACGCGTTGCGTGGCAACGCGTCGGAACCGGCGGCGTGGGCCCACCCGAGCCACCGACCGACCGCCGACGGCTGAGTCGGGGCGTCAGGTGAGGCGCTCGCGCAGGCGGGCGACGAGCTCGGTCTCGTCGGCGTGCACGAGCGCGTAGTCGCGCACCACGACGTGGCCGTTCACGACCACGTGCTTCGGTCGGCGGCCGGGATTCGCCCAGAGCAGGCCCGCGATAGGGTCGGCCACGCCCGCATCGGCGACGCCCGAGACATCCCACACGCACAGGTCGGCGGCGCTGCCGGGGCGCAGGTGGCCGAGTTCGGGGCGCCCGAGGCCGGTCGCGGAACCCTCCGTGGCCATGGCCAGCACCTGCCGGGCGGCGATGGGCGGTCCGACGAGGGGGGCGACCTGCATGGCGAGGCGGGCATCCGCGAGCAGGTGCCCGGCGTCGTTGCTGCCGCCCCCGGAGGTGCCGAGTCCGACGGCGAGGCCCGCGGCGCGCAGGGCGGCGACCGGGGCGATGCCCCAGCCCATCGGCAGGTCGCAGCCGGGGGCGTGCGTCGCGGTCACCCCGGCGGCGGCGAGCCGCGCGATCTCCTCCGGCGTCACGTCGCACAGGTGCGCGAGGGTGACGTCGTCGGCGAGCCAGCCCCACTCCTCGAGCAGGTCGAGGGGTCGTCGGCCGTACCTCTCGAGGGCGATCTCGGTGTCCACCTGCTCGTTGGACTGGGTGCGGCGGCGCAGTCCGTGGCGCCGCGCGATCTCGCCGAAGAGCTCGAAGGTCTCGCGGGGGTCGCTGTGCACGCCGGCGGGGCCGATCGCCAGCTGCAGCATCCCGTCGGCGGTGTCGGGCAGCAGCGCCTGCACGATCGCCTCAGCGGATGCCGCGGCCTCCTGCGGATCGTCGCGGGCCGCACCCCGCACGAACACGAGCCGCCCGCCGAGGGATCGCGCGGCCTCCGTCGTGGCGCGTGCGATCGACACCGTGTCGGCGCCGCTCGGCCACGTCAGGTGGTGGTCGGCGACCGTCGTCACGCCGCACAGCAGCCCCTCGGCGACCCCGACCGCCGCGGCGACACCCGCGAGTTCCGCGTCCACGCCCGCCCGCGCGTAGGCGGCCGCCATCGTGGGCAGCCAGTCGCGCATCGCGACGCCGCGGGTGCCGGGCAGGGTGCGGAAGGCCGACTGCAGCAGGTGGTGGTGGGCGTTGACGAGACCGGGGGTGACGACGCATCCCGAGGCGTCGAGCGTCTCGTCGTCGCCGGGGAGCGACAGGTCGCCGGTGGTCTCGGTGTGCTCGTCGACCATGATGGCGATGGCGTCGCGGATCAGCATGTGCCGTTTCTAGCAGCCGCATGTAACGCCGGTGAAACGGTGGCGTGTCACGCTTGGGTCATGCACGAGATCGCCGACCGCCTGCTCGCGGCCCACGACGCCGGACGCCGACTCGTCGTCGCAACGGCGATCGCGATCACCGGCAGCGCCCCGCGCACGGTCGGCACCTCGATGGCCTGGGACGGCGAGGCCGTGATCGGCACGATCGCCGGCGGCTGCGTCGAGGGTGCCGTCGTCGAGGTCGCCGGTGAGGTGCTCGCCGACGGGGTCGCGCGCACCGTCGAGTACGGCGTCGACGACGAGACGGCGTTCAGCGTCGGGCTCACGTGCGGTGGCCGGTTGCGCATTCACGTGCAACCGTTCACCGACTCGATCGCCGACGATCTGCGCGCCGCGCGGCCGGTCGAGGTCTGCGGGTACGTCGACGAGCCGCCCGTGCCGCGACGCATGATCGTGTTCGGCTCGATGGAGTTCTCGTCCGCGCTCGCCGCCGCCGCACGCGTACTGGGTTACGGGGTTACCGTGTGCGACCCGCGCCCGCTGTTCCTCACCGAAGCGCGGTTCCCCGGCGTGGAACGTGTCGTGCAGTGGCCCACGACCTACCTCGCCGAGACCGCGATCGACGAGCGCACCGTGATCTGCGTGCTCAGCCACGACGCACGCTTCGACGCCGAGCTCATCGCCATCGCGCTCGCGAGCGAGGCCGGCTACGTCGGCGCGATGGGCTCGCGCACCACGCACGATCGGCGCGTCGCATCCCTGCGCGAACGCGGGCTGGATGCCGCGACCATCGCCCGACTGCACAGCCCGATCGGTCTCGACCTCGGCTCGTCCACGCCGGAGGAGACCGCGGTGTCGATCCTCGCCGAGGTGCTCGCGGAGCGCAGCGGGGCGAGCACGCGGCCGTTGGCGGTTACGACCGGCGCGATCCATTCACGAGCCGCCACAGCCGATCCCGCGACATCGGCAGCTCGGTCGGCCTGACCCCGAGCGCGTCGCGGATCGCGTTCGCGAGGGCGGGGGCCACGGGGTTGTACGGCGCCTCGCTCATCGACTTCGCGCCGAGCGGCCCGAGGCCGTCGTGGGTGTCGGCGAAGAGTACCTCGGTGACGGGCACGTCCGCGAACTGGGGCACGTGGTAGTTGCGGAACGCGTCGGTGAGCACCTCGCCCTCGGTGAGCAGCATCTCCTCGTAGAGCGCGGTGCCGATCGCCTGCGCGGTGCCGCCCTCGATCTGCCCGCGCAGTTGCTCCGGGTTCATCACGGTGCCGGCATCCGCCGCCTGGATCGACTGCAGGATGCGCACCTCGCCGGTGCCGGGGTTCACCGCCACGCGGAACGCGTGCACGTTGAAGGCCACTGAACGCGGGCTGCCGTCGTGGCTGCCCTCGGCGCGCAGGCCCGGCACCGGGCCCCGCTCGTCGATCATGGCGCGCAGCGAGAGCGCGGCGGCGTGCAGCGCCTTGCCTGCGACGACGACGCCCGCGGAGCCGAACGCGCCCGTGTCGTAGCCGACGACATCCGTGTCGGACTGGGCGATGCGGATGCGGTCAACGCTCACCCCGAGCGCGGTGGCCGCGAGCTGCGCGTGCACCGTCGTGGTGCCGTTGCCGAACTCCGCGGTGCCGACGCTCGCGAGATATGCCCCGTCGGGCATGAGTTCGATGGATGCCTCGGCGAAATGCCCCCGCGGTGCGATGGTCGCGATCATCGACAACGCCATCCCCTCGCCCACGGGCCAGCCGTGGGGCCCGGTCAGCGACCGGTCGAGGGCGCCCTCGGCGAGGTCGAGGCACTGGTCGAGTCCGTAGCTGACCATCGAGAGGTCGGTCTGCGCCTCGGCCTCGGTGACGACGAAGCGATCGCCGGGCACGATCACGTTGCGACGTCGCAACTCGAAGGGGTCGATGCCGAGGGCTCGCGCGAGATCGTCCATCGCCGATTCGATCGCAAAGATCACCTGCCCCAGCCCGTAGCCGCGGAACGCGCCGGAGGGCAGGTTGTTGGTGTACACCGACTGGGCCGACACGCGCTTGTTGGCGCAGCGGTACACCTCGATCGACTCGTGGATCGAGTGGAACATCACGCCGATGCCGTGGTTGCCGTAGGCGCCGGTGTCCATGAGCTGGTCGACGTCCATCGCCGTGAGGATGCCGTCGGCGTCGGCCGCGAGCGTCACCGCGATGCGCATCGGATGGCGGGTCGGCGCGATCGTGAACTCGTCCTGCCGGGTGAACTCGTATTGCACCGCGCGGCCGGTGCGCAGCACCGCGAGGGTGACGAGATCCTCGGTGAGCAGCTCCTGCTTGCCGCCGAACCCGCCGCCGACGCGTGCCGTGAAGACCCGCACCTTCTGCGGGTCGAGCGCGAAGATGTGGGCGATCTCGTCGCGCACCAGGAACGGCACCTGGCTGGAGGTGCGCAGCACGAGCCGGCCGCCCTCGTCGAGCCAGCCGCGCGTGGCGTGGGTCTCGAGCGCGGCGTGGCTCACGCGCTGGGTCTGCCACGTGCCCGTCACGGTGGCCGCGGCATCCCGGATCGCGGCATCGACGTCGCCGAGGTGACCGGCGAACTCCGCGACCGTGTTGCGGGCCGGGTCGTGGATGCGCGACTCCGGACCCTTGTCGCCGTGGATCGCGGGGGCCGAGCCCGAGCGCGCCAGTTCCGGGTCGAACACCGCGGGCAGCACCTCGTAGTCGATGTCGATCAGCGCTAGGGCGCGTTCGGCGATCGCGACGGTGTCGGCCACGACCGCGGCGACCCGCTGACCACGGAAACGCAGCACCGGGTCGAGCACGAGCGTGTCGTCCGGGTCGTCGGTGCGCGACTCGTGCCGTCCGGTGGAGAACGGGGTCGCGGGGGAGTCGAGGTGGGTGAGCACCGCGTGCACGCCGTCGAGCGCGCGGGCCGCTGCGGTGTCGATCGCGAGGATGCGCGCGTGCGGGTGCGGGCTGCCGAGCACCTTCAGGTGCAGCAGTCCGGTGGTGCGGGTGTCGAGCGTGTACGGCTCGCTGCCGGTGACGACCCGCCGTGCCGCGGGCGCCACCACGGAGTCGCCGGCGAGCCCGGTCGCGGAGGTGTTGCGCACGCCGTCAAGCGCGTCGTGGATCGAGCGGTAGCCGGTGCAGCGGCACAGGTTGCCCTTGAGCATGCGCGGCAGGTCGTCCGGCTCGGGCATCGCCGAGGCGGTGACGACCATGCCCGCCGTGCAGAACCCGCACTGGAATCCGCCCGCGGCGACGAACGCCTCCTGCACCGGATGCAGCGCGCCCTCGCTCCCGAGTCCCGCCGCCGTCACCACGCTCACCCCGTCCAGCCGATGCACCGGCACCAGGCAGGAGTGCACGGGGGAGCCGTCGATGAGCACGGAGCACGCCCCGCAGTCCCCGGCATCGCAGCCCTTCTTCACCTCGAAGTGGCCGAGGTCGCGCAGCACCGTGCGCGCCACCCGACCGGGTTCGGGCTCGAGTTCGTGTGGCTGCCCGTTGACCGTGAACCTCATGCCAGCTCCTCGATGATCTCGAGCGCGAAGCGGTGGCTCATGGCGCGCCGCCAGTCCGGCGATCCGTGGGCGTCGTCGTACCAGTCGTCGATGCTCTCGAAGGCCGCCTCGAAGTCGGTGGCGAGCAGGGTGTGCGGGCGGGTCGCACCGCCGGTGATGGCGAGGTGGGTTCGGCCCGTGGCATCCCGTCGCCCGGTGACGAGGGTGCCGGTGCGGCCGAGCGGCGAGAGGGCGATGCGGCGGAACGCGGTGCGCGGCATCGGAAGCGGGAACTCGACCGCGCGGATCACCTCACCGGGCTGCAGCACGGTGGTGCGCACCCCGGTGACGAAGTCGGCGGCGGGCACGGTGCGTTCGCCATCGGCCGTCCAGAGCAGCAGCCGGGCGTCGAGACCGACGGCGAGGGCGATCATGGCCCCGGCAGGCAGGGCCATCGCGAGGTTGCCGCCGATCGTTGCGATGCGCTGGATCTTCCAGGAGGCCAGCAGGGAGTCCGCGCACTGCTGGAACAGCGGGGAGTCGTCGAGTTCGCGCACGTCGGCGATCGGGCAGGTGGCGCCCACCGTGAGCCGCTCCGCGGAGCGCGTGACGCCATGCCAGCCGAGGCCGGTGAGGTCCACCAGCTCGGTGATCCCCGGCTGCGGCTCGGAGTACAGCCACGTGCCGCCACCGAGTGGCGTGCCGCGGGCGAGGTCGGTCCGCGTGCGCGCCATCCGCACCGACTGCACCGAGACGAGGTCCATGATCCCCCGAGTCAACCCCACGAACGTGTCGGACGTGTAACACGACGGTGGTCACCGTTCACTCGACACGCCCCCGCATGATGCCATCCGTTCAGACGCACGGGAGAGATTCGAGCCGTGCTCCGGCTCCCGATCGCTGTCCTGACCGCCGCGGTGTTCGTCATCGGCGGTGCCGCCGCACCGGCCGCCGCGGCATCCAGCCCCACCGTCGTCATCAACGAGATCGCGAACGGCGGCATCGCCTCCGACTCCGACTCGTTCTTCGAGTTGCGCAATGCCGGGGATGCCGCGGTCGACCTCACCGGCTGGCACGTGTTCCGCTGCAGCTGGCAGGGGCTGCGCGCCAACGTCGGCAGGCCGGAGACCGACCTCACCGGCGTCGTGCTCGCCCCCGGCGAGATCTTCACCGTCTCCAAGACCGGCATGCCCGGCGACGCGCACTTCACCCAGCCCTTCGCGCTCACCGGGTTCGGTCTCTACCTCGAGGGTCCGGATGCCGCGCTCGTCGACGCCGTCGGCGTCTACCCGAACGAGCCGTGGCCCACCCAGTCGGAGTGCACGGTCGGCGAGAACCTCACCAACAGCCTGGACTTCGCGACGAACCAGTCGTGGCAGCGCACCGCATCCGGACAGTGGGTCGCCGCCCCGGCGACGATCGGTGCCCAGAACGTGGCCGCGGCGCCCGCGACCGCCGACACCTCGGTCGTGATCTCCGAGATCGCCTCGGCCGGTCCCGGCTCCTCCGGCGACGAGTTCGTCGAGCTCGTCAACACCGGCGACGAGATCGAGTCGATCGGCGGGTGGAGCCTGTACCGCTGCACCGCGACCGGGCGATCCCGCGCCAACACGCTCGAACTGACCGTGCAGGCCGGGGTGCAACTCGCGCCCGGCGAGCGCTGGGTGATCGGCGGCGCGCAGTTCGAGGGCGCGGCCGGGGCTCGGCTGCACTCGTCGCTTGCCGACCTCGAGTTCGGTGTGCTGATGCGCGACGGCGAAGGCGCCCTCGTCGACCGGGTCGCCGTCTCCGCGTACGGCGACAGCGCCTGCCAGCAGCCGAAGCTGCCGGCCGTGCTCGACGCGGTCGCCGGCGAGTCCTACCAGCGCGCCGGCGACGGTTGGGTGGTCGCGCCGCGCACCCCGGGCGAGCGCAACGCGAGCCGCACCGAGTCGATCGGCGACGCCGTCGTGACGCCAGGCCCCATCGCCATCAGCGAGCTCGCGACCGACCCCTCCACCGAGGGAATGCCGGCCGGCACCGAGCAGCGCAACTACATCGAGCTCGGCAACTACGGCGACGAGCCGGTCGACGTCTCCGGCTACACCGTGCGCCGCTGCGAGGCGGACGGCATGCGCAGCCGCGAACTGCAGTTCACCGTGCCGCAGGGCACCCGGTTGGCGGCGGGGGAGGTGCTGCTGGCGGCGCGGGCGGGCACGGCCGCGGCATCCGTGGCCGATCTCACCTATCCGGAATCGCTGAACTTTCTCGGCACCGGCGTCTGGGTCGAGGATGCCGCGGGCACCCTCATCGACCGGGTCGGCGTCTACGCCGCCAACGAGATGGACGCCAGCAACGTCGCGGCCAGCCCGTGCACCTCGGGGCACGCGCTGACGACCTACCAGCCGGACCGGCTGCTGAGCGAGACCTTCCAGCGCGCGGGCTTCGCCGGCGACAACGCCGAGGACTTCGCGGTCGGCGAGGCGACGCCCGGCGAGCTCGACCTGCTCGCGCGCGCCGATCCCACCGCGCGGGTCGTCACCCCCGCCACCGCCGCACTGCCAGCGCCGACCCGAGCCTTCGGCACGGCGCACGTGATGCCGACGACCGCGGCCACCGTGCTCGAGTCGTGGTCCGGGGTGACCGACGGCGCCCCGCTGACGACGCTCGTCGGCCCGGCCGAGACGCCGGGGGCGCTGCCGATCGCCGACGACGGCTGGGGCTACCCGTACCACCGCTTCGTGCTCGACGCGTCGGCCATGGTGGCCGGTGACCAGGTCGGCTGGACCGGAACGACCGTCGCGCGCGGCGAGGTGCAGTTGAGCGTCTGGAACGGCGCCGCCTGGAGACTGCTCGACAGCGGCTCCGGGGAGCTGCTGGGCGTCCTGGAGGCGCAGGACCTCATCGACGGCACCGTCACCCTGCTCGTGCAGGATGGTCCGCGCACGACCCCGACCGTCACGACCGAGCGCGATGGTGCGCTCGAGAACCCCACCGACTACGACTTCGCGCTCACGCACATCACCGACACCCAATACCTCTCCGAGAGCTACCCGGAGGTCTACGCGCAGCTGGCCAGCTGGATCGCGGACAACGCCCAGGAGCGCAAGATCGCCTTCGCCGCGCACACCGGCGATCTCATCCAGAACTGGGTCGATCCCGACCAGAGCCAGGCCCGGGCGCGCGTGGAGTTCGAGCGCGCGTCCGCGATCCAATCGATCCTGGATGACGCGGCCGTGCCCAACAGCGTGCTGCCCGGCAACCACGACAACAAGCGCGGGGTCACCAACGAGCTGTTCAACGAGTACTTCGGGCCGGAGCGCTACGCGGGCACCGCGTGGTACGGCCAGTCGATCGCGCCGGACGACAACAGCGCGAGCTTCTCGACGTTCGAGCACGAGGGGGCGAGATTCCTGGTGCTCTCGCTCGGCTACGCGTACGGCGAGGCGGAGATCGCCTGGGCCTCCGAGGTCGTCGCGAGTCACCCCGACCACAACGTGATCATCGCCACCCACGAGCACGTGATGCCGAAGACGCTCGAAGAGTCCGCGCACCGCTCCGTGAACTCGCGCTGGATCTCCCGCGGCCAAGAGCTCTGGGATCGGGTGATCGCGCCCAACCGCAACGTCGCCATCGTGCTCTCCGGCCACTTCCACGGCATCGGCCAGCTCGTCACCGAGAACGCCGGCGGCATCGAAGGCCACACCGTGGTGGAGTTGCTCGCCGACTACCAGGAGTTCCGCACGCACACAGGGGAGCGCGCGACCGGCTTCTACCGCATGCTGCAGTTCGACGTGGATGCCGGCGCCATCGCCGTGGACACCCGCTCGGTTCGCCTCGCCGCCGCCTACAGCGCCGACTACGACTACCGCCAGTTCCTGCCGGACAACGGGCTCGCGACGACTCCCTCCAACGCGCGCCCGTGGCGCATCGTCGACTCGGGCGTGCAGGGCCGCTACAGCGAGGAGGACGACGAGTTCACCGCCGCGGTCACCCTCCAGCATCCCAAGGCCGTCACCACCGAGTCGATCGCCATCGGCGGACGCTAGGGTGTGGGCATGAGCGCCGATCCCGACGAGGATGCCGCCGCCCTCGCCTGGGCCGGTGACGAGTCCGACCGCCCGACCAAGATCACCAAGGTCACACTGCCGCGGCCGGAGGATCCCACCCCGCGACCGGCGACCCCGGGCATCCTCCTGATCACCTACGGCGTGCTCGCCGGTCTCTTCCTCGTCTACACGATCGGCTGGATCACCGTCGTCGTGAACTCCGGCTACACCGCGCCCGACCTGCTCGGCGAGATCATGTGGCAGCTCGGCGAGTTCCTCGCCATCGCGAGCCCGGCACTGTGGTTCGCGACCGTGCTGCTGCTCACGCGGGATCGCAAGCCGCTCGTGCGTCTGCTGCTGCTCATCGTGGGATTGGTCGTCGTCATCCCGTGGCCGTTCCTGCTGGGAGGTGCGGCGTGAGCGGCATCGCGGACTCCGAGAACCCCATCGAGGCCGTCGTCGAGGACGACGCGCGCGAGTCGAAGCGCGGCCGCTACGGTTGGCTGAGCCTCGCCGTCGCCGCGATCTTCGGGCTGTTCTTCGCCTACGACGTGTGGGAGGCGATCGGCAACATGATCAGCCTCCCGCAGTACTACGAGCTGCTCGGGCTCGATCCGGCAGGCATCCCGTGGTGGGTGCTCGTGATCAACCTGCTCGTGCCGATCGCGGCATTCGCGATCGCGTTCTGGGTCGGCCGGCGGCAGAACCTCGGGGGCCGGGCGCTCATCTTCCTGCTCGGCCTCGCGGTCTCCGCGGCGCTCGGGCTGGGGCTCGTCGCGCTCGCGGGCGCGGTGGGCTGAAAACCGCCGACCGCTGGGCCCGATACACTCGACCGGGGCTGCGTGGAGGCGCGCGGCCGAGCCGATACGTAAGGATCCACTCGTGGCCAAGCCGGTCGTCCTGATCGCCGAAGAACTCTCACCCGCCACCGTCGAGGCTCTCGGGCCCGATTTCGACGTGCGGTCCGTGGACGGCACCGACCGTGCCGCGCTGCTGTCCGCGCTCGCGGACGCGCACGCGATCCTCATCCGATCCGCGACGAACGTGGATGCCGAGGCGATCGCCGCGGCGAAGCAGCTCAAGGTCGTTGCCCGCGCCGGGGTCGGTCTCGACAACGTCGACATCAAGGCGGCGACCGAGGCCGGCGTCATGGTGGTCAACGCTCCGACGTCGAACATCATCTCCGCCGCCGAGCTCACGGTCGGTCACATCCTGTCCCTCGCCCGGCACATCCCGGCGGCGCACGCGAGCCTCGCGGCGGGCACCTGGAAGCGCTCCAAGTACACCGGCACCGAGCTCTTCGAGAAGACCGTCGGCATCATCGGCCTGGGTCGCATCGGCGCGCTCATCACCGAGCGCCTGCAGGCCTTCGGCATGAACGTGGTCGCCTACGACCCCTACGTCACGAGCGCGCGGGCGCAGCAGCTCGGCGTCACGCTGCTGAGCCTCGAGGAGCTGCTGGCGCAGGCCGACTTCATCAGCATCCACATGCCGAAGACCCCCGAGACGACGGGGATGATCGGCACCGACCAGCTGGCGATGATGAAGCCCACCGCCTTCGTCATCAACGTCGCGCGCGGCGGACTCATCGATGAGCAGGCCCTGTATGCGGCCCTCAAGTCCAACCGCATCGCGGGTGCCGGTCTCGACGTGTTCGTGAGCGAGCCGCCAACCGACTCGCCCCTGCTGGGGCTCGACAACGTCGTGCTCACCCCGCACCTGGGCGCCTCCACCGACGAGGCGCAGGAGAAGGCGGGCGTCTCCGTCGCGCGTTCGGTGCGTCTCGCGCTCGGCGGCGAGCTCGTGCCGGATGCCGTGAACGTCGCCGGTGGTGCCATCGACCCGACGGTGCGGCCGGGCATCCCGCTCATGGAGAAGCTCGGCCAGGTGTTCTCCGGTCTCGCCGACCACCCGATCACCGCCATCGATGTCGAAGTGCGCGGTGAGATCGCCGAACTCGACGTCAGCGTGCTCAAGCTCGCCGCGCTCAAGGGCGTGTTCTCGAACATCGTCAGCGAATCGGTGAGCTACGTGAACGCGCCCCTGCTCGCCGAGCAGCGCGGCGTCGCCGTTCGCCTGATCACGGATGCCACCTCCGACGAATACCGCAACCTGCTGACCATCCGCGGAGCCCTCAGCGACGGCTCGCAGATCTCCGTCTCCGGCACCCTCACGGGCACCAAGCAGGTGCAGAAGATCGTCGAGATCAACGGATACGACGTGGAGGTGCCCGTCGCGGAGCACCTGATCGTGATGATCTACACCGACCGTCCGGGCATCGTGGCCGTCTACGGCAAGGAGTTCGGCGAGGCGAGCATCAACATCGCGGGCATGCAGATCGCGCGCCAGGGCAAGGGCGGTCAGGCGCTCAGCGTGCTGACCGTCGACTCACCCGTGCCCGAGGCGCTGCTCGCGAAGGTCGCGGCGGCGATCGATGCCGACCTCCTGCGAGAGATCGACATCACCGAGGCCTGATCGCTCAGGCGACGTCGGGCGGGGTGGTGGAGGTGCGCCGCTGGCTCACCGACGCGCCATCCGCGTCCACACCGTGCTCGACGGTGGTGACCGACTGCCGCTTGCGCAGCATCAGCACCAGGCCGATCACGAAGACGACCGCACCGGCTGCCATCAGGATGTAGCCGACGAGATCGAGGTTGATGAACCCCGTCTCGAAGTTCAGCGCGAAGGTGAGAATCGCGCCGATCACGAACAAGACGATTCCAGTTCCAATACTCATGTCTTCGACGCTAGGCAGCCCGTCGCCCGGGCGGGAGGGCCTTGCGCATCGCCGTGACATCTGGGCGGGATTCCGAGGATTTCGCGGCTTCCTGGCGCCGGTATCGTGATGCTCATGGATCTCGCAGTCGTCGCAGGTGACGGAATCGGCCCGGAAGTCGTCGCGGAAGCGCTCAAGGTGCTGGAGGCGACCGGTGTGCCGGTCACCACCACCGCATACCCCTTCGGTGCGACGCACTACCTGGAGACGGGGCACATCCTCGACGCGGACAACCTGACCGCCCTCGCCCGCCACGATGCGGTCCTGCTCGGCGCCGTCGGCGGCGACCCGCGCGATCCGCGTCTGGCCGGTGGCATCGTCGAGCGTGGGCTGCTGCTGAAGCTGCGCTTCGCCTTCGACCACTATGTGAACCTGCGCCCCAGCGCGATTCTGCCGGGGGTGCGCTCGCCGCTGGCCGCGCCCGGCGAGGTGGACTTCGTGGTGGTGCGCGAGGGCACCGAGGGGCCGTACACCGGCAATGGCGGCGTGATCCGCCCCGGCACCCCGCACGAGGTCGCCACCGAGGTCTCCCTGAACACCGCCTACGGGGTCGAGCGCGTGGTGCGCTACGCCTTCGAGCTCGCCGAGCGGCGACGCAAGAAGCTCACCCTCGTGCACAAGACCAACGTGCTCGTGAACGCGGGCGGTCTGTGGCGGCGGCTGGTCGAGGCGGAGGCGGCCAATCATCCGGACGTGGCCTGGGACTACCTTCACATCGATGCGGCGACCATCTTCATGGTCACCGACCCTGCTAGGTTCGACGTGATCGTCACCGACAACCTCTTCGGCGACATCATCACCGATCTGGCCGCCGCGATCAGCGGGGGCATCGGACTGGCGGCCTCGGGCAACATCAACCCCGACGGCGCCTTCCCCTCGATGTTCGAGCCCGTGCACGGTTCGGCGCCGGACATCGCCGGGCAGCAGTTGGCCGATCCGACCGCCGCGATCCTGTCCGCAGCACTCCTGCTGACCCACTTGGGGCACGCGGATGCCGCGGCCAAGGTCACCGCGGCCGTCACCGCCGACCTCGCCGCCCGCGGGGAGACCAAACGCAGCACCGCGCAGGTCGGCGACGCCATCGCCGCGGCCGTGGCGTCGGCGTAACCTAGGATTTCCGACCAGTTCAGAGGGACCACCATGAAGAACCTCCTCGCACCCCAAGACCTGCAGTTCGCGGTCACGGTCAACGAAGCGGCGCGTTCCGCTGCCGAGCACGCCGACATCATCGCCGAGCCCGGTTTCGGCAAGCACTTCACCGACCACATGGTCGACATCTGCTGGTCGGAGCACGGCGGCTGGCACCGACCGCGCGTGCAGCCCTACGGGCCGATCCAGCTCGACCCGGCCGCTGCGGTGCTGCACTACGCCCAGGAGATCTTCGAGGGGTTGAAGGCCTACCGTCACCCCGACGGTTCGATCTGGACCTTCCGGCCCGAGGCCAACGCAGCACGCATGCAGCGCTCGGCCGCGCGGCTCGCACTGCCCGAGCTGCCCACCGAGTACTTCATCGAGTCGCTGCGCCAGCTGATCGCGGTCGACGGTCGCTGGGTGCCGTCGGCACCGGAGACCAGCCTCTACCTTCGTCCCTTCATGTTCGCGAAGGAGGCGTTCCTCGGCGTGCGCCCGGCGAAGAAGGTCAACTACTACGTGATCGCGAGCCCGGCCGGGGCCTACTTCACCGGAGGTGTGACCCCGGTGTCGATCTGGGTGACCACCCACTACGCCCGCGCCGGTCGCGGCGGCATGGGGGCGGCGAAGACGGGCGGCAACTACGCGTCGTCCCTGGTTGCCCAGCAGGAGGCGTACGAGCACGGTTGCGCGCAGGTGCTGTTCCTCGACTCGGAGACCAGCACGTATCTCGAGGAACTCGGCGGCATGAACGTCGTGTTCGTCACCAAGGACGGCACACTCATCACGCCCGAGTCCTCGAGCATCCTCGAGGGCATCACGCTCGACTCGATCCTGCAGCTCGCGCGCGACCGCGGGCTCAAGACGGAGCAGCGTCGCATCACGATCGACGAGGTGCGCGAGGGCGTGGCATCCGGTGAGATCGTCGAGATGTTCGCGTGCGGCACCGCGGCGGTCATCACGCCCATCGCGGCGTTCAAGGCCGACGGCTACACGATCGGCGACGAGAACGCGCCCGCGGGGGAGCTCACACTGTCGCTGCGGGAGGAACTCACCGGCATCCAGCAGGGGCGCGTCGAAGACCGCCACGGGTGGATGCTGCGCCTCGACGCCTGAGCCGGCCACTCGGCGTCGCGGGAGCAGGCTCCGGTGGCGCGCGAGCAGGCTCCGGTTTGCCCGGCAGGCTTCCGTCTTGCCTGGCAGGCTCCGGTTTGCCCGGCAGGCTTCCGTCTTGCCTGGCAGGCTCCGGTTTGCCCGGCAGGCTTCCGTCTTGCCTGGCAGGCTTCCGTCTTGCCCGGCAGGTTTCCGTCTTGTCCGGCAGGCTCCCGCTTTGCCCCGCAGGCTTCCGTCTTGCCGGCAGGCTCCCGTCTTGCCCCGCAGACTCCCGTTGTGAAGGAACTCCTTCATAACGGGAGTCTGCCGAAAGTGCATGCGGGAGTCTGCCGGAAGTGCATGCGGGAGTCTGCCGAAAGTGCATGCGGGAGTCTGCCGAAAGTGCACGCCGGAGGCCGCCGAAGCTGCAGGCGGGAGCCGGAGGGCGCGCGACCGGAGCATCGCAGGCGCGGCTCGCGCGGCCCCGCTCACGAACCCGCGGGCGCCGTTCACACTGCTGTGGCCGCCCCCATGAACGCCGTGACCGCGTCCGCCGCCTCCGCGAGGTTCTGCCGCTCGGTGCGCCCGCTGATCGCCTTGCGTGGTCGGAACCCGTGGTCGCCGTCCTCGAGCCAGTGCACGGCGATCGTCGGCGACAGCGCAAAGCCCGGCACCTCGTCGGCCCCGCCGAACTCGTCGCGCGTGCCCTGGCAGATCAGCGTCGGGCACTCGAGCGCGGCCAGGTGCGCGGTGCGCAGCTGTTCGGGCTTGCCCGGCGGGTGGAACGGGTAACCGAGGCACACCAGCCCGGCGATGCGACCCGCGGTCCAGGACTCCTGCGCGATGAGGCTCGCGACGCGCCCGCCGTAGGACTTGCCGCCGATGAACGGCCGCTCGGCATCCACGGCGTCGAGGGCGGCGAGGTACTCCTCGGTCACGGCCTCCGCGCGCGGAGCGGGCTTACGGGTGCCGGAGCGTCGCGCGGCCATGTACCCGAACTCGAAGCGAGCGGTGCGGATGCCACGGTCCGCCAGCAGCGCGCAGAAGCCGCTCATCCATCCCGAGTCCATCGCCGCGCCGGCCCCGTGGGCGAGCACCAGCGTGGCGCCGTCGTCGGGGCCGAGGTACAGCAACTCCATGCGCCCAGGATGCCACGCCGGCCGTAGGCTCGTGGCGTGAAGATCGCGCGATTCTCGACCGCCGGAAATGATCCCCGCTACGGCATCCTCGACGATGACGCCCTCGTCGTGCTGAGCGGGGACCCGATGTTCGCGGGATTCGACACCACCGGCGAGCGCGTGCCGCTCGAGGGGGTGCGGCTGCTCGCCCCGGTGATCCCGCGCTCCAAGGTGGTCGCGATCGGTCGCAACTACGCCGACCACGCGAATGAGCTCGGCAACGAGGTGCCCGCCGAGCCGATGATGTTCCTCAAGCCGAACACGTCGGTGATCGGTCCGGATGACGCGATCGTGCTGCCCCCGCAGAGCCGCCGTGTCGACTTCGAGGGCGAACTGGCCGTCGTCATCGGGCGCATCGCGAAGAACGTGCCGGCCTCGCAGGCCGCGAGCGTGGTCTTCGGCTACACCGTGGCCAACGACGTCACCGCGCGCGACCTGCAGCAGACCGACGGCCAGTGGTCGCGCGCGAAGGGCTTCGACACGTTCTGCCCGCTCGGTCCGGTGATCGAGACGGAGTTCGAGGTGGCCGGTCAGTCGCTGACGACGCGGGTGAACGGCGAGGTGCGGCAGCGGGGCACGCTCGACGACCTCGTGCACTCGGTCTCCGCGATCATCGAGTACGCCTCCGCGGTCTTCACCCTGTTGCCGGGCGATGTCATTCTCACCGGCACCCCCGCGGGGGTCGGGCCGGTCATGGCCGGCGATGTGGTCGAGGTCGAGGTCGAGGGTATCGGGGTGCTCTCGAACCCCGTGCGCGGCTAGCATGACGGCCCCGGCACAGCCCGCAGCCTCAGCGTTCGCGCCCCTGCGCATCGGCGTCTTCCGCGCCATCTGGCTCGCCTCGATCGTCAGCAACATCGGCGGCTGGATGCAGACCGTCGGCGCGCAGTGGTACCTCGTGGAACAGGGGTCGTCGGCGACCACGATCGCGCTGGTGCAGACGGCGTCGGCGGCGCCCGTGCTGCTGCTGGGCATCCCGGCCGGCGTCATCGGCGAGTTCCTCAACCGCCGGCGTCTGCTCATCGTGGTGCAGGCGTTCCAGGCGGCGGTCGCACTGTTCCTCAGCATCCTGACGGCGCTCGGCGACATGAACCCGGCGCTCCTGCTCGCCATCACCTTCGTGCTCGGCGCGGGGGCCGCGGTGCAGTTGCCGGCCTACCAGGCGCTCGTGCCCGACATCGTTCCTCGGGCCGTGATCCCACAGGCGGCAGCGCTCAGCTCGATCGGCATCAACATCGCCCGCTCCATCGGACCGGCGCTGGCCGGGCTCGCGATCTCGAGCCTCGGCATCCCCTTCGTGTTCGCCCTCAACGCCCTGTCGTTCGGGGTGTTCCTCGTGGTGCTCGTCGTCTGGCGCGGCTACATCGCGCCGGTCTCGCGGGCCGAGCGGTTTCTCGAGGCGACGCGTGCCGGCCTGCGCTACGTGCTGCACGCGGGGGTGGTGCGTCGGCTGTGCCTGCAGCTGGCGGTGTTCATCGCTCCGGGCTCCGCGCTCTGGGCGGTGCTGCCGCTCATCGCGTCTGCCCGGCTCGGGCTCGACTCCAACGGGTACGGGCTGCTGCTGGCGGCCGTCGGCGTGGGATCCGCAGCCGGAGCCTTCGTGATCTCCCGCGCCCAACGCGCGCTCGGCACCGGGGGAGCGATCCTGCTGGCCTCCGCCGCCTACGGTCTCGGCGTCGTGGGCATCGCCCTGTCGGTCTCCCTGGCCCTCACGCTCGGCATCCTCGTGATCACCGGCGTGGCGTGGATCGTCGTGATCGCGCTGCTCAACGGGTCGGTGCAGTCCTTCCTGCCCACCTGGGTGCGGGCGCGCGGGCTCTCCGTCTACCAGATCGTGCTGTTCGGCGGCACGGCGATCGGCTCCGCGCTCGCGGGCGCGGCGGCGGAGGCGTTCGGCCTCGTGCCCGCGACGATCGGTGCCGGTGTGCTCGTCATCGTCGGCGGGCTCGCCCTTCTGCTCTGGCCGCTGGTCGCTATGGGGGACAAGGGCCGCGAGATCAGCCCGCTTCCCCTCGACGAACTGCCGCCGCTGCGCACGGAGTCCGTCGAGATCGACGGCGACGCGCAGACCCTCGTGCTGATCAAGTACGCGGTCCCCGCCGAGCATCGCGAGGAGTTCATCGCGCGCATGCGCCTCGTGGGTCGCAGTCGCAGGCGCACCGGCGCGCGAACCTGGGAGCTCTACGACGACCGCGAGGTGCCCGGGGTGCTCGTCGAGGCGTTCTCTCTCGGCTCCTGGCGGGAGCATCTCAGCCAGCACGACAATCGTCTCACCGAGTACGACCAGCACGTGCTGAGCTCCGCGCGCGAACTGGCCTCCGCCGACCCCGTCGTCGAGCACCTGACGACCGTGCCCCCGGCGCCGCGACGGCGTTCCCGGCGCTCGCGGCCCGCCCCCTGATTGCGCCCGTAGACTTGGCTTCCGTGTCAGCTGACTTCTCCACCGCCACCGGTACCGATGTTCGCGTGCGATTCTGCCCATCGCCTACCGGGGTGCCGCACGTCGGCCTGATCCGCACGGCGCTGTTCAACTGGGCGTACGCGCGCCACACCGGCGGCAAGCTGATCTTCCGCATCGAAGACACGGATGCCGAGCGCGACAGCGAGGAGAGCTACCACCAGCTGCTCGAGGCGCTGCGCTGGCTGAACCTGGACTGGGACGAGGGCGTCGAGACCGGCGGACCGCACGAGCCGTACCGTCAGTCGCAGCGCACGGACATCTACCGTGAGGTCATCGACCGGCTGGTCGCATCCGGCCACCTCTACGAGTCGTTCGTGACGCACGAGGAGATGGAGGCGCGCAACCTCGCCGCGGGCCGCGACCCCAAGCAGGGCTACGACAACTTCGAGCGCGACCTCACCGAGGCCGAGCGTGAGGCGTTCAAGGCCGAGGGCCGCCAGCCCGCGCTGCGACTGCGCGTGCCCGACATCGATCTCAGCTTCGACGACCTCGTGCGCGGCGAGATCACCTTCCCCGCGGGCTCGTTCAGCGACTTCGTCGTCGTGCGTCCGAACGGGGTGCCGCTCTACACCTTCGTCAATCCCGTGGATGACGCGATCATGGGCATCACGCACGTGCTGCGCGGTGAGGACCTGCTGTCGTCCACCCCCCGTCAGATCGCCCTCTACCTGGCGCTCATCGAGATCGGGATGACCGACTTCATCCCGCGCTTCGGCCACCTGCCGTACGTCACCGGCGAGGGCAGCCGCAAGCTCTCCAAGCGCGACCCGGAGTCGAACCTGTTCCACCACCGCGACCGCGGGTTCATCCCCGAGGGCCTCGACAACTACCTCGCCCTGCTCGGCTGGTCGCTGTCGGCCGACCGCGACGTCTTCACGCTCGACGAGATGGTCGCCGCCTTCGACGTCGTCGACGTCAACCCGAACCCCGCGCGCTTCGACCTCACGAAGGCGGAGGCGATCAACGCCGACCACATCCGCATGCTCACCGTCGAGGGCTTCGCGCACCGCATGCTGCCCTACCTCGGCGACCTCATCAAAGACGACGCCGACCGCTCGATGCTGCTCGCGGCCGCGCCGCTCGTGCAGACCCGCATGCAGCTGCTGGGCGAGGCGCCCGGCCTGCTGGCGTTCCTCTTCACCCCGGATGACCTGCTCGAGGTCGACGCGGACGCGATGCCCGGCGCCGACGGCGCCCTCGTGCTCGATGCCGCCGCCGAGGTGCTGCCCGCCGTGGCACCCTGGAACACGGAGAGCATCGAGGCGGCGCTGCGCGCCAAGCTCATCGATGAGCTCGGCCTCAAGCCGCGCAACGCCTTCGGCCCCCTGCGCAGCGCGATCTCGGGCCGGCGCATCAGCCCGCCGCTGTTCGAGTCGATGGAGTTGCTTGGGCGGGAGTCCACCCTCGCGCGAATCGTGTCCCTGCGCGCGAGGCTCGGATGATCGACTCTGTCGGGGCTCTCGCTTAGCGTGGGATCGTGACATCCCCAATTCGTCGTAAGCGACCGTGGTGGCTCGGTTGGCTGCCGACCGTCGCGCTGCTCGTCGTCATCGTCGGTGTCATCGGCACCGCGATCGCGCTGTTGCGTGGCGGGATCGCCGAGCCGCTCCCGCAGGCCACCGAGGGGCAGGTGACCGACCTCAACTGGTCGATCTTCACCGCGGAAGGCCTGGCGTACGTCGACCGCAGCAGGCAAGTGCGCATCGACTTCTCCGATCCGCCCGTCGAGGCCGAACCACTCGCGCTGCCCGAGAACGGCGAGGTCACGATCGGGCCCAAGAGCAGCGGCGATGTCGAGCTCGACTACAGCCTCATCGTCAACGGCGGCGGTCAGGCGCCGGGCGGGGCGAAGCTCGTCGTCACCGAGTTGACGATCACCACGGTTGACGGCGCCATCGAATCGATCGTCGCGCCAAACCGCAGCGTTTGGACCTTCCGCTTTCTGCTCGACCAGCTCACCAAGCGCGGTGAGGTGCTCGGCTGGGAGGTCGACAAGGATGCGATCTTCGCCCAGGTCGAAGCGGCCACGCGAGCGGGCGAGCCATACACTCTCGAGTTCGGGCCGGGCGACCGGGTGGGCGTGCAGATCGGCGCGATCGCCGACTGTGACACCTCGGGGTACTGCGTTGTCGAGTACGTCGTGACCCCGGCCGTGCGCTAAGCTTGGCAGTCGGTCCGGCTGTGGTCGCGACCGTCTCCGCCCCGGCCCCGCCGGGGGCGGTGGGGTATGGTGTAATTGGCAACACGGCTGATTCTGGTTCAGTTGTTCTTGGTTCGAGTCCAGGTACCCCAGCTCGAGACCCCGGTCAGCCGGGGTTTTTGTCTTCCTGTGGGCGAGTTCAGACGACTGCCAAAGCGGTCGTCGCCCTCGTCCCGATGACCGCATCGGCTGCGCTCGACGGCGGCGGCCCTCTTTCGGATCGCCTCGAGAACGACGCTGAGTGCCACGAATGAACGCTCGATGAACGCTCCCCAAGCACGGCTTTAATTCGGCCGATCCACGGTGATCGCCCTGATTGACTGTCGACTGCCGCAGCTCGCGGTGCGCACCTCAGGAGTTCCCATTTCATCCGCATCTTCACGACGCACATTTCTTCGCCTTTCTGCCGTGAGCGGTGTCTCTGCCCTCGTCGGCGCTGGAGCGCTCGTCGGTACGCAGTCGTTGATTGCAATGGCGAACGCATCTACGCCGCCGGCCGACCCCACAGAGCACACCGCCGCCGTCTCGGGAACCATTGTCTCGACGGACGGCATTCAACTCGTCGCGAGCGTCGAGGTCTTCGACGAGCAAGGTGAGCGCAGCATCCGAGTGCAGTCTGATCTCCTCGGTCGATTCGAGGTCACGCTGCCGCTTGGCCAGTGGAACTTCGTTGTCTCTCGCGGCTATGAGTTCACGAGGCAGTCGATCCAGGTGCAACTCGCCGATCGCCTTCGCAAAGACCTCGGAGCGATCACGCTTGAGCGTCACATCGACCTCTCTACCTCGGGCTGGTTCGCGGGGGACCTCCACCAGCACAGCAGCTACAGCGACGGCTACCAAGATGTGGGCACGGTCATGCTCTCGGCGGTGGCGAACGGCATGTCGTGGGGAGTCCTCACCGATCACAACTCGGTCGCCGGCGCGCCTGAGTGGCTCCACGGTGAACGCGTGTTCGCGACCGAGCCGATGCGCTATGTCCCCATGCCGGGATGCGAGATCACGACCGATCGCGGACACTTCAACCTCATCGGCGCAGGTGTGGTCATCGAACCCGACACCGCCGGTGGCGTCGCAGCCGTCGAGCGGATCGTCGCCGCGGCGAAGGCGACCGGCGGACTGCTCCAGCTCAACCACCCGCACCTTGAGGCACCCATGGGCTTCGCGGACTGGGAGCTTCTGGAGAAGTTCGACCTGCTCGAGGTCTGGAATGGCAAGGGCCAGCCGAACGCCTCGACCAACGCGGCGGCAAAGCAGACCTGGTACGACCTGCTTTCGAGGGGGATCTTCATTCCGGCCACGTGCGGCAGCGACAACCACGACGTCACGGGCGGGTACCTTTGGGCGCGCGACGGTGACGCGTGGATGAACCGGGGGCTGTACTCGGGCTCACCGGCAACGTATGTGCAGACGGGAAACGCCGCCACGCGCGATTCGGTGCTCCTCGCTCTCAAACAGGGGCGCTCCTTCATCAGCAATGGACCGCTGCCCCGCTTCACCGTCTCCGGCAGTGGGCCCGGATCGACCGTCGCCCCCGGCATCCATGATGTCCATGTGGCGGCGACGGATGTCCGCGGCCTCGAACGCATCGCCGTGATCGTCAACGGCGACGTACGTCACGAGCGCACATTCTCGGGAGAGCTCGACGCTGAGCTGTCCTATGAGTTCACCGGAACCTCCGGTGACTGGTGCCTCATCGAGGCATTCGGAGTTGACGGCGGCTACGCCCTCAGCAACCCGGTCTTCATCGGCACCACGCCCCCCGCATGATAGGAAAACGACAGCACATGGCTCGACTCATCACCACCCTCACCATCGGTGCGCTCGCGGCACTCGCGCTCTCCGGGTGCGCTGGCGCCTCGGCTCCGACGTTCACGAAGGACGCTACCGACGACACCCCGATCACCATCAGCCTCAGCGCGATCGACATCGACGAGAACGCTCTCGCGAGTGGCGATGTCACGGTGCTTGGCGACGACGCCAACGCGATGGAGGTGCTCGACTGGTTCTTCGAGGAGAAGGGGCTTGCGTTCGAGCAGGACAACGGCCTCATCTCGACCATCGGCGACCTCGCGGGGGACCAGAACCAGGGCTGGTTGATCTACGTCAACGACACGATGGCAGAGGTGGGTGCCGAGGAACTGATCCCCGCGGATGGCGACCTCATCGAGCTGCGGTACGTCGACTACGCGAGCGCTTTCTAGCCACCGTTGAAGTGGCGCGGCTTCGGCCGCGCCACTTCTTTGCTGCGCGCGAGGCTGTGTCGACGTGGGCTCCCGGAGCCGCCGAGCGTCGTGCCTCGGCTCGCCACAACACCCGCGCAGAGCTGCGCTAACGTAGTGATCGCCCGCCAGCGAGTTCTCCTGGTTGTCGAGAAAGGCCCCACGTTGTTTTCGCGCCCGTCGGCCCGCGTTCCGAAGAATTGGGATGCTGCGGCGGCGTTTGGGCGTGGACCGGGGCTCTCCACACTGAGCGCCTGCGTACCGTGACTGCGGATCCCATAATGTTCGACGCCAACGACGGTTCGGCACGGCGTCTGCTCGCCGAAGCTTCCGGGGGTGATCCCTCGTCTGACCGCGACCTGGGGACTCCCGCACCGCTAGGGGAATCCCGAAGTGAAGCACTGCGAGCCTACGACCGGGCGTTGCTGGGACCTGACACCGATGAGTCCATGCTTGCGCAACTTCCGGTCGTCGATGTTCGGTACCTTTCCGCGCTTGGCGCGGCGATCGCGGCTGGAGATTTCAGCGGCGCGATGACGACGGCCCGTGATGGCTGGTACGACCTGTTGCTCGGAGACCGCGATGAACTCCGCCGAGTCCTCGAGGGGATGCCGCCGGCCGCAGTGCGGGAGCGTCCCGTGCTGTCCATGCTGCTCGGTCTGGTCTACTACGCACACCCATACCTCAGGGTGAAAGGGATCCGCTATTTCGTCGTGGCGATGAATGCCGCGAGAGCGGAGCAGGACGGTCCGAGCACTGTTGACCGGGCCCTGATCCTCACATCGGGGGGCGTCGCCTACCGGCTCATCGGCCGACCAGAGCGAGCCGTCGGCGCCGCGCGATCAGCATGGCGGATACTGCTGCAACTGACCGAGGAGCAGCGGCGTGCGGTGCCTATGCTGACCGCGGTGTTTGCACAGCTCGGCATGACTCTCTACTCCAGCGGCAATGTCGACGAAGCGCTCGACGTGTTCGAGCACGGGCTCGCCGAGGCGCCCGCCGAGGGTTACCGACACGGGTTCGCGAACCTCTCCATGCTTGCCGGTATCCACGCTCTGCGCGGTGAGTTGCCGGAAGCGGAGGAGTATGTGCAGCTGGCCAGGGACGGCGCATGGCCGGATGTCCTGCGTTCCACGTACTCGGGCACGTTCTATCGGATCGCCGAGGCCATCATCGCGTTGGAGCGCTTCGACACTCACACCGCGCGAGCCCACCTCGCGTCAATGGTCCATGATCGCCGCACGATCGAGCATTGGGTTGAGATCGCCATCACGGAGGCGCTCGTCGACTTGGTCGACGGTAAGCCCGGTGCCGCAGAGGCGGGCCTTCATGCATTCGCTTCCCTCAGGAAGGGTCAGGGGCGATCCCCGGGCGCTCGCGCACGGCTAGCGTCGACACGTGCGCTGTTGCAGCTCGCGCTGGGCAATCCCCGTGCAGCCAGCGCCGTTCTCCAACGTGACGCCGTCGCGGGATACGCGAAGAGCATTGGACTCGCGCGCGTGCAACTTGCGGAAGGCCATCATGGAGCCGCGCTCCAGCACATTCGTTCCACCTCGGGGGCAGCCATGTCGGTGCGATGGCTCGCCGAGGCGATCGCGATCGAAGCCGCGAGCTTGCTCCGGTTCTCGGAGGGTCCCCGAGCCGGAGCGGTCGTGGCGCAACTGGGGAGCCTTCTCGAACGCACGCACCAGCGCGTCGCGCTCACCCTGTTGCCCGACGCCGATTTCCAGCGACTCGCTGGCGCTCTCTCGGACGCTGGTTTCTCCCATATCGTCTCGGACCTGCCTGCCAGATCGAGGTTTCCCGACCCCGACTCGACCACGCTCCTGACCGACCGCGAGTTCGCCGTGCTCCAGGCCCTGATGCGCACCTCCTCGGCGGCGAGCATCGCGGCCGAGGAGGTCGTCTCGGTCAACACGGTGAAGACGCAGCTCAAGAGCCTCTACCGAAAGCTCGGCGTCTCGTCGCGCGATGAAGCCATCGCCATCGCGATCGACCGTCATCTCGTCGTCGACCAGCCCGAATCCCTGACCTGAACTGCTCGCGGCACGGGCCTGATGACGAGGGTGAAGCCGGGGTGAATGGCCGGCCTCGCGCGGACGGGGCCGAGTAGCGTCCCACTTAGGCGTAGGGATGCGCCAGGGGGTTCATCGACCGTAGTGCGTCCACGACGTCGCGGTGATGAAGGCACTGGGAGAGGGGGCAACATGCCGGTGTTTGTTGCGCCGAGAAACAGGTCGGGCCACCAGAAGGCCGCGCGTCGGTGGCCCGGGTGGTCATCGCGGGCGGCGACCGGTGTGATCGCCTCTTTCGCGCTCCTGGTGGCCACGGTCTCGGTGCCGGCGTGGGCCGATCCGCAGTCGGTGCACGAGATCACTGCGAACTGGGTCGGCGACCCGCTGCCGACGGAGGCGCCTTTCGGTCAGCCGATGACCGCGGAGTTCCACGTGAACACCAACGACACCCAGGACCCGTACTCGAACGCACCGGTCGCGAACGTGCGGGCCACCCTCACGGCCGGCAACGGTGTGTTCACGAGCATCCCGCCGATCTGCAAGACGAGCGGTGTGACGCCGGTCTCGGAGATCTCGGCTGACGGGACGATCCTGCTGTGCAACCTCGGCACGATCGACGAGGGCACCGCATCGGTCATCCGGGCCGTCGTGCGTGCGAACTCCACCCAGGGCGGCGACCTGACGGTCACGGGCACGGCCACCTCCGACACGGCGGTCGCCGAGGCCGGCCCGGCCGACGCGGGGCCGCTGCCCATCACCTATGTGCACGGGATGGACCTCTCGCTCGCGCAAGCCCCCGGGAACTTCCAGGGCCTGATGCAGACGAGCCGTCTCGGCGACACTCGCCCATTCCTCCAGATGAACTATTCGCTGATCCTCAGTGCCGGCAGTCGTCCGGGACCGGCGACCTATTCGTTCCCGGTGAACATCAGCGCGAACATCGCCGGGGCCACCAACGGACTGACCTGGGAGGGGTGCGTTCCCATCGGCGACGGATCGAGGTCGACCGGCCAACCGTTCTCCGACCCGGCGAAGCCGGATCGCGCGAACTTCCCGACCTGCAGCGTGAGCGGCTCGGGCACGAGCTACACGGTCACCCTGTCGAACCTGGACTACACGCTCGTCAACACCCCGAGCAAGGACAGCATGGGTCAGGCGCTTCCCGGCAGCGGCGCCTACGTCGCCTCGGGCACCGTGCGCTTCAGCATCCCCGCGCAGGTGACGGCGATCACCAACTACAACTTCAGCGCGTCACCGGGCCAGTTCGTGTTCGACGACGCCGTGTCGATGCCCGACGCCAACGCCGCGAACAACGTCTCGAGCGCGACACTTCAACCGAGCGGCAGCTTCTCCAATATCTGGGCGGGTACCCCCACGTACTCGCGTTCGGTGTGGGATGCGAACCTCTGGGTGAGCCCCGGCACGAGCACTGGAATCGTGCTCCCGGTACCGGGCCTGGACACCGTGGCCGACTGGGACCAAGTGGTCGCGCAGAGTCAGGCTACCGGTTCACCGCGCCTGGATACCCCCCTCTACATGCAGGCCCAGAGCTACATGTGGGCCGACTATCAAGGCCCCGGAGGCGCCCAGATGGCGGGCGTGTGCACCATGAGCCAGAACCCGGCGTTCGTCATCGACTTCATGGACGGCGGCGGTCATAGCGGCGGCGGGTTCGAGGGATACGCCAACTTCACGACCGCGCGGTTCTTCTACACCACGCAACCGTTGGACACGAAGACCGAGACCTGCGGCGAAGCGGCGCCGAGTGCGATGTGGGTCGAGGTGTTTCCGCCGGCGGGGTCATCGGTCTCGGATCCACGAATCGCCTCCAATAACACCATGCCCCTGCCTGCTGGCGTCACCGCCGTGAAGATGACGTGGAACCCCGCGGTCGATCGCTCGGGCACCGGCTTCGTCCGCGCCTTCGGGCACATCGACCCGGCCGCGCCCACGTCAGGCGAGGGCTGGACGGTCGGGGCCTTCAACTCCCCGCACAATCCCGCGACCACGTGGCCCGGGTGGCCTGCCCTGAACGGCTGGGTGAACCTCAGCACCCAGGGCGGCGGCACCGTGATCCCGGGCAGCACGTACGGGCCGAACACCAACGCGATTCGCGATGCCTTCCGGCTGCAGGGCGCGCAAGGCCTCATCGAGAAGGCCGTCTCCGACACCGTCGCGCTGCCCGGAGTGCCGGTCACCTACACGCTGCGCGCCCAGGCGCAGAATCTGGTGACCAGCCCGCCGCCGACGACGTTCACCGTCGTCGATACCCTCCCCGTGGGAATGGTCTACGTGCCGGGAACGGGAAGCCCCGCACCGACCAGCGTCAGTGCCGACGGGCGGACCCTCACCTGGACGTTCACGAATGTCGCAGCGAACGTCTTCCACGAGATCACGTATCAGGCCCAACGCCCGGCCGACAGTGCGACTGCACCGGGAACCAGGCTGGTGAACACTGCCGTGATCAACGCGACCGGTGACAACCGGCCCGCGAGTACGGCCGGGCGATCCGCGAGCGCCACGGTGACGGTGCCGGCCGCATCGGCGAGCGTCTTCGGCAAGTCGACCGAGGCGAACGTGCTCTCCTTCGAGGGTGACAGCTCCGCCTGGCGGCTGACCATCAACTCGCGGGATCCGTTCACGAACGCCTTCACCGACACCATCGACATCCTGCCCGCGGTCGGCGACGGCCGGGGCACGAACATCGATGGCACCTACACCGTGACCGGTGTCACCGCGCCAGCCGGTTCGACGGTGTACTACACCTCGGCTCCGCCGGCCGCGTTGAGTCTCGACTCACGTGATCCGTCCAACGGCGGAACGCCGGGATCGGTGTCGGGAAACACCGTGGGATGGTCGACGACGCCGATCGACCATCCGACCGCCATTCGGGTCATCGGGCCGGCGCTCGCCCCCGGAGCCACCCAGACGATCCGCATTCTGTACTCGACTCCCGCGGGCAGCAACTGTGAGGCGCCGGCTGCGGGCGACAACAAGGCAGGGCAGATCCTGGTGAACTCGGCCGGCGCGTACGCCGGGCACACGGCGCTGCCGATGCTCTCGTCCGCGACCACGCAGATCGGCAACTGCTACGCCGCGAACCTGAAGAAGTACGTGCAGGACGCCGACGGCCAGTGGCACGACGCGAACACGATCGCCGACTACCCCACCTTCCATCCTGGCGACACGGTGCGCTACCGGGTCGTGATCGAGAACACGGGCCAGGGACCCCTGACCGGCATCGTCATCACCGACGACAAGCAGCCGCAACTGGGCTCGTTCACCGTCGACGAACTGGCGCCCGGGGCATCCGAGACCCACGAGTACACCATCACGCTGCCCGCCGATGCGGCAGTGGGCATCGTGAACACCGTCTCGGCGACCACCGATACGCCGCCGGATGTGGACGAGCCCCCCACCATCCCGTCCGACCCGGCAGGCATCGAGGTGGCCAACTACACCGTCGCGAAGACCGCCGATCCTGCGTCTGGTACGGGAGTACTGCCGGGCGACACGATCACCTACACGATCACCGTCACCCAGCAGGGCACCGCGGCAGCGGCCGCATCCTGGCAAGACGACCTTGCCGGTCTCCTCGACGACGCCGCCTACAACGGTGACGCCGCTGCGACCATCGGCACGGTTTCGCTCGCGGGCGACGTGCTGGAGTGGTCGGGCACCCTGCAGCCCGGAGAGACCGCCACCATCACCTACTCGGTCACCGTCGACGCCGCCGAGGCGCTCGGAGACGGGCTTGTGACCAACGTGGTGTTCTCGCCCGGTTGCACCGACGGCTGCGAGACGGAGCATCCCGTGCGCTTCGTGGTGCAGATCGAGAAGCTCGGCGAGGCCGAGGATGCCAGCTGGGTGCGGATGGACGGCTCGGTCTTCGAGTTGCTCGAAGACCTCAACGGCCAGCCTGGCGGAGTGCTCGCAGCGCCGGCGCCGATAGAGATCGCACTCGGCCTCTTCGAGGTGAGCGGCATCCAGCCTGGCACCTACTGGCTTCGCGAGACCGCGGCACCCGTGGGATTCAGCCTGCTGGCCCAGCCCGTGCAGTTCACCGTCCACCCGCACGGCACGGTGACGATCGACGCGAACGGTGGCGACGTCGTCTCCGCCGTGGGGAGTCTGATCACCGTGCGCGATGTGCCCGCGATGGAGCTGCCCGAGGCCGGGGGCGCGGGCACCTTCATCTTCTCGGCGATCGGGGTGTTGACCCTCGTCGCCGCGCTCACGATGGCGCTGGTGTTGCGTCGCCGTCGCCAGCACCGAACGCGCGAAGAGGTGACCGGCACCCACGAACCGTCTTGAAGTCGATCCGAAGCAAGCCAGCACATCCCTGGAGGAACCACATGAACCGATCCCGTCCATCCCGGTGGCGCGTCACGGCCGCGACCGTTGCCGTCGGCATCGTCGCAGCGCTGGGCGCCGCGTTGCCCGCGAGCGCCGCCCCGCTCGTCGACCCGGATCAGCCCGGGTCGCTCACCATCCACAAGTTCGAGCAGCCGGAGGTGCCGACCGGACTGCCCAACAACGGCACCGAGCAGGTCGTGCCAGGGCTCACCCCGCTCGCCGGCGTCGGATTCACCATCTACAAGGTCGACCCGATCGACCTCAGCACGAACAGCGGATGGCTGGCGGCGAACACCCTCTCGCAGACCTTCGACGGCACCGTGGCATCCATCACGGGTGCCGGGTACTCGGCGACCGCGGTCGGCGGGGAGCTCCTCACCGATGCGAACGGCGAGATCACCGTCGGCAACCTGGATGTGGGCCTCTACTACGTGGTCGAGACCTCGCCCACCGCCGGCGCGACCGCTGTGACGCCGTTCCTGGTGTCGGTGCCGATCACCGACCCCGCGAACCTCGACACCTGGTTGTACGACGTGCACGTCTACCCGAAGAACTCCGTCGTCGCGGCTGACAAGACCGTCGAGGACTCCGAGGACATCAAACTCGGAGACGAGATCGAGTTCACGATCACCACCGAGATTCCCGACGTGGACGCGATCGACGCCTACCGGATCGTGGATGCGCTCGACTCCAAGCTCGACTACGTCAGCACCGCCGTCACCCTGGTCGACGGCACCCCGCTCGCACCGGGCGACTACGTCGCGACCTTCGACACCGCCACGAACACCGTCACGGTCGACTTCACCGCGTCGGGCCTCGTCGTGCTCGCCGCGCACAGCACCACCCAGGTGCGGACCGTCATCACGACGACCGTGAACACGGTCGGCGAGATCGCCAACACCGCACTGCTCTACCCGAACCAGCACGCCATCGATGAGGAACTGCCCACCCCGTCGCCCACGGTGGAGACCAAGTGGGGTGAGGTCACCTTCGAGAAGGTCGACACGAGCGGCAACCCCCTCACCGGAGCCGTCTTCTCGGTGTATCCGACCGAGGCCGACGCTCGCGCCGGTACCAACGCCATCGTGCTCGGCGGTGAGACGGAGTTCGCGGTCGGCGCTGACGGCCAGGTCACCATCTCCGGCCTGCGGTACTCGGACTTCGCCGACGGTGTGACGGTGGCACCTGGTGAGATCGGCTACCAGACCTACTGGCTTGCCGAGGTCGTCGCTCCCGTCGGATACGAGCTGTTGGCCGCGCCGATCGAGTTCACCGTCACCGCGGCCACCACGGCGGTCGGTATCGACCTCGAGATCGTCAACGTGACCTCGAATGGGGGCTTCGCGTTGCCGCTGACCGGAGGCGCGGGCACCACGCTGTTCGTCCTCGGTGGTGGCCTGTTGCTGGTCGGTGCGGTGTTCTTCGCGCTGTACGCCCGTCGGGGAAGTCGCGCCACCGCGTGACACACGTTCCTGACCGTGAGTGGTCCCCCCCCCGCTCACGGTCAGGATCACCCCGGGAGAACGAGACAGACGGTCATGGGCATCACGACGCGGACATGGGAGTGGCCCCACACCATCGTCGTGGTCGTCGCCACGCTCGGTGTGGGCGTGATGGTGTACCCGTCGGCGGCATCCTGGTTTTCGTCGATCGTGCATCACGACGAGGTCGCTGGATACGTGCAGAGCGTCGAGAGCCTGCCGGCGACCGATGGGCAGTCACTCCTCGACGACGCCACCGCCTACAACGAGGCGCTTCCCGACGGCCCGATCCGCGACCCATTCGTTCTGAACGTGCAGGGGGAGCAGACCGCGATCGGCGAGGGCAGCGACGCCTACTTCCAGGCACTGGTCGTGCCCGGAACGGACGTCATGGCACGCATCCGCATCCCGTCCATCGGCGTCGACCTGCCGATCTACCACGGCACCGACGACGCGACCCTCGCGCGCGGCATCGGTCACATCTTCGGATCGGCCCTTCCCGTCGGGGGCGACGGCACGCACGCCGTGCTCACCGGACACAACGGATTCGCCCAGGCGACCCTCTTCGACGACATCGATGAGCTCGACGATGGTGACCTCATCATCATCAAGGTGCTCGGTCGCGACCTCTATTACGAAGTCGATCAGCAACTCACGGTGCTTCCGAACGAGACGGATGAGCTGCGCAAGGTGCCCGGTCACGACTACCTCACGCTCGTGACCTGCACCCCAACGGGCGTCAACACGCACCGGCTGCTCGTGCGTGCCGAACGTGTGGATGCGCCGTCGGACGATAACGGCGCCTACGCCCTTCTCGACGGCACCGCGCCGTCCGGATTCCCCTGGTGGGCCGTTGCGCTGATCGCCACTCCGATCGCAACTCTCGTCCTCATCCGACCTCGCCGTCGTCGAGCGAAGACTGACGCGGGCCGCCATGTCGCGGCGTGAACGCGGCAACACCGACCGCCGGGCGCGGCCGGCACTCCTCGCGTTGGCGATCGCGATGTCGGCACTCGGTCTCGCGCTCACCGGCGCGACGGTGGTCGCCCCCGATGCCGTCGACAGGGTCACCGGCAATCTCAAGGTCACCGTCGTCGGACAACTCAGCGATTGGTTCGCCCCGGGAGAGCTTCCGACGATCACGCTGGGCGGCCCGGGCGATACGCGCGACCTCGACCGCTGCAGCGGTGAGTTCACCGAGATGATCAGCTACCGCGCTGACGGCGTTCTTCCGCTCTACTCGGCGCACAACTCCTGCGGTGGCGACATCATCCTGGGATGGGAGATCGGCCAGCAGGTGAGGGTCGGCGGCTCCGACGTCATCTATGAGGTCGTCGAGGAGCGGCACACGCCCAAGTCGTCGAATGCGGCGAGCCTCGTCGGCATGGCCGGGCAGTTCATGGTTCAGACCTGCTACTACGGCGAGAACCGGATGCGATTCCTCTCCCTCGCACCCGTGACCTGATCGGGCACGAGCGCCCCGGCGGGGGAGCTACCCGGCCAACGCCCGATGCACGGATGCCACGGCGCTCGAGCCCTCGCCCACCGCCGCCGCGACGCGCTTCATCGAACCGCGCCGCACATCCCCGGCCGCGAAGACGCGCGGCGTCGAGGTCTCGAACGGCAAGGGGTCGCGGCCGAGTCCCCGCCACCGATCCAGGGACTGCGCCGTGATGTCGCCGCCGGTGCGGATGAAGCCGGCGTCGTCCAGGTCGAGGCCCTCGAGCCAGGTGCTGGCCGGGTCCGCGCCGATGAAGCAGAACAGTCCGCGGGCGGGAACCTCGCCGGCGGTGTCGATGCGCACGGTCTCGAGCGTGTCCGCTCCGCCGAGGGCGGTGACGTTCGAGCCGAGGTGCACCCGCACGCGTGGGTCGTCGCCGATGCGGGCGACGAGGTACCGCGACATGCGGGCGCCGAGGTCGTGTCCGCGCACCACCAGGTGCACGGTGCATCCGTTCTCGGCGAGATAGAGCGCGGCCTGCCCGGCCGAGTTCGCCCCGCCCACGATGACCACCGGGGACTCGGCGACCTGCCGCAGTTCGAGGGCCGTCGCGGCGTAGTGGATGCTGGTGCGCTCGAAGTCCTCCCAGCGATCGAGCCGCAGCCGGCGGTAGGCGGCGCCCGAGGTGACGATGGCGGTGCGTGCTCGGATGGTGCGGCCGTCGGTGAGCTCCACCTCGAGGCCGTCGTCGGCGGAGCGCAGCGCGGTCGCCTCGCACGGCGCGCAGACCCGCACGCCGAACTTGATCGCCTGCAGCGTCGCCTGCCCGATCAGGTCGGTGCCGCTGACGCCGAACGGAAATCCCAGGTAGTTCTCGATCCGCGAGGTGGCGGCCGCCTGGCCGCCGGGCGCGACGGCATCCACGAGCACGGTGCTCAGGCCCTCGGAGGCCGCGTAGATCGCCGATGCCAGCCCGGCAGGTCCGCCCCCGATCACGACGAGGTCGACGGTGCCCTCGTCGCCGGGCTCGTAGCTCAGACCCAGGCGGTCGGCGATGATGCCTGGCGTCGCATGCACGATCGGCTCGCCCTGGATGAACGCTATCGGTAGGTCGTCGAGCGCGTAGGAATGGTCGGGAATCGAGTCGAGCGTCTCGGGCGTCAACTCGACGGCGGTGTGGACGAGGTCGAACCGCTCGGCGAACCGGCGCAGCGCGAGGAACTCGCGGGACGAGGCGAGCCCGACGAGCTTGAGCGTCAGTGCCGCCGCGCCCCGCCGCAGGGACTCGCGTCGCGCCCACAGGGCGTGCAGCACGAGGTCGCCGAGTTCGTCGTCCTCGGCGAGCACCCGACGCAGGTCGGCACGAGCGAGCCGCCGGATGCGACCGGCCCCGCTCACGCGGGCCGAGAGGAAGGCGCTCTGGCCGTTGAGCAGTCCGAGCTCCCCGGCGAACGAGCGCGGCCCCATCGTCGCGATCACCTGCTCCTCGCTCCAGGCGAGGGCCTCGCGTACGAGCTGGATCTCGGCGGTCTCGACGAGGATCATCGGATAGTCGCGTTCGCCCGCGCGGAAGACGTGGTCGCCGACCGCGACCTCCCGCGGCTCGGCGAGCGCGCACAACCGCGCCCACTGCGCATCGGTGAGGTGCGGCGCCAGTGTCGGGTCCGTGACGTACTCGGCCATGCCGGTACCCTACCGATCTCGGCAGGCGTGCGAGTCAGAGGTCGAGCACCAGGCGCTGGCCCGGCGCGGCCCGGGAGACGCAGATCATCATCCGATCCCCGCGGGAGCGTTCCGCGGCCGTCAGCACGCTGTCCCGATGATCGACGGTGCCGGCGAGCACGACCGTCTCGCAGGTGCCGCAGGTGCCCTCCTGGCAGGAGGAGAGCACGAATGCTCCCGCCGCTTCGGCCGCCTGCAGCAGGGATCGGTCGGCGGGCACGTCGACCGTGACACCGCTGGCCGCGAGCTCCGCCTCGAACGCCTCGGCCGCGGCCCCGCTGGCGGCCGGGGTGAAGGCCTCCACCCGCAGTGGTGTGTCGCCCTCGCGCCCCCAACGCCGTCGTGCGGCGTCGATGAGTCCCTCCGTGCCGCAGAGATAGACGAGTCCGCCGTCCCCGTGCCAGGCGGCGAGCGCCGCGAGATCGGGGCGGCCCTGCCGACGGGTGTCGAAGACGTGCACCCGGTCGCCGTATCGCGACAGCTCGTCGCGGAAGGCCATCCGTTCGGCGCCCCGCCCGACGTAGGCGAGCCTCCAGTCCGCTCCGGCGGCGTCGGCGACTTGCAGCATCGGCAGGATCGGGGTGATGCCGATGCCGCCGGCAATGAAGAGGTAGCGCTCGGCGGGTTCGAGCGCGAAGTGGTTGCGCGGCGCACGGGCGAGGAGCGTCGCTCCCGTCGTGAGGGTCTCGTGCACCCACGCCGACCCACCGTCGGCCCGACCGCTTCGCCGTACCGCGATCCGCCACACCGGGGAGCCGGGTTCGCCGCACAGCGAGTACGAGCGATGTCGACCGTCGGGCAGACGCACATCGATGTGGGCGCCGGGCTCCCACGAGGGAGTCACCACGCCCTCGGGGTGTGCGAGGTCGAGAATCGTCACTCCCCGCACCCGGTCATCGCGTGCGATGACGGTCAATCGCAGATGGTCATCGTCTCGCAAACGGGTTCTGCCCTTCCTGTCAGTGGTCGCGCCCCACGCCGGCTCAGAGGTCGGTGCTGTCGTCGTCGTAGCGGATCAACTGGATGCGCAGGCCACCGGGCTCGACGACCACGGCCGTGTCGCCCTTCGCCGGCACCAGTCGTGCGGGCTCGCGCACCGGGGCGAAGCCGCCGTCGTCCGCGGTGAGCTCCGCGAAGGTGCGCTCGAGATCGTCGGCGTAGAAGGCGATGTGCGAGTGGCCGTCCGTGTCCGCTTCGATCAGTTCGAGCTTGAACCCGCTGCCGTCGCCGACCATGGCGATGCGCCGATTCGGGTCATCGAGCTTGCGCCCGATGCGCTGCACCCGCATCCCCAGACGTTCGAGCATCGCGATTCGGGTGTCGAAGTCGGCGACCTCGAGCGCGACGTGGTCGACGCGCATCTCAGTGCGCCTCGGGCGCGCCGACGGTGACGCCCTCCATGAGCGCGCGTCGGGCCTGCTGGGCGAAGTTCGAGCTGATCGGTGCATCCGGCCCCGGCCAGTGCCCGGGGTTCAGCAGGCCGTAGGGATCGGACGTCGCCGCGAGCGCACGCAGCGCATCGACGTTGCGGTCGATGTACCACTGATGCGGATTGTGGAAGCCGACCCCCAGCGCGTCGAGCGCATCCAGCCCGGCCATGGTCTCCTGCTTCGAGGAGAACGGGGCGGTGATCATGCCGTGGGTCTCCGGCCGGTTTCCCTCCAGGTGGATCAGGGCCCCCGGATAGACCGCCTTGACCTCCTCGAAGCGATCGATCAGCGCCTCGCCTCCCGACTCGATGTGGAACCACCCGCCGGGGTTGGAGTGGATGAGAAACCAGCTCGGGTGGTTGTAGGAGAGCCCAGACATCCGCGCCATCGCCGGGATGCCCTCCCGCACCGCCTCGACGCGGCCTCCCGCGGCGGCCACCCGCGCGCTCACCTCTTCCACCGTGCGCGCGTCGAGGATCGCGCGGAAGCTCGCGCGGCCCGCCGGCACGGCATCGTCCTTCGGGAACGCGACGTTCATGCCCGCCTCGTCCGCCGAGACCAGACGCGGCGGCGGCACGAGCTTGGGCACCTCGCGCACGAGCTCGAACGCGTCCTCGAGCCGGTCGAAGCTGGCGTAGAGCGCCCGCCAATCCTGCAGCGGTTCGAGCCTCACGGTCGCCGCCACGATCACCCCGGTGAGTCCGTAGGCATGGATGTAGGGGATGACCTCGTCGCCCTCGATGTGGAGCACCCTCGGCTCGTCGACCGCGTGCACGACGTCGAGCGCGACGACGAACCCGGCGGCGTTGCTGCCGTTGGCGATCGAACCCGTTCCACCGGAACCGCCGCCGATGAAGCCGCCGATGGTGCTCTGCACGGTCGAGGGATACATCCACAGCTGCTGTCCGTCGAGCGCGGCCTTACGCTCCAGATCGATCACCCGGGCCCCCGCCTGGGCGGTGACCGATCCCTCGCCCAGCTCGAGCACCCGATCCATGCGGGTGAAGTCGAGCACGATGCCCGCCGCGAGCGGGACCGCCTGGCCGTAGTTGCCCGTGCCCTTGCCGCGAGGGGTGACCGCGACGCGCTCCCGCACGGCGATGCGCATCACGGCCACCACGTCGTCGGCGTCTCGCGGGTAGACGACGACGTCGGCGACCGTCGCGGGCAGATCGTTCACGAGGATCGGCGACATCGTGTAGTCGTCCCTGGAGGCCTTGGCGCGGGTCGCCGGGTCCAGTTCGACCTGCTCGTTGCCCACCGCCTCGATCAACGACTCGATGACCGCGGGACTGACGGCGGCGATGCTGGCGGTGTTCATGGTGTTCCTCTCGGTGGGCGATTGATGGTGTTCCCTGAGGCGTCGCCGTCGATGGCGCTGCTCGATCGGCTGGTGGTCACTGCGACGACGCGACCGTTGTGCAGGACGACCCGGTCTGTGCGGGCGTCGGCGAGGGCATCCCCGAGGGAGGTGCCCGGCACGAGCACGAGATCCGCGACCGACCCCGGTTCGATCGAGTTCGCCTCGAGCCCCAGCACGGCGCGCGCGCCCGTGCTGACGGCGTACCAGGCATCCGCCGGGGTGAGGTGCCCGGCGAGCACGAGCAGCGATGCGGTCTCGAACGGGTCCGCCCGCCCGAGCGGATTGAACGGGTCCCGCACGTTGTCCCCGCCCCCGGCGACGCGCACGCCGTTGTCGAGCAGCAGGTGCAGTGGGGGCAGGCCGCGGCGGCGGGGATCGCCGTCCCAGTCCTGCAGGTAGAGGTTCGTTCCTGGCAGGGTGATGACGTCGACCCGGGATGCCGCGAGGCGGGAGGTGATCGCGGCCTGTTCGTCGGCCGGCAGCGTGCCCAGGAGCACGCTGTGACTTGCCGCCCGGGCACGCGAGGCGGGCCACTCGCGGGTGGCGTCGGCGAGCGCGCTGAGGCTCTCGCGGCCCTCGAGACGCTCGTCCATGTGGAGGTCGAGACCCAGGCCGAGACGGTCGGCGAGCGCGACGAGCCGCTCGACCTCACGTGTCGGATCGGGGGTGGTGTGCGGGGCGCCCCCGATGAGGTCCAGCCCCAGCTCGACGGCCCGCTCGATCACGGCGTCGGGCACGGTCGGTCCGAACAGCGCGACGAGCTGGAGGTCGATGACACCGGCGAGCTCGTCGCGCAGCGCGCAGAGCACGCGCACCCCCAGCAGCGGGTCGCCGCCGGCGGGCGGGATGTCGACGTGGGTGCGCACCGCGGTCGTGCCGTGTCGGAGCATCGCATCGAGTTGCCGCATCGCTCGCTCTCGCATCGCATGCGGGGTTCGGATCGCGGCCCAGCGTTCGGCGGGCCAGGGGCGCGAGAAGATCGCATCGATGCCGCCGATCGGCGGATCGAGCAGGTCCCAGGTGTGCGCCTTGTCGAGGTGCGCGTGCGGCTCGGCGGGGGCCGGGAGGAGCACCAGGCCGGTGCCGTCGAACTGCCTCGGATCGCCGGGCTCGGTGGTCGCTGCGCCCTCGGCATCAGCCGACTCGAGCTCATCGTCGCGGCGAACGACCTCGATCACGAGGAGCCGGTTTCGGCCCAGGTGGTGCGCGGCGAGGATGCCATCGTCGACGGCACGAGCGGACCCGAGAGCGGCGCCGCGAGCCAGGCCCTGCTGCTGCACGGGCAGGCTCCGTTTCACGTCATGCGGTTCACGATCGAGAACCCGACGTTCTTCGACTACTTCCGCCACCCCGAGGCCGAGTTCGTCTTCGTGCTCTCCGGCTGGTTGGAGATCGACCTCGAAGGCGACGGCGTGCACGTGCTCGCCGCCGGCGACTCGCTCTATTATGGGGGCGGTCGTGAGCACCGTTGGCGCTGCGTCGGCGGTCAGCCGTGCCAGCTGCTCATGGTCAAGCAGCCGCCGTCGTTCGTCGAGGAGCTCAGCGCTTCGTGACGTTGCCCGTCAGGGACGCGATCGGCAGCAGGAACAGCGGGCGGGCCAGCAGCCACACCGCGATCATGAGCACCACGGAGCCCGCGAAGATCCAGAACCCCACCCAGTTGACGGCATCCTGCCCGCCGTACATGTGGTTGAGGTTGCGCAGCGCGCCGGTGGCGAACACGAGCGCGACGTGGGCGATCACGAACAGCACGAAGTAGATCATCACCGGCAGGTGGATGGCCCGCGCCACCGTCACGGGATAGACCTTGCTCAGCTTCGCGAAGCGCTGGTTCCACAGCGGCGACATGCGGAAGCCGGAGACGATCGCCAGGGGAGCGGCGATGAACACCGTCGCGAAGTACGCCAGCTGCTGCAGCGAGTTGTAGTTCACCCAGCCGTTCTCGGTCGGCCAGTTGAGCGAGGCGTACTGGATCGCCACGGAGACGGCGTTCGGGAACACCTCCCAGCTCGTCGGGATGATGCGCATCCACTGCCCGGAGACGAAGAGCAGCACGACGAACAGCACGCCGTTGGCCACCCACAGCACGTCGAGGCTCAGGTGCAGCCAGAGCGAAAGGCTGATCTTGGTCGGCGGGTACTTGGTCTTGATCGGTCCGGCGTTGTTGCGGGTCCAGTAGGCCGGCGGGCGCGTGGTGGTGCGCACCTGCCACCCGGTGCGCACGATGAGCAGCAGGAAGAACACGTTGAGGAAGTGCTGCCACGCCAGCCACGCCGGGAACCCGACGGGAGCGCCCTCGGGCAGGTGGTACTCGCCCGGATAGGTGGTCATGAAGTCCTGCACGGCGGGCACATCGCGCAGGATGTTGGCCAGCAGCACCGCGGCGGCCGCGAACACGATCGCGATCGGTCCGAGCCACAGCAGCGCGACGATGCGATCCTTCGCCGTCGTGCCCTCCAGGATGCCGATGCCGCTCACGAGCGACGCGCTTCGATCGCGTCGATCAGCTGCGGCACGACCGTGAACAGGTCGCCCACGATGCCGAAGTCGGCGACCTCGAAGATGGGGGCGTCGGCGTCCTTGTTGATCGCGACGATCGTCTTCGCGGTCTGCATGCCAGCGCGGTGCTGGATCGCTCCGGAGATGCCGAGCGCGATGTAGAGCTGTGGCGCCACCGTGACGCCGGTCTGACCGACCTGGTACGACTGGGGCACGTAGCCCGCGTCGACCGCGGCACGCGAAGCCCCGACCGCCGCGCCGAGCGCATCGGCCAGGCGCTCGACGAGCTCGAACTGCTCGGCGGATCCCAGTCCGCGGCCACCCGAGACGACCTTGGTCGCCGTCTTGAGGTCGGGCCGATTGGATGCCTGGGTCGCCTCGGCGAAGGAATCGACCGTGCCGTAGCGGGCCGGGTCGACCTCGACGGCGACGGCGGTCACGGTGCCGGCGGCGGCATCCGCGCGGGCGTCGATCGAGCCCTCGCGCACGGTGATCACGAACGGGCTTCCCTCGACCGACGACTCCACGGTGTAGGCGCCGCCGAATACCGAGTGCGTCGCGACGATGCGGCCGTCGGTGAGCCCGACATCCACGGCGTCCGCGGCGAGGGCGGCACCGAGGCGCGCGGCGATGCGGCCGGCGACGGCGCGTCCGTCCACCGAGTTCGTGATCAGGATCGCGGCGGGCTCGAGCGCGACGGCGGCGGCCGCGAGGGCCTCGACCTGCGCTCCCGCGAGGGCGGTGGCATCCCCCTCTGCGACGTAGACCTGCTCGGCGCCGAGCGCGGCGAGCGCGCCGGCGGCGGCGGGGTTCGTCACGACGGCGACGGGGGTGCCGAGTCGCTTCGCGGCGCCCAGCAGCATGGCCGCCGAACTGCGCGGCTCGCCGGTGGCGGTGACCTCGATGAGGGCGAGGATGTTCGTCATGGTTGTCTCCTGAGCTCTCGGTGGCCTAGACCAGTCGGGCCGCGACGAGGAACTCGGCGAGTTCTGCGGCGGCGTTGCCGTCATCGACGACCTTGCGGCCGGCTTCGCGGGCGGGGCGCTCCTTCGTCGCGAGCACGATCGACGCGCTCGCGGGCGTCTCGACGCCGAGGTCGGCGACCGCGAGCGTCTCGAGGGGCTTCTTCTTGGCCGACATGATGCCCTTGAAGTTGGGGAAGCGGGGCTCGGCGGCACGCTCGGTCACCGCGATCACGGCGGGCAGGCTCGCGTGCACCTGTGCGGTGCCGTGCTCGCTGCCGCGCACTCCGGAGACGGTGTCGCCGGAGACGGTGACCTCATCGAGGGAGTCGAGGCTCGGCCGACCGAGCAACTCGGCGATCCAGCCGGCGAGCACCCCGCCGCGGCCGTCGGTGGATTCCGCACCGGCGACGACCAGGTCGGCGCCCGCACGCTCGATCGCCGCGGCGAGCACGGCTGCGGTGCGCGCGAGGTCGGCTCCGGCGAGTGCGTCGTCCTCGACGTGGATGGCGCTGTCGGCGCCCATCGCGAGGCCCTTGCGCAGGGCCTCCGCGGCATCCGCCGGTCCCATGGTGAGCACGACGACCTCGACCGACTTGTCGGCGTCCTTGGCCTGCAGCGCGATCTCGATCGCGCGCTCGCCGATCTCGTCGATGACGGCCTCGCTCGCGTCACGGTCGAGGAGTCCCGTGGTCGGGTCGAGCGTGCGATCCCCCCACGTGTCCGGTACCTGCTTGACCAGGGCGATGATCCTCATCGTGCACTCCTCCATTGACGTGTAGCACCATTCTTGCGGAAATTTCGAAGCCTTCCGCATGGCCAGCCTACGCGCTTCTCCCAAGCATCCGCTTGGTTGCCGTAATTTAGTCGGACTACCGAGTATATTTTAGGACATCCAATCAAAAGGGCGGTGGATGCATCGCCCCCGATCGTCTCGTGAGGCGCCATGCTCGCACTCGTCGAAGAACAGAGGGCGCTCGTCGACCTCGTTCGCACGTTCGCGGAGCGAGAGCTCGCGCCGCACGCACTCGAGTGGGATCGTTCGTGCGTGTTCCCCATCGAGGTGCTGCGCGAGGCGGGCGCGCTCGGCCTTGGCGGCATCGTCGTGGGCGAGGAATTCGGGGGATCGGCGCTCTCCCGCCCGGACGCGGCCCTCGTCTTCGAGAACCTCGCGCGGGGTGACACGACGATCGCTGCCTACATCTCGATCCACAACATGGTCACGGGCATGCTCGACCGCCACGGCACTCGGGAGCAGCGCGCCAGATGGCTTCCCGCGATGGTCTCGATGGACGTGCTCGGCAGCTATTGCCTCACCGAGCCGGGCTCGGGGTCGGATGCCGCGGCCCTGCGCACGAGCGCCACCCGCGACGGCGACCACTACGTGATCAACGGCGCGAAGCAGTTCATCTCCGGCGCCGGTGCCGCCGGCGTCTACATCGTGATGGCGCGCACCGGCGAGCCCGGGCCCAAGGGTATCTCGGCGATCGTCGTCGAGGCGGGCACCGCGGGCATGTCGTTCGGGCAACTCGAGCACAAGATGGGGTGGAATGCGCAGCCGACCCGAGCGGTGACCTTCGAGGATGTCCGCGTGCCCGTCGCGCAGCGGCTCGGGGACGAGGGCGGCGGCTTCGAGATCGCGATGCGGGCGCTCGACGGCGGGCGCCTGAGCATCGCCGCCTGTTCGCTCGGGGGTGCGCAGTGGGCCTACGAGCAGGCGGTGCACCACCTCGCCGCCCGCAGCGCGTTCGGCGGCAGACTCATCGACAACGCCGCCGTGCAGTTCCAGCTCGCCGACATGGCCACGAACCTGGAGGCATCTCGCGTGCTTCTGGCGAGCGCTTCCGCCGCGCTCGAGCGCGGCGACGCGGATGCCGTTCGCCAGTGCGCCATGGCCAAGCGCTTCGTGACCGACGCGTGCTTCGACGTCGCCAATGCCGCCCTGCAACTCCACGGCGGCTACGGGTATCTCGCCGACTACGGTGTTGAGAAGGTCGTGCGCGATCTGCGCGTGCACCAGATACTCGAGGGAGCGAACGACATCATGCGGATGATCGTGGGCCGGCAGATCGCGGCGGGAATCGTATGAGCGCAGTCGTGTTCGAGCGGCGCGGTCGACTCGGCATTGCAACGCTCAATCGTCCGGCCGCGCTCAACGCCCTGACTCACGAGATGGTCGTCGCGCTGCAATCGCAGCTGGACGACTGGCGCGATGACGACGCGGTGCAGGCGGTGGCGCTGACCGGTGCGGGCGATCGCGGGTTCTGCGCGGGCGGCGACATCGTCGCCATCTATCACGATGCCCGTGAGGGCGGCACGGCATCCGTCGACTTCTGGCGCGACGAGTACGTGCTCAACGCCGCGATCGCGCGGTACCCGAAGCCGGTGGTGGCGTTCATGGACGGCATCGTGCTCGGCGGTGGCATCGGCCTCGCCGCGCACGCGAGCCATCGGGTGGTCACCGAGCGGTCCTCGGTCGGCCTGCCGGAGACCACGATCGGCTTCGTGCCGGATGTGGGGGGCACCTATCTGCTCTCCCGCGCGCCCGGCGAGCTCGGCACCCACCTCGCGCTGACCGCCGGATCGGTCGGCGGTGCCGATGCGATCGCGCTCGGGCTCGCGGACGTGTTCGTGCCCGCCGAGCGTCTTCCGCAGCTCGCCGCGACGCTCGAGGCCGCATCGCCCGACGAGGCCATCTCGATCGTCGCCATCACGCCGCCGCCCTCGCCGTTGCTGGCCCAGCGCGACTGGATCGACGCGGCCTACGCGGGGGACGACCTCACGACGATCCTGGAGCGCCTCGATGCCCTCGGCACGCCGGAGGCGGCCACCGCTGCGCAGTCGATCCGTCGAAAGTCGCCGACGGCCCTGCTCGTGACCCTTGCGGCGCTGCGTCGCGCTCGCCGGCTGCCCGACCTCGAATCCGTGCTCGACCAGGAGCTGCGGGTCTCGGTGCACGCACTGAGCTGGCCCGACCTGGCCGAGGGTATCCGTGCCCAGGTCATCGACAAGGACCGCACGCCGGCATGGCGCCCGGCCTCGATCGATGCCGTCGACCCCACCGATGTGCAGGCGGCCTTCGCGCCGCTGGATGTGGAACTCGGCCTCGGCCGCTGACGACAGGAGCAGGCAATGACCGCGATCGCTTTCATCGGGCTCGGCAACATGGGCGGGCCGATGGCCGCCAATCTGGTCGCGGCGGGACACTCGGTCACCGGCTTCGACCTCGTGCCCGCGGCGCTGGAGCGGGCGGGGGAGGCGGGGGTGCGGATCGCGGCCTCCGGTGCGGCGGCCGTGGCATCCGCCGACGTCGTCATCACGATGCTGCCGAGCGGTGCACTCGTGCTGTCCGCGTACCACGAGCTGCTCTCGGCGGCACCAGCGGGCGCGCTGTTCATCGACTCGTCGACGATCTCCGTGGATGACGCGCGCGAAGCCCACGCGCTCGCGACGAGCCGTGGCTTCCGCGCCGTCGACGCCCCGGTGTCCGGCGGAGTGGTGGGAGCCACCGCGGGCACCCTCACATTCATGGTGGGTGCCGCGACCGACGACTTCGCCGCCGCCGAGCCCGTGCTCACCGCGATGGGCTCGCGCATCGTGCACTGCGGCGAACCCGGTGCAGGCCAGGCGGCCAAGATCTGCAACAACCTGATCCTGGGCGTCTCGATGATCGCGGTCAGCGAGGCCTTCGTGCTCGGCGAGAAGCTCGGGCTCAGCAACCAGGCGCTGTTCGACGTCGCATCGACGGCATCCGGGCAATGCTGGGCGCTGACCACGAACTGCCCGGTGCCCGGCCCCGTGACGACGAGCCCCGCCAATCGCGAATACCGGCCCGGGTTCGCCGGTGCGCTGATGGCGAAGGATCTGGGGCTGGCCGCGGAGGCGTTCGCCTCCACCGGAACCCACGCCGAGGTCGGATCGCTCGCCGCCGAGTTGTACCGTAGGTTCGCGGACGAGGGCGGCGCGGCGCTCGACTTCTCCGGCATCATCACCGAGATCCGCGCACGGTCGACGAAGGGCGCAGCATGACAGCCGAGTACGAGACGATCCTGGTCGAGGTCCGCGGGCGGGTCGGCCTCATCACGCTCAACCGGCCCGACGCGCTCAACGCCCTCAACCTCACCCTCATGCACGAGGTGCTCGCCGCGGCCCGAGCGATGGATGCCGATCCCGACATCTCCGTCATGGTGCTCACCGGCTCCGATCGGGCCTTCGCCGCCGGCGCGGACATCAAGCAGATGGCCACGAGTGACTACGCGGAGGTGCTGAACAGCAGCCTGTTCTCCGAGTGGGATGAGCTCACCGGCATCCGCAAACCGATCATCGCCGCGGTGGCGGGCTTCGCCCTCGGGGGCGGCTGCGAGCTCGCCATGCTGTGCGACTTCATCGTCGCGGCGGACACCGCCAAGTTCGGGCAGCCCGAGATCAACCTGGGCGTGATCCCGGGCATGGGCGGTTCGCAGCGTCTCACGCGCGCGATCGGCAAGTCCAAGGCCATGGAGATGGTGCTCACCGGTCGAACCATGGATGCCGCCGAGGCCGAGCGCTCCGGGCTCGTCGCCCGCGTCTTCCCGGCCGAGACCATGCTGCAGGAGGCGCTCGCCATCGCCGAGACGATCGCCGCCAAGTCACTGCCGGTGGTCGCGGTCGCCAAGGAGGCGGTCAACCGCGCCTTCGAGACGAGCCTCAGCGAGGGCGTTCGGTTCGAGCGCCGCGCCTTCTACGCACTCTTCGCCCTCGAGGATCAGAAGGAAGGCATGACCGCCTTCATCGAGAAGCGGGCCCCCGAGTTCAAGCACCGCTAGGAGTTCGAGCATGCAGATCACCGGAACCACCGCGCTCGTCACGGGCGGCGCATCGGGACTCGGCCTCGCGACCGCGCGCCGCCTCATCGCGGACGGCGCCGGCGTGGTCATCGCCGACCTGCCCTCGTCGGCGGGCGTCGAGCGTGCCGCCGAACTCGGCGATCGCGCGGTCTTCGTGCCGACGGACGTCACTGACGAGGCGAGCGTGCAGGCCGCGGTCGACGCCGCCAGTGCGTTTGGCGGCCTGGATGTCGTGGTCAACTGCGCCGGCATCGTCAACGGCTTCCGAGTGGTGGGCAAGAAGGGCCCCTTCCCGTTGGATGCCTTCTCGCGCGTCATCGCCATCAACCTGATCGGCACGTTCAACGTGATCCGGCTCGCCGCCGCTCGCATGATCGAGACGCCGACGGACGGCGAGGAGCGCGGCGTCATCATCAACACCGCATCGGTGGCGGCGTTCGACGGGCAGATCGGGCAGGCCGCCTACTCCGCGTCCAAGGCGGGCGTGGCCGGGATGACCCTGCCCATCGCCCGCGACCTCGCCGAGCACCGTATCCGCGTGATGACCATCGCGCCCGGACTGTTCCACACGCCCATGTTCGACTCGCTGCCGCCCGAGTCGATCGCCTCGCTCGCGGCGTCCGTGCCGCACCCGCATCGGCTCGGCAAGCCCGAGGAGTACGCGGCGCTCGCCGCGCACATCATCGAGAACCCGATGCTCAACGGCGAGACGATCCGTCTCGACGGTGCCGTGCGCCTCGAACCGCGCTGACGGGTCGCGGCGGAGCTGCCGTGCGGGGTCGGCAGCGGTTCGGTGGCGCCCCCGCCGAGGGCTTCAGCCGAGCGGTTCGGGCGGGTTCACCGGGTCGAAGTCGCCGGCGTCCTGTCGGAATTTGGCGAGGATGCGGACGAGCTCGCCGACGTCGGCATCGTTCAGCCCCGGCCGCTCGAAGAAGCTGTTGAGCAAGACCGTGGCGCGTTCCGCCACGTCGCGCCCCGCCTCGGTGACCCGGATGATCGTCGCACGCCCGTCGTTGGGATGCGCCGTGCGCACCACGAGTCCGTCCGCTTCGAGCCGGTCGACGGTGTTGGTGACGCTCGTGGGGTGCACCTGCAGGCGCCGGGTGGCGCTGGCCATCGGCATCCCGCCCTCGCGGGCGAAGCTCAGCAGGCGCAGCATCTCGTAGCGTGCGAACGAGAGTCCGAGCGGCTTGAGGATCGCCTGCACGCGCCCGAGCATGAGCTGCTCGGCGCGCATGATCGAGGTGACGACGGCCATGCCGTCGGCCGCGGCACCCCAGCCGTGCTGGCGCCACTGCCGGTGGGCTTCGGCGATCGGATCCCACGGCAGGGGCTGGTTGGCCACCGGCTACAGCTCCAGGGATTCGCCGGGCTCGAGCGGGAAGAACTCGCCGCCGCCGCGCTGGGTCACCGTCTCGATCCTCGCGTTCGCCATCGACCGGCCGATCTGCGAGAGCGGAGCCTCGTGGGTCGGGAAGGCCCGCTTGGGCTTCACCGCGAGCACGTAGTCCATGGCCTCGCCGATCTTCAGCCACGGGGCGCCGACGGGTGCCGCGAGCGTTCCCACCGGCACGGGGGGCACGGTGTACGCGTCACCGGCGTAGTAGAACTCGTCGTCGACGAGCACGCCGACGTTGTCGACGACGGGGATCGACTCGTGGATGATCGCGTGCTTGGCGCCGAAGAACTTCAGGTCGAACGGCTCGATGGCCAGCTCATCGCCGTCGTGCACGATCTCGACCTCGAAGTCGGCGGCGGCCTTGGCGACGCCCTCCGGACCGAGAATCCGCGCCTTCGGATTGCGGTCGAGAATGCGCTGCAGCTGTTCGGGCGTCCAGTGATCGGGATGCTCGTGCGTGACGACGATCGCGACGACATCGACGAGATCGCCGAGCGGCATGGTGAACGACCCGGGATCGATGACCAGGGTCGAGCCGCCCTTGTCGATGACGACGCAGGCGTGCTCGTGCTTGGTGACCTTCATGCTTCGAGGATAGCGACGCGGCGGGTGTGCGCTGCAGCAACCAATGCGGAGGACGACACGCCGCGCGGGCGCGCGCGTCGTGCTCTGCGCGGCGCGCCGTCCTCCGCAACGGTGGGCGGGATGCCGGGGGTTGCGGGAATACCCCAGGGGGGTACTATGTTCGGGTGATAGACGATCTCAAGAAGCGGGCGCTGCACCGCACGCGCATCCTCGAAGGACAGATGCGCGGGCTGGAACGGATGATCGAGGCGGAGGAGTACTGCGTCGACATCCTCACGCAGTCACTCGCGATCCAGAAGTCGCTGCGCAGCCTCAACAAGCTGCTCGTCGAGAACCATCTGCGCACGCACGTCGCGGAGATGTTCGCCGCCGGCGGCGACGAGCAGACGAAGGCGATCGACGAGCTGCTCAAGGTGTACGAACTCGAGAACAACAGGGGTAACTGACATGCAGCACGAGCACCACGACATGCACGAGCATCACGAGATGCACGACTCCAGCGTGCACGCCGCCATGGGCCACGGTGATCATTCGGCCATGGGTCACGGCGATCACTCGGCTATGGGTCACGGTGATCATTCCGCCCACGACCCGGCGCAGTTCCGCCGCAAGTTCTGGCTGAGCCTCGTGCTCACGATCCCGACGCTCGTGTTCTCGACCGGGCTGCAGGACATCCTGGGCCTCTCCGGCCCTCGATTCCCGGGTTCGCAGTTCATTCCCGCCGCGTTCGGCATCGCGATCTTCTTCTACGGCGGGCTCGTCTTCCTCAAGGGCGCGGTCGCGGAGCTGCGCTCGAAGCAGCCCGGCATGATGACCCTGATCTCGCTCGCGATCGTGGTCGCCTTCGGCTACAGCCTCGCGGTGACCCTCGGCCTGCCCGGCATGGACTTCTGGTGGGAGCTCGCAACCCTCGTCACGATTATGCTGCTCGGGCACTGGATCGAGATGTCCGCCGTGATGGGCGCGCAGAACGCCCTCGGCGAGCTCGCCAAGCTGCTGCCCGACGAGGCCGACATGGTGCACGGCGATCACGTGATGACGGTGCCGGTGTCGCAGCTGAAGGTCGGCGACCACGTGCTCGTGCGCCCCGGCGCCGCAGTGCCCGTCGATGGCGAGGTGGTCGACGGCGAGTCCGAGGTGGATGAGGCGCTGCTGACCGGCGAGTCCACCGCGGTCGCGAAGGCGGTCGGCTCGGCCGTGATCGGCGGTTCCGTCAACGGTTCCGGCGCCCTCACCGTGCGCGTGACCAAGGTCGGCGCGGACACCGCCCTGGCCGGCATCGCCAAGCTCGTCGAAGACGCACAGTCCAGCAAGTCGAGCGCCCAGTTGCTCGCCGACAAGGCCGCTGCGCTGCTGTTCTACGTCGCGCTCGGCGCGGCGATCGTCACCCTCATCGCGTGGCTGTTCCTCGCCCCGGGCGACCCAGCCTTCGTGCTCGAGCGCGTCGTCAGCGTGCTGGTGATCGCCTGCCCCCACGCGCTGGGCCTGGCGATCCCGCTCGTCTCGCAGCTCTCGACCGCCATCGGCGCGCGCAACGGCATTCTTGTGAAGAACCGGCTTGCGCTCGAGGAGGCCCGCGCGATCGACGTCGTGCTCTTTGACAAGACCGGCACCCTCACCACGGGCACGCAGGGCGTGGTCGCGGTCGTGCCCGAGGACCCCGAGGTGTTGCGCCTTGCCGCGGCCGTGGAGGCCAAGTCGGAGCATCCGATCGCCAGGGCGATCGTGGCCGCCGCCAAGGAGCGAGGAGTGCGCGTGCCGCGGGCGAAGGGCTTCACGGCGCTGGCGGGCCGTGGTGCGAGCGCGACCGTCGACGATCGCGAGCTGCTCGTGGTGAGCGGACGCGTCGTCACCGAACGCGGCCTCGTGCTCGATCCCGAGCTGGTCAACGCGAGCCGCGAGCGGTCCGCCTCCGGCGCGACGGTCGTGTACCTCGTCGAGGGCGAGTCGGTGCTGGGGATGATCGCGCTCGCGGACACCATCAGGCCCGAGTCATCCGAGGCCGTCGCCCTGCTGAGGGCGCGCGGCGTGCGCGTCGCCATGCTCACGGGGGACTCCCGCGAGGTCGGGCAGTGGGTGGCCGCGCAGCTGGGCATCGATGAGGTGCACGCGGAGGTGCTGCCGGCGCAGAAGTCGGAGGTGGTGCGGCACTTGCAGGCCGATGGGTCCAGGGTCGCGATGGTCGGCGACGGCGTGAACGATGCGCCGGCGCTCGCCCAGGCCGACCTCGGCATCGCGATCGGGGCGGGCACGGATGTCGCGATCGAGTCCGCCGGCATCGTGCTGGCTTCGAGCGACCCGCGTGCCGTCGCGGACACCCTCACGCTGAGCCGCGCGACCTGGCGCAAGGAGTTGCAGAACCTGTGGTGGGCCGCCGGCTACAACATCGTCGGCATCCCGCTCGCCGCAGGCGTGCTGTTCGGCGCGGGCATCCTGCTGCCGCCGGCCGTCTCGGCGATCTTCATGTCGGTGTCGACGGTGGTCGTCGCGCTGAACGCTCAGCTGCTGCGGTTCACCAGGCTCGGCGACCGCCGCTGAGTTCGGTCATACTTAGCCCGTGCCGACGAAGAAGTCCCTGCGCCTGGTGGTGGCGATCAACCCGACCGCCTCGTTCGGCAAGGGCCGCGATGTGGGCCCGGCGGTGGTGCAGACCCTGCGCGCGCTCGGTCACGACGTCACGAGCCTTCAGGAGCCCGATTTCGATCAGCTCATGGCGGCCGGTGCGAAAGCCGTGGCGGCCAAGCCCGACGCGTTGATCGTGGTGGGCGGCGACGGGATGGTCAACCTCGGTACGAACCTCGTCGCCCGCACCAAGGTGCCGCTGGGCATCGTGCCCTCGGGCACGGGCAACGACATGGCCCGCCACCTCGGCATCCCGCACGAGAACGCCGAGCATGCCATCGGCGTGCTGCTCGAGTCGCTGACGGTGCCCGCGCAGTCCATCGACGCCGGGCTCGTGCACTACGTCGACGAGCAGACGGGTGAACCGTCGAGCCGCTGGTTCCTGTGCGTGCTCTCGGCCGGGTTCGATGCGATCGTGAACGAGAGGGCGAACCTGATGACCCGCCCGAAGGGCGCGAGCCGGTACACCATCGCGCTCGCGCTCGAGCTGGCCAGGCTCCGCCCGATCAGCTATCGCCTGGTGCTGGACGGCGAGGTGATCGAGACCACCGGCGCCCTGGTGAGCGTCGGCAACGCGTCATCGATCGGCGGCGGCATGCGGGTGACCCCCGACGCGAAGGTGCACGACGGGCTGTTCGATGTGCTGGTCGTGCAGTCCCTCTCCCGGCTCTCGTTCCTGCGCGTCTTCCCGAGCGTGTTCAAGGGCGAGCACGTGAGCGACCCGCGGGTGACCATCCACCGGGCCAAGCGCGTGCGCATCGAATCGGATGGCATCGTCGCCTACGCGGACGGCGAGCGCATCGCGCGACTGCCCATCGACATCGAGATCGTGCCGAAGGCGATCAGGATCCTGGCGCCTACCCTGCTGCCGTGACCGGGGCGTCGGTGGCCACGCACGAGTAGGCGAACACCTCCTGCTCGTCGACCTCCTGCTTGACCACGATGAACTCCTGATCGGGTTTGGTACCGCCGGCGGCGAGCACCTCGTCCTTGAAGGCAGCGAACGACTCGGAGCACGACGCCGAGACCGCGTTCTGCATGCCTCCGGCGGTGTCCACGTCAGCCGGCGTGAGCGTGCCCTGTCCGATCACGACGTGGGTGTGGGCGCTGCCGCAGGGGGCGAGCTCGACCTCGGCCGGATCCGAGGTGAAGCTGAAGCAGTCGTCGACGGCGAGATACCGGGTGCTCGCGACGGTGGTCTCGGTGATCGCGCCGTCCGCGTCCCGGGGCGGGCCGGGGTTGAGCAGGGAGCAGGAACTCAGCAGCGCGGTCGTGACGAGCAGGATGAGCAGAGCGGGTGTGGTGCGTGCGGGCATAGCAGGAACCCCTTCGCTGTGTGCGAGCATGCCTCGGTTGGTGTGCTTCCGGCCGGTGTGGCATACTCGTGTAGTTGTCGTGACGGCCCCATCGTATAGTGGCCTAGTACGCCGCCCTCTCACGGCGGTAACGCGGGTTCGAATCCCGCTGGGGTCACCATAACGAAGAGCCTGGTCAGGCAGCGTTCTTGATGCCTGATCCCCATGTGGCTCTTGGCCACAGAGCCTTGTTCGAGTCTGATCGCGCTGGACGTCGGCATTGATATGAGAACGCCCATTGGACGCATGGTGGCTCACATGCGGATCGCCGTAGCGGCGGGGGAGGCGACGCGACGCCCTGCCGGTCGGTCGAGTCGGACTGAATTCGGTCACAATCCGGTCAGGATCAAGTAACCTGAGGATGGTCCCGTCGAAGGAGGCCCGGATGTCGATGGCACAGATCAAGCCCATCAGCTACCTCAAGTCGCACGCCGCGCAGATCGCGCAGGAGCTCGCCGACGGCGCAGACCCGCTCGTGGTGACGCAGAACGGCGTCGCCCGGCTCGTGGTGATGGATGCCGGAGATTACGAGCGCCGCGAGCAGACGCTTGCGCTGCTGAAGCTCCTCACGCTCGGCGACCGGGAGATCGAGCGCGGACAGCACGTGGATGCGGACGAGGTGTACACGGAGCTCGCCGGAGAGTGAAGATCCGCTATACCACCGGCGCGCGAAGCGATCTCCTCCACCTCCGTCGCTACGTCGTCGAGCGGTTCGACGCCGCGGCCTGGTCCCGCTCGCTCGCGGAACTGCGCGACCCGGTCGCCCTGCTGGCCGACCAGCCGCGGCTCGGCACCGTGCCGCCGGAACTCGAGGAGCTCGGCATCGACCGATACCTCGAGCTGGCCGTCGGTCGGAACCGTTTCATCTACGAGCTGCGCGACGACACCGTCTTCATCCTGCTCGTCGTCGACCACCGGCGCGACTTCCGGGCTGTCCTGGCTAGACGGCTGCTCGAACCACCCATCATCGATGCCCGCGCGGGAGACGAGTAGCCCAGACGCACCCGGGGACCACTGCAAACGAGAGCCTCCGTTCGAGCGGGGGTTCGGGTCATCCCGGGATCCGTCCCAGCGCTGTCATGCGCGATCATCCAGGCGGAGCCGCCCGTGATGGGACCAAAGCCTCTCGACCGGTGCAACGGCGACGGGTGAGCCTGGATGCACCGAATCGAGGAGCACGTCATGTCAAGGTCAGTCATCGCGAAGCTGTTCTACGGATCGCTCATCGCATTCGCCGTCGTGATCGTTCTGGTCGGTGTTGTGATCGGCCTCGCCATCTCCACGAGAAGTCTGATGATGGACGGCCGGGACGTCGTGGGCGTCTCCCCGTCCGGCTGGTGGATCGTCGCCGTCGCAGTGGTGATGCTGCTGCTGATCGTCGGAGCATCCATCGCCCAGCTCGTGGCGTGGATCGGAGCGCTGATCGAATCCGCCACGCTCGAGAACATGACCTGGTTCGTCGTGGTGCTGGTCGGGGGCATCCTCGGCTTCGGCGTGATCGTCATGCTGATCTACCTGCTCGCGGTGCCAGCACGCACCGTGCCGTCGTCTCCGGCCGCAGCTGCCGCGGTCAGCCAGTAGCGCGCGACGACGCCGCCGCGGCAGGCTGCCGCAGCACCTTCTCCATCGCCTTGCCTCTGGCGAGTTCGTCCACGAGCTTGTCGAGGTAGCGGATCTTCTGCATCAGCGGGTCCTCGATCTGCTCGACGCGCAGCCCGCAGATCACGCCGGTGATGAGCGAGGCATTGGGGTTCATCCGTGCCTCGGCGAAGAACCGCTCGAAGGTCGTGCCCTCGTCCAGATGACGTGCCAGCTCCGCGCCGTCGAATCCGGTCAACCAGCGGATCACCTCATCGAGCTCGGCCTGCGTGCGGCCCTTCCGCTCGAGCTTGGTCACATAGAGCGGGTAGACCTTCGAGACGCTCATGTCGAAGATCTTGTGCATACCCCGAGGCTAGGCGCGCGGCGCACCGTCGGCAACGGCTCGGGATAACCCGCGCGCGCTCCGGCGGCGCGCGCGTACCCTCGCCGCATGCGGTTCGTGGCGCCCATCGGTTGCGGGCTCGGGGGAGCCGCGGCGCTGGCGATCGCGTGGTGGCGACTCGGGGGCACGTGGATGCTCGTGCCGTTCGCCGCGCTCGCGGTGGTGGCATCCGTGCTCGCCTGGATCGACCTGACCACGCATCGCCTGCCCAACCGCATCGTCGTGCCGACGATCGTGGCCGCGGTGCCGGTGCTGGGTGCCGCCGCCGTGTTCGACCACGAGCCGAACCGCGTGATCGGTGCAGTGGTCGGCGGGGTCGCGCTCTTCGGCGGCTACCTGCTGCTCGCGCTACTCTCGCCGACCGGCATGGGCATGGGCGATGTCAAGCTCGCCGCGATCGTCGGATGCTTCGCCGGATCGCTCGGCGTCACCGCCTGGCTGCTGGCGGCCATCGCCGGGTTCGTGCTCGGCGGAGTCGTCGCCACCGTCGGCATCCTCGCCGGGCGCACCAGGCGCGACACCGCGATCCCGTTCGGTCCGTGGATGCTCGCCGGGCTGGGGGTCGCGATCGCCCTCGGCTAGGCCTTGGGCTCGCCGTTCATGCGTCGCACCTCGGCATCCACCGCGCTCTCGGTGATGTAGCCCTGACCCGGGCCGTAGATGCTCAGCGCCTGGAAGAATGCGCCGATGCCCATACCGGCGATCACCCATGCGGGCCAGAAGTAGCCGCCCCAGCTGGTGAGCGCCCACACGGTCGTCACGATGATGGTGACGCCCAACCACACGAAGAGGTAATTGCGGAAGTCGGCCTTGGCCTTGAGGCGCTTGCGGGCGGCGTTGCGAAGGTCGTCTGGGGTGTCCATGGCTTCGAGGATAGGGGCGCGGCCGGGGGTCCGCTAGGCTGATCGCGCGAAGGGGAGTATCCCGATTCGCCGAGTCCGTCAAGACGACCCCCGATGACGCGGGTCCGGGCCGGCGGCATCCAGCATTCGGATGCGGGAGAGACTTTCGGGTCTTGCCCTGTCCTCCTACTCCCCGAATGGATCCCCATGGAAATCGCCCTGCCCGTCTGGTTCGAGGTCGGCACCTACGTCGTGCTCGGTCTCATCCTCGCCTTCGACATCTTCATGGCGTACCGGCGCCCGCACGTTCCCTCCACCCGCGAATCCGCGCTATGGATCTCGTTCTACGTGCTGCTCGCCCTCATCTTCGCCGGACTCATGCTCGCGATCGGCAGCCCCGAGCATGCCGGGCAGTTCGTCGCGGGCTGGCTGACCGAATACAGCCTCTCGATCGACAACCTGTTCGTCTTCCTCATCATCATGGCGAGGTTCTCGGTGCCCAGGAAGTACCAGCAGGAGATCCTGATGGTGGGCATCATCCTGGCGCTGGTGTTCCGCGGCATCTTCATCCTGCTCGGTGCGGCGCTCATCGAGAACTTCAGCTGGATCTTCTACCTCTTCGGCGCCTTCCTGGTCTGGACCGCCATCCAGCAGGCGTTCACGAACCACGACGAGGAGGAGGAGATGGAGAACCGTCTCATCCGCTTCCTGCGTCGCCGCATCGCGATCACCGACACCTTCGAGGGCGCCAAGCTCAAGACCACGATCGACGGCAAGCGCGTCTTCACCCCGGTGCTCATCGTCTTCATCGCCCTCGGCACGACCGACCTCGTGTTCGCGCTCGACTCGATCCCGGCGATCTTCGGCATCACGCAAGACCCGTTCATCGTCTTCACGGCGAACGTCTTCGCGCTCATGGGCCTGCGGCAGCTCTACTTCCTGCTCGGCGACCTCGTGGAGAAGCTCGTCTACCTCAAGTACGGCATCGCGTTCATCCTCGCCTTCATCGGCGTGAAGCTGTTCTTCCACGCCCTGCACGAGAATGAGCTGCCGTTCATCAACGGCGGTCAGCACGTGGAGTGGGCCCCGGAGATCTCCACCTGGGCCTCGCTCGGCGTGATCGTCGGTTCGATGGCGGTCGCGGTCATCGCGAGCCTGATCAAGCTGCGGGTGGACCGCCGCCGCACGCGCGAGGTCGAACCCGTCGAATGACGATGGGGAGCGCTGCCCATGTGCGAGGTTCGCTCGGATGCGGGGAGCTTGCTACCGTGTGACTACCTGCGTCCGGCGCGCGGGTGCTCGGGTGCGGGAGGCGCGATGTCGGTTGAGGTGCGACAGCAGTTCGACCTGCCCGGCGCGACCGCCCGGTTCCGATTCTCCGGACACTCCGACCGGGGCAGCGTCCGCAAGCTCAACGAAGACAGCTACCTCACCGCCGCGCCGTACTTCGCGGTGGCCGACGGCATGGGCGGCCATGCCCACGGCGACCGGGCGAGCCAGGCGGCGATCGCCGCGTTCGCGGACCTGCCCGGAGGTTCCCCGGCGCGCGCCCAGGATGTGCTCGACACGATCGCCCGCGCCAACGAGGCCGTGCTCGGGCTGACCGAGGGAACGGGCGACGGCGCGCTCTCGGGCACGACGCTCACCGGCATCGCTCTCGTGAACGTCGTCGGGGACGAGACCTGCCACTGGATGGCCTTCAACATCGGCGACTCCCGTACCTATTCATGGGACGGTCGCACGCTCGCCCAGCTCTCCGTCGACCACTCGGCGGTGCAGGAGCTCGTGGATCTCGGGCGCCTGACGCGCCAGGAGGCGGAGCGTCATCCGTATCGCAACGTCGTCACTCGCGCGCTCGGTGCCGATGACGAGGTCGAGGCCGACATCTGGCTCATCCCGGCCAGGGCACGTCAGACCTTCCTACTGTGCTCGGACGGCCTCACCAAGGAGCTGGCGGATGACGAGATCGCTCGCATCATCGTGTTCCACGACGCCGAGGCGCAGCGGGAGAGCGATGGCCTGCCCCTGACGCTCGCCGAGCGGCTCGTGCGGGCGGCGGTCGCCGCGGGCGGCTCCGACAATGTCACCGTGGTCGTTGTCGAGTTCGAACTCGTCGGCGACGACACGAACATCGACGACACGCTCGAGCGCGGGAGCTTGCCCGGCGTGCTCGAGGACACCAGGCCGAGGAGCTGACGCGTTGACGTATGAGATCAAGCCCGCGGGCGCCGGCGGATGGTTGGCGATCGCGGCGGGCACCCGCCTGCTCGTGGTGCCCGAGCTCGATGACGTGGCGGCGGCCTGGGCCGCGCTGACCGGGCCCGACGGCTTCCAGGCCGCACTCGACCGCTTGACCAGCCGGGGTCTGGGCGCGACACCGCCCTTCGCCCTGATCGAGTGGGAGCCGGGGGTGGATGCCCGCATCATCCTCCGCGGAGATGCGACCATCGCGGTGACCGACGCCGACGGCGAACAGCAGCTCACCGCCACCGGGGTCTCCACCTGGGTGGAGCGCATCCTCCCCGGGATCACCGCCCTGACGATCGTGGTACCCGGTGGTGCGGTGCCCGTCGGCGAGCACACCTTGCCGCTTGCGCTGGGGGCCGGGCTCGTTGCGTCGGTCTCGACCGCTGGCACCGCCGCGAGCGGCGCGCCCGCCGCGGTTGACGCCGCGGCCTTGTCGCCGCAGTCGCAGCCGCCGGCGCCGGAGCCCGCGGCCCAGCGGCCGACCCCGGCCGAACCGACCCCGCCGCAGCCCCTCGAGGAGGCGACGGTCGTCGTCGGCATCGACGAGTCGAGCGGCATCGTCCCACCGGCACCGCAGCCGGCCGAGGACGAGCAGGGCTACGACTACCTGTTCGGCGACACCATGTACCGCTCGGTCTCCGACGCCGCCGTGGTCGCCCCCGATGCCGAGGGCGAATCGGTGGAAGCACCCGGCGACCACGACGGTCACACCGTGCTCACCTCCGACCTCGCTCGAGTGCGGGGCCAGCGCAAGTCGCGAACCGCGCCGCCGAGGCCCGATGCCCAGCCCGCGACGCGATTCGCGCTGGTGGTCTCCACGACGGGCGCCCGCGAGCCGCTCACCGGGTCCGTGCTCGTCGGCCGTGGCCCGAGCGTGAGCAAGGTCACGGGCGGGGGCATTCCCAGGCTGCTCACCCTGGGTAACGGCGATCAGGACATCTCGCGAAACCACGCCCAGATCTCGGTGGAGGGCGGCACGGCGGTCGTGACCGATCTGCACTCGAAGAACGGCACCGCGATCATCCTGCCGGGCAAGGACTCCCAGCGCCTTCGAGCGGGTGAGCCGACCGCCGTCATCCCGGGCACCGTGATCGATCTCGGCGGCGGTATCACCCTGACCCTGGAAGAGGACTGATGCGCCGCGCGCCATCTCAACCGCCGGAGCTGCCCGGCTACACCTTCGTGAAGCTGCTCGGCTCGGGCGGATTCTCGGATGTGTTCCTCTATGACCAGAAGCTGCCGCGTCGCCGGGTGGCGGTGAAGGTGCTGCTCACCGAGGAGATCACCGCGGCCAGTCGGGCCGCCTTCGTCGCCGAGGCCAATCTCATGGCGCAGCTCTCGGCGCACCCCTACATCGTCACCATCTACCAGGCCGACGTCTCCGCCGACGACAGGCCCTACTTCGTCATGGAGTACTGCTCCGGCCCGTCCCTCGCCGAGCGCTACAAGCGGGAGACCTTCGCGGTCGCCGACGCGGTGCGCACGGGGGTGCGCCTCTCGAGCGCCGTGGCGACCGCGCATGCCGCGGGCATCCTGCACCGCGACATCAAGCCGGGCAACGTCTTGAGCAACGACTACGGCTGGCCGGCGCTCACCGACTTCGGCATCTCGTCCGCACTCGACGACGAGCTGCCGACCCACACCACGACGACGCTCAGCGATCTCGCGGACACCGGCACCGGCAGCCAGGCGATCGGCCTGAGCGTGCCCTGGTCGCCGCCGGAGATGTTCGAGGACGACCCCGAGCCCGACGTGCGATCCGACGTGTTCTCGCTCGCGGCGACCATCTGGACGATCCTCGCCGGACAGACCCCCTTCGAGGTGCGGGGACGCTCCAACGGCACGCTCGATCTCATCGGCCGGATCGAACGCGGCGCGATCACCCCCATGTCGCGGGATGACGTGCCCCGGTCGTTGATCGCCGTGCTGCAGAAGGGCATGGCCTCCGATCGCGCCGACCGTTTCGCGACCGCGGTGGACTTCGCCCGCGCGTTGCAGCGCGTGGAGCTCGAGCTCGGCTACGCGCCGACGACGATCGAGGTGCCGAACATCACCGTCGAGGCGCCCGAGCGCGACGCCGAGGACGGCGGCGACGAAACCCGGGTGCGCAGCGTCGCAACGGTCGAAGCGCAGCCTGCGCCGCGAACGCAAGAGTCTCCGGCCGCCGAACCCACGGTCGTACGCAGCGCTCGCCCGATCGTCGCCCAGCCCGCGGCCGAGCGAGTGGATGCCCCAACCGAGGCCCCGACCGAGACCGTGGTACGCCGTCGCGAGCCCGCCCCGGTGCCCGAACCCGAACCGGTCGCGGTCACGAAGCCTCGCCGCGGGGTGCTGCCGTGGGTCATCGGTGCAGTCACACTCGTGGTCGCGGCCGCGGTGACGCTCGGCATCGTGCTGGGAGCACCTGTGGGCCCGGGCGGTGAGGCCGCGAACACCCCGACGCCCAGCGGCGTACCGATCGTCGTCTCGACGGTGCCCACGCCAGAACTCGCGGGCGCGCCAGCCCTGGAGGGAACCACGCTCACGTTCACGCTCGTGAACCCCGACCCGCAAGACGGTGACCGCTTCGTGTGGCGCCCGGACCCCGCACCGGACGAGGGGTTCCGCCGCATCGACGGCGACACGGTCTCGATCGAGGGCTACACGCCCGGAAGCACGGTGTGCATCCAGGCCTACGTGCTGCGTGATGCGAAGACATCCCCGAATCCGCTCTCGGAGTGCTACCCGCAATGAAGCCGCTCAAGCTGGAGTTCTGCGGGGAGTGGTACGACATCGAGTCGCCGAACGACTTCCACATCGGGCGGGAGTCCGACCTGGTGATCGATGACAACCCCTATCTGCATCGCAGGTTCCTGCGCATCTATGAGGACTTCGGCATGTGGTGGCTGGCCAACGTGGGCACCCTGCTCTCCGCGACGGTCACCGATGCCACCGGTGCCGTGCAGGCCTGGCTCGCACCCGGGGCGCGGTTGCCGATCGTGTTTCCGCAGTTGCAGGTGCTGTTCAGTGCGGGCTCGACGACCTACGAGTTCACGCTCTTCGCGCCGGACGACTACTTCAAGGCGTCGGCGTCGGCGATGATGGGCGGCGGGCAGACGACGATCGAACCGATTCCGCTCACGAGCAGCCAGCGTCAACTCGTCGTCGCGCTCGCCGAGCACGTGCTGCGGCAGGACTCTCCAGGTCGCGGCGAGATCCCGACCTCCGCCGAGGCGGCGACGCGACTGGGCTGGTCGATGACGACCTTCAACCGCAAGCTCGACAACGTCTGCGACAAGCTCGACAAGATCGGCGTGCAGGGCCTGCGCGGCGGCAAGGGCAACCTCGCCACGAACCGGCGCCTGCGGCTGGTCGAGTACGCGGTCGCGACGCGGCTGGTGAGCAAGGACGACCTGTACCTCCTGGATCGCACGGAGGGGACCTCGCCCGAACCCGACGAGGTCTGACGCGCCGTCATCCGGCCATTCGGAGCGTGTTAGGTTGTTGTCGAAATCTCACACTTGGTGGGTGCTGTCAGTTCGGTCGACGCAGGGGCGGGCTTCGTGAACGTGCTGATGAAGTGGCTCAGGGCACGCAGGGCGACGGCCTCGGCTCTCGTGGTCGCGCTCATCGCCGGCGTTCCGTTGACGATCGCGGCGTTGCATCCGGGTTTTCCGATCTCGGATGTCGATATGACGTCGCGGGATGTGTGGGTGACCAATGGCGAGTTGTTGCTCGGTGGTCGGTTGAATCGTCAGATCGACGAGTTGAACGGTTCGGTGGTCGCGTCGAGTCCGGCCTTCGATGTGTTGCAGGACGGCGACACCCTGTTCATGGTGGATCCGGATGCCGGGCGGGTGGAGTCGGTGGACCCCGCCTCCACGCAGGTGACGTCGGCCATCGACGTGCCGGCGGGCGCCGAGGTGAGCTATGGCGGCGACATCCTGGCCATCGTCTCTCCTGGCGGCGACCTCTGGGCGATCCCTGCGGTCGGTGATCTGCAGTTCAACTTCGTGTCGACGCCGCCGATCGTGGAGTTGGGCCCTGGGGGACACGCGGTCGTCACCGCGGACGGCACGGTGCTCGCCGTCTCGCGTGAGAACGCAACGCTGTATCGCGTCACGTCGCTTGCCGATCTGCCGGTCGAGAGTGCGTTCCCGTCGGTTGGTGAGTTTCAGTTGGCGGCGGTGGGTGATCAGGCGGTGGTGTTCGATCAGTCGACGAACGAGATGGTGAACCAGTCGGGTTCGCGATTCGGTCTCGGCGATCAGCGCGGTCTGCGCTTGCAGCAGAGCGGGCCCGCATCCGGCCGCGCGGTGGTCGCCACGGGCGACGGGCTCGTGAAGGTGGATCTCGCCTCGGGGGCGACGGAGGTCATCCCGGCGAACATCCCGGCACCATCCTCCGACCCGACGGCGGTGGCGGCGCCCGTGAACCAGGCAGGTTGCGCCCATGGGGCGTGGGCCGAGTCCGGTCGCTACCTCTTGGCGTGTGATGGTGCGGTGTCGCAGGCGTTGGATATTGAGCAGCCGACGCGGGGGAGTCGGTTGGAGTTCCGGGTCAACCGCAGTGTGATTGCGTTGAATGATCTCTCCAACGGCAATGTGTGGTTGATGGATGAGAACATGCGCCTGGTGGAGAACTGGGATGACGTGATTCCGCCGGTGGAGGAGGAGTCTGAGGAGGAGGGTGAGGAGCAGTCCTCGATCCAGACGTTCGAGGACACTCTGGCTGAGCGTACTGAGGTGAACCGTCCGCCGACGGCGCAGGATGATCAGTTCGGTATTCGGCCGGGTCGCACGACGATTCTGTCGGTGTTGGACAACGACTCCGATCCTGATGGTGATGTGTTGGTGATCTCGGCGTTCGATGGGGTTTCGGAGTCGACGGGGGTGTTGGATCCGATCGATGGTGGTCGGGCGTTGCAGTTCACGCCGGCGGAGGGTTTCGTCGGCACGATTGCGTTCAATTACACGGTCGATGATGGTCGTGGTGGTACGGCGAGTGCGAATGTGCAGGCGCGGGTGGTGCCTGACACGGTCAATGAGGCGCCGTATTCGGTGCGTGAGCCTGGGGTTAGTGTCGAGGCGAATCAGACGGTCAGTTACAACGTGCTTGCGGATTGGCGTGATCCGGATGGTGATGATCTTTACCTGATAGCGGCGAGTCCGAAGTCGGGCGATCTGGTGCGGTTCACCCCGGATGGGTTCGTCACGTTCACGCATCAGACCAGCGAGCTTGGTGAGAAGGAAGTCGTCTTCACCGTCTCCGACGGCTCGGACACCCCGTCGCAGGGCACGTTGACGGTCAAGGTCGAACCCGGCGGCACCCTGAACCCCGTCGGCACCCCGGACTTCGCCACCGCGTTCGTGAACGAGACCGTGGTGGTCGAACCGCTGCTGAACGACCTCTCCCCATCGGGAGCGCAACTCGATCTCGTCGGCCTCGAAGAGCCCGGCGGGGATGCCACGGCCAACCTCAACACCGACCGCGGCACGATCACGTTCACCTCGTCGGGGCCGGGCATCTTCTACATGAAGTACACGCTGCAGGCCGGCGCGAACACGAGCGTCGGCATCGTGCGCATCGACGTGCGCGAAGCGCCGGCGGATGCCGCCCTGCCGCCCATCGCCGTCAAGGACACCGCGTACCTGCGCGGCGAGGAACCGGTGACCGTTTCGGTGCTCTCGAATGACGTGAGCCCGACGGGCCGCATCCTCGCCATCCAATCGGTCTCCGTGCCCGCCGAGTACGTGGCCAAGGGTCTCGTCGTCGAGACCCTCGAGTCCACCCTGGTGCGCATCACCTCCCCGGCCGCGCTGACCGAGCAGGTCAACTTCACCTACACGATCTCCGACGGCGTCTCGTCCGCGACCGCGGGCGTCACCGTCGTACCGGTTCCGGCACTGACGAAACACCAGCCCCCGATCGCGCAGAACGACGCTGCGACCGTGCGCGTCGGCGACATCATCACCCTCGATGTGCTCGCCAACGATCGGCACCCCGACGACTCGTCGATGTTCCTCGACGCCGCGCTCGTCACCGAGCCGACGGCCGGCATCGCCTTTGTGTCCAAGAATCGGCTGCGGTTCCAGGCGCCCACCGAGGCGGGCGAGTACCGCGTCGACTACCGCGTGCTCGATCCTTTCGGTGAGACCGCGGTGGCGACGGCGGTCTTCACCGTGACGGCGCTGGATGACGCGAACAATCGCGATCCCGTGCCCGAGCCCCTCATCGGCCGGGTGCTGGCGGGCGGCACGATCCGCATCGACCTGCCGCTGAGCGGCATCGACCCGGACGGGGACTCCACGCAGCTGCTCGGCTTCCCGCGTAACCCCGCACTGGGCGCCATCGCGGAGACCGGCACGGACTACTTCGTCTACGAGGCATCCCCCGCGGCGGCGGGCACCGACGAGTTCAGCTACCAGGTGTACGACGCGCTCGGGGCGACGGGCACCGCGACGATCAAGATCGCCGTCATCCCCGAGCCGAGCGACCTCCAGCCGCCGTCGGCGGTGCCGGATAGCGTCTCGATCCGCCCCGGCCGGGTCGCACAGGTCGATCTCACGGCGAACGACTCCGACCCGCAGGGCGCGCCCATCAAGGTCTCCGAAGAGCTCATCGACGTGCCGGACGGCATCGTCGCCGAGGTGGTCGACCTCAAGTACCTCGTGATCACGGCGCCGGAGACCGAGCAATCGTTCTCGTTGCGATACGAGCTCACCAACGACCGAGGAGGGTCCGCGGTCACCTACGTGCTGGTGCAGGTCACCCCCGACGCGCCCCTGCTGCCGCCTTCCGCCGACGACGTGCCGATTCTCACGCGCGAGATCGCGGGGAAGGAGTCGATCACCGTCGACCTCTTCGACGGGTTCGCCTTCAACCCCGCCGGGCGCACCGAAGACCTCGTGGTCACCCTCGAGGGCCCCAACGCTTCCGCCGGCGAGGTGCTCGAGACGCCGGGCAGGGTCACCGTCACACCGGGGGAGTCCCGGCAGGCGATCGCCTATCGCGTGACGAACGTGGAAGACGATCTCAGCGCACTGGCGTTCATCATCGTTCCGGCGGCGACGGACGAGAGTTTCGACGATCCACCGATGATCGACCCGGCGCTCCCACCGCAGTACGTGAGCATGAACGAGACCCGAGAGTGGAACCTCGAAGACATCCTCGTCGTACCCTCCGGCCGCGACGCCCACATCTACGACAAGTCCTCCGTGACGGCCGTGCAGAGCAACGGCGATCCCAGCTACGTCGACGACAACACCATCCGCTTCACCGGACCCCTCGACTACCGCGGACCCGCCGCCATCAACTTCACCGTCTCCGACGGCGACTCGAAAGACGACCCCAAGGGCAACGTCGCCAACCTGACGCTGCCGATCATCGTCGGCGACCCGGAGTTCCGCGACACCCCGCCCGAGTTCACCACCCCCACCACGCAAGTGGAGGTCGGCGAGACCACGGTGATCGACTTGCGCGGTTCGACGGCGCATCCCAACCCGCAGATCCTGCGCGAGGTGACGTATTCCGAGGTCCGCGCGTCGAGCAATGCGCTCGGCACGAGCCTGAACGGTTCCCAGCTGAGCCTGACCGTGCCGCGCAACACACCCAAGGGCACCACGTACACGGTGGATGTGACGCTGCGCTGGGACAAGTTCACGGTGCCGGGCAAGGTGCAGGTGATCGTCGTCGGCTCCACCAGACCGTTGCCGGTCGCCGTCACCGACGATTACGAGACCAAGCGGCCGGTGACCAGCTACGTCATGACTCCGCTCGTCAACGACTCGAACCCGTATCAGACCACCGGCGAACCGCTGACGATCACCGACGCGAAGATCACCAACGCGGGCAACGTCGGCGCCGTGACCTTCACCGACGATCAGATTCGCATCACACCGGCCTCGACACCGCAGTATCTGGTGATCGAGATCGCCTACACGATCGCGGATGCCACCCAAGACCCGGACCGTGAGGTCAACGGCATCATCAACTTCACCATCACCGACGTGCCCGCGCAGGTCGGCACCCCGTCGGTGCCGGCGCAGGGCGACGAAGGCACGGTCGCGCTAGGATTCTCCGCCCCGGGCACGAACGGCAAGCAGATCACCTCGTACGAGATCCAATCGAGCCCATCCGCGAGCATGCCGACGAACTGCATGGACCCGGGATGCACCATCACCGGTCTCACGAACGGCACCGCCTACACGTTCCAAGTGCGGGCCATCAACGAGAACGGACCAGGGCCATGGTCGTCTCCGAGCAACGCCGTCGTGCCGTACACCTCGCCAGCGGCCCCGACCGTCGATCTGCAACTCGTCGACCCGTGGGCGCCGGGCGGGGCGGTGCGCGCGACCTGGCAGGCGCTGAACGGCGCCCAGACCGGCGGCGGCACGGTGCAATACCGCTACCAGCTCAACGAACTGGGCTTCAGCGCGTGGGGCAGCGCGACCACTGCGGACTTCGCGGGCCTCGGCGCCGGCTCGTACCGTGTGACCGTCGAGGCGCGCAACACCGGCAACAAGGTCTCTACGGGCACGTCCGTGAGCCGGACGATCACGCAGCAGGGCCCCGCACCCGTGCCGTCCGCTCCCGTCACGAACGTCACCGACTCCACGGCGGCGGGCTCGATCACCTGGAACTGGGGCGCCGTGAGCCCGAACCCCGGTGGCAGTGCGAACCTGCGATACCAGGTGAGCGTCAACGGCGGCGGTGCGATCGACATCGGCAACACCACGAGCTATTCGCGCAGCGGTCTGTCGGCAGGCAACTACTCGCTCGCCGTGCAGGCCTGCAACAAGAGCGGGTGCAGTGCGATGAGCGCAGCCTCCGCCGCCGGGACGATCGTCGACCCGCCGCCGCCGTCGAACACGACCGTGACGACCACGACGTGCATCGTCAGCAGCAGCGACTTCAACAACTACGTCAGCTCGTGCTCGAACGTCTACCTGAATCCGGGGGACCGCGTGAATGTGAGCTGCCGCGGTCAGCAGAACGGAGTGCAGTTCATGCACATCAACGTCGGGCCCAACGCGGGGTGGTACATCCGAGGCGCCGACACCGACCGCGATCCGTACTCGCTGCCGAACTGTTGAGTCACCGGGACGCATGGGGAGTGCTGCCCATGCGTCCCGCATTCCGGGGGCCGCGCAGCGTGTTAGGTTCTTGTCGAATACTCACCGTTCTTGACGATGAGTGAGGGGACGACGATCAACGCGGGGGCAAGTTCTTGAACGCGCTGACCAAGTGGGTCAAGGCAAGGAAGACGACGGCATCGGCTCTCGTCGTTGCGCTCATGGCCGGCGTTCCGTTGACGATCGCGGCGTTGCATCCCGGTTTCCCGATCTCCGATGTGGACATGACGTCACGGGATGTGTGGGTGACCAATGGCGAGTTGTTGCTCGGTGGTCGGTTGAATCGTCAGATCGACGAGCTGAACGGTTCGGTCGTGGCCTCGAGTCCGGCCTTCGATGTGTTGCAGGACGGCGACACCCTGTTCATGGTGGATCCGGATGCCGGGCGGGTCGAATCGGTCAACCCCGCGTCGACCGAGGTGACCTCGGCGATCGACATACCGCAGGGCTCGGAGGTCTCCTACGGCGGCGACGTGCTCGCCATCGTCTCGCCGCAGGGGGAGCTCTGGGCCATACCCGCCATCGGTGATCTGCAGTTCAACTTCGTGTCGACGCCACCCCTGGTGGAGCTGGGTGTCGGCGGGCATGCGGTCGTCACCGGCGAAGGGGCCGTGATCGCCGTATCCCGGGAGTCGGGCAAGCTCTACCGCGTCGAGTCGCTCGTGGACGTCCCCAAGGAGAGTGCGTTCCCGTCGGTTGGTGAGTTTCAGTTGGCGGCGGTGGGTGATCAGGCGGTGGTGTTCGATCAGTCGACGAACGAGCTGGTGAACCAGTCGGGTTCGCGATTCGGTCTCGGCGATCAGCGCGGTCTGCGCTTGCAGCAGAGCGGGCCCGCATCCGGCCGCGCGGTGGTCGCCACGGGCGACGGGCTCGTGAAGGTGGATCTCGCCTCGGGGGCGACGGAGGTCATCCCGGCGAACATCCCGGCACCATCCTCCGACCCGACGGCGGTGGCGGCGCCCGTGAACCAGGCAGGTTGCGCCCATGGGGCGTGGGCCGAGTCCGGTCGCTACCTCTTGGCGTGTGATGGTGCGGTGTCGCAGGCGTTGGATATTGAGCAGCCGACGCGGGGGAGTCGGTTGGAGTTCCGGGTCAACCGCAGTGTGATTGCGTTGAATGATCTCTCCAACGGCAATGTGTGGTTGATGGATGAGAACATGCGCCTGGTGGAGAACTGGGATGACGTGATTCCGCCGGTGGAGGAGGAGTCTGAGGAGGAGGGTGAGGAGCAGTCCTCGATCCAGACGTTCGAGGACACTCTGGCTGAGCGTACTGAGGTGAACCGTCCGCCGACGGCGCAGGATGATCAGTTCGGTATTCGGCCGGGTCGCACGACGATTCTGTCGGTGTTGGACAACGACTCCGATCCTGATGGTGATGTGTTGGTGATCTCGGCGTTCGATGGGGTTTCGGAGTCGACGGGGGTGTTGGATCCGATCGATGGTGGTCGGGCGTTGCAGTTCACGCCGGCGGAGGGTTTCGTCGGCACGATTGCGTTCAATTACACGGTCGATGATGGTCGTGGTGGTACGGCGAGTGCGAATGTGCAGGCGCGGGTGGTGCCTGACACGGTCAATGAGGCGCCGTATTCGGTGCGTGAGCCTGGGGTTAGTGTCGAGGCGAATCAGACGGTCAGTTACAACGTGCTTGCGGATTGGCGTGATCCGGATGGTGATGATCTTTACCTGATAGCGGCGAGTCCGAAGTCGGGCGATCTGGTGCGGTTCACCCCGGATGGGTTCGTCACGTTCACGCATCAGACCAGCGAGCTTGGTGAGAAGGAAGTCGTCTTCACCGTCTCCGACGGCTCCCAGCAGACGGCGCAAGGCTCCCTCACCGTGAAGGTCGAACCCGCGGGGTCGCTGAACCCGGTGGGCACGCCCGATTTCGCGACGTCCTTCGTCGGCGAGACGGTCACGGTCAAACCGCTGCTCAACGACCTCTCGCCGTCCGGTGCGCAGTTGAGCCTCGTCGGGCTGGAGGAGCCGGGTGGCGACGCGTCGGCCAGCCTCAGCGCCGATCGCGGAGAAGTCACCTTCACCTCGTCGGCACCCGGCATCTTCTACATGAAGTACACGCTGCAGGCCGGCGCGAACACGAGCGTCGGGATCATCCGCATCGACGTGCGGGAGAAGCCGGCGGACCTCGAGCTGCCGCCGGTGGCGGTGAAGGACACGGCCTATCTGCGCAGCGAGGAGCCCGTGACGGTCTCGGTGCTCTCGAACGACGTGAGCCCCACGGGCCGCATCCTCGCCATCCAATCGGTGTCGGTTCCACCGGAGTACGCGGCCAAGGGTCTCGTCGTCGAGGTGCTCGAGTCCACCCTGGTACGCATCACCTCGCCGGCCGCGCTGACCGAGCAGGTCAACTTCACTTACACGATCTCCGACGGCGTCTCGTCCGCGACCGCGGGCGTCACGGTCGTACCCGTGCCCGCGCTGACCAAGCATCAGCCGCCCGTCGCGGCGAACGATGCGGCGACGGTGCGCGTCGGCGACATCACGACGCTCGACGTGTTGGACAACGACTTCCACCCCGACGACTCGACGATGTTCCTCGACACCACCCTCGTCACCGAGCCCGACGGCGGCATCGCCTTCATCTCTCGTGACCGCCTTCGCTTCCAGGCTCCGGAGGAACCGGGGGAGTACCGGGTCGACTACCGCGTGCTCGACCCGTACGGCGAGTCGGCCGTCGCGACCGCGGTCTTCACTGTCACGCCGCTCGACGATGAGAACAACCGCGACCCCGTGCCCGCCCCGCTGATCGGTCGGGTGCTGGCGGGCGGCACGATCCGCATCGACCTGCCATTGAGCGGCATCGACCCGGATGGGGACTCCACGCAACTGCTCGGGTTCCCACGATCGCCGGGTCTCGGCTCGATCGTGGAGACCGGGAACGACTACTTCATCTACGAGGCGTCGCCGGCAGGCGCCGGCACCGACGAGTTCAGCTACCAGGTGTACGACGCGCTCGGGGCGACGGGCACCGCGACGATCAAGATCGCCGTCATCCCCGAGCCGAGCGAGTTGCAGCCGCCGTCGGCGGTGCCCGACAGCGTCTCCGTGCGACCGGGCAGGGTCGCCCAAGTGGATCTGCTCGCCAACGACTCCGATCCGCAGGGCGCTCCGATCAAGATCTCGGAGGAGCTCATCGACGTACCGGAAGGCATCAAGGCCGAGGTCGTCGACCGCCGCTATCTCGTGCTCAACGCTCCAGAGACCGAGCAGTCCTTCTCGCTGCGCTACGAGCTCACGAACAATCGCGGTGGCACCGCGCTGTCCTACGTGCTCGTGCAGGTCACCCCCGACGCGCCGCTGTTGCCCCCCACCGCGGATGACGTGCCCATCCAGACGAAGGAGATCGCCGGCAAGGAGTCGATCACCGTCGACCTGTTCGACGGGTTCGCCTTCAACCCCGCCGGGCGCACCGAAGACCTCACCGTCACCCTCGAGGGGCCCAATGCGAGCGCCGCCGAGGTGCTGGACAGCCCGGGGCTCGTGGAGGTGACGCCGCAGCAGAGCCGCCAGGCGATCGCCTACCGCGTGACGAACGAGGAGGACGAACTCTCTGCGATGGCGTTCATCCTGGTGCCGGCCGCCGTCGATGAGGACTTCGACAGTCCGCCGTACATCGACCCCAACCTGCCGCCGCAGTACGTTTCGATGAACGGCGAGCGCGAGTGGAATCTCTCCGACATCGTCATCGTGCCATCGGGACGCGACCCGCACATCTACGAGCGGGGCACGGTGACCGCGGTGCAGGGCGACGGCTCGTCGAGCTACGTCGACGACGACACCATCCGCATCGCCCCGCCGACGGGCTATCGCGGGCCCGCATCGATCAACTTCACCGTCTCCGACGGGGACTCCAAGGATGACCCGAAGGGCGTCGAGGCGCAGCTCACGCTCAACGTCATCATCGGCGACCCCGAGTTCCGCGACACCCCGCCGGAGTTCACGACACCGAACGCGCAGGTCGAGGTGGGTGAGACGACGGTCATCGACCTTCGTGCGTCGACGGCGCACCCGAATCCGCAGATCCTGCAACAGGTGACGTACTCCGATGCGCGCGCGTCCAACGGTGCCCTCAATGCGACCCTCAACGGCTCCCAGCTCAGTCTGACGGTGCCGCGCAACACGCCGAAGGGCTCCACCTACACCGTCGACGTCACCCTCCGTTGGGACCAGTTCACCGTGCAGGGAACCGTGAACGTGCTCGTCGTCGGATCATCCCGACCCCTGCCGGTCGCAGTGACGGACGACTACGAGACAAAACGACCGGTGGGCACCTACACGATGTCGCCGCTGACCAACGACTCGAATCCGTATCAGACCTCCGGTGAGCCCCTCACGATCGTGGACGCCCGGATCACGAACGCCGAGAACGTGGGCACGGTGAGTTTCACCGATGATCAGATCAGCATCACCCCGGTCTCGACGCCGCAATACCTGGTGATCGGCATTGCATACACCATCGCGGATGCGACGGAGGATCCCGACCGGCAGGTCAACGGCACCATCAACTTCACCATCACCGACGTGCCCGCCGAGGTCGGCAAGCCCAGCCGCGGTGGATCCCAGTACGGCGGCGACAGATCGGCGAGCATTAGCTGGACCGCCCCGGCGACCAATGGCAAGGAGATCACCTCCTACGAGGTGCGCAACATGCAGAACGGGACCGTGGCGACCGTTGGCGGCACGACCTACTCGCACACGGCGACCGGCCTCACCAACGGCACGACCTACACCTTCCAGGTGCGAGCCATCAACGTGAACGGTCCAGGACCGTGGTCGACGGCGAGTGATCCGATCACCCCGTACGGCACGCCTCAGCAGGTGAGCCCGACCGTCACCGTCGTCGACCAGTGGGGTCCCGGCGGTGTGATCCGGGCGAGCTGGCCGGCCGTCGCGGGCACCGGCGGCACCACGACGTACTACTGGAGCGCATCCAACGGTGCGAGCGGCAACACGACGAGCCTGCAGACCCCCGACATCGGCGGTCTCGCGGGCGGTTCATACACGGTGCAGGTCTATGCGCGCAACGAGGCGTACCAGGGCCCCACTGGCACGTCGAACGCCGGCTCGATCACCAACCAGGGAATCCCGGGCACGCCCACGATCACCAGTTCGTCGCCGGGCAACGGCACGACGTCGCCCAGCAACGTGAGCTGGAGCTGGAGCAGCGTCTCGGCGAGCCCAGGCGGCACCGCCAACATCCAGTACGAGGTCAGCTACAACGGTGGCGGATGGCAGGGTGTCGGCGCCGCAACCAGCTACACCCTGAACGGCCGGGGGACCGGTGACCACACGCTCTCGGTGCGCGCGACGAACAAGTCGGGGCCAGGTGGTGCGAGCGCCGGTGTCACCGTCACGCTCTCGACGCCGGCGACGGTGAGCATGTGCATGACCGGGACCGGACCGATCTCGGGGAGCAGCTATTTCCACATCTACTGGACCGGGCAGTCCGGCGGCGACCACACCGTCTCGGTGCGGAACACGCACGGCAACCCGCAGTTCACGTCGACGCGTACGGCGTCGGGTTCGGACAACGGAGCGACCTTGGGGGCGTACGCGGCACGCAACACCGCGGGTGATCTCGCTCAGCAATACCGCTACGTGTTCGACGGCTCATTGGGCCCCTGGACGCCGATGTCGAGCATCCCGATGTGTTGAGCTAACCCCATGTGTTGAACTGAGACCCCAACCCACCACCCAGAGAGGCCCCCATGCCAGTAACCCAGGAGCAGGCGACGTGGTTCGCCGACGCGTTCCAGAAGCTCGTCGCCAACGTGGACAAGGCGATCGTGGGCAAGGACGAGGTGATCCGGCTCGTGCTGACGGCGCTCGTCTCGGACGGGCACGTGCTGCTCGAGGACTTCCCCGGCACGGGCAAGACGGTGCTGGCCAAGGCGCTTGCGAACACGCTCGACGGCACGACGAGCCGCATCCAGTTCACCCCGGACTTGCTGCCCTCGGACGTGACCGGTGTGCAGATCTACGACCAGGGCAAGGGCAAGTTCGTGTTCCACCCGGGGCCCATCTTCGCCTCGATCGTGCTCGCGGACGAGATCAACCGTGCGAGCCCGAAGACCCAGTCGGCTCTCCTCGAGGTGATGGAGGAGGGTGTCGTGACCGTGGACGGCGAGGGCCACGCGGTCGGCGCCCCGTTCCTCGTGATCGCCACGCAGAACCCGGTGGAGCAGGCGGGAACCTACAAGCTGCCCGAGGCGCAGCTCGACCGATTCCTGATCAAGACGAGCCTCGGCTACCCCGACGGCAAGACCGCCGTCGCGCTGCTGATGGACTCGGCCACGCGAGCGCGCGCCTCGCTCGTGAGCCCCATCATCAAGCCCGAGTCCATCGTGGCGATGGCGCAGCTGGCCGCTGAGGTCTTCGTTGACGAGTCGGTCATGCAGTACCTCAGCGACATCGTCGATGCCACTCGCAAGAACCGCGATGTGCTGCTGGGTGTGAGCATGCGTGGCGCGATGGCACTCGCGCGCGCCATCAAGACGTGGGCGATCACCCAGGGACGCACCTACGCGACGCCGGATGACGTGCGCGAGCTGGCTCCGCACGTGCTGGCGCACCGGCTGCTGCTGGACCCGGAGTCGGAGTTCGCCGGGGTGAAGGCGGCGGATATCATCGCGCGCATCCTCGTGGACATCGAACCTCCCGTCTACCGCGCCGCCTGAGTCCATGACGGCGACCACCTTCCAATCCGACAGCGGCCTGCCCGCGTCCGTCGCGCGCGCGCGAGCGGCACTCGTGCGCGCCGGCAGAGTCGCATGGACCGTGCTCGGTCCGGTGCTGCGTGCGGTGTGGCGCGTCGTGTGGCCCGTGATCGGGGTCGTGACGCCCGCGGGGTGGATCGTGCTGGCGCTCGGGGCGCTCGCGCTCGCGCTCAGCGCCGTGTTCGGATGGCAGGAGTTCACCTACCTCGGCATGGTGCTGCTCGCCGCCTTCGTGCTCTCAGGCTTCTTCCTGTTCGGGCGCGCCTCCTACGGGGTGCTCGTCGAGCTCAACCCGCGTCGTGTCGTGGTCGGTGATCGTGCGATGGGACGCATGCTCGTCACCAATACCGGGAACCGCAACCTCCCGCCGACCCGCATGGAACTGCCGGTCGGCCGCGGTGTCGCGGAGTTCCAGCTGCCCGCGATGAAGCCGAAGCAGGAGCAGGAGGAACTCTTCGCCGTGCCCACCAACCGGCGTGCGGTCATCGTCGCCGGTCCGGCGGAGTCGGTGCGGGGCGACTCGCTGGGCCTGCTGCGGCGTGCGCTCAAGTGGGCCGAGCCGGTCGACCTGTTCGTGCATCCGCGCACCGTTCGCCTGGCCGCCAGCGCCGCTGGACTCGTGCGTGACCTCGAGGGGCAGGTCTCGAAGAAGATCACCAACAACGACATCGCCTTCCACGCACTGCGGCCGTACGTGCCCGGCGACGACCGGCGCTATGTGCACTGGCGCACCTCGGCGCGCATCGGGCAGCTCATGGTGCGCCAGTTCGAAGAGACCCGTCGCTCGCAGGTGACCATGATCCTCGCCACGCGTGAAGACCTTTACGGCTCGGAAGACGAGTTCGAGCTCGCGATCTCGGTGACGGCCTCGATCGCGGCCCAGGTCATCCGCGACGGCACGCAGATGAACGTCGTGAGCGAGTCCGGCGTCTGGCGCACTCAGACGGTCGTGAAGATGCTCGATTCGTCCTGCCGCATCGAACCGACGGCGAGCCGCGAGTACGCGACGGTTCGAGACTTCGCTCGGGAGCGCACGAAGCGGTTGCCGAATCCGAGCGTCGTGATGATCATCGGCGGATCGCGCATGACGACCGCGGACTACCGCAGCGTGCAGACGTTGTTCGGACAGGACACGGCGCAAGTCGCGGTGCACGTCGAGCTCGGCGCGGCGCCGAAGTTCGGTGCGGTCCAGGGCCTCACGATGATCGAGGTCGGCAGTCTCGACGACCTGTCCCGCCTCGTGCGGGGGCTCGCATCGTGAGCGCGCCGACGACCGAACGCACGCCGCCGCGCTGGCCGAGCCGCCGCGCCTGGGCGGACGTGGCGGTGCTGCTCGTGCTCACCCTGCTCGGCGTCATCGGGTTCGAGCCGTCCTTCGGCGGCTACGGATTCCTGCTCGCCGGGCTCGGCGGACTGCTCGTTGGGGCGGCCACGGGCATCCTGACCTCGGTGTTCCGGCTCGGGGCGATCATCACGGCACTCGTCGCGATCGTCGGCTTCTTCCTGTTCGGCACGCTGTTCGCGGTGCCGCACCTGGGTCTTCTCGGGTTCGTGCCGACCCTGCAGTCCCTCGCGAGCCTCGCGATCGGTTCGGTCTACGGCTGGGCCGACATCGTGACCCTCTCCACCCCGATCGGCGCTCCGCAGTACATCGCGGTGGTGCCGTACGTGGCGACCTGGATCGTCGCGCTGCTCTCGACCACGCTCGCGTGCCGCTGGCTGCCGACCCCACCGCGCGCCGCGTGGCGGTTCGCGATCGCGCTGATCGCGCCGATCGCGCTCTATCTCGCCGGCATCCTCGTCGGCACGGACGAGCCCTATCAGGCCGGCATCCGCGGCGTGGTCTTCGGTGTGCTCGCCCTCGTCTGGCTGGGATGGCGCAGGCCGACCGGGCAGATCGCGAGCGCCGGCGGAGGGCGACTTCGCAGCCGGAAGCTCGCCGGCACCGCGGTGATCGTGGTGGGAGCGGTCGTCGTCGGCGGTGCGGCCGCGTTCGTCACGGCCCCGCCGAAGGACGAACGCTTCGTGCTGCGCGAGGAGATCGAGCCGCCCTTCGACCCGCTCGACTATCCGAGCCCGCTGGCGGGATTCCGGCACTACACGAAGCAGGTCACCGACGACGTGCTCTTCACGGTGGAGGGCCTCGCGGTCGGCGATGTGGTGCGGCTGGCGACGCTCGACGCGTACACCGGCAAGCTCTGGAACGTCACCGACCCCGCGACCGATGCGGCCGGCTCCGGCTCGTTCGCGCTCGTCGGTCGCGACCTGCCCGAACCCTCGCTCATCACCCCGGAGCGGCGCGACGGCGTCACGTTCACGATCCAGGACTACGCGGACGTCTGGGTTCCGGGCGTCGGGTATCCCATCGACCTCCAGTTCACGGGCGGCGATGCCGCCGGGGCGGGCGACGATCTGCGCTACAACAGCGCGACCGGCACGGCCGTGCTGACCTCGGGCCTCAAGGAGGGCGATCGCTACACGATCGATGCCGAGGTGCAGGAGGTCATCGCGCCGAGCGAGCTCGCGGACGCCCAGCCCGCGGCGGTCAATCTCAGCCCGGTCAACGGCGTGCCCGACATCGTGACCGTGCGTGCGCAGGAGTTCGCCGGCGACGGCGGCACGCCCATCGCGCAGTTGGAGGCGATGCGGCTCGCGCTGGTCGATTCCGGCTTCCTGAGCCACGGCCGTGCATCCGACTCGGTGCCCTCGCGCGCCGGCCACGGCGCCGACCGCATCACCGAGCTCTTCGAGCGCAACCAGATGATCGGCGATCAGGAGCAGTACGCCAGCGCGTTCGCACTGATGGCCAGATCGCTCGGCTACCCGGCGCGGGTCGTCATGGGCTTCGCACCCGAGGTGCCCGAGGGCGGTGCCGCGGTCGAGGTCACCGGCGACGACGTGACCGCATGGGTCGAGGTCGCCTTCGACGGCGTTGGCTGGGTCGCATTCAACCCGACACCGGATGAGACGGACATCCCGCAAGACCAGGTGCCGAAGCCGCAGAGCGAGCCGCAGCCGCAGGTGCGGCAGCCACCGCGTGCGGACAACGACGAGGAAGACCTGCTCTCACCCGTCGAGCTCGAGGAGACCGAGGAGGACGAGAACGGGCTTCCGTTCAACATTCCGGGCTGGGTCTTCGTGCTCGGGCTCAGCGTGCTCATCCCGGCCGCGCTCTTCTTCATCCCGCTGCTGATCATCGGCGCGATCAAGTCGCGGCGGCTGCGCAAGCGCCGCACCACCGGCCCGCAGCACGACCGCGTTGCCGGTGCGTGGCAGGAACTGACAGACCAATACTCCGAGCTCGGATTCGAGGTGCCGCCGAAGCTCACCCGCGTGATGGTCGCCTCCCGGCTCGAGGAGCAGCTCGGCGTCGACGCGCCACGGCTCAGGCCGCTCGCGGCCGCCACCGACGAGGCGGTGTTCTCGGGCGACGACGTCGACGACGCGCGCAGCGACACGGTGTGGACCGAGTCGATGGCGGCCGTCGAGGTCGCGCGCGGCGCGGTGACTGCGAGCCGACGGCTTCTCAGCAGGTTCCGCATCCGCAGCGCGAGGGACTGGGTCGCTCGCGCGGCACGATCGACCAAACCCGAAGGCAGGCGATGAAGCTCAAACTCACCCTCCAGCGTCCCTCCGGGCCCGAGGCCGACATCGTCGTGACGACGGATGCCGCGGCCACCGTCGGGGACGTGGCATCCGTGATCGCCGCCACCGACCCGCAGCGCGCGAAGACGCCGCCCACGGCATCGACGCTGCGGATCGTCGACCCCTCGGGCGCGTTCACAGTGCTCGAGCCGGACGTCGCGATCGGCGAGTCGTCGGTGGGGTCGGGGGCGAGCGTCGCGATCGTCGCACCGGGTTCGGCGCCCGCGGCCAAGCCCGTGACCGCGGTGACGCTCACCGTGATCGAGGGCCCGGACCGAGGCAAGACCTTCGACCTGACGGTCGGCACGCGTTACCTGGGGCGCGACGCTGCTCTCTCCGACGTGGTGCTGAACGATCCGCTCGTCTCGAAGCGGCACGCTCGCCTCGACGTGTTCAGCCAGTCGATCCGGTTCGTCGACCTCAACTCGGCCAACGGCCTGGAGGTCGACGGCGGGCTCGTCAGCCGCGTCGACCTCGAGAACGGCGGCACGGTTCGCGTCGGCGACACGGTGCTGCAGGCCGTGATCGCCGAAGCGGATGCCGCGGCGCCCCTGCAGCACGAGGGCCCCATCGCCCTCACGCGCTCCCCGCGGGTCGACCGCCGCTACCCCGGCCAGAAGCTCGTCGGTCCGCTGTTTCCGAGCGAGGTGGACAAGCAACCCTTCCCGTGGCTCGTGCTCGCCGCGCCGCTCATCCTCGGCCCCGTGATGTTCATGGTCACGGGAAACCCCACGTCCCTCATCTTCATCGCGATGTCGCCACTGCTGGTGGCCGGCAACTTCCTGGCCCAGCGTGCGACGCGCAACCGCAAGCGCAAGCTGGATTTCGCCAAGTTCGACGAGCGCTACGAGGACCTCGCGACGACTCTCGCCGCCGAGCGCGAGCTCGAACGCGCCGTGCGCCAGGCGGAGACCCCCGGCACCCGCGAGGTCTACGACGACGCCATGCGCCTCGGTCCGCTGCTGTGGACGCGACGGCCGGAGCACTGGCAGTTCCTGACGCTGAACCTCGGCCGGGGCATCCTGCCCTCGCGCACCACGGTGACCCTCAACGGCGAGGAGAACGCGCTGCCCGAGCCGCTCAAGCGCATGAAGTCGCTCATCGACCAGTACGAGGAGATCGACGAGGTGCCGGTCGCGGAGAACCTGTTCTTCGCCGGCGCCCTCGGCGTGGTCGGACCCACGGACGCCGCGGCCGGGTACGCCCGCGGCCTCGTCGTGCAGGCGACCGGCCTGCACTCCCCGTCGGAGCTCGTAGTCGCCGCGATCGTGAGCCCGGGCTGGACGGCCGAGTTCGAGTGGCTGAAGTGGCTGCCGCACACCGCCTCGGCGCACAGCCCGATCTCCGCCCCGCACCTGGCCAACAGTGCGGCAACCGGCAACGCCCTGCTCTCCGCGCTCGAGGAACTGGTCGCGGCGCGGTCGAAGAAGCGGTCGGAACGCGGGGCGGTGGCGATCCGCGACTCGGCGATCGTCGCGGGCGCGAACGCGGGGGAGGGTGGCAAGTCCACCGCGCCGCCGCCGTCGGCGACTCCGGCGATCCTGCTCGTGGTCTCCGACGACGCACCGGTGGATCACGCGCGCCTCGTGCAGATGGCCGAAGACGCCGCGGATGCCGGAGTCTTCCCGATCTGGGTCTCGCAGACCTCGAGCGCGCTGCCCGCCGTCGCCCGCACGTTCGTCACCACCGGCGCCGACGACCACGCCAGCGTCGGGTTCGTGCGCGTCGGTGAACCGGACATCGCCGTGCGACCGGAGCCCGTGTCGCGCCCCGAGGCGCTCGCCTTCGGCAAGCGGCTCGCTCCCGTCTTCGACGCCGGTGCAATGCTGCAGGACTCGAGCGACCTGCCGCGCACCATCTCCACGCTGAGCCTGCTGGGGCCGGAGATCGCGGTCAACCCCGAGGTGTCCATCGAGCGCTGGCGACAGAACGACTCCATCCACGACCGCAGTGGTGTGCTCAAGCCCCGACGTGCGGGCCGGCTGCGGGCGATCGTCGGCCAGTCCGGCGTCGACGCCATGCACCTCGACCTGCGCAACCAGGGTCCGCACGCGCTGGTCGGCGGCACGACGGGGGCCGGCAAGTCGGAGTTCCTGCAGGCCTGGGTGCTCGGCATGGCGGCGGAGAGCAGCCCCGATCGGGTGACCTTCCTGTTCGTCGACTACAAGGGCGGCTCGGCGTTCGCCGACTGCGTCAACCTGCCGCACTGCGTCGGCCTCGTCACCGACCTCTCGCCCCACCTCGTGCGCCGCGCCCTCACGAGCCTGCGCGCCGAACTGCGACACCGCGAGCACCTCTTCAACCGCAAGAAGGTCAAAGACCTCATCGAATTCGAGAAGACCGGCGACCCCGAGGCTCCGCCGGCGCTCGTGCTGGTCATCGACGAGTTCGCGGCGCTGGCCAAGGAGGTGCCGGAGTTCGTCGACGGCGTCGTGGATATCGCCCAGCGCGGACGATCGCTGGGCATCCACCTCATCATGGCGACGCAGCGACCGGCGGGTGTGATCAAGGACAACCTGCGCGCGAACACGAACCTGCGCATCGCGCTGCGCATGGCCGACGAGTCGGATTCCATGGATGTCGTGGGCGAGAAGATCGCCGCGAGCTTCGATCCGGCGATCCCGGGCCGCGCGATCGCGAAGACCGGTCCTGGTCGACTCACCGCCTTCCAGTCGGCGTACGCGGGCGGCTGGACCACGGATGAGCCCGTGCGGCCGGCGATCGAGGTCGCCGCCCTGCGGTTCGGCGTCGAGGTGGCATGGGAGTCATCCGACGGCGCCAAGCAGGACACCCCGACGGATCAGGGGCCGACCGACCAGACGCGGCTCGTGAAGACGCTCATCGCCGCAGCGAAGGCCGCCGCGATCCCGGCACCGCGCCGTCCGTGGCTCGATGAGCTCGCTCCCGCGTTCGACGTCACGAAGCTGCGCCAGCGCACCGACACCGAGCTCGTGCTCGGCGTCAGCGACATCCCGGAGGAGCAGCGGCAGGATGTCGCGGTCTTCCGCCCCGACACCGACGGGCACCTCGCCGTCTACGGCACCGGCGGCTCGGGCAAGACCGTCACGCTGCGCACGCTCGCCGCGGTCGCGGGCATCACTCCGCGCGGCGGGCCGGTGGACGTCTACGCGCTCGACTTCGCCGGTAACGGCCTGAAGATGCTCGAGACCCTGCCGCACGTCGGCTCGGTGATCGCCGGTGACGACGTGGAGCGCGTCGTGCGACTGCTGCGCACGTTGCGCGACGAGCTCTCGGCGCGTTCCGAGCGCTACTCCGCGGTGAACGCCTCGACGATCACCGAGTACCGCGCGCTCGCCGGCAAGCCGGAGGAGCCGCGCATCCTGCTGCTCGTCGACGGGTTCCCGGCGTTCCGCACCGACTTCGAGGCGACCGGCGCGACCGCGCCGTGGTACGCCGTGTTCCTCGACCTGCTGGCCGAGGGACGCCAGGTCGGCATCCACGTGGCGATCACCGCCGACCGGTCGGGCAGCGTCTCGACCGCCGTGAGTTCCGCGATCCAGAAGCGGGTCGTGCTGCGCATGGCCGACGACACGAGCTACGCGATTCTCGACGCCCCCAAGGACGTGCTCGACAGCAGCTCGCCTCCCGGTCGCGCGGTGGTCGACGGGCGCGAGACCCAGATCGCCGTCGTGGGCGGCAGCCCGAACACGGTCGAGCAGTCCAAGGCGACCACCGCGCTCGGGGAGGCCATCGCCAGAACCGGGCGTGCCGCCGCGAAGCCGGTGGGGTCGCTGCCGCGCGAGTACGCGGCATCCACGCTGCCCGATTCGATCGGCGGGATGCCCGTGCTCGGTCTTTCCGACGTCGACCTCGGGCCCGTGGGCTTCGACCCGGTCGGCGCGTTCCTGCTCGGCGGGCCACCCGCGAGCGGTCGCTCGAACGCCCTGCGTTGGCTCGTGCAGAGCGTGGGCAGGGCGGGCGCGACGAAGACCTACTACCTCGGGAACCCGCGATCGGAACTCGCGAACGCGCCCGGCTGGGCCGCGGTCGCCCGCACCCTCGACGAGGTCGGCGAGCTCGCCCGCACCCTGACGGCGGAGGTGGGCAAGGCCAAGGACGAGCCTCGCATCGTGGTCGTCGTCGAGGGGATCGGAGACTTCCTGTCGACGGCGGCGGACAGTGCGCTGGTGGAGCTCATCAAGGCGATCAAGCGGTCGAACCACGTGCTGATCGCCGAGGCGGAGACCGCGGCGTGGAACTCGTCCTGGCCGCTGCTGGCGGAGGTGAAGGCGGCCCGAACCGGCCTGCTGCTGCAGCCGGAGACCATGGAGGGCGAGCTCGTGCTGCGCACCGCGTTCCCGCGGGTCGCGCGTGCGGACTTCCCCGTGGGGAGGGGTTTCTTCGTCGCGCGCGGGAAGGTGGTGCGCGTGCAGCTGCCCGTCGTCGAAGGGTAGCGGGGTCGATGGGGACCGGTCCCCATCGACAGAGGAAATCTCGGCAATTAGATTCGAACCATCCACAAGGCCGCGCAAGAGGTGCGGCGGACACTAAGGGGAACTCGTCATGAGCAACATCAACGTCAGCTACGACAGCATCAACAACGCCGCCAGCCGCCTCGACCAGGGCCGCGATGAGCTCACGATGAAGGTGCAGGAGCTCAACGCCCTCATCAACAGCCTCGTCGGCGAGGGCTTCGTCACCTCGCAGGCCTCGGGCGCCTACCAGGCCGCGTTCGAGAACTACTCGAACGGCGCCAAGCAGACGATCGACGGTCTCACCGGGCTGTCGAACTTCCTGCGCAAGACCGCGCAGACGCTGCAGGAGACCGACCAGGCGATCGCATCGGCCATTCAGTAGTCGTCGGTTTCAGCGGGGCCGGTCCGTCTCGTGCGGGCCGGCCCGCGGGTTCTAGGGGTGTGTCGTGACCGATCTTCAGATCGATGTGAGTGCGCTGCGCAACGCGGCTCAAGGGCTGCGCAACTCGAGCGGGCATGTGCCGACGGGGGCTCCAGTGGATGCCGGGGGATGCGGCAGCTCCTCGGTGATCGGAGCGGTCGAGGAGTTCAACATGTGGGCGATGGTGACGTTCACGACGCTCGCATCGAAGCTCGAGAGTCAAGCATCCGCCGCGGACGCCGCGGCGACGGAATTCGAGACGCGTGAGGCGGAGATCGCCGCCGACGCCGGGGGAACACCATGAGCAACTGGGATTACATGCATCCGGACATCGGCAGCATGGCCAATCTCGAGTCGTCGACCACCACGATGTCCGAGGCGCGCAACGGCCTCTACAACGCGGAGCTCGGCACGCAGGCGGCTCGGGCCGTGGCCGACTACTCCGTGTGGTCGGGCACCGCCGGGGCGGCTTGGCGCTCGAAGACGCTGTCGGTCGAGAACGAGCTCACGCCTCCGCGCACGAGCCTCACCAACGCCATCCGCGCGATCAACGCCTACATCGACGAGGTGAACGCCATCAAGTCCCAGGCCGCGACCGAGCGCGAGAAGCTGCGCAACGCCACGGCCATCGTGATGCACTTCGACGGCATCGATCTGAACCCGATCGACAACGTCGCCGAACTCGTGCGCAAGGCCAATGCCGGGCGTCAGGTCATCGAGGCGGAGGCGGCGATCATCGGCCTCGGCAATCGTCGCCAGGATGCGGACAACGCGCTCGTCAGTGCGCTGCGCAGCGCCGTGCCCGAGTCGTGGGCCGACACCCGCCGGGCGTTCGAGTCGGTCGGCCTCACGTCGTCGAGCGATCTGACGCCGGCGGCGATCGCGGATGCGATGGCGGCGCTCAGCGCATCCATCCTCGCGGGCGAGGGCGGAGGCTCCGTCGAGGACCTGCGGCGCTTCCTGGAGATCTACGGCAACGACGCGGACGTCATGAGCGAGTACTTTGTGCAGCTCGGCGGGGCCAACACCGTCGCGCTCATCGACGAGCTCGGCGACGCCTACGGCTACTCCAACGGCAATGACACCGCGGCCCTCGAGGTCGCGCAGCGTCTGCGCACCGGCCTCTCGCTCGCATCGCAGGGCTGGGATGAGCCGACGGCGAGCACCTTCGCCGACCAGATGTTCAACGGCACCCCCGACGGCGACATCGACGGCGGCTGGTTCGAGCCGGGACGCGTCGCGGCGATCGGATACCTCTTCGCGGACTCCGCGAACGCGCCGATGGGCGAGCAGCTGACGATCGCGACGGTCGCGCTCGTCGACCAGTGGGAGCGGCTCGACCACGGCGCGGGCATCGCCTACGGTCTTCCCGGCACGCTCGGCGACCCGGGAATGGGGGCGACGTCGCTGTTCGGCGCGGACCGCCCGCACGGTGCGGAGCTGTTCACCGCGCCGCAGAACTCCGCCGACCCCGACCAGTTCTGGTGGTCGAACATCGACATGGCGGGCGAGGTGTTCGAGACCCTCGGGCGCTATCCCGACGGAGCCTACGAGTTCCTCGACGGTGGCAGCGGCGAGCCGAGTCGCATGGAGTACTGGTTCGGCGATCGTGACTGGAAGCTCGACGGATTCGAGGGCATCTCCGATCTGCTTGCCGGCGCGCAGCAGGCCGAGGGCGGCCCCTACAGCACGCCGCCGATCGACGCCGTCAACGACCGGATGGCCGAACTCACCTCCCAGGCGATCTGGGAGCTTGCGGGCAACGAGTCGTTCCTCACCGAGAACCTCACCGAGGACGCCTCGGGTGCGCTCGCCACGAGCATCGCGCCGTACCTCGATGGCATCGCCGACTACATGCTGCGGCGCGGGCCGCAGGATCCTGACGGGTACGGGTTCACCGACGCCACCCAGTTCTGGTCCGGGACATCCATTCCGGTGCCGGTGCTCTCCGACGACGTGCTCGCGGAGTTCCTCGCGGCGATCGGCTCGCACGACACCGGCGCCGGCGTCATCCAGGGCACGATCGACGGATTCCAGGAGTACTACATCCGGGCCGGTATCGCGCATCCGGAACTGCTCGACGAGGGTCTCTCGCGCTCGACGTGGCTGCAGGGTGCGCTCGACGGCAGCGGCATCACGGGACACATCGGCGCCGCGGAGCGGTACGACGAATCCGTGGATGAGGCGATCGACGGCTTCATGGACGTGGTCGGCGCGCTGCCCATTCCGGGGCTCTCCGACCTCGGCGGTGTCGCGGGCGTCGTCGGCGGCTACGCGCAGGGGCAGGTCGAGGACGCCTTGGTGCAGGCATGGAAAGACTCCCTCCACACCACCGATCAGGTCACCGCGGAGATGTCGAACCACGCGAACGCGCAGGCCATCAACGCTACGCTCAATCTCGGACACCAGCTCGAGACGGTGCTGGGTCGGGACCTCGACATTCCGGAGCTCGGGGCCGACCAGTCCCCGGATGCCTACGCGGAAGAGCTCAACGAGTGGTGGATCGAGACGGCCGGGCAGTTGCAGGCGGAGAACGCCGTGCCGGGGCTCGACATCCACGAGTTGATCGGCATGTACCTCGACAGCCGCGACGCCTCGTCGTATCGGGCCCAGTGAGGGCGGTCGTCGCGGCGGTCGTCGTCGCCGTCGGCGTCGGCGCGCTCGCCGGCTGCACCCCGCCCGCGGCGGTGCCCGACCCCGAGGTCGTGTGGGAGTCGCAGGGCACGTCGCCGCTCGAGGACGACGCGGCCGTGGTCGCCGCCCGTGCGGCGGATCTCGCCCGCGCGCTGGCGTTCAACACGCTCGATTTCGCCCGCGACGACTTCACCGCCACGCACACGGCCGCGTACGCCGCCAAGATCTACGACGCGTTCGAGACGACCTACGTGGACATCGAGGCCGAGCCTCGCGCGCTGCCCGGCCCGTCGATCTGGATGCCGCTGGCCGTCGAGGAGGGCGATGACGGCACCATCGCGGTCGTCGTGTGTGATGCATCCGACCACTGGATCATCGAGGACGGCGTCGAGCCGAGCTACGACCTCACCGACGCGTTCGAGCTCACGGTGCTGCTGGAGCGCGACGGCGATCGTCTCGTGGTCGCCGACAAGCAGGTGAGCCTGAACGAGTGCGACGCGACGGGAGCGCCGATCGGCCGATTCGATCCGACGCCCGTGCCGCCCAGCGAGGTCACCTCGGTCGTGGCTCCGCGGAAGCCGTGAGGGGCCGCGCCGCATCCGGACGCTGAGCAGCACCGCTCGCTGCCCGCATCGATCCCGTTCGGCTACCATCGTCACGCGGAGGATTCCTCGCACGAAGGGGGCGGTGATGGCAGAGGACGACAGCTTCATCGGCCTACCGCCCGGCATGGCGCCGCCCGTGCACACGGACTCCGGAACGGTGCGTCGTGAGCGCCCGGATCGGTCGCGCACCGAACGCGATGAGATCGTGTTCTTCCCCGCTGCGCCGGGTGCGCCCGTGGTGCCGCCGAGCGCTCCGGCGGAGGACACCATCCACGACGTGCCGGTGGCCGAGTCGGCGGCGCCCCGCCGCGCGGCCCGGGCCTGGCGACTGATCGTGCCGGGGCATCCCGAGCCGATCGTCGTGGACGGCACCGTGTTTCTGGGGCGCAATCCCGCCGCGACCCCCGGCGTGACCGCGACGGGCCTGCTCGCGCTCGATGACCCGGCGAAGTCGGTGTCGAAGACGCACGCGATGCTCGAAGTGGATGCCACCGGCCTGTGGGTGCACGACCTGGACTCCACGAACGGGGTGTGGGTCGTCCCCGCCGAGGGTGAGCCGGTGGAGGTGGTCCCGGGCCGCAGGATCGAGGTGCCCGCGGACGCGACGCTGGAGCTCGGGGACTTCGTCATCCGGGTCGAACACGCCTGAGCGCGCACCGCTGGGCGACCGTGCCACCCGCGGTGCTACCCTGAAACCCATGCGGTTCGAACGACTTCTCCTTCGTCGCCGCGGCGAGGCCACGTTTCCGGCCTGACTCGTCGCGGAGTCCTGACGTGGGCCGATCTACGACGATCGAAGAAGGAACAGCATCATGAGCGACACTCCGCGGACCCTGGCCGAGAAGGTCTGGGACGACCATCTGGTCAAGAAGGGTGAGAACGGCGAGCCCGACCTCATCTACATCGACCTGCACCTTGTGCACGAGGTCACGAGCCCCCAGGCCTTCGACGGTCTGCGCATGGCGGGCCGTCCGGTGCGACGACCCGACCTCACCATCGCCACCGAGGACCACAACACCCCCACGCTGCTGATCGACCGGCCCATCGCCGACCCGATCAGCCGCACCCAGATCGAGACGCTGCGCGCCAACGCCAAGGAGTTCGGCATCCGCCTGCACTCCCTCGGCGACATCGAGCAGGGCATCGTGCACGTCGTCGGACCGCAGCTGGGCCTCACCATGCCGGGCATCACGGTGGTCTGCGGCGATTCGCACACGTCCACGCACGGCGCGTTCGGCGCGATGGCCTTCGGCATCGGCACGAGCGAGGTCGAGCACGTGATGGCCACGCAGACCCTGCCGCTGAAGCCGTTCAAGACCATGGCCGTCACGGTCGAGGGCGAGCTGCGTCCCGGGGTCACGGCCAAGGACATCATCCTCGCGGTCATCGCGCAGATCGGCACGGGCGGGGGACAGGGCTACGTGCTCGAGTACCGCGGCAGCGCCATCCGTTCGCTCTCCATGGAGGGCCGCATGACGATCTGCAACATGTCGATCGAGGCCGGTGCCCGGGCCGGTATGGTCGCTCCCGACCAGATCACCTACGACTACCTCAAGGGCCGCCCGCACGCTCCGGAGGGCGCCGACTGGGATGCCGCGGTCGCCTACTGGGAGACCCTGCGCAGCGACGACGACGCCGTGTACGACGCCGAGGTCTTCCTCGACGCCAACACGCTGGAGCCCTTCGTCACGTGGGGCACGAATCCCGGTCAGGGCGTCTCGCTGAGCGACACGGTGCCGCATCCGGAGGCGTTCTCCGACCCGAACGACCGGGCCGCCGCCGAGCGTGCCCTCGAGTACATGGATCTCGCCGCGGGCACACCGATGAAGGAGATCCCGGTCGACGCCGTGTTCATGGGCTCGTGCACCAACTCGCGCATCGAAGACCTGCGCGCCTTCGCGAGCATCATCAAGGGTCGCAAGAAGGCCGACGGCGTGCGCGTGATGGTCGTGCCCGGCTCGGCTCGCGTGCGCATCGAGGCCGAGGCCGAAGGCATCGACAAGATCGTCGAGGAGTTCGGGGCGGAATGGCGGTTCGCGGGCTGCTCGATGTGCCTGGGCATGAACCCCGACCAACTGGCTCCGGGCGAGCGTTGCGCCTCAACCTCGAACCGCAACTTCGAGGGGCGGCAGGGCAAGGGCGGTCGCACCCACCTCGTCTCACCGGTCGTCGCGGCGGCCACCGCCATCCGCGGCACGCTCTCGAGTCCCGCGGATCTCGCGGTGGAGGTGAACGCGTAATGGACAAGATCGACGTGATCACGGGGATTGGCGTGCCGCTGCAGCGCAGCAACGTCGACACCGACCAGATCATCCCGGCCGAGTTCCTCAAGCGGGTCACCAAGACCGGCTACGAAGACGCGCTGTTCTTCGGCTGGCGACAGGACCCGGAGTTCGTGCTGAACCGGGAGCCGTTCGTGCGCGGGTCGATCCTCGTCGCGGGTCCCGACTTCGGCACCGGATCGAGCCGCGAGCACGCCGTCTGGGCGCTGCGCGACTACGGGTTCCGGGCGGTGCTGAGCCCGAAGTTCGGCGACATCTTCCGCGGCAACGCCGGCAAACAGGGCCTGCTCGCCGCGCAACTGAGCGAGGCGGACATCGAGACCCTCTGGCTCATCATCGACGAGCACCCGGGAATAGAGCTCTCCGTGGATCTGGTTGCCAAGACGGTGACGGCAGGCAAGGCCCAGTTCGCTTTCGAGATCGATGACTACACTCGGTGGCGCTTGCTCGAAGGGCTCGATGACATCGGGCTGACGCTGCGGGACGAGGACCGGATCACGGCCTTCGAATCCCGCCGCGAGAGCTGGCGGCCCACGACGCTGCCGGCGCGATAGACAGAGGTGCGCATGAACTCCCTGACAAAGGATGCCCAGATGGCGGCGGAGCGGGTCGGCCTGACCTCCGACAGCATCATCATCCACGGCGGCAAACCGCTGCGCGGTCGGGTCGACGTGCGCGGGGCGAAGAACCTCGCCACCAAGGCGATGGTGGCGGCACTGCTCGCCGACACCCCGAGCACCCTGCGCGACGTGCCGGATATCTCGGATGTCGGGGTCGTCACGGGCATGCTCGGCGCGTACGGCGTGTCGGTGGAGAAGATCGCGCCGGGGGAGCTGCGCCTGGATCCGGCCAACGTGGAACGGGCGCACTTCGCGAAGATCGACGCACTCGCGGGCTCGAGCCGCATCCCGATCCTGTTCTGCGGACCGCTGCTGCACCGCCTCGGTGAGGCGCTGATCCCCGACCTCGGCGGATGCCGCATCGGTGACCGACCCATCGACTTCCACATGGACGCCCTGCGCGCGTTCGGTGCGATCGTCGACAAGAGCTATGAGGGCATCCGGCTCACCGCCCCCGACGGGCTGCACGGCGCCCACATCGAGCTGCCCTACCCGAGCGTGGGCGCCACCGAGCAGGTGCTGCTGACAGCCGTGCTCGCCGAGGGCGTCACGGAGCTGAAGAACGCGGCGATCGAGCCCGAGATCATGGATCTCATCGCGATCCTGCAGAAGATGGGCGCCATCATCAACGTGGAGCCCAACCGCGTGATCTTCATCGAGGGGGTCGAGAAGCTCTCCGGCTACGACCACCGGGCGCTGTTCGACCGCAACGAGGCCGCGAGCTGGGCATCCGCAGCACTGGCCACCGGTGGCGACATCTTCGTCGCCGGTGCGAAGCAGCAGGAGCTCATGACCTTCCTGAACATCTTCCGCAAGGTCGGTGGCGCCTTCGACATCCAGGAGGACGGCATCCGCTTCTACCACCCGGGCGGCGCCCTCAAGCCGGTCGTGGTGGAGACGGACGTGCATCCCGGTTTCATGACTGACTGGCAGCAGCCGCTGATCGTGGCGCTCACCCAGGCCGAGGGTCGCTCGGTCGTGCACGAGACCGTGTACGAGAACCGCTTCGGCTTCACGGATGCGCTCATCGAGATGGGCGCCGACATCGTGGTGCACAAGGACGGCCTCGAGTCCGTCACCCGCCGGGTGCCGCGTCGCCCGCTCGAACAGGCGGCCGTGATCGTCGGCCCCACCCCGCTGCACGGCGCGGATGTCGAGATCCCCGACTTGCGCGGCGGTTTCAGCCACCTCATCGCGGCGCTCACCGCGAGCGGCACCTCCACCGTGAGCAACATCGGCATCATCAGCCGGGGCTACGAGCACTTCATCGACAAGCTCGCCGATCTCGGCGCCGACTTCGTCTACGAAGGCTGATCGGTGGCCAAAGGCGAGAAGACGTTCGGCTGGCGCGTCCTAGCGGTCGTCGTCATCCCCTTCTTGCAGTTGGTCGGTCGGTACCGCGTTGTCGGCTCGGTGCGCATCCCGAAGACCGGCGCGGTGATCATCGCCCCCAACCACGTGACCAACATCGACCCTCTCGTCACCGCCTACGTGGTGTGGCGTGCGGGCCGGGTGCCACGATTTCTCGCCAAGGCGAGCCTGTTCCGGATTCCGGTGCTCGGCGCGATCCTGCGCGGCACCGGGCAGATCCCGGTCGAGCGCGCCGGGCGCCAGCGGGAGTCAGACCCGTTGGATCGGGCATCCCGTCTCGTCTCAGACGGTCTCGCGCTGCTCGTCTATCCGGAGGGCACGCTCACGCGCGACCCCGACCTGTGGCCGATGCGCGGCAAGACGGGCGCGGTGCGCCTGGCGCTGGAGTACGGCGTGCCGATCCTGCCGATGGCGCACTGGGGCGCGCAGCGCATTCTGCCGCGCTACTCGAAGCGGCTCAGCCTGTTCCCTCGAAAGGATGTCGACGTGATCATCGGTGAGCCGGTCGACCTGGGTCGATTCAAGGATGCCCCGCGCACCTCCGCGATGTACGCCGAGGCCACCGAGGTGGTCATGCAGGCCATCACCGCCCTGGTGCAGGACCTGCGGGGCGAGCAGGCTCCCGCGGTGCGCTGGGACCCGGCCGACCACGGCCAGACCGAGTTCGGCAAGCTGCCGTGACGCGCGTCGCGGTGCTGGGTGCCGGCTCCTGGGGCACCACGTTCTCGAAGATCCTCGCCGACGGCGGCAACGACGTCGTGCTGTGGGCACGCCGGGCTGAGCTCGCTCGGGAGATCACGCAGTCCAAGCGCAACAGCGACTACCTGCCCGGCATCAATCTGCCGCGCGGCCTGTGGGCGAGCGCGAAGCTGCACGAGGTGCTCGACGGCGCGGAGCAGGTCTACTTCTCGGTGCCCTCCCAGTCGCTGCGCGAGAACCTGCGCATCGTGCGCGAGCTCATCCCCGACGGGGTGCCGGTGATCTCCCTCATGAAGGGCGTGGAGAAGGGCACCGGCTCGCGCATGAGCGAGGTGATCCGCGCGGAGCTCGGCATCGACGCGAGCCGGATCGCCGTGGCATCCGGTCCCAATCTGGCGCTGGAGATCGCCAAGGAGCAGCCGACCGCGGCCGTGATCTCCTCCGAGAGCATCGAGACCGCGACCGCGGTGGCGATGACGGCGACGAACCGCTACTTCCGCAGCTTCGTGAACACGGACGTGATCGGCACCGAGTTCGGGGGCGTGCTCAAGAACCTCATCGCCGTGGCGATCGGCATCGTCGACGGCGTCGGCTACGGCGAGAACACGAAGGCCTCGATCATCACCCGCGGACTCGCCGAGATGACCGACTTCGCGGTCGCCTACGGCGGGCGCGCGGAGACCCTCGCGGGCCTCGCCGGTCTCGGCGACCTCATCGCCACGTGCGAGTCGTCCCTGAGCCGCAACAACACGGCGGGGCGTCTGCTGGGCCAGGGCTACAGCTATTCCGAGGTCATCAACCAGATGAACCAGACGGCGGAGGGACTCTCGTCGGTGGCGCCCGTGCTCGAGCTCGCGCTGGCCAGAGGCGTGCAGATGCCGATCGTCAGCCAGGTGGCCGAGGTGCTTGCCGGTACGCTGAACCCGCGCGACATCGCGCCGCACCTGACGACCGACGACCTGCCGCAAGGGGAATAGATGCTGACCGTCGCCCTCCTGTTCGGCGGCCGGTCGTCCGAGCACACCATCAGCTGCGCCACGGCGGGCGGGGTGCTCTCGGCGATCGACCGGCAGAAGTACCGCGTCATCCCGATCGGCATCACGACCGACGGGGCATTCACGCTGCAGCCGGACGACGCCCGCCTGTTCGCGCTGAACCCCGAGGCCATGCCGACGGTCGTCGACAACGGCAGCCGCGTGCACTTTCCCGACTCGGCGATCAGCCGCGAGTTCACGGTGACGGATGCCGCGGGCACCACCACCTCGCTCGGTGACGTCGATGTCGCCTTCCCCATCCTGCACGGGCCCTTCGGCGAAGATGGGACCATCCAGGGACTGCTCGAACTGCTCGGCGTGCCCTACGTCGGCAACGGGGTGCTCGCCTCGGCGCTGGGCATGGACAAGCACTTCACGAAGACCGCGCTCGAGGCGGCCGGTATCGCGGTGGCGCCGTGGGTGACGGTCACGCGCTCCAGCTGGGCGCACGACAACGACCTGTGGCGCGGTCGCGCCCGCGGGCTCGGCCTGCCCGTGTTCGTCAAGCCCTCGCGCGCCGGCTCGAGCGTGGGCGTCACGAAGGTCAGCGACTGGGACGAGCTCGACGCCGCGCTCGAGGTGGCGTGGGCGGAGGATACCAAGGCCCTCATCGAGCAGGCCGTCGAGGGTCGCGAGATCGAATGCGGCGTGCTCTCCGGCCGCGGCGGCGAGCGCACCCGGGTGAGCGTCGCCGGCGAGATCGTCATGCACGGGCGGGACTTCTACGACTTCGACGCCAAGTACATCGACCCCGACGCGGCCGAGCTGATCTGCCCGACCGACCTGCAGGAGGGCGAACTGCGCGAGATGCAGCGCACCGCGGCGCGGGCGTTCGAGGCGATCGGCGGCGCGGGGCTCGCCCGGGTGGACTTCTTCTTCACCGGCGCCGAGTTCGTGGTCAACGAGCTGAACACGATGCCCGGGTTCACCCCGATCTCGATGTTCCCCAAGTGCTGGGCGGCGAGCGGGCTCGACTATCCCGAACTCATCGACGAGCTCATCGAGCTCGGGCTGGAGACTAGCCGGTAACGTCTTCGATCGCCAGGCACCCGCCGACCTTCGGCAGGTACGAGACCGCGTTCGCGAGATCGGTGAGCACCACGCCGTCGGCGCGGTCGTCGATGATCACCTCGATCGCCGGCTCGCGACCGTAGGTGGTCGCGACGAGCACGGGATCGGCGATGTCGTCGATGAGCCAGTCCACCCCGTCGAAGGTGAGGCAGCGAAGCTCCGAGGTCGGCGCCGGCGCGGGCACCCCGCAGCGCAGGATCACACCGACCGGCTCGCCCCACGCGCTCGTGCCCTGCGCGTTCGTCTCGCGCTTGCCCAGGTCGTCGACGCTGTCGGGCAGGTGCACGATCACGTCCGCGCACGCCGGCGAGATCGCGTCGTCGGCCGGCTGCAGCGAGACGATGGGGGTGCAGCCGGCGAGCAGCAGCAGTGGCAGGAGGAGTGCGAGCCGCCTCATCGCTCGACCAGGATTCCGTCGTCGTCGGCCCACAGCATCCGGCCGGGGGTGAAGGTCACGCCGCCGAAGCTCACCGGCTCGTCGGCCGTGCCGGCGCCGGTCTTGCTGCTCTTGGCCGGGTTGGTGCCGAGCGCCTTCACGCCGAGCGGCATGCCCGCGATCGTCGCGGAGTCACGGATCGCACCGTTGATCACGACGCCGCTCCAACCGTGATCGATGGCCGATTGCGCGATCAGGTCGCCGAGCAGCGCCGTCTCGAGCGAGCCACCGCCATCGACGACGAGCACCCCACCGTCACCCGCGGTCGCGAGCATCGACCTGACCAGGGCGTTGTCCTGAAAGCACGCGACCGTGCGAATCGCACCGGCGAAGCGGGTGACACCGCCGAAGGACCGCAACTGCAGCGAGAGCGACCGCAGTTCGTCGCCGCGCTCGTCGAACAGGTCGGCTGTCGCAATCGGCTCGCTCATGCGTCCCTTTCCACAATCCGAGGCTAGCGTGGCCGTGTGAGTGAAACCCTCGGATCGCTGGGTGAGTCCGCCGTGCTCGCCCGCATCTTCCCGCGACTGCCCGCCGCGACCGCGCAACGGCTGGGTCCGGGGGATGACGCGGCCATCGTCGCGGCCCCCGACGGTCGCGTCGTCATCACCACCGACACCATGATCCACGGCCCCGACTTCCGCCTTGCCTGGTCGAGCCCGCGCGAGCTCGGCTGGAAGGCGGCCGCCACCAACCTCTCCGACATCGCCGCGATGGGTGCCGTGCCCACCGCGCTCGTGGTCGCGCTCGCCGCCCCAGCCGACACCGAGGTCGCGTTCCTGGAGGCCTTCGCCGACGGTCTGCGCGAAGCCTGCGCCGCCCTCGCACCCGGCAGCGGGGTGGTGGGCGGCGACCTCTCCGTCTCGACCGTGCTCACGATCGCCGTCACCGCGCTCGGCGACCTCGAGGGCCGCGATCCGGTGCTGCGCTCTGGTGCGCGCCCGGGGGACGTCGTCGCCGTGTCCGGGGACCTCGGGCTGGCCGGAGAGGGTCTGCGGCTGCTGTTCGAGCGGGGCACCGTCGCCGGGGTGCCGGATGCCGCGGCCATCGCGCTGCTCCGCGCCGAGCATCCCGCCGCCCTCGCCGCCCAGCTCACGCCGCGCCCGCCGATCGCGGACGGCCCGGCCGCCGCGCTCGCCGGCGCTACCGCGATGCTCGACCTCAGCGACGGGCTCGCGATCGACGCCCGCCGTCTCGCCGACGCGTCCGTCGTCGGGCTCGATCTCGACGTCGACGACCGCATGCAGCTCGTCGGCGGCGAGGACCACGCGCTGCTGGCGACGTTCCCGCCCGGCGCGGCGCTGCCGGGAGGCTTCCGCGCCGTCGGTCGTGTCATCGACGGTGCGGGGCTTCGTGTGCGCGGCGTGCCGTTCGACGAGCGTGGTGGCTGGGATCCGTACGAGAACTGGGACGGCGCGGCCGGTTAGGGCAGCCAGAACCGGTACAGGGCGTCGCCCTGCGCGACGAGCAGTGGCGGCACGCCGAACAGCCGCAGCAACTCGAAGATCGCGCCGAAGAACGCTGTGTTGACCGCGGGGATCCACAGCAGCACGAAGAGCACGACGATGCCGTACGGCGCGACGCGGCCGGCGGTGGCCAGCCAGCGGGTCGGCAGGTACGGTGCGACGATGCCGAAGCCGTCGAGGCCCGGCACGGGCAGCAGGTTGAGCACCGTCGCCGTCACCTGCAGGAACAGCAGGTAGCCGACGGCCGCCCAGAACGCGGAGTATCCGCCGGGGTGCAGCCCGAGCGCGAGGGCGAGCACCACCGCGATCGTCAGGTTGGTGAGTGGCCCGGCCGCGGAGACCGCGGAGTTCGCGAACCGCGTGCGCAGCGCCGACCGGTCGATGAACACCGCCCCGCCGGGCAGGCCGATGCCGCCGAGCAGCACGAAGATCAACGGCAGCACGAGGCTGTAGACCACGTGCGTGTAGCGCAGCGGGTCGAGGGTGAGGTAGCCACGGTAGAGCACCGAGCGGTCACCGAACCGGAAGGCCACGAGGGCGTGGGCGAACTCGTGCAGGGCGAGCGAGACCACCCAGGCCGCGGTGACGAACAGGAACGCCATGATCGGCGGCGGCCCCACCTCGGCGATGAGGGCCCAGCCGGTACCCGCGGTGACCGCGAGCAGGCCCAGGAAGATCCAGCTCGGCCTCCGCGACGGCTCGCCGCTCACGGGCGCACCGCCCAGGAGATCGCGGTGTCGCCGTAGTCCTTGCGCCGCTCGAACTCGAGTCCCTCCGGCCAGGTGGGCTCCGGGGTTCGCGCGCTGCGCTCGAGCACGACGACCGCGTCGGCGGCCAGGTGCGGCACGAGCGCCTCGAGGTTGCGCTCCAGTTCCGGGTTGCCAAGCTCGTACGGCGGGTCGAGGAACACCAGGTTCCACTCGCCGACCGCCGCGTTCAGGTAGGGCTGCACCGGCTGTCCCGCGGTCTGGATGCGCGGGGCCGCGCCCCTCGGAGCCCGCGCGGTCACGCGCGCGGCGTTCGCCTTCGCGGTGCGGATGTCGCGGTCCACCAGCACCGCGGAGGCGGCACCTCGCGAGGCGGCCTCCAGCCCGAGCGCGCCGGAGCCGGCGTAGAGGTCGAGCACGTGCATCCCATCGATCGCATCGCGCGCCTCGAGCGCGGAGAAGATCGCCTCCCGGACGCGGTCGCTGGTCGGCCTGGTGCCGGAGCCCGGCACGGCGATCGTCAGCGACCCGGCGAACCCGGCGATGATGCGAGTCATGGCAGCACGCTACCGGTGATCGAGCGGAGTCGAGATCGGCGGCGTGATCTCGACAAGCTCGATCACCGGTAGCGAGCGCGATCACCGCTCACGAGTAGCGTTGATGCGTGGCATCCCCCCTCGACCAGAAGCTCGCCGCAGTGCTCGGCGACCGCACCGCGGCGGCGTTCGCGCGCGGGCTGGGGCTCGCGACCGTCGGGGACCTGCTCGCGCACTACCCGCGCCGCTATGCCCGCCGTGGCGAACTGACTGCCCTCGTGCAGCTGCCGCTCGAGGAGAACGTCACGATCGTCGCCGAGGTGCTCGAGGTGCGCAATCGCCCGATGCGGGCCAAGCGCGGATCGATCCTCGAAGTGGTTATCGGCGACGGCAAGGGCACGTTGGCGCTCACGTTCTTCAACCAGGCGTGGCGGGCGAACGAACTGCGCCCCGGCGTGCGCGGCATCTTCGCGGGCAAGGTGGGCGACTACCGCGGCTCGAAGCAGCTCGCGCATCCCGACTACGAACTCTTCGATCAGGATGCCGACCCGGCGCTCGCGAAGGCGTGGGCCGAGCTGCCCATCCCGATCTACCCGGCCACCTCGACGGTGGCCAGCTGGCAGTTGCAGAAGGCGATGGGTGTCGTGCTCGACACCCTGCCCGAGCTCGACGACCCGGTTCCGGATGCCGTACGCGCCGAACGCAAGCTCGTGCCGTACCGCAGGGCCCTCGAGCTCGTGCACCGCCCCCAGGCGGACGCGGACTGGGGCGCCGCGCGCAAGGCGCTGCGGTTTCAGGAGGCCTTTGTGCTGCAGGCGGCCCTGTTGCAGCAGCGCGCCAGGCTGCGCGAGTCCGCCGCGACCGCGCGCGAGGCGGGCAGGCTGCTCGAGGGCTTCGACGAGTCGTTGCCGTTCGAACTCACCGGCGATCAGGTGAGCGTCGGCCGGCAGATCTCCACGGACCTCGCCGCCCCGGTGCCGATGAACCGGCTGGTGCAGGGCGAGGTCGGCTCCGGCAAGACCCTCGTCGCGCTGCGGGCGATGCTCGCGGTGGCGGAGTCCGGCGGCCAGTCCGCCCTGCTCGCCCCCACGGAGGTGCTCGCCGCGCAGCACCTGCGCTCCATCGTGCGCACGCTCGGTCCCGACCTCGCGGCCCGACTGCGGCCGACGCTGCTCACCGGGCAGTTGCCGACGGCGGAGCGCAAGAAGGCGCTGCTCGCGGCGGTGACGGGTGCGGCATCCATCGTCGTCGGCACGCACGCGCTGCTCAGCGACAACGTGGGATTCTTCGACCTCGGGCTCGTCGTCGTCGACGAGCAGCACCGCTTCGGGGTGGAGCAGCGCGAGGCGCTGCGGCTGAAGGGGGCTCAGCCGCCGCACGTGCTCGTGCTGACGGCGACCCCGATCCCGCGCACGGTCGCGATGACGGTGTTCGGCGACCTCGACATCTCCTCGATCGCGGAACTGCCGGCGGGCCGGTCGCCGATCGCGAGCCACGTGGTGCCGCTCGCCGAGAAGCCCGGCTGGGTCTCCCGGGTGTGGGAGCGGATGGCGGAGGAGCTCGCGCAGGGCCACCAGGCCTTCGTGGTGTGCCCCGCGATCGACGCGAGCCACGTCGAGGCCGGGGACGAGGGCGGTGGTGCGGCGAACGTCACCGAGACCCTCGAGCAGCTGCGCGCCAACCCGTTGCTGTCCTCCGCCCGCATCGAGGCGTTGCACGGCCGGATGAGCTCCGACGACAAGGATCGCGTGATGCGCGCCTTCGCGGCCGGTGAGATCGACGTGCTCGTCGCGACGACCGTGATCGAGGTGGGGGTGGACGTGCCGAACGCCTCCACGATGGTCGTGCTCGACGCGGACCGGTTCGGGGTGTCGCAGCTGCACCAGCTGCGCGGTCGGGTGGGCCGTGGCGGTGTGCCGGGCCTGTGCCTGTTCGTGACAGGGGCGGAGGAGGGCACGCTCGCGCGCGAGCGGGTGGAGGCCGTGGCATCCACCCTCGACGGCTTCGAACTGGCGAACAAAGACCTGGAGCTGCGGCAGGAGGGCGACGTGCTCGGCAGCACGCAGTCCGGGGGGCGTTCGAGCCTGAAGCTCGTGCGCGTCGCGAAAGACGGCGAGCTGATCGCCGAGGCGCGGGAGGTCGCCGCGGGCATCCTCGACGCCGACCCGACGCTGGAACGGCACGACGCACTGCGCGACGCCCTGGCTCGGCGACTCGATGCGGAGGCCGAGGCGTTCCTGGCGAAGAACTGAGCCGGTGGCAACCTCGGCCCGCTAGGCTTTGGCCCATGAGCAGGATCGCCGTCGTTCCCGGGTCGTTCGACCCCATCACTCGGGGGCACCTCGATGTCATCGAGCGGGCCGCCGGCATCTTCGACGAGTTGCACGTGGTGGTGGTGCACAACCCCGGCAAGACCGCCCTGCTGCCGATCGCGCAGCGGGTCGCCCTCATCGAGCAGTCGCTGCGCGACGCCGAGGTCGCCGGCAACATCATCGTGACCAACTGGAGCGTCGGCCTGCTCGTCGACTACTGCACCGATGTCGGCGCGAGCATCATCGTCAAGGGCATCCGCTCGCAGATCGACGTGGCCTATGAGACGCCGATGGCCATCGTCAATCGCGACCTCGCCGGGGTGGAGACGGTCTTCATGCTGCCCAACCCCGCGCACGCGCACGTGTCCAGCTCGCTCGTGCGGCAGGTCGCCTCGCTCGGCGGCGACGTGAGCCCCTACGTTCCGACGGCGGTCGCCGACTACCTCAACGCCCCCGTGCCCTAGAGCCCGCTGACCAGACGGGCGGTCGACACGAAGGTCGGCCGGATGCTCGCCGCGCCGTCGAGGTAGCCTCCGACCATCGCGGCATCCCGCAGCAGCACCAGCGCCGCGGCGCGCTCTGCAGGGCGGTCGAGGCCGGCGGCGGTGATCACCGTTTCGAGCGTGCCCCGGAACCACGCGCGGTGCGCGGCGACGGTCTGACGCACGCTGCTGGCCGGGTCGGGGTACTCCGCGGCGGCGTTGATGAAGGGGCAGCCGCGGGTGTGCCTGAGTGTCACGTCGTCGGCGATCGCCTCGATCACCATCGCGATGAGCTCGCGCGGCGTGGCGTCGGTGGCGGCCGCCGCAGCGAACGCGTGCTTGAGCGCGGCATCCTCCGACTCGAGATAGGCCTCGACGAGGTGCTCCTTGCTGGGGAAGTGGCGATAGAAGGTCGCGCGCGTGACGCCGGCCTCGGCGACGAGACGGTCGACGCCGACCGAGTGGATGCCCTCGCGGTAGAAGAGTTCGCTCGCCGTGCGCAGCAGGCGCTCTCGTGGTTCGGAGACGCGCTGGATGGTGCTCATTCTTCGATGATAGAACGATCTTTCTCTTCGTGCTTGACAGGCCCGGGTCGGCGTCGCTACATTCAGCAGCAAGAAAGAACGATCATTCTGCCAACCGAGGGAGCAATCATGACCACCACCACTCCGACGACGATCGTGCTCATCCACGGACTCTGGATGACGCCGAAGAGCTGGGACACCTGGGCGGAGCGCTTCCGCGCCGCAGGCCACGACGTGATCGTGCCCGGTTGGCCCGGCATCGACGATCGCTCCGTCGTGGACGTCCGTAGCAACCCGCAACCGCTCAAGGGCATCGGCCTCAAGCAGATCGCCGACCACTACGAGGGCATCATCCGCGCGCTTCCGGGGTTCTCGGCGGGACGGAAGCCGATCATCATGGGCCACTCGTTCGGCGGCCTGCTCACGCAGATGCTCGCCGACCGCGGCCTCGGCTCTGCGTACGTCGGGGTCACTCCCGGGCAGCCGGCAGGCATCACCACGCTGCCGCTGTCGACCGTTCGCACGGCGTTTCCGATCCTGCGCAATCCCTTCAACCGCAATGGCGCCTCGCCGATCACGAAGGCGCACTTCCACTTCACCTTCGGCAACGACCTCTCGCGGGCCGAGTCGGACCGGCTGTGGGAGGAGTTCGCGGTGAACTCGTACAACCGGGTGTTCTTCGAGGGCGTCGCGGGCGCGTTCAACGAGAAGGGCGGCGTGAGCCACGTGGACTACGGTCGCACCGACCGCGCGCCGCTGCTGATCATCACCGGCGAGATCGACCACGTGGTGCCGCCGGCCATCGGCAAGGCGATCCTCGCGAAGTACGCCAAGTCGGGCAGCCCGGCCGTGGTCGAGCACCGGGAGTTCCCCGGCCGCACGCACCGCATCGTTAGCCAGGAGGGCTGGGAGGAGGTCGCCGACTCCGCACTCGACTGGGCGCTGACGCACGCCGGATGATCGCACGCCGCACCCGTCCCCCTCCCGCGAACGGGGGAGACGGGTCGCGGCGTGCCACCCGCTACTGTGGCGTGAAGAGTATGCGGAGCCGCGGACTGGTTCCCGACTCCGCGCCATCGCAGCGGAGGGGGCCCAGTGGACGCACCGCCGCCCCCGCCCGCGTTCCCCGAGGGGTGGTCCGGTCCCGCGATGGCGATCCAGGCCGTGCGGCAGATTCCGCGGCCGATCCTCGTGTCGCTCGTACCATCCGGTCTGCCGCCGATCGTCATCGACCTGCGTTACCTGACCTACGACTGGGATGTGCCCCTCGCCTCGTTCCCGGCCGACCCTGGCGTCGTGCAGGTCGGCACGCACTTCCTCGATGAGGATCCGCGCGAGCTCTCCGCGCGGGCCACCGGCGTCGACCCGCTGCTGTGGTTGATCGGGCTGCACGCGTTCTCGGGGCAGCGGGCATCCTGGTTGCGGCCCGGCGACCGGTTCAAGCTGCGGTGGTGGCCTGACCTCGACGTCATGCCGCACACCCCCGAGCAGGCGCGAGTGGTCAAGACGCTCGCCGGCGGACTCATGACGGTCGAGAAGCTGGCGCAGAAGGCGAGAGTGGATGAGCCGCTCGCCCAGGCGGTCGTCAACGCGCTGAGCCTGATGGCGGCCCTGCGTCGCGTCGAGGGGCCGGGAGCGGCTCCCGCGCTGCCGCCGATGTCCGCCGACTTCCAGCCGATCGTGAAGGTCGGCCGTCACAGCACCCGTCGCGGGGGCTAGCGAGGGCGGGCGATCGAGCCGAGACCGGTCCGATGGTCGAACGAAGCCCGGAGCAAGCGCCAGAATGGATGACGTGACCCTCAAACTCGGCTTCAAGGCATCCGCAGAGCAGTTCGACCCCCGAGAGCTGGTGGAGATCGCCGTCGCGGCGGAAGCCCACGGCATGGAGTCGGTGACCGTGAGCGACCACTTCCAGCCGTGGCGGCACGAGGGCGGGCACGCGCCGTTCTCGCTGACCTGGATGGCGGCGGTCGGCGAGCGCACGTCCAGCATCCAGATCGGCACCTCGGTGATGACCCCGACGTTCCGCTACAACCCGGCCGTGCTCGCGCAGGCGTTCGCGTCGATGGGGGTGATGTACCCGGGCCGCATCATGCTCGGCGTCGGCTCCGGTGAGGCCCTCAACGAGATCGCGACGGGGTGGCGCGGCGAGTGGCCCGAGTTCAAGGAGCGCTTCGCGCGCCTGCGCGAGGCCGTCGACCTGATGCGCCAGTTGTGGACCGGCGACCGGGTGAGCTTCGACGGCGAGTACTACTCCACGGTCGACGCCTCCATCTATGACCGCCCCGAGACGCCGATCCCGGTCTACATCGCCGCGGGTGGTCCGATGGTGGCCCGCTACGCCGGTCGCGCCGGCGACGGGTTCATCTGCACCTCGGGCAAGGGCATGGGCCTGTACACGGACGAGCTCATCCCCGCCGTGAAGGAGGGCGCGTCGCAGGCGGGCCGCGAATTCGACGCGATCGACCGGATGATCGAGATCAAGCTCAGCTACGACACCGACTACGACACCGCCCTCGAGAACACCCGGTTCTGGGCGCCGCTGGCGCTCTCCAAGGAGCAGAAGCACGACATCACCGACCCGATCGAGATGGAGAAGGCGGCGGACGCCCTGCCGATCGAGCAGATCGCTTCGCGCTGGATCGTCGGCAACGACCCCGACCAGGTGGCCGCGTCGATTCGTGAGTACGTGGATGCCGGCCTCAACCACCTCGTCTTCCACGCCCCGGGGCAAGACCAGCGCCGGTTCCTCGAGCTCTTCGAACGCGACCTGGCACCGCGGCTGCGCGGGTAGCCCGCCGCGGGCGGGGCAATGCCGTGAGCGCCGGGCGACGCGGTATGTCTACGCTGTGAACATGGCCGGCGTGGACGGGGTTGCCGTGACATCCGCCCTCATGCCGAGCGGGCACGGCTATCACTTCATCTCACTGAGTGCTGCCCTGCGCAAGAAGCTCGGCAAGGGCGTCGGTGACACCGTCGAAGTCGCGATCGAGCGCTGAGCCGCACCGACGGATCGCGCCATGGGTGCACCGACTGGTCGAGCCCTGAGTCGCACCGATCGATAGCGCCCCCGCGAGTGCTGCGACCCGAATGAAATGCAGCACTCGCGATGGCTCCCCCGACGTTCACGGGGCCCCCGCCCCGCAAACGTCATGTGTTCCCCCTGTGCCCTTACGCTACGGCGTACGGATCGTTCCGCCCAGGGACCTTAGGCCCATGGGCCTGAAACCCGCGCGAGGTCAGTCGCGTGCGATTCGCGCGGATCCGAGGGCGACGATCCCGATCGCGGTGAACCAGGACAGGAACGACAACTGCGTGGTGCGCTCGAGCAGCCCGAACACCGGGCTCGTGATGAACGCCGCGCCCACCCCGCCCGTGACGAGGATCGCGGCCCCGGCACCGATCGAGAACTTCCACAGGCGGGACCACTCGGGGTCGCGCCGCCACGCGACCGCGGTGAGCGCGGTCGCGGCGACGAGCGTCATCGCCGAAACCCCCGCGAGCACGATGTGCACGGTGCCGGCCGGGGTCACCTCGGCGCCCATCGGGTCTTGCGGGAACGGTTCGAGCATGAGCACGCCGGCCGCACCGCACGCGACCAGCAACCAGCCCGCCACGGTGAGCGGCACGGAGCGGCGTTGCGTCGTCTGCGGCAGCGCGATGCCGAGCACCGCCACGCCCACGTTGTAGGCGGCGAAGCCCACGGCGAGCGCCTCGCGGTGCGCGCCGCCGGGACTGGTGAGCGAACTCACCGAGTCGGAGACGTGGGAGTAGCCGGGCACGATCGCGCCCCCGACGATGGTCGTGCCGATGTAGGCGGCGACGGCGCCGAGCGCCCCGATACCGGCCGCGATGCGCCAGCGACGGCCGCGCGGGCGCGGGAGGGCGGGGGCGACGGAGATGGGAGTGGTCGACATGCGAGCCAGGCTCGCGGATGCCGCGCGCCCCTCACAGGGCCAGAGGTCCCGCCTGCGGCTAGTGCGCGATCTCCCACACGTGTCCCGCCGGGTCGCGGAATGCCGCGGTGCGGATGCCCCAGGGGCGGTCGATCGGTCCGTTGACGAGGGTGACGCCGCGTTCGGCGAGCAGTCGGCACGTGGCATCCACGTCGTCGACGGTGATGGTGAGCTGGATGCGCGCACCGGCGTCGGGGGAGGCGACCGGCACCGGTTCGATGAGCACAGGGGCCTCGCGCGCGTCGAGCAGGTTGATGAGGGTGTTCGGCAGTTGGAAGACGGCGGATGCGTCGTCTTCATAGTGCACGGGCAGACCGAACACCTCGACGTAGAAGCGCTTCGTGGTCTCGAGGTCTTCGGCGAACAGGGTGATCGCGCTGATCGGGCCGGTCCAGTTGGTCATGTGCTCAAATGTACACACTGTGAACTTCAGGTGGGACCTTCTGCCCTGCTGCGACTGCCGACCCCGGCGTTGACTGACGGCATGCGAGCACTCATCGTCTACGAATCCCTCTGGGGCAACACCGAACAGATCGCCCGTGCGATCGCCGAGGCGCTGCAGGCCGACATGACCGTCGAGGTGGTCGACGCGGAGACGGCGCCCGAATCGGTGGCCGACTACGACCTCGTGATCGTCGGGGGCCCGACGCACGCCTTCTCGATGAGCCGGCCCGTGACCCGGCAGGGTGCCGTCGATCAGCAGCACGCGCCGAAACTGGTGACCAAGGGCATCCGGGAATGGCTGGATGCCCTGCAGCCCGTCACCAACGCGATCCCCGCACTCGCCTTCGACACCCGCCTCGACTCGCCGCGTCTGCCGGGGTCGGCCGCGAAGGCGGCGCGGCACGAGTTGCGCTCGCACGGGTTCCACGTGCCGGTGAAGGCGGAGACCTTCCGGGTGCACGCCGCCGAGGGGCCGCTGCTCGACGGCGAGCTCGCGCGCGCCGTCGCGTGGGCGCGGGCATCCGTCGCGGCGTAGGTCAGACTGGTGGGGTGATCACCCGCCGCGAAGCAGCCCAGCGGCTGGGCATCCCGCTCGAGATGGCGGTGCGGCACGGCATGCCGGCGCGCATCGACGCGGCCGAGGTGGCCCAGCTCGACGCGGCCCCGCCGCCGTGGCTGGCGCAATCGCGGGCCAACCGCACCGGCGCGCGCCCGGTCTGGGTTCAGTTGCGCTGCGTGGTGTGCGGCTTCACCGAGCAGGCCCGGCCGAAGAAGTGGTGGCCCGAGTTCAGCTACCTCACGTGCGCGGAGCATTCGCCGCTCGACCTGCCGCCGGTGCCCGAGGGGATGCGCCGCGCCGAGGTCGATGGCATCGGCTCGCGCTTCGTCGGCGTCATCGACTCGCCCGACGACTAGTCCGGCAGGCAGGCGCGCACGTTCGGGCTAGGTGTGAATCCCCTCCGTATCCCGTTGTGGCCTTGACCCTCGCGCCGAAGTTCGGAAGCGTGGCTGGCTCAGCTGCACAAGGAAAGGAAGCACATGCTCACCCTCACTGAAACAGCCACCACGGTCGTCAAGGGCATCGTCGAGCGGGACCCCGCCGTCGCCGATGGCGGTCTGCGCATCGGCACCATGCCGGGCACCGAGAAGGAGTTGCAGGTCGCCGTCGTGGCAGCGCCGCAGCCGGGCGACTCCCTGATCGAGAACAACGGCGCCCGCGTCTTCATCTCGGATGCGGCGTCCGCCGTGCTCGAGAACAAGACCCTGGATGCCCAGGTCGGCGACAACGGCACGGTCACCTTCGCGCTCGTGCCGCAGGCCTGAGCGCCACACGAACTGCACGGCCCGGCGGGGAAGCCCGCCGGGCCGTCGTCGTGTCAGATCTGCCGCCGCCAGTACGCGGCGAGCGCCTCGACCGCCTGCTCGAGCGAGAGTTCGGCTGCGGAATCCGGGGTCAGGCCGACGCGGGTGACGAGTTCGTTGAGCAGGTGCAGCGGTAGGGCGCGCGGATGCCGCGGCGCGGGCGCCGACCGGGCCGGCAGCACGCCGTGCCGCACGCACGCCCAGAACACCTCCTCGGTGACCTGCAACTGGTCGCGCAGGATGTGCGCCCACATGCTCGGCGCGTAGGTGGTGCGATCGATGGGGCGCGAGATGCGCGTGCGCAGGATCGAGCCGTCGTCGAGGGTGAGTTCGTACGTGGCGTGGTGGCGCACGCGGCCACCGGTGGCAGAGGTGACCCGCGTCCAGCCCTCGCGCTCGCAGAAGCGCTCATGGGCATCCCGATCGGGAGCCGGGTGCCTACTCAGCGGCCGCGCTCTCGACCGGCGCGCGCACGAGCCAGTCGCGCAGCTGCTCGTCGGTGCTCAGCGAGATCAGCTGCACGAGCCCCCAGTTGTCGCGGTGGTTCGGAGCCGAGTGCAGGCGGTCGTTCCAGTCGGCGGCGTACTCGCGCAGCGCATCCACCAACTCGGCGATGGCCTCGTCATAGGATGCCGCCTCGGCCGCGATCGGACGCCCCGGCATCGTGATCACCCACGCCCCGCCCTCATGCACGACCTCCGCCATGGAAGGCACCGTAGCGAGGAAGAAGTCACGCAGGCGCTCGGCATCCACAACCGCGGACCGGCGCGCGCTGCGCTCGATGGTCACGGCCTGCCCGCGCTCCGCCGCGTCGAGGATGAGTTTGATGTTGTCCCGGGCCGAGGCGACGGAGGGGTAGTGGAGCAGCGACATGTACAGAGTGTACATCGCAAGGTCGCATTGAGCCCCGGTCGACTGTAGGCTCAGGCGCAGTTCAACCGGATTGAAGAAGAACCATCTGGCGTTGCTGTTCTCCGTGGCGTGGCTGCAACTCCTTTTCGTCTAGCAGCAGCGAGGTAGCGATGCGAGTCCTTCGTCAGAACGCGCACCGGTCTCCCGCCGGGTCTCCGCATGCTTGTCGCGGCCATCCTGCTTTGCCTTGTCGTGGGGGTGATCTTCTTCTTCACTCGCTCGTGGGCCTTCCTTGGAGATGGCTCGCCTTACAATCTCGTGTTCCTCAGCGCGGCACTGCTCCTTGTATTGGGCGCCTACGTCTCAGAGCCCTTCTTCACTAAGCCGGTCGATGCTTTTGTTAACTCCCTCGCGCTAGTCATTGCCCTCCTCGGGGTGCAGGACAAGGAGTCCTTCTTCGGGTACGTCCCAGCCATCGTGCTAGCCCTTGTGTTGTTGGCTATGAGCGTCTTCGTCATAGCCAGTCCGCCAGGTTTGCTGGAGAAGCCCAAGCACATTGCATACCGACTAGTCACATCGGCGGCCAGGTCGACGGTGATGTTCCCCGTGTTGTACCTGCTTATTCTGATTAGCTTCTTCCTTGAACGGCCCGCTGAATTCTGGGCACTATTGACGGTCCTGATCGTGCTGTGTGCGCGTCGCCCAGTGGAGGACTTCGTGCTCTGGGTCGCTTCGTTCCGTCGGGGCCGGTCACTCGCGCGGGGCGCCCAGATTGGCACTGTCGAGGGGAGACTGAGTCCCCGGCTCGTGCTCGTTCATCGGCCAGGCGGTGAAGGATTGAAATCGGGCGACATCGTGGAGTTGCCGACCGTTGTTCCCGGCTCGGTCTACGGGCGGGTGCTATACAACGTTCACCGAGCCGTCGGGGTTGACACCGTCGTTCAGATTCTGGGTGACAAAGACCGTGCCGTCGCCTCGCTCACTTCGACTGAGACTACGGACCTCTCAACGCCGCTCTCGGGTGCGGTTCACTCACCGATCCAAGGCTCCCACCCAGGGACGACCACGCACTCCGGTCCTTCTGGCGAGACAATCGTGGGATACGTAGGCCCGGGCTCGACCGTCGAGAGCCTGATTGTAGAGGTGCCCGAGAGTCTCCCAATCCAGCCGACACTTCGGATCGCGTCGGTTGTAACGGCTTCGATTGCGGATCGGGTATTCCTGTACCAAGTCGTCGAAGCATTCACAAGCGAGGAGAAGCTTGGTCTCGGGGACGCCCATGGGTTCACTTCCTTTCGCGCGCAGCCGCTTGGTCACTACGACGCCGGACATCGTCAGCTCACCCCGCCTCAGTGGATCCCCGAGATATACAGTCCGGTAGCGCTTAGAACGTCCGAAGTGGGTCCTTCCGATGCTGACGCAATCGGAGTTCTACCCAACACCGCGTTGTCGGTGCCGCTGCATTCGCCCGCCGAACTTGTGACTCATAACACCGCAATATTGGGCATACTCGGGATCGGCAAGTCGTCACTCACGTTCGAGCTAGTCCAGAAGGTGCTCAGAAGCACCGACGTCAGAGTGGTAGTCATCGACATCACCAATGAATACGCTCCATCCCTGCCTTCATACACAGCGGCCCTGATGCGGGCAGACGACATCCACGCCTTCGACTCCATCAATTCGCGCTATTCCCATGTGGACGCCAACAACCACGAAGCAAGCGGGAACATTGCAGAGTACCGAGCAGCGGTCAAGGCCGACCTCCTCCAGTTTCTCTTTGCGGGTGCCGCTCTGTCGCCACAGATCGACGGCGCAGAGCGCATACGTGTCTTCAACCCCGACTATCACAAAGTCTCCAGAGGCGACAAAGTGGGGTACCACGTATTCACTACCGACTTGAGCCAGTCAGAGAAGACGCGAGTGATCGCTGAGCAGTTGTTCTGGATACTTCAGCAACTTGGGCCAGCTACGGATGGTGGGCGGGTACTTCTGGTTCTCGAGGAAGCGCACTCTCTAGTACCTGAGTGGAACGCGGCCGCACAAGACGGCGATCGCACTGCCACAAACGGCACGGCAAAAGTGATATTGCAGGGACGGAAGTACGGTATGGGGTGTTTCGTCATCACTCAGCGGACGGCGAGCGTAAGCAAGTCCATCCTCAACCAGTGCAACACCATATTTGCCATGCGCGTCTTTGACGATACGGGCAAGCAATTCCTCGAGAACTAGGTAGGTCGCAGGTACGCAGACGCCCTGCCGACGCTCGAGGAGAGGCATGCGATTGCTGTCGGACGAGGCTTGCGGCTGAAGCAGCCAGTGATCGTGCGGCTCAACGACAGGAGCTCTGTAACTCTGCCCTAGTTCTGCTGCCACTAGCTCCCAGGCGCCGGAGTTGAGCGGCCCTGCTGCGCTGATCGACGCGCGAGAATGGGGGCATGCCCTCATCCACCCCGCACATCGGCTACGCCGCGATGCTCGAGCGCTTTCACCCGACCGAGGCCATCGAGCTCGCCGCGCTCGCGGAGGGGCACGGATTCAGCGGGGTGATGGCATCCGACCACTTCCAGCCGTGGCTGCCGCGGCAGGGGCAGGCGTCGTACGTGTGGAACGTGCTCGGCGCGCTCGGGCAGCGCACCAGCGGGGACCTCGGCACCGGGGTGACGGCGCCGACGTATCGGTCGCATCCGGCCGTCACGGCGCAGGCGGCGGCGACGCTCGCGGCGATGTACCCGGGGCGGCACTGGCTCGGCGTCGGATCGGGTGAGGCGCTCAACGAGCACGTCACCGGGCAGTACTGGCCCGAGCCGCCGGAACGCATCAACCGGATGTTCGAGGCCGTCGAGATCATCAAGAAGCTGTTCGCGGCGGGGCTGGCCCACAAGGACGTGCGCCACGACGGGCAGTACTACCGGCTCGAGTCGACCCGACTGTGGACCATGCCCGAGCGGGCTCCCGAGGTCTTCGTCGGCACGGCCGGGCCGGTCACGGCGAAGCGCGCCGGTCGGGTGGCCGACGGGCTGATCACCGAGGGCGCACCGGTGGAGAAGCTCGCGCCCCTGCTGCAGCGGTTCGACGAGGGCGCGCGCGAGTCCGGGCGGAAGGGGCTGCCGAAGGTGCTGCGCCTGCACCTGAGCTGGGCCGCGACCGAGGAGGCCGCGGCGGCGAACGCGGTGGCGGAGTGGCCGAACGGGGCGATTCGGGCGACCGGGGACATCCGTTCGCCGTTCGAGTTGGAGCAGCTCGCGCGGCTGGTGCGTCCGGAACACTTCGAGGGGCGCGTGCTGATCTCGGCCGACCCCGACGTGCACCGCGCCCACATTCAGCGGATGCTCGACCTGGGCTTCGACCGCGTCTACCTGCACAACGTCGGCCGCAACCAGGCCGAGTTTCTCGAGGTGTTCGGCCGGGACGTGCTGCCCGCGCTGCGACGCTGACCGAACAGCGCTGACCGGATCGCGTCGCGACATGGCGGGAACCCGGCGGCGTGCGGTCAATCGCCCCGTTACCGTCGGAGCATGAACGTCGCCGACTACTTCGCCGCCAAGCTCGCCTTCGAGACCGACCCCTCCGACGTCTACGTCGCCCGCAAGGCCGGCGAAAACTTCGTGCTCGTCGACACCCGCAGCGAGGCCGCGTGGTTGCAGGGTCGCGCGCGCGACGCCATCCACATGCCCACCGCGACGATCGCCGACCGCGCGCCCGCCGAGATCCCGATCGACACCCCCGTGGTCGTCTACTGCTGGAGCCCCGGATGCAACGGCGGCACGAAGGCCGCGCTCGAGTTCGCCCGCCTCGGCTACGCCGTGAAGGAGATGATCGGCGGCTTCGAGTACTGGGCTCGCGAGGGCTACCCGGTCGTCACCGACGACGGGCCGCTCGTGCGCGAGGTCGATGAGTTGACGGGCGTGCGTCGGGCGTAGCGCCGACCCGGCCGCCGCCGCCGCCGTGTGCCGCTTCTAAGCTGGAGCGGTGAGCCTCACCGTGCTGCCCGTGCCCGGCATCCCCGAGATCGTCGCGGGGGATGACCTCGCCACGATCATCGGCGACGCGCTGCCCGAGCTGCAGCACGGCGACATCCTGGCCGTCACCTCCAAGATCGTCTCGAAGGCCGAGGGCCGCAGCATCGTCGCCGCCGACCGCGAGGACGCGATCACCGCCGAGACGGTGCGTGTGGTCGCCACCCGCGAGCACGCCAAGGGCGTCACCCGCATCGTGGAGAACCGGCTGGGTCTCGTGCTCGCCGCGGCCGGGGTGGATGCCTCCAACACCCCGGAGGGCACCGTGCTGCTGCTGCCCGAAGACCCGGACGCGAGCGCCCGCGCGCTCGCCGCCGCCCTGCGCGAGCGGTTCGGGGTGCGCGTCGGGGTCGTGATCTCCGACACGCTCGGCCGACCCTGGCGGCAGGGACAGACGGATGTCGCGATCGGCGCCGCGGGCATCCGCGTGCTCCACGACCTGCGTGGCACCACCGACGCCTCGGGCCGGCGGCTGGACGTGACGGTCGCCGCCGTCGCCGACGAGATCGCCGCCGCCGCAGACCTGGTGAAGGGCAAGACCTCGCAGGTGCCGGTCGCGATCGTGCGCGGACTCGGCGAGCTCGTCGGCGAGCTCGACCTGCCGGGCGCCGCGGCGATCGTGCGCTCGCCGGAGGAGGACATGTTCCGGCTCGGCACCGAGGAGGCGTGGCGCGAAGGCTACGAGGCGGGGCTGGCGGCGCGGAGCGGGTCTCGGCCCTCGACCGCCGAAGAGCCGCGCACCGCAGAGCCGCGCACCGCAGACTAGGGCCGCTCGCCCTCGCACCACACCAGCGCCGTGCGGTTCGCGCGGGCGACCTCGACGCCGCTCTGGTTGGCACCGGTGTGCAGCAGCGTCACCACCCCCTGCCCGGGTCGCGACGCCGACAGCCGCTTCTCGACGACGAGCGTGCGCGAGTAGAGGGTGTCGCCCAGGAACAGCGGATGCGGGAACGCCACCTCGCCGAAGCCCAGGTTCGCGACGAGCGTGCCCTGCGTCAGCTGCGCGACGGACGAGCCGACGATGGTCGCGAGCGTGAGCATGGAGTTGACGAGCCGCTGTCCGAACGGCTGCGTGGCAGACCACGCGGCATCCAGGTGCAGGGCTTGCGTGTTCATGGTGAGGGTCGTGAACAGCACGTTGTCGGCCTCGGTGATGGTGCGGCCGGGGCGATGCAGGTAGGTCGCGCCCACCTCGAACTCCTCGAACCAGAGGCCGCGCTGCTCGATCTCACGGCCGGGTCCGCCGGCGCCCGGCTCGACCCCGCCCGGCTCCGGCCCGCTCACCGGAACCCCAACTCGCGCGCGATCACCATGAGCTGCACCTCGGTGGTGCCCTCGCCGATCTCGAGGATCTTCGAGTCCCGGTAGTGCCGGGCGACCGGGTATTCGTTCATGAAGCCGTTCCCTCCGAAGATCTGCGTGGCATCCCGGGCGTTGTCCATCGCCGCCTCGCTGCTGACCATCTTGGCGATGCTCGCCTCCATCTTGAAGGGCTGGCCCGCCGCGAGTCGGTGGGCTGCGTCGTAGGTGGCCAGGCGCGCGGTGTGCACGCGGGACTGCATGCGCGCGAGCGTGAACGCGATGTGCTGGTTCGCTCCGATCGGCCGCCCGAACACGATGCGCGACTTCGCGTAGTCGATCGCGGCCTCGAGGCAGCCCTGCGCGGCACCGGTCGCGAGCGCGGCGATCGCGACCCGGCCCTCATCCAGGGTCTGGATGAAGTTGGCGAATCCGCGACCGCGCTCGCCGAGCAGGTGGTCGGCCGGCACCCGGCAGTCGTCGAAATACAGGGGATGCGTGTCGGAGGCGTGCCAGCCGACCTTGTCGTACGCCGGCCCCACCGTGAACCCCGGTGTGCCGCTCGGCACGATGATCGCCGACAGCTCGGGGGACCCGTCCGGGGAGCGCCCGGTGACCGCGGTGACCGTGACGAGGCTCGTGATCGCGGTGCCCGAGTTGGTGATGAACTGCTTCGAGCCGTTGATCACCCAGTGGTCGCCGTCGAGCACGGCCGTGGTGCGGGTGGCCGCGGCATCCGACCCCGCCTCCGGCTCGGTCAGACCGAAACCGGCGAGGGCGGTGCCGGCGGCGAGATCCGGCAGCCAGCGCTGGCGCTGCTGCTCGGTGCCGCTGCGCAGGATCGGCATGGCCCCGAGCCCGACCGCCGCCTCCAGGGTGATCGCGATCGACTGGTCGACGCGCGCCAGCTGCTCGAGGGCGATGCAGAGCTCGACGTAGCTCGCGCCCTGGCCGCCGTAGGCCTCCGGCAGGGGCAGCCCGAACAGACCCAACTCGCCCATCACCGCGACGATGTCGAGCGGCAGTTCGTGCTTCACGTCCTGCTCGTACGCACGGGGTGCGACCACCGTGTCGGCGAACTGTCGCACCATCTCGCGCAGCGCCAGCTGCTCGTCGGTGAAGTCGAGGCTCATGGCGTCACCGTCGCCACGAGCTGATCCAGCCGCACCTGGTCGCCGGGGGCGACCGCGACGGTCACCACCCCGTCGCTCGGTGCCGCGAGCGCGTGCTCCATCTTCATCGCCTCCACCGCCAGCAGCGGCTGGCCGGCCGCCACCGCGTCACCGGATGCCACGAACACCGACACGACCGTGCCCGGCATCGACGCCCGCACCTCCGGGTTCACGACCCCTTCGACCCGCGCGAGCGACGCACGGTGCGCCGCAAGCCGCTGCTCGCGGGTGAGCACCGGCAGCTCCCAGGTGCGGCCGTCGCGGGCGAGCCACAGGATGCCCCCGGCCCGCGCCCAGCGGAAGGTGACCGACTCCCCGCCGAACTCGATCGTCGCGGTGCTCTCGTCGTGCCGGAATCGGGTCGGCAGCCCATCCACGACCGCGACTCCGGGCGCGCCGAGCACCGTCACCGTGCTGTCGCCGAGGTGGTAGCGCGCCGGTCGGTGGGCGCCGATGCGCCAGCCGCTCGGTCGCCCCCAGAGGCTCGGGCCCCACGCCGTGGCGTGCTCGATGAGCGCCGCGCAGGCGAGCGCCGCGGCATCCGTCGCCTGCGGGGCCGTGGGCAGCGCATCGACCAGGCCGGTGTCGAGCCGACCCGCGCGCACCCGCGGGTCGGCGAGCAGGTCGCGCAGGAACGCCTGGTTCGTGCGCACGCCCAGCACGGTCGTCTCCGCGAGCGCACGGTCGAGACGCGCGAGCGCCTTGTCGCGCGTCTCGCCCCACGCGATCACCTTCGCCAGCAGCGAGTCGTAGTCGGATGTCACGACCAGCCCCTCGGCGAGCGCGCTGTCCACCCGCACGCCGACGCCGTCCGCCTCGCGCAACCCGAGCACCGTGCCACCGGTCGGCAGGAACCCCGCGGCCGGATCCTCCGCGCACAACCGCGCCTCGATCGCGTGCCCGCGCGGCGCGAACTCGAGCTCGAGCCGCTCGCCGGCCGCGATGCGCAGTTGCCACTCGACCAGGTCGACGCCCGCGACCATCTCGGTCACTGGGTGCTCCACCTGAAGCCGGGTGTTCATCTCCATGAAGAAGAACGTGTCCGGCTCGGCGTCGGAGACCAGGAACTCGACGGTGCCCGCGCCGACGTAGGCGACGCTGCGGGCCACCTCGCGGGCGGCCTCGCCGATCGCCGCGCGCGTCGTATCCGACAGCAGCGGCGATGGCGACTCCTCGATGACCTTCTGGTGTCGGCGCTGCAGCGAGCACTCGCGCTCGCCGAGGTGCATCACGGTGCCGTGCGTGTCGGCGAGCACCTGCACCTCGATGTGCCGTGGGCTCGGGATGTACCGCTCGAGCAGCAGCGCATCGTCGCCGAACGCCCGCTTCGCCACCCGCCGCGACGCCGCGAGCACTGCGGGCAGCTCGCCGAGCGAGTCGACCACCGTCATGCCCTTGCCGCCGCCGCCCGCGCTCGGCTTGACGATGAGCGGCAACCCCACGCCGGACGCCGCCTCGATCAGTTGCGCGTCGGTCATGCCGGCGTCCCCAGTGCCCGGGATGATCGGCACCCCCCGCGCTGCGACGTGCGCCTTGGCGCGGATCTTGTCGCCCATCGTCTCGATCGCCTGCGGCGGCGGACCGATGAACACCACCCCGGCGGCCGCGCATGCGCGGGCGAAGTCCGCGTTCTCGGCGAGAAACCCGTACCCGGGGTGCACGGCGTCGGCGCCGGTGGCCGTCGCGACGGTGACGAGGGCCGCGGCATCCAGGTAGCTGTCGACGTGCACCGCGCGGTCGGCGAGGCCGACGTGTCGCGCGCCGCGGTCGGCGTCGGTGTAGACGGCGATCGAGCGGATGCCGAGCTCGCCCAGCGTGCGGATCACCCGGCAGGCGATCTCGCCCCGGTTGGCCACGAGCACGCTCTCGAACATCGCGATCACATCCGGAACAGCCCGAAGGCCGGCTCGGGCAGGGGCACGGCCGCGCAGACGTCGAGGGCAAGGCCGAGCACGGTGCGGGTGTCGTCGGGCTCGATGATGCCGTCGTCCCACAGGCGCGCGGTCGAATAGTAGGGGCTGCCCTGCCGCTCGTACTGCTCGCGGATCGCGCTGGAATCCTGCCCCACCGTCGTGAGCACCGAGGCGGCCTGCGCCCCGCCCATCACCGAGATGCGCGCGTTCGGCCACATCCACAGGAACCGCGGGCTGTACGCCCGCCCGCACATCGAGTAGTTGCCGGCGCCGAACGACCCGCCGATCACGACCGTGAGCTTGGGCACGCGCGTCGTCGCGACGGCGGTCACCATCTTCGCGCCGTGCTTGGCTATGCCGCCGGCCTCCGCATCCCGGCCCACCATGAACCCGGCGACGTTCTGCAGGAACACCAGCGGAATGCCGCGCTGATCGCACAGCTCGATGAAGTGCGCGCCCTTCACCGCCGACTCGCTGAAGAGCACGCCGTTGTTGGCGAGAATGCCGACGGGATGCCCGTGCACCCGCGCGAAGCCGGTGACGAGCGTCGCGCCGTACTCGGCCTTGAACTCGTGGAACTCGGAGCCGTCGGTCAGCCGCGCGATCACCTCGTGCACGTCGTAGGCTTCCTGCACGTCCACGGGCACCACCTCGGTCAGGCTGCCGGTGACGGCGGGTTCGCGGCTCGGCTGGATGTCCCAGGCCGGGGCCAGGGGCGGCGGCAGCGTCGCGACGATGTCGCGCACGATGCCGAGGGCGTGGCGGTCGTCGTCGGCGAGGTGGTCGACGACGCCGGAGGTGCGGGCGTGCAGCTCGCCGCCGCCGAGGTCTTCGGCCGCGACATCCTCGCCGATCGCGGCCTTCACGAGCGGGGGGCCGCCGAGAAAGATGGTGCCCTGGCCGCGCACGATCACGGACTCGTCGCTCATCGCCGGCACGTAGGCCCCGCCCGCGGTGCACGAGCCCAGCACCGCCGCGATCTGAGGGATGCGCTGCGCCGACATCCTCGCCTGGTTGAAGAAGATGCGACCGAAGTGGTCGCGGTCGGGGAACACCTCGTCCTGCATCGGCAGGAACGCGCCCCCCGAGTCGACGAGGGAGATGCACGGCAGCCGGTTCTCGAGCGCGATCTCCTGCGCGCGCAGGTGCTTCTTCACGGTCATCGGCAGGTACGTGCCGCCCTTGACGGTCGCGTCGTTGCAGATCACGAGCACCGGCCGGCCGTGAACCTGGCCGATGCCGGCGATCACCCCGGCGCCGGGCGCCTCGTCGTCGTAGAGGCCGAACGCGGCGAGCGGCGCGATCTCCAGGAACGGGCTGCCCTCGTCGAGCAGCTCGTCGACGCGGTCGCGGGGCAGCAGCTTGCCGCGCGCGAGGTGGCGTTCGCGGGAGCGCTCCGGTCCGCCGAGCGCGGCCGTCGCGAGACGCTCGCGCAACTCGGCGATCAGTTCGGCGTGGGTGACGCCGGGCGCGCTCACCCGGGTCGCCTCGCCGCCGCCTGGATTCTCCGCGCTCATCTCACACCATCGCCAGCACGCGCGCCGGGTCGTGCAGGATCGCCCCGACGTCGGCGAGGAATCGGGAGCCCTGCTCGCCGTCGACGACGCGGTGGTCGAACGACAGGCTCAGGGTGAGCACGTCGCGCAGGGCGACCTCGCCGCGGTGCTCCCACGGCATCCGTCGCACCGCACCGAGCGCCAGGATGCCCGCCTCGCCCGGCACCAGGATCGGGGTGCCGGCGTCGATACCGAACACGCCGATGTTCGTGATCGTGAACGTGCCGCCACGCAGCGCCGGCGGTTGGGTGCCGCCGTCTCGCGCGGTGACGGCCAGCTCGCGGATCGCGTCGGCGAGTGCGAACAGCGTCAGGCGCTCGGCGCCCTTGACGTTGGGCACGACGAGTCCGCGACCGGTCGCCACGGCGATGCCGAGGTTCACGGTTCCGGGGTGCACGATCTGCTGGGCGGCCTGGTCCCAGCGGCTGTTGAGCTCCGGATTGCGGGCGAGCGCGATGCAGACCGCCTTCGCCGTGAGGGCGAGCACGTTGGTTCGCGGCTCGAGCCGCGCGAGCAACTCGGTCGCGGCAGTCACGTCGACGGTGAGGAACTCGGTGACGTGGGGAGCGGTGAACGCACTCGCGACCATGGCGGCGGCGGTCGCCTTGCGCACGCCCTTGATGGGGGTGCGGGTCTCCGTCGGGATGCCGCGGGTCGCGCCACCCGTGCCCGTCGGGTCGCCCGAGCCATCCGCGCCATCCGCAACCCCGCTCGTCGAGCCAGCGCCACCCGCGGCGCCAGCCCCGCCCGACCGCGCCGCCGACTCCACGTCGACGCGCGTGATCAGCCCGTTCGGGCCGGTGCCGCGCAGGCTCTCGATATCGATGCCGAGCTCGCGGGCGAGGGTGCGCACGGGCGGTGTGGAACGCGGCCGTTCGGCGCTCGCGCCGGTGATGCGGGCGGCGCTGCTCGCCGGATTCGCGCCGCCCGCGACACCGGCAGCGTCGTCGCCGGGCACGCCGCCAGCTGCGCCGCCAGCTGCGCCGCCCAGCACTCCGCCAGCTGCGTCGCCCACCGCGCTCGCCACGCCCCGCGCCCGGCGCCGCGGGGCGACCGCGTCCGCGGAGGCGCCGTAGCCGACGAGGTTCGGCTCGGAGGCGACGTCGGTCGGCGCAGCGTTGGGCCCCGCCGAGCCGGCGGCCGTGTCATCCACGCTCAGCAACGGCGCGCCCACCTCCACCGTGTCGCCTGCGCCGGCATGCAGCGCCGCCACGATGCCCGCGAACGGCGACGGCAACTCGACGATCGCCTTCGCCGTCTCGATGTCGGCGATCACCTGGTTCAGCTCGATGCGGTCGCCGACCGCGATACGCCACGCCACCACCTCGGACTCGGTGAGCCCCTCACCGAGATCCGGCAGTGCGAACTCGCGGATCACGCCCGAACCCCCGATGCGATCAGCCCGAGCGCACGGTCCACCCCGTCGAGCATGCGATCGAGGTCGGGCAGGTGGTGCCGTTCCGCCTTCGCCGGCGGGAACGGCACGTCGTGCCCGGTGACCCGCACGGGCGCGGCCTCAAGAAACTCGAAGCAGCGTTCGGTGATGCTCGCCGCCAGCTCCGCACCGAGACCGCCAGACAGTGCGGCCTCGTGCGTGATCACCAGGCGCCCGGTCTTGCGCACGGATGCCTCGATCACTGGGTAGTCCACCGGCGAGAGCGAGCGCAGGTCGATGACCTCGATGCCGATGCCCTCCTCGCGGGCGGCGGCAGCGGCATCCACCGCGGTCTGCACCAGACCGCCGTACGCGAGCAGCGTGACCCGGTCGCCCGGAACCACCACCCTGGCGTGCCCCATCGTCGGCGTCGCGTCGAGGTCGACCTCCGCCTTGACGTGGTAGCGGCGTTTCGGCTCGAAGAACAGCACGGGGTCGTCGCTGGCGATCGCCGCACGGATGCCGTCGTAGGCGTCCTGCGGATTCGACACCGCCATCACGCGCAGTCCGGGGGTGCTCGCGAAGTACGCCTCGGGGGAGTCGGAGTGATGCTCCGCCGCGCCGATGCCGCCGGCCCACGGCACCCGGATCGTCACCGGCATGCGCACCGCCCCGCGCGTGCGGCTGTGGATGCGGGCGAGCTGGCTGACGATCTGGTCGAACGCGGAGTAGATGAAGCCGTCGAACTGGATCTCCACCACCGGTCGGAACCCGCGGTAGGCGAGCCCGATCGCGGTGCCCAGGATGCCGGCCTCGGCGAGGGGCGTGTCGACCACGCGGGTGCGCCCGAACTCGGCCTGCAGTCCGTCGGTGATGCGGTAGACGCCGCCGAGCGTGCCGATGTCCTCGCCGAGCAGCACGACGCGGTCGTCGTCGGCGAGGCTGCGGTGCAGCCCGGCGCGGATGGCCTTGGCGAGGGTGAGCGGTGCGAGCCCGCCCAGGTCCGCGCCCCGGTCCACGGTGTGTGCGCTCACGCGAAGCCCTCCAGGTACTGCTGGTAGCGGTCGCGCTGCTCGTCGATGCGGGGATGCCGCTCCGCGTAGACGTGCTCGAAGAGACTCTCGGCGGGCGGGTCCGGCAGGGCGAGGCAGCGCTCGCGGAGCCCGGCGGCCGCGGCATCCGCCCGCGCTGCGGTCTCGGCGATGAACTCGGCGTCGAGTGCACCCTCGGCGGTGAGCAGCGCTTCGAGCCGGGCGATCGGATCGAGCGCCGCCCAGTGCTCGAGCTGGCCGACCGGCCGGTAGCGGGTGGGGTCATCCGCGGTGGTGTGCGGGCCCATGCGATAGGTGACCGCCTCGATGAGGGTGGGCCCGTCGCCGCGGCGGGCGCGGTCGAGGGCGATGCGCGTGGCGGCCATCACGGCGATCACGTCGTTGCCGTCGACGCGCATCGAGGGGATGCCGAAGCCGGGCCCGCGTTCGGCGAGCGACACCCGCGTCTGCAGCGCGACCGGCTCGGAGATGGCCCACTGGTTGTTCTGCACGAAGAACACGACCGGCGCCTGGAAGCTGGCGGCGAAGACCATCGCCTCGGCGACCTCGCCCTTGCTCATGGCGCCATCGCCGAGGTAGGTGATGGCGACCGCGTCGGAGCCGTCCCAGGTGAGGCCCATCGCGTAGCCGGTGGCATGCAGGGTCTGGGTGGCGATCACGATCTGCGGGGGTGCCATGTTGAGCTCGGTGGGATTCCAGCCGCAGAACGCGGACCCGCGCCAGGCCTCGACCAGCTCGACCGGCTTGGCGCCGCGCACCCAGGCGACGCCGTGTTCGCGGTAGCTGGAGAACACGTAGTCGTCGGCGCGCAGCGCGCGGGCGGAGCCGATCTGGGCGGCCTCCTGTCCGAGCAGCGGGGGCCAGAGACCGAGTTGGCCCTGGCGCTGCAGGGCGGTCGCCTCGGCGTCGAGGCGGCGGACGATCGTCATGTCCTGCAGCAGCGAACGCAGTTGTTCGTGGCCGAGGTCGAGCACGTGCTCCTCGTAGCCCGGCGCGTGGATGCGCGTGCCGTCGGGGGCGAGCAGCTGGATGACGTCGCTCGTGGCGACGAGCATCTCAACGGGGGATGCCGTGGTCTGGCTCATGAATCTCCCTTGATCCTGATCCGGTGCTCGCGACGCTACGCCGGGTCTGCAGATCGCTCAAGTGTTCGAGTACAGATTGAGCAATTCGCGCAGATCGCGCCCAAGTCGGTTGCTAGAGTTGCGCAGTATGGACCGTCTGGATGCCGTCGACCGCCGTCTGCTCGCCGAGCTCGCGCAGGATCACCGGGCCACCGTGGTGGCCCTGGCCGATCGGCTGTCGCTGTCGAGGAACACCGTGCAGGCGCGCTTGGCGCGACTGGAGCGCGATGGCGCGTTCCTCGACTTCGACCGGGCGATCAGCCCGGCGGCGCTGGGCTTTCCATTGGAGGCGTTCATCGCGGTGCACGTGGAGCAGAAGGTGCTCGCGGCGGTCGTGCAGGCGCTGGCGGGCATCCCGGAGGTCGTGCAGGCGCACGGCTTGAGCGGCCCCGTGGATCTGCTGGCGCATGTGGTGTGCCGGGATGCGAACGACCTGTTCCGCATCGACGGCGCGATCCTGGCGATCGAGGGGGTGCAGCGCACGGAGACGTCCCTGTCGATGGGCGAACTGCTGCCGTACCGGATGCGGCAGTTGCTGGGGTAACGCCCGCTCGCCGCTGCCTCGGCCAGTTCTGCGCCCGAAGTCGACTGTTACGGGCGGGTTTCGGCGGTGTGACTTCGGCGTGTTCCGGCCGCTCACGTGCCGAGCGCGCCGCCGATCCGCGGGCACGTCGTGGTGCGTGGGACCAACCCGGGGCCCTCGGGGATTGTCGCGACGCCCGATGCCGCGCGAGTGCGTGCGCACACAGACTGGAAATCGCACCTGTTTCTGCTCACCCACTTTTCCTGCCAGGAGGATCCGCACGTGATCACATCGACCCACCGAGCCCGGCTGGCCGCCGTCGCCTCGCTCGTCACAGCCGGCGTCATGCTCAGCGCCTGCGCCACCACGACACCGGAAGCGTCGGGTGATGCGGGCAACGCGAAGCCGATCGTGATCAGCCTCGACAGCTCCGTCGACATTCTCGACCCCCAGCAGTGGCGCACTCCGGCCTCGATGGTCACGACGGGCAGCCTCGTCGAGCAGGTCATCGAGCAGACCTATGACGAAGACGGCATCGTGCGCACGGGCACCACCGAGTTCGAGAACGCCCTCGCCGAGAGCTACGAGTACTCGGATGACGGCACGACCCTGACGATCGTGCTGCGCGACGGCCTCACGTTCGCTGACGGGTCCCCGTTGACCGCGGAAGACGTCGTGTGGACCTTCCAGCGGGGCCTGCTCGGCCCCGGCTACATCAAGGTGCTCTATCCCATGGTCGGCATCACCAGCCCCGACCAGTTCGTGGCCGTCGACGACCTGACCGTCGAGATCACGGTGCCGTTCGCTTCGCCGCTGCTCGACAAGCTTCTCGCGATGCAGCCCTTCGGCATCCTGTCGAAGGAGTCGGCGGACGAGTTCGGCACCGACGAGGACCCCTGGGCGGCCGAGTGGTTCCGTGAGAACGACAACTCGTCCGGCCCGTACACGGTCTCCGCATACGACCCGACCACGAGCATCACGCTCGAGCCGAACCCGAACTACTACGCTCCCGACAAGGTGCGCAATGGTGGAGTGACCATCCAGTTCGTCTCCGACCCCGCCCAGCGCGCGTTGCTGCTGCAGAGCGGCGAGATCGACCTCGCTCAGGGACTGCCGCTCGACCAGGTGGCCAAGCTCGAGGACGTCGAGGGACTGAACGTCGTTTCCGAACAGTCCAACCGACTCGAGTACCTCGGGCTGAACACCAGCATCGCGCCGTTCGACAACCCGTTGGTGCGTCAGGCCGTCGCCGCCGCCCTGCCCTACGAGGCCTTCGTGGAGGAGGTCATGTACGGCTACGCCCGACCGGCGTCCGGCGTCATCCCCGAGGGCATGGTCACCCACTCCGACGATGCGGGCACGTTCGACCAGGACATCGACTCCGCGCAGAAGCTGATGGACGAGGCCGGCGTGGCGCCGTTCACCACCACGCTGTCGTTCAAGCAGTCCTCTGGGGTCGAGGCACGCGCCGCCGTGTTCATCCAGTCCGCACTCGCCGAGATCGGCATCACGGTCGAGGTGAATCCGCTGCCGGATGCCGAGTTCACCCAGCGCACGGGAGCTCGCGAACTGCCGATGTACCTGAACAACTTCCTCGGCTGGGGCGCTGATCCCTTTTACCAGATGAAGTCGCTCGTGGGCACGGGGTCAGGCACGAACTTCACCAGCTACGGCAACCCCGAACTCGATGCCCTCATCCAGACCGGCTTCGAGACGCTCGACGAGGCCGAGCGGGAGCGCATCTCCGCGGAGGCGCAAGCGATCATCTTCGATGAGATGCCCTTCATCCCGGTGTGGAACCCGAACTGGACCTTCGTCGTGCGCGACGGGGTCTCCGGGCTCACGAAGGACAACACCGAGCAGCTCCGCCTGCAGTACCTCACGAAGGACTGAACGGTCGGACCGGGGCGGTCGCCCGCCCCGGTCCGCCGCTCTCACCCCACCGACCCCCGGCCGAAAGTCACCCGTGCTCCGTTACCTGCTGCGTCGATTGGCGATCTCGGCGATCACCGTGCTCGGTCTCGCCCTGGTCGTATTCCTCGTCGTGCGCATCCTGCCCGGCGATGCCGCGGCCGCCCGGCTCGGGCCTGAAGCCAGCCAGGGGGACATCGACGCTCTGCGCGCCGAGTACGGCCTCGACCAGCCCATCATCGTGCAACTCGGCCGTTACCTGTTCGGTCTGCTCCAGGGCGACCTGGGGACCGCCGTCTCGACGGGCCGGCCGGTTGCCGACGAACTCTTCGCGCGGCTGCCCGCGAGCATCGAGTTGGCTGTCGCCGGACTCCTCGTGGCGTTGTTGATCGGGTTTCCGCTCGGCATGCTCGCCGCGGCGCACCGAGGCAGGATCCCGGATGTCGTGGCCAGGATCTTCGCCGTGCTCGGCTCCAGCATGGCGCCGGTGTGGCTCGGGCTGCTGCTCATCTTCGGCCTCTACTCGCTCGCCCATCTCTTTCCAGGTCCGGTCGGCCGGTTGCCGATCGGCATGCCGCCGCCGCCGCACATCACCGGAAGCTACGTGCTCGACGGCCTGCTGACGGGGCAGTTCGCCGTCTCCGGGGAAGCCCTTCGATATCTCGCACTCCCGGCGCTCACCCTGGGACTCGGCGCGTCGGCGGCGGTGCTGAAGATGGTGCGCTCCGCGATGATCGCCACGCACGAGAGCGGGTTCGTGCGCACCGCGATCGCGTACGGCGTTCCCGGCCGCGAAGTGCTCTGGCGTGACCAGTTGCGCAACGCCATGTTGCAGGTGCTCACCGCGATCGGCCTCGTCTTCGGCTTTCTGCTCGGCGGCAACGTGATCGTCGAGCGGCTGTTCAGCTGGCCGGGTGTGGGGCGCATCGCCTTCGACGCCCTCGGCAGCAACGACCTCGAACTGTTGCAGGGCTACGCGCTCATCATCGGCGTCATGTACATCACCCTGAACTTCGTCGTCGACCTGCTCTACGGCGTCATCGACCCACGAATCCGGCTCGGCGGGAGGGCATCGTGACCGAAACCGTACCTGCGCTCATCCCGATGACGCGCGCGCGTCGCCGACGTCCGTTTCTCATCGTCGGCGCGGCGACCATCGCCGCACTGCTGGTGCTGGGCGTCATCGGCCCGCTCTTCGTTCCGGGAGCCGCCGAGATCGTCGGCAAGGCGTTCCTGCCGCCCTCCGCCGAGCATTGGTTCGGCACCGACAGTTTCGGTCGCGACATCTTCGCCCGGTGCGTGCACGCGATTCGCCTGGACCTGGCGCTCGGCGTCAGCGTCGCCGTGCTGGCCATGGTCATCGGGTCGGCCGTGGGTGTGATCTCGGGCTACCTCGGCGGGGTGGTGGATGACGTGGTCATGCGGCTGGTCGACATCCTGATGGCGTTCCCCGGCTTCATCCTCGCGATGATCCTGCTCGTCTCCGTCGGCGACTCCCTGCCCAACCTCGCGGCCGCCCTCGCCGTCGCGCAGATCGCGCCGTTCGTGCGATTGGTGCGCGCCAAGGCGCTCAGCGAGCGGGAACTGGACTACGTGGCCGCATCCCGTGTCTCCGGTGCGGGCTGGCTGCGAGTCGCGTTCCGCCACGTGCTGCCCAACTCCATCCGGCCGGCGGCCGTGCAACTCACGCTCGTGTGCGGCTACTCGATCCTCAACGTCGCCGGCCTCGCATACCTCGGCATCGGCATCCACCCTCCGACTGCGGAGTGGGGCGTCATGGTGGCCGAGGGCGCGACCAACATGCTCACCGGGCAATGGTGGACCGCGTTCTTCCCGGGTCTGATGATCGCGATCACCGTGATGGCCCTGCACTTCATCGGAGACGACCTGGCGGGGGATCGCGCATGAGCCGGCTGAGCATCGAAGACCTGAGTGTGGCGGTGCGGGCGACGAGTGCGCCCATCCTGAGCGGCGTCAGCCTGCAGATCGAACCCGGTGAGATCGTCGGCCTGGTCGGCGAGTCGGGGTCCGGAAAGTCGATGACCTCGCTGGCGACGATGGGCATCCTGCCGTTCGGGCTCGAGCAGACCGGTGGTCGGTTCCTCGTCGACGGTGTGGATGTCACGGCCGAGCGGCAGCGCAGCGTCACCTTCCGGTTCGCGATGATCTTCCAGAACCCGCGGGACTCGCTGAACCCGCTCATGCGGATCGGTGACCAGGTCGCCAGGATGGTGGCGTTGCACCAGGGCGTGGGCCGGGCCGCAGCGCGCGCCGAAGCCGTCGACCTGCTCGAGCGAGTGCACATCGCCGCGGCCGCCGCGACGGCCCGGAAGTACCCGCATCAGCTCTCCGGCGGCATGTGCCAACGGGTGATGGTGGCCATGGCGCTCGCCTGCCGCCCGAGCCTGCTCATCGCCGACGAACCGACGACCGCGCTCGATGTCACGGTGCAGGCCCAGATTCTCGATCTGATCGTGGAACTCACCGTCGACACCGGCTGCGGCGTGCTGCTCGTCACCCATGACCTGGGCGTCGTTGCGCAGACGTGCGACCGGGTGAACGTGCTGTTCGGCGGTGAACTCGTCGAGTCCGGATCGACGGCGGCGGTGTTCGCCGCGCCGCAGCACGAGTACACCCGGTACCTCATCGACGCCGGTCGGCAGTTGGAGGATCTCGATGGCGCTGCTTGAGATCACCGACCTCCGCAAGCAGTACCGCAGCGGCGGGCACGTCGTGGATGCCCTGGCCGGCGTCTCGGCGCAGGTCACCGCGGGCCGCACCCTGGCCGTCGTCGGGGAGTCCGGTTCGGGCAAGTCGACGCTCGGCTCCATCGTCGCCGGCCTGCAGCGGCCGAGCGACGGTGAGGTGCTGTTCGAGGGGGAGACGATCGGCAACCGCACCTACCGGTCCGCACTGCGGCGGCGCATCCAGATGGTGTTCCAGAGTCCATACCAGTCGCTCGATCCGAAGTATCGCGTGGAGTCGACGCTCATGGAACCGCTCACCCTGCTCGCCGGGATGACGCGCTCCGAGGCCTCGGCGCGCGTCGACGAACTGCTGAGCCTCGTCCACCTGCCGACCGAGTTGCGGCGCCGCCGTCCTGCAGAACTCTCCGGTGGACAGCAGCAGCGCGTGGCGATCGCCCGGGCGCTGGCCGCCGGCCCCGACCTGATCGTGCTGGACGAGCCCACGTCCGGGCTCGACCAGTCGGTGCGCGGCAAGATCGTCGGCCTGTTGCGACGACTGCAGGTCGAGACCGGCGTCGCGTACATCTTCATCACCCACGACCTGGATGTTGCGCGCGCGATCGCTCACGACGTGATCGTGATGCAGCGCGGGGAGGTCGTCGAACGCGGAAGCCGTTCGGTGCTCGTGCACCCGCAGCATCCGTACACCAAGGCGTTGCTCGCTGCCGTGCCGAGCATGGACCCCGCCGAACGACGCCGCGGCACCGATGCAGCGGCGTCCGCCCGTCGCACCACCAAAGGCTCGGGGGCCGTCGCCACCGCAGCCGAGACACTCGAGGAGATCTAATGCGTTTCGGACTCGGCGTTCCCACGGGGACGGAGGGCCTCATGTATCCCATCCCGTTCGCGGACCCCGACCAAGCCGTGCGACTGGCGATCGAGGCGGAGCGGCTCGGATTCGACGGCGTGTGGGGCAACGATCACGTCACCACGCAGCGGTACGTGCGCGCCGAGTTCGACAGCCCGCCGCGGTTCTACGACCCGTATCTCTATCTGGCGTACGTCGCCGCGGAGACCACCACACTCTCGCTGGCGACCGCGGTGACCGTCTTCGCCTTCCGCAACCCCGTGGTGCTGGCGAAGCAGGCGTCGACGCTCGACCAGCTCAGCGGCGGGCGGTTCATCCTCGGCGTCGGCATCGGCGCGTATCGGGAGGAGGCCGAGGCGATGTGGCCGGGCATGGACATCCATCGCGGCCAACAGGCCGACGAGTACCTGCAAGCGCTCGGGCTACTCTTCACCGAGCGTCGCGCGAGCTTTGCGGGGCGCTATGTGCGCTTCACCGACGTCGAGAGCTATCCCAAGCCCAAGCAGACGCCGCTGCCGATCCTCTCGGGCGGCAACGCCCCGGGTTCGCGCGAACGAGCGGCCAAGTACGGTCACGGCTGGATCCCGGCACTGCTGACCCCGGCCGAGATCACGCAGGGTCTCGCGGACATCCGTCGCATCGCCGGCGAGCATGGGCGAACGCTGCCCGCCGGCTTCGACGTTGCGCCGCAGTTCTCGGTGGCGGTCGGGTCGTCGACGAGCGATGCGTTGCAGCGCTTCGAGGCATCCCAGCTCTACCAGCACATGAGGTCCCTCTCGAAGAGCACCCTGAAGGATCAGAACCAGGACGATTGGACGAGCCGCAACCTCGTCGGCAGCGGCGAGCAGATGCTCGAGCAGGTGCGCGCGTACGCGGCGGCCGGCGTGACGACGATGTCCGGATTGCTCTTCGCGTGCAACACCGTGGAGGAGGCGCTGGACCAGATGGCCTGGTTCGCCGAGAACGTCATCGCGCCCTACCGGCGCGAGACGACCGGCGCGGTGGCCCAGTGAGCGCCCGGCTGATCAGTCGCGAACTCGTCGACGCCCGCCTCGACCGGCTGCGTGGAGCGCTTCAGACGGCTCCGTTCGACACGGTGCTCGCGCTCAGCGCGGCGAACTTCGACTACGCCACCGGGTATCGCAGTGTCTCGGCGACCGTGCACGGCATTTCGCCGCTCGCGGCCCTGGTGCGGGGGGATGCGCGATTGGTGGTCGGCCCTGTCTCCGACAGCGCTCCGGGCTTCGACAGCGGGCTTGCGGAGGAGGACTACCTCGCCTACGGCCGCTTCTTCTTCGAGTCGCCGGACTCCGCCGCGACGGCGACCCGGCTGGTCGATCAGCACGCGGACTACGCCGCCGCCATCGCCGCCGCCGTTCGGCGCTTCGGCCTGCAGTCGTCGAGCATCGGGCTCGACGACGCCGCATGCCCGGCCCCGCTTCGCGCCGCGCTGGCCGACCTGCTGCCGAGCGTGACGTTCGTGCCGGCCAGCGACTGGTTCGCCCGCCTGCGCGCCGTGAAACTGCCGGGCGAGGTCGAGCTGGTGGAGCGCGCCGCGCGCATCGTCGAATCCGCCATGATCGACGGGATGTCGGCGGCTGCGGTGGGCGTGACGGAGGCCGAGATCGCGCGCGTCGTGGCCTCGGCCCTGGTCGCCAACGATCTCGAGCCTCGCTTCGTCGTGGTCACGAGTGGACCCAGGTCGGCCCTCGCCGACGCCTACGCCACCAACCGGGAGCTGGTGCCCGGGGATCTTCTGCGATTCGACGTCGGCGGCATGTACGAGGGCTACTGGGCCGATCTCGGCCGCACCGCGGTGATCGGCGAACCCACGGCCAAGCAGCGCACGTACTACGACGCGATGCTCGCGGGGGAGGAGGCCCAGTTCGCGCTCGCAGCGCCGGGCGTGCTCGCCGAGGACGTGTTCGCGCGGGCGGTCGAGGTGGTGGAATCCACCGGTCCCGTGCCGTACCGTCGGCAGCACTGCGGTCACGGCATCGGCCTCGAGGTGTACGAGGCACCGATCATCCGGCCGGGCAGTCCGACACCGCTCGAGCCCGGCATGACGTTCTGCTTCGAGACCCCCTACTACGAGCTCGGCTGGGGCGGCATGATGGTCGAGGATGCCGTCGTCATCACCGAGACCGGCGTGCGTCTGCTGAGCGATCGAGCCCGGGAGCTGACGGTGGTGGACGCGTGAGCCCGTACCTCGGCTACCTGGTGCACCCGATCACCGGGGAGCGGGTGGCCGAAGAGCACGCCTACCTGCCGACCGCGATCGACGGCGGTCACGTCTACGCGGTGCCGCAGTACGACCTGGGGGCTATGCGCGGCCTGGAGACGACCGACGATCCCGGACTCTTCCGCTATCGGGCGCTGCTGCCGATCGACGATGGACCGGTGGTGACCCTGCAGGAAGGGAACACCCCGCTGCTGCCGGTGAGTCGCGTGGGAGAGAGCCTGGGCATCCCGTCGCTCTTCGTGAAAGACGAATCGCGCAATCCAACCTGGTCGTACAAGGATCGGCTCGCCGCCGTCGCGGTCACGAAGGCGGTGCAGCAGGGGCGCGACACCGTGGTCGTTTCGAGCACGGGCAATCACGGCGCGGCCGTCGCCGCGTACGCCGCGCGGGCGGGCATCCGCTGTGTCGTGCTCACGCTGGCCTCCGTGCCGCAGGCGATGAAGACGCTCATGCAGAGCTACGGTGCCGAGACGGTCGCCGTCGAGACGCCGACCGACCGCTGGGTGCTCATGCGGCAGTTGGTCGAGCAGCGCAACTGGGTGCCGATGTCGGGGTTCGTGGGGCCGCCGTCCGGGTCGAACCCCTTCGGTTGCGAGGGCTACAAGACCATCGCCTACGAGTTGCACGCCCAGTTGGGCGAGGTTCCGGATGTTGTGGTCGCCCCGGTGGCGTACGGGGATGCCATCGCGGGCCTGCAGCGCGGGTTCGCCGACCTGGTGACGCTGGGGCTGACCAGTCGCGTGCCGCGGCTGGTGGCATCCGAGCCGTTCGGGCCGTATGAGCGAGCACTGCGCGAAGGCTTCGACCCGACGGCGGTCGTGGCGGCGGGGTCGTCGGTGTCGTTCTCCATCGCGACCCCGAGTGCGACCTGGCAGGGCTGGAACGCGCTCGCCTCGACCGGGGGTGCCGCGGCATCCGCGACGGACGAGCAGACCATGGCCGCGCAACACGCTCTGGCGTCGAGCGAGGGAGTGTTCCTCGAGGCCTCGTCGTCGACGACCGTCGCGGTGCTGCCGGAACTGCGCGCGCGGGGCGTCATCTCGGAGACGGACACGGTGGTGCTGCTCGGCACCTCGACGGGACTCAAAGACGTGCCCACGACCGCCGCGCGACTGCCCGCGGTGCCCGTGATCGAGCCGACCCTCGCGGCTCTGGACGCTGCGTTGGCGACCGTGTCCGGTCGGGGCCCGGTTCGATGAGGCTCGGGATCGCACCGTCGGGGCGTCGTTCCGCCGCGGATGCCGTGATGCTTGCCCGGCTTGCCGAGGATGCCGGCCTCGCCGAGGTCTGGATCAGCGAGGACTATCTGGAGCGCGGTGCATTCGCCGTGGCGGGCGCGATCGCCGGCGTGACCGAGCGGGTGGGGATCGGCATCGGCGTGATCAACCCGTGGACGCGGCACGTCGCCCTTGCGGCGATGGAGGCGCACGCGCTCGACGAGGTTGCGGAGGGGCGCAGCATCCTCGGGATCGGCGCGAGCAACGCGGCCTGGATGCAGGGCAGGCTCGGCATCCCGTTCGAGCGCCCGATCGGGGTGCTCGCCGACTACACCGAGGCGTTGCGGGTGCTGCTGCGCGGTGATCGACTCCAGACGCAGCTGCTCGGGGCGCAGATCGACGCCGCCCTCGATGCCGCCCCGCCGCGGGAGATCCCAATCGTCTGGGGAGTCAAGGGACCGAAGGCGCTCGCCCTCGCGCAGGAGCACGCCGACGGCGTGATGCTCTCGGTGTTGTCGTCGCCGGCGTATGTCGCGTGGGTTCGCGCGACCTACGCGCCGCGCTCCGTCACCGCCTACGCGTCGTTCGCGGTCGCCTCCGATCGGGCGACCGCTCGGGAACGTCTCCGGGCACACACGGCGAGGTTCCTCGGTATGCACGGCGCTTCGGCGATCACCGCGCGCGCCGGAATCGATCAGGATGTCGCGGCTCTCTTCCGCGAGCGACTCCTCGCGGGAGCGCCCGCGCTTGATCTCGCCGATGACGACATCGTCGGGGCGGTCACCGTGTCCGGAACTCCGGATGACGCGGCCGAAGGATTCCTCGCCCATCGTGCCGCGGGGGTCGACTCCCTCGTGGTCATCGACGACGGATCCGCCGAACCGGAGTCCCTCGTGGCCGGCGTCGTCGACGCTGCCGCGAGGGCGGGCCTGCTGTAGTCGCTCGCGGCCTCTGCCGCGACGGACGAGCCGGGGTGAGCCGGTGGCGCGGTGTGCTCCGGCGGCCCGGTGTGCGCCGGTGGCCCGGTGTGCTCCGGTGGGGCGGTGTGCTCCGGTGGCCCGGTGTGCTCCGGCGGGGCGGTGTGCTCCGGCGGCCCGGCGTGCTCCGGCGACCGCAGCCGAGGACTTCCTCGGCCGCTATCGCTCGCCCGGCTCCCGCGGCGGTTCCGGTGCGGCCTCCAGGGCGAGCACGGCGCGGCTGAGATCCCGCACGTCGTGGAGGTCGAGTCCGGTGAGCTCCTCGATGCGGCGCAACCGGTAGACGATCGTGTTCTTGTGCACGTGCATGAGCGCAGCGGTCTTCGAGAGGGCCAGGTTCGTGGCGAGGTGGCACCTGAGCGTCTCCTCCAGTTCGGTGCCCACGAGCGGGCCGAGGTAACGGTCGCGAAGTTGCCGCATGAGGGGTGGGTCGCGGCGCACGAGTACCTCGAGGAGGGCATCCGCGTATCGGATCGTCTTGCGTGGCTCGGCGCTGTCGGCGGTGGCGTCGAGCGCAGCGATCGCCTGACGGCAGGACAGGCTCAGCTGTCCGAGCCCGGTGCGGGGCTCGCCGGCGGCTGCTCGCACGGGATCGCGGAGCAGGCCCTCGGAGATCGCCGCGTCGACGTGCGGCAGGAGGGATTCGGAGTCGGAATCCCAGGGCAGGGCGAGCAGGCCGATCGGGTGGGACCCGTTCTGCACGGTGCCCGAGAGCACGGTGCCGTGCAGCGCCGAGCTGAGCTGGAAGACCACATGGTGGCGAACGCGCTCGAGCACCGTGGCGTCGACCGCGGACACCGTGAGCGCGACCGCGACGAATCGGGTCTGCTCGGTGTCGTCGATGCCGAGCGCCCGACCCAGTTGCTCCACTTCTCCCGGGGCGATGGTGGCGCCGACGGCGAGGCGGTTGAAGAGGGTGGGCTCGGTGAGATGGTTGCTCGCGTCGATCTGCTGTTGCATCGCCGCGTAGGAGTCGAGCATCGAGCGCTCCAGACGGTCGAGGTTCTCGATCAGCAGCGTGCGCCCGAGGCGGGCTTTCGCGGGCCGCACCTGCATTCGCACGCACCAGAGTTGGAATTCCTCGTTGAGGGTGCGCTCAGCGGTGCGGAACGACTGGATCAGCGCGGCATGCGAGACGCCTTGGAGCGCGCGGCGCTCGCCGTTGCGCGCGGAGCGTGCGAGCTCGGCGGCGGACGGCTCGCGGCCCTCGAGGAGGCACATGATGACGTTGAGGACGTTCTCGCGAATGCGATCGCGAAGATCGCTCTGTTCGAGGATCAGCGTCGAGTATGCGGGTATGGTCCGCCAGACCTGATCCGTGATGGCCGACATGATCGAGTCGAAGTCCTTGAGCATGGCGCGCGCGACACGCTTGAGGTCTTCGTTCGTCTCCATCATCATGCGCGCTGAGGTGCCCCGGAGTTCGTCATCCTTCAACCGTATTGGCTCAACCTGTGCGCGGGCGCGCCGCTCACCCGGTGGCGGCGCTCACCCAGCGGCGCGCTGGATGCGGCTCTTGGCGGGCGCGGGGATGGGGCGTCGGTGCGGGTCTTCGCGTGATGGTGGCACGACGAAGTAGTCGGCGCCCTCGCGCGTCACGCGCCAGCCGTTGTTGTGAATCAGCAGGTGATGATGTCGACAGAGCAGCACCCCATCCCGAAGGTCGGTGCGGCCGCCGTTGCGCCACTCGGTGAGGTGGTGGGCCTCGGTCCAGGAGGGTGGTCGCTCGCAGCCGGGGAAGCGGCATCCACCATCCCGTGCGGCGAGGCCTTGGCGTTGGCGGCGGGTGAAGAGCCGTTGATCGCGCCCGATGTCCACGACCTGTCCGTCGGTGTCGAACAGGATAGGGATGAGGCCGGCGTCGCAGGCGTGCCGCTCGGCGGTCTCGATGCTGATCGGAACGCTCTGGCCCTCGAGCCGGGCGATGCCGACACGGCGGTCGAGGTCGGTGGCGGTGACGTGCAGGCTCACGGTGCGCCCGGAGGCCAGCAGCACGTCGGGGTCCGTCGCGGTGCCGATGCGCACGAGCTCGACGAGGGTGTCGAGCGCGATCTGCTCGGTGGTGCGGGGGTCGTCGAGCATGCGATCGGCGGCGGCCCGGGCATCCGGATCGACGAAGCGCGGGCCTCCGCGCCGAGGCGAGGTGGCGGCGTCGATCGCCACCGTGACGGTCGCGGCGGACTCGGGGTCGAGCAGGGCGGTGAGCCGTGTCATCCCGTCGGCCTGGCGGGTGAGATGCAGGTATCGGCGTTGCCGGAGCGCGTGCTCGAGGTCGGCGACGCGGCTGAGGTCGAGCTCGGCACGCAGGTCGCGGGCGTCGGCCGCCAGGCGTTCGACGGTGATGCCGGGCGCGCGGCGCAACAAGGTGGCCGCGGCGGCGGTGAGGTCGTCGGCGGTGACGTGGTCGTCGGGGGCGCCGAGCCCCGCGCGGATCGCCTCGAACGTCTCGAGCGAGAGGATGCCCGCTGCCAGCGCACCGGAGACCGCCCGCAGCCACACCGGCCCGGCCGGCTCGGTGCTCGTCTCGTCGAGGGCGGCGAGGTGGCTGCCGACGCGCACGAGCGCGCTCGCCTCCCGCTTCGAGGAGCCCGCCAGCTGCTGCACGAGCGCGGTGGAGGTGCGGGCGCCGAGGCGCTGGGCGAGTCCGTCGTAGCCGAGCTCGGGGCGCGAGCGGCGGTGGATCTCGGCGGCGAAGACGGCGGCAGTGGCATCCACCCGACGCTTGATCTCGGCGAGGGTGCGCTGGGCCTCGATGAGCTCGGTGTCGTCGAACCCGGCCGCGGAGGGGAGCGCGAACGCGACCGCGATGTCGGCGAGCGAGGCGAACGCGGCGGTCGGGGTGGGCATGCATCGATTCTCCCAGGATTCGAACATATGTTCTATAGTCCGAGCGATAGTGCCGGATAAGTCGTTTCGCCGGTGCCTGTGGAGGAGTGGTCGGGTCGCGGGCCGCACCGCCCCGCGCCCGCGCGAACACCCCCGCACCGCCCCGCCTAGAATCGACGGGTGGCCAAGGCAGATCTGATGGACTTCGACAAGGCGCTCGAGCTGTTCGAGCCGACGCTCGGTTTCGAGGTGCACGTCGAGCTCAACACGCAGACGAAGATGTTCTCGGATGCCCCCAACCCCGCCGCGCTCGGCAACGTGCACGCCGAGCCGAACACCTACATCACCCCCGTCGACCTGGGTCTGCCGGGCAGCCTGCCGGTGGTCAACGAGCAGGCCGTGAAGTACTCGATCAGCCTGGGACTCGCGCTCGGCTGCCAGATCGCGCCCAGCAGCCGGTTCGCGCGCAAGAACTACTTCTACCCCGACCTTGCGAAGAACTACCAGATCAGCCAGTACGACGAGCCCATCGCGTTCGATGGCAGCGTGGATGTCGAACTCGCCGACGGACGCACCTTCACCATCGAGATCGAGCGCGCGCACATGGAGGAGGATGCAGGCAAGCTCACGCACGTCGGCGGTTCGACCGGCCGCATCCAGGGCGCCGAGTACTCGCTCGTGGACTACAACCGCGCTGGCGTGCCGCTCGTGGAGATCGTCACCAAGATGATCCCGGGCGCCGAGAAGGATGCCCCGGAGCTCGCCAAGGCGTACGTCTCCGCAATCCGTGACATCGTCGTGGCCCTCGGCATCAGCGAGGCGAAGATGGAGCGCGGCAACCTGCGCTGCGACGCGAACGTCTCGCTCAGCCCCCGCGGCAGCGGCAAGCTCGGCACGCGCACGGAGACGAAGAACGTGAACTCCCTGCGCAGCGTGGAGCGGGCGGTGCGTTACGAGATCCAGCGCCAGGCGGCGATTCTCGAGGCCGGCGGCACGATCATCCAGGAGACCCGCCACTGGCACGAGGACACCGGCGTCACCTCCGCCGGCCGCCCGAAGAGCGACGCCGACGATTACCGATACTTTCCCGAGCCTGACCTCCTTCCCGTCGAGCCGTCCGCGGAGCTGATCGAAGAGCTGCGCGCGCAGCTGCCCGAGGCTCCGGCCCTTCGCCGCAATCGTCTCAAGGCGGCGTGGGGGTTCAGCGACCTCGAGTTCCAAGATGTGGTGAACGGCGGGTTGCTCTCCGAGGTGGAGGAGACGGTGGCCGCCGGTGCCGCGCCCGCCCAGGCCCGCAAGTGGTGGACGGGGGAGCTCTCACGCATCGCCAACGAGCGTGGGGTGGATGCGGCATCCCTCGCCTCCCCGGCCGACGTCGCCGCGCTGGTCACGCTCGTCGAGTCGGGCGAACTCACCGACCGCCTGGCCCGCCAGGTGCTCGAAGGCGTGATCGCCGGCGAGGGCACCCCGACCGAGGTGGTCGCCAGCCGTGGCCTGAAGGTGGTCTCGGATGACGGCGCCCTCATCGCCGCGATCGACGCCGCCCTGGCCGCCCAGCCCGATGTGCTCGAGAAGATCCGCGACGGCAAGGTGCAGGCCGCGGGCGCGGTGATCGGCGCCGTGATGAAGGCCATGAGCGGTCAGGCGGATGCCGCGCGCGTGCGCGAGCTGGTGCTGGAGCGGGCGCAGCAGTAGGCGATGGCGCGGCTCAGAACGCTCGTGGTGCCCGTCGCGGGCGCGATCGCACTCGTGGCCGGATTCGTGCTGCTGCTCTGGTCGCGGCCAACCGTGGGATGGTTCGCCTACGCTCCCTTAGCGACTCAGGCCTACTACCCGTCGTTCCCCGACTACCCGCTGGCGGTCGGGCTGCTGGTTCTCGGTGTCGCCCTCCTCGCGGGGTGGATCGGGTTCAGGCTCGGTCGTCGGCCGCAGCGCTGAGCGGGCACAGCGCTCACTCCTGAGACGCAAGCCGACGCACATGCCGCAACTCGCGCAGTTGCCGAGCACCTCCGGCGTCCCCGAGCTTCTCGGTTCCCTCCGCCTTCCAGCCGTGCCGCTCGTAGAACCGGATCGCCCGCTCATTGCCGTGGAGCACCCAGAGGTACGACTCGTCCCGACCTGCACTGCGCAACTCCTGCTCGACCCGCTCGAGCAGCGCGTGGCCGATGCCATGTGACCAGTGGTCGGGATGCACGTACAGCCCGGCCAGTTCGCCCAGCTCGGTCATCCCCGCGTCGCGACCTGCGCCGAAGCTGGCCCACCCCGCGACGCGGCCCTCGAGTTCCGCGACGAGGAGTCGATGGGAGCTGTCCCCATCGGTCGGCTCGCCGGAGAGCGAGCGCGCGATCCATCGTGACCAACCGTCGGCGCGCTCATCGACCTGGAACCCGTCCAGCAGACTCTGATCGATCAGCCCCGGATACGCCGCGCGCCAGGCATCGACATGGACGATCGCCACGCCTCGCGCGTCGTCAGGTTCGGCCCAACGGATTGTCACGTCCATCAGGCAACGGTATTTCTACCTGACGCGCTCCCGCACCGCCCACACCGCATCCGCAAACCCCACCGGATCCTCCTGCGGCACGTTGTGCCCCGTGGCCAGCACCCGATAGCCGACGAGCGCCGGGAACTTCTGGCCGTGAACGTCGCGCGGCCGGGGTGCTTCGAGCGGGTCATCCGCCGCGTCGATGACGGCCGTGGGCACCGTGATCTCGGGCTGTGCCGCGATCGCCCGCTCGAAGCTCTCGTAGTCGGGGTCGCCCGCCGCGAGGCCGTAGCGGTGGCGGTAGGAGTGCACGGCGGTGTCGACGAAGTCGGGGTTGTCGAACGAGGCGGCGGTCGCCTCGAAAGCGGCGTCGGTGAAGGCCCACCCGGGTGACCACTCCTGCCAGAGCTGCCGCGCGAACTCCCGCCGGTACCGCGCCAGCCCGGCCCGGCCGCGCTCGCTGTGCAGGTACCACTGGTACCAGTTGCGGCTCTCGTCCGCGGGCGGGGTCGGGGTCGTGGCCATCGCGGCGATGTCGTGCACGTTGTACCCGGCCACGGTGACCAGCCCAGAGACCAACTCGGGCCAGAGCATCGCCGTGACGCACGCCGCCCGACCGCCCCAGTCGAAGCCCGCAACGATCGGATGATCCAGCCCGAGCCCCACGATCAGCTCGCGCAGATCCCCGGCCAACGCCGCCTGCTGACCCGAACGGATGCCGCGCGCATCCCGATACCGGCTCGGCCCATACCCGCGCAGCCACGGCACAACCACATCGGCACCGCGCGCGGCGAGCAGGGACGCGACCTCGTCGTAGCAGTGCGGGTCATACGGAAACCCATGCGCGAGCACGACCGGCCACCCGGTCGGGTCGCCGACGCGCTCGAAGGCGATCTCGATCCGCTGGCCGGTGACGGTGTTGGAGGGGCTCACGTTGGGAGGGTAGTGGGGGCCGGGGACATCTGGTCAATGCCTACCTCGTTCGAGGGCGGGGACAACGCTGCGTTCAGCACCGCGGTCGCGAACATCCTGCCCGCCTAGAAACGTGTGTGTCGCAGCCGTGGTGAACGCTTGAATGACTCCTTTCGACCAGTCAATGTGCTCGAGTTCGGTTTCGCAGAGCCTCCTGAAGGCGCTCGCGATACCTGGTGGCAAAGTCGCGATCGACATCGTTCGCGTAGTCGAGCAAGCCGTAAATGTGGTTCAGGAAGCCGAAATCGTCATCGAAGCCCCTATGACTCGCATGCGTTTGAAGTCCGAACCGCTCGACGCCTCTCACATGCGTTTCGATTCTGCTTCTTGTCTGGCGCGTTAGGCGCACGCGCTCTCCGTCGATGAGCAGCCCGAGCATCGCAAGCCTGGAGCCGGGGCCCACGATTCGACTCTTCGCAATGTTGTGGGCAAAGCCTGCTCGTCGAACCGCCGTTATGGCCATGCGCATGATCCGTTCGGCATGGGGCCTGGAGAACGGGGACGAACCCGAGAGCACGATGTCGTCGGCATATCGCGTGTAGACGAGTCCGAAATCGCCAGCAATGTTGCTCAGCCGCAGATCGAGCATCCGTGTCAACACATTCGCAAGGAACCCGCTAGTCGGAGCACCCTGCGGGAGGTATCCGAGGGTCGTCGGCCGATAGCCCATCGATTCGTATCGTCTGCTCGACTGTCGCCGGAACTTCGGGGGAAGCCATGATGCGTCGCCGGGAGCTCGCCTCGTGCATAGCCTTGACAGTTCGAAAGCCACAAGCCTGCTGTAGCCGAGTTCGACGAATACGGAGAACACCTGTGTTTCGTCGAAGGAGTGGAAGTAGTCCTTGATGTCAATCTTCACGAACCAGCTAGCGCCCAAATGTCGAGTTGCGCATTGGACGACTGACCGGCCGGGCTGGTACGCGTAGCTCGAATCGTGTGTCCGGGCGTGGGCTACGGAGTGGTGAAGTAACCAGCGTTGCACCTCAAGGAGCCGGAGCCTGACCCGCTTTTCCGGACACCTGAGTTGAGGCGATGATCGTCTCAGAGAGGAGTCCGTGAGATGCCTGCTGCCCACCCGCCGGAGTTCCGG
>NZ_JARGEM010000005.1 GCF_029211225.1 Antiquaquibacter metalliresistens
CGAGGAGGTGGCGATCCCGGAACTGACCGCGGCATAATCAACTCAGCTAGATCTCGCACGGTGTCCAGAAACTCCACCACTCAGCGGGACGTCACCCCCCGGAAGGGCGATCCACTGCTCGTAGGTGATGGTGCCGCGCGGTGCGTCGGCGCCGGCCAGCAGCTCGTCGCCGGTGAGGTTCTCGCCGAAATAGATGCCGGCGGGGTCGGCGATCACCGTGCGCTCGTCGTGTCGTGCGGCGAGGCGGCGTCCGACGATGTCGGCGAAGGTGAACACCTCCGGTCCCGCGATCTCCACAACGCCGTTCACGGGCTCGTGCGCCGCGGCCGCGGCGACCGCGAGCGCGACATCCGCGGCGGCGACCGGCTGGATGTTCGCCTGCGGCACGCGCACCACGCCGTCGACCGTTCCCGAGTCCGCGATGCCGACCAGGAACTCGAGGAACTGGGTCGCGTGCACGATCGTGAACGGCACGCCACCCTCACGGATGAGCCGTTCCTGCTCGACCTTGGCGCGCATGTATCCCGATGCGGCGAGATGCTCGGAACCGACGATCGACAGCGCGACGACGTGGCCGACCCCGGCCGCCTTCGCGGCCTCGAGCAGGTTGGTCGTGCCGGCGCGGAAGAAGGCCATGACGTCGTCATCCGCGAACGACGGGGAGTTGGAGACGTCGACGACCACCTGGGCTCCGGCGAGCGCCTCGGCGAGCCCTTCGCCGGTGACAGCATCGACGCCCGAGTTAGGCGAGGCTGCGACGACCTCGTGACCGTGGGCGGCGAGGTGTCCGACGACCTGGGATCCGATGAGGCCGGTGCCTCCGATGACGACGATCTTCATGATGCTCCGTTTCCGGCGGCGTCGACCGCCGCTCTCATCAGAGAGACCGGGCGAGGTTCGGATCTGTGACAACGACCCCGGCGGTGTCGACGGCCTAGGGATGGCGCATCCGCGGCGATAGGGTGACGGCATGACCGAGTTCTTCGTGATCGTCACCGCCGCGTTCGAGGTGCTCGGCGTGAGCGCGATGGCCGTCGGCATCCTCGTGGCCGTCGTGCTCGCGATCCGCTCCTGGGTGCGTTCGCACGACGGCAGGGTCGCCTTCAAGACCCTGCGCGACTCGATCGGGCTCGTGATCCTGCTCGGCCTGGAGATCCTGGTCGCCGCCGATCTGGTGCGCACGGTGACCTCGACGCCGGAGCTGACCGATGCGCTCGTGCTCGCGATCATCGTGCTCATTCGCACGGTGCTGAGCTTCTCGCTGCAGATCGAGATCGAGGGGGTTGCGCCATGGAAGCGCGCCCTGCTGACGAGCCCGCAGCTCATGGCGCGGGCCGCCAAGGGCAAGGCCGGCGGCGACACGGCAGAATAGCCTCATGACCGACCAGCGCCTCGCCGTCATCGTCCTCGCCGCAGGTCAGGGCACTCGCATGAAGTCCTCGCGACCCAAGGTGCTGCACGCGCTCGCCGGCCGCTCGCTCGTCGGTCACGTGCTCGCGACCGCGCAGGAGCTCCACCCCACGCACGTCGTCGCCGTCGTGCGCCACGAGCGGGATGCCGTCGTCGAGACCATCAGCGAGCTCGCGCCGTCCGCGATCATCGTCGACCAGGACGAGGTGCCCGGCACCGGTCGTGCGGTCGAGATCGCCATCGACGCCCTGCCGGCCGGCTTCGAGGGCGACGTCGTCGTGGTCTCCGGCGACGTGCCGCTGCTGGATGCCACGACCCTCGCCGACCTCATCGAGCGCCACCGCGCCGCCAAGGCCGCCGCCACCGTGCTCTCGGCGATCATGGACGACGCCACCGGTTACGGACGCGTCGTGCGCACCGCCGCGGGCGACGTCGACCGCATCGTCGAGCAGCGCGATGCGAGCGACGACGAGCTCGCGATCACCGAGGTCAACTCCGGCACCTACGTCTTCGCCCTCACACCGCTGCGTGAGCAGCTGGCGCTGGTGACCACCCAGAACTCGCAGGGAGAGAAGTACCTCACCGATGTGATCGGGCTCCTGCGCGCCACCGGCGCCGCCGTCGCAGCGCTCCCGGTGCGTGACGGCTGGCGGGTCGCCGGCGTCAACGACCGCGTGCAGCTGGCGGAGGCCGCCCGCCGCATGAACGAGCTCATCGTGCGCCGCTGGCAGCTCGAGGGCGTCACCGTCGACGACCCGGCGACCACCTGGATCGACGCCGACGTGACGCTCGCCGAAGATGTGCACCTGCTGCCGGGCGTGCAGCTCAAGGGCGCGACGAAGGTCGACCGCGGGGCGAGCATCGGTCCGGACTCCACGCTGACCGACACCGAGGTCGGCGAGGATGCCACGGTGCGGCGCACCGACGCGACGCTCGCGGTGATCGGGGCCCGGGCATCCGTCGGCCCCTGGTCGTACCTGCGACCGGGCACGTATCTCGGCGAGGGCGGCAAGATCGGCACCTTCGTGGAGACGAAGAACTCGACCATCGGCGCGGGCAGCAAGGTGCCCCACCTGAGCTACATCGGCGACACCGAGGTCGGTGACGGGGCGAACATCGGTGCCGGCACGATCACCGCCAACTACGACGGCGTGAACAAGCACCGCACCATCGTGGGCTCGCACGTGCGCACCGGCTCGCACAACGTGTTCGTCGCCCCCGTTACAATCGGTGATGGAGCCTATACAGGTGCCGGGACGGTGGTCCGCAAGGACGTGCCGGCCGGGTCTCTGGCGATCAACGTGGCTCCGCAGCGCAACATGAGCGGCTGGGTCAGAGCCAATCGGGCGGGCACTGCTGCGGCGGATGCCGCGGCGGCGGCCGGCGCCGAGTCCGAGGCCTAGCGACACCGCCGGTTACCGGCAGAGAGAGCGGGAACCGTGTCCGAGATCAAGATCACCGGACAGAAACGGCTCGTGATCGTCACGGGCCGGGCCCATCCCCAACTCGCCGAGGACATCGCGCGCGAACTCGAGACCGAGATCGTGCACACGGATGCCCGCACCTTCGCCAACGGCGAGATCTATGCGCGCTACGACGAGAGCGTGCGCGGTTGCGACGCCTTCGTCATCCAGTCGCACACCAGCCCGATCAACGAGTGGCTCATGGAGCAGCTCATCATGGTGGACGCCCTCAAGCGCGCCTCCGCCAAGCGCATCACCGTCGTGAGCCCGTTCTATCCCTACGCTCGCCAGGACAAGAAGGGCCGCGGTCGCGAGCCGATCAGCGCCCGCCTGGTCGCGGACCTCTACAAGGCCGCCGGGGCCAACCGCATCATGAGCGTCGACCTGCACGCCGCGCAGATCCAGGGCTTCTTCGACGGCCCCGTCGACCACCTGTTCGCGATGCCCGTGCTGCTCGAGCACTTCCAGAGGCAGCTCGACCCCGCCACCCTCACGGTGGTCTCGCCCGACATGGGGCGCGTGCGCGTGGCCGACATCTGGAGCGACAAGCTGGGGGCGCCGCTGGCGATCATCCACAAGCGACGCGACCCGCTCATCCCGAACCAGGTCTCGGTGCATGAGATCGTCGGTGAGGTGGCCGGCCGCGTCTGCCTGCTCGTCGACGACATGATCGACACCGGTCGCACGATCGTGAAGGCGGCCGAGGCGCTCAAGGCCAACGGGGCCACGGCCGTCGTGGTCGCGGCGACGCACGCGATCTTCTCGGATCCCGCGACCGAGATCCTGCAGAGCGAGTACATCGACTCGGTCGTCGTCACCGACACGCTGCCGGTGCCGGAGGAGAAGCGCTGGGACCGCCTGACTATCCTGCCGATCGCCCCGCTCATCGCCCGCGCCATCCACGAGGTCTTCGACGACGGCTCCGTCACGAGCATGTTCGACGGGGCGGCGTGACCGTGTCCGACTACTCGCCGCCGCGTCCCTGGCTCACGTCGTACGCCGAGGGGGTGCCGTCGGAGATCGAGCTGCCGACCGGGTCGCTCTACGATCTCGTCGCCGAGTCCGTGCAGCAGTACCCGAAGCATGTCGCGCTCGAGTTCTTCGGGCGCGAGACCACGTACGCCGAGCTGGGTGAGCAGATCGATCGCGCCGCCGAGGGCTTGCGGCTGCTGGGCGTGCAGAAGGGCGACCCGGTCGCGATCGTGCTGCCGAACTGCCCGCAGCACATCGTCGCGTTCTACGCGGTGTTGCGGCTGGGCGCCATCGTCGTCGAGCACAACCCGCTCTACACGCCGCGTGAGCTGCGCCACCAGTTCGAGGATCACGGCGCGAAGGTCGCGATCGCGTGGGACAAGACGGTCGAGACCATCCAGGCCTTCCCGGCGGATGTCGCGGTCGAGGCCATCATCTCGATCGACGTCACACGGGCCATGCCCCTCGTCACGCGCGCACTGCTGCGGCTGCCGATCGCGAAGGCGCGCGAATCGCGCGCCGCGCTCACCACGAAGGTGCGCGGCACCATCACGTGGTCGAAGCTGCTCGAAGCCGAGCCCATCAAGCCCGCGATCTTCAAGCCGGCCGCCGACGATGTGGCCCTCATCCAGTACACCAGCGGCACCACCGGCTTCCCGAAGGGTGCGACCCTCACCCACCTGAACCTCAACACGAACGCCGCCCAGGCCCGCGCGTGGGTGCCGACCGTCCAGCGCGGCACCGCGGTCGTCTACGCCGTGCTGCCGATGTTCCACGCCTATGGCCTGACACTGTGCCTCACGTTCGCGATGAGCATGGGATCGCGCCTCGTGCTCTTCCCGCGCTTCGACCCGGACCTCGTGCTGCCGGTGATCAAGAAGCATCCCGCCACGTTCCTGCCCGCGGTGCCGCCGATCTACGAGCGTCTCACCGCCGCCGCGGACGAGCGCGGCGTCTCGCTCAAGGGCATCGAGATCGCCATCTCCGGGGCGATGCCGCTGTCGGCGAGCGTCGTCGAGCCCTGGGAGGCGCGCACCGGCGGCTATCTCGTCGAGGGCTACGGCCTGAGCGAGACGAGCCCGGTGCTCATGGCCAACCCCGTGGGTCCGACGCGTCGGGCGGGCACCGTCGGTCTGCCGTTGCCGAACACGGAGTGCCGCGTCGTCGACCCGGACCAGCCGACGGTGGACGTGAAGCCCGGCGAACGCGGTGAGCTCATCGTGCGCGGCCCGCAGGTGTTCAGCGGGTACTGGAAGAAGCCGGAGGAGACCGCTGCGGTCTTCGTGCCCGCCGACGACGACGGCGCGGACTGGTTCCGCACCGGTGACATCGTCACGATCGACGCGGACGGCTTCGTGACGATCGTCGACCGCATCAAGGAGCTCATCATCACCGGTGGGTTCAACGTGGCGCCGAGCGAGGTCGAAGAGGCACTGCGCCAGCATCCCTCGATCGCGGATGTCGCGGTCGTCGGCCTGCCCTCGGAGCACTCCGGTGAAGACGTGGTCGCCGCCGTCGTGCTCGCCCCCGGTGCGAGCCTCGACGAGGACGGCATCCGTCAGTTCGCGCGCGACAACCTGACGCCGTACAAGGTGCCCAAGCGCGTGATCGCCGTCGACGAGCTGCCGAAGTCGCTCATCGGCAAGGTGCTGCGTCGCAACGTGCGCGACAACATCATGAACGCGGACCCCCTCGAGCGCTGATGGCGACGGAACGACCCTGGCTCGCGCAGTACGCGCCCGGGGTGCCGCACGAGATCGTCGTGCCGGGCGGTTCGCTCTGCGATCTCCTCGCCTCATCCGTCGAGGAGTTCGGCGGCAAGGTCGCGCTCGAGTTCTTCGGTCGCGAGACGACCTACGCCGAGCTGGGTGAGCAGGTCGATCGCGCCGCCGAGGGCCTGCGGCTGCTGGGCGTGCAGAAGGGCGACCCGGTCGCGATCGTGCTGCCGAACTGCCCGCAGCACATCGTCGCGTTCTACGCGGTGCTGCGGCTGGGCGCCATCGTCGTCGAGCACAACCCGCTCTACACGCCGCGTGAGCTGCGCCACCAGTTCGAGGATCACGGCGCGAAGGTCGCGATCGCGTGGGACAAGACCGTCGAGACCATCCGGGCCTTTCCCGACGACACCGCCGTCGAACAGCTCATCTCGGTGGACATCACCCGCGGCATGCCGCTTCGTACTCGCCTGCTGCTGCGGCTGCCGATCGCGAAGGCCCGCGCCTCCCGCGCCGCCCTCACGACCGCGGTCCACGGCGCGATCCGTTGGGAGACGATCGTCGGGGCACCGCCGGTGGCGGACGCGATCGAACGGCCGACGGCACGGGATGTCGCGGTCATCCAGTACACCAGCGGCACGACCGCCGAGCCCAAGGGCGCGATCCTCACGCATGCCAACCTCATGGCCAATGCGGCGCAGGGGCGAGCGTGGCTGCCCTCGATCGTTCCCGGAGCCGCCGTCGTCTACGCGGTGCTCCCCATGTTCCACGCCTACGGCATGACCCTGTGCCTGACGTTCTCGATGAGCATCGGCGCTCGGCTCGTGCTGTTCCCGAAGTTCGACACCGACCTCGTGCTCGAGGTGGCCAAGCGCCGGCTGCCGACCTTCCTTCCCGCCGTGCCGCCGATCTACGAACGGCTTCTCGACGCGGCGGCGGCCAAGGGCATCTCCCTCGAGGGCATCGAGACCGCGCTCTCGGGGGCCATGCCGTTGCCCGCGGAACTCATCCGGCGATGGGAGCGGGCGACGGGCGGCTATCTCGTGGAGGGCTACGGGCTCTCCGAGACCTCGCCGGTGCTGATCGGCAACCCGATCGGTCCGAGCCGGCGCCCGGGCGCGATCGGCGTGCCGTTCCCGAACACCGATATCAGGGTGGTCGACCCGGAGCATCCGACGATCGATCGCGCCCCCGGTGAGCAGGGCGAGCTCATCGCCCGCGGGCCCCAGGTGTTCTCCGGGTACTGGGACAATCCGCAGGCGACCGCCGAGGCCTTCGTCTCGGCCACCGACGGCGGCGCGGACTGGTTCCGCACCGGCGACATCGTCACCGTCGACGCGGACGGCTTCGTCACGATCGTCGACCGCATCAAGGAGCTCATCATCACGGGTGGGTTCAACGTGGCGCCGAGCGAGGTCGAGGAGGTGCTGCTGCGGCATCCGAGCATCGCCGACGCCGCGGTCGTGGGTCTGCCGGGCGCCCACAGTGGGGAGGACGTGGTGGCGGTCGTCGTGCTCGCACCCGGCGCGAGACTCGACGAGGCCGGCATCCGTGAGTTCGCGCGCGACACCCTCGCGGCCTACAAGGTGCCCAAGCGTGTGATCGCCGTCGACGAGCTGCCGAAGTCGCTCATCGGCAAGGTGCTGCGCAAGAAGGTGCGCGACGATCTGATCGCGGGCCGAGCCTAGGAGTTCTCGAGCGGCGCCTGCGGCAAGCGCGCACCGCCGGGGATCAGCCCCAGCGCACGCACCAACACCTGGTCGCCGTCGAAGTCGATCGCGTAGCAGTTCCAGCCCATGCCTGCGGCGCTGACCAATTCGAAGCGCGCCGAGGCTGCGGTCGAGCCGGGCGCGAGCACGGCGACGTAGGTCGCGCAAGCGCGTTCGGCGGTGCGCTGCGCCGTGCCCATCGTCACCAGGATGCCCGGCAGCAGCAGCGCGACGAGTCCGAGCACCACGACCACGCGCATCACGGTGGTGAGGTGACGGCTGCGCAGCGGCTTCTCGTGCGGCACATAGCCGGAGAGCTCGGGCTCGTCGTCGTACATCGCTGCCATTGTCGCACCGCTGGTCGGGTGATGCCCCACATCGGTCGCCCTTCGCTCGACTGTCCGACCTTTCACCGAAAATATGCGGCACAGGCGGCATTTGCGGGTCGGGACGGCCCGATACATCTGATCAATCTGCTAGGCTCCTCGGGTCGGAAGGAACTCCATGCGCACACGTGCGACGGCGCGCGGTCTGCAACTCACCGAGCTCGGTCTCGGTGCCGCCCAACTGGGCAACCTGTATCGGGTGACACCGGATGCGGACGTTGCCGCCGCGATCGACACGGCATGGGATGCCGGCATCCGCTACTTCGACACCGCACCCCACTACGGCGTCGGTCTGTCGGAACGTCGGCTCGGGGAGCAGCTGCGATCGCGGCCGCGCGACGAGTACGTGATCTCCACGAAGGTCGGCCGACTGCTGGTGCCGAGTCCCGAAACGGCGCACGAGCGCGACGGACAGGGCTTCGACGTGCCGGCCGATCCGCGCCGGGAGTGGGACTTCAGCCGGGACGGCATCCTGCGCTCGGTGGAGGACTCGCTGCGCCGCACCGGACTCGACCGGTTCGACATCCTCTATCTGCACGATCCCGACGACCACTTCGAGCAGGCCTCGACCGAGGGCATCGGGGCGTTGATCGAATTGCGCGAGCAGGGCGTGGTGCATGCCGTCGGGGCCGGCATGAACTTGGCGGCGCCGCTGGCCGAGTTGATCCGGCGAGCCGACATCGACCTGGTGATGTGCGCCGGCCGCTTCACGCTGGTCGACGGCACGGCCCTCGACGAGCTGCTGCCACTCGCGCAGCAGCGCGGCGTGGGCGTGGTCGCCGCGGCCGTCTACAACTCTGGTCTGCTCGGGCGCGACCGGCCATCGCCCGACGGCCTCTTCGACTATCAGTCGGCGCCGACCGCGCTGCTGGAGCGCGTCCACCGCATCGCCGACATCTGCGAGGCGCATGGGGTGACCCTGCCCGCGGTGGCGATCGCCTATGTGCTGCGCCATCCCGCCGTGGTCAGCGTCGTGTTCGGCGGGCGCGGCCACGACCAGGTGCAGCAGACCATCGACCGGTACGAGACGCCCGTTCCCGATGCCGTGTGGGAGCAACTCGTCTCCGCCGGCCTGATCTCGGAGTTGCCAGCATGACGACGATCACCGCGGTGACCGCCCATGACATCCGTTTCCCTACCTCTGCCAGCGCCGACGGGTCCGACGCGATGAACAAGGACGCGGACTATTCCGCCGCCTACGTCGTCGTGCACACCGACGATCCGACGCTCAAGGGCTACGGCTTCACCTTCACGATCGGGCGTGGCAACGACCTCTGCGTCGAGGCGGCGCGGCAGCGCGGCATCCCGCTGGTCGGGCGCGAGGTCGAATCCTCCGTCGCCGATCTGGGCGGGGTCTACCGCGACCTGTCGAGCGATTCGCAGTTGCGCTGGCTCGGTCCGGAGAAGGGCGTGGAGCACCTCGCGATGGCCGCGGTGATGAACGCGATGTGGGACCTCGCCGCGCGGATGGCCGGCAAGCCGCTCTGGCGACTGCTGGCGGACATGACGCCGGAGCAGCTGGTGGATGCCGCCGACCTGCGCTACCTGAGCGACGCCCTGACCCGCGACGAGGCGATCGCGATGCTCGCCGAGATGGCGCCGACGCGTCAAAACCGGATCGCCGACCTCGAGTCGCTTGGCGGCTATCCCTGCTACACGACGAGCGCGGGTTGGCTCGGCTACAGCGACGAGAAGCTGCGGCGGCTGCTGCAGGAAGCGGTCGACGAGGGATACCGCCATGTGAAGCTCAAGGTCGGCGCGAACCTCGACGACGACGTGCGCCGCCTCGCCATCGCCCGCGAGGTGATCGGCTGGGACGCCAACCTCATGATCGACGCGAACCAGGTCTGGGACGTGCCGGAGGCGATCGAGTGGATGCGCGAGCTCGCGCAGTTCAAGCCACTCTGGATCGAGGAGCCGACCAGTCCCGACGACGTGCTCGGGCACGCCGCGATCCGCAAGGCGGTCGCGCCGATCGGCGTCGCCACCGGCGAGCACGGTATGAACCGCGTGCTGTTCAAGCAGTTCTTCCAAGCCGAGGCGATCGACTTCTGCCAGCTGGACTCGGCCCGACTGGCGAGCGTCAACGAGATCCTGTCCGTCTACCTGATGGCCAAGAAGTTCGGCGTGCCGGTGTGCCCGCACGCGGGCGGCGTCGGCCTGTGCGAGCTGGTGCAGCACCTGTCGATCTTCGACTACGTATACGTGTCGGGTTCCCTCGAGAACCGGGTCACCGAGTTCGTCGACCACCTTCACGAGCACTTCGTCGACCCGTGCATCGTCGAGAACGGGCACTACACGCTGCCATCGCAGCCGGGCTACAGCGCCGAGATGGTCGAGGCCTCCGTCGCCGAGTTCGGCTTTCCGAGCGGCTCCTACTGGGCGTCGCGGTAGGGATCGTCGTCGGCATGGGTGGCGCTGAACTCCTCGACGCCGAGCAGGTGCACGGACATCCGGATGCGCGCTCGCTCCGGGTCGCGCCGGCGCAGCTCGATGAGGATCGCCTGGTGCTCCGCCTGGGTGGCGGCGACCGCGCCGCGATCGCTGATCGCGCGCCACAGCCTGGCGCGGAACGTGCGGCCCACGAGCGTGTCGATGATGGCGGCGAGCGGCGGATTGCCACTGGCCCTGGCGATGATGCGGTGGAACTCGGTGTCGGCCCGGATGAAGGCCTCGACATCGTCTTCCGACCCTTCTGCCGCGATGAGCACGCGGTCGAGCTCGTCCAGTTCCTCCTCCGTGAGGCGAACGGCGGCGCGCGCGGCGCTCTCGCTCTCGAGCACGCGGCGCACCGCGAGCAGATCGCTCGCGTGCGCGGGCTGTTGCAGGTCGGCCAGAAAACTCAGCGGACTCAGCAGCGTGCGCGGATCGAGCGCGGTCACGTACGTGCCGTCGCCCTGGCGCGTCTCCAGCACGCCGAGCGTGGCCAGCGCCCGCACGCCCTCCCGCAGCGAGCCGCGCGAGACGCCGAGCTGGGCGGCGAGGTCCTTCTCGATCGGCAGCCGCGATCCGGGCTGCAACCGGCCGCTGGTGAGCAGATCTTTGATGCCCTGGATCACGACGTCCGTCTGCGAGCGCGCGGGCGGAACGGCATCGGTCATCTGGTCATCATAGGCTTCACGGGCGAATGGTCTGACGAAAGCGGGGCGGCGTGATCATCGACGCACATCTTCACTCCTGGCGGCTCGGTTCGGGCGTGTACGCCTGGCCCGACGAGACGGTGGAGCCGATCCATCGCGACCTCGGTGTCGCCGATGCCCAGCCCGAGCTCGACCGCGCGGGGGTCACCGGTGTCGTGCTCGTGCAGGCCGCAGACCATGCCGCGGACACGAGGGCGATGCTCGCCGAGGGCGACGCCCACCCGCGGGTCGTGGGCGTGGTCGGCTGGGTGCCGCTCGACGACGCCCCGACCGCCGTGGCTGCGCTGGACGATCTGGCGGGCGACGATCGCCTGGTCGGGGTGCGCAGCCTCATCCACACCTATTCGGACCCGAACTGGATCGTCGGCGACGCCGTGCGCGACGGACTGTCGGTGCTGGAGCAGCGCGATCTCAGCTACGACTTCGTATCGGCCGATCCTGCGGCGCTCAGCCATGTCCCGGTGCTGGGGGAGCGGCATTCACGATTGCGCATCGTGATCGATCACCTCGGCGAGCCGCCCGTCGGCGGCAGCGAGTCCGATCGCGCGCACTGGCGTGCCCTGTTGGCGGATGCCGCGGCCAACCCCCTGGTCTCCGCCAAGCTCTCCGGCCTCTACGCGAGCACGGGCGAGCTGGACTCCTGGACCCGCGCGCAGGTGCTGCCCTTCGTGGCCGACGCCCTGGAACTGTTCGGGCCCGAGCGGCTGATGTACGGCGGTGACTGGCCGGTGTCGATCCTGGCCGGCGGCTATGCGCGCACCTGGCAGGCGATCACCTCGATCGTCGACGAGCTGGCGCCGCAGCACCGCGACGCGATCCTCGGCGGCAACGCCGCCGAGCTGTACCGGCTGAGTCCGCAGCGCCTGGCGCTCGCGGGGAAGGAGCAACCGTGAGTTTCGCAAGGCTGGGTGAGGCAGGGTCGGAGATTCCCGTGCTGTGGCGGGACGGGGTCGCCCACGACCTGCGCCCGCTCACGGCCGATATCGATGGTGCGTTCCTGGCGTCGGACGGCATCGCTCGGGCGCGGGCGGCGGACCTGCCGGTGCTCGAGGGCGCGGACTCGCTGAGGGTGGGTGCGCCGATCGCGCGCCCGGGCAAGATCGTCTGCATCGGGCTGAACTACCGCGACCATGCGGCGGAGACCGGCGCGGCGATCCCTGCCGAACCGGTGGTGTTCCTCAAGGACCCGTCGACGATGATCGGTCCCTTCGATGACGTCTCCATCCCACGCCAGTCGGTCAAGACCGACTGGGAGGTCGAGCTCGGTGTGGTGATCGGGCGCACGGCGCGCTACCTCGACGCCCCGGACGAGGCGGATGCGGTGATCGCGGGCTACGCGCTGTCGCACGACGTGTCGGAACGGGAGTTCCAGCTGGAGCGCAGCGGGCAGTGGGATCTGGGCAAGAGCTGCGAGACCTTCAACCCGTTCGGCCCGCTGCTCGTCCCCGCCGACGAGGTGGCCGATCCGCAGAACCTGGGCATGCGCCTGTGGGTGAACGGCCTGCAGCGGCAGCACGGCACGAGCGCCGACATGATCTTCGACGTGCGCCATGTGATCTGGTATCTGTCGCAGTTCATGGCGCTGCGCCCCGGTGACGTCATCAACACCGGCACCCCCGCCGGTGTCGCTCTCGGGCTGCCGGGCAATCCCTACCTGCGCGCCGGCGATGTGGTCGAGCTCGAGATCGACGGTCTCGGCCGCGCGGCGCAGAGGCTGGTGCAGGCATGAGCGGCGAGTTCGACGGACTGGTCGCGGTCGTGACCGGTGGCGCCTCCGGCATCGGCCTTGCGACGGCGAAGGCGTTCGCCGCGGGCGGCGCGAGCGTGGCGGTGCTCGATCTGCGCCCGGAAGGGCTGCCCGACGGCCTCGCCGGCTTCGTGGCCGACGTCGCGGACCGGGCGTCGGTGGATGCCGCGGTCGCGTCGGTCGCGGACCGCTTCGGCCGCATCGACATCGTCGTCAACAACGCCGGGATCAGTGCCATCGGTACGGTCGAGGAGGTGCCCGACGCCGACTGGGCGCGCGTGCTCGACATCAATGTCACCGGCATGGCACGGGTCACCGCGTCGACGCTGCCGCATCTGCGTCGATCGCCGCACCCGGCGGTGGTGAACGTGTGCTCCATCGCGGCGCTCAACGGACTGCCGCGGCGCGCGCTCTATGGGGCGTCGAAGGGCGCGGTGCTCGCGCTCACCTACGCGATGGCGGTCGACCACGTGCACGACGGCATCCGGGTGAACGCGGTCAGTCCCGGCACCGTCTTCACCCCGTTCGTCGAGAACTTCCTCAAGCAGTACGACGACCCGGTGGCCGAGCGCGCCGCCCTCGACAGCCGCCAGGCCACCGGCCGCATGGTGACGCCGGAGGAGGTCGCCGGTGCCATCCTGTATCTGGCGAGCCCGGCATCCGGGTCGACCACCGGCACCGCGTTGGAGGTCGACGGCGGTGTCACGCACCTGAGAGCGAGGACGTCATGAAGCGCGTCGCGTCGGTGATCGGTCTGCCCCCGGAGCACCGCGAGGAATACGAGCGGTATCACGCGGCGGTGTGGCCGACCGTGCTGCAACGACTGACCCTGAGCAACATCCACAACTATTCGATCTTCCGGCACGGCGACCTGTTGTTCTCGTACTTCGAATACACGGGCGACGACTACGAGGCCGACATGGCCGCGATGGCGGCCGATCCCGAGACGCAGCGCTGGTGGTCGGTGCAGGAGCCGCTGCAGCGTCCGCTGGAGGATCGTGCACCCGGCCAGTGGTGGAAAGAGCTGCCGGAGATCTTCCACCACGACTGACGCCGCCCGCTCGCGCCGTTCGCGTTCGCGACCGACGGTCGTGCGGGTGCTCAGTGGCTGTCGACTGCCTCGATCTCGGTGCGGTCTCCCGACCACAGGGTGTGGAACGTGCCATCCAGATCGACGCGCTTGTAGGTGTGCGCCCCGAAGAAGTCGCGCTGTCCCTGCACCAGTGCGGCGGGCAGCCGGTCGGCGCGCAGCCCGTCGTAATAGGCCAGCGACGAGGCGAACGCGGGGGCCGGGATGCCGGCGTGCGCGGCGTCCGCGACGACGTTGCGCCAGGCATCCTGCGACTTCGCCATCACGTCGACGAAGAACGGGGCGGTCACGAGCGCGTCGAGACCCGGGTTCTCGGCGTACGCCTCGGTGATGCGGTTGAGGAAGCGCGCGCGGATGATGCAGCCGCCGCGCCAGATCTTGGCGATCTCGCCCTTCTTGATGTCCCAGCCGTACTGCTCGGCGCCCGCGACGATCGCGTCGAAGCCCTGCGAGTAGGCGATGACCTTCGAGGCGTAGAGCGCCAGTCGCACGCCCTCGATGAACTTCTCGGCGTCGGCCGGGTGCCAGGCGTTCTCGTCGGGGCCCGGCAGGGATGCCGCGGCAGCACGCTGCGCCGGCTTCGAGCTCAACGACCGCGCGAACACCGCCTCCGCGATTCCGGAGACCGGCACACCGAGGTCGAGCGCGGTCTGCACGGTCCATGCGCCCGTGCCCTTCGCGCCGGCCTGGTCGAGGATCACGTCGACGAGGGGCTTGCCGGTCTTGGCGTCGACCTGCCGCAGCACCTCTGCGGTGATCTCGATGAGGTAGCTCTCGAGCTCGCCCTTGTTCCACTCGGCGAAGATGTCCGCGATCTCGGCCGGCGTCTTGCCGGTGCCGCGACGGATGAGGTCGTAGGCCTCGGCGATGAGCTGCATGTCGGCGTACTCGATGCCGTTGTGGATCATCTTGACGAAGTGTCCGGCGCCGTCGTGTCCGACGTGCGTGACACAGGGCTCGCCCTCGGCGACGGCGGCGATCGACTTGAGGATCGGGCCGAGCGTCACCCACGACTCATCCGAGCCGCCGGGCATGATCGAGGGGCCGTGCAGCGCGCCCTCCTCACCGCCGGAGATGCCGGCGCCGACGAAGTTGATGCCGGTCTCGCGCACCGCCTTCTCGCGGCGGATCGTGTCGGTGAACAGGGCGTTGCCGCCGTCGACGATGATGTCGCCGGGCTCGAACACCTTCACGAGCTCGTCGATCACGGCGTCGGTGCCCTTGCCGGCCTGCACCATGATGAGCGCGGCGCGCGGCTTCGACAGCGAGTCGGCGAACTCCTGGTAGGTCTTGGCGGGCACGAATCCGGCTTCGGGATGCTCGTCGAGCAGGGTCTGCGTGCGCTCGTAGGTGCGGTTGAAGATCGCCACCGTGTTGCCTTCGCGGCTGGCGAGGTTGCGGGCGAGGTTGCTGCCCATCACCGCGAGTCCGACAACGCCGATGTTCGCCTGTGCCACGTCTCTCTTCTCCTTGGGTCGTCCGGTGGTCGTGCAGCGCAGTTGGCGCGTGCCGAGACCACACAAGGCTAGTACCGTGATCGGATGCCCACCCTGCCGCTCATCGTCGTCATGGGCCCGAGCGGCTCCGGCAAGTCCACGATCGGCGCCGCGCTCGCCGCCGAGCTCGGCGTGCCCTTCATGGATGCCGACGACCTGCACCCCGCCTCCAACGTCGCGAAGATGGCGGCGGGGCAGCCCCTCGACGACGACGACCGGTGGCCGTGGCTGCGGCTGGTCGGGGAAGCGCTGGCCGCGGCATCCGACACCGGACTCGTGATGGCGTGTTCCGCGTTGCGTCGCCGCTATCGCGATGCGATCGTCGCGGAGGCGCCGGGCACCGTCTTCGTGGAGCTGCACGGCACTCGGGCGCTGCTCGCTGAGCGCATGGGCGCGCGCGAGGGGCACTTCATGCCGTCGTCGCTGCTCGACTCGCAACTCGCGACGCTCGAGTCGCTCGGCGACGACGAGCGCGGCGTGCGTGTCGATGTCTCGGGCACGGTGCCCGAGATCGTCGCGGACGTGATCGCGCGCGTGCGCTAGACTTGCGCACTGAACTTCGGCGAGGGATGCGAAGCATCCGTTATCGACGCGGTGGGTAAGTCCCCGTGTGTTCGAACTGAAACCACTATCCGGGCTCTGCCCACTGGAGAAGATCATGGCTGACATCAGCAGCAACCACCTCGTGACCGAGATCCGCGACAACTTCGGCAAGGGCGCGGCCCGCAAGATCCGCGCGCTCGGCAAGATCCCCGCGGTCATCTACGGGCACGGCTCCGAGCCGCAGCACGTCACGCTGCCGGGTCACGAGACCTCGCTCATCCTGCGCAAGTCGAACCAGGTGCTCGAGCTCGACATCCAGGGCAAGGTGCAGCTCGCGCTGGTCAAGGACGTGCAGAAGGACCCGGTGCGCCAGATCATCGAGCACATCGACCTCATCGTCGTGCGCAAGGGCGAGAAGGTCACCGTCGACGTGCCCGTGCACATCGAGGGCGAGCCGGTCTCCGGCACGAGCATCAACCAGGACGCCAACACGATCTCGCTCGAGGTCGAGGCCACGCACATCCCCGAGAACATCGTCGTGTCCGTCGAGGGCCTCGGCGAGGGCTCGCACATCCTCGCCGGCGACGTGAAGCTGCCCACGGGCGCGACGCTCATCACCGACCCCGAGACGCTCATCGTCGGCATCACCGGTGAGACCGCTCAGGATCTGGGCGAGGAGACCGAGTCGGCCGAGGAGGGCGCCGCCGAGGAGTCCGCCGCCGAGGCTGCCACCGAGGGCGCCGAGTAGCGCGACCTTCCGCACGTGGACGATCAATGGCTCGTAGTCGGGCTCGGCAACCCCGGGTCCGGCTACGCAGGCAATCGTCACAACGTGGGGCAGATGGCCCTCGCACAACTGGCCGATCGGGCATCCGCCACCTTCAAGCGGCACAAGGCGAACGCCTCGGTCGCCGAGGGGCGCAGCTACCCGGCCGGGCCGCGGCTCGTGCTCGCCAAGCCCGACAGCTTCATGAACCTCTCCGGCGGTCCTGTCGCAGCGCTCATGCGGTTCTACAAGATCGACCCATCGCACCTCATCGTGCTGCACGATGAGCTCGATATCCCGTTCGACACCGTGCGGCTCAAGCGTGGGGGCGGTCACGGCGGCCACAACGGCATCCGGGACATCATGGCGGCGATCGGCACCGGTGACTTCACGCGGGTTCGGCTCGGCATCGGGCGGCCCCCTGGTCGCCAGAGCGCCGCGGACTTCGTGCTGCGCGATTTCTCCGGCGAGGAGCGCGAGGCGCTGCCGAACATGCTCGTGGATGCCGCGGACGCCGTCGAGCTCGTCGCCTCCGAGGGCCTCGAGGCCGCCCAGCTGAAGTTCCACTCCCCGCGCTGAGCCCCCCTGGAGGCACATCCCGCTCGGCGGCGGGGGATCCTGCGCCGCGGCGGGGATACTGTGCCGTGGCGGGGATACTGTGCCGTGGCGGGAGGATTCCCGACTGTGGCGGGAGGAATCCCGACTGCGGCGGGAGGAATCCCGACTGCGGCGGGAGACAATCACGAATGGCGGTAGTCGTTGCTCCCGCCAACCGTGATTGTCTCCCGCCGGAGCCGGAGCCGGAGCCGGAGCCGGAGCCGGAGCCGGAGCCGGAGCCGGAGCCGGAGCTGGAGCCGGAGCCGTCGGCGGCGCCGCGTAGACTTCTGCGGTGCCTCTCGACGGAATTCTCCCGGCCCTGTCGCGCGCCCACACCTTCGAGACGGCACTGGCGAGCGCCGGTCGCAGCGCCGATTTCTCGCTGATCGAGGGCATGCGCGCACCGCTGACGGCGGGCCTGCTCGGCCGAGCGGGCGGACCGCGATTCCTGCTCGCGATCACCGCGACGAGCCGGGAGGCGGAGTCCTTCGCTCGCTCGCTCGGGAGCTACCTGCCCGACGCCGAGATCGTCGACTTCCCGGCGTGGGAGACCCTCCCGCACGAACGACTGAGTCCCAGCGCCGAGACGGTCGGCAAGCGCATCGCAGCGCTGCGGGCCATCGCGTCGTGGGATCGCGAGCGGCCCTTCGTGCTCGTCGCGAGCGTGCGCGCGGCGTTGCAGCCGCTCGCCGACAATCTCGCGAGCATCGAGCCGATCGAACTTACCCGCGGTGGGCGCGGCTACGATCTGGCCCACCTCACCCAGCGCCTCGTCGCCCTCGCCTACTCGCGCGTCGACATGGTCACCCGACGCGGCGAGTTCGCCGTGCGCGGCGGCATCGTCGATGTGTTCGCCCCGACCGACGAGCACCCGCTGCGGCTCGAGTTCTTCGGCGACGAGCTGGAGCAGTTGCGCGAGTTCTCCGTCGCCGACCAGCGCTCGCTCGACACCGAGATCACCACCGCCGAGCTGCCGCCGAGCCGCGAGCTGCTGCTCGACGACGCGGTGCGACAGCGTGCCCGCGAGATGCAGCACGAGTTTCCGAGCCTGTCCACGATGCTCGCGAAGATCGGCGAGGGCATTCCGGTGGAGGGTATGGAGTCCCTCGCCCCGGCGCTCGTGCACCGGCTCGTGCCGCTGACCCACTATCTGCCGACGGATGCCGCGATCGCCGTGCTCTCGCCCGAGCGGGTGGCGACGCGTGCCGTCTCACTGGCCGAGACGAACCGCGAGTTCCTCGCCGCGGCGTGGAACGCCGCGACCGCCGGAGCCGAGGCGCCGATCGATCTCGACGCCGGCGACTTCATCACGGTCGCCGGCCTGCGCGAGGCCGCCGGATCCCGTCCGTGGTGGACGTTCAGCTCCTTCGACAGCGGTGCCGCGAGCGAAACCGGCAGCGCCGAGGCCGCCGGGGCTGCCGAGAGCGACGAGTACGTGCGCGTCGAGGCCGCCGCGGTGCCGAGCTTCGCCGGTCAGGCGGAGGGCGCCGTCGCCCACGTCGCGGAGCGGCTGCGGGCGGGCTGGAGCGTCGCCGTCGTCGCGGAGGGCGCAGGCATGGTGGAACGCGCGGCCGACCTGCTGGCCGAGCACGAGGTGTCCGCTCGCGTGGTGGAGGCGTTCCCCGCCGACGCGGAGCCGGGCGTCGCGTACCTGACCACGGCATCCGTCGATCGCGGCTTCGAATCGGATGACGCGAAGCTCGCCCTGCTCACCGAGTCCGAGTTCTACGGCCGAGCCGCCGGCTACGACACCCGGCAGCCCAAGAAGCTCGCCAGCCGACGCCGCAACGTCGTCGACCCGCTGCAGCTGAAGGCCGGCGACTTCGTAGTGCACCAGACGCACGGCATCGGCAAGTTCCTCGAGCTGGTCTCCCGCGAGGTGTCGACCGGCGGCCGCAATGCGATCAAGACGCAACGGGAGTTCCTGGTGATCGAGTACGCGCCGAACAAGCGCGGTTACCCCGGCGACAAGCTCTTCGTGCCCACCGATCAGCTCGACCTGCTCACCCGCTACGTGGGCGGCGAGGCGCCGGCGCTCAACAAGATGGGCGGCTCGGACTGGGCCGCGGCCAAGGGCAAGGCGCGCAAGGCGGTGCGCGACATCGCCGTCGAGCTGGTGAAGCTCTACAGCGCGCGCATGGCGTCGAAGGGCTTCGCGTTCTCGAAGGACACCCCGTGGCAGCGCGAGCTCGAGGACGCGTTCGCGTTCGCCGAGACGCCGGACCAGCTGACCACCATCGAAGAGGTCAAGGCCGACATGGAGAGCCCGATCCCGATGGATCGCCTGCTCTCCGGCGACGTCGGATACGGCAAGACCGAGGTCGCGGTGCGCGCCGCCTTCAAGGCCGTGCAGGACGGCAAGCAGGTCGCGATGATCGTGCCGACGACGCTGCTGGTCAAGCAGCACATGGAGACCTTCGCGGAGCGGTTCGCGGGCTTTCCGGTGCACCTCAAGGCGCTGTCGCGGTTCCAGACCGACAAGGAGGCCAGCCAGACGATCGCGGGACTGGCCGACGGCACCGTCGACGTCGTGATCGGCACGCACCGGCTGTTGAGCCAGGGCATCGCCTTCAAGGACCTCGGCCTCGTGATCATCGACGAGGAGCAGCGCTTCGGCGTCGAGCACAAGGACGCGCTCAAGAAGCTCAAGACCAACGTCGACATCCTCGCGATGACGGCGACCCCGATCCCGCGCACGCTCGAGATGGCGGTCACCGGCATCCGTGAGATGTCGACGCTCGCGACGCCGCCGGAGGACCGCCACCCGATCCTCACCTTCGTCGGGCCGTACTCCGACAAGCAGGTCGCCGCCGCGATCCGTCGGGAGCTGCTGCGCGAGGGTCAGGTGTTCTACGTGCACAACCGGGTGTCCTCCATTCAGCGGGTGGCATCGCAACTCGCCGAGCTCGTGCCCGAGGCGCGGGTCGCGGTGGCCCACGGCCAGATGAGCGAGTCGATGCTCGAACAGGTCATGGTCGACTTCTGGGAGCGCAAGTTCGACGTGCTCGTCTCGACGACGATCATCGAGACCGGGCTCGACATCGCCAACGCGAACACGCTGATCATCGACCGGGCCGACAAGTACGGCCTCAGCCAGTTGCATCAGCTGCGCGGTCGGGTCGGTCGTGGGCGCGAGCGCGCCTACGCCTACTTCCTCTACGACGAGCTCAAGCCGCTCAGCGAGACCGCCCACGACCGCCTCGAGACGATCGCGGCGAACAACGACCTGGGCTCGGGCATGCAGATCGCGCTCAAGGACCTCGAGATCCGTGGCGCCGGCAACCTGCTCGGCGGTGAGCAGTCCGGGCACATTGCCGGCGTCGGTTTCGACCTCTACCTGCGCATGATCGGCGAGGCCGTCTCGACCTTCCGCGGGGATGTCGCCGAGGGCCAGACCGAGCTGCGGCTCGAGCTGCCGGTTGACGCGCACATCCCGGAGGATTACGTTGACAGCGAGCGGCTTCGCCTCGAGGCCTACCAGAAGCTGTCGACCGCAAGCGCGCCGGCCGCGGCCGACGATGCGATCGATCGCGTGCTCGAGGAGCTCACCGACCGCTACGGCGAACCGCCCGAGCAGGTGCTGAACCTCGTGGCGGTCTCCCGCCTGCGGCGGATGGCACAGCGCGCGAACCTCGGGGAGGTCGTGGTGATGGGGGACAAGCTGCGCGTGGCGCCCGCGGATCTCGCGGACTCGATCCAGGTGCGCCTGCAGCGGATGTACCCGGGGGCGCGGTATCACGCGGCAGCGGCGTCCGTGCTCGTGCCCCTGCCGCCCGAGTCATCCGATGCCCACCTGATCGGCTGGACGCACGACCTGCTCGTCGCGATCTTCGGCGCCCAGGATACGCCCGCGGTCGAATAGGCCCAAGGGCCTGTCGCCGCGCGCGAACGAATGCCAGCATGGCCAGATGACCGCTGCGCGCAGTTTCACCTGGCCCGTCCGCGACACCACCGAGATCGACGATCGCACCCTGGTCGAACTCAACGCCTGGTGGCGCACCGCCAACTACCTCTCGGTGGGGCAGATCTACCTGCTCGCCAATCCGTTGCTGCGCGAGCCGCTGACTCGCGACCACATCAAGCCCCGCCTGCTGGGTCACTGGGGCACCACGCCGGGCCTCAACCTGATCTATGCGCACCTCAACCGCGTGATCCGCGAGCGAGCGCTCAGCACGATCTACATCGCCGGCCCCGGTCACGGCGGTCCCGGCATGGTCGCTAACGCCTACCTCGATGGCACCTACACCGAGCTCTACAACTCGGTCGACCACACCGAGGAGGGGCTGCGGCGGCTGTTTCGTCAGTTCTCGTTCCCGGGCGGCATCCCGAGTCACGCCGCCCCGGAGACCCCCGGATCCATTCACGAGGGCGGGGAGCTGGGCTACTCGCTCTCGCACGCCTACGGCGCGGCCTTCGACAATCCCGACCTGCTCGTGGCCGCGGTGGTCGGCGACGGCGAGGCGGAGACCGGCCCGCTGGCGACCAGCTGGCACTCCAACAAGTTCATCGACCCGCTGCACGACGGGGTGGTGCTGCCCATCCTGCACCTCAACGGCTACAAGATCGCCAATCCCACCGTGCTCGCGCGCATCCCGGAGAACGAGCTGCTCGATCTCATGCGCGGCTACGGTCACACGCCGTACCTGGTCTCCGGCGGCTTCGATGGGGAGGACCCGATCGCGGTGCACCGCCGATTCGCCGAGACCCTGGATGCCGCACTGAACCAGATCGCGCAGATCAAGGCCGCGGCCGCCGACGGCACCCTCGAGGGCCGCCCGGCGTGGCCGATGATCATCCTGCGCACCCCGAAGGGGTGGACGTGCCCGGCCGTCATCGACGGGCATCCCGCCGAGAACAACTGGCGCTCGCACCAGGTGCCGCTCGCGAACGCCCGCGACACCGAGGAGCACACGCGCGTGCTGGAGGCGTGGCTGCGCTCCTACCGTCCGGAGGAGCTGTTCGACGAGGCCGGTGCCACGGTGCCGCTCGCGACGGCGCTCGCCCCCGCCGGCGACCTGCGGATGAGCGCCAACCCGCACGCCAACGGCGGGCTGCTGCGCAAGGACCTCACGCTGCCGGACTTCCGCGACTACGCGGTCGACGTGCCGAGCCCCGGCGGCTCGGTGAGCGAGGCGACCTCCGTGCTCGGCCAGTGGCTGCGCGACGTCATCACCGCCAACCCCGACAACTTCCGCATCTTCGGGCCGGACGAGACGGCATCCAATCGTCTGTCGGCCGTCTTCGAGGTCACCGACAAGCAGTGGGATGCCGAGCGCTGGCCGATCGACGACGACAACCATCTCGCCCGCGCCGGCCGCGTGATCGAGATGCTCAGCGAGCACCAGTGCCAGGGCTGGCTCGAGGGCTATCTGCTCACCGGGCGGCACGGTCTGCTCAACTCGTACGAGGCCTTCATCCACATCGTCGACTCGATGTTCAACCAGCACGCCAAATGGCTGAAGGTCAGCAGCGAGATCCCGTGGCGACGCCCCGTCGCCTCCCTCAACTACCTGCTGAGCTCGCACGTCTGGAGGCAGGACCACAACGGCTTCTCGCATCAGGACCCGGGCTTCATCGACCACGTCGTGAACAAGAAGGCCTCGGTGGTGCGGGTCTACCTGCCCTTCGACGCGAACACCCTGCTGTCGACCTATGACCACTGCCTGCGGTCCATGGACTACGTCAACGTCGTGATCGCGGGCAAGCAGCCCGCGCCGAACTGGCTCACCATGGACGAGGCGATCGAGCACTGCACGCGCGGTCTCGGCATCTTCGACTGGGCGGGCACGGAGGTGCTGGGGGAGGAGCCGGATGCCGTGCTCGCGTGCGCCGGGGACGTGCCGACGCTCGAGGTGCTGGCCGCGGCTTCCATCCTGCGTGAGCGGGTGCCTGGCCTGAAGCTGCGCGTGGTCAACGTCGTGGATCTGATGCGCCTGCAGAGCGAGTCCGAGCATCCGCACGGGCTCTCCGACCACGAGTACGACGCGATCTTCACCACCGACAAGCCGGTCATCTTCGCCTACCACGGCTACCCGTGGCTCATCCACCGCCTCACGTATCGTCGCACCGGTCATGGCAACTTGCACGTGCGCGGCTACAAGGAGGAGGGCACGACGACCACGCCGTTCGACATGGTGATGCTCAACGATCTCGACCGCTACAAGCTCGTCATCGACCTGCTCGACCGCGTGCCCGGCCTCGCCGAGCGCGAAGGGATGCTGCGGCAGGACATGCAGGATGCCCGCCACCGCGCCCGCACGTACACGCGCGAGTACGGCGAGGATCTGCCGGAGGTGGCGCAGTGGGCCTGGGACCGCGATGCGGCCCCGACGGGATTCGAGGACGCCGGGGACGACAATCGCTAGCGAGGTGCGCGGGCGGGTGTAGAACCGAGGTATGCCTCCAGGTCGCAATCGCCGCATCCAGCAGTCCAATCTCGGACCCAAGCAGTACGTGCGCGCGGCGAAGGAGATCGCGCAGCTGACCTGGCAGACGACGCCGGGCACGATCGTGCTGCAGATCGCGGGCGCGATCATCACCGCCGTGCTGCCGATCGTCACGACCTACTTCGCCGCCCTGACCACGACGGCGCTCGGCGAGGCGTTTGCCGGCGACCCGACGGCGGGCGGGCGGGCCATCACCTTCGTGATCGTGACCGCCGCGCTCGGTCTGCTGCTGACCGGATGGCGCAGCCTCGAGCAATACGTGCAGCGCCTGATGCGCTATGCGCTCGAGGCGAAGGTCAGCGACATCATGTACGAGCGCTTCCTGTCCCTGGAGTTCTGGCGCTACGACGACAAGGACACGATCGACATGTACGACCGTGCCCAGCGCTTCTCGCTGTTCTACTCGCAGGCGTTCTCGACGCTGTCGAGGATGCTGTCGCAGGTGATCACGCTCGTCGCCTCCGTGATCGCCCTGCTGCTGGTCGGCTGGTGGCTTGCGGTGATCCTCGTGATCGCGATCGTGCCGGGCATCTACCTGCAGTTTTCGCTCAGCCGAGCGCAGGTGCGGCACTGGAACAGCACGGTCGACCTGCGCCGCGCGAAGGGCACGATCGAGCGGCAGTTGTTCCAGCCGGAGCACATCGCCGAACTGCGGCTCTACGGCATGGTGCGGCACCTGTTGAACCTGCGCCAGAGTCTGCGGGATGCCGACGAGCGCGAGCGCATCGTGTTCGAGCGTCGCTTCATCCTCAAGCGTCTCGCGGCGGACGCGCTCGAGCTCGTCGCGCAGGTGGTCTCGCTGATCTGGGTGACGCTGCAGATCATCGCGCAGCAGCAGCCGATCGGCCAGTTCCTCTATGTGCAGCAGATCGTGCAGCGAGCGCTGACCGCGATGAACTCCTTCGTGACCGAGGTGAGTTCGCTGGACGAGCAGCTCGCGAACCTGTTCGACTACCAGGAGTTCATGTCGCTCGACGTGCGCCAGGGCGGTGAGCGGGTGCTTCCCGGTCCGCCCCAGCGCATCGAGGTGAGCCACGTCAGCTTCAGGTACCCGAGCTCCGACAACGATGTGCTGCGGGATGTCTCGCTCACCATCGAGCGCGGACAGCGCGTCGCGATCGTCGGGGAGAACGGCGCGGGCAAGTCCACGCTCATCAAGCTGATCAGCGGACTCTACGCGCCCACCGAGGGCTCGATCACGCTCGACGGCGTGCCCCTGCAGGAGTTCTCGCTCGACTCCTGGCACAAGCAGCTCGCCGTGCTGCAGCAGGACTATCTGAGCTACTCCTTCGCCACCGCCAAGGACAACGTGGCGTTCGGCCAGGTCAACCGTCCGTTCGACCAGCAGGCGTTCGACGCTGCGCTCGACAAGGCGGAGGCGCGCGAGTTCATCAGCAGGCTGCCGAAGGGCGAAGACAGCTACGTCTCGCCGTGGATGGCCCACAAGGACGGCACCAACGGGGTCGACCTCTCCGGCGGGCAATGGCAGCGCATGGCGCTGGCGCGCAACTTCTACCGGCAGGCGCCCATCATCATCCTCGACGAGCCGACCTCGGCGATCGATGCGCTCGCCGAGTCCCGCATCTTCAACCACCTGTTCGCCGACACCAGCCAGACGCTCATCATCATCAGTCATCGGCTGACCACCATCGAGCGCGCCGACGTGATCTACATGCTGAAGAACGGCCGGATCGTCGAGCGCGGCACCGCGAGCGAGCTCATCGAACGGCGCGGGGAGTTCTTCACGATGTTCGAGTCGCAGGTCTGACGCCGGGGCGCACGTGGTGCGCGCCGGAGACCGCCATCGGGATCAGCACGAGCGAGCGCAGGTCGAAGAGGATATGCAGCACGATCGGCACCAGGATGCTGCCCGTCAGCAAGTAGCTCGCCATGAACACCGCGCCGAAGATCGTCGTGCCGATCACGCCGGCCACGCCCTGGTAGGCGTGCAGGGCGCCGAACAGCAGCACGCTGCCGATCACGGCCGCCGGCGCGCTGCCGGTTGCGCCGAACAGCAGGGCGGGCACTCCCAGCCGGAAGACGAGCTCCTCGAACACTCCGGCGTTGAGCGAGAGAACTGCACCGAGACCCAGCTCCGGGCGGTTGCGGGGGAGCATGGCGCCGATGTCCCCGATCGTCGGCACCTCGCCGTCCTTGCGCGCGGCGACCACCCCTGCGACCGTCAGCGCGGTGAACGCGAGGACCACGGCCACCGCGATGACGATCGTGAGCACGGGATGCCCTCCCACCCAGTCGCGCACCGCCACGATCGGCGCCCACTGCGAGGTCTCGGCCAGCAAGGGGTCGATGAACGCGCCGGCGATCAGCACGAGCGCGACGCTGGCCGCGCCGAAGGTGAGGAAGGCGTCGCGCAGCCACTTGCGGTACATCGCCTGCCGACGCAACGTCGAGCGGTAGCGCTTGAAGCGGCGGTACTCGAGTCGGTCGCGACGGATGGCTCGCACCACGAGCAGGGCGACGAGCCCGAGCAGCGCGAGCCACAGCAGGGGGCGGGTGAGCGCCCAGTCCGGGTCGAGCATGGGTCTATGCTCACACGGCGATGCTGCGACCGCGCCGCGCCTACCCGGTGGACGACCTCACGATCACGCCACCGACACCTCGGCCAGGGGCAGGTCGAACGCTCGCGCAACCCCGGCGTTGCGCACGACTCCGGCCTGCACGTTGACTCCGCCCCGGAGTGCGGCGTCATCGTGCACCGCCTGCGCCCACCCCTTGTCGGCCAGCGCGACGAGGTAGGGGAGGGTGGCGTTCGTCAGTGCCCGTGTGGAGGTCTCGGGAACGGCGCCCGGCATGTTCGCGACGCAGTAGAACAGGGCATCGTGCACCGGAAAGGTCGGGTCGTCGTGCGTGGTCGCGTGCGAGCCTTCGAAGCAGCCGCCCTGATCGATCGCGATGTCGACGAGCACGGCGCCCGGCTTCATGGTGGCGACCATGTCATCCGTGACGAGTCTCGGCGCGGCCTCCCCGGGCACCAGCACCGAGCCGATCACCATGTCGGCATCGACGAGCTCGGCGGCGATGTCGAGGCGCGTCGAGAGGCGCGTCTGCAGGGCGGCGCCGTAGCGGTGCTCGAGCTCGCGCAGGCGGGGGAGCGACACGTCGATCACGATCACGTCGGCCCCCATGCCGATCGCATTGGCGGCGGCGTGCTCGCCGGCGACCCCGCCGCCGATGACGACGACCTTGGCGCGACGGGTTCCGGCGACCCCGCCGAGCAGGCTCCCTCGACCCCCGTTCGCGCGCATGAGCGCATGGGAGCCGACGGTGATCGACAGTCGCCCGGCGACCTCGCTCATCGGCGACAGCAGCGGCAGCGACCCGCTAGGCAGTTGCACCGTCTCGTAGGCGATCGCCGTGGTGCCCGACGCGATCAGTGCGTCGGTGAGCGACCGATCCGCCGCGAGGTGCAGATAGGTGAAGAGCGTCTGATCGGGCCGCAGACGGTGGTACTCCTCGGCGATCGGCTCCTTCACCTTCACGAGCAGGTCTGCCTCGGCCCAGACGGCATCGGCGTCGTCCACGATCGTGGCGCCTGCGGCGAGGTAGTCCTGGTCGGGGATGCGCGAACCCAGGCCAGCGCCGGCCTGCACGACGACCTCATGGCCGTGCGACACGAGCATGTCGACGCCCGCCGGCGTGACCCCTACGCGGTTCTCGTTGTTCTTGATCTCGGCGGGGATTCCCACGCGCATAGTGCCCTCCTTGGCGATTCCAGTGTGCCAAGTATGCAGATTCGTCACTACAGTTCTACCCATGCCGAAGAATCTGCGGCAGATGAGCGATCAAGGCACCTAATGTGCGATCGGATGCGAGGGAAGGCCGTTGACCATGGAGAATCTGCGGAACCCGCCGCTCGATGCCACCGACGGCGCCCTGCTGGCCCAACTGGAGCGGGATGCCCGCACCACCAACGCCGACCTCGCCGCCGTGGCCGGGATCGCGGCCTCGACCACGCACGCTCGCGTCCGTGCGCTCGAGGCCCGTGGCGTCGTGCGCGGATACCACGCCAGCGTCGATCAGGCCGCGCTCGGTCGGGGACTGCAGGCGATCATCGGGGTGACCTTGCGCCCGGGTTCGAGGCAGGAGTCCATCACCGCCTTCGCGGAGAACGTGCGACGGCTGCCTCAGGTGATTCAGGCGTTCTTCGTCGGCGGGTCCGACGACTTCCTCGTGCATGTCGCGGTGGAGGACAGCTCGGCCTTGCGCGCGATGGTGGTCGATCACATCTCGGGTCAGCCGAGTGTCGCGTCGACTCGCACGAGTGTCATCTTCGCCTACCAGCGCAGTGCGGTGGTCGCCGAGTTCGACTGACGTGAGCTAGCGGCACTCGCCCCAGAGCCCGAGTCCCGCGGCTCGCGCGTCGTCCTCGGCTGCGCGCAGGCGCTCGGCGAAGAGCACGTTGGGCTCGAGCACGACGGCCTCGGCCGCGCCGGACTCGAGCATGGCGAGGTTCACGAGGGTTGCGTCATCCCGGTACACGAACAGCAGGGAGCGACCGTACTGGTCGAGCGGCTGCACGTCCGCGAGCACCCGAACGCTCGAACCCTCCGGGAGCAGGGAGCGCAGCAGCGCCGTGGCCTCGTTGCCGTAGCATTCGGCGTGCTCGCCGACCTCGGGGGTGTCGATGCCGAGCAGCCGCACCTTGCGACCGTCGTCGAGGAACAGCGTGTCCCCGTCGTGCACGTACTCGATTGTGGCGGGCGTCGCGGCGCTCGGAATCCCATCGGTGGCCGTCGGCGGGCCCTCGGCGCTCGTGCTCGTGCCGTCGCCCGTCGTCGTCCCCGCCCACCACGCCGCGGCGGCGAGCACGACCAGCAGCAGCACGGCGAGCACGAGACCGACGCGTTTGGGCATGCGACGAGTCTGCCGTGTTCGCGCGCATCGCGGACTAGATTGGCGCACATGCTGTACGAGCACCAGGGTGCGAGACCCACAATCGATCCGACCGCGACCGTTGCACCGACGGCGGTCGTCAGCGGCGACGTGACGATCGGCGCCGACAGCCAGGTGCTGCACGGCGCGGTGATCACCGCCGAGGGCGGACCGATCGTGATCGGCGAGCACGTGATCGTGATGGAGAACGCGGTCATCCGCTCGAGCGCCGCCGATCCGGTGACGATCGGTGACCACTGCCTGATCGGCCCGCAGTCCTCGATCGCCGGTGCCGTGCTGGCCGATGAGGTCTTCATCGCCACCGGCGTGCGGATCTTCAACGGGGCCAGCATCGGTCGCGGCAGCGAGGTGCGCGTCAACGCGGTCGTGCACCTGCGCACGCCGCTGCCCGAGCACTCGACGGTGCCGATCGGCTGGGTCGCGGTGGGCGATCCCGCGCAGATCTTCTCGCCGGACCGCCACGAGGAGATCTGGGCGCTGCAGCAGGAGCTCGACTTTCCCGGGTACGTCTTCGGGCTCGACCGGGAGACCCCCGACCTCATGGTGCAGCTCACCGAACGCTACGCGGGCGGGCTCGCGCGCCACCGCGGGGACCGCCCGATCGAGCCCTGAGCCCCTGAGCCGGGCCGTGAGCCGTGAGCCCGGGCCCGGATGCGAGACTGGGCGCATGACCGAGGCCGTGACCCCGCCGCATCCCAAGCTCGACGAGCTCATCGCCACCCTCGAGCACCTGCGCGCCCCCGGCGGCTGCGCCTGGGACCGCGAGCAGACCCACGCCAGCCTCGTGCAGTACCTCGTCGAGGAGACCCACGAACTCGTGGACGCCATCGAGGCGGGGGATGACGCCGAGCTCGTCGAGGAACTCGGCGACGTGCTCTACCAGGTGCTGTTTCACGCCGACATCGCCGCCGAGGAGGGCCGCTTCACCCTCGAGGATGTCGCCGCGCACATGACCGCAAAGATGGTCGGCCGACACCCGCACGTGTTCGGCGACGCGATCGCGGAGACTCCGGACGCGGTGATGGCCAGCTGGGACCGGCTCAAGGCCGTGGAGAAGCCGGGTCGGGCCAGCGTGCTGGACGGCATCCCGCAGGGCATGCCCTCGCTCGCGCTCGCCGACAAGCTGCTCGGCCGCGCCGAGAAGGTCGGGGTCGCTCGCCAGGCCGCGGCGATCGCCGACACCGAGGAGCGGCTGGGGGAGGACCTGCTCGCGATGGTGGTCGCCGCGAAGGGCCAGGGCCTCGATGCCGAGCGGGCACTGCGCGGGGCGCTGCGGGTGCTGCAGGCGGACATCCGCGCCGCGGAGTGAGCGGGATGGTGCCCTTTCCAACCCGAATGGAAAGGGCACCGGAGGCACGGCAGGATTACCCGACCCGCCGGCCTCGCTGAGAGGGAAGCTCGCTACCCGATGCTTCACCGCCGCTCGGACACATCCTCGGAAAGAGCGGCACTCGATTCTACACGCGCGGGCGCCGACGCGTCGGGGCGTCGTCTGAGAGAATCGACGCATGGCCTCACCCGTGAACCCCCCGAGAGGCATGCGTGACTTTCTGCCCGCCGACAAGGCGCGCCGGGAGCGGGTGCTCTCGGTGATCCGCTCGAGCTTCGCGGCGCACGGTTTCGACGAGATCGAGACCCCGTCGGTCGAGGACAGCGACCGCCTGCACGCCGGCCTCGGCGGCGACAACGAGAAGCTCGCCTTCGCGGTGATGAAGCGCGGGCTCACCGTCGAGGATCTGCGCGCCGCCGACGAGCCGCTCGACCTCGCCGATCTCGGGCTGCGGTTCGATCTCACCGTGCCGCTCGCGCGGTTCTACGCCTCGCACCGCGCCGAGCTGCCGACCGTTTTCCGCTCGATTCAGATCGGGCCCGTCTGGCGCGCCGAACGTCCGCAGAAGGGTCGCTTCCGCCAGTTCGTGCAGTGCGACATCGACATCATCGGCGAGGCGGGTCCGCTCGCCGAGATCGAGCTCATCACCGCGACCGCGGCGACCCTTGACGCCCTGGGGCTCAGCGAGTGCACCGTGCGAGTGAACGACCGACGTCTGATCACGAGCGCGCTCACGGTGCTCGGGTTCCCGCTCGAGACGCACCCCGCGGCCCTGATCACGATCGACAAGCTCGACAAGGTCGGCCAGGACGGCGTGGTCGCCGAACTGCGCGAGCGCGACTTCCCCGCGGCAGCGGTGGATGCGCTGGAGGCGTTCTTCCAGCGGCCCATGACGATGGAGTTCCTGCCGTTCGGCGAGCGGAGCATCCGCAGGCTGCTGCCCGAGGGCGTCGACGACGCGGCCATCGCCGCCCTCGCCGCGATCGGTCACGCGGTGGAGGAGGGGCGCGGCAGCGATCCGCACCACCCCCTGGTGCGCTTCGACCCGTGGCTGGTACGCGGCATGGGCTACTACACCGGCACCATCTTCGAGATCGAGCACCCCTCCCTCGGCTACTCGCTCGGCGGCGGCGGACGCTACGACGGCATGATCGGGCGCTTCCTCGGCACGGATGTCCCCGCCGCCGGCTCCTCGCTGGGCTTCGAGCGCCTCGTCGACCTCGTCGACCTGCCCGCGGTCACCGGCGCCGAGGGCGTCGCCCTGGTGCACGACCGCGACGTGACCCCCGCGACGCTCGTCGCGCTGCAGGCCGCCCTCGTGGCCGAAGGACGGCGCGTGCGGTTGATCACCCGCCCGCGCAATCTCGCGCCGGTGCTCGACCAGCTCGCCGCATCCGGTTTCGGGGAGTTCGCGTTCGTGAGCGCCGACAGCACCGTCGACGACCTCGAGTTCAAGCCGCTGTCTTGACGCGGCGTTGTCCATATTGTTAACTACTTAACAATATGGACAACATCACGGAGAGCGTCGCGTTCAAGCTGCATCGTGTGACCGCGTTGATCGACCGCATCGCCGACGACTACCTGGCTCGTGAGCACGGCATCCACTACGCCCCGTTCCTCGTGCTGCTCATGGCGCGGGTGCTCGGCCCGACCTCCCAGCAGCGCATCGCGGCGAACCTCGGCGTCTCCCGCGCGTCGATCACGCAGCGCGTCGGCGGACTCGTGCAGCAGGGCCTGCTCGTCGTCGAACCCGACCCGGCGGATGCCCGCGCCAACCTCGTGCGGCTGACCGAGTCCGGCGACGCCCTGTTCGAGCGAGCATGGTCGGGCCTCGAGCGCCATCAGAGCGGCCTCGACGACGGCGTGGACGAGTCGGCGCTCGTGGCCCAGCTCGACCGCATCCTCGTCAACGGCGCGACGATCGAGGGGCGGTCGTGAGACTCCTCGAGCTCGGCGATCCGAGCGGTTCACCCCTGGTCTTCCTGCATGGCGGCAACGTCGCTGGCTGGATGTGGGGGCTGCAGGTGCCCGCCTTCGGGCACCATCGCGTGCTCGTCCCCGACCTGCCCGGCTTCGGGGCGAGCAACGATCAGGCGTGGGACTCCATCGCCGGTGCGGCGGACGAACTCGCCGAGCAGCTGCCGGACGGCTGTCACGTGGTGGGGCTCTCGCTCGGCTCGGCGGTCGCGATCGAACTGGCGGCCCGGCATCCCGGCCGCGTGGCGGACCTCATGCTCGCGAGCGCGCAGGTCGCGCCGCCATCCCGCGGAGTGCGTGCGCTGAGCCGGGTCATGCTGGCCTTCTGGGACCGTCGGGGATTCTGGAGCGCGCTGGCCCGCTCCTACGGTCTGCGCGGCGACGATGCCGCGCTGTTCATCGAGACCGGCCTCGGCATCCGCCGCGAGACCGCACTGGCCGTCTTCGACGAGGTGAGCGCCGGCACGCCCGCCGCGTCGATCGCGGCGATCGAAGCGCCGACGCTCGCGGTGGCGGGGGAGCGGGATCGTGGCGCCGTCGCCTCGCTGTCGCTGCTACCGAGTGCGGTCCGCGCGATCGCACCGGGCGTCGGGCATCAGTGGAACCTGGAGAGCCCCCAGCTCTTCAACGCCGTGCTGCGGCACTGGCTCGAGCGCCGGCAGGCGCATCCCTCGCTCAGGGCGGTCACGTCGCCGGAGTAGGATTCAGGCGGACATCCACCACTTACGTCCCGTCCTGAAGGAGAACACCCAGTGGCTTTGATCGAGGCAGTCGGCGCTCGCGAGATTCTTGATTCCCGGGGCAACCCGACCGTCGAGGTCGAGGTGCTGCTCGAAGACGGCACGGTCTCCCGTGCCGCGGTGCCCTCGGGTGCCTCTACCGGTGCCTTCGAGGCCTACGAACTGCGCGACGGCGACAAGCACCGCTACCTCGGCAAGGGCGTGCTGAAGGCCGTCGACGCCGTGCTCGACACGATCGGCCCCGCCATCGAGGGCATCGACGCCGCCGACCAGCGCATCATCGACCAGGTCATGATCGACCTTGACGGCACCGACAACAAGAAGGCCCTCGGCGCCAACGCGATCCTCGGCGTCTCCCTCGCGGTCGCGAAGGCCGCAGCCGACTCCGCCGACCTGCCGCTGTTCCGCTACCTCGGCGGGCCCAACGCCCACACTCTGCCGGTGCCGATGATGAACATCATCAACGGCGGGGCGCACGCGGACACCGCGCTCGACATCCAGGAGTTCATGGTGCTGCCGATCGGCGCCGAGACCTTCGCCGACGCGCTGCGCTGGGGTGCCGAGGTCTACCACGCGCTGAAGGGCGAGCTGAAGAAGGCCGGCCAGAACACCGGTCTCGGCGACGAGGGCGGCTTCGCCCCCGACCTGCCGGGTGCCCGTGCCGCGCTCGACTTCATCGTCAAGGCGATCGAGACGGCCGGCTTCACCCCGGGCAAGGACTTCGCCCTCGGCCTGGATGTCGCGGCCACCGAGTTCTTCGCCGACGGCGTGTACACCTTCGAGCAGCAGACCCTCACCGGCGAGCAGCTCACCGACTTCTGGGTGAAGCTCGTCGCCGACTACCCGCTCGCGACGATCGAAGACCCGCTCGCCGAGGACGACTGGGAGGGCTACGTGCACCTCACGGGCCAGCTCGGTTCGAAGGTGCAGATCGTCGGCGACGACCTGTTCGTCACCAACCCGACCCGCCTGAAGAAGGGCATCGAGCTCGGCGCCGCCAATTCGATCCTCGTCAAGGTCAACCAGATCGGCACCCTCTCGGAGACCCTGGATGCCGTGGCCATGGCCCAGCGCGCCGGCTACACCGCAGTGATCTCGCACCGCTCCGGTGAGACCGAGGACACCACGATCGCCGACATCGCGGTCGCCACGGACGCCGGCCAGATCAAGACGGGTGCACCGGCTCGCTCCGACCGCGTCGCCAAGTACAACCAACTGCTGCGCATCGAGGAGGAGCTGGGCGAGGCCGCGGTCTACGCCGGTGCCTCGGCGTTCCCGCGCTTCACGGCCTGAGAGTCCGCGGTGATCGAGCCTGTCGAGATCTCGGCGGGCTCGATCGCCGGTTAAGCTCGTTCGCATGGCGCGGCGCACGACGACGAAGGTGGCCGCGAGGCTTCCGGAGGAGAGCGCGCCCGAGCACTGGTTGCGCAACATCCGTTTCTCCAGCTTCTCGCTGCTCATGCTCGGGCTGCTCATCCTCGCCGTCATCGTGCTCGCCCCGAACCTGCGCATCTTCGTGGAGCAGCGACAGCAGATCGCGGCGCTGCAGGCGACGGTCGATGAGGCGCAAGCGTCGGTCGACGACCTCACCGACGACGTCGCGCGCTGGGACGACCCCGCCTACATCGAGTCGCAGGCGCGCGAGCGGCTGTTCTACATCCTGCCCGGCGACATCAGCTACCTGGTCACCGGTGACGAGGGCATCGTGACCACCGACGAGGGACTGCCGATCTCCGACACGATCCAGACCACCCAGGTCGACTGGCTGCGCTCGCTGCTGTCGTCCGTCTACACCTCGGGGCTCACCGATGCCCCGCCGGAAAAGCTCGAGGGAGGGCTGCAGTGACCCGCCCGCCGTTCGAGCCCCCGACCGACGAGGACGTGCGCATCGTCTCGATGCAGCTCGGCCGACCCGCGCGCGATGTCGTCGGCATCGCGGCGCGCTGCGTCTGCGGCGCGCCCACGGTCGTCTCCACCCGGCCGCGGCTCTCCGACGGCACCCCGTTCCCCACCTTCTACTACCTCACGCATCCCGCGGCGACGGCGGCCGTCTCGACGCTCGAGGCGGAGGGGCGGATGCCGCAACTGGCGGCACTGCTCGAGGGCGACACCGCTGCGGCATACCGGACCGCGCACGAGCAGTACCTCGCGGACAGGAACTCCGTGCTCGAGGTCGAGGAGATCGCCGGCATCTCCGCCGGCGGCATGCCCGACCGCGTGAAGTGCCTGCACGCGCTCGTCGGTCACGCCCTCGCGGCCGGTCCGGGGGTCAACCCGATCGGTGACCTCGCGCTCGCCGAGGCCGCGTGGAGTCCCGAGCGCTGCGAGTGCCCGGACTACGAACGGACCGCCCCGTGAGGCGCCGCGTCTCCGCGGCCGTCGCGCTCGGCATCCTCGCGAGCCTGCTCGTCGCCGCCCCCGCGAGCGCCGACCAGGTGCGCGATCAGGAGTACTGGCTCGACGACTACGGCATCCGCACGGCCTGGAACACCACGCATGGCGCCGGTGTGACGATCGCGATCATCGACACGGGCGTCGACGGCAGCGTGCCCGAGCTCGCCGGTGCGGTCGTGGGCGGAGCGGACTTCTCCGGCCTGGGTTCCTCGAACGGTCAGAAGCCGGTCGGTTCCGATGGCAGCGAGCACGGCACGATGGTGGCCTCCCTCGCCGTGGGGCGCGGCACCGGAGCGAACGCGGGCGTGATCGGGGCGGCGCCCGCGGCATCCGTGCTCTCGATCTCGATCGGATTCGGCGAGGGGTCGACGAGCTCCGACGAGCAGATCGCGCAGGCCGTGCGGTACGCGGTCGATCAGGGTGCCGACGTCATCAACATGTCGCTGACCCGCAACACCCGCGACTGGCCCGAGAGCTGGGACGACGCCTTCCTCTACGCCATGGAGCACGACGTGGTGGTGGTCGCGGCCGCGGGCAACCGGGGCAGCGGCACCACGGAGGTCGGCGCCCCCGCCACCATGCCCGGGGTGCTCACCGTGGGGGGGGTCGACGTGAGCGGGCAGGCGAGTTTCGACGCGTCATCCCAGGGCATCACCATCGGGGTGTCCGCGCCCAGCGAGGACCTCGTCGGCGTCGTGCCCGGCGGCGACCACGTGCTCTGGAACGGCACCAGCGGGGCGACCCCGATCGTGGCCGGCATCGTCGCACTGGTGCGGGCGGCGCATCCGGAACTCGACGCCGCCAACGTCATCAACCGCGTCATCGCCACCGCCCACGACGCTGGTGCGCCCGGTGCCGATCCGATCTACGGCTTCGGACTCGTGGATGCCGCGGCCGCCGTCACCGCGAACGTGCCCGCGGTCACCGCGAACCCCATGGGCGACCTCGCCGAGTGGATCACCATCTACCGGCGCGCCGAGTCCACGCCGGTACCGGTGCCGACCCGCACCTCGGTGGCTCCTGTGCTGCCCGAGGTCGCCGCACCCCCGGCGAGCCCACTCGGCACGCTGTTGCCCACGGTGAACCTGCTGCGCAACGTGGGGGTTCCGCTCGGCGTCGTGGTGTTGTTCCTCGGCCTGTTCGCGACGATCCTCGTGCTCGGCGTGCGGCGTGCGAAGGCGGCACGCGGAACGGAGTAGATTGGGGTCTTACGTTCCCTGAGGAGAGACCACCACTCGTGCCCAGAATCCTGATCGTCGGCGGCGGCTATGCCGGTTTCTACACCGCACTGAAGCTGGAGAAGTGGCTCTCCCGCGGCGAAGCGCAGGTCACCATGGTTGACCCGCTGCCGTACATGACGTACCAGCCCTTCCTGCCCGAGGTCGCGGCCGGCTCCATCGAGCCCCGCCACGCGGTCGTGCATCACCGCCGGCACTTGCACAAGACCGAGGTCATCACGGCGAAGGTCACCAACATCGATCACGCGCGCAAGGTCGCCACGATCACGCCTGCGCTCGGTGAGCCGTGGGAGTTCGCGTACGACATCGTTGTGGTCACGGCCGGAGCGGTCAGCCGCACGTTCCCGATCCCGGGTGTCGCGGATGTCGCGATCGGCATGAAGAACATCGAGGAGGCCGTCGCGGTCCGCGACCGGCTGCTGACCAACTTCGACAAGGCATCCAACCTGCCGGCGGGGCCGGAGCGCGACCGCCTGTTGACGTTCGTCGTCGTCGGCGGGGGATTCGCGGGCATCGAGGTGTTCGGCGAGCTGCGGGCGATCGCCTCGTACCTCATCCGGTTCTACCCGACCCTGTCGTTCGAGGACACGCACTTCCACCTCATCGAGGCCATGGGCCGCATCATGCCCGAGGTGTCGCTGAAGACGAGCCAGTGGGTGATCAAGAACCTGGCCGAGCGCGGCGCGCAGATCCACCTCGACACCCAGCTGACCTCGGCGGTCGACGGCAAGGTCGAGCTGTCGACGGGCGAGAGCTTCGAGTCCGACACGATCGTGTGGACCGCCGGCGTGATGGCCAACCCGGTGCTGCGCAACACCGACCTGCCGCTCGAGGAGCGCGGTCGCCTCACGGTGCAGGCCGATCTGCGCGTCATCGACGCGAAGGGGGATGTCGTGGCCGACGCCTGGGGCGCCGGCGACGTGTGCGCCGTGCCCGACCTCACCGGTGACGGCGTTGGCGGCTTCTGCGTGCCGAACGCCCAGCACGCCGTGCGCCAGGGCAAGCTCATGGCCAAGAACATCGTGGCGAGCCTGCGCGGTGAGTCGCCGAAGGACTACTTCCACAAGAACCAGGGCGCGGTTGCGGGCATCGGTCTGAACCACGGCGTGTTCCAGTCCGGTCGCATCGCGGTCAAGGGTTACCTCGCCTGGGTGATGCACCGCGGCTACCACGGCCTCGCGATCCCGATGTGGGAGCGCAAGATCCGGGTCTTCGTCGGCTGGGTGCTGAACTTCCTGCTGCGGCGCGACACCGTCTCGCTCGAGGCCCGCATCCACCCGCGCGCCGCGTTCGCGGAGTTCGCCGCGCGCCCGAAGGGCGCCGGGCAGACCAACGCGGCAGGCGCGCCAATGCCCATGGGCGGCAACCCCTCCAAGCGCTGACACGCGGGCGCGTGCGAGACTGGGGCGCACGCCCCGGCCCGCTCGGGGTCCCTCCCCGGTGACGGGGTCTCGCCCCGGTAGCCCAATTGGCAGAGGCAGGCGACTTAAAATCGCCGCAGTGTGGGTTCGAACCCCACCCGGGGTACACATCCCCGCCGACGCGTGCCCGCGCTCTCTCGCGCGTGATGTGGCGCGAGTTCGCCAGTTCTGTCGCCTCGGGCCCGCTGGAAGCGGCAGAAGTGGCGAACTCGGCGTCCGGCGGGGCGCGGGTGGGCCCGCGGGCGCGGCCCTTCGTGGGCGTTACGCTCGATCCGTGTCACGCGAACATGATGAGATCTCGCGACTGAGAGCGATCGCGTTCGGGCCGGGGAGTTCGGATGCGGAGCGCCGGGTCGCCACGCTCCGGCTGGACGCGCTCCGGCTCGGGGCGACCGAGGTCGCGAGCGCAGCAGCGGACGCCCTCGACACCGGGCTCGAGGATCCCACCGCAAGTGACGAAGCCACGGAGAGCGACGAAGCCACCGAACCGCCCGCGACCGAGGTCCATGCCCGCCACAGCCGGCGACGGTTCGTGGGCATCGGGCTCGCCGTGGTCGCGCTGATCGCGACGGTGTCGACCATCGCGATCGTGCGTGAGCAGCAGGACTCGCTCTCGGTGTTCGACCGTGCTCCAACCGAAGCGGACGCGCCGCCGAGCAGGTTCGCGCAACACCTCGACGTCGCTGGAGTTCGCTTCCTCGGAGAGGTAGAGGACCATCAAGTATTCGGATACCTCGGCGCTGCTGACCCCCATTTGGACGAGATTCTCGAAGAGGAACGGGTGTGCATGATGGTCACCTCGGGACAGTCGGCCGGCACTGTGTGCACCACCCGCGAGGAGTTCGATGTCAACGGGATCTCCATCGAGGACAAGGCGCTCGCTACCGGCGCCGACGGTGAGCAGAGGCGAGTGTCGTTTACCTGGGGTCCGATAGGGGGACTTCAGCACAGCATCCACACCCTGCCCCCGCGCGAGTCGCTCAAGGACCTGCTCGAGAACGAGCCGACCGATCTCGACCGCGAAGGGCTGCGCCACCTGCTGGAACCCGACCAGATCGTGGCCGAGACCATTCGCAGAGTCGTGGACTACCAGGACCTGGGCGTGTGGCTATATCAGCCCGACGACGACCGTGTGTGCCTGCTCGTGGCGCAACGAAGCTCGTTCGCGGGGGATGTCGCGAGCGACTGCACGACGCTCGAAGCGTTCGCCGAATCCGGCCTCACCGTCGACTGGCCGGCCGATGGGCTCCAGCTGACCCTCGGTCCGGAACTGCGGGTGGCGGTGCGAGGGCTGCCGTGACGTGGTTTCGCGGCACAGCAGTTGCCCGACGGCCTCGATGCCGATCGCACGTTCGTGGTGTCGATCGACGGTCGGGCCGTTGCGCTCGCGGGTGGGCACGGGCAGTCGTACGAGACGATCGGCGGCACAGGCACTTCCGGGGGCGACACGTGAACCGACGTCAGGCCGGAGCGACCACCCGGATGCCCGCCGAGGTGGCTGCGCGGGCGAGCTCGGCGTCGTAGGTGGCGATCTCGTCGGCGCCGATCCGCAACGCGGTCGCCAGGTGGATCGCGTCGTTCGATCGCAGCGGGGCATGGGTGCCGGCCGAGAGCAGATCCCCCCGCGTCACATCCACCAGGGTGACGGCATCGACGACGGTCGTGATCGCCTCGACGGAGATGATCGCCGGGTTTCGCCCGGCCGCACAATGCAACTCGGTGTGCAGTAGCCAGGATGCCGCGAGCCGCCGGGACGGCTGCGCGAGTGCAGAGACGAGTGCCTCGGACTCGGCTTCCTCGACCACGAGTTTCATCGCGGCCGACGTGTCCAGGTACGTGAGGGTCACCAACGACCTCGGCTGTCCTCGAGCAACTCCCGTGAACTCACTGGCGAGACTCCGCGGATGATTGCGGCGAGGGCGCTCGCACCGGTTCGAGCAGGTCTAGCCTCGCCTCGAGCGATGAGGCCATCGAGTGGGTCGCCTCCAACCGGCACGATGAGCGCCGCCGGATGTCCGTTGTTGCTCACTCGCACCGTTTCCCCCGCTTCGACGCGACGCAGGATCTCGCCGCTTCGATTGCGCATCTCGCGATGTGTTACGGTCTCCATGCGCACAGCGTAGCACTGTGTAGCACGCATTGTCCGTCAGCCGCAGCAGCCTCCCGCGGCGTCGGTCGAGCACACCCCGGTCGCGGGCAGTACGAGCTCGACGGTGCGGGCCGCCGTGGCATCCCCGGCGAGCCATGCCGTGATCGAGCGCACCTGTTCGTATCCGGTCGCGAGCAGGAACGTGGGGGCACGGCCGTAGCTCTTCATGCCGGCGATGAAGAAGTTCGGCTCGGGCTGTTGAAGTTCCGCGAAGCCGTGCGGCTCGACGGTGCCGCAACTGTGCACGTTGGGATCGATGAGCGGCGCGAGCCGCACAGGGGCCTCCACGACGTCATCGAGGGCGAGGCGGATCTCGCGCAGCATCCCGAGATTCGGGCGGAAGCCGGTCGCGTTGACGAGGAGGTCGGTCGTCAGGCGCTCGAGGTCACCGCCTCGCAGGCCGGTGAGCTCCACCCGTCCGTCGCGGTCGGTGAGGCCGACGATCTCGAACCCGTCGGCGACCTCGATCGCACCCCGGTCGACGAGGTCGAGCACGCGGGTGCCGAGCGCGCCCCGGCGGGCCAGCTCGTCGCCGTCGCCGGTGAAGACGCGCGCCGCCGAGCGGTTGCGGATCACCCAGGTCACGCGCGTGTTCGGTTCCGCGTCGATGAGCGAGGCGAGGCTGATGAGCGTGTTCGCCGCCGAGTGCCCGGCGCCGACGACCGTGGTGTGCCGTCCCGCGAACCGCGCGCGGTCGACGCCGAGCACGTCGGGCAGGGCGTGCGTGACACGGTCGGCGACCTCGGCGAGCCCGAGCGGCTCGAGGCCGTTCGAGGCGAGGCTGTTCGGGGTGCGATAGGTGCCAGACGCGTCGATCACCGCGCGCGCCGCGAGTTCGCTGACGCTCCCGTCGCTCTCCCGCACGCGCAGCACGAAGGGCGTGGATGCCCGCCCCGCCGACCGCGTGCGGTCCATGCCCTGGCGGCTCACCGCATCCACCGTGACGCTCGTGCGGATACGGGCGCCGAGTGCCCGCGCCAGCGGCTCGAGGTACTCGGCCACGAGCTCAGTGCCGGTCGGTGCGGTGTCCGGGTCTCCGGGGGCGACCCAGTCCTCGGCCTCGAGCAGGCGGCGCGCGGCCGGATCGATGAGCTCGCGCCAGGCCGAGAACAGCCGGATGTGCCCCCACGCCCGCATGCTCGCGGCGACGTCGTCGCCAGCTTCGAGCACGACGGACTCGAGTCCGCGCTCGGTCAGGTGGGCGGCGGCAGCCAGGCCGATCGGGCCGGCCCCGATGATTGCGACGGGCAGGCCGTCGAGACGGGTGTCACGCACCACGGGCGCGGCGAGGTCGATGAGGGTCACGGTGCATCCTTCCGAATATCGATCACTGTCGATGAGTATGCGCGGCTCTATCGATGGTTGTCAATATCTATTACTATCGATGCATGAGTACCCCCACCCTGTTGCCCGTGATCGAGGCGGCGAACTGCTGCGCGCCCCTGACGCGAGACCCGCTCAGCGCGGAGCAGGCCGAGGATCTCGCCAGGGTGCTGAAGGCGATCGCCGACCCGGCGCGCCTCCGCATCGTGTCGATCATCGCCGCATCCGAGGGCCAGGAGGCGTGCGTCTGCGACCTGACGGAGCCACTCGACATCGGGCAACCCACCGTCTCGCACCACCTCAAGGTACTCACGGAGGCGGGCTTCCTTACCCGCTCCAAGCGCGGCACCTGGGCCTACTACGCGCTCGTGCCGGGCGCCCTGGACTCCCTGTCGCGGTTGCTCGTCACCGCCTGAATCCGCGCGCGCGGTGCCGATGCCGCCCAGCTCACCAAAGCGGAGGACGACACGCCGCTGCGGCGCGTGTCGAGCGCCCCTGTCGGCGCGCCGTCCTCCGAAATGGCGCGGGCCCGAACTGCGCGGGCCCGAAATGGCGCGGGCCCGAACTGCGCGGCCCGAACTGCGCGGCCCGAACTGCGCGGCCCGGACGGCGCGGGCCCGCGACCCTTGCCGCTCGGACGATTGTCTGGGACAGTTGACCCAGAACGGAGAGCATGGCGCGCATCCCACCGGCACAACGGCGCGAGCACCTCGTCGGGGCAGCCCTGCGAGTGATCGCGCGTGGTGGCGTGCCCGCCGCCACCACGCGGGCCATCGTCTCCGAGGCGGGGATGTCGCTGGCCAGCTTCCACTACGTGTTCCGGTCCCACGACGAGATGATGAGCGAACTCGTCGCCCACGTCGTCGGCGCTCAGCGCGAGTCGATTGCGACCGCCGTCGGCCCCGACCTGCGCACCTCGCTGCGGGCGGGCCTGCACACCTACCTCGAGATCATCGTGCGCGACCCCGTGCAGGAACTCGCGCTGCTCGAAATCATGCAATACGCGATGCGCACCCCCGGCCTCGAGCCGCTCGTGCGCCAGCAGTGGGCGAGCTATCGCGCCGCCGCCGAATCCCTCATCGTCGAGGCGGCCACCGCGGCGAACGCCTCGTGGACGGTGCCGGTCGCCGAGATCGCCCGCATGGTCATCACGATCACCGACGGTGTGACGCTCGGCTGGCTCGCCGACCGCGACGACGCGGCCGCCGCCCGAACCCTCGACCTCGCCGCGGACGCGCTCGCGGCCCTTGCAGAACCGACCGGAGCATCCACATGAACCTCACCCAGCCCACCGAAGCCAGCTGGCTCAACCCGGCGCGATACTGGGGCGGTCTCGCCGCCGCCACCGCCGAGCTCGACACGCCGTTCGGCGTCATCAGCCGGCCGGCCCTCGCCCACAACGCCCACGACATGCTGCGGCGAGCGAACGGCACCACCATCCGGGTCGCGAGCAAGTCGGTGCGGGTGCGCGGCGTGATCGACGCGGTGCTCGCCCTACCCGGTTTCGCCGGGGTGCTCTCCTACACGTTGCCGGAGGCGCTCTGGCTCGCCGAGACGATCGAGGATGTCGTGGTCGGCTACCCGAGCGTGGACCGCGCCGCGATCCGCACCCTCGGCACCGACCCGAAGCTCGCCCGACGCGTCACCCTCATGGTCGACTCCGTCGCCCAGCTCGACGTGGTGGATGCGGTGCTGCCGCCCGGCAAGCGCGAGCCGATCCGCGTCGCCATCGAACTGGACGCGTCATGGCGCTCCCGGCTGCTGGGCACACTGGGGGTGCACCGCTCGCCCGTGCACACCGTGGACGAGGCCCGCGCGCTCGCCGAGGCGATCCTCGCCCGCCCGGGCTTCCGGCTCGTCGGCATGATGGCCTACGAGGCCCAGATCGCCGGCGTCGTCAACCGCCCGCCGGGCAAGCCCGTGCTCGGCCGCGTGGTCGACTACATGCAGCGCAACTCGACGGCCGAGCTCCGCGAGCGCCGGGGTGCCGTCGTGGCGATGCTGCGGTCGCTGACCGAGCTCGAGTTCGTCAACGGCGGCGGCACAGGCTCGCTCGAACGCACCTCCGCCGACCCCTCGGTGACCGAGATCGCCGCGGGCAGCGGGCTGTTCGGCCCGCACCTGTTCGACTCCTACAGTCACTTCAGTCCGGCACCGGCGGCATCGTTCGCGCTCTCCGTGGTGCGCAAACCGAGCCCCGAGGTGGCGACGCTGCTCGGCGGCGGCTGGATCGCATCCGGCCCGCCGGCCCCCGACCGGATGCCCCAGCTCGCCTGGCCCGAAGGCCTCCACTACCTCGGCCGTGAGGGCGCCGGCGAGGTGCAGTCACCCGTCAGCGGCCCGCCCGCCCGCGACCTCGGCGTCGGGGACCGCGTCTGGTTGCGGCACACCAAGGCGGGCGAGCTCGCCGAGCACCTGCAGGAGTTCGCGGTCGTCGACGGCGACCGCATCGTCGAGACGATTCCGACCTACCGTGGAGAGGACAAGGCATTCCTATGAGCGTGATCGCACCGGGCGCCGCATGGCGCAACTGGGGTCGGTCGGAGGCGGCGACGCCCGAGTTCGTTGCGCGCGCGGCATCCATCGACGATGTCGTCGAGACCGTGCGGTTCGCGCGCGAGCGGGGCCTCACCGTGAAGCCGATCGGGGCGGGGCACAGCTTCACCGCGATCGCCGCGACCGAGGGCGTGCGGTTGGACATCGCCGCCATCGACGGCGTGCTCGGCGTCGATGGCGATCTCGTCACGCTCGGCGCCGGAACCAACCTGTATCAACTGCCGGCCCTGTTCGCGCCGCTGCGGTTGGCGCTGGAGAACATGGGCGACATCGATCGGCAGACCATCGTCGGCGCCACCTCGACCGGCACGCACGGCACCGGCGCGGCGTTCGGGGGGCTGGCCACGCGCATCCGCGCGGCGAAGCTCGTGACCGCGAACGGTGAGCTGCTGACCGTGAGCGCCACCGAGCACGCCGACCTGCTGCCCGCGGTCGCCCTCGGGCTCGGGGCGCTCGGCGTGCTCGTCGAGGTGACGGTCGAGTGCGTGCCGGAGTTCGTGCTGCACGCCCTCGAGAGGCCGGCACCCATCGACGAGGTGCTCGCGCAGTGGCCGGAGCGTCTTGCCACGAGCGATCACTTCGAGTTCTACGTCTGGCCGCACTCCGACCGCGTGCTGACCAAGACCAACACCCGCCTGCCCGGGGATGCCGAGCGCAAGCCCCTCGGCCCGGTGCGCGAGGCGCTCGAAGACGGATTCCTCGACAACGAGGTGTTCGGGATGCTCGTGGCGATCGGTCGCGCGTTCCCCGCCGCCATCCCGGGCATCAACCGCCTCGCAACCAACCTCTCCGGCAACCGGGAGTTCACCGACCGCTCGCCCGACGTGTTCACGAGTCCCCGGCGCGTGCGCTTCAAGGAGATGGAGTACGCGATCCCCGTCGAGGCGGTCCCCGAGGCCGTGCGGGCGGTGCGCGACCTCATCGACCGTAGGGGCTGGCGCATCGAGTTCCCGATCGAGGTGCGAGCCTCCGCGCCCGACGACCTGTGGCTCTCGACGGCCTCCGGGCGTGCGACCGGTTACATCGCGGTGCACCGCCACTGGCGCAAAGACCCGACCGAGTACTTCGCTGCGGTGGAGGACATCATGGTCGGCTTCGGCGGACGGCCGCACTGGGGCAAGATGCACACGCGGGATGCGGAGTACCTGGCGTCGGTGTATCCGCGGTTCGGCGACTTCCTCGCCGTGCGCGATCGGCTCGACCCCGACCGCCTGTTCGCGAACCCTTACCTCGACCGGGTGCTCGGACGATGAGCGACGCGACGTCGCTCGCGGCGAACCTGCCGCCCGGGTTCGTCATCGGGGCGGCGACCGCGGCGTTCCAGATCGAGGGCGCGGTGGACGAGGACGGTCGTGGTCGCTCGTCCTGGGACGAGTTCACCGAGCGCCCGGGTGCGATCATCGACGGCTCGAACGCCCGCGTCGCCACCGATCACTACCACCGCTATCCGGAGGACGTCGCGCTCATGCGCGAGCTCGGACTCGACGCCTACCGGTTCTCGCTGTCGTGGCCGCGCATCCAGCCGGGCGGTTCGGGGCCGGTCAACCCGAAGGGCATCGCCTTCTACGACCGGCTGCTCGACGAACTGCTCGCGGCCGGCATCCGGCCGATGGCCACGCTGTTCCATTGGGACACCCCGATCGAGTTGGAGCGCAAGGGCGGTTGGCGCAAGCGAGAGACCGCCGAGCGCTTCGGCGAGTATGCACGGATCGCGGGCGAGGCGTTCGGCGATCGCGTGGACTCCTGGGTGACCCTGAACGAGCCGGCGACGATCACGCTCGAGGGCTATGCGCTCGACCTGCACGCGCCTGGCCTCGGCAAGAGCCTGTCGGTGGTGCCCGTCTCCCGCAACCTGCTCATCGGCCACGGCCTGGCGGTGCAGGCGCTGCGCTCGGTTCCCGTGCGGGGTCGCATCGGCATCACCAACGTGCACACCGCCGTGGTGCCCGCCAGCGACTCGCCCGGCGACCGTGCCTACGCGCAGCTGTTCGACCACCTGCACAACCGCATCTTCGCCGACCCCGTGCTGCTCGGTCGCGACGCTGCGGTGCCGCGCGGCACCGGCGCGCTCGGGGCCGCACTGCGGCTGCTCACCCGCACCCGCAAGCGCGACCTCGAACTCATGTCGGTGCCGCTGGACTTCTACGGGCTCAACTACTACTTCCCGACCCGCGTCGCCGCCGGTCCGGCACCGGCGGGCACCGGAACGCCCGACGGCGTCTCCGAGGCGATGGATCGGGCGCCGTTCCACCTGAAGTCGTGGCCGGAGTTCCCGCAGACCGGGTTCGGCTGGCCCATCGCGCCCGACTACCTCGGGGTCGTGCTGGCACAGCTCGGCGAGCGCTACGGGGACCGCCTGCCACCCGTCGTCGTCACCGAGGGCGGTGCGAGCTTCGCCGACGTGCCGGATGCCGACGGCCGCGTCCACGACCAGGATCGCATCGACTACCTCGCGGCCCACATCGCGGTCGCGGCCGCCGGAGCCCCCGGCGTCGATGTCGGCGGGTACTTCATCTGGACGCTCATGGACAACTTCGAGTGGGCCGCCGGCTACACCCAGCGCTTCGGCATCGTGCACGTCGACTTCGACACCCTGAAGCGCACTCCCAAGTCGTCGTATGCATTCGTGCAGCAGTTGCTCAGGCAGCGGACATAGGCGGCACCGCGGCACTCGTCTATAGTTGGCGCCATGGAGATCCTCATCGTCATCGGCGTCATCGTGCTGCTCGTCGTCATCGTCGGCGGCTACCTGTGGGCCACCTACAACGGCCTGGTCACGCTCAACGTGCGCGTCGACGAGGCCTGGAGCGACATCACGGTGCAGCTCAAGCGCCGTGCTGACCTCATCCCGAACCTCATCGAGTCGGTCAAGGGCTATGCCGCCCATGAGAAGGCCGTCTTCGAGAACGTGACGAAGGCCCGCGCCGAGACCCTCAGCGCTCAGGGCCCCGCGGACGCCGCCGTCGCCGAGAACCACATGCAGGCGGCCCTCAAGTCGATCTTCGCGGTCGCGGAGGCGTACCCGCAGCTGCAGGCCAACCAGAACTACCTCCAGCTGCAGCAGGAACTCGTCGACACCGAGGACAAGATCCAGGCCAGCCGTCGCTTCTACAACGGTGGCGTGCGCGAGCTGAACACCAAGATCAAGGTCTTCCCGAACACGCTCTTCGTGCGCGGTCTCGGCTTCCACGAGCGCGAGTTCTTCGAGGTCGCCGACTCGGCCGCCATCGCGGAACCGCCCCGCGTTCAGTTCTGATTCTTCCTTCGGTGATCGGGCCCGCCGCCATCTCGGCAGGCTCGATCACCGTTCTCTTTCCGGAGGCCTCTCGATGTACCGCGCGATAGCCAAGAACAAGCGCAACACCGTCTTCATCATCATCCTGTTCGTGTTGATCATCGGCGCGCTGGGATGGCTCGCGAGCGCGATCTACAACGACATCACGATCGTCGTCATCACCCTGGTGGTCTCGACCGCGTATGCGCTGTTCCAGTACTTCGCGGCGAGCGGGCTGGCGATCACCATGAGCGGTGCGCGGCAGATCCAGAAGGCCGACAACCCGCGGCTGTATCGCATCGTCGAGAACCTCGCGATCACCGAGGGCATGCCGATGCCGAAGGTCTACATCGTGCCGGATGCCGCGCCCAACGCCTTCGCGACCGGTCGCGACCCGCAGCACGCCTCCGTGGCGGCGACCACCGGCATCCTCGATCTGCTCACCGACGACGAGCTCGAGGGCGTCATGGCGCACGAGCTCGGGCACGTCAAGAACTACGACATCCGCGTCTCGATGATCGTCTTCGGTCTCGTGGTCGCGGTCGGCTTCATCGCCGACATGTTCCTGCGCTTCGCGTTCTTCGGGCGCAATAACAACAACAACAATCCCGTGGTGCTGGTCTTCGGCCTCGTCGCGTTCCTGGTGGCGCCGCTCGTGGCCGCCGTGGTGCAGGCCGCGGTGTCCCGGCAGCGCGAGTACCTCGCCGACGCGACCGGTGCACTCACCACGCGGCATCCCGATGCCCTCGCTTCGGCGCTCGGGAAGATCGGCGCCTACGGCCGCCCCATGGTGCGGCAGAACTCGACGATGGCGCACATGTGGTTCAGCGACCCGATGAAGCCCGGGTTCATGGACCGGCTGTTCGCCACCCACCCGCCCATCGCCGAGCGCATCAAGCGGCTCGGGCAGATCGGCAGCGGGTTCTAGGGGCCTGCCCTCCGGAGCGTCGCGCCCGGTCTCGTCGACGGTACGCACTCACCCACGCGCGCTGCGATGCGGTGGGTGCGCAACTGCACGGATCCGCCTCGACACGCCGCGCAGGCGCGGTGACACGCCCGTGCCCCGACGGAATGCGTGCACGACGCTGCGCGCTGCGCGGTGCACGACCGATGCGGACGCGCCCCAAGCGCACCTACCCCAACGCCGCACGCAGACCGGCTGCGAGGTCTCCCCACTCCGCGACCTCGATGCGCTCCAGCCCCTGCCATGCCGCCGTCTGCCGCAGCAGTGCGGTCACCCGATCCAGGTCGACGGATGCCCCGGGCTCCCGCCACGCGGACTGCACCCGCAGCACCCCCGCCTGCCGATCGGACTTGAGGTCGATGCGTCCCACGAGCGCCTCGTCGATCAGCAACGGCATCGTGTAGTACCCGTACTTGCGCTGCGGTGCCGGCGTGTAGATCTCGATGCGGTAGTGGAAGCCGAACATCCGCAGCGCCCGGTCGCGCTCCCAGACGATGGGATCGAAGGGGGAGAGCAGCGCGGCCGCCTCGACGCGGCGGGGGATTCGGGCATCCCGGTGCAGGTAGGCGGGGGCATCCCAGCCGCGCACCGTCACCGGAAGGAGTTCGCCCGCATCGACGAGGTCGCGGATGGCTGCTTTGGTGGGCGCCTGGAGCAGCCGGTAGTAGTCGGCGATGTCGCCGACCGTACCCACCCCCAGGGCGCGGGAGCCGAGTCGCACGAGTTCGCGCACCGCGTCGTTCTTCGACACCTCCCGACCCAGAAGTTCGGGGGAGACGTGCCGCTCCGCGAGGTCGTATCGCCGCTCGAATCGGGTGCGTCCCGCGACGACCACCTCGCCCCAGAAGAACAGGGTCTCGAGTCCGGTCTTGACGTCCGACCACCCCCACCACGGTCCCTTGCGTCGGTTGGCGTCGTGCTCGACCTGGCCCGCGGTGAGCGGACCCTTCTCGCGCAGTTCGGCGCGCAGGAAGTCGAGCATCTGCGGGTTCTCGGTCGCCCAGGGCAGGAAGTGCTTGTCTCCGCGCCACTTCTCCATCGCCCAGTGCCACAGCGGTCGATGCTCGAGCGGGATGACCGCGGCCTGGTGAGCCCAGTACTCGGTGTATCCGGACCGGGGCGAGAAGGTCAACCGATCGAGCAGCGTCTTGTCGTACGGCCCCAGCCGCGCGTAGAGCGGCAGATAGTGGCTGCGCTCGAACACGTTCACCGAGTCGAGCTGCAGCACCGCGAGCCGCTTCAGCGCGAGATTCAACTGACGGGTGCCGACCGTGGCCGGCGGCCTGCCGAAGCCCTGGGCGGCGAGGGCGATGCGTCGCGCCTGCTCAGCGGAGATGCTCTCGACCACGCCTTCGACGATAGCGGCGGGTGCAGACATGCCCCGTTCGCCGGGCGTTCACCCGCGGGATGCCATCAGGGCATCCGGCGTGAATAGCGTCGCGGAGGAGGCATCCGGTTTCCTCTGCCCGCAACACAGCGCGGGCGACCGGAGCCCGATGGAGGAACCCTTGTTCACGAAGCGCATCCTCGTGGGTGCGGCGCTCGTCGCCGCGACCGCGATCACGCTCAGCGCCTGCAGCACGTCCGCTCCCGCCGGTGACGTCGACGCCGCCACCGCCACCGACATCTCGGCGTTCGGCGACCTGGCCGGCCTCGAGGCCGCCGCCAAGGCCGAGGGCGCCCTCAACGTCATCGCCCTCCCGCGCGACTGGGCCAACTACGGCGAGATCCTCGACCTGTTCGCCGAGCGCTACCCGGAGATCACGATCACCGAGGCCAGCCCCGACGCGTCGAGCGCCGAGGAGATCCAGGCCGCGCAGAGCCTCGCCGGTCAGGACACCGCGCCCGACGTGTTCGACGTCGGCCTCGCGGTCGCGCTCGCGAACACCGACCAGTTCGCGCCCTACAAGGTGCAGAACTGGGCCGACATCCCGGACGCGCTCAAGGAGGCCTCGGGCCTGTTCGTCGGTGACTACGGCGGCTACATGTCGGTCGGCTACGACCCCGACGCGGTGCCGGCTCCCGAGTCCCTGCAGGACCTGCTCGGCGCCGACTACGTCGGCAAGGTCGCCATCAATGGCGACCCGACCCAGGCCGGTGCGGCGTTCGCCGCGGTCGGCATGGCGACCGTGCAGAACGACGGCACCCTGGACGACTTCCAGGCTGGCATCGACTTCTTCCACGAGCTGAACGCCGCCGGCAACTTCCTGAAGATCGACCCGACCGACGCGACCATCGCCTCGGGTGAGACCCCCGTCGTCTTCGACTGGGACTACCTGAACGCGGGCTACGCGGCGGGCCTCGAGGGCCAGCGCAACTGGGAGGTCGTGGTCTTCCCCGGCACCGCCTACGCCGGCTACTACAACCAGGCCGTGAACGTGGACGCTCCGCACCCCGCGGCCGCGCGCCTCTGGCAGGAGTTCCTCTACAGCGACGAGGTGCAGAACCTCTGGCTGAAGGGTGGCGCCCGCCCGGTGCGTGCCGACGCCATGGCGGCGGCCGGCACGATCGACGAGGACCTCTTCGCGGCACTGCCCGTGGTCGAGGGTGAGACGGTCGTTCCGACGGCCGAGCAGAGCGAGGCCGCCGGCGCGCTCCTCGGCGAGAAGTGGGCAGCTGCTGTCCAGTAACACCACCGCAGCCGGTGCCCCGCGACGCATTCGTCGCGGGGCACCGCTGGTGCGGTACCTCGGTCTGGCGCCCTTCGGCGTCTATGTTCTGCTCTTTCTTGGGTTGCCCACGGTGCTCGCCGTGCTCACCGGCCTGTTCGACGGCGACGGCGCGTTCACGTTCGACAACCTCACCGCGCTCGGCGACCCCGTCATCCTCACCACGTTCTGGAACTCGATCTGGCTCTCGGCCCTCACGGCCGTCATCGGCGCCGTGATCGGTGCGATCGTCTGCTACGCGCTCATCGAGACCAAACCCGATGGGGCCCTGCGCTCGATCGTCGACTCGGCCAGCGGTGTGCTCGCCCAGTTCGGCGGCGTGATGCTCGCGTTCGCATTCGTGTCGCTCATCGGCGTGCAGGGGCTGCTGCGCGTCATCCTGCTAAACCAGTTCGGCATCGACATCTTCGCCGAAGGGGTCTGGCTGTATGAGGTTCCCGGGCTCGTGCTGCCCTACATCTACTTCCAGGTACCGCTCATGATCATCGTCTTCCTGCCGGCCCTCGAGGCGCTCAAGCCGCAGTGGTCGGAGGCGAACGCGACCCTCGGCGGCACGCGACGCACCTACTGGTGGCGCATCGGCATCCCGGTGCTGCTGCCCTCGTTCATCGGCTCGCTGCTGCTGCTGTTCGCCAACTCGTTCTCCTCGTATGCGACCGCCGCAGCGCTCACCAGTCAGGGGCAGGGAATCGTGCCGTTGCAGATCCGCGCCGCGCTCACGAGCGAGACGGTGCTCGGCCGCGAGAACCTCGCCGGCGCACTGGCGCTCGGGATGATCGTGGTGATGGCCGTCGTGATGGTGCTGTACTCCCAGCTCGAGCGCCGCGCTTCGAGGTGGCAGCGATGAGCCGCGAGGTCGTGCGGCACTCGCCGGCGCCCAGCCGTGTCACGCGCTGGGTGATCCTCGGCGTCGTCGGTCTGATCTTCGCCCTGCCGATGATCAGCATGGTGGAGTTCACGCTGCGCGGCGGGCTCGCGGGCGGGTACACGTTCGACCGCTGGATCGCCGTGTTCACCGGCCAGCTCGGTCCCGAGTACCGGCAGCTGTGGGTGGCGATCGGCAACTCGCTCGTGCTCGCCGCCGTCACGGTGGCCATCATGCTCGTGCTGCTCGTGCCGACGATGGTGCTCGTCAAGCTGTCGTTCCCGCACCTGCGCCGACTGCTGGAGTTCGTCTGCCTGCTGCCCATCACGATCCCCGCGATCGTGCTCGTCGTCGGTCTCGCACCGGTCTACAGCGTGGTCTCGCGCATCTTCGGCAGCGGCGTGTGGACCCTGGCCTTCGCATACGGCGTGCTCGTGCTGCCCTACGCCTACCGGGCGATCCAGTCGAACCTCGACTCGATCGACGTCAAGACGCTCAGCGAGGCCGCGCGCTCCCTCGGGGCCGGCTGGCCCACGGTGCTGCTGCGGGTGATCGTGCCCAACCTGCGGCGAGGGCTGCTCGCCGCGTCGTTCATCTCCGTCGCGGTGGTGCTGGGCGAGTTCACGATCGCGTCGCTGCTGAACCGGGTGAACCTGCAGACCGCGCTGCTGCTCACCAGCAAGGCGGACCCGTTCATCGCGGCCATCTTCGCCTTGCTGTCGCTGCTCTTCGCCTTCCTCCTGCTTCTCATCATCGGTCGAGTCGGTTCGACCTCACGTAAAGGTGCCAAATGACCAACAGCATCCCCATCGCACCGGCGATCAGCGCCGAGCCGCTCGCCGGCGCCACCGTCGAACTCGCCGGAGTCGTGAAGTCGTTCGCGGGGCACCGGGCGCTCAACTCGATCGACCTCGCCATCCGGCCGGGGGAGTTCGTGGCACTGCTCGGCCCCTCCGGCTGCGGCAAGACCACGGCGCTGCGCGCGCTGTCGGGGCTCGAGGGCATCGACGAGGGCCGCATCCTCATCGACGGCGAGGATGTCGCGGACGTGCCCACCAACAAGCGCGACATGGGCATGGTCTTCCAGTCCTACTCCCTGTTCCCGCACATGACCGTGCTCGAGAACGTCGAGTTCGGGCTCAGGATGCGCAAGGTCCCCGCGGCACAGCGGCGCGTGCGCGCCGCCGAAGCCCTCGAGATGGTCGGCCTCGGTCACCTGGGGGCCCGGTTCGCCCACCAGCTCTCCGGCGGCCAGCAGCAGCGCGTCGCGCTCGCCCGCGCCCTGGTCACGCGTCCGCGCGTGCTGCTGCTCGATGAGCCGCTGAGCGCGCTCGACGCCAAGGTGCGCGTGCAGCTGCGCGAGGAGATCCGCCGCATCCAGACCGAGCTCGGCATCACGACCGTCTTCGTCACCCACGACCAGGAGGAGGCGCTCGCCGTCGCCGACCGGGTCGCGGTCATGCGCGACGGCGTCATCGAGCAGATCGGTACCCCCGAGGAGCTCTACACCACGCCCTCGAGCGCGTTCGTCGCCGACTTCGTCGGGTTGAGCAACCGCGTCGCGGCCGAGGTCGTGGGCGGCAAGGTGCTCGTGCACGGTGCCGAGCTCGAGCTGCTCGGTCCCCGCCTGGCCGACGGACCGGTCACCGCCTACGTGCGCCCCGAGGATGTCACGATCGAGAGTGCCCGCAGCAAGGGCATCCCCGCCGTCGTCGTCGCCTCGAGCTTTCTGGGGTCGCTGCGCCGCACCCAGGTGCGGCTCGACGACGACTCATTGCTGTCGGTGCAGCACGAGGTCGACACGAGACTCGAGCCCGGCACCGAGGTCAAGCTGCGCTTGAAGGGGGCGCCGGTTTCGGCGGTATCGCGCGCCTAGACTTGCGCAATGGCACTTTCGCGGTCGAAGAAGCTCGAACCGGCGCCGGTCGATGTCGAGCAGACGGTTCCCGTCGGGCTCAAGATCGCCGCGGCGTACTCGTGGCGAATCCTGCTCGTGCTCGGTGTGCTCGCGGTCTTCATCTACGTGTTCATCCAGTTCAGGTACATCGCGATCCCGTTCATGATCTCGGTGCTGATCGGGGCGCTCCTCGTGCCGTTCGTACAGTGGCTGCAGCGCCACCGCTGGCCGAAGTGGCTCGCGGTGACGATGGCGATGGTCGGCACCATCGCCATCGTCACCGGGCTCATCATCGTCGTCGTCGCTCAGATCCGCAGCGGGTACCCGGACCTTCAGGATCGGTCCCTGGCGGCATTCCAGGACTTCCGCGATTGGCTCGTGACCTCGCCGTTCGCCATCGACGACACCGAGTTCGACGCCTGGATCGCCTCGCTCGTCGAGGCCGTGCAGCGTGACAGCCAGGCCCTCATCAACGGTGCGTTGTCCGTGGGCTCGACCGCCGGCCACGTGCTCGCGGGCCTGCTGCTGACCCTGTTCGCGACCCTGTTCATCCTCATCGACGGCAAGGGCATCTGGGCCTGGATCGTTCGCCTGTTCCCGAAGCGCGCCCGCCCCGCGGTCGACGGCTCGGGTCGCGCGGGCTGGGTGACGCTCACGACCTTCGTGAAGGTGCAGATCTTCGTCGCCGCGGTCGACGCGATCGGCATCGGTCTCGGCGCGTGGATCCTGGGCCTGGTCTTCGGTGGCTTCCCGCTGGTGATCCCGATCGCGATCGCGGTGTTCCTCGGTTCCTTCATCCCCGTGGTCGGGGCGGTCGTGACGGGGGCCATCGCGGCCTTCGTCGCCCTCGTCTACCTGGGCCCGCTGCCGGCGCTCATCATGCTGGGCATCGTGCTGCTCGTGCAGCAGGTCGAGGGACACGTGCTGCAACCGCTCGTCATGGGCACCGCGGTCAAGGTGCACCCGCTCGCCGTGGTGTTCGCGGTGGCCGCCGGATCGTACATCGGCGGCATCGCCGGCGCGCTCTTCGCGGTGCCGGTCGTCGCCGTCGCCAACGTCATGGTGCACACCATCTCCAGTGGCAGTTGGCGCACCAACCCGAACCCCACCGCGAAGGAGATCTTCCCCAGTGCCTGAGAACCTCGTGGGGCCAAGCCTCGCCGACTTCCAGGAGGCGCGCGACCGGGTCGCCTCGGTGGTGCATGCCACCCCGATGGAGGACTCCGCCTCGATCTCCGCCGTGCTCGGCTCGCCGGTGTACCTCAAGTGCGAGAACCTGCAGCGCACCGGCTCGTACAAGATCCGTGGCGCCTACAACCGGCTCTCCCGCCTCACCGACGAGGAGAAGGCCAGGGGAGTGGTGGCGGCCTCCGCGGGCAACCACGCCCAGGGCGTCGCGTTCGCGGCGCGGGAGCTCGGCATCCGGGCCACCATCTTCATGCCCGTCGGCGTCGCGCTGCCGAAGCTGCAGGCCACCAAGCACTACGGTGCGGATGTCGTGCTCGAGGGCAATGACGTCGCCGGCTCGCTGAAGGCCGCCGCCGCCTTCGCCGAACGCACCGGCGCGGTCTTCATCCACCCCTACGACCACCTGGACATCGTCACCGGGCAGGGCACGCTCGGCCTGGACATCTACGACCAGCGGCCCGACCTCGACACCGTCGTCGTGCCGATCGGCGGCGGCGGTCTGATCTCCGGCGTCGCGAGCGCGATCAAGCAGCGGGCCGCCCTCGACGGGCGCACGGTGCGGGTCATCGGTGTGCAGGCCGCCAACGCCGCCGCCTACCCGCCCTCACTGGAGCGGGGTGAGCCGACCGAGATCGTGACGCTGCCGACGATCGCGGACGGCATCCTGGTGAACAAACCGGGTGTGCTGAACTTCGGCATCGTGCGCGAGGTCGTCGACGGGATCATCACCGTCAGCGACGACGAGACCGCGCGGGCGCTGCTCGTGCTGCTCGAACGCGCGAAACTCGTGGTGGAGCCCGCCGGGGCCGTGGGCGTGGCGGCGATCCTGTCCGGGCAGCTGCGCGACACGGGCACCACGGTCGTACTGCTCTCCGGCGGTAACATCGACCCGCTCATGATGGAGCGCGTGATCAGCCACGGGCTGGGCGCTTCGGAGCGCTACCTGAAGCTGCGCATCCCGCTGCCCGATCGCCCGGGGCAGCTCGCGAGGGTGTCCGCCCTCGTCGCCGAGGCCAACGCCAACGTCGTGGAGGTGCTGCACACCCGCCACAACGGCGGTCTGCAGATCAGTCAGGTCGAACTGGAGCTGCACATCGAGACCCGTGGCCCGGCGCACGCCGAGCACGTGCTCGAGGTGCTGCGCGCCGACGGCTTCGAACCCCGCGTCGACTTCTGATCCGAATTCGCTCGGTCACCGTGGTCGAGCGACCCGGTGCCGAGCGCGGCCGTGACCCGCTACGGAACGTAGGTCTCGACCTTGAGGATCTTCACGGGGATCGACTTGCCGTTCGGCGCCGTGTAGCTCGTCTCCTCGCCGACCTTCATGCCGATGATCGCGGTGCCGAGCGGGCTGCCCTCGCTGTAGACGTCGAGGTCGCTGTCGCCGACGATCTCGCGGCTGCCGATGAGGAACGTCGACTCGTCGCCGAGGATCGTCGCCGTGATGAGGGTGCCGGGTTCGACCACGCCGGTGGACTCCGGAGCCTCGCCCACCTTCGCGGAGCGCAGCAGCTCGGTGAGCACGCGGATGCGCGCCTCGATCTTGCCCTGCTCCTCCTTGGCGGCGTGGTAGCCGCCGTTCTCCTTGAGGTCGCCCTCTTCGCGCGCCGCCTCGATCTTCTTGGCGATCTCCGCCCGCCCCTCGCCGGTGAGGTGCTCGAGCTCGGCGGTGCGTCGGTCGAAGGCCTCCTGGGTCAGCCAGGTGACCGCGTTGTCGTTGGCCACGGGATACTCCTAACAGCAGCGAAACCGGCCGTCGTGGGCCGGTTTCTCAAGTGAATCCCCAAGCTTAGGCGAGCCAGCAGCGGTAGATCAACCCGGTTACCGCGAGTTCCGTCGTGAGCACGGTCTCGGTGATGCTGCGCGTGATGCGATCGGATGCCGGCACCTCGACGACCTTCCAGCCCACGATGCCGAACGACGAGTTGAGCGCCTGCACGGCGCATCTGGCAGGCGTGCCGGGCTGGATGGTGAAGCTCCAGTGCACCGTGACGGCGCGATCGTCGATCACCTCGTAGCCGGTGTCCTTCGCCTCGAACTGCGCCCCCGTGCCGCCGAGGCCCGCCCAGACGAGCCAGGCCGCGAACACCGCGACGAAGGCCACGGCCGCGCCGAGCGCGATCCAGCGGGTGCGGCGCGCGGCCCCGGGAGTGCGCCCGTAGCGGTCGTCGAGCCTGTTCTGCTGGTTCACTGCGTGCTCCCGTAGTCTTGACTCAAGGCTATCGACACGAACCCTGAGGACCGATGCACCAGCTCACCGCGGCCATCCTGTGGCTCGCCACGGAACCCACTCCGGCGCCGGAGATCGACGAGAACCTCGTCACCCCGGGAGCGATCGGCTTCGCGGTGACCCTGCTGATCGCCGTCGCGACCATCGCGCTCGTGATCGACATGGTGCGTCGCATCCGTCGGGTGCGTTATCGCGAGCAGGTGCGTGCCGAGATCGAGGCCGAGCGGGCTACAGCACCGGAGGATTGACCGCCACGAGGAAGATGCCGGTCCAGTGGCACAGAAACGCCAGCAGGGTGCAGGTGTGGAAGAGCTCGTGGAAGCCGAACTTGCCGGGGAACGGGTTGGGTCGCTTGAGGCCGTAGAACACCGCCCCGACGGTGTAGAGCAGGCCGCCGGCGATGATCAGGATCATCGTGACCGGCGCGTTCTGGAAGAAGTCGACGATGAACATCATCGCCGCCCATCCGAGCAGCACATAGAGCGGCACGTACAGCCAGCGCGGCGCTCCCACCCAGAACACCCGGAACCCGATGCCGAGCGCGGCACCGCTCCACACCAGCCAGAGCAGCAGCGTGGCCTTCTCGGGCGGCAGGGCGAGCACGGAGATCGGGGTGTACGAACCGGCGATCAGCAGGAAGATGTTGGCGTGGTCGATGCGCTTGAAGACCGCCTTGACCCGCGGGCTCCAGTCGATGCGGTGGTACAGCGCGCTCGTGCCGAACAGCAGCAACGAACTCGCGAAGAAGATCGCGGAGCTCACCTTGGCGGCGGTCCCGTCGGCCATGACGACCAGCACGATACCGAGCGCGATCGCGAGCGGGAAGGTCGCCGCATGGATCCAGCCGCGCCAGGAGGGCTTCTGGTCGGCGGCGTAGGTGATCTCGTCGTCGAGCAGGGGAAGATTCGGGAGGTCTGCCGCGGGCTCGGTCTCCACCGCGGCTTCCGTTTCGGGGTCGGTCGCCGGCGTCATGCCGCAAGCCTACGGCCCAGCGTCGGCCCATACCTGTACGCCCGCTTGGACTAACGTAGGCCTGTGAGCGGGCGTCGAGTGCACCTGGGGCGTGGGTTGCTCTACGACATCTACCAGCAGCGGTTGCGCCGACAGCTGGTCGGGCAGCCCAGACCCCATCACGTCGCGATGATCATCGACGGCAACCGCCGCTGGGCGAGGCTGCGCGAACTCGAGACGGCTGCACACGGTCATCGCGCCGGTGCCGCGAAGTACCGCGAGTTCCTGGAGTGGTGTGACGATCTCGGCATCGGTGTCGCCACGCTCTACCTGCTGTCGACCGACAATCTCACCGGCCGTTCCGCCGAGGAGCTCGCGCAGCTCTTCGAGATCATCGGCGACCTGGCCGAAGACCTCTCGCACTTCCGCGACTGGCGCATCCAGCACGTCGGCTCCAACGACGGGCTGCCCGCCGCGCTCGTGGACAAGCTCGATCGAGCCGAGGAACGCACCAAGCACAACACCGGTCTGCACGTGAACCTCGCCATCGGCTACGGCGGTCGTCGGGAGATCGCGGATGCCATGCGCAGCATCGTGCGCAGTCACGGCATCCAGGGCGGCACGCTCGACGACCTGGCCGACGTACTCACGCCCGAGCTCATCGCCGACCACCTGTATACCGGCGGGCAGCCGGACCCGGACCTCATCATCCGCACTTCCGGGGAGCAGCGCATCAGCGACTTCATGCTGTGGCAGAGCGCGCACAGCGAGTTCTACTTCATGGAGGCGCTCGGCCCGGACCTGCGCGAGGTGGACTTCCTGCGCGCGCTGCGGGCCTTCTCACGACGTCAACGGAGGTTCGGACAGTGACGAGCATCGACGAGTTCATCGCACGGTTCGAGGAGGAGCCGGGGTTCCTGGACTTCGCCCATCACGGTCCGGTCGGCACCACGGTGCTCGAGGAGTCCAGCGCGATGTTCGCGCTTCAGGCCCGATCCCGCTTCGGCTCGTTCGGCAACCTCGCCGATCAGGACTCGCGCGTGCGCGCGGCGGTCTCCGCGATCATCGACTTTCCGGCCGACCGCATCGTCTTCCAGCCCAACACGAGTTCGGGTCTGATGCAGGTGATCTTCGGGCTCGACGGGGAGGTCGCGCTGTCGCCCGGTGAGTTTCCGAGCAACACGGTGGCAGTGGTGCGAGCGCACGAGGCGCTGGCCGCGGTGCGTCCGAAGTGGCTCGAGACCGATCACGGTCGCGTCACTCCGGGCACGGTGCGGCGGCAGCTCACGAAGAAGACCAGCGCCGTGGTGGTGAGCCTCGTCGACTTCCGCACGGGCGCCCTGGCCGATCTGGAGGGCATCCGGCAGGTGATCGGCGACCGGTTGCTGATCGTCGATGCCACCCAGGGCTTCACCACCGTCGACGCGCCCTACGAGTTCGCGGACGTCGTCGTCTCCGGAGGTCAGAAGTGGGTGCGCGCCGGTTGGAGCACCGGGTTCCTGGCGATGAGCGATCGAGCGATCGAGCGTATCCGGCCGGTGCTCTCCGGCTTCCCCGGCACGGACGCCGAAGGCATGCCGCTCGACGAGGTGCCGCCGCCGACGCACGGCGTCGGAGCCTTCGTCGTCTCCAACCCGGATCCCATCGCGCAGGCGAGGTTCGCCGCGGCGCTCGAGGAGATCGCGGCGGTGGGGGTGCCCGTGATCGCCGAGCATCTCGCGCACCGCACGAGCCGGGTGATCGATCTCGCGGACGAGTTCGGCATCGCCGTGACATCCTCTCGGGACGAGGCGGAGCGCGCGGGGATCGTGGTCATCACGCCGGAGCCGGACCAGCTCACGGTGCTGACGGCATCGCTGCACAATCACGGCCTCACCGTCACCTCGCGTGGGGGATCGGTGCGCATCAGCCCGCACGTGACGACCGAGGAGGAGACCTTCTCGATGCTGCGGGCGGCCTTCGTGTCGTTCGCGACCGCGATCAACGTTTAACCTCCGCGACACACAACGCGGTGTGTCGGTCATAAGCTCGACTCACGAAACGCCTAGCGTCGAATCGTCGGGCATGGCGCCCGGCCGGGACGGCCACGTAAGTTCGTCCTCGCGATCACAACGCGGCCGTTTCGCAACAGGATCCGGGAACGCATGCTCCCGGGGATGGGGCACACGTGACCGAGCTCGCCAACTCCCAGCCGACCAAGCACGAGTCGAATGGAGGGCGCACGGGCCAGCTCGAACGCACCTTCGTGCTCGATACCTCGGTGCTGCTCTCCGATCCGAAGGCTGTGCTGCGATTCGCCGAGCACCACGTCGTGCTGCCGGTCGTGGTCATCACCGAGCTCGAGGCCAAGCGCAACGATCCCGAGATCGGGTACTTCGCCCGTCAGGCCCTGCGCAATCTCGACGAGCTGCGCATCAAGCACGAGCGTCTCGACTTCCCGATCGCCGTCGGCGACGGCGGTTCGCTGCGGGTCGAACTCAACCACTCGAACATGTCGGTGCTGCCCTCGGGCCTGCAGCTCGGCGACAACGACTCGCGCATCCTCGCCGTCGCGCTCAACCTCGCCAACGACGGGCTGGATGTCACGGTCGTCTCCAAAGACCTCCCGCTGCGCGTCAAGGCCGCCTCGATCGGCCTGGCCGCGGAGGAGTACCGGGCCGAGCTCGCCGTGGACTCCGGCTTCACCGGCCAGGCCGAGCTCGACCTCGGCTCGGAGCAGATGTCCAAGCTCTACGACGAGGAGGTGCTGCACACCCGCCTCGTGGAGGACCTCCCGGTCAACACGGGTCTCGTCATCCACTCCGATCGGGGCTCGGCGCTCGGCCGCGTGACCGGTCGGGGCCAGCTGCGCCTGGTGCGCGGTGACCGTGACATCTTCGGGCTGCACGGCCGCTCGGCCGAGCAGCGGCTCGCGATCGACCTGCTGCTCGATCCCGAGGTCGGCATCGTCTCGCTCGGCGGCCGTGCGGGCACCGGCAAGTCGGCGCTCGCCCTGTGTGCGGGCCTGGAGGCGGTGCTCGAGAAGCAGCAGCACCGCAAGATCATGGTGTTCCGTCCGCTGTACGCGGTCGGCGGGCAGGAGCTCGGCTTCCTGCCGGGTGACGCCGCGGAGAAGATGAACCCGTGGGCGCAGGCGGTGTTCGACACGCTCGGCTCGGTGGTCTCGCAGAACGTGCTCGACGAGGTGATCGAACGCGGCATGCTCGAGGTGCTGCCGCTGACGCACATCCGCGGGCGGTCCCTGCACGACGCCTTCGTGATCGTCGACGAGGCGCAGTCCCTGGAACGCAACGTGCTGCTGACGGTGCTGAGCCGCATCGGGCAGAACTCGCGGGTCGTGCTCACCCACGACGTGGCGCAGCGCGACAACCTGCGCGTCGGCCGGCACGACGGCGTGGCGAGCGTGATCGAGACGCTCAAGGGTCACGCGCTGTTCGGGCACATCACGCTGCAGCGGTCGGAGCGTTCCGCGATCGCCGCGCTCGTGACCGAGATGCTGGAGTCGAACGAGTTGAGTTGAGCGGTGGCATCCCCCATCTCTATATAGCTAGAGTTGGGGGATGCTCCCTCTCAGTCGCGTCACCGACGCCACCCTCGACGTGCTCGAGGCCCTGATCGACAGCGCGGACCCCGTGTGGGGCCTGCGCCTGGTCAAGGCCACCGGCCGGCCCGCGGGCAGCGTGTACCCGATCCTGGAGCGGCTCGAGCGCGCCGGGTGGGTCGAGTCCGCGTGGGACGAGGATGCCGCGCGTAGCGGCCCCCGCCGGCGCCTCTATCGGGTGACCACCGATGGCGCCGCGCAGGCGCGACAGCTCGTGGCGGCCCGCCGCCCGGCGCCGCGTGCCCACGCACGAACGGTGCAGCCGTGAGCGCCGCCGAACGGATCGTGGTCGCCGTCGCAGCGACCCTGCCGCCGCTCGTGCGGGCGCGGTACCGCGAGGAGTGGCTGGCCGACCTGGGGTATGCCGCCGAGGCCGGCGTGCGTCCGTCGCACGTCGTGCTCGGGGCGGTCGCGACGGCGACGACGATCGATCGCGACGATCCGGTTGTGACCGGGCTGAGCGTCGGCGCCCTGGCGGCGCGACGCGCCCGTTGGGGCCTCGCGGTGTTCGGGGTGGGGGCGGTGCTGCTCGCGGGACTGTGGCTCGCCGGCGTCTTCGGGGGCGCGCTGCCCTGGCTCGCCTTCGCGCCCCTCGTGCTGGGCGCGCTCATGCTGGTGCGCGCCGCCGCGGGAGCCGTGTCGTGGCCGGCACCGGTCACGGCGCTCGTGGCGCTGGTGCTCGGTCCCCTCGTCGTCGCGGCCACCGGCGTCGCGCTGCTCTCCGCCGCGGTGCTGATCGTGTTCCTGGCCGCGGGGGCCGGGGTGATCGGTGCGGCCGTCCTCGCGAACATGCGCCCGCACCCGGGGGATCGGCGCGGCATCGTGCCCGTGGCGCTCGGCTTCGCGGTCGTCCTGATCGGGATGGCGGCGGTCGGCCTGCTGCACATCTTCGTTTGGAACCCGCTCGCCAAGCTGCCGCACCTGAGCCTCGACGAGATCTATGCGGGCCTCGCCGCCGCAGGCGAGTCCGCGTCCCCGGTGATGCCCGTGATGTGGGCGATCACCGTGGTCGCCTCCGGCGTCGCGCTGCTCGTCGCGACGGTGATGCCCGGGCGACGGTTCCGCGACGCCTTCAGCACCCGGCGCGTCATCGGCATCGGTCTGGCGGCGGTGGCCGGCGCGGGGTTCTCGGTCTGGGTGGCGGGATTCTCGATGGGCATGTCGCTCGCCGACGCCTTCGCCACGAGCGGCGGGGACACCGCCGGCACCGGTCGGGCGCTCATCGTCATCGCGGTCGCGGCCGGGATTCCCGCCGTGCTCTTGGCGCTCGTTCCCGGTCCTCCCGCGAGTGCGGTCGCCGAACCTCGTGAATAGAACGTAAGGTCTACTCATGGCGTGGGTGTTCGGGACTATCGCCGCGACACTCGGGGTGCTCCTGCTCTGGGGGCTCGTGGCGCCGCGCGGGCAGTGGCGGATCCTTCGCGCGTGGAGCGTCGCGGATCCGCACCGGGACGAGCCGGGCGGCGCGGTCTTCGGCTGGTTGCGCCTGAGCGCGGGCATCGGGGTGGTCGGGCTGGCCGTCGTGGGGATCGTCGGCGCGACCTCGGTGGTCTCGAACATGCCCAAGCCGCCGCCGCCGCGCACGCCGCTGCAGCTCATGTGGGGCTCGCCCGCACCGCACCTGCTCGACCGCGTGTCCCTCAACCTGGGCGCGCCGCCCGAGGGCCTCGTCGAGATTCCGGCGCTGGGCTACCAGGACTTCGACGACGGCATCCCGAGCTACCTGCTCGAGTTGCGCGGCTACACCCTGCTCGGCGATCCGGAGCCACTCGGCCTCGAGGGCGCCGAACCGGAGGAGGGCACCTCGGCGCTCGGCGCCTCGAACCTCCTCGTGCACGTCCGCGGGCCGATCCTGTGCATCCCCCGGGAGATCGTGGTCATCGAGACCGAGACCACGGTGCAGATCGGGGTGTACTACGGTGCGCCGGACGACCCAGCGGGGGCACCGGTCGACCATGCGGCATCCTGCCGCGTCGACGATCCGCTCACGGGATCACTGCTGATTCCCGTGCAACTCACCGGGCCGGTGGGCGACCGCGAGGTGCAGAACCTCGCGGCCGAGCCCATCGACTACGTTCACGCGCCGGGTTGATCCGGCCGGACCGACTCAGCCCGGGTGCGTCATCGACATGACGTCGAGCGCCGTGTCGAGCTGCTCGAGCGTCAATTCGCCGCGCTCGACGAAGCCGAGGTCGATCGCGGCATCCCGCACGGTCATCGACTTCGCCACCGAGTGCTTGGCGATCTTGGCCGCGTTCTCGTAGCCGATGAACTTGTTCAGCGGAGTGACGATCGACGGGGACGACTCCGCGAGCGCGAGCGCGCGCACCAGGTTGGCCTGCAGCCCGTCGATGGTCTTGTCGGCGAGCGCCACCGAGGAGTTGGCGAGCAGCCGGATCGACTCCAGCAGCGCGGTGCCCATCACCGGGATCGCAACGTTCAACTCGAAGCTGCCCGAGGCGCCGGCCCAGGCGATGGTGGCGTCGTTGCCGATGACCTTGGCGCACACCATGAGCACGGCCTCGGGGATCACCGGGTTGACCTTGCCGGGCATGATCGACGACCCGGGCTGCAGGTCGGGGATGTGCAGCTCGCCGAGGCCGGCGTTCGGGCCCGAGCCCATCCAGCGCAGGTCGTTGCAGATCTTCGTGAGGCTCACGGCGATCACACGCAGTGCACCGGATGCCTCGACCAGCCCATCGCGCGCGCCCTGCGCCTCGAAGTGGTCCAACGCCTCGGTCACGGGCAGGCCGGAGTCCTTGGCGAGCTCGGCGATCACCTTCTGCGGAAAACCGAGCGGGGTGTTGATGCCGGTGCCGGTCGCGGTGCCGCCGAGCGGCACCTCCGCGACGCGGGGGATCGCGGACTGGATGCGCTCGATGCCGAGCCGCACCTGGCGGGCGTAGCCGGCGAACTCCTGGCCGAGCGTGACCGGAGTCGCATCCATCAGGTGGGTGCGACCGGCCTTCACCGCGTTCTTCCACAGCTCGGCCTTCGCCTCGAGGGCGACCGCGAGGTGCTCGAGGGCCGGGATCAGGTCGTGCAGCAGGGCCGCGGTGACCGCGACGTGCACGGAGGTGGGGAACACGTCGTTGGAGGACTGCGAGGCGTTGACGTGGTCGTTGGGGTGCACGGTCGAGCCGAGCGCACTCGTGGCGAGGGTGGCGAGCACCTCGTTCATGTTCATGTTCGAGGAGGTGCCGGAGCCGGTCTGGTAGGTGTCGACCGGGAACTGGTCGTGGTGCTCGCCGGCGATGATGCGGTCCGCCGCCCCGACGATCGCCTTGGCGATGTCCTTGTCGAGGATGCCCATCTCCGCGTTCACCTTGGCGGCCGCGCGCTTGATGCGGGCGAGGGCCACGATCTGCGCGGGCTCGAGCCCGGCGCCGGAGATCGGGAAGTTCTCCACCGCGCGCTGGGTCTGCGCGGCGTAGAGGGCGCTCGCTGGCACGCGCACCTCGCCCATGGTGTCGTGCTCGATGCGGTATTCGGTCTCGGTGCTCACTGCGTCGTGGTCCTTCTGTTCTGGCGGCCGTAAGGAGTCAGTGGTGGAGTTCAGACCGCGCCCACGATCACGTCGGGTACTGCGCGGCCCTCGAGCAGGCGATAGTTCGCGCCCACAACAGCCAGCGTACCCGCGGCGACGGCGTCGCTGATCAGCTCCGACGACTCCAGCAGCTCGGCGATCGTGTCGCGCAGATGCTCGCGGCCGACGTCCTGGGCGTCGACCTCACCATCGGCCGTCTCCACACGGCGCACGGCCGGCACGATCTTGGTGATCAGGTGGGCGATGTGCGGCGGCAGCACCGGTGCATCCGGGCCGACCGAGTCGATTGCGGCGAGCACCGCGCCGCACTCGTCGTGTCCGAGCACCACGATCAGCGGCACCTCGAGCACTCCGACGGCGTACTCGAGCGAGCCGATCACGGAATCCGAGATGATCTGACCGGCGTTGCGCACGACGAAGAGGTCGCCGAGGCCCTTGTCGAAGATGATCTCGGCGGCGAGCCGGGAGTCGCTGCAGCCGAAGAGCGCAGCACTCGGGGTCTGCCTCGGCGCGACCTCCGTGCGCCGATCAACGTCTTGGCGGGGATGCAGCGGCTCCCCGGCCACGAATCGCTCGTTGCCGCGCAGCATCTCCTGCCAGGCCTTCGCCGGGGTGCGTCTCTCGGACATCAGCCGACCTCCACTTCGGCGGCGATGGCCTCCGCGAGCAGCGCGAACTCCGCGTCGGATGCCGTGCCGTGCAGTACCACGATGCCGCGATCGGTCTGCGTCGACATCGAGAAGGCGTAGTTGCCGGGATCCTGGGCGTCGCGGTCGTCGTAGACGGTCCACTCCAGCCCGCCGAGGCGAGTCGATCCGGTCGCGGCGACGCCGTCGACGGCCTGGGCGAGCCAGGTCGGGTTCGCGTCCAGGCCCTGCTCGAGGGCGATGAACTGGCCTTCCGGCGTCAGGAAGCCGATCGACCAGGTGCGCACACCGCCGACGGTCTCGAGCTCCGCGGCGTTCGCGGTCCAGGTGTCCGGCAGTCGCGGGGCGATCGCGTCGACGCCCGCCTCGACGGCGATGCCCCGGTAGTCCACCGGTGGGCGCGGGGGAGCGGAGGGGCGCACGACGACGACGACCAGGAACAGCACGATCAGCAGCGAGGCGGCGGTCGCGACGATGAGGTTGAAGACGGTCTGGTTGGATCGGCGACGAGCCGAGGCCTCGGCCTTGCGTCGCGCCGTCTCCTCGGGGGTCTCGGGCCGGCCCAGTTCGGCGACGACCGCGGGTTCGCGCGGGGCCATCACTCGGGGTCTGCGGCGGCGCGCGCCGCCTCGAGTCGGGCGCGAGCGCCGACGAGCCATTCCTCGCAGCGCTGGGCGAGGGCTTCGCCGCGCTCCCAGAGCGCCAGTGACTGCTCCAGGCTCGATGAGCCCTGCTCCAGCTCGGCGACGACCTTGATCAATTCGTCCCTGGCCGCTTCGTAGCTCAGTTCGCTCACATCGGTGGACACGGCTCGATCCTACCTAAGCGTCGTCGACGGTCGCCGCGAGCGTCCCCACCGCGACCGTGAGCTTCAACCGAGTGCCGGCCGGAGCCTGGGCGGCGTCGCGCACCGCCGAGCCGTCGGGCAGTTGGGCGATCGCGTAGCCGCGTTCCAGGGTGCGCTGGGGTGAGAGCGCGCGCAACTGGCCGGTGAGCTCGGCGATCGACGTGTGCGCGCGTTCGAGCGTGCGATCGACGAGCTCGCGACTGCGCGCCACCCAGCGACCGAGCTCGTCGGCGCGGGTGTCGATCAGCCAGTGCGGGTTGGCGAGCACCGGGCGGGTGCGCAGCGCCTCGATGCGGTCCACCTCCACCGCGATGCGCTGCGTGACGCGCGAACGGATGCCGGCGCGCGCCTGCTGCACGCGCGCGAGCTCCTCGGCGACATCCGGCACCACGCGCTTCGCCGCGTCGGTGGGGGTGGAGGCACGCAGGTCGGCGACCTCGTCGAGCAATGGTCGGTCGGCCTCGTGGCCGATCGCCGACACGAGGGGGGTGGTGCACGCGGCGGCGGCGCGCACGAGCGCCTCGTCGCTGAAGACGAGCAGGTTCTGGAAGTCGCCGCCGCCGCGCGCGACGATGATGACGTCGACCTCCGGGTCGGCGTCGAGGATCGTGATCGCGCGAGTCACCTCGCCCGCGGCGCGGTCGCCCTGCACGGCGGTGTGCACGACCCGGAACTTCACGGCGGGCCAGCGCAGCTGCGCGTTGCGCAGCACGTCTTTCTCGGCATCCGAATCCTTGCCGGTGATGAGCCCGATGCAGCCCGGCAGGAACGGCAGGGGGCGCTTGCGGTCGAAGAGCCCCTCCGCCTTGAGCTTCTGGCGCAGCCGTTCGAGCTTCTCGAGCAGGTCGCCGAGGCCCACGTGGCGCATCTCGAACACCTGCATGGTGAGCGTGCCGCCCTTGAGCCAGTAGTTCGGCTTGACGAGCGCGATCACCCGGTCGCCCTGCTTGAGGTCGTCGGGCAGCTTGGCCTTGACCGACGACCAGATGGTGAACGAGATCGTCACGTCGTCGTCGAGGTCTTTGAGCTTGCCGTAGACGTTGCCGCCCGAGACGCCCCACTGGGTGATCTCGCCCTCGACCCAGGCGGTGCCCAGTCGTTCGATCCAACCCTTGATCTTGCCCGCGAACAGCGCGACGCCCCAGGGCGCATCGACGGTCGGCGGCGGGGTCTCGATGGTCACCCCGTCAGGGTACGGGATGCTGCGGACCCTGGCGCCGGGCCTGTCCAGACGGCCGACTATTGATCTACTCCAACTAGAACAACTAGACTTGCGCCATGCACGGACCCACGATCACGATCGAACACCTCACGAAGAGCTTCGGGGAGGTGCTCGCCGTCTCCGACCTGAGCTTCACCGTCGAACCCGGCCGCGTCACGGGCTTCCTCGGCCCGAACGGCGCCGGCAAGACCACGACACTGCGCACCCTTCTGGGGCTCGTGGCGCCGAGCGCGGGCAGCGCGCTGATCGACGGGCGGCGGTATCGCGAGCTCGAGCGTCCGCTCGCGATGGTCGGGGCATCCCTGGAACCGACCGTCTTCCACCCGGGGCGCAGCGGCCGCGACCACCTGCTCGTGCAGGCGATCGCCGGCGGCATCGCGCGCGACCGGGTCGACGCCGTGCTCGAACGCGTCGGACTCGCGGATGCCGCGCGCCGCCGTGTCGGCGGATACTCCCTCGGCATGCGCCAACGTCTCGGTCTCGCGAGCGCACTGCTCGGCGACCCGGGTGCCCTCGTGCTCGACGAACCGGTCAACGGACTGGACCCGGAGGGCATCCGCTGGATTCGCGGGCTGCTCGGTGAGCTCGCCGCCGAGGGGCGCACGGTGCTCGTCTCGTCGCACCTGCTCTCGGAGGTGCAGCAGACCGTCACCGACGTGGTGGTCATCGCGCACGGTCGTCTGGTGCACCAGGGGCCGCTCGAGTCGCTCGGCGGCGGTGCGCAGGTGCTGGTTGACTCCCCGGATCGCGAACGCCTCCGGGCGGCGCTCGACGGGCGCGCGAGCGTGCATGCCGACGCGCGGGGCTTGCTGGTGACCGGCGTCACCGCCGCCGAACTCGGCCACCTCGCGTTCTCGCAGGGCATTGAGTTGAGCCAGCTGGCGACCGTGAACGAGGGGCTCGAGACGGTCTTCCTCGGGCTGGTCGGCGACGACACCGCGGCGGTGGCCTCATGATCGCCATCGTTCGTGCGACGCGGGCGGAACTCGCCCGCACCTTCAGCGTGCGCTCGTGGTGGCTGCTCGCACTCGTGCTCTTCGGCTACGTGGCGTTCACCGCGGCCATCCTCGCCCTGTTCGTCAGCGACCTCGGCGCGCTCATGGGCGGCGGGGCCATCTCACTGGAGCCCGAGGCATCCGCCCTGCTCGTCTACACGACGGTCACCTCGATCGGGTACCTGTTCCCGGTGCTCATCGGCGCGCTCGCGGCCACGACGGAACTGCGTCACCGCACCATCACCCCGACGCTGCTCGCCGAACCCCGCCGCGGCATCGTGCTGGCGGGCAAGGCGGTCGCACTCGCGCTCGTGGGCGCGCTCTACGGGCTCGTCGGGCTCGCCGCGTCGGTCGGCACCGGCGCGGCCGTGATCGCGGCGACCGGCGGCGACCCGGCCCTCGACGACCCGAACGTGATCTCGGTGCTCGCGCGAATCGTGCTCGCGATGACGCTCTGGGCCGTGATCGGCGTCGGGCTCGGCAGCGTGGTCGGCAACCAGGTGATCGTGATCGTGATCGTGCTCGCCTTCACCCAGTTCGTGGAGCCGATCCTGCGGCTCGTCGGCGGACTGTGGGAGGGCACCGCTCAGTTCGCGCGCTTCCTGCCGGGTGCGGCGACCGACGCGCTCGTCGGCGGGGGACTCTACGCGTCCCTCGGCGCGCTCGACCCGTCGATGCCCAGCGCGACGACGCTGCTGGACTGGTGGCAGGGCGGGCTCGTGCTCGCCGGCTTCGCGGCGGTGCTGCTCGCGGTCGGCTCGTTGACGAGCTGGCGTCGCGACGTCACATGAGCTCCCAGCGGCCGACCGGTCGGGCCACGTAGAATCGCCGACGTGAGCACCATCTCGAACGGAGCCGCGACCGCACTCGAGACGCCTCGGGTTCCGGCCGCGCGCGGGCGCCTCGAGAACCGACCGGTCGCGGGAGGCAAGCGAGTGCTGCTCGCCGCGCCCCGCGGTTACTGCGCGGGCGTCGATCGCGCGGTCGTCGCCGTTGAGAAGGCGCTCGAGAACTTCGGCGCCCCGGTCTATGTGCGCAAGCAGATCGTGCACAACATCCACGTGGTCTCCACGCTCGAACGCCGAGGCGCGATCTTCGTCGACGACGTCGGCGAGGTGCCGCCCGGCTCGCACATCGTGTTCAGCGCCCACGGCGTCTCCCCGGCCGTGGTGCAGGGCGCGGCGGACCGCGACCTGCAGGCCATCGACGCCACCTGCCCGCTCGTGACCAAGGTGCACCGCGAAGCGACGCGCTTCTCGAAGGCCGGCCGTCACATCCTGCTGATCGGACATGCCGGCCACGAGGAGGTCGAGGGCACCATGGGCCATGCCCCCGAGCAGACCACGCTCGTGGGGAGTCCGGACGAGGTCGACGGGCTCGAGGTCGACGATCCCGACAACCTGGTCTGGCTCTCGCAGACCACGCTCAGCGTCGACGAGACCATGGAGACCGTGCGGCGGCTTCGCGAGCGCTTTCCGAACCTGCAGGACCCCCCGAGCGACGACATCTGCTACGCGACGCAGAACCGCCAGGTGGCGATCAAGAAGGTCGCCGAGCACGCCGACCTCGTGATCGTGGTCGGCAGCGCCAACAGCTCCAACACCGTTCGACTGGTGGATGTCGCACTCGAGTACGGCGCGAGGGCCGCGCACCGGGTGGACTACGCCAGCGAGATCCAGCAGGAGTGGCTCGACGGCGTCGCGACCGTCGGTGTGACCAGCGGCGCCTCCGTGCCGGAGGTGCTCGTGCAGGAGGTGCTCGCCGACCTCGCCGATGCCGGGTACGGCGAGGTCGAGACGGTCGTCACGGCCGAAGAGGACCTGATGTTCTCGCTGCCGAAGGAACTGCGGGTCGACGCCCAGGGCAACCCCGACGAGCGCGGACTCGGTGGCCGCACCAAGCGACTGGACTGGCAGGCATGACCGACGAACGCCCGAGGCCGCGCTACGGCGAATACGCCGACGTGCCTCCCGTTCCGACCCCATCCCTGCCGCCCGCGCCGGAGCCGGCTCCGGAACCCGCGGCGGTCCCGGTCGTGCGGCGGCGCACCTGGGACGTCGTGCTCTCCACGGTGCTGCTGCTGTGGGGCGTCTTCGACGTGGTCACGGGACTCGCCGTGTTCGGCAACCTGGGCGTGGCGCTGCGCGCGGCATCCGAGCAGCAGGGCATCGAGGGCTTCAGCTCGGTCGAGTACGCCGATCAGATCGGCGGCTGGCTCAACATCGCGCGGGTGGCGCTGCTGGTGCTCGCGATCGTCGCGACGCTGCTGCGTCTGGCCCGCAACCGCATCGCCTTCTGGGTGCCGCTCACCGCCGGCGCGGTCGCGGCGCTGCTCGTCGTGATCTGCGTCATGGTGATCTTCCTGGCCGATCCCGGATTCGCCCAGTACGTGGTGGAGCAGACCGCGCGCTAGTGCCGTGGCGGTCCGCCCCACGCGCGATCGCGGATGCGAGAATCGTTGCAGCCGCGCAGAGGGCGGCTCACCGAGGGGAGACCAGGCGTGCGCGTCGCGGTGCTACCGCGCGAGGTCGCGGCCCGCGTGATCACGAATGGCATCGCGCGCGGCGCCTGGGCGGTCAACGCGGTCAGTCTCAGCCTGACGATTCCGCTGCTGGTCGAGCACATGCTCGTGCGCGGACTCGGTGCCGACCTGCCCGGTCCTCTCGCGATCCTGATCGTGCTGCTCGCGTTCGTGATCGTCGCGGCGTTCCTGCCCAGACCGCAGATCGTGGCGGCGTTCCTGCTCGTCGGGGCGGCGGGTGCCGTGCTGTACCAGGTGTGGCTCATCCAGGCCGATCCCGCGATCACCGAGCAGGCGCTGTTCGTGCTCAACCGTCCCGCGGTGTCACTCGTGCTGGTCGGAGTGCAGTCGGCGAGCACCCTCGTCGGCGTCTCCTGGATCCTGGTGGGGTTCCTCATCTCCTCCGGGGTCAGTTTCGTCGTGGCGGGCGTCACCGGCATGCCGCTGACCACCGGGTGGGGGCCGCTGCTCATGCTCCTGCTCTACGTCACCGCCTATGCGGTGCTCGGGGCGATCCAGGCGCGGCAGCGGCGACTCGTGCCCAACTTCGAGGAACTCGAGCGGGAGACCCGCAGACTCTCCCTCGAGGAGCACCTGCGCGACCGGGTCACCGCGGTCGTCCACGACACCCTGCTCAACGATCTCTCGATCGTGATGAACGCGCCGGACGAGCTCGATGAGCGTGCGGTGAAGCGCCTGCGTGCGGATGTCGCGACCCTCACGAGCGCGGAGTGGCTCGACGAGGCATCCGATCTCACCGTCGTCGACGACCAGGACAGCGAACTGCGCAATCGCATCGTCATGATGATGAGCGACCTGCAGTGGCGCGGTCTGACGGTGCGGGTGACGGGCAGTGGCAGCGGCATCTACCGCGTCGAGCCCGAGGTGGCCAACGCGCTCGTCGACGCCGTGCGCGCGAGTCTGGAGAACGTGCTGCGTCACTCCGGGGCATCCGTCGCGGAGGTCGACCTCGCCTACAGCGCCACGGAGATCACCGTCATCGTCAGCGACCAGGGCCACGGCTTCGATCCGGATGCCGTGCCCGACGACCGGCTCGGCGTGCGCCAGTCCATCCGCGGCCGCATCCGCGCCGTCGGGGGATCCGTGCGCATCTGGTCGTCACCGGTCGCTGGCACCTCCGTCGTGATCCGGGTGCCGGTGCTCGAGGTCGTCACCGAGCACGAGGGGGTGCCGGATGCCGAATCGTAACGCCCGCAGCTTCGCGATGTCCGCTCAGCAGGTCGATCCGCTGAGCTGGTTCACGGGGCCGTTCGTTCCGCTCGCCTTCAGCGCGCTCGCCGTGATCCACGGCACGATCCAGACGGCGCTCACGTGGCCGGTGGGCACCGCTCCGGTGCTGCAGCCGGTCGCCATCGCCCTCGTCGCCGGGGCGGGGCTGTTCATGCACTTCGCCACCCGTCCGCTGCGCCGAGGCATCGGATGGCGGTCCGCGTCGGCCGCCCTCGCGGTGGTCATCGTCGCCGTGCTCGTCTCGGCGGCGGGTCGTGCCGGCACCCAGTTCTCGCTCGAGCAGTGGTGGGCACCGCCCGCGCTGGCCCTGATCATCGCGAGTCTCGGCCCGTACCTGCCGGTGCGTCAGCTCGTCGCGCTCGGCTGCTCATCCACGATCATCGCGACGATCGCCGCCTTCTTCATCGTCTACCCCGCCCAGCCGGGATTCGGCCCCGTGGCCTCGGCTCTGCTGATCGCCTATTCGCCCATGCTCGCGACGGCGGCGACCGCCGTGTTCTCGTACACCGTCGTGAGCACCATGCTGCCGATGTTGGAGAGCCCGTCCCGGCTGCTGGTGGTCGGCAAGCACGTGCGCGACGAGGTGGCCCGGCAGATGGAGCGGGTGACGGTGGCGCGACTGACCGCTCGTGCCGCACCGTTTCTCACCGGCATCGCCGACGCGGGCCGCATCACCCCGGCCGATCGCGCCCTCGCGGGTCAGCTCGCACGCCGGATGCGCGACGAGCTCGTCACGCAGTCGAATCTCAGCTGGCTGGATTCGATCGCCAGCCAATCCCGGCTCGTGGTGGTCGATCCCGATCGACGCGCGCGCAGCATGAACCACGCGCAGCGCACCACGCTTCGGGCGATGCTTCGCGCGATCATGGAAACCCCCGGCACCGATACCGGCTCGCTCATGATCGAACTGCGCGCGGCACCGGATGGCGCGACCGCCGTCGGCGTGAGCCTCGACATCGCGCTGCCCGAGGGACGCAAGATCATGCACCTCGCGCCGTACTACCTCACCCTGGGCACCGCGGTCGAGGATCTCACCATCGACAGCCAGAAGCACCTGCGCATGTCGTTCCGGGTGCCTCCGGCCGAGGACTGAGCTACTGGCCGGAGTGCCCGGCCGAGCCCAGCTGCTGCGTGGCCTCGACCACGCGTCGTGCCATGGCCGACTCGGCGAGCTTGCCCCACGAGCGCGGGTCGTAGACCTTCTTGTTGCCGACCTCGCCGTCGACCTTGAGCACGCCGTCGTAGTTCTTGAACATGGTGTCCGCGATGGAGCGGGTGAAGGCGTACTGGGTGTCGGTGTCGATGTTCATCTTCACGACGCCGTTCGCGACCGCGGTCGCGATCTCCTCGGCGGTCGATCCGGAGCCGCCGTGGAAGACCAGGTCGAGCGGCTTCGGGCCGGTGCCGTACTTGGCCTCGATGCCGTCCTGGATCTCCTTGAGCAGCTCGGGCTTGAGCTTGACGTTGCCCGGCTTGTAGACGCCGTGCACGTTGCCGAAGGTCAGCGCCGCCATGTAGCGCCCCTGCTCGCCGAGGCCGATCGCCTCGACCATCGCGGTCACGTCGCCGAGCGTCGTGTAGAGCGCCTCGTTCGTGCCCTCGTGCTTGACGCCGTCCTCCTCGCCGCCGACGACGCCGATCTCGACCTCGAGGATCGCGTTGATCGCACGCATGCGCGGCAGGATCTCCTTCGCGATCGCGAGGTTCTCCGCCAGCGGCACGGCCGAGCCATCCCACATGTGGGACTGGAAGATCGGGTTGCGTCCCGCCTTGACCTCGGCCTCGGAGGCGGCGATCAGCGGGTAGACGAAGCCGTCGAGCGCGTCCTTCGGGCAGTGGTCGGTGTGCAGCGCGACGGTGATGGGGTAGTTCTTGGCGACCTCGGTCGCGAACGCCGCGAAGGCGAGGGCGCCGGATGCCCGTGCCTTCACGCTCTGGCCGGCGAAGTAGTCCGCGCCACCGGTGGTGACCTGGATGATCCCGTCGGAGCCGGCCTCGGAGAGGCCCTGGAGCACGGCATTGATCGTGGACGAGGACGAGACGTTGATCGCCGGGTAGGCGAAGCCGCGGCTCTTGGCCTTGTCGAGCATCTCGGCGTACTGGTCGGGGGTGGCGACGGGCATGGAGATTCTCCTTCGGCGCGAACGGGGTTGCGCCTGAAAGTCTAGCGATGCCGTCGCGATAGGCTGTTGGCGCGTCGATCCCGGAGCGGGGATCCCACCACCGCGCGTGAAACGAACAGGACACCCTCGTGGCGACCGCTGAATCCGGAACGCTGTTCCAGCATCCCGACCGCAACCTGGCGATGGAACTCGTGCGGGCCACCGAGGCCGCCGCGATCCGCGCCGTGCCCTTCATCGGCAAGGGCGACAAGCTCGGTGCCGACGGCGCTGCCGTCGATGCCATGCGCAAGTTCCTCGGCACCGTCGAGTTCGACGGCGTCGTCGTGATCGGCGAGGGCGAAAAGGACAACGCGCCCATGCTCTTCAACGGCGAGCACGTCGGCCTCGGCGTCGGCCCGTCGTGCGACATCGCCGTCGATCCGATCGATGGCACCTCGCTGACCGCCGCCGGTCGGCAGAACGCGATCTCGATGATCGCCGTCTCCGACCGCGGCACGATGCTCGACGCCTCGAGCGTGTTCTACATGGACAAGCTCGTCTCCGGTGCCGAGGGCATCGGCGTGATCGACATCACCCAGCCCATCGGCGACAACATCCGCGAGTTCGCGAAGGCGAAGGGCAAGCCGGTCTCCGAGATCATCGTCGCCGTGCTCGACCGTCCGCGGCACGAGGGTCTCATCGACGAGATCCGCAGCGCGGGCGCCGGCACCCGGCTCATGCTCGACGGGGATGTCGCGGGCGGCATCAACGCGGCGATCTACGGCACGCGCATCGACCTCTGCGTCGGCGTCGGCGGCAGCCCGGAGGGCGTCGCGACGGCGTGCGCGATCAAGGCGCTCGGCGGGTTCATCCAGGGCCGCCTCGCGCCGAAGACCGAGGAGGAGCGCGTCAAGGGCGCCGCTGCGGGGCTCAAGTTCGACTACGTCTACGAAGCCGACGAACTCGTGCGCAGCGACAACACCTTCTTCGTCGCCACGGGCGTCACCGACGGCACGCTCGTCAACGGCGTGCGCCGCCTCGGTCCGATCATCCGCACCGAGAGCATCGTGCTGCGTTCGCGCTCGGGCACGATTCGTCGCGTGAACGCCGACCACCTCGCCCAGAAGTGGCTCGACTGAGCCGCAGCTAGGCCGTCTTAGCTAGGCCGTCTTCGGCTTCTTCGCCGCGGGCAGCTCGGGGATGTCGAGTTCGGGGCGACCCACGCCCTCGAGCTCGTCGAGGGCCGCGAGCTCCATCTCGACCGCCGTGAGCTGCTTCGGCGCCTGCTCGATCGTCGCCGCGGTGCCGATCACCTTGGACTCGTCGAGCATGTTGAGCTTGCGCGCCGTCACGAGCACGCGGGTCTCGAGGGAGTTCGCGAACTGGTTGTAGCTCGCGACGGTGGAGTCGATCGAGCGGCGCAGGCGGTCGGCGTGATCGGCGAGGGTCGCGAGGCGTCCGTACAGCTCCTTGCTCAGGTCGAAGAGGGTCTTCGCCTCGTCGGTGAGCACGTCCTGCTGCCACGAGAACGCCACCGTCTTCAGCACCGACCAGAGCGTCACGGGCGAGGCGAGTGCCACGCGCTTGCCGAAGGCGTAGTCCATGATCGCCGGGTCGGCCTCGAGCGCCGAGGAGACGAGCGATTCGCTCGGGATGAAGGCGATCACGAGTTCCGGCGACGCCTCGAGCCCGGCCCAGTAGGTCTTGCTCGCGAGCGCGTCGATGTGGCTGCGCAGCACCTTGACGTGCTGCTTGATGAGCGACTCGCGGCGCGCGCCCTCCTCGCCCGTGGCGGTCACCGGAATCTGGGTGGCCTCCAGGTAGGCGGCGAAGGGCACCTTCGCGTCGACGGCGATGTTCTTGCCGCCGGGCAGGTGGATGACCATGTCGGGGCGGCCGGCGCCGGCATCCGAGGTGATGCTCGACTGCACGTCGAAGTCGACCCGTTCGATCAGCCCGGCCGCCTGCACGACGTTGCGCAACTGGGTCTCGCCCCACACGCCGCGGGTGGCATTGCTGCGCAGCGCCGACGCCAGCGACTCGGTGGTCACCCGGATCTGCTCCCCGGAGAGCTGCGTCTGCTTGAGTTGCTCGGCGATCGCCCCGTACTGCTGACTGCGCTGCCGCTCGAGGTCGGCGACCTTCTGCTGCATGGTGCGCAGCGTCTCCTGCACGGGGGAGAGTGCCTGCAGCACCTTCGACTCGGCGCGCTCGCGTTCGGCTTGTTCGCGCTGCGCGCGCTCGAGAGCGACGAGCTGCTCGCGCAGCCCATCGGCTGTGGCCTGGATCGCCGCGCGCTCGGCGATGAGCTGCGACTGCACGGCCTGCTCCTGCATGCGCAACTCGACGAGCGCGTTCTGGTGCCGCGCCTCAAGCACCGCGGGATCGATGCCGGTTCGGCGGCCGCGCGCGAAGAGCAACGCGCCGACGCCACCGAGCACGATACCGACCACGAAGCCGAGAACGAGAGCGAGGATGGGGTCCATGCCTTCAGTGTGACAGCGGCGACGGACAATCCCCGGCTGCGAACCGCGGCCCGGGCGCATCGTAGGGTGAAGGCATGACGCCGGTGCCGCATCCACTCGACGTGAGCACGGACGACCTGCGCTACTTGCTCGCGGTCGCCCGCGCCGGTCGGCTGGTGTCGGCGGCGACCCTGCTCGGCGTCGATCACACGACGGTGCGGCGGCGCATTGACCGGCTCGAGGCCGCCCTCGGGGTTCGGCTGCTCGACCGCGGCGCCGATGGCTGGGAGCTCACGACGATCGGTCGTGCCGTGGCCGACCGTGCCGCGCCCCTGGATCGAGTCGTCGAGGAGGTCGTCGGCGCGGCATCCGCTGAGTCCGAGGGGATCCGGGGCACGGTGCGCATCGTCGCGCCCGAGGCGTTCGGCACGCTCTTCGTCGTGCCCGCCCTGGCGCGAGTGCACGCCGCGCACCCGGGCATCACGACCGAACTCGTCACCTCCACCCGCCCGCTGAGTCTGCGCGGCTCGGGCCACGACCTCGCGGTCACGATCGGTTCGGCGGCGAGCTCGCGGCTGACCTCCGAACCGCTCGCGCCCTACGCCTTGCGCCTCTACGCCTCGCCGGACTATCTCGCCGCCCGCGCGCCGATCCGTTCCCTGGGGGACCTGGACGCGCATCCGCTCGTCTTCTACGTGGATGCGCTGCTGAGCGTGCGCGAGCTCGACCTGGCGCCCGTGCTCAGCGGCATGCGCGTCGCGTTCGGTTCCACGAACGTGTTCGCGCAGCTCGAGGCCACCCGTCGCGGGGTCGGCATCGGACTGTTGCACGCGTTCATGGCCGAGCACGACCCCGCCCTGCGCCCGGTGCTGCCGGCGGAGGTCGACTTCCGGCTGCAGTTCTCGCTCTCGGTGCGCCGCGACAGCCTGCCGGTCGAGGCCGTCACGATCGTGCGGGCGGCGCTCACCGACGAGGTGCGGGCGCGGGCGGGTGAACTCGTCCCGGCCTGATGTGCTGATCTGCACATCGGCTGTGCACGAACGGAGCTTGATCGCAGATGACCTCGTGCTCAGACTGGTGGCATGACTGAGATCCTGACCCACTGGGTCGACGGCACGGACTTCGCCGGCGAATCCACCCGCACCGCTCCCGTCTACAACCCAGCCGAGGGCACCGTGTCGCGTGAGGTCACCCTCGCGAGCACCAAGGATGTCGCGGCCGCCGTCGCCTCGGCGAAAGCCGCCTTCCCGGCCTGGGCCGACGCCTCCCTCGCCAAGCGGCAGGCCGTGCTGTTCACCTTCCGCGAGCTGCTCAACGCCCGCAAGGAGGAGCTCGCCGCGATCCTCACCAACGAGCACGGCAAGGTGTTCTCCGATGCGCTCGGCGAGATCGCTCGCGGCATGGAGGTCGTCGAGTGGGCGACATCCATTCCGCATCTGATGAAGGGCGAGATCTCGCAGAACGTCTCGACCGGCGTCGACGTGTACTCGGTGCATGAGCCGCTCGGCGTGGTCGGCATCATCAGCCCCTTCAACTTCCCGGCGATGGTACCGCTGTGGTTCTTCCCGACCGCGATCGCGGCGGGCAACACCGTGATCCTCAAGCCGAGCGAGAAGGATCCCTCCGCGGCGCTCTGGCTCGCGCGCCTGCTCAAGGAGGCAGGTCTGCCCGACGGCGTGCTCAACGTCGTCAACGGCGACAAGGAGTCGGTGGACGCGATCCTCGAGCACCCCGACATCCAGGCCGTCTCCTTCGTCGGTTCCACGCCGATCGCGAAGTACATCTACGAGAACGCCGCCAAGGCGGGCAAGCGCGTGCAGGCGCTCGGCGGGGCCAAGAACCACATGCTCGTGCTGCCCGACGCCGACCTCGACCTCGTCGCGGACTCCGCGGTGAACGCGGGCTTCGGTTCGGCAGGCGAGCGCTGCATGGCCATCTCGGTGGTCGTCGCCGTCGAGCCGATCGCCGACGACCTGATCGCCAAGATCACGCAGCGGATGTCGGGGCTGACCGTCGGGGACGGCATGCGCGGCTGCGACATGGGGCCGCTCATCACGCGGGAGCACCGTGACAAGGTCGCCGGCTACATCGACATCGCGATCGCGGACGGCGCCGATGTCGTCGTCGACGGTCGCGGTGTGGTGCCGGATGGCGCGGCCGACGGATTCTGGCTCGGCCCGACCCTCATCGACAAGGTGTCGACGTCATCGGATGTCTACCAGCACGAGATCTTCGGGCCGGTGCTCTCTGTGGTGCGCGTGAAGACCTACGAGGAGGGCGTCGCCATGATCAACGCCTCGCGCTACGGCAACGGCACCGCGATCTTCACCAACGACGGCGGTGCAGCGCGTCGCTTCCAGCGCGAGGTCACGGTGGGCATGGTCGGCATCAACGTGCCGATCCCGGTGCCGGTCGGCTACTTCTCGTTCGGTGGTTGGAAGGACTCGCTCTTCGGCGACACCAAGGCCTACGGCCCGCAGGCGGTGCACTTCTTCACGCGGGAGAAGGCGGTCACCTCGCGCTGGCTCGACCCCTCGCACGGCGGCATCAACCTGGGCTTCCCGCAGAACGGCTAGCCCGCCCGGGCCGTCGGTGAGGCGCGCCTGGCGGGGGTTGCCTTCGCCTGGCGGGGGTTGCCTTCCGTTGGCGGGGGCAATCACGGATCCGGCGGGAGAAGCACACGGGTGGCGGGGTGTATAACTCCCGCCACCCGTCGTTTTCACCCGCCAGAGGCGAGGGGTGGGTGGGGGCTGCTCCCGCCAAGCGCCCGGCTCTCCCGCCGAGGGCAGCCCGAGGCGACCCTGGGCAAGCCGGGGGAGTCGATCAGGCCGAGAGCTGCGCGGGCTCGATCATCGGCGCGCCGAGCCGCTTGACGCGCGCGCCGGTGAGCTCCGAGAGCTCGCCGATGCTCGAGGCGCCGTGCCGCCCAGCGGCGTGCACGATGATGGCGGCGCACGCCTGCGCGTCGGCGAGGGCGTCGTGGTGTGCGAAGTCCTCGAAGCCCGCCGCCATCGCCGCCGACGGCAGTCGGTAGGAGTCCAGGTGGTAGGTCTTGCGCGCCACCTGCAGGCTGCACAGGTAGTCGTAGCTCGGGGTGGGAACGTACGACGCGGCGCAGGCGGCGGCGATCACGCCCATGTCGAATCCGGCGTTGTGCGCGACGAGGTGATCGTTCTCGGCGAAGGACTGCAGGTCGTGCAACTGTTCGCTCCAGAGCAGGGCGTCCGCGACATCCACCGCCATGATGCCGTGGATGCGCACGTTCCACTCGAGGAACTCGTCGTGACCGAGCGGCGGCTTGATCAGCCAGGATGCCGTGTCCACGACGCGCCCGTCGCGCACCTTGACGAGGCCCACCGAGCACGCGCTCGCCGCCGAGTTGTTGGCGGTCTCGAAGTCGATCGCGGTGAAATCCAGTGGCACGAGACGATGTTCACACGGGGTACCGACGCCGGGACGTCGGGCACGCCGCATACCCTGGAACCATGAGCGAAGCCCTCGAGCCGCAGCGCCGCTACGACCACGCCCTGCACGGCATCACGCCCGGATGGTGGCGTGGCGCCCTCGCGATCGTGTGCTTTGTGGTGTTGTTCTTCGGCATCTCCACCGTGCTCAGCGGCATCGCCATCATCGTCGAGACGCTGGCCGGCACGATCACGCCCGAGCAGCTCGCCTCGGGGATCGTGCCGCTGACCCCGCTCGTGCTCCTGGCCACGAACGTCGGTCTCGCCCTGATGATTCCCGTCGCGATGGGTTTGCAGTGGGCGTTCTTCGGGGTTCGTCCGCGCTGGATCTGGTCGGTCACCGGCCGGCTGCGGTGGGGATGGCTCGGCCGCCTCGCCCTCGTGATCGTGCCGTTCTGGGTGCTCTACGTGGCCGGCAGCTTCGCGCTGGCCCCGGAGGGCGGCTTCACCGTGGACGGCACCGTGATCGCCGTCGTCGCCGTCATCGTGCTCACCACTCCGCTCCAGGCGGCGGGGGAAGAGGTCGGCATGCGCGGCCTCGTGCAGCGCTCGGTCGGCTCGTGGTTCCCGTCGCCGCGTGCGGCATTCTTCGTCTCCACTGCTGTCTCCGCCGTGGTGTTCGGCCTCGCGCACTTCGCGGGCGACCCGTGGCTCATCGCCTACTACGTGCTCTTCGGGGTGGCGATGTCGGTGGCCGCGCACGCGACGGGCGGACTCGAGGCGCCCATCCTCATCCACACCGTCAACAACCTGCTGCTGCTGCTGCTCGCGGCGTTCGCCGGTCAGCTCGGCGAGGGCATCGACCGCAGTGCGGGAGCGGGCGGTCCGTTCATCCTGCTGCCGATCGCGGTGGTGCTCGCCGGGGCTGGCATCGCCTGGTGGTGGGGTCGTCGCAACCGCGTGGTCGTGACCGCGCCGCCGCCACCGAGTCACTACACGGTGCCGCGGGCGGTCGACGCAGAGCCCGCCGGCTGACCTGACCGATCCGCGCGCAGAGGTTGCCCGCCATGCGCCGGTACCCTTGAGCCTCGTGGCTCTCACTATTGCGATCGTCGGACTGCCCAATGTCGGCAAGTCCACCCTGTTCAACGCGCTCACCCGCAACACCGTGCTCGCGGCGAACTACCCGTTCGCGACGATCGAGCCGAACGTCGGCGTGGTGAATCTGCCCGATCCGCGCCTGCAGGTGCTCGCGGGCATCTTCGGCAGCGAGCGCATCCTGCCTGCTCCCGTGTCGTTCGTCGACATCGCGGGCATCGTCAAGGGCGCGAGCGTCGGGGAGGGGCTCGGCAACAAGTTCCTCGCCAACATCCGGGAGGCCGACGCGATCGCCCAGGTCGTGCGCGGTTTCAGCGACCCGGATGTCGTGCACGTCGACGGCAAGGTGGATGCGGCATCCGACATGGAGACCATCAACACCGAGCTGATCCTCGCCGACCTGCAGACCCTGGAGAAGGCGGTCGCGCGGTACGAGAAAGAGGTCAAGACCAAGCGCGTGGAGCCGATCGTGCTGGAGACCGCGCTCGCCGCGCAGAAGGCACTGGATGCCGGGAAGCCGCTGTCGGCATCCGGCCTCGACCTCGAGCCGATCCGCGAACTCGGCCTGCTGACCGCGAAGCCCTTCATCTACGTGTTCAACGTCGACGAGGCGGTGCTGACGGATGACGCGAAGAAGGCCGAGCTCGCCGCCCTCGTCGCCCCCGCCAAGGCCGTGTTCCTCGACGCCAAGCTCGAGTCGGAGCTCATCGACCTCGACCCGGAGGACGCGGCGGAGCTGCTCGCCTCCACCGGCCAGACCGAGTCGGGTCTCGACCAGCTCGCCCGCATCGGCTTCGACACCCTCGGCCTGCAGACCTACCTGACCGCCGGACCCAAGGAGGCGCGGGCCTGGACGATCGGCAAGGGCTGGAAGGCGCCGCAAGCCGCGGGCGTCATCCACACCGACTTCGAAAAGGGCTTCATCAAGGCCGAGGTGATCGGTTTCGAGGATCTCGTGGAGACCGGCTCGATCGCCGAGGCCCGCGCGAAGGGCAGGGCGCGCATCGAGGGCAAGGACTACGTCATGCAGGACGGGGACGTGGTGGAGTTCCGGTTCAATGTCTGACGCACTGCCCGCATGCCCGCAGTGCCACGAGGCATTCACCTACGAGCAGGGTGCGCTGCTGGTGTGCCCGATGTGCGGTCACGAGTGGACCGCCGACTCGGCTCCGGAGGAGAGCACGTCCCGCTCGACCCAGATCACGGACGCCGTCGGCAATGTGCTCGCCGACGGCGACACAGTCACGATCGTCAAGGACCTGAAGGTCAAGGGTGCCGGTGGCGGAGTCGTCAAGGTCGGTACCAAGGTGCGCGGCATCCGTCTCATCGACGACGGGGTGGGCGATCACGACCTTGACGCGACGGTGCCGGGATTCGGTCGGATGCAGCTGAAGTCCGGTGTGGTGAAGAAGGTGCTCTGAGGGCACCCGGTACGACCTCGTTCTGTCGAGGAGTCGTGGTTTAGCGTGTGAAGTTGTGACCGACCAGACGCCGCAGTTCGTGCGCTACCGCGCGCGCATCCCGAACGCCCGGGGCGTGAAGGTCGGGATCTTCGCCCTCGCCAACGGACTCGCCCAAAACGGTCGCTTGGCCGTCGAGGATGAGGCGTGGTTGCGCGAGGCGAACGACTGGTACAACCGCGCCTACCCGAACCCGAGCGATGTCGACCCCGGTGTCTACGATCGGGTCGTGAATCCAGGGGCCGTGTCGTGGTTCAAGGTCGGCGCATCCGACGCCCTCATCGAGCGGCTTGCCGACTACGTGCGACTCCTCGACGCGCACAGCGTCGAGTGGGAGCGCGTCGTGACCGCGCGGCCGGGTCGCATCGTCTACGAGGACGAGGTGCAGGTCGTCGCTGTTCCCGAGAGAGGAGATCGAGCTCTCGTACGAGTTTGTTCCCGAGCGCTGGGGACATGGGTTCGCCCGAGAAGCCTGCGTGCCGGTGCTCCGCTGGGCTCAACGCGAAGTGACGGATGGTACCCCGATCATCGCGGTCACGCAGGCGGCGAACACGCGCTCGTTGGAACTCCTTCGCGCTCTCGGCATGGTTGAACGCGAGCGCTTTGTGGAGTTCGGGGCGCCGCAAGTGCTCATGGTTTGGTCCGGTGAAGATTCGGCGACCGTACGATGGGGACATGACGGAGTTTCGGGTTAACGTGTGAGTGTGGGCTCGCTGCCGCTGGAGGAGTTATGGCGATTTTGACCGGGGGGATCTTCTCCGAGCACGGCGCCCCGGGCGCGGCACACCGTGCCGTTCTGCGCGAGATACGTGACTATTCTCCTCGAACTGAGCCGTCCGACTATGTGGTCGACATCGCGTTCGTCACTGGTCATCAGTTCGGGCCGGATCCGATCCCCATAGGAGTCTCCCCGGGGCCAGTCGGCCGCACGCAAAGACGCTTCATTGTGTGGCATCGGCTTCCCGAAGGCATGGAGGACGTGTCGGCTGTGCGAGGTTGGTTTGCGTCTGCGCTCGTCGACACGGAGGCGCTGGTTCGTGAGTACCTTCCCCGAAAGTCGAAGGCATATCCCGCGACCGAACTCGCATCCGAGGTGCGTTCCCTACGCGACCAGATGTCTGCGGTGCAGGATCGACCTCACGACACCCCTTGACAGTGGAACCTGCGTCTACTCCTCCACAGGCTGTCCGCACACGATCTCCTGTGGAGAAACTGACACCTGAACAGCACTTTCCCGCACAAGAATGTCGGTGGCCCCTGCTTGACTGTGTCCATGGAACCCCTCCTGCTCGACCAGGCGAACGCGGAGATCCGCGTGGAGTTCGGCATGGCCGAGGCCGAGTTCGCCCAGCGCGCGCAGTGGCGGGCGTCGGCCGAGGTGTTCCGCGCGATCGACGCGACCCTGCGCGAGGCCGCCGCGCATCCCGAGGTCTTCGTCGACGCGGCGATGCTGCGCGGGGATGCGGTCGAGTTCGCCGAGCGCGCCGCCGCGGCCGACCTTGCGGTGCGGCTCAATCTCGCCGAGTCCACGGTCCGAGCCCACGGCACTGTGGCGAGCACGCTGCGGCAGCGACTCCCCGAGCTGTGGGCGTGGTTCACCGAGGGCGAGATCTCAACGCAGAACGCCCGCGAGGCCGCGGCGATCGCCATCGAGCTGCCCGCCGATTGCTGGGCCGCCTTCGAGCGCCAGACCCTGGATGCCGCGCGCACCCTCGCTCCCGCCCGCTTCCGCACTCGCGCTCGCGCCGTCCGCGAGAAGCTCCACGCCGACACCCTCACCCAGCGCCACGCAGCCGCCCAACTGCAGCGCGGAGTGTGGACCGAGGTCGATCGCGACGGCATGGGCTGGCTGCACGCCCGGTTGTCGAGCGAGCACCTCACGATGGTCAGCGCTCATCTGGACGGGATCGCCTTCGACCTGTTCACCGCCGCCGACGAGCAACGCACGATGGCACAATTGCGCGCCGATGCGCTCGTCGATCTGCTCACGGGAACCGGCGAGCAGAAACCGGGGGTGACCGTTGCGCTGACGGTGCCCGTACTCAGCCTGCTCGGGCAGTCGAACGAGCCCGCGCTGCTCGAGGGCGTCGGCCCGATCGACCTCGACACCGCCCGGAGGCTGTGTGCGACCGCGCCGTCGATCACGCGTCTGCTCACCGATCCGGTCACCGGCACGGTGCTCCAGATGGACCCCCACCAGTACCGCAGTTCGGCGGCCCTGAAGCGATGGCTCGCCATCCAGCAGGTCACGTGCGACTTCCCGGGCTGCGGGCGCCGCGCGGCCAATTGCGACCTCGACCACACCGTCGCCTGGGCCGATGGCGGCGCGACGACGGCCGACAACCTCAGCCATCGCTGCCGCAAGCACCACACCATGAAGCACCAGACGGCTTGGCGGGTGGAGCGGCCGCCGGGGTCGGAGCGTGCCGTGTGGACCAGCCCCACCGGATACCGCAGGGAGGCCGACCCGCCACCGTTCTAGCACCTTCGGCAACCGAACGGTGGGCGTCGCTAGGGTGATGCCATGAGCGACTACCAGGTGCTTGAAATGGGTGGTCTCGGCCAGTGGCGCGACCACTTCGGAGGCTTCCGCCCGACGACGTCGAGGGATGGCCGACGGGTCGTCGATCATGACATCGCCATGCAGTACATCGGCATGACCGCCAACTCGTTCGAGCCGGGGGAGCAGGCCGGGTATTGGCATACGCACTCGCGGATCGAGGAGCTCTACGTCTTCCTCGAGGGCCGCGGGCAGATGGGGCTCGACGCCGACATCGTCGATGTCGGGCCGGGGACAGTCATCCGCGTCGGTCAGGGCGTCTGGCGCACCTGGCGTTGCCTGCCGGAGAGCGCCGAGGGGCTGCGCTGGCTGTGCATCCGTGCCGGCGGCGGCGAGCTGCCACACCTGCCCGACGACGCCGATCGCGACGAGGAACGACCCTCGCCCTGGTGACCGAGTCAGTGCCGCCCGGCTACACCCGCCCGCCCCGCGACTTCTTCGCGCGCGAGGTGCTCGAGGTCGCACCCGACCTCCTCGGCGGGCTGCTCGAACGCACGACCGTCGACGGCACAATCGGCATGGTCGTCACCGAGGTGGAGGCCTATGCAGGTGAGCGCGACCCCGGTTCGCACTCCTACCGCGGTAAGACGGCCCGCAACGCGACGATGTTCGGGCCGCCCGGGCACGTCTACGTCTACTTCACCTACGGCATGCACCATGCCATCAACCTCGTCGCGGGCGAGCCCGGGCATCCGTACGGCTGCCTCATCCGCGCCGGCCGCATCGTCGAGGGCGAGGAGCTCGCCCGTCATCGCCGCGCCGCCGGCCGCCGCCTGAGCGCCCTCGCCGACCGCGACCTCGCGCGCGGCCCCGGCAACGTTGCCCAGGCCTTCGGTGCGACCCTCGCCGACGACGGAGCAGATCTCTTCGATGGCCCCTGGGGATTCCTGATCCCGGATGCCCAGCTCACCCTGCCGATCGCCACCGGTCCGCGGGTGGGCGTCAGCGGTCCCGCCGGTGACGGCGGGGCCTTCCCGTGGCGCTTCTGGATCGCGGGCGACCCCACCGTCAGCGCCTACCGCCCCGCGAAACCGCGGCGCCGCTAGCCGGGCTAGTCGAGCGCGGGTCCGGCGCTACTGCGCGTTGTCCTCGTCGACGGTGGTGCGCAGGGTGCGCACCTCCTCGACGATCGCGTCGACGTTCTCGGGCACGGGCAGCGCGCACGCCTCGAGCTCGTCCTGGATCTCGAGGGTCAGACCCTCCTTGCCGTCCGAGTGTGCAGCCGCGACCGTGCCGCTCCTGATGACGTTGTTCTCCGCGTCCTGCGACTCCTGCTTCAGCTCGGGCACGTCGGAGCAGATGTGGTACACGGTGCCCTGGGGGGTCCAGAAGACCTCGTCGCCGCCCGTGAGGTCGCCGACGATCGCGGTGTACTCGTCGACCTGGCCCTCGTTGGCGATCATCTCGGCCGTGTTCTCCTCCACCGAGGGCGGGTTCCAGGAGATACCGAAGAGGCCCGCGATGACGAGCAGGCCGATCGCGATGCCGCCGGCAATGCCCTTCTGCTTGCCGTCCATGTCCTTGTTCAGGAAGATCAGCACGATCAGCGGCAGGAAGGCGATCACCGTGATGATGAGCCCGAGCTGGTTCTGCACGAAGAACCGGACCTTGTCGGACTTCTTGGCGGGGTCGTAGCGGTTGGCCTTCTTCCAGAGCAGCGAGCCGACGATCGCGAGAATCGCGATCACCACGAGCGCGCCGATGACGGCCCACAGGAACCAGTCCTGGGACGTGTCCTGCTTGAGCAGCCAGAAGATGGCGAACGCCTCGGCGCCGATCGCGAGAGCCCAGAGCACCGCGGCGATGATCCGCAGCGTCGTCGCCTTGCCCTTCGCCTCGCTGGTCGGCTTCCACTGCGCCGAACCTTCGGGAGCGACGGGCGTTTCGGCCTCGACGTGTACGACCTTCTTCTCGCTCTTGCTGGCCACAGGATCCTCTCGGCTCGATTGCTGGCACGAGCATAGTGGAGACCGGTATTGCCTCGGCGGCGCCCGAGGCGCGCTGCTGCCCTCGCGCCCCGCGGGTGAGCTAGTCGCGCCGCACGAGCGTCCGCACGCCGTAGACCGCCGCCCCGACCGCGAGCACGGCGGCACCGGCCACGGACGACTGCCAGGGCAGGGTGACGGCGAGCACGAGGCATCCCAGCAGCCCGGCGATCGGCAGCACCGGTCGCTCGCGCAGGGTGAGCGCCGAGGCGTTCGCGATCGCGTAGTAGACGAGCACCCCGAAGGAGGAGAACCCGATCGCCCCGCGCAGGTCCGCGAACGCCGCGAGCACCGCGACCATGAGCCCGATGGCCAGCGCCGCCACGTGGGGCACGCCGGTGCGCGGATGCTGCGCCGCGAGCCCGCGCGGAAGATCCCCGTTGCTCGCCATCGCCATGGTGGTGCGCGAGATGCCGAGCAGCAGCGCCAGCAGGGAGCCGAGCGCCGCGAGCCCCGCGACCGCGCTCACCACGGGCACGAGCCAGCCGGCGCCGGCGGCGCGGGCCGCGTCGGCGAGGGGTGCCGCGGAATCGGCGAGCGAGGTGCCGAGCAGGGCGAGCAGGGTCACCGCGAGCAGCGCATAGAGCACGAGCACGATGCCGAGTGCGATCGGGATGGCGCGGGGGATCGTGCGTTCGGGTTCGCGCACCTCCCCGCCGAGCGTGGCGATGCGGGCATATCCGGCGAACGCGAAGAACAGCAGGCCGGCACCCGTGAGCACCCCGAACGGGTCGAGGTCCGCGGTGGGCAGCAGCGCCGCGGCATCCGTCGCACCGGACGACCAGCCGACCGCGATCACGGCTGCGATCGTCACCACCACCACCGCGACGATGCCGGCGGTGACGGCCAGGGACTTGCGCAGCCCAGCGACGTCGAGCGCGGTCACCAGGATGACCGCCCCCACCGCGACCGGGTGCGCGTACTCCGGCCACAGGTAGCTGCCGACGGTGAGGGCGATCGCGGCGGACGAGGCGATCTTGCCGACCACGAACGCCCAACCGGCGAGGTAGCCCCAGAACGGCCCGAGTCGCTCGCGACCGTAGGCGTAGGTGCCGCCCGCCACGGGATAGAGCCGAGCCAGTCGCGCCGACGACTGGGCGTTGCAGAAGGCGACGGCCGCGGCGATCACGAGACTGATGAGCAGGCCCGTTCCCGCGGCAGCGGCGGCGGGGGCGAAGGCCACGAACACGCCTGCCCCGAGCATCGAACCGAGGCCGAGCACGACAGCGCCGGCAAGTCCGAGCACACGCTGTGATTGCACGCGCGTATCCTGCCATGCCCAGGTGTCGCGCGAACGACGCTGGTACTCTCGGCCCATGAGCAGCACCCCGGACGAGCCGATCAAGCCCATCATCCTCGACGGCTACGTGGAGTCGGGGTCGTACCAGACCGCGACGACCGCGACCGTCACCGGCATCGCGATGCGCGCGCCGAGTTCGCTGCACGCCGGCATTCGAGGCGGCGTGGCCGCCCTGCTCATCGTGCTCGGCATCGGCAACTTCGTCGCGGCGACGGGGTTTCCGTACAACGCGCCGGTCGAGATGCTGTTCATGTTCCTGCTGTCGTTGGACATGTTCATCGCCGCGGTCGTGCTCATCGTGTTCGCCGTGCTCGCCGGCGCGCGCCGCAGCGTGCCCGTGCTCTCGGAGCGCACGTCGCCGCTGTCGATCGCGGGACTCGTCGTCTCGGGGGTCGCCTTCGTCGCGTGGGTGCTGTTCGGTCTGGTGCCGACGCTCGGCAGCGTCGGCTCGGGCGAGGATGCGCGCTACATGACCCTCGTCGGAGTGCTCGTCTTCTTCGGCGTCCCGTGGATTCTCGGCCTCGTCTTCGGCACCATCTCGCTGCGCAGCGGCGGACCCCGCACCTGGCTGTTCGGATGCCTCGCGGCGGGCCTCGGCGTGCTGCTCGCATTCGCCGTGCTCGCGGCGACGATCCTCTACGGGTTGGGCCTGACCGAGTAGGTTCCGCCGCCGGGCTACGCTCGGAACATGACGAAAGCACACCGAGGCACCTGGACCGCGTTCGCGTTCGCCCTCGTCGTCGCGGCGTGCGCGGCGTGCGTGCCCTCCGGCGGTGGCAGCCCCGAGTCGGGCCCGACCACGCAGGATCTGGTGGTCGAGGCGGTCGCCGAGGCGCTGCCCGACGCCACGACCATCCTCGCGAGCGTCAGCCAGTCGGGCTTCGACCAGGGGTGGTCGCTGGAGATCGACTACCCCGCCGTGCCGCTGACGCCCGACGTGCTCTCCGCCGCCCTCATCGCCGCGACCGAAGCGGACCCGAGCGCCGTCGGCGTGCATCTGTACTTCTTCGAGGCGGGCACCGACAACCCGCTGCCGATCCGCGAGGCGGCCGACGAGCTCGGCATCCCGTGGACGCGCATCGGCTCAGGCGGTGGCTGGCTGGCCGGCCAGATACCCGACATCGACCGAGAGTGATCGGACCACGCGCCGGGCTCCTCGTGCGTTGCTAAGCTGGCCGCACAACAGAACATCGGGCCGCAACACGATGCGGGAGAGCCGGCGGCGCCGGCACCGAAGGAGCAAGCCTCCCCGCCAATCTCTCAGGTACCTGTACCGCATCGGACTGGCCACTCTGGAAAGCGCGCTCGATCCACGTGAGCGCCGCCGTCGGTGAAAGCGTGCAGAACACGCGAAACTCTCAGGCACCCATGACAGAGGGGGAGTTCAACCGCAGCCCAGCGCTCAGGAGAACTCCGTGACCGAAGCCCCACCGCCCGATGTGAAGCGATCGCCCCTGCATGCCGTGCACGAGGCGGCCGGCGCGAGCTTCACCGACTTCGCGGGCTGGCTCATGCCCGTGCGCTACAGCTCCGACCTGGCCGAGCACCACGCCGTGCGCACCGCCGCCGGCATCTTCGACATCTCGCACATGGCCGAGTTCCTGGTCGAGGGCGCGGATGCCGCCGCCTACCTCGACCACGCGCTCGCCGGTCGCCTCAGCGCGATCGCCATCGGGCAGGCCAAGTACACCCTGCTGCTCACGGAGGGCGGCGGCATCGTCGACGACCTCATCGTCTACCGCCAGGGTGACGAGCGGTTCCTCGTCGTCGCGAACGCGGGCAACCACGATCCGGCGCTCGCCGCACTGCGGGCGAGGCTCGGCGACTTCGCGGTCGCGCTCACCGATCTCAGCGACGAGATCGCGCTCATCGCGGTGCAGGGTCCGGCCGCACGCGCCGTGCTCGAGGCCACCGCGGGCCTGGTCGCCGAGGGCCTCGACGGGCTCGGCTACTACCGGCACCTCGACGGCAGCTTCGACGGCATCCCGGTGCACATCGCCCGCACCGGGTACACCGGCGAAGACGGCTTCGAGCTCTACATCCGCACGAATGCCGCGGTCGCCCTCTGGAACGCCCTCACCGCCGCCGGTGCGCCGCTCGGCCTCGTGCCGGCGGGACTCGCGAGCCGCGACACCCTGCGGCTCGAAGCGGGCATGCCGCTCTACGGGCATGAGCTCGGCCTCGACACCTTCCCGGAGCAGGCCGGCCTCGGCCGTGTGGTCGCCGTGAAGAAGGATGAGTTCGTCGGCAAGCAGGCGGTCGAGGCGGGACCGGGCGAGGACGCCCGAGTGCTCGTGGGCCTTGCCTCCGAGGGCAAGCGCGCCGGTCGCGCCGGCTATGCCGTGTACTCCGGCAACGAGCTCGTCGGCGAGATCACGAGCGGGGCGTTGTCCCCGACGCTGGGTCATCCGATCGCGATGGCGTACGTGGACCGCGCGGTGAGCGCCGTCGCCACGCCGTTGGAGATCGATGTTCGGGGTAGTCGAGTGGCGGCATCCGTCGTCTCGCTGCCGTTCTACGAGAGGGAGAAGTGATGGCTGCACCTGAGGAACTGAAGTACACGTCCGAGCACGAGTGGGTGCTCGTCGAGGGCCAGGTCGCGACGGTGGGCATCACCGCCTACGCCGCGGAGAAGCTCGGCGACATCGTCTACGTCGACCTGCCCAAGGTCGGCTCGACGATCGCCGCGGGCAAGGTCGTCGGCGAGATCGAGTCGACGAAGTCGGTCGGCGAGCTCTTCGCGCCGGTCGAGGGCACCGTGGTGGAAGCCAACGAGGCCGTCGTCGCGAACCCCGAGCTCGTCAACGCCGACCCGTTCGGCGAGGGCTGGCTCATCAAGGTCGAGTTCACTCAGCTGCCCGAGCTGCTGAACCTCGAGCAGTACACCGCGCTGACCGTATGAGCCAGAACACCGAGCCCGCCGCCGAGGTTGCCGACACGTTCGCCGACCGCCACATCGGCACGGATGCCGCCGCCCAGAAGTCCATGCTCGCCGCGGTCGGGTACGACTCGGTCGAGTCCCTCGTCGATGCCGCCGTTCCCGGGGGGATCCGGGTGGGAGAGCTCGCCTCCATCATCCCGCCGCCGGCATCCGAGCGCGCGACGATCGTCGAGCTGCGCGCCCTCGCCCGCCGCAACACCGTCAACCGCTCGCTCATCGGCCTCGGCTACTACGACACCATCACGCCCGCGGTGATCAAGCGCAACGTGCTCGAGAACCCGAGCTGGTACACGGCGTACACGCCCTATCAGCCGGAGATCTCGCAGGGCCGCCTCGAGGCGCTGCTGAACTTCCAGACCATGGTCTCCGAGCTCACCGGCATGGCCACCGCCAACGCCTCCATGCTCGACGAGGGCACCGCCGTGGTCGAGGGCATGCTGCTGGCGCGACGGGCATCCGGCTCGAGCTCCAATCTGTTCGTGGTCGACGCGGACACGCTGCCGCAGACGAAGGCGCTGCTGCGCAACCGTGCCGACGCGGTCGGCATCGACCTGGTCGAACTCGACCTGGCGGCGCAGCCCGAGCTTCCCGAGAGCTTCGGCGTCTTCGTGCAGTACCCCGGGGCCTCCGGCCGGGTGTGGAACCCGACCGAGGTCATCGCCGCCGCCAAGGCCGCAGGCGGGGTCACCGTCGTCGGCGCGGACTTGCTCGCGACGACGCTCCTCGCCTCGCCCGGCGACCTCGGCGCCGATGTCGCCGTCGGCACCTCGCAGCGCTTCGGCGTGCCGATGGGCTTCGGCGGACCGCACGCCGGCTACCTCGCCGTTCGTGCCGGCCTCGAGCGCCAGCTGCCGGGCCGCCTCGTCGGCGTCTCCCAGGATGCCGCGGGCAACACCGCCTACCGCCTCGCCCTGCAGGCACGAGAGCAGCACATCCGCCGCGAGAAGGCCACCAGCAACATCTGCACCGCCCAGGTGCTGCTCGCCGTGATGGCGTCGATGTACGCGGTCTACCACGGACCGGCCGGCCTCAAGCGCATCGCCCAGGGCGTGCACGCGAGCGCCGTGGTCATCGCGCGAGAGCTCGCCGCCCGTGGCGTCACCGTGCTCAGCGAGAGCTACTTCGACACCCTGCTGGTCGAGGTCGGGGATGCCCCGGCCCTCGTCGCCCGCGCCCACGAGCACGGCGTGCTGCTGCACGCCGCCGGCCCCACCACGGTGACGCTCGCCTTCGACGAGGTGGCCGCCGAGGAACTCGGCGCCGTGCTCCCGCAGCTGCTGGAGGTCTTCGGCGTCGCCGACGTCGAGCGCGCCGCGCCCGCCGGGGAGGGGGTGTTCCAGCCGTCCGAGGGGCGGTGGTACGCGTTCTCGCCGCAGACGCAGCACGAGTACCTGCCGACGCTCGCCCGCACGAGTGCGTACCTGCAGCATCCCGTGTTCAACACGCACCGCTCGGAGACGAGCATGATGCGCTACCTCAAGTACCTCGCCGACAAGGACTACGCGCTCGACCGAGGCATGATCCCGCTCGGCTCGTGCACCATGAAACTCAACGCCGCCACCGAGATGGAGGCGGTGACCTGGCCGGAGTTCGCGGGGCTGCATCCGTTCGCGCCCGAGGCCGACAGCGTCGGCTACCGCGAGCTCATCGGTCAGCTCGAGTCGTGGCTCGCCGAGGTCACCGGCTACGACGCGGTCTCGCTGCAGCCGAACGCGGGCAGCCAGGGCGAGCTCGCGGGCCTGCTCGCGATCCGCGGCTACCATCTGGCCAACGGCAATCCGCAGCGCACGACGTGTCTCATCCCGTCGAGCGCCCACGGCACGAATGCCGCCTCGGCGGTGCTCGCGGGCATGCGGGTCGTGGTCGTCGACACCGATGCGCTCGGCAACGTCGACCTGACCGACCTGCACGCCAAGATCGACGCGCACCGCGACGACCTCGCCGCGCTCATGATCACCTACCCCTCCACGCACGGCGTCTACGAGCACGAGGTGCGGGCGATCACGGACGCCGTGCACGCCGCCGGCGGACAGGTCTACATCGACGGCGCCAACCTCAACGCGCTGCTCGGCTATGCCAGGTTCGGCGACTTCGGCGGGGATGTCTCGCACCTCAACCTGCACAAGACCTTCTGCATCCCGCACGGCGGTGGCGGTCCGGGCGTGGGTCCGGTGGCGGCCAAGGCGCACCTCGCGCCGTACCTGCCCGCAGCGCCCGGCACGAGCCACTTCGACGACCCGCACATCGTGAGCGCGGCGAAGTACGGCAGCCCGAGCATCCTGCCGATCTCCTGGGCCTACGTGCGCATGATGGGCTCGGAGGGGCTCAAGGCCGCCACGGGTGCCGCGGTGCTCGCCGCGAACTACATCGCGGTGCGGCTGCGTGAGCACTACCCGGTGCTCTACGCCGGCGACAACGGGCTGGTCGCGCACGAGTGCATCCTCGACCTGCGGCCGCTGAAGGAGGCGACCGGCATCGACAACAACGATGTGGCCAAGCGCCTGATCGACTTCGGCTTCCACGCGCCGACGATGTCGTTCCCGGTGCCGGGCACACTCATGGTCGAGCCGACCGAGAGCGAGGACCTCGCCGAGCTCGACCGGTTCATCGAGGCGATGATCGCGATCAAGGCCGAGGCGGATGCCGTCGCCGCCGGTATCTGGACGGTCGACGACAACCCGCTCGTGCACGCCCCGCACACCGCCGAGTCGGTGATCGCGGGAGAGTGGGAGCACGCCTACACCCGTGAGCAGGCCGTGTACCCGCTGCGCTCCCTCGTGCGCGGCAAGTACTGGCCGCCGGTGCGCCGGGTCGACAACGCGTGGGGCGACCGCAACCTGTTCTGCGCCTGCCCGCCGCCGGAGGCCTTCGAGTAGCCGCTCAGTCCGCGGTGGCGGGCGCCGCGAACAGGCCGGGGAACGCCGCCGCCGCCCAGGGATACCCGATGAAGATCGCCGCATCGATCAGCACGTGCGCGATCACCAGCGGCAGCAGGCGACCGTATCGGGCGTAGAGCCAACCGAACAGCACACCCATGGCCAGGTTGCCCACGAAGGCTCCCACGCCCTGGTAGAGGTGGTACGTGCCCCGCAGCGCCGCCGTGGACAGGATGATCGTCCAGCGCCCCCAGCCGAGCTCACGCAGCCGCGCGAACAGGTAGCCGACGACGATCACCTCCTCGGTGATGCCGGCGTCGAGGGCGCGCAGCACGAGCACCGGCACGGTCCACCAGTGCTCGCCGAGGTTGGCGGCGCTCACGGTGGTCGTGAGGTCGAGCGCCTTGCCGCCGAGATACACGAGGATGCCCGGCACCCCGATCACGAGCGCGAGCACCGCCCCCCACCCCAGGTCGCGCGCCGGTCGCGTGAGGTCGATGCCGAGCCGGCCGAGCCTCGGACGCGCGCTCTGCCACAGCAGGAACACCACGAGCGCCACCGGCACGAGGTCGAAGAACACGGCCATCAGCTGATACGTCAGGTCGAAGATCTCGCGGTCGCTGAGCGCGGTGTTCAGCGCCGTCGTCTGCTGCGAGAGCGGGGTCTCGCGTGTCGCCTTGTTGAGGAACGACACCACCGAGTACGCCGCGGACATTCCGAGCGAGAGTCCGAGCACGATGAGCACCTCGGCGCCGATGCGCCGTCGGCTGAGCGGTTGCTCGATCATGCGCGCGGCATCGCGCACGCGGGGGTGCCGCCGGGCAGCCGATGCCGGTTCGCCGCCACCCAGCGGTAGCCGAGGGCGGCAGCCCACGAGAACGGGGGAGTGGCCAGCAACCAGCCGCACAGGCGCCAGCCGAAGCCCCGCTGCATCCTGAGCAGGGCGGAGAGCGCGAGGTGCCCCGCGTACTGGTGGGATGGCGTGATCACCCAGACATACCGCGCCACGTCGTCGTGGGTCAGCCCGTACTCGTCCAGGTCGAGCCACTGCCACGGCGTGCTGCGGGGAAACCGCGGCAGCAGTGTCTGCAGCCGGTGCACCGTGCTCGTGCAGAACGCGCAGTCGCCGTCGAAGACCAGCAGGGGCGCTTTGGAGGAATGCTGAAATCGAGCGCCGGTCACCATACGATCGTACGCCGCACGGGACGCGGGTTCGGAGCATACGCCCGGCAATGCCGCAAGATGTTTGCGTTCCGCGCGGATTTGGAGCACGTTTCCGCCGCCTGGCGCAAGGAATTCAACGAGGAGTTACCACTGTGTAACGTTTGCACCTAGGGTTTGGCGGGGGGTTTCCCCCCGTTTAGGGTGTGAATCATCAAGGGCCGCGCGGCACTAGGAATTGTCGCGTCGAGTTCAACTTTGCACAGGAGGAAATTGTGAGAATCAGACGACTCGGGGCAGCAGCTGCCACGGTCGCCGTCGGTGCTCTCATCCTCTCGGGCTGCGCAGCGCCGCAGTCCGAGATCGTTGAGGGATCATCGCTGTCGGTGGCGTGGAATCAGCCGTTCTACTCGTACAACGGCAACACCTCGTTCGGCAACGCGACCGCGAACAACAACATCACGTACGCGACGCTCGGCGGTTTCAACTACTACAACGACGTGCCGGAGCTGGTTCGTGACGAGTCCTTCGGCACGATCGAGCTCGTGAGCGAGGACCCGCTGGTCGTCAAGTACACGATCGCCGATGGCGTGAAGTGGTCGGATGGCACCGCGGTCGACGCGGTCGACATCATGCTGCAGTGGGCCGCGCTCTCTCGCGCCCTGGACACCCCCGACTTCGACGCGTCGGAGTTCACCGACCCCGACACGGGCGAGTTCACCGAGGACTTCCCGACGGATGTCGTCTACTTCGACTCCGGCGCCGACCCGTCGTTCGGTCTCGGCCTCGTCTCGCAGACCCCCGAGGTCTCGGACGACAAGAAGTCGGTCACGATGACCTACGACGAGCCCTTCGTGGACTGGGAGCTTCAGCTCACCTCTCCGCTGCCGGCACACGTCGTCGGCAAGAACGCGCTCGACATCGAGGACAACCAGGCCGCCAAGGACGCGGTGCTGAAGGCCATCCTCGACGGTGACGACGCGGCACTCGCCCCGATCTCCAGCTTCTGGAACGGTGGATTCAACTTCACCGAGATGCCGGAGAACACCGACCTGGTGCTCTCGAGCGGCCCGTACGTGATCACCGACTTCGTCGCCGACCAGTACGTGACCCTCAAGGCGAACCCGGAGTACAACGGCGACCACCTCCCGAAGGTCGAGGAGATCACCGTCCGCTTCATCACCGACCCGCTCGCGGCCGTCCAGGCTCTGCAGAACGGTGAAGTGCAGGTCATCTCGCCCCAGGCCACGGCCGACGTCGCGACGGCGCTCGCCGACCTCGACGTCACCGTGATCGGCGGCTACGAGGGCACCTACGAGCACATCGACCTGCAGTTCGACCAGTCGAAGAGCGGCAACTTCAACAACCCCCTCATCCGTGAGGCGTTCATGAAGGTGATCCCGCGCCAGGAGATCGTCGACAAGCTCATCAAGCCGCTGCAGGAGGACGCCGAGGTTCGTAACTCGCAGGTCTTCCTCCCGGGTGCCGATGGCTACGACGAGTCCGTCGAGAACAACGGCTCGCTGAACTACATGGAGGTCGACGTCGCGGGCGCCCAGGCGCTGCTGGCCGAGGCCGGCGTGACCAACCCCGAGGTGTGCATGCTCTTCAGCTCGACGAACCCTCGTCGTGCCAACGAGTTCCTGCTCATCCAGCAGTCCGCCGCGCAGGCCGGTTTCAACGTGACCGACTGCTCCAGCCCCGACTGGGGTGGCCTCCTGGGTACGCCCGGTGCGTACGACGCGTCCCTCTTCGGATGGCAGTCGACGAGCCTCGGTGTCACCAACGGCCCGCCGCCGAACTACACCACCGGTGGTGTGAACAACCTCAACTTCTACTCCAACCCGGAGATGGACAAGCTGACGGCCGCTCTCGGCACGACGTTTGACCTCGAGGAGCAGAAGCAGATCATGATCGACATCGACAAGCTCCTGTGGGATGACTTCTACGGTGTCACCATCTTCCAGTTCCCGGCCGTGACCGCGTTCGACCCGAACGCGATCAGCGGGATCTCCCCGTCGACGCTCGCGCCGACGATCTTCTGGAACATCTGGGATTGGGAGCCTGTCACCGCCGAGGGCTAATCCTCCCGGCAGTACGGACAGTCAATCCGGGGCGCCGGGACCTGCGAAGGTCCCGGCGCCCATCCCAGTGGAATAAGGTGGTGCCTTCGTGGCCACATTCGTCGTGAGGCGCTTGATCGCCTCGATCTTCATCTTCATCGCCGCCACGTACCTGATGTACGTGCTGACGGCGTTCGCGGGCGACCCCCTCGAAGACCTGCGAACCGGTAACGCCCCCAACAAGCTCGAGCTCATCGAAGCCCGAACGCGGCTGTTGAACCTCGACGTCCCCGTGTTCCTGCGCTATTTCATCTGGCTCGGCGGCATCTTCGGTCTCACCGGCAAGGGCTTCGACCTCGGCGTCACCGTGCAGAACCAGCCCGTCACGGTGCTGCTGGCCCAGGCGGCCGGCTCGACGCTGCAGCTGGTCACCCTCGCGAGCCTCATCGCGATCATCCTCGGCGTCATCGTCGGCATCACGACCGCGCTGCGCCAGTACTCCGGCTACGACTACGGCGTCACGTTCCTGTCGTTCCTCTTCTTCTCGTTGCCCATCTTCTGGGTCGCGGTGCTGCTCAAGCAGTACCTCGCGATCGGCTTCAACGACTTCCTCCGAGATCCGCACATCGAATGGTGGGTCATCGTCGCGCTCGCGATACTGGCGGGCCTGATCTGGGGCTCGATCATCCCGGGAAGCCTCAGACGCAAGGCCATCACGTTCGGCATCGCGACGCTCGCCACCGGCGGCGTGCTCGCCTACATCGAGCTCAGTGACTGGTTCAAGTACCCCCACATCGGTCTGCCGGGTGTCGCGGTCACCGCGATCGGCATCGCCTTCGGTGTCACGGCGATCTCCACGGGCCTGCGCCGCAAGCAGGCACTCCGGGCATCCCTGGTCGTCGCGGGCATCGGCATCGCCATCTACTTCCCGTTCATGGCCTGGCTGTCGTTCTACCTCGACTTCTGGACGTTCATCCTGCTGGCGGTCGCCACCGTCGCGATCAGCTTCGGTATCGGCTGGTTCATGGGCGGGGACGATCGGATGCCCGTGGCCCGCACCGCGGCGATCGTCGGCTTCCTCGTCGGCGGCATCATCGCCCTCGACCGGTTCATGCAGGTCTGGGACGACTACGCGGCATCCGGGCGCATCAAGGGGCGGCCGATCGCGACGATCGGCTCCCAGACGCCGGGCCTCGAGGGCTCGCTGTGGGTGCACGGCATCGACTTCTTCACGCACCTGTTGCTGCCCACCGTCGCCCTCATCCTCATCTCGTTCGCGAGCTACACGCGGTACTCGCGCGCGAGCCTGCTCGAGGTGATGAACCAGGACTACATCCGCACCGCGCGGGCGAAGGGCCTCACCGAGCGCACCGTCGTCGTGCGGCACGCGTTCCGCAACGCCCTCATCCCGATCGCCACGATCGTCGCCTTCGACATCGGCGGCATCATCGGCGGTGCCGTCATCACCGAGCGAGTGTTCGGCTGGACGGGCATGGGCGCGCTATTCCAAAACGGCCTCGACCATGTCGACCCGAACCCCGTGATGGCGTTCTTCCTCGTCACGGGCGGACTGGCCATTCTCTTCAATCTGATCGCCGACCTCGTGTACGCAGGTCTCGACCCGAGGATCCGGGTGTCCTGATGAGCAACATCCCCCCACCCGTCGAAGAGCCGGGCCACCACGAGCCTGGCGTCACCGAGAACGAGAACGCGATCGAGCTCAAGGAGGTCGCGGGCCTCTCGCAGGGCCAGATCGTGCGCCGCCGCTTCTTCCGGCACCGCGGTGCCCTCGTTGCGATGTTCGCGCTGGCCTTCATCATCCTGCTGGCCTTCACCTCCGTCGGCCCGCAGTTCGGCAGCTGGAAGCCGGGCGGATGGTGGCAGTACACCTGGAACGTCGCGGTCGACATCGAGAACGGCGGCCGGCCGACGTTGAGCCTGTTCCCGTTCTCGATCGGCAACCACCCCTTCGGGCAGGACGAGGTGGGGCGCGACATCTTCGCCGTCGTCATGCGCGGCACCCAGCAGTCGCTCATGATCATGGTGATCACGGGTCTGATCGCGACCTTCATCGGCACGGTCGTTGGCGCCATCTCCGGCTACTACCGCGGGTGGACCGACTCGGTGCTCATGCGCTTCACCGACATCATCATCACGATTCCGGTGATCGTCATCGGCGCGGTGCTCGGCCGTCGATTCGGCATCCAGGGCGCACAGGTGCTCGCGATCATCCTCGGGCTCGTGCTCTGGACCGGGCTCGCGCGCCTCGTCCGCGGCGAGTTCCTGTCGTTGCGCGAACGGGAGTTCGTGGATGCCGCGCGCGTGGCCGGGGCGCGGGATCGGCGCATCATCTTCCGCCACATCCTGCCGAACGCCATCGGCGTGATCATCGTCAACTCCACCCTGCTCATGGCCTCGGCGATCCTCATCGAGACCGGTCTGAGCTTCCTCGGCTACGGGGTGCAGGCGCCGGACACCTCACTCGGCAAGATCATCAGCGAGAACCAGGCCGCGTTCGCGACCAGGCCGTGGTTGTTCTGGTGGCCGGGTGTGTTCATCATCGCGATCGCGCTGAGCATCAACTTCATCGGCGACGGTCTGCGCGACGCCTTCGACCCGCGTCAGCGTCGCATGCCCACGGACCGTGCGCTGCGCCGTGCCAAGCTCGGCAAGATCGACCCCAACCTGATGGACGCGAGCCCGGCCAAGAAGCGGGACGACTCGTGATCCGGGTGATCGAGCGCAGCCGCGATCTAGATCGCGAAGCCCACGATCGTCGCGAGCGTGAGCGCGCCCAGCACGATGATCGTCGGCCAGTGGATGTCACGGCGGATCGCCGACGCATCGACCCCGAGCTCGAGCAGCCCGTCGTCGCGCAACTGCTCCCAGTGACTGCGGATCACGAGCGCCGCCGCACCGCTCGGAGTGCTGGGCAGGTCGCCGGGACGCACGCTCGTCATCCCGTCGCGTGCCGCCAGGCGGGTCTCGCTGCTCGCACCCACCTGCGCGCCGTAGCGGTTGGGGGCCGGGCTCGCCCAGGCCGTGACCTTGCGGCCCCCCGGCAGGTGCAGGGTGAGCGCGTACTTGGTGTCCACGCCCTGGATCGCAGGCCACGGCACGTGCTCGGTCACGAACACGTTCACGACCGTGACCTCGTGCTCGGCGACGTCCAGCCGCGGAAACCAGAACAGCGCGAAGGCGAGGGCGATCAGCAGCAGCAGCGCCCAGCCGTAGCGCAGCAGACTCAACCAATCGCCGGCGACCACGAATCCGCCGAGCCCCAGCGCGGCGATGACCGCGGTCACGATGCTCAGCACACGGCCGAAGGTCGGTCGAAAGCTCGTCGGGGCGAATCGCATGAACCAAGCTTCGCAGAGAGGGGGCGTGCATGAGCACGGCCACCGAAACCGAGACCGTGCTCGAAGTCAAGGGCCTCGGCGTCGACTTCTGGGTCGACGGCACGTTCTATCCGGCCGCGGTCGGTCTCGACTACGAGGTCAAGCGCGGCGAGGTGCTCGCGATCGTCGGCGAGTCCGGCTCCGGCAAGAGCTCGAGCTCCATGGCGCTGCTCGGGCTGCTGCCGGCGAATGCCCGGGTGTCGGGATCGATCAAGCTGCTCGGGCGCGAGCTGCAGGGCATCCCCGAGAAGGAGCTGCGGCAGGTTCGCGGCAACCAGATCGCGGTGATCTTCCAGGAGCCGATGACGGCCCTGAACCCGGTGTACACGATCGGGTTCCAGATCATGGAGGCGCTGCGCTCGCACTACGACATGAGCCCGGCGCAGGCGAAGGCGCGGGCGATCGAGCTGCTCAACCAGGTCGAGATGCCGAACCCGGAGATCTCGTTCAACAAGTACCCGCACCAGCTCTCCGGCGGTCAGCGCCAGCGCGCGATGATCGCCCAGTCGATCTCGTGCGACCCGGTGCTGCTCATCGCCGACGAGCCGACGACGGCGCTGGATGTCACGGTGCAGGCCGAGATCCTCGACCTGCTGCGCAACCTGCACAAGCGCCTCGACTCGGCGATCATCCTCATCACGCACGACATGGGGGTGGTGGCCGACCTCGCCGACCACATCATGGTGATGAAGGACGGACTCGCGGTCGAGACCGGCACCGTCATCGACGTGTTCACCAAGCCGAAGGCGGACTACACCAAGTCGCTGCTGGCCGCCGTGCCGCACCTGGGAGCGGCATCCGTGCAGGTGAACGAACAGGCGCCGATCAACGAACGCGAGCGCCGCGCGCCCGTGCTGAAGTTCGAGGATGTCGCGATCGACTACCCCAAGCGCGGTCGCGTGCCCGCGTTCCGGGCCGCCGAGCACATCGACCTCGAGATCTTCCCGGGGGAGATCCTCGGCCTGGTGGGGGAGTCGGGTTCGGGCAAGACGACGCTCGGCCGGGCATCCGTCGGCCTGCTGCCGGTCGCGGAGGGCACGCTCACCGTGGTCGGCCACGACATCTCGGACGCCAGCATGCGCGACCTGCGTCCGCTGCGCCGCAAGACCGGCATCGTCTTCCAAGACCCGGGATCGAGCCTCAACCCGCGCATGCCGATCGGCCAGTCGATCGGCGAGCCCCTGCTGCTGGCGGGCGAGGCGAAGGGCAAGGACCTCGACCGGCGCGTGCAGGAACTGCTGAGCTCGGTCGAACTGCCGACGAGCTATCGCAACCGGTACCCGCACGAGCTCTCGGGCGGTCAGCGCCAGCGTGTCGGCATCGCCCGCGCGCTCGCGCTCACCCCGGAACTGCTTGTCGCCGACGAGCCGACGAGCGCGCTCGACGTCTCGGTGCAGGCCAGATTCCTCGATCTCCTGCAGGAGTTGCAGGAGCGGTTGCAGTTCGCCTGCCTGTTCGTGAGCCACGACCTCGCGGTGGTGGATATCCTCGCGCACAGGATTGCCGTGATGCATCGCGGTAGGATTGTCGAGCAGGGAACCAGAGACGAGATCCTGCGTTCCCCCAAAGACCCCTACACCCAGCGGCTCATCGCTGCCGTGCCCCTGCCAGATCCCATTGCGCAGCGTGAGCGGCGAGAGGCCCGCACAGCAACCAAGGACTAAGACATGGCTCTCGCCACACGCTCCGACCTGCGCAACGTGGCGATCGTCGCCCACGTCGACCACGGCAAGACGACCCTCGTCGATGCCATGCTGCGCCAGACCAACTCGTTCGCCGAGCACGCCCACCTCGAGGAGCGGGCGATGGACTCGAACGACCTGGAGCGCGAGAAGGGCATCACGATCCTCGCCAAGAACACGGCGATCTCGTACAAGGGCAAGCACGCCACCGACGGTCCGGTCACGATCAACGTGATCGACACCCCGGGCCACGCCGACTTCGGCGGCGAGGTCGAGCGCGGCCTGTCCATGGTCGACGGAGTCGTGCTGTTGGTCGACGCGAGTGAGGGCCCGCTGCCGCAGACCCGATTCGTGCTGCGCAAGGCCCTCGAGGCCAAGCTGCCCGTGGTGCTGCTGGTGAACAAGACCGACAGGCCGGATGCCCGCATCGACGAGGTCGTGTCCGAGAGCCAGGACCTGCTGCTGGGCCTGGCCAGCGACATGCACGACGACATGCCCGACCTCGACCTGGACGCCGTGCTCGACGTTCCCGTGGTCTACGCCTCCGGCCGCAACGGTGCCGCGAGCTGGAACAAGCCCGAGAACGGCCAGCTGCCAGACAACGACGACCTCGAGCCGCTGTTCGACGCGATCATCAAGCACATCCCGGCGCCGACCTACGACGACGAGCACCCGCTGCAGGCGTGGGTGACCAACCTCGACTCCAGCCCCTTCCTCGGCCGCCTCGCACTGCTGCGCGTGTTCAACGGCACGATCAAGAAGGGCCAGACGGTGGCCTGGGTCAAGCACGACGGCAGCGTGCACAACGTGCGCGTCACCGAGCTGCTCATGACGAAGGCCCTCGACCGCTTCCCGGCGGAGTCCGCGGGCCCCGGCGACATCGTCGCGGTCGCCGGCTTCGAGGACATCACCATCGGCGAGACCCTCGCCGACCCGGACGACGTGCGTCCGCTGCCCACCATCACGGTGGATGACCCGGCGATCTCGATGACGATCGGCACGAACACGAGCCCGCTCATCGGCAAGGTCAAGGGTCACAAGCTCACCGCGCGCATGGTCAAGGACCGCCTCGACCGCGAGCTCATCGGCAACGTCTCCATCAAGCTCGTCGACATCGGACGCCCGGACGCGTGGGAGGTGCAGGGCCGTGGCGAACTCGCGCTCGCGATCCTCGTGGAGACCATGCGCCGCGAAGGATTCGAGCTCACGGTCGGCAAGCCCCAGGTGGTCACGAAGATCATCGACGGCAAGACGCACGAGCCCTACGAGCATCTGACGATCGACTCGCCCGAGGAGTACCTCGGTGCGATCACGCAGCTCATGGCCGCCCGCAAGGGTCGCATGGAGACGATGACCAACCACGGCACCGGCTGGGTGCGCATGGAGTTCATCGTGCCCTCGCGCGGGCTCATCGGGTTCCGCACGGAGTTCCTCACCATCACCCGCGGCACGGGCATCGCCAACGCGATCGCGCACGGGTACGAGCCGTGGGCGGGCGCGATCGAGACGCGCACGAACGGGTCGATCGTCGCCGATCGCGCCGGCGTTGCGACCCCGTTCGCGATGACGGCCCTGCAGGAGCGCATGTCGTTCTTCGTCGAGCCGACCCAGGAGGTCTACGAGGGCATGGTGGTCGGCGAGAACTCGCGCGCCGACGACATGGACGTGAACATCACCAAGGAGAAGCAGCTGACGAACATGCGTCAGTCCACCTCCGACGTGTTCGAGCGCATGACCCCGTCGCGCAAGCTGACGCTCGAGGAGTGCCTCGAGTTCGCGCGCGAAGACGAGTGCGTCGAGGTGACGCCCGAGGTGATCCGCATCCGCAAGGTCGAGCTCGACGCGAACGCGCGTGCTCGCGAGGCATCGCGTCGCAAGAAGCAGAACGCCTGAGTCGGCGAGTCGCTCGAAACCGCACTGTCGCCCGGTCGTCGCCGGCGCTACGCTGTGCGCGTGCGTGAAACCGAGGGAGTTTCGCGCGCTCGGATCCTCGCACCCACAGGAGCACAGCATGAACATCTCGCGCAAAGGCGTCACCGTCCCACTGGCAATCCTGATCGCCCTGGCGGTCACGCCGGCGCTCAGCGGCTGCTTCGGCAACCCGGTGGAGCAGATCATCGAGGGCGCAACCGGCGGTGACGTGGATCTCGGCGGCAAGAGCGTGCCGGACGGCTTCCCGTCGGAGGTGCCGCTCGCCCAGGGCGAGGTGCTCTTCGGGGCGAGCCTCGGCAACGACGAGGGCCACGTCTGGAACGTGACCATCAAGGTCGCGGATGCCGCGGCGATCGACCAGATCGTCGCCCAGCTCGAGGGCGCTGGCTTCAGCACCGCCGCGGAGGGCTTCGGCGGCAGCACGGCCGACGGCGGCACCGCGATCGTCGAGAACGACCGCTACGGCGTGCTCGTGGTCGTGAGCAAGGACGGCGAGAACGGCTTCGTCGCCAACTACACGGTCACCGAGAAGACGCCCTAGGCGAAGAGCCCGTCGCCGATGAAGCCGCCCGGTCGCACGCCGGGCGGCACGGCGAAGACGCCCGAGCCGACGTGGCGGATGTACTCGTTCAGGGCATCCGTCGCCAGTGAGCGCTGCACCGCCACGAACTGCTCGGGTGAGCGCTGGTAGCTGATGAAGAACAGTCCGGCGGCGAGCTGGCCGAGGGCGTTGGTGCCGTCGACGAAGTTGTAGCCGCGGCGCAGCATCCTCGTTCCTGCCGCTTGCTGATGCGCCAGGCGCACGTGCGCCGTCTCCGGGATGGCGGGCGCACCGTCGGTGCGTCGCACCGCGAAGTCGGGCTCCGTGAACTCGGTGCCGCCCGACAGCGGGGCGCCCTCGCCCTTGTCGCGGCCGATGATCTCGTTCTGCTCGCGCAGCTTCACCCGATCCCAGTTCTCGATGGTCATGAGGATCTTGCGGGTCACCAGATAGCTGCCGCCGCGCATCCAGGACTGGTCGGTGTCGTCGCCGACCCAGACGAACTCGTCGAGATCGGCGGGTTGCTCGGCCTTGAGGTTGGCCGTGCCGTCCTTGTAGCCGAACAGGTTGCGCGGGGTGGCCTGTGCCGTGGAGGTCGACGACGTGCGCCCGAAGCCGAGCTGGCTCCAGCGGATGCGCGCCGTGCCGAACGCGATGCGGCTGAGATTGCGGATGGCGTGCACCGCCACCTGCGGATCGTTCGCGCACGCCTGGATGCACAGATCGCCCCCGCTGATGGGCTCCTCGAGCAGGTCGAAGGGGAACAGGGGGAGCGGGTTCAGGTCCGCCGGGCGGCGCGCGGCGAGCCCGAAGCGATCGTCGAAGACGCCGGGGCCGAAGCCGAACGTGAGCGTGAGTCCGCTGGGGGGCAGGCCGAGCGCCTCCCCGGTGTCCTCGGGCGGCAGCAGGTCCGGCCCGTCGACCGCGCCGGTCTCGCCGACCTCGCGGCCCTCGGTGAGGCGTGCCGCGGCATCCGTCCACGCCTGCAGCAGGGCGATGAGGTCCTCGCGGGTCGCGCGCTCGGTGAGATCGAAGCTCGCGAAGTGCAGGCGGTCCTGGGCGGGCGTGGCGATGCCGGCCTGATGCGCCCCGTGGAAGGGGTAGCGCACGTCCGGTCCGCTCGAGGACGCGTTCATCGCCGCGGCCGTGCCGAGTCCGCCGACGAGCGCTCCCGCACCGACGCCGGCGCCCGCGGCGACGAAGAGGCCGCGGCGGCTCACCTCGCTCGACGGGGCCTGCCCGGGGTCGGAAGCGTCCGCCCCGGACTCATCACTCACGATCGTTCACCCTACTCGGCCTGCTCGACCCCGAGCACGGTGAACGTGAGCTTGGCGAGCGGCTCGCTCAGCGCGTTCAGTTGGGCGCCGAGCTCGTTGCGGGCATCCTGGTCGACGGTGTCGTAGAGCGCGAAGCCGGCCTCGTAGTCGCCGTAGGTGCCGAGCAGCTCCTTCATCGCCTCGAACTGCTCATCGAGCTGGGCGACGAGCGCCTCGCCGTCCGCGCCCTTGCCGAGCGCGATGTCGCGCACGGAGAGGTACGCCACCTCGGCGCCCTCCACGTTGGCGAAGAAGTCGTAGAGATCGGTGTGGGCGAACTCGTTCTCCTCGCCGGGCAGCTTGCCATCCGGGGCGGCGACCTCGTCGAGCAGGCCGATCGCGCCGTTGGTGATGTCGGCGACCGTCAGGGCGAAGTCGGGATCGTGCACCGCGTCGTAGAGCGCCTGCACGTCGGTGACGAGCTGGTCGCCGACCTCCGCGCGGCCGGCCGGGTCGAGGGGAAGAAGAGTCTCGCCGGGGTAGTTGGCGATCGCGGCATCCAGCCACAGGTCCATCTCGATGCGGTGGAAGCCGGTGAACTCGAGCCCCTCGGCCTCGGCGCCGGGCTTGCGGTAGTCGATCTTCGGGTCGAGGTCGCCGAACGAGCCCGCCGTCGGCTCGATGCGCTCGTAGTTGATCCTGGCGATCGGGAACAGCGCCCGGGCGCGGTCGTCGTCGCCGGCCTTGTAGGCGTCGACGAACTCCTGCACGTTTGGCACGAGCTCGGCCGTCTGGTCCTTCACGTACGCGGTGTAGCTTGCGACCGCGGCGGCCATGGCCTCGTCCTCTTCGACGGCGACGGCATCCCCGGTGACGGTGAAGGCGGCCTTGCCGATGCCCTCGCCGATCATGCCCGGCTTGCACACGGTGAAGTAGTCGCCCGGCTGGGCGACGACGGTGAGGTCGCGGGATGCGCCGGGCGCGATGTTCTCGACCTCGGAGACGATGCTGAGCTCGTCGGCACCGAGCAGGTAGAACTCGGTGACGCGGTCGCCGGAGTTGCTCACCGTGAAGGTGACGTTGCCGCTGGCCACGGTGTCGGTTTCGACGATGCACTCGTCGTTGGTGCTCTCCACCGCGATCAGCGTGGTGGCCGCGTCGGTCGGTGCGTTCGGCACGCAGCCGGCGAGCAGCAGGGCGGCCAGGGCGCCGGGGGCGAGCAACACGGACTTACGCATGGATCTCCTTGGTTTCGACAGGGGCGACGGTGGGGCGGCGAGTGAACCGCACGAAGACGACGAGCATGACTGCGACATACAGCGCCCACACGATCACCTCGAGCCAGGTCATCTCGGGGCTGAAGCCGACGGTGCCCTTGAGCACCGCGGCGAGGGGGCCGTCGGCGGGGATGATGTGCCCGATGCGGAACGCGTACTCCCACATCCAGACCAGGCCGGACGGCGTGCCGGCGGGCACGGGCTGGAACGGGCCGGGCAGCACCCGCGCCTCTTGCAGGTCGTGGATCGCGTACGCGAGCACGCCACCGGCGACGACGATCAGGATGCCGCCGGTCCACGTGAAGAATCGACCGAGGTTGACCCGGATCATGCCGCGGTAGATCAACCAGCCGAGCACGATCGCGGTGAGGATGCCGAGCACCGCCCCGACGATCGCGAGCGGGAACTCGCCGCTGGATCGGGCGGCGGCCCAGATGAACAGGGCGGTCTCGACGCCTTCGCGCGCGACCGAGACGAAGGCGAGGGCGATGAGCGCCCAGGTGCCCGTCTCGAGTGCGCGCTCGACGCCGCCCTCGAGCGAGGCGCGCAGGCCGCGGGCGGTGCGCAGCATCCACAGGATCATCCAGGTGATGAAGCCGACCGCGACGATCGACAGCGTGCCGCCGATGATCTCCTGGGCCTCGAAGCTCAGGCCGTAGGCGCCGAAGGTGAGCACCGCCCCGACCACGAGGGAGAGCAGCACGGCCAGGCCCGCTCCCACGGCGATCGGGCGCGCGAGCTGCCGGCGACCCGTCTTGGTGACGTAGGCCACGAGGATGCCGATGACCAGCGAGGCCTCGAGCCCCTCACGCAGGCCGATCAGATAGTTCGCGAGCACGCAGGACCTCGGGTTGGAATGTTGGTAAGGCTTACCTAATAGGCATTCCGACTGTAGTGCGTCGGTGGCCATCGGCGCAACACGGCAGGCGAGCCGACGCCCAGCGTCACCCGGGATAGACTGAAACCCCCTTCCGCGAAAGGCCTGAACGCCCTGTGACGTACGTCATCGCCCAGCCCTGTGTCGATCTGAAAGACCGCGCGTGCATCGACGAGTGTCCCGTCGACTGCATCTACGAGGGCGAACGCATGCTCTATATCCAGCCCGACGAATGCGTCGACTGCGGTGCTTGCGAGCCGGTCTGCCCCGTCGAGGCCATCTACTACGAAGACGATCTGCCGCAGAAGTGGGCCGATTACTACACCGCGAACGTGGAGTTCTTCAGCGAGACGGGAATCGGCTCGCCCGGCGGCGCCTCGAAGGTCGGCGTGATCCACGCGGATCACTCCCTGATCGCCGCACTGCCCGCCGGCGGCGGCGGCGAGTAGTGCCCCGAACTCCGCTCGCGCTGCCCGAGTTCCCCTGGCACTCGCTCGTGCCGTACGGGGATCGCGCGCGACAGCATCCGGACGGCATCATCGACCTGTCGGTGGGCTCGCCGGTCGACCCGACGCCAGAGCCGATCCGCGCGGCGCTCGCGGCGGCGACGGATGCCCACGCCTACCCACAGACGGCAGGCACCCCCGCGCTGCGCGAGGCCATCGTCGCCTGGTTCGCACGCCGCCGGGGCGTGACGGACCTCTCGGTCGCCAACGTCATCCCGACCATCGGCTCCAAGGAGCTCGTCGCGCTGCTTCCGCTGCTGCTCGGTGTGCGCTCCGGCGATGTCGTCGTGCATCCGAGTGTGGCTTACCCGACGTACGCGATCGGTGCGGCGCTGGTGGGGGCCCGGGCCGTGGCATCCGACGATCCCGCCGAGTGGCCCGAGAACACGGCGCTCGTCTGGCTCAACAGCCCCGGCAACCCGGATGGGCGGGTGCTGTCAGTCGAACAGCTGCGGGCCGCGGTCGCGCGGGCCCGGGAGCTCGGCGCCGTCATCGTCAGCGACGAGTGCTACGCCGAGCTGAATTGGGAGGGCGTCGGCACCACGCCGTCGATCCTGCATCCCGACGTGATCGCCGGTGACCGCAGTTCGGTGCTGGCCGTGTATTCGCTGAGCAAGCAGTCGAACCTCGCCGGCTACCGGGCGGGCCTCGTCGCAGGCTGCAGCGGCCTGGTCGGGGAGTTGCTCGAGGTGCGCCGCCATGCCGGTCTGATCCCGCCGGAACCCGTGCAGGAGGCGATGATCGCCGCGCTCGCGGACGACGCGCACGTCGCGGAGCAGCGCGAACGGTATCGGGCGCGCCGCGAGGTACTGGCCGCGGGGCTGCGGGATGCGGGCTTCGCCATCGACGAGAGCGGCGCCGGGCTGTATCTGTGGGCCACTCGGGGCCAGGACGCGTGGGCGACCGTGGCCGAGCTGGCCGAGCTCGGCATCCTGGTGGTACCCGGTTCCTTCTACGGCGAGGAGCCGGCGCGGCACGTGCGGGTCGCACTCACGGCCACCGATGAGGCGATCGCGGATGCGGCGCGCCGCCTGAGCGCGTCCCGATGACTGTCGATTCCTCCAACGCCCTCGCGCGGTCGTTGACGACGACCACAGTGGCTCTCGGGACCTTCTAAGCTATAAGCGTGAACGACGCTGCTCCCGGACCCGAGAAGGCCACCCTGCAGTATCCGGGTGGGTCGGCGGAGTTTCCGATCATCCGCGGCACCGCAGGCCATGACTCGATCGACATCTCGACCTTCACGCGGCAGACCGGCTACACCGCCCTCGATCAGGGGTTCGTGAACACCGCGTCGACGAAGAGCGCGATCACGTTCATCGATGGTGACCAGGGCATCCTGCGCTATCGCGGCTATGCCATCGAGGATGTCGCGAAGAACTCGACGTACCTCGAGGTGGCGTGGCTGCTGATCTACGGCGAGCTGCCCTCGGCGAGCGAACTCGCCGAGTTCGACGAGAAGGTGCGCCGGCACACGCTGCTGCATGAGGACCTCAAGCGGTTCTTCTCCGCCCTGCCGCACACCGCGCACCCCATGTCGGTGCTCTCCTCCGCCGTCTCGGCGCTGTCGACGTACTACGAGGACTCGCTCAACCCGCACGACCCCGAGCAGGTCGAGATCTCGACGATCCGGCTGCTGGCCAAGCTGCCGGTGATCGCTGCCTACGCGCACAAGAAGGCGCTCGGCCAGGCGTTCCTGTACCCGGACAACTCGCTGAGCTTCGTCGAGAACTTCCTGCGCCTGAACTTCGGCAACATGGCCGAGCCCTACGAGGTCAACCCCGTGCTCGTGAAGGCGCTCGACCGGCTGCTGATCCTGCACGAGGACCACGAGCAGAACGCCTCCACCTCCACCGTTCGCCTGGTCGGATCGACCGAGGCGAACATGTTCGCGTCCATCTCCGCAGGCATCAATGCGCTCTACGGCCCGCTGCACGGCGGGGCGAACGAGGCCGTGCTCAAGATGCTCGCCGAGATCCGCGATTCCGGCGAGAGCGTCGGCCGGTTCATCGAGCGGGTGAAGAACAAGGAAGACGGCGTGAAGCTCATGGGCTTCGGGCACCGCGTCTACAAGAGCTTCGACCCGCGCGCCCGCCTGGTGAAGGAGAGCGCGGACGAGGTGCTCGATGACCTCGGCGTGAGCGACCCGCTGCTGGACATCGCCAAGGAGCTCGAGCAGGCCGCGCTCGCCGACGACTACTTCATCGAGCGCAGGCTCTACCCGAACGTGGACTTCTACACCGGCGTGATCTACAAGGCGATGGGCTTCCCCGCACGGATGTTCACGGTGCTGTTCGCCATCGGACGCCTGCCGGGCTGGATCGCCCACTGGCGCGAGATGAACACCGACCCGGCGACCAAGATCGGCCGCCCGCAGCAGCTCTACATCGGCTCGCCGGCGCGCGACTGGCCGACGCGCTAACCGCGCCGCGCGGCCTGGCGCTCGGGCATACTGGGGGCACTCGGGATGGGAGTGCGCTGTGGTGAAAGAGTCCGTGTCGGCGCGCGCTGAGCGCCTTCGCCTCGAGAACGAGCGGTTGCGGTCGGAGCTGGATGCCGCGCGCACCGCACAACGGACCGGCCGACAGTGGCGAGCGGTGCTCTCCGGCCTGCTCGTCGTACTCGGGGTGATCGTGACTCCGGCGGCGCTGCTGGCCTCCTACGCGAGCACCCAGCTCGACGACACCGACACCTTCGTGCGGGCCCTCGCTCCGCTCGCCGCCGACCCCGATGTGCAAGCGCTCATCGTCGAGCAGTCGGTCGCCGCGATCGATGGCGCAGTCGATATCGACGGCCTCACCGCCGACCTCTTCGACGGCATCGCATCGCTCGGCCTTCCGCCACGCGCGGGCGAGGCGCTCGGGCTGCTCTCCGGCCCTGCGGCGGCCGGGCTGCGTTCCCTCGTGCGCGAGGCGGTGACCACCGTCGTGAGCGCCCCGGCATTCGCCAACGTGTGGGAGGGCGCGCTGCGACTGACCCACGAGCAACTCGTCTCCGCACTGCGCGGCGAGCCGGATGCCGTGCTCGCCCTGACCGAGCAGGGCAGCATTGGCGTGCAGGTCGGCCCGATCATCGCCGCGGCGAAGCAGCAGCTCCTGACCCAGGGCATCGCCTTCGCCGAGTTCATCCCGGAGATCGACCGCACGATCGAGGTGGCCCAATCGGACGGGCTCGCCCAGGCCGTCGGCGTGTACCACCTCACCACGACCCTCGGGCTCTGGCTGCCCTGGGTCGCAGCACTGCTGCTGCTCGCGGGCATCCTCATGGCGCGGGCGCGCTTTCGCGCCGTCGTCGCGACCGGAATCGTGCTCGCGGTGTCCCTGGGGCTCGTGGCCATCGCCATCGCGATCGGGCGGGCGCTCTTCCTGGGAGCGGTCGCGCCGTACCTGCCGGCCGGGGCCGCCGGGTCGCTCTTCGACGCACTCACGGCGTCGTTGTCGGCGACGACGCTCGCGCTGCTCGTCCTCGCCTCGCTCGTCGCGATCGGTGCGTACCTCGCTGCGCCCTTCCGATCCAGCGCCGCGCTGCGCGGGCTCACCGCCGACGCGCTGGCACGCCTGCGTTCCCGCGCCGACGCGCGGGGGATCGGCACCGGTCGCTTCGGCGACTGGTTGCACCGCGCGCGGATGGTGCTGCTGGCCGCGCTGCTCGCCGCGGTGGTGCTGGTGCTCGCGCTCGTGCGACCGCTCACCCCGGCGCTGGTGGGGTGGACGGCGCTCGGGGCTCTCGTGCTGCTCGTGGCGTTCGGACTGCTGCAACGGCCCTCGGCGGCGCGTGCCGACTGAGCGCTCAGGCGTGCAGGGCGGCGTTGAGGGTGATGCCCGAACCGGTGCGTGAGGTCGCCTCCACGGCGCCCGTCTGCGAGTTGCGGCGGAACAGTAGCCCCGGGGTCCCGCTCAGCTCGGCGGCCTTCACGACGCGTTCGGCACCGTCGATCAGCACCGTGACCTTCGTGCCGGCGGTGACGTAGAGGCCCGCCTCCACGACGCTGTCGTCGCCGATCGCGATGCCGACGCCGGAATTCGCGCCGAGCAGCGCGCGTGCGCCGATCGAGACCCGCTCGGTGCCGCCGCCGGAGAGCGTGCCCATCGTGGACGCCCCGCCGCCGATGTCCGCCCCGTCGCCGACGACGACGCCCTGCGAGATGCGCCCCTCGACCATCGATGCGCCGAGGGTGCCGGCGTTGTAGTTGACGAAGCCCTCGTGCATCACGGTCGTGCCGGGGGCCAGGTGCGCCCCGAGCCGCACGCGCGAGGCGTCGGCGATGCGCACCCGCTCCGGCGTGACGTAGTCGATGAGCCGGGGGAACTTGTCGATGCCGTGCGCGGCGATCCCGGCCCGTTGCAGGCTCGGGCGCAGTCGCTCGAAGTCCTCGGGATGCACCGGCCCGGCATTCGTCCACACCACGATCGGCAGGTGGGCGAAGATGCCGTCGAGGTTGATCGTGTTGGGGGCGACCAGCAGGTGACTCAACAGGTGCAGGCGCAGGTAGGCGTCCGGGGTGCTGGTGGGTGCGGCATCCAGGTCGATCTGCACCGTGCGGAACTCGAGCTCGACGCCGCGGCGCTCGTCGGCCCCGGTGAGCGCCTCGAACTCGGCGGGGGCGATGTACGGATCGGTGCCGACGGGCAGGGCGCCGAGCTGAGGGTGCGGGAACCAGGTGTCGAGCACGGTTCGGTCGCCGGAGACAGTGGCCAGGCCGTAGCCCCAGGCAGCGCGCGTGGTCATGCACCCACCTTAAACTGTTCGGATGCCGCTGACCGATCCCACCCTCCCCGTGCTCGATCCCGGTGCCGGCGTCGTGGGTCTCACGCGCCAGCTGTGCGACATCGAGTCGGTCTCCGGTAACGAGGCCGCGATCGCGGACGCGATCTGGGCGAGCCTGGCGACCGTCGACCATCTGGAGCTGCACCGGGACGGCGACGCGATCGTGGCGCGCACGAACCTCGGTCGCGACAAGCGCGTGATCATCGCGGGGCATATCGACACGGTGCCGGTGAACGCGAATCTGCCGGTGCGCGAGCACGACGGCATGCTCATCGGCCGCGGCACCGTCGACATGAAGGGCGGCGTGGCCGTCGCGCTCGCCTTGGCTCTCGATCTCGACACCCCGCCGGTGGACCTCACGTGGATCTTCTACGACCACGAGGAAGTCGACAGCGCGCTCAACGGCCTCGGCCGCCTCGCGCGTAACCACCCCGAACTGCTCGAAGGCGACTTCGCGATCCTCGGGGAACCCACGAGCGCGACCATCGAGGGCGGCTGCAACGGCACGGCCCGCATCGACGTGCGGCTGCACGGGGTGCGCGCCCACAGCGCGCGATCGTGGGTCGGCCACAACGCCATCCACGACGCCGCCGGCGTGCTCGCGATCCTCGCCGCCTACGAGCCCGCCGCGATCGAGGTCGACGGGCTCGTGTACCGGGAGGGGCTCAACGCGGTCGGCATCACCGGCGGGGTCGCCGGCAACGTCATCCCGGATGAGGCGGTCGTCAGCGTCAACTACCGCTTCGCGCCCAGCCGCAGCGCCGCGGATGCCGAGGCTCACCTTCGCGAGGTCTTCTCCGGCTACGACGTGGAGATCACGGATCTCGCCGAGGGCGCCCGCCCTGGACTCGACGCGCCGCTGGCTCAGGACTTCCTCGCCGCGGTCGGCGGGCAGGCGAGCCCCAAGTACGGCTGGACGGATGTCGCGCGCTTCTCCGCCCTCGGCATCCCCGCCGTCAACTACGGCCCTGGTGACCCGCTCAAGGCGCACGCGGACGACGAAGCGGTGGCGATCGAGGAGATCCTCGCTTGCGAGCGGGGGCTGCGGGCGTGGCTGACCGGCGGCTGAGCGCCGCGCGCCGGTTGAGCACCGCCGTGCGGGTGCGCTACCGGCTGACGCCGTGGTGGCTCAAGGTGATGGCGGTCTTCGCCGTCTCTCGGGTGGTGACCACGAGCATCCTGCTGTTCTACGCGGCGCGCCAGGAGTCGAACGCCTGGACCGGCGCGAACCCGGACTACTTCGACTTCGCGAAGATGTGGGACGGCCATTGGTACTACATCATCGCCGTGGCGGGATACCCGACCGAGCTGCCGGTCACCGACGACGGGTACGTCGGCGAGAACGCCTGGGCCTTCATGCCCGCCTTCCCGGCGATCGTGCGTCTGCTGATGTTCGCCACCGGCGCGAGCTACTCGGTGCTGGCGGTGGTGGTCTCGGTCGGGTTCGCGCTCGCCGCCGCGCTCATGTTCTTCAAGCTCATGCGTCTCGTGCTGCCCGGCGGCACGGCGCTGTTCGCGGTCGTGCTGTTCTGTTTCGCGCCGCTGTCGCCGATCCTGCAGGTGGCCTACGCGGAGTCGATGCAGCTGTTCCTGCTCGCCCTCGCCCTCTACCTGCTCGTGCAGCGGCGCTACTGGATCATGCTGCCGGTCATCGCGGTGATGGCGCTCACCCGGCCCAGCGGCCTCGCGTTCGCGTTCACGATGCTGCTGCACGTGGGGTGGCGGTGGTGGCGGCGCGGGCACGAGCCGTTCCCGGTGGGCGAGCGCGTGGCATCCGTCGTCGTCGGCCTGTTCAGCGCGTTCATGGGCGTCGCCTGGCTCCTGATCGCCGCGGCCGTCACTGGGTCGCTCACGGCCTATACCGACACCGAACTCGCCTGGCGCTCGGCCTACGTCGGGCACGGCGAGCTGCTGCCGTTCACGCCGTGGGTGCAGGCCGCGGGCTTCTGGGCTCCCTGGTTCGGGATGCCCCTGCCGCTGCTGCTCGTGCTGCTCACCCTCGGCGTCGCGGCCTTCTTCGGCGCCCTGTTCCTGCCCGCCGTGCGCCGGCTGGGGCCGGACATCCGCTTCTGGCTCGCCAGCTACGCGCTCTACCTGCTCGCAGTGTTCTTTCCGCAGTCGAGCACGTTCCGCCTGCTCATGCCGCTGTTCCCCGCGCTCGGCGCCGTGGCCCAGCCGCGCTCACCGTGGTACCGGGTGGGGATCGTGGCGCTCTTCATCGCCGGACAGGTCGCCTGGGTGCACATCGCGTGGTGGGTCAACGGCTACGACTGGAGTCCGCCGTGATCGGTCCCGCCGCGTGCGGGTAGCTGCGGTCGATCGCGCGTGCGTGACCGCGCACCGCGGGCGAGCGCAACCGCGCGCGATGACCGCCCGTGCGTGACCCTGAGTCGCGCGCAGGCCCAACTGCACGGATCCCGCGCGCCGCGCCGCCACGCATCCCGCGACACGCGGAGGGACCGCACGAATCCGTGCATCTGCGCACACCCAGACGCGATGCCGTGACCCATGGTTCCCGGGAAGGCGAGGAATGAACGATAATGGAGGAGTATCCGTGTGAAAGGGGAACACTCATGGCAGCCATGAAGCCGAGGACCGGTGACGGGCCGATGGAGGCTGTGAAAGAGGGTCGCCTCATCATCGTGCGCGTACCCCTCGAAGGTGGCGGCCGCCTCGTCGTGTCGGTGAACGACGCCGAGGCCAAGGAACTGCACGACGCCCTCGCCGGAGTCGTCGCCGTCTAGTCGGAGACCTTCGTCAGCTGCAGCAGCCCGTCCCCGATCGGGGAGAGGGCCGCGAGCACGGCGTCGGATGCGGCGATCTCCTTCAGGAGCAGCCGGAATCCGGCGACCGTGTCGTCGCGTTGTGCCGGGTCGGCGACGCGACCCCGCCACAGCGCGTGCGCGACGATGATCGTGCCGCCCTTGCGGGCGAGACGGATGCCGTGCTCGACGTACTCGATCACCGAACCCGGGTCGGCGTCGATGAACACGAGGTCATAGCTGGTCTCGTTCATGCGCGGGAGCACGTCGGCCGCGCGTCCGCCGATGAGGCGCACGCGGTTCGCGGGGATCTCGGCGTCGAGGAAGGCCTTGCGGGCGAGCTGCTGGTAGTCGAGCTCGGCGTCGATCGTGGTGAGCGTGGCATCCCCGGCCCCCGTCATGAGCCACAGACCGCTGACGCCGAGGCCCGTGCCGATCTCGATGATCTGGCTGGGGGCGCTCGCCGCGGCGAGCATCGCGAGGTGGGCGCCGACCGAGGGCGAGACGGGTTCGACCCCGAGTTCGATGGAGTGCTGGCGCACGGCCGCGATGTCGTCGCGTTCGACGACGAACTCCTCGGCGTACTTCCAGCTCAGCAGCATGTCACTCACGGAGTTCACTCTACGGTCGCCTCGCGGACTCGGGAGCTATCCTGAACGAGTGTCCTTCGGCCTGACCTTCGACAAGCTACTGATCATCGCGATCATCGCGGTGTTCCTGCTGGGTCCGGACCGGCTGCCGTACTACGCCTCCCAGCTCGCCCGGCTCGTCAAGCGCCTGCGCGGCATGGCGAACGGGGCGAAGGAGCGCATGCGCGAGGAGATGGGCCCGGACTTCGACGACATCGACTGGAAGAAGCTCGACCCGCGCCAGTACGACCCGCGCCGCATCATCCGCGAGGCCCTGCTCGAGGACGAGGAGGCGCCCGTCGCGATCCGCCCGCCCATCGAATCCGCCTACGCGCAGCGGCAGCGGCTGCTCAAGGAGGGGCGCCCGGCGCCGTTCGACGCCGAGGCCACCTGAGCGGGGAACTCAGCGGCGGCGGATCGCCTTGAGGGCCTTCAGCAGCGTCACGAGCACGCCCGAGAGGCGCTCGAACTCGGGGCCGACCCGCGGCAGGCCGATGAGTCCGGTGGCCTCGGCGATCGTCGTCGAGTCGACGTAGCGCAGCATGCCCTCGGGGCCGTTGCGGCGGCCGAGTCCGGACATCTTGAGCCCGCCCATCGGGGCGGCGACGGTGCCGAAGCTGGCCCGGTACCCCTCGTTGATGTTCACGCTGCCCGCCTCCAGTCGCGCGGCGACCCGGCGGGCGCGGGCACGCGATCCGGAGAATACCGAGGCGTTGAGCCCGAACTCGGAGTCGTTGGCGGCCGCGATCGCCTCGTCTTCGTTGTCGACGACGTAGATCGAGACGACGGGACCGAAGGTCTCCCCGGCGAAGCACTCCATCTGCTCGGTCACTCCCGAGAGCACGGTGGGGGCGTAGAAGAAGGGGCCGAGCTCCGGCCGGGCGACACCGCCGGCGAGCACCGTCGCGCCCTTGGCGACCGCGTCGTCGACGTGGGCCTGCACGCGCTCGAGCTGGGCGGCGGAGGTCAGGGAGCCGACATCGGTGCTGTAGTCCAACGCCGAGCCCTGCTTGAGGCCGGCGACGCGCTCGGCGAACGCGGTCGTGAACGCCTCCGCGACACCGCGCTCGACGTAGATGCGCTCGATCGAGACGCACAACTGCCCCATCGAGGAGAAGGCCGCGTACGCGGCATCCGCGGCGGTCTTCACCGGGTCGACATCGTCGAGCACGATCATCGGGTTCTTGCCGCCGAGCTCCAGGGATGCCCCGTGCAGCTTGCCGATCGCCCGTGCGCCCACCCCGAGCCCCGTCGGGGTCGAGCCGGTGAACGCGACGTAGTCCCCGGCGTCGACGACCGCGTTGCCCACGACCGCCCCGGGACCGGCGACGACCGCCCAGAGCGCGGCGGGAACCCCGGCGTCGATGAACGCGCGGCGGGTGGCGAGGATGCTGAGCGCCCCCTGGTTGTCGGCCTTCTGCAGCACGGCGTTGCCGGTGGCGAGCGCGGGCACGACGTCCATCGCGGCGAGCGAGATCGGGTAGTTCCACGGGGTGACGATCGCGATGAGGCCCTTGGGGCGATAGCTGACCTTGGCGCGCAGCACCAGCGGGATGGCGGAGCGCCGCCCGTGGGTGCGCAGCACCCGGGCGGCCGAGAGCGCGCTGTACCGGGTGACGGATGCCGCCTGGAACACCTCCTCGAAGGCCTGGCCTCGGGTCTTGCCCGACTCGGTCTGCAGCAGGTCGAGCAGCTCTCCGCGGCGCTCCAGCAGCAGGTCGTGGGCCTTGAGCAGCACCGCGCGGCGGTGGGCGGGGCTGGTGGCGCGCCAGGCGGCCTGGGCGACGCGGGCGGCGGCTGCGGCATCCGCGACGTCCTGGGCGCTGCTGATCGGCAGCTCGTGCAGCACCTCGCCCGTGAATGGGGCGATGACGGCAGCGGTCTCGCCGCTCGTCGCGGTGAGATCGGTGGTGAGTTCGGCGGCGCGCGACGACACTGTTGCTGGCATGTGAGCAGCCTAATTCCTGCCACTATGCTCGCGACATGAGTGCAGCGCTGCCCACCCTCAGTCGTCGCAGCATCGCGACCTACGCCATCGGCTCGCTCGGCACCGGCGGCTTCGCCACACTGCCGGGCCTCGTGCTCGTGTTCTACCTGACGGACACCCTCGGGGTGGCCGCGCTCGCCGCCGGGCTGCTCGTGACGCTCGCGAAGGTCTGGGACGTCATCATCGATCCCGTCATCGGTGCCGGCAGCGACCACAGCCTCGCGCGCCGCGGTTCGCGCCGCCCGCTCATGCTGCTCGGTGCGATCGCGCTGCCGGTGTTCTTCGTGCTGACCTTCGCGGTGCCGGCGGGGATCTCCCCGCTCGTGGCCGGGGTCTGGGTGATGGTCGCGTTCCTGCTGACGGCGACGGCATTCAGCCTGTTCCAGGTGCCCTACATCGCGCTGCCCGCCGAGCTCTCCGAGGGCTACGACGAGCGCACCAAGCTCATCTCGGCGCGCGTGGTCGTGCTCACCATTGCGATCCTGCTGTTCGGCGCGGGCGGGCCCGAGATTCGCGACGCGTTCGGCGCCGACGAGCACCTCGGCTACCTCGTGATGGCGATCGTCGCGGGGCTGGTGATCGGCATCGGGATGCTCGTCTCATCCTTCGTCGCCCCCACCGGCCTGCCGACCCAGAGCCTCCCGCGCCGCTCGGTCGTGGAGGACTACCGCGCCGGCTTCGCGGCGCTGCGCCGCAGCCAGCCATTCCGGGCGCTGCTGCTGACCTTCCTGCTGCAGGGGCTCGCCACCGGGCTCATGCTGGCCGGGGCACAATACGTGGCGCAGTGGGTGCTCGGCACCGGGGTCACGATCCTCTTCGTCTCCCTGATCGCCCCCGCCGTGCTGTTCGCGCCGGTCTGGGCGATCATCTCGCGGCGCATCGGCAAGGAGCGCGCCTTCGGTCTCGCCTCGCTGCTGTTCGGCATCGCGGCGGCCTCGATGGTGCTGCTCGTGTGGTTGCCGGGGGAGTGGGTGTACGCGCCGGTCGCGCTCGCCGGCGCCGGGTATGCGGGCATGCAGTCGCTGCCGATGGCGATGCTGCCCGATGTGATCTCCCACGACGCCCGTGCCAGCGGCCCGGGCAATGCGGGCACCTTCGGCGGCGTCTGGACCGCCGGGGAGACCACCGGCATGGCCTTCGGGGCGACCGTGCTGACCATCGTGCTGGCCATCACCGGCTACCTGGAGTCCACGGGGGCGCAGCAGGTGGTGCAGCCCGACTCGGCGATCCTCGGCATCGTGCTGGCATTCAGTGTGGTGCCCGCCCTGATCATCGCGGCCTCGCTTGTCGCCTTCGCGCGGTACCCCCTCCGGAAGGCGGATGTCGATGCGGTTCGCTGAAGACCCGGCCCGGATCCTCGCGCGGCTGGGTGAGCTGCGCGCCGCGGATGCCCCGACCCACGGCGGGCACGTGCTCTCCTACGTCTACGACTCGGGCGTCGCGGAGCTCGACGAGTTGGCGGCATCCGCGATTCGGCTCGTGCAGCCCGTCAACGGGCTCGACCCGACGACGTTCACCTCGGTCGCCGTCATGGAGCGCGAGGTGGTCGGCTTCGCACGCGAGCTGTTGCACGGCGACGACGCGGTGGTCGGCAGCGTGACCACGGGCGGCACCGAGAGTTGCCTGCTGGCGGTGAAGACCGCGCGTGACGTCTGGCGGGCATCCGCCGACCCGGCTCTGGTGCCGCGGCTGCTCGCCCCGGTGACGGTGCACGCGGCGTTCCAGAAGGCCGCGCACTACTTCGGGCTGGAACTCGATCTGGTGCCCGTGCAGCCCGACGGTAGGGTCGCCGCCGCCGACCTGATCGCGCGCATGGGGCCGGATGTCGCGCTCGTCGTCGTCTCCGCGCCGAGCTACCCACACGCCGCCCTCGACCCGATCGCCGAGGTCGCGGCGGCGGCCTCGGAGCGGGGCATCTCCTGCCACGTGGACGCGTGCATCGGCGGTTGGGTGCTGCCGTTCTGGCCGGGCCTGGCGCCGTGGGACCTCCGAGTGCCCGGAGTGACGAGCGTCAGCGCCGACCTGCACAAGTTCGGCTATGCGCCCAAGGGCGTCTCGGTGCTGCTGACCCGCGGTCGCGACCGCCAGCGCCTGCAGTACTTCGCCACGACGCGTTGGCCGGGGTATCCCGTGGTGAACCCGACGATGCTCGGGTCCAAGTCGGCGGGGGCGCTCGCGGCGTCCTGGGCGATCCTGCACGCGCTCGGGCGCGACGGGTTCGCGGAGCTCGCGGCATCCACCCTGCGCGCCACGCATGCGCTCGTCGAGCTGATCGGCTCGATCGAGGGGCTTCGGGTCGTCGGCGAGCCGGTCGGGCCGCTGCTGGCGGTGGCGACGGATGACGCGGCCCCCGTCGAGCGCCGCATCGACCCGCACCACTGGGCCGACCAGGTGCGCGCCCACGGATTCCTGCTGCAGCTGCAGCCCGGTCTCGTGCAACCGGACGGCACCGCGCTGCCACCGACCACCCACCTGACGATCACGCCCGTGACGGAGGCCGTGCTCGAGGAGCTCTCGGCAGCGCTCGTGACAGCGGCGGACGAGGTGCGCGGGGTGGCGCCGGTCTCGCCCGCCGACGTGCTCGGTGCGCTGCCGCCGGAACTCGTCGCAGGGCTGACCACGCCCGGAGCACCGCCGCTGGACTCGGAGTCCGCGCTCGCGATCCTCGGCGGCATCGGTCTCGCCCCGGGCGATGGGGGACTGCCGGAGCGCATGGCGCCGTTCCTCGCGCTCATCGCAGCGCTCCCTGCGCCGTTGACCGAGCGGCTGTTGACCGAGCTGATCGCGCGCACGTTCGAGCCGCGTTAGGCGTGCTGCGCCTCGAACCGTTCGGCGACCTCCCGCAGCGCATCGACGACCGCGCGCACTGACGGTCGCTCGGCGCGATCCGGGCGCAGCAGCGCCGAGATGAGCCGGCTCGCTCGAACGCCCTTGAGGGGCCTCGTGATGAGCCCGTTCTCCCGGTCGCGAGTGGTGTAGCGCGGGAGGATCGCGATGCCGCGGCCGGCGGCGACGAGCGACTCGACGATGCCGTTGTCGGTGATGCGCTGCGCCACGCGGGCCGGGCTGCCGTTGGCGGCCTCGACGCCGCGCAGGATGCGGTCGAACGGCAGCCCCGAGGGCACCCCGATCCAGGTCTCGTCGATGAGGTCGGCGGGCGTCAGCTCGCGCTTGGCCCCGAGCGGATGCCCCTCGGGCATCGCCACATCCAGCGGCTCGCGCATGAGGGGCACCACGGTCAGGCCGCGCTCGGTCCAGGCGGGCAGCACGTTGGGGGAGTCCGCGAGCACGATGTCGAAGTCCGCGGTGAGGTCCATCACCTGCTGCACCTGGCCGTCGAGGTCGTGCACCGTGAGCGTGAGGCCGGGCATCCGGTCGACCGCGGCGAGCACGCCGGGCAGCAGCATCTCGCCGGCGGTCGGGAAGAGGTTCATGGTGACCTCGCCGCGCGGCGACGAGCGAAAGTCCGCCCACAGGGCCTCCGCACGCTCGATCGCGGTGGCGATGTCGGTCGCGGTGCGCACGAGCGCGCGGCCGGCCGCGGTCAGCTGGATGCCGCGCCCCGAGCGCTCCGTGAGCGGGATGCCCGCCTCCCGTTCGAGGATCTTCAGCTGCTGCGACACCGCCGATGCGGTGCGACCCGTGGCGCGGGCGACCGCCGTCACGCTGCCGCGATCGGAGAGCTCGCGAAGCAGCTCCAGGCGCCGAACATCCATGTAGTTAGGCTACACAATAGCTTTAGCAACGTGTACTCGATCCGAACGGTGCTGTCCGGTTCACTAGAGGCATGACCTTCGAACTCCACCCGCCGCGTCTGACGACGCCGCCGCCTCGCGCGGTCCACGCAACGCCTCGGCTCCGCCGGGGCGTTCTTGCGTTGACGGCCGCCGACGGGTTCTAGGCGCCGCCCACGCCGAACGGCAGGGGCTTGCCGGCGAGCCCGCGCGGTCGGGTGGCGAGTCGTTCGGCGAGCTCGAGGATGACGCCGGCCGCGGCATCCGACGGCTGCGCGAGCACCACGGGGTGCCCCGCGTCCCCGCCCTCGCGCAGGGCCTGGCTGAGGGGGATCGAGGCCAGCAGGGGAGCACCCAGGCGGGCCGCGGCATCCGCACCGCCGCCGGCGCCGAAGATGCCGCCGGCCATGTTCTCGACCACACCGATCACGCGCTGCCCGGTCTGGCGGGCGACGAGGCCGCTGCGCTCGGCGACCTCGGCGGCGGCCGGCTGCGGGGTCGTGACCACGAGCACCTCGGCGTGCGGCAGCAACTGTCCCAGCGAGATCGCGATGTCGCCCGTGCCCGGCGGCAGGTCGACGAGCAGCACATCGAGGTCGCCGAAGTACACGTCGGTGAGGAACTGCGTGAGCGTGCGGTGCAGCATCGGCCCGCGCCAGGAGACCGGGGTGCCGGGGTCGACGAACATGCCGATCGAGATGACCTTCACGTCGAAGGCGATCGGCGGCAGGATCATCTCGCCGACCTTCGTCGGCTTCGCGTCTGCCACCCCCAGGAGCCCCGGGATGGAGAATCCGAACACGTCGGCGTCGACCACGCCGACCGCGAGCCCGCGAGCGGCGAGCGCCACGGCGAGGTTCGCGGTGAGGGTGGACTTGCCGACCCCGCCCTTGCCGCTGGTGACCGCGACGACGCGGGTGAGGGTGTCCGGCCCGAACTGCAGCGCCTTCGGGCGGCCGCCGCGCAGTCGTTCGGTGAGGGCCGTGCGCTCCTCGGCGCTCATCACCGAGACGTTCACGGTCACCGCGGTCACGCCCGGGGTTCCGGCGGTGGCGGCCCGCACGTCGCGCTCGATGGTGTCGGCGGCGGGGCATCCCACGATCGTCAGCTTGAGGTCGACGGATGCCGCGCCCGCCGCATCCACGGAGACCGCCCCGACCATGCCGAGCTCGGTGATCGGGCGCCGCAGTTCGGGATCGATGACGCGCTCGAGCGCGTCGCGCACCCGCTGATCGAGCCCCTCGTCCCGATCGGGTCCGCCGGGATCCACGTCCTTACCCACGCTGGTCTCGGCCGCGTTCGACCGCTGGCTCGTCGCCCTTCTCCAGCTCCTCCAGCAGGGCGCGCAGTTCGGCGCGGATGAACTCCTTGCTCGCCATGTCCTGCATCGCCAGGCGCAGCGCGACCACCTCGCGGGCGAGGTACTCGGTGTCGTTGAGGTTGCGCTCGGCGCGTTGCCGGTCCTGCTCGATCTGCACGCGGTCGCGGTCGTCCTGTCGGTTCTGCGCGAGCAGGATCATCGGCGCCGCGTAGGAGGCCTGCAACGACAGGATGAGGGTCAGCAGCGTGAAGTTCGTCAGGCGCGGGTCGAACTGCGCCTCCTCCGGAGCCGTCGAGTTGTAGACGAGCCACACGACGACCACGACGGTCATGCCGACGAGGAACCAGGGCGTGCCCATCGCGCGCGCGAAGGCCTCGGAGAAGCGGCCCATGCGATCCCGGCTCTGGAAGAGCGAGAAACTGCCGGCCGAGCGCATGCCGCGCGGGGTGTCGAGGCGGGCACCCTGCCGGGTGGAGCGGTGATCAGCTCTGGCCATGGGATGTCCTCCTTCCCTTGCGGACGGCTACTGCTGCGGTCGAGGTGCTCACGGGACTCGGGGTCTCGTCGCTCGTACTTCGCCAGTCGTCCGGCAGCAGGTAGTCGAGGACATCGTCAATGGTCACCACCCCGACGAGGCGATGGTTCTCGTCCACGACCGGCACCGAGACCAGGTTGTAGCTCGCGAGGATGCGGGAGACCTCGGCCGCGCTCGTGTGCCCCTGCACCGGTTCGAGGCTCGGGTCGATGAGCGTGCCGAGCCGCTCATTGGGCGGATAGCGCAGCATCCGCTGGAAGTGCACCATGCCGAGGAACCGACCGGTCGGCGGCTCGTACGGTGGCAGGGTCACGCAGATCGCCGCGCCCAGGGCGGGGGCCAGTTCGTGCCGACGGATGAGGGCGAGCCCCTCCGCGACGGTGGCGTCGGCCGAGACGATGATCGGCTCGGTGGTCATGAGGCCGCCGGCGGTGTCCGGGGCGTAGGAGAGCAGGAAGCGCACGTCCTCGGCCTCTTCGGGCTCCATGAGGTCGAGGAGGGCCTCGCCGCGCTCGTTGGACAGGTGCGCGATCAGGTCGGCCGCGTCATCCGGCTGCATCTGGTCGAGCACGTCGGCGGCACGGTCGTCGTCGAGGTGGCCCAGGATGTCGACCTGTTCGCTCTCCGGCATCTCCTCGAGCACGTCGGCGAGACGGTCGTCGCTGAGCTCCTCGGCGACCTCGAGCATGCGCTGCTCGGGCAGGTCGAGCATCGCGTTGGCGAGGTCGGCCGCCTGCAGGTCGGCGTAGGCCTCCACGAGCTGGGATGCGGACTGCGATTCGCCCTTCGGCGTCTCGTCGTCGATCTCGTCCCAGGTGGCGAAGGTGGTCGCGCCGCGCGCGAAGGGGGATGCGATGCCGCGTGGGCGGCGCAGGAACACCTGCGTGATCGCCCACTCGGCGGGACCGGTTTCCTCGATCGCGACGTCCTCGATGTGCGCTTCGCCCGAGCCGTCGCGCAACCGCACCTTGCGGCCGAGCAGTTCGGCGAGCACGCGGGTCTCACCACCGCGCTGCTCGAAGCGGCGCAGGTTGATCAAGCCGGTGACGATGACCTGACCGGAGGCGATGCTGGAGACCCGCCCGATCGACAGGAACACCCTGCGCTTACCGGGCACCTCGATGACCATGCCGACCACCTTCGGGCCGCCCTTCGAACGGCCGACGACGAGCACGTCGCGCACCTTGCCGACCCGGTCGCCGTTGGGGTCGAAAACGGAGCACCCGACCAGCCGGGCGACGAAGATCCGCGTCACGCTCACGTGTAGAACCCTACCCCCGCGTGCCAGAATGACCGGGTGAGCAACCAGTCCGCGTTCGGCCGCAGAGGCCCAGTCACCCCGTCCATTCCCAAGGGGGACGTGCTCGGCACCTACGACACGTACCTCGAGGCAGCCGCGGTCGTCGACCGCCTCTCCAAGGCCGAGTTCGACGTGGCCCACCTCTCGATCGTCGGCAACGACCTCAAGACCGTCGAGCGCGTGACCGGCCGCCTCACCTACCCGCGCGCCGCGCTCGCGGGCGCCGCGAGCGGTGCGTGGCTCGGCCTGTTCTTCGGGCTCGTCTTCACGCTGTTCTCGCCGCTGTCGCCACAGCTGTTCGGGTTCGTGGGCTCCGCGCTGCTGATCGGCGCCGGCTTCGGCGCGATCTTCGGCATCGTCGGCTACGCGATCACCCGCCGCAGCCGCGACTTCACCTCGACGCACCAGGTGATCGCCTCGAACTACCAGGTCATCATCGACCCGGAGCTCACGGCCAAGGCGCAGGCGGTGCTCTCGACGCCAGCCTCGTAGCGGGCGCCACTCCGGCGGCGCCGATCATCGGCCGCGCCGACTCCCGTTGTGAAGGATCTCCTTCACAACGGGAGTGCGCGGGGGGCGCGCGCCGACCGCTGTGTGCGCCGCTCGGGTTTGGGCAGGACGCCCGTGCATGAGGTGCGCGCCCGCGCAGGGAGAACGCAACTGCACGGATTTCGCATGACACGCCGCGAACTCGGCTGCGACACGCGTGCCGGCGGCGAAATCCGTGCAGCGACGCACGCCGACGTCCGCAGAAGGTCGTGTCGGCGCACCTAGCGTGCGCGCGCCATCCACTCCTCGACCTCGTCGGCGGTGCGCGGGATGCCTGCCGACAGGTTCTCCGCGCCCGTCTCGGTGACGAGGATGTCGTCTTCGATCCGCACGCCGATGCCCCGGTACTCCTCGGGAACGGTGAGATCGTCGAGTTGGAAGTACAGTCCCGGCTCGATCGTGAACACCATGCCGGGCTGCACGATGCCGTCCGCGTAGAACTCGCGTCGGGCCTGCCCGCAGTCGTGCACGTCGATGCCGAGGTGGTGGGATGTGCCGTGCACCATGTACCGGCGGTGGTACTGCCCGTCGGGCTCGAGCGACTCCTCGGCGCTCACCGGCAGCAGGCCCCACTCCGCGGTCTTCGCCGCGATGACTTTCATGGCGGCGGCGTGCACCTCGCGGAACACGATGCCGGGCTTGACGATGGCGAACGCGGCATCCGCGGCCTCGCGCACCGCCTCGTAGACGCGACGCTGCACCTCGCTGAAGGTGCCGCTCACGGGCAGGGTGCGGGTGATGTCGGCGGTGTAGTAGCTGTCGACCTCCACGCCGGCGTCGATGAGGATGAGGTCGCCGGGTACGACGGGGCCGTCGTTGCGGGTCCAGTGCAGGATGCACGCGTGCGGTCCCGAGGCCGCGATCGTGTCGTAGCCGACCGTGTTGCCGTCCGCACGGGCGCGGCGGTTGAACGTGCCCTCGACGATGCGCTCGCCGCGGCGGTGGGCGATGACGTTCGGTAGGTCGGCGATCACATCGTCGAAGCCGTGCTGCGTCGCGGCGATCGCGGCGCGCATCTCGGCGATCTCGAAGGCGTCCTTGGTCAGGCGCAGCTCGCTGAGGTCGCGGGCGAGCTCGTCGTCGCCCTCCACCTCGAGCGCCTCGGAGTCGGCGACGAGCAGGCGGCGTCCGTCGATCTGGTCGGTGAGGTCTCGGTCGGCGTCGCGCACCAGCAGGGTGGTGGCATCCACGGCCTCGAGCAGTTCGGGCAGATCGGCGAGGCTGCGGGTCGCGATGCCGAGGTCGGCGGCGACGTGGTCGAGCGAGGGGCGACGCCCCTGCCAGAACTCGCCGATCGTGGGGTTGGCGTAGAACTCGGAGGTGCCGCGCGGCGCGGTCTCGCGAAAGTACAGCACCGCGTCGTGGCCGGTGGCGGTGGGCTCCAGGACGAGCACGCTGCCCGCCACGGTGTCGCTGCCCCACCCGGTGAGGTGCGCGAATGCGGAGTGCGCGCGGTAGGGGTACTCGGTGTCGTTGGAGCGGGTCTTGAGGTCGCCGGCGGGCAGGATGAGCCGCTTGCCCGGGTACTTCGCCGAGATGCGCGCGCGGCGTTCGGCTGCGTAGCGGGCGTGCTCGCGCATCGGCGGCAGCGGCTCGTCGAGCTCGGCCCAGTTCGAGCCGATGTAGTCGGCGAACCGGTCGGACTGCGGCAGGGTGGAGCGATTCGTGGTCGCCTTGGGCGCTTCGGCTTCTGATTCGGCCATGCTCCATTGTCGCGCAGGATCGTGGCGCGGTGCGTGCCGCGGGCGCTCAGCCCGCGGGTGTCAGTTGCGCGATCACGGGGCGGTGGTCGCTGCCGTAGCCGTCGTGGGACTGCACGACGCGCATCCCGCTCACACGCCAGTTGGGACTGGCCATCACGTGGTCGATCGGGGCGCCGAGGATCGCGGGCAGCTGGCTCGGCCAGGTACCGAGGGCGGCGTTGTCCGTTGCGGATGCGGCATCCACGCACGTGCCGAGGGTGCCCCCGTCGGTGCCGAGCCCGGCGTAGTGGTCGAGGGTGGAGTTGAAGTCGCCGGCGAGGATGACGTTGCCACCCGTGCACCGGCCGGCGAGCCATTCCAGATCGCCGCGCCAGTTCGCCATCTCGCCCGGGATCGGTGCGACGGCGTGCACCGCCACGATCACCGGACCGGTGCCGTCGACCGGGGAGGCCACGAGGGAAGGCAGCGTCGCCGTTGTGCGGAGGGTCTCGTCCGCGGCGTACTCGCCGAGCTCGACGCTGATCAACAGCGACGTGGATCGCGCCTTCGAGACCTCGTCATAGGCTGCGGTGAAGTGCGCCATGGGTTCGCCCGCGCTCGTCATCAGCCGAGCCACCTCGAGCGCGATCTCGCGCGTCGTCTCGGGCAGCGCGATGACGTCGGCGCCGGATTCGAGCGCGAGCTGGGCGATGAGCTCGGGGGATGGGGCATCCCCGAGGGTGTTCCAGGCGAGCACCGTGATGTCGCTGTCGGTGCGGGTCTCGAAGGCCTCGTCGCCGAATCCTCGGGTGGCGAGCACCACGGCGTTCACGGCGCAGAACACGAGCATCACGAGGGCGAGCGAGGCCGCGAACCGGCGCACTCCGGAGGAGAGCAGGGCCACGAGGGTGAGGGCGATCACGAGCACCAGTCCGACCGCGACGGCGAGTCCCCGCAACGAGACGAGTTGGGCGATCACGGGCGCGGTCGCCAGCCCGAAGACCTGCGGCCACGCGACCACGAGCAGGGCAGCCGCAGCGGCGACGAGCAGCAGTGCCGCGATGATCCGTCCCATGCACCTAGCATTGCAGGGTGTCCGGCCCGATCGATCTCCACACGCACAGCGCGGTGTCCGATGGCACCGAGACGCCGACGCAGCTCATCCGTTCCGCGGTCGAGGCGGGGCTCGGCACCATCGCGATCACCGACCACGACTCCACCGCGGGGTGGGCGGAGGCCTTCGCCGCGGCCGACGGCACCGGGCTGACGGTCATCCCGGGCATGGAGCTCAGCACCAACTACGGCCCGGCGAGCGTGCACATGCTCGCCTATCTCTTCGACCCGCTCGACGCGGAGATCGTCGCAGAGACGGCGCGCATCCGCGACGGTCGCCTGCACCGTGCCGAGCGCATCGTCGAGCGCATCGCGCGGGACTACGAGCTCAGCTGGGACGACGTGCTCGCCGAGTCATCCGACGGCACGACCCTCGGGCGTCCGCACATCGCGGACGCGCTCGTGCGCAAGGGGCACGTGCCCAACCGCAGCGCCGCCTTCGAGTCGATCCTGCACTGGCAGGGCGGCTACTACGAGAAGTACTACGCGCCGTCGCCGCTCGAGGGCGTGCGGATGATCGTCGCGGCGGGCGGCGTTCCGGTGCTCGCCCATCCGGCCAGCCACGGCAAGTACCGGGCGATGGATGACACGGTCATCAAGCAACTCGCCGACGAGGGCCTTTTCGGCCTCGAGGTGGGGCACCGCGACAACTCCGAGGAGGGCAAGGCCCGCCTGCTCGAACTCGCCGGAAAGTACGGGCTCGAGGTGACGGGATCCAGCGACTATCACGGGGCGGGCAAGCCGAACAGGCTCGCCGAGAACACCACCAGCCCGCAGGTGCTCGCCAAGCTCATCGCCCGGGGCACCGGGTCCGCACCGTTCCGCGGCTGAGTCAGCGGCGCCAGGTCGCGCCGAGCGGGGCGCCCGCACCGACGAGCGTGAGCTCGTCAGCGGTGCAGGTCGCATCGACGTCGCTGAGCTGCGTGTAGTCGGGCACGGGGATCTCGACCTCGGGCGTGGTGCCCTCGGACTCGGTGACCTTCGCCCAGTTGTCGAACTGCACCGTGTGCTCTCCCGTGCGACTCCAGTCGCCGGTCGCCGAATAGGCCGAGGGCACGGAGATCGGGATGCTCTGATCCCCGGCCACGAGCGTGCCCGAGGTCTGCAGGCCGATGTCCACGCTCACGAGCCCGTCGGGGGTGAAGGCGAGCGTGCCGGCTCCCTCCATCGCGAACCCCTCAATGGGAATGCCGAGGCCGGTGAGGTATGCCTCGGACTGGCTCGAGTAGTCGGGAACGTCGAGGGTCCAGGTGCCGATGAGGCAGTCGTCGTCCCGCGTCTGGCCGGGCGGTCGCGGGTCTGTGGCGTCGGGATCCGGCCCGGGTGCGGAGCACCCGGTGAGCAGCACAACGGCGATGGCCGCGGGGACGAGAGCTCGCATGGCTCTATGGTGCTCCCCGGCGGACCCGTTGTCGAGGCTCCGGCTAGGCGGCGGGCGGCGTGGTGCCGGCGCCACCGCTGGGGCGCCGCCGCCGCACGCGCTTGCGTCGCGCGGGACCGGCGCCGTCATGCGTGCCGCCGCCGTCGGCGCTCTCGCGCACCACGTCGGTCGTGTGGGTGCGCTCGCGCGGCGGGCGCGAAGCGGACGCGCCGCGCGAGGAGCCGGAGCCCGATCGCGCCGGGCGACCGCTGTCACGGCTGGAGGACGCCGAGGCCTCGCGGGCCCGTGCTGGCGGTGCGCCGGGCAGGCGGCCCTTCGTGCCCTCGGGGATGTCGAGGTCGGTGTACAGGTGCGGGCTCGACGAGTAGGTCTCGGTCGGCTCCGGAATGCCCATGTCGAGCGCCCGGTTGATGAGCGACCACTTGTGCAGGTCGTCCCAGTCCACGAAGGTCACGGCGATGCCGGTCTTGCCCGCGCGTCCGGTGCGGCCGGCACGGTGCAGGTAGGTGTCGTGATCGTCGGGGATGGTGTGGTTGATCACGTGGGTGACGTCGTTGACGTCGATGCCGCGGGCCGCGACATCCGTGGCGATCAGGATGTCCTTCTTGCCGGCCTTGAACGCGGCCATGGCGCGCTCGCGCTGCTCCTGGTTGAGGTCGCCGTGCACGGCGGCGGCGTTGAAGCCGCGGTCGTTGAGCTCCTCGACGAGTTTGGCAGCGGCCCGCTTGGTGCGCGTGAACACGACGGTCTTGCCGCGACCCTCGGCCTGCAGGATGCGGGCGATCACCTCGTCCTTGTCCAGGTTGTGCGCCCGGTAGACGATGTGCTTGATGTTCGCCTGCGTGAGCCCCTCGTCGGGGTCGGTCGCACGGATGTGGATCGGCTTGTTCATGAAGCGCCGTGCGAGGGCCACGATCGGGCCGGGCATGGTCGCGGAGAACAACATGGTGTGGCGGGTGGGGCTGGTCTGCGCGAACAGCTTCTCGATGTCGGCGAGGAAGCCGAGGTCGAGCATCTTGTCGGCCTCGTCGAGCACCATGACCTTGACGTCTTTCAGCGACAGCAGCCGCTGCGAGGCGAGGTCGAGCAGACGGCCCGGAGTGCCGACGACCACCTGCGCGCCGGCCTTGAGCTCCTCGACCTGGCCCTCGTAGGCCTTGCCGCCGTAGATCGCGGCGATCTTGGTCTTGCGGTTGGAGGCGGCGAGCACGAGGTCTTCGGCGACCTGGACGCACAGCTCGCGGGTGGGCACCACGACGAGCGCCTTCACGCCGGGCTCGGGATCGGTGCCCAGCGACTGCAGCAGGGGCAGCCCGAAGCCGAGCGTCTTGCCCGTGCCGGTCTTGGCCTGGCCGATGATGTCCTGGCCCGCGAGGCCCATGGGAATGGTCTGCTGCTGGATGGGGAACGGTGCGACGATGCCCTTGGTGGCGAGAGCGTCGACCATGTCCTGATCGATATTGAGATCTGCGAATGTTGCTGAATTAGTCAAAAGAGTGAGTACGCCTGTCAGGTCTACGAGATGCGCCCGTTTTGTCTCCTGGGGCGCAGGACCTCCGCCAGAACGGGAGGGTTGCCTTCAGTCTATAAGCTTGGGGGCGTGGCAACGTGGTTCCGGCGCAAGCCAAGGCGTATCGATTCGCCCAGGGTGCGTCCCCGGTCGGAGGAACTGGCGACCACGAAAGTCGAGCTCATCGAGTTCACGCCGCCCCTGATCGAGTTCCTCGGGCGTGCCGCGTACATCGAACTCACCCTCTTCGAGAACCTCTCGCGGGCCATCTCCACGGCCCCCACCGTCTCGGCGAAGGCCGCGCTTGGCCGCGGCGCCGAGTTGACGCTGGCCCGGCATCGCACCCTGCTCGATGAGCTCGCCGCCGCCGGTGCCGACCCCGCCGAGGCGATGAACCCCTACACCAAGCCCGCGGACGAGTTCGAGCGCGAGACCCACGGCGGCGACTGGTACGAGACCGTGCTGACCTGCTACCTGACCACGGGCTTTCTCGACGACTTCCTCGGCAAGCTGGCCGCTGGGCTTCCGCACGACGCCGCCCGCATCGCGGCGATCTTCGGCGGGGAGACCGCCGAGACCACGCTCGCGACGGAACTCGAGACCGCGATCGAGGCCCACCCGCGGCTCGCCTCCCGGCTGGCGATGTGGGGTCGGCGACTCGTCGGCGACACCATGCTGCTGGCCCGTTCGGCACTCGTCTACAGCGCGGACCACCTCTCCGACGAGGCGCGCATCGAGCCCGTCTTCAGCGAGCTGATCGCGGCGCACACCCGCCGAATGGATGTCCTAGGCCTTACCGCCTGATAGCTGCGTCAGCAGTCGCGCGTCCGATTCGATCCGTCGCCGCGGGAGCACGAGCGCCACGACGAGCGCGGCGATCCCCGACGCGGCCAGGCTCGCGACCCAGATCCAGGTGCCGTCGAAGGTCATACCGACCCAGAGCAGCGCGACCCACACGATCGACGCGGCCGCGGCGGCGATCGCGGGCAGCAGCAGCACACCGTAGGTGCCGCGCTGCGGCACGAGGTAGCGGATGATCAGCCCGATCGCCGCGGCGATGACGATCACGAACAACAGTTCCATGGGATGCCTACGCCACGAACCCGATGCGGCGCGACTCCTCGGAACCGAGCTCGACGTAGGCCAGCGCCGCGATCGGCACGATGTAGAGCTTGCCCTTGTCGTCGCTGAGCGTGAGGTACTTCGCGTCGGAGCCGAGGGCGTCTGCGACGAGCTTCTCCACGGCGGCCGCGCTCTGCTCCGACTCGAAGTTGAGTTCGCGGGGGCTGTTGGTGATACCGATACGAATGTCCACGCAGCAAGAGTACGACACGGCGGGCCGGGGCAATCCGCCCGTTCTCTGTCAGCGCACGCCGCTACGGTTGAGCGCGTGGCGATCACCGGATTCGAGGCGAGCGGGCCCGCGGATCCGATCGCGCGCGGCGTCGTGCTCGACCCCTCGCAGCGCGCGGTGATCGAGCTGCCGGATGCTGCATCCGCCGCCGTGCTCGGCGCGCCCGGCACCGGCAAGACCACGACCCTTGTCGAACTCATCGCCGACCGCGTGCTCACCCGCGGTTGGGGCACGGACCAGGTGCTCGCGCTCACGACCTCGCGCTCCACCGCCTCGAGGCTGCGCGATGCGATCGCGCTGCGGCTGCAGCTGCCGACGAGTGGTCCGATGGCCCGGTCGGTGAACTCGCTCGCCTTCGAGCTCGCGCGCGATGCCGCCCGCGTCGCGGGGGCGCCGCCGCCGCGACTGATCACCGGTGGCGAGCAGGACGCCGACATCGCGGACCTGCTGGAGGGCCACCTCGTCGACGGCACCGGCCCGCACTGGCCGGCCGAGCTCGGACCGGAGGTGCGGGCCCTCGGTCGGTTCCGCAGCGAACTCCGCGAGCTGATGATGCGCGCCGTCGAGTACGACGTGAGCACGGACGAGCTCGCGCGCCTCGGTCGTGACCTGGGTCACGGGGAGTGGGTAGCCGCCGCCGCGTTCATCGACGAGTACCTCGCGGTGCGCGCGCTGGCCGGTTCCGCCCAGCTCGACGGGGCGGAGCTCTCCCGGTTCGCGGTCGCGGCCATCGAATCCGCCGAGGCGCCCGAGCGCATCACCCGATTGCGACTGGTCGTCGTCGACGACCTGCAGGAGGCGACCGAGTCGACCATCGCGGTGCTGCGCGCCCTCGCCGATCGCGGCATCGCCGTGGTCGTCTTCGGCGATCCGGATGTCGCGGCCAACTCCTTCCGCGGCGGCGAGCCCGACGCGCTCGGCCGCCTCGCCTCGGTGCTCGGCGTGCCCGGGCTGTCGACGCACGTGCTCACCACCGCGCACCGGCAGGGCGCCGAACTGCGAGCCTTCACCGCATCGGTCACGTCGCGGGTGGGGGCGGCGGCCGCGGGCACGCAGCGGGCGGCGGTCGCCGGCGGCGTCTCCGCGGACCTGCCGCTGGCCCGCGTCGAGGCCCCGAGCCAGGCGCGCGCGCTCGCCGCGGCGGCCCGTCTGCTGCGCGAACGGCACCTGGAGCACGGGGTGGCCTGGCGCGACCTCGCCGTCGTCGTGCGCAGCAACGCGCAGGTGCCGGCGATCGTGCGCGCGCTGGCGATGGCGGAGGTGCCGACCCGCACGAGTGCCGCAGGAACACCCCTGCGCGAGGATCCGGCGGCGCGCGCCCTGCTCACCGTGGTCGACGTGGGCATCGGTCGCACCGCCGTGACGCCCGCGATCGCGACCGAGCTGTTGCTCGGGCCGTTCGGCGGACTCGATCGGCTCGGCCTGCGGCGGCTGCGCATCGCGCTGCGCGCCGAGGAGGTGGCCGGCGGCGGCAACCGGCCCGCCGACGAGCTGATCGTCGAGGCGCTGAGCGCGCCGGGACGGTTCGCGACGATCGACGCGCGCATCGGCCGGGCCGCAGAGCGCCTGGCCGAGACGCTGGCCCTCGTCGGCGCGAACGGCGGCTCCATCGAGGAGCTGCTCTGGCTCGCCTGGGATCGCAGCGGACTCGCCCGCACCTGGTACGACCAGGCGATCGGCGGTGGCCTGACCGCGACCGACGCCAACCGCAACCTCGACGGTGTGCTCGCGCTGTTCACCGCCGCCAAGCGCTACGTCGAGCGCTGGCCAGGCACCCCGCCGACCGCGTTCCTGGCGAACGTGCTCGACGCCGAGGTCGCCGAGGACACGCTCTCGCCCCAAGCGGCCGACGAGGCGGTGCTGGTCACCACGCCGTCGGGCGCGGTCGGGCTCGAGTTCGACACCGTGGTGGTGGCCGGGCTGCAGGACGGCGCGTGGCCCAACCTGCGGCTGCGCGGCTCGCTGCTGCATCCGCAGCAGCTCGTGCGCGCGGTGACGGGGGTGGAGTCATCCGTCGTCGACGAGCGGCGTCAGGTGCTCGGCGACGAGCTGCGCATGCTCGCCCTCGCGATCTCGCGGGCGCGCAGCCGCGTCGTGCTCGCCGCCGTGGCGAACGACGACGAGCCGGCAAGCGTCTTCCTGCAGCTGCTGCCGGCCGGGACGCCGGTCGTCGAGTCGGTGCGTCTGGTGCCGATGACCCTGCGCGGCTGGACGGGGGAGCTGCGGCGGCGGCTCGTGGATGCCCGCGGCCCGCGCCGTGCGGAGGCCGCGGCATCCCTCGCCGCCCTCGCCGCCGAGGGCCTGCCCGGCGCCGACCCCGCGGACTGGCACGGCCTGCTGCCGATCTCCTCCACGGCCCCCCTCTACGAGGACGAGCCGGTGCCCGTCTCGCCGTCCGCGATCGAGAAGCTGCTCGACAGCCCGCTCGACTGGTTCCTGGAGCGCACCGCCGGCTCCGAGTCCGGGGTGATCGCGAACGTCGGCACGATCGTGCACTGGGCGATGGAGACCGCAGCAGACCAGAGTGCCGAGGGCCTGTGGGCGGCCGTCGAGCAACGCTGGAGCGAGCTGCTCTTCGAGGCGCCGTGGTTGGCCGAGCGACAGCGGCGCATCGCGCGCGGCTTCACCGACGCGCTCGCCGAGTACCTCGACGACTTCGCGCGGGCCGGCAAGTCGCTCGTCGGGGCGGAGAGCCGCTTCAAGCTCGAGGTCGATCGGGCCGTGCTGAGCGGTTCGATCGATCGCGTCGAACGGGCTCCGGACGGCTCGGTGGTGATCGTCGACCTCAAGACCGGCACCCCCACGACCCGGCAGTCCGACATCGACGCGCACCCGCAGCTCGGGGCGTATCAGCTCGCCTACGCGGAGGGCATCCTCGACGAAGCGCTCGCCGAGCACGGCGAGCACATCGGCGGCGGGGCGAAGCTGCTGTTCGTCAAGGAGGGGCTGCGCGAGCGCAAGTACCGCGAGGGCGTGCAGGCGGCCCTCGACGAGGAGGGCCTCGAGGCGTTCCGCGAGCGGGTGCGTGCCGCAGCGATGCTCATCGCCGCGGCCGAGTTCGAGGGCGAACTCGAGCTGTCGATGTTCGGTCGCGGCGACCCCTCCAGGCTGAGACTGCATCGGGTGCGGGCGGTGTCCAGTGATTAGCGCCTTCGACATCGCCGATGCGCTGGGTCGTCCGCGACCCACCGAGGAGCAGCGCGCCGTCATCGAGGCGCCGCTCGAACCCGCACTCGTCGTCGCCGGCGCCGGCAGCGGCAAGACCGAGACGATGGCGGCCCGGGTGCTCTGGCTGCTCGCGAACCGACTGGTGAATCCGAGCGAGGTGCTGGGTCTGACCTTCACGCGCAAGGCGGCGGGGGAGCTGCAGGCGCGCATCCGAGAGCGCATCGGCGAGCTCGCGAAGGCGGGCATGCTCGGTGAGGCCTACGACCCCTTCGAGGCGCCGACGGTGGCGACCTACAACTCCTATGCCAACGCGCTCTACCGTGACAACGCCGTCGTGCTCGGTCGTGAGGGCGATGGCGCGGTGCTCGGCGAGGCCGCGGCGTGGCAGCTGGCTCGCGAGACGGTGCGACGCAGCACGGATGCCCGCCTGCCCGACCTCGGCAAGGCCCTCGATCCCGTCACCCGCGCCGTGCTCGGGGTCTCACGCGGCCTCGCGGAGAACGCGGTCGACGACCCCGAGGCGGTGCGCGCCTACGCGGCCCGCTTCGCGGCGCTGCCCTCACTGCCCGCCGGCGGCCGCGGCGAGTACCCGGAGGTCGCCCGCTGGGCGGAGACCGTCGGGGGCCTCGACGTGCTCATCGACCTCGCCGCCGAGTACGAGCGGGCGAAAGCGACCCGGGGGCTCGTCGAGTACTCCGACCAGGTCGCCCTCGCGCTGCGCATCGTGCGCAAGCGACCGGAGGTCGCCGCGGGGGAGCGCGAGCGGTTCCGCGTGGTGCTGCTGGACGAGTACCAGGACACCTCGGTGGTGCAGACCTGGCTGCTCGCGGCGCTGTTCGGCGGGCACGCGGTGATGGCGGTCGGCGACCCCAACCAGTCCATCTACGGGTGGCGGGGGGCCAGCGCCTCCAACCTCGACGAGTTCGGGCGGGCGTTCGGCGCGAGCGCGCGGTACTCGCTGTCGACGAGTTGGCGCAACGGGCGTCGCATCCTGGATGCCGCGAACGCGCTCGTCGAACCGCTGCACGGCCGGGTGGCGGTCGATCGGCTGCGACCGGCACCGACCGCGAGCGAACTGGCCGTGGACGCGGCCTTCCCCGAGACGGTGCGCGAGGAGGCGGATGCCGCGGCCGAGTGGCTGCAGGCTCGCCTGTCGCGCGGCACCCCGTCCGCGGCGATGCTGTTCCGCACCCGCAAGACCCAGGGGATCTTCCTGGACGCGTTGCGCAGGCGCGGCATCCCGTTCCACGTGCTGGGCATCGGTGGGCTGCTCGCGGAGCCGGAGATCGCGGACCTGGTGTGCGCGCTGCAGGTGGTGCACGATCCCTCCGCGGGACTCGAGCTGCTGCGCCTGCTGGCGGGCTCGCGCTGGCGGCTGGGCGTGCGCGACCTGCACACGCTGAACCGGGTGGCCTCGTGGCTGCGCGACCGCGACTACGCGCAGCGCGCCTATGACGACGAGGTGCGCGAGAGCCTGCGCGCGTCGGTCGCCGAGGGCGAGGGCGGCTCGATCGTCGACGCCCTCGACTTCGTCGCGACCGCGAAGCCCGACCACAGCCAGCTCGCGGAGTTCACCGAGGCGGGGCTGGAGCGGCTGCGGGATGCCGGGCGCACCTTCGCGCGACTGCGGCAGCGCGGCGGGCTCGACCTGCCCGACTTCGTCGCGTTCGTGCTGCAGGAGCTGCGCCTGGACATCGAGGTCGCCGCGAACGAGTACCGGCCGCTCGGCGCCGCGACCATCGACGCCTTCTTCGACGCGGTCGGCGGCTACCTCGCCCTCGCCGAGGTCGCCACACTCGGCGGCTTCCTCTCCTGGCTCAAGGAGGCGGAACTGCGCGAGGATCTCTCGCCGCGCCCCGAGGACCCGGAGCCGGGCACGGTGCAGGTGCTCACCATCCACGGTTCCAAGGGCCTGGAGTGGGACCTCGTGGTGGTGCCGCGCCTGGTCGAGGACGAGCTGCCCGGCAAGCCCGCGGAGGGTGGATACCAGGGCTGGCTCGGCTTCGGACAGTTGCCCTGGGCGTTCCGCGGCGACGCCGCCGAACTGCCCGTGTTCGGCTGGGAGTCGGCGACCAGCCGCAAGGAGCTCGTCGACGAGCAGAAGCGCTTCCGCGGCGCGGTGCGAGACCACCTGCTCGAGGAGGAGCGGCGGCTCGCCTACGTCGCGGTCACCCGCGCCCGTCACGCCCTGCTGTTGACCGGGTCGTTCTGGGCCACCCAGGTGAGCCCACGCGAGCCCAGCCGGTTCCTGCGCGAGCTGGAGTCGGCGGGCGTGGTTTCGGCGCTACCGGCCGCGACCGCGGCCGAGCAGAACCCGATGGGCGAGCAGCTCGAGCGCGTGTTGTGGCCCTTCGACCCGCTGGGCAACCGCCGGGAGGCGGTCGAGGCCGCGGCGCAGTCGGTGCGCGACGCGGCGCCGGCGATCGTCGGCCCGTGGGCTCGCGAGCTCGAACTGCTGCTCGAGGAGCGGCGCCGCCGCCTGGGTGCCAGCGGACTCGTGCCGATGCCGGCGCGCGTGCCCGCATCCCGGTTCAAGGACTACGTCACCGATCCCGCGGCGGTCGCGTCGGCGCTGCGCCGCCCCATGCCCGAGCGCCCGTATCGCGCCACCCAGCTCGGCACGCTCTTCCACTCCTGGGTGGAGCAGCGCTACGCGGGCGGCGACGAGATCGATGCGCTGCCGACCGAGACGGATGCCGACGACCTCGTCGACGAGGCGGCGCTCGCGAGCCTGAAGGCGACCTTCGAACACTCGCCGTGGGCCGCGCGGCGCCCCGTGGACGTCGAGTGCGAGATCCACCTCCCCTTCGCCGGCCGCATCGTGATCTGCAAGATCGACGCGGTGTATCGCGACGGGGACCGGTTCGAGATCGTCGACTGGAAGACCGGCAAGGCACCGAGCGGTGCCGAGGATCTCGAGCAGCGCCAGCTGCAGCTCGCGCTCTACCGGCTCGCCTACGCGCGCTTCAAGGGCATCGACCCCGAGCGCATCGACGCGGTGTTCTACTTCGTCGCCGATGACGCGATCATCCGCCCCGAGCGACTGTTCGACGAGCGGAAACTGCTCCAGCGCTGGGAGGCGGCCTTCGCGCTATCGTGATCGCCGTGGACTGGTTCTTCTACGACGCGCCGATGTGGTTCTCACTGCCCACGTTCGTGCTGCTCGCGGTCGTGCTGTCCCTGGGCATCCTGCTCGCCGTGCGTCCGTGGGTGACCCGTGCCGCCGAGAAGAACCCGGACTGGGATCGGGTGCTCGGCTATGCGATGCAGTCCTACGGACTGCTGTTCGGCGTGGTGCTCGCGCTGATTGCGGTCTCGGTCTATGAGAACTTCGAGCGCGTCAACGGCGTCGTGCTCGACGAGGCGTCCGTGATCGGCGCGATGTTCCGCGACTTCGGCGGCTATCCCGCCGACGTCGCCGAGCAGCTGCACGAGGAGCTGCGTCGATACGTGCAGGGCGTCATCACCACGGACTGGCCACTGATGCGGGAGAACATCATCCCGGCGGAGGGCAACGACCACGTCGAGTCGATGGGTCGGCTGCTGTTCGAGTTCGAGCCGGGCTCGATCGGGCAGCAGGTGCTGCACACCCAGACCGTGGACACCTTCAACGACTTCCTCATCGCCCGCCGTGCCCGGCTCGACGAGACCAAGCTCGCCCTGCCGCCGCTGCTCTGGGCGGTGCTCGCCATCGGCGCGCTGTTGAACGCGCTCATGATCTCGCTCGTGGAGGCGAAGAGCCTGCGCATCCACCTCATCATGTCGGGCATCATCGCCGTGTTCGTCTCGCTCGTGATCTACACCACCGCGAGCATGGACCACCCCTATGCCGGCATCGTCAGCATCACACCCGAGGCGTTCGAGAACCTCGCGCAGCTGCTGGGCGGCTAGGCACCCGGCCGGCTGAGGATCGCCGCGGCGAGGGCCTCCACCGGCTCTCGCGTGGCGCGAGGGTTGTCCAGCAGCGCGAAGTCCACGTCACCGAGCGCGGGCAGCCCGAACGCCGCGGAGACCATGGCCAGATCGGCGGGGATGAGCGACTGCGGGAACACCGCGATGCCGATGCCGGCGCGCACGGCCGCGAGCAGACCGTTGACCTCTCTCACGGTGCAGGTGACCCGCCACGCCCGCCCGGCGCCGTCGAGAGCGGAGACCGCGTAGCTGCGACTGAGCGAGGGCGTCTGATAGACGATCAGCGGGATCGGCGACTGCGCCTCGAGTGCCACGCTCGGATGCCCGACCCAGGTCATGCGATCGCTTCGCACGAGGCGCCCCTGCCCGCTGCCCGGGTTCGTCTTGATGTAGACGAGGTCGAGTTGCCCGGACTCGAGCCGCTTGTGCAGCAGCGGGCTCTGGCTCACCGTGAGCTCGAGGTTGATCTGCGGGTGCGACTGGCGGAACTCGCGCAGCATGCCGGGCAGCTGTGTGAGTGCGAGATCGTCCGCCGCGCCAAACCGCAGCCGACCCCGCATCGCCGAGCCGGTGAAGTAGTTGGAGGCCTGGTCGTGTGCGGCGAGGATCGAGCGCGCGAAGCCGAGCATGGCCTCGCCGTGATCGGTGAGGGAGACGGTTCTGGTGTCACGCAGCAGCAGCAGCTTGCCGGCCGCCTGCTCGAGTCTGCGCACGTGCTGGCTGACCGCCGGCTGGCTCAACGACAGCCGCGCTGCGGCCTGCGTGAAGCTCAGGGTCTCCGCCACGGCCAGAAAGGTGCGCAGCAGCAGTGGATCGAACATCCCGGCCAGCCTATTGCGTTTGCTTATCAGAGTTATAGCTGCGATTCCGGGGCGCTATCGGTGCCGCGGGCGTAGCGTGGATGCGATGACTACCGGGGCTGCGCAGGAGAGCTCCCCGGCGACGGTTCCGCTCGCGGTGGCGATGCAGCGCCCGCGCTGGCGCGACACCTTTCAGGCACTTCGGCTGCACAACTACCGGCTGTATGCCATCGGCCAGTTCATCGTGAACACCTCGGGGTGGATGCAGCGCATCGCCGTCGACTGGCTCGTGCTCGAGATCACCGGCAGCGTGGCGCTCGTGGGGCTGACGATCGCCCTGCAGTTCCTTCCGACCCTGCTGCTCGGGGCATGGGCGGGCGTGGTCGCCGATCGTCTGCCCAAGCGGGCCGTGCTGATCACCGCGCAATCCGCGATCGCGGTGCTGAACGCGGTGCTGGCCGTGCTCGCGATCACCGGTACCGCCCAGCTCTGGGCGGTCTACGCGATCGTGCTCGGTGTCGGAGTGCTCGGCACCTTCGACGGTCCCGCTCGTTCCGCATTCGTCGGGGAGATGGTCGGCCCGCGGCACCTGCGCAACGCGATCAGTGTGAATGCGTCGATCTTCCACCTCGGGGCGCTGCTGGGACCGGCGATCGCCGGAGGGCTCATCGTCGTGATCGGCTCCGGCTGGGCGATCGCCGCGAACGCACTCGGCGGTCTGGTGGCCGTGGCGCTGCTGCTCGGGCTGCGCATGGGCGACCTGCTGCCCTCACCGCGCGCGGCGCGGGGCAACGGGCAGATCCGCGAGGCGCTGCGCTACATCCTGCGCAAGCCGACCATCTTCTGGCCGATGGTCATGCTCGCGATCGTCTCGACGTTCGGCATGTCGACGCCGGTGATCCTGGCCGGCATGGCCGCCGACGTCTACCACACCGGTGCGAGCGGATATGGGCTCTACAACTCCCTGGTCGCCGTCGGTGCGCTGCTCGGGGCCCTGGCCTCGACCCGCCGATCGAGCCTGCGCGTGCGCACCGTCGTGCTCGGTGCGGTGGTCTTCGGGGTGGTGCAGATGCTCGCCGGGCTGTCACCGTTCGTCCCGCTGTTCCTCGCGCTGCTGATTCCGATCGGACTGACCCGGCTGCTGTTCGGCACGGCGGTGGAGACGCTGATCCAGTTGTCGTCGAACATGGCCATCCGGGGGCGGATCATGTCGTTCTGGGTGATGGTGCTCGTCGGCGGCCAGGCGATCGGCGGCCCGTTGATGGGATGGCTCGCCGAGGTCTGGGGGCCGCGCCTCGCCCTCGTGTTCTCGGGTGCCGTTCCGGCGGCCGCGGCGATCGTGATCGCGGTGGTGCTGGCGCGTGGCGGCAGGCTGAGCCTGCAGGTGCGCCCCCGGCGTCGTGGCTCCTGGGTCGCGATCGTGCCGAAGGTCGGCAGCTAGCCGCGGATCAGACGGCGCGTTCCGAACGCGCCAGCAGCGCCTCGACCTCGTCGACCGTCGCGGTGGGCATGGTCTGCGCACCGAGCGGGTTCATCACGTCGGCGCGCATGCGGTCGACGAGTGCGGTGAGCATGGCGACGGCGTCATCGACGATCTCCGTGCTGCGCACCTCGGTGCCGTGCAGCAGCCACTTCGCCACCTCGAGCTCGGCGTACAACGTCGCGCGCTGGCGCAGCTGACGGTCGCCCTGACCGCGCACGGCAGTGTAGGCATCGAACACGCCCTCGATCACCGCGTCCGCCGGGCTGCCGAGCACCCAGTGCAGGTCGCGTGCGGGATCGCCGACGCGCAGATCCTGCCAACCCAGCACGCCCGTCACGGCATCGTCGGCGAACAGGAAGGAGTCGGCGTGCAGGGCGCCGTTGATCACGACCGGCTGGAACTGCCACAGCTTCGCGTCCTCGAGCGCCTGCTCCCAGCGGCCGATCAGTGCGGCGGGCAGCAGTCCGGTGGCCGCGGCGCGGTCGGCGATCGTCGCGCAGGCGCGCTGGCACTCGCCGGCGGTGAGCACGGGCAGGCCGGAGTCGGCGATGAAACTCGTGGGCAGGGCGTGGATCGCGGCGATTGCGGTGCCGATGGATGTCGCGGCATCCATTCCGTACGAGGCCTGCGACAGGCGCGTGCCGTAGACGAACTCGTAGACGATGGCGCGCGTGCCGTCGATCGGCGCCTGACCCGCGAACGCGGAGACGGCGAACGGCAGGCGGGTGCGCACGCCGGCGCTGAGGGCGCGCAGGGCGACGAGATCGGCCGATTGCACCGCTTCGGCCTGGGGCGTGCGCGGCACGCGGATGATCCAGTGGCGACCGTCGCGGCCGGTGACGAGGCTCGCATCGAAGTCGCCCCCGGTGCCCCCGAACCTCGCGGCAGCGGCGACGTCGAGACCGGGCACGGCCGAGGTCGCGAGCGCGGCTAGAGTGAGATGGGATCTGGCCATACCGTCAGGGTAGGTCGCCCATCCAGCGCTTCAGCCGTACGCCACGCACTTCTTCGGGGTCGCCCATGCAGCCGTCATTCGCCGCCAGGCTGCCGTTGTCGCGCTTCCAGCTCGATCGCGACGCCGCGGCCCGTGAGCGTCCGCAGCTGTTCGAGGAGCTGTGGGCCGACCCGGCCACCCGCATCCTGCCGATCTATCAGGGCGCCGCCTTGCTGGCCTCGCCGACCTCCCTCGCCCTGCTGCCGGTCTCGGCTGCCCCGGACGGGGACCTGCGCGTCTACCTGGGGCGCTCGATCTCGCCGACGAGTCCCGAGCCGGTCGGCACCCCGATCGTCGCCGTCGAGATCGAGGATGCCACGCAGCTCGCCGAGGCGGAGTGGGGCTCCCTGCGCACCATCGGCGCCGCGCTCGACGACCGGGACGCCGGCATGCTCACGGAGGCGCTCGCGATCTTCAACTGGCACGCCTCGCACCGCTTCTCACCGCGCACGGGCGAGCCGACCATCGTCGAGAAGGGCGGCTGGGTGCGACGGGATCCGGTGGCGAACACCGAGATCTTCCCGCGCACCGATCCGGCCGTCATCGTCGGCGTCCTCGATGCCGACGACCGGCTGCTGCTCGGCTCGAACGCGCTGTGGGAGTCCAACCGCTACTCCCTGCTCGCCGGGTTCGTCGAGCCGGGGGAGTCGTTCGAGGCGGCGATCGTGCGGGAGATACTCGAGGAGTCCGGCATCCCGGTCGTCGACCCGGTGTATCTGGGCAGCCAGCCGTGGCCGTTCCCGGCGTCGATCATGGTCGGTTTCACGGCCCGCGTCGATCCGGCCTTCACCGGCGACGCCGTTCCGGACGGCACCGAGATCATGGACCTGCGATGGTTCAGCCGCGAGGAGCTCGCGGCCTCGCTCGATGAGATCCGGCTGCCGGGTCGCGCCTCCATCGCTCGGGCGATCGTCGAGGAGTGGTACGGCGCCGAGATCGACGACGGACAAGCGTGAGCGAGGCCGAGCGGCTGCTGGAGGCCCTCGACGAGCAGCAGCGCACCGCGGCGCAGGCACTGCTGGGGCCGGTGTGCCTGCTCGCCGGAGCCGGCACGGGCAAGACGCGGGCGATCACCTACCGCATCGCCTACGGCGTCGCCACCGGCGTCTACCCGCCCAACCGGGTGATGGCACTCACCTTCACGGCTCGCGCCGCGGGGGAGCTGCGGGGCCGGCTGCGCGCGCTCGGCGCGGGCGGCGTGGCGGCGCGCACCTTCCACGCCGCGGCGCTCTCGCAGTTGAACTTCTTCTGGCCGCAGGTGATCGGCGGGTCGATGCCGCGGCTCATCGACAACAAGGCCCGCCTCATCGCGCACGCCGCCGACGGGCTGCGACTCAAACTCGACACCGCGACGCTGCGGGATGTCGCGGCCGAGATCGAGTGGCGCAAGATCTCGCGCCTGCGCATCGACGAGTACGTCACCCGAGGCCGCCCGGTGCCGGCGAGCCTCGACCCGGAGCAGCTGGCCGAGCTGCAGGCCGCCTACGAACGGATCAAGGACGAGCGCCGCCAGCTCGACTTCGAAGACGTGCTGCTGGCCGCGGCCGGCATGATCGAGGCCGAGCCGCGGGTGGCGCAACAGGTGCGCGAGCAGTACCGCTTCTTCGTCGTCGACGAATACCAGGACGTGTCGCCGCTGCAGCACGACCTGCTCGCCCTCTGGCTCGGCGACCGCGACGACGTGTGCGTCGTCGGCGACGTCAGCCAGACCATCTACACCTTCGCGGGCGCGAGCCCCGACTTCCTGCTCGGCTTCGCGAGCGAGCACGAGGATGCCGTCGTGCTGCGCCTGGAGGAGAACTACCGCTCCACCCCGACGATCGTCGCAGCAGCGAACAAGCTCATGCGCGGGCGTCCCGGTGCGCTCACGCTCGAGTCCGCCTCGGGCAAGGTCGGCCCGGCGCCGCGGGTGGCCGCATTCGAGGGGGATGTCGCGGAGGCTCGGGCCGTGGCATCCGCGATCGCCAATGAGATCGCCGGCGGACGCGCGCCCGAGGACATCGCGGTGCTGTACCGCGTGAACGTGCAGTCGCAGGTGCTCGAGACCGCGCTCGCGGATGCTGGTGTGCCGACCGTGATCCGCGGGGCGACGCGCTTTTTCGACCAGCGCGAGGTGAAGGAGGCGCTCATGCTGCTGCGCGGGGCCGCGGTGAACACAGCGCCGCAACCGCTGTTCCAGGTGGTCAGCGACGTGCTGCGCTCGATCGGCTGGTCGCAGGAGGCGCCGGAGGCGCGCGGCGCGGTGCGCGACCGCTGGGAGTCGCTCAACGCCCTCATGCGCATCGCGGAAGAGGCGCCGGCAGGCACCACGCTGCGCGAGTTCGTCGACGAGCTGTTCGAGCGGCAGGCCGGGCAGCACGAGCCCACGATGAGCGCCGTGACGCTCGCGACGCTGCACTCGGCGAAGGGGCTCGAGTGGGATTCGGTCTACATCATCGGGCTCTCTGAGGGGCTCGTGCCGATCAGCTACGCCAAGGATGCGACCGCCATCGAGGAGGAGCGCCGGCTGCTCTATGTCGGGGTCACGCGAGCCCGCGAACGGCTCTCGCTCAGCTGGGCTGCAGCGCAGGCTCGAGGCGGCGGTCGCCAGCCGAGCCGCTTTCTGGCCGACCTGGGCTGAGGGCGTCCAGGCCGCGGCAACCGCATTCGGGATGCACCGCCCACCGCCGCGCACGGCGTGCACCGGTGGCGGCATCCAGGCGCACGGAGTGCGCCGGGCCCGGGCCGTCGGCGAGCCGGGCGAGCACCGCACGCGCCGCCATCCCCGAGAGCTCGGCCAGCAGCACCGCGGACTCGGCGCCGCTGCGGCGGCCGAGCAGCTGCGAGGCGATCGCGGGCCAGGCCGGATCGGCGTCCCGCCGGTGCAGTTCGAGGCACAGCAGACACGGCCCGGTGCCGGGCTCGATCATGGGACCGACCGTCGCGCCCGTGTCGCCGAGCACGATGGGCAGGTGCGGCACATCGCGCCGCAACCAGAATGCGTGCAGCTCCGGTTCCAGCACGTAGTGGGCGGTCGCGATCGCGAGGTCGGGCCGCGCGTCGCGCAGGGCGCCGGCATCGGCGCCGACGAGCACCTGCACCCCGCTCGCGGCCAGCACGGGCACGATCGCCTCCGCGAGCGGACCGGTGATCGCGACGGTCGGCACGCGCGGCTCGTCGGTCGGGGCCTCGAGCGCGGGCGCGATCGCGGCGATGAGCGAGGCGCGTTCGTCGTCGTGGCCGCGCGCGAGCATCGCGAGTCCGCTCTCGCTCACGCCGACGGCGAGCGCGGCGAGCATGCGCTCCTGCGTCTCGGTGAGCGCCTCGACGATCGCCACGGGCGGGTCGACCCCCAACTGCACGCTCGAGGGTGTGCGCCACACGACGGGGAAGCGGGGATCGAGCCGGAGCACCATCCGCACAGTGTGCCGCCGGTGCGCCGCCGGCCGCGCACGCCGTCCACAACCGCCCGGCCGCGCGATCCCCGCCCACACCATTCGGGAGGATGACACGCCGCGGCAGGGGCCCCAACGACGAGGTCCACGGCGCGGCGTCCTCCGTTTTGGCGAGAAGCAGGCTCTGCGGCGGGAGCGGGCCTTGGCGCGGAGCGGCGGCGGGGCCGCCGCCTACTCCTCGGTCGGGCGCTCGGAGGTGTCGTCGTTGAGCAGGTCTTCGAGGGCCTGGTCGATGTCATCCGGCTCGGGCGCACCGGCCTGCAGGCGGGCGACGAGGGCGGCCGGGTCGTCGATGTCCTCCCCGGTGGGCACGAGGTCGGGATGCGACCACAGCGCGTCCCGCGCGGCGTCACCCACGGCATCCGTCACCGCCTGCCACATCGCGGCCGCCTCACGCAGCCGGCGCGGTCGCAGCTCGAGGCCCACGAGCGTCGCGAACGCGGATTCCGCGGGGCCGCCCGAGGCGCGGCGTCGCCGCACGGTCTCGGCGATCGCGCCGCTCGAGGGCAGCCGCTTCGTCGCCTCCGCGGTCACGACATCCACCCAGCCCTCGATCAGGGCGAGCGTGGTCTCGAGCCGGGCGAGCGCGGTGAGCTGCTCCTCGGTCTTGGGTGCGATGAGCTCGCCGTTCTTCAACGCTTCGCGCAGGGCCTCCGGATTCGACGGGTCGAGATCGGTCGCGAGATCGCCGAGTCGCTCGAGGTCGACCCCGGTGCCGCGCGACGACTCGGTGATCGCCGACAGCAGCTGCAGCCGCAGCCACTTCGCGTGCCGGAACAGCCGGGCGTGCGCGAGCTCGCGCACCGCGAGGTAGAGCTGCACCTGGTCGGCGGGGATGTCGAGCCCGGCCCCGAAGGCCACGATGTTCTGCGGCACGACCGCGGCCTGCTCCGCGTCGAGCAGCGGGATGCCGATGTCGCCGCCCGAGACCACCTCGCTCGAGAGTTGGCCGACGACCTGCCCGAGCTGCATCGCGAACAGCGTGCCGCCGACGTTGCGCATCATCTTCGACGCGCCCTGGATCATGTCGTCGAGCTCGGCGTCATCCGGCGCGTTCTCGCGCAGCACCGTCGTGAGGGAGTCCGCGATCGAGGTCGCGACGGGCTCGGCGAGCTGCGTCCACACCGGCATGGTCGCCGTGACCCACTCCTGCCGGCTCATGAGCTTCGGCTCGGTCGTGAGCCCCGCGATCGAGGTCACCTCGTCGAGCCACAGGGATGCCACGTGCAGCGCCTGCTCGAGCGCCGACCGCTCGGCGGGCAGGCTCACGACCGTGCTGCGGGTCGCGATGCCCTTGGCCTGCTCGAGCGCGAGCGACCAGTTGATGCCGTCGCCGCTGGACTCCAGCGCGCTCTGCAGCTGGGCGATGAGCTGTGCGACCAGCTCGGGGTCGTTGGGCAGCCCCGCCGCGCCCGCGAGCCGCGCCGGGTCGATCTCGGTGTTGCCTGCCAGAAAGTCGCGCAGCATGTCGCGGAACTCGTCCTCGGGGTTCTCCCGGGAATCCTCAGCCATGCTCACTACGCTAGCCGCTGCCCCGGCGAGGTGACCGGGAATTGACCTACGCTGGGACCTCCGGGCAGTGCGCCCGTGGCGAACACGCCCCCGACACCAAGGAGCCCGTTGGCCCTCTTCACTGACCACGACGTGCGCCCGCCCCGGCGACGGATCGGGGCCGTCATCGGCTGGAGCGTCATCGCCCTCGGCGTCGCAGGGGTCGTCGTCGTCGCCAACCTGCCGGCGCCCTACGTGATCGAGCAGCCCGGCCCGGTGTACAACACCCTGGGCGAGGTGCGTTTCGGTGACGAGGACGTGCCGTTGATCGAGATCCCCGACGAGACCACCTATCCGACCTCGGGCGCGCTCAGCATGCTCACGGTGACGGTGAGCGGCAACCGGGAGAACCCGCCGAGCTGGCTGGAGATCGTCGGCGCGAACCTCGACCAGAGCAAGGCGGTCGTGCCGGTCGACGAGGTGTATCCGGAGGGCGTGAGCCAGGAGCAGTCCAACGAGCAGGGTCGCATCGACATGGCGAACTCGCAGAAGGAGGCGGTGGCGGCCGCGCTCGGCGAGCTCGGCTACACCTTCCCGAGCACCGTCACCGTCGTCGAGGTGCAGCCCGACCTGCCCGCGGACGGCGTGCTGCTGCCCGGTGACATCGTGCACACCGTCGACGGCGTCGAGGTGCAGGATGTCACGGGTCTCCGCGCGGAGATCGCCGCCAACGGCGTCGACGCGCCCGCGAGCTTCGGCATCGAGCGCGACGGCGAGCAGCTCACCGTCGACGTGCTGCCGCAGTTCGCGGAGGACGGCGAGACCCCCATCATCGGCGTCTACGTGGGCGGCGACTACGAGTTCCCCTTCGACGTGAAGATCCAGCTCGAGAACGTCGGCGGCCCGAGCGCCGGCATGATGTTCGCACTCGGCATCATCGACAAGCTCACGCCCGGCGAACTCAATGGCGGCGAGAACGTCGCCGGCACCGGCACCATCTCCGGCAGCGGGGAGGTGGGCGCGATCGGGGGCATCCGGCAGAAGATGTGGGGCGCCTCGCGCTCCGGCGCCGACTGGTTCCTGGCGCCCGCGGCGAACTGCGCCGAGGTCGTGGGGCACATTCCATCGGGCCTGACGGTGTTCGCCGTCGCGACGCTGGATGACGCGCTCACCGCCCTTTCCGCGATCGCCGACGGCTCCGACACCGCCTCGCTGCCGACCTGCTCGGCGGGCTGAGGCCGGGACTCTCGCAGCTTCACCCCCTTAAGATGGGCGGAGCCCCCCGAACGCAGGAGCACAGCCAGTGTCGACTTCATCAGCCACACCGCCCACCTCGAACCGCACGCGGGTCACCCTCACGATCGCGGCCGTGATCATCGCGGTGATCGTGATCGCCTTCTTCGTGGTCGCGAACCTCTACACCGACGTGCTGTGGTTCGATCAGCTCGGATTCCTGAACGTGCTCACCACGCAGTGGGTCGCCGGCGGCGTGATGTTCCTCATCGGCTTCGTGGCGATGGCCCTGCCGGTGTGGGTGAGCATCGAGATCGCGTTCCGCTCCCGTCCCGTCTACGCGAAGCTCAACTCGCAACTGGATCGCTACCAGCAGGTGATCGAGCCGCTGCGCAGGCTCGCGATGTTCGGCATCCCGGCGGTGCTCGGCATCTTCGCCGGCGTCTCGGCCTCCGCGAACTGGCCGGTCGTGCTGCAGTGGCTCAACAAGACCGAGTTCGGTCAGGTCGACCCCCAGTTCGGTCTCGACATCTCCTTCTTCGTCTACGACCTGCCGCTGTACCACGGCATCGTGGGCTTCGCCTCGGCCGTGGTGCTCATCGCGGGCCTCGCGGTGCTGGCCACCAGCTACCTCTACGGGGCGATCCGCATCAGCGGGCGCGAGGTTCGCATCTCGCGGTCGGCGCGCATCCAGATCTCCGTCACCGCGGCCATCTACCTCGCGCTGCAGGCGGTGAGCCTCTGGCTCGACCAGTACACCGCCCTCTACTCGACGAGCCAGGGCTTCCTCGAGACCGGCGCCGGCTACACCGAGGTCAACGCCACTATCCCGGGGCGCGCGATCCTCGCGGGCATCGCGGCGATCGTCGCCGTGCTCTTCATCGTCACCGCCATCATCGGTCGCTGGCGCCTGCCGATCATCGGCACTGCGCTGCTGCTGGTCAGCGGACTCGTCGTCGGCGGCATCTACCCGTGGATCGTGCAGCGCTTCCAGGTCGAGCCCAACGCCCGCGCGTTCGAGGCCACCTACATCGAGCGCAATATCCAGGCGACCCGCGACGCCTACGGCGTCTCCGGTGTCGAGGAGATCCCCTACAACGCGACGACGGATGCCGAACCCGGCGCCCTGCGCGAGGACGCCGAGACCACGGCCAGCATCCGCATCATCGACCCCGCGCTCGTGACGCGCACCTTCCGGCAGTTCGAGCAGGTGCGGCAGTTCTACCAGTTCCCCGAGTACCTCGACGTGGACCGGTACCAGATCGAGGGCACCACGCAGGACACCGTGATCGCGCTGCGCGAACTCAACCAGGACGGGCAGAGCTCCCGCGGGTGGGACAACGACACCGTGATCTACACGCACGGATTTGGGGTCGTCGCGGCGTACGGCAACCAGCGCGCGACCGACGGCAGCCCCGTGTTCCTCGAGTCGGGCATCCCCGGCACCGGTGCGCTCGGCGATGCGGTCGGCGACTTCGAACCGCGCGTCTACTTCGGCGAGACCTCGCCCGAGTACTCGATCGTCGGCGCACCCGAGGGCAAGGAGCCGGTCGAGCTCGACTACCCGGCGGGTGCCGACGAGGACTCGAGCGCGAACCCGACGACCACCTTCGACGGTGACGGCGGGCCGAAACTCGACAACGCGTTCAAGCGCCTCATCTACGCGATCAAGTTCCAGTCGGAGCAGATCTTCCTCTCCGAGTACGTCAACGACGAGTCGCAGATCCTCTACGACCGCAGCCCGAAGGATCGCATCGCGAAGGTCGCGCCGTACCTGACCCTCGACAACGATCCGTATCCGGCGATCGTCGACGGCCGCATCCTGTGGATCGTCGACGGCTACACCACCACGGCGAACTACCCGTACTCGACCGTGCAGTCGCTCTCCACCGCGATCGCGGACACGTACCAGCCGCAGCCGCAGGTCGCCTTCGACGACATCAACTACATCCGCAACTCGGTCAAGGCCACCGTCGACGCCTACAGCGGCGAGGTGACCCTGTACGCGTGGGACGAGAACGACCCGATCCTCGCCACCTGGCAGAAGGTCTACCCGTCGACGGTCGTGCCGATGTCCGACATGAGCGAAGACCTGCTGGCTCACGTGCGCTACCCGGCCGACCTGTTCAAGGTGCAGCGCTCGATCCTGGGCACGTACCACATCACCGATCCCGGCACGTTCTACTCCGGCAACGACGCGTGGATCACCCCGAACGACCCGATCTCGCCGCCGGCCAACCCCACGGATCAGCCGCCGTACTACCTCACGATGAAGGTGCCCGGCACGGATGCGTCGGCCTTCACGCTCTACTCCACGTTCATCCCGAAGGCGACCGGCGCGAGCGCCCGCAACGTGCTCACCGGCTACCTGACGGCGAACTCCGACCCGGGCGAGGACTACGGCAAGCTCACGCTGCTGACGCTGCCGAGCCAGACCACGGTGCCCGGCCCTGGCCAGGTGCAGGCCCAGTTCGACTCGGATGCCGCGGTCGGCCAGCAGCTCAACCTGCTGCGTCAGGGCCAGACCGAGGTCATCAGCGGCAACCTGCTCACCCTGCCGGTGGGTGGCGGACTGCTCTATGTGCAGCCCGTGTACGTCACCTCCACCGGTGAGACCCAGTACCCGCTGCTGCGCAAGGTGCTCGTCTCCTTCGGCGACCAGATCGCGTTCGAAGACACCCTCGACGAGGCGCTGGACAAGCTCTTCGGCGGCGACTCCGGTGCGAACGCCGGCGACACCGACGTGCCGACGGAGCCGACCGAGCCGACCGATCCCGGCACTCCGACGGAGCCCGGCACGACCGACAACGCTGCCCTGCAGCAGGCGCTGTCGGACTACCAGGCCGCACTCGCCGACCGTCAGGCCGCCTACGCGGCGAACGACCTCGTCGCCGCGGCCGAGGCGGATGCGCGCATGCAGCAGGCCATCGAGCGCGCGATCGCCGCGACCTCCTAGCGCTCTCGCGACGGGCGCCCGCCGTTCAGGCGTCCGTCGCGAGCAGCACGAACGAGAGCACCACCGCGGCGAGGCCCAGGCCGAGGAACACGATCGCGAGCACGCCGAGCGCGCGACCGGGATGCGGTGCACCCTTCAGCCGGGCGTGCTCGCCACGGTGCAGCACCCGGCAGTGGTCGTCGCCGGCGAGCTCGTCGAGCTCCCAGGGCTCGAGCGCGCGCTCGCGCAGGGCGCCGTCCTCGCCGATCCAGCGCAGTCGGGCCTCGGATGCCTCACCGACGACCACCGCGTCGGTCTCCACCCACAGCGTGCGCATCGACAGTGCCACGAGCCAGAGGATGCCGAAGACGCCGCCCACCGCGAGGCCGATCCAGGTGAACAGTTCCGCCAGCAGGCCGAGCGCGTCGTGAATGCTCATGCCGCGCTCCATGCAGCGGAGTCTATCGGCGCGGCGTCGGATCGCGTCTGGGGGCCGGCGGTCACGGTGCGATGGTGAAGGCGATCTGATGCAGCGAACCGACCCGGCCATCGACCTGGTCCACGTAGCGCACCCCGACGATGTGCGCACCGTCCGCCAGCGGCGGCGTCACCCGCGAGATCGGGGCGGCGGCGAGCGTGTGGATGTTGCCGGTCGGTACTCCGTCGATCAGCACCTCCACCTGCATCCCCTCGATGCCGTCGAGTTCCAGGGTGACGACCGTGGCACCGCCCGTGGACTCGATCACGGCGCCGTCGTGCGGGATCACGAAGGTCGGGCGTGAGAAGCTCAGCGGACCCGAGGGCGTCGACGTCGGCGAGGTGTTCCCGGCGGGGTCGACCTGCGATGCCGTCAGCGTGACGCCGTCCCGCGCGGGATCCGGCAGGGGAGACGACCACGAGCCGTCCGCGGCCGTCACCGCGGAGGCGACGGCGGCACCATCGACCTGCAGCTCGACGACCGCGCCGGGTTCCGCAGTGCCGGAGACGGTCGGCAGGTAGAGCGCTTCCGTCGGGAGCGGGTCGACGACCGGTGCGAGAGCAACGGTGTCGATCGTGAGGGTGCGCAGCCCTGCCGCCGAGCGGTTTCCCGCGCCGTCGACCTGGGTGAAGGCGAGCGTGTGGGCGCCGTCCGGGATCGGCGCGTTCGGCTGCAGACTCCAAGCGCCGTCGCGGTCCACGGTCGCCGACACGGGCGCCGACCCCGGGAAGGCGACGTCGACTCGCGCGCCGGGCTCGCCGCGGCCGGTGAACCGAGGCATCGGGTCGTTGCTGAGCAGGGCGTCGGCGGGTGTGAGCACCGTTGGCGCGGTCGGCGCGATGGTGTCGCGGGGAGGCGAGGGCGGCCCCGGCACCTGCGCTTCGGGTGCCGGGACGTCCGGCTCGCGGGTTCGGGTATCCGGCTCGTGCGGTGTTTCCGGCGTCGCGGACGGGGTGGGCGTGGGCTCGGGTATCCCCGTCGGTTGGCGCGACGGTTGCGTCTGCTCATCCCCGGCATCCGTGATCTCGGGGCCGGATGCGACCAGACCAGGCACCGCGACCGCGGCACCGACGATCACCACGGCGGCGACCGCGCCCAGGGCCACCGCCAGCACGGGTCGGGGGAGCGCCGTCCGAGCACCACCGGCGACGGAGCTGGCGGTCGACGGCGGCGGATCGGCATGGAGCGCGGCGAGCAGACCCGCTCCCGCGGTGCCGCCGATGGTGAGCGGAAGCAGCAGCGAGGCGAGTCGACCGCCCAGGTCGTCGACCTCTTCGACGAGGATCGAACATCGTGCGCAGGTGCGCAGGTGCGCCTCGAAGCGCCGCCGACCGGTTGCCGAGAGCGCGTCGCGAACGTAGTCGCCCATGCGCTCCGTCGTCCATCGGCACTCGGCGGGCACACGGCGGTCGTTGACGTGCGCCTGCAGCCACGCCTTCTTCAGGCCTTCTCTCGCGCGGTAGCTCAGGGCCGCTGCGGCATTCGGGGTCAATCCCAGCAGGGGAGCCGTCTCGGCGGGCTCCATGCCTTCCACCTCGGTGTACCACAGGATCGCCTGCCAGCGTTCGGGCAGGGTGCGGAACGCATGCACGGTGACGGTGTTCTCCAGCACCGTGCTCTCCGGGTCGAGCTCCGTGCTCTCGATCTCCTCGGTGAGTTCGCCAGCGCTGGGCGCTGCCTTCAGATTCCAGTCCAGCGCGACGTTGCGGATGGTGCGGTACAGATAGGGACGGAATGCCTCGTGCGGACCGCCTCCGCGCTGCAGCGCGCGCAGGATCCGCAGGTACGCCTCGGACACAATGTCGTCGGCGTCCGCGATCGAGTCGAACTGCCTGGCCGCGGTGAGACCCGCGTGAGCGTGCCGTTGCCACAGTTCCGCGTACGCGGACTGATCGCCGCGTCGGGTGCGCTCGGCGAGTTCGGCGTCTCCCGCCTCGTCGGCCCGCCCTTGCATGCAATCCCCCGATTTCGCCGCGGTGGGTCTCCCCGTTTCCGTGCTCTTGATTAACACCGGGTTCAACCGACGACTATGACGCGGCATGCCCGAAATTGCCGGAGTGGGCCACTCGGGCCGAGAACATTCTGAGCTTGCGTCATAGGCGGCTGTCAAACCGAGTGTCAGTTCGTGGATGCACAGCCATGCGCACGCGCGCCGTCGCACCCACGTCGGAACAGGAAGAGCACAACCATGCCGCAGCCCATCGTCAGATCCTCTGGCACGCACCCACGTCGCACTCGCATCGCCGGTGCCGCCATCGCCGTGATCCTCGGCTTGGGCATGAGCCTTGGTGCGGCCGGAGCCGCGCACGCGGTCGCGTCGATGACCGTGAGCATCCAGGCGACGAACGCGACGACGCAGCCCTCGGGTGCACAGTTCAGCTACCAGATCAACATCGCGTGCGGGGGAGCGAACGATCCCTCCTGCAACGGCACGAGCATCGTGATTCCCCTGGACGCCACCGCCGATGGCGGGCCGTGGAGCATGACGGACTGGGGATTCGAGGTCTCCGGCGGTCCGGCGGGTTTCGTGCAGGGCTGGAGCGTGCAGGGTGACGACCTTGTCATCGAGCTCAACGGCAGCATCCCGACCGGGTCGTCGCAGAGCATTCTGCTCGGCGTGACCCCGCCGAACCTGCAGACCCCCAACGGCACCACCTGGTCACTGCTGCCGAGCGCCGTCACCGACGACCCGGACACGACCGGCGGTGTCGCGCCGACGGCCGCGGTCGGCACCGCGACGGCCGCCGTGCCGCTGACGACCGCGAAGACCAGCGACCGCACCTTCTACGCCGAGGGGGAGCAGATCGCGTACACCATCACCGCCACCTGCCCCGCGACCAAGCCGATCGGCTCGGTGTACGCCGACACCCTCGCGGTCGTCGATGTGCTGCCCGCGGGGCTGACGTTCGACTCCGCCTCCGGAGGCGGCGTGTGGAACCCGGTTGACCGTACGATCACCTGGACCTACCCGACCCCCGAGTCGGTGCCCGAGGCCTGCGGCGGGACCCCGCCCGCCGCCGCGTCGGCGACCCAGACAGTGCTCGCCACGATGGGGCCGGTCGATGGCGACCCGATCCCCGCGTACGGCCAGGTCACCAACACCGTCACCGCCACCGCGACCCCCTCCGGTGGCGGTGACTCCAGTAGCGCGACGGCGAGCCGCACGATCGTGGCGCTCGCCGACGGCGGCGACCCGATCCCCGGCACGCACGCACTGGGCAAGACCTCCGCTGCGCCGTTGAACCGTTCGGCGGATGCCACCCCCGACTTCCGTGCGACCTACCCCGGCCGTTGGCTCCCCAACGGAGACAACAGCGCTCGACCGGCGTCGATGGCCGAGGGCAACCCCGCAGGCTACCGCTTGCAGCCGCGCGTGCAATACGAGGAGCACCAGTACGAGATCGTCGACGCCATGCCCTGCCTGACCAACGTCTCGGGGGTGCTGTACCGACCCGTCGACTCCGGTGTGTGCACCGACCCGGCCTTCCACGTGCTGGGCGTCCGAATCGACTACTCGGGGGTGGCGCCCGCCGCGGGCTACGCGCCGCGCTTCCTCGACACCGCTGGCACCGAACATGACATGGTGCTCGAGACCGGTACGGCGAACTGGGCGGCGTGGACCGTTCCGGATGCGTTCATCGGGGATGTCGCCGCCGTGATCATCCCGCGCGACGCGAGCCAGGAGCGGCGGACCGCGGACAACATCCGCATCGACGGATACGCCGACGGCTCCCTGACGGACGGCGCGGTGCTGCAGAACCAGGCGAGCGTGGAGTGGTTCCTCAGGGATGGCACGACCCCCGTCGCCCAGGACGAGTCGCCGAACGCCGACGTCTTCGTCGTCAACACTCCGCAGATCGGCATCGCCAAGCGCATGACGGATGTCGGCGGCGCCACCGGCACCGAGGCGCGTGTCGACCTGACCGCCACCCTCTTCACACCGGGCCTGCCCGCGGCCGACCTGATCGTCACCGACCTGCTTCCGGCCGGCTCCGCTCTCGCCGACGATCCGGACGGGATCGGTGCCGAGTTGCGCTCGGCCGGCGGCAGCCCGATCGACGTCCCGGCCAGTGAGCTCGAGGTGGAAGTCGTCGACGATGCGGTGGGCGAGCAGCAGCTCATCCGATTCACGTTGCCGGTCGAGGCCATCCCAGCGCAGTCGGGCCGGGTCGACCTCGTGGTCGACGACTTCGTGGTCGACAAGCCGGAGACCCCGGGCATCTACGTCAACGCCGCGAGAGTGTTCTACGACAGCGCCACCCTCGCCGGGCAGTGTTTCGCGGGCAGCTACATCGCCGATGACCCCGATGGGCTCCGCGGCGACGACTCGACGGTGCCCGCTGGGTGTGAGGCGACCGCCCAGTACCGCACCATCACCTCCACGAGCGGTCAGTTCCAGCTCAGCAAGAGCGTGCAGGGGGACTACGACACCGCCCCGCAGGTGTTCCCGCACCTGGGTCACGTGAAGCTGCAGGATGGCGCGGCGGTCTTCGGGGTGAGCTGGCAGAACGTCGGCGCCCCGGCCCTGAACGGTGTCGTGCTGTACGACGTGTTCCCGCACGTCGGCGACACCGGTGTATCCGGCGATCAGGCGGATGAGTCGCGCGGCAGCCAGTTCCGCCCCGTGCTCGCCGGGCCGGTGGTGGTCCCACCCGGGGTCACGGTCTCCTACTCGGCATCCGTCGATCCCTGCCGTCCCGAGGTCTTCGTCGGACAGGGCGCCTGTACTGACGATTGGACGACGGATCCGCTGGCGCTCGGCGGGTTCGCCGAGGTCAACGCGGTGCGTCTGGTCGCGACCGGCAGCTATGAGACGGGGCAGGGCTTCGAGCTCACGTTCCCGATGACCATCCCGAGCATCGACAAGGACCTCGTCGCATGGAACACCGTGGCGGCGTACGCGCAGACCACCGGAGGGATCGCGTTGCTGCCCACCGAGTCGCCTCGCGTCGGGATCACCGGCTCGGATGAGCGTCTGAGCCTGGCGAAGACCGTCGACGTGGCGTCGGCGAAGCCCGGCGACACCCTGACGTACCGGGTGACGGTCACCAACGTCGGCACCGGCACGAGCCTGGCGACGACCGTGACCGACACCCTGCCGGAGGGGGTCACCTTCGTCTCCGCGGATCACGGCGGCAGCTACGATCCCGGCGACCGCACCGTCACATGGGCGGTGCCCGAACTCGCTCGAGACACCGAGGTGGTCTACACGCTGATCGCGACGGTGGATGCGACGCAAGACCGTGATCGCGTGATCAACCGTGCGAGCCTCGAGAACCCGCCCGGGTACTCCCCGCCGGTCGTCGACACCGCGTGCGACGACGATCCGCTCGCCGCCTGCGCGCCCACCACGGTGCCGCGCACGCCGCGCGTGCTCGGATTCACCGGCGCGGAGCTGTCGACGGCGCTGATCGTGGCTGTCGTGGCCGCCCTCGCCGCAGGCACCGCGCTCGTGGTTCTGGGCCGTCGCCGACGGAACGCGGACGTGCGCTGATCGTTGACTGCGCCGTGTGCGGGGGCATCGGGTCGAGATGTCCCCGCACATGCGCTAAGCTATACCGAGCGAATCACGGAGCCTTGACGGCGTCGAGGTTCCCTGGAACTCCCTGAGGGGTTCACGGCGCGGGGTGGAGCAGTTCGGTAGCTCGCTGGGCTCATAACCCAGAGGTCGTAGGTTCAAATCCTGCCCCCGCAACCAATACGAAAAGGCCCGGTCTTCTGACCGGGCCTTTTCGTATTGGTTGCTCGGGTTCGGACGCGAATCTGCTCGTGGGCCCACACCGCCGAGGGGCTCCGGGCGTCGCGCAGCGACGGCTGGGGGAGGCGGTGGGGAGTCAAATCCTGCCCTGCTCACCCCTTCGCGATCGCGATCTTCTTCGGCTGGGGCAGTTCCTTGAACGGCACCGTGACCTTGAGCACGCCGTGCGCGAAGGTGGCCGCGATGTTCTGCTGGTCGGCCTGGTCGGGCAGGGCGATGCGGCGGTAGAAGCTCGCGCTCGACTCGCGCACGACGTACTTCTTCTTCGCGTCCTCCTCCTTCTCGTGTCGCTCGGCCTGGATGACGAGCGCGTCGCCGTCGACGTCGATGGAGATGTCCTTCTCCTCGAAGTTCGGCAGGTGCGCCTCCACGGTCATCATCTTGTCGTCGACGGTGTAGACGTCCATGGTCGGGAACTGCCGACCGCGCAGCGGCGCGAAGAACCCGTCTTCGAAGAACTTCTTCTGCAGGGTGTCGAACTCCGCGAAGGGGTCGAACCGCACCAGGTTGCGTGCCATCATGCACCTTCCTCTCGTTCTCTTCGGAGCGGAGCAGGTGCATCCGCTCTCGTCATTCACGCTAAGAAGCGCCGGTGCACCCGCCCAGGGCCGAAGGTCCTCCCAGCCAGGACTTTCGGCCCTGGGCGCGTGCTTCGCCCGAGCGGAGGATGGTCGCATCGAAGGAGATGCCATGGACGACGCGGTGCACAATCCGACCGCGGGCGAGGTGCGTGCGCTCGCGCATCCGCTGCGATCGATGGATGATCTCGACGCGTTGATCACGATGCTCGCCCACCGGAGGTTCGTCGGCCTCGGCGAGGCCTCGCACGGCACCCATGAGTTCTACGCCTGGCGGGCGGCCATCAGCAGCCGCCTGATCGCCGAACACGACTTCCGCTGGATCGGCGTGGAGGGAGACTGGCCGGACTGCTGGCGCATCGATCGCTGGGTCCGCGCCGACGCGCATCCCGAACTGGATGCACGCGCCATGCTCGCCTCGTTCGAGCGCTGGCCGACCTGGATGTGGGCGAACGAGGAGGTCGCCGACTTCCTCGACTGGCTTCGCTCGTTCAATCGCACGCGGCCGGTCGGGGACAGGGTGGGCTTCTACGGACTCGATGTCTACTCCCTGTGGGATTCGCTGCGGGAGATCATCGACTGGTTGCAAGCGAATGCGCCCGAGGACCTGCCGTCGGCGATGAGCGCGTGGCGCTGCTTCGTGCCCTACAAGGAGGACCCGCACGAGTACGCCTGGAGCACCCGGCTGGTCCCCGCCTCCTGCGAGACGCAGGTCGTCGCGCTCCTGAGCGCGGTCCGTCGGCGCGCACTCGCGGCGGAAGATGACGCCGCGTTCGACGCGCTGCAGAACGCCGAGGTCGCGGCGGGCGCCGAGGCCTACTACCGCGCGATGGTGCGCGGGGACCGCGAGTCCTGGAACCTGCGCGACCGGCACATGGCCGACACCGCCGACCGCATCGCCCGCCACCACGGGGCCGGCTCGAAGGGCATCCTGTGGGAGCACAACACCCACATCGGGGATGCGCGCGCTACCGACATGTCGGCGGCGGGCATGATCAACGTCGGCGAGTTGCTGCGCGATCGTCACAGCGCCGACGGGGTCGCGCTGGTCGGTTTCGCGTGCCACCGCGGGGCGGTGGTGGCGGCCTCCGGGTGGGGCGAGACGGCGCGCGTGTTCGAGGTGCCGCCCGCGGCATCCCCGAGTCACGAGGCGTTGCTGCACGACGAGATCGGCGAGAACGCCGTGCTGCTGTTCGGTCCGAGCCGCGCCGGGCCGTGGCTGTCGTGCCGACGCGGCCATCGCGCCATCGGCGTCGTCTACGATCCGCGGCGTGAGCACGGCAACTACGTGCCAACCGTGATGGGCGCCCGGTACGACGCCCTGCTGTGGTTCGAGCACACCCGTGCGGTGCGGATGCTGCATCCCGAGGCCCGCGCCCGAGAACCCGAACTCGAGACGGAGCCGAGCGGCTTCTAGCCCGCGACCGCCAGGCAGGTGGGGCTGGCCGCCGCGAGGGTTGAGACCGCCGGCGAGAGCGCACCGGCCACGGGGTCGAGGTGCAGCACGGCAAGGCCACCGGATCGCTGATTGGCGACGATGATCCGGTCGCCGTCCAGCAGCAGGTGGCGTGGGATGCCGCCGCCGCAGATATGTCCGCCCCTGTACTGGGGGGAACCGCAGCTGTCGGTGACGAGCAAGACTCGGTGACTGGGGAACCGAAGGAGATTCGCATGGCTGACTCGACGTATAAGCCCGGAGACGTAGTCAACGGGCATCGCCTCACCGAGAATGTCGACGGGTCGTTGGTTTGGCTTCCACTGGCGTCAGAACCGCGTTCCAAGCAGTCTCGCCGCGGCTTGTGGATCACGCTCGGGGTTGTCGGTGCGGTCCTGCTATTGATCATCATCGGTGCCCTCAATCGTGATCCCCGAAGCGACAAGCTGCCGGTTGCGGACGCGACGCCAAATGCGGCAGATGCGGAATCGGCCGAGGCTCCCGTCGTGGTGCCCGACGTCGTTGGACAGTCCGCCTCGGAGGCGGCCAGCACGCTGGCGAGTGCGGGCTTGAAGCCTGCCTACTCGGGTGAGCCGGACGCTTTGGTGCTTTCCATGTCGCCCGCCGCTGGTACCGAACTCAAGCTCGGTGACACGGTGACCTTTGTGGTTGAGGAGAAGCCCAAGTTGACGATGGGCCAGCAACAGGCCATCGGTTCTGCCACGTCGTATCTGGCTTACACGTCGTTTTCGCGTGAGGGGCTGATCGAGCAACTCGAGTACGAGGGCTTCTCGACAGAAGATGCAACATTTGCCGTGGACTTCCTTGCCCCCGACTGGAACGCGCAGGCCGCTGCGAGCGCAAAGTCGTACCTCGAATTCACGTCATTCTCGCGACAAGGCCTCATCGAGCAGCTGATCTATGAGGGCTTCAGCCCTGAGCAAGCCGAGTTCGGCGTTGCCGCCAACGGGTACTAGTCCGGGCCGTTAGCTGAAGACGGAGCCGAGCGGCTTCTAGCCCGCGACCGCCAGACAGGTGGGGCTGCCCACCGCGAGGGTCGAGACCGCCGGCGAGAGCGCACCGGCCACGGGGTCGAGGTGCAGCACGGCAAGGCCACCGGATCGCTGATTGGCGACGATGATCCGGTCGCCGTCCAGCAGCAGGTGGCGTGGGATGCCGCCGCCGCAGTCCACGTCGTCGACGGGCGTCACCGTGCCATCCTCGCCCACCGCGAGCAGCGCGATCCGGTCGGATCCGCGCACCCCCACCACGAGCCACCGCCCGGATTCGTGGAGCGCGATCTCCGAGCACGTGTCTCCCTCGCGCATGCCGTCCCTCAGCACCGGGGTGCGGCCGAGCAGTGCGAGACCGTGCTCGTCGGCGCGCAGCGTGAGCACCTCGTTGCTGTACTCGGTGACCACGAAGTAGCGCCCGTCGCCGGCGGCGGCCAGGTGCCGCGGTCCACTGCCGAGACCGACGTCGAGGGCGCCGAGGAGGGTGACGCGCTCGCCGTCGAACCGCCACGCGCGCACGAGGTCGTGGCCGAGGTCGGTGGTCAGGAAGGTGCCGGGCCCGAGCTGCGCGGAGGCATGCGCGCGGCTTTGGCGCCCATCGGGGTCGTGCGACGCCTCGCCGAGGATCGGCTGCAACGGCCGCCCGTCGGCATCGAGCGGGTACACCAGCACCCGGCCGTCGCCCCAGCAGGTGACCACTGCGAAGCGGCCCGCGTCATCCACTCGCACGTGGCAGGCGGCCACCCCGGCAACGCGAGGCTCGCCGTGATGCACCCAGGCATCCCCGTCGCGGCGCAGTGCGACGAGGTCGCCGCGGTGCTCCTCGACGGCGTAGATCACCTCGAGGGTCGGGTGGGTGGCGACGAACGACGGCGAGTCGAGCGCGGCTGCCGTGCCGAGCCAGGAGAGCTCGTCGCCGCGGCGCTCGATGAGTCCGAGGCCGGTACCGGTGCCCTGCGGTGGGGTGTAGCTGCCGCACCAGTACGTCGTCGACTCGTTCATCGTCAAGCACCATACCGGGCACGACGGCCCGTCTAGGCTCGAAACATGCGCTTCGGACTCTTCGTACCCCAAGGATGGCGTCACGACCTGGTGACCATCGACCCCGCCCAGCAGTGGGCCACCATGAACGCGATCGCCGCCCACGCGGATGCCGGGCCGTGGGATTCGATCTGGGTGTACGACCACTTCCACACCGTGCCCATCCCGAGCGAGGAGGCCACGCACGAGGCCTGGAGCCTGATGGCCGCGTTCGCCGCGACCACGAGCCGGGTGAAGCTCGGGCAGATGTGCACGTGCATCTCGTATCGCAACCCCGCGTATCTGGCGAAGCTGGCATCCACCGTCGACCTCATCTCGGGCGGCCGCGCACAGATGGGCATCGGCGCCGGTTGGTACGAACACGAGTGGCGCGCCTACGGCTACGGCTTCCCGCGCGCGGGGGAGCGGCTCGGGCGCCTGCGCGAGGGCGTGGAGATCATGCGTCAGGCGTGGTCGACGGGCAGCGCGACCCTGGACGGCGAGTACTACCAGGTGGACGGCGCCATCGTGCGTCCCCTGCCGCTGCAGCCGAGCATCCCGATGTGGATCGCCGGCGGTGGTGAGAAGGTGACCCTGCGCATCGCGGCCGAGTACGCGGATGCCACCAACTTCGCCGGCGGCGACCTCGACGAGTTCATCGCCAAGAGCGCGCTGCTCGAGGCGCACTGCGCCGAGGTCGGCACCGACTTCGGGCGCATCACCCGCAGCGAGAACTTCAACGTGGTGATCGGTGAGACCGAGGCGGATGTCGCGGCCCGAGTCGACGCGATCGAGGCCCGGGTGGCCCCGTTCCTCGGCCGACACACCGCGGGCTTCATCGCCACCTACCGGGACGGCACCGCGCTCACCGGCACGCCCGAGCAGATCGTGCAGCGCCTGCAGCAGCACCGCGCCGCCGGCCTCAGCTACACGATCGGGTATTTTCCGGAGGCCGCGTACGATCTCAGCGGTGTCGAGCTGTTCGAACGCGAGGTCATTCCGGCGTTGGTCTGATCGCGGGTACCCTCGTTGCATGCGACCTCTCCAGGCTCAGATCATCGCTGAACTCGGTGCACGCCCGGAGGTGGATCCGGCCGCCGAGGTGCGCGCACGCATCGACTTCCTCAAGGACTACGTCACCGCCACCGGGGCGAAGGGGCTCGTGCTCGGCATCAGCGGCGGCCAGGACTCATCGCTCGCCGGTCGCCTCTGCCAGCTGGCGAGCGAGGAGCTCGGTGACGGCGTGGAGTTCACCGCCGTGCGGCTGCCCTACGCGGTGCAGCGCGACGAAGACGATGCCCAGCTCGCGCTGAGCTTCATCCAGCCGGACCGCTCGATCACCTTCAACATCCAGCGCGGCGTCGACGGCGTCGAGGCGGAGTACGCCGACGCCCTCGGGCACGAGATGAGCGACTTCACGAAGGGCAATGTGAAGGCGCGCATGCGCATGGTGGCGCAGTACGCGATCGCCGGCCAGTCCGCGCTGCTGGTGGTGGGCACCGACCACGCGGCCGAGGCGGTCACCGGTTTCTTCACGAAGTACGGGGATGGCGGGGCCGACATCCTGCCGCTCAGCGGCCTGACGAAGCGGCAGGGTCGCGCGCTGCTCGAGCACCTCGGCGCCCCCGAGCGGCTCTACCTTAAGGCGCCCACCGCGGACCTGCTCGACGACACCCCCGGGCAGACCGATGAGGCGAACCTGGGACTCAGTTACACCCAGATCGACGACTACCTGGAGGGTCTCGAGATCGACGAGGCGGTCGCCGAGGCGATCGAGGCGCGGTTCCTGGCGACCCGCCACAAGCGCACCGTGCCCGTGACCCCGTTCGACGACTGGTGGCGTGGGTGAGTTCCCTCGCCGTCGCCCAGTTCGCACCGGGTGACGACACCGCGGCGAATCTCGCGGAGATCCGGCGGCTGGCGGCCATCGCGGTCGCGCGCGGGGCGAGCCTCGTGGTGTTTCCGGAGTACTCGTCGTTCTTCGAGGCCGAGTTGGGGGAAGCATCCCTCGCCGGGGCCGAACCGCTCGACGGGCCGTTCGTCACCGCACTCGGCGAGCTCGCCGCCGAGCTCGGCACGCACCTCATCGCCGGCGTGCTGGAGACGGCGGATGCCACCCACGTGCGCAACACGCTCGTCGCGCTCTCACCCGCCGGCCGACTCGTGGCGACGTACCGCAAGCTGCACCTCTACGACGCGTTCGGGCAGCGCGAGTCCGACCGGGTGCGAGCCGGTGAACTCGAGACGCCGCAGACCTTCGAGTGGGAGGGCTTCACGGTCGGGTTGCAGACCTGCTACGACATCCGCTTCCCCGAGGTCACCCGCAGACTCGTGGATGCGGGCGCCGACCTCGTGCTCGTGCCCGCCGAGTGGGTGCGCGGACCGCTGAAGGAGCACCACTGGCGCACGCTCGTCACCGCTCGCGCGATCGAGAACACGATCTACGTCGCCGCCGCCGACCACGCACCGCCGATCGGCGTGGGCAACAGCATGATCGTCGACCCGATGGGTGTCGAACTCGCGACCATCGGCGAGGAGGCCGGTGTGGTGGCGGTCGCCCAGCTCAGCCGTGAACGGCTCGCCGAGGTGCGCGGCCGCAACCCCGCGCTGGCGCTGCGGCGCTTCGGGGTCGTCCCCCTCGAACCGGGTCCCCTCTAACTGGGGAACGCGGCACCGACCGCCGCCTGCGTACAGTTGGGCCTGTTCTGGGGGAACGGGGGATTGGCATGGCCGAGCCGTATCGCGTCATCGTCGTCGAAGACGATGCTGACGTCGCGCTCTACTCGAAGACCGTGCTCGAGCGCGGCGGATGCGTCGTGCTCACGCTCGCGGACGGCCGGGAGGCCGCGACCTCGGTCGCCGAGTTCGAGCCCGATGTCGTCGTCACCGACATCGAACTGCCGGGGATGTCCGGCCTCGACCTCATCGCGCAGGTGCGCGGTGTGCGGCCGACGATGCCCATCATCGTCATCACCGCGCACGCCTCCGTCGACTACGCGGTGTCCGCCTTGCGCAACCAGGCGGACGAGTTCCTGACCAAGCCGGTGACGGCGGCGGCGCTGCTCGGGCACGTGAAGCGGCTCGCCGAGGCGGGGCGGGAGGCCGCGGCATCCGCGCCGAAACCGCAGGTGGTGCTCGCGATCGGGGCGCACCCGGACGATGTCGAGGTGGGGGTCGGCGGCATCCTCTCGGCGCATCGCGCGGCGGGCGACTCGGTGACGATCCTGACGCTGTCGAAGGGCATGCGCGACGGCGGCATCCACACGGCGTGGAACGAGGGCTCGGCCGCCGCCGACATGATCGGCGCCACCCTCGTGCTCGAGGAGGCGCTCGACGCTCCGGCGGAGACGATCCGCAAGGTCATCGACCAGGTGCAGCCCACCGTGGTCTACGTGCACTCCAAGAACGACGACAACCGCGACCACCGGGTGGTGCACGAGGCGACGCTGGTCGCGGCATCCAAGGTGCGCACCGTCGCCTGCTATCAGGGCAGCGGCGCGACCGTGGACTTCCGGCCGACCCGGTTCATCTCGATCGACGGTCACACCGACACCAAGCTCGAGATGCTCGCCTGCTTCGGTGGGGATCACGAGGAGCGGCCCACCTACCTGCAACCGGATTTCACGCTCGCGACCGCGCGGGCCTGGTCGCGCTTCGGCGCCGGAACCTACAACGAACCGCTCGAGATCGTGCGCGACGCGGTCGTCGTCTGATGCTGGAGGCCGGGGGGCGACCGACCAGCGACATCCGCGTGCTCGTGGTCGAGGACAGTGAGGACCAGGCAGGGCTGCTGACGCGCTACTTCGAACGCGCCGGCTGCACGGTCGAGGTCGTGGGCACCGGCGAGGAGGCGGTGACGGCCTATCGACGATGCCCGCCGGATGTCGCCGTCATCGACCTGCAGCTGCCGGGCATGGACGGGTGGGAGCTCTCCGGTCGCATGCGGATCGAGAGGCCCGAGGTCGCCATCGTGATCACCTCGGTGCTCGACGTGCGCGAGTTCCCGCGTGCGCACGCGACCCTGCCGAAGCCCTTCACCGGGGAGCAAGTGCGCAGCACTCTCGCCGCGGTGCTGCCCGAACGGATGGCGTCGTGACGTTCACGGTGGTCGTCGCGGACGACGATCAGGACATCCGGGCGCTCGTCGGCATCGCCACCGAGCGCGCGGGACTGCGTGTGGTCGCCAGCGTCGGCGACGGCGCCAGCGCGCTCGCCGCGATCCGGCGCGAGCGGCCCGACCTCGCGATCCTCGACGTCACCATGCCGGAGCTGACGGGACTGGAGGTCTGCCGGCAGGTGCGGTCCGATGGCGCGAACGAGGATCTGCGCATCCTGCTGCTCTCCGCCTCGGTCGACGACGCCTCGAAGCAGGTCGGCTTCGACGCCGGTGCCGATCACTTCCTCGCCAAGCCGTTCAGCCCCAGGCAACTGGTCGCGTGGCTCGCCGTCGGCAAGGAGCCGCGATGAGCCACCAGCGACCCACGATGTGGGCAACCATCATGCACGGCATCGAGGATCCCAGTCCGGCGCTGAAGCAGTCCGCGACGGCGGTCGCCGTGGTGGTGGCGGCCGCGCTCACGATCGTCGTGCCCGGGATCGCGCCCACGAACGCGACGTTCGCCATCGCGGGCCTCAGCATCGTCGCGATCGCGACCGTGCTCGCCGGCATCATCTCGCGGGTCGATCGACTCGCCGGGTACGTGCTGCTGGTGCCCGTGATCGACCTGATCGGCATCGGCGCGTTCCGGGCCGGCACGGGTGGGGGAGCCTCCGCGTTCTCCGCGCTCATCCTGTTGCCGGTGGTGTGGATCGCCGTCGCCAACGGTCGGCGGTACATCGCGCTTGCCGGGGCCGGCGCGGCGATCGCCCTCACGATCCCCAACCTGTTGTCGCTGTCCTTGCCGACCGCCCCCCTCGACTACGTGCGGGGACTGTTCTCGACCGTGCTGTTCACCGTTGCAGCCGCCATCGTCAATCAGGTGGCGCTGCAGAGCCGGGTCGCTCTCGGCAAGCTCAATCGCCTTGCCGAGGACAAGGAGTCGATGCTGCAGCGCACCGTCGAATACGCGGCGCAGCTGCAGGAGAGCGAGGCGAAGTACCGCTCGGCCGATCGGCTGTTCCGCGGGCTGTGGGCGGCGGTCACCGAACAGGCGGTGATCGGCACCGACTCGACGGGGTTGATCGATGCCTGGAATCCGGGTGCGACGAAGATCCTGGGTCCGAGCCAGGACGAGGCCGAAGACAAGATGCACATCTTCGACTTCCATCTGACCGAGGAGCTCGAGGATCGGGCGCGTGAGCTCAACTACCCGCCCGGGGAGACGGTGCTCAACCCGGGCTTCTCCGCCCTCGTCGAGCTCGCCAGGCTCGGCAAGGCCGATGTGCGGGAGTGGACGTGGCTACGCGTCGACGGCACGCCCGTGCCGGTCGAGGTCTCGGTGACCAAGCGCGTGGACGAGGGCGGTCGCACGGTGGGCTACCTGTTCGTCGCCTCCGACGTGACGAAGCAGCGCGAGGTCGCGCGGCTGAAAGACGAGTTCGTCGGGCTGATCTCGCACGAGTTGCGCACGCCGCTGAGCTCGATTCTCGGATACCTCGAGCTCATGCGCGACGACGAGCAGCATCCACTGTCGGCCGAGCACCTGCAGTACCTGTCCGTTGCCGAGCGCAATGCGAACCGTCTGCTGCGGCTGGTCGGCGACCTGTTGTTCACCGCCCAGGTGGAGTCGGGTCGGTTCCCGCTCGACAGTCGCGACACCGCGCTCGCCGCGATCGTGCTGGCCTCGATCGAGAGCGGTCGTCCGATGGCGGATGCCGCCGGTGTCGAACTCGTCAGCCACGTGCCCGCCGGGGAGCTGCTCGTGCACGGCGACCCGGTGCGACTCGGCCAGGCGATCGACAATCTGATCTCCAACGCGATCAAGTTCACGCCGCGGGGTGGCATCGTCACGGTGGCGCTTGAGGCGGCATCAGCTCAGGCGGTGATCAGCGTCAGCGACACCGGGATGGGCATCCCCGCCTCCGACATGGACCAGCTGTTCTCGAGGTTCTTCCGTGCGACCACGGCCACCCGCAACGCCGTGCCCGGCGTGGGCCTCGGGCTGACGATCACCAAGGCGATCGTCACCGCTCACGAGGGCGAGATGGCCGTCGAGAGCGAGGAGGGCGTCGGCACCCGTTTCAGCATGCGCCTGCCGCTCGTGACCGCTCCGGTCGCCGCGGCGGTCAGTTGAGGCGCAACTGCGCCAACTGCGCTGCCGCGCGCTCGAGTACATCCACGCGCTTGCAGAACGCGAACCGCACCATGGTGTCGTATCCCTCGCGCTCCGGGTGCACGAACGCGGTGACCGGCACCGCCACGACGCCGGCGAGGGCGGGGAGGGCGCGGCAGAAGGCGGCGGCGTCCGTGATGCCCAGGGGCGCGGCATCCGCGATCACGAAGTAGCCCGCCTGCGGCCTGGTCACGGCGAACCCTGCTGCAGCCAGCCCCGCGCTCAGCACGTCGCGCTTGGCCCGAAGGGTCGACGCGGCGTCGGCGAAGTACTCGTCGGGTAGCCGCAGGCCCGCCGCGATCGCGGGCTGGAACGGCGCACCGTTGACGTAGGTGAGGTACTGCTTCACCGCGAGGATGGGCTGCACCAGCCGGGCCGGCGCGGTGAGCCAACCGATCTTCCAACCGGTGGTGCTGAACGTTTTGCCGCCGCTGGAGATCGTCACGGTGCGATCGAACGCGCCCGGCAGGCTCGCGATCGGCACGTGTTCGACACCGAACGTCAGGTGCTCGTAGACCTCGTCGGTGACGATGATCGCGTCGTGCTCATGGGCGAGCTCGATGACGAGTTCGAGCGTCTCCCGCGGTAGCACCGAACCCGTGGGATTGTTCGGGGTGTTGAGCAGGATGATGCGGGTGCGATCGGTGACCGCCGCCCTCAGCTCGTCGTGGTCGGGCAGGAAGCCCGGGGCGTGCAGCGGCACGGTCACGTGCGTGGCGCGGCCGAGCGCGATGATCGCCGCATACTCGTCGTAGAACGGCTCGAGCGTCACCACCTCGTCGCCCTCGTCGATGAGGGCGAGCAGGGTCGCGGCGATCGCTTCGGTCGCGCCGGCGGTGACGAGCACCTGGGTGTCCGGGTCGAGATGGATGCCGTAGAAGCGCTGCTGGTGTTCGGCGATCGCCTCGCGCAGCACCGGCATGCCGATGCCCGGCGGGTACTGATTCAGGCCCTCGCTGATGGCGCGCCGGGCGGCGTCGAGCACCTCGACCGGACCGTCCTCGTCCGGGAACCCCTGCCCGAGGTTGATCGCCCCGGTCGACGCCGCGAGCGCCGACATCTCCGCGAAGATCGTCGGACGCATCGTGCCGTCCGCGCCGAGCAGCATCGCGCCCCGCGCGGCACGCTCCCAGGAACCACTCACAGCCACCAGGCGAGCCTACTTGGCCTGTGGATTGCCTGGTCCGGATGCCGCGGACTTCGGTACCGTCGTTGGCATGCGCGTGATCGCCGCCCTCGCCCTGGTGCTCCTGCTCTCGGCGTGCGTGCCGACGCCGCCCGATCCGACACCGACGCCCACGCCGGTCGCGACGCCGGTGTTCGCCTCCGAGGAGGAGGCGCTCGCGGCGGCGGAGGAGGCGTATGCGGCGTATCAGGCCGCGATCGATGCCGCTCTTGCGTCTCACGACGCCTCGCCGCTCTCGGATGTGGTTACTGGCAAGGCCCTCGACGCTGCAAACGAGTCCGTGGAGAGGTTCCAGGCGCAAGACTTGCGTCAGGAAGGTCTATCGTCTACGCGCGTGATTGAGATTGCCCACCCCGGCGGTCTTCTTGGCGGCGATCCGAGCGAGCCGCTTCAAGCGTATGGGTGCCTCGATATCTCAGGTGTTCGAGTTCTCGATGCCGGAGGAAACGAAGTGAATCCTCCGGGCCGGAGAGATCTGTACCCGATGGTCATCACTATCTCAGTGCGCTCGGTTGACGGCTCGCTGCAGGCCGTGGTCCAGGATGTTGAGGTTTGGGAGGGCAGCGATTTCTGCGTCTAGGAAGGCACTAATGGTGGCGGGTTTGACAGTCCTGCTCGTGCTACCACCCGCCCCCGCCGTCGCGGTTGAGTGTGGCCAGGACCAGATCCTGACTGGCAACTGCAACGTCGAAGGCTCCCTCGGCGACGGCGGCGCGACCCTCGAGGGTTCGACCGGTTCACCGGGCACGCCTGGCGGCGGCGACTCGGGCTCCGGCCCCGGCGTCTCGGACGGTGAGCCGGAGTCGTGCGTTCCGGTGCTCGACGATCGCTGTCTCGGGTGGGGGCCGGGCCGAACGGAGCCGACCGCGCCGACCGCGCCGATCACGCTCGCCGATGTCGCGCACTTTCGCCCCGATCCCGGCGTGGACGTGATGGAGCCCGACGGATGGATGGTGGTCGGTCTCGACACGAACTTCTTCGCGCGTTCCGGCGTGCAGGTGCACGCCGGAACCTTGCTCGGGCAGCCGGCATCCGTGCGGTTCACCCCCGTCGCCTGGCACTGGACCTACGGCGACGGCGCAGGTCGCAGCACTGCGACACCGGGCGCACCGTGGGCCGCGCTCGGGGCGCGCGAGTTCGACCCGACCGCGACGAGCCACGTCTACACTGCGGCAGGCACGTACGTGATCGACCTGACCATCGACTTCGCGGTCGAGTACCGGTTCGGGGCCGGGGCGTGGGTCGACATCGCCGGGGTGCTCCCGGTGCCCGCCAACCGGTTGGTGGCGACGGCGGGCAGCGCCAAGACGGTGCTCGTCGAGCGCGAATGCACGGTGCATCCGGCCGGTCCCGGCTGCTGAGCGAGCGCGAAGCAGCACCCCAGGCGAAGCACGGTGTGCTCTCGGCTCGCCCAAATAGAATGTTCAGGTTGGCGGTGGATGCTGGCAGCGCTTGAAAGGAGCACACACCGCATGAGCGACGCACCCCAGGGCCCATCGACGGGCACCCCAGACACCACCCCCGCCGCACCGAAGCGATCCATCGTCGTCCCCGTCGTCGCCGCGCTCGCGGCCGGCGCCCTCCTGGGCGGCGTCTCGGGAGCCGGGGTCAGCCTTTGGGCGACATCGCTGAACGCGGGCGCCCCGATCTCGGGCGACTCCACCCCGACCACCATCACGGTCAACGACGCCGACAACGCCACGCTCGTCACCGCGGTCGCCGCGAAGGCATCGCCCTCCGTCGTCACCATCGCGGTGAAGGGTCAGGACTCGTCGGGCACCGGATCGGGTGTGATCCTCAGCGACGACGGCTACATCCTCACCAACAACCACGTCGTCACCCTCGACGGCGCCGTCGCCGACCCGACGGTCACCGTCACCACCAACGACGGCAGGCTGCTGGATGCGACCATCGTCGGCACGGACCCCATCTTCGACCTCGCCGTGATCAAGGTCGACGCCACCGACCTGCAGCCGGCCGAGTTCGCGGACTCCTCCAAGCTCAACGTCGGTGACCGCGCCATCGCGATCGGCGCGCCGCTCGGCCTCGCCGGAACCGTCACCGACGGTATCGTGAGCGCGCTCAACCGCAGCATCACCGTCGCGTCCTCGGCATTGCCCGACGAGCAGCAGCAGGAGAGCACGCCGCAGCAGCCCTCCGATCCGTACGACTTCTTCAACTTCGACATCCCCGGCCAGACCCCGTCGAACACCACCTCGTCGACGATCTCCCTGGCCGTCATCCAGACGGATGCCGCGATCAACCCCGGCAACTCCGGTGGAGCCCTACTCGACTCCGACGGCAACATCATCGGCATCAATGTCGCCATCGCCTCGGCCGGCAGCTCCGGCGGCGCCGCCGGCAGCATCGGTGTCGGTTTCGCGATCCCCTCGAACGTCGCCAAGCGCGTCGCCGACGAGCTGATCGCCAATGGCGCGGCCACGCACGGGCTGCTCGGGGCGACTGTCGCCGACGTGACCGAGGACGAGAACCAGACCGACCCGACCGTGATCGGCGCGAGCATCGTCGAACTCACCCAGGGCGGCGCCGCGCAGTCCGCGGGCCTGCGAGCCGGGGACATCATCACCCAGTTCAACGGTGTGCCGATCACCGGCAAGACCGACCTCACCGCTCAGGTGCGGGCCGCGGCCGCCGGAACCGAGGCGACGCTCACCTATGTGCGCAGCGGCAAGGCGCAGACCGTCACCCTCACCCTCGGGACGCTGAAGTAGCCCGGCGGACTCGGGCGGCGCGCACGCGGTCCGCGCCGCCCGAGCACCGCTAGGCTCAAGCCATGGCGAAGCGTTCAGGCGCCGTTCCCGGCGTCTCTTACGTCATGCCGGTGTTGAACGAGGTGCAGCACATCGAGGCGGCGATCGACAGCCTCACCGGGCAGGACTACGACGGTCCGTACGAGATCATCACGGCCCTCGGCCCGAGCGTCGACGGCACCAACGACGTCATCCAGGCCATGGCGGCCAAGAACCCGCACCTGCGCCCGATCCCCAACGAGGCCGGATCCACGCCCGGCGGCCTCAACGCCGCCATCCGTGCCGCGGAGCACGACATCGTCATCCGGGTCGACGCCCACTCCGTGCTGCCGACCGAGTACACGCGAGTGGCCGTGCGCACGCTGCAGGAGACCGGAGCCGACAACGTCGGCGGGATCATGAAGGCGCAGGGCACGACCCCCTTCGAGAAGGCCGTCGCGCACGCCTACCGTTCCCCGGAGGGGCTCGGCGGCACCCAGCATCACGTCGGCGGCAAGGCGGGCCCGGCCGACACCGTCTACCTCGGATCGTTCCGCAAAGACCGCCTCTTCGCGGTCGGCCTGTTCGATGAAGACATCAAGCGCGGACAGGACTGGGAGCTCAACCGCCGCCTGCGCGCGAGCGGCGGCACGGTGTGGTTCACCCCCGAGCTCGAGGTGGTCTACCGGCCGAGGTCGAGTCTGCGCAAGCTCATCCGGCAGTTCGTCGCCACGGGCATCTGGCGCGGCGAACTCGCACGGCGCTTCGGGGCGGCCAACGGCATCCGCTATTTCGTGCCTCCCGTCGCCGTGCTCGGCATCACCCTCGGCCTCGTGCTCGGCCTCGTGGGGCTGTTCGCGAACGTGCCGTGGTTGCTGCTGGCATTCGCGGTGCCGGCCGTGTACGCGGTGTTCGTGATCGCGGCATCCGTGATCGCGGCCCGCGAGGGGCTACGCACCGGGCTCTGGTATCTCGTAGTGTTGCCCTGCATCCACTTCGGGTGGGGCATCGGGTTCGTGCTTGGGTTCCTCAAGCTGACCAGGAACATCACTGCACAGACCGGAAGGTGACACGAGTGACCATTGACGGTCATCCGGTTCGACCCGCCTCGATCGCGCAGCTGCGCGAGGTGACGCAACCGCCCAGCGTGCGGCAGCGCGCGAACGCCGAGCACTGGACGGCGTCGCTGTACCTGCGCGACCTCTCGCCCTACCTCACCTGGCTACTGCTGAAGACCAGCATCTCCGCCAACGGGGTCACCGGCCTGATGATCGTGGTCGGATGGATGACGGCCGCGGCCCTGCTGATCCCCGGCATCGCAGGCGCCTCCCTCGCTCTCGTGCTGGGGCAGCTGCAGATGCTCGTCGACTGCTGCGACGGGGAGGTCGCGCGCTGGCGCGGCACGAGCTCGCCGGCCGGGGTGTTCCTCGACAAGGTGGGGCACTACACGACCGAGGCGCTGATCCCGATCGCGCTCGGCATCCGCGCCGCCGGCTGGCCGCTGGAGTTCCCGGCCGACTTCGCCTGGACGACCGCGGGCCTCGCCCTCGCCCTGGTGATCGTGCTGAACAAGGCGCTCAACGACATGGTGCACGTCGCTCGCGCCAACGCGGGCCTCGACAAGCTCAGCGACCGCAAGGAGGAGGCGGTGCCCAGTCAGCGGCTGATCGCCCGCCTGCGGCGTGCCGCCCGCTTCGTGCCCTTCCACCGTCTGTACCACTCGGTGGAGCTGACCATCCTCGTGTTCGTCGCCGCGATCGTGGGGCTCTTCCTGCCGCCGCTGGCCGCCGATCGCGGGCTGCTGCTCATCCTGCTGCCGCTGTCGGTGCTCGCCCTCGTCGGGCACTTCGTGGCGATCATGGCCTCGAAGCGAGTGCGCTCCTGAGTGCGCCGACCGTCGGCGTGGTCTGCCTCACGATGGGCAGACGACCGCACGACCTCGCCCACGGGCTCGCATCCCTCGCGGGGCAGACCGGGGTGGAGCTCGACATCGTCGTGGTCGGCAACGGCTGGGAGCCGGTCGGGCTGCCCGCGGGGGTCAAGTCGCGCTATCTGCCCGAGAACCTCGGCATCCCGGCCGGTCGAAACCGGGGTGTCGCGGACGTGGCGGGGGAGTACCTGTTCTTCCTCGACGACGACGCGAGCCTGCCGTCGCCGACCTTCCTCGCCGATGCAGTCGCCCAGCTTCGGGCCGACCCCACGATCGGTCTGCTGCAGCCGAGGGTCGTCGACCCCAGCGGCAGCGAGAACCCCCGCCGATGGATCCCGCGCATTCGCAAGGGCGACCCGGCGCACTCGAGCAACGTGTTCTCGGTGTGGGAGGGCGCCACGCTGCTGCCGCGCGCCGTCTTCGACGACATCGGCGGTTGGGGCGACCCCTACTTCTACGCGCACGAGGGCATCGAGTTGGCGTGGCGGGTGTGGGCGGCGGGAAGACGGGTCTGGTACGCCGGCGACCTGGTGGCGCATCATCCGGCGATCGAGCCCACGAGGCACGACTACTACTACCGACTGAACGCCCGCAACCGGGTGTGGTTGGCCAAGCGCAATCTGCCGTGGGTGCTCGTGCCGTTCTACGTGGGCAGCTGGACGGGCATCCAGCTGCTGCGGTCGGTGCGCAACCGCGCCGGACTCGGCGCGTGGTTCGCGGGCTGGTGGGAGGGTTGGCGGCGCAACCCCGGCGGGCGCCGCAGCATCGGATGGGTAACGGTGTGGCGGATGAGCCTCGCCGGTCGTCCGCCGCTGGTTTGATGGTCTCGTGGGATTGCTGAACGACTTCGGAACCGCGCGACGCCTCGTGCGCAACGCGTGGATCTCGCGCAAGAACAGGGGCGCGGTCGCGCGGCGTCAGCCGGAGCATCCGTGGCCCGCGCCGGGCACGATCAAGATCGCCGTGTACTTCGCAGACACCAAGGTCAACCTGTACCAATTGCGGCAGTGGTACGCACCTCTGGCCGAGTTGCAGCACGACTGGCCGGTGGCCATCATCAGCCGAAGCCCGAGCACGGTGCTCGCGCTCTGGAACGAATCGCCCGTGCCCGCCGTCTATGCCCGCAGCGTCGCGGCGCTCGAACAGTTCGTGCACGAGCAGGACATCCGCATCGTGTTCTACGTCAACCAGAACGCCAGGAACTTCCAGATGTTCCGCTACGGCCGCATGTGGCACGTGTTCATCAACCACGGCGAGTCCGACAAGATGTACATGACCACGAACCAGTTCAAGGCCTACGACTACAGCTTCGTCGCCGGGGATGCCGCGATCGACCGTCTGAGCCACAAGCTGTGGGACCTGGACCTCGAGAAGAAGATCATCGCGATCGGGCGCCCGCAGGCCGATCATCTGCAGGGGGAGCTGCCCTACACGCCGGATGAGCGCACCGTGGTGCTGTACGCGCCGACGTGGGAGGGCGACCGTGCCGCTGCCGCCTACGGCTCCATCGCGACCCACGGCGTCGCGCTCGCCTCGGCGGTGCTCGCGTCGCCCGACCACCGACTCATCTACCGCCCGCATCCGCGCAGCGGTGTCGTCGACCGCGACTACCGGGCCGCGAACGAGGCGATCAAGGCGGCGATCGCGCGGGCCAACGCGGCCGACCCGACGGCGCAGCACGTGTTCGACGACGGCGGCGCGCTCGGCTGGCAGCTGATGGCCGCGGATGTCGCGATCACCGACATCTCCGCCATGATCTACGACCGGCTGGCCACGGGCAAGCCCATCATCGTCACCCGTCCGGCATCGCCCGAGGCGGACGTCGACGAGAACGGATTCCTCGGCGCCTGCGAATGGCTGACCGCGGACGCCGCCGGCGACATCCTCGCGATCGCCGAGCGCGTGCAGTTCGACCCGTCCTCCCGCGACACGCTCGCCTTCTGGGCGGAGCGGCATTTCGGTGACACGACACCCGGGGTGGCGACGGCGCGCTTCCGGGCTGCGATCACCGCGCTCCTGCGGGAGTGGGACCGGCACGCCGCCCTCCACCGCGGCGACGTCGTCGGCAGCGAGGGCGATCCGTTCGTCGGCGACGAGGACGACTCGGCCGACGACTAGCCCGACCCGGCCGGGCCGGGGTGACCAAAGACCCTGTGTCGGGTGCGCGGCGCTTTCTAGGCTCGCTGGATGACGAGCCGCGTTGTGCACTACAACATCCCCATCGACGATTCCGAGCGGGCCGGTGCCTTCTATGGTTCGGTCTTCGGCTGGAAGGCCACCAGGTGGGGGCCCATGGATTACTGGACGATCACGGCCGGCGACGAGCCGGGCCCGGGGGTCGAGGGCGCGTTCACGGCGCGCGCCGAGGCGCCCGAGGGGGTGATCGTCTTCATCGCCGTGGATGACGTGGACGCGACCCTGGCGAAGGTGAAGCAAGCCGGCGGCATCCCGGTGACCGAGAAGCAGCCGATCCCGACCTTCGGCTGGATGGCCCGCTTCCGCGACAGCGAGGGCAACCTCATCGGCCTGTTCCAGGAGGACCCGACCGTGCCGATGCCGGGCGGCCCGTCGGCCTGACCGCCGCTAGTCCTGCGACGGGTCGATGGGCACGAGCGCCTCGGACGCCTTCGGCTTGCGCCTCGGCAGCGAGGGAATCGGGATGCGCAGCTCCCGCCGCTCGGTCGGCTCGCGCTTCGGTCGTGGCGCGCGGGGCTCGCGCTTGGGACGCTGGAAGTCCTGCAGCCAGCTCGGGAACGTCGCCGGAGCCGGCCCGAAGCCCTCGCGCGCGGTGCGCACGATCTGCCGCCCGAGCAGGTGGTTGCCCCCGCCGCCGATGGCCGCACCGATGCCGAAGGGGATGAGGCGGCCGACGACATTGGTGCCCTGCGCCACTGCGAACTTCTTCACGAACGTGCGCTTGATGCGGTCCGCGATGGGCTCCATCGCGGTCATGGGCAGGCTCTTGGTGAGCATCTCGCCCCAGAAGGTGCTCTTGGCGGCGCCCGTGCCGGTCACCTGACCGGCGAGCTGCCTGACGAGATCGGTGCCGGCCGTGCCGAGCACCATGGTCATCACGAGGGCGCGCGCGCGATCCGGATCGTCGACGACGATGCCGTGCACCTCGGTCACCGACTGGGCGAACAGCGCGCTCGCCTCGAGAAAGCCGGCGGTCTCGACCCCGGAGAGCACGAGCGAGGTGCCCGTTCCGATGGTGGGCACGGCAGCGCTGGCACCGACGAGAGCACCGCCCGTGGTGACCGCCGCGAGGTAGCGGCGCTCGAGGATGCGGATCAGCTGCTCGGGCGAGGCATCCGGTCGTGATCGGCGGATGCTGCGGATGTGCGCGAGCACCACGGGCCGCTGCACCGTGAGCACACGATCGATGCCGCGCACGACCATCGGGTTGGACAGGTTCACGTCCTGTTTCTTGGCCATGGCACCACGCTAGCTGGCGTAGTCGGCGTTGTACCGCGCGAGCACGTCGTTGATCGGTGCGTCGAGCACGAGGGCACCCTTGTCGAGGTAGAGGCCGCGGGTGCAGAACCGGCGCAGATCCTTCTCGTTGTGCGAGACGAAGAACAGGGTGCGGCCGCCGGCGAGCAGCTCCTCGATGCGGGCGTAGCACTTCTCCCGGAAGGCCTTGTCACCCACCGCCAGCACCTCATCGACGAGGATGATGGGCTCCTCGAGCCGGGAGATCACCGCGAACGCGATGCGCACCTTCATGCCGCTGGAGAGGTGCTTGTACGGAGTGTCCACGAAGTCGCCGATCTCGGCGAAGTCGATGATCTCGTCGAAGCGCGCGGCGATCTCCGACTTCGTCATGCCGTGCAGGCCCGCCGTGAGGTAGACGTTGTCGCGCACGCTGAGGTCGTCGACGAACCCGCCGGTGATCTCGATCAACGGGGCGACACCGCCGTGCACCTCCACGCGGCCCTCGTCGGGCAGGATCACCTCGGCGACGAGCTTGAGCAGCGTCGACTTGCCTTGACCGTTGCGGCCGACGACCCCGATCGCTTCGCCGGCTCGAACGTCGAAGTTCACGCCTCGCAGCGCCCAGAACTCGCCCGGACGTGACCGTCGTTTGCGGGAGGAGAACAGGTCTTTGAAGTTGCGACGACCGCGGCGGTTGCGGCGGAAGCGGATACCGGCGTTCTCGACCCGGATGACGGCGGGGGCGATCTCGGGCATCGTCAGATCTCCTTCAGCACGGCACGCTCGGTGCGATGGAAGACGAGGATGCCGATCACCAGGATGATCGTGCTCATGCCGGCACTGACCGCGACGGCGAACCAGTCCAGTTCGGCGGGGAAGAAGGCCGCCCGATACAGCGCGAAGATGCCGCTCAGCGGGTTGAACGCCGCCCAGAAGTCCAAGCCCAACTTGGTGAGGTCGGGCAGGCCGTAGATGATCGGGCTCGCGTAGAACAGGAACCGCAGCGCGAGCTTCGTGGCGCGCTCGAGATCGCGGAAGAACACCACGAGCGGGGCGACGATGAGTCCGACGCCCATGGTGAGCACCGCTTGCAGCACGATGCCCAGCACGAAGAACACCGCCTCCCAGTGCAGTGTCGCGCCCGTGGCGATCGCGAAGAGGGCGAGCACCGGAAGGGCGGCGACGAACTCGATGCCCTTGGAGAGCACGAGACGGGCCACCCAGATGGTGCGGGGGATCTTGGTGGAACGGATGAGCTTGGCCTCGCGCAGGTAGGCGCGCGTGGCATCCGATACCGCGCCGTTGAACCACATCCACGGCAGGAGGCCGGCGAGCAGGAACACGATGTACGGGTCTTCGCCGACGGCACGGCCGCCGAACACCTGGGTGAAGACGAACCAGTAGATGCCCGCCATCACCAGCGGATCGAGGATCGACCACAGGTAGCCGAGTGCCGACGTCGAGTAGCGCACCCGAAGGTCTCGCACCGTCAGCAGCCACAGCGACTGGCGGTATCTCGAGAGTGGTGACCGGGCGGGACGGGGAATCGCGGCGCCGGACACGGGTCCTATCGTACGGTCTCGACTCCGATCGAGCGCCGGTGATCGACCGGAGTCGAGATCCGGGGGCGAGGTCAGGTCAGACGAAGAGGTTCGCCCGCTCCAGATCCTCCGCGAAATCGATCTCGACCGCGTACAGATCGGAGATGTCCGCCGGCTCGATGCGCAGCCCATCCTGCTCGATCGCCAGCTCGATGCCGCGCTCGAAGTAGTCCTGGTCGCCGACGCGCTTGAGCTGGCGCAGCAGCACCGCCTTGTCGTCGCGCGCGATGTAGTTGATGCCGACGGCCTCGCCAAGTCCGCCTTCGACGGACTTCGAGAGCTCCTTGATGAATCCCTCGGCGTCGGTGGTGTACTTGACCTCCTCGTCGGAGACCTTCGCGGTGTTGACCGAGACGAAGGACTGGTCGCGGGCGACGAACGCCGCGGCGCGGTCGAGCGCCTCGGGGTCGAAGACGACGTCGCCGTTCATCCACAGCACGCCGCCGGGCGCCGAGGCCTGGAGCGCGCGCATGAGGCTCTTGGAGGTGTTGGTCTGGTCGTACTGCTCGTTGTAGACGAAGTTCGCGTCCGGGTGCGCTTCGATGATGTGCTCGAGCTTGTAGCCCACGACGACGGTGACGTGGGCGTTGTTGCCGAACGCGTAACGGATGTTGTCGAACTGCTGCTGCATGATGGTGCGGCCGTCGGCGAGTTCGGTCAGGGGCTTCGGGAGGGAGCGGCCCAGTCGGCTGCCCATTCCGGCGGCAAGGATCACGATCTGCGTGGTCATGTCACTCCTCGGGGTCATCTCAGCCCTCGGTGCGGGCTGTTGTTCGCCGAATGTTCACCGGGGGATTGCTGTCAAGACACTCCGTTGTGCTCGCCCAAGGTTACCGGCGGGGGCTGGGTGCAACACGTGAACCGCGGTGGTTGTTGCACAGTTGTGATGGAAACTCTGAGCCGGGCTCCGCTTGGTAGGTTGGGACGGTGGAGAACTCTGCGGATTCCGGCGCCGGCAAGAAGCCGCGTGCGAACGCGCGCCCGACGGGCTCTTCGCGCATGCCGCCGCCGGCGCGCAAGCCCGCGGCCAAGCGGCCGGCATCGAAGAGCGTGAAGCCGAAGCCGGCCCCAGCACAGGAGGTCTCGGTCGATGAGACCGGGATGCCCGAGGCCGTCGAGGTCGAGCAGGCGCCCGTCGAGGCGCCCACCCCGGCACCCGAGGCCGAGTCGGCTGTCGATACGGTCGAGCCCGAGCCCGAGCCCGAGCCCGAGCCCGAGCCCGAGCCCGAGCCCGCTGTCGAGGCCGTGGAGCCGGAAGCCGAGCCGGAGCCGGACCCCGAGCCAGAACCCGCGCCCGAGGGCCCCGCCGTCGATGCCGCGGAGCCGAGCGCTGCACCCGAAACCGAAGCCGAGCCCGCCGCTCGTTCCACGCTGACGCAGCTCGCGGCCTGGACCCGCCGGGTCACCGCCGCGACCGGGGCGCGCATCGCGACGTCCACGAGGCGCGCGTCGGCGGCGGCGCGCGCGGGAGCCGCTGCGGCGGCGGAGCGTGCGTCCGTCGCCCGTGCGGCCGCACAGGAGCGCGCCGAGGCGGCTCGGGTCGTGCACGAGGAGCGCGTGGCATCCCGCGAACTCGCGAGCCTGGAGAAGGCCACGGCGGCGCCCAAGATCGTCGAGGCCGAGCTGGTGTTCGACCTTGCGCCGGCGGTCGACCCCGCGGAGTACGTGCTCGCGGTGCGCGGGCTCACCAAGCGCTTCGACGACAAGCTCGCCGTGGCGGGCATCGATCTCTTGGTGCGCCCGGGATCGTTCTACGGCATCGTCGGGCCGAACGGGGCGGGCAAGACCACGACCCTGTCGATGATCACCGGGCTGCTGCGCCCCGATGAGGGCACCGTCACCGTGCACGGGAGGGATGTCTGGGCCGACCCGGTCGCCGCCAAGCGCAACATGGGCGTGCTGCCCGACCGGCTGCGCCTGTTCGACCGCCTGACCGGCGCGCAGCTGCTCTATTACGCCGGCGTGCTGCGCGGACTCGACGCGCACACCGTCAAGCAGCGCACCGCCGATCTGGCGGCGGCCTTCGGCATCGAGGAGGCGCTCGCGCGCCTCGTGAGCGACTATTCGGCCGGCATGACCAAGAAGATCGCGCTCGCCGCGGCACTCATCCACTCTCCCCGGCTGCTCGTGCTCGACGAGCCCTTCGAGTCCGTCGACCCGGTCTCGGCGGCGAATGTCACGCGCATCCTCAAGCAGTACGCGGCCGCCGGTGGCACCGTGGTGCTCTCCAGCCACAGCATGGATCTCGTGCAGCGCATCTGCGACAACGTCGCGGTGGTGGTCGGCGGCGTCATCCTGGCCGACGGCACGATGGACGAGGTGCGCGACGGTGCGAGCCTCGAGGAACGCTTCGTGGAGCTCGCGGGCGCCCGCACGAACGCGGAGGGCATCGAATGGTTGCACAGCTTCTCCGACTGAGGCTCACGCTGCTGCTGGGTGCGTTCCGCGGCGGCCCGCTGCGCAGCTTCGGCATGGTGCTCGCACTGCTGTATGTGCTCGCGCTCTCGGCCGTGAGCATCATCGGATTCACGACTCTGCGCGAGCAGACCCCGGATATCGCTCGCGCGGTGATCGTGGTGGTCGGCTCCCTGGTCGTCGCGGCGTTCCTCGTGCTCCCGCTCGCCTTCGGAGCCGATGACGGTCTCGACCCGCGCCGATTCGCGCTCTTCGGCATCTCGCCCGGGCGATTGTCCTTCGGGCTGGCGGCGGCGGCGTTCATGAGCGTGCCCGTGATGCTGGTGTCGGTGCTCGCGGTCGCGCAGATCATCACCTGGTCGCGGGGCCCCGTGCCCACGCTGTTGGCGGTCGTCGCCGCCGTGGTGCTCGTGCCCACGTGCGTGCTCGCCTCCCGCGTGGCGAGCGGCATCGCCGCGACCTTCCTCGCGTCCCGTCGGGCGAGGAGCCTGACCGGGGTGCTGCTCATGCTGCTGGCGGCGATCCTGGCTCCGCTAGCCGCGATCCTCGCCACCGTGGACGGCGAGAGCCAGGCGCTCCCGGTGCTGCGCCGCCTGACCGCGGTGCTCGGCTGGACGCCGCTCGGCGCCGTCTGGAGCGTGCCCGCGGATGCCGCGAACGACAGCCTCGACACCGCCTACGCCAAGCTCGCCATCGCCGCCGCCTTCCTCGTGGCACTCGCCCTCGCGTGGCGGGTGCTGGTCAGCGCCATGCTGCGACGCCGGGAGCGGCTGACGGAGGTGCGCCGGTACTCGGGCCTCGGCTGGTTCGAGCGCCTGCCCGCCAGCCCGCGCGGCGCCATCGCCGCCAGGAGCCTGAGCTACTGGACGCGCGATGCACGCTATCGCGTGGCGATCGCGGCGATCCCCGTGGTGCCGGTCGTCATGGTGGTTGCACTGCTGATCGCCGGGATTCCGATCGCCGTGATCGCCTGGATCCCGGTGCCGGTGATGTGCCTGTTCCTGGCCTGGATGCCGCACAACGACCTCGCCCACGACTCCACCGCCTTCTGGGTGCACGTGTCCGCGAGCACCAGCGGCGCGGACGACCGATGGGGGCGCCTGGTGCCGGCGCTGGGCATCGGTGTGCCGCTGGCCCTGGTCGGCAGCGCGGTGACCGCCCTGATCGTGGACGACTGGATGCTGCTGCCGGGCCTGATCGGACTCAGCCTCTGCGTGCTGCTGGCCGGCCTCGGGGTCTCGAGCGTGGCATCCGCCGGATACCCCTACCCGGCGGTGCACCCGGGCGACAGCCCCTTCGCGCAGCCGCAGGCGGTGGACAGCTCGGGGTCGACCGTGCAGGCGTTCTCGCTCATCGTCACCCTGCTGGTGGCCGTGCCGGTGGTCGCCCTGGTGGTGCTGGGCGCACTGTTCGATCCGATGTGGTACCTGATCGCGCTCGGCGCGGGGGTCGTGGTCGGAGTGCTCGCACTCGTGCTCGGCGTCCGCTGGGGCGCGTCCATCGTCGCGCGGCGGGCGCCGGAACTGCTCGCCTTCACCCTGCAGAACTGAGCGACGTAGGATCGGTGCATGGCTGGCACGGAACCGACTGGCGGGGGCACCGACACCCTCGATCGCGAACTCGAGGAACTGCTCAATCGCACCGTCGTCGACGAGGGCGACCACGAGCGGTTCTCGCACTACGCGCCCAAGAACGCGATCATGGAATCCGCGCTCACCGGCAAGCCGGTGCGTGCCCTCTGCGGCAAGCTCTGGGTGCCGGGTCGCGACCCGGAGAAGTTCCCGGTGTGCCCGACCTGCAAAGAGATCTACGAGAAGCTCAAGCCCTAGACGTAGACCGTCTCGAGCGCCGGTTCGCCGCGGCTCAGGCGCAGCGCGCCGGGCGGCAGCTCCGCGATCGCCGCGGCCCGGTGCTCGCGCGCGGCAAGGGTGCCCTCGACCCCGCAGAACTTGCGTTCGATCTCGCCCGCGGTGACCATCGGCACGAGCAGCGGACGCTCCCAGACGGATGCCGCGGGCCGCTCCTCGACGTAGATCCGCTCCTCGAGCGCGACCCCGTCGCGCACCGCGCGCACGGGCACCTTGCGGCCGCCGACCGTCGCCTTCGCGGCGGACGTCTTGGCCACCGACACCCACTCGCCGTCGCCGCCGCGGTGCGCGACGAGCTTGTAGACCAGTCCAGCGGCGGGATGCCCCGACCCCGTGACCACGGAGGTGCCGACCCCGTAGGCGTCCACCGGTGCGGCCCGCAGCGCCGCGATCGCGTACTCGTCCAGATCGTTCGTGACGGTGATCCGCGTGTTCTTCGCGCCCAGCGCGTCGAGCTGCTTGCGCACCGCCGCGACCTGTTCGGCGAGGTCGCCGGAGTCGATGCGCACCGCTCCGAGGTCCGGTCCAGCGACCTTCACCGCGAGCTCGACGCCGTGCTCGATGTCGTAGGTGTCGACGAGCAGCGTGGTGGCGGGGCCCAGGGCATCCACCTGCGCCTGGAATGCGGCCTCTTCGCTGTCGTGCAGCAGCGTGAAGGCGTGTGCCGCGGTGCCCATGGTCGGCATGCCCCACCGCCGCCCGGCCTCCAGGTTGCTCGTCGCGCCGAACCCGGCGATGAAGGCCGCGCGCGCCGCCGCGACCGCGGCGTGCTCATTGGCGCGCCGCGACCCCATCTCCGACAGGGGCCGCCCCTCGGCGGCGTTCACCATGCGCGATGCCGCGGAGGCGACCGCGCAGTCGTAGTTGAGCACGCTCAAGGTGAGTGTCTCCAGGATCACCGCCTCGGCGAAGGTGCCGTCGATGACGAGCATGGGGGAGCCGGGGAAGTAGGTCTCGCCCTCCCGATAGCCGGAGATGTTGCCGCGGAAGCGGTAGTCGGCGAGCCAGTCGAGGGCCGGGGTGCCGACGACGGCGTTGTCGCGCAGCCACTGCAGCTCGGCATCGCCGAAACGGAACTGCTCGATCAGTTCGAGCAGGCGACCGGTGCCGGCGACGATGCCGTAGCGCCGTCCTTCCGGCAGGCGTCTGGCGAAGACCTCGAAGATGCACTCGCGATCGGCGGTGCCGGAACCGATCGCGGCATCCAGCATGGTCAGCTCGTAGCGGTCGGTGCGCAGGGCGGTGCTCATGGGACGACGATAGTAGAGTCGATCACCATGACCGACGCGCCAATCGGAGTCTTCGACAGTGGCGTCGGTGGACTCACCGTGGCGCGCGCGATCATCGACCAGCTGCCGCAGGAGTCGATTCTCTATGTCGGCGATACCGCGCACTCGCCCTATGGACCCAAGCCCATCGCGGAGGTGCGTGGCTACGCCCTCGCCGTCATGGACGATCTCGTCGCGCAAGGGGTGAAGCTGCTTGTGATCGCCTGCAACACGGCGTCGGCGGCGATGCTGCGGGATGCCCGCGAGCGCTTCACCGAGGGCTACGGCATTCCCGTGGTCGAGGTCATCCAGCCCGCGGTCCGGGCCGCGGTGCGCCAGACCCGCAACCGCCGCGTCGGCGTGATCGGCACCGAGGGCACCATCAAGTCGAAGGCCTACGAGGATGCGTTCGCCGCGGCATCCGACCTCGAGCTGTTCACCGCCGCCTGCCCCAGGTTCGTGGAGTTCGTCGAGGCCGGTATCACCAGCGGCGCCGAACTGTTCGAGGTCGCCGAGGGCTACCTCGCGCCGCTGAAGGCGGCGGGCGTCGACACGCTCGTGCTCGGCTGCACGCATTACCCGCTGATGTCGGCGGCGATCCAGTACGTGATGGGACCCGAGGTCACCCTCGTCTCCAGCGCCGAGGAGACCGCGTTCGACGTCTACCGCACCCTCGTCGCGCACGACCTGGAACGGCACGCGCTCACCCCACCCACCCATGAGTTCGAGGCGACCGCCGACACGGCCGGATTCAAGCGCCTGGCCTCCCGATTCATCCCGGAGGTGGTGCGCGTCGAGACGTTCGAGACGGGCGCCATCCCGATCACACAGAGAGAAGCACGATGACCCGCAGTGATGGCCGCGAGGCCGACCAGCTCCGACCCGTCACGATCGAACGCGGTTGGAGCGAGCAGGCCGAGGGCAGTGCGCTCATCTCGTTCGGCAAGACGAAGGTGCTGTGCACGGCATCCTTCACCAACGGCGTGCCGCGCTGGCTCACCGGCAAGGGCAAGGGCTGGGTGACCGCCGAGTACGCGATGCTGCCGCGCTCGACCAACGACCGCATGGACCGCGAGTCGGTCAAGGGCAGGATCGGCGGACGCACGCACGAGATCTCGCGCCTGATCGGCCGTTCGCTGCGGGCCGTCATCGACACCAAGGCGCTCGGCGAGAACACGATCGTGATCGACTGCGACGTGCTGCAGGCCGACGGCGGCACGCGCACCGCCGCGATCACGGGCGCCTACGTCGCGCTCGCCGACGCGATCGAGTGGGGCCGTTCCAAGGGGTTCATCGGCAAGAACGCGAAGGCGCTGCACGACTCCGTCGCCGCGGTGAGTGTCGGCATCATCGACGGGGTACCCCTGCTCGACCTCGCCTATGTCGAAGACGTGCGCGCCGAGACCGACATGAACGTCGTCGTCACCGGTCGCGGGCTCTTCGTCGAGGTGCAGGGCACCGCGGAGGGCGCGCCCTTCGATCGTCACGAACTCGACTCGCTGCTCGACCTCGCCCTCGGTGGTGCCGCCGATCTCACGCGACTGCAGACGGAGGCGCTCGCCGGATGATCCAGCTCGTGCTCGCCACGCACAACTTGCACAAGGTGCAGGAGCTGCAGCGCATCCTGGGCCCGTCTCTCGACGGCATCGAGCTGCTCGCCTACGAGGGTCCCTCGCCGGTCGAGGACGGCGACAGCTTCGCGGCGAACGCGCTCATCAAGGCGCGGGCCGCGGCGGCCTTCACCGGGCTGCCGGCGATCGCCGACGACTCGGGCATCTCGGTCGACGCGCTGGGCGGCGCGCCCGGCATCGACTCCGCCCACTACTCGGGCGAGCGGGATGACGCGGCCAACGTCGCCCATCTGCTCGCCGCTCTCGGCGATGCCCCCGACCGCGCGGCGCACTTCACCTGCGCCGCCGCCCTCGTCAGCGGCACCGACGAGTTCGTGGAGCTCGGAATCTGGCCCGGCACCGTGCTGCACGAACCGGCCGGGCCGAACGGCTTCGGCTACGACCCGATCTTCAAGCCGGCGGGCTTCTCCGTGAGCGCCGCCGAGCTGCGCCCCGACGAGAAGAACGCGATCAGCCATCGCGCGCTCGCGTTCCGACAGCTCATGCCGATCGTGCGCCGCGAGTTGCTCGGCTGAGTTCCAGCGGCCCGATGGGCCGAAAGCCTCTGTGGCGCCTGCGTGCCGACTGCGACCATTCCCGTGGAACGGAGCACGTCATGCAGCAGCGCACACGAACGACGATCGCGAAGACCCTCGCGATCCTGGGCACCGTGCTCGTGGGGATTCCCCTTGCCGCCCCGATCGTATTCGGCATCGCTTTCCTGATCGCCAGAGGCGGCCTCCATCTCGACGTGCTGATGCCCGGCGAACTGTTCGTGCTGGTGTTCATCGGTGGCGCCCTGCTGCTCGCGAGCAGCCTTCTCGCGCGTCGGCAGCGCTGGACGACGGGTGTGCTGCTCGCCGCCGCGGTGCTGTTCCTGGCGGTGATGGCGTGGGCGGCGCAGGCGACCGGGCTCGCCTCGGGTCGCACGGCCGCCGAGGGATGGCCGCTGGCGCTGGTGACGGGCGTCTACGCGCTGTACGTGGCGGCCACGATCGGGCTGTTCGTCGTCGGCGTGCTGCTCTGCCGCGCACTGTTCGCCCGGTCGGCCTAGATCCCGAGCGCCGCGAGCGATTCGCCCAGGGTCTGGGCCGACCGAGTCAGCGACTGCGCCTCTTCCACGGAGTAGGGCACGTCGATGACGTGCGAGACCCCGCCGGCGTCGACCACGCTCGGCACGGAGAGGGCGATGCCGTCGATGCCGTGGTAGTCGTGCAGCACGCTGCTCACCGGAAGCACCACGCCTTCGTCCCGCAGGATCGCCTCCACCGTGCGAGCGGCCGACAACCCGATGGCGTAGTTGGTGGCGCCCTTGCCGACGATCACGCGATATGCGGCGGTCTTGACATCCTCGGCGATGATCGCGAGCTCGGCGAGGGTCAGCGGCGTCCCCGTCTTCGGCTGCCATTCCAAGATCGGCACGGGCCCGATGCGCGCCTGCGACCACAGCGCGAACTCGGAGTCGCCGTGCTCACCGACGATCATGGCGTGCACGCTCGACGTGGAGACGCCCAGACGCTGGCCCAGCAACCAGCGCAGCCGTGAGGAGTCGAGCACGGTGCCCGAGGCGAACACGCGAGCCGGTGGCAGACCGCTGATGCGCTGCGCCGCGACCGCGAGCACGTCGCACGGGTTCGAGACCACCATGAACACCGCGTTCGGCGCACGCTCGACGAGCTTGGGCATCATGTCGCGCAGCAGCTCGACGTTGACGGCGGCCAGGTCGAGGCGGGACTGCCCGGGATGCTGCTTGGCGCCCGCGGTGATCACGACCACGTTCGACCCCTCCACCATCGTGAGATCGGTGCCGCCGGTCACGCTCGCCGACCCCGTGAACTGGGAACCATGGGCCAGGTCGAGCACTTCGGCTTCGACCTTCTCGGGCCGGATGTCGTACAGGGCGATCTCGCGCGCGCTCTCGCGGATCATGGCGGCGTACGCCACGGAGGTGCCCACCGCCCCGGCTCCGATGATGGTCAGCTTCGAGTTCTCGATCACGCTCATGCCGTCAGCCTGGGCCAGATCGCTCCGGAGGTCTAGGGGCGATGGGCCCACACCAGTAGTATTTCGGTGTGCCGAAATCTCCCAATGCCGTGAGACCCGAGACCAAGGGACCTGTGGGAGGTCGGGCGCGCGCGACGCTGCTGCTGCTCGGTCCCGCCTTCGTCGCCGCCATCGCCTACGTCGACCCCGGCAACGTCGCCGCGAACCTGACGGCCGGTGCGCGCTACGGCTACATGCTGCTGTGGGTGCTGATCGTCGCCAACGCGATCGCCGTGCTGGTGCAGTACCAGTCCGCCAAGGTCGGGCTCGTCACCGGACGCAGCCTGCCTGAGTTGCTCGGCGACCGGTTGAAGCCGTGGCCTAGGCGCCTCTACTGGCTGCAAGCCGAGCTCGTCGCGGCGGCGACCGACATCGCCGAGGTGATCGGCGGCGCGATCGCGCTCTACCTGCTGTTCGGGGTGCCCCTGCTGGCCGGCGGGGTCATCGTCGGCGTGATCTCCATGGGCCTGTTGATGCTGCAGTCGACCCGCGGTCAGCGGCCGTTCGAGGTCGTCATCATCGGCCTGCTCGCCGTGATCGTCGTCGGCTTCGTCACCGGCCTCGTCGTCAACGGCCTGGACTGGGGCGCTGCGCTCGGCGGCGTCGTGCCACGCTTCGAGAACACCGATTCGGTGCTGCTGGCCACGAGCATGCTGGGTGCCACCGTGATGCCCCACGTGATCTATCTGCATTCGGCGCTCGCGCGCGACCGTCACGGGGTGAGCGACGATCCGGTGCGCATCCGCTCGCTGCTGCGGGCGACGAAGTGGGATGTCGGTGCCGCCCTGCTCATCGCCGGCGCGGTGAACATCTCCATGCTGCTGCTCGCCGCCGCCGCGCTGCGTGGCGTGGACGGCACGGACACCATCGAGGGCGCGCACGCCGCGATCGTCGCGGCGCTCGGCCCGGGCATCGGCGTCGTGTTCGCGATCGGGCTGCTGGCCTCCGGCCTGGCGTCGACGAGCGTCGGCACCTACGCGGGGTCGGCGATCATGGGTGGGCTGCTGAAGATCAAGGTGCCGCTGATCGTGCGCCGGCTGGTCACGCTCATCCCGGCGCTCATCATCCTGGGCGTTGGCTTCGACCCGACCGAGGCGCTCGTGCTCAGTCAGGTGGTGCTGAGCTTCGGCATCCCGTTCGCCCTGATCCCGCTCGTGGCGATCGCGAGTTCGCGCAAGCGCATGGGGGAGTTCGTCAACGCCACGTGGTTGAAGGTGGCGGGCTGGGTGTCGGCCGTCGCGATCACGGCGATCAACATCCTGCTGCTCGTGCTGGTGGCGACCGGCACGTGAGAATCGCCATCGAGGACTACGTCAAGGTGATCTACAGCCACACCGAGTGGCAGCCGGACCCGATCACGACCGGTGCGCTCGCCGCCCGGCTCGGGCTGGCCGCGAGCTCGGTCACGGAGATGATCAAGAAGCTCGTGGCGCAGGGTCTGGTGCGGCACGAGCCGTACGGCGCCATCGAACTGACGGCGGATGGCACGGCGCTGGCCGTGCGCCAGGTGCGCCGTCATCGCCTGATCGAGACCTGGCTCGTGCAGCGCATGGGCTACGCCTGGGACGAAGTGCACGACGAGGCGGAGGTGCTCGAGCACACCGTCAGCGACCGCCTGCTGGAGGCGATCGATGTGCAGTTGGGGCGACCCGTTCGCGACCCCCACGGCGATCCGATTCCGGCGGCGGACGGCGCGGTGTCGCGGCCGGACGCGGTGACGCTGGCCGTGGCATCCGGCGGCGGTCGCATCGTGCGCATCAGCGACCGCGACCCGGTGCTGCTGCGCCACCTCGAGGCGGAGGGGCTCGTCGTGGATGCGCTCGTCACACCCGCCCAGCGAGCCGAGCTCGCGCGCGAGGCGCTCGAGTCGATCTGGGTGACGGCCGGGTGAACTCGGTCGTTCTCGTGCGTCGGGCCCTCGCGTTGGTGGGTTCTGGGGCGTTCGCGCGGCCCGCCTAGCGGGGCCCTCGGGACGTTCGCAGAATCAAGGACAGTATCCTTGATCTTCCGAGTCGGCGAGCCGCCTCAGCGGCAGGCCGAACTCCCGGGCCGGCGGTCGGCGTCGCCGGGTCGGGCGCGGAAGGGCACTGATCGCAGAAGGGCCTAGTCGCCCAGCTTCTGGTCGAAGTCCTTCGGGTGCAGCGCGAGGGCTTCGGCCTCGGCATCCGTGAGGATCTTCGCATCGGCCGCGCGCTTCTTCGCCTTGCGCGTGGACTGCCAGTAATGGAAGGCGGTCGGGATCACCGTGATCAGCACCGCGCCGATCAGGATGATGTCGATGTACTCGCGCACGAAGTCGCCGAGGATCGGTACATAGCCCAGCAGGTAGCCGAGGAACGTGAGACCCACACCCCAGATGACCGCGCCGATGAGGTTGTAGAGCGTGTACTTGCGGTAGTCCATGTGCCCGACGCCCGCGGCCACCGGCGCGAACGTGCGCACGATCGGCACGAAGCGGGCGAGGATGACGGCGAGGCCGCCGAAGCGCTCGAAGAACTTGTTGGTGCGCTTGACGTTCTCGATCGAGAACAGCCCGGTCTCCTTGCGCTCGAAGATCCTGGGCCCGGCCTTGTGACCGATCAGATACCCCACCTCGCCGCCCAGGAACGCCGACAGGCCGATCGCGAGCGCCACCCACCAGACGTCGAAGCCGATGCCCGGGTAGAACGCCAGCAGGCCGGTGATCACCAGCAGCGTGTCGCCCGGCAGCAGAAAGCCCACGAGCAGGCCGGTCTCGGCGAACACGATGAAGCACACCACGAGCAGCGCCCACGGGCCGGCACCCTGGATGATCGTCTCCGGGTCGAGCCACGGGATGAGGGCCATAGGTACCAAGGTGAACTCCAGTCGTCGGTTTGCCAGTCGGCCAATCGGCGGCGGTCAGGGCGTTCTGAACAGGGTACTAGTTCGGTGCCGTGCGGAAGGCGGGACTTGAACCCGCACGCTCGAAAGCACAGGAACCTAAATCCTGCGTGTCTGCCAATTTCACCACTCCCGCGTGATTACGAGTCTAGGACGGGACCCCTAAGCCTGGCCGTAGACCCAATCGACGAAGAGCTGTCCCGGAACGAGCACGAGGTAGGCGATCGCGAGGATTCCCGCCACCATGAGCACCCACAGACCCGCAGTGCGCCAGCGGCCGACGACGCGCCGCTTCGTGATCGGGTTCCAGAAGCTGAAGCGGAACCAGGCGACCGCGGCCGCGAACGCCGCGAGGATCACGAGCGCACCCGCGCCGATGCTCGCGACCGTCGGCCGGATCGAGTCGGATGCCGCCCACGCCGCCATGCCCGCGACAAGTCCCGTGATGGTCACCACCACGATGCCGGAGAAGGTGCGCGTGGTCACGTCCCGCCAGAACGATTCCGTGCGCACCCACTCGGCGATCCAGGTGCGGGGTTCGGTGGGGGTCTCATCGGTCATGGCGGGAGCCTAGCGACCTGCGCGACGAAGGTTGCGCGCGAATGTGGACAGTGTTTACATTGGTGGCATGCAGAAGGTCGTGCTCTACGCATCCGTCTCCATCGATGGCTACGCCGCAGGCGTGGACGACGACATGCGGGTGCTGCACGGCTGGGCGTTCGGCGACCCGCGTCAGGCGATCGATCCGGCTGTCTCGGCAGAGTTCTTCGGCGCCGGGGCCGTCATCTTCGGCGCCGGGACGCTCCGCGCCGGCGACCGGGAGTGGGGCGACGAGGACATCTTCCCGATGCCGGTCTTCGTGCCCATGCACGAGCCGCGTGCGCCCGTGCACCGCAACGGCTCGCTGTTCACCTTCGTCGCCTCGGTCGACGAGGCCCTCGCGCGGGCTCGGGCCGCCGCGGGGGACAAGGACGTCTACATCATGGGCAGCCCGAACGTGGCCCAACAGTTGCTGGCCGCGGGCGAGATCGACGAGCTCGAACTCGCACTCACCGAGGTGATCCTCGGCGACGGCATCCCGCTCTTCGATCGCTCGGCGGTCGCTCCGGCCCGGCTCGATCGGGTGCGGGTGGTGGAGTCGCGCGGCATCGTGCACGTGCGGTATCGGGTGCAGCGGCCTGTGGATAGCGCCCAGCGCTGAGCCGCGGCATCCGCGAGCATGGCGGCATGAACGCGCAGGCCGACATCGCGCAACGGGTGCGGGAGCGCGTGCGGCTCGACGGCGTCGACCTCGGCGCCGACCGGGATCTCGCGGCGAAGTATGTGCACGACGAGGTGCGCCGCTACAGCGAGCGGGCGCTCGGCGGGTCGTTGCCGCTGTTGGAGAACGAGGCGGAGACCGCGCGGCAGGTGGTCGCGAGCCTGACCGGGTTCGGGCCGCTGCAGCCCTACCTCGACGATCCCGAGATCGAGGAGGTGTGGATCAACGCGCCCGATGCCGTGTTCGTCGCCCGGGGCGGCGTGCCCGAGCCGACCGGGCTGACCCTCACCGATGGGGAGGTGCGCGACCTGGTCGAGCGGATGCTGCAGTCCTCCGGTCGACGCGTCGACCTCAGTTCCCCGTTCGTCGACGCCTCGCTGCCCGACGGCTCCCGTCTGCATGTGGTGATCCCGGATATCACCCGCCGACACTGGGCGATCAACATCCGAAAGTTCAGCCGTCGGGTGCGCGACCTGCAGCGCCTCGTTGCCCTCGGCAGCCTCAGCCACCAGGCGAGCGAGTTCCTGCGGATGTGCGTGCTCGCGGGCTGCAACATCCTGGTCTCCGGCGCGACCCAGTCGGGCAAGACGACGATGCTCAACGCGCTGCTCGCGGCGGCGCGGCCGAGCGAGCGGGTCGTGACCGTGGAGGAGACCTTCGAGCTGGCGCCGGCATCCCGCGACGCGGTCGCGATGCAGTGCCGGCAGCCCTCCCTCGAGGGCACGGGCGAGGTCACGCTTCGTCGTCTCATCAAGGAGGCGTTGCGCATGCGCCCCGACCGTCTCGTGGTCGGCGAGGTGCGCGAGGCGGAGTCCCTCGACCTGCTCATCGCGCTCAACTCGGGGTTGCCGGGCATGTCGAGCATCCACGCCAACAGCGCGCGCGACGCGCTCGTGAAGCTCTCCACCCTGCCGCTGTTGGCGGGACGCAACATCGACTCCGGGTTCGTCGTGCCGACCGTGGCCGGCTGCATCGACCTCGTCGTGCACTGTGAACTCGGACGCTCGGGACAGCGGCGCGTCGTGGAGATCGTCACCCCGAGCGGCAACGTGACCGCGGGGGTGATCGAGGCGAGCCCCATCTTCGCGCTCTCGGGCGGTGAGCTCGTCGCGACCGGGGGATACCCCGCGCGCACGGGCAAGTTCGCCGCCGCCGGACTCGACCCGGCCACGGTGCTCGCGCGGGGTGCGGCGTGACGCTCGTCGCCGGCCTCGCGCTCGGGGCCGGACTGCTGCTGGTCATCTCGCCGTTCCTCTGGCCGCGCACCGCCCGCACCCCGCGGCGCGCGCTGCCCGGGTTGCGCGACCGGCTCGTGCAGGCGGGGCTGCAGCGCGTGAGTCCCGCCACCGTCATCGCCGTGTCGGTGCTGCTCGGCGTCGCCGGGGCGGCCCTCGCGTACGGCATCGTGCGGGTGAGCGTGCTCGCGGTCGCGGCGGGGGTCGTGGCATCCGTGACGCCGATGCTGGTGATCTCGTGGCGCGCCCGCATGCGGCGTCGCGCTGTGCGGGTGATGTGGCCGGATGTCGTCGACCACCTCGTCTCGGCCGTGCGCTCCGGGCTCGCGCTGCCCGACGCTCTCGCGGGCCTGGCGGCCGCTGGGCCCGAGAGCTTGCGTCCCGCGTTCGCCGTGTTCGCTCGTGAGTACCGCGCGAGCGGCAACTTCGGGCTCTGCCTCGACGAGCTCAAGGCGCGGCTCGCCGACCCGGTTGCGGACCGCATCCTCGAGACGCTGCGCATGGCACGCGAGGTCGGCGGCAGCGAGTTGACGACGGTGCTGCGCAACCTGGGCGCTGCGCTGCGCACGGATGCCGCGATCCGCTCCGAGGTCGAAGCCCGCCAGTCCTGGGTGGTGGTCGCCGCCCGCCTCGGGCTCGCGGCGCCCTGGATCGTGCTCGTGCTGCTCGCCACCCGGCCGGAGGCCGCGGCCGCCTACGACTCGCCGGGCGGCGTGGCGCTGATCGTCGGTGGGCTGGTCGTGACCGTGATCGCCTACCGCGTCATGCTCGCGCTCGGACGACTGCCCGAGGAACGGCGGTGGTTCGCGTGAGCGTCGCGCTCGCTTGGGCCGTGCTCGCCGGCCTCGCCCTCGGCGTGGGGTTGTGGAGCCTCGCCAGTCTCGCGCCGCGCATGAGCCGACCGCGCCTGGCCCGCCGCGTCGCGCCATACCTCGGTGACATCTCGCCCGCCGCCCGTGAGGCGCTCGCACCCCCGGCGCCCGGGCCGCTGCCGGTGTTCGGGGTGCTGCTGCAACCGCTGCTCTCGCGCGGGCAACGCCTCCTGGGCGGGGTGCTCGGTGGCTCGGAGATCCTGGCTCGGCGTCTGCGCCAAGCGGGCTCCTCGCTGACCGTCGAGGCCTTCCGCGGTCAGCAAGTGCTGTGGGGACTCGTCGGCGCCGCGCTCGGGGTCGGCGCCGCGCTCGCCGGCGCGCAGCTCCCGCTCGGGGTGCGGGCCGTCACCGTGGTCGTCTTCGCCGTCGGCGGCGTCGTCGGCAGGGATGTCGTACTCCAACGTGCCGCGAAGGCCCGCCTCACCCGGCTGTCGAGTGAGCTGCCCGTCGTGCTCGAGTTCCTCACGCTGAGCCTCTCCGCGGGGGAGGGACTGCTCGACGCGATCCGGCGGGTGGCGCGGGTCAGTCGCGGTGAGCTCGCGGTGGAGTTGGCGGGGGTCGTGGCATCCGTCAACACCGGCTTGCCGTTCGGCGAGACGCTCGCCGCGCTCGCTCGCGACCTCGAGCTGCCGGCCTTCACGCGCTGCGTCGAACAGTTGGTCGGCGCGCTCGAGCGCGGCACGCCGCTCGCCGAGGTGCTGCGCGCCCAGGCGCAGGACGCCCGCGACGACGCCAAGCGCGAGCTGCTGGAGACCGCGGGCAAGAAGGAGGTCGCGATGCTGTTCCCGCTGGTCTTCCTGATCCTGCCGGTGACGATCGCGTTCGCGATCTTCCCGGGGATCTTCGTGCTGCAGGTGGGGTTCTAGGTTGCTAGCATTGCTAGCAGGAGGCGAGATGGCGGCGATCACCGTGCGGAACCTGGATGACGACGTGCAGCGTCGCATCAAGCTGCGCGCCGCTCGCAACAACCGCTCGATGGAGGCGGAAGCCCGGGCGATCCTGACCTCGGCGGTCGAGCGCGGCGGTTTCGTGGAGGCGTGGCTCGAACTCGCCGACGAGCATCGCGGACTCGAACTCGCGCTCCCGGAGCGCAGCAGCGCGCGGGACGTCGACCTCGAGTGATCCTGCTCGACACCAACGTGCTGTCCGAGCCGCTGCGGCAGCGCCCGGATGCCGCGGTGCTCTCGTGGCTCGCAGTCCACCCGGAGGCGGCGATCACCGCGATCACGGTCGGTGAGCTGCTCGTCGGGGTCGGGCGCCTTCCCGCCGGAGCGCGCCGTGAGAGTCTCGCCACCGCGATCGACCGCGCGATCGGGCGGGCCGACGTGCTCGACTACGATGAGGCGGCCGCGCGCGCCTACGCACGGATTCAAGAGCAACGACGCGGCGCCGGGCACCCACTCGCCGTCGAAGACGGGATGATCGCCGCGATCTGCCTCGCCAACGACGCCGCGCTCGCCACCCGCAACACGCGCGACTTCGAGGGCCTCGGTGTCGAGCTCATCGATCCCTGGGAGCATACCTAGAACCACGCTGTACCTAGAACCGCAAGGTATAGTGGCCGCGTGAACATCGACAAGGACCTCGTCGCCGCGATGGCGACCCCTCTCGTGCTCGCGATCCTCGTGGAGGGCGCGAGCTACGGCTACGCGATCCTCAAGCGGGTGCGCGAGCTCTCCGGCGGCGATCTGGAATGGACCGACGGGATGCTTTACCCGCTGCTGCACCGCCTGGAACGCCTCGGCAGCATCCGTGCGGAGTGGGGAGTCTCGCCCGAGGGCCGACGCCGCAAGTACTACGAGATCACCGAGCAGGGCACCGCGCAGCTCGCGGAGCAGCGTAAGCAGTGGGAGACCGCCAACCGCACGCTCGGCGGCCTCTGGGGTCTGACGGCGCCGGCGGTGGGCGCATGAGCGCGGCGCTGGAGGCACGCATCGACCAGTGGCGCGTCGCGGTGCTGCGCGGCCGCACGGTCGACGCGGCGGACGCCGACGAGCTCGAGAGTCACCTGCGCGAGCAGATCGCCGACCTCGAGACCGCGGGCCTGAGCGATGACGAGGCGTTCCTCATCGCGGTGCGGCGGCTCGGCGCGGCCGACCGGCTCACCGCCGAGTTCGCGCGCGAGCACGGCGACCGGCTGTGGAAGCAGCTGACCGTCGCCCCCGTCGAAGAGGGGCCGCGGCGGCAGCTGCTGGTGATGCTCGGCTTCGCCGCGGTCGCGGCGGTGCTCATCCAGGTCGGCCGCCTCACGGCTGAGGCATCGGGCCCCAGCACCGGGTGGATTCTGCGTGACGCGAGCCTGTTCGTGCTGCCCGTGCTCATCGCCTACTTCGCGGTGCTGCGACGGATGCCGTGGCGCCGCATCGTCGCGCTCGCCGGCACGGTCGTGCTGCTCGCCGCGATCGCGAACGTGTTCCCCTTCGTGCTGGGCGGCAGCACCGAGGTGCTCGTCGCTATTCACCTTCCGGTGGCGCTGTGGCTCGTCGTGGGTGCGGCCTACCTCGGCGGCGACATCCGTTCCTCGAACCGCCGCATGGATTTCGTGCGCTTCAGCGGTGAGTGGGCGATCTACTTCACCCTGATCGCGCTCGGCGGCGCCGTGCTGCTCGGGCTCACCGCGGCGGTGCTCACCCCGATCGCACCCGATGCGATGCAGCCGATTCTCACGTGGGTGCTGCCATCCGGCGCGGCTGCCGCCGTGATCGTCGCCGCGTGGCTGGTGGAGGCCAAGAAGAGCATCATCGAGAACCTCGCGCCCGTGCTCACCGCCATCTTCACGCCGCTGTTCGCGGTGATGCTGCTCGGCTCGGCGCTCGCCTATGCGATCACCGGTCTCGGCCGCGACTTCGATCGCGACCTGCTCACGGTCTTCGACGTGCTGCTACTCGTCGTCGTCGCGCTCGTCGTCTACGGCATCTCCGCTCGCGACGCGACCCGCGGCGCCGGGGCGATGGACGTCATCCGGCTCGTCGCGGTCGTCGCGGCGATCGTGCTCGACCTGCTCGTGCTCGTCGCGATGCTGGCCCGGGTCGGCGAGCTGGGATTCACGCCGAACCGGCTCGTGGCGCTCGGCCTCAACGTGATCCTGCTCGTCAACCTGCTCGGCACGGCGTGGCTCACGCTGCGGCTGCTCACCGGGCACGGGCAAGCGGTGCGCATCGAGCGCTGGCAGACCGAATATCTCGCCGCGTTCGCCGTGTGGGTGGCGTTCGTGCTCGTCGCGGTGCCCCCGATCTTCGGGTTCGCGTAGGGCTCAGATCGCGGCGGTCTCGATCGCCTGGTGCACCGCCTCGAGCACCTCCGGGTCCCAGGTGAGCGCGGTGCTCCAGTCGAGCCCGGCGGCATCCGAGATGAAGATGCTGTGCGTGCGTTCGAAGGTCAGCGTGCGCCGGTGCGGCAGCACGGATGCCGGCACCTCGGTCGCGAGCGCGCTCCAGGGCGACACGAGCCCGTCGTGGGGCCAGTACTCGGGAGAGCCGTCGGCGGTGAAGCGCGAGCCGGCGATGAGCATGACCGGGATGTCATCGAGCACGCCGGTCTGGAACTCGTTCCAGCCGCCGGGGCCGGTGAGGTACCTCCTGGTGACCTCCTGCGCGGCGCCGACCGGGATCGAGTCGGCGCGCTTCTTGAACTCCTGCACGACGAGCTCCGAGAAGCGGTCGCCGGCGCACACCGAGAGGTCCACATCGCCCACCGCGTAGTCGGAGACGATCGCACCCTGCCACGGGGTGCCGAGCGTCGTGAGCGACCGCACACGGATCGGGGATGCCGTGGCCTTCAGCACCCGGATCGCCGCCCGCGAGAACAGCCCACCCATCGAGTGCGCCACGAGGTCGATCGTGTCGACGCCGTAGTCGCTGTGCAGAAAGCCGAGGAATCGCGCGAGGTGCTCCCCGGCGAGATCGATGTCGCCCGTGGAGTTGACCGTGAGGTGATCGGGGAGGTCGAACGGCATCCCGCCGAACGGCCCGAAACCGGTGAGCTGCTCGACGACTCGGCCGCGCGCGTTCATCGCGGGAGAGGTGTAGACGGCGTGGCCCCTGGCGAGCAGGAACTCGCGCAGGGCGGTGTCGGTGTTGCCGGCGGCGAGGCCTGTCGTGCAGGCGCGGTCGGGCGTCGTGAACGGCGAGATGGCATCCCCACCGGAGACGATGACGACGGCGCGGGACGAGGAGGCGGCGGGATCGGTGACCATGGCAATGAGCAGTATCCCACCGCGGCGGGCTGTGGATAGGCACGAACGTCCCGTGCTCGCCGCGCGCACAATGCCAGCATGCGCACACTCATCAAGCGGCTGGCCTCCGACCGCGGCGACGTGCCCGGCTGGGTGCTCATCACGCTCATGACGGCCGGCCTTGTGATCATCATCTGGGGCCTCGCGGGCCCGGCGCTCGGCAGCGTGTTCCAGCAGGCGATCGAGCGGGTCACCGGGTTCTGAGCGGTGCGGCGACTGGGGGATGACACGGGCTCCGCGGTCGCGGAGTTCGTGATGGTCTCGGCGCTGCTGACCGTGCTCGTGCTCAGCGTCATCCAACTGGGACTCGTGCTGCTGATCCGCAACACCGTACTCGACGCCGCCGCGGAGGGCGCGCGGTTCGGCGCGCTCGCGGACAACTCGCTGGCCGATGGCGTCGCTCGTGCCGAAGACCTGATCGCCGCCGCGCTCGGCCCGAGTTACGCGAACGATGTCGCGGCGTCCACGGGCAGCTATCTCGGGCATCCCGCGGTCATCGTTACCGTGCGGGCACCGCTGCCGCTGATCGGCCTGGTCGGTCTGCCGGACGGGATGGAGGTGACCGGTCATGCCGCGATCGAGACGCTCGGTCGATGAGCGCTGGGCCGAGGCGCGCGGGGCTGACACGCGCTGGGCCGATGAGCGCGGATCGGCATCCCTCGAGTTCATCGGGGCGGGCCTCGTGCTGCTCGTGCCGCTGGTCTACCTCGTGCTCGTGATGGCGGCGATCCAGGCCGGTGCGCTCGCGGTGGAGGGGGCGGCCCGGCAGGCGGCGCGCGTCTTCGTGCAGTCGGCCGATGCCGGCAGCGCCGAGGCGGCCGCGATCCGTGCGGTCGAGTTCGCGCTGGCCGACCACGGGCTGGATGTCGCCGACGCCGACATTGCCGTCACCTGCTCCGCGAGCCCGTGCCTGACCCGCCGCGAGTTCGTCACCGTCACCGTCGGGCTCGAGGTGCCGCTGCCGCTCGTGCCCTCGGTGCTGCAGGGCTCGTTCCCGCTCGCGGTGCCGCTCGACGCGCAGGCGACGCAGCAGGTCTCGCGGTTCTGGGGCGGCCGGTGAACCTGCGTGACGACGAGGGGTCCACCCTGCCGCTGACGATCTTCTTCGGCTTCCTCTCGCTCGTGCTCGTGCTGCTCGTCGTCTCCGCGACCTCGCTCTACCTCGAACGCAAGCGGCTCTTCACCCTCGCCGACGGTGCTGCGCTCGTCGGCGCCGAGGCGTTCGAGCTCGCGGACGTGCGCGCGACGGCCGCGGGCTTCCGCCCAACCCTGGAGTCCGCGGATGTCGCCGCCGCCGTCACCGCCTACCTCGCCGGCCATCCCGCCGACTTCGCCGACCTCGCCGTCGATCGGGCCGAGACGGTGGACGGCCGCAGCGCGACCGTGGAGCTCTCGGCCACGTGGCATCCGCCCGTGCTCTCGCTGCTCGTGCCCGAGGGCCTGCGCATCGAGGTGACGGCGGTCGCCCGTTCGGTGTTCTCGTGACGCGGCTGCGGTCACGACACCCCGCGGGGCTTTCGGTGAGCGTTCCTCGCCTGGCAGGATGAATCGATGAGCGTCATCCTCGCCCTGCTGCCCCTCGTCCTCATCATCGTGACTCTCGCCGACGTCATCACGCGCGAGGAGTGGCAGGTGAAGCATCTGCCGAAGCTCGTGTGGATTCTGCTGGTGATCTTCCTGCCGCTCGTCGGCAGCATCCTGTGGTTCGCGATCGGGCGGGACTGGGGTTCCGCCCGTGTCGGGCCGAGCTCGTTCGATCGACCTCGCACCGCCGCGGCCACATCCGAGCGGGGCATGTCGCAGACCGAGCGGGAGCTGGCCGCCCTCGAGGACGAGATCGCCGCCGACCGCCTGCGGCGTCTCGAGGCGGAGGTCGAGGCGAAGCGACGCGCTCGCGAGCAGTAGCGGGGTCAGTCGGCGCGCACCGTGACGCTGCCGTTGACCGTGTGCGCGACGATCGTGCGGTCGGCCTGCGGGTCGTTGACTACCTTGACGAGGTCGGTGTCGCCGTTCACGGTGGCGAGGTCGATCGCGTAGGCCTCGTCGGCATCCGTCAGTTCGATGGTGATCGAGCCGTTGGTGCCGCTGGCCCGCACCTCGTCCGGCGATGCCGCGAATCGCAGCGAGATCTCGCCGTTCACGGTGGATGCCGCGACCCGCGCCGACTCGGAGTCCGTGAGTTCGACGGACCCGTTCGTGGTGCTCAGCTCGAGCGCGCCGGCGGAGCCGTCGACGGCGACCCTGCCGTTGGTGGTGCCGATGGAGAGGTCGCCGGTGAGGTCGGTGACGGTGACATCGCCGTTCAGGCCGGCGACGGTCACCGGCAGCGCCGGAGGCATCGCGATGGTCACGGTGATCGAGCACGCCGCCGTCCAGGGGCCGATGCTCGGGCACCCGCCGTCGACGAGCGTCACCCCGCCGTTCGTCTCGACGGTCACCTCGGGCTCGTCGAACAGGTAGCGGCCCTGCACCTCGACGGAGACGGTCTGGTCGTCGGCGGGCACCAGCACGATCGTGCCGTTCGGAATCCTGACGTCGACGCTCGTGCCCGCCTCGGCGGACGCGCTCGCCTCGACCGTGGACCGGCCCGTGCCCAGCAGCACCGCCGTCACGACCGCGCCGACGACGAGCAACGCGACGACGACGATGCCGATCGTCAGGGCGACCCGCCCTCCCGTGCTCATCCTGGGGCGGTTCGGTGCAGGCGTCGTGGCCTCGGTCATGGCATCGTCCTCTCGATCGCAGCTTCGACGCTAGCCAGCCCTCGGTGCCCGGATGCAGTCCGAAGGTCCCGCGGTCGTCGCGTTCTGGCCAGGTTAGCCAGGCACGGCGCCGCACCGGCAGGGGGCTAGCCCCCGAGATGCTGCGGGGGCTGACGGCGGATTCCCAGGTGGCGGACGCCGCGGGGTCTGCGAGACTGCTGGCATGGCAAGTGACCTCGCCGCCGAACGGTCGGAGGCCGTTGCGGCCCCCGCCGCCGACGAGCTCTACACGAAATCGCGCGCCATCCAGCACGCGATCGAGACGGTGATCGACGGCAAGCGCGACGCGATCCAGATGGCGTTGACGGTGCTGCTGGCCGAGGGTCACCTGCTGATCGAGGACGTTCCGGGCGTCGGCAAGACCATGCTGGCGCGCGCGTTGGCGCGCTCCGTCGACTGCTCGGTCACCCGCATCCAGTTCACCCCCGATCTGCTGCCGGCCGACATCACCGGCGTGAGCATCTACGACCAGGGCGAGCGCCGCTTCGAGTTCAAGCCCGGGCCGATCTTCGCCAACATCGTGATCGGCGACGAGATCAACCGCGCGAGCCCCAAGACGCAGTCCGCACTGCTCGAGGCGATGGAGGAGCGCCAAGTGACCGTCGACGGCACCACCTATCCGCTCGCGGTGCCGTTCATCGTCGTCGCGACCCAGAACCCGATCGAGATGGAGGGCACCTACCCGCTGCCCGAGGCCCAGCGCGACCGGTTCATGGCGCGCATCTCGATGGGATACCCGGATGCCGCCGCCGAGCTCGCGATGCTCAGCGCCCGCGAGACCACCAGCCCCCTCGACGCGCTCCAACCGGTCGTCTCGGGCGCGGAACTCGCGCGCATGATCCGCGCGACCCGCAACGTCTACGTCTCGCGCGCGGTGGAGCAGTACGCGGTAGCGATCGCCAACGCCACCCGCAACGACCGCGAGCTGCGGCTCGGCGCGAGCCCTCGCGCGACACTGCAGCTGGTTCGGGCGGCGAAGGCGAGGGCGGCGCTCGAGGGTCGCGAGTTCGTGCTGCCGGACGACATCGACATGCTCGCCGTGCCGGTGCTGGGACATCGCCTGATCGCCGCCCGCCGCGCCGGTGACGGTTCGTCCGTGCTCTCGGGCGGCAGCATCCCGGACATCATCGGTCGCATCGTCGCGCAGACTCCCGTGCCGGTCGTGGGGACCGGGCCCGCCTGATGTCCGGCCGGCCGGCGTCGCTGCGCGCGCGGTTCGCGATCGCCGGAGTGGCCCTGACCGGTCGGGGCGCCGCCTTCGCGGTGCTCGGCGTGCTGGCGGTGCTCGCGGCCTATGCGAGCGGGCGTCCGCTGCTGCTCGCCGTCGGCATCCTGCTGCTCGCGCTGCCGGTGCTCGCCGTCGTCGTGGTGCGGATGCGTCGGCCGAAGTTCGCCGTGTCCCGTCACTTCGCGCCCGAGGTGGTCGCCGCCGGGCACGGCACGTCGGTGCGGCTGAGGCTCACGAACCGTGCGCGCACGCGCAGCACCGGCGCGCTCTGGTGGGAGCGGCTGCCGTGGGGTGCGACAAATCCCCGCAGACTGCCGAGCGTGCCCGCCGGTCGCACGCTGCAGCTGGACTACGAGCTGCGACCGCCACGTCGCGGCGTGTTCGGGATCGGGCCGCTCGTGATCGAGTTCGGCGACCCCTTCGGCCTCGTGGTCGCCCGCATCGAGGCCGGCGGCGGCGACGAGCTCGTCGTGACACCGGAGGTGGTCGCGCTCGGCGAGTCCACCCTCACGGTGCCCGCTGGGTCGGGCGAGGCGCAGCTCGTGCAGCGGCGAGCGGCGGGGGATGACGACGACGTCATGACCCGCGAGTACCGCACGGGCGATGCGATGCGGCGCGTGCACTGGCGGGCGACCGCTCGCCACGGCGAGCTCATGGTGCGGCAGGAGGAGCAGCGGTCGCTGCCGCGGGCGCGCGTGCTCGTCGACACCCTGACGAGCGGCTACCGGGGCGACGATGACGCCTTCGAGTGGGTCGTGCGCATGCTCGCCTCCGTCACCGTGCACCTGCGGCGAGCGGGCTTCGACGTGACCGTCGAGGAGAGCGGTGAGCCGCAGCTGCACCCGATCGCGCGCCGCCGCACCTGGGGCGACGAGGAGTTCCTCGCCTCGCTCGCCCCGCTGCAGCCGGTGGACGAACACCGGAACGCCGCCCCGCAGCAGCCCGTCGAGGGGCCGGTCGTCGCCATCGTCGGCGAGCCCGACGCGGCCACGTTCGAGTGGCTCTCGCGTCGGCGGGTCGCGGGATCGCTCGCCGTGGCGTTCATGGTGAGATCGGCCTCATCCCTCGACGTGCTGAACCGTTCGTTCGGCGTGCCGACGGCGGCCAGCGGCCAGGGCGACCGGCTGCTCGACGAGGGATGGCTCGTGGTGCCGGTGCGCGCCGACGACGACCATGCCGCGGCCTGGGATGCCGTGGTGATCGAGACAGGACGCTCGCGTGCGCCCCGCTGAGCGCCCGGTCGGCGATCGCGCGCGGGACTGGGCGAGCGTCTCGATCGCGTTGATCGCGCTGGGCGTCGCGCTCGGCGGCCTGCACCTGGTGCTCGTCGGCGCGCAGTGGTGGCTGGTCGGCATGGTGATGGCCGTCGTCATCCTGATCTCGGGGGCGATCGTGCGCTCCTTCGCCCGTCATCGGCTGTGGGGGGTCGTCGCGCAGGTGCTGGTCGGAGGTGCCGTGCTCACCGCGATGCATGCACCACGGCAGGCCCTGCTGGGGGTCATCCCGACGGAGGCCGTGTTCGAGCGGTTCGGCGAGTTGGTCGCGTCCGGCGGCGCGGCGATCGCGAGCCAGGGCAGTCCCGCGCAGGCGGGGGAGGGCATCCGCTTTCTCGTGGCGCTCGGTGTCGGCGCGCTCGCGCTCGCGCTGGACCTGTTCGTCTCGAGCGCCAGGATGCCCGTGCTCGCCGGCCTGCCCCTGCTGGTGCTGCTGCTCGTGCCGACGACCGTCGACCCCCAGTTGCACGACCCGCTCACCTTCGTCTTCACCGCGCTGGCCTACCTCGCCCTGCTGCTCGTCGGAAACGGCGGCGCGAGACGCGTGGCCGTCGTGGTCGGTGCCGCCGCCGTGGTGCTCGCCCTCGCGGTGCCGCCGTTGCTGCCCCCGGTGCAGGCACCGACGAGCACCGGCGCCGGAGGCGGCAGCAGCCTGAACCCCCTGATCTCGCTCGGGGACGATCTGCGGCGAACCGATCCGGTGATCGCCTACACCTACCGGTCGGAGACGCCACAGTACTTCCGGCTGACCGTGCTCGACGATTTCGGAGGTGTCACCTGGTCGCCGGACACCGCGACCGTGGGCACGGAGGGGATCGACCGGATCGGCCCGGTGCCCGGGCTCGACGACGACGTGCCGACGACGGCCGTGACCTCCGCCGTCACGGTCGGCGACGTGCGCTCGTCGTGGCTTCCACTGCCGTACGCGCCACGCGCCGTCAGCGGTCTCGAGGGCAGGTGGCGGTGGGATCCGCGCAGCCTCGCCGTGCGCGGCGACGGCGCGAACGCGCGCGGGCAGGTCTTCGAGGTGAGCAGCCTGACCGTCTCGCCCTCGATCGCGCAGCTCGTCGAGGCCGGCACTCGAGTGCCGACGAGCTATCAGCACTACACGGTGCTGCCCTCCGATCTGCCGCCCGTGGTGGCCGAGACGGCCGAGCAGATTGCGGGTTCCGCCGGCAGCAACTACGAGGCCGCGATCGCGCTGCAGTCGTGGTTCCGCAGCGGTGACTTCGTGTACTCGGAGCGGGCGCCGGTGCAGCAGGGCTATGACGGTGGCGGTGCGAGCGTGCTCGACGACTTCCTCGCGGCCAAGGCCGGGTATTGCGTGCACTTCGCGTCGGCGATGGCCGCGATGGCGCGCACGCTCGACATCCCGGCGCGCATCGCCGTCGGCTTCACCCAGGGCACGCCGATCGTGCAGGGCGGCGAGACGGTCTATCGGGTGACCACCCACGAGTTCCACGCCTGGCCCGAGCTGTTCTTCGACGGCATCGGCTGGGTGCGTTTCGAGCCCACGCCGGGGCGCGGGGATGTCCCGGCCTTCGCTCCCGCCGTCGCCGACGACCCCGCGACGCCCGACGTGGACGAGTCGGTGCCGGCCCCGCCCGTGCAGGCGCCCGCCCCCGATCCGCAGGCCAGCGGCGCACCGGTCGCGGAGGGCGAGGGGGTGGAGGAGGAGCCCGCCGACGAGAGCGCGGCGACCCCGGCATCCGCGCCACCGATCGGCTGGATCGTGATCGCGGCACTCGCCGTGCTGCTGGCGCTGCCGACGGCGGTCAGGATCGTGGTGCGCGAGCTGCGCATGTCCCGCGTCGCGCGCGGCTCGGCCGAGTCCGCCTGGGCGGAGCTGCGCGCCACCGTGCACGACCTCGGTCGGCCGCTGCCCGACGCCCTCACCCCGCGGCAGGTCGCGGACGATCTCGAGTTCCGCATCTCGGCCTCGGCGCTGCCGGCGCTGGAACGGCTCACCGCGTCGATCGAGCACGAGGCGTACGCGCGCGACGCTCGGCCGCCGAGTGTGCAGGATGTGCGCCTCGTTCGGCGCGCGCTGTCGCGACGGGCCGGTGTCGTCTCCCGCGTGCTCGCCGTGGTCGCGCCCCGGTCGCTGTTCGCGCGGCTCAGTCCAGCGGACTCAGCGCGATCACCGGTCGCTTGGTGATCGGGTTCTCGAGCACGGTCGCCTCCACCCGATAGACCGCGCGGATGAGCGACGGCCGCAGGGTCTGCGCGGTCGGGCCGGCGGCGACCACCCGTCCGTCCTGCAGCACGACGACGTGGTCGGCGTAGGTCGCGGCGAGCGAGAGGTCGTGCAGCGCGGCGACGACGGTGACCCCGTCGGCGGCCAGCCGGCCCAGCAGGCCGAGCACGGTGAGCTGGGCGTGGATGTCGAGGTGGTTCGTCGGCTCGTCGAGCAGCAGCAGCCGGGGTTGCTGCGCGAGGGCCCGGGCGAGCATGATCCGCTGCCGTTCTCCGCCGGAGAGGCTCGCGAACTCGCGCGCGGCGAAGGCGGTCATCTCCACGGTCGCGAGGGCGTCGGCGACGATGCGCGCGCCGTCGGCGGGCTCGTCTCCGAAGATCGACTGGTGCGGCATCCGGCCGAGGGCGACGACGTCGGTGACGCTCATCGCGGTGTCGGTGGCGATGTCCTGCTCGACGAAGGCCAGGATGCGGGCGCGCTCGCGTCGCGACATCGCCCCGAGATCCTGGTGCTCGAACCGCACCGCGCCCTGTTCCGGGCGCGGCAGCGCCGCGAGCGCGTGCAGCAGCGTGGTCTTGCCCGCCCCGTTCGGGCCGATCAGGGCGGTGACGGCGCCCGTCGGCATGGTGCAGTCCACGCCGTCGACGATGAGGCGACCGCCGGCGGTGACGGTGACGCGGGATGCCTCGAGCCCGCCGGTCACGTCGCGCTCCGGCGCCGGGCCAGCAGCAGTGCGAAGACGGGCGCGCCGATGATCGCGGTCACGATGCCCACCGGCAGCTCGCGCGGGTCGAACAGGGTGCGCGCCGCGGTGTCCGCCCACACCAGGAAGATCGCGCCGGTCAGCGCCGCGAGCGGTAGCAGAGCGCGATGGCCGGGGCCGACGAGCAGCCGCACCGCGTGCGGGAGCACGAGCCCGACGAAGCCGATCGACCCGCTGACCGAGACCATCGCCCCCGTCAGCAGCGCGGATGCGGTCAGCAGCACCCAGCGCGTCGCCGCGACGTTGACCCCGAGTGAGGCGGCGGTGGCGTCGCCGAAGGCGAAGGCGTCGAGCACGCGCCCGCCGAGTGCGATCGGCACCCCGGCGATGAGGATCGCGGTGAACGCGATCGCGACGGCGGGCCAGCGCGCGCCGGCGAGCGAACCGAGCAGCCAGCCGAGGATCTCGCGGTAGGAGTCACCGGTGACGGTCCAGAAGATCACGAGCGAGGTGACCGCGCCGGCGAGCGAGGACACCGCGAGCCCGGCGAGCACCGTGCGGGTCGGGGTGATCGCGCCCAGCGAGCTGGCCAGCAGCAGGGTGACCACGAGGGCGACCATCGCCCCGGCGAACGCCGCGAGCGGCAGGGCGACCGCGACCCCGAGCAGCAGCACCGACACCGCTCCGAGCGAGGCACCGGATGACAGCCCCAGCAGATACGGGTCGGCCAGCGGATTGCGCGTGATCGCCTGCATCACCGCACCCGAGATCGCCAGCCCCGCACCGACCGCCGCCGCCGTGAGCACGCGGGGCAGCCGCAGCTCCCACACGATGCCGTCGCGCAGGGTGGACAGCGGGCTGTCGCCGATGCCGAGGTGGCTCAGGATCGAGGCCCACACCTCGTCGATGCGGATGTCGGCCGGCCCGAAGGTGACGGCGAACGTCACGCTCGCGATCAGTCCGATCGCGAGCGCGACGCCCGCGATTGCCGTTCTACCCATCCAGCTCGGCGATCTGCTCGTTGAGCGAGACGGCGGCCTCGACGCTGCGCACGCCGGCCTCGCCCGCGGCGAACGGCACGATGAGGTACTTGCCCTCCTTCACCGCCGTCAGATTCGCGGTGGCGGGGTTCGACTCGAGGATGCCGATCTTCTTGGCCACGTCGTTCCAGGTGGCGTCGACGAGCACGATGAAATCGGGGTCGGCGTCGACGACGGCCTCCCAGTTGAACGGCGCCCAGGTGGCGTCGATGTCGCCCGCGATGTTCTCCAGCCCGACGGTCTCGAGCACGAGTTGCGGGGCGCCGATGCCGGCGCCCACGTACGGGGTGTCCGAGCCGGACGAGAACCAGAGGGCGGTACGCCCGTCACCGGCGGGCTCGATGGCCTCGAGCGCGGCGCGCTGCTCGGCGATCAGCGGCGCGGCATCCACCCGGAAGATGTCGGCGACCTGCTGGATGTCGCCGAAGACGTTCTCGAAGCTGAGCTTGGCCGGCTGGTCGGCGCTCTGGCACGCCGACGGCGACACATAGCTGTTGACGCCGAGGGAGGCGAGCTCGGCGCGCTCGCCGGCGCCCTCCGGCGAGAAGTTGGACTCCCAGCCCGCATAGACCAGGTCGGGCTCGAGCTCGAGCACGACCTCTTCGCTCGGCACCTTGTCGGCGATGGAGACGAGGTCGGTGGCGTCGGCAGCCCACTGTTCGGGCACGGGGCCGTCTTGGAAGGCGGTGCCCACGATGCGGTCGCCGAGACCGAGCGCGAGCAGCATCTCGGTGGAGGTCGACTTGATGGTCACGACGCGTTCGGGCGCGGCGTCGAAGACGACCTCGGTGCCGCAGTTGGTGACCTCGACGGGGCCGGCGGCAGTGGGGGTCGGGGTGGCGCCGGGCGCGGCGGTCGCGCAACCGGCGAGCAGCAGGGCTGCGGGGATGAGCAGGAGGGCGGGACGGGCGAGCTGCATGGTTGCTCCAGGGAAGGGTCGATCGACGGGATGGGGGAGAACGCACTCCCGGTCGAGCCGCTGCAAACCGTCAGCGGCGCCCGCCGCCATGCACGGCACGGGGACCTGTGCCGATCCTATCCTTCACGCGCGGGCCGCCGCGGCCAGGGCGGTCGCGACCGAGTGCAGGTCGGCGGAGACGAGACCGACCGTGACGCGTACGTGCGGTCGCGGCATCCCCACCTGGAACGGCACCCCGGGTGCGACGCGGATGCCCGCGGCGGCCAGCTGCACGATGGCGGCGCGCTCGTCGGCGACCGGCAGCCAGGCGTTGAGCCCATCGCCGACGATCGTCGGGATGCCCGCCGCCGACATCGCGGACGCGAACCCCGCCTGGCGCCCCGCATACGCCGCCCGCGCCCGTTCGACGTGGGCGACCGCCCCCGGATCGGTGAGCACCGCGTGCAGCAGCCCTTGGATCATCCGCGAGGTCCAGCCGGGACCGAGCAGTCGCCGCGCGACGATGCGGTCGATGATCTCCCGCGGTCCGCCGAGCGCCCCCACCCGGAGGTCGGGTCCGTGGGACTTGGAGTAGCTGCGCACGTGCAGCACGCGTTCGGGCAGCCAGTTCGCGAGGCTCACCGCGGGAGCGGAACTGATCAGGGCGGAGTGGTCGTCCTCGATCACGATCGCGTCGTCGGCGGTGCGGGAGCGAGCGAGCAGGGCCGCGAGCCGCTCGGCGCGTGCCGGGGTGATCGATCGTCCGGTCGGATTGTGCGAGCGGGGTTGCAGCAGCACAGCGCTGGGGGAGTGCAGCAGGGCGGCGGCGAAGGCGTCAGGGTGCATCCCCTCGTCATCCAGCTCGACGGGCAGCGGTTCGAGTCCGTAGGTCTCGAGCAGGTCGAGGAAGGGGGGAAACGTCGGCTGCTCGATCACCACGCGGTCGCCGAACCGGGTGACCGCGGACAGCGAGCGGTCGATCGCGTCGAGGGCGCCGTTGGTCACCGTCAGCGATTCCACGGGGGCGGGCCAGGTCGCGCGCAGCAGGTCGTGGAGTTCCGGGATGTCGGGCTTGAGCTGGTAGCTCGCCGTGCCCGCCCGATCCCAGAGGCCGGCCATCGCCGGCCCGAGCGGCGGCAGCAGGGCCGGGTCCGGGGTGCCGCGCGAGAGATCGAGTCGTGCGTCGGCGCCGCCCTCGAGGCCACGGTAGCGCTGCGGCAGCCACTCCCGCGGCAGCGAGCGCACGACGGTGCCGCTGCGACCGCGGCTGACGATGAGGCCGGCGGCCGAGAGCGTCTGCCAGGCGTGACTGACCGTGGCGGGGCTGACCCCGAGCTCTCCCGCGAGTGCCCGCACCGTCGGCAGCCGGTCGCCGGGTGCGAGGTCGCCGCTCGTGATCAGTCGCGCGATGCCGCCCGCGATGCCGCGCGGAGTGGGCTCCTCGATCGCGAGGGCTACCGACTTCATGTCAACCGCCGTAGGTTCGAGGGATCGCGAACGGGTTTAACGCGAAAGTCATGATTCGTAACGTTCGAGAAATGTTTAGCGCTAAGAATAACAAAAGGCACCAACGAGAAAGAGCAACCATGACCGTTGTACGCGCAGCCATCACACAGACCACCTGGACGGGCGACAAGGCCTCCATGCTCGACAAGCACGAGGAGTTCGCGCGCGAGGCCGCCGCGAAGGGCGCCCAGGTCATCTGCTTCCAGGAGTTGTTCTACGGGCCGTACTTCGGCATCACCGAAGACAAGAAGTACTACGCCTACGCCGAACCCGCCGACGGACCCATCGTGCAACGCTTCGCGAAGCTCGCCAAGGAGCTGAACCTGGTGATGATCCTCCCGATCTACGAGGAGGAGATGCCGGGCGTCTACTACAACACCGCGGTCGTCGTCGACAACGACGGCACGATCCTCGGCAAGTATCGCAAGCACCACATCCCGCACCTCGACCGGTTCTGGGAGAAGTTCTACTTCCGACCCGGCAACCTCGGCTACCCCGTGTTCAAGACCGCGGTCGGCCCGATCGGCGTCTACATCTGCTACGACCGGCACTTCCCGGAGGGATGGCGCGAACTGGGCCTGAACGGTGCCGAGATGGTCTTCAACCCCAACGCCACCAAGCCGGGCCTGAGCAACCGGCTCTGGGAGGTCGAAGGCCCCGCCGCCGCGGTCGCCAACGGCTACTTCGTGCTGCAGCCCAACCGGGTCGGCAAGGAGGACAACGAGTACGGCGACCTCGCCGTGGACTTCTACGGCACCAGCCAGGTGATCGACCCGCGCGGCAACTTCGTGGGCGAGCGCGGTTCGGGCGAGCACGAGGAGATCGTGATCCGCGACATCGACCTCGACATGGTGCGCCAGATGCGCGATGACTGGCAGTTCTATCGCGACCGCCGGCCGGAATCGTACACGTCGATTCCGAAGCCGTAAGGGAGTCACCCATGACCACGACCCTCATCACCGGTGGCACGGTCGTCACCGCCACCGGCCGATCCCAGGCCGACGTGCTCATCGACGGCGAGACGATCGTCGCCGTGCTCGCCCCCGGTTCGGTGCTGCTCGGCTCGAATCTCGCGTCGACGGTCGATCGCGTCATCGACGCGACGGGCAAGTACGTCATCCCGGGCGGGATCGACGCGCACACCCACATGGAGCTGCCGTTCGGGGGCACCGCGGCATCCGACACCTTCGAGACCGGCACGCGCGCGGCCGCGTGGGGCGGCACGACGACGATCATCGACTTCGCCGTGCAGACCTACGGCCAGAAGGTGATGGACGGCCTCGCCGCGTGGCACGAGAAGGCGGCAGGCAACTGCGCGATCGACTACGGCTTCCACCAGATCATCGGCGAGGTCAACGACGACTCGCTGGCGGCGATGAAGCGGTTGCCCGACGAGGGCGTCTCGAGCTTCAAGCTCTTCATGGCCTACCCCGGCGTCTTCATGTCGGATGACGCGCAGATCTTCAAGGCCATGCAGGTCTCCGCGGAGACCGGGATGATGACGATGATGCACGCCGAGAACGGGCCGGTCATCGACGTCATGGTCAAGCAGCTGCTGGCGCAGGGCAAGACCGACCCCTACTACCACGGGGTCGCCCGCGCGTGGCAGATGGAGGAGGAGGCGACGCATCGCGCGATCATGCTCGCGAACCTCACCGGCGCCCCGCTCTACGTCGTGCACGTCTCCGCGAAGCAGGCCGTCGAGCAGCTCGCCGCCGCGCGCGACATCGGGCAGAACGTGTTCGGCGAGACGTGCCCGCAGTACCTCTACCTCTCGCTCGAGGAGCAGCTCGGTGCATCCAGCGATGAGTGGGGCAGCTTCGAGGGCGCGAAGTGGGTGTGTTCCACGCCGCTGCGATCGAAGGCCGAGGGCCACCAGGACCACATGTGGCAGAGCCTGCGCACCAACGACATCCAGATGGTCTCGACCGACCACTGCCCGTTCTGCATGAAGGGCCAGAAGGAGCTGGGACTCGGGGACTTCTCCAAGATCCCCAACGGCATCGGCTCCGTCGAGCACCGCATGGATCTGCTCTACCAGGGCGTCGTCGACGGGCTCATCTCGCTCGAGCGCTGGGTGGAGATCACCTCCACCACGCCCGCGCGCATGTTCGGCCTCTACGGCAGGAAGGGCGTCATCCAGCCCGGCGCGGACGCCGACATCGTGATCTACGACCCCAAGGGGCACACGTCGATCGGGTACGACGTCGACGGCAACGGTGAGCCGACAGGCCGCACCCACCACATGAACATGGACCATTCCGCGTGGGAGGGCTTCGAGATCGACGGCCACGTCGACACCGTGCTCTCGAGGGGCAAGGTCGTCATCGACGGCAACGAGTACCTCGGCGCCAAGGGCGACGGGCAGTACCTCAAGCGCGGCCTCTCGCAGTACCTGATCTGATGAGCATCCACGCGCGCATCCTCGCCACAGCATCCTTGCGGCGGGAGTCGTTCACGCTTGGCGGGATCAATGACTCTCGCCACCGAGAGATTCCTCCCTCCGCATGCGGGATTGCTCCCGCCGTGCGCGATCTGCTCCCGCCGCCCGGGTCCACGCCTGGAGCACGAGACGAAATGAGAGTCCACTGATGGATTTCGGGGTCGTTCTGCAGACCAACCCGCCGGCCAGTCGCACGGTCGCGCTCGCCAAGCTCGCCGAGCAGCACGGGTTCAGCCACGTGTGGACGTTCGATTCGCACATCCTGTGGCAGGAGCCGTACGTCATCTACAGCCAGATCCTCGCGGAGACGCGGCGGGTGAAGGTGGGCCCGTTCGTCACCAACCCGGCGACGCGCGACTGGACCGTCACGGCATCCGTGTTCGCGACGCTCAACGAGATGTACGGCAACCGCACGGTCGTCGGCATCGGTCGCGGAGACTCCGCGGTGCGAGTCACCAACGGCAAACCGACCACGCTCGCCGAGCTGCGTGAGTCGATCCATGTGATCCGCGAGCTCGGCAACAGTCGCGAGGTCGAGTACCAGGGCTCGACGCTGCGCTTCCCATGGAGCGTCGGCAGCGAGCTCGAGGTGTGGGTGGCCGCGTACGGACCGCTCGCGCTCAAGCTCACGGGTGAGGTCGGCGACGGCTTCATCCTGCAGCTGGCCGACGTCGACATCGCGAAGTGGATGATCAAGACGGTGCGCGACTCCGCCGAGAAGGCCGGCCGCGACCCCGACTCGATCACGTTCTGCGTCGCGGCCCCCAACTACATCGGCGAGGACTGGGACCACATGCGCAATCAGTGCCGTTGGTTCGGCGGCATGGTGGGCAACCACGTGGCGGACATCGTGGCCAAGTACGGCAAGGACGGCACGGTGCCCAAGGCCCTCACCGACTACATCGAGAACCGTGAGGGCTACGACTACAACCAGCACGGCAAGTCGGGCAACACGCACGCCGAGTTCGTGCCGGATGAGATCGTCGACCGGTTCTGCGTGCTCGGCACTGCGAAGGACCACATCGCCAAGCTCGAAGAGCTCAAGTCGATCGGCGTGCACCAGTTCGCCGGCTACCTCCAGCACGACAACAAGGAGGAGACGTTGCGGGTCTACGGCGAGACCATCATCCCCGCCATGCGCGACGAGGTCACGGCGAAGGCATGAGGTCGAAGCGAAGCACGGCGGCGATCTGGGGGGTGCTCGGCGTCGTCGCGGTGCTCGCGATCTGGGAGCTGTACAAGCTCCTCGGGCCGGCGGAGGGCCTCGTGGTCGGCGCCATCGACGGGCAGACCGGCTCGGGCGTGATGCTGCTGCCGCGCACCAACGACCGGGCGATGCCGCACGTCTGGGACATGGTCGCGCGCCTGTTCCAGTCGGCCAGCGGCGGCAACACGCCACCGCTCATCGTGCCGGTGGCCACTGCGGCGCTCACGACCCTCGGCATCGCGGCGGCGGGGTGGATCATCGGCGTGCTCGTGGGCGCACTCCTCGGGCTCGTGATGCAGCGGTGGCGCATCGCCGAGTGGGGGCTGCTGCCCTGGATCGTCGTCAGCCAGACCGTGCCGCTCATCGCCTTCGCGCCGCTCGTGGCGAGCATCGGTACGCAGATCGATCGCGGTGGCACGCCCTGGCCCCAGTGGCTCTCCGTCGCGGTCATCGCCTCGTACCTGGCGTTCTTCCCGGTGGCGGTGGGGGTGCTGCGCGGCCTCGAGGCGCCCGACCGCATCCACCTCGATCTCATGCGCAGCTACGCCGTCGGCTACTGGCCGACGCTGCTGCGACTGCGGCTGCCCGCCGCGGTACCCCACCTGCTGCCCGCCCTGCGACTCGCCGCGGCGAACGCCGTGGTGGGGGCGGTGGTGGCGGAGGTCTCCATCGGCATGCGCGGTGGCATCGGCCGGATGCTCATCCAGCTGGCCGGGCAGGGATCCAGCGACCCCGCAGCACCGTGGGGCCCGACGCTCGGCTCCATCGCACTCGGACTCGTCGCCGCCGGCTCCGTCGCGCTGCTCGGCATCGGACTCAAGAACTACCGCAGGGGAGAGGCAACCGCATGAGTGACGACGCGAGAATCGCCGTCCGGGCCACCGGCGTCGGCAAGATCTTCCCAGCGAAGGCCGGGGATGTCGTGGCGCTCACCGACGTCGAGCTCACCGTCGAGGAGGGCGAGTTCGTCTCCCTCATCGGACCTTCCGGCTGCGGCAAGTCCACCCTGCTGCGGCTCATCGCGGACCTCGACGCGGCCACTTCGGGTGAGCTCGAGATCTTCGGCAAGTCCGCCCACCGGGCACGGCTCGATCAGGACTACGGCATCGCGTTCCAGCAGGCCGGGCTACTGCCGTGGCGCACGGTCGCCGGCAACATCGAACTGCCGCTGGAGCTGCACGGCATGTCCCGCGCCGCCCGTGCGGCCCGCGTGGCCGAGCTCGCCGAGCTGGTGGGTCTCACGGACTTCGTCGACCGGCATCCCGACCAGCTCTCCGGCGGCATGCAGCAGCGGGTGGCCATCGCGCGTGCCCTCGCCGAGCAGCCCCGCCTGCTGCTCATGGATGAGCCGTTCGGCGCGCTCGACGAGATGACCCGCGAGTACCTGCAGTCCGAACTCGCGCGCATCGCCGCCGAGACCGGCGCCGCCGTGGTCTTCGTGACGCACTCGATTCCCGAGGCCGTGTTCCTCTCCGACCGGGTGGTAGTGATGAGCCCCCGCCCGGGGCGCATCACCGCGATCCTGCCGACCGACCTGGGGGAGCGCGACGAGGCCCTGCGCGAGTCGCCGGCCTACTTCGAGCGCGTCACCGCGGTGCGCGAGGCCCTGCACGGCGTCCCCGTCGAACGGGCGAACGAGCGATGACACTCGACCGCGCACTGCGCCCCGGCCCCGCCTGGGTGAGGGTCGTCGCGCCGATCGTGGTCGGCGTGCTCATCCTGGCGCTCTGGATGCTCGTGGTCGACGTGCTGCGGATCGCGCCGCGCGCGCTCCCGAGCCCCGTCGCCGTCGTGAACGAGATCGTGCTGCACGCCGACATCATCGGCGAGGACATGGCGATCACCGCGACCAACGCGCTGATCGGGCTGGCGGTGGGCGCGATCGTGGCGATCGTGCTCGCGGGGCTGGCCGCGGCATCCCGACCCATCGACGGCATGCTCGCCCCGCTCGTCGCTGCGATCGCGGTCGTGCCGATCGTGGCGATCACCCCGATCCTCAACACGATGTACGGGGCGTCGAGCCAGTTCGGTCGGCAGTCGGTCGCGGCGATCGCCGCCTTCGTACCGATCTTCATCAACGTGCTGCGCGGGCTGCGGCAGACCGATCCCGTGCACCGCGACCTCATGCGCGCCTCGGCGGCGACCGGACTGCAGACCTTCCGCGCGCTGACGTTGCCGACGGCGCTGCCCTACCTGCTCACGGGCTTGCGCATCGCGAGTTCGGTCGCGGTGATCGCCGCCCTCGTCGCGGAGTACTTCGGCGGTCCCGCCGACGGCATCGGCACCGCGATCGCGACCTACGCGAAATCGGGCAGGGCCGCGCTCGCCTTCGCGTACGTCGCCGGCGGCATCGCCATCGGTCTCGCACTCTTCCTCGTCACCTCGCTCATCGAGCGGCTCGTGACGAGGCGAACGCCGGTCTGACCGGCACCCTCGCAGCACCAGGCACCAACCATCACGAAAGGAACAGCATGAGACACAGCACCAGACGCGGCCTCACCGCCGCATCCGTCGCGACCGTCGCGGCGATCGCGCTCGCGGCCTGTTCGGCTCCGGCGACCGAGAGCGACAGCTCGGGCGACTTCGAGCCGCTCACGTCCATCAAGCTCCAGCTGCAGTGGCTGCCGCAGTCCCAGTTCGCCGGGTACTACGTGGCGCTCGACCAGGGCTTCTTCGAGGAGGAGGGCTTCGACGACGTCGAGATCATCCCCTCGGGCGGCGACATCGTGCCGCAGGACGCCCTCGTGGCCGGCGACGTCGACTTCGCCATCGCGTGGGTTCCGAAGGTGCTCGGCACCCTCGAGGCCACCGGTGCCGAGCTCACGGACATCGCCCAGGTCTTCCAGAAGTCCGGCACCCTGCAGGTGTCGTTCGCGGGCGACGGTGTTTCGACAGTCGCGGACTTCGAGGGCAAGCGCATCGGCTCGTGGGGCTTCGGCAACGAGTGGGAGATCTTCGCGGCCATGGCCGCCGAGGGACTCGACTCGACGTCCGTCTCGATCACGACGCAGGACTTCAGCATGAACGCGCTCCTGGACGGTGACGTCGACGCCGCCCAGGCGATGACCTACAACGAGTGGGCGCAGATCCTCGAAGTCGTCAACCCAGCCACCGGCGAGCTCTACCAGCCGGAGGACTTCGACGTCGTCTCGTACGAGGAGACCGAGGGTGCGATGCTGCAGGATGCCATCTGGGCCGACACCGCGCGATTGAACGACGACCCGGCCTACGCCGACGCCGCCGTGCGCTTCCTGAAGGCCATCACCAAGGGCTGGATCTACGCGCGGGACAACCCGGAGGATGCCGCGGCGATCGTCTACGACTACGCGATCAACGCCGAGGCGGCCTTCCCCGTCGGACCGGTGCACCAGCTCTGGCAGATGAACGAGGTCAACAAGCTCATCTGGGCCGGCGGCGCCTTCGGCCTCGTCGACACGGCGGCCTGGGACAAGACCGTCGCGGGTGCACTCGCCGCGGTCAACCAGGACGGGCTGAACCTCATCACGGCGGAGCCTTCGGCCTCGGCGTACTCCAACGAGTACATCGAGAAGGCCCTCGCCGAGCTCGAGGACGAGGGCATCGTCGTCGACGGCGAGTACACGCCGATCGACGTCGTGCTCACCGAGGGCGGACAGTAACACCGAGTAACGTGAGCGGGGTCGGCTGCGGCCGGCCCCGCTCCATCCCGAAAGGCCAGCGCCATGCACCACGAACTCAACCCCGCCGACGGCCAGCTCGCCTACGACCTGGATCGCGCGCACGTCTTCCACTCCTGGTCGGCGCAGGCATCACTCGATCCGCTGGTCATCGCGGGAGGCCTGGGCTCGGAGGTGTGGGACTTCGACGGCAATCGATATCTGGACTTCTCGAGCCAGCTCGTCAACACGAACCTGGGGCACCAGCATCCCGCGATCGTCGCCGCGATCAAGGCGCAAGCCGACGTGCTCGCCACGGTGGCGCCTTCGCACGCCAACCTCGCGCGCGGCGAGGCCGCCAAGCGCATCCTGGGGCGTGCCGGCAGCCCGTTCGGCAAGGTGTTCTTCACCAACGGCGGCGCCGACGCCATCGAGAACGCGATCCGGATGGCGCGGCTGACGACCGGGCGCGACAAGGTGCTCTCCACCTACCGCTCGTACCACGGCAACACGGGTGCCGCGATCGTCGCGACGGGTGACTGGCGGCGCATCCCCAACGAGTTCGCGCGTGGACACGTGCACTTCTTCGGCCCGTTCCCGTACCGCTCGGAGTTCTGGTCCGACTCGCCGGAGCAGGAGACCGAGCGCGCCCTGCACCACCTCGAGCGCGTGATCGTGTCGGAGGGCGCCTCGTCGATCGCGGCGATCCTGCTCGAGACCGTGCCGGGCACGGCTGGTGTGATCGTGCCGCCGCCCGGCTACCTCGAGGGCGTGCGCGCGCTGTGCGACAAGTACGACATTCTCTGGATCGCCGACGAGGTCATGTGCGGCTTCGGTCGCACCGGCTCGTGGTTCGCCTGGCAGCAGTTCGGTGCGACCCCCGACCTCATCACCTTTGCGAAGGGCGTGAACTCCGGCTACGTGCCGATCGGCGGGGTGGCGATCTCCGAGTCGATCGCGCATGCCTTCGACCAGCAGGTCTTCCCGGGCGGGTTGACCTACTCCGGGCATCCGCTCGCCGCGGGCTCCATCGTGGGCGCGCTCGATGCCATGGAGGCCGAGGGCACCATCGAGCACGCCGCGATGATCGGGGCCGACCACCTGGCGCCGGGGCTCGCGGAGCTCGCGGACAAGCATCCGATGATCGGCGAGGTGCGCGGTCTGGGCGTGTTCTGGGCGCTCGACCTCGTCTCCGACCGCGAAACCCGCATGCCGGTGTCGGCGTCGATCGTGCTCGAGCTCAAGAAGGCGCTCATGGCCCGCGGGCTGCTGCCGTTCCAGGCCGAGAACCGCATCCATGTGGTGCCGCCGTGCAACGTCAGCACCGACGACGTCGCGCGCGCTCTCGCGATCTACGACGAGGCCTTCACCGCGGTCGAGGCCGCGCTGTAGCGGTCAGCGGGCGATGTCGGCGACGACCGCGCCCGTGACCGCGACGAGGTCGGCGGGCGCGAGCTCGAGGTCGAAACCGCGCCGCCCGCCCGAGACGTAGACGGTGTCCCACAGCTCGGCGGTCTCGTCGAGCACCGTGCGGTGGCGCGTCTTCTGCCCGACCGGGCTGATGCCGCCGACCACGTAGCCGGTGCGGCGCTCGGCGAGCTTCGGATCGGCCATCTCCGCCTTCTTACCGCCGAGGGCGGCGGCGAGACCCTTGAGGTCGAGCTTGCCGGTCACGGGCACGATGCCGACGACGAGTTCGCCGTCCAGATCGGCCAGGAGCGTCTTGAACACCCGTTCCGGGTCGAGCCCCAGCGCGCTGGCGGCCTCGAGGCCGAAGTTCGTGTTCGCCGCATCGTGCTCGTAGACGTGCGCGGCGAACGGGATGCCGGCGACCGTGAGGACGAGCGTCGCCGGCGTTCCCGGTCCCTCGCTGCGCTTGGCCACCGGGATATGGTGCCACAGCGCGAGCGGGTCAGTGCGCGCGGAACAACACCATCGAGGTGCCGGCGATCTCCAACTCGCTGCCGGGGCCGTGCTCGCCGCCGCCCCCGCCATCCGGATCGTTCGAGTCCCAGAGCAGCGTGTACGAGTGCACGCCCTCGTGTTCGGGCAGGGTGACCGTCACCGCATCCTCGAGCCCGTGTACCACGAGCAGGATGCGGTTGAACGGTTCGAACTCGGGCGTCGACGCCGCGAGGTACTGCAGCGTGCGCTCCTCGGGGGAGTCCCAGTCCTCCACCGACATCGCCAGGCCCTGTTTGTTGTACCAGTCCATCTGTGTGGCGCTCGGCACCGTCTCGCCCCACTTGCCGTAGCGCACGGGTCGCAGCGCGGGGTTCTCTCGCCGCAGTGCGATCAGCTGGCGAGTGACGGTGAGCAGGTCATCCTGCCAGCGTTCGTGCTCCCAGGGCACCCAGGTCAGCTCGCTGTCGTGGCAGTAGGCGTTGTTGTTGCCGCGTTGCGTGCGCCCGAACTCGTCGCCGGCGGTGATCATCGGGATGCCCGCGCTCAGCAGCAGCGTGCCCATGAGGTTGCGCATCGCCTTGCGCCGCACGCCGAGGATCGCCTCGTCGGTGGTGGGACCCTCCACGCCGTGGTTGAACGAGTGGTTGTTGTCGGTGCCGTCCCGGTTGTTCTCGCCGTTGCCGAGGTTGTGCTTCGTGTCGTAGGCGGTGAGGTCGGCCATCGTGAAGCCGTCGTGCGCGGTGATGAAGTTCAGCGAGGCGAGCGGACCCCGCTCGGCGGAGAACACGTGCGCGGACCCGGTGAGCCGGCGCGCGAGCGAGCCGATGCCGTTGGGAGCCGTGCCGTTCGCACGGTCGGCGGCGATGTCGGTGAGCCAGAAGTCCCGCGCGCGGTCGCGGTAGCCGTCGTTCCACTCGGTCCAGCCGCGGGCGGTGCCGGGACCGGGGAAGTTGCCCACCTGCCAGCCGCCCATCCCGACGTCCCACGGTTCGGCGATGATCTTCGACTCGGCGAGCGCCGGATCGTCGCGGATCGCCAGCAGCAGCGGGTGGTCGGTCTGGAACTCGTTCATCTCGTCGCGGCCGAGGGTGGCGGCGAGGTCGAAGCGGAACCCGTCCACCTGCACGTCGTTCGCCCAATAGCGCAGCGAGTCGAGGATCAGTCGCGCGGCGGCGGGGGTCGCGGTGTTCACGGAGTTGCCGCATCCGGTGACATCGACGTACTCGCCGTCGGCGGTCTGCCGGTAGTAGTGCTTGTTGTCGAGGCCCCGCAACGAGGTCGTCGGCCCTCCGAGGCCCTCCTCGGCGGTGTGGTTGTAGACGACATCGAGTACGACCTCGAGTCCCGCCTCGTGCAGCAGCTTGACCATGCCCTTGAACTCGCGCAGCACCGCGCCGGCGCCGCCCGACTGCGCCTCGCGCGTGGCGTAGGCGCCGTGCGGGGTGAAGAAGTTCAGCGTGTTGTAGCCCCAGTAGTTGGTCAGCCCCTGCTTGATCAGGCGCTGCTCACTCACGAACTGGTGCACCGGCAGCAGCTCGATCGTGGTCACCCCGAGATCCTTGAGATAGGCGATCGTGGAGGTATGCGCGAGCCCGGCGTAGGTGCCGCGAAGCTCCTCGGGCAGGTGCGGGTTGAGCTTGGTGAGGCCCTTGGCATGCGCTTCGTAGAGCACGGCGTGGTCCATGGGGATGCGCGGCTTCTCGACACCGCCCCAGTCGAAGTCGTCATCGGGCTGCACATAGGCGCGGAACTCGCCGTTCTGGGTGCGCCACAGGCCGCGAGCGTAGGGGTCGACGAGGTGCAGGCTGGGGTCGAAGGCGTGGCCGGGCTCATTGGGCCCATCGGCGCGCAGCGAGTACTTCACGCCGGGAGCGAGCAGCTTCGAGGTGACGCTCCAGACGTCGCCGGCGCCCTTGGTCAGCGGGATGGTCTTGGCCACCCAGTTGAGGTCGCGGTCGTCGAACAGGCACAACTCGATCGATGAGGCGCTGGCCGACCACACGCGCAGCTCGCCGCCCCTCGGGCCGAGGCGCACGCCCAGACCGTCGAGCGGATCGGCGTCAGGCATGCAGTACAGCGTACTGACCGTGTGCGTCATGCTTGTTACATGGCCGTCTACCTCGATCACGCGGCGACCACCCCGATGCGCAACGAGGTGCTCGCCGCCTATGTCGCCGCGCTGGCCATCGTGGGCAACCCGTCGTCGATCCACTCCTTCGGCCAGCAGGCGAAGGGGATGCTGGAGAGCGCCCGCGAGACGGTCGCCGCCGCGCTCGGGGTCGACCCGATCCAGGTGACGTTCACCTCGGGCGGCACGGAGTCGATCAACCTCGCGATCAAGGGACTGTTCTGGTCCCGGGCGCCACGCAACAGGATCCTCGCGACCCGCGCCGAGCACCACGCGACGATCGACGCGCTCGAGTGGCTGGAGCGGCACGAGGGTGCCGTGATCGACTGGATTCCGGTGGATGCGCTGGGCCGCATCGACCTCGCGGCGCTGGAGGCCGCGATGGGCGACGACGTCGCGCTCGTCACGACCCTGCTCGCCAACAACGAGGTGGGCACGGTGCAGCCGGTGGCCGAGGTCGTGCGCATCGCCGGGGACGTGCCGGTGCACGTCGATGCGGTCGGCGCGCTCGGCCAGGTGCCGCTGCCGGCCGGGCTCGCGGCGGTCAGCATCTCCGCCCACAAGCTCGGCGGGCCGGTCGGGGTGGGCGCGCTCGCCCTCGCGCGCGGCAGCGTCGTGACCCCGCTCATCCACGGCGGGAATCAGCAGCCCTACCGTTCGGGCACGCAGGACGTCGCCGGAGCCGTCGCGCTCGCGACGGCGCTGACGCTGCCGCATCCGGATGTCGCGGCGCTGCGCGACCGGCTCGTCGCCGGCGTGCTCGCGGCCGTGCCCGACGCGGTGCTGCGCGGCGACCCGGTCGACCGGCTGTCCAGCAACGCGCACTTCACCTTCCCCGGGTGCGAGGGCGACTCCCTGCTGTTCCTGCTGGATGCCGCGGGCATCAGCGCCTCGACGGGCTCGGCCTGCCAGGCGGGGGTGCCCGAGGCATCCCACGTGCTGCTCGCGATGGGACTCGACGAGCCCACCGCGCGCGGCGCCCTGCGGTTCACGCTGGGCCACGGCTCCACCGACGCGGACGTCGACGCGCTGCTGGCCGCCCTGCCGCCCGCGGTGGAACGCGCCCGCGCCGCGGGCCTCTCCGGCTGACCGCCCGGTCATCCGCCTCCGACCCAGCCAGTGCGGAGGACGACACGCCGTGCAGCAGGCCCCCAGGGTCCACGACCGGCGTGTCATCCTCCGCATTGGTGCTGCCTACACTGGTTTCCGTGAAGATCCTGGCGGCGATGAGCGGTGGCGTGGACTCCGCGGTTGCGGCCGCGCGGGCGGTGGACGCCGGTCACGAGGTCGTGGGCGTGCACCTCGCGCTCAGCCGTCAGCCCGGCACCCTGCGCACCGGAAGCCGGGGATGCTGCACGATCGAGGACTCGATGGACGCGCAGCGCGTGGCATCCCGGCTCGGCATCCCGTATTACGTGTGGGACTTCTCGGAGCGGTTCAAGGCCGACGTCGTCGACGACTTCGTCGCCGAATACGCCGCGGGCCGTACCCCCAACCCGTGCATGCGCTGCAACGAGCGCATCAAGTTCGCCGCCCTGCTCGAGAAGGCCGTCGCGCTCGGTTTCGATGCCGTCGCGACCGGCCACTACGCCTCGATCGTGATCGGCCCCGACGGCCAGCGCGAGCTGCACCGCGCCGCCGACTGGGCGAAGGACCAGTCCTACGTGCTGGGGGTGCTCACCGCGGAGCAGCTCGCGCACTGCATGTTCCCGCTCGGGTCGACCCCGTCGAAGGCCGAGGTGCGCGCCGAAGCCGCCGAGCGCGGCTTCACCCTCGCTCAGAAGCCCGACTCCCACGACATCTGCTTCATCCCGGACGGCGACACCCGCGGCTGGCTCGCCGACAAGGTCGGCGCCGAGCCGGGGGAGATCCTCGACCGCTCGGGCGCCGTGATCGGCAGCCACGAGGGCGCGCTGGCCTTCACCGTCGGCCAGCGCAAGGGCCTGAACATCGGCTACCCGGCCGATGACGGCAGGCCGCGCTTCGTGCTCGAGGTGCGGCCGAAGCAGAACGCCGTCGTCGTGGGTCCGCGCGAGGCGCTCGCGGTGGGCGAGCTCGCTGGCTCCACCTTCAGCTGGGCCGGTCGGGCGCCGGATGCCGCGACCACCCCCTTCGACGTCGAGGTGCAGGTTCGCGCCCACGCCGACCCCGTGCCCGCGATCGCGCGGCTCGCGCCGCACGCGACGACCGGAGCCCCCGAGCTCGTGATCCGGCCCGCGCAGCCGATCGAGGGCGTCGCCCCGGGGCAGACCGCGGTGATCTACGACGGCACGCGCGTGATCGGCCAATGCACCATCGATCGCACCGTGTCGGCCGCGCCGGTGCCCGTCTAGCCCTCCCGGCGCGTCGGTGGCCGGGCCTAGTCTGGAGAGGTGGCGGACGACGACCTGGAACTCTCGCTCGACGCGGCGCACCGCGAGGTCGAGGCGCTGACCACCCGCATCCTCGAACTGCGCGACGCCTACTACGAGCGCGACGCCGAGCTCGTGCCCGACTCGGAGTACGACGCGATGATGCGCCGTCTCGAAGAACTCGAGCGTCTCTACCCCGAGCTGCAGGGGCAGGACAGCCCGACCCAGACGGTGGGCGGGCGCGCCGCCACGCTGTTCGACCCGGTGCGCCACGCCGAGCGCATGCTGAGCCTCGACAACGTGTTCTCGCTCGAGGAGTTCGCGGCCTGGGCCGCCAAGGTGGAGCGGGACTCCGGTCGCGCCGTCGACTACCTCTGCGAGCTGAAGATCGACGGACTGGCGATCAGCCTGCGCTACGAGAACGGTCGGCTCACGAGCGCCGCGACCCGGGGCGACGGCGTGGTCGGCGAAGACGTCACCGAGAACGTGCGGGCGATCGAGTCGATCCCGACGCGACTGGCCGGCACGGGGCATCCGCCGATCGTCGAGGTGCGCGGCGAGATCTTCTTCCCGGTCGAGGCCTTCCGGGCGCTCAACTCGGAGCAGGCCGAGGCGGGGGAGCGCGTGTTCGCGAACCCGCGCAACGCCGCATCCGGGTCGCTGCGGCAGAAGTCCGAGGGCAAGAGCGCGGCCGGGCTCGACCTCATGCGCCGCCGCCTGTCGCGGTTGAGGATGCTCGTGCACGGCATCGGCGCCTGGCCGAACCCGCCCGTGGCCAGCCAGAGCGAGGTCTACGGTCTGCTCGCCGCGTGGGGCCTGCCGACCAGCACGCACTTCCGGGTGACGGATTCGGCGGCCGGCGCCGAGGAGTTCATTGCCTACTACGGCGAGCACCGCGACAGCGTCGAACACGAGATCGACGGCGTGGTGGTGAAGGTCGACGAGCTCGCCCTGCACGAGGAGCTCGGGGCCACCAGTCGCGCGCCGCGCTGGGCGATCGCCTACAAGTACCCGCCCGAGCAGGTGAACACGAAGCTGCTCGACATCGTCGTCTCGGTCGGTCGCACCGGCCGCGTCACCCCGTTCGCGGTCATGGAGCCCGCCCGCGTCGCCGGCTCCGTCGTGCGGCAGGCGACCCTGCACAACCAGGACGTCGTGAAGGCCAAGGGCGTGCTCATCGGCGACATCGTGGTGCTGCGCAAGGCCGGCGACGTGATCCCCGAGGTGCTCGGCCCCGTGGTCGAGCTGCGCGACGGCACCGAGCGCGAGTTCGTGATGCCGACGCACTGCCCGGAATGCGGCACCGCCCTGGCTCCCGCCAAGGAGGGCGACATCGATCTGCGCTGCCCGAACGCCCGCAGCTGCCCGGCGCAGGTTCGCGGGCGGGTGGAGCACATCGGCAGCCGTGGCGCGCTCGACATCGAGGGACTCGGCGAGGTCGGCGCCGCGGCGCTCACGCAGCCGGATGTGCCGGCGACCCCGCCCCTGATCACCGAGGCCGGGCTCTTCGAACTCACGCTCGCCGACCTCGTGCCGATCGAGGTCGGCGTGCGCGATCCGCTCACCGGCCTGCGCACGGGACGCAGCGAGACCCCCTTCCGTCGGCAGCGCAAGAAGGCCGACGGGCCGTGGGAGCCGGGGCAGCCGGGGGATGCGGACTCGGTGCCCTCCAGCGCCGCGACGAAGCTGCTCGAGGAGCTCGAGAAGGCCAAGACGAAGGAGCTGTGGCGCGTGCTCGTGTCCCTCAGCATCCGCCACGTCGGCCCCGTCGCCGCGCGGGCCCTCGCCGGCTACTTCGGTTCGATCGCGGCGATGCGCACGGCGACCCGCGACGAGCTCGCGGCCGTCGAGGGCGTCGGTCCGATCATCGCCGACGCGCTGATCGACTGGTTCGCCGTCGACTGGCACGACGAGATCCTCACGCGTTGGGCGGATGCCGGGGTGCAGCTCGCGACGCCCGGTCACCCCGGGCCCGGGGCCGCGGCATCCACGGAGGGTCCGCTCGCCGGTCTCACCGTGGTCGCGACGGGCAGCCTGGAGGGATTCACGCGGGAGGGCGCGATCGAGGCGATCATCGCCGCGGGAGGCAAGGCCGCGTCGAGCGTGTCCAAGAAGACGGACTTCGTCGCGGCCGGCCCCGGTGCCGGTTCGAAGCTCGGCAAGGCCGAGCAGTTGGGCGTGCGGATCATCGACGCGCAGCAGTTTGCGAGGCTCCTGAAAGACGGCCCCGACGCGCTCGAGTGAACGCCCGGAGGCACCCTGGAAAATCCTCGAAACTCGTCCCCCGAACGGGGCGTTCTGTCCCCTAAGCTGGTGACGCACGATCGAGCCCCGGTGGGAGGCGGGGCGATGTCGCGCACAATCTGAGGAAGAGACCCGAATTGCTGTTTGACGTCGCAGCTGTTCTATCCGCCTCGGTGGCACTGGGACCCGTCGCCGAGGCCTTTGGCGTGCACGAAATCACGGCATACGACACGGCCGTGGTGCTCGTGCTCGATCTCGCGCCGGTCGTGCAGCCGATCCCCGATGCGCAGCCGGTGACCGACGGCGGATCCCGCTTCGGTCAGGCCGACGGCGTGCTCCGTCAGCTCTCGCAGATCTCGATCTCCGACATCGGCACCTTCGTGGCCGCCAACCCCGCGGCGATCGACTCGCTGCTCACCGATCCGCCTCTGGCCGCCGAGGTCTCGATCTGGTGGAACTCCCTCGACGGTCAACGGCGCGTGGCGCTGCGCTCCGCGACGCCGCAGTTGGTCGGAAACCTCGACGGCATCCCGTTCGTCTACCGCGATATCGCCAACCGCTCGATGCTGACCTCGACCATCGACGACCTCGAGCGCGTCATCGCGAACGAGAACGGCCGAACGGTCGTCGAGAACGCCAAGATGCAGCTGCGCATGCTCACCTCGATCTCCGAGGCGCTGGGGGGCAGGTACGCCGACTCGAGGCGCACGCTCATGAGCCTCGACGTGCGCGGTCAGGGCAAGGCGGCGATCGTGCTCGGCGATCTGCGCACCGCCGACTACGTCACCTTCATGGTCCCCGGCATGTTCTTCACCATCGAGGGGCAGATGGGTTACTGGACGGATGCCGCGGCCCGCCTCGCCGACGAGCAGCGCGCCTGGCTCGCCCTGCTCGGCGACGACCCCGACGCGAGCGTCGCCACCGTCGCCTGGATCGGCTACCAGACGCCGAACCTCACCAACGTCGGCTCGATCGACAACGCGCTCGAGGGCCGCGACCTGCTCGCTGGCGCCATCCAGGGACTGCAGTCGCTGCGCGGTGCCGAGCAGCCGTACATCACCGTGATCGGCCACTCCTACGGGTCGACCGCCGCGCTCATGGCGCTCACCGAGTACGACTTCGAGATCGACGCGCTCGCCGTCGTCGGCTCGCCGGGCAGCCCCGCCAAGTCCGTGAACGAGCTGCACGTGCGCAACGGCAACGTGTACGTCGGAGAGGCTCCCTGGGACCCGGTGCCCGACAGCGCGTTCTTCGGCAGCGACCCCGGATCGGCCGGCTACGGTGCGCATGTCTTCGGCGCGGTCGGCACGACGGATCCGCTCACACACAAGGCGCTCGCCGCATCCTTCGGGCACATCGAGTACTTCAGTCCCGGTACCGAGTCGTTGCGCAACCTCGCGCTCATCGGCATCGGCGAGGGTGCGCTCGTCACCGACGGACGGCCGGCGCCGAGCGGCATCCTCGCTCACTGATCGCGTCACCCCCGGACGGGGCCGCGCGGGTCCACGACCACCGGTGCTACCGTGACGGACGGATCGGGGGACCATGGCCAGGACATCGCGCGCGTTCGCACTCCTGCTCGTGCTGCCGTTGGCGGGCTGCGCCGTTCCGGCGGCCTGGGGTGTGACCGCCGACGACGCACGCACCCATCTGGTGCGCGCCGTCGACCAGACCCAGGAGCTCGCGGGCGGCAGTTGGACGCCGTTGGACGATGCGGTGCCGAGGGGCTGCGTCATCCCGCCCTGGACGGCGGGTTCGCGCGCGTCGGTGCTGCGCATCGGCACGCCGCCGGCCGACCCGCAGACTGCCGCCGAGCTGGTGGATGCCGCGTGGGAGTCCTGGGGCTACGAGGTCACCCGCGCGACCATCGACCCGGTCATCGAGGTGCAGGGGCGCTTCGGCGGGGAGCTCCTCGTGTTCCGCGTGAGCGAGCACGCGATGTCGCTGCAGGGCGAGGGCGAGTGCAGTCCGGCCCGGTGAGTGCATGCTGGAGCGCCGCATAGGATTGTCCGGTGTCCGAGATCACCCCTGAAGTCGTCAGCCACCTGGCCACCCTCGCGCGTATCGCGTTGACCGAGGACGAGATCCGCAGTCTCACGGGCGAGCTCGGCGCGATCGTCGACTCGGTCGCCAAGGTGAGCGAGGTCGCCACCCCGGACGTTCCGGCGACGAGCCACCCGATCCCGCTCGTGAACGTCTACCGGGACGACGTTCCCGGTGTCACGCTCACGACCGAGCAGGCGCTCTCGGGCGCGCCGGAGCACGACGGTTCGCGGTTCAAGGTCTCGGCGATCCTGGGGGAGGAGCAGTGAGCCTCGTCGAGATGTCGGCCGCCGAGCTCGCGGCCAAGCTCGCCTCACGCGAGGTCTCCTCGGTCGAGGTCACGCAGGCCCACCTCGACCGCATCGCGGCGGTGGACGGTGACGTGCACGCCTTCCTGCACATCAACGCGGACGCGATCGACACCGCCGCACTCATCGACGCGCAGCGCGCCGCGGGCGAGCCGCTCGGCGAGCTCGCCGGTGTGCCGATCGCGATCAAGGACGTGCTGTGCACGGTCGGGATGCCATCGACCGCCGGTTCGCGCATCCTCGAGGGCTGGATCCCACCCTACGACGCCACCCCGGTCGCCAAGCTCAAGGCCGCGGGACTCGTGCCGCTCGGCAAGACCAACATGGACGAGTTCGCGATGGGATCGTCCACCGAGCACTCCGCGTTCGGGCCGACGAAGAACCCGTGGGATCTCGAGCGCATCCCGGGCGGATCGGGCGGCGGTTCCGCCGCGGCGGTCGCGGCCTTCGAAGCCCCGCTCGCGCTCGGCTCGGACACCGGCGGCTCGATCCGGCAGCCCGCCGCCGTCACCGGCTCGGTGGGGGTGAAGCCGACCTATGGCGGCGTCTCGCGCTACGGCGCGATCGCGCTCGCATCATCGCTCGATCAGGTCGGCCCGGTCACGCGCAGCGTGCTCGACGCCGCACTGCTGCACGACGTCATCGGCGGTCACGACCCGCGCGATTCCACCTCGCTCAAGGACGTCTGGCCGTCGTTCGCGGCCGCGGCGCGCGAGGGCGCCGCCGCCGAGTCGCTCAAAGGCCTGCGCGTCGGCGTCGTCAAGGAGCTCGACCAGCCCGGCTTCCAGCAGGGCGTCTCCGACCGCTTCCACGAGGCGCTCGAGCTGCTCACCTCGGCGGGGGCGGAGATCGTCGAGGTCTCGGCGCCCCACTTCGAGTACGCGGTGGCGGCGTACTACGTGATCTTGCCGGCCGAGGCATCCAGCAACCTGGCGAAGTTCGACTCGGTGCGCTTCGGTCTGCGCGCCGCGGTGAGCGGCACGGTCGAGGAGGTCATGGCGGCCACGCGCGAGCTCGGGTTCGGCGCCGAGGTCAAGCGGCGCGTGATCCTCGGCACGTACGCGCTGAGCGCGGGCTACTACGACGCCTACTACGGCAGCGCGCAGAAGGTGCGCACGCTCATTCAGCGCGACTTCGCCGCCGCCTTCGACCAGGCGGACGTGCTCGTCTCGCCCGCCGCGCCGACCACGGCGTTCAAGCTCGGCGAGAAGGTCAACGACCCGCTGGCGATGTATCTCAACGACGTCACCACGATCCCCGCCAACCTGGCAGGCGTGCCCGGCATGGGCCTGCCGATGGGCCTGGCCGAGGACGGCCTGCCCGTCGGCTTCCAGATCATGGCTCCCGCCCGCGAAGACGCCCGGCTCTACCGCCTCGGGGCGACCCTCGAGCGCCTCCTCGAGGAGCGCTGGGGCGGACCATTGCTCGCGAAGGCGCCGAGCCTGGGCTGAGCGCCACGTGGCGCGGCTGTCCCGTCACCGCCCCGCGACGCGCTCGCGGTAGCCCTGCTGGTTGACCCGGTTTCCGCAGCGGACGCTGCAGAAGCGTCGCGATCCGTTGCGGGAGAGGTCGAGCAGCACACCGGTGCAGTCCTCGGCGTCGCACACCCGCATCCGGCCCATCTCGTCGGTGCGGATGACGTCGGCGAAGGCGAGCGCGCCCTCCACCCGGATGCGTTCGGCGAGCGGGGCGTCGGCCTCGGTGGCGTGCAAGTGCCAGTCGAAACGGTCGTGACGGATGAGGAACGGCAGAGCGTTCGCATCCCGCAGCCAGGCGTTGACCTCCTCCACGGCGTCGTCGCGCGTCATGCTCCAGACCGCGCGCACCCGGTCGCGGGTCTCATGCACCTCGCGCAGCTCGGCGTCGTCGCGATCGAAGCGGCCGGTATAGCCGTGCTCGTCGAGCAGGGCGATGAGCTGAGCCTGCGTGGCCAGCTCGTCCTCGCCGCTGCGGGAGGCGGTCGGATGCGTATTCGCGAGTGCCGTGAGGAACTCGAGCGTGTCCTCCGTGTCAGGGGCGAAATGCAATTTGAGTCCTTATTCGATCGAGGTCTAGTGTCAGGAGTGTAATCCACTTCACTCATGACGGGCACCGCGCATGATCCGCTCCACGACCTCTCGAGGCCTCCTCATCGGCCTCCTCGCCTCGCTCACGTTCGGCACCTCGGGGGCGTTCATCAAGCCCCTTCTCGAGAGCGGCTGGAGTCCGGCGGCCGCGGTCACCATGCGTGCCGGAGTGGCCGGACTTGTGCTGCTGCCGGTGGCGCTCGTGTCGCTGCGCGGTCGGTGGGATGCCCTGTGGCGGGCCCGCTGGCGCATCCTGGGCATGGCGCTCATCGGTGTGGCCGGCACCCAGTTGGTGTACTTCGCCGCGATCCAGCGCGTTCCGGTCTCCACCGCGCTGCTCATCGAGTACCTCGCACCGCTGCTGCTCGTCGCCTTCGTCTGGGCGACCTCGAGACGGATGCCGCGCCCCGTCGTGCTCATCGGCTCGGTCGTCGCGATCGGCGGCCTCGTGCTGGTGATCGGACCGGGCAGCCTCGTCGCCGCCGACGGTCTCGGTCTCGTCTTCGCCGGGCTCGCGGCGGTCGGTTGCGCCATCTACTACGTGATCGCCGCGCGGCCCTCCGACGGCCTTCCGCCCGTCGCTTTCGCTGCTGCCGGACTGGTCTTCGGCGCGATCGCACTCGGCATCGTCGGCGCGATCGGCATCGTGCCGTTCACGGCGACCTTCGGGGAGGTGCCGCTGCTGGGTGCGAGCGCACCCTGGTGGGTGCCGATCGCGATCGTCGCCGTGGTGAGCACCGCCGTCGCCTACGTCGCCTCGATCGCCGCGTCGGAGATGCTCGGTTCCCGACTGATGTCGTTCGTCGGTCTGCTCGAGGTGGTGTTCGCCTCGTTGTTCGCGTGGGTACTGCTGGGTGAGGCGCTCAGCCCACTGCAACTGCTCGGCGGGGTGCTCATCCTCGTGGGCATCGCCTTCGTGCGCTCCGAGAAGCAGACGGATGCGCCGATCGAGGCCGGGTCGACCGACCCCGACGCTCAGTCCTTGCTGTTGCCGATGAACAGCGAGGCTGCCCCGAGCCCGATCATGAACACGCCGCCGGTCGCCCCGAGCGTCGCGAGGCGACGAGGGGAACGGCCGAACCAGTCACGCGCCAAACCGGCGGCGAGCGCCCAGACGCTGTCGGTCACCAACGCGATCGCCACGAAGAGCGCGCCCAACTCGAGCAGCTGAAGCGGGATCGCCCCCGCCGAGTAGTCGACGAACTGCGGCAGCACGGCGATGAAGAACACGATCGTCTTCGGGTTCGAGACTCCGACGAAGAAGCCCTGCAGCAGCAGGCGCCAGGTCGAGCGGGATGCCGGACCGCTGGTCGCGGCATCCGATCGCTCCCGGCGATGCCGGATGGCCTGCACGCCGAGGTAGATCAGGTAGGCCGCACCGACGATCTTGACGATGGTGAAGATCACCACCGACTGCGCGACCACGATGCCGACGCCGAACGCCACGGCGATCACCACGACGAGTGCGCCGATCGCATTGCCGATCACGCTGAGCAGTCCGCCCAGGCGGCCGAGGGAGAGCGATCTGCCGATGACGAAAAGCACGCTCGGGCCGGGCACGAGGATGAGCGGGATCGCGACGAGACAGAACGCGAGGAGGTTCGCGGTGGGCACCATGAACCGATGTTAGAGCAGGAGCGCGCTCAGGGAACGTTCGTGCGGATCTGCGCCCGCCGGCCGGCGATGAACCAGCCGAGCGCGCCGAACAGCGGCGCGAAGAACACCACGACCACCCAGAGGAACTTGCCGCCGCCGGTGTAGCGCTGGGAGCTCAGGATCGACACCAGGGCAGCGATGAACAGGATGATCTGCGCGATGCCGAGGATGATCCAACCGAGGATGATCACGATGCCGATCGCCTCGCCACGACCGTCGCCCTCGGCCATGGAGATGATGTCGAGCATGTTCGATCCCTTCGTCGTGTCAGCCATACCCTAGCGTTGACGCGGCAGGTAGCGTGGCACGTATCGGGCAAGCACACCCGCGCCCACGAAGCCGAGCACGCCGAGCACGCCGGCCCCGACCGCGAGCGAAGCGGCCGCGGTGATCGCCGACAGCAGCAGTGGCGCGGCCGCCCCGCCGAGCCCGCCGGTGAACCGCCACGCGCCGAGGAAGGGCGCTGGGTTCGCCGGGTCTGCGAGGTCGGCGCCGAGTGTCATCAGGATGCCGCTGCCGAGCCCGTTGGCCAGCGCGAGGATCATCGCCGCGGCGATGAACCACTGCACGTTCGTGGAGAGGTCATGAGTCAGCGCGAGCGCGAGGTGACCGATGCCGAGACCGACCATCGATGGCACGGCGGTCCACAACCGTCCGAACCGATCCATGATCGAGCCGCTGAGGTAGAACAGGGCGAAGTCGACCCCGCCGGCGATGCCGATGACGAGCGCGGCATCCGCATCGCCGACGCCGATGCTCACCGCCCAGAGCGGCAGGATCACCTGCCGACTCGCACGCAGCGCCCCGACCAGCGCCGCACCGAGCCCGAGCCGGGCGAGCACGTCGCGGCGTGCCACGAGCGTGCGGAACAGCCCGGACGACTCCTGCTCGACGAGCGCCTCGCCCTCGCGGAGCTCCCGGCCGGCGAGCCGCACGGTGCGCACCGAACCGAAGGTCGTCGTCGGGTCGGGAAGGGTCACGAGCACGAGCGCCGTGGCGAGGCACGCGATGACATGGATCCAGAACGCGAACGCCACGACGCCCGTCAGCTGGATCACCGCGGCCGTGATGAACGGGCCGACGAAGAAGCCGAGCCGGAACACGCCACCGAGGGTGGAGAGCGCCCGGGCCCGATACGCCAGCGGCACGAAACTGGTCAGGAACGCATGGCGGGCCAGGGCGAACACGGCCGCCGAGAGCCCGACGAGCAGCACGCCGAACGCGAGCGCGACCGGATGCGGCGCGATCAGGCAGATCACGAGCCCCACCACCGACAGCGCGGCGGCGCCGATCATCGCCGGCCGTTCCCCGATGCGCGCGACGAGCCAGCCGCTCGGGATGTTGCCGATCAGCTCCCCGATCAGCAGCAGCGCCGCGACGAGGCCCGCGATCGCGAGCGAGGCCCCGAGGTTGCTCGCGACGAGCGGGATGATCGGGATGATCGCGCCCTCGCCGATCGAGAACAACAGCGTGGGCAGCAGCGCGGGCAGCGCGATCGCGCGCCAACTGAACGGCGGTTCGGCGGTCGACATCGTCTCCGAGCCTATGCCCGGGGCTCGGATGCGGTGCGCCCGGTAGGCTGGACGCCGACATGGATGAACTCGACTTCTCCGGCGAGATCGCGGCCCTTCGGTCCACTTTCGCCGACATCCGCTCCGTCGTCGGCGTCGACCGGCTGCAGGCGGAGATCGCCTCGCTGAGCGAGGAGGCCGGCGTGCCCGACCTCTGGGACGACCCGGAGAAGGCGCAGAAGGTCACGAGCGCGCTCAGCCACCGGCAGTCCGAGCTCGCCCGCATCGAGTCCATCGCATCCCGACTCGACGACCTCGAGATCATGGTGCAGCTCGCGAACGAGGAGCAGGATGCCTCGGCCGCCGCCGACGCCCGCGACGAACTCGCCGCGATCCAGAAGACCCTCGGCGACCTCGAGGTGCAGACCCTGCTCGACGGCGAGTACGACCAGCGCCCGGCGGTCATCACGATCCGCGCCGGCGCCGGCGGGGTGGATGCCGCGGACTTCGCCGAGATGCTCATGCGCATGTACCTGCGCTGGGCCGAGCGGCACAAGTACCCCGTCACGGTGATGGACACGAGCTACGCGGAGGAGGCGGGCATCAAGTCCGCGACCTTCGAGGTGGATGCGCCCTACGCCTTCGGCACCCTGAGCGTCGAGGCGGGCACGCACCGCCTCGTGCGCATGAGCCCGTTCGGTGCGGCGGGCAAGCGTCAAACGAGCTTCGCGGCGGTCGAGGTCATCCCGCTCATGGAGGAGACCGAGGCCATCGAAATCCCGGAGAACGACATCCGCGTCGACGTGTTCCGCTCGAGCGGGCCGGGCGGTCAGTCGGTCAACACCACCGACTCGGCGGTGCGGATCACCCACTTGCCGACCGGCACGGTCGTCTCGATGCAGAACGAGAAGAGCCAGATCCAGAACCGCGCCGCCGCGATGCGCGTGCTGCAGTCCCGGCTGCTCATCCTGCAGAAGGAGCAGGAGGCGGCCGTCAAGAAGGATCTCGCCGGCGTGATCACCGCGAGCTGGGGCGACCAGATGCGCAGCTACGTGCTCGCGCCGTACCAGATGGTCAAAGACCTGCGCACCGAGTACGAGGAGGGCAACCCCTCGAAGGTCTTCGACGGTGACATCGACGGCTTTATCGCCGCCGGCATCAAGTGGCGCAAGCGCGCCGTCGAGCAGTAGCGCGCGAGCGATCCGCGACGGCCCTACCCCTGGGCGAGCACCGACACGTCGTTCCAGTCCTCCCAGGTCTTCAGTCGTCGTTCGTAGTCGGCCTTCGCCAGCGGCAGCGGGCTCGTGCCGAAGAAGACGCGCAGCGGCGGCTCGGCGGCATCCACGATCCGCAGCATCGCCGCGGCCGTCGCGTGCGGGTCTCCCGTGCCGCGGCCCGCGCGCGCCTGGCGGGCCGCCTGCGCCTTCGCGTGCACTTCGGCGTACGCCGGGAGCGGCTCGGAGTGCCGTGCCGACGCACCGCCCCAGTCGGTCGAGAACGCGCCCGGCTCGACGAGCGTCACGTGGATGCCGAACTCGGCGACCTCGGCGGCGAGCGCCTGGCTGAATCCCTCGAGCGCCCACTTGGAGGCGTTGTAGATGCCGATGTTCGGGAACGCCGTGATGCCGCCGATCGACGACACCTGGATGATGTGCCCCGACCCCTGCTCGCGCAGCAACGGCAGCGCCGCCTGCGTGATCCAGAGGGCGCCGAAGACGTTGGTCTCCATCTGCTCCCGCGCCTCCTGCTCGGTGAGCTCCTCGATGAAGCCGAACTGCCCGTAGCCGGCGTTGTTGATCACCACGTCGAGACGCCCGAACCGCTCGTGCGCCTGCTGCACCGCGGCGAAGTCGGCCTCCCGGTCGGTGACGTCGAGTTGGATCGGCAGGATCGCATCCCCGAACCACTCGACCAACTCGTCGAGCATCGCGGTGTCGCGCGCGGTGGCGGCGACCCGATCACCGCGCTCGAGGGCGGCCGTGGCCCATTCACGCCCGAAGCCACGGGACGCGCCCGTGATGAACCACACCTTCTGCGCCATGCTCCGAGGCTAGTATTCCGGCGAGGAGGAGGGAACCGATGACGCAGCCCAGCGAGCCGACGGTATCCGGGTCGTCGCGCGGCCGACCGATCCTCACGACCCTCCTGCGCACGACGGCCGCGGTGGCCGGCCTGTATGTCGCGTATGCCTTCGTGCCGATCGGCATCTTCGATCTCTGGCCGTTCCTGGTATTCGCGGCCGGGGCGGCGCTGTTCGCGCTCGCGCTCATCGGCCAGCTTCGGGCGATCACGATCGCCGACCGGCCGACCCTGCGGGCGATCGAGGCGGTCGGCGTGCTGGTCACCCTGATCAACGTCGCGTTCGCGATCACCTACCTGATGATCGCGGATCAGCATCCCGGTGCGTTCTCGCAGCCGCTCGACAAGATCGGCGCGCTCTACTTCACGACGACGGTGCTCTCCACCGTCGGGTTCGGCGACATCGTCGCCGTCACGGATGCCGCCCGCATCGCCGTCATGGTGCAGATGCTCGTCGATCTGGTGCTGCTCGCCGCCGGGGTGCGACTGCTGGCGGGGGCGGTCGCCCGCGGCCGGGCGGCACGCGAATCCTGACGGCGGGCGCCCCGCAAAGCTGGGAGTCGGCGCGTTCAGCGCGTCGCTGCGAAGTTCGCCTCGCTTCCTGCCTAGGCTCGCACCGATGATCCGCTTCGACTCCGTCACGAAGGCCTACCCGGGCACCACGCGTCCGGCCCTGAACTCGGTGACCCTGGAGATCCTCAAGGGCGAGTTCGTGTTCCTCGTCGGCGCCTCCGGCTCCGGCAAGTCCAGTTTCCTGCGACTCATCCTGCGGGAGGAGACGCCGACCAAGGGCGAGATCCACGTGCTCGGCCAGCAGCTGAACACGCTCGCCAACCGCAAGGTGCCCTACTTCCGGCGCAACCTCGGCGTGGTGTTCCAGGACTTCCGGCTGCTGCCGAACAAGACCGTGTTCGACAACGTGGCCTTCACGCTGCAGGTGATCGGCAAGAGCCGCGGCTTCATCCAGGAGGCCGTGCCCGACGCCCTCAAGATGGTGGGACTCGCCGGCAAGTCGAGTCGCTACCCGCACGAGCTCTCCGGTGGCGAGCAGCAGCGTGTCGCGATCGCGCGCGCCGTCGTCAACAAGCCCGCCATCCTGCTCGCCGACGAGCCGACCGGAAACCTCGACCCGGCCACCTCGGCCGGCATCATGACGCTGCTCGAGCGCATCAACCTCGGGGGCACGACCGTGCTCATGGCCACCCACGACGCGGGCATCGTCAACCAGATGCAGCGCCGGGTGATCGAGCTCGTGACCGGCCAGATCGTGCGTGACGAGCGGCAGGGCGGCTATCAGACCTCGGCGATCCCGGTGCAGGACTTCCCGGTCGGGAGCGCGCTGTGAGATTCGGTCTGATCATGGGCGAGGTCGCGAGCGGCCTGCGCCGCAACGTATCCATGGTGGTCTCGGTGATCCTGGTCACCTTCATCTCCCTGACCTTCGTCGGCGCGGCGATTCTGCTGCAGATGCAGATCACGCAGATGAAGGGCTACTGGTACGACCGTGCGCAGGTCGCGGTCTACCTGTGCACCGACCTCGACACCACCGGCAACTGCACCCAGGCGGAGGCCACCCAGGCGCAGATCGACAACATCGAGCAACGGTTGCAGTCCGAGACGCTCGCCCCCTACATCGAGAAGTACGAGTTCGAGTCACACGAGCAGGCGTACGAGAACTTCCAGAACCAGCTCGGCGACAGCCCGCTGGCCGGATTCGTCACCCCGGAGACCCTGAACGAGAGCTTCCGGGTGAACCTGATCGACCCCTCGGACGCCGACATCCTGATCGAGAGCCTCTCCGGTGAGGCCGGCGTGGAAGACGTGCAGGATCAGCGCGGATACCTCGACCAGATCTTCGCCGTGCTGAACGCCGCCTCGTACACCGCGATCGGCGTGGCGGCGCTCATGCTCGTGGCCGCGGTGCTGCTGATCGCCACCACCATTCGACTCAGTGCGTTCAGTCGGCGGCGTGAGCTCGGGATCATGCGGCTGGTCGGGGCATCGAACCGCTTCATCCAGACCCCGTTCATTCTCGAGGGCGTGTTCGCGGCGGTGATCGGCTCGCTGCTGGCCGGCGGCGCGATCGTGGCGATCGTGCAGTTCTTCGTGCGCGGCTACCTCGCGCCGACGCTCGGGCCGAACACGACGCTCGTGAGTCTGAGCGATGCGCTCGTGGTCGTGCCGATCCTGCTGGTCGTGGGCGCCGCGCTCGCCGCGGCGTCGGCGGGCGTCGCGATCGCGCGCTACCTCAAGGTCTAGCTGGACACCGACGGCGCGACGTGGCACCATCGCGCACGTGAGCACCACGGCCCGCGATCAGCGCCTGCGCGACCTTGCGCGTCTGCGCCGGGTGCGCGACCGCATCGATCGCGAGTACGCGCAGCCACTCGACGTCGAGGCGCTCGCGCGCGGCGTGAACATGTCGGCCGGTCATCTCAGCCGTGAGTTCCGGCTCGCCTACGGCGAACCCCCGTACAGCTACCTGATGACGCGGCGCATCGAGCGGGCGATGGCCCTGCTGCGCCGCGGCGACCTCACCGTCACCGAAGTGTGCATGGCCGTCGGGTGCACTTCGCTGGGCAGCTTCAGCAGCCGCTTCACCGAGCTCGTCGGGGTGCCGCCGAGCGTCTACCGCGAGGTCGTCGCCCCCGTGGAGATGCCATCGTGCGTGGTGAAACAGGTGACGAGACCGGTCAGGAATCGAGAAGCGCCGTCGGTCGGCGTCGATCTAGCCTGAAGCCATGGACATCACGATTCACTCCAGCTTCCTGCCGCAGACCGACCCGGAGGCCGCGATCGCCTTCTATCGCGACCTGCTCGGTTTCGAGGTGCGCAACGACGTCGGCTACGGCGGCATGCGCTGGATCACGGTCGGCCCGGTGGGCCAGCCCGACACCTCGATCGTGCTCTACCCGCCCGCCGCGGATCCCGGCATCACAGAGGACGAGCGCGTCACCATCGACGAGATGATGGCCAAGGGCACGTTCGCGACGATCGTGCTCGCCAGCGCCGAGCTCGACGGCGTCTTCGAGCAGCTCGCTGCCGCCGGCGCGGAGGTGATCCAGGAGCCCACTGATCAGCCGTACGGGATCCGCGACGCCGCATTCCGCGATCCGGCGGGCAACCACGTGCGCATCAACCAGAGCTGACCGACTCGGCCCGGATCGGGCTACGCTGACGGGATCATGGCCGCGCCCGTCATCGAGCTCAGGGATGTCACCATCCGCCACGACCGCGCGGGCGCACCGCCCCTCGTGGTGGTCGAGGGGTACCGGCTCGCGTTGGAGCCCGGCCAGCTGCACTGCCTCGCCGGTCGCAGCGGCTCCGGCAAGACCAGCATCCTGCGGGTGGCCGCCGGGCTCGACCGGCCGGCTGAGGGCGAGGTGCTCTGGCACGGGGAGTCGCTCTCGGCGCTCGGCGACGACGCCGTCACCGCCCGTCGTGCCGAACACATCGGCTACCTCGATCAGGGCGGCGTGCTGCTCGACGGCCTCAGTGCACTCGAGAACGTGCTGTTGCCCGCGGTGCCGTCCGGGCGCAGCCGTGCCCTCGCCGAGCGCGCGGACCTGCTGTTGCAACGACTGGGCGTCGCCGAGCGCGCCGGCCACCGACCGGCCCAGCTCAGCGTGGGGGAGCGGCACCGCGTCGCTCTGGCTCGGGCCCTCGTGCTCGAGCCGGCGGTGCTGCTGGTCGACGAGCCGACGGCGAGCCTCGACCGTCGATCGGCGGACGAGGTCATCGCGGTGCTCGCCGGTCTCGCCGCGAGCGGCGTGGCCGTGCTCGTCGCCGCCCACGACGAGCGGCTCATCGCCGCGGCCCACACTCGCACGAGCCTGGTCTGAACGATGCCGAGCGCCTCCGTCCCGCGTGCGTGGCGCAGGCTGTGGCGCGATCGGCCCCGGGTGCTGGCCGTCGGGCTGCTCGCGTTGACGGCGGTGGCGGCATCCGGACTGCAATCGACCGCGGCCCTCGTGCTGCGGGCCACGCTCGACGAGGGCTGGCGCGGCCCGTACGACATCCTGCTCACCCAGGGCGGCAAGAACCCCGTCGACGACGGGATGCTGCGCACCGATGCGACCGTCGACGCGAGCACCGGCCGGCTCGGCTTCGACGACCTGGCATTCATCCGCTCCCTGCCCGGAGTCGAGGTCGCGGCGCCCATCGCGCTCGTGGCGGTGGCGCCCTCCGATCTCGTCGGCTCGCCCGCGGCGTGGGTGCCGATCCCGGTGGACGCGGCGGCGTCACTCGAGCGCCCGGAGGCGTTCCGGGTCACGATCGCGAGCACGACCACGGATGCCACGGGCGAGCGCCACCTCGCCGAGCAGAGCATCACCGCCCTCGCCTACCAGCCGGTGAGCCTCGTCATCGATGCCGGGCCGGACGGCGACCCGGCCGTCGTCGCGGTGCCGGAGGGCGACGGTCCGGCGCTCCTCGCGCCGGACGGCACCGTGCGACTGGACAGCGGTGCGTACGATCCGGCGACGGGCACGATCGCCATGGGGCTCGCCATCGCCCCCCGCCCGGCCGCGAGCGTGCTGCTCGTCGACCCGGCGGCAGAGCGCGAGCTGCTGGGAGATCGCGGCGCCTTCCTCGACCCCCTGCTCGCCGACATCGACGGGCGCTCGCCCCTGCTCGTGCAGGAGCGAGCGCAGGCGCCGCTGCAGGTGACCGTGACGGTCGAACGGCTGCAGGGCATCGAACCGGGCTCGATCCCGGTGCTGGGCGCCGACGCCGGCGTGTCGGGCAACGGGGCGATCCCGCCGCGCATTCCGAACGATCCCTCGGCCGTCACGATCGCTGAGTACGAGTTCGACGGCTCACCGCTGCTCGACCCGTTCGCCGGGACCGTCCAACTGCTCGGCGGACTCGACGGCGACGCGGTCGAGGTGCGGCCGCGTGGCCGGTCCGTCTCCGTGCCGCGCTCGGTGCTCGGCGGGGACTACCGCGTCGAGGCGGCAACCCGAGTGCTGCTCCCGCGCGGCTACGCGTGGTTCGGCGGCTACTCGCAGGCGCCGATCACTGCGGCGCCGACCGGGTCGGTCACCGACTACGCACGGCTGTTCGGTGCGGTCGGCGCGAATCCGGCGCTCATCGACGGCATCGGTGCCGGCACCGAGATCGTCGGCGGGTTTCGAGCCGAGGACGTGTTCGGCGACGCGATCGCTCGCGCGCCACTCGGTGGCTACGAACTTGCCTCGCCCACGCTCGACGGGGTCGCCCTCCCGACCTCGTTGACCGGATTCGGGGTGCCGGGCACGAACCCGCTCGCGATCGGAACCTTCGACCTGCTCGGCGACACCGACGGGCAGCGCCCGATCACCGCCATCCGCATCCGGGTCGCCGGCATCGACGCCTACACGCCGGAGGCGCAGCAGCGCCTGCTGCAGGCGGCCGCCGCACTGCAGTCGTTCGGCTACACCGCGACGATCGTCGCGGGTTCCTCGCCCGAACCGGTGCCCGTCACGGTGGCAGGGTACGCCTTCGCGCAGACCGATGCCGCCGGACGCCAGCCGCTCGGCGATCTGGGCGTCATCGAGCAGCCCTGGTCCCGGCTCGGTGCGGTCGTCGGGGCGGATGCCGCGGTCTCCGCCACGAGCGTCGCACTCCTGGTCGCGTGCGTGGTCGCCGTCGGCCTGCTGCTCGCGGTCGTGCAGCTCTCCCGCGTGCCACAGCGTCGCGATGCCGCGGGCGTGCTGCGCTGCATCGGCTGGCGTCGCGGCCGGATCCTGCGGTGGTACCTCGCGGAGGATGCGATCGCCCTCGGGGTGCTGGTCGTGATCGGCGCCGCGAGCGTGCTGCTGGCGACGGTGCCCGTCGTGGCCGCGGCGGGGGTGGGCTTCACGATCGCGCTCGCCGTCGTCACCGCGCTCATCGCGGCCGTCGCGGGCTCGCGCGCCGTCACCCACGCCCGCGTCGTCGGGATGCGGTCGGCCGGCACATCCGGACGACGCCCGGCACCGCGCTCCACCGGCGTGCACGCGCCGCGCACGCTCGGTTTGCGCCGGGCGCGCGTGGCACTGGGGTCGGGCGCGATCCTCGGGGTGGCGCTGACGGTCATCGTGGTCTGCGTCGCCCTGGCGTGCGCGGCGTTCGTGCAGGGGCGGGAGCTGGCGGGGCCGAGCGTGCTCGGGGTCGCGGCATCCACGCGGGCCTGGCTGCCGCAGGGCGTGCTCGCGGCGCTCGCCCTGGCCGCTGCCGTCGCCCTCGCCGTGCTCGTGCGACGGGCGAGCCTCGAACGTTCCCGTGATCAGCTGCGCGCCCTCACCGCCATGGGGTGGAGCCGCGCCGATCTCGCCCGCATGCTGCGCACCGAGCTCGCGGTCACGGCGGTACCGGGCCTGCTGGTCGGGCTGGGGATCGCCGCGGGCATCGCGGTGCAGTTGCCGGGCCTGCTGGCACCCGTGCTGGCCGCGGCGGTCGTCGGCGGGGCGCTCGCCGTCGCCGTGGTGCTGCTCGCCGGGCGCGGGCTAGACTGATTGGCTCACCAACCCGACCCGACGCGCCGAGAGGAGTCAACCATGCCCAGGGAACGCGGCCAGAAGGTCGTCGCCAGCAACCGCAAGGCCCGGCACGACTACCTCATCGAGGACACCTACGAGGCGGGTCTCGTGCTCACCGGCACCGAGGTCAAGTCGCTTCGGCAGGGCCGCGCGAGCCTCGTCGACGGCTACGGGTTCATCGACGGCGGGGAGGCATGGCTCGACGCCGTGCACATCCCCGAGTTCAACCAGGGCTCCTGGAACAACCACCCGCCGCGTCGCAAGCGCAAGATGCTGCTGCACAAGGAGCAGATCCTCAAGATCCACAACAAGATCAAAGAGGGCGGCTACACGCTCGTGCCGCTGTCGATCTACTTCAACGACGGCAACGCCAAGGTCGAGATCGCGGTCGCCAAGGGCAAGAAGGAGTACGACAAGCGGCAGGCGCTGCGCGAGCGGCAGGACAAGCGCGAAGCCGATCGCGCGATCTCGGCGCGCAAGAACCTGGGCGACTAGGGCTAGGGCATCGGCCGATAGAGGTCGCCGGTGAGCGCCGAGCCGTCGAGTGCGACGACGGCGCAGAGGGCGATGGTGTCGCCGGCCTCGTATTGCTCCTGGCTCGGCACGGCGATCCCGACCAGGTCGTGGGTTTTGGCATCGACGGAGTCCTCCACGAACAGGCCGTACTCCAGGTAGCGATCGCAGATCTCTTCGGCCATAGTGGTCATCGCACTGAACGCGCTGTAGACGTTGGTGACGACCGAGAGGTCCATCGAGGCGACCACCTGCTGAGGATGCTCGATCTGGCAGTCCACGACGGTCCAGGTCGCGAGGTCAACGCCATCCTCGGCGAGGCAGGATCCGAGTTTCAGATCGGCTGCGGCGGTCGCCCCAAGCGCTGGCGTCGGGTTGGCCAGCACTGCGCGGAACCCAACGGTCGCGATGATGGCGACCACGACGGCCGCCGCAGCGATGAGGCCGATGCGTGCCCAGCGTGGCCCGCGCTCGGCGTCGGCAGTGACGGTCTGGGTCGGCTCGGAAGCGGTCACAGCGATACGTTAGCGGGATGCGCGAGCCGTTCCAGCACGCGCGCCGCGGAATGGTTGAATGCTCGCATGTCCACCGATCGTTCGCCGCACTCGGTGGAGATCGTCACGGCGGTGATGCTCGGTCTCATCTCGGTCGTGACCGCCCTCGGCGCTTTGCAGTCCGCGGTCTGGACCGGCGTCGCCGACGAGTTCGAACGGGACTCGATCGACGCCCGAGACGTGAGCGTCAACCAGTCCGTGCTGGCCGAGTACGCCCGTCGAGTGGACACTGAGGCCAGCGCGGAGGCGCGCCGCTATGCCGAGCTCGCGTCCACGACGAGTGATCCACTCGAAGCCGTGCTCAACGAGACGCTCGCCAACGCCTCCCTCAATCGTGCGACCCCAGGCCTTGCCGCACCGTGGGGTGCATGGCGGGAGTCCGGCTTCAGCGCGCAGATCGAGCCCTTGCGGCATCCCGACTATCTCGCGGCCCGCGACGGGCGCTACCAGTCCTATGGCTACACGGCGGGCGAGCTGGCGGCGTTCTCCGACGAGATGCGTTCGAAGTCCTCGGTGCTCGCGCAGGCATCACTCATCCAGGCACTTGCGCTCTTCCTGTTCGGCATCGCGGGGGTCAACCGCCTGCAGCCCGTGCGGATCGCCGTGCTGGGCCTCGGCATGGTCGTCTTCCTCGGTGGGCTCGCCCTCGCTTCGGCAGCCTTCTAGGAGCGCGCATGACCACGACATCCCGCGACCGGCTCGAGATCGTCATCGCGATCCTCCTCGGCCTGGTCTCTGTCGCGACCGCATTCGGGGCGTATCAGGCGGCGGCGCTCACGCAGCAGGCCGCCGAGTTCTCCGCCGTCTCGCAGCAGTTGCGCGACCGCAACCTCACCGAGGCGCTCACCTCGCAGCTCATCTCGAGAGATGACACGTCGAAGCTGCTGGAGGCGATCGCCCTCAGTGCCGAAACCACCCTCTACCCCGAACGGCTGGCCGAGGTCACCGCTGAGCAGGAGTTCTTGATCGGCAGTGCGAGTCCCGAACTCGTCGTGGCCTGGCACGCTTGGGTGGAGTCCGAATTCGCCGAAGAACTCGTGCCGATCAGCGCCCCCGACTATCAGGCGGCGTTGTTTGCCGTGCCGCAATCCCTGCAATACGCCTCGTACGAGGCTGATCGCCTGGCCGACACGGTCAGCGCCCGAGCGACGACGTTCACACTCGCCGCGGTCGTGTTCGCGATCTCGCTCTTCCTGCTCGGTGTTGCCGGGGTGATCGTCAGTAGCAGGCTCGCTGTGTGGCTCGCCGGGGGAGCCGGCTTCGCACTGCTCGTCGGGCTCGCGATCACGCTCTTCTGAGGCTAACTCGCCACGAACCGGGCATCGACGACGGATGCCACGGCGATCTCGTCCGGCTTGAGCTCGAGCTGCGGCGCCGCCCCACCGCCGAACCCGCGCGCCGCCATCATGCGGTCCATCGCCGGGGCGGGCATCGGACCGCCGCTCGAACCGTCGCCGAGCATCCCGGGATCGGCGATCGCGACCGCGGTGACACCGCGCAGCCCGATCGCGTTCGCGAACACGGTCGCCTTCGCGACGGCATCCTTCACCGCGCGCGAGCGCACCTCGGCGGTCGCGCTCGTGCGTGTGGCCTCGGTGAGCTCCCACGAGACCGAGCCGACGACCGCGCCGTCGATACCGGAGACCGTCTCCACCCAGCGGGCCAGCGCCTCGAAGTCCTTGAACTTCACGGTGAAGTCCACGGCGGCGTGGAACACGATCGGCAGCTGCTTGCCCTCATTGTTCCAGGGCCGCTCCGGCCACACCCGAACGCTCTGCGAGGCCCACCAGGTGACGGGGCCGGCGCTCTTATCGAAGAGCGCCTCCACGGACTCGCGGATGACCGCAGCCGAGGCCACGGCGCGCTCGAAGACCGCATCGCGCTTGGGGCCGTCGGTGCTCACGCTCACGTGCACGGTCGCGCGTTCGGCCGGATACCAGGCGGAGTACTCGCCCTGCACGGTGATGGTGGTGTCGGCCATGAGGTCTCCTAGTCCTCGGCGAGCGACTCGAGCAAAGCCATGGACGGCACGAAGTACGCCGAACCGGTGACCGCGGTCGAGAAGTCGAGGATGCGATCGTGGGCGCCTGGCGGCTCCCCGATGAACATGCGGGTGAGCATCCGTTCGATCACCGACAGGTCGGCGGCGTAGCCGATGAAGTAGGTGCCGAACTCTCCGGCACCGGGGCGCCCGAACGGCATGTTGTCGCGCAGGATGTCGTGCTCGGTGCCGTCGGGGTCGGTGATCGTCGCGAGATCCTTGTGCGAGCCGGGCGCGCCATCCAGCTCGACGTTGTCGGCCTTGGTGCGCCCGATGATGTGCTCCTGGATGCTCGTCGGCTGCGCGTTCCACGCCGCCAGGTCGTGCAGGTACTTCTGCACCACCACGTAGCTGCCGCCCTCGAATCCGGGGTCGTCGTCGATCAGGGTGACGTCGCTCATCGCCTGCCCGGTGGGGTTCTCGGTGCCGTCGACGAAACCGAGCAGATCCCGCGCATCGAAGTATCGGAAGCCCTGCACCTCGTCGACGACCGTGACGTCGGTGCCGAGCTTGTCGAGCAGCAGGCGTTCGAGCTCGAAGCACAGGTCCTCGCGCTGCGCGCGGATGTGGAAGAGCAGGTCACCGGGCGTCGACACCGCGGTGTGGGCGCGGCCGACGACGGGAGCGAAGGGATGCAGCTGCCGCGGTTTCGACGGCTGCGCGAACCGATCCCACGCCGCACTGCCGATCCCCACGATGCAGGAGAGCTGCGCCTCGAGATCGCGGAAGCCCACCGCGCGCACGAGCCCGCCGACGTCGGCGATCACGTTCTTGACCCTGGATGCTGCGTCGTCGCCCGGGCCGATCGTCACGATCAGGAACACTGCGGACCTCGTCAGCGGCGCGGCCACGCTCTGCGGATCGATGGGAACCCGGTCGCCCTGCTGTGCTGCCATGCTGCCAGGGTAGAGCAGCACGGGTGCTGGTGTCTGCATCGAGTCCGGCGTACAATGGAAGGCTGCCTCCCCGGAGGCGTTTGACAACTCAACAGCGCGATAGCGACCCGCACCACTGGCCAGTCCGGCGCTGCGAAGCATGGGGATGATCGGTTTCGACATTGCCTGCAAAACTGCGAGAAGCGGGTCGAGGATGCAGCCTTATCTCGTAAACGATGGCTGCAAAACAATAACTGCCGATTCCAAGCGCAGTGACCTTGCTCTTGCTGCCTAGCAGCAACTAGCACAACAGGTCCGTCAGTCCGGGAACGCCCCCTACCCGGCCACTGGCGTCATCAAGGGGGATTGCTGCGCGGTCGTGTCTCAGGGCCGCGCGGGACTTGCACTGAGACTGGGCCCGTCGACCTGGGTGCTCGTGGCAAAGGTCGGGGCCGAGCAGAACGCTTGTACGAGCTACGCCCGTAGAAGGCGCAGGATTACAGCAGTGGACGGGGGTTCGATTCCCCCCATCTCCACCATCAGGTCGCTATCGCGTTGTTGAGTCGCCGCACCGAGAACGACGACGGGGGCGCGCCTCCGATGAGACGCGCCCCCGTGGACGGTGCGCGATGGTTAGCGGCCGGCGCCCTTGAGCGTGCCGGTGACCGGGCCGGCCGGGTCGACGATGAGGCACAGGATCTCGCGATCCCCGTTCTCCCAGCTCGACTGCGTCGGGTAGTAATACGCGAAGTCGAGCACCGAGGTCTGATAGTCGACGCCGACGAACGAGTTGAACTCGGTCGTGCAGTCTGCGACGGCCTGTTCCTCGACCACGGCATCGCCGGGGAAGTCGCCGTCTTCCATGATGATCGAGGCGTAGGCCTCGGAGGCGTGAGGCTCAGCGCAGTCGACCTTCACGACATCGCTGACCTCGCCCTCGATGTCCTGATCGTTGAGGCAGTCGCCGACGGCGATCGTGAACACGTCCACGGTCTCGCCGTTCTCGCCGTTGTCGGTGCTGGTGCCGGCGCCGGGCAGCAGGCTGCAGCCGGCGAGGGCGAAGCCCGCAGCGCCGACGGCCAGAGCAGCGAGGGCTCGCTTGAACGTTGTGGTCATCGCTGATCTCTTTCTTTCGGTGCTCGCTGTGAGGGGGAGCGTTGCTCGCCTGAGAGCCTAGCGAATGAGCCGTCCCCCTTCGGCGGTACAGCGTGCATCAATTCGGCAACGCTTCGCCCCCGGCAAGCGTCGCGAGCACACTGTCGTGCAGCACCCCGTTGGTCGCCAGTGCATTGCCGTGCCAGGGGCCGCGCTCGCCGTCGACCGAGGTGAACCGGCCTCCGGCCTCCTCGACGATCGGAATGAGCGCCGCCATGTCGTAGGGCTGCAGATCGAACTCGCCGACCACGTCGAGCGCGCCCTCGGCGAGCAGCATGAAGCTCCACATGTCCCCGATCGCACGAGCGCGCCACACGGCCCGCGAGAGCGCGACGAGGTCGTCGAGGCGACCGGCGCCATCCCAGCCCTGAATGCTGTTGTAGCTCAGGGATGCGTCGTCCAACCGCTCGACCCCGCTCACCTTCAGCGGCCGCGCCTCCTCGCCGTCTGCCTGCCCCCACGCGCCGTGCCCGGTCGCCGCCCACCAGCGCTTGCCGAGCGCGGGAGCGCTGACGACGCCGACGATCGGTTCGCCGTCGACGGCCAACGCGATGAGGGTGCCCCAGATGGGCACGCCGCGCAGGAAGTTCGCGGTGCCGTCGATCGGGTCGATGATCCACTGCCGGTTTGAGTCGCCCTGCGTGCCGTACTCCTCGCCGAGGATCGCGTCGTGCGGGCGGGCCGATTCGATGCCGTCGCGGATGAGGCGCTCGACGGCGCGGTCGGCATCCGTCACCGGGGTGCGATCCGGTTTCGTCGTGACCTCCAGGTCGACGGCGCGGAACCGGTCGATGGAGATGTGGTCCGCGTCGGCCGCGAGGGCCAGCGCCAGGGAGAGGTCGTCGCTCGGGGTGTACTCGATCACGCCATCACGCTACCGGTCCCAGGTGACCGATCAGCGCGCGGTCAGCGGCCGCCCTCGTCGCCGGAGCCGAGCGTGGTGATCAGGCGCTGGAACGAATCCAGGCGCAGCGCCCCGACCTCGCCGAGTTCGCCGGCCTGCACCGCCTCGACGATCGCGCAATCCGGGGCTTCCGGCAGGTGGGTGCAGCCCCGCGGACACCGCTCGGCGAGCGCGGCGAGGTCGGGGAAGCCGCGCAGGATGTTGGCGGGGTCGACATGCCCGAGTCCGAAGGAGCGCACACCCGGTGTGTCCACGATCCATCCGCTGCCGATGCGGTACGACACCGTCGACGATGAGGTGTGCCGGCCGCGACCGGTGACGTCGTTGACCCGACCGATCGCGCGATTGGCCTCGGGCACGAGCGCGTTGACCAGCGTGGACTTGCCGACTCCAGAATGGCCCACGGCGACCGTCGTGTGGCCCTGGAGCGCCTCCGTGAGCTCCGCGACGGGGAACTCGCCGGCCGCGCTCAGGAACACCCTCAGGTCGAGTCCGGCGAAGTTCGCCAGGAACGGTGCCGGGTCGGCCAGATCGGTCTTGGTGATGACCATCATCGGCCGCACGCCCGCGTCGAACGCGGCGACGAGGTAGCGGTCGACGAGCCGCGGCCTCGGCTCCGGGTTCGCTGCGGCGACGACGATGAGCATCTGGTCGGCGTTCGCGACGATGATGCGTTCCACGGCATCCGTGTCGTCGGCACTGCGTCGCAGCAGCGTCTCGCGCGGGTGGATGCGCACGATCCGCGCCAGGGAGCCCTCCGCGCCGCTCACGTCGCCGACGAGGTCGACCCGGTCGCCGGTGACGACGGCGCCCTTGCCGAGCTCCCGCGCCTTGGACGCGACGACCTGTCGTTCCTCCGGCGTGCCCTCGGCCACCCACACCCCGTACCGGCCGCGATCGACGCTGAACACCCGACCGGGCACGGCATCCGCGTGCTCGGGGCGGGTCTTGCTGCGCGGCTTGTTCGCCTTCGGATTCGGGCGCACCTTCGCGTCGGACTCGTCGTACTCGCCCCACTCGTCGTCGTCCTCGACGTCGGTGAGCCAGCTCATGACGGTCGGCTCACAGGATGCCGATCGAATCCACGGTCGGTCGCGTGCCGGCGAGCATCGCGGCCCAGAGCTCGGGGAACTGCGGCAGCGTCTTCGCCGTCGTCGCGATGTCGTCGATCTCGACGCCCGCGACGGCGAGGCCGATGATCGCGCCGGCAGTGGCCATGCGGTGGTCCTCGTAGCTGCGCCACGCTCCGGCGTGCAGCGGGCGGGGCCGGATCTCGAGGCCGTCGTCGAGTTCCCTCACGTCGCCGCCGAGCGCGTTCAGTTCCGCGGTGAGCGCGGCGAGACGGTCGGTCTCATGGCCGCGCAGGTGGCCGATGCCGGTGATGCGGCTGGGGGAGTCCGCGAGGGCCGCGAGTGCGACGAGCGCGGGGGCGAGCTCTCCGCCGGCCGAGAGGTCGAGATCGACCCCGGTGATCGTGCCGGAGCCCGTCACGGTGAGCACGCCGTCGTCGAGGTCCACGCTCGCGCCGAAGCGGGGCAGCAGCGTCGCCAGCAGCGCGCCGACCTGGGTCGTGCGATCCGGCCAGCCGGTGATGGCTACGCTGCCGCCGACGACGAGGGCGGCGACGAGAAAGGGCGCAGCGTTCGAGAGGTCCGGTTCGATGGTCACATCGACCGCACGGATCGGTGCCGGCGGCACCACCCACACGCCGGGCTCGGGCGTCTCGACGACGACGCCGCGGGCCGCGAGGCAGTCGATCGTCATCTCGATGTGCGGCAGGCTCGGCAGTCGCTCGCCGGTGTGCCGCAGTCGCAGGCCGTTCGTGAAGCGCGGTGCGGCCAGCAGCAGGCCGGAGACGAACTGGCTCGATGCCGAGGCGTCGATCTCGACCTCGCCGCCGAGCACCGAACCCGTACCGTACAGGGTGAACGGCAGCGTTCCCCTGCCGTCGTCGGAGACCTCCACCCCGAGGGCGCGCAGGGAGTCGATGGTGGTGCGCATCGGGCGGCGGCGGGCCGCGGCATCCCCGTCGAAGGCGACCGGGCCGAGCGCGAGCGCGGCGACCGGCGGCACGAAGCGCATGACCGTGCCGGCGAGGCCGCAGTCGATCGAGGTGCTGCCGGTGAGGGGCGCCGGGGTGACGGCGAGGTCGCCGCCGAAGTCGCTCGACGTCGGCACCTCCGCGATGTCGACGCCGAGGTCGCGCAGGGCCTCGACCATGAGGTCGGTGTCGCGCGAGTGCAGCGGCGCGTGGAGCACGGACGGCCCGTCCGCGAGCGCCGCGAGCACCAGTTCGCGGTTGGTGAGGCTCTTGGAGCCGGGCAGCGCGAGCCTCGCCGAGAGCGGCCCGGATGCCACGGGCGCGCGCCAGGGGCCGTCCGTGGCGCTCTGCGGGGCACGGTCGTCCTGGTAGGGGCTGAACTCCGGCCCGGAATACTGACGAATCTCCATCGGTTACAGGCTACTGGGATGTGATCGAGTCGACAGGAGGACGCCGTGACCGCAACGCTGGTCATCGACCCGCCGCCTGTGCTGTCGGGCGACCTAGACTTGTCGCTGATGGCTATCGATGATGCTTCCGAAGACGCCCGCGCCAAGCGCGAGCTGTTCGAGGAGCAAGCACTTCCGTACATGGACCAGCTCTACGCGGCGGCGATGCGCATGACGCGCAATCCGTCGGATGCCGCGGACCTGGTGCAGGAGACCTACGTCAAGGCCTTCCAGGCCTTCGGTCAATTCCAGCAGGGCACCAACCTCAAGGCCTGGTTGTACCGCATCCAGACCAACACGTTCATCAACAACTACCGCAAGAACCAGCGCAACCCCTATCAGGGCACGATCGACGATCTCGAGGACTGGCAGCTCGGCGGAGCCGAGTCGGTGACCCAGTCGCTGTCGACCCGTTCGGCGGAGGCCGAGGCGATCGACCACATGCCGGACAGCGTCGTGAAGGACGCGCTGCAGGCGATGCCCGAGGATTTCCGGCTCGCCGTCTATTTCGCCGATGTGGAGGGGTTCTCCTACCAGGAGATCGCCGACATCATGAAGACCCCGGTCGGCACCGTGATGAGCCGACTGCACCGCGGCCGCCGGTTGCTGCGGGAATCCCTCTCCGACTACGCACGCGAGCGCGGCATCGGCGCAGCGCCCGCCGCCACCCCTGGGAGCACGACATGACCGACTGCGGTTGCGACAAGGCCAAGGCCGAACTCGAGGAGTATCTGCACCGCGAGCTCAGCCAGCAGGATTTCGAGGACATCAGCGAGCACCTCGCCGGCTGCGACGACTGCTCGCACGAGCACCTCATCGGCCTCAAGCTCACCATCAAGGTGCGCCAGGCCTGCCAGGAGAAGGCACCGGACGACCTGCTGATCGCGATCCGCACTCGGCTGGAGAACGCCTAGCTCTCGCGGTCACCTAGTGTGGAAGGGTCCCCTCCCAACCGCACGAAGGAGATCACCGTGCCCGAAACCGGCGCCCCGGCGCTTGAGATCCGCGGCCTCGTCAAGCGATTCGGAGCGACGGTGGCGGTGGATCACCTCGACCTGACGGTGCCGAGCGGATCGTTCTTCGGCCTCGTCGGGCCCAACGGCGCAGGCAAGACCACGACGCTGTCGATCGCGACGGGACTGCTGCGTCCCGATGAGGGCTCGGTGAGCATCCACGGGCTCGACGTCTGGAGCAATCTCGTCGCGGCCAAGCGGCTCGTCGGCAACCTCAGCGACGGGGTGCGGCTCTTCGACCGGCTGACCGGCCGCCAGCTCATCACCTACGCGGGTCTGCTGAGCGGGATGCCACGGGCCGTCGTCGACGAGCGCGCCGACGACCTGCTGCAGCTGCTCGACCTCGAGGGCGCCGCAGGCACGCTCGTGGTCGACTACTCGGCCGGCATGACCAAGAAGATCGCGCTCGCCTGCGCGCTCGTGCACGCCCCGCAGTTGCTCGTGCTCGACGAGCCCTTCGAGTCGGTGGACCCGGTGTCCGCCGCGAACATCCGCGACATCCTGCACGGCTTCGTCGCATCCGGCGGCACGGTGATCGTCTCAAGTCACGTCATGGACCTGGTGCAGCGCATGTGCGACCACGTGGCGGTGATCGCGCAGGGCAGGGTGCTGGCATCCGGCACCACCGACGAGGTGCGCGGCGACTCGACGCTCGAAGACCGTTTCGTGCAACTCGTCGGCGGTCGCCGCACGGGGGAGGGGCCGGAGTGGTTGCGACTCTCGTAAGGCTGCGCTTCGCCCTGTTGGGCAATCAGCTGCGCAAGAGCCCCTGGCAGCTCGTCGCGGTCGTTCTGGGTGGGCTGTACGGCCTGGGGATGCTCGCGCTCGCCGTCGCCGGTCTGATCGCGCTCGCCTGGGCGCCGATCGAGCTCGCTCGCACCGTCGTCGTGGTCGCCGGCGCCGCGGTCATCTTCGGCTGGACCGTGATCCCGGCGCTCACGTCCGGCATCGACCAGACCGTCGACCCCGCGCGTCTGGCGCCGTTCCCGATCCCCATCAACACGTTGCTGCTGGCCCTTGCGGTCAGCGGGGTGCTCGGCATCCCCGGCATCATCACCACGCTCGCCGCGTTCGCCACCGTCGGCACTTGGATACTGCACCCGCTTGCGGCGCTCGCCGCGATCGTGTGCTCGGCGATCGGCGTGCTCACCGCCGTCGTCGGCTCACGGATGCTCGTGGCGCTCGCAAGCCGCATCGGCGCCGGCCGCCGGGCCCGCGAGGCCAGGACGCTGCTGGTGATCATCCCGCTCGTGCTGCTCGGGCCGATCATCCTGGGGGTCACGGAACTGCTGCGCGGCGTCGCGGACGTGCTGCCGCGGGTGGCGGAAATCGTCTCGCTCACGCCGTTCGGCGCCATCTGGGCGGTGCCCGCCGACGTGGCATCCGGCGACCTCGGACGCGCCGGGATCGAGTTCCTCATCGGCATCGCGACGCTCGGCGTCTTCGTGCTGCTGTGGCGTTGGGGACTCGCGAGGGCACTCGAGCGCCCGGCGCGAGAGCGGTCGACGGCGCGGAGCGGACGCGGGGCCGGCCTCTTCGACGTGTTCCCCGGCACGCCGACCGGTGCGGTCGCCGCCCGGGCGCTCACCTATTGGATCCGCGATCCGCGCTATGCCCAATCCCTGATCAGCGTGCCTCTCGTGCCGCTGCTCATCGTCTTCTACGGGGGACTGGGCGGCAACCTGGGCGCGCTCACCTGGGTCGGTCCGGTCGTCGCGACGCTGCTCGCGCTCTCGATCTACACCGATGTCTCCTACGACAACACGGCCTTCGCCCTGCACCTGCAGACCGGCGTGAGCGGGCGGGCTGACCGCGCTGGTCGCGTCATCGCGCTCGCGACCTTCGCCGTGCCCGTCTCGCTGCTGCTGACCGTGGCCTCCGTCGCGGTCACGGGCACCTGGCCGCTGCTGCCGGGCCTGCTCGGCATCACGGTGGGCGTGCTGCTCACGGGCTTCGGCATCTCCTCGGCCATCTCCGGCTGGTTCACCTTCGCGGTGCCGGCGCCCGGCGAGAGCCCGTTCAGGTCCAAGCCCGGCGGCGGTTTCAGCCTGATGCTGTCGATGATCGCCTGCTGGTCGGCACTGCTCGTGCTCGCGCTGCCAGAACTCGTGCTCGCCATCGTCGGGTTCGCGACCGGACAGGCGCTCTACGGCTACCTGTCGATCGTGGTCGCACTCCTGGTCGGCGGCACGGTGCTCGTCATCGGCGTACGGGTCGGCGGTCGGATCCTCGATCGACGAGGACCCGACCTGCTGAGCCAGTTGCAGCGCCAGAAGTGATGCCGCGCGTTCGCTAGGGCTGGCTGAGGGCGCGCTCGATCAGGTCGGCCTGCTCCTGAGCGCTGCGCTTCGACGAGCCGGTCGCGGGCGAAGCGGATGCCGGTCGCGAGGCGACCTTCACCGTGCGGCCCTGGAGGTACTTGGCCAGCTCGAGGCAGATGAACGGCCACGCGCCCTGGTTCTCCGGCTCGTCCTGCGTCCACACCAGGTCCGCGTTCGGGTACTGGGCGAGCGCGGCGTTGACCTCGTGCACGGGCAGCGGGTAGTACTGCTCGAGGCGCACGACCGCGACATCCGTGATCTCGCGCTTGGCGAGCTCGCCGACGATGTCGTAGTAGATCTTGCCCGAAGTCAGCAGCACCCGGCGCACGGCGGCCTTGTCGGTGACCCGGTTGTCGTCGATCACCGGTTCGAAGCGGCCGCTCGTGAAGTCCGCGACCTCGCTCGTGGCGCCGCGCAGACGCAGCATCGCCTTCGGGGTGAAGACGATGAGCGGACGCCGCGGACGCGCGTAGGCCTGGCGGCGCAGCAGGTGGAAGTACGACGCCGGGGTTGACGGCCGCGCAACGGTCATGTTGTCCTCGGCGCACAGCTGCAGGTAGCGCTCGATGCGGGCGGAGGAGTGGTCGGGGCCCTGGCCCTCGTAGCCGTGCGGCAGCAGCAGCACGACGCTCGAGCGCTGGCCCCACTTCTGCTCGGCCGAGGAGATGAACTCGTCGATCACGCTCTGTGCGCCGTTGGCGAAGTCGCCGAACTGCGCCTCCCACAGCACGAGGGCGTCGGCGCGCTCCACCGAGTAGCCGTACTCGAAGCCCATCGCCGCGTACTCGCTCAGCAGGGAGTCGTAGATCCAGAACCGCGCCTGGGACTCGGAGAGGTTCGCCAGCGGAAGCCACTCCTGGCCGTTCTCGCGGTCGTGCAGCACGGCGTGGCGTTGCACGAAGGTGCCGCGCCGCGAGTCCTGACCGGCCATGCGCACTGGCGTGCCCTCGACGAGCAGCGATCCGAAGGCCAGCAGTTCGCCGAAGCCCCAGTCGATGCCGCCGTTGCGGCTCATGTCGAGGCGCTTCTTCAGCAGGGCCTGCAGCTTGTTGTGCACCGTGAAGCCGGCGGGCGGGTTGTCGTGCGCGTCGCCGATGAGGCGGATGACGGACTCGTCGACCCCGGTGCTCGCCGGCTCGCCGACGCCCTCACCCTGCTGGGACTCCGGCTTCTCGAGGTCGGCGACGCTCTCGCCGGTGATGATCGGCATCGACCCGGTCTGCGCGGCATGGGTCTCGGCGAACGCGCGCTCCAGCTTGTCCTGGAAGTCGCGGTGGCTCGCCTCGTACTCCTCCTGCGTGATGTCGCCGCGACCGACGAGGGCCTCGGTGTACAGGGTGCGCACGGAGCGCTTGGCCTCGATGAGGTTGTACATCAGCGGCTGGGTCATCGAGGGGTCGTCGCCCTCGTTGTGCCCACGGCGTCGGTAGCAGACGAGGTCGATCACGACATCGCGGTGGAACTGCTGGCGATACGCGAATGCGAGTTCCGCGACGCGCACGACGGCCTCGGGGTCGTCGCCGTTGACGTGGAAGATCGGCGCCTGGATGGTCTTGGCGACATCCGTGGAGTAGGTCGAGGTGTGGCCCTCGGCCGGCGGCGTCGTGAAGCCGACCTGGTTGTTGATGTTCACGTGCACCGTGCCGCCCGTGCGGTAGGCCCGCAGCTGCGACATCTGCAGGATCTCGACCACGATGCCCTGGCCGCTCATCGCGGCGTCGCCGTGCACCATGATCGGCAGCACGGTGAACGAGCCGATGGGGCGCCGATCCTGCTTGGCCCGCACGATGCCCTCGAGCACGCCGTCGACGGCCTCGAGGTGGGAGGGGTTCGCCGCCAGGTAGACCGGGATCTGCTGGCCGCCGGGCGCCGTGAAGGTGCCCTCGGTGCCCAGGTGGTACTTGACGTCACCGGAGCCCTGCACCGTCTTCGGGTCCTGCGTGCCCTCGAACTCCCGGAACACCTGGCCGTAGGTCTTGCCGGCGATGTTGGTGAGCACGCTCAGGCGACCGCGGTGGGCCATGCCGATCGCGACCTCCTCGAGGTTCTCCTCCGCGGCGCGCTGGATGACGGCATCCAGCAGGGCGATCGTGGACTCGCCGCCCTCGAGACTGAAGCGCTTCTGGCCGACGTACTTGGTCTGCAGGAAGGTTTCGAACGCCTCCGCCTCGTTGAGCTTGCCGAGGATGCGCAGCTGCGTGTCCTTCTCGGGCTTGGAGTACTTCTGCTCGACGTGCTCCTGGATCCAGCGACGCTGCTCCGGGTCGGCGATGTGCATGTACTCGATGCCGATGGTGCGGCAGTAGGAATCGCGCAGCACCCCGAGGATGTCGCGCAGCAGTGCGGTGCGGCGACCGGCGAAACCGCCGGTGACGAACTCGCGGTCCAGATCCCAGAAGGTCAGGCCGTGGCTGGAGATGTCGAGGTCGGGGTGGGAACGCTGCCGGTACTCGAGCGGGTCGGTGTCGGCCATGAGGTGACCGCGCACGCGGAACGCGTTGATCAGCTCCTGCACCCGGGAGGTCTTGTCGATGTTGTCGGCGAGGTCGACGCTGATGTCGGCGGCCCAGTGGATCGGGTCGTACGGGATGCGCAGAGCCGCGAAGATGTCCTCGTAGAAGTGGCGCTCGCCGATGAGCAGCTCGTGCACCTTCTTGAGGAACTCGCCCGAGCCCGCGCCCTGGATGACGCGGTGGTCGTACGTGCTCGTGAGGGTGATCGTCTTGCCGATCGCGAGATCGGCGAGGGTCTTCGGGCTCGCGCCCTGGAACTCGGCGGGGTACTCGAGCGCGCCGGCGCCGACGATGGTGCCGGCGCCCTTCATGAGGCGCGGCACGGAGTGCACGGTGCCGATGCCGCCGGGGTTGGTCAGCGAGATGGTGTTGCCGGCGTAGTCGGCGGCGGTGAGCTTGTTCGCACGACCGCGGGCGACCACGTCTTCGTAGGCGACGAGGAATTCCGCGAAGCCCATCGTGTCGCAGCGCTTGATGCCCGGCACCACGAGGGCGCGCGTGCCGTCCGGCTTGGGGATGTCGATCGCGATGCCGAGATTGATGTGCGCCGGCGTGACCACGGAGGGCTTGCCGTCGATCTCGTCGTAGTAGACGTTCTGGCTCGGGAACTCCTTGAGCGTCTGCACGATCGCCCACGCGATGAGGTGGGTGAACGAGACCTTGCCACCCCGCGCCCGCTTCAGGTGGTTGTTGATCACGATGCGGTTGTCGATCATGAGCTTCGCCGGCACGGTGCGCACACTCGTCGCGGTGGGCACGGCGAGCGAGGCATCCATGTTGGCGGCGAGGGACTTGGCGGCGCCCTTGAGCACCGCCACCTCGTTCTCGGGCTCGGCGACCGGCGCATCCGCCGCGGCCGCGATCGGCGTCGTCGCCGGGGCCTCCGCGGGGATCGGCTGCGGCTTGGCCTGCACAGAGGTGGTCTTGGCGATCGGGGTGCTGCCGCTCGGCGCGGGGGCCGGTTCCGCGACCGTCTCGGGAGCCGCGGCGATCACCTCGGGAATCTGCGGCTCACCGCCGCCGGTGGCGTCGTCGCCCGCCGGCGCCGCGGGGAGTGCTCCCTCGGTGCGCTGATAGTGCTCGAGCGTCGGCCACCAGGACTCGTCTACCGAGTTCTTGTCCTGGAGGTACCGCTCGTACATCTCGTCAACGAGCCACTCATTGGCTCCGAACTCGCCCGACGAATCGCCCTCGGGCGCGATTCCGGTCACTTGGCTCGACACAGCCGACCGCCCACTTTCAGTTCTGGTTTGCGACGCCGGTCCGATACGGCCCGGGCCTGGAGTTACGCCGCCGTCAAGCTTAATCGGTATCCCAGTTGGATGCTCGTCTGCGGCCGGGAAGATAGCGTTAAATTCATGCGATTCTATGAGACCGCCCCCACGCACGACCTGACCTACTCCGACGTCTTTCTCGTGCCGTCGCGATCCGCGGTCACCAGCCGGTTGGACGTGTCGCTCGCACCGCAGGACGGCACCGGGGCGAGCATCCCGATCGTGTCGGCGAACATGAACTCGGTGACCGGTCCCCGGCTGGCCGCGACGCTCGCTCGCCGGGGCGGGCTCGGCGTGCTGCCGCAGGACATGCACCCGCAAGACCTGGATGCAGCGATCCGGTGGGTGAAGGCCCAACCCGTCGCCTTCGACGCGGCCGTCGAGCTCCCGCCGTCCGCGACCGTGCGGGACGCGCTCGCGCTGCTGCCGGCGATCGCCGGCCACGGCATCGTGGTCAACGACGAGCACGGCGCGCTGCTCGGCGTGATCGAGGCCGACCGCCTCGGCACGGCGCTGCGGGATGCTCCGCTCGGCGACCTGCTCGGCGGGCGGCTCGCCGCGATCGAGGCCGACGACGTCGACGGCCCCCGTGCCGCATTCGACCTCATGGTGGCCGCCGATCTGCAGTTCGCGCCCGTGCTGCGCGACGGCAAGGTCATCGGCACCCTGAGCCGCACGAGCGCCCTGCGCTCGACGCTCTACCAGCCCGCCGTCGACGCGCAGGGCCGGCTGATCGTGGCCGCCGCGATCGGCATCAACGGCGATGTCGCGACCAAGGCGCGCGCGATCGTGGAGGCCGGCGCCGACGTGCTCGTGATCGACACCGCCCACGGACATCAGGACGGCATGGTGCGGGCGATCGCCGCCGTCGCCGCTCTCGACCTCGGCGTGCCGATCGTCGCGGGCAACGTGGTGACCGCCGAAGCCGTCCGCGACCTCGTCGGCGCGGGCGCCACGATCGTGAAGGTCGGGGTCGGGCCCGGTGCGATGTGCACGACGCGCATGATGACGGCGGTCGGCCGTCCGCAGTTCTCGGCGGTGCTCGAGACCGCAGAGACCGCGCGGGGTCTCGGCGCCCACGTCTGGGCGGATGGCGGGGTGCGCTATCCGAGAGACGTCGCGCTCGCCCTCGCGGCGGGTGCGGCATCCGTGATGATCGGGTCGTGGTTCGCGGGAACCATCGAGGCGCCGGGCACGCTCGCGCTCGACGAGACGGGCCGCGCGTACAAGGAGAGCTGGGGCATGGCCTCGACGAAGGCCGTGAAGGAGCGCTTCGACCGGCTCGACGCCTACGAGCTCGCGCGCAAGACCCTCTTCGCGGAGGGCATCTCGAGCTCGCGGATCTATCTCGACCCGCTGCGACCCTCGCTGGAGGACCTGCTCGACATGATCACCTCCGGCGTGCGCAGTTCGCTGAGCTACGCGGGGGCCACGGACCTCGCCGAGTTCCACGACCGGGCGCTGGTCGGCATCCAATCGGCCGCGGGGTACGAGGAAGGCAAGGCGCTGCCGGTCTCGTGGTGAGGTTCTGCCACTAGACTCGGGCCAACGATGGACGACCCTCCCAGTAGACGCCCTGCCCGTGGTGGCCGCGATGTATGAGTGGATCATGCTCGCGGTCGGGGTCGTGCTGACCATCGGCACGGGCTTCTTCGTCGCCAGCGAGTTCGCGCTCGTCAATCTCGACCGCTCCGAGCTCGAGGCCAGGCAGGCGCGCGGCGAGCGGCATCTCGGTGTCGTGATCGGTGCGCTCAAGCGCACGTCGACGCACCTCTCCAGCGCCCAGCTCGGCATCACGCTGACCACCCTGCTCACCGGGTACACGCTCGAGCCTGCCCTGAGCGTCTGGCTCGCGCCCCTGTTCACCGCGATCGGCGTCTCCGGTGCCGTCGCCTCGGTGATCGCGACGATCGTCGCGGTCACGCTGGCCACGCTGCTGTCGATGATCGTCGGCGAACTCGTGCCCAAGAACCTCGCGCTGTCGATCCCGCGTGCGGTCGGCAAGGTGGTGATTCCGTTCCAGGTGGCGTTCACGGCGGTGTTCCGGCCCGCGGTCGCGCTCCTGAACAACTCGGCCAACGGCATCCTGCGACTGTTCGGCATCGAACCGAAGGAGGAGCTCTCGGGCGCGCGCACAGCGGAGGAACTCACCTCGCTGGTGCGGCGCTCGGCGAGCGAGGGCGCGCTCGAGTCGGACACCGCGACGCTGCTGGCGCGCACCCTGGCCTTCTCCGACCACACCGCGCAAGACGTCATGACGCCGCGTCCGAGCCTGGCGACGGTCGGTCGTCTCGATGTTGCACAGGACGTCATTGACCTCGCCCGCCGCACCGGCCTCTCGCGCTTCCCGGTGATCGACGACGGCATCGACGACGTGGTGGGTCTCGTGCACGTCAAGCAGGCGGTGGCCGTGCCGCACGAGAAGCGAGCCGAGGTCCCGGTCTCTGCCCTGCAGTCGGATGCCCTGCGCGTGCCTGAGACCATGAAGCTCGACACCCTGCTCGCCGAGCTCCGCGGCCGCGGATACCAGATGGCAGTGGTGGTGGACGAGTACGGCGGCACCGCGGGGGTCGCGACCCTCGAAGACCTCGTCGAAGAGCTCGTCGGCGAGGTCTCCGACGAGCACGATCGCCGCAAGGCCGACGTCGTGCGATCCAGGGACTGGTTCACGTTCCCCGGCATCCTGCGTCCTGACGAACTGCTGGAGCGCACCGGCGTCGCCGTTCCGGAGGAGGGGCCGTACGAGACCGTGGCCGGCTGGATCATGAGCGAGCTCGGCAGGCTGCCCGCCGTCGGCGACGAGCTGGTCGCCGAGCACGGCGTGTTCCGCATCGAGCGTCTCGACGGTCGTCGCATCGACCGGGTGCGCTACACCCCACGCCCCGAGGCGTCCGCGGAAGGCGGTGACGCCTGATGGACTGGTGGGGCATCGTCTGGTTGTTCGTGCTGCTGGCGATCAACGCCTTCTTCGTCGGCGCCGAGTTCGCCGTCATCTCCGCGCGGCGTTCGCAGATCGAGCCGCGCGCCGAGGCCGGTTCGCGTGCCGCGCGCACAGCCCTCTGGGCGATGGAGCACGCCACGCTCATGCTCGCCGCGTGTCAGCTCGGCATCACGGTGTGCTCGCTGCTGATCCTGAACGTCTCCGAACCCGCCATCCACCACCTGCTCGAGGTGCCGCTCAAGCTCACCGGGTGGTCCGAGGAGATCGTCTCGACGATCGCGTTCGTGATCGCCTTGCTGATCGTGTCGTTCCTGCACGTCGTGCTCGGCGAGATGGTGCCGAAGAACCTGTCGTTCTCGCTGCCCGATCGCGCCGTGCTGCTGCTCGCGACCCCGCTCGTGGCTGTCGCGACGGTGTTCCGTCCGATCATCGTGGTGCTCAACGGCATCGCCAACGCGGTGCTGCGGCTGTTCCGGGTCGAGCCCAAGAGCGAGGCCAACAGCGTCTTCACGCTCGACGAGGTCGCCACCATCGTCGCGCAGTCCACCCGTGAGGGCGTGCTGACGGATGTCGGCGGCACCCTGAGTGCGGCGTTCGAGTTCACCTCGAAGAAGGTGCAGGACATCGCCCTGCCGATGGAGTCGCTCGTCACGCTGCCCGAGGATGCGACGCCGGCGGACGTGGAGCGCGCGGTCGCCCAGCGCGGGTTCAGCCGGTACATCCTCGTCGACGAGGCGGGGGAGCCGACCGGGTACCTGCACCTCAAGGACGTGATCGACCTGGATCAGGACGAGTTCGCCGAACCGGTGCCCCCCAAGCGCATCCGGCAGCTGATCTCGATCTACCGCGGCACGGACCTCGAAGACGCCCTCGCGACGATGCGCCGCTCCGGCGTGCACGTGGCGCGGGCGTTCGACGAGGTCGGAGCCACGCGCGGCGTGATCTTCCTCGAGGACATCATCGAGGAGCTCGTCGGCGAGGTGCAGGACGCGACGCGACGTCGTTAGCGGGGTCGCGCTCGCAGGTACTGCGGCGGCCAGTAGTCCACGTCCACGCCGAGCTCGCCGGCGGCCCGCAGGGCGAAGTTCGGATCGCGCAGCAGCTCTCGGGCGAGCAGCACGGCGTCCGCTCGGCCGCTGTCGACGATCTCGGCCGCCTGCCTCGCCTCGGTGATGAGCCCCACCGCGCTCGCCTGCACCTCCGCCGCCGCGCGGATGTGCTCCGTCAACGGCACCTGGTACCCGGGGCCGACCGTGATGCGCTGGTGCGCGACCAGACCCCCGGCCGAGATGTCGAAGAAGTCGGCACCGGCCTCGGCCGCCCAACCGGCGACGATCGCGGTCTGCGTCTCGTCCCAGCCGTCGTCGGCCCAGTCGGTCGCAGAGAACCGCACGAAGAGCGGCACGGCCTCACCCACCTCGGCGCGTACCGCGCGCACGATCTCCAGCAGCAGTCTCGCCCGGTTCTCGAGCGAACCGCCGTAGGCGTCGGTACGTCGGTTCGACAGCGGCGACAGGAACTCGTGCAGAAGGTACCCGTGGGCGGCGTGGATCTCGAGCACCTCGAAGCCTCCTGCGATGGCGCGCAGGGCGGCGGCCACGAACGCCTCGACCACCCCGGCGAGCTCGGCGGTCTCGAGCGCGCGGGGTTGCGCGTAGCCCTCGAACGCGATCGCCGAGGGTGCGACGGGCTGCCATCCGCCGAGCTCCGGCGGCACCGTGCCCCGCTGCGCGGCCCAGGGGCGGAAGGTGGATGCCTTGCGTCCGGCGTGCGCGAGCTGGATGGCGGGTACGGCGCCCTGCGAGCGGATGAACGCGACGATCCTGGCCCAGGCATCCCGCTGCTCGTCGTTCCAGATGCCGGTGTCCTGGGGCGAGATGCGGCCCTCCGGGCTCACCGCGGTCGCCTCCGTGAGCACCAGACCCGCGCCGCCACGGGCGAACCCGCCGAGGTTCACCAGGTGCCAGTCGACGGGCACGCCGTCCTCGCGCTCGACCGAGTACTGGCACATCGGCGCAGCCCACACGCGGTTGCGGATCTCGACGGATCGGATGACGAGTGGGTCGAAGAGTCTGCTCATACCGAGAGCGAACGCAGGAAGGCGTCGAGACCTTCCACACCCGTGAAATGGTGGGTGGTGATGCCGATCGCGGCCGCGGCGGCGGTGTTCACGGACTTATTGTCGATGAACACCATCCGGGTCGGCTCGATGCCGAGCTCGTCCGCGACCTCGCGGTAGATCGCCGGGTCCGGCTTGATCGCGTCCATCTCGGCGCTGACGAAGAACCGCTCGAAGAAGCGCGCCATCGGCGAGAAGCGGAACGGCCCGGCGAAGTCGAAGCCCGCGTTCGAGAGCACGGCGATGCGGGTGCCGCCCTCGTGCAGCTCCTCGATGAGATCCAGTGTTCCGGGCTCCAGGCTCCACCAGCTGCGGAAGTCCGCGATCCACAGCGCGTGCACCGTCGCGGCCCGCCAGGTCACTCCGAGATCGCCGGCGACGAGCGACCAGTAGTCGACGACGCTCGTGGTGCCCCGGTCCAGGCCGTCGCGGTGACGCCAGTAGCTGGCCCAGAACGGTTCGCTCGGTGCGCCGGCGATCGCCAGCAGCGCCGCGCGGTCCGCCTCGCTCGGTGATCGCGAGATCACCTCCCCGTAATCGAAGACGACGACACGATCGGGGATGCTGATGGCCACACTCCAAACTATCGTGGGCAGCATGGCCACCCCGACCGAGTGGACCGCGGATGCCGCGGCCGCCGTCATCCGCGTCCCCGCCGTCGACGATGACAAGTACCGCCGCGGCGTGCTCGGCGTCGTCACCGGATCCGACCTCTACCCCGGAGCCGCCGTGCTCGGCGTGGAGGCCGCCCTGCGCACCGGTGTCGGCATGGTGCGCTACCTCGGTCCGGAGCGCGCGACGGATCTCGTGCTGCAGCGCCGACCGGAGGCGGTGGCGACCCGCGGTCGTGTGCAGGCCTGGCTGCTCGGCTCGGGCATGGATCCGGTGGACCGCGACCCGGCGGCGATGCTCGAGGCGCTCGCCGAGGGGCTGCCGAGCGTGCTCGACGGCGGCGGTCTGGACCTCTACGACCACGCCCGTGCCCCGGTCGTGCTCACCCCGCATGCTCGCGAACTGGCGCGGGTGCTCAAGGCGGATGTCGCCGACGTGCTCGCCGAGCCCGCCGAGTGGGCGCGCATCGCCGCCGATGACCTCGGGGTCACGGTGCTGCTGAAGGGCAACACCACATATGTCGCGGGGCCGGGCGTGCTCTACTCGGTGCGATCCGCGCCCACCTGGCTGGCGACGGCGGGGGCTGGGGATGCGCTCGGCGGTATCCTCGGTGCGCTCGTGGCGACGAACGCCGACGCGATCGCCGCCGACCCTGCGCAGTTGGCGCGGGTCGCGGCGAGCGCGGCGCTCATCCACGGCCTCGCCGCGCAGCGGGCCAGCGGTGGCGGACCGCTCACCGTGCTCGACCTGTGCGCCGCGGTGCCCGAGACGATCGCGGGACTGCTCAGAGCACGCGACTGAGGAACTCGCGGGTGCGCGGCTCGCGCGGATGCTCGAGCACCTGTTCCGCCGTGCCCTGCTCCACGATCACGCCCCCGTCGAGGAACACCACTCGATCGGCCACCTCGCGGGCGAAGCCCATCTCGTGCGTCGCCATCACGATCGTGGTGCCGTCGCCCTTGAGCTCGCGCACGAGTGCGAGCACGTCGCCCACGAGCTCGGGGTCGAGCGCGCTCGTGATCTCGTCGAGCAGCAGCAGCTCCGGATTCGTCGCGATCGCGCGCACGATCGCTGCGCGCTGCTGCTGACCGCCGGAGAGCCGGTCGGGGTGCGAGCGCGCGTGCTCGGCGAGACCGATGCGCTGCAGCAGCTCCCGACCACGGGCCTCGGCGGTGCTCCGGTCGATGCGCAGCACGTGGCGCGAGGCGAGCGTGACGTTGTCGAGCACGCTGAGGTGCGGGAAGAGGTTGTAGTGCTGGAACACGACGCCGATGCGGGCGCGCACGGCATCCGGCCTGATGCGCGGGTCGCTGATGTCGCGGCCCACGAGCCAGACCCGACCGTCGTCGATGGGCTCGAGCAGATTGATGGTGCGCAGCAGCGTCGACTTGCCCGAACCGCTCGCTCCGATCAGCGCGACGACCTCGTGCGCCTGCACCGTCAGGTCGATGCCGCGCAGCACCTCGCGATCCCCGAACGACTTGAACACGCCCTCCAGGCGCAGCACCTCGCTCATACGATCGCCCCGACCTGTTCCCGCGCCCGCAACCGCGCCGAATACCAGTCGGTGAGCCGGATGAGCGGCAGCGCCAGCAGCACGAACAGCACCCCGGCGACGACGTAGGGGGTGAAGTTGAACGCCTGCGCCGTCTCGATCTGGGCCGCGCGCACGGCATCGACGGCGCCCAGCACCGAGATGAGGCCAACGTCCTTCTGCATCGCGACGAAGTCGTTCATGAGCGCGGGTGTGACCTTGCGCACCGCCTGCGGCAGCACGATCAGCCGCATCGTGGTGCCGTGGCCGAGTCCGAGCGAGCGGGCCGCGAGCCGCTGCGAGGGATGTACCGCCTCGATGCCCGCGCGGAACACCTCGGACACGTACGCCGAATAGGTGAGCACGAGCGCGATGGTGCCGAGCACCTCCGCGGGGATGCGCGGGCCAGCGTTGCCCAGCAGCCCGGGTATCCCGAACCCGACGAGATAGAGCACGATGATCAGCGGCAGCCCGCGGAACAGGTCGGTGTAGCCGGCCGCGAGCGCGCGCAGCGGGAAGAACACGGGGCCGCGCAGGGTGCGGATCGCCGAGAGCACGAGCGACACCACGAGCACCCCGACGACCGAGACCGCGAGCACGCGCAGGTTCAGCAGGAACCCGTCCCAGACCCGGGGCAGGGATGCGATGAACACGCCCGGATCGAAGAACGTCTGCTGCACCCTGGCCCAGCCGGGCGTGTTGATGATGGTGAGCCAGGCGGCCGTCGCGAGCACCAGTGTGCTCACCACGCTGATGAGCACCGAGCGAAGCCCCTGCCGACGCCGGAAGGCCCGGCGCTCGAGCTCGATCGCGCTCGGGTGCCGGGCCTTCGGGTTGGTCACGCTCAGACGTTACTTGAGTACCGGCGCGTTCGCCGCCTCGGCGAGCCACTCGTCGGCGATCTCCTGGAGTCGGCCGCTCTCGCGCAGCGCGTCCACGGCGGCCGTCACACGGGCCGTGAGCGGGCTGTCCTTGGCGAGCACGAGCCCGAAGGCGTCGCCGCCGGCGGTGAGCTCGGGCAGCTGCCCGACGATGATGCCGTCGGTGAGCTCCACGCCGGTGAGGTAGAAGGCGGTCGGCAGGTCGACGACGATCGCGTCGACCTGGCCGTTCTCGAGGGCCAGCTTGGCATCGTCGTTCGTGTTGAAGACCTGCGCGCCGGCCGTGGGCGCGATCTGCTCCTCGATCGCCACCAGGCTGGTCGTGCCGGAGGCGGCACCGATCAGCAGGTCTTTGAGTTCGGCGATCGACGTCGCCTCGGCTGCGGCCGAGCCCGCGGTCGTGATCACCGCCTGCGTGGTCTCGTAGTACGGCGAGCTGAAGTCCACCGCCTTGGCGCGGTCGTCGGTGATCGTGAACTGCTGCAGGTTGAAGTCGAAGTCCTTGGCCCCGGGCGCGATGGCCTCCTCGAAGCCGGTGCGCACCCAGACGACGTCCTCGGCGGCGAAGCCGAGCTCCTCGGCGACCGCGTACGCGATGGCGGCCTCGAAGCCCTCACCCGTCTCGGGCGCGTCGTCGATCACCCAGGGGTAGTATGCCGGCTCGCCGGTGCCGATCGTGAGCTTGCCGTCGGTCACGTACTCGGAAGTGGTGGCGGTGGGGGTGCAGGCGGCGAGGGTGATCGCGAGCCCCGCTGCTGCGGCGGCGGCGAGGGTGCGGCGGAACCTGGAACCGGTCATGGGTGTCTCCTTCGGAGTTCGCTGTGGTGTCACCATCATCCCGCGCCCGGCACGGCGGCGCGAAACCGTGGCGAAGTGTTACCCCGCTACGCTGTCTTCATGGAACGGGCTGCGGCACTGGCTCGCAATCCCTTCCTGCTGTGGGCGGCATTCGTCGCCGCGCACCTGTGGCTGGGGCTGCTGAACTTCTACGCACCCGGCCTGCCGATGGGCGACGTCACGCTGGTCTACAAGTTCTGGATCGACCAGGCGCTGGTCGCCAACTTCTGGGTCGGCATCGACAGCGTCTGGGTATATCCGATCGTCGCGCTCGTGCCGATGCTGGCCGCATCGGCGTTCGGGCCCGACCTCTATGCGAGCACCTGGCTGACGATGGTGATGCTGTTGAACGCGATCGCGTTCGGGGTGCTCACCGGCTGGGGGCGCTCCCGGGATCGCGTCGTGGCCGGCTGGTGGTGGGTGGGCTTCCTCGTGCTGCTCGGGCCGATCGCGCTCGCTCGGATCGATTCCATCAGCGTCGCGGTCGCCATCGTGGCGGTGCTGCTGCTGGCGACCCGCCCCGGAGTGGCCGGCGTGCTGCTGGCGATCGCGACCTGGATCAAGGTGTGGCCGGCCGCCCTCATCGCCGCGGCGGTCGTCGCCCTGCGGGAGCGGCTGCGCGTGCTCGCCGCCGTGCTCGTCGTCACCGCCGCGGTGCTGCTGATTGCACTGCTCATCGGAGCGGGCGGTAACGTGCTGAGCTTCGTGACGCAGCAGACCGGTCGCGGGCTGCAGCCGGAGTCGCCGATCGCGACGATCTGGATGTGGATGGCGCTCGCCGGCGTGCCCGGAGCGGCGGTCAGCTACGACCGTTCGATCCTCTCCTTCGCGGTGACCGGTCCGGGGGCGGACGTGGCGATCGCGTGGATGACTCCGGTGCTCGCGATCGCGACGCTGGGCGTCGTGGCGCTCGGCGTGCGTGCACTGCGGGCCGGAGCATCCGCCGCGGATCTGCTGCCACCCCTGGCGCTCGCCCTCACCGTGAGCCTCATCGCCTTCAACAAGGTCGGCTCGCCCCAGTTCATCGGCTGGATCGCGGCGCCGGTGCTGCTCGGACTCGTCGCGCACGCCGCGGGCACCGGTCGCAGCTTCCGCACGCCAGCCATGATCTCACTGGCCATCGCCGCGCTCACGCAGACGATCTACCCCTATCTCTACACGGCGCTGCTGTCACTGCAGCCGCTGCTCGTGGCGGTGCTGACGGTGCGCAACCTGTTGGAGTTCGTGCTGCTGGGCTGGGCCGTCTACGCGATCGTGACCGCGCCGCGCTATGCCACCGAGGTCGAAGACGAATGGCTGCCCGGGGTCTGGCCCTTCGCCCGGGACCGTGACAGGCTCTGAGCATGCTCGTCGCCTTCTCGGTCGCCCCCTCCGGCGGTGCTGACGGATCCGACTCGGTGCACGACGCCGTCGCCGCGGCCGTGCGCATCGTGCGCGAGTCCGGTCTGCCGAACCGCACCGACGCGATGTTCACCACCATCGAGGGGGAGTGGGACGAGGTCTTCGACGTGATCCGCCGCGCGACCGAGGCGGTGGGGGCCTACGGCACGCGCGTCTCGCTCGTGCTCAAGGCCGACATCCGCCCCGGGCACAGCGGCGAGCTGACCGGCAAGGTCGAACGGCTGGAGCGCGCACTCGGCGAGATGGGCGACGACGCCGACGTAGGATGATGCGTGCTCGACGGTGAGCGGAGAACCCTCGCACGATCGGCACCCATGAACACCCTCACCCCGTCTCGCACCCGGCTCGCCCTGCTCGCGCTCGCACTCGGCGGGTTCGGAATCGGGTTGACCGAGTTCGTCGCGATGGGTCTGCTGCCGAACCTCGCCGCGGACCTGCTGCCCGACACCTGGTCGGTGTCGCATGAGCAGGCCAACGCCCAGGCGGGCTGGCTGATCTCCGCCTATGCCCTCGGTGTGGTGGTTGGGGCGCCCACCATCGCCGCGCTCGCTGCGCGCTTCCCGCGTAAGCAGCTGCTGCTGGCGTGCCTGACCGTGTTCACGCTCGGCACGATCGTCTCGGCGATCGCCCCGACCTTCGAGACGGTGCTGCTCGCGCGCTTCGTCGCGGCGCTGCCGCATGGCGCCTACTTCGGCATCGCGGCGCTCGTGGCCGCCACGCTGATGGGTCCGGGCAAGCGCGGCCAGGGTGTGGCGCTGGTGCTGTCCGGCCTCACCATCGCGAACGTGGTCGGTGTGCCGGTGATCACGTTCCTCGGTCAGCAGGCGGGCTGGCGCGTCGCGTACCTCGCGGTCGCGGGCGTGTTCGCGTTGGCCTTCCTCGCGGTCGTGCTCGTCGTCCCGCTGCAGGCGGGGGATCCCGCCGCGACCATGCGACGGGAGCTGGCCGCGCTCGGGCGACCGCAGGTCTGGCTCGCACTGCTCATCGGGGCGGTCGGGTTCGGCGGCTTCTTCGCGGTGTACACCTACGTCGCACCCCTCGTGACGAACGTCACCGGGCTCAGCGCGTCGTTCGTGCCGCTCGGACTGCTCGCGCTCGGGCTCGGTATGACCATCGGCAACTTCGTCGGTGGGCGCGGTGCCGATCGGCACGTCATGGGCACACTCTTCGTCTGCTTCGCCGCGTTCGCGGTCTCGCTCGCGGGGCTCGGGCTCACGGCATCCAATCCGGTCGCGGTGTTCGTCTTCCTCTTCCTCGTCGGCGGTTCGGCGTCCGCGCTCTCGCCCGCGATCCAGACCCGGCTGATGGATGTCGCCGGCGACAGTCAGACGCTCGCCGCGGCGATCAACCATTCCTCGCTCAACATCGGCAACAGCCTCGGTGCCTACCTCGGTGGTGTCGTGATCGCGGCCGGCTTCGGCTACCTCTCGCCCACCTGGGTCGGGCTCGCGCTGTGCGTGCCCGGTGTGCTGCTCGCGGTGGTCAGCGCCGCGCTGTCACGGCGCGGGTCACAGGCCGCGCGGCAGGTCCGACTCGATCAGGATGCCGTCCTCGATCGCCCGCTTGCGTAGCGCCACCTTGGTGCCGACATCGAACCCGGCGACGCGGTACTTCTCGCGGATGCGCTTGAGGTAGCTCTTCGCCGTCTCCTCCGAGATCGACAACTGGAACGCGACGGCCTTCACCGGCTCGCCGCCGCCGTAGAGCGCCATCACGCGGCGCTCCTGCGCGCTGAGCTTCGGGGCGCCGCCGACCTCCTCGGCGTTGAGCGCGAGGTCCAGCTCGGCGGAGACGAAGGACTCGCCCTTCGCGGCCGCGCGGATCGCCTCGACGATCATGCCGGCATCCTCGCTCTTGACGAGGTAGCCGAGCGCCCCGGCGGCCAGGGCCTCGCGCACGAGGTTGGGCTCGGAATACGTGCTCATGAGCACGACCTTCACCCCCGTGGTCTTGAGTGTGTTGATCTTCAGCGAGACGGGGATGTTGTCCTTGAGGTCGAGGTCGAGCAGCACGACGTCGACGGGGAACTCGGGATGCGTGATGAGCTCGGGCCAGGTCGGCACCGCCGCGACCATGTTGATGTCGCCCGCGGCGTTGCGGATCCATTCGGTGAGCGCGCCCAGCAACATCCGATGATCGTCGACGAGGGCGAGGCGGATGCGGTCGGTGCTGTCGTTCACGGTGTCATTCCCTTGTTCGGGGCGGATCATTGGTCCGCCGGATTGTCGACGAGGCACTGGATCTCGACCCGCAGACTCGAGTGCTGGGTGGAGTCAGAGTACTGCCCGACCCGTCGGATGGCCTCCCACGTGGCCGGGTCGACGCGGTTGCGCGGCACGCCGGTGGTCGTCAACACGATCGGCACGGTCACCTTGTGTCCCTCAGTCGTCTGCACGGAGTCGGTGGCGGGGCCGATGGAGATCTGCACGCTGCGGTTCGTGCTGCTCTTGGCGGGGTCGCTCACCAGCAGCCATGCGGTGGAGAGCAGACCGTCGCGCTGCTGCGGATCGAGCAGCCCGGCCAGGCTCGACTTGTCGGTGAGCGTCACCGATTTGCCGAGGAAGTCCGATTCCGTGATCGCGTGGTACAGCCAGGTCTCGCGGCGTCCCTCGATGAGGTGCAGCCGCAGTTCGGTCGCAAGCGACGCGGCCTTGGATGCCGTCTTCGGGTCGAGCGGAAGCGCCGTCTTGCCGGTGGCCACCGACTCCAGAAGCTCTTCGGCGGCGAGGTCGAGCCGAGCAAGCTCCTCGGAGGCCATCATGCCGACCGCGAACCGCGGCGCCGAGACGGTGCTCTGCACGAGCACGCGATCGAGTTCCACCTGCACCAGCCTGCGGAAGCCGCGCACGGCCACGACGCCGATCACGCCGGGCAACACGGCGAAGGCGAGGGTTGTGATCTGCGGGCCGAGGTCTTCGGGCGCGAGGCTCGAGTTCAACACCATCGCGGTGCCGAGCACGACCCCCAGCACCGCGACGGCGATCAGGATGTCCCGCGCGCGCCGCAGCGTCACGATCAGCAGTAGCGCCATTCCGGCGGTCACCGCGGCGGTCGCAGAGCGGCCGACGTCGTGGAGCGGCCAGATCGCGACAAGGTCGAGCGCGACGGCGGCCGCCAGCCCGGCCATGAAGACCGCGAACATCCAGTCGGGCAGCTGATCGCCGGCGAGTCGGGAGGTCACGAAGGTCGCGACGAGCACCACGATGAGCACGGTCCAGGCCGCCAGTGCCGGCAACGGATCGGGGTAGTCGCCCCACAGGCTCACGAACCAGACGAAGCCGTAGATCGAACGCAGCGCCACGACGACGGCGGCCCCGATCCCGATGAACGAGGTGCCGAGGCTCGCACGGCGCGGCGTCGCGGCACGGATGACGCGGCGCGTCGCATCCGCCTCCCGCCGCTTGCCCCGGCCGAGGATGACGCCGAGGGTGTTCTCCTCGGGGGGCGCGTAGCTCATCGGGGCACCTCCAGCACGACGGTGGTGCCGGATCCGGGGGAGGAGAACAGGCGGGCCTTGCCGCCGACCTCCTTGAGCCGCCCCACGACGGACTCCTTGAAGCCGAGGCGTGCGGAGTCGACGTCGTCGAGCGCGAACCCCACGCCGGAGTCGGTGATCATCGCGCGCACCGTGGTGTCGTCGTCGGTGATGGTCACGTGGGCCTCGGTGACGCCGGAGTGCCGCCGCACGTTCTCCAGGCACTCCGCCAGCGCCAGCAGAAACGCGTCGAGCACCTCGCTCGGCAACAGCACCTGCCCGGTGCCGTGCCAGCTCACCTCGAGACCCATGCGGCCGAATCGCTGCTTGACGGATTCGAGCGTCGTGCCGAGCACGGTCTCCTCGACCCCGCCGAGGTTGTAGTCGCCCGACGACTGCGGGGTGGGCGTCGCGCCGAGCCGCAGCTGCCGCAGCAGCCGCGCATCGTCGGCCGCCTGCTGTCGCAGCGCCTCGGGGGCGACGCCCACACCCGAGTGCGCGAGCAGGGTCAGGGTGGCCAGCACGGTGTCATGCAGGAGCCGGGCGCCCTGCCGGCGCTGTGCTTCCGTCTCCGAGGCCTGCCGCTCGGCGCGGTGGGCGCGGCCGATGCTCGCGATGCGCCGTGCCGCGAGGGGCACGCTCGCGCTGAGCCAGAATCCGATGATGGCCGACAGCACCCAGCCGAGCACGAGCAGCGCGATCGTGCGCATCGGCAGCTGGTGAGGTGCGAGGGCGAGCGTGGTTGCGACCCCGGTGACCACGAATGCGACCGCGAGCAGTGCGCGGCGCGGTCCCGTCGTGGTCAGCACGATCGCCACCGAGGCCATCGACGCCGAGGCGATCTGGGCGATCGCGGAGACCCCGGACGAGCCGGGGCCCGATCCGGCCAGGGACGCGATCAGCACGAGCGCGAGCCCGGCGACGAGCACGACGGCAACCCAGGCGAGCGACCGGCTGGACCCCAGGCGCACCTGGGCGACAGCGACGAGCGCGTAGAGCGGCAGGCAGGCCAGGAGCACTCCGAGATCCACCGAGCCGGGGATGCTGAGGCAGAGCAGCGACACGATGGTGAAACTGAGCCCATAGACCCGCGCCGTGCGCTGGAGGAGGCGGTCGCGCTCCTTGGCGATGAGGTCCATGGTGTCGCCATGCTGTCACAACGCACCCCCGAAAGCGGGGTGGCGCACCGGGGGACAAAGAGGCGAGTTCGTGTCGCCTCTTCGTCAGCTCTCCAGCAGCCGCCTGAGCTGTTCGCCGACGGCGCGGTCCTCGATGAGGAACCCGTCGTGACCGAAGGGCGAGGAGATGACGTGGGGCTCGTCGCCATCGAGGTTGCCGGGCAGGTGCGCGGCGATGCGGCGCTGCTCCTCGACGGGGTAGAGGCGGTCGCTGTCGATGCCGAGCACGAGTGCTCGAGCGGTCGCCCGGGAGAGCGCCTGCGCGGTGCCGCCGCGTCCACGGCCGACGTCGTGCGAACTCATCGCGCCGATGAGGGTGAGGTAGCTGTTGGCGTCGAAGCGCCGCGTGAACTTGTTCCCGTGGAAGTCGAGGTAGCTCTCGACCGCGTAGCGTCCGCCGCCGCCGAGCGGACTCACCCCGCTCTGCCAGCTGCGTTCGAACCGGTCGTTGAGCTCGGTCGGCGACCGGTAGCTGTGCAGGGCCATGCGTCGCGCGAGCGCGAGCCCGCGGTGCGGCCCCTCGCCCTCGGCGGCATCGTAGTAGGCGCCGTCCGCGAATGCGGGGTCCATGCGCACCGCCTCGGCCTGCAGGGAGTTCAGCGCGATCGAGTCCGCGTTGCAGAAGGCGGGCGCCGCGAGCACCGCGACGCGCTCCAGGCGTTCGGGATGGCTGACCGCCCACTCGAGGGACTGCATGCCGCCCATCGACCCGCCGATCACGGCGGCCCAGCGCTCGATGCCGAGGTGGTCCGTGAGCGCGAGCTGCACGGCCACCTGATCGCGGATCGTGACGAAGGGGAATCGCGGGCCCCACTCGGCGCCGTCCGGCGCGTGGGAGGCGGGTCCGGTCGTGCCCTGGCAACCGCCGAGCATGTTCGGCGTGACCACGAACCAGCGATCGGTATCGACCGCCTTGCCGGGGCCGACGATGTCGTTCCACCAGCCCGCCGTGGGATGCCCCGGCCCCTGCTCTCCGACGATGTGACTGTCACCGGTGAGTGCGTGCACGATCAGCACGGCATTGTCGCGAGCCGGATTCAGCGTGCCGGCGGTCTCGTAGGCCACGCGCACCGCGGGCAGCTCGCCGCCGCGCTCCAGGGTCATGGCCCCGAGGGAGGCGAACTGGCGGTCGCCGACCGGGTCGCCCTCGCGCCAGGCGCCCGTCGCCGGGGGCTTGCCCGCGACGGAGCGCGCGTTGGCCTCCGTGATGAAGGCCGAGGGCACGGTGTCCTCGGGTGTCTGCCAGTCCATGTCGCTCAAGTATCGCGGAAAGGCGAAGGCCCGGCGCGACTGTTACGTGCGCCGGGCCCCCGTGGTGCGGGTTACGCGCTCGCCGAAGCGGCGCCCGCCTTCCGCGCCGCCTCGAAGCCCGCTTGGAGGTCGGCCTTGAGGTCGTCGATGTTCTCGATGCCCACCGAGAGGCGCACGAGGCCCGGGGTGACGCCCGTGGTGAGCTGCTGCTCGGGCGTGAGCTGGGAGTGCGTGGTGGACGCCGGGTGGATGATGAGGCTGCGCACGTCGCCGATGTTGGCCAGGTGGCTGAACAGCGTGACGTTCTCGACCAGGGCGCGGCCGGCATCCACACCACCCTTGAGCTCGAACGACAGCACCGCGCCGACGCCCTTGGGGGCGTACTTGTTGGCCGCCGCGTACCACGGGCTCGAGGGCAGGCCCGCGTAGTTCACCGAGGCGACATCGTCGTGGTTCTCGAGCCACTCCGCGATCTCTTGGGCGTTCTGCACGTGGCGCTCGATGCGCAGGCTGAGGGTCTCGATGCCCTGGATGAGCGCGAAGGAGCTGTCGGGGGAGAGGGCGGCTCCGGTGTCTCGCAGCAGCGTGACGCGAGCCTTGATGACGTAGGCGATGCCATCGCCCAGCACGCCCGTGTAGCTCGCGCCGTGGTAGCTCGGGTCGGGCTCGGTGAGTCCGGGGAACTTGTCGACGTGCTGCGACCAGGCGAACTTGCCGCCATCGACGATGACACCGGCGATGACCGTGCCGTGGCCACCGAGGAACTTGGTGGCCGAGTGCACGACGATGTCGGCGCCGAACTCGAAGGGGCGGATGAGGTACGGCGTCGCGATCGTGTTGTCCACGATGAGCGGCAGGTCGTTCTTGTGCGCGACCTCGGCGACCTTCTCGATGTCGAGAATGTTGATCTTCGGGTTGCCGATCGTCTCGGCGAAGAACAGCTTCGTGTTCGGGCGCACCGCGGCGGCCCACTCTGCCTCGTCGTCCTGGTTCTCGACGAAGGTCACCTCGATGCCGAGCTTGGCGAGGGTGTACTTGAAGAGGTTGTAGGTGCCGCCGTAGATCGACGAGCTCGAGACGATGTGGTCGCCGGCGCCCGCGATGTTGAGCACCGCGTAGGTGATGGCCGACGATCCGGATGCCACGGCCAGCGCCGCGGTGCCGCCCTCGAGCGCGGCCACCCGCTGCTCCACGACGTCGGTCGTGGGGTTCATCAGGCGGGTGTAGATGTTGCCGAACTCGGCCAGCGCGAACAGGTTCTGCGCGTGCTGGGTGCTGTTGAACACGTAGGACGTCGTCTTGTAGATCGGCGTCGCACGCGCATTCGTGGTCGGGTCGGGCTGGGCACCGGAGTGCACCTGCTTGGTCTCGAACTTCCAGTCGCTCATGGGTGCTGCTCCTTCATATCTGAGTGGTTCAAAGCCTCGGTCGGGATGCCGGGTCCCGCTGGTGAGCGAGCCTAGGCTCGGGTCGGAGACCGGTCAACGAGTCCCGACACGGGGCGTAACGCATCGACAACGCGCGAGTAGTCGTGCAAGACTAGTTTCGTGTCATCCATTCGACTCTTCATCCTCGGCTCGCTCGCCGAACGCGGGCCCATGCACGGCCACGCGCTGCGCCTGCTGGCGGACGAGGAGCACATCGACGACTGGGCGGATGTCTCTCCCGGCGCGATCTACGGTGCGATCAAGCGTCTCGCCGCCGAAGGGCTGATCGACGCGGTGCGGCTCGAGCGCGAGGGGCACTACCCGGAGCGACAGGTGTACGCGATCAGCGAGGCCGGGCGGCTGTCGCTGTCCGCCATCCGGGTCGAGGCGCTCGAGACCATCGTGCACCGCCCCGACCCCTTCGACCTCGCGATGGCCAGACTCGGGCCGGAGAACCTCGACGACCTGATCGGTATCGTCGAGGCGCGCCTGGCCGAGTTTCGCGCGCGGATCGAGACCGAGGAGTTGCGTCAGACGCGCATCGCGCACTTCCTCACCCTGACCGAGGCGCGCGTGATCCGTCACGGCATCCACCGCCTCCGCGCCGAGGTCGCCTTCCATGAAGAACTGCTCGCGGCGCTGCCCGAGATCATCGCCGACGAAACGGCGCGAAAGGCTGCATCCGATGACTGACGACCAGACCCCGACGACGGCCACTCCGGCCTGGACGCCGCCGGCCGGCGTGACCCCGCGGCGGGCATGGGCCAGCCTCGCGGTGCTGCTCGTCGGCCTGTTCATGTCGCTGCTGGACACCACGATCGTCAACGTGGCGCTGCCGACGATCCGCGACAGCATCCATGCCGACGAGGCGACGCTCGCGTGGATGATCTCCGGCTACGCGCTCGCGTTCGGTCTCGTGCTGATCCCCGCCGGGCGGTTCGGCGATCGTTTCGGCCACAAGTGGGTGTTCATCGCGGGCCTGGCCATGTTCACCGGGGCGAGCCTGTATGCGGGTCTCGCGCAGGACGCGACGCACCTGATCGTCGCCCGCGTGCTGCAGGGACTCGGCGGGGGCATCTTCTTCCCGCCGGTGACCGCGTTCATCCAGTTGTTGTTCGCTCCGGCCAAGCGCGGCAAGGCCTTCGCTATCCTCGGCGCGGTGCTCGGCGTCTCCTCGGCGCTCGGGCCGATCGTCGGCGGGGTGTTGATCGAGGTGTTCGGCAACGAGCACGGTTGGCGAACGATCTTCTTCGTCAACCTGCCGATCGGGCTCATCGGGGTCGTGGCGGCCATGCTCGTGCTGCCCAGGCTCGCGGCGGGCGACAAGGTCTCGTCGGACCTCGTCGGACTGGCCCTGCTCACGGGCTCGCTCGTCGCGCTCCTCGTGCCGTTGATCCAGGGTCAGGGCGAGGGATGGCCGCTGTGGACCTCCCTGTCACTGGCGGGCGGCGGCGTGCTGCTCGTGCTCTTCGCACTCTGGGAGCGCCGGGTGGCCGCGCGCGGAGGGTCACCGCTGGTGCCGCCGCACCTGTTCGCGCGGCCGGCGTTCACCGGCGGAACGGTGCTCGCGCTCGTGTACTTCGCGGCATTCACCAGCATCTTCTTCACGATCTCGCTGCTGTGGCAGGCGGGCCTCGGCCACACCGCGTTGGAGTCGGGCCTGGTCACGATTCCGTTCGCGATCGCGAACATCGTGGGAGCCTCGCAGAGCGATCGGCTCACGCAGCGTCTCGGTCGCGGTGTGCTCGTGCTCGGCTCGTCGTTGCTCACCGCCGGTCTGGGGGCGGTGTGGGGCATCCTCTCGGTGGTTCCCGCAGCGGAGCTCACGGGCTGGATGCTCATCGCACCGCTGGCGGTCGCCGGTTTCGGCAACGGCCTGTTCATCGCTCCGAACACGCGGTTCATCGTCGCCACCGTCGACGGCTCGGAGGCGGGGGCCGCGAGCGGGGTCATCGGCACGATGCAGCGCATCGGCAGCGCGATCGGCATCGCGGTGGTCTCGAGCGTGCTCTTCGGCGTCGCAAACCTATCCGCAGTCGCGGACGAGATCTCGGCGAGGGTCGGTACCGCACTCGCGGACGGCCTCTACTCCAGCCCCGAGGCCGCGGGTGAGGCGATCTCGGCCATGGTGCTCGCCGAGCACTTCGGCCCAGCGGCCACGGTCGCGATGCTGGTGAGCGCGATCCTCGCCCTGGTTGCGGCGGCGTTGGTCTTCGTGCTGCCCAAGCGCGTGCGCACTCACTGACGCGGCTGGTCCCGGTCGCGGCGCGAACCGGTGGGGTCGGTGCGCGAAGGTCCGCCGGGCGCTGCGGGCGCGTCATCCACCTCGCGGAACAGCCAGCGCGGTTTCGGCTCGACCAGGGGCCGGAACACTCGCCGCACGAGCGGGCTGGACAGAGCGATCGAGATGGCGATGCCGGCGAGGATCATGCTCACCAGCCACAGCGCCGAGGAGTGCTCGTCGGCGAGCACGCCCGTCTCGCGGATCGGATAGAGCACGAAGCTGTGCAGCAGGTACACGTACATGGTCGCCTGGCCGAAGGTCGTGTACCAGGTCGCCGAGCGCGGGATGAGCGCGAAGAAGGCCGCGCTCAGCAGCACCGCCAACGCGATGAGTCCGAGGCGCACGAGCCCCGCCCACCACTGGTCCTCCCCGAGGCCGCGGTAGGAGTCGTCGTAGAAGAACCAGAAGCGCAGGTCGATCTCGCGAAACAGGCGGATGTTCGAGGCGACGACCGCCAGCCAGCCGCCGAGCACGACGATGGAGAGGCCGCGCACCCACCACGTGACGCGTTCGGCGGCGCGCCACCGATCCACCAGGCCCCACGTGCGCATCTTCCAGCCGAGCACGAAGAACGGCAGGATGCCGATAGCTCGAGAGAGCGAGAACGTCGAGTCCACGTTGTCGAAGTAGCCGACCGACACCGAGGTGATGATCGCGAAGAGCAACGGCCACCGCACGATCGCCAGGTACGGCAGGATCAGCCGGAAGATGCCAAGCGCGAGCAGGAACCACAGAGTCCAGCTCGGGTTGGTCGGGTTGAACTCGCGCTTGCCTTCGACGAGGAACTGCACGAGGGTCCAGATCGCCTCCATCACGAAGTAGGGCAGCAGGATGTCGGTGAGCACCTTCTTCATCTGCCGGCTCCCCGGAGGCGTGGCCTTCGAGAAGTAGCCGCTGATCATGGCGAACGCCGGCATGTGGAACGCGTAGATGAACAGGTAGGCGGTCAGCGCGTTGTCGGACTCGTAGGTGAGTCGCTGGATGCCGTGACCGATCACCACGAGGGTCACCGCGGCGAAGCGGGCGTTGTCCCAGAACGGCACCCGTCGTCGGTGCGCGGTGCTGGGTGACGGAGAGCTCATCGTTTTCACACTACTTTGGAACGATGGATGCGCGACGTGCAGTAGTGACCGGTGCCAGTTCTGGGATCGGCGCGGCGACCGTGCGTCGACTGCGCTCACGGGGCTGGGATGTCGTGGCCGTCGCCCGACGCGCGGACCGTCTCGAGGCGCTCGCCGCCGAGACCGGCTGCGACGTCTTCGTCGCGGACGTGACGAACCAGCGCGAGGTCGACGCGCTCGCCGCCTTCCTGAGGCAGTTGGGCGACGTGCACGCGCTCGTCAACAATGCGGGCGGGGCACTCGGCGGCATGGACACCGTCGAGGCCGGCGATCCCGAGGACTGGCAGCGCATGTTCGACGTGAACGTGCTCGGCACCAAGCGGGTCACGAGTGCGCTGCTGCCGCTGCTGCGGGCGGGTTGGAAGCCGGGGACGAGCGCGGACATCGTGACCGTGACCTCGGTGGCCGGCTACGTGCCCTACGAGGGCGGCGGCGGATACAACGCGGCGAAGTTCGCCGAGCGCGCGCTCGTCGCCGTGCTGCGCCTCGAGCTCGCGGGCGAGCCGATCCGGGTGATCGACATCGCGCCGGGCATGGTGGCGACCGAAGAGTTCTCGCTCAAGCGGTTCGGCGGCGATCGGGCCGCCGCCGACAAGGTCTACGAGAACGTCGAGAACCCGCTCACCGCCGACGACATCGCCGAGACCATCGTGGCGGCCCTCGAACTGCCGGCGCACGTGAGCGTGGAGCAGCTGACCGTGCGCCCCGTCGCCCAGGCCGCGCAGCACAAGGTGGTCAGGGGCGCGCTGAAGCCTCGGTCGTAGCCGCCTCCTCATAGGGGTCGACCTCGGGGTCGGCGAAGGCGAGCTTGGGCACCAGGAACAGCAGCACCGCCGCGACGAGCGCACCGCCGCCGCAGATCGCGAACACCGTCATGTAGCCCAGCAGGCTCGAGGCCGTGGCGGTGACGGCGCTCGCCGCCCCGGCGGCGAGCACGATCGCGAAGATCGCCGAGGCGAAGGAGCCGCCGATCGTCTTGGTGGTGTTGGTGAGCGCGGTCGCGATGCCCGTCTGCCCTCGCGGAGCCGCGGCGGCGGCGGCGGCCGGGAGCGCCCCGACGAGCGCACCCGATCCGAGGCCGGCGATCGCCATGTTGACGAACACACCCGTCACGGTCGTGTGGTTGACGAGGAAGAGCAGGTATCCGGTGGCCACGAAGAACGTGGCGATGATGAGCGCCACGCGCGGACTCGTCCACCTGGACAGGTGTGGGAAGATCAGGGCGCCGACGATCATCGAGACGAGGTAGGCGCCGATGATGTACGAGATCTCGTCGGCGGGCATCCCCAGGCCGTAGCCGTTGATCGGGTCGGTGCCGGCGAAGGTCGCCAGTGGTGCCTGGGCGCCCAGCAGGCTGATGCCCACGAGACCCGCGGTGAGCTGCACCGGCCACATGGTGGGCTGGCGCAGCACCCGCAGGTCGATCGCTGGGTCCGGATGCTTGAGCTCGAACCGGCTCCACGGCACGAATACCGCCGCACCAGCGAGCATGAGCAGGTACACCCACCACGCGCTCGGCCCGTTGATGCGCAGGAAGGTCAGCCCGGAGGTGATCAGCAGGAGGCCGAGCGTGAGCACCGAGAAGCCGACCCAGTCGAGCTGGCGGCCTGGCAACGGCGTCGACTCGGGCACACCGAAGAGGATCGCGAAGAACGCCAGCGTCACGGCGATCGCGGGCACCATGAGCGTGGTCTGCACATCCCCGCCGAGCGCCGCGAACACGCGACCGCCGCCGAGCGCGCCGATGATCGCGCCTGCCTCGAGCGCGACCACGAGGTATCCGGCGGCGCGCCTCGTCTGCGAGGGACCGCGGCCGGTCACACGCCCGCGGTCGAAGATCAGCGCCACCTCGAGCGGCAACCACACCACGTAGAAGCCTTGCAGCGCCCAGGCGATGAGGAAGGTGGTGAAGTCGCCCGTGAACGCCAGCCACCAGGTGGCCCCCGCTGTGAGTACGGTCGAGATCAACAGGATGCGCTTGTGGCCCACCATGTCGCCGAGCTTGGCGAGCACCGGCACCACGATCGCGCTCAGCAGCAGCTGCGCCGCCTCGAACCAGTTGAAGTCGGCGTCTCGGATGCCGAGATGCTCGACGAGGTCGGGGATCAGGGGCACATAGAAGCCCTGGAGCACCCCGCTGACCAGTTCGACGAGGAAGAGATAGCCGACGAGACCGAAGGTCACGCCGGCGGCGTTGCGGCCCAGGACAGATGACATGATCGGATGCTACTAGCGTTGAGGCATGACGCACGAGGCGACCGACGACGAGCGCGAGACGCTCACCTGGAACGATTTCGGAGTCGCCAGCCGCGACCTCGCCAAGGCGGTGCTCGCGAGCGGCTTCGAGCCGGAGATCGTGGTCGCGATCGCGCGCGGTGGATTGCTGCTGGCCGGCGGCATCGCCTATGCGCTCGGGGTCAAGAGTTGCGGTGCGGTCAACGCGGAGTTCTACACCGGGGTGGGGGAGCGGCTGCCGGATCCGATCATGATGCCCCCGCTGCTGGACGAGGCATCCATCGAGGGCAAGCGCGTGCTGCTCGTCGACGACGTCTCGGACTCGGGCCGCACGCTCGCGATGGTGGTGCAGCTGCTCGAGGTGGCCGGCGCCGAGGTGCGCACCGTGTGCCTGTACTCGAAGCCCGGCACGGTGTACGAACCGAGCTACGTGTGGAAGCGCACCGACCGGTGGATCAACTTCCCGTGGTCTGAGCTGCCGGTCGTCACCCTCGACTGACCCATGCCCCGCCCACTGGCCGAACTCGTCGACCCGGGTTGGGCCGTCGCACTCGAGCCGGTGGCTGGGCGCGTCGCCCAGCTCGGCGAGTTCTTGCGCGAGGAGACGGCCGCCGGTCGCGGCTACCTGCCGGCCGGGGCCTCGGTGCTGCGGGCCTTCACGTACCCGATGGCCGACGTTCGGGTGCTCATCGTCGGGCAGGACCCGTATCCGACGCCGGGGCATCCCATCGGTCTCTCGTTCGCGGTGGACCGGCACGTGCGACCCGTGCCGCGCAGCCTGCAGAACATCTACCGCGAGCTGCACGACGATCTGGGGCTCGCGATCCCGCAGCACGGCGACCTCACCGCCTGGGCCGAGCACGGCGTGATGCTGCTCAACCGCGTGCTCACGGTGCGCCCCGGCGCCTCCGGATCGCACCGCGGCAAGGGCTGGGAGGCGGTGACCGAGCAGGCCATCCGGGCGCTCGTGGCGCGCGGCGGGCCGCTCGTGGCGATCCTGTGGGGTCGGGATGCCGCGAACCTGAAGCCCCTGCTCGGCTCGACCCCAGTCATCCAGAGCCCGCACCCCAGCCCGCTCTCGGCGAGCGGCGGATTCTTCGGGTCCCGGCCGTTCAGCCGCGCCAACGCCTTGCTCGTCGAGCAGGGCGCGCAGCCGGTGGATTGGGCTCTGGCCTGAGGGCGGCGGAATAGACTCGGCTCCATGCTGGAGGAGGAGTACAACCCACCGCGCAGACTGCCGCCGCACCTGAAGCCTCCGGTGCCGTCCGAACCGCCGTTCGAGTTCGCGATCCGCGACGCGGTCGCGGCCGACCTGCCCAGCGTGCGCGAGATCTACAACCACTACGTGCGCAACTCCACCGTCACCTTCGACGAGGAGCCGATGACCCTCGCCGGGCTGCGGCGCAAGTTCGCGAAGATCCAGGAGAAGGGCATGCCCTTCCTGGTCGCGGTGAGCCCGCGCGGCGAGATCCTGGGTTACGCCTACGTGTATCCGTGGAAGGAGAAGGCGGCCTACCGCTACACGGTGGAGAACTCGATCTACCTCGGTCCGGCATCCACCGGCAAGGGCCTGGGCAAGGCGCTGCTCGCCGAGCTGATCGAGCGCTCACGAGCCGCGGGGCTGAAGGAGATCGTCGCGGTGATCGCCGACAAGGGCGCCGAGGCCTCGATTGCGATGCACGAGCAGTTCGGCTTCAAGGAGATCGGTCACATGGGCAAGGTCGGTTTCAAGTTCGATCGCTGGCTCGGCACCGTGCTCATGCAGAAGTCGCTTAAGGAGCGCTAGCGCCCTCGTGGCGCCCGCCGACCTCGAGCACGACGCCGCCGACGACGAGCGCGATGCCCACCAGCTGCTGCCAGGTTAGGGACTCCTTGAAGGCCAGCCAGCTGATGATCGCGACGAGCACCACGCCGACGCCGGCCCAGATCGCGTAGGCGATGCCGAGCGGCACACCGCGCGAGAGGGTGAGCGAGAGCATCCAGAAGGCGCCGACGTATCCGACGCCGACGATGATGTAGGCCCACCAGACGGCCCGATCGCCCGAGGTGAACTTGAGGAACGTGGTCGCGATGACCTCGCCGACGATCGCGAGCGCGAGGAAGAGATAGCCCATGCTCCGCATCGTATGCTGCCGTCATGAATCACGACGTCACGCAGCTGCGACTGGTGGTCGAGACCGAGGACTTCGATGCGGCGCTCGCCTTCTTCCGCGACGCGCTCGGCCTCCCCGAGGAGGAGGCATACCAGGAGGGCGAGGCGAGGGTCGCGATCCTGTCGATCGCGTGTGCGACGCTCGAGCTCTCCAACCCCGCGCAGGTGCGGCTCATCGACCAGGTGGAGGTCGGGCATCCGGCCAGCCGCCCGTACCCGCTGAGCGTTCGGCTCGCGTTCGAGGTCGCGGATGCCGCGGCCACGACCACCGCGCTAGAAGCCGCCGGGGCCACCGTCGTCGCCCCACCCGTCGAGACGCCGTGGCGCTCGCTCAACGCGCGGCTGGAGGCGCCGGGCGGGCTGCAGCTGACAGCGTTCCAGGAGCTCGACTGACTCCCGGAACGCCGCCTGCCGCACGACTCAGCTCTTCGGCGTGGCCCGGCGCAGCACGAAGAACCCGGCGATCCCGGCGATCGCGGTGAGCACGAGGCTCCAGCTGAAGGAGCCGAGGAAGCCCCAGGTGACGAAGAACTGCGCGAAGGCCGGCCACGAGTTCGTGAAGGTGAACAGTGCCGCCACCCCGACGAGCAGCACGGCGAGTCCCGCGAAGAACGCGACGATGCCGTTGGACTTCCAGCGAACGTAGATCGACCCGGCGACCGCGCCCACGAAGAAGAAGAACAGGAACGCGACGAAGAAGATCCAGATGCGCTCGAACCACGGCCCGTCGCCGAAGTAGATCGCAGTGAACATCCGACCGTTCACCCCCCAGCCGTTCGTCGCCTCCTCGACGGCCGCCAGGATGCCCATGCCGATCGCGTACATCGCCGACAGCAGCACGAAGGTCAACGCGGTGCCGAGATAGAAGTCGCGGCGCGTGACCCCGTAGCCGAGCGCGAAGGCGAACGTCAGGTTCATGGACTGCACGGCGACGACGAGCATGTACACGAAGATGTACAGCGACGCGCCGCTGTAGCCGAATCCATCCGCGGCATCCGCGCGGTCGGAGCCGTCGATGGCGTTGTAGATGATCAGCCAGATCGCGTAGTTGATGATGAAGATGAAGCCGAGGATCATCCAGGGCAGGATGATCGTCGTCCACGGATTGGCCAGGTTGAGCTTGACGACGGCCCAGACCCGCTCGAACGGGCCGGCCGGTGCATGGCTGGTGCTCACGTGGTCAGTGGTCACGGGGTCAGTGGTCACGGTGGTCATGAGCTGCGAACTCCCTCTCTGAGGCATTGGTCTTCTGGATGACGAGTTGTTGGAGAGACACGGGCGCGAGCTCGAGCCCGGCGGACTTCGCCGCAGTGCGCTCAGCGGCGCTGAGCCCTGCGACGGTGACGGACGCGAGCCCGCCGATCCCGTCGCGGTGGAGCACCGTGCGCGAGCCGATGAAGGCGTCCACGGCCTTTCCCGTGCCCACGACGGTGGTCGCGCTGCCGCGCAGTGACTCCGCATCCTGATCGATGATGATGCGGCCCTGATCGATCACGATCACGTGTTCGAGCAGGTTGGAGACCTCGTCGATCAGGTGCGTGGAGAGGATCACCGTTCGCGGATGGTGCGCGTAGTCCTCGAGCAGCCGGTCGTAGAAGGTCTGACGCGCGACCGCGTCGAGGCCCAGATACGGTTCGTCGAAGAAGGTCAGCGGGGCGCGTGAGGCGAGCCCGACGATGACGCCGATTGCGGAGAGCTGGCCGCGCGAGAGCTTCTTGATGCGCCGGTCCAGCGGAAGCCGGAAGTCCTGGATCAGCCGCTCGGCAAAGTCCTCGTCCCAGTTCGCGAAGAACCAGGGCGCACTGCGGAAGACATGCTTGACCTTGAAATCGTCCGGGTAGCGCTGGCTCTCCTTGATGAACGAGATGCGCTGCAGCACGCTCGCGTTCTCGACCGGCGACTCGCCGAAGACGCGGATGTCTCCCCGCGTGACGAAGTCCTGTCCGGTGATCAGCTGCATGAGCGTGGTCTTGCCTGCGCCGTTGCGGCCCAGGAGGCCGGTGATGCCGTGCTCCTCGACGCTGAGCGTCACGTCGTCGACGGCCGTGACCTTGCCGAAGACCTTCGTCACGGCGTCGACCTCGATGATGGCGGTCATTCGGTGTCTTCCTTTCTGATCATGTCGGCGAGCTGCTGCCTGCCGATCCCGAGCTTGCTGGCCTCTGCGAGCAGTGGTCGCACGAACTGCGTGCGGAACAACTCGCGGTGCTTGTCGATGAGGCGCTCACGTGCGCCGTCGGCCACGAACATGCCGATGCCCCTTTTCTTGTAGAGGATCCCCTCGTCGACGAGCAGGTTCACGCCCTTGAGCGCCGTCGCGGGGTTGATGCGGTAGAAGACGGAGATCTCATTGGTCGAGGGCACCTGCGTCTCCTCGCCAAGAGCACCCGAGATGATGTCGTTCTCGATCTGCTCGGCGACCTGGACGAAGATCGGCCTGGATTCATCCATGAGGCTCCTCTGCTGGTTGGTTCATTACTTGAGTAACTAACCAACCATGCGAGACGGGAGGTGTCAAGTCCTAGGCTCGTGACGTGTTCGAACTCCATCACCTCAGCGCGCTCGAGCAACTCGACTGGCTGCGGCGCGGTGAGGTGACCCCGCTCGAGCTCGCGGAGCACTACCTGGCGAGGATTCAGCGACTGGATGCCGGCCTCGGCGCCTTCGCGACGGTGACCGGCGACGCGGCCCGTGCCAGGGCCGCCGCCCTCGCGGACGTGCCGCGTGCCGCGGCACTGTGGGGACTGCCGGTCGCCGAGAAGGACCTCTCGATGCGCGCCGGGGTGCGCACGATGTATGGTTCGCGGCTTATGGTCGACTTCGTGCCGGAGACCACCGACGAGATCGTCGAGGTGATGGATGCGGCGGGCGCCGTGAGCCTCGGCAAGACGAACACCCCCGAGTTCGGGATGCCGTCGTACACCGAGTCCCGCGTGGCGCCTCCCGCGCGCACCCCCTGGGACCTCTCGCGCGGCGCGGGCGGCAGCAGTGGGGGAGCGGCGGTCGCCGTCTCGGCGGGGCTGCTCCCGGCGGCGATCGGCTCGGACGGCGGCGGGTCGATCCGTATCCCCGCGGCGGCGACGGGTCTCGTCGGGCTCAAGCCCGCCCGTGGGCGGGTGCCGGCACTGGGCGGCTACGGCCAGCTGGCCGGGCTGCCCACGGCGGGTCCGCTGGCTCGCACGGTGGCCGATGCGGCCCTGCTGCTCGACGCGATCGCGGCCCCGTCGCCATGGTCATCGACGCCGCCCAGCTGGGATGGCGGCGCCTTCCTCAACGCCGCCGTGCGCGGCGAGGGGCGATTCCAGCTCGCGGTCATGACCAGCTCGCCATGGGATACCGCGTACGACATCGACATCGCCCTCGAGGCGCTCGAGGCCTTCGAACTCGCCCAACGCGAGCTGGCCGCGGTCGGCCATGGGCTGGAGCCGCTGGCGCTCGAGCCGGACGAGAGCTATGCGCCCGCGTTCCGCACCATCTGGCAGGCCGGGGCCGCGACGCTGCCTGCCGAGACCGAGGCCGAGCTCGCGCTGCTCGAACCGCTCACGCGATGGCTCGTGCTGCGCGGGCGCGAGCTGCGGGCGGGCGAGCTGGTGAGCGCGCTGCGGCAGCTGGCGGAGTACGAGCGCAGCGTCATCCGTCAGTTCGCGCCGTTCGATGCCGTGCTCACGCCGGCGCTCGCCATGACGCCGCGCCCGATCGGCTGGTACGACGCGGAGGACGGCGAGCGCAATTTCGCGCAGCAGGTGCAGTACACCCCGTGGACGAGCTTCGCGAACGTCAGCGGGTTGCCGGCGATCGCGCTGCCGGTGCACGAGACCGCTGACGGGCTGCCGATGGGCGTGCAGCTGATCGGGCGCCCGGGGCGTGAGGACGTGCTGCTCGCGATCGGCGCCCAGCTCGAGCGTCGGCTGCGGTGGCAACGTCGGCACCCGCCCGCGTGGTCGCTGTGAGTCGGTCGACAGCACTGGCCCCTTAGGTAAGGCATGCCTATACTGAAACGGAGATGTCGACACCAGCGCCCCTGACCGAGTGGAACCCGCAGTCCGCCGACCGCATGCTGCTCGCCGGCGACGAGTCCGCCATCGGCACGATCCGGATGATGCTCGCGGCGCTGCCGGCCAACGCCCGCGGACAGGTCTTCGTCGAGGTGCAGCGGGAGTCGGACGTCGAGCCCCTCACGGCCCCCGGTCGGTTCGCGGTCTGCTGGCTCGTTCGCGATCGTGGCCAGTCGCTGCGTCGCTCCGTGGACGCTTGGCTCACCGAGATGCTCCCCGTGAGTGCCTACGGCGAGAGCACGGTCTACGCCTGGATCGCCGAGGACGGGCCGGCACGCCTGCTCAGCTCGAACTAGCTGCAGCAGCGAGCCCGACGAGACGCGCGCTCTCGGCCCACAGCGCATCCCCGATCCCCGCGATGCGTGCGCTGCGGTTGACCCGGCCGTCCGGCCGGAACCGATCGAAGTACGTGCCGCTCGGTGCGGGCACGGTCTCGTCCGTGACGAGCCGCACGAGGGGAGCCGCGCCCTGCTCGGGGGAGAGCGCGAGCCAGCCCAGGCCCAACCGATTGCCGGTGCGCACCAGCGCCTTCTCGGCACCGAAACCGGTCGCCACGTAGCCCGGGTGGAACGAGTACGCCTCGAAGCCCCGCTCCGCGAGGGACCGGGTGAACAGGATCGTGGCGATCTTGCTCGTGCCGTAGGGGCGCCACCCGCCCAGCCACGGGCGCCCCTCCCACTCCAGGTCGTCGAGCCGCAGCTGCCCGAAGGTGTTGCCGATGCTCGCGGTGCCGATGATGCGCGCCGTCGTCAGCCGCGGCATGAGCAGGTTCGTCAGCAGGAACGGGGCGAGATGGTTGTGCTGCAGGGTGCGCTCGTACCCGTCGACAGACAGTGCCCGAGCGCTCTGCATCCCACCGGCGTTGTTCGCGAGCACGTCGATGCGCTCGTACGCGTCGGCGAGGGATGCCGCGAGCCCGCGCACATCGTCGAGCCGGTCGTAGTCCGCGAGGAACGCCGTGCCGCCGACGCTCTCGGCGACGGCCCGGGTGCGTTCCGGGTGGCGACCCACGACGGCGACGTGCCATCCCTCGTCCGCGATGGCGCGCGCGGCGGCGGCCCCGATTCCCGAGCTCGCTCCGGTGATGACCGCGACTCGCGTCACAGGTACCCGCCCTTCTTCAGTCCAGCTTCGATCTCGAATCGGTTGCGCCGTCCATCCTGCCCTGCCTCGACGTAGAGAGGGATGAAGGCCAGCCCGTACTTGCGCCACTGCGCGCGGTGCACGGCCTCGTGCTCCAGGATGTCATCGCTGATGTTGTCGCCGGTGAGGTAGACCGCTCCGACCGTGGTGCCGCCGCGCCCGTAGGCCCAGCTCGGGAGGTTGCGCGCCACGATCACGCCGCCGCGCCGCGAGAGGTGGCAGCCGCCGAGCAGCGCGCCCCAGATCACCGCGCAGGCGGTCGCGAACCAGTAGCCGGGTCGGGAGATCACCGGGTGCAGCAGCACCCGCCGCAGCCACCCGATGCGTGCCACCCCGCGCACGATACCCCCGGAACCGCGCGTCGCCACGGGCCCCGGCTGCTCCATGCTCGGCAGCCTATCGCGGTGCTCAGCCCCGCAAGGTCGGGCGCCCGTAGGTCTCGAGCAGACGCAGCCAGATCTCGTTCATCGTGGGGTAGGCGGGCACGGCGTGCCAGAGCCGTTCCAGCGGCACCTCGCCGACGATCGCGATCGTCGCGGCCTGGATGAGCTCGGCGACGTCCTGCCCGACGAAGGTGACCCCGATGACGGTTCCGCGCTGCTCATCGACGACCATGCGCGCGCGGCCGCGGTAACCATCCGCCTGCAGGCTCGCCCCCGCGACGTGTCCGAGCTCGTAGTCGACGACACGGATGTCGCGCCCCGCCGCGATCGCCGCCTGCGAGGTCAGTCCCACCGAGGCCACCTCCGGCTCGCTGAACGTCACCTGGGGCACGGCGGAATGGTCGGCGGTGGCGACGTGGATGCCCCAGGGCGCGTCATCCACCCGTTCGCCCTTCGCCCGGGCCGCGATCACGTCGCCCGCCGCCCGGGCCTGGTACTTGCCCTGGTGGGTCAGCAGCGCCCGATGGTTCACGTCGCCCGTGGCGTAGAGCCAGTCGACGCCGTCGACGCGCAGGGTGTCGTCGACGGTGAGCCACGATCCGGGCTCGAGTCCGATCGTCTCGAGCCCGATGTCGTTCGTGCGCGGCACCCGGCCGGTCGCCACCAGCACCTGCTCGGCGAGCACCGTCTCACCGCCGGCCGTGAGCGTCACCCCGGCGTCGCTGCGCTCCACCCGCTCGGGCGCGGCGTAGCGGAGGTCGACACCCAGCTCGCGCAGCCCGGTGGCCACCGAATCGCCGACGAAGTCCTCCTGGTTGGTCAGCAGCCCGCTGCGCGCGAACACCGTGACGGCGGTGCCGAAGCTGGCGTACGCGGTCGCCATTTCGACCGCGACCACACCGCCGCCGATGATCGCGAGGCTCTGCGGCGCCGACTGGGCGCTCGTCGCATCCCGCGGCGTCCAGGGCGCGGCATCGAGCAGCCCCGGGATGTCGGGGAGCACCGGATCGGAACCGGTGCTGACCACGACCGCGTGGCGCGCGCTCAGCGCGGACGCGGTGCCGTCGGATGCGGTGACCGTCACCTCGCGAACCCCCGTGATGCGTCCGTGACCTCGCACCAGCTCGATCCCCGCGCCGTGCACCCACGAGACCTGGCTCGAATCGTCCCAGTCGTGAGTGAACGAGTTGCGTCGAGCGAGCACGGCGGACACGTCGAGTCCACCCGTCACGGCCTGTTTGGCGCCCCCGAGACGCTGTGCGGCGCGCAGCGCCATGCCGCTGCGGATGAGCGCCTTGGAGGGCATGCAGGCCCAGTATGAGCATTCACCGCCCACGAGCTCGCTCTCGATGAGCACCGCGGTCAGACCGCCCTGCACCGCGCGATCCGCAACGTTCTCGGCGACCGCGCCCGCCCCGATGATGACGACGTCATACTCCATGCGCCCACCCTACGACGCTGCCGATATGCTCTGACCAGACAGTCCACCTCAGTTTTCGGGAGCCGCTCGTGAGCATCCGCCTCGCATCGATCGCCACCATCGCCGCCGCATCCGTGGCGCTCCTCGCCGGATGCACCGCCACAACGTTGAGCGCGGCCGCCGAGGACATCGCGACCACCGCGGAGAACGCCCTCGAAGAGCAGGTGGGTTCCCGCCCCGAGATCGACTGCGGCACGGGCGAGATCGAGCTCAAGGTCGGGCTGGTCGTCGACTGCGTGCTCACCGACCCGACGACCGGCGAGCAGTTCGACGCGCCGGTGACCATCGAGGCCATCGAGGGATCCACCTACACGGTCGGCGTGCAGGTCGGCGACGCCCCGATCAACGCGCCGGAGCCGCAGCCGACCGTGGAGCCGGACCCCTCCGGCAACCCGACCGTGCCGGGCGACGACATCGCACAACTCGCGGCGGGCGCGCTCGAGTCCGTGCTCGGGTTCCTGCCGGAGCTCGCCTGCCCCGAGGCACAGGTGCAGATCGTGGTCGGCAACACCACGTTCTGCAGCTTCGACGACGAACAGGGCGTCGCGCACGACGTGCGCGTGGACATCACCGAGTTCGACGGCTCGAACTACAGCATCAACGCCGAAGTGCTGAACTAGCGGGCCAGAGCGGCGACGATCCGCAGGATGGTCGGCAGGTCGTCGACCGCGGCCTCCGCCGAGGCCGGCGCGAACTCCGTGATGCCCGCGCCGACGAGCTCGAAGCGCTCCCGCAGTGCGTCGAGCTGCGCGATGAGCGCGGTCGGAGTCAACCCGAACGGTTCGGGGGAGTCGAGCCCCGAGAACTCGCCCGGGTCGAGCACATCCAGGTCGATGTGCACGTACACCGTCGTGGCTCCCGTCGCCGCGACCGCCGCGACGAGCGCGACGGGGTCATCACCGAGCACCGGGATGCCGCGTTCGGCGATGAACGCCTGCTCCGGGGGATCGAACGACCTGGCTCCCACCAGCACGAGACGTTCCGGTGCCAGTGCCACCGGGGGAACCAGTCCCGCCTCGCAGTCCCCGAGCAGCGCGCGCAGCACCATCCCGTTGAAGTCGCCCGAGGGGGAGGACTGGGGCGTGTTGAGGTCGGGGTGCGCGTCGAACCAGACGACCGCGGCATCCGGGCGCCGTTCGAGCGCGTGCCCGATCGCACCGAGCTCGACACCGCAGTCCCCGCCGATCGTGATCGGTGTGTCGGCGATGCCGCGCAGTGTCTGCGTCAACCGGTCGCGCACGAGCGCGATCGAGCTCATCCGGTGCACCGCCGTGCCGAGCGCGTCACCGGCCTCGAGCGGCACGTCGACCACGCGGGTGGATGCCACGGGCAGGTCCTCGCAGATCGCCGCCGCACCGTCGACCAGGCGCATCGCGCGGGATGACCCCGATGCCTGCCACTCGGGGACGACGACGAACGCGACGGTCATGCGCAAACCCTAGCGCGTCGCCCTCGCGATGCTCTCGCGCAGTCCCGGAGCCGCCTCGACGGCGGTGTAGGCGGGCGTGTCGCGCTCGACGCGCCAGCTCTCCGAGAGCGGGCCGAGGTCGACGGCGTCGAAACCGAACTCGTCGTAGAGTCGCACGGCGAAGTCCCGGGCGTCGGCGTGGTCGCTGGCGGTCGCCAGAGCACGCCGGCCGGGCGTACCGGTCGGCGTGCCGTGGGTGGTGATGTGCTTGGAATAGATGTGGTTGAAGGCCTTCGCCACGCGGCTGCCCGCGAGGTGCTCCTGCAGCAGGCCGCTCGTCGTCGCGGTCTTGGCGTCGAGCCTCGCGATGCGGCCGTCCCGCTCGAAGTAGTAGTTGTTGGCGTCGAGCACGATCTTGCCCGCCAGCGGCGCCGGGTCGATCTCGCCGATGCGCCCCAACGGGATCGCCACCAGCGCGACGTCGCCGACTGCGGCGGCGTCGGCGGCCCAGGCCGCGCTCGCTCTCGGACCGAGCTCGGCGACGAGGTCGGCGAGTGTCTCGGGCGCCCTCGAATTGGAGACGACGACGTCGTATCCGGTCTGGATCGCCTTGCGGGCGACCTGGCTGCCGATGTTGCCTGCTCCGATGAGCGCGATGGTGGTCATGCCCGCCTACAACGCCGAAGGGGCCCGAGATTCTTCCCGGGCCCCTTCGTGCGGTCGGCGCGTCAGGAGGTGACGGCCTTCGGGCTGTTGCCCGCCTTCAACGCTGCGAGCCGCAGGTCGACCTCGGCCTGCTCGCCCAGCTGGTCCAGTTCGTTGAACTGCGCGTCGAGCGTGGATGCCGCGATCTCCTGCTTGCCGAGCACCATGGCCTCCTCGCGGCGGATCTTCTCCTCGAAGCGCCCGATCTCGCTCGTCGGGTCCATGATGTCGATCGACTTGACGGCGTCCTGCACCTGCTGCTGGGCCTGCGCGGTCTTCGCCCGCGCCACGAGCTCGTCGCGCTTCGAGGTGAGCTCGTTGAGCTTGGCGCGCATGCCCTCGAGGCCCTTCTTGAGCTGGTCGACGACCTGCGTCTGCGAGGCGATCGTCGGCTCGACGACCTTCGCCTCGTTCTCGCTGGAGACCTGCTTGCTGAGCGCGACCTTGGCCAGGTTGTCGAACTTGTCGGCGTCGGCGGTGTTGCCGGCGGCGCGCAGCTCGTCGGCCTTCTGGCTCGCGGCGAGCGCCTTGCGGCCCCAGTCGGCGGCGGCTTCGACGTCTTCGACGTGGTCCTGCTCCATCAGGCGCAGGTTGCCGATGGTCTGAGCGACTGCGCTCTCGGCCTCGGCGATCGAGTTCGTGTAGTCGCGCACGAGCTGGTCGAGCATGAGCTGGGGGTCTTCGGCCTGGTCGAGCAGGGCGTTGATGTTCGCCTTGAGCAACTGCGAGATGCGTCCGAGAATCGATTGCTTGGCCATGGGATGCCTTCCTTCAGGTCGTGACTGTTTAGAACCTACCGCCGCGGCTGCGCCCGCCACCACTGCGCCGGGATGAACTCCGGGAACTCCCACCGAAGGATCCGGAACGCGAGCTGCGGCTCGAGCCGCCGCCCCAGCTGCTGCGCGAGCCCCCGCCGGAACGCGAGCCGCCGCTGGAACGCGAGCCGCCGCTGAGGCCGCCACCGAGGATCCAGCCGGTGAGCAGACCACCGAGGTCGGCGCCGTCGGAGCCGCGGTAGTACCCACCACCCGACGTGTCGAAGTCCTGTCGGGCTTCGTAGCCCTGCACGTCGCTGCGCGCGAGCGAGAGCGCGCTCGACGCGAGTTCGTTCGCGCGTTGCGCCTCGGCGAGCGCCTGGATCGGGTCGGCCTCGGCGAGCGCGGACGCCTGCGTGAGGTGGCGGTCGGCCTCGCTCACGCGGGTGCGTGCCGATTCGCCAACCCCGCCCCGGCGCGTGGTGATGTAGTCCATCGCCGCGGTCACCTGCGCCCGCGCGGTCGCGATCGCCGCGTCGAGCTGCCCGCGTGCGCGCGCGAGTTCCTCCTGCTTGTCGCGCACCCCCGTGAACACCTGCTCGAGGGCGGCATTCGCGGCCTGGAGCCGCGCCAGGGCGGTGGTGGGGTCGTCCGCGGCTCGGCGCGCGGCCTCGAGCTCCTCGGCGGCCGCGGCGATCGCGGGTGTGAGCGCGGCATCCGTCGGCAGTGCCCGGGCGGCGGCGATGTCCTGCTCCGTGTCGGCGACCACCGCGTCGAGTCCGGAGGCGGCGGTGTCGAGTTCCGCGCCGAGTGAGGCGATCGCGTCGAAGAGCTGGTTCGCCTGCCCGACGCTCGCCTGTGCGGCTCGCACCTGGATGGCGGCCGCCGAGGCCTTGCCGGCGGTGATCAACTCCTGCGCCCGGCTCGATGCGTCGTCGGCGAAGGCGAGAAGCTTGTCCGCCTGCGTGAGGTTCTCACTCACCGGCCGCAGCGCCGAAACGGCGAAGCGCGCTTCCAGAGCGGCCAGTGCGGTCGCCGCCTCGGCCCGGCGCTGCGCTGCGGCGCCGGCGAGCTCGCGTGCACTCGCCAGAGCCTGCGGAGCGTTCTTCTCGAGGTCCCGCAGTTCGTCGAAGGCGTCCGCCTGCGCGTCGAGTTCGGCATCCGCGGCCTCGCACAACTCGATGATCCGAATGGTCCAGGCGCGCCGGTCGGCATCGCTGTCCGGTTGGGCGTCATCCAACTGCTGCTTGAGGGTGAAGGCCTCCTGCACCTTCGCCTTCGCGGCCGCGAGCGCCGCAGTGAAGTCCTTGGTGGCCTGCTCCCCGAACTGTGCGACCGCGAAGCCGAGTTCCTGCTCGGAGGTCTTCACCGAATCGTCCAGCTGCACGAGCAGGCTTCCAGCGCGCTGGTCCAATTGCTGCTGCGTGAGCCCGGCAGGGTCGCCGCCGCCGTCTCCGCGCTTGCCGCGTCTGCGCGAGTACACGAACACGCCGACGCCGACTCCGGCGCCGACCACGGCCACCCCGCCCACGATCGGGAGAATCGGGATGCCGCCGCCACCGGCCTCCGGCTCGGACGGCGTGCCGGTCGGCTGATTCGGGCCGACCACTCCGGTTGCCTCGGCCTCGAGGGTCTGGGCTCCCGCGATCGCGGCCGCAGCCCAGTCGCTGTCGCGCAGCTCCGTCTCGATCGCCGATTCGACGCGATCCAGCTGGCTGTCCGAGAGCGGGAACGCACTGTCGATCGAGATGGCGTAGAGCCGGTCGGTGACGGCGACCGCCAGAAGCAGGTCGCGCGGGCCGAGGAAGTTGTCCTGCGCCGTCTGGTCCGCCCAGTCGATCGGATCGTCGGGGTTGCTGAAGGAGTCGACGAACACCACGTAGAGGCCGAGGTTGGCGCGTTCGTAGAGCGCATCGAGGGCATCCTGCACGTCGGCTTCGCGTCCGGCGATCGCGCCGACGGTGTCGAGCACGTAGGCGCCGCCGAGATCGACCGGATCGTCGGCGTGCGCCGCCGGGGCCGCCAGCAGCGCCAGTCCGGCGGCGAGGGCGAGTGTCGCTCCGAGTCGTGACAGCATCGGCGGTTCCTCTCGATTCGCTACATCCGGATTCTAGCGATCGCCTTACCTGGGACTTCCCTGAGACTTCGCCGACTGCCACAATTGGGCCGACCGCGCCCGACTGCGGCGCGGCACAACGCAAGGGGAGATGCAAGATGGTCGTTGACAAGGACTCCGCCAACTGGCGGCTGTTCGGTGGGGGCGGGCTCGTCGTGGCAGGGCTGCTCTGGCTGCTCGGGGTGATCCTCGAGGTGGCCGGCGTGGTCGCCGTCGGCGGGTGGATCGTGATCGTCGCCCTGTTCGTGCTCGGTGTCGCACTGTTCCTCGTCGCCTTCGGCGAGACCGGATCGAACGGCGCGGTCGGTGCCTCCGTGTTCGGCAAGGTGGTGCTCGTCGCGTTCGGCCTCGGCTGGATCTTGTTCGGGGTGATCTCGTTGCTCGGGGCCCTCGGCATCGCGGCGCCGACGGTGCTCGGAGTGATCGCGGCCGTGCTCGTCGTCGTGGGCGGCATCCTGTCGACCTTCGCGATCTACCAGCGCGGTGTCGCCCGCGGCATCGCCAAGTGGGTCATCGCGCTGCCGGTGGCGTGGGGGATCCTCTGGATCATCCACATCCTCGGTTGGGTGTCCCTGCTGAGCGCCGCCGTGCTCGCCGGCGTGCTCGGTGCGCTCTACGCGATCACGGGCGTGCTGTACCTGCTGAACCGCAAGAGCTAGGCCGCACCGGCGGACGACGCGGCTCCCCGTCACACGGTCGTGGCGGGGAGCCGCGCGCAGTCACCCCAGACTGATCGTCGAGCGCGGTCCCGTCACGAGGTCGAGCTCCGGCGTCGCCGGGGCCATGGAGGTGACGGGCGCGAAGTCGAGCGCCGCGGAGAGTTCGTACTCGCCCGGCGCCAAGGGCGGCAGGTCGGCGCGGAACGCCTCCGCCGCGTCATCCTCGACGGTGCAGCGAACCGGTGTGAAGGATGCCGCGACCTCCAGCGACTGCCCGGGTTCCAGATCCACCACCGTGCCCGGCGCGTCGACCGCGCCGTTGCTGTGCCAGAGCACGATGCCCTGCTGCGAGAGGGTGACGGCGGGGGCGCTCGCAATGCTGCCGGTCACCCGCGCGTCGCCGGTGTTCGTCACGCGTACGACGCCGGCCACCGGCTGCCCGGTCGCGGGGGAGACCGCGGGGAACACGACCTCCGCCTGCAGCCCGTACACACTCGGCGCGGCCTCGATGAGCGGGCCCTCGCACAGGTTCAGGCGGTCGGCGGGGATGCGCTTGGCGGCCTCGGGAGCGAGCGCCGTGTCGTTCGCCTCATCCTGCTGCTCCATCATCACGGCCGACTGCTGGGGCGGCGCCAGGGTCTGCACCCCGAGCACGCCGATGCCGACGACGGCCAGCGCGCCGATGGATCCGGCGGCGAGCTGCATCGGCAGTCGGCGCCGCCGGCTGCGGCGGATCACCGCGTCGGCGTCGATCGTTCCCGCCGGACGAGACTCGGCGAACAGCTCGCGCAGGTTGCGTTCATCGACCATGGCCGGCACCCCCGTCGTCGTCGCCCAGCGAGACGCGCAGCTTGCCGAGACCGTCGCTGAGATAGCGCTTGACCGCGCCGGGACTCAACTCCAGCGTCAGGGCGATGTCGTCCACTTTCAGGTCGTCGTAGTAGCGCAGCACCAGGCAGGCGCGTTCCCGCGGGCTGAGCTTGGCGAGCTCGCCCATGAGATCGATGCGCGCCTGAACGTCGGCATCCTTGGAGGGCGACTGTTCCGGCACGGCCTCGAGGTGACGGATGCGCCGCCAGCGGCTGGTGCGTCGGCCCGTGTCGAGGAAGGTGTTGAGGATGGCCCGGCGCACGTAGGCCTCCGCGCTCGAGATCGTGTAGCCGTTGCGCAGCCGGCCGAAGGTCTTCACCAGCGCGTCCTGCACCAGGTCCGCGGCATCCTCGTGCCGGCCGGAGACGAATGCCGCGTACCGGGTCAGCGCATCGCCTCGCTCGGCCACGAGCCGGGTGACCACGTCCTCCCAGCGCGCAGGGGAGTGCTCTGGGGTCGCCACGGCTCGTCTCCTCGTCGTCGACTCCATTCTGGCCGACGCCAGGGTGCCGGTTGCGACGGACGCGAGGGTGTCCGCGGGTGCGAAGGTGCTCACACCCTCCAAGACGCCCCACCGGGGCGCAACGTTGGGTCTCTAGCCGAGGTTGGAGCGCAACACCTCGAGCTGCCGCACGATCGGGGCGGGAACCCGACCGCCGAAGCTCGCGAAGAACTCGTCGGTCGCGTCGGCCTCGGCGTGCCACGACACGGGGTCGATTGCGAACAGCTCCTCGAGCTGGCCGTGCGCGAGGTCGAGACCCTCGAGGTTCAGCTCGCCGTCCTTGGGCAGGTAGCCGATCGGGGTGTCCTTGGCGGCGACCTTGCCGTCGACGCGCTCCAGCATCCACTCGATCACCCGGGAGTTCTCGCCGAAGCCGGGCCAGAGGAAGCTCCCGTCGGCACCCTTGCGGAACCAGTTGACCTGGAAGATCCGCGGCACGGTGCCGGAGGTGCGCAGTTGCTGGCCGATGCTCAGCCAGTGCGACCAGTGGTCGGCCATGTTGTATCCGCAGAACGGCATCATGGCGAACGGGTCACGCCGCAGTTCGCCGAGAGTGCCTTCGGCGGCCGCCGTCCGCTCGGACGAGATCGTGGCGCCCAGGTAGACGCCATGCTCCCAATCCCGTGCCTCCACCACTAGCGGCACGTTGGTCGCGCGGCGACCGCCGAAGATGATGGCGTCGATGACGACGCCCTTGGGGTCTTCCCAATCGTCCGCGATGCTCGGGCACTGTCGCGCGGCGACGGTGAACCTCGAGTTCGGGTGCGCGGCCGGGGTGCCGGATGCCGGCGTCCAGGGCTTGCCCTGCCAGTCGGTCAGGCGCGCGGGCGGCGTGTCGGTCAGACCCTCCCACCAGACGTCGCCATCCTCACGGAGTGCGACGTTGGTGAAGATCGTGTTGCCCCAAATCGTCTCGATCGCGGTGGGGTTGCTCGAGACGCCCGTGCCCGGGGCGACACCGAAGAAGCCCGCCTCGGGGTTGATGGCGCGCAGGCGACCGTCGTCGCCGATGCCGAGCCACGCGATGTCGTCGCCGATCGTCTCGACCTTCCAGCCGGGGATGGTCGGCTGCAGCATGGAGAGGTTCGTCTTGCCGCAGGCGCTCGGGAACGCCGCCGCGACGTGGAACACCCGGCCGCGGGGGTTGGTCACCTTGATGATGAGCATGTGCTCGGCGAGCCAGCCCTCCTCCCGGGCCATCGTCGAGGCGATGCGCAGCGCGAACGACTTCTTCGCGAGCAGGGCGTTGCCGCCGTAGGCGGAGCCGAACGACCAGATCTCCCGGGTCTCGGGGAAGTGCGAGATGTACTTGACCTCGTTGCAGGGCCACGCGACATCCTGCTGGCCGGCCGCGAGCGGGGCGCCGACGCTGTGCACGGCCTTGACCCAGCGCGTGGTGTCCGTGATGAGCGCCAGAGCGTCGGATCCCATGCGCGTCATGATCGACATGCTCGCGACGACGTAGGGCGAGTCGGTGACCTGCACGCCGAGGCGGGAGAGCGGTCCGCCGAGGGGACCCATGGAGAACGGGATCACGTACATCGTGCGGCCGCGCATGGCTCCCGCGAACAGGGTGTCGAACTCGGCGCGCATCTGCGTGGGGTCGATCCAGTTGTTCGTGGGGCCGGCATCCGCCTCGTTCTCGGAGCAGATGAAGGTGCGCTCCTCGACGCGTGCCACGTCGTTCGGGTCGCTGCGGGCGAGGAAGCTGTAGGGGCGGTGCTCGGGGTTCAGGCGGATGAGCGTGCCGGCATCCACCATCTCGCGGGTGAGGGCGTCGTACTCGGCAGGCGAGCCGTCGCACCAGACGATGGCGTCCGGCGTCGTGAGACGTGCGACCTCGTGCACCCACTCCACGACGCTGCGCGGAGCGCCCTCGGGAGCGGTGTCGGTGGTGTTCGGTGCCATCTCTGCGATGCTCATGCCTGTCTCACTTCGTCTTGACGCAAATCATCTTGTTCTTCCACTATCGGTGCCCACAATCGGTTGTGCTCGCCGATACGTGGTGAAAGATGGCGGAATCTTTCGCTATCCTGATGCTGTGAACGATCTTGTGACCCTCGGCCAGCGCATCCGGCACTTCCGCACGAGCGCGGGGATGACCCTCGACCAGCTCGGCGAGCGAGTCGGCATCGCCGGGAGCCAGCTCTCGCTCATGGAGAACGGACGCCGCGAACCGCGGCTCACCCTGCTCTCCGGCATCGCGACCGCCGTCGGGGTGCAGCTCTCCGACCTGCTGGACGAGGCGCCGCCGAGCAAGCGCGCCGCCCTCGAGATCGAGCTGGACCGGGCCCAGCGCAGCAGCGTGTACGCCTCGCTCGGACTGCCCGCGATCCGCCCGGCGAAGGGCACGAGCGACGAGACGCTCGAGGCGCTGGTCGGCCTGCATCGCGAACTGGCGCGTCGTGCCCGGGAGGCCATCGCCACCCCCGAGGAGGCGCGACGGGCCAACACGGAGCTGCGACAGCGCATGCGCACGGTCGACAACTACCTGCCCGAGATCGACGCGATCGCGGAGAAGCTCATCGGCGACATCGGGCACACCACCGGCGCCCTGACCCACCGTTCGGTGAGCCGGCTGGCGGAGAAGCTCGGCTTCGAGCTCGTGCACGTGCCGGACCTGCCCCACTCCGCGAGGTCGGTGACCGACCTCGCCAACGGACGCATCTACCTGCCGCCGGCATCCATTCCCGGTGGGCACGGGCTGCGGGGCATGGCGCTGCAGGCGATGGCGCACCGCGTGCTCGGGCATGAACAACCGGCCACCTACGCGGACTTCCTGCAGCAGCGGCTGGAGATCAACTATTTCGCGGCCGCCGTGCTGATGCCGCAGCGGCAGTCCGTGGAGTTCCTGCAGCAGGCGAAGGCCGACCGCAACATCGCCGTCGAGGACTTTCGGGATGCCTTCGGCGTCACCCACGAGGCCGCCGCCTTGCGCTTCACCAACCTCGCGACCGTGCATCTCGACCTCGAGGTGCACTTCCTGCGGGTCAGCGACGACGGGGCGGTCGCGAAGGCGTACGAGAACGACGGCCTGCGGCTGCCGGTGGATGTGACGGGATCGACGGAGGGACAGTTCGTGTGCCGCAAGTGGAGTGCGCGCACCGCGTTCACCCGCACCAACCGCACGACGGAGTTCTACCAGTACACGGACACGCCCGAGGGCACGTTCTTCGACTCGACGCAGACGGGCACCACCGCCAACGAGGAGTTCTCCATCACGATCGGCGTGCCGTTCGCGCACTCGAAGTGGTTCCGGGGACGCGAGACCACCAACCGCATGTCATCGACGTGCCCCGACGAGGCCTGCTGCCGGCTGCCGGAGCCCGGGCTCAGCGAGCGGTGGTCGGGCAAGGCCTGGTCGAGCGCCAAGCTGCACGCGCACATCCTGTCGCCGCTGCCCTCCGGCACGTTCCCCGGGGTCGACGACCGGGAACTCTACGAGTTCCTCGAGGCGCACAGCGCCTCGGTCGACTAGAGGTCTCGTGCCGCGGCCGCACCGGCCGCGCGAATCCAGCGCTCCGGTTCGGCGAGCGCCGCGTCCACCGATCCGCCGAGTTCGGTGAGGGATGCCGTCCACACGTCGGTCGTCGCCGTCACCTGACCGGCCACCACGCCCGTCCGCACGCCGTGGGCGGCGGCGCGATCGAGCAGCTGCCCGACCACCTTGCCTCGGGCGGACTGATCGTCGAACCTGCCCTCGCCGGTGATGAGCACGTCCGCGTGCTCGATCGCCCGGTGGAGCCCGGTGAGCTCGGCGATCCGGTCGGCGCCGGAGACGATCGTGGCGCCCCACAGGGCCGCGAAGCCGTACCCCGCCCCACCGGCAGCACCCGCGCCCGGTGCGCTCGGCTCGCCGCCGGCGAGGTGGGCGAAGTGATCCAGCGCGGCGTCCAGCACCCGTACCTGCTGCGGATCGGCGCCCTTCTGCGGTGCGAAGACGACGGCCGCGCCGTTCGGGCCGGTGAGCGGTGCCGTGACATCGGTCAGCAGCACCACGCCGCCGGCAGGCGGCGGCACGAGGTGCGAGCGGTCGATCCGCGCGGCGCGGGCGAGCGCGGCTCCGCCGTCGGACAGCACTTCGCCGGCGGCGTCGAGCACGCGCAGGCCGAGGGCGGCGAGGGCGCCTGCCGCGGCATCCGTCGACGCGGAACCGCCGAGGCCGATCACGAGGGAGGTCGCGCCGGAGTCGAGTGCGGCACGGATGACCTCGCCGAGGCCACGGGTGCTCGCCCCGAGCGGGTCGAGCTCGCGCATGAGTGGGAGCCCGCTGCACTGCGCGAGCTCGACGACGGCGGTGCCGTCGGGCAGTGACAGCCATTCCCCGGGCGTCGGCCGCGCGTCGGGGCCCGTGACATCGCCCACTGAGCGGCGCACCGAACCGGGCACCGCGGTCTCCATCGCGTCCAGCGTGCCCTCGCCGCCATCGGCCTGGGGGAGCATCGCGAGGTGATCGTGCGGGTGCACCGAGCGCCAGCCCTCGGCGATCGCGGCGGCGACCTCTGAGGCCGAGAGCGAGCCCTTGAACGAGTCGGGCGCGATCACGATGGAACGGGGCACTGGGGCAGCGTATCCGCATCCAACTGGCGTGTCGTGCGCGGTACCGCGCAATGCGTAGTACTGTGCATCCCATGGATACGACGCAACTGCTGAAGGGCGTGCTCGACGTGGCGGTGCTCGCCGCGGTGCAGCACGAAGACGGCTACGGCTATGACATCGTGCGACGGCTGCGCGGTGCCGGCCTCGGCGACGTGGGGGAGGCATCCGTGTACGGCACGCTGCGGCGCCTCTACGGCGCGGGCGCGCTCACGAGCTACGTCGTGCCCTCGGACGGCGGCCCGCATCGCAAGTACTACGGCATCAATGAGGAAGGGCGAAAGATGCTCGATGAACAGCGCGTGAGCTGGACCGCTTTCGCGAACACCATGGCCGACCTGCTCGCCACGGGCACCACCGGGAAACCTGCAGCAGTGAAGACGATTGGAGCGCGCGCATGAACACCCTCACAGCAGAACCCGAAGCGATCACCCGGTTTGCCGCAGCCGTGCGGGCGGCACTCTCCGATCTGAGCGCCGAGGAGATCGACGAACTCACCGACGGCCTCGAAGCCGACCTCATCGAGGCGGCAAGCGAGTCCGGCGTGCAGCACATGGGCGACCCGCGCCAGTACGCCAACGATCTGCGGCAAGCTGCCGGCTACTCCGCGCGAGCCACACCGCCTCAGGGTGTGAAGGCACGGCTGCGGGCGTTTCCCGACGAGATCCGAGCCGAGTGGCGGGCCATCGTCGAGCGATTCGGGCTTGGCCGCCTCGTCGACTTCTTCGCCACGCTCCGCCCCGTGTGGTGGGTGTTCCGCGGCTGGGCGCTCTACCTCCTCGTCGCCGGGCTTGTCGGGCTGTGGAACGCGCTGCCGACGACGGTCATCGGCTGGCTCATCCTGGTCGGCGCGGTCGTGCTGAGCGTGCAGTTCGGGCGCGGTCGCTGGTTGGCGCGGTGGATGCGGGTGCCACTCGTGCTCGGCAACATCCTGGTGGTCGTCGCGGCGCCGTTTCTCGCCTCGTGGGTCGTCACCGCCACGAACTCGGCCAATTCCCCGTCCGCGTACGTCGAGGAGTTGCCGTGGCATCCGGGCATCACGATGGACGGGCAGCAGTTGACGAACATCTTCGCCTACGACGAGAACGGGGCGCTGCTCGAGAATGTCCAGCTGTTCGATCAGGACGGCAACCCGCTCGACCTCGTCGGCAGCGCGGGGCCAGAAGCCATCACCCTCGACGGCATGAGCTACCTTGTGCCCAATACCGACGTGCCCGGACGGGTGGGGTGGAACGTCTACCCGCTCTCGGTCATCGGTGAAGGCGAGGTCACGAACGAGGGTCTGCCGGCCTCCGACGCCAACCCGCGCGTGCCGAAGGCACCGTTCACCTCGGTGCGTCCGCTCGCCGCGAGGGACGCCGTCGTGAGCGAATAGCTCAGCGCAGGGATGCCGCGGGCAGGTCGAACCAGCGCAGGTGCTCGAAGTCGGCGCTGACTAGATCCGCGACGTGTTCCTCGCCGGGCGCCGGGAGCGAAGCGAACAGCGCCTCCGCCTCGCGCAGGTGCTCCTCGAGCACGGTCTCGGGCGCCCGGTCGTCGTGGCGCGGGTAGCGCAGCACGCCGTCCGCGTCGTAGCCGAGTTGCGCGAGCCGCAGCGGCGGCTCGGCGGGGCCGCGCTCGTGACGCCACAGGCCGGTCTCGGTGGAGAAGCGGTACTGCGGCAGGAGCTTGGCCCCGTGCTCGGCGATCATCGACACGGCGCGCACGATGTAGCGGAACACCGCGTCGCTGATGAAGTAGTTGAAGCTCACCCGCACCCAGCCGGGCTTGATGCCCTCGCAGCCTCCGGCGATCTCGCGCTCGAACTCGTGCGAGCGGTCGAGGTCGATGCCGAGCAGGCGGTGTCCGTAGGGGCCGGCGCACGAGCATCCACCCCTCGACTGGATGCCGAACAGGTCGCTGAGCATCGCGACGACCGCGTTGTGGTGCAGGTAACGACCGCCTGGCCGCTTCACGACGAACGACACGATCGACAGTCGCGCAGCCTCGGGGTTGCCGAGGATCTGCAGGTTCGGGTCGGTTTCCCAGACGGCCACCGCGCGGCGCAGGAAGTCCGCTTCGAGCGCGTGGATCGTCGGAACGCCCACCGCGCGCTTGAGGTCGAAGACGAGGCCCGCGCGAATCGACTCGATGATCGCCGGCGTGCCGGCCTCTTCGCGATGTGCGGGATCGTCGAGGTAGCGGTGCTCGAGCGGATTCACGTAGGCGACGGTGCCGCCGCCGACCACGTGCGGCACCGAGTTCGTCAGCAGTGCGCGGCGCACCACGAGCACGCCGGGGGTGCCCGGCCCTCCGACGAACTTGTGCGGTGAGAGCACGATGGCGTCGTAACCGAGCCCCATGTCGATGTCGACGTACGGGGCGGCTGCCGCGAAGTCCCAGAACGCGAGCGCGCCATGCTCGTGCAGCAGCGCGGTGATCGCCGCGGTGTCGGTGAGGATGCCCGTGACGTTGCTCGCGGCGCTGAACGAGCCGATCTTCAGGGCGCGGTCGGCATGCGCGGTCAGCTGCTCGGCGAGGTGCGCCTGGTCGACGTGCCCGTCGGCATCCTCGTGGATGGTCACGACGTCGGCGATGGACTCGCGCCACGGCAGCTCGTTGCTGTGGTGCTCATACGGGCCGACGAACACCACCGGGCGCTCGGAGACCGGGATGCTCGCGGAGAACCCGTACCGCCGATCCAGGTCGGCGGGAATGCGAAGTCCCAGCACTCCGATGAGCTTGTCGATCGCGCCCGTCGAGCCACTGCCGGCGAAGATCACCACCGAGTCCTCGTCCGCGCCGACGGACTCATGGATGATGCGGCGGGCATCCTCGCGCAGGCGCGTCGTCTGCAGCCCGTTGCCGCTCGACTCGGTGTGCGTGTTCGCGTAACGGGGGAGCACCTCGTCGCGCACGAAGTCCTCGATGAAGCCCAGGGAGCGCCCACTGGCGGTGTAGTCGGCGTAGGTCACCCGCCGCGGACCGAACGGGCCGGGCACGACCTGGTCGTCGCCGATCACCGACTCGCGGATCCTCGCCAGGATCGGCGGGCTCGGCAGGGCCGGGTCGGGCTCCGGGATCGAGACGGCCACCATTGAGGAAGGGTACCCCCGCGGGCCGACGCGGAACAGCGCTTCAGTGCCCGTGGCGGTGATGCGCATCCGGGTAGTGCGCGTGCGTGTGGGTGATCGGCTCGTGCGTGTGAGCGTGCCGGTGGCGGGTTCCGGCCGGGACGGGCTCCGGATGATCGTGCTGGTGGTGCTCGTCGTGCACGTGCCAGTGGTCGTGGGTGATCGCCTCGTGGTGGTGCTCGTGGTCGTGCCGTTCGGTCAGGTGCAGCCAGACCCCGACCGCCATGAGCGCTGCGGCGATCAGCAGCGGCACGGTCACCGCGGCCCCCATGAGCACGGCCAGCAGTGCCCCGAAGAACGGGGCGACCGAGAAATACGCGCCGGCGCGCGCGGTACCGAGGTGACGCATCGCCACGATGAAGAGCACGAGGCTGACCCCGTAGGCGAAGAAGCCGCTGAGCATCGCCACGCCGACGCTCAGCGCGGACGGTAACTGCGCGCCGAGCAGGAACGCGATCGCTAGGTTGACGGGGCCTGCGACGCCGCCCTTGACGGCGGCCAGCCAGCTCGCGTCGGTGAGCGAGATCACTCGGGTGAGGTTGTTGTCGATGGCCCAGCACAGGCAGGCTCCGAGAATCGCCAGTGACGGCCACAGCGCACCGAGCTCGGCCCCGGTCGGGATGCTCAAGACCACCGCCCCGGCGACGATCGCCGCCATGCCGAGCGCGATGCGCCGGTCGACGTTCTCTTTGAACACGAACCACGCGAGCAGCGCCGTGAAGACGCCCTCGGCATTCAGCAGCAGGGATGCCCCGGTCGCAGGCATCCCGGAGAGACCGAACATCAGCAGCACCGGGCCGAGCACCCCGCCGAATCCGATCGCCCCCGCCAGCGGCAGCAGTTCGCGACGCGAAAGCCGCACGCGGCCGGGTCGAGCGATGAGCCGGTAGAGCCCGAGCCCCAGGCCGGAGCCGACGTAGAGCAGGCCGGCGAGCATCCACGGGCTCACCGAACCGAGCAGCAGCTTCGCGACCGGAGTGCCGGCGCCGAACAGCACGGCGGCCGCGAGCGCGGCCTGGATGCCGGGATTCCTGAGGCTCGCGAGACGCATGGTCAATTGCATCACGGCGCGGTCGACATGCCGCCCGTCGTTGCGAGTGACTCGCGACAACTGTCGGACACCACCCGCGTCGTGCTCGCCGGATTGCGCACCAGGGCTTGGACAGGACGCGTCGGGCGCAGTTGCAGATCGCCGCCGCAGTTCGGACAGGCACGCTCGGCAAAGAGCTCGACGCACTCCGGACACCACGTGCACTCGAAGGTGCAGATGTATGCGGCAGCGTGCGGTGGGAGATCACGGTCGCAGCACTCGCAGTTCGGGCGGATCTCGAGCATCACCCCAGGCTAGGAACCGGCGGCGCGGATTCCCATCGCTCGTCGGACACCGTTGCTGGGGTTCCTGCCAATGATCTGTCGTTTCGTGCCCCCAGCAGGATTCGATCCCCTACCGAGCCGCCGATCTGCCGCTTCGCGTCAGCCCGGTCTGCTCAGGGTGACGTCCCGCTGAGTGGTGGAGTTTCTGGACACCGTGCGAGATCTAGCTGAGTTGATTATGCCGCGGTCAGTTCCGGGATCGCCACCTCCTCG
>NZ_JARGEM010000006.1 GCF_029211225.1 Antiquaquibacter metalliresistens
GCTGGCGCCGCCGACCCGAGCCTGGAACCGTGGTCCACGCGGATCGTGGAGCGCAATACACCAGCTGGCTCTTCGGCCACCGGCTCCGGCAGGCCGGCCTCCTGGGATCGATGGGCAGAGTCGCGTCGAGCGTCGACAACGCGCTCATCGAGAGCTTCTGGTCGACGATGCAACGCGAGCTTCTCGACCGCACCACCTGGGACTCCAGGGCGCAACTCGCGTCGGCCATATTCGAGTGGATCGAGGGCTTCTACAACCCCCGCCGCCGACACACCAGCCTCGACAACCTCAGCCCCGCCGACTACGAAGCCCTTCACAACACTGCCGAAATCGCGGCATGATCAACACACAACAACCGTCCGGGAAACCGGGTCAGGCTCCCTTGCGCTCCAGCAACAGTTGGACAATCAAGCAAGGATGACCCAACAGTTGCTCGTGCTCCGCGAGCGTCGCGCCGCTACGGAGGCGGACTATCTCGCTGGGGTGAGAGAGCGGATCGCGGCAGCCCCCAGTCTCGACGCGGGTGAGATCAGTGATAGCGGTTGGGTCCGCCCGTCGGGAGGGTACATCACGTCGCCGTTTGGGTGGCGAACGGACCCTTGGTACAGCTTCCATACCGGGACCGATCTCGGGGCGAGCTGTGGTGCGAACATCTATGCCGCGACCGGCGGGACTGTGATCTACGCGGGGTGGAGCGGAGGTTACGGCAACTACGTTCTGATCGACCACGGCAACGGGCTTCGTACCGCGTACGCCCACATCGCACCCGGTGGGATTCTTGTCTCCAATGGTCAACGCGTGGAGATCGCACAAAACATCGCGAAGGTGGGCACGACCGGCAATTCGACCGGTTGCCACCTCCACTACGAGGTCCTGGTCAACGGGATCGCCACCGATCCGGCAACCTTCATGGCGGACCGAGGGATCCGGATCGGCTAGGGCACTCTCTGGGCAAAGGTCTCCAAGCGATAACCGTTCAGCGGGTCACCGGCGTGCGCTGCCGAGGAACCACAGCCCGCCCAGCGTGAGCGCCGTGCTTCGACTGAGCGGCTCCACCTCAACTGTCGCCGAGCACTTGGAGCTGTTCGCGGTACTGGTCCGCCGTCACTTCCCCTTTGGCGAATCGTTCGTCGAGGATCAGCCGTGCCGGGGTCTTTGTTTGCACTGATCCCCGGCGCGCTGAGATTCCGCCACGACCGCCGCCGAACAGGCGCACGGCGAGCAGCACGAGAAGCACGATCACGACCAGCGTCAGAGGTCCGATCAGCCACATCCAGCCCATGTCCCAGCCGTATCCCCACATCATGTGGAACTCCTCACCTCGAGTGGTCGTCTCTGAATGGCATCACGGTAACCCGGGATGGAACTCGGTCGCAGGGCCATTGGTCCCGCCGATCCACGCACCCCGAGAACGCTCCAGGTCGCGGCCCATGAAGAACGGGGCCACGTCAGACCCGCGAGACGAGGATGAGCACGACGTTGAGCGGCTTCCTGGGCCGATGCGCTTCTCTTCTGCAACGAGCCGTTAGGCCATGCGACTCCGCTGGTTGTGCGTCAAGTGAAGTGAGAACGTGCGGAACCCAGCATCTGTTGCACACACCAATCGGCGTACATGGAACCGCCGAGCCGACCGAGCCAGCGGCGACGGCTCGGGAGGTCGTAGTCGATCCACACGGTCAATGTGCTGCCCGCCGGTACCTGGGGCGCGATGCGGAAACCCAGGCGATACGCGCCGATCACCACGAGTCGGTCCTCGACGGTCTCCCAGGTCTTCTTCTCGAAGGGAACCCGCTCGGTGACGATCTCATCGACGAAGAGGTCGAATCCCAGCACCTTGCCCCGCATCACGATGTGCGAACCGATCGTGCGGCCGTGCTGGTCATCGAGGATGAGCTGCATCGTGCCGCCGGCCATCATCGGTGAGCGGCTCGACTCCATGTGGGATGACAGGTTGCGGTGGTCGTCGAGAAAGTCGAAGACCTCCTGCGGACTTGCAGGCAGGTCCGCCGAGGCTTCCGCGTGCCGCGGATACGTCCGGTCACCGCTCTGTTGTGTACTCATCGGACAAGGATGACGTAGTTTCGACGGGCTCGACTAGAGCCGATCCAGAATGTAGGCAACTCGGTCAGCGGGGTTGAGGGGTGGCACTTTCACCACCGGGATCGGGAGGTTCTGGTACACCTCGGTGAGCAGGGCATGAATGCGCAGCTGGGCTGCAGCGTCCTCGGTGCGAGCGTAATCCGGGGCGAGGGGAAGCAGGTCGAGGATGAAGGTCGTCCGGTAGGCGACGTGCTGGAGCGCGTCGAGCAGCTGCGGGTCGGGCTCGAGGTCGAGGAACCGGTAGTAGGCCAGCGAGTCGGGAATGGCGCGGTCGAGGAAGACGGTCTCCTCAGGGTCCAGGCTCGCCTCCTGCTCAAGTTGCATCGTGAGCACACCGCGTTGGAACTCCCGCTGTCGGGCGCGCACTTCCTCGACGGCCTTGCCCTCGATGCGCTTGAGGTCCAGGTAGTGGCGGGCGTGCTCGATCGTCGTAGCGAAGCCGCGCTCGCGGAGCAGGTTCACAGTGGTGGTCTTGCCCGAGCTGGGGCCTCCGGTGAGGACATACCAGTTGGTCACAGTCTGTCTCCTTCCTGTTTGCGGCTGGCGGCTGCGAGATCGCTGAGCGATACCCTATACCCCTAGAGGGTAGTATAGGATGGTGAGCGGAGGTGCAGATATGCATGGTCATGGCTACGTGGACGACAAGGGCGCCCTGCTGAAGCGGCTTCGGCGAGCTGAGGGTCAGGTTCGCGGCATTGCCCGGATGATCGAGGAGGATGCGTACTGCATCGACGTGATCACCCAGGTTTCCGCCGTCAAGAGCGCTCTCGAGTCGGTCGCTCTTGCCCTATTGGAGGACCACCTCACGCACTGCGTCGCTGAAGCCACCGCAACGGGTGGACCCGTCGCTGAAGCCAAGCTGCGCGAGGCGAGCGACGCGATCGCCCGGCTCGTGCGCTCTTGAACCGCACCTAACTTCCCATCACGAAAGGATCATCCATGTCTGTTTCCGAAATCCGCGACCTGGGTCTTACCGACAAGAACTCCGGTTGCGCCTGTTGCACCCCGAGCGGTCATAGCGCCGCGGCCCCCAAGGATGTCGCGAGTGCACTCGAGCCTGCTGCAGCGGGCGTTGTGGTGACCGACTATCTCGTTGATGGGATGACTTGCTCGCACTGCGTGCGCAGCGTCACGGAAGAACTGTCCGCGATCACCGGCGTCACCAACGTGGATGTGGCCCTGAACGCGGGCGGAATCTCCCGCGTCCGGGTCGCCAGCGCTGCACCGCTCGACGACGGTCAGGTGCGAGGGGCGGTCGAGGAGGCCGGGTACACGCTCGCACCGGTGTCATGAGCGCGATCGATGTCGATCTCGACATCACCGGGATGACCTGCGCGTCCTGCGCAACCAGGATCGAGCGGAAGTTGAACAAGCTACCCGGCGTCGAGGCCACCGTGAACTTCGCCACCGAGAAGGCCCATGTGCGCTCCGCTGACGTGCCCATCGATGAGCTCATTGGTGCGGTGGAAGCGGCCGGCTACGCCGCCGTTGTTCCCGCGCCGCCGAACGCGGGTGGCGTGGATGGGCCAACGGCGAAGGACGAGGAACTCCTCGGGCTGCGTCGCCGCTTGATCATCTCCGCGGGCCTCGCCGCACCGGTCGCGGTGCTGTCGATGATCCCCGCCCTGCAGTTCACCAACTGGCAGTGGCTAGCCCTGACCCTGGCCGCACCGGTTGTGGTGTGGGGGGCGTGGCCGTTCCACCGTGCCGCGGCGGTGAATGCTCGGCATGGGGCCGCCACGATGGATACCCTCATCAGCGTCGGTGTGCTCGCCGCGTTCGGCTGGTCGCTGTACGCACTGTTCTTCGGCTCGGCCGGGATGCCCGGGATGCAGATGAGCGTCCAGCTGATCGGTACGCCACAGGCCGGCGGGCACGAGCTGTACCTCGAGACTGCCGCGATCGTCACGGTGTTCATCCTTGCCGGTCGCTACATGGAGACCCGCGCGAAACGACAGTCCGGCGAGGCGCTCCGCGCGCTGTTGGAGCTCGGCGCGAAAGACGCCACGGTGCTCCGGAACGGGGTCGAGGCCCGCGTCGCTGTCGACCAGTTGGTTCCCGGCGACACCGTCTTGGTGCGCCCCGGTGAGAAGATCCCTTCTGACGGGCTGGTTCTGGAGGGTGCCTCCGCGGTCGATGAGAGCATGCTCACCGGCGAGTCAGTTCCGGTCGAGGTCGCCCCGGGCGCACACGTGACCGGGGCAACCGTCAACGTCGGCGGCGTGCTCGTCGTGCAGATCACCCGCACGGGCGCGGACACCGAGCTGGCACGCATGGGACGCCTCGTGGAGGAGGCCCAGACCGGCAAGGCCCAGGTGCAGCGCCTCGCCGACCGGGTCTCGGCCGTCTTCGTGCCCGTCGTCATCGGCCTGGCCCTGGTCGCGTTCACCGCCTGGATGATCGCCGGCGCCGGCCCGGAGCTTGCGTTCACCGCGGCGGTGACGACCCTGATCATCGCGTGCCCGTGTGCGCTGGGACTCGCAACCCCGACGGCGCTGCTGGTCGGCACCGGTCGCGGGGCGCAGCTGGGCATCTTGATCCGCGGCCCGCAGGTGCTGGAGCAGACCCGCCGCATCGACACTGTCGTTCTCGACAAGACCGGGACCATCACCGCCGGGATGATGACCGTCACTGGCATCCACCCCGTTCCCGGCGTCCACACCGACGAACTGCTGCGGTACGCCGCCATCGTGGAGCACGGCTCCGAGCACCCCATCGGACGCGCCATCGCCCAAGCCGCACCCGTCGCCGAGCCGGCGGAGGAGTTCACCGCGCATCCCGGCGATGGGGTGCAGGCCGTCGCCGAGGGGCACCTCATCGTGGCAGGCCGCGCCGACTGGCTCCGCGGGCAGTGGGCCCTCGTCGTGCCAGACGCGCTCGCCGCGACGATCGCCGCCGAGGAGGCTCGTGGAGCGAGCGTCGTCGCGGTCGCCTGGGACGGCCAGCTCCGCGGGGCCATCAGCGTCGCCGACACGGTCAAACCCACCAGCGGCGAAGCCGTGGCACGCCTCAAGCGCCTCGGACTCACCCCGGTGCTGCTGACCGGCGACAACCCCGGCGCCGCGCAAGCGATCGCTGCGATGGTCGGCATCAGCGATGTGCGCGCGGGCGTCAATCCCGCGGGCAAGCTCGAGGTCATCCGAGCGTTCCAGGCGGATGGACACGTGGTAGCGATGGTCGGCGACGGGGTCAACGACGCAGCCGCGCTGGCCGCCGCGGACCTGGGGATCGCGATGGGCACCGGCACCGACGCGGCCATCACCGCCGCCGACCTCACGATTGTCAGCGGGGACTTGCTGCTGGTTCCGGACGCGATCCGACTCGCCCGCCGCACCCTCGGCACAATCAAGGGCAACCTGTTCTGGGCCTTCGGCTACAACGTCGCCGCGATCCCCGTCGCGATGCTCGCCCTGCTCAACCCGATCTTCGCCGGAGCGGCGATGGCGCTGTCCTCCGTGTTCGTCGTCACCAACAGCCTCCGGCTGCGCCGCTTCCACCTGCTCCCGGCACCCGTCAGCAGTCATCCCACCACCATGCACTCGAACGCCTCTGCGGCAGCGCGAGCCTGAGATACCAACCCGTTCGCAGGTCGAGAGGAGCAGCGGTGGGACCTTCGGCCCCATACGGCAGACCGGGCAGGCGGAAGTATCGAGGCACGGTGGTCCCGCCCAGGTTTGACGTGCGATCCTGGGGCTGGATGCCTTACCCCTGTTTCTCGGGGGGCAGGGAGTTAGCCTTGGGTGTGAGGGAGGTGGGCGCATGAAGACGATCCGCTCACTGGCGAGCACACACTCGAGCATGCATCGCATCGTGTTCACTCTCGGATTCGCCCTCGCGCTCATCGCAGGTCTGCTCGCGATGCACACGCTCGGCGTCGGCGACACCCACGTCGACTCCGGCCTTACCGCGTCTGCCTCCGACCATGGTCAGGTTGGGGCCGCCACGGATCGCACAGCGGTCGATCCTGGTCACTGCGCGGGTGAGTGCGGGGCTTCGAGAGACATGCCCGAACACTCGATGTTGCTGATGGTCTGTGCGCTGGCGTTGCTCGCCGCCGTCATCGTCATCTTGGCTCCAGCCTTGCTTGCCCGCTTCAGCACGTCTCTGGGCATGACGATGCTCGTTCGTCACGCCGTCCGCGCGGTGCCGCGACTACGACCACCCTCACTGCTCGTCCTGTCCATCAGCCGGACCTGATTCGCCCCCCTTCCCGGGCTCGCCGGGAGGATGCTTCGCCCTACCCGGGCGGCCGAATCACGACCCGTTTTCCGACTGATATCAAAGGACTTACACAATGAGATTTCGCACAATCGCGCTGGCCTCCGGCGCACTCATCACCACCGTTTTGGTGCTGACCGGCTGCGCCCAGAGCAGCACTACGGGCGCAATGCCCGGCATGGATCACGGATCCACGCCCATGACGCCTTCCGAGAGCACGAGCGATGTCAACTTCGCCGATCAGACGTTCGTGACCATGATGATCCCCCACCACGAGCAGGCCGTCGAGATGGCCGACCTCGTTCTTGGCAAGGATGGCATTGACGAGCGGGTGAGTGATCTCGCCCAACAGATCAAGGACGCTCAGGGCCCGGAGATCGAGACCATGAAATCCTGGCTCTCGGCCTTGGACACCCCCTACGACAGTTCCGAGACCGGCGGCATGAATCACGGCGGCGGGATGATGTCCGACGACGACATGGCGGCGCTGGAGTCCGCCACCGGCGTCGAGGCGAGCCGGCTGTTCCTGGAGCAGATGATCCTGCACCACCAGGGGGCCATCGACATGGCGCAGACCGAGCTGATCACCGGCCAGAATGCGGATGCCCTTGCTCTGGCCCAGACGATCATCGACGCGCAGGCCGCCGAGATCGCCACCATGCAGAACATCCTCGGCACCCTCTAAGGTCGGCCTCCGTGCGTGCTGCGGCTGACCCTGCGGGGCGGCCGCAGCACGCACCTCGAACCTCGACGGGCACCGCCTTGTCGAACTCAGATTGGACCGTATTCATGAGCACACGCTCTATTGCACTCTTCTTGTTCGGCGCTGTGATCCTTGCCGTCGCCCTCGGCGTCGCCGTGATCGCGATCTTCACCATCGGAGCAGTATGAACCGCACACACGCGCTCGCGCTGGCCTCCGGCCTGGCCGCCGTCGTAAGCGCCACCGTCCTGTTGTCCGGCTGCTCAACCGGGCCCACCTCGCCACCGGCGAGTCCTGTGGTGAGCTTCGCACACGTCCACGAACTCGTCCTCGGTCAGCAGGAGGGCGATCTTCTGGTCGGCACCCATGAGGGCCTCTACCGGCTGCTGATCGACTCCGACGGCGCCAGCACCGCAACTGGTCCACTTGGTGGCCTCGACTTCGACCCAATGGGGTTCACCATGGCCGAGAACACCGCCTACGCCTCTGGACATCCGGGCCCTACCACCCCGGCAAGCTTCGGCAGCCCGAATCTCGGGCTCATCACCAGCACTGACCTCGGCGAGACTTGGAGCAACGTCTCGCTGACCGGTGTGACCGACTTCCACGCCCTGGCCGTGATGACCAGCGACGCCGAGTTCCCACAGGTTTTCGGCATCGACCCGGGTAATCCGCGACTGCAACGCAGCACGGACGGCGGGCGAACCTGGGGCGACGGAGCCGAGCTGGTCGCGCGTGACATCCTCGTGGTCGGCACCACGCTCTACGCGACGACTCCGGAGGGGCTGGCCGTCAGCGAGGACGATGGGATGACCTTCATTCTCGATCCCGCCGCACCGGCCCTTTACCTTGTCGCCGTAGATCGCCGGGGTGGCCTCGCTGGCGTCGATACGACCGGCACGCTGTGGACCCGCGGCCCCGGCGAGGACTGGGATCACGGCCACACCGTGACCGGGACACCGCAGGCCGTGGCCGTCGACGGGGCACGTATCTATGTCGCCGACGACCGGGGCATCGCCTTCACCGAGGATTCGGGCGCAACGTGGATCGTGCTCGAGGTGCGCGGATGAGTCGCGAGGCGGGGACCTTCGCCTCTCGAACACCAAGGACCACCAGGACAGCATCGACTGACGAGAGAGGACTGGCATGAACTCCGAGATCCGCAACGCGAACCTGACCAGGCGCGGCTTCCTTGCCGTCGGCACCGGAACGCTCGCCGCGATCGCGCTTGCTTCGTGCGCTGCGCCACCGCGATTCGTCACCCCGACCGGGGCGCCGGTGCGGCAGGCTGAGCTGGCCCGCGGTGGCACGGGGCGGGTCACGAGCGTCGAGCTGGTCGCCTCCCCGACGCAGGTGGACCTCGCCGGTACCGTGGCGAACACCTGGAGCTTCGGGTCGGTACCGGCGCCGACGATCCGGCTGACGGCAGGGGACACCCTGCGCGCGAACGTGCGTAATCGGCTCCCGGCTGACACGTCCGTGCACTGGCACGGCCTCGCGCTGCGTAATGACATGGACGGGGTTCCCGGGGCGACCCAGGGCCCGATCGGGGCCGGGGAGGACTTCAGCTACGAGTTCGTCGCCGCCCAACCGGGCACGTATTGGTTCCACCCGCATGTCGGCGCGCAACTGGACCGCGGCCTGTATGGCGCCCTCATTGTCGACGACCCGAACGAACCCCTGGGCTACGACGACGAGTGGGTGGTCATCCTCGATGACTGGCTCGACGGGGTGACCGGCACCCCAGACGAGGTGCTCGAGGAGCTGCGCGGCGGGATGGGCGGAATGATGGGCAACGGCGGTGGCCACATGATGATGGGTGCCCGCTCGGCGTTGCTCGGCGGGGACGCGGGTGACGTGTTCTACCCGCACTACCTCATCAATGGCCGCCCGCCGGCGGACCCGGAGACGTTCACCAGTGCCCCCGGACGGCGGGTTCGGATCAGGATCATCAACGCGGGCAGCGATACGGCGTTCCGGGTGGCGCTGGGCGGTCACCGGCTCACCGTCACCCACAGCGACGGATTCCCGGTGAACCCGGTGGATACCGACGCGATCCTGATCGGCATGGGCGAACGCTACGACGCTCTGGTCACGCTCGGTGACGGTGCGTTCCCGCTCATCGCCGCGGCGGAGGGCAAAGGCGAGACGGCGCTGGCTATCGTGCGCACCGGATCCGGTGATACCCCGCGGGCGTCGGAGACCATCCCCGAACTGACCGGGTCGGTCCTCACGGCGGGCGCGCTCGCCGCCGACCCGAGCGTCGCGTTCCCGGATCGCGCGGTCGACCGTGAGCTGACGGCGAGGCTGTCCGGCTCGATGATGGCCTACGACTGGGCGATCAACGGTCGCCGGTTCGACCCGGCCGACCCCTTGGCGGGCGCACTCGCGGTGGCGCAGGGCGAACGGGTGCGGCTGCGCATCGAGAACACCACCCAGATGTGGCATCCGTTCCACCTGCACGGGCACACCTACCAGCACTCCGGCGCGGGACCGCGCAAGGACACCTCGATCATCCTGCCTGGTCAGTCCTTGACGGTCGACTTCGACGCCGACAACCCGGGACTCTGGGCTGCACACTGCCACAACATCTACCACGCCGAGGCCGGGATGATGACCATCCTCGGCTACCAGGCCACCTGACAACCCAGTAGGAAGAAGCAGAGAACATGCAAGAACGAACCGTCGTCCTGGAAGTATCCGGTGTCCAGTGGGCGTCCTCGAAGTCCGTCGTGGAATCGACCCTCCTCCGCCAACCGGGCGTCATCTCCGTGGAGGCCAACCCGGTCTCCCAGACGGCGAACGTCTCCTACGACCCCGAAACCACCTCGCAGGCCCACTTGCGCCAGTGGATCATCGAATGCGGATACCACTGTGCCGGCCAGTCCGTCCCGAACCATATCTGCGATCCCGCCCACGACTCCCACCAAGCATCCCTGGGCCACCACCACATGCCCGCGACCCAGGAACACACGGTGCCTGACGACAGTCCGCTTCCTCCGGAGCCGACGCAGGAGCACGCAGAACACGAACACGCAGGGCATGAGCATTCGGGGCACGAGTCGATGACCGGACACGAAGCGCACAGCGCCGCGCCGGTCGCGGCCGACCCGACGGCGCCCGACCACACTGCGGCTGACCCCGCCGCGGCAGGCACTGTGGACCACTCGGGTCATGCCGGCCACGGCACACCGGCGCGGAGCAGTCAGGATGTGATGGGGCACGGCGGCGGCCACGCCGGCATGTCGATGGCGTCGATGATCCGCGACATGCGCAACCGGTTCCTGGTCGCGGCGATCCTGTCCGTGCCGATCATCCTGTGGTCCCCGATCGGCCGGGAAGTGTTCGGGTTCACCGTCCCGGCCCCGTTCGGGCTGCGGGATGACGTGTTTTCGCTGGTCCTGTCGCTGCCGGTGATCTTCTACTCGGCCTGGATCTTCTTCGACGGCGCCTTCCGGGCGCTGCGGGCACGGACCCTGGACATGATGGTGCTGGTCGCCGTCGGCGTGGGTTCCGGCTGGCTCTACAGCGTCATCGTGACCCTCACCGGCGGCGGTGAGGTGTTCTACGAGGCCGCCACGGTGCTGGCCGCGTTCGTGCTGCTCGGCCACTGGGTCGAGATGCGTGCCCGCGGCGGCGCGAACGACGCCATCCGCACCCTGCTGGAGCTCGCCCCGGCGCGGGCGGTCGTGCTCCGCGACGGGGAAGAGGTCGAGGTGCCCACCGCCGAGGTGGTGCCCGGAGACCTGATGCTGGTACGCCCCGGCGCGAAGGTCCCCACCGACGGGGAGGTCGAGGAGGGTGACTCCGAGATCGACGAGTCGATGGTCACCGGTGAGTCCCTGCCGGTGGAGAAGACGCCGGGCTCCGCGGTGATCGGGGCGACGGTGAACACCACCGGCACCCTGCGGGTGCGGGCCACGAAGGTCGGGGCTGACACGGCGCTGGCGCAGATCGTGGCCCTGGTGCAGGAGGCGCAGAACTCCAAAGCGCCCGGACAGCGCCTGGCGGACCGGGCCGCGTTCTGGCTGGTGCTGGTCGCCCTGATCGGCGGAAGCGCGACCTTCCTGGTCTGGTGGCTGACCGGCGCCCCCGTGCCGACTGCGATCCTGTTCGCCATCACCGTCGTGGTCATCACCTGCCCCGATGCCCTGGGCCTGGCCACCCCGACCGCGATCATGGTCGGCACTGGCCTCGGCGCCAAACGGGGTGTGCTGTTCAAGAATGCCAGCGCCCTGGAATCCGCCGCGCACATCGACACTGTCGTCCTCGACAAGACCGGCACCCTGACCAAGGGCGAACCCGAGGTCACCGACTACCTGCCGATCGGGATGGACGACATCGAGCTGTTGTCCCTGGCCGCCGCCGCGGAACGCGAGTCCGAGCATCCCCTGGCCAAGGCGGTCGTCGCCTACGCCGACGCGCGCAAGATCCCCCGGCGCACGGCCACCGCGTTCCGCAACGTCACCGGGCTCGGGGCGGTGGCGACCGTGGACGGACGCCGGGTGGTGATGGGCAACGCCCGGCTGATGGCCGAGGAGGGAATCGACATCAGCACCATCTCGGCGGCGCAGAACGATCTGGCCGCCACCGGCCGCACGGCGATCGCGTTCGCCGTCGACGGGAAGGCAGCCGGGGTGATCGCCCTTGCCGACGCGCCGCGGGAGACCGCCGCGGCCTCGATCGCCGCCTTGCACGAGTCCGGCATCGAGGTCGTGATGCTCACCGGCGACAACGAGCCCACCGCCCGACGGATCGCCTCGCTGCTGGGCATCGACACCGTCATCGCCGAGGTCCTCCCGCAGGACAAGTCCGCCAAGATCACCGAGCTGCAGCAGGCCGGGAAGAAGGTCGCGATGGTCGGCGACGGCGTCAACGACGCCCCCGCCCTGGCTCAGGCCGACCTCGGCATCGCGATCGGCGCCGGGACGGATGTCGCGATCGAGACCGCCGATGTGGTGCTGATGCGCTCGGACCCGCTGGATGTTCCGGTCGCGCTGCGCATCGGCAAGGGCACCGTTCGCAAGATGCGGCAGAACCTGGGCTGGGCCATCGGCTACAACGTCATCGCCCTGCCCATCGCCGCCGGCGTGTTCTTCCCGGCGTTCGGCATCATGCTCAGCCCGGAGATCGCCGCGATCAGCATGTCCGGCTCGAGCGTGATCGTCGCCGTCAACGCCCTGCTGCTGAAGCGACTCCACCTTCCCGCCCCGGCCGCGCCCACCCCCGCCGAACCAACGACGGCGAGCAGTCCCGCGCCCGTCCCCACCGGCACCCGGTAGACGCCGCCCGCAACCGCTCGATCCCACACAGGTACCACGCAGAGAAAGCGATGAACTGATGAACACACGCTCTACTCCCACAGACGTCGATCCGGTCCTGGACCCGGCGCAGCTGGAGCGCATCAACGCCTGGTGGCGGGCGGCGAACTATCTCTCGGTCGGGCAGATCTACCTGCTGGACAACCCGCTGCTGCGGGAGCCGCTGCTGCCGGAGCACATCAAGCCCCGGCTGCTCGGGCACTGGGGCACCACGCCGGGGCTGAACTTCATCTACGCCCACCTGAACCGGGCCATCATGGAGCGCGACCTGGACACCATCTACGTGATGGGTCCGGGTCACGGCGGCCCCGGCCCGGTCGCGGCGGCCTGGCTAGAGGGCACCTACACCGAGACGTACCCGGACATCACCCGGGATGCCGACGGGATGCGTCGCCTGTTCCGGCAGTTCTCCTTCCCCGGCGGCATCCCCAGCCATGTCGCGCCGGAGACGCCCGGGTCGATCCACGAGGGCGGCGAGCTGGGCTACGCCCTCTCTCACGCCTACGGCGCGGCGTTCGACAACCCCGACCTGATCGTCGCCGCGGTGGTCGGCGACGGGGAGGCCGAGACCGGGCCGCTGGCAGCGAGCTGGCAGTCCAACAAGTTCGTCGACCCGGCGCGGGATGGCACGGTGCTGCCGATCCTGCACTTGAACGGGTACAAGATCGCCAATCCCACGGTGCTGGCGCGGATCACCCCGGAGGAACTCGACCACCTGCTGCGCGGCTACGGGCACACCCCGTTCTACGTCGAGGGCGACGACCCGGCGCGGATGCACCAGGACTTCGCCCGTGCCCTGGACGCCTGCCTCGATGAGATCCACGAGATCAAGCGCCGGGCGCGCGCCGGCGACACCGGGCGGCCGCGCTGGCCGATGATCGTGCTGCGCTCCCCGAAGGGATGGACCGGGCCCAAGGAGGTGGACGGCAAGCAGGTGGAGGGCACCTGGCGTGCCCATCAGGTGCCGTTCGCCCAGGCGCGGGAGAACGACGGGCACCGCGCCATCCTCGAGCAGTGGCTGCGCAGCTACCGGCCCGAGGAGCTCTTCGACGAAGACGGCGCCCCCGTTCCCGTGCTGGCCACGCTGCACCCGTCCGGCACCCGCCGGATGAGCGCCAACCCGCACAGCAACGGCGGCGGGCTGCTGAAGGATCTGCGGATGCCGGACTTCCGCGACTACGCCGTGCCGGTGGAGACGCCAGGCACGGCCACCGGGGAATCCACCCGCGTCCTCGGCACCCTGCTGCGGGACGTGATGGCCGGCAACATGGAGACCTTCCGGGTGTTCTCACCCGACGAGAACAACTCCAACCGGCTGGACGCCGTGCTCGAGGCCACCAACCGCGCCTGGAATGCCGCCACTATTCCAGGTGACGACCACCTCGCCCCAGACGGGCGGGTGATGGAGATTCTCTCCGAGCACACCATCCAGGGCTGGCTCGAGGGGTACCTGCTCACCGGACGGCACGGGTTCTTCTCCTGCTACGAGGCATTCATCCACATCGTCGACTCCATGTTCAACCAGCACGCCAAGTGGCTGGACACCACCAACAGCATCCCCTGGCGCCGCCCGATCGCCTCCCTGAACTACCTGCTCACCTCGCACGTCTGGCGGCAGGACCACAACGGCTTCTCCCACCAAGACCCGGGGTTCATCGACCACGTCGTGAACAAGAAAGCGGACGTGATCCGGGTGTACCTGCCGCCGGACGCCAACACCCTGCTCTCGGTGGCCGACCACTGCTTGCGCAGCCGTCAGTACGTCAACGTCATCGTCGCCGGCAAGCAGCCCCAACTGCAGTTCCTGGACATCGAGCAGGCCATCGAGCACTGCGCCAAGGGCATCGGCATCTGGGACTGGGCCAGCAGCGACGACGGGCAGGAACCCGATGTCGTCATGGCCTGCGCCGGCGACGTGCCGACCCTGGAGACCCTCGCTGCGGTGACGATTCTCAAGACGCACTTCCCCGACCTGCGCATCCGGGTGGTCAACGTCGTGGACCTGATGCGACTGCAGGACGAGCGGGCACACCCGCACGGGCTCTCCGACCGAGACTTCGACGCCCTGTTCACCACGGACACGCCGGTGGTCTTCGCCTACCACGGCTACCCGACGCTGATCCACCGGCTGACCTACCGGAGGGCAAACCACGGCAACCTGCACGTCCACGGCTATCAGGAGGAGGGCACCACCACCACGCCGTTCGATATGTGCGTGCTCAACGAGCTCGACCGGTTCCACCTGGCCATCGACGTCATCGACCGGGTGCCACGGCTGCGCGACGTCTCCGCGCACGTCCGGGAGGAACTGCGCAACGCCCTCATCCGGCACAGCGCCTACATCCGCGAGCACGGCCAGGACCTCCCCGAAATCCGCGACTGGACGTGGGGCGGGGAGGACAAAGTTCCTCCGGCTCAGGGCGGTGCGCCCAGATGAACGGGGCGCCCGGCATCCAGGGTGCTCACGACCTGGATGCGGTCTATGACGCGGTCCTCTTCGACATGGACGGTGTAGTCACCAACACCGCCGCGATTCACGCCGCCGCGTGGAAGCAATTGTTCGACCAGGTGCTCCAGGACCCGCGTGTTCACGTGGACGATCCCGAGAGGACCTTTGACGCGGTCACGGACTACCGCCGATATGTCGACGGCCGCAGCCGTGAAGATGGCGTGTCCGCCTATCTGGACGCCCGGGGGATCACACTTGAGCCTGGCAAGCCTGACGACCCCCCGGAGGCGTGGACGGTCGCCGGGCTCGCCGCCCGCAAGAACGACCTATTCCTGGCAGAGCTCGGCGCGCGCGGACTGCGCTCCTACCCCGGGACGACGGCGCTGCTCACCCGGCTACGCAACGCCGGCGTTCCGGTCGGCCTGGTCACGGCAAGCCGCAACGCGCGGCAGATGCTCGCGGCGGCCCAGCTCACGGAGCTGTTCGACACCGTCGTGGACGGTCAGATCGCCTTGGAGCAGAGACTACCCGGCAAACCGGACCCGGCGATGTTCTTGGAGGCAGTCAAACGCCTGGGTGTCACACCGGCGCGCGCCGCCGTCGTCGAGGACGCCGTCTCGGGGATCGAGGCCGCCCGTCAGGGTGGATTCGGGCTCGTCGTCGGGATCGCCCGTCAGGGCCACCGCGAGGAGTTCGAGGCGGCCGGGGCGGACATCGTCCTGAACGATGTGGGCGAACTCGATCTGGGCGCGAAGGTCGCCGATCCGTGGGTACTCGTCTATCACGGGTTCGACCCGGCCCACGAGGGGCACCGCGAAGCGTTGACGGCCCTGGGCAACGGGTACCTGGTCACCCGGGGTGCCCGCCCGGAACACACCGATGACGGAACCCACTACCCCGGGACATACCTCGCAGGGGTCTATAACCGCCTCGTCAGCAGCATCCACGGCCGGAGCCTGGAGGAGGAGCACCTGGTCAACGTGCCCAACTGGCTCCCGCTGGACATTCGGGTCGGCAACGGTCCGTGGTGGTCGAGCGGGCGAGTCACGACGCACGAGGAACGGCGCGAGGTGAACCTGCGGTCGGGAATATCGACCCGTTGGGTGACGCTCGTGGGTCCGCGCGGGAAGCGTCTGAGCGTCGTGCAGCGATCTTTCGTCTCGATGGAAGATCCGCACCTGGCGGTGCTGGAGACCACGGTCGTCGCGCTCGGGTGGGGCGGCTCGGTCACCCTCCGGGCGGGCGTCGACGCCGGTGTCCGCAACACCAATGTCGCCGCCTACCTTGGGTCCGACACCAGTCATCTGTCTCCGCCGACGTTCACGCAGGTCGGCGACATCCTCCTCTGCGAGGTGCAGACCAAGCAGAGCCAGATACGGATCGCCACGGCCATCCACCTGCACCTCACCGGGGCGGACGCAGCATGGCAGGAGGCGGGCACGAGACACGGACGTCGATACAGCAGGGAGGTCGAGCTCACACTGGTGGGTGGGGAGCCGGCGACGCTCACCAAGACGGCCTCGATCTTCACCTCCCGCGACTCGGCGATCGCCTCACCGGGGACGGCCGCTGTCAAGCGACTCCACGACCACGCCGGGGACACCGTCGGCGCACTCGATCGTCACCAGGCCGCCTGGGAACGACTCTGGCAGCGCTTCGCCATCACCATCGACGCTGACCCGCGCAGCCAACTCGTGCTGAACCTTCACATCTTCCATGTGCTGCAGAGCCTCTCACCCCACACTGCCGACCTGGACGCGGGCGTGCCGGCCCGCGGCCTGCACGGAGAAGGCTACCGAGGACACGTCTTCTGGGACGAGCTGTTCGTGCTTCCCGTGCTCGGTCTGAGGCTGCCCCCGGTCGCCCGCGCCCTGCTGGACTACCGATGGCATCGTCTGGCAGCCGCCCGCACAGCCGCACGAGAGATCGGCCTGCCGGGTGCGCTCTTCCCCTGGCAAAGCGGCAACGATGGCCGAGAGGAGACACCGGACCAGATCTACAACCCTCGCTCCGCACGATGGATGCCCGACAACTCGCGCCGCCAGCGGCATGTGGGGCTGGCGGTCGCCTACAACGCCTGGCAGCACTACCAGGTCAGCGCCGACCGCGACTGGCTCGCCGAGCGAGGTGCGGAACTCATCATCGAGGTCGCCCGGTACTTCGCCGCCTCCGCCGTGCACGACCCCGCGACCGACCGCTTCCACATCGCCGGCGTGATGGGCCCCGACGAGTACCACGACGGCTACCCCGACGCCCCGGGAGAAGGGGTCCGCGACAACTCCTACACCAACGTGATGGTCGCCTGGGTGTGCCACCGCGCCGGTGACGCACTTCAGGAACTGGTCGGCCACGCCCGCGACGATGTCATCGACCGTCTGCGAATCGACGACGACGAGATCGCGCGCTGGGAACACGTGAGCCGGCGCCTCGCCGTCCCGGTCCATGCCGACGGGGTCCTCAGCCAGTTCGACGGGTACGAGAGCCTCCTCGAACTGGATTGGGCGGGCTACTGGGACCGGTACGGGAATATCGGTCGCCTCGACCTCATCCTCGAGTCCGAGAACGACACCACCAACCGGTACAAGCTGGCCAAGCAACCCGACGTCGTCATGCTCGTCTATCTGCTCGGCCAGGACGGACTGAGACAACAGCTGGGCCGCCTCGGCTACCCGTTCTCGCAGGACGACCTCGTCCGCACCGTCGCCTACTACCTCGAGCGCACCGCGAACGGGTCCACGCTCAGCCGAGTCGTGAACGCCTCAGTTCTCGCCGGCCTCGACGAGTCCCGGTCGTGGTCCCTGTTCCGTGAGGCGCTCATCGCCGACCTGGACGATACCCAAGGGGGAACGACCCGCGAAGGCATCCACCTCGGAGCGATGGCCGGCACCGTCGACCTCATCGCTCGATCCTTCGCCGGCCTGCAATTCGACTCGAAGCAGATCAGCTTCGCACCACGACTCCCAACACGACTGGCGGACCTCCGCTTCCAGTTCGCCTACCGCGGGCACCGGATCGACGTCGACCTGAACCACGAAACCCTCCACGTCCACCTTCTTCCCAGCCTTGCGCCACCGATCCGGTTCAGAACAGGGGAGACCCGGGTGTCGCTGGCCGGGGACGAATCCCATGACTTCCCGCTGACCCGCATTCCCAATTCGCACGACACGATGAGAAAGGCACCTTCATGAACAAGATCCAAGTCGGCGTCAACGGCTACGGGGTAATTGGCAAGCGCGTCGCCGACGCAATACTGCTGCAGCCGGACATGGAGCTCGTCGGCGTCGCGGATATCGCGACTGACTGGCGCATCAAGTCCGTAACCAACCGGCTGCCCCTGTTCGCCTCGACGGAGGACGCGAAGGTGGCGATGATCGCCGCCGGGCTGCGACCGCTGGGGACACTCGACGAGTTGCTGGAGCTCTCCGACATCATCATCGACACCACGCCCAAGCATGTGGCGGCAGGCAATCTGGATCGGTACCGCACGGCGGGGGTCAAGGCGGTGTTCCAGGGCGGCGAGTCCCACAAGACGACCGGACACTCCTTCGTCGCTCAGGCAAATTACGAGAGCGCCCTCGGCCGGGACACCACCCGGGTGGTGTCCTGCAACACGACCAGCATCGTCCGGGTGCTGGGAGCACTCGACAACGCGGGACTCCTCCTGCGCGCCCGCGGCGTGCTCATCCGCCGCGCCACAGACCCGTGGGAGTCGCACTTGGGCGGCATCATGAACACGATGGTCCCCGAGCCCACAATCCCCTCGCATCAAGGCCCCGACGCGCAGACCGTGCTACCCGGCCTCGACCTGGTCACCATCGCAGCCAAGGGTGCCCACACCCAGACGCACAGCCACTTCTGGACGCTCCAGCTGACCCGAAAGGCAACGAGGGAGGAAGTGTTGAGCGCCCTTCGCGCCGCGCCACGCATAGCCTTCATCCGGACGTCTGATGGTCTGGTTGCGCTCAACTCGACGATTGAGCTGATGCGTGACCTCGGTCGCCCCCGAGGCGATATGTGGGAAGTGGCCGTGTGGGAGGACCTCGTGACTGTGCAGGGCGATGAGGCATTTCTCACCTATCAGGTCTACAACGAAGCGATCGTCGTCCCCGAAACCATCGACGCGATCCGAGCACTGACCCGGACCGCCCCCGACGCCGCCTCCTCGATGCACATCACCGATACCACGCTGGGGATGCTCCAGGACTTCCTGCCACCCACCGCGCCAAACAGCTGAACTCAAGTAGCACTACACGAAGGAGAAAACGATGGCTATGGAGTCAATATCAGGGCGCTTCGCCGGGAAGACCGCCGTGGTCACTGGTGCCGGATCCGGCATCGGCAAGGCCACAGCGGTGCGCCTCGCGCAAGAGGGCGCCCGGGTGGTGGCCACTGACATCAGTGAGCCGCGGCTGCAGCAACTGAGCGCCGAGCTGGCGGCTTTCGGCCTTGTGACGGTGGTTGGCGACGTCAGCTCGCAGGCCACCGTTGACGCCGTTCTTGAGGCGGCGCAGGGACGCGTGGATGCCCTCGCCAATGTCGCCGGGATCATGGATGGTTTCCTCCCGCCTGCCGAGATCGAGGACGACATCTGGCAACGGGTCATGGACGTGAACGTCACCGCGATCATGCGACTGACCCGCGCCGTACTTCCTTCGATGATTCAGGCCGGCAGCGGCTCGATCGTCAGCGTCACCTCGGAAGCGGGCCTGCGCGGATCCGCCGCCGGCACCGCCTACACGACCTCCAAGCACGCCGTCATCGGCTTCACCAAGAGCACCGCGTTTTTCTACACACCCAACGGTGTCCGGTGCAACGCGGTCGCGCCCGGGGGCGTCGTGACCAACATCGAGGCACCCTTCAAGTCTCAGTTCGCCGGCGAACGACTCGGACCCTTTATGCAGGTCAACGTCCCTCCGCTTGCCACCTCCGAGGAGCTCGCTGCGGCAATCACCTGGCTGCTCAGCGACGACTCGACCAACATCTCCGGCGCCGTGCTTCCGAGCGACGGCGGCTGGACCGCCATCTGACGGCCATGCACACGCCAGCCCATCGCGGTGGGGCGGGCGCTAAGGCTGCTCTCCTTCGTGTTCCAGCTTCACCGCGGCGGTCACCTCATCAATGTGACGGTCGGTCACCGCAGCGTGAGCGCCCTGGGTGGCTACCTTCTTTGGACCATGCGACGGCGGCGATGACACTACTTCCGTCTCAAGGTGAGAGAGGCATATCAGTGAACAAGATCCAGGTCGGTGTCAACGGCGGGCGTAGGAGACAGCGCGTCGGCTCTCGCGGCCGTGAAGATTCCGGCGACCGACCGTGAATAGCCCCCGACCAGGAGTTGATAACAAGACCACTGCCGTAGCAGGCAACCCGAATCCCTGGCGAATGCTGTGGGTGACACTCTCCTGGGGTTCGTGCTTCGTGGCGATCAGCATCGGGCTGCAGGATGCGCCCCTACTCTGGCTGGCAGCGATGCGCGCCCTCACCGCGGGCGTCGCCCTGCTGCTCGTGACGGGCATCCGACGCACCCCCCTGCCCCGCGACCGACACACCTGGGTACTGATCGTGTGCCTCGGGGTCGTGAACGTGGCACTCGCCTACGCAGCCATGTTCGGCGGGATCATCGGACTGTCCACCGGAGTCGCGGCGATATTGGCCAACGTGCAGCCGATCCTGATCCTCCTGCCCGCCTGGTGGCTGTACCACGAACGCCCCTCTAGGACGGCTCTCGTCGCGATGCTCCTTGGCCTCGCCGGCCTCCTGCTGATCGTGCTTCCAGCCGGGCTCGGTACCGGGGCGTGGTTGTCGCTGAGCTCCGCCGTGGCAGTCACGATCGGCACCCTGATCTCTCGGGTGGTCCGGGCTGATCCGTTCGTCGTAGCGGCCGCGCAACTCCTGATCGGTGGGGCCGTCCTTGCGATCGCGGCAGCCGTTGTCGAAGGCCCGCCGACGATCAACTGGAACGTGCGGTTCGTCCTCGTCCTGCTCTTCATGTCGCTGGTCGGGACCGCAGCCACCACGGTCGCATGGTTCGCTGAAGCCCGACGCGCTCGATTGGACATCCTGACAACGTGGACGCTGCTCGTGCCTGTTGTCGGCATAGCACTGTCGCTCGTGTTCCTCGATGAGCGCCAAAGCGTATGGGGCTGGGTCGGGACCGCCGTCGTCTTGGTATCGATGCTTGTCCTGGTGGTCACACCCCGTCGATCGCCCAGCAACCTACCGGACCAGTTGCCGCCCTCGTGACGTGGGTGACGATCGATACCGACCAGTGACAGGGGCTTGTACGGCTGGCGTCGAGGCGCGCATTCCGCATCGAGCGTTCCAGCCGATCGTTGCGGGATTGCGTGCAGGGAGTCGCCGCTGGCGTTCTCGACCAGCTTCGGAGTGCAGTCACGGATCTTGGTGTCAATCGGTCGCGTCGACGGGCGCGGCCGCTGAGATCGAGCGAGTTGTCCAGCTCGAGCATCTCGCCGCGCGACTTGCGAAGGGTTCGGAAATCCCCGGCCTCACCGTCAATCATACGAAGGACCGCGAGTTGCACGAGGATAGCGATCGGCCCCCAGAGACCAGTACACGTCTGGCACATCGAGGCTGACCCCGCCTGACGGCGGGCTCGGCGGCTCACCTCTTTGACGAGAGAGGCGGTGCCGGGTGTCGGTTTCGATGCGAGTCATGGGTGCGGGGGACGGCTACAAGTACCTACTGCGCACGGTGGCGTCGGCCGACGGGGAGCGGGCGCTGTCAACGCCTCTGACCCGCTACTACGCCGAACAGGGCACCCCGCCCGGCCGGTGGATGGGCAGCGGCCTCGCCGCGCTCGGGCACGGCGAGATCCACGAGGGTGCGCAGGTGTCGGAGGCGCAGCTCCAGCTCCTGCTCGGCATGGGCCTTGACCCGGTGACGGGCGATCCACTGGGGAAGGCGTACCCGGTGTTTCCGAGCGTCGAGGATCGGATCGCCGCTCGGCTCGCCAGGCTCGATCCGGCGCTGGGCGCGACGGAGCGTGCCGAGGCAGTCGCCGTGATCGAGGCGGAGGAATTTGCGCGCACGTCGCGGCGGGCGGTCGCGGGGTTTGACTTCACGTTCTCGTTGCCGAAGTCGGCGTCGGTGCTGTGGGGTGTCGCGGACGCGGCGACCCAGGCGCGGATTGCCGAGGCGCACCATGCGGCCGTTGCGGAGGTCGTTGCATTCATGGAGCGGGAGGTTGCGGCCACGCGCTCGGGCGCAACCTCCCGCGATGGCGCGGTTGCACAGGTCGAGGTGACGGGGCTGCTCGCCACCGCGTTCGACCATTTCGACTCGCGGGCGGGCGATCCGCAGTTGCACACGCATGTCGTGGTGAGCAACAAGGTGCGCACGCTGTTCGACGGCAAGTGGCGGTCGCTGGATAGCCGACCGCTGCACGCGGTGACCGTGGCGCTGAGCGAGCTGCACACCGCGATCTTCGCCGACCACCTGACTCGCGCGCTCGGCGTGCGCTGGGAGCGGCGCGAGCGCGGAGCCGACCGCAATCCGGTGTGGGCGGTCGCCACGGTGCCGGAAGGACTGGCTGCGGAGTTCTCATCCCGGTCGCGGCACATCGAGATCGAGAAGGATCGCCTGATCGCTAAGTACGAGGCGGCGCACGGGCACGCACCATCGCGGGAGACGATCATCCGGCTTCGGCAGCAGGCGACGCTGGCGACCCGGCCTGACAAGGAGGTCCGTCCGCTCGCCGACCTCGCCCAGGAGTGGCGCACCCGAGCGAGCCGACTGCTGGGCCGGGACGCAACCGAATGGGCGCGAGAAGCCGTCGCGGTCGAGCCCGCGAAGCTCCTGTGCGCGGAGGATGTGCCGCCGGAGCGGATCGCCAGGCTCGGCGTGTCGGTGGTCGCCGCGGTTGCCGAGAAGCGCACGACGTGGAGCTTCTGGAACCTGTACGCCGAGGCCGCACGGCAGACGATGGGCTGGCGCTTCACCGGCACGGAGGACCGCGAGGCGATCACTGGCATGATCGTCGATGCCGCAGAGCAGGCGTCCATCCGGCTCACCCCGCCCGAGCTTGCCTCCAGTCCCGCGGCGTTCCAGCGCGCGGACGGGACGAGCGTGTTCCGGCCTCGCAACGCCGCCCGCTACAGCGGTGCCGCGGTGCTCGCTGCTGAGGATCGGCTGCTTGCACGCTCCCGCGAGCAGGTTGCACCGCGCCTGGCCGACGCAACCATTGCGCACTCGCTGCAACCCCGCCGTGGGCGCGCGCTCGGCGACGACCAGCGCGCCGCACTCGCAGCGATTGCGTCGTCAGGGCGGATGCTCGACCTGCTCGTCGGCCCCGCAGGGGCGGGCAAGACCACCGCGCTGCGCGCGTTGCGGCGCGCATGGGAGGCCGAGCACGGGCACGGCTCAGTCATCGGCCTGGCACCGTCCGCGGTCTCGGCCGAAGTGCTGGCCGGTGACCTCGGCATCCCGACAGAGAACACCGCGAAGTGGTGGCAGACCTACCGCGACCACGGCACCGGGTTCGCTGCTGGGCAGCTTGTGATCGTGGACGAGGCATCCCTTGCCGGGACGCTCGCGCTCGACCGCCTCGTGCGCGTCGCGGTCGAGGCCGGAGCCAAGGTGCTGCTCGTAGGCGACCCCGCGCAGCTCCAGTCCGTCGACGCCGGGGGAGCGTTCGGGATGCTCGTCGCCGACCGCGCCGATGTGCCCGAGCTGACGGACGTGCGCCGCATTGCCGCAGCCTGGGAGAAGGAGGCATCCCTCGACCTGCGCCACGGGCGCATCGAAGCCATCGACTCCTACCAGGCCCACGGGCGCATCCGTGCGGGCGAAGCCGAGCGCATGGCTGATGCCGCCCACGCTGCGTGGCAGCGCGACCGCGCCGCAGGACTGGCGAGCATCCTCATCGCCGAGTCGAGCGCGATGGTCACTACCCTGAACCAGCGCGCCCGTGCCGACCTCATCCTCGCCGGGCAGGTCGACGCGCGCGCCGAGGTGCGGCTGCATGACGATACCGAGGCGGCACTGGGGGACGCGATCATCACCCGCCGCAACGACCGCGAGCTGCGCATCGGCCGCGGCTGGGTGCGCAACGGCAGTCGATGGACGATCACCGCCGTCGGCAGCGACGGGTCGCTGCGGGTGCGTCCCGCCGGACGGCGCTGGGGCGCGACCGTGCGGCTCCCCGCTGAGTACGTCGCCGAGCACGTCGAACTCGGCTACGCCGTGACCGCGTACCGGGCGCAGGGGGTCACTGTCGACACCGGGCACACGCTCGTCGAGCCCGGCGCGACGCGCGAGACCTTCTACGTCGCCATGACCCGCGGCAAGGAAGGTAACACCGCCTACGTCTCGATCAACCATCCCGACGAGGACCACATCCACCCGCCCACCCAGGACACCGCCGCAATCGCGGCGCGCAAGATGCTCGCCGGGGTGCTCCAGCACGTCGGCGCGGAACTCTCCGCCCGCCAGATGATCGCCGCCGAGCAGGACGCCTGGGGCTCAGTCGGCCAGCTCGCCGCCGAGTACGAGACCATCGCCGCGGCCGCACAGCAACCGAGGTGGGAAGCCCTCGTGCGCGCGACTCGGCTCACCGAGGCCGAAGCCGACGCCGCCATCGGATCGACGGCGTTCGGCGTGCTCGGTGCCGAACTGCGCCGCGCCGAGGCGGACGGGTACGACGCGGATCGCCTGCTGCGCGCGCTCGTTGCCTCACGCCCGCTCGACAACGCGGGCGACGTGGCTGCGGTGCTCCACGAACGGGTGATCCGAGCCCTGACCCGAACGAACGGTGCCGGGCGCGTGCGCCAGCCCGCCACGCCCATCGCCGGACTCATCACCCCAGCTCTCGGCACAATGGACGAGGACATGCGCACCGCGCTCCGCGAACGCGCCGCACTCATCGAGCAGCGCGCGGACGCACTCGTCGCCGAAGCGGTCGGCGCGTCCGCGGCATGGGTGGTGGAACTCGGCACAGAGCCCGTAGATCCGCAGCTCGCGGCTCTGTGGCGACGCGAGGCACGCACCGTCGCTGCCTACCGCGATACCTACGGCATCACCGAGGCCAGCACGCTCGGACTCGTCGGCGACGACGCCCGGCAGCGCGCAGACGCTGCGCGAGCACACGACGCGATTCTTCGCGCACAACAGCTCGTGGCACGCGCGGCCGAACCGGATTCGACAGCCCGCGCCGTCGGAATGTCCGCACTGCGCCTGTAGCCGCCCCCCAGTGCCATGCACACTGCAACTGCTGACGCACTCTGACCTTGCCTGATCAGGCTTGCCCTTGAGGGTGGACGTTCGTTAGCCGCCGGCCTGCGGTGTTGGGGCCGCGGCCGCGCAGCGGGAAGGTGAGCGCCCAGAGGGCGATTCCGCAGGTTGTGAAGATGTCGGCGACGTTGAAGATCGCAAACCAGTCGACGGCGATGAAGTCGACGACGTGGCCGGTGAGCGGTCCGTTCTCGGCGCGGCTGATCCGGTCCCAGAGGTTGCCCAGCGCCCCGCCGGCCGCGATCGCCAGGAAGATCGTCCCGGTCAGGTCGGCGGTCCGGGCCAGCCGCACGGCGATCCAGCCCACGAGCGCGGCGATGAGGACTATCAGGCCGACCACCAGCGGTGCGCCGACGTCGGCACCGATCCCGAACGCGACTCCGGGGTTGAAGAACAACTCCAGCCGCACGGTGGGGACCAACGGGATGACCGCCCCGTCGGACAGCGACGCCAGCGCCCACGCTTTGCTCAACCGGTCCAGAACGAACGCAGCGACCAGCGCGGTCGCCGCCGCGCCTGCCGCCAGCACCGAGCGGCCTTTGCGACTGGTCACGTCAGGACGTCGATCAGGCGCGGCACGACGCCCGACTCGATGAGGATGTAGAGGCCGAGGCCGATGAACACGACCGGGACGAGCCAGTGCTCGATGCGCTCCAGAGCCTCGGTCATCCGCCGGTTCGTGCCGATGGCCCGGGCGACCAGGCACCACACCGCGACGAGCAGCAGGAACACGACAATGGTGACGACCGTGTCCAGCGGCGGCTGGGTGCGGAACACCGGCGTGTAGAGGGAGATGTTGTCGGCCCCGTTAGCGATCGTGATCCCGGCGACCCCGAGCAGCCCGCCCGCCATGATGGAGCTCTCGTCGTCATCGTCGTCTTCCTCGCTGCGGCGGCGCAGGTAGCGCACCAGCCCGTACACGCCGATCCCGAGCGGGATCAGGCCGAGGAACCCGACCCATTCATCGGGGACGATGGTCAGGCCGAGGGCCGCGACCACGCTGATCGCCACGAGGGCGATGAAGCCCAGGTACTGCCCCAGGACCACCTGCCAGCCCTTGAGGGAGCCCCTGGTCGTTGCCAGGAACAGCACGGTGAGCACCACGATGTCGTCGATGTTGGTCGCGGCGAACAGCCCGATCGCCGCCGCGATCGTCCCGATCATCGTCCAGCCCCGGTTGCCTCGGGTCGTCCGTAGGTCGCGCAGAGGTCGACCTTGTGCCCGGTGGCAGCCAGCAACACCTCGGCGGCCTCCAGGATGTCGTTCAGCTCCGGCCGCGTGAGCGAATAGAATACCTGCCGGCCCTCCACCCGTCCCTCGACTAATCCGCAGTCACGCAAGCAGGCGACGTGCTCGGAGATCGTTGACTGCGCGAGCCCCAGCTCATCCACCAGGTCTCGCACCCGCCCCTCACCACCCATCAGCCGCTGAACGATGCGCAGCCGCGTCGGGTCCGCGAGGGAGTGGAACAGCGAAACGGCAGCGAGCTGCTCAGGCGCATCAGTCATCGGCATACGCCGATTATATCGTTAGTTTACGTTGATCGATTCCGTTGCCACGACTCAACGGGATGGGGAGCCGGTAAGCCAAGCTCCGGCGTCGAGCGAGGTCTCTTCTGTTTTGAAGTCGTTCGGGCCAGGCAAGTCCCAGGGCGCTGACAAGTTGCATGACAGCGGACAGCCGCTCTTTCCTGTGTCCAAAGTCGGGCGTACCCTGGGTTTCGAGGTAGTAGCCACGATTTCTAGGTCGCTTGCGACGGTCCCATCGGGACGCTCCCCACATGATCTACCTCCTCGGCGGAGCTACGCACCCTCTCAGGAGGCGGACATCATGCTCCGACTGCTCTGGAATCTCAGCAACCGCGTCCGGCTGTTCCTGCGGACCTACATGCCGACGAACATCCTGCTCGATGCACTGCGCACGCGACGCGGTCTGAAGTGGGGCGTGCCCGCCATGCTGATCGCCGCGCCGTACCTGCTCGGCGCGTGGCTCCTGACCGTCTGGATCTCCGACGGCGGGCCGAGCTGGCTGAACCTGCTCGTGCCGCTGTTCATCTGGAACGCACTGAAGTTCCTCGTCAACGGCCCGATCACGCTCATCATCCTGATCCGGGCACGCCTTGCCGAGCGACGTGCTCGCCGAGTCGCCGAGCGGGAGTCGGCGGCTTACGCTGCGGGCGGCGACCTCCCCGTGCTCACCGCGACGCGCATCTGACCCGGCCGTACGGGACCGCCGACGGCACCGCAGAAGCGGTTATCCGCTCCGTCCGAAATCCCGTCCGTTTACTGCCCGTAGCCGTCCGTAAACGTCCAGAGATAGACTGAGCCCCAGACGGCAACTGCCGCCTGGGGCTCAGAAAATCACTGGCCTCGGAAACCGGAAGTACGGTCCCGAAGACCTCCCCGGAATCAGACGCCGAAGTACAGCTCGTACTCGAACGGGTGCGGGCGCTGCGCGAAGGGCAGGAGTTCCTTCTCGCGCTTGTACTCGATCCAGGTCTCGATGAGGTCCTTGGTGAAGACGCCACCCTCGAGCAGGAACTCGTGGTCGTTCTCGAGCGCGATGAGCGCCGCGTCGAGCGAGCCGGGAACCTGCGGGATGTTCTTGGCCTCCTCGGGCGGGAGCTCGTAGAGGTCCTTGTCGACGGGCTCGTGCGGCTCGATCTTGTTCTTGATGCCGTCGATGCCGGCCATGAGCTGCGCCGCGAACGCGAGGTACGGGTTGCCCGAGGCATCCGGCGCACGGAACTCGATGCGCTTGGCCTTGGGGTTCGTACCCGTGATCGGGATGCGGATCGACGCCGAGCGGTTACCGGCCGAGTACACCAGGTTGACCGGCGCCTCGAAGCCCGGGATCAGGCGGTGGTACGAGTTGACGGTCGGGTTGGTGAAGGCGAGCACGGCGGGCGCGTGCTTGAGGATGCCGCCGATGTACCAGCGGGCGATGTCGGAGAGTCCGCCGTAGCCCTTCTCGTCGTAGAACAGCGGCTTGCCGTCGTTCCACAGTGACTGGTGCGTGTGCATGCCCGAACCGTTGTCGCCCATGAGCGGCTTCGGCATGAAGGTCGCGACCTTGCCCCACTCGAGCGCCGTGTTCTTGACGATGTACTTGAACTTCAGGATGTCGTCGGCGGCGTGCACCATCGTGTCGAACTTGTAGTTGATCTCGCCCTGGCCGGCGGTGCCGACCTCGTGGTGGCCGCGCTCGACCTCGAGGCCCGCATCGATGAGCTTGAGCATGATGTCGTCGCGCATGTCGGCGTGCTTGTCGAGCGGCGTGACGGGGAAGTAGCCGCCCTTGTACGGGGTCTTGTTGGCGAGGTTGCCGCCCTCTTCTTCGCGACCGGTGTTCCACGCGGCCTCGTCGGAGTCGACCTCGTAGAAGCTCTTGTTCTGCTTCACCTCGTAGCGCACGTCGTCGAAGATGTAGAACTCGGCCTCGGGGGCGAAGAACGCGGTGTCGGCGATGCCGGTCGAACCGAGGTACTTCTCGGCCTTCTTGGCCACCTGACGCGGGTCGCGCGAGTAGATCTCGCCGTTGCGCGGGTTGTAGATGTCGAAGACGAGGATGAGCGTGCGCTCGGTGCGGAACGGGTCGAGGTAGGCCGTCGAGATGTCCGGGATGAGCTGCAGGTCGGACTCGTGGATGGACTGGAACCCGCGGATGGAGGAACCGTCGAACATCTGACCGACCGCGAAGAAGTCCTCGTCGACCGTGGACGCCGGGATCGTGAGGTGCTGCTGGATGCCCGGCAGGTCGGTGAAGCGGATGTCGATGAACTTGACGTCCGTATCCTTGATGAACTTCAGGACCTCGGAAGCGTCCTTGAACTTGGGGTTGGACATAGGCGGTACTCCAATGGGTGCAGAGCGGGATGGTGCAGTCGCAGCCACGTTGAGGGTATGTGCAGGGGGTTTCACCGGCGTCACGCAATTGTTTCCGGCATGTTACGGGCGGCTCGATAGGATCGTGGCGTGCCGAGTCCAGCCCCCGCGACCGACTGGCCGGGCAAGCGGCTCGGGCTGCCGCAGACGGGGCCGCGGTCCGTCGGCCGGCTGGGCCGCAGACTCGCCGCCCTCGCGATCGACTGGGCCGCCGCGGTCGTCATCTCCGTGGCGTTCTTCGACTACGACCCCCTCGCGACGCTCGGCGTCTTCGCCGTCGCGCAGATCGTCTTCCTGCTCACGGTCAACGGCAGCGTCGGGCACCTGGCCCTGGGGCTTCGGGTCGTGCCGGTCGCCGGCGGCTACCTGGGGTGGTGGCGTCCGTTCGCGCGCACGGCGCTGCTGTGCCTGGTGATTCCGGCGGTCATCTGGGATCGCGACCAGCGCGGGATGCACGACCGGCTGATCGGCACGGTGCTCGTCAGGCGCTAGCGGGCGTCCCGATCGACAGGTTCCACCAGCGGCGGATCACCGCGGACGCGGCGCGCGCACCTTGGTCGGGTCCATGCCCTTCGGGATCGGCAGCCCGTTGCGGCCGAGCGAGTTGAGCCGGTTCGACACCGCGATCACCTCGGCCTTGCGCAGTGCGTTCTTCAGGGAGCGCAGCTTGCCGGGGAGCTTGTGCAAGGGGGTCGACTCGGGGTCGGGCCCCACGTACACGAACGTGATCGGCACGTTGGGCAGGATGCGCGCGACGTTGCGGCGCTCGTCGTCCAGCATCCGCTGCGTGCGGCTGCGCGGGCCCTCGCCGATGAGGGCGATGCCGCCGCGTCCCACGGCGCGGTAAACGGCGTCCTGGGTTTTCGGGCTCACGGAGATCGGCATCTCGCTCGCCGTCCAGCCGCGTCGCAGCGAGCTCTTGAGCACGGCACCGACCGCGCCGGGCTGGCCGGCGATCTGCGAGTACGCGGCGCGCTCGGCGAGCCGGCCGAGCACGATGAGGAACACGAGCAGACCACCGAGCAGGCCGGTGATCACATAGAGCACGAAGCCGATGACGTTGTCGCGCGAGAGCAGGAACGCGAGCACGAGACCGACCGCGAGCGGGCCCACGAAGGAGAGGATCATCCACCACAGGGCGGTCTTGTCGTAGCGGATGGTCATCCTGAAGACCTGGACCATCTGCTTGAGACGTCCCGGCTCCTTGGCGGCCTTCGGGGCTGTGGTGGAGGTGCGTGCCATGGTTCCTAGGATACGGGTGTTCTCGGCGACGTCGGCCCGCTCAGGAGACCGCCTGCGCGAAGCCCAGCTCGGCATCCGCGAGGTGCTTGAGATGGTCGGGGATGGCACGCCCCTTCGAGAGCATCGAGCGCGCCCAGAGTCGGCCGGCCCGGTAGCTCGAGCGCACCAGGGGACCGGCGAGCACGCCGAGGAAGCCGATCTGCTCGGCGGCGGTGGCGAACTCGACGAACTCCTGCGGCTTCACCCAGCGGGCGACGGGCAGATGCCGCGCGGAGGGGCGCAGGTACTGGGTGATGGTGATGATGTCGGTACCCGCGTCGTGCAGGTCCTGCAGGGCCTGCAGCACCTCGTGCGGCTCCTCGCCCATGCCGAGGATGAGGTTCGACTTCGTGATGAGCCCGGCCGCGCGCGCCTGGGTGAGCACGTCGAGTGAGCGCTCGTAGCGGAACGCGGGCCGGATGCGCTTGAAGATGCGCGGCACCGTCTCCACGTTGTGCGCGAACACCTCGGGGCGGGAGTCGAAGACGATACCGAGCAGATCGGGGTTGCCGGAGAAGTCCGTCGCGAGAATCTCCACACCCGTGCCCGGGTTCTGCTCGTGGATCTGCCGCACGGTCTCGGCGTGCAGCCACGCGCCCTCGTCGGGCAGATCGTCGCGCGCCACACCCGTAACGGTCGCATAGCGCAGATTCATGCTGCGCACCGACTCGGCGACGCGACGCGGCTCGTCGGTGTCATAGTCCGCGGGCTTGCCGGTATCGATCTGACAGAAGTCGCAGCGACGGGTGCACTGGCTGCCGCCGATGAGGAAGGTCGCCTCGCGGTCTTCCCAGCACTCGTAGATGTTCGGGCATCCGGCCTCCTGGCAGACCGTGTGCAGGCCCTCGCCCTTGACCAGATCCTGCAGCTGCCGGTACTCCGGTCCCATCTTCGCGACGGTCCTGATCCACTCCGGCTTGCGCTCGATGGGCGTCTCGGCGTTGCGCACCTCCAGGCGCAGCAGCTTGCGGCCGCCGAGGTCGTGCCCGCTCATGCAGGCACCGCCATCGCGTGCTCGAAGTGTCTGCCGATCAGGGGCACGACATCGCCCGGGGTGACCTCGCGACCGAGCACACGACTGATCGAGGTGACCCCGGCATCCAGGATGCCGCACGCCACGATCTTCGAGTACGCGTCGAAGGCGTTGCTGCAGTTGAGTGAGAAGCCGTGCATCGTCACCCCTTGCGCGACGCGGATGCCGATCGCGGCGATCTTCTGCGCGCCCACGGGCTGCTCGTGGCCGATCCACACGCCCGAGCGGCCCTCGACGCGACCGCCGTCGATGCCGAGTTCTGCGAGCACGCCGATGAGCATGCCCTCGAGGCGGCGCACGTAGCCGACAACGTCGACGGGCTCCGCCAGCCGCAGGATGGGGTAGCCGACCAGCTGTCCCGGACCGTGCCAGGTGATCTTCCCACCGCGGTCCACGTCGATGACGGGCGTGCCGTCGGTGGGCCGCTCGAAGGGCTCCGTGCGTCTGCCCGCGGTGTAGACGGAGGGATGCTCCAGCAGTAGCAGGGTGTCGGGCTTCGAGCCCTCGACGACGGAACGATGGGTTGCGCGCTGAAGCTCGAGAGCTTCGACGTACGGCACGGAGTTGGCGCTTAGCCCCGTGACGACAATGTCGACCACGCGCATAGCCTAGCTCCTCGCTCCCAGCACGCGCGGGGTCGTCGCCGTCCACGGGTGTGCGGCGGGCCCACGGGTGCGCGCGGCCGGGCGACAGGGTGAGGGGATGGTGGTGGATTCGCTCGGGGGATACCGCGTCATCCGCAAGCTCGGCGACGGTGGCCGAGCCGAGGTGCTGCTCGGACACGCGGACGAGGCGTCGGAGCCGATGGTCGCGCTCAAGGCCTATCGACCGGGGGTTCCGGATGCCGCGGCGATGACCGAGGCGCAGGCGCTGCACCGCGGGGCGGGTGCGCACGTGATGCGACTGATCGACGTGGTGCCCGGTGCGGACGGGGCGCCGGTGCTGGTGCTCGAGCGCCTCCCCGGGGGCTCGCTGGAGCGCCTGTTGCAGCAGCGTGATCGGTTGCGGGCGGGGGAGGCGATCACGATCCTTGCGCCGATCGCGCAGGCGGTCGCCCGATTGCACGATGCGGGCGTGCTGCACGGCGGCATCGCCGAGCGCGCGGTGCTCTTCGATGGTGGCGGCGCGCCCGTGCTCGCGTGCTTCGGCCGGGCTCTGCTCGTGGAGCCCGGTCTCTCACAGGCCGCTCGCGAGGCCGACGCGGGTTTCGCCGCCGACCTGGCGCAGTTCGCCGCCGTCGCCCGCGCGGTGCTCGAGCGCACCGACGAGCCCGGCGCGCCCGCCCTGCTCGACTCGCCGGGCACACTGGCGTCCTTCGCGGGCCGCCTGTTCGAACTCGGCGAGCCGCTCCCGGTGCGATTCGACGCAGGCGGTGCGGAACCGAGGGCCGTGCCGGCGCGGCTCGTGCGGGCCGAGGGCGCGCCGGAGCCGCAGGCGACCGCTCCCGCGGCGCTGGCCGTACCGGACTGGATCGAGCGGATGCTCCCGGCGTCGGTCCCGGAGACCCTCGGTCGGCTGCGCTCCGCGCTCGCGACGGTGCGCCGCCCGGTCTGGATCGCCACCGCCGCCGTGGGTGTGGCGCTCATCGCGGCGCTCGTGCTCGTGCCCATGGGCGGAACGCCCGATGCCGCGCCGCGGGTGCCGGCCTCGTCGCCGACCGCGGAGTCCGCGGACACCGGACCGGTGACCGCCGACGACCCGGTCGCGGCGGCGATCGCGCTGCTCGCCACGCGCGAACGCTGCCTGCGCGACCTCTCGGTGCTGTGCCTGGATGCCGTCGGTCAGGCCGGATCCGCCGCCCTCGCCCAGGATCAGGAACTGGTCCGTCGGCTGCAGGACGGCGGCGAGCTTCCGGCGCTCCCGCAGCCGGACCCGGAGATCGTGACCATCGTGGAACGCCTCGGGGACTCGGCGATCGTCTCGCTCGGCCCGAACAGCGAACCGGCCTCGGTCCTTCTGATGAAGGGCGAGGCCGGTTGGCGGATCAGGGAGTACCTGTCCGGCTGATCAGATGCCGAGGTTGCCCTCGAAGTCCCCGCTCTCGAGGCGGTCCTTGACGGCCGTGAGGAAGCGGGCCGCGTCGGCACCGTCGACGATCCGGTGGTCGTAGCTGAGTGCCAGGTAGACCATGGAGCGGATCGCGATGGCGTCGCCGCCGGCGTCGCTGACCACGACCGGCTTCTTCGACACGATTCCGGTGCCGAGGATCGCGGACTGGGGCAGGAACACCACGGGCGTGTCGAACAGCGCGCCGCGCGATCCCGTGTTGGTGAGCGTGAACGTTCCGCCGGCGAGCTCGTCGGGCTTGAGCTTGTTCTCGCGGGTGCGCTCGGCGAGGTCGGCGATCTGCTTCGCGAGGCCGGCGAGGTCGAGGGTGCTCGCATCGCGGATCACCGGCGTGAGCAGGCCGCGCTCGGTGTCGACGGCGATGCTCAGGTTCTCGTGGGCGGGGTAGACGATGCTCTCGCCTTCGACCGTCGCGTTGATGATCGGGTAGGCCTTGAGCGCCTCGACCGCAGCGAGGGCGAAGAACGGCAGGAACGACAGCTTCACGCCCGTCTTGGCCTGGAAGTCCGCCTTCACCTGATCGCGCAGGTGCGCGACGAGCGTCACGTCCACCTCGACGACCGTGGTCAACTGCGCCGTGGACTGCATCGAGATGACCGCGCGCTCGGCGACCACCTTGCGCAGGCGTGACATCGGCACGGTGGTGCCGCGCAGCGGCGAGACCTCGAGCGGCTTCGCGGCTGCGGCGGCGGGAGCCGGTGCGGAACCAGAGGCCGTGGTCGCGGCACCCGCGGAGAGCACGTCCTGCTTGCGGATGCGTCCGCCGACGCCGGTGCCGGCGAGGGATGCCAGGTCCACACCGCGTTCGTGAGCGAGCTTGCGCACCAGAGGCGTGACGTAGCCGGCGTGCGACTCGGGGGAGACCCCGGCGGGCGCAGGTGCAGCAGGGGGTGCGGGTGTAGCAGCGGGTGCGGGTGTAGCAGCTGGTGCCGGCGCAGCAGCGGGGGCCGGCGCAGCGACGGGTGCTGGCGCGGCGACGGGCGCGGCTGCCGGCGCAGCCGGCGCGGCAGCTGCGGGGGGCGTGTCGACCGCCGGGGCCTGCGCGGGAGGCGCGGCGGCAGCGGGCTCGGCGGCGGGGGCGGCGGGGGCCGCGGGCTCGGGAGCCGGAGTCGGCTCGGGAGCCGCGACCGGCTCGGGCGCTGCGGGCGCTGCCGCGGCGGCTCCGGAGCCGTCACCGATGGTCACGAGCGCGGTGCCGACCTCGACGGTCTCGTCCTCCTGCACGAGAATCGCCTCGATGACGCCCGCGACGGGGGATGGGATCTCGGTGTCGACCTTGTCCGTCGATACCTCGAGCAGCGGCTCATCCACCTCCACCCGGTCGCCGACCTTCTTCAGCCAGCGGGTGACCGTTCCCTCGGTGACGCTCTCGCCGAGCGCCGGGAGGTTGACGGATTCGCTCATCAGTGATGCTCCTTTGTACCGTGCAGTTTCAAGTCTAGGTGAGGGTCAGATGCCGTGCAGGGGCTTGCCGGCGAGGGCGAGGAACGCCTCTCCGAGCGCCTCGTTCTGCGTCGGGTGAGCGTGGATGAGGGGGGCGATGTCCTCGGGGTACGCCTCCCAGTTGACCGCGAGCTGTGCCTCGCCGATCAGCTCGCCGACGCGAGCGCCGATCATGTGCACGCCGACCGTCGGGCCGTCCTTCACGCGAACGACCTTCACCGATCCGGAGGTGCCGATGATGTGGCTCTTGCCGTTGCCGGCGAGGTTGTAGTCGTAGGTTGCGATGGCATCCGCGCCGTACTTCTCGGCCGCCTTCGCCTCGGTGAGGCCGATGGAGGCGACCTCGGGGTCGCTGTAGGTGACCTTCGGGATGTTGACGTCCTCGATGACGATCGGGTTCAGGCCCGCGATCTCCTCGGCGACGAAGATGCCCTGCTGGAACCCGCGGTGGGCCAGCTGGAGTCCGGGAACGATGTCGCCGACGGCGTAGACACCTGGGATGTTGGTGGCGAGACGCTCGTTGGTGATGACGAAGCCGCGATCCATCGTGACCCCGACCTCCTCGAAGCCGAGTCCGGCGGTGGCCGGGCCGCGGCCCACGGCGACGAGCAGCAGCTCGCCCTCGAAGGTCTTGCCGTCTTCGAGCGTCACGACGACACCCTGGTCGTTCTGGGTCACGCCCTGGAAGCGCACGCCCAGGTTGAACTCGATGCCGCGCTTGCGGAAGGCGCGCTCGAACTGCTTGCTGATCGCCTCGTCCTCGTTGGGGACCAGGTGGGGGAGCGCCTCGATGATCGTGACCTCAGCACCCCAGCTCTTCCAGACGCTGGAGAACTCGACGCCGATCACGCCGCCGCCGAGCACGAGCACCTTCTTCGGCACGAAGTCGAGCGCGAGCGCCTGCTCCGAGGTGATGACGCGGCCGCCGATTTCAAGGCCCGGCAGCGAACGCGAGTACGAGCCGGTCGCGAGCACGACATTCTTGCCGACCACGGTGTCCGCACCGACTTGCACGGTGGTGGGCGAGATGAGCTTGCCCTCGCCCTCGATGGTCGTGATGCCGCGGGCCTTGATCAGGCCCTGCAGGCCCTTGTACTTGCTCGCCACGACCTCTTCGCGGTACGCGGTCACCGCGCCGATCTCGACGCCGCCGAACGTGGAGGTCACGCCGTACTTCGCGGACTCGCGGGTGACGTCGGCCACCTCGGCCGAGTGCAGCAGCGCCTTCGTGGGGATGCAGCCGACGTGCAGGCAGGTGCCGCCGACCTTGTTCTTCTCGATCAGCCCGACGGTCATGCCGAGCTGGCTCGCGCGGAGCGCCGCGGCGTAGCCACCACTTCCGCCGCCAAGAACTACAAGGTCAAAAGTGTGCTCAGCCAATTTCCCGGAAACTCCTCGTGTGAAGGACTCGTGCACCGGCACGCCAGGAGGGTGTGGTGGAGGCTGCCGGAGTGGGGCGGAAAAGACCCGCCTGAAGAACCCTACTACTCGGTGCGGTGCGCCGCTGAGCGCGCCCCTCAGCCTTCCGCGAACTCGCGGGCGAACTCGATCAGTGCGCGCACGGCCACTCCGGTCGGTCCCTTGCCGGTGAAGCCCCAGCCCGCTGCGCCGTTGTTCGCGGGGCCGGCGATGTCCAGGTGCGCCCAGGGGATCGGCGTGCCTTCTGGCGAATCGCCGACGAAGTCGCGCAGGAAGGCTGCGGCGATCAGCATGCCGCCGGCGGTGTTGCCCGGCTTCACGTTGGCGATGTCGGCGATGTCGGAGGCGAGCAGCGGACGCAGCTCGGGCCCTATCGGCATCGGCCACAGGGTCTCTCCGACCCGATCGCCCGCGGCGACGACCCGGCCGACGAGTTCCCGGTCGCCCATCGTGCCGACATAGCGCGTGCCGAGCGCGATGGATGCCGCCCCCGTCAGGGTTGCGACGTCGATGATCGCGTCCGGCTGCTCCTCGCTCGCGGCCACGAGCCCGTCCGCGAGCACGAGTCGTCCCTCCGCATCGGTGTTGAGCACCTCGACGGTCTTGCCGCCGCGGATGCGCAGCACGTCGTTCGGGCGGATGGCGGTGCCGGACGGGAGGTTCTCCGCGAGGCACAGCCACGCCGTGACCCGCAGCGGCAGCTTCAGCCGTGCCGCGGCGAGCACCACCGCGAGCACCGTCGCGGCACCGGTCATGTCGTACTTCATGCCGATCATGGATGCCGGCGGCTTGAGCGACAGTCCGCCCGAGTCGAACGTGATCCCCTTTCCGACGAGCGCGAGGTGACGCTCGGCGTGCTCGGGGGCGTAGGCGACCTTCACCAGTCGCGGCCCGCGCGTCGAGCCCTGGCCCACCCCGAGGATGCCGCCGAAGCCGCCGGCCTCGAGCTCGGGTTCGGCGAGCACCTCGACGCTGAGTCCGTCATGCTCGGCGAGGGCCGCCGCCTCGGCGGCGAAGGTCTCCGGGTAGAGATCGCTGGGCGGCGCGTTGACGAGGTCGCGCACGGTGTGCACGGCGGTCGCGATGGTCGTCGCCCGCTGCACCAGGGCATCCGAGCCGACTGGGGTCACCACGACGATGGTCGCCGCCGGGGGCTTCGCGGCCTCGAGCGAGGCGTTGCGGTAGGCCGTGTACCCATAGGCGCCGAGTGCGGCGCCCTCGAGCACCGCGAGCGCCTCCTCCTCGGTCGAGGCCGGGAGCGCGATGACGAGCGAGTCGATGCCACGCAGCTGGCGTGCAGCCGAGCCGGCGGCGTAACGCAGGTCGTCGACGGTGATCTCTCCGCCGCCGAGACCGACGAGCGCGATGCTCTCGGTCGCGCCGTATCCGCCCGGCAGACGCCGCACCTCGTCGTGCCCACCCGTCACGCCGATCGCCTCGAGGGCGAGCTGGAGCGGCTGCAGCGCGAGGTCGTCGCCCAGCAATTGCGGGCCATCATCCGTCTTGCGCACCCCGAGCACGAGCACGTCGCCCTCGATCTCGAGGGCGGGGCGGTCGGAGGTGGAAAGCGCGGGCACGGTCATCCGGCCATCGTATCCACCGTCCGTCGTGCTGTTCGCTGTGAGCGTGCGCCCGTGCCCGGCGCACATGCCGGGGCCCCGATTACCATGGAGCCATGCTCGATCCGACCGGTCTGTACGACATCTCGACCGAGGTCGTCGACGTGCCGTCCGGCCTGCATCTGGTCGCGGCTCTGACCGGATTCACGGATGCCGGCTCCGCCGTCACGCAGTTCAGCGAGTACCTGCTGTCCACCCTCGACCACCGCGTCGTGGCGGAGTTCGACAGCGACGCGCTGCTCGACTACCGCGCCCGCCGCCCCACCATCTACTTCGACCAGGATCACCTGAGCGAGTACCACCCGGCCAAGCTCAACCTGTACCTGATGCGCGATGAGCTCGACCAGCCGTTCCTGTTGCTGACCGGCTACGAGCCTGACTTCCAGTGGGAGCGCTTCACCGCGGCGGTGCTGCAGCTCGTGGATCGCTACCGGGTCAAGGACACCACCTGGGTGCACGCGATCCCCATGCCGGTGCCGCACACCCGCCCGATCGGCGTGACCGTCAGCGGCAACCGCACCGAGCTGATCGATGCGATGTCGGTATGGCGACCGCGCACGCAGGTGCCGGCCAACGCGCTGCACCTGCTCGAGTACCGGCTGCAGGAGCTGGGGCATCCGACGACCGGCTTCGTGCTGCTCATCCCGCACTATCTCGCCGAGACCGAGTACCCGGCCGCGGCCGTCACGGCGCTCGAGAGCGTGAGCGCGGCGACCGGGCTCATCTTCCCGACCGACCGGTTGCGCGAAGAGGGGCGCGAGTTCCTCGCGAAGATCGACGGGCAGGTCGAGGGCAACCAGGAGCTCGCTCGGCTCGTGGGCACCCTGGAGGAGCGGCACGACTCCTACATGCTGGAGAATCCCCTGCGCTCGCCGTTGACCGACGTCGACGGCGAACTGCCGAGCGCCGACGAGATCGCGGCCGAACTGCAGGACTTCCTGGCCAGTCGCAGCACCGAGGACGAGGACTCCGCATAGCGGCTCGCTAGCATTGGCGCAATGTCCTCGCGCCAATGGATCGTGCTCGTCGGGGGCATGCTCGCCTACGTCGTCGCGGTCTTCCAGCGCAGTTCGCTCGGGGTCGCCGCCGTCGAAGCGACGGATCGTTTCGGGGTCAACGCCGCCGCACTCTCGACGCTCGCCGTCGTGCAACTCATCGTCTACGCGGTCATGCAGGTGCCGTCGGGGGTGCTGCTCGACCGGTTCGGTCCGCGCGCGCTGCTGATCGGCGGCGCGCTCGTGATGGTGGCCGGGCAGGCCACCCTCGCGCTCGCTCCGTCGCTCGGCGTCGCCCTCGCGGGGCGCGTCCTGCTCGGGGCCGGGGATGCCGGCACGTTCATCGCCGTGCTCCGGCTGGTGAGTCTGTGGTTCGCCGCGCGACACGTTCCCGTGCTGTCGCAGGTGGTGGGATCGGTCGGCCAACTCGGTCAGGTGATCTCCGCCTTTCCGTTCTTCTTCCTGCTGCACCTGTGGGGGTGGACGCCCGCGTACCTCTCCGCCGCGGCGCTGTCCGTGCTCGCGGCCGCGGTGGTCGTCGCCACCGTGCGCGAACCTCCCCGGGCCGCGATCGCCCGGGCGACGTGGGCGGCATCGATCGCGGACGTGCGGCGCAGCTTCGCGCATCCGGGCACGCAGCTCGGATTCTGGGCGCACTTCGTCACCGCCGGGCCCGCGAACATGTTCGTGCTGCTCTGGGGATTCCCGTTCCTCTCCGTCGGGCTCGGCTACGGCCCGAGCCTCGCTGCCGGTCTGCTGACCCTGGTGGTGGTGACCGGTGCCGTCGCTGGGCCGGTCGTCGGCATCCTCACCGCCCGGTTTCCGCTGCGACGCAGCACGCTCGTGCTGTTCGCGGTGTCGGTGCTCGGTGCGGTCTGGGCCGCGGTGCTGGCCTGGCCGGGCGGCCCGCCGTTCTGGCTCGTGGTCGTCTTGATCGTCGTGCTCTCGACCGCGGGGAGCACCGCATTCGTCGGCATGGACTTCGCGCGCACCTTCAACCCGCCGACCTCCCACGGTTCGGTGACCGGCTTCGTGAACATGGGCGGGTTCAGCGCGACGCTCGTCATCATGCTGTTGGTCGGCATCGTGCTCGACGCGGTGGATCGCGCCCGCGGCGGATCCGGCGTGCCCGCCGAGTTGTACTCGCTCGCGTCGTTCCGCGTCGCGTTCCTCGCGCAGTTCCTGATCGCGGGCACCGGCGTGGCGATGCTCGTGCACGCACGCCGCAGGACGCGCCGCAGATTGCTCGCCGACGAGGGAATAGCGGTGTCCCCTCTGTGGGTTGCAATCATGGAGGCCTGGCGTCGACGGCGGCGATGACCGCGTGGCGGGGTCCCCGCGCAAAGCGTGCAATAATTGAGGCTTGAGACCCGGTCTGGTCCAGGGATCCGCGACACTCGATGCGAGCGTCACGGTGAGGACTTGACATGGGTCTTAGTACTGCCCGAAAGCGGCACGGCTGCGCACAACCAGCGCGCAGACCGACCAACAGGATGAGGTGCTCACATGGCAACCCGAACCAAGGCTGCTCCGGCCAAGGCTCCTGCCGCGTCGACGAAGGCGTCGACGCGTACGCAGGCCACGAAGGATGACGCTCCCGAGGTGGAGCCCAAGGTCGTGAAGGCCACGACGACCAAGGTCGCCGCAAAGGCGCCCGCGAAGGCATCGGCCGCCAAGAAGCCTGCCGCGAAGGCGGGCAAGGCCGGCGACCCGGCAATCGATGAGGACATCGTCGATGAGCCCGTGGAGATCGACGAGGACGACGTCGAAGACGTCGAGGTCGTCGCCGTGGTCGAGGTGGAGACCGAGGACGTCAAGGATGACGACACCGACGCCTCCGACGATGACGACGACGACGAGGAGAAGTCGACCGGCAAGGACGAGGCCCTGCCGACTGGCGCGCTCGTGCTGTCCCTCGTCGACGACGAGGACGAGGTCCCCGTCTACTCGAGCGCCATCACCGGAGCCACCGCCGACCCGGTGAAGGACTACCTCAAGCAGATCGGCAAGGTCGCGCTGCTCAACGCCGCCGAAGAGGTGGAGTTGGCGATGCGCATCGAGGCCGGCCTCTTTGCCGAGGACAAGCTCTCGCACATGTCCGCCAGCGAGCAGCGCTCGACCCTCGGGCGCGAGTTGCAGTGGGTGGCCAAGGATGGCCAGCGCGCCAAGAGCCACCTGCTCGGCGCGAACCTGCGTCTCGTCGTGTCGCTGGCCAAGCGCTATACCGGTCGCGGCATGCAGTTCCTGGATCTGATCCAGGAGGGCAACCTCGGCCTCATCCGCGCCGTCGAGAAGTTCGACTACACCAAGGGCTTCAAGTTCTCGACCTACGCCACGTGGTGGATCCGCCAGGCGATCACCCGGGCGATGGCGGACCAGGCCCGCACCATCCGCATCCCGGTGCACATGGTCGAGGTCATCAACAAGCTCGCGCGCGTGCAGCGCCAGATGCTGCAGGACCTGGGTCGCGAACCCACGCCCGAGGAGCTGAGCCGCGAGCTCGACATGACGCCCGAGAAGGTCATCGAGGTGCAGAAGTACGGCCGCGAGCCAATCTCGCTGCACACCCCCCTCGGTGAGGACGGCGACAGCGAGTTCGGCGACCTCATCGAGGACACCGAGGCGGTCGTTCCCGCGGATGCCGTGGGCTTCACGATGCTGCAGAAGCAGCTCGAGTCGCTCCTCGACTCGCTGTCCGAGCGGGAGGCCGGCGTCATCCGTATGCGCTTCGGTCTCGGCGATGGCATGCCCAAGACGCTCGACCAGATCGGCGACACGTTCGGTGTGACGCGCGAGCGCATCCGGCAGATCGAGTCGAAGACGATGGCCAAGCTGCGTCACCCGTCCCGGTCGCAGTCGCTGCGCGACTACCTCGAGTAGACCGGTGGCAGCCAAGGCCAACGAGGGCAAGTCCCTCGAGGTCACGGTCGACGGGGTCGCCTACCAGCGCATCCCGATCAAGACGCATGTCGTGCTCGCGGGAGAGAACCTCGCCGAGGTCGTCACCGGATACGCGGCCAAGCTGCTGGAGGACGGCGACACCCTGTTCGTGACCGAGAAGATCGTCGCGATCACGCAGGGCCGCGCCTTCCCCGTGGAGTCGATCGAGCCGCGCCGACTCGCCACCTTCCTCTCCCGTTACGTGACGAAGACCTCGCACGGCATCGGGCTCGGCATCCCGGAGACGATGGAGATGGCGCTGCGCGAATGCGGCACGCCACGCATCCTGTTCGCGGCGGCGGTCGCGGCGGTGACCAAGCTCTTCGGTCGTCGCGGCGATTTCTACCGGATTGCCGGCTCGAAGGCTCGCGCGATCGACGGCCCGACGAAGAACACCATCCCGCCCTACGACTCGCAGGTCGTGCTCGGCCCGGAGCGTCCGAACGAGGTCGCAGCCGAGTTGCGCACGGCGCTCGGCAAGGCCGTGGATGTCGCGATCGTGGACATCAACGACTTCGGCGGCAACATCCTCGGCTCCACGCTGGGTCGTGCGGCGGATGCCCGCCTCGCCGCGATCCTCAAGGACAACCCGCTGGGTCAGGATCGGCAGTCGACGCCGCTGGGGATCATCCGCGTCGCACGCTGACCGCGCGCCGATCTCGACTCGAGCGCAGCCGAGATCAGAATCCCGTGACCTCTTTGAACAGCGGTCGCAGTCCCGTGCGCACGCCCGAGACGCTCGGCTTGAGCTGGAAGACGCCCGAGTTGTAGTTGCCCTCGATCACGACGGGTCCGTCGGGCGTGACGGCGATGTCCCAGCCGACGTAGGGGATCTGGGGAACCTCGTGCCCGAGCTTGTCCACGAGGTCGAGCACCTGGTCGAACAGCGGCACCCGGAAGCCGACGATGGACACTCCGGTGATCGGGTGCACCGTGTGGATCGCCCCCGACTCCGCGGTGAAGGCGCCGTAGTGGGCCACGCCCTCCTCGTCGAGCATCGTGTACATGCCGCCCTGGCTGACGTTGTCGACACTCCCGCCGGCGCCGGCCTTGAGGGTCGCTCCGAGGATGCGCACGTCACCAGCGTCGGTGAGGTAGCTGATCATGCGCAACGAGTTCACGCTCGAGGGGTTCAGGCTCGCCATCACGGGATGCTGCACGATCACCTGCTCCACCAGGAACTGGCGTCGCTCGGTGAGCTCGGCGTGCAGCGCTGCGAAGTCGGTGATTGCGGCGCCGGAACGCTTCTCGATGCCGTAGCCGCCGAGGCTGTCGGGCACCTTCGCCATGAAGTCGCCGTGCTTGCGCACGAACGCCCCGAGTTCATCGGGGGTCGCGTCACGGATGTCGAGCCAATCGCGACCGAGGTACTTGCCGAAGCGCACGTTGAACTTCGACTTGTCCCGGAACAGGGGCCGGTACTCGGCCTGGTTGACCTTCAGCACGAGCCGGTCGGACTTGGGATGCGTCATGTACGTGCGCCGCTCGGCGCGCGTGAGCAGGTGGAAATCCCAGTCCGCGTAGTCCTGGAACGCCACCTCATGGAAGGCGGCACCCCACAGCATGTCGAGCACGATGAGCGGCCGCGGCATCCACGTCTGCTTGCTGGCGCGCGTGGCGATCTCCCAGACGGCCTTGCGATCGAAAGCCCTCGCGCGGTCGACGAGATACCGCAGGCGTCGGCCGACGCCGAGTCCCACCGAGGTCGTTACTTCGTGGGCTCGAGGAGTCGCGAGGACTCGTCGTGCCAGGCGAGCGCGGTCGGGAAGAGCTTGTCCTTGAACTTGGCACCGTGGTGCGCGCAGAACAGCAGGTCGCCGCTGGCCAGGGTCACCTTGATGTAGGCCTGGGCGCCGCAGGAGTCGCAGCGGTCGAGGGCGGTGAGGACGTAGTCCAGCTCGTCGACGGCGCTGTTCTCGGTGGCGATCTGAGACATGTGCTGCTCCTTCGGGCTGGATGATGAACCTGCGTGATCACAATCCTTCCACGCCTCTGTTACAGACGCGGGTCAATTACCGGGTATTTCGCTGTGCGCGTAGCCGCTGCGGCCCCGTGATCGGCCGGAGCGGCCCGGCGCGGGTGTCGGTGCGAGGCAACAGGCTCGGGTGAGCCTACTGTTGAACCGGCTTGTGCCATGCACGACAAGGAGTGGACCCGAATTGAGCGCCGACTACAACGCCCGTCATCTCTCGGTGCTGGAGGGCCTCGAGGCGGTGCGCAAGCGCCCCGGGATGTACATCGGGTCGAACGACTCTCGCGGTCTCATGCACTGCCTCTGGGAGATCATCGACAACTCGGTGGACGAGGCGCTCGGCGGCCACGGATCGAGCATCGACGTGGTGCTGCACGCCGACGAGAGCGTCGAGGTGCGAGACACGGCGCGCGGCATCCCCGTGGACATCGAGCCGAAGACGGGCTTGTCGGGCGTCGAGGTCGTGTTCACGAAGCTGCATGCCGGCGGCAAGTTCGGCAGTGGTTCCTATGCGGCCTCGGGCGGTCTGCACGGCGTCGGTGCCTCGGTCGTCAACGCGCTCTCCGAGCGGCTGGACGTCGAGGTCGACCGCGACGGCAAGACCTGGGCGATGTCGTTCCATCGCGGCGAGCCCGGCGTGTTCGACGACCGCGGCGGGCAGAAGACGCCGGATGCCCCGTTCACCCCCTTCACCTCCGGCAGTGAACTGCGGGTCGTCGGCAAGGTTGCGAAGAACGTCACCGGCACGCGCATCCGCTATTGGGCCGACCGACAGATCTTCGCGAAGGGCGCGAGCTTCCAGACCGAGGAGCTGCTCGATCGGCTGCGGCAGACGGCGTTCCTGGTGCCCGACCTCAGGCTCGAGCTCGAGGACCACCGCGGCGAGACGCCGTTGCACGAGACCTTCCACTTCGCCGGCGGCATCGGCGAGTTCGTCGAGCACCTGGCTCCGGATGCCCCGATCACCGACACCTGGCGCATGGTCGGCACCGGCACCTTCACCGAGACCGTGCCCGTGTTGCAGGACAACGGACACATGGTCGCCACCGAGCTGCAGCGCGAGTGCGCGGTCGACATCGCGCTGCGCTGGGGCACCGGCTACGACACGGTGTTCAAGAGCTTCGTCAACATCATCGCCACCCCGAAGGGCGGCACGCACCAGGCCGGCTTCGAGCAGGGCATGCTCAAGTTCCTGCGGGCCGAGGTGGAGAAGAACGCGCGCCGGCTGAAGGCGGGCAACGACAAGCTCGAGAAGGACGACATCCTCGCTGGCCTCACCGCGGTGCTCACGGTGCGTCTGCCGGAGCCGCAGTTCGAGGGCCAGACCAAGGAGATCCTCGGCACCCCCGCGGTGCGTGCGATCGTCGCGAACGTCGTCGCCAAGTCGATGGCGGAGAAGTACGCCTCGTCGAAGCGCGACGACAAGGCGCAGGCCGCGCTCGTGCTCGACAAGGTCGTCGCCGAGATGAAGTCGCGCATCTCGGCGCGCGCCCACAAGGAGACCCAGCGTCGCAAGAACGCGCTCGAGAGCTCGTCGTTGCCGGCGAAGCTCGTGGACTGCCGATCGAACGACGTCGCCAACAGCGAGCTGTTCATCGTCGAGGGCGACTCCGCGCTGGGCACCGCCAAGCTCGGCCGCGACAGCGAGTACCAGGCGCTGCTGCCGATCCGCGGCAAGATCCTCAACGTACAGAAGGCGTCGGTGAGCGACATGCTCTCGAACGCCGAGTGCGCGTCGATCATCCAGGTGATCGGGGCCGGCTCCGGCCGCAGCTTCGATCTCGAGGCCGCCCGCTACGGCAAGGTCATCATCATGGCGGACGCGGATGTCGACGGTGCGCACATCCGCACGCTGCTGCTGACCCTCTTCTTCCGCTACATGCCGGAGATGATCCGGGACGGACGCGTCTATGCTGCGGTGCCGCCGTTGCACCGCGTGATCGTGATGAACCCTGGCTCGAAGCCGAACGACACGATCTACACCTACTCCGAGGCCGAGCTCAACGCGGTGCTCGCCGGCCTCAAGAAGTCCGGCAAGAAGTACCAGGACCCGATCCAGCGCTACAAGGGGCTCGGCGAGATGGATGCCGATCAGCTGGCCTCCACCACGATGGACCGGCGCCACCGCACGCTGCGCCGGGTCAACATCGGGGATGCCGAGGCCGCCACCAAGGTCTTCGAACTGCTCATGGGCAACGACGTCGCCCCGCGCAAGGAGTTCATCGTCGCCGGCGACGGACTCAACCGCTCCCGCATCGACGTCTGAGCGCCGCACGCACCGCCCGTTCGTCGCGCACCGCCCGTTCACCTCGGGGCGATAGCGTGCCGCCATGACCGGGTCGCTCGAGTTCGAGGTGACCGGCGGTGCGGTGCGCGGCACCGTGCGGCGCGGGCTTCGCATGTGGCGCGGCATCCCGTACGCCGCACCGCCCACCGGCGAGCGACGGTTCAGGGCACCGGCCGCGGTAGTGCCCTGGCGGGGGACCCGGGACGCCGCGGAGTTCGGTCCCATCGCCCCCCAGGACCGCGACGGGCAGTTCCGGGTGCGCACCAGCGCCCCGATGTCCGAGGACTGCCTGACCCTCAATGTGATCGCGCCCGAGGGACCCGTCACGGCGGCGCCGGTCATGGTGTTCCTGCACGGCGGCGCGTACTCGGTGGGCTCGGCTCGCGAGATCCGCAGGCAGGGCGAGGGACTGGTGCGGGAGGGCGGGGTGGTCTTCGTCAACCTCAACTACCGCCTCGGCGCGCTGGGCTGGCTCGACCTGTCGAGCTTCTCGACCCCGGAGCATCCGATCGAGTCCAATCTCGGGCTGCGCGATCAGATCGCGGCCCTGGCGTGGGTGCGGGACAACATCGCGGCGTTCGGCGGGGATCCGGCCCGCGTCACGCTGTTCGGCGAGTCGGCGGGCGGTAACGCCGTCACGACGCTGATGACGGTGCCGTCCGCGCGCGGTCTCTTCGCGCGGGCCATCGCGCAGAGCGCACCACCGAACGCGATCTATCCGCCGGAGGTGACGGCGGTCTGGGCCGGCGAGTTCATGGAGTTGCTGAGCGGCCGAGTGGACGACCTGGCCGTCGAGAGCACGAGCCACGAGGATGCCGCGACGCTGCTCATGACGGCGAGCACGGGCGCGCTGGTGCGCACCACCACGGAACTGCAGCTGCTGATGCCTGACCGCTTTCCGGGCACGGTCGCGCTGTGCCCGGTGATCGACGGAGCGCTCGTGCCGGAACGACCGCTCGACGCGTTCAAGGCGGGTCGGGCGCATCCGGTTCCCCTGATCATCGGCACCAACGATCGCGAGGGTTCGCTCTTCCGCGGGCGACTGGACATCCTCGCGACCACGCCGCCGCGCATCCGCGCGATCTTCGCCCGCACGCCCAAGCGCTCGCGACGCGCGCTCAAGGCCCAATACCCGGGCCTGCCGGCCAGACGGCCGGCCGCGGACTTCGGCGGCGACTTCGCGTTCTGGTACCCGAGCGTGAAGGTCGCCGAGCGGCACGCTCGATTCGCTCCCGTGCACATGTATCGCTTCGACATCGCGCCGCGGCTGCTACGCCTGGCCGGCCTGGATGCGACGCACGGTCTCGAACTGTTCGCGCTGTTCGACCGGATGAACGGACTGTTCGGCCGTGGCATCGGCGCGCTCGGCGGGCGGCGGGCCTTCAAGCGCGCAGGGTCACGGATGCAGCGGCACTGGCTGCGATTCGCGTGGGGGGATCCGCTCGCGCCCGAGTGGCCCCGGTACACGCGCCGTCGTCGTCGCACCCTGGTCTTCGACCGGGCGGATCGCATCGAGAAGGACCCGCGCTCCGAGCGGCGTCTGGCCTGGCAGGACTTCGTGCCGCACGTGTGACGCCGGCCGCGATCAGACCGATTCGCCGATCGAACCGATGACCGCGTCGAGAGGGGTGCCCGAGGCATCCCGCTTGGCGCCGCCGTCCGGCAGCGTGCGCGCCGCGCCGTCCGTGCCGACCGCCAGCGCGGGCGCCGGACCGACCCAGGCGAGACCGAGCACATCCTCGCCCTTGAGGAAGGAGTGCGCCCGCACGCCGCCCGTCGCGCGCCCCTTGCCGGGGAACTCGGAGAGCGACGACACCTTGGCCCGTCCGGGATCGGCGCCGGCGATCGTGGCCACCGAGGTGGAAAGCGTCGCAACGACGTTGTCGACGCCGGGGTCGACGGAGCCGAAGAACATCACGCTCGCCTTGGCGCCCAGGTTGATGCCCGCCATGCCGCCCGCGGCCGGCCCCTGCGGCCGCACCGCCGACGCGGCGAAGTGCAGCAGCTGAGCATCCGAGGTGACGAAGACGAGTTCCTCGGCGTCGCCGCCCTGGGTGACGCCGACCACCTCGTCGCCCGGCTTGAGCGCGATGATCTCGAAGTCGGGCTTGGCGGGCCAGCCGCCCATGGCGACGCGCTTGACGACGCCCTGGCGGGTGCCGAGCGCGATGGGCTCGCCGTCGAGCGTGACGAAGCCGAGCACCCTCTCCTTGCCGCCGATCGCGAGGTAGTCGTTGATCTTGGCCCCCGCGGCGAGCTGGATCGAGTTCGCAGGCACGCTCGGCAGGTCAACGGCCGTGAAGCGGATCAGGCGACCGGTGTTCGTCACGGCGCCGATCTCGGTGCGGCTCGTGGTCGTCACGCGGGAACGGATGGCGTCGTGCTTGCTGCGCCGACGTTGCGCCGACGGCGTGGAATCCTCGGTGACATCCACCCGGATTGCGCGCCCCGTGGTCGAGAGCAGCACCTCGCACGGCGCGTCCGCGATCTCGAGCACCGGCGCCGCTTTGCGCGCGGCGGCCGAGGTCGCCACCGACGGGCGGGCCTGCGTGAGCAGGGTGCGACGCGGCGTGCCGAACTGCTCGGCGACCTGCTCGAGCTCATCGGAGACGAGCTGGCGGATGCGGGCCGGGTCGGCGAGCACACCCTCGAGATAGGCGATCTCGGCGCGCAGCTTGTCGGCTTCGGCCTCGAGCTCGATGCGGCTGAACTTGGTGAGCCGCCGCAGGCGCAGTTCGAGGATGTACTCGGCCTGCAGGTCGCTGAGCTCGAACACGTCCATGAGTCGGGTGCGCGCCTGGTCGCTGTCGTCGCTCGTGCGGATCACCTGGATGACCTCGTCGATGTCGAGGATCGCGATGAGCAGCCCCTCCACGAGGTGCAGCCGCTCGCGGCGCCTGGCGAGCCGGAACTCGCTGCGTCGCCGCACGACCGACAGGCGGTGGTCCAGGTAGACCTGCAGCAGCTCCTTCAGCCCCAGCGTTCGGGGCCCGCCGTCGACGAGGGCGACGTTGTTGATGGAGAAGGACTCCTCGAGCGGCGTGAGCCGGTAGAGCTGCTCGAGCACGGCATCCGGGCTGAAGCCGGTCTTGATGCCGATCACCAGGCGCAAGCCGTGCTTGCGGTCGGTGAGGTCGGTGACATCGGAGATGCCGCTGATCTTCTTGGCGTTCACGCCGTCTTTGATCTTCTCGATCACACGCTCGGTGCCCACGAGATACGGCAGCTCGGTGACGACGAGGCCGGTCTTGCGTGCCGTGATCGACTCGACGGAGACGCGGGCTCGGGTCTTGAACGCGCCGCGGCCGTTCGTGTACGCGTCCTTGATGCCGTCGAGGCCGATGATCGTGCCGCCGGTGGGCAGGTCGGGCCCGGGCACGAACGACATCAGGTCGTCGAGGCTCGCATCCGGATGATCGAGCAGATGCCGCGCGGCACCGACGACCTCGATCAGGTTGTGCGGGGCCATGTTCGTGGCCATGCCGACCGCGATGCCGCTCGCCCCGTTGACGAGCAGGTTGGGGAACGCCGCCGGCAGCACCTCCGGTTGCATGAAGGAGTTGTCGTAGTTGGGCACGAAGTTCACGACGTCCTCATCGAGGTCGTCGGTCATCGCCAGTGCCGCGGCCTGCAGTCGCGTCTCGGTGTATCGCGGTGCCGCCGGTCCGTCGTCGAGCGTGCCGAAGTTGCCGTGCCCGTCGATGAGCGGCACCCGCAGCACGAAGTCCTGGGTCAGGCGCACCATCGCGTCGTAGATCGAGGCGTCGCCGTGCGGGTGCAGCTTGCCCATCACGTCACCGACGACGCGCGACGACTTCACGTGCCCGCGATCCGGTCGCAGCCCCATCTCGCGCATCTGGAACAGGATGCGGCGCTGCACGGGCTTCAGCCCGTCGCGCGCGTCGGGCAGGGCCCTCGCATAGATGACGGAGTATGCGTACTCGAGGAACGATCCCTCCATCTCGGTGGCGAGATCGATGTCCTCGATGCGTTCGCCGGCGGGGGAGGGCGCGGTCGGGTTGTCAGGGGTAGCCATAAGATCGAGGCCATGTTACCGGCGCTCGATCCCCAGGCGCCGAGCCTTGCCGATGTGCTGCGAAGTTGTCTGGAATCGGTGCAGTCCGCCCCGAACCGTCTCGGGTTGCCGCCCGCCGACAGCGCCATCGTGCTGCTCGTTGACGGCCTCGGTGCCGATGCGCTGCGCGCGAGCGCCGGACACGCCCGCACGCTCATGTCGGCGATGGGCAAGAAGGACACGATCGCCTCCGGATTCCCCACGACCACGGCCTCGGCGCTCGCCTCGTTGACCACGGGGCTCACCCCCGGTCAGCACGGACTGGTCGGCTACTCCGTGCTCGATCCGCAGAACGATCGCGTGATCAACCAGCTCACCGGGTGGGACGACCGGCTCGACCCGCATCGATGGCAGGCGCATCCGACCCTCTTCGAGACGGCCGGACGCCTGGGCTTGGCTCCCGCCGCCGTCGGGCCGGCGAAGTTCGCCGAGTCGGGGTTCACGCAGGCGGTGCTGCGGGGCGCGAACTACGTCGGGGCGCGCTCGATCGCCGAACGACTGGAGGTCGCCGCCGAACTCGCCCGCACCCCGGGGGCGCTCGTCTACGTCTACGTGGCCGAACTCGATCAGGCCGGCCACGCGCACGGCTCGCAGTCGTCGCAGTGGACGCGAGCGCTCGAAGAGACGGATGCCGCGCTCCGCTCGGTCGCACCGACGCTGTCCCCGCGCACCGGCCTCCTGGTCACGGCCGATCACGGCATGATCGACATCCCGCAGCATGCCCACGTCATCGTCGACGACACCTCGGAACTACTCGAGGGGGTGCGGCACGTCGCGGGCGAGCCGCGCTGCCTGCAGCTGCACCTGCACGACCGGCGGCAGACCGTGGCGCTCGCCCAGCGCTGGCGGGCCGTCGAAGGCGAGCGTGCATGGATCGCGACGCGCGACGAGGCGATCGCGGCGGGCTGGTTCGGCGCGGTGCGGGATGATGTCGTCCCGCGCATCGGCGACGTGCTGATCGCCGCGCGCAAGAACGTGGCGTACTACCTCGCCGGGTCGTCCGGCATGACGATGGTCGGACAGCACGGCTCCTGGTCGCCGGCCGAGCTGCGCGTGCCCCTGTTGCGGATGGGAGCGTACGCGCGCGGAGCCTAGGCCGGGTCCTCGTCCGGTCGAGCGCCGAAGACGATCTCGTCCCAACTCGGCATCGCCGCGCGACCCTTCTTCGTGCGCGGTTGCGGCTGCGTGGAGCGCGGACTCGCCGGCGGTTCCTCCGCCTCGGGCATCGGTACGTCGATCACGCGGATCGTGCCGGTGGAGGGGTGCGCGGCGCGGGCCTCGTCCTCACCGAAGCTCGCGGACTCCCGTTCCCCGCGGCGCCGACGCAGCGCCTCGAGCAGGTCGGCGGTCTGGTTGCCCGGTACCGGCTCCTCCTCGTGCCGTGCGATCGAGATCGGCTTGGCCGCGGTTGCGGATGGTGCGGGTGCCTCGGCGGGATCGATCGCGAACGCCCCGCTGTCGAATCGCGTGGCATCGGTCGGCGCGGTGGGGGACACCGCGCGAAGCCGGGGCATGAGCGGCCCGGCGGCCTCGCCCTGCGAGAGGGAGATCGCCTCGTTGTTCAGGGGTACCAGGGAGTGCTTCTTCGGGTCGAACTGCCAGCGGGCGTCATGGTCGATGTGGTTCGCGGTGAACGCGAGCTTGACGATCCATCCGGTCGCCTCCTTCCAGCTCGCCCACCGTTCGCCGACCGCACCGAGCTCGTGCAGCCGTTCGCGGATCGCGGTGCCGAAGGACTTGCCCTGGCTGAGCGGGTCGGTGTCGCCCGCCATGCGCACCGGCACGTCCAGTGCGGATTGCACCACGAACTCCCGCTCCGCCAGCACGGGACCCTCGAAGCGCTGGATGTACTCGAGCGGCGCTCCCGTGATGGATGCGACATCCTGTGCGGACATGCCGGAGCGGATGTGCGCCTGGATCTCGCGCGGCGAGAGCTTCGGTCCGACGCCCGGATCCGTCACGGTCTGCCGGAGCTTGGATTGCATGAGCTCGTCGATGGGGATGCGGTAGCGCGTCCCGTCGTCGGCGGCGACGAGCAGCGCGCCGTTCTCGACGCCGATCACTCGCAGGTCCTGCATGACGATGCCCTCCCGGCCGTGCATTTGGGCACCAGGATGACACGCCGTCGGCCTGTTTCCGGGGAATAGCGCGGGCGTGCCGGATGTTGCATCGGCGACGGAAAGCGACGGCTCTTCAGGGGTTTGCTATTTGCAACCTCGTGATGCACACTGTCCCCGCCGATTGAGCACGCATGTTTACTAGAACTGGATGGGCATGGCCACCGACTACGACGCACCTCGCAAGACCGACGACGACAGCGAGTCGATCGAGGCTTTGAAGGAGCGCGTTCCGGACAAGTCGTCCGGTTCGATCGACGTCGACGACGCCGACAACCCCGGCAGCTTCGAGCTGGCCGGCGCGGATCTCTCCGACCTCGACCTCGACGTCGTGGTGCTCCCGCCTCAGGCGGACGAGTTCACCTGCGTGAACTGCTTCCTCGTCAAGCACCGCTCGCAGATCGACCACGAGACCAAGCTCGGACCGATCTGCATGGAGTGCGCGGCCTAGCCTCGGTTCTGCAGCGCCCTGACGAGTTCGTCGGGACGTCGCGTCGACACCAGCCAGTACGGCGTGGGGTCGTCATGATCCCGCAGCTCGACCTTCACCACGGGGTCGACCCAGCCGCGGATCAGCAGCCAGGCCCGCGCGTCGAGCCGCGGCCCGCGTTCGGCGCGCGCCTCGTCGCCCGCGAATCCGGCGGCCGTGCCGAGCAACGATCGCGGAATGCGGGCGCGGCCGGCGATGAACTCGTCGTCGGTCACCTCGATGCGCGGGGATGCGGCCAGCAGCAGCACGATGCAGCCCGCGTACAGCACGATCGCGACCACGATCCCGGCGGTCAGGTCGATCGGCAGGAACACGAGCAGGCTCGCAGGGATGACCAGCGCGGTGGCTACGTACAGCCAGGGGGCGGGCCAGAGACGCTCGCGATAGTGGGGCACGTCATCCATTGAACACCCCGCGGGCATGCGAGCAGTTCAGCGTTCTGCACTACCCTCGTCACGTGGTTGACAACGTCGAGGTGCTCATCGCCTCCGGTCGGATTCCCGAGTACGCGCACGCGGGAGACGCGGGTGCGGACCTTCATGCCGCCGACGCGCACGTCATCGGTCCGGGGGAGCGTGCGACCGTCGGCACCGGCGTGTCCATCGCACTGCCCGACGGCTACGTGGGCTTCGTGGTGCCGCGATCCGGACTCGCGATGCGGCACGGCATCACGATCGTCAACAGCCCCGGGACGGTGGATGCCGGCTACCGCGGCGAGATCCGCATCACCCTGCTCAACACCGATACCGCGCACGCCTTCGTGATCGAGCCGGGCGATCGGATAGCGCAGCTCATCGTCATGCCCGTGTCACGGGCCCGTTTCATCCCGGTGGAGTCTCTGCCGGGCAGCCAGCGCGGCACGTCCGGTTTCGGTTCAACCGGCATCGGCGCCGCAGAGGGAGTGCAGTCGTGAGTGACATCATCGGGATCGAAGCATCGGGAGAGGGTGCGGGGCAGCCCAAGTCCGCGCCCGAGGATCGTGCATCGGCCGGTCCGCTCGACGAGGCTGAGGCGAACGCCGTCCGCCCCTACGTCGACCTCGGCGGCGTGAAGATCCTCCCTCGGCCGGAGCTGCACCTGCGGCTCGAGGTGGAGGAGGCGACCAAGCGCGTCGTGGCCGTCAGCCTCGACTACGCGGGCTCCACGTTGCAGGTGCAGCCGTTCGCCGCACCTCGATCCAGCGGTCTGTGGCACGAGATCCGTCAGCAGATCGTGGACCAGATCCAGAAGCAGGGCGGCACCACCCGCATCGTCGACGGAGTGTTCGGTCCCGAGGTGCTCGCCGAGATCCCGGCCCAGCAAGGCGGCAGCCGCCTGGCCAGGTTCGTCGGCGTCGACGGCCCGCGGTGGTTCCTGCGCGGCGTGATCGCCGGCGAAGGCGCGACCAACGCCGAGGCCGCCGCGAAGGTCGACGACCTGTTCCGTTCGATCGTGGTCGTGCGCGGCACCACGCCGATGCCGCCGCGTGACCTCATCCCGCTGCACATGCCGGCGGCGGGTCAGGGCGCGAGCGAGTGAGCGACGAGCAGCAGCCGCCCTCGTTCAGGGAGTCGCTGCAGGCGGCGGCGAAGCGCTCCGGCTTCGGCAAGGTCGAGCCGGGTCAGGCCCCGACGGGTGCCGCGCTCCTGGCCGCGATGGGCGGGGTGCGCGGACTGGTCGAGTCGATCCTGCCCGGGTTCGCGTTCCTCGTGGTCTACACGATCACGCAGGAACTGCTGCCCTCCGTGCTCATCCCGCTCGCGATCGCCGTGCTCTTCCTGCTGGTGCGGCTGGTCATGCGTTCGCCCTGGACGCCGGCAGTGGCCGGCATCGTCGGCATCGGGCTCTCGGCGGGCCTGGCCCTGCTGACCGGTCGCGCCGAGGACAACTTCGTGCCCGGCTTCATCATCAACGCCGTGTTCCTCGTCGGGCTGATCGTCAGTCTCGCCGTGCGCTGGCCGATCATCGGCGTGATCGCGTCGCTGATCACGGGCGAGGGCAGCGGTTGGCGTACCGACCGCGCGAAGTTCCGGGTCGCCGTGATCGCGACGCTGCTGTGGTGCGGTCTGTTCGCGGTGCGGCTGGGCATCGAACTGCCCTTGTATTTCACCGGAGAGACCCAGGCGCTCGCGGGCTTCAAGCTCATCCTCGGTGTGCCGTTCTACGCGGCGATGCTCTGGGTGACCTGGCTGCTCGCCCGCACCGTGTACTCCCGCGTCGAGGAGGACTGAGCGCGCCCGGCGCGGCTCCCGACGTGAGCGCCGCGACGTGATACATTTATCTTGATATCAAGATAGTTTTGCGCCCGATCGAGGGTGAAACCGCACCGCGGCGGGCTTAGGCTTGCCTTGCTGGCAGCGTGTCCGAAGGGCCGCGAGGATAGCCAGGGCACCGCGGCGGGACGGCGCAGCGCAGCGAGTCAGTCACAGCAAGGGAGACGACATGTCGGCAGTGAACAGTTTCGGGTCGAAGGACACGCTCACGGTCGGGTCGACCGACTACGAGGTGTTCCGCATCGACACCGTCGACGGCCACGAGAAGCTGCCGTTCAGCCTGAAGGTACTGCTCGAGAACCTGCTGCGCACCGAGGACGGCGCCAACGTCACGAAGGAGCAGATCGAGGCCCTCGGCGGCTGGGTTCCCACCGCGGAGCCGGACACCGAGATCCAGTTCACCCCGGCCCGCGTGGTCATGCAGGACTTCACCGGTGTGCCCTGCATCGTCGACCTCGCCACGATGCGTGAGGCGGTCGGCGCCCTGGGCGGCGACCCCAACAAGATCAATCCGCTCGCTCCCGCGGAACTCGTCATCGACCACTCGGTGATCGCCGACCTGTTCGGCACCGAGAACGCCCTCGAGCGCAACGTCGAGATCGAGTACGAGCGCAACGGCGAGCGCTACCAGTTCCTGCGCTGGGGACAGACCGCCTTCGACGACTTCAAGGTCGTGCCGCCGGGCACCGGCATCGTGCACCAGGTGAACATCGAGTACCTGGCACGGGTCACCTTCACCCGCGAGGTGGGTGGCAAGCTGCGCGCCTACCCGGACACCTGTGTCGGCACCGACTCGCACACCACCATGGTCAACGGCCTCGGCGTGCTCGGCTGGGGCGTCGGCGGCATCGAGGCCGAGGCGGCCATGCTCGGCCAGCCCGTCTCCATGCTCATCCCCAAGGTCGTCGGCTTCAAGCTCTCCGGCGCCATCCCGACGGGCGTGACCGCGACGGATGTCGTGCTCACCATCACGCAGATGCTGCGCAAGCACGGCGTGGTCGGCAAGTTCGTCGAGTTCTACGGCGAGGGCGTCGGCCAGGTGCCGCTGGCCAACCGCGCCACCATCGGCAACATGAGCCCGGAGTTCGGTTCGACCGCCGCGATGTTCCCGATCGACGAGGTGACGCTCGACTACCTGCGCCTGACCGGCCGCAGTGCTGAGCAGGTCGCCCTGGTCGAGGCCTACGCCAAGCTCCAGAAGCTCTGGCACGACCCGGCCGTCGAGCCCGTGTTCAGCGAGTACCTCGAGCTCGACCTCAGCACGGTCGTGCCGTCGATCGCCGGGCCGAAGCGTCCGCAGGATCGCGTCGAGCTCAGCCGGGCCAAGACCCAGTTCGAGCTCGACATCGTCGACTACGCGGGTCAGCGGCTCTCCGAGGTGGACGCCGCGGTCGAGGCGACCTTCCCCGCGTCCGACCCCGTCGGCTTCACCCCTGAGGACGAGGAGAGCGCGCACCAGCACTCGCACACGCAGGCGAGCATCGCCCCGGCATCCGTCTCGCGTCCCACCAAGGTGACGCTCTCGGATGGCTCGGGCTACACGCTCGACCACGGTGCCGTCGCGGTCGCGGCGATCACCTCGTGCACCAACACCTCGAATCCCTCGGTGATGCTCGCCGCCGGTCTGCTCGCGCGCAACGCGAACCAGAAGGGCCTCAAGGCCAAGCCGTGGGTCAAGACCACGATGGCGCCCGGCTCGAAGGTCGTCACCGACTACTACGAGAAGGCCGGCCTCACCGACGACCTCGAGGCTCTCGGCTTCTACACGGTCGGCTACGGCTGCACGGTGTGCATCGGCAACACCGGTCCGCTGATCGAAGAGGTGACCGAGGCGATCAACCGCAACGACCTCGCCGTGACCGCGGTGCTCTCGGGCAACCGCAACTTCGAGGGTCGCATCAGCCCCGACGTCAAGATGAACTACCTCGCGAGCCCGCCGCTCGTGATCGCCTACGCCCTCGCCGGTTCCATGAACTTCGACTTCGAGACCGACCCGCTCGGCAAGGACAGCGACGGCAACGACGTCTTCCTCAAGGACATCTGGCCGGATGCCGCCGAGGTGCAGGCCACGATCGACTCCTCGATCTCCACCGAGATGTTCACCAAGGAGTACGGAGCGGTCTTCGACGGCGACGAGCGCTGGCGTTCGCTGCCAACGCCGGACAGCGAGGTCTTCGAGTGGGACGAGCAGTCGACCTACGTGCGCAAGCCCCCGTACTTCGAGGGCATGACGCTCGAGACGACCCCGGTCACCGACATCGCGGGCGCGCGCGTGCTCGCCAAGCTCGGCGATTCGGTCACGACCGACCACATCAGCCCGGCCGGCAACATCAAGGCCGACAGCCCTGCGGGCAAGTACCTGCAGGAGCACGGCGTCGATCGTCTCGACTTCAACTCCTACGGCTCGCGCCGCGGCAACCACGAGGTGATGATCCGCGGCACGTTCGCGAACATTCGCCTGAAGAACCAGCTGCTCGACGGTGTCGAGGGCGGCTTCACGCGCGACTTCACGAAGGCCGATGGCCCGCAGTCGTTCATCTACGACGCGAGCGTGAACTACCAGGCCGCGGGCACCCCGCTCGTCATCTTCGCGGGCAAGGAGTACGGCTCCGGTTCGAGCCGCGACTGGGCGGCCAAGGGCACCTCGCTGCTCGGTGTGCACGCGGTGATCGCGGAGAGCTTCGAGCGCATCCACCGTTCGAACCTGATCGGCATGGGTGTGATCCCGCTGCAGTTCCCCGCGGGGCAGACGGCGGACAGCCTGGGCCTGGACGGCACCGAGGTCGTGACGATCTCGGGCATCGAGGCCCTCAACGCGGGCACCACACCCAAGTCGGTCCGCGTCGTCGCGGCGCCCAGCGAGCACTCAGCGCCGGGCAAGGCGACCGTCGAGTTCGACGCGGTCGTGCGCATCGACACGCCCGGTGAGGCCGACTACTACCGCAACGGCGGCATCCTCCAGTACGTGCTGAGGTCGCTCGTTTAGGCTGGTGCCATGAGCCTGCTCGAGAACATCCGCGGTCCACGCGATCTGGATGGATTGTCCGACGAGCAACTCGTCGAGCTGGCCGCCGAGATCCGCGATTTCCTCGTGCGCGAGGTGTCGAAGACCGGCGGCCATCTCGGCCCGAACCTCGGCGTCGTCGAGCTGACGATCGCCATGCACCTGGTGTTCGATTCGCCGCGGGATGCCGTGATCTTCGACACCGGACACCAGAGCTACGTGCACAAGCTCCTCACCGGACGGCAGGACTTCAGCCGGCTGCGCGAGCAGGGCGGGCTCGCGGGCTACCCGCAGCGCAGCGAGTCGGTGCACGACATCGTGGAGAGTTCGCACGCGTCGAGTTCGCTGTCGTGGGCCGACGGCATCTCGCGCGCCTTCGACATGACCGGTCAGCACGACCGCCACGTCGTGGCGGTGGTCGGGGACGGCGCGCTGACCGGCGGCATGACGTGGGAGGCGCTCAACAACATCTCCGACGACAACAGCCGCAACCTCGTCATCGTCGTCAACGACAACGGTCGCTCGTATGCGCCCACGATCGGCGGGATGGCGCACTTCCTCAACGACGTGCGCACCCGTCGCTCCTATCGCAGCCTGCACTCCACGTCGCGCAAGGTGTTCGAGCGCTTCGGTGCGCCGGGTCGTGCGCTCTACCGCGGAATCCGCGGCGGCACCCACGGGTTCCTCTCCCGGCTGACGAACAACGAGGCGCTGTACTCGAACCTCGACATCAAGTACCTCGGTCCCGTGCACGGCCACGACATCCGTGCCCTCGTCGAGGCGTTCCAGCAGGCCAAGAACTATGGCGCCCCGGTGATCGTGCACGCCATCACCGAGAAGGGGCGCGGCTACCGGCCCGCGCTGCTCGACACCGCGGATCAGTTCCACGCCGTCGGTCAGATCGACCCCGAGACGGGAGAGCCGATCGAGGCCGCCAGCAAGCCGAGCTGGACCAGCGTGTTCGCCGACGAGATCGTCGAGCTCGCGGATGCCGACCCCCGGCTGGTCGGGATCACCGCGGCGATGCTGCGGCCGACCGGGCTCCACAAGTTCGCGGAGCGGCACCCCGACCGCGTGCTCGACGTCGGCATCGCCGAGCAGCACGCGGTGACCTCGGCGGCGGGGCTCGCGTTCGGCGGGTTGCATCCCGTGGTCGCGATGTACGCGACGTTCGTCAACCGCGCCTTCGACCAGGTGCTCATGGATGTCGGCCTGCACCGGGCCGGCGTGACCTTCGTGCTCGACCGGGCCGGCGTCACCGGTCCCGACGGGCCGTCGCACCACGGCATGTGGGACTTGGCGATCCTGCAGGTCGTGCCGAACATCCGCATCGCCGCACCGCGGGATGCCACGTGCCTGCGCGAGGAGCTGCGCGAGGCGGTGGCCGTGGATGACGGCCCCACCGTGCTGCGCTTCTCGAAGGGCAGCGTCGGCACGGAGTACGACGCGGTACGCCGCACCGATGACGGCGTGGACGTGCTGCGCGAGGCGCCGCACAAGGACGTGCTCATCGTCACCGTGGGACCGATGGCCAAACTCGGTCTGCAGGTCGCGGAGCGGCTCGCGGCACAGGGGATCGGTGCAACGGTGATCGACCCCCGCTGGGTGGTGCCGGTGCCGCAGAGCGTGATCGGCTTCGCGGCGGAACACCGCATCCTGATCTCCATCGAAGACGGCATCCGGGTCGGCGGCATCGGCACGCGCATCCGTCAGGACCTGCGCGCCGCTGGCGTCGATACCGCGGTGACCGAGCTCGGCCTGCCCGACGAGTTCCTGCCGCACGGCAGCCGGGACTGGATCCTGGAGCAGGTGGGGCTGACGCCGCAGGCCATCGCGCGCGACGTCGTCGCCCAGGTGCTCGGCAGCAAGATCCCCGTGGCGCGGCCGCTGCCGACGGAAGCGGATGTCGACTCCCGTTTGACTTAGAGCGCGCCCGAAGTTCTAGCCTGAGGGCATGACCACCACGGATGCCGGGCTCTCGATCGCGCAGGTCGCCGAGTCCACCGGGCTCACGACCCACACCCTCCGGTACTACGAACGCGCGGGACTCATCGGGCTCATCGACCGGGCATCCTCCAGTCACCGCCGCTACACCGAGGCGGACGTCAACTGGGTCGTCTTCCTGACCAAGTTGCGCGCCACCGGGATGCCGATCGCCCAGGTGCGCGAGTACGCGGACCTGGTGCGCCGCGGCGAGTCGACCACCCAGGCCCGAATGGACCTGCTCCTTCGGCATCGTGTCGCCGTGCTCGCCCAGCTCGACGAGGTCACCCAGAGCCTCGCCGCCATCGACAAGAAGATCGAGATCTACAAGGAGAAGTGCAGTTGAAGACCATCAGACTCGGAACCGACGGACCACGGATCGGCCGAATCGGCCTCGGGCTCATGGGCATGAGCGCCTTCTACACCGGTGCCGCGCAAGACGACGCCGGATCGATCAGAACGATCCATCGCGCACTCGAGCTCGGCGTGAACTTCCTCGACACGGCCGAGATCTACGGCCCCTATCTCAACGAGGAGCTGCTCGCCAAGGCGATCGTCGGCAAACGGGACCAGGTGGTGATCGCCACGAAGTTCGGCACCCTCCTGCACCGCACCGATGGCAGTCGCGGCCTCGACGGCAGCCCCGAGAACGTGCGACTGTCGGTGGAGGGTTCGCTCACGCGTCTCGGCACCGACCACATCGACCTCTACTACCAGCACCGCATGGACCCCGCCACGCCGATCGAGGAGACCGTGGGGGAGTTGGCGACCCTGATCGCGGAGGGCAAGATCGGCGGCTACGGGCTTTCGGAGGCGGCGCCGGCCACGATCCGTCGTGCGCATGCCGTGCATCCCGTCACCGCCGTGCAGACCGAGTACTCGCTGTGGTCCCGCGACCCCGAGGCGGAGATCCTGCCGACGGTGCGGGAGCTGGGCATCGGTTTCGTGCCGTACTCGCCGCTCGGCCGGGGCTTCCTCACCGGCACGATCCGCTCGCTCGATCAGCTCGACGAGACGGACTTTCGGCGCGCGAATCCGCGTTTCGAAGGCGAGAACCTCGAGGCGAACATTGCGATCGTCGAGAAGGTGGATGCCGTCGCCGCCGAACTCGGTGCGAAGCCCGGTCAGGTGGCGCTGGCCTGGCTGCTCGCCCAGGGGGACGACATCGCGCCGATTCCCGGAACCAAGCGCATCCCGTACCTCGAGGAGAACGTGGCGGCGGATGCACTCGTGCTCACTCCGGCACAGCTCGAGACGCTCGGCAGCCTGCCCGTCGCCACCGGCGACCGCTATGCGGACATGACGCCGCTGAACCGATGACCCGCAAAATGACGAGCGCACCGGGATCGGATCCCGGTGCGCTCGTCGTCGGCTACTTGACGCCGCGGATCGGCGGGTGGTGGAAGGTGTCTCCGAACGCGCGCTCGGAGGCACCGACCCGGTCGAGGTAGGGGGTGATGCCGCCCATCTGGAACGGGTAGCCAGCGCCCATGATCATGCAGAGGTCGATGTCCTCGGCCGCCGCGACGACCTGATCCTCGAGCATGCGGTGGATCTCGTCCGCGAGGCCGTCCTCGAACCGGATGCGCAGCTGCTCGGCCGTCAGCGGCTTCGCATCCGCGGGGCGGTGCTTGTCGACGATCGCCTGTGCCTTGGGATCGACGCCCTTGACCTTGCCCTTGCCGTCCTTCTCGAGGATCGTGCCGTAGTCGGCGAGCTCGTGCAGCGCCTCCGACTCGAAGAAGCGGTCGGGGAACGCGGCGTGGTGCGTGTCGAGCACGTGCGCGCCGACCTTGAGGCCGACGAGCTCGAGCAGTACGAACGGGTCCATCGGCAGACCGAAGGGCTTGACCGCGTCGACGACCGCCTGGAAGGGCGATCCCTGCTCGACGGCGTGCATCGCCTCACCGAGCACCTTCGCGAGCACGCGGTTGACCACGAAGCCCGGGGTGTCCTTCGTGATGACCGCCGTCTTGCCGAGCTTGGCGGCGGTGGCCATCGCGGTGGCGAGCGCGGCATCCGTCGTCTTCGGCGTCTTGACGACCTCGATGAGCGGCATGACGGCCACCGGGTTGAAGAAGTGGAAGCCGACGACGCGCTCGGGGTTCTTGAGCTTCGCGCCGATCTGCTCGACCGACAGCGAGGAGGTGTTGGTCGCGAGGATCGTCTCGGGGGAGATGTACTGCTCGACGTCGGCGAAGACGTTCTGCTTGGCCTCGAGCTCCTCGAAGATCGCCTCGATCACCCAGTCGCAGTCCGCGAAGTCGGCCTTGTCGGTCGTGCCCGAGACGAGCGCCGTGAGGCGGTTCTGGTCGTCCTTCGAGATGCGGCCCTTGGCGGCGAGGTCGTCGATGTCCTTGCGGATGTGGGCGACACCCTCGTCGACGCGCTGCTGGTCGAGGTCGGTGATCACCACCGGCACCTGCAGCTTGCGCACGAAGAGGAACGCGAACTGACGCGCCATGAGACCGGCACCGATGATGCCGACCTTGGTGACCTTCTGCGCGAGCTCGCGATCCGGGGCGCCGGCGGGGCGCTTGGCGCGCTTCTGCACGAGGTTGAAGGCGTAGATGGATGCGCGGAACTGGTCGCCGGCGATGAGCTCCTCGAGCGCGGCGTCCTCGGCCTTGAAGCCCTTCACGCGGTCGGTGTTCTTCGCCGCCTTCAGGAGTTCGAGGGCCTTGTAGGGGGAGACCGCGACGCGGCCGATGCGGCTCTCGAGCGTCTTCTCGGCGATGCCGATCGCGATGTCCCACTTGGCCAGGCGCTCCACCTTGCCGGGCTCGTGCTTGCGCTTGACCTTGGTCTTGCCGGAGATGACCCCGTCGGCCCAGCGGATCGAGTCCTCGAGGAAGGTCGCCGGCCCGAACATCGCGTCCGCGATGCCGAGCTCGAGCACCTGCGGGCCCTTGAGCATGCGGTTGTTCTTGAGCGGGTTCGAGATGATCACCTCGAGCGCGTTCTCGATGCCGATGAGGTTCGGCAGCAGCCACGCGCCGCCCCAACCCGGGATGAGGCCGAGGAACACCTCGGGCAGCGCGAAGGCGGGCACCGAGGCATCCACCGTGCGGTAATCGGCGTTGAGGGCGATCTCGACGCCACCGCCGAGGGCGAGGCCGTTGACGAACACGAAGGTCGGCACGCCGAAGTCGTGCAGCTTGCCGAGCGTCGCGTGCCCGAGCTCGCCCATGAGCCGCCCGATCTCGCGCTCGGAGATCTCGCCGACCTTGGAGAGGTCGGCGCCGGCGGCGAGGATGAACTGCTTGCCGGTGACCGCGAGGCCGTGGATCTCGCCCTTGGCCGCGCGGGCCTTCTGCGCGTCGAGCACGGTGCCGAACTCGATGAGCGTCGTCGGCCCGAGAGTGTTCGGGCGGTTGTAGTCGAGCCCGTTGTCGAGCGTGACGAGGGCGAGCGTGCGCCCGCCGCTCAGCGGCACGTCGCGCACGTAGGAGTGGGTGACGACCTCGTCGGTGGAGAGCTCCGCGAGCTTTGCGAAACGGTCGGCCATGTTACTTCTTTCCCTTGTAGTGCGGGTTCTCCCAGATGACCGAGCCGCCCTGGCCCAGCCCGATGCACATCGCGGTGAGGCCGTAGCGCACGTCCGGCCGCTCGGCGAACTGAGCGGCGAGCTGGATCATCAGCCGCACGCCGGAGGAGGCGAGCGGGTGCCCCATGGCGATGGCGCCGCCCCACGGGTTGACGCGCGGGTCGTCGTCGGCGATGCCGAAGTGGTCGAGCAGGCTGAGCACCTGCACCGCGAACGCCTCATTGATCTCGAACAGCCCGATGTCATCGATGGTCAGACCGGCCTTGCGCAGCGCCTTCTCGGTGGAGGGCACCGGGCCGATGCCCATGATCTCCGGCTCGACGCCGGCGAAGGCGAAGCTCACCATGCGCATCTTCGGCGTGAGGCCGAGCTCCTTGGCGGTCGCGCCGCTGGCGATGATGGAGACCGCCGCGCCGTCGTTGAGGCCGGACGAGTTGCCCGCGGTCACCCGACCGTGCGGGCGGAACGGGGTCTTGAGACCGGCGAGCCCCTCGAGCGTGGTGTCGGGACGCAGCGCCTCGTCGCGGGTGGCGAGGCCCCAGCCCTCGGCGCTCTGGACGGCGACGGGAATCAGGTCGGGCTGGATCTTGCCGGCCTCGTAGGCGGCGGCCGCCTTCTGCTGGCTGCCCAGCGCGAACCGGTCGGCGCGCTCCTTCGTGAGCTCGGGGAAGCGGTCGTGGATCTTCTCGGCCGTGTTGCCCATGTTGAGTGCATCCGGGTTCACGAGCTTCTCGGAGATGAACCGCGGGTTGGGGTCGGCGCCCGAGCCCATCGGGTGGTGGCCCATGTGCTCGACGCCGCCGGCGATGCCGAGGTCGTACATGCCGAAGCCGATGGCGCCGGCGATGGTCGTGACCGAGGTCATGGCGCCGGCGCACATGCGGTCGATCGCATAGCCGGGCACGCTCTTGGGCAGCCCGGCGAGCAGCGCCGTGGTGCGACCGATGGTCAGACCTTGGTCGCCGGTCTGCGTCGTGGCGGCGATCGCGACATCGTCGAAGCGGTCCTTCGGGATGCCGGGGTTGCGCTCCAGGAGGCCGATCATGGCCTTCACGACGAGATCGTCTGCCCTCGTCTGCCAGTACATGCCCTTTTCGCCGGCGCGTCCGAACGGGGTCCGGACACCGTCGATGAATACGACTTCTGCTCTCTCGGCCACAATGCCTCCACTTTCAGGTCGAATCGATCCTACGGCGGGGGTTCGGCGGGCCGGATTCCTTTGATCCTTCCTACGAATCGGCCTCGGGGGCCGGTTCGGGCTCCTGTGCCGACTCCACAAAGGCCTGAGCGATCACCTGTGCGGTTGCGTCAAGCTGCCACGGTCGAGCGCCGAGCTCCCGCAGTGCTGCCCGGACGGTCTCGGGGGTGATCTCGGCGGGTGGCGCCCACGCCACGCGACGCAGGGAGTCCGGGGTGAGCACGTTCTCGACGGGAATCGACATCGCGGTCGCGACCTCCGTGACCGCGGCGCGGGCGAACTTGAGTCGGCGGTCCGCCTCCGGGTTGCGGTCTGACCAGATGCGCGGCGGCGGGATGCTCTCGCCGGGTGCGCGCAGCACGGGCAGCTCGGTGGTCGCCAGGCCCGCCTGGATGGCATCCCACCAGCGATCGATCTGCGTGCGGCTCGCGCGCCCGGTGAACTCCTTGATCGCGGCGAGGTCGCGCTTGGTCTCCGGCAGCAGACGGGCGGCGGCGATCAACGCGGAGTCGGGTACGAGCCGACCAGCCGCGGTGTCGATCTCGCGCGCGTAGGCGTCGCGCGCCTCCCAGAGCTCGCGGGCGACGGCGAGGTTGCGCGCCCCGCGGATCGAGTGCAGCCCGCTGAGGCGGCGCCAGGGCTCGGTGCGCACGATCACCAGGTCGCGCTGGAGCACGGCGGCGAACTCCTGCTCGGCGATCTCGGTCTTGCCGTCCCGCGCGAGCACCTCCGCGAGGGCCTCCCGCAGGTCGACGAGCAGCTCGACGTCGAGCGCGGCGTAGACCAGCCAGGCCTGGGGGAGGGGGCGGGTCGACCAGTCGGCCGCGGAGTGCTCCTTGGCCAGATGGATGCCCAGCAGGTCCTCGACGACGGCGCCGAGGCCCACGCGCGCCAGGCCGGCGAGGCGTGCCGCGAGCTCGGTGTCGAACAGTCGCGTGGGATCGAGCCCGACCTCGCGAAGGCAGGTGAGGTCCTGGCTCGCGGCGTGCAGAATCCATTCCTCGCCCGCGATGACCTCGTTGAGCTCCGCGAACGAGCCGACGGCGGGCGGGTCGAAAAGGAAGGTGCCGGCGCCGCGCCGGAAGATCTGGATCAGATAGGCCCGCTGCGAATAGCGATAGCCGGATGCCCGCTCGGCATCGATCGCGATCGGCCCGACACCGGCGGCGATGGCTCCGACCGCCGCGAGGTACGCGTCGCGGTCGGCGATGACCTCGACTTCCTCGTGGGCGGCCTCGTGCGGGGCGTCGGCCGGAGGCGTCTCCGGCAGGCTATTCACGTCCGACTCGTCGCGCAGACAACAGGCTCACTCCCTCGACGGCCGGCGGAAGGCCGGCGAGCATGCACAGCAGGTCACCCCAGCCTTCCACATGGGGAGCGATGTCGGAGTCGTCGGGCGACCAGGACGCCCGCAGTTCGATCTGAGCGCCGTCACCCTGCGACTCGAGCTCACCGAAACCGGTGGAGAGGATGCGCGTGGCGGTGCCGGAAGCGGTCGTGTAGTGCGCACCTCGGGCCCTGAGCGCATCGACGAGCCACGACCAGGCGACCTCGGCGAGGAACGGGTCGACGCCCATCTCCGTCTCGAGCGGTGCCTGGGCGTAGCAGATCACTCGCAGGGCGCCGTGCCAGGCCTCCGGCAACGCGGGGTCGTAGAGCAGCACGAAGCGACCGGTGCCCAGTTCGGAGTCGGAGTCGTGGCGGGCGGGCGTGACATCCGCTGCGAGGGCGAAGGAGTAGGGGGCGAGCGTCGCGGGTGCCGGAATCTCGCTGATCACGAGCTCAGGCCTCGTTGCGGCTCGGCGGAGCGAGTCGATGGCGGCAGCGAATGGTGCGGGAACCTGCGCGGCGGGTGTCTCGGGCACGAGTGAAGATTAGGCTTTGGCGGGGATATCTCCGCCGAGGCACGCCGCCCTGTGGACGGCGCGCACAACCGAACACCAGAGGAACGAGCATGGCGCACAGCGGGCATCCGGACTCGATTGCCGGTCGAATCGTCACCACGGCGGCGATCGCCGTGGGCGGTGCGCTCGCCGTGACGGCGGCAGCGGCCGCCGCGGTGACGGTGATCTTCGCGCGCACCGTCGTCACGCCGCCGGCCAAGCGGGAGGAGGATGTGCGCATCCTCGGCCACGACGAGGCGACGATCACGCTCTCGGCCACCCTCGACTCGCTGACCCCGGGCCGGTACAGCCTGTGGTTCCGCCAGGACACCGGTCATGCCCGGGTCGGCGAGATCCTGTCATACACGGCGACGACGGTGACGCGGCAGCTGCTCGGCGTGCAGCTCGGCGACCTGCGGGGTGCGACGCGTGGTCGCTTCAGCGGATGGTTCTACCTCTCGCCCGGCGAGCTGCCGGTGGAGTTCACCGAGGTCGAGGTCGAGACCGAGCTCGGCCCCGCGCCGGCGTGGTACGTGCCGGCCGAGCGCGCATCCAACCGGTGGATGATCGGGGTGCACGGGCGCGCGGTGCGACGTCAGGAGGCCATCCGAGCGATCCCGGTGTTCCGCGAGGCCGGCCATGACAGCCTGCTCATCTCCTACCGCAACGACGGCGATGCGCCGCGGAGTCCCGATCACCGGTACGCCCTCGGCGACAGCGAGTGGCGCGACGTCGATGCCGCCATGCGGTACGCGGTCGAGCACGGTGCCAAGGAGATCGTGCTCATGGGGTGGTCGATGGGCGGGGCGACGGTGCTGCAGGCGCTCACCCGTTCACCGCTGGCCGATCGCGTGACCGCGGTGGTGCTCGACTCGCCCGTCGTCGACTGGGTGACGGCGCTCGAGTACCAGGGGGTCGCGAACCGCCTGCCGAAGCCCTTGCAGTGGGGCGTGCTGCGGCTGCTCTCGCAGCGCTGGGCGGGGCGGGTGACCGGGCAGCGCGAGCCCATCGACCTGCACCGACTCGATTTCGTGCGTCGTGCGGACGAACTGCACACGCCGATCCTGCTGCTGCACAGCGATGACGACGGCTACGTGCCGTCGACCGCGTCGCGGGCGCTGGCCGTGGCGCGGCCGGACATCGTGACCTTCGAGCCGTTCGACACGGCCCGGCACACGAAGCTGTGGAACTACGACGCGGACCGCTGGAACGCGGCGATCCGACGGTTTCTGCAGGGCGTGCGCTGAGTCAGGAGGCGAGCCGCGCCCGAACCTGACGCTTCGCCCGGGCGAGCATGCCGGTCATCCCTCGGATGCGCAGCGGGCTGACCGCCTCGGTCAGTCCGAGCGTGTTCGGGAAGTCGTCGGGGATCGCGAGCAGTTCCTGGGCGTCGAGTCCCGAGAGTCCCTGGGCGAGGATCGACGCGAACCCACGGGTGGTCGGCGCCTCCTTCGGTGCGGTGGCGTACATGTGCACCCGGGACGCGTCATCCACCTCGACGAAGATGAAGACGGGGGACTGGCACTCCTCGACTCGCTCGAGCAGGTCGGGGTGGTCGCGGTAGCGCTCGGGCAACTCGGGCAGTTCATTGGCGAACTCGAGCAGCAGCTGCAGACGGTCCCGCACCTCGAGGCCGAGGAAGTCCTCACGGATCTCGGCGAGCTGGTCGGGCAGGGTCACCTCTGAATGCTACTTCGCCGGCACCGTGCCCGGCTCGCTGCCGCGAGCGATGGGCACCCGCACCGCCGAACCCCACTCCGTCCAGGAGCCGTCGTAGTTGCGCACGTTGTCGAAGCCGAGCAGATAATGCAGTACGAACCAGGTGTGGCTGGAACGCTCGCCGATGCGGCAGTAGGCCACGATCTCATCGCCGTCCACGAGTCCTGCCTCGCCGCGGTAGATCGCCTCGAGCTCGTCGAGCGGCTTGAAGCCGCCGTCCTCGGCGACCGCGCGCGCCCACGGCACGCTCTTCGCGGTCGGGATGTGGCCGGCGCGCAGGGCGCCCTCCTCCGGGTACGCGGGTGCGGAGGTGCGCTCGCCCGAGTACTCCTCGGGGGAGCGCACGTCGATGAGCGGCTTGCCCAGGTGCTCGAGCACGTCGTCCCGGAACGCCCGGATGCCGCTGTCGTCGCGTTCCACGATCGGATAGTCGACCGGCTCACGCACGGGCACCTCGGTGGTGTACGCCCGGCCCTCGGCCTCCCACTTCGCCCGCCCGCCGTCGAGCAGGCGCACGTCCTCGTGACCGAACAGCCGGAACACCCAGAGCGCATACGCCGCCCACCAGTTGTTCTTGTCGCCGTAGATCACCACCGTGTCATCGCGCGAGATGCCCTTGCCGCCGAGCAGGGCGGCGAATCCGGCGCCGTCGATGTAGTCGCGGGTGACCGGGTCGTTGAGCTCGGTGTGCCAGTCGATCTTGACGGCGCCCTCGATGTGGCCGGTCTCGTAGAGCAGCACGTCTTCATCGGACTCCACGACCACCAGACCCGGCGTGCCGAGGTGCTCGGCGAGCCACTCTGTGGAGACGAGCCGTTCCGGGTGCGCGTACTCGGCGAAGCGGCTGGATGTGTCGTACTCGACGCTCATGAGATCCTCCGTGGTGCTGGGCGGCTAGGCTGGGAAGCCCTGATCGAATCTACGCGTCGCAGGCGATGCCGGCAGGGTTCCCGTAAGACTTCGACACACAATCACGAGGCTTCAGCATGACCGCAGAGACGAATGTCTCGTTCGGCCATCTCGTCGACCGCGACGCCGCGCTCTCGGCGCAGCAGATGGTCGAGCACCTGGTGCCACCCCGCCAGTTCGCGGGCGCGAGTCTGGACAACTACCGACCCGACCCCGACTACCGCTCGCAGGCCGCGGCGGTCGAGGCCATCCGCGACTTCGGCTCGGGTGCGCAGGGCGGCGGCCTGTTCCGCAAGCGCGCCCCGGTGCCCAAGCCCGGGGTCTACCTCGACGGCGGGTTCGGCGTCGGCAAGACCCACCTGCTGGCAGCGCTCTGGCATCAGGCCAAGGGGCGCAAGTACTTCGGCACGTTCATCGAGTACACCGCGCTCGTCGGCGCCCTCGGCTACGCGCCGACGGTCGAGCTGCTGAAGGGTGCGAGTCTGCTCGCGATCGACGAGTTCGAGTTGGACGACCCGGGCGACACGCGGCTCATGGCCCGCCTGCTCAACGAGCTCGCGGCATCCGGCACCCGCATCGCCGCGACCTCGAACACCCCGCCGAACGCGCTCGGCGAGGGCCGGTTCGCCGCCCAGGACTTCCTGCGCGAGATCGACTCCCTCGCGGACCGCTTCGAGACCCTGCGCATCGACGGCCTCGACTATCGCCGCCGAGACGTGGAGGCGCATGCCCGGGTGAGCACGGATGCCGCGGCAGAACTCGCGGGCATCGCCGGTGCGACCACGCTCGACGACTTCGATGCCGTGCTCCGCCACCTGTCGACCGTGCATCCCTCGCGGTATGTGCGGCTCGTGGAGTCGCTCGCGGCGATCGGCCTGACGGGCGTGCATCCGATCGGCCACCAGACGGACGCGCTGCGGTTCGTCGCGTTCGTCGATCGCCTCTACGACGCTCAGGTGCGCATCGTCGCGGAGGGCACCCCGCTCGACTCGGTGTTCCCCGAGGAGATGCTGCAGGGCGGCTATCGCAAGAAGTACCTGCGGGCGATCTCGCGCCTCATCGCGCTGACGTCTGGGACTGACTGAGTCGGGTGTAGTGACGCCCGCGCACCGCGGTGAGCGCTCCGCCGATGATCGCCGCGATCACCGAGGCGAGCAGCACCGCGAGGGTCACCTCGTCCGCGACCTCCGGTTGGGGCTCGTACGCCAACTCGTTCATCAGCAGTGAGACGGTGAAGCCGATGCCGCCGAGCGCGGCGATCGCGATGATGTCGGGCAGCGGCATGCGCTGCTGCTTGCTGCGTCGTCCGGCGAGTGCGATGGCGATGAGCGCGCCGACGGTGATGCCGACGAGCTTGCCGACCGGCATGGCGACGATCACGCCCCAGAAGGCCGGGCTCAGTTCCGTGATGCTCGCCTGCGGAATCGGCACGAGTGCGGCGACGATCGCGAAGAGCGGCAGGATCACGGCGTTGGACCAGGGCTCGATGGCGCGCCTGGTGCGCTGGCCGGTCGCATCCGACATCACCAGACCGAGCGCGACGCCGGCGATGGTCGGGTGGATGCCGGAGAGGAACACCAGCACCCAGGTGGCCAGTCCGATCACGATGAGCAGGGGGAGCAGCCAGGGTGCGGCGCCGCGACGCATGCGGTAGCTGAGCCAGCCGAACATCAGCACGAGGGGAATGGCGGCCAACAACGGCAGGGGCTGCAGATCGCGGGTGAAGAACGCGGCGATGATGATGATCGCGATGAGGTCGTCGATGACCGCGATCGCCAGCAGCAGTGCTCGGAATCTGGCCGGCAGCGACCGGCCGACGATGGCGAGCACGCCGAGTGCGAAGGCGATGTCGGTGGCCGTGGGAATCGGCCAGCCCTGCGCGAGATCGCCGTCGCGCACGATGATCAGGAAGATGATGGCGGGTGCGACCACCCCGCCGACGGCGGCGGCCGTGGGCACGAGCGCCTTGCCGGCGGTGTCGAGTTCGCCGTGGCGCAGCTCGTGCCGGAGCTCGATCGCGGCGATGAAGAAGAAGATCGCGAGCAGGCCGTCTTTGATCCAGTGCCCGACCGAGAGGTCGATGGGGCCGGCCCCGATGTGGAAGGTCTCGACGGCTCTGGCGGCATCCCCGAGCGGGGAGTTGGCCAGGATGAGCCCGAGGGCTGCTGCGGCGACGAGGAGCATGGCGGCGAAACGGTCGGAGCGCAACAGCTGCATGCATCGATCCTAGAAGGGTCGGCAGAGTGCCCGAACTCGCAGCCAATCGGAGGTCCACCGAAACACGATGTTTACATGCCGCATGGCCGCGTAACACCGACGAAACACCGGGGCACCCCCGGTGAAACCTCCCGTCGCCAGACTGTTCGCGTACCCGAGGCGAGATCCTCCCCTGTGTGGACCCGACGGTGCATCTCCTTCGCAGCAACACTAGAGAGGTACACAATGGATCAAGGCAATACCGCCTTCTTGCTTATCGCAGCCGCGCTCGTGCTGCTGATGACCCCCGGCTTGGCGTTCTTCTACGGCGGACTCGTCAAGGCCAAGAGCGTCATCAGCATGATGATGATGAGCTTCGGAGCGATCGGTCTCATCGGCGTGCTCTGGGCGATCTACGGCTACGCGATCGCGTTCCCCGGCGCTGAAGGAACGATCTTCCCCTGGTCGATCGACACCGGCGCGCTCTTCCTGAACAACCTCCTCGAGGTGCCCGAGGGAGCCGCCTACCCGCCGCTGGCCTTCGTCGCGTTCCAGGCGACCTTCGCGATCATCACGGTCGCGCTCGTCTCCGGTGCGATCGCCGACCGCGCCAAGTTCGGCGCGTGGATGGTCTTCGCCGGTGTCTGGGCGACCGTCGTCTACTTCCCCGTCGCCAGCTGGGTCTTCAACTTCGGCCTGGCCGAGGACGGCAGCTTCGCCTACGGCGGCTGGCTGACCCACGGTCTGCAGGATGTCTTCGGCCTCGGCACGATCGACTTCGCCGGTGGTACCGCGGTGCACATCAACGCCGGTGCTGCGGCGCTCGCGCTCGCGCTCGTGCTCGGCAAGCGCGTCGGCTTCGCCAAGGGTGCGCACGTTCCTCACAACCCGCCGTTCGTGCTGCTCGGTGCCGGTCTGCTGTGGTTCGGCTGGTTCGGCTTCAACGCCGGTTCGGAGCTCGCCGCTGACGGCACCGCCGCGCTCGCGTTCGTGAACACGATCATCGCTCCCGCCGCGGCCCTGCTGGCATGGCTCGTCGTCGAGAAGATCAAGGATGGCAAGCCCACCTCGATCGGTGCCGCATCCGGTGCCGTCGCCGGCCTCGTCGCGATCACCCCGGCGTGTGCCTCGCTCACCCCGGGCTGGGCGATGCTCCTCGGCGTGCTCGCCGGTGTCATCTGCGCCCTCGCGATCGACCTGAAGTTCAAGCTCGGCTTCGACGACTCGCTCGACGTGGTGGGCATCCACCTCGTCGGTGGTCTCGTCGGAACCCTGTACCTGGGCTTCTTCGCCACCGGCACCGGCCTCGTCTTCAGCGGCTCGGGCACCCAGCTGCTCGTGCAGGCCATCGCGGCCTTCTCGGTGCTGGTCTACTCCTTCGTGCTCGCCTTCGTCATCGGTTTCATCATCGAGAAGACGATGGGCTTCCGCGTGAAGAACGAGGACGAGGTCGCCGGCATCGACCTGGTCGTGCACGGCGAAGAGGGCTACGTGCTCGCGGACGCCAAGTAGCAACCAGCTCGAGCGACACGACGTCGTCCGACACACAGCAGGGGTGCCGCTTCTTCGGGAGCGGCACCCCTTACTGTTCTCGCGTGGGGTACGGAGGGTGAGCCGATGAGCGTGATCGCGGCATCCGCACTGCTCGTGGTACTCGTCTCGTTGGCGGTCGTCGACGCACGGATGCTCCCCGCCGCCCCTTGGACGCGCTCCGTGCTCTTCTCGCTCGGGTGCGCCGCCAGCGGAGCGCTCGCCTGGCTGGTGATCGCACCGCTGCTCGCGCCGCAGGTGATCGGGCCGCTGCTGTGGCCGCTCGCCGCCCTGGCGGGGATCGCCGTGTACCTTCCCACGATCGCGGTGCGCGCGGGAGGCGGCGGCCCGGTCTCGACTCTGGTGTACGGATTCTGCTGGTGCGCGCTGGTGTTCGTGCCGACCGCGATCATGACCTTCGCGCTGTTCGACTCGGCGACGCCGCTCGGGCTCGCGCCGCTGGACCACGGCGGCTCGCTCGCCACGAACGTCGCCGGGGGAGCGGCCGCCCTCGGGGTGCTGCTGGCCAGCGGCGCGAACGCGCCGCGACCGCGCACGGCGCTCATCGCCCGCGGCACGGCGGCCGTCGCCATGCTCACGCTGAGCCTCGGCTGGTTGGTGTGGCTCGCGGCGGCGGAGCTGGCGATCGATGAGGCGACCACGAGCATCCTGATCAACGGAGCGATCGGCGGTGTCGGCGGCATCGGGGGGTGGCTGGTGATCCAGCGCATCCGCCACCAGACCACGACGCTCGACGCGGTCGCGGCCGGCCTGCTCAGCGGACTCGTCGCGGTGAGCGCCGGCGCGCCGCTGTTCACGCCCCTCTCCGCCGCGATCGCCGGGTTCGTCGCGGGTCTGCTCGCCGGGCTCTTCACCTTCACCCGCGTGCGCGCCACCCGGCGGCAGCAGTGGTTCGTGGTGGGCTCGCACCTGATCGCCGGGGCGGTGGGGTTCGTGCTGCTCGGCGTGCTCGCCACGGGCCAGGGCTACATCTTCACGGGCGACACCGGCATCACGTGGACCGGGGTGTTCTCGTTCTTCGAGCGGGAGGTGCTCAGCACCCTGCTGGTCGCGGTGTGGTCGACGCTCGTCTCCTTCGTGCTGTGGGCGGTCATCCGTCGCATTCCGGGGCGCCGAGCGGTGCAGCAGCCCGAGACATGATGCCGGAGCCGGTGAGCACGCGTGCACCCGAGCTGCCCGGGCGCACCGTCGCGAGCCAGCGGTGGACGCAGCTCGCATTCCTGCACTGGCGGGTGGAGTCATCCCGCGTCGCCGCGTTCCTGCCGCCGGGCGTCCTGCCCGACGAGCACGACGGCTCGAGCTGGGTGGGCCTCATCGGGTTCCGGCTCGACCGGGCGACGCTGTTCGGCAGCCCGCCGGTGCCGCACCTCGGTGACTTCGCGGAGATCAACGTGCGCCTCTACGGCGTCGACGGGGCGGGTCGTCGCGGGGTGGTGTTCCGGTCGCTGGAGGCATCCCGCCTCGCCGCAGTCGTCGCCGCGCGCGCCGCGTTCTCGCTGCCGTACTTCTGGTCGCGCACCGCGATCGAGCATCGGGATGACGAGGTCACCTACCGCTCCGAGCGTCACCTCGGCACCGGGTCGACCCTCATCCGCGTGCGTACCGGCGCGCCGTTGGAGCCGGACGCGACCCAGGCGTTCCTGACGGCCCGCTGGGGCCTCTACACGCGGCGTCTGGGCCGCACGGTGTTCCTGCCCAACTGGCACGAACCGTGGCCGCTCGCGGCCGCTGAGCTGCTGGAGCTCGATGACGGGTTGCTCGCAGCCGCGGGATTCCCCGGGGTCGCCGATCGGGCGCCGGACTCGGTGCTGTTCAGCTCGGGGGTGACGACGCGATTCGCAGCTCCGCGGACGGTACCGGCTCGCCGAGCATCCGTCGACTGAGCAGGGTGGCGCCGGCCACGGCCGCGGGCATCGCGATGATCGTGCCGCCCGGGATCAGGAAGACGAGATAGGTGGCCACGCCGAAGCCGACCGAAAGGGCGCGGTTGGCCTTCAGCGTCGCCCGCCGGCCCCGCAGGCGCTGACCGCGCGCGCCGAGGGCGAAGCTCGTGAGGTCGAGGGTGAGCAGGCGGCCGCCGGCGAAGGCGCCGAGCACGGCCGCGCCGATCGTGCCGACGACGGGAACGAACTGCAGCGCGAGGATCGCCACGCCCAGGAGCACGGCGGGCACGAGCATCCGCAGGCCGTCGGCGATGTCGCGACCGACGCCGCGCCAGAACCCGATGCCGGATTCCGGCACCGGCCCGAAGCGGCGCTCTACGCTCGCCCAGATGCGCTCGTAGACCACCGCGCCGACGATGAGCGTGACGGTCGTGAACAGGAAGATGCCGAGGAACGCCGCGGCGGCGAGGATGGCGAGCCCGGCCGCGACGCGCGTGATCGTGCGCCACGGTTCATCCCATTGCTCGGCGAACGGTGTGATCGCGGTCGTGAGCGTCTCGAGGTTGATGCCGAGCACGGCGATGCCGGTGATGAAGGCGGCGAACACGATGATCGCGGGCACCCAGCCGAGCAGCATCCAGCCCGGTGCGTACCGGAAGTGGCCGAAACCGCGGCCGAGGAACGAGACGCCGGTGAAGAACTCGCGGATCGCGCTGCGGCCGTCGGCGGGTGCCATGCGGCCAGCGTAGTGGTGGGCGATACCGGACTCGAACCGATGACCTCTTCCGTGTGAAGGAAGCGCGCTACCAACTGCGCCAATCGCCCGCGGTCAACAATCCTGCCATACGCGGCGACCCGCCGGTAACAGGTTTGGAACGTGCCCCAGGATCGGCTACAGTCGTCTAGCACGCGAAAGCGAGCATGCGGATGTGGCGCAGTGGTAGCGCATCACCTTGCCAAGGTGAGGGTCGCGAGTTCGAATCTCGTCATCCGCTCGGTGGAAGGCCTCGGGGAAACCCGGGGTCTGCCGCACACGGTGGCGTGGCCGAGAGGCGAGGCAACGGCCTGCAAAGCCGTGTACACGGGTTCGAATCCCGTCGCCACCTCGGAAGGCCAGGCCTTCACACAACTCAATAAGCATGGGCGATTGGCGCAGCGGTAGCGCGCTTCCCTGACACGGAAGAGGTCACTGGTTCGATCCCAGTATCGCCCACCACGACTCGAGGCCTCGGAGCGATCCGGGGCCTTTGTCGTTCCCCGGCTACTGCAGTTCGTCGACCAGCCCCACGAACGCCGCGAGCACGAGCGGCCAGCCCTCGTCGTACTCGCCGCGCGCCGACTCCGGGTCGGTGTGGCGCTCCCAGCCCGTGTGCACGAGGGTGATGAGGGTCTGGTCGGCGTCCGGCTCGAAGGTGATCGCGACATCCGTCGACTGCTCGATCGGATGCCCGGGGTGCCACGTGAACGCGAGCGCGCGTGGCGGCTCCCACTCGGTGACCTCACCCCATACGCTCTCGCGGTCGCCGGAGCGCTCCACGATGCGACCCTCCTCGAACGCGACGCTGCCGTCGCCGAACACCGAGTAGCGCTCGAGCGGCCACCAGGCGTTCAGGCGCTCCGTGAAGAGCTCGAATGCGCGAGCCGGATCGGTATCGACGAGCGCCTGGCGACGCAGCGGTTCGGTCATGGCCGGTACGGTATGCCACGGGCGCGGCAGTGACAAGAGCCGCGACTAAAGTTGATCCGTGAGCCAGACCGGATTCGACCTCTTCACCGACCGCACCGTCGTCGCCATGCGCGTCAACGGCGAACTCAAGGACCTCGCGGCGATGGTGACCGAGACCGACACCGTCGAGGCGGTGACCATCGATTCACCCGATGGACTCAACATGCTGCGGCACTCGGCCGCGCACGTGATGGCGCAGGCGGTGCAGTCGATCAACCCCGAGGCCAAGCTCGGCATCGGTCCGCCGGTCACCGACGGGTTCTACTACGACTTCGATGTGGCCGAGCCGTTCACGCCGGAAGATCTGAAGGCCATCGACAAGGCGATGGATCGCATCATCCGTCAGGGTCAGCGCTTTCAGCGCCGCGTGGTCACCGAGGACGAGGCGCGCGCCGAGCTCGCCGGCGAGCCGTACAAGCTTGAGCTGATCGGGTTGAAGGGGCACGCCACGGGCACCCAGCAGTTCGAGGACGGCGAATCCGTGGAGGTCGGCGGCGCGGAGTTGACGATCTACGACAACGTCGACGGCAAGACCGGCGAGGTGTACTGGAAAGACTTGTGCCGCGGCCCGCACCTGCCGAACACGCGCATGATCGGCAACGGCTGGAAGCTGCAGCGCAACGCCGCCGCCTACTGGCGCGGCAGCGAGAAGAACAAGCAGCTGCAGCGCATCTACGGCACGGCGTGGCCCACCAAGGACGAGCTTCGGGTGTACCTCGAGCGCCTCGAGGAGGCCGCCAAGCGCGATCACCGCAAGCTCGGGAGCGAGCTCGACCTGTTCTCGTTCCCGGAGGAGATCGGCTCGGGCCTGGCGGTGTTCCACCCGAAGGGCGGCATCATCCGCGCCGAGATCGAGAACTACATGCGCGAGCGGCTGATCGCCAACGACTACGAGTTGGTCAACACCCCGCACATCACCAAGGGCCACCTCTACGAGATCAGCCAGCACCTGCACTGGTACAAGGAGGGCATGTTCCCGCCGATGCACCTCGACGAGGAGCGCGACGCGGAGGGGCACGTCACGCGCCAGGGCCAGGACTACTACCTCAAGCCCATGAACTGCCCGATGCACAACCTGATCTTCCGGGCGCGCGGTCGCAGCTACCGCGAGCTGCCGCTGCGGTTGGCGGAGTTCGGCACGGTGTACCGCTACGAGAAGTCCGGCACCCTGCAGGGCCTGACGCGTGTGCGCGGTCTGACCCAGGATGACGCGCACATCTACGTCACCCCGGAGCAGGTCGAGCCCGAGCTCGCCCGCCAGCTCGAGTTCGTGCTCGAGACGCTGCGCGGCTACGGCCTCGACGACTTCTACCTCGAGCTCTCCACTCGCGACCCCGACAAGTCGGTCGGCACCGACGCGCAGTGGGAGGTCGCGACCGAGACCCTGCGTCGGGTGGCCGTGGATTCCGGACTCGAACTCGTCGACGATCCCGGGGGAGCGGCGTTCTACGGCCCGAAGATCTCGGTGCAGGCCCGCGACGCGATCGGTCGCACCTGGCAGCTCTCCACGGTGCAGCTCGACTTCAACCAGCCCGAGCTGTTCGAGCTCGAGTACACCGGCTCCGATGGCACGAAGCAGCAGCCGGTGATGATCCACCGCGCGCTGCTGGGTTCCATCGAGCGGTTCTTCGCGATCCTGCTGGAGCACTACGCCGGTGCGTTCCCGGTGTGGCTGTCGCCCGTGCAGGTGGTCGGCATCCCGGTCGCGGAGGACTACGAGGGCTACCTCGGCGAGATCGTCGACCGGTTGAAGGGCCTCGGTGTGCGCGCCGAGCTCGACACCTCGAGCGACCGCATGCAGAAGAAGATCCGCACCCACACGCTGCAGAAGGTGCCGTTCCAGCTGATCGCCGGAGCGGAGGATGCCGCGAACGGCTCGGTGAGCTTCCGGTTCCGTGATGGCAGCCAGGAGAACGGCATCCCCGTGGATGCCGCGATCTCACGCATCACGGAGGCGATCGCGACCAAGGCGCAGGTCTGACCGTGCGCGACTACGACGGCACCGAGCTGGGCACGGTGGAGGACGGCGCGGCCTTCGCCGCGGTGCCCGACGCATTCCAGCGGCTGTGGACGCCGTACCGCATCGCCTACATCAAGACCAACCAGGAGCGCGAGCCCGAGACCGACGAGTGCCCGTTCTGCGTGGCGCCGACCCTCTCCGACGAGGACGCCCTGATCGTGCATCGCGGCGTGCACGCCTACGTGCTGCTGAACCTCTACCCGTACAACAGCGGTCATCTGCTGGTGTGCCCGTATCGGCATGTTGCGACGTATGACGAGGCGACGCCCGAGGAGGTCGCCGAGATCGGTAGCCTGACCCAGGAGGCGATGCGCGTGCTCACCGAGACCGCGCAATGCCACGGCTTCAACATCGGCATGAACCAGGGCCGCATCGCCGGAGCCGGCGTGGCCGACCACCTGCACCAGCACGTGGTGCCGCGGTGGGCGCTCGACGCGAACTTCTTCCCGATCATCGCCGGCACCAAAGCGGTGCCGCGCCTGCTCGGCGAGGTGCGTGCCGAGGTCGCCGAGGCATGGCCAAGCCACTGAGCGCCGATTGGCTCCCAACCACCCCGAGTAGAATCTAGGAACATGACTGAAGAACTGGGCACGAACCGCGTCAAGCGCGGACTCGCCGAGATGCTCAAGGGCGGCGTCATCATGGACGTCGTCACCGCCGACCAGGCGAAGATCGCCGAGGATGCGGGAGCGGTCGCCGTCATGGCCCTCGAGCGCGTGCCCGCCGACATCCGCGCCCAGGGGGGTGTCGCGCGCATGAGCGACCCCGACCTGATCGACGGCATCCGTGCCGCCGTGTCGATCCCCGTGATGGCGAAGGCGCGCATCGGCCACTTCGTCGAGGCCCAGGTGCTCGAGGCCCTCAAGGTCGACTACATCGACGAGTCGGAGGTGCTCTCGCCCGCCGACTACGTCAACCACATCGACAAGTGGCAGTTCACCGTGCCGTTCGTCTGCGGCGCCACCAACCTCGGCGAGGCCCTGCGCCGCATCACCGAGGGTGCGGCGATGATCCGCTCGAAGGGCGAGGCCGGCACCGGGGATGTCTCCGAGGCCACCAAGCACATCCGCACCATCACGGGCGAGATCAACGCGCTGAAGTCGAAGTCGAAGGACGAGCTCTACGTCGCCGCCAAGGAGCTGCAGGCCCCGTACGAGCTGGTCAAGGAGATCGCCGAGACCGGCAAACTGCCCGTCGTGCTCTTCACCGCCGGTGGCGTGGCAACGCCCGCGGATGCCGCGCTCATGATGCACCTCGGTGCCGACGGTGTCTTCGTCGGCTCCGGCATCTTCAAGTCCGGCAACCCCGCCCAGCGCGCCGCGGCGATCGTCAAGGCGACCACGTTTTGGGAGGACCCGCAGGTGATCGCGGAAGCCTCCCGCGGTCTCGGCGAGGCGATGGTCGGCATCAACGTGTCCGACCTCCCGGCACCGCACCGGCTCTCCGAGCGTGGCTGGTAGCGTTCGGGTCGGCGTCCTCGCCCTGCAGGGCGACTTCCGTGAGCACCTCGCGGTGCTGAACGGGCTCGGTGCGGATGCCGTGCCGGTCAAGCGCCCGGAGGAACTCGAGCGCGTGGCCGGCCTGGTGATCCCGGGCGGTGAGTCCAGCGTGATGGACAAGCTGAGCCGCCTGTTCGGGCTGGCCGAACCGCTGAAGGCGGCGATCGCATCCGGACTGCCCGTCTACGGCACCTGTGCTGGACTGATCATGCTCGCCGACACCGTGCTCGATGCGATCGAGGGCCAGCAGTCGCTCGGCGGTTTCGACCTGGACGTTCGGCGTAACGCCTTCGGCGGGCAGCTGGACTCCTTCGAGACCGACCTCGACGTGCCCGTGCTCGGCGAGCCGCCCGTGCACGCGGTCTTCATCCGTGCGCCCGTGGTCGAGCGGGTGGGGGAGCGGGCCACGCCGCTGGCGCAACTGGAGGACGGGCGGGTGGTCGCCGTCGAGCAGGGTCCGCTGCTGGGCACGTCGTTCCATCCCGAGATGACGGGGGATACCCGGTTCCACGAGTACTTCCTGACGAAGGTGCGCGCCGCCTGAGCCGCGCCCTGGCGGCATGGGTGGCGGAGGCCTGCTCGCCGTCGCCATGGACCTTGCGGCACGGATTCGGGCCGACACGCCGTGCGGCGCCCGCCGACACGCGGTGCCGGGCCCGAATCCGTGCAGCACCGCACGCAGCACGGCACGCAGCAGCGCACGTGCAGCAGCGCACGTGCAGCACGGCACGCGCAGCAGCGCACGCGCAGCACGGCACGCGCGGCACCGCAGGCCCGACTCGAGCACCGCACGCGTGCACTCGTGCCCCGCGAACCCGCGGCGTGCGGCAGAGTTGCAGCATGAAGCTGTACTCGGACTTCGGTGCCAGGCGCACGCGGCAGATCATCGGCGACCTCGTGGCGATCGGGCTGATCGCGCTCTGGGTGTGGTTCGGCGTGTTCCTGTTCCAACTGGTCGAGAACCTCGCGGCCTTCGGCGTGCAGATGGAACAGGCCGGGGCCGGCTTCAGCGAGACCATGACGCAGGTCGGTGAGACGCTCGGCGGGGTCCCGCTGATCGGCGGCGGCATCCGCACTCCGTTCGATGGGGCGAGCCAGGCAGGTCAGGCGCTCGAGGCGGCGGGGCAGAGTCAGCAGGATGCTGTGCTCCAGCTCGCGCTCGGGCTCGGTATCGGCATCCCGCTGCTGCCGATCGTGATGATCCTGGTGCTGTGGCTCGTGCCGCGCATCCGCTTCGTGCGACGGGCGGGCCGTGCCAACGCCGTCGTCAACACCGGCGTCGGCATGGATCTGCTCGCGCTGCGCGCCCTCGCGACCCAGAAGCTGCCGGCGATCACCGCGGTGAGCCATGACGCGCTCGGGGCGTGGCGCCGTGGGGACGAGCACGTCGTGCGGCAGCTGGCCCAACTCGAACTGCGTGCGTCGGGGGTTCGCCTGCGCGACTCCTGACGCGCGCGACGGCCCGCTCGGCGGGAGAGCGCGAGATGCGCCTCACTCCTCGACGATCGTGGAGCTGCGCGGTCGCGCTCCACGAATGGCCGCCCACGCCGCCGACGCGGTGACCTCGCGCACGAAGGCGGTGGCGCGCGCGGGGTCGTCGATCGCGAGGTGACCGGATGCCGCGGCATCCCGCTCGGCCGAGCGCGCGAACCGCCACGCCAACCGCAGCACCCGCTCGGGCCCATCGCTGCCATGGCGGCGGAGCCGACGCAGCACGGCCACCTCGAACTTGTCGCCCGCGCGCTCCCAGCGGAACTCGAGCACGTCGTCGCCGTCGGCGGGGGCGGCGTGCTGCGCCCGGTGCTCCCGATAGAACACCGCCATGGCGCGCAGGCCGGACGCCGGGGTGAGCCGTGCCGGATCGCCCGCCGAGCGCACGAAGGCGTTCTTCGCGTACAGGATCCGGAACCACGCCACGGACCAACGCTACGCGAACCGTAGAATGGTGCCCATGTCAGGCCATTCCAAGTGGGCCACGACTAAGCACAAAAAGGCGATCATCGATTCGCGCCGTGCCAAGTCGTTCGCCAAGCTCATCAAGAACATCGAAGTCGCCGCGAAGATCGGGGGCGCCGACCTCGCGGGCAACCCCACCCTGTACGACGCCGTGCAGAAGGCCAAGAAGACCTCGGTGCCCAACGACAACATCGACCGCGCCATCAAGCGCGGTGCCGGCATCTCCGGTGAGTCGGTCGACTACCAGACGATCATGTACGAGGGCTACGGCCCCAACGGTGTCGCGCTGCTCGTGGAGTGCCTCACCGACAACAAGAATCGCGCGGCCGCCGAGGTGCGCACGATCATGACGCGCAACGGCGCGACGATGGCCGACCCCGGCAGCGTGGCGTACAACTTCCACCGCAAGGGCGTGATCTCGATCACGAAGACGGATTCAGTGACCGAGGACGACATCCTGCTCGCGGTGCTCGACGCGGGCGCCGAAGAGGTCAAGGACCATGGCGGCGGCTTCGAGGTGATCACCGAACCCTCCCAGCTCGTCGAGGCGCGCAAGGCCCTGCAGGAGGCGGGCATCGACTACGACTCGGCCGAGGCGGAGTTCGTGCCGAGCCTCACCGTCGACGTGGATGTCGAGACCGCACGCAAGGTGTTCCGCCTGATCGACGCGCTCGAGGACTCCGACGACGTGCAGAACATCTACGCGAACTACGACGTGTCGCCCGAGGTGCAGGCCGAACTCGACGAAGACTAGACCGCATGACGTTGCGGGTGCTCGGCATCGACCCAGGGCTGACCCGCTGCGGCGTCGGCGTCGTGGATGTTGCCCCCACCCGCACGGCGACGCTCGTGCACGTGGGGGTGATCCGCACCCCGCCCGAGCTCCCGCTCGAACGGCGGCTGCTCGCGATCGCCGAGGGCATCGCGGCGGTGCTCGACGAGTTCTCGCCGGCGGCGGTCGGGTTGGAGCGCATGTTCGCGCAACAGAACCTGCGCACGGTGATGGGCACGGCGCAGGCGAGCGGCGTCGCGCTGCAGGTCGCGGCATCCCGCGGTCTCGTGGTGGGGCTGCACACGCCCAGTGAGGTGAAGGCGGCGATCACCGGGTACGGTTCCGCCGACAAGCGGCAGGTGGGTGCGATGGTCGCGAGAGTGCTCGGTCTCGCCGAGGTTCCCAAGCCCGCGGATGCCGCGGACGCCCTCGCAATCGCGATCTGTCACGCCTGGCGCGCCCCCGTCGCGGTGGCGCCCGACACGGCACTCACCCCTGCCCAACGGGCGTGGCGCGATGCCGAGCGGGCCGCCCGGGCCTAAGATTCGAACATGACTTCGAACGGAGCACGCCCGTGATCGCCTCCGTGCGCGGCACGGTGCTGAGCGCACTCGGTGGCGCGGTGGTGATCGAGGTGGGCGGCGTCGGACTTGCGGTGCAGGTCACCCCGCAGCACGCGCTCTCCCTGCGCGTCGGCGGCGAGGCGTTCGTGCACACCGCCCTCGTGGTGCGCGAAGACGATCTGTCGCTCTTCGGATTCCCCGACGCGGAGGCGCTGGCCGTGTTCGACCTGTTGCGCGGCGTGAGCGGCGTGGGCCCGAAGAGCGCGATGGGCGTGCTCGCCGCGATGACGCCGGCGCAGATCGCTGCGGCGGTCGCGAGCGACGACGACGGCGCCTTCCGCAAGGTCTCCGGCATCGGCCCGAAGACCGCGAAGCTCATCACGGTCTCACTCGCCGGCAAGCTGCACGTCGCCGCCTCCGCACCGTCGTCGGCCACCGCGCCCGCGAACGTGCGCGAGAGCGTCACGGTCGCACTGGTGGGGTTGGGTTGGGCCGAGCGCGTCGCGCTGCAGGCGGTCGAGGATGCCCTGGCCGCGGCATCCGACGGCGAGCGTCAGAGCGTGCCCGCCCTGTTGCGGCTCGCCCTCGCGGGGCTTGGGCCTCAGCAACTTGCCGGGAGCGCATCGTGAGCGACCCGATCGTGCAGCCGACGGTCGAATCGGATGCCGAGCTCGCCTTCGAGGGCGCGCTGCGTCCGCGCTCCCTGGCCGAGTTCGTCGGCCAGACCAAGGTGCGCGGTCAGCTGCAACTGTTGCTGCAGGCGGCGGCGATCCAGAACCGGGCGCCCGACCACATCCTGCTCGCCGGGCCGCCGGGGCTCGGCAAGACCACGCTCGCGATGATCGTCGCGCACGAGAGCGGACGGCCGCTGCGCATGTCGAGCGGTCCCGCCATCCAGCACGCGGGCGACCTCGCGGCGGTGCTCTCGTCACTCGTGCCGGGCGAGGTGCTCTTCATCGACGAGATCCATCGCATGGCACGCTCCGCGGAGGAGATGCTGTACCTGGCGATGGAGGACTTCCGCATCGACATCATGGTGGGCAAGGGGGCGGGCGCGACATCCATCCCGCTCGACCTGGCGCCGTTCACGCTCGTCGGCGCGACCACCCGATCGGGGCTGCTGCCCAATCCGTTGCGCGATCGTTTCGGCTTCACGGCGCATCTGGAGTTCTATGACGAGCCGGAGCTCGAAGAGGTGCTCGTGCGCGCTGCGCGCCTGCTCGAGCTCGACATCGATCGCGAGGCTCTCGCCGAGATCGCCGGACGCTGTCGCGGCACCCCGCGTATCGCCAACCGGCTGCTGCGCCGCGTGCGCGACTACGCACTCGTGCACGGCACCGACGGGCTCGCCGCGGTGCACGCCGCGCTCGAGCTCTACGACGTCGACGCCCTGGGCCTCGACCGCCTCGATCGCGCGGTGATGCAGACGTTGCTGACCCGCTTCGACGGCGGACCGGTCGGGCTCAACACCCTCGCCGTCTCGGTGGGGGAGGACGGCGAGACGATCGAATCGGTCGTCGAACCCTTCCTGGTGCGGGTCGGCCTCATCAGCCGCACGCCGCGCGGCCGGGTCGCCACGCGCGCCGCGTGGAAGCACTTCGGCATCGCATCCGGTCAGCCCGACCTCTTCGGGGATGACCTATAATTCTCAATGGTCGCGCGAGCAGCGCGCTATCAGGCTGTATTCCTAGACTCGCCGCCTGACACTCAGTCTTCTCGGAAGGTATTTCATGCCCATTGATCCGTTGACAATCGGAATGCTCGCCATTCTGGCCGTCTTGATCTTCTTCATGTTCCGCAACTCCCGCAAGCGCAAGCAGCAGCAGGAGGAGCTCGCGTCGAAGATCGTTCCCGGCGCGGAGGTCATGACGAACTTCGGCCTGTTCGGCACCCTGAAGTCGATCGACGAGGTGAGCAACGTCGCCGAGCTCGAGATCGCCAAGGGCACCGTCATCAAGGTTCACCGCCAGACCCTCGCGAAGGTCGTCGAGCCCACGACCGAGGGCGAGCCCCGCTCCGTCGAGGAGGCGCGCGCCATCGCCGACCGCGAGCAGGCGGAGCGCGAGGCGGCCGAGGCCGCGGCGAAGACCGAGCCGGAGTTCGGCGAGCGGGTCGAGAAGAAGCCGGCCCGTCGCACGACCAAGAAGACCGGCGAGTAGCCGCTACGCTTGGATGCCAGCCCTCGCGGCTGGCAGCTCAAGGGCGCCCGTGAGTCGCGTGCACCCGTAGCGTCCTGCAGAGAAAGCTGAGTTCGCCGAAGTGGCCAGAACAACCTCCGCCAAGCCGGCCAGGAACACGCCCGTCAAGCGCGCGTGGCGATCCCTGACCTGGCTCGGGGTCATCACCGCCGTGCTGACCGGCATCCTGGGCCTCGGCGTCGCCTTCGGCGGCGCGTCGTGGGCGCCGAAGCTCGCACTCGACCTCGAGGGCGGCACGCAGATCGTGCTCGGCGCTCAGCTGGAGAGCGGGCAGGTCGTCACGCAGGATCAGCTCGATCAGGCTGTGTCGATCATCCGCGACCGCATCGACGCGGCCGGGGTGTCCGAGGCCGAGGTGACCACGCAGGGCGACCGCAACGTGGTCGTCGCGATCCCGGGCGAGCCCGACGAGCAGACCCTCGCGCGCATCCAGTCGTCGGCGAAGCTCGAGTTCCGTCCGGTGATCTACACGGATGTCGCGGCCACGAGCACGGTGGACAACACCGGCGACAGCACCGCCACCCCGTCGCCTGAGGACACCGCGTCGCCCACCCCGGAGCCGACGGAATCGCTGTCGACCACCCCGACGGCGAGCCCCACCGACGCGAGCGACCCGAACTGGGTGAGCCCTGCGCTCTACCAGGAGTACCTCGACTTCGACTGCGCCACCGTCGACGAGAGCGCCGCGAACGTCGCACCGGCGGGCGAGCCGCTGGTCACCTGCGACACCCAGAACGCCTACAAGTACCTGCTCGGTCCCGTCGAGGTCGCCGGTGAGAACATCGCGGACGCCTCGAGCGGGCTCGTGCTCAACTCGCAGGGCGTCAGCACCGGTCAGTGGGGCGTGTTCATCACCTTCGACGGCACCGGCACCGAGCAGTTCGCCGCGGTCACCGAGCGTCTCTTCGGGTTCCCGCAGACCGACCCGCGCAACCGCTTCGCGATCGTGCTCGACGGCCGCATCATCTCCGCGCCGACCACGCAGGCGATCATCACCGACGGCAAGCCGCAGATCAGCGGCTCGTTCACGCAGGAGTCCGCCAAGACCCTCGCCGACCAGCTCAAGTTCGGCGCACTGCCCATCGGTTTCGAGGTGCTCAGCCAGGAGGTGATCTCGGCGACCCTCGGTTCCGCACAGCTCGCCAGCGGCCTCATCGCCGGCCTCATCGGCTTGATCCTGGTCGTCGGATACTCCGTGTTCCAGTACCGCGCCCTCGCGAGCGTCACCCTCGCCTCGCTCGTCGTCGCGGCAGTGCTGACCTACCTCGTGATCGCGATCATGTCGTGGCGGCAGGGCTACCGGCTCTCGCTCGCCGGCGTCGCGGGTCTGATCGTGGCGATCGGTCTGACCGTCGACTCCTTCATCGTGTACTTCGAGCGCATCCGCGACGAGTTGCGCGACGGTCGTAGCCTCGAGGGCGCGGTCGAGGCCGGTTGGAAGCGGGCGCTGCGCACGATCCTGGCCGCCAAGTCGATCAACCTCATCTCGGCGATCGTGCTGTTCATCCTCGCGGTGGGCAACGTGCGCGGCTTCGCCTTCACCCTCGGCATCACCGTCGTCATCGACGTGATCGTGGTCGTGCTCTTCACGCACCCGATGCTGCAGCTGCTTGCGGCGACGCGGTTCTTCTCCAGCGGGCATCCCGCCAGCGGACTGGACCCGAACGCGCTCGGTGCGGTGTATCGCGGCCGAGCCCAGTTCCGGGCTCCGGTGGTCGCCGGCAAGTCCGGCGCGAGCCGTGAGGCCGCGAGGCGGCAGACGATCGCGGAGCGCAAGGCCGCCGAGCTCGACGGGAAGGACTCCTGATGGCCAGCCTGGTGCAGTTCGGAAACGACCTCTATACCGGTAAGCGCTCGTTCGACTTCGTCGGCAAGCGTCGCATCTGGTACGCCATCGCGGCGCTGCTCATCATCGCCTCGGTGGTCGTGCCGATCCTGCGCGGTGGGTTCGTCTTCGGCATCGAGTTCCGCGGCGGATCCGAGTTCCAGGTCGCCGGCGTCGAGGCGCAGCCCGACCAGCAGCTCGCGACCGACACCGTGCTCGCCGCGGTGCCGGATGCTTCACCCCACGTCTCGCTCGTCGGCGACGAGGCCAACCGGTCGCTGCGGGTGCAGACCGAGCAGCTCGGCGCGGAGCAGTCCAACGAGGTGCGTCAGGCGCTGGCGGACGCGTTCGGTGTGCCGCTCGAGTCGGTGACGGCATCCTTCGTCGGGCCGTCATGGGGCGCCGACATCAGCGCTGCGGCGATCCGGGCGCTCATCGTGTTCGTCGTGCTCGCGGCGCTCTTCATGTGGATCTACTTCCGCACCTGGAAGATGTCGCTCGCGGCGAACCTGTCGCTGCTGCACGTGATGATCATCACGGTCGGCGTCTACGGCATCTTCGGATTCGAGATCACCCCGGCGGCCGTCATCGGCTTCCTGACGATCCTCGGCTACTCGCTCTACGACAGCGTCGTGGTCTTCGACAAGGTGCGCGAGAACACGGCGGACGACGCCGAGAGTTCCACGCGCACCTTCGCGGAGTCGGTCAACCTCGGTGTCAACCAGACTCTGGTGCGCTCGATCAACACGGGTGTCATCGCGGCGCTGCCGGTCGCGGCGATCCTCTTCGTCGGTGCGTATCTGCTGGGCGCCGGCACGCTGCGCGACATCGCCCTCGCCCTGTTCGTGGGCATCGTGGCGGCCACCTACTCGACGATCTTCATCGGCGCGCCAATCTACGCGCACCTGCGTGAGAACGAGCCGGCGATCAAGGAGCGCACCAAGCGCATCCTCGCCAACCGCGAGGCGGCACGGCAGTGATGGATGCCGCAATCGGCACCGCCGAGGCGGTGGCACTCGCCGCCGCCGGCACGCCGCTCATCGACGTGCGCGAACAGAACGAGTGGGATGCCGGGCACGCCCCCGAGGCCGTCCTGCTCCCGATGTCGCAGATTCAGGAACGGCTGGGCGAACTCCCGGACGGCCGGATGCTGATCGTTTGTCACAGCGGAGCTCGCTCCGCGCGAGTCACCGAGTACCTGCGCGCGCAGGGACACGACGCCGCGAGTGTCGAGGGCGGCATGGTCGCCTGGCCCCACGCGGGCGGCTCCATCGTCTCCGAAGCCTAGAATCGGTTCGGAGGTGGTCGCATGACGGAAACGACGCAGACCACTGCCTCCCTGCGCACGCTGCTGCCGCGACTGTTCTCCCGGGCGCAGCCGGCCGGCGCGGTCGATCGACTGATCAAGACCGTTCGCACGCATCATCCCAAGGCCGACATCGCGCTCATCGAGCGCGCCTACGCCGCCGCCGAGCGCGCGCATGCCGGCCAGCTGCGCAAGAGCGGTGAGCCATACATCACGCACCCGGTGGCGGTCGCGCAGATCCTGGCCGACCTCGGCATCGGGGCGAAGACGATCGCGGCGGCGCTGCTGCACGACACCGTCGAGGACACCGAGTACACCCTCGACATGGTGCAGGCGGACTTCGGCGACGAGATCGCGATGCTCGTCGACGGTGTCACCAAGCTCGACAAGCTCAAGTACGGCGACAGTGCGCAGGCGGAGACCGTGCGCAAGATGGTCGTCGCGATGTCCAAGGACATCCGTGTGCTCGTGATCAAGCTGGCCGACCGCCTGCACAACGCGCGCACCTGGGGGTTCGTGCCCGAGGCGTCCGCGGTGCGCAAGGCCACCGAGACGCTGGAGATCTACGCGCCGCTCGCGCACCGGCTCGGAATCCAGGCGATCAAGCTCGAGCTCGAAGACCTGTCGTTCGCGGTGCTGCACCCGAAGCTCTACGTGGAGATCGAGAGTCTCGTCTCCAAGCGCACGCCGCAGCGCGAGCACTTCGTGCAGGAGGTGATCGACGCCGTGCGCGACGATCTGCGCTCCGCGAAGATCAAGGGCACGGTGGCCGGTCGCCCGAAGCAGTACTACTCGATCTACCAGAAGATGATCGTGCGCGGTCGCGAGTTCGACGAGATCTACGACCTGGTCGGCATCCGCGTGCTCGTGAACTCGGTGCGGGACTGCTACGCGGTGCTCGGCTCGATCCACGCGCGCTGGAACCCGATTCCCGGGCGGTTCAAGGACTACATCGCAACCCCGAAGTTCAACCTCTACCAGTCGCTGCACACGACCGTGATCGGGCCGCAGGGCCGTGCGGTGGAGATTCAGATCCGCACCCACGAGATGCACCAGCGGGCCGAGTTCGGCGTCGCGGCGCACTGGAAGTACAAGGCACGCGTCAAGGGTGAAGAGGTCGGCAACCGGCGCGACGACGCCGACATGGCCTGGCTCGCGCACATCACCGACTGGCAGGCGGAGACCAGCGACCCCAGCGAGTTCCTCGACTCGCTGCGCTTCGAGATCGGCGCCAAGGAGGTCTACGTCTTCACGCCGCAGGGCAAGGTGATCGGGCTGCCCGCCGGTGCCACCCCGGTCGACTTCGCCTATGCCGTGCACACCGAGGTCGGGCACCGCACCATGGGCGCGAAGGTCAACGGCCGTCTTGTGCCGCTCGAGAGCGTGCTCAACAGCGGCGACTCGGTGGAGGTCTTCACCTCGAAGAACCCGGATGCCGCGCCCAGCCAGGACTGGTTGAGCTTCGTCAAGAGCACGCGCGCCCGCAACAAGATCCGCGCCTGGTTCACCAAGGAACGCCGCGACGAGGCCATCGAGCACGGCAAGGACGCGATCGCTCGCGCCATGCGCAAGCAGAATTTGCCGCTGCAGCGACTGATGACCCAGGACACCCTCGCCGAGGTCGCATCCCAGATGCGCTACGAGGATGTCTCCGCCCTCTACGCCGCCGTCGGCGAGGGCCACATCTCCACCCAGTCGGTGCTCGAGAAGGTGCTCGCGTCACTGCACACCGAGGCGGAGACCGACGAGGAGTTCGAGTTCACGCCCAAGGGGCGCAGCCGCACCATCAAGAACAGCGACTCGGGCGTGCTCGTGCGGGGAGCGCCGGACATCCTGGTCAAGCTCGCGAAGTGCTGCACGCCGGTGCCGGGGGATGAGATCGTCGGTTTCGTGACCCGCGGCGCCGGGGTCTCCGTGCACCGCGCGGACTGTCACAACGTGGCCTCGCTCGAGTCGGAGCCCGAGCGCATGATCGAGGTCGAGTGGGCGCCGACCTCGAAGTCGGTCTTCCTCGTGCAGATCCAGGTCGAGGCCCTCGACCGTTCCGGGCTGCTGTCGGATGTGACGCGGGTGCTGAGCGAGAACCACGTCAACATCCTGTCGGCCACGGTGTCCACGTCGAGTGAGCGGTTGGCGCTCAGCCGCTTCGTGTTCGAGATGGGCGATGTCACGCACCTCGACCGGGTGCTCAATGCCGTGCGTCGCATCGACGCCGTCTACGACGTCTACCGGGTCAACTCCGGCTGAGCGCGCTTCCTCGCTCGAGCGCGTCGAGCCGTTCGTGCGCGAGCCGCTTGAGCGGCAGATTGCGTCGTCGATCGAGTTCGCTGCGGCAGTCGGCGAGGTCGAAGGCGTGGTCGGCCATGAGCGCCGCGATCGTGCGGCGCTCCGAGTCGCCGAAGTGCGTGCTGAACCGCGCGAGGTCCAGTACGGTGCGCAGCGGGCTGGTGACGGCGAGACCGTCGAGCTCGACGATCTCCTCCGCGGTGATCACGACCTCTCGCACCACCGTGGACCTCGGGTCGGCGATGCGGGCGCGCGCCCCGATCGCCACGCAGACCTCGTGCCGAGCGGGTGCCAGACCGGCGCCCCAGATCCAGGCCGCGCTGCGTTGCTCGGCGATCACCCGGGCGGGCAGGCCGGCATGCACGACCAGGGCGCGGTGCTGGGCGGTCTCGATCTCGTCGACCGGGGCGAACCCGGTATCGAGGCCGAACAGGTCGCCGTCGAGTCGCGCCGCGTGCAGCTCGGGCAGCGGGAGGTCGAGGGTGGTGAGCACCGAGGGCAACCGCATGCGACCATGGTGGGCCGCGGCATCCCGAGCCGGTGTGCGCAGCCGCGGATCGGTGGAGAGCAGCCCCCTGTGGATTAGCGGCCCAGGGCGCCCAACCAGGCCTTGCGGGCCTCGAGCGCTTCCTCGGCCGCGGCGATCTTCTTCTGGTCGCCGCCCGCCTTGGCCTCCGCGAGTTCCGTCTCGAGCTTGGCGATCGCCTCGTTCAGCTGGCCGAGGAACCCCGACTCGCGTTCCTGACGCTCCGGGTTGTTCTTCTGCCAGTGCTCCTCGTCGAGCTTGCGCACGGCCGTCTCGACCTTGCGCAGCCGGTCCTCGATGATCTTGACCTTGTCGCGGGGGACCTTGCCGATCGCATCCCAGCGCTTCTGGATCGACAGCAGGGCCTCGCGGGCCTTGTTGCGGTCGGTCTCCTTCAGCAGGGGCTCGGCCTCGGTGAGCAGCTCCTCCTTGAGGGCGAGGTTCGCCTCGAACTCGACGTTGTCCTTCGCGTCAATCTCGCTCTTGGCGGCGTAGAGGGCATCGCCGGCCTCCTTGAAGGCGGCCCAGAGCGAGTCGTCGAACTTCTTGCCGGCGCGTCCGGCGGCCTTCCAGCGGTCGAGCAGACCCCGATACTCGGGGATGCCGTCCGCGCCGCGGCCGATGAGCGCCTGTGCCTTCTCGACCAGTGCCTGCTTGGCAGCGCGTGCGTCTTTGTGGGCGCTGTCCAGCTCGGCGAAGAACGCCTTGCGGTGTCCGTCGATGGTCGCCCGCGCGGCACGGAATCGCTTCCACAGCTCGTTGGCCTCGTTCTTGGGCAGTCGAGGACCCTCGGCCTGGTGCTGCTGCCAGCGCGCGAACAGCGCGTCGACGGATGCCGTGACCTGCTTCCACTGCGCCTTCGCCGGGTCGGCCGCCGCGATGGTCTCGACCTCGACGACGATCGCCTCGCGCTCGGCGAGCGCCGCTGCGACCGCCGCCTTGTTCTCCTCGGACTGCTTCTCGGTCAGTTCGGTGACGGTGCCGCCGAGTGCCTCGATGCGCTTCTGCAGGGCGGCGAGGTCGCCGACCGCGTTGGCGGTCGCGATCGTCGCGGCGAGCGACTTCACGGTCTTCGCGATGTCCGCCGCAGGAGCGCCGCGCTTGGCGCGCTGCTCCAGCAGGGTCACTTGCCCTGCGAGTTCGGTGAACTTGCGCTCGAAATAGGCGAGTGCCTCCTCGGGCGTGCCGTCCGGGTACTGTCCCACGGCGCGCTCGCCGGTGGCCTCGCGCACGTAGACGGTTCCCGTCTCGTCAACGCGGCCCCACGGAGCCTGATCGTCTGCCACTGCACTCATCCCTCTGCTCGGGCCGGTTCCGGCCGGGATTCAGCTTATGGCAAGCGGCCCGGGCTTCCGGAGGCGTTACTGGATCGTGAGACCCGTGATCGTGGTCGCGACGACGGGGGCGCCATCCGCGGCACCGTCGACGACGCCCGCCGCGGCGATCTGGGCGATGAGCGTGTCGAGGCCCGACGTGACGTGGCCGAAGATCGTGTAGCCGCCGGCATCGTCGTTCGGCAGGGTCGTGTCGGCGAGCACGATGAAGAACTGCCGGCCGTTGCTGTACGCGTCGCCGCCCGAGCGGGCCATCGCGATGCTGCCCGCCGGGTAGAGCTGGTCCACCGGGGTGTTCTCGAGCGGCCCGAAGCTGTAGCTCGGGTCGCCGGCACCGGTTCCGTCGAGCGATCCGCATTGCAGCAGCGCCGCGGCGTCGCTCGAGACGAGACGGTGGCAGGTCTTGCCGGGGTAGTACCCGGACTCCGCGGACGCCACGAACGACGCGACCGTCTGCGGCGCGGCAGCGCCATCCAGCTCGATGCCGAGTTCGACGTCGTTGAGGCCGAGTGTGCCGGTCCAGGTGCGGAACTCGGAGAGCGCGACATCCGGAACATCGCCGACGTTCTCGCCCGCGACGGGCGTCTCGGCGCTGATGGTCGGCTCGGGGGTCGGGGTGCCCGGGCCGCCGTTGAAGTAGAAGACCTGGGTCACCGTCGCGAGCGCGGCGACGATGATCACGCCGCCGATGGCGAACAGGTTGTCGAATCTGCGACGCTTCGTCTGCGTCTCGTGCACCTGCTGGCGCGCGGTGTAACGGCGCAGGCGCTCGCGCGCTTCACGATCGGTGCTCTTGGCCTTTGCCACCCGGTGTCTCCTTCGGTCCCTCGGATACTGTACGGTGCCGCCTGCGGGCGCCCAAACCTGCCGGTGGCCACGGTTAGCATTGCGCCTATGGACGCCCAACCCGGACTGCGCAGCGGCGCGACACCGCTCGCCGTGCGGATGCGACCCCGCACCCTCGACGAGATCGCGGGCCAGCGGCATCTGCTCGGTGCCGGCTCGCCGTTGGTGAGCCTCGCGACGGATGCCTCGGGGGAGCGCGGTGCGACGTCGATCATCCTCTGGGGGCCGCCCGGCACGGGCAAGACCACCATCGCGAAGGCGATCGCCGCGTCATCCGGCCGCAAGTTCGTGGAGCTGTCGGCGGTGACCGCCGGAGTGCGCGACGTGCGCCAGGTGATGGAGGAGGCGCTGTCGGCACGCGACCTGTACGGGCTGTCCACCGTGCTGTTCCTCGACGAGATCCATCGTTTCACGAAGGCGCAGCAGGACGCGCTGCTGCCGGGCGTCGAGAACGGCTGGGTGATCCTGGTCGCCGCCACGACCGAGAACCCGTCGTTCTCGGTGATCTCGCCACTGCTGTCGCGGTCGCTGCTGTTGACGCTGGAGCCGCTCAGCGACGACGACCTGGGCGTGCTCATCGATCGCGCCCTCGAGGATCCCCGGGGTCTGGCGGGCAAGGTCGTGCTCGAGCCGGAGGCCCGGGCCACCATCATCCGGCTTTCGTCGGGGGATGCCCGGCGCGCCCTCACCGCGCTCGAGGCGGCGGCGGGGTCGGCCTCCGCTGCGGACAGCCCCATCACCGCCGAGATCGTCGCCACCGCGGTGGACCGGGCGCTGCTGCGCTACGACCGGCAGGGCGACGAGCACTACGACGTGATCAGCGCCTTCATCAAGTCGGTGCGCGGCTCCGACGTCGATGCGGCGCTGCACTACCTCGCGCGCATGATCGAGGCGGGGGAGGACCCGCGCTTCATCGCCCGGCGGGTGATCATCTCCGCGGCGGAGGACATCGGCATGGCCGACCCGCAGGCGCTCGTGATCGCGATGGCGGCGGCGGATGCCGTGCAGCTGATCGGCATGCCGGAGGGCCGCATCCCGCTCGCTGAGGCCGTGGTCTACCTCGCGACCGCGCCGAAGTCGAACGCCTCGTACCTCGCGCTGGATGCCGCGATCGCCGACGTGCGCGCCGGCAAGATCGGCCGCGTGCCCAAGCACCTCCGCGACGCGCACTACCCCGGCGCGAAGCGGCTCGGCCACGGCAAGGGATACAAGTACGCCCACGACGAGGAGTTCGGCGTCGCGCAGCAGCAGTACCTGCCCGACGAGCTTCTCGGCACCGAGTACTACCGTCCGAGCGCCAACGGCAACGAGCGGGATGTCGCGGCGCGCCTCGAGAAGCTGCGCTCGATCATCCGCGGCCAGTAGTGGTACTCTGGACGCTGCCCAAGGCCTGATTTCCGCGCGCGGCTGCAACGGAATCGTCGGCCGAGAGGTTCATGGTCTGTAGCCGACCTGATCTCGCAGGGTCATCCCTCTGATTTCACCGGACGATGTTGCGCGCGCATGCGTGCTCGCGAGTCTCCGGTTGCCAACGTCAGATCGACAGAAAAGGAAACCGTGTCTACCAAGTCACGTACTCGCAGCAAGACCCGCCTCTCGCGCGCGCTGGGCATCGCCCTCACGCCGAAGGCGGCCAAGTACCTCGAGAAGCGCCCCTATGCTCCCGGTGAGCACGGTCGCACCAAGCGCAAGGCGGACAGCGACTACGCCGTGCGTCTGCGTGAGAAGCAGCGCCTGCGCGCCCAGTACGGCATCCGCGAGGCGCAGCTGAAGATCCAGTTCGAGGAGGCGCGCAAGACCGCGGGCCTGACCGGTGAGAACCTCGTCGAGCAGCTCGAGATGCGTCTCGACGCCCTCGTGCTGCGCTCGGGCTTCGCTCGCACCACGGCGCAGGCGCGCCAGATGGTCGTGCACCGCCACATCCTCGTCGACGGCCAGCTCGTCGACCGCCCGTCGTTCCGCGTGAAGCCGGGTCAGCTCATCCACGTCAAGGAGCGCAGCGAGTCGATGGAGCCCTTCCAGGTCGCCGCCGCCGGCGCGCACCTCGACGTGCTCCCGAAGGTCCCGGCCTACCTCGAGGTCGAGATCGACAAGCTGCAGTCCCGCCTCGTGCGTCGCCCCAAGCGCGCCGAGGTTCCGGTGACTTGCGAAGTGCAGCTCGTCGTCGAGTACTACGCGGCGCGCTGATCTCGACTCCGCTCGATCATCGGGCGGACCGACACCGATACGCTGGAGCGGGTCACCGAAAGGTGGCCCGCTTCGTCGTTCTCAGGAGGTATCCATGACCGGTGGTGACATCGCGGGATTGATCGCCGCGGGTGTGTTCGCGATTCTCGTCGCGCTGCTGGCGGTGCCGATCCTCAAGCTCGGCCGGGTGTTCGATGAGACCTCGGATGCCATCCGCGGCATCAAGGACGAGGTCACTCCGCTGCTCGAAGAGGCCACGACCACCGTGAGCGAGACGAACAAGCAACTCGCCAGAGTGGATGCGATCACCTCCAGCGTCGAGGAGGCGACGGGCAATGTGGCATCCCTCGTCGCGCTGTTCGCGGCGACCGTGGGCGGGCCGCTCATCAAGATCGCGGGGTTCTCCGCCGGGGTGCGGGCCGCGATCGGCGGGCTGCGCACACCGAAGCGCCGGGGCCCGAGGACGTAAGCTTGCAGGGTCGTTCACCACACCATCCACACTGAGGAGCACCCATGAAGAACATCGTCCTCCTGCTCGTCGGGGTCGCTGTCGGTTTCGTCGTCGCGCACCAGGTCGCCAAGACCCCCGAGGGCAAGCGCTTCTTCGAGGATGTCGACGCGAAGGCCCGTGAGTTCGGCAGCGCGGTCGTCGACGGCTACAAGGCGCGCGAGGCGGAGTTGCGCGCCGCGGTCGCCGAGGCCGAGGACGTGATCGCGGATCTCCGCAGCCGCTGAATCTCGACCCCGCTCGATCACCGGCGCCGCAGTCGCCGGGCGATCGTGCTTGACCTCAGGACACCATGTACACCGCTGATATCCAGAACCGCTGGCTGACCTTCTTCGGCGATCGCGGTCACACCGTCGTGCCGTCCGCCTCGCTCGTGAGCGACGACCCCACCCTGCTGTTCACGGTGGCCGGCATGGTGCCCTTCGTGCCGTACCTCACCGGCCTCGTGCCCGCGCCGTACCCGAGGGCGACGAGCGTGCAGAAGTGCATCCGCACCCTCGACATCGAAGAGGTCGGCAAGACTCCGCGGCACGGCACGTTCTTCCAGATGAACGGCAACTTCTCCTTCGGCGACTACTTCAAGAAGGAAGCCATCGAGTACGCCTGGGAGCTGCTGACGACGAGCGAGTCCGATGGCGGACTCGGCTTCGACGAGAAGGACCTCTGGGTCACCGTCTACAAGGACGATGACGATGCCGTGGCCTACTGGAAGGAGGCGGCGGGGCTGCCCGACCACCGCATCCAGCGCCTCGACAAGGACACGAACTACTGGTCGACCGGTCAGCCGGGACCGGCCGGGCCGTGCTCTGAGATCTTCTTCGACCGTGGTCCCGAGTACGGCGCCGACGGCGGTCCGGCCACCGACGACGACCGGTACGTGGAGATCTGGAACCTCGTCTTCATGCAGTACCTGCGCGGCGAGGGCAGCGGCAAGGACTTCGAGATCCTCGGCGAGCTGCCGAAGAAGAACATCGACACCGGCATGGGCATGGAGCGCGTCGCTTTCATCAAGCAGGGCGTCGGCAACTTCTACGAGATCGACCAGGTGCGCCCGGTGCTCGACAAGGCGGCCGAGCTCTCGAAGCGCAAGTACGGCGCCCACCGCGACGACGACGTGCGCATGCGCGTGATCGCCGACCACGTGCGCTCGAGCCTCATGCTCATGACGGACGGCGTGAGCCCGTCCAATGAGGGTCGCGGCTACATCCTGCGCCGCCTGCTGCGCCGCACCGTGCGCGCCATGCGGCTGCTCGGCGTGGAGGAGCCCACCTTCGGCGAGCTGTTCCCGGCCTCGCGCGACGCGATGCAGGCGCAGTACCCGGATGTGGCGACCGAGTTCGATCGCACGTCGCGCCTCGCGATCGGCGAGGAGGAGACCTTCCTCAAGACCCTCGCCGCGGGCACCACGATCCTCGACCTCGCGGTCACCCGTGCACAGCAGTCCGGTGCCAAGGAGATCCCGAGCGACTCGGCGTTCCTGCTGCACGACACCTACGGCTTCCCAATCGACCTGACGCTCGAGATCGCCGAGGAGGCTGGACTCTCCGTCGACCGCGAGGCCTTCGACGCGCTCATGCACCGCCAGCGCACGATGGCGAAGGAAGACGCGAAGGCCAAGAAGCAGCACCTGGCCGACCTCTCCGTCTACAGCGCGTTTCGTGCCATGGGCGAGACGGTGTTCACCGGCTACGACTACCTCGACACCGAGACCACCGTGCTCGGGCTCATCGTCGACGGCGCCTCCGTGAACCGAGCGACGGCGGGTCAGATCGCCGAGGTGATCCTCGCGGAGACCTCGCTCTACCCGGAGTCCGGCGGCCAGGAGGCCGACGCGGGCACGATCGTCGGCTCGGGCTTCGAACTCGAGGTGCTCGACGTGCAGCGCCCGGTGAAGGGCCTGGTCAGTCACAAGGTGCAGGTCACCAGCGGCGAGGTCGGGGTGGGGGATGCCGCCACCAGCGTGGTCGACCCGGAGTGGCGCCGCGGCGCCACCCAGGCGCACTCCGCGACGCACCTCATCCACGCCGCCCTGCGGCAGATCCTCGGCCCGGAAGCCCACCAGTCGGGCTCGTACAACAAGGCCGGATTCATGCGCCTGGACTTCTCCTGGAACCAGGCGCTGTCGCACGCGACGAAGACCGAGATCGAAGAGGTCGCCAACAACGCCGTGCGCGACAACCTCGAGGTGACCACGCGCATCCTGCCGTTGGCCGAGGCGAGGTCGCTCGGCGCGATGGCCCTGTTCGGCGAGAAGTACGGCGAGACGGTGCGGGTCGTGGAGATCGGCGGACCGTGGTCGCTCGAGCTGTGCGCGGGAACCCACGTGGGACGTTCCTCGGAAGTGGGCCTGATCAACCTCGTCGGCGAGCAGTCGGTCGGCTCGACGAACCGCCGTGTGGAGGCGCTCGTCGGCATCGAGGCGTTCCGTGACCTGGCGGCCGAGCGCGCGATCGTCTCCGAACTCACCAGCTCGCTCAAGACCCCGCGGGAGCAGCTGCCGGATCGCATCGCCGCGCTCGTGGCGGACCTCAAGGCCGCCGAGCGCAAGATCGCCCAGTTCGAGGCGGGCCAGCTCGCCCAGCGCGTGCCCGCCATCCTGGAGAACGCTCGAAGCGTCGGCAAGGTCACCTTGGTCGCCGAGCACATCGGCACCGTGAACTCCGGTGACGACCTGCGCGGACTCGTCACCACCGTGCGCGAGCGCCTCGGCTCCGCGGCGAGCGTGGTCGCTCTCGCGGCGGATGTCGCGGGCAAGCCCGCCGTGATCGTCGCCACGAACGATGCCTCGCGCGGCCTCGGCTTCAAGGCCGGCGCGCTCGCGAAGGTCGCCGCCGGCGTGCTCGGTGGCGGTGGCGGCGGCAAGGACGACCTCGCCCAGGGCGGCGGCTCGGATGTCGCTGCCATCCCCGCGGCGCTCGAAGCGATCACCGCGACGGTCGGGCAGTAGGCGTGCGTGCCGGGGTGCGCCTGGGCGTCGATGTCGGCACGGTGCGCATCGGTGTGGCCCGCAGCGACCCCCACGGCATGATCGCCACGCCCGTCGAGACGGTGCGACGCGGGCCGGGCGATCTGGCACGGATCGCCGAGCTCTGCGTCGAGGTGGAGGCCGTCGAGGTGATCGTGGGACTGCCGATCGCCCTCTCCGGCAACGAGACCGCGTCGACGGCGGACGCGCGCAGGTTCGCGCTGGAACTCGCCAAGGTGCAGGGCGCGCCGGTGCGACTCGTGGACGAACGGCTCTCGAGCGTGTCCGCGAACGCGGCGCTGCGCAGCGCCGGCCGCACCTCCCGCACGTCGCGCACCGTCGTCGATCAGGTTGCCGCCGTTGTCATTCTCCAGAACGCCCTCGACTTCGAGCGCTCGGCCGAACGGCCGCCCGGCGACGTCGTCACCCCCGACGAAGGACTGTGAGCATGGCCGACGAGCCGAGCTGGGAGGACATCTTCCTCCCCAAGGCGGAGCCGACAGAGCCCGCCGCACCCGCCGCGCCGAAGGGAGAGCCGGAGTACCCGCCGACGCAGGTGTATCCGGCGCAGCCTGCCGCGGCGAGTCCTGCCGAGCCGGAGGATCCCTTCGCCGCGCTCTTCGGCGGGGCCGCACAGCCTGCGGTTCCGGCTCAGGCGCCCCAGACGCCCGAACAACTCCCCGCTGCGGCACCCGACGCGTTCGCCGCGCTGCTCGGCACCGGCGAGACCGCGCCGGCCACGCCCGCCCAGCCGGAGTCCACGGCGGCAGCGCCCGACCCGTTCGCCGGTCTGTTCGGCACGGGGGAGACGGCGTCGGCGGCAGTGTCGGCGGCCGCAGCATCCGACCCCGCCCCCGGATCGCCCGACGACCCCTTCGCCGGCCTGTTCGCCGGTGCGGCGCCGGTGGCCGCGGCGGCGACCCCGAGTGCGGGGATGACGCGGCGCGAGCTGCGCGAGAGCGAGTCCGGGCGACCGCGCGGCGGCTCGTCGGGCCGCGGCGGTGGCAAGCCTCCCGCCAAGCGCAATCTGCTGTGGCTGAAGATCACCCTGCCGATCGTGCTCGTGCTCGGTGTCGTCGGCGGCGGTGCGGCGTACGCGTGGTTGAACTACAACGAGCAGGTGCGCGAGCTGCTCGGCATCCCGCTGCCGACCGACTACGAGGGCACGGGCAACGGCGAAGAAGTGATCGTGACGATCGTCTCGGGCGACATCGGCTCCGACGTGGCGGCGAAGCTGCACGAGGCCGGCGTCACCATGACCTTCGACGCCGTCTACGACTACCTGGTCGAGAACCCCGACATCGGCTTCTTCCCCGGCAACTGGCGGCTGCAGAAGGAGATGAGCGCCGCATCGGCGATGGCCGCGTTGCAGGACACCGCCAACAAGGTGACGGCGCAACTGCTGATCACCGAGGGCACGGTGCTGCCGAACGCGCTGGAGATCATCGCGAGCACCACGGGCATCCCGCTCGAAGAGGTGCAGGCGGCCGCGGCCGACCCGACGAAGTACGGTGTTCCGGCGCAGGCGCCCAGCCTCGAGGGCTACCTGTTCCCGGCGACCTACGAGCTCGACGGCACCGAGACGGCCGAGGGCATCCTGCAGCTGATGGTCACGACCATGTTCGAGCACCTGGACTCCTTCGGGGTACCCGTGGAGCAGCGCCACGAGGTGCTCACGAAGGCCTCGATCGTGCAGCGCGAGGCGGGGTTCAACCCGGACGACTTCTTCAAGGTCGCGCGGGTCTTCCAGAACCGTCTCGATCAGGGCATCAACCTGGAGTCGGATGCGACGGTCGCCTACGGCACCGGGCGTCTCGACACCGTGTGGACCGAGCCCGAGGAACGCGCCGACGCGAGCAACCCCTACAACACCTACGCGAATCCCGGGCTCCCGGTCGGCCCCATCGGCCTGCCCGGTGATCTCGCGATCGAGGCGGTGCTGAGCCCCGCCGAGGGTCCGTGGCTGTTCTTCGTGCCGATCAACCTCGCCACCGGAGAGACCATGTTCTCGGAGACGGCGGAGGAGCACCAGGGCTACGTCGATCAGCTGCTCGAGTGGTGCGACGCCAGTGCGGAGAACGCCACCTACTGTGAGTGAGTTCGAGCGCAACAGACTCGCGGTGCTCGGCTCGCCCATCGGGCACTCGAGATCGCCGGTCATCCACCGTGCCGCCTACGAGGTGCTCGGTCTGGCGTGGACCTATGAGGCCGTCGAGATGACGGGGGAGCGGCTCGCCGCGTTCGTGGCCGGGTGCGGCCCCGAGTGGCGCGGCCTCTCGCTCACGATGCCGCTCAAGCGCGACATCCTGCCCCTGCTGAGCGAGCGCGCCGGACTGGTCGACGTGGTCGGCGGTGCGAACACGGTGCTCTTCACCGATCGCGGATTGTACGGCTTCAACACCGACGTCGTCGGCGTCGTGCGCGCGCTGCGGGATGCCGGCCTCACTGCCGCGCACACCGCTCACCTGCTCGGCGCGGGAGCGACCGCCGCCTCGGTGATCGCGGCGCTCGCGGAGCTGGGCGTGGAGATCGTGACGGTCGCGGCGCGCGTGCCCGAGAAGGCTCAGCCGCTCGTGGGGCTCGGGAACGGTCTCGGTGTCGCGGTGGTGGTGCGCGACTACGGCTGGCAACCCGACCGGGAGCCAGATGTCGTCGTCAGCACGGTTCCGGGAGGTGCCGAGGTGCCGGAGTTCTCTGCCGCGCTCCGCGCACACGCCGTGCTCCTCGACGTCGCCTACGACCCCTGGCCGAGCGCGCTCGCACGGGTCTGGGGCGAGGCCGGCGGCCGAGTCGCGTCCGGGCTCGACATGCTCGTCCATCAGGCGATCGGGCAGATCCGGGTGTTCCTGCACGGCGATCCGAACGTGCCGCTGCCCGACGAGACGCTCGTGCTGGCCGCCATGCGCTCCGCGGTCGCGTCCTGAGCCCTCTCGGGCTATGGGAGGATTGTGGCCATGCTGCGTTGGTTGACGGCCGGTGAGTCGCACGGACCCGAACTCGTCGCGATTCTCGAGGGGATGCCCGCGGGCGTGCCCGTCGGCCCGGAGGAGATCCAGGCGGACATGCAGCGCCGCAAGCTCGGGTACGGGCGTGGCGCTCGCCAGAAGTTCGAGCAGGACGAGCTGACCATCAGCGGCGGCATCCGGTTCGGCCAGACGATGGGCAGCCCGATCGCGTTGCGCATCGGCAATACGGAGTGGCCTCGCTGGGTGGACGTGATGAGCGCGACCCCGGTCGATCTCGACACGCTGCCGAAGGGCCGTGGCGCCCCGCTGACCCGACCGCGCCCCGGGCACGCAGACCTGGTGGGAATGCAGAAGTACGGCTTCGACGAGGCGCGCAACGTGCTCGAGCGCGCCTCGGCGCGAGAGACCGCCGCGCGCGTCGCCCTCGGGGCGGTGGCGCGGGCGTTCCTCGCCGAGCTCGGCGTGCGTCTCGTTGCCCACACGCTCTCCATCGGCGCGGTGCGCGTGCCGGATGGCAGCGCACTGCCGACCGCCGACGATGTCGCGATGCTGGATGCCGACCCGCTGCGCTGCTTCGACCCGGCGACCTCGGAGGCGATGGTCGCCGAGGTGGACCGCGCCCACGACGACGGCGACACGCTCGGCGGCGTCGTCGAGGTGCTCGCGTACGGCCTCCCGCCGGGCCTCGGCTCCTACACGCACTGGGATCGGCGGCTCGACGCGCGCCTCGCTGCGGCGTTGATGGGCATTCAGGCGATCAAGGGCGTCGAGGTCGGCGACGGCTTCGAGACCGCCCGCCGGCGCGGCTCAGAGGCGCACGACGAGCTCGTGCGCGGTGCGGACGGCATCGAACGGCTCAGCAATCGCGCGGGCGGCACCGAGGGCGGCATGTCGACGGGCACGCCGTTGCGCGTGCGTGCCGCGATGAAGCCGATCTCCACCGTGCCGCACGCGTTGCGCACCGTGGATGTCGCCACCGGCGATGCGGCGGAGGCGCACCATCAGCGCTCCGACGTCTGTGCGGTGCCCGCGGCCGGAGTGGTCGCCGAGGCGATGACCGCCCTGGTGCTCGCCGATGCGATGCTCGAGAAGTTCGGCGGCGATTCCGTAACGGAGACCAAGCGCAATCTCGACGGCTACCTCGCCGCGATCCCCGAGGCGCAGCGGACGACCGGTGCCTGACGGCGCCATCGTCGTGCTGATCGGGGCGCCGGGCGCGGGCAAGTCCCGCACCGGCCGACGCATCGCACGCCTTCTCGGTGCCCCCGTCATCGACACCGACAAGGTGATCGTCGCCGAGCACGGTCCGATCCCGGCCATCTTCGCCGAGCACGGTGAGCCGCACTTCCGGGAGCTCGAGCGCGCCGCGGTCGAACACGCGCTGCGCGAGCCCGCCGTCGTCACGCTCGGTGGCGGCGCCGTGCTCGATCCGGCGACGCAGGCCGACCTCGCCGGACTTCCCGTCGTGCAGCTGACCATGTCCGAAGCGGCGGCTCGCGGGCGGATCGGCGGCACGAAGCGGCCGCTCGCGCGGGATCCGGAGGCCTGGGCCCGACTCGTCGCGGCACGGCAGCCGATCTACGACCGCCTCGCCGACCTCACCATCGACACGTCCGAGCAACCGCTCGACGACGTCGCGAAGCAGATCGTCCAGTGGTTGGAGACCCGATGAACGAGACCACGATCATCCCGGTCGGCGGCAGCGACCCGTACGACGTCATCATCGGCCGCGGCACGCTCGTCACCATCGCCGACCAGCTCGGCTCGCGAGTGGCCAAGGTGCTCATCGTGCATCCCCCGACCCTGGGCGCGAAAGCGAACGCGCTGCGCGAATCGCTGCAGGGCAGTTACGAGGTGCTGCTGGCCGAGGTGCCGGACGCCGAGGATGCCAAGCGGGTCGAGGTCGCGGCCTTCTGCTGGCAGATCATGGGGCAGACGGACTTCACCCGCACGGACGCGGTGATCGGCTTCGGCGGCGGCGCGACGACCGACCTCGCCGGTTTCGTCGCCGCGACCTGGCTGCGAGGCGTGCGTCTGATCCAGGTGCCGACCAGCGTCGTCGGCATGGTGGATGCCGCGGTCGGCGGCAAGACCGGAATCAACACCTCCGAGGGCAAGAACCTCGTCGGCTCGTTCTACGCCCCGGCGGCCGTGGTCATGGATCTGGATGTGCTCGACACCCTTCCGCGCAACGAGATCCTCGCCGGCTTCGCGGAGATCGTGAAGTGCGGATTCATCGGCGAGCCCGAGATCCTCGACATCATCGAGGCCGACGTCGACGCCGTCACCGATCCGACCGCGCCCCAGTTCCGTCGTGTGCTCGAACTCTCGGTAGGGCTGAAGGCTCGTGTCGTGAGCGAGGACTTCAAGGAGTCGGGGCTGCGCGAGATCTTGAACTACGGCCACACCCTCGGGCACGCGATCGAGCACGCCGAGCGCTACCGCTGGCGCCACGGTGCGGCGATCTCCGTCGGGATGGTGTTCGCGGCCGAGCTGGGACGGCTGGCCGGGTCGCTGTCGGACGCCGTCGTGGATCGGCATCGCAGCATCCTCACCTCCCTGTCGCTACCGATCGACTACCCGCTCGGTCGCTGGCAGACGCTGCTGGCGACCATGCAGCGCGACAAGAAGGCCCGGGCCGGCATGATCCGGTTCATCGTGCTCGACGACGTCGGCAAGGTCACCACCCTCAACGGACCGGACGAGGCACTGCTGTTCGCGGCGTACCAGGAGGTCGGCGTCTAGCCGGTGGGACCTTCGGCCCCCGCCTGGGGGCATCGATCCGCCACGATGGGCGCGGTGCGGCGCAACCGTCGCGCTGACCCAGTCGGAAGGCATGATCATGACCACCACCACGGACCAGGCCACCAAGGCACCGGACACTCGCGCGCGGCTGCTGAGGCTCGTCGGCGCACTCGGCATCATCGGCGGCATCGTCATGATCGCGGCAGGGGTCGGCGTCTGGACGGCCGTCAGCGTGCAGCTCGCGGCGGAGAAGATCGTGGTGGCCGAGGATGCGGCGTTCCTCGCCGGCGCAGCCGTCGCTGACCCGTTCACCGCCTACGCCGAAGCCGACATCATCGCCCATCACGCGCTCGAGGCCAGCGGCGGCTCCACCTACGCGCAGCTCGACCGCGACGACCCGGTGCGCGAGACCATGATGAACGCGTCGTTCCTGCGGGCGTCGCTGTTCACGTCGATCGTCTCCTTCGGGGTCGCCGCGTTCGCGATCGGCGCGGGCCTGCTGTTCGCGCTCTTCGGCTGGGCGGTCGTCGTGCTCGCCGGCCGCACCGCGCAGCGTTCCTGACCGGCGATACACTCGGGGCGTGACCACCGTCTTCGTTCTCAACGGACCGAACCTCGGCCGACTCGGCAGTCGCGAGCCCGACGTGTACGGCAGCGGCACCCTCGACGACCTGCGCGAGCTGCTCGTGGCGCAGGCGCCGGAGGGGTTCACGGTCGACCTGCGGCAGACCAACGATGAGGCCGAACTCATCATGTGGTTGTACGAGGCCGTCGACGCCGGATGCCCCGTGGTCCTCAATCCCGCCGCCTTCACGCACTACTCCTACGCGCTGCGGGATGCGGCGGCCCTCGTCACCAAGGCCGGGCTGCTGCTGATCGAGGTGCACCTGTCGAACCCGCACGCCCGCGAGGAGTTCCGGCACACGAGCGTGATCTCGGGGATCGCGACCGGGGTGATCGCGGGATTCGGATTCGACTCCTACGCGCTCGCCCTCGACCTGATCGTGCGTCGCCTCGGGTAGACTCGACCGCTGGTCTGCGCGTCTGACAGGCGTGGGTCTCGACAGGTTCGGGTCTCGACAGGCTCGACCACCGAATAACGAACGGAACGAACACTCATGGCGTCTACCGCTGACATCCGCAACGGGGTGGTCCTCAACATCGACGGCCAGCTCTGGAGCATCATCGAGTTCCAGCACGTCAAGCCCGGCAAGGGCGGCGCCTTCGTGCGCACCAAGGCGAAGAACATCATGACCGGCAAGGTCGTGGACCGCACCTTCAACGCCGGGGCGAAGATCGAGATCGAGACCGTCGACCGCGCTGACTTCCAGTACCTGTACCAGGACGGCGAGAACTACGTCTTCATGGACAAGGGCAACTACGACCAGATCACCCTGACCCCCGCGCAGGTCGGCGACGCCGCCAACTTCATGCTGGAGAACCAGGACGTCACGATCGCGCTGCACAACGGCGACCCGCTCTACGTCGAACTGCCCGCCTCGGTCGTGCTCGAGATCACCTACACCGAGCCCGGCCTGCAGGGCGACCGCTCCACCGGCGGCACGAAGCCGGCGACCGTGGAGACCGGCTACCAGATCCAGGTTCCGCTGTTCTTGGAGCAGGGCACGAAGGTCAAGGTCGACACGCGCGACGGCAGCTACCTCGGCCGCGTCTAAGTGGGAGCCCGCAGCAAGGCGCGCAAGCGCGCCCTCGACGTGCTCTACGGTGCCGATGTGCGGGGCGAGTCGATCAACACCGCCCTGGCCGACGAGGCGGCGCGTGCCGCCGCCGACCCGAAGCGCTCGAACTCTTGGGACTACGCTCGCGAGATCGTCATCGGCATCACCGAGCACGGTGACGAGATCGACGAGCTGATCGAGACCTATTCGCTCGACTGGCCGATCGCCCGGATGCCCGCCGTGGACCGCGCGCTGCTGCGCATCGGCGTGTGGGAGATCCTGTTCAACGACGAGGTGCCGGACGCGGTGGCGATCTCGGAGGCCGTGGAGTCCGCGCGGGTGCACAGCACCGAGGACTCCGCCGGCTTCGTCAACGGACTGCTGGGCCGGATCGCGGCGACTCGGGGCTGATCGTCGCGCGGACTAGATGACGTAGCGTTACGCCCGGCGCGCGCGTGCGCATCCGGGCCGCATAACGTGAAGGCGTGTCCACAGCAACCGAGGCTCGTATCGCCGCGCCCGCACTGAGCGTCTCGCTCGATGGGGTCGGTCGCACCTTCGCGACGGCTGGGTCCGAGCCGAGGGTCGTGCTGCGCGACGTCTCGCTCGAGATCGCCGCCGGGGAGATCGTCGCCCTCATCGGTGCGTCCGGCAGCGGCAAGTCGACCCTGTTGCGTCAGGTCAGCGGGCTCGATCGACCCGACACCGGTGCCGTCGCCATCGATGGCACTCCGCTCGTCGGCGTCGACCAGCGTTGCGCCGTGGCATTCCAGGAGCCCCGGCTGCTGCCCTGGCGCACGGTGGCCCACAACGTCGAGCTCGGCCTGCCGCACGGCACGCCGAAGGCGGCGGGGCGCGAGCGGGTGCGGGAACTGCTCGAACTCGTCCAGCTCGGCGCGTCGGCCGACCTGCGGCCCCGCCAGATCTCGGGGGGCATGGCCCAGCGGGTCTCGCTGGCCCGCGCCCTGGCCCGCAACCCCGGGGTGCTGCTGCTCGACGAGCCGTTCGGCGCCCTCGACGCCCTGACGCGCTTGCGGATGCAAGACCTGCTGCTCGACATCCACGCCGCCGAGCCCGCCACGATCCTGCTCGTCACCCACGACGTCGACGAGGCCCTCTACCTGGCCGATCGTGTCGTGCTGCTCGGCGAAGAGGCGGGATACGGGGCCGGTTCCGGCGCGGTCATCCGTTCCACGATCACCGTGCCCGGTCGGCGCCCCCGCGACCGCGGCGATTCGGCACTGGCCCATCTGCGTGCCGAGCTCCTCGTGGGGCTCGGCGTCTCCACCCATCACCCCGTTCACACCTTCTGAGGATCACATGGCCCGCACACTGACCCTGTCCATCACAGCACTGGCCGCCGCCGTCGCGCTCACCCTCACCGGCTGCGCCGGCGAGGGCTCGGGTGTCGTGGCCGAACCGGAGCCCACCAGCACGCTGCCCGGCGAGTGGAGCGCGGATGTGCTCAACATCGACTTCGCGACCTACAACCCGCTGAGCCTGATCATCAAGGACCAGGGCTGGCTGGAGGAGGCCACCGACGGCAAGGTGACGATCAACTGGATCCAGTCCGCCGGCTCGAACAAAGCCAACGAGGCCCTGCGCGCCGGTGCGATCGACGTCGGGTCGACCGCCGGTTCCGCGGCGCTGCTGGCGCGTGCGAACGGCTCGCCCATCCAGACCATCGACATCTACTCGCAGCCGAACTGGGCCGCGATTCTGGTTCCCGCCGGTTCCAGCATCAGCTCGGTCGAAGAGCTCAAGGGCAAGTCGATCGCCGCGACGAAGGGCACCGACCCCTACTTCTTCCTGCTGCAGGCTCTCGGCGAGGCCGGGCTGAGTCTCAGCGACGTGAACGTGCAGAACCTTCAGCACGCCGACGGCAAGGCGGCGCTGGAGTCCGGTGCCGTCGACGCGTGGTCGGGTCTCGACCCGCTGCTGTCGACGTCGGTCGCCGTTGCCGGGTCCAAGATCATCTACGACAACATCGACTTCAACAGCTACGGCTTCCTCAACGCGACCGAGTCGTTCATCGCCAAGTCGCCCGACCTCGCACAGTTGGTCGTCGACGCCTACGAGAAGGCTCGTGAGTACGCGATCGCCAACCCGGACGAGACCGCGGCGATCCTCGCCGAGGTCGCCGCCATCGACGTCGAGATCGCCACCGCCGTGATCGCCGACCGCACCAACCTCGAGGTCGACCCGAAGCCGGGCAAGAAGCAGCGCGACGTGCTCGCCTTCATCGGCCCGATCTTCGTCGAGGCCGGAGACGTGGCATCCCAGGGCGACATCGACACGGCGCTCGAGTCGCTCTTCGACACGCAGTTCATCGACAACGCGAACCCGAGTCTCATTGGCTGACAAGGCTTCCCAGATCGCGGTCGGCTCCTCTTCGGGGGAGCCGGCCGCGACACTGCTCCAGTACGACTCCCAGTTCGGGTATTCGGCCGCTGGCACCGCGACCTCGCAGGCCCGCCGTGATGGGCGTCGCCAGGGCTGGTTGATCGCGCTCGGGTTCGTGGTGCCACTCGCGCTGCTCGGCGCCTGGCAACTCGTCACGGTGCTCGAGCTGGTGCCGTCGTACCGGCTTCCCGCGCCGATCGAGGTCTGGAACGCCGGCGTCGATCTGGCACAGCGCGGACTGCTCGCTCAGTACGTCGGCATCTCGGTGCAGCGCGTGCTGCTGGGCTTCGTCTTCGGCGCGGTGATCGGCCTCGTGCTGGGCGCCATCGTGGGCCTCTCGAAGCTCGCGAGCGCGTTCTTCGCGCCCACGATCGGCGGCTTCCGGGCCGTGCCGTCGCTGGCGTGGGTGCCGTTGCTGATTCTCTATGTGGGTATCAACGAGGACTCCAAGGTCATCCTCATCGCCATCGGCGCGCTGTTCCCGGTCTACACGACGGTGGCAGGCGCCCTGCGTCACGTGGATCCGCACCTCGTGGAGCTCGGCACCGCCTACGGTCTCAGCCAGTTCCAGCTGCTGCGACAGGTGCAGTTGCCGGCCGTGGTGCCGAGCATCGTCTCGGGGCTCCGGCTCGCCCTCGCGCAGTCCTGGTTGTTCCTGGTGGCTGCCGAACTCATCGCATCCTCGATGGGACTCGGGTTCTTGTTGGTGGACTCGCAGAACAACGGGCGCGTCGACCGCATGTTCCTCACGATCATTCTGCTCGGCATCCTCGGCAAGTCGACGGATGCACTGATCGGCCTGCTGGAGCGGTACCTGCTCAAGCGCTGGGGGTAGCGCTCGAGCAGGCACCGCCGTTCTCAGCGCCGAGCGGCGTGGGCCCGGCTGTGTCCGGCGACGACGAGCAATCCCGCGACGAGCACGAGATTCTTGGCGATGAATTCGCCTTCGAGGGTCACGAGGAACGGATTGCCGGTGTGCACCACGGCCGGCTGGAACACGAACACGGCAAACGTGCCGAGCAGGTGCAGCACCTGGATCGCGGCGACCCACGGCACGAAGAGGTTGGCGATCAGCGCGGCGCCGAGCACGACCTCCGCGATGCCGAGCCCGACGACCGCGACCTCGGACGGGACGAAGGGCAGCATCGCGGCGACGAGGTCGGCGATCGGGCTCGCGCCGACGATCTTCAGGATGCCGAACCAGACGTAGACGACGCCGAGTGCGATGCGCAGCAGGGGGATCGAGATCGGCTTGAGCACCGCGATGGTGAGGTCGACGAGGTCGGCCACCCAGGCGAAGGGCTGCGGTCGCACCTCGATGGCACTCGGTCGCACGGTTCGGGGCGGGGTGAGGGTCGGTGTACTGGTCATTGGGGTCTCCTTTCGGGGTATGACCCAACCCTCGGGCGCCCGGCGTCCCTGCCGACAGGGGTGCGCGTCGCGGGTCGCACGGGACATCCGCCCGGGACGATCGCGCTACACTAGTGACAACAGATTTCCTTTAAGTCCGTCCTGTGAGGCGGGGAAGGAGGTCAGGATGACTGCGCGCACCGTGCTGCAGGAAGCTGACATCGCCCGTGCGTTGACTCGGATCGCTCACGAGATCCTCGAGTCCAATCGTGGCTCCTCCGATCTGGTGCTGCTGGGCATTCCCACCCGCGGGGTGGTGCTGGCCAATCGCATCGCCGGCATCCTGGACTCGATCGAGCCCGGCACCGGCACCGTCGGCGCTCTGGACGTGACCATGTACCGCGACGATCTCGCGCATCAGCCGACGCGTGCGCCGAGTCCGACACAGATCCCTGCCGGTGGGGTCGACGGCAAGACCGTGGTGCTCGTCGACGACGTGCTCTACTCCGGTCGCACCATCCGTGCCGCCCTCGATGCCCTCAGCGACCTGGGACGCCCGCGCGCGGTGCGGCTGGCGGTGCTCGTGGACCGTGGCCACCGCGAGCTGCCGATCCGCGCGGACTTCGTCGGCAAGAATCTGCCGACCTCGGCCGCCGAGCGCATCAACGTCCGGCTCAGCGAGATCGACGGCGACGACGAGGTGACGATCGCATGAGGCACCTGCTGAGCACCCGTGACCTGACCCGTGACGAGGCGATCGCGATCCTCGACATCGCCGAGGACATGGCGGATGTCGCTGACCGCGAGGTCAAGAAGCTCCCCACCCTGCGCGGCCGCACCGTGGTCAACCTGTTCTTCGAGGATTCGACCCGAACCAGGGTCTCGTTCGAGGTCGCTGCCAAGCGGCTCTCCGCCGACGTCATCAACTTCGCCGCGAAGGGCTCGAGCGTCTCGAAGGGGGAGAGTCTCAAGGACACCGCGCAGACGCTGGCCGCGATGGGCGCCGATGCGGTGGTGATCCGGCACGGGGCCTCCGGTGCACCCGCGGTGCTCGCGGGCAGCGGCTGGATCGACGCGGGCATCGTGAATGCGGGCGACGGCACCCACGAGCATCCGACGCAGGCCCTGCTCGATGCGTTCACCATCCGGCGGCGACTGCACGGCGGTGCCTCGCGCGGCAGGGCCCTCGATGACGTGAGCGTGACGATCGTCGGTGACATTCTGCACTCCAGGGTCGCGCGCTCGAACGTGTGGTTGCTCACGACGCTCGGAGCCCATGTGCGCCTCGTCGCGCCCGCGACCCTGCTGCCGGTGCGCATGAAGGATTGGCCGGTGACGGTCTCCTACGACCTGGACGAGGCCGTGAACGCGGGGCCCGACGTGATCATGATGCTGCGCATCCAGTCCGAACGGATGAACGCCGCGTTCTTCCCGAACGCGCGGGAGTACAGCCGCCAGTGGGGTCTCGACGACGCACGGGCCGCGCGCCTGCCTGCGGCTAGCATGGTGATGCACCCCGGCCCCATGAATCGCGGCCTGGAGATCTCCGCGGGCGCGGCCGATTCGCCGCAGTCCACCGTGCTCGAGCAGGTCGCCAACGGGGTCTCGATAAGGATGGCTGTGCTGTATCACCTACTCGCAGGCGCGGTTGAGCTTGGCGGATCGCATCGCGATGCCGCGACGCCAGCGCCGAGCGAGCGTGCGAGCGAGGACGAGGCATGAGCCTGCGAATAGTGGGAGCCGCGCTGCCGGACGGCACGCGCACGGACCTGTTCGTGCGCGACGGTGTGTTCGTCGACGATCTCGGCACAGACGATCACCGCACCGTCGATGCGGAGGGCCTGCTCGCGCTGCCCGGCCTCGTCGACCTGCACACGCACCTGCGTGAGCCCGGCTTCGAGCAGAGCGAGACGGTGCTCACCGGTTCACGGGCCGCAGCATCCGGCGGCTTCACCGCGGTGTTCGCGATGGCCAACACCATGCCGGTGGCCGACACCGCCGGCGTCGTCGAGCAGGTGCAGTCGCTCGGGGATGCCGCTGGCTACGTGACGGTGCGTCCGATCGGTGCGGTCACCGTGGGGCTCGCGGGGGAGCGACTCGCCGAGATCGGTGCGATGGCGCAGTCCAGGGCCGCCGTGCGGGTGTTCTCCGACGACGGCCACTGCGTGCACGACCCGTTGCTGATGCGCCGTGCCCTCGAGTACGTGAAGACCTTCGGCGGCGTCGTCGCCCAGCACGCCCAGGAGCCGAGGCTCACGATCGGTGCGCAGATGAACGAGGGCGCGGTCTCCGGCGAGCTCGGGCTCGCCGGCTGGCCCGCCGTCGCCGAGGAGGCGATCATCGCGCGCGACGTGCTGCTCGCCCAGCATGTCGGCGCCCGGCTGCACGTGTGCCACGTGTCGACCGCGGGCAGCGTCGAGGTGATCCGCTGGGCCAAGGCCAGGGGCGTGGATGTCACCGCCGAGGTCACCCCCCACCACCTGCTGCTCACCGAGCAGCTCGTACGCAGCTACGACTCGCGCTTCAAGGTCAACCCGCCCCTGCGCCGGGACGAGGACGTCGTCGCCCTGCGGGAGGCCCTCGCCGACGGCACCATCGACATCGTGGCCACCGACCATGCGCCCCACCCGGCGGAGGCCAAGGAGTGCGCCTGGGACGAGGCGGCCAACGGCATGGTGGGACTGGAGTCCGCGCTGAGTGTCGTGCAGGCCTCGGTCGTCGACACCGGCCTGCTGACCTGGAGCGACGTGGCCCGGGTGCTCTCGATCGCGCCCGCCGAGATCGGCAGGCTCGACGGGTACGCCGCGCCGTTCGCCATCGGCTCCCCGGCGAACCTCACGCTCGTCGATCCCGCTGCACGGCGCGAGTTCGGTGTGGAGCACCTGCACGGTCGCAGCACGAACTCGCCGTACCTGGGGCGCACGCTCCCGGGCCGCATCGTTGCCACGATCCATGCCGGGCGGCCGACCGTGCTCGATGGCGCGCTGCTCGAACCGGAGGAGGTGCGCCGTGGATAGGTCGGTGCTGATGGGCCTCGTCGTGCTGTTCATGCTGGCACTGCTCGGCCTCATGGCCTGGGGTTGGTATGGGCGCCGCAAGCGTCAGCGCGATGTCGCCGCGCCCGTGCCTGTGCCTGTGGAGATCGGGGCGGTGCTCGCGCGGCTCGAGGGCAAGTACGTCGCGACCACGGAGGCCGGGGACCGGCTGGACCGGCTCGCGGTGCACGGCCTCGGCTTCCGAGGCGACGCCACGCTCACCGTGGCGGAGGGCGGCGTGCTCGTCGGCCTGTCCGAACGCGACGTGTGGATTCCGCTGGCGGATCTGCGCGGCATCCACCGTGCCACCTGGACCATCGACCGGGTGGTCGAGACCGACGGCCTCGAGGTGCTCGACTGGACGCTCGGTGAGCGACCGGTGGAGAGCGCATTCCGCATGCAGCAGCCCAAAGCCCTCGAAACGGCCGTAGCCCAACTACTCGAACGGAGGGCCGCGTGAGCCCCGAACCCGCCGTGCTCGTCCTGGAGGACGGCACGAGATACACCGGCAACGCCTACGGTGCGGTCGGTCGCACCCTCGGCGAGGTGGTTTTCGCCACCGGCATGACCGGCTACCAGGAGACCCTCACCGACCCGAGCTACGCCGGACAGATCGTCGTGATGACGGCGCCGCACATCGGCAACACCGGCGTCAACGACGAGGATCCCGAGTCGAGCCGCATCTGGGTGGCCGGCTACGTCGTGCGCGACCCCTCCCGCATCGTCTCCAACTATCGTGCCGACGGCTCGCTCGACGACCAGCTCGTGCGGGACGGCATCGTCGGCATCAGCGGCATCGACACGCGCGCCGTCACGCGGCGACTTCGCGATGCCGGGGCCATGCGCGGCGGCATCTTCTCGGGCGCGGATGCCGCACTCGGTCCCGATGCGCAGCTCGCCATCGTGCGCGAGGCCGCCGAGATGTCCGGCCAGAACCTCTCCAGCGAGGTCTCCACGCGCACGGAGTACGTCATCCCCGCGGTCGGCGAGAAGCTGGGCAACCTGGCGGTGCTCGACCTCGGCGTGAAGACTTCGACGCTCAACGCGCTCGCGCAGCGCGGCTTCGAGGTGCATGTGCTGCCGCAGTCCGTGACGCTCGAGCAGCTGCTGGCGATCCATCCCGTCGCCGCGTTCTTCTCGAACGGGCCGGGCGACCCCGCCGCCTCCGACCAGCATGTCGAGCTGCTGCAGGGCATCCTGCGAGAGCGCCTGCCGTTCTTCGGCATCTGCTTCGGCAATCAGCTGCTGGGCCGTGCACTCGGGTTCGGCACTTACAAGCTGCCGTTCGGCCACCGCGGCATCAACCAGCCGGTCGTGGATGTCGCGACCGGCCGCACCGAGATCACGAGCCACAACCACGGATTCGCCGTCGACGCCCCGATCGGGCAGGTCACCGACTCGCCCGCCGGCTTCGGTCGCGTCGAGGTCAGCCACGTCAACCTCAACGACGACGTCGTGGAGGGGCTGCGGGCCCTCGACATCCCGGCCTTCTCCGTGCAGTACCACCCCGAGGCGGCCGCAGGCCCCCACGACGCCAACTATCTGTTCGATCGCTTCCGCGATCTGGTGATTGAGAGCAAGCGTGCCTAAGCGCGATGACATCAACTCGGTCCTCGTGATCGGGTCCGGCCCGATCGTGATCGGTCAGGCCGCGGAGTTCGACTATTCGGGCACCCAGGCCTGCCGCGTGCTGCGCAGTGAGGGCGTGCGCGTCATCCTGGTCAACTCCAACCCGGCCACGATCATGACCGACCCCGACTTCGCCGATGCGACCTATATCGAGCCGATCACCTGGGAGGTGATCGAGTCGATCATCGCCAAGGAGCAGCCCGATGCGATCCTGCCGACCCTCGGCGGGCAGACGGCGCTGAACGCGGCGATCCAGCTGCACGAGCACGGCATCCTCGAGAAGTACGGCGTGGAGCTCATCGGTGCGAACTTCGAGGCGATCAACAAGGGCGAGGATCGCCAGCTCTTCAAGCAGCTGGTGATCGACGCGGGCGCGGATGTCGCCCGCAGCTTCATCGCCCACACCGTCGGCGAGGCCATCGATTTCGCCGAGGAGCTCGGCTATCCGCTCGTGATCCGCCCGAGTTTCACCATGGGCGGCCTCGGCTCCGGCTTCGCCTACGACCGCGACGAGCTGATCCGCATGGTCACCGACGGGCTGCACCAGTCGCCGACCACCGAGGTGCTGCTCGAGGAGTCCATCCTCGGGTGGAAGGAGTACGAGCTCGAGCTCATGCGCGACACCTCGGACAACACCGTGGTGGTGTGCTCGATCGAGAACGTCGACCCGGTGGGCGTGCACACGGGCGACTCGATCACCGTCGCTCCCGCGTTGACGCTGACCGACCGCGAGTACCAGAACCTGCGCGACATCGGCATCGACATCATCCGGGCCGTGGGCGTCGACACCGGCGGGTGCAACATCCAGTTCGCCGTCGACCCGGCCACCGGTCGCGTGATCGTCATCGAGATGAACCCCCGGGTGTCGCGTTCCAGTGCGCTGGCCTCGAAGGCGACCGGCTTCCCGATCGCGAAGATCGCGGCCATGCTCGCGATCGGCTACCGGCTCGACGAGATCCCGAACGACATCACCAAGGTGACGCCGGCATCCTTCGAACCCACGCTCGACTACGTCGTGGTCAAGGTGCCGCGGTTCGCCTTCGAGAAGTTCCCGATGGCCGACACGCGACTGACGACGACCATGAAGTCGGTCGGCGAGGCGATGGCGATCGGCCGCAACTACACGACGGCGCTGCAGAAGGCGCTGCGTTCGCTCGAGAAGCGGGGTTCGAGCTTCCACTGGCAGGGTGAGCCGGGCGACAAGGCGGCGCTGCTCCAGCTCGCGAGCGTGCCCACCGACGGCCGCATCGTCACGGTGCAGCAGGCGATGCGGGCCGGCGCGAGCATCGAGGAGGTCTTCGAGGCCACCAAGATCGATCCCTGGTTCATCGACCAGATCGCCCTCATCAACGAGGTCGCGCTCGAGATCGCCTCGTTCCACCTGCTCGACGAGCGGATGCTGCGCCTCGGCAAGGACCATGGCTTCAGCGACGCGCAGATCGCCCAGTTGCGCGGCATCGCGGAGCACGAGGTGCGCGCACTGCGCTGGCAGCTCGGCGTGCGCCCGGTCTACAAGACCGTCGACACCTGCGCGGGGGAGTTCCCGGCGCTCACGCCCTACCACTACTCGAGCTACGACAGCGAGACCGAGGTGCAGCCGTCGGATCGCCGCAAGGTCGTGATCCTCGGCTCCGGACCGAACCGCATCGGGCAGGGCATCGAGTTCGACTACTCGTGCGTGCACGCATCGTTCGCCCTCTCGGCCGCCGGGTTCGAGACGATCATGATCAACTGCAACCCCGAGACCGTATCCACCGACTACGACACGAGCGACCGGCTCTACTTCGAGCCGCTCACCCTCGAGGACGTGCTCGAGATCATCCACGCCGAGTCGCAGTCCGGCGAGCTCGTCGGCGTGATCGTGCAGCTCGGCGGGCAGACGGCCCTCGGGCTCGCTCAGGGCCTCAAGGACGCGGGCGTGCCGATCCTCGGCACAACGCCGGAGGCCATCGACCTCGCCGAGGAGCGCGGTCTGTTCTCCGCGATCCTCGCCGACGCCGGCCTGCAGTCTCCGAAGAACGGCACGGCGACGGATGCCCCGTCCGCCGTCGTCGTCGCCGAGTCGATCGGCTACCCCGTGCTGGTGCGCCCGAGCTACGTGCTCGGCGGACGCGGCATGGAGATCGTCTACGACACTCCGAGCCTCGAGGACTACTTCGACCGCGTGCGGGAGCAGGCCATCATCGGACCCGGCTCGCCGCTGCTCGTCGACCGCTTCCTCGACGACGCCGTGGAGATCGACATCGACGCGCTCTACGACGGCACCGAGCTGTATGTCGGCGGCATCATGGAGCACATCGAGGAGGCGGGCATCCACTCCGGCGACTCCGCGTGCACGCTGCCGCCCGTGACACTCGGGCGCGACATCCTGCACCGCGTCGTCGAGGCGACCGAGGCGATCGCTCGCGGCATCGGCGTGCGTGGACTCATCAACGTGCAGTTCGCGATCGGCCAGGGCATCCTCTACGTGCTCGAGGCGAATCCTCGGGCTTCGCGCACGGTGCCGTTCGTGTCGAAGGCGCTCGGCATCCCGCTCGCGAAGGCGGCGTCGCTCGTGATGGTGGGCCGCAGCATCCGCTCGCTCGTGGATGACGGACTGCTGCCCGAGCAGGACGGTTCGCGGGTGCCGATGGACTCGCCGGTCGCCGTGAAGGAGGCGGTGCTGCCGTTCAACCGCTTCCGCACCGCCGAGGGGCAGGTCGTGGACTCGGTGCTCGGGCCGGAGATGCGCTCCACCGGCGAGGTGATGGGCATCGACTCGAACTTCCCGAAGGCCTTCGCGAAGAGCCAGGAGGCCGCGTACGGCGGCCTGCCCTCGAGCGGTTCGGTGTTCGTCTCCGTCGCCGACCGTGACAAGCGCGCGATCGTGCTGCCCGTGATGCGGCTGAGTCAGCTGGGCTTCACGATCCTCGCGACCGAGGGCACGGCAGAGGTGCTCGCCCGCTATGGGATCGCGGCCCGGGTGGTGCGCAAGTACTTCATGGGCCAGGCGGTCGTCGAGGGCGAGCCCTCGATCGTCGAGCTCATCAACCAGGGCGAAGTGGATGTCGTCATCAACACCCCGAGCGGCCGCAGCGCCCGCGCCGACGGCTACGAGATCCGCATGGCCACCGTCGCCGCCGACAAGCCGCTGTTCACGACGATCGCCCAGCTCGGCGCCGCCGTGGCCTCGATCGAGTCGATCCGCGAGGGCTTCACGGTGCGCTCCCTGCAGGACTACGCGCGCGATCGCGCCGCGGCGCTGGCGGACTCGCGTGCCTGATTTCGGCGCGCGCCTGGATGCCGCCTTCGATGCTCGGGGGCAGCTGTGTCTCGGGCTCGACGCGCACGCGTTCCTGCTCGAGGCGTGGGGGCTGCCCGACAGCGCGGCGGGCGCACGAGAGTTCGGACTGCGCGCGGTGGAGGCCGCCGTCGGCGTGGTCGGCATCGTCAAACCGCAGATCGCGTTCTTCGAGCGTCATGGCGCGGCCGGGTATGCGGCCCTCGAGGCGGTCATCGCCTCGGCACGCGCGGCCGGTCTGTTGGTGATCGCCGACGTCAAGCGTGGCGACATCGGATCGACGATCGACGCCTACGGGGCGGCGTGGCTCACGCCGGGGTCGCCGTTCGAGGTCGACGCGATGACGCTCGTGGCCTACCAGGGCGTCGGATCGATCGCCGGCCCGATCGACCTCGCCCGGCGCACCGGCAAGGGCGTCTTCGTTCTGGCCGCCACCTCGAACCCGGAGGCGCGTGCGCTGCAGACGGCGGTGCTGGCCGAGGGTCCCTACGCCGGTGCAACGGTGGCCGGCGGTATCGTCGGAGAGGTGGACGAGCTCAACTCCGGCGAGGGTCTCGGGTCGGTCGGTGTCGTGCTCGGCGCGACCGTGGACCTCGCCGACTACCGCATCGAGCCCGGTGTACTCTCCCGCACCCCGATTCTCGCGCCCGGCTTCGGAGAGCAGGGCGCGCAGTTGACGGACCTGCCACGGCTCTACGGCGCGGCGGCGGTGAACGTGGTGGCCAACATCGGACGCGCCGTGCTGCGGGACGGGCCGGCCAGGGTCAGGCCCGAACTCCAGCGCCACGTCGATACGCTGCGGAACGCGTCGGCATGAGTCCGCGACCGGACCCGCCCGAGGTCGACCGCGCCGCTGCAAGCCGCGCGGCGATCGCGGCACGCCGCGCCCGCGCCGCGGTGAAGGCCGCGATCGCGAGCCGAACCAGGACGGCGCTGGATGTCGCGCAGGTCGCGTGGGAGCATCCCGACAGCGTCGAGGCCGGCCTGCGCGTGCGCGAGATGCTGGCGAGCATGCCCTCGCTCGGCCCCACCAGAACCGAGCGCGTGATGAGCCGACTGGAGATCTCCCCGCGCAAGCGCGTCGGCGGCCTCGGCGCGCGCCAACGCGAGCGTCTGGGCGAGTGGCTGCGGTCGCGCGTCGGCGGTTCGCACCGGCTGGTCGTGCTGGCTGGGCCCACCGCCGTCGGCAAGGGCAGCGTCTCGGCCTACATCCGCGAGCACTATCCCGATGTGCTGCTGAGCGTCTCGGCGACGACGCGCGCGCCGCGGCCCGGGGAGATCGACGGCGTGCACTACTGGTTCGTCTCGGATCAGGAGTTCGACCGACGCATCGCGGCGGGGGAGCTGCTCGAATGGGCGGTCGTGCACAACTCCTATCGCTACGGCACGCCACGGCCCCCGATCGAGCAGGCGCTCGCCGCCGGTCGACGCGTGCTGCTGGAGATCGACCTGCAGGGTGCCCGGCAGGTGCGCGCGGCGATGCCGGAGGCGCTGCTGGTGTTCCTGCTGCCGCCGAGCTGGGAGGAACTCGTGCGCCGTCTCACCGGCCGCGGCACCGAATCGGCCGAGGAACAGGCCCGCCGACTCGACACCGCACGGGTCGAACTCGCCGCCCAGGACGAGTTCGATGTGCGTGTCGTCAACAACGACGTCGGCGAAGCGGCACGCGAAGTCGTAGAATTGATGGATGCGCCGTTTCGCGCGACCACTTCTTCCCAAGCCTGAGGAGCTCCACCATGGTTGACAAGCACTCCGGGATCATCGATCCTCCCATCGACGAGTTGCTCTCGAAGGTCGACTCCAAGTACCAGCTCGTGATCTTCGCGTCCAAGCGTGCGCGCCAGATCAACGACTACTACGCGGATCTGCACGAGGGCTCGCTGTTCGACAATGTCGGCCCGCTGGTGGACTCGACGATCGACGACAAGCCGCTCTCGGTGGCGCTGCACGAGATCAACGAGGACAAGCTCGAACTCAAGCGTCTGAGCTCCGAGTAGCGCCAACCACCGCATCGGGTGTCGAGTCCGTCGGGACGCGCATGAACATCGTCGTCGGTATCACGGGCGGTATCGCGGCCTACAAGGCCGTGAACGTGGTGCGTGCGTTCGTGCTCGCAGGCCACGACGTGCACGTCGTCGCGACGCCGAACGCGCTGCGCTTCGTCGGTCGTCCCACCCTGGAGGCGATCAGTCGCAACCTCGTGCACGACGATCTGTACGAGGGCGTCGCCGAGGTGCGGCACGTGGCGATCGGGCAGGCCGCCGACCTCATCGTGGTGGCACCGGCGACGGCGAACACGATCGCCAAACTCGCTGGGGGGTTCGCCGACGATCTGCTCGGCAACACGATCCTCGCGAGCACCGCGCCGTTGGTGATCGCTCCGGCGATGCACACCGAGATGTGGCAGAACCCCGCGACCGTTGCGAACATCGCGACGCTCCGCTCCCGGGGCGTGACGATCGTCGGTCCGGCGACCGGCCAGCTCACGGGCAAGGATGCCGGACCCGGCCGCATGGCCGAACCGGACGTGATCGTGGCCGAGGCGCTCGCAATCGTTGGTCCTCGCGATCTGGCGGGCAGGCGCATCCTGGTCACGGCCGGAGGCACTCGGGAACCGCTCGACCCGGTGCGCTTCATCGGCAACCGTTCCAGCGGACGACAGGGCGTCGCGATCGCGACCGCCGCGGCCGCGCGCGGCGCCGACGTCACGCTCGTGGTCGCCAATCTCGAGGTCGACACCCCCGTGGGCATGGCGGTGCAGCATGTCGGCTCCACGCTCGAACTCGCCGAGGCCGTCGCGGCCGCGGCACCGGCGGCGGACGTCGTGATCATGGCCGCCGCCGTCGCGGACTACCGTCCCGAGTCCGTGGCCGAGGGCAAGATCAAGAAGGAGACGCAGGGGGAGCGTCTCGACCTGCGCCTGATCAAGAATCCGGACATTCTCAAGGCCGTCGCCGAACGGCGCTCGCCCGGGCAGGTCATCGTCGGCTTCGCGGCCGAGACCGAGCCGGATGACGCGGCACTGCTCGAACTCGCACGCGCCAAGATCGCCCGCAAGGGCGCCGATCTGCTGGTCGTCAACAGGGTGGGCTGGAACGAGGGTTTCGCCACCGCCGACAACGCCGTGACCGTCATCGATCGTCATGGCAGCATCGTGATCGAAGCCAGTGGCAGCAAGCGGTCGGTCGCCGACCGTATTCTTGACGTGCTGTCCGACTGAGTCGGCCTCTTTCTGTCACGAACGACGATCCTGGAGCCAAGCCGTATGAGCACCCCCCTGCGCCTCTTCACATCCGAATCCGTCACCGAGGGGCACCCGGACAAGATCTGCGATCAGATCTCGGACAGCATCCTCGACGCGATGCTCGAACAAGACCCCCAGGCGCGGGTGGCGGTTGAAACCCTCGTGACCACCGGCCTCGTGCACGTCGCGGGTGAGGTGACGACCTCCAGCTACGTCGACATCCCGTCGATCGTGCGCCAGCGCATCACCGACATCGGCTACACCTCGTCCGACGTCTGGTTCGACGGTCGCTCCTGCGGTGTGAGCATCTCGATCGGCGGGCAGTCGCCCGACATCGCGCAGGGCGTCGATTCCGCAATCGAGACCCGCGAGGGCACGAGCGAGGATGCCGGCGACCAGCAGGGCGCGGGCGACCAGGGCATCATGTTCGGCTACGCCACCACGGAGACCGCCGAGCTCATGCCGATGCCGATCTGGCTCGCGCACCGGATGGCGGAGCGGCTCGCCGAGGTGCGGCACGCGGGCGAAGTGGACTACCTCCGCCCCGACGGCAAGACCCAGGTGACCATCGGATACGAGGGTGCCGTGCCCCGATCCGTCGACACTGTCGTGCTCTCCACGCAGCACTCCACGTCGGTGAGCAACGAGCAGCTGCGGGCCGAGGTCGAAGAGCTCGTGATCCGCCCCGTGCTCGCGCGCACCGACCTCGACACGAGCGACCTCAAGGTGCTCATCAACCCGACCGGGCGTTTCGAGATCGGTGGCCCTCAGGGCGATGCGGGACTGACGGGACGCAAGATCATCGTCGACACCTATGGCGGGGCATCCCGTCACGGCGGCGGCGCCTTCAGCGGCAAGGACCCGTCGAAGGTCGACCGCTCCGCCGCCTACGCCATGCGCTGGGTCGCGAAGAACGCGGTGGCCGCGGGGTTGGCAGACCGCCTCGAGGTGCAAGTGGCTTACGCGATCGGCAAGGCGGCGCCGGTCGGCCTCTATGTCGAGACCTTCGGCACCGCGCACGTGCCCGAGGAGACCATCATCGGCGCGATCCGCGAGGTGTTCGACCTGCGGCCCGGTGCGATCATCCGCGACCTCGACCTCCTGCGTCCGATCTACGCGAAGACCGCCACCTACGGGCACTTCGGTCGTGAGCTCCCGGACTTCACCTGGGAGCGCCGCGACCGGGTCGACGCATTGCGCGCCGCAGTCGGACTGTAGGAGCGCCGTGGCATCCGTCGCCCGGGTGCTCGTGGACTCGCCCCTGCCGCAACTCGACCGTCTGTTCGACTATGCGATCCCGGACGCGCTGCGCGAGGCAGCGCGGCCGGGTGTGCGGGTGCGGGTGCCATTGCGCTCAGCGGGCCGGATCGCCGACGGCTACATCGTCGAGCTCGCTGAGCCGAGCGCGGACTTCCACGGCACGCTGAGCGAGCTGGATGCGGTGGTCTCGTCGATCCCGGTGCTCACGCCCGAGGTCTGGGCGCTCGCCCGCAAGGCCGCGGATCGCGCCGCCGGCTCGGCGAGCGACATCGTGCGGCTGGCGGTGCCGTCGCGCCAGGTGCGGGTGGAGAAGGCATACCTGGCGAGCACCGAGAACGAGCCGTTCACGGTGGTGCCCGCGCCGCCGATCGCCGGCTACGGCGCCGGGGTGATCGAGGGCGTGGTCGCCGGGGCCGAACGGGCGGCCGTGGATGCGGTCCCGCTCGTGCAGCAGGTCGCCGGCGGCGCCTGGGTGGGAGCGTGGGCGGTCACGATGGCGGCGGCCGCGGCATCCGCGGTCTCAGCCGGACGCAGTGCGATTCTCGTGGTGCCGGACTATCGCGACCAGGAGCAACTGCAGGCGGCGCTGAGCGCGGTGCTGCCCGCGGAGGCGATCGTGCACCTCGATGCGCGGCAGTCGAACCCCGATCGGTACCGCGCGTTCCTGCGCTGCCTGGGGGATGCCCCGCTCGCGATCGTCGGCAACCGCTCGGTGGTCTACGCCCCTGCCGCGAACCTCGGCCTCATCGCGCTGTGGGATGACGGCGATCCGCTGCACAGCGAACCGCTCGCGCCCTACGTGCACAGCCGCGATGCCGCACTGCTGCGCCAGGAGCAGGCCGGGTGCGCGCTGCTCTTCCTCGGGCACTCCCGCAGCACCGAGGTCGAGCGGCTCGTGGAGATCGGCTGGTTGCGGTCGATCGCTCCGGTGCCGCGGGTGCTGCCGAAGGTCGTGCCGACCGCGCAGCAGGCCGGGGGAGACCGCCTCGCGGCGCAAGCGCGCATCCCGTCGTCGGCGTGGCAGACGGCGCGCGCGGCGCTCGAACACGGGCCGGTGCTCGTGCAGGTCGCGCGTCCCGGCTACGCACCTCGGCTCGCCTGCGCCGACTGCGACCAGACCGCCCGGTGCGCGCGCTGCGAGGGACCATTGACGCAGAAGTCCGCGCGGGCGCAGCCCTCATGCGCGTGGTGCGGAGCCCTCGCGGTGGATTGGCGCTGCAGTAATTGCGAAGGAACGCGGTTGCGCTTCGTGGGCACCGGAGCCACCCGCACCGCCGAAGACCTCGGCCGCGCCTTCCCCGGCGTGCGGGTGATCATCGCCGACGGGGAGCGGCCCGTCCTCTCGGTCGGCGCGGAGCCAGCGCTCGTGATCGCCACCCGCGGCGCGGAGCCGATCGCCGCCGGCGGCTATCGCGCCGTGCTGCTGCTCGACGGCGAGCGCATGGTCGCCCGCGAGAGCCTCAGGGTCGGTGAGGACTGCCTGCGCTGGTGGTCGAACGCGATCGCCCTCGCCGCACCCCGCGCCACGACCGTGCTCGTGGGGGTCGGCGGTGCGCTCGCCTCCGCACTCGTGACCTGGAACCACGCGGAGTACGCCCGCAACGAGCTCGCCGACCGGCGTCGGCTTCGCTTTCCGCCCGCCGTACGCGTGGCGACCCTCACCGGCACGCTCGAATCGGTCGCCCGCGCCGTCGCCGCGACCTCGGTGCCCGAGTCGGACGTGCTCGGTCCCGTCGACATCGGCGACTCCACCGTGCGCACGATCCTGCGCTTCGACTACGGCCACGGCCCGGAGATCGCCGCCGACCTTCGCGCCGAGGTGATCCGCGCTGCGACGTCGCGCCGCCGCGCTCCCGGCCAGCGCGGGCCGAGCGCGCCGACGCTGCGCACGCGGCTCGACGACGTGGAGCCGTTCCTCGAGTCCTGAGTGCGACCCGCGGCGGGGGAGAATAGTCGGATGACCGCCCTCCGCCTCGTCTTCGCCGGCAGCCCAGCGGCGGCGGTTCCCAGCCTCCGCGTCCTCGCCGCGAGCGGACACGCTATCGCCGCGGTGATCACCCGCACGGACTCCCCGCAGGGCCGCCGCGGCGTGCTCACCCCGACGCCCGTGGCCGAGGTCGCCGAGGCCCTCGGCATCCCGACGATCAAGGCCAACCGCTTGGCGGGGGATGCCACCGACGCCGTCACCGCGCTGCAACCCGATCTCGGGGTGATCGTCGCGTACGGCGGCCTCGTGCGCGAGCCCCTGCTGTCCACCCCGCGCCTGGGCTGGATCAACCTGCACTTCTCGCTGCTGCCACGGTGGCGGGGTGCCGCACCCGTGCAGCGCGCGATCATGGCCGGCGACGAGCAGACCGGAGCGACCGTGTTCCAGCTCGTCGAGGAGCTCGACGCGGGCGACGTCTACGGTCGCATCGCCGAGCCCATCGGGCGGTTGCAGACCGCGGGCGGCCTGCTCGGTGAGCTCGCGGCATCCGGCGCCGAGCTCTTGCTCAAGGTCGTGGATGCCCTCGCCGACGGCACCGCGAAGGCCGAGCCGCAGCGCGGCGAGGTGACCCTCGCGCCCAAGCTGAGCCTCGCCGACGGCGAGATCGACTGGAACCAGCCGGCCGAGCGCGTGCACGACCTCATCCGCGGGGTCACCCCGGAGCCGGGCGCGTTCACGGACGCCGACGGCGCGCGACTCAAGGTGCTCGCGGCGGCGATCGCCAGGGATGCGCCGCCGCTGGACCCGGGCATGTTCGCGCTCGTCGGCAAGCGCGTGCTCGCGGGCACGACGACGCATCCGATCGAGCTCATCCAGGTGCATCCGGCCGGGCGCAAGGCGATGGATGCCGCCAGCTGGTGGCGCGGACGACCGGCGGTCGCCCAGTGAGCGTGCAGCCCGCGCGCCGGATCGCCCTCGACGTGATCCTCGCGGTGCGCGACTCGGATGCCTATGCCAATCTGCTGCTGCCGGTGCGGCTCGGCAGGGCGAAGCTCTCGGACGCCGACGCGGGGCTCGCTACGGAGCTCACCTACGGCACGCTGCGCATGCAGGGCTACTACGACCGCGTGATCGCGCTGGCCGCGAACCGGCCCGTCGAGCAGATCGATGCGCCCGTGCTCGACGTGCTGCGCCTGGCGTGCCACCAGATCCTCTCGATGCGCATTCCCGCGCACGCCGCCGTCGACGAGTCGGTCGAGCTCGTGCGTTCGGTCGCCTCGCGCTCCGCGGTCGGGTTCGCCAACGGGGTGCTGCGCACGATCACCCGCACCGATGCCGACACGTGGCGTGAACGGGTGCTCGCGACGGCGGGCTCCGGCGAGGAGCGCCTCGCGATCGAGTACTCGCACCCCCTGTGGGTCACGCGCGCTTTCCGCCAGGTGCTCGTCGCTGAGGGCCGGGAGGCCGAGCTCGAGCCGCTGCTGGTCGCCGACAACGTCGCCCCGCGCGTGAGCCTCACCGCCCTGCCCGGCTTCGCCGCGCCGGAGGGCTACACCACCGAGTTCTCGCCCGTGGGCATGGTGCTCGACGGCGGCGACCCGCTGCGCATCCCGGGCGTACGCGAGGGCCGCGTGCGGGTGCAAGACGAGGGTTCCGCCCTCGCGGCCCTCGCGCTCAGCCGCGCGCGGCCGATCGTGCCGGGGGAGCGCTGGCTCGACCTGTGTGCCGGCCCGGGAGGCAAGGCCGCGCTGCTGGCCGCGGAGGCCGCGATCGGCGGCGCCACGCTGACCGCCAATGAACTCGTCCCCGCCCGCGCCGAGCTCGTGCGCAAGGCCCTCGCGGTGTTCGACGCCCCGCCCGAGGTGCTCGAGAGCGACGGCACGACGATCGGCGAGCGGTTCCCGGCGGCGTTCGACCGCATCCTGCTCGACGCCCCCTGCACCGGACTCGGCGCGCTGCGTCGCCGCCCCGAGGCGCGCTGGCGCAAGCAGCCGAGCGACGTCGCGGGGCTCGGCGCGCTCCAGGCGAAGCTGCTGGGCTCCGCCCTCGATGCGCTCAAACCCGGGGGAGTGCTCGCCTACGTCACGTGCTCGCCGCACGCCGCCGAGACGAAGGCGATCGTGGCATCCACGCTGCGCACCCGCACCGATGTCGAGCGGCTCGACACGCCCGCGGTGCTGCAGTCGATCGTGAAGACGCCGCTCGACCTGCCCGAGGCCAGCCACGTGCAGTTGTGGCCGCACCGCCACGGCACCGACGCGATGTTCATCCAGCTGCTGACTAAGGTCGAGGCATGACGGTGCGCATCAACCCCAGCATCCTGGCCGCGGACTTCGTCAACCTCGAGCGCGAGCTGGGTCGCATCGCGACCGCCGACCTCGTGCACGTCGACGTGATGGACAACCACTTCGTGCCGAACCTGACGTTCGGCCCGCAGATGGTCGGTCGCATCCAGGATGTCTCGGCCATCCCGCTCGACGTGCACCTCATGATCGACGACCCCGCCCGCTGGGCGCCGGGTTACGCCGAGCTCGGCGCCTACTCCGTGACCTTCCACGCGGAGGCGACGGATGACCCGGCCGCCGTCGCCCGCACCCTGCGCGCCATCGGGGCCCGCGCCGGCCTTGCCCTCAAGCCCGGCACCCCCGTGGAGCCCTACCTCGAGCTGCTGCCCGAGTTCGACCAGGTGCTCGTCATGACGGTCGAACCCGGCTTCGGCGGTCAGAAGTTCATGGCCGAGACGATGCCCAAGCTCGCGCTCTTGCGCGCGGCCGTCGGTGACCGCGACCTCTGGCTGCAGGTCGATGGCGGCATCGACGAGCGCACGATCGTGATCGCGGCCGAGGCGGGGGCCGACACCTTCGTGGCAGGATCGGCGGTGTTCCGCGCCGACGATCCTGCCGTGCAGATCGAGCGACTGCGCGCGGTCGCGACCGAGCATTCGCATCTCTGATTGACTGGTACGCATGACTGATTCACCCAAGACCAAGCCCGAGATCGACTTCTTCGAGGGTCCCGCCCCGACCGAGCTCGTCATCCGTGACATCGAGGTCGGCACCGGTGCCGAGGCCAAGCCGGGCGACACGGTCGAGGTGCACTATGTGGGCGTCGACTTCGAGACCGGCGAGGAGTTCGACTCCTCGTGGGGCCGCGGCGAGTCGATCGCGTTCCCGCTCGCGGGCCTCATCAAGGGCTGGCAGGATGGCATCCCCGGCATGAAGGTCGGCGGCCGTCGCGAGCTCATCTGCCCGCCCGCGCTCGCCTACGGTCCCGCCGGCGGTGGGCACCGCCTCTCCGGTCGCACGCTCACCTTCGTGATCGACCTGCTCGACGTCAAGTAGTTCACGTCGTCGAGCGACGTCGAGACCGTGAACTCGACGTCGCTCGGCCGCCGTGACGTCGGCGGCCCTCGATCACCGGTACCGTTGTACCCGTGAAGACCTTCGACGATCTCTTCGCTGAGTTGAGCGAGAAGGCCGTGACGCGCCCAGAGGGCTCGGCCACCGTCGCCGAGCTCGACTCCGGCGTGCACGGCATCGGCAAGAAGATCGTTGAAGAGGCCGCCGAGGTGTGGATGGCGGCCGAGTACCAGTCCGACGAGGAGACCGCTGCCGAGATCTCGCAGCTGATCTACCACCTTCAGGTGCTCATGGTCGCGAAGGGGCTGACCCCCACGGATGTCTGGCGACATCTCTAGAGAGACGTCGCCCATCCCACTTCGACCTGAGAGAGAACCATGCTGAGAATCGCCATCCCGAACAAGGGATCGCTGAGCGAGACCGCCGCCGAGATGCTGCTCGAGGCCGGATACACCGGCCGCCGCGACCCGCGCGCGCTGAGCGTGCGCGACGAGCGCAACGACGTCGAGTTCTTCTACCTGCGCCCGCGCGACATCGCCACCTACGTCGGCTCGGGCGCGCTCGACGTCGGCATCACCGGCCGCGACCTGCTGCTGGATTCCCGCAGCCCCGCCGTCGAGATCTCCACCCTCGACTTCGGCGAGTCCACCTTCCGATTCGCGGGCCCGCCCGGGGCGTTCACGACCCTCGACGACCTCAAGGGCGTTCGCGTCGCCACGAGCTACCCGGCGCTCGTCGGCGACTTCCTCGCTCGCGAGGGCGTGCAGGTCATCATCGTGCCGCTCGACGGCGCCGTCGAGTCCGCCGTCAAGCTCGGGGTCGCGGATGCCGTCGCCGACGTGGTCTCGACCGGCTCCACGCTGCGCGCCCAGGGCCTGGAGATCTTCGGTCCCGTCATCCTGGACTCCACGGCCGTACTGATCTCGTCGGGCGCCGACCACCCCGGGGTGGGCACACTGCAGCGTCGGTTGCACGGCGTGCTCGTCGCCCGGCAGTACGTGCTCATCGACTACGACGTGCGGCTTGCCGACCTGGAGCGCGCCACCGAGGTGACCCCTGGGATCGAGAGCCCGACGATCTCGCCACTGCACGACCCCGAGTGGGTCGCCGTGCGCGCGATGGTGCCGCGCGCCGACACCAACCACGTGATGGACGAGCTGTACGAGATCGGCGCGCGCGCGATCCTCGTGAGCGCGATCCACGCGGCACGGCTATGACCCTCGCCGTGCGCGTCATCCCGTGCCTCGACGTCGCCGCGGGCCGGGTGGTCAAGGGCGTCAACTTTCTGAACCTGCGGGATGCCGGCGACCCCGTCGAGCTCGCCGCGAAGTACTACGAGCAGGGCGCCGACGAGATCACCTTCCTCGACGTGACCGCCACGGTCGACGAGCGCGCGACGATGTACGACGTCGTGCGGGCGACCGCCGAGCAGGTGTTCATTCCGTTGACGGTCGGCGGCGGCGTGCGCAGCGCCGATGATGTGGCACGGCTGCAAGCGCACGGCGCCGACAAGGTCGGCGTGAACTCGGCGGCCATCGCGCGACCCCAGTTGCTCGACGAGATCGCCGACCGGTTCGGCGCGCAGGCTCTCGTGCTCTCGCTCGACGTCAAGCGTCGCGGGGATGGCTGGGTGGTCACGACCCACGGTGGTCGCACCGAGACCGACCTCGACGCGCTCGACTGGGCGCGCGAGGCGATCGAACGCGGTGCGGGGGAGTTGCTCGTCAACTCGATCGACGCCGACGGCACCAAGCGCGGCTTCGATCTGGAGCTCATCGCCGCGATGCGCGAGCTGAGCTCCGTGCCGGTGATCGCCAGCGGTGGCGCCGGCGCGGTCGGCGACTTCGCGCCCGCGGTCGCGGCCGGCGCCGATGCGGTGCTCGCGGCATCCGTCTTCCACAATGGAGAACTCACGGTCGGCGACGTCAAGCTCGCGCTGGCCGAGGCAGGAATGGTGGTGCGATGAACGAGACGGATGCCCAGGCCGTCGTCGAGCGCGCGCGCTTCGCCGACAACGGCCTGCTGCCGGCGATCGTGCAGCAGTGGGACACCGGGGAGGTGCTCATGCTCGGCTATCAGGACGCGGAAGCGCTGCGGCGCACCCTCACGGGCGGCCGTGTGACGTTCTGGAGCCGTAGCCGCCAGGAGTACTGGCGCAAGGGCGACACGAGCGGCAACATCCAGGTGCTGAAGTCTGCCGCGCTCGACTGCGACGGCGACACGGTGCTGCTGAAGGTCGAGCAGCACGGTCCCGCGTGCCACACCGGCGCGCACTCCTGTTTCGATGTGGGGCCGATCGATGTCTAGTACCACCACGCCCGAGGACTTCACCGACCGCTTGCAGGCCGGTCACCGCGTCATCCCCGTGATCCGGGAGATCTTCGCCGACGGCGAGACGCCGATCGGCGTGTACCGCAAGCTCGCCGCCGGTCGGCCCGGCACCTTCCTGCTCGAATCGGCGGAGCAGGGCGGCATCTGGTCGCGCTTCTCGTTCGTCGGTGTCTCGAGCTTCGGCGTGCTCACCCAGCACGGGGATCTGGCGACCTGGATCGACTACGGTCTGCCGGTGGAGCGGGCGCTCGGCGCCGATCACCCGACGGCGCCGCTCGAGGCGCTCGCGCACCTCTATGCCCGCTGGAGCACGCCGCGCGTCGAGGGGCACCCGCCGCTCACCGGCGGTCTGGTCGGCTTCATCGGCTGGGAGGCGATCCGCCAGATCGAGCACCTGCCCGATTCGCCGCCGGCCGACTTCGATGTGCCGGGCCAGGCGCTCGGTTTCGTCTCCGAGCTGGTCGTACTCGACCACCGACGTGGCACGGTGCTGCTGATCGCCGCGGCCCTGGGCGATGGCCTCGAGGAGCGCGACGTGTTGTGGGGTGACGCACAGCGACGACTCGACGCCATGCAGGAGGCGCTCTCGCAGCCGACGCAGGCGTGGCTCGCCGAGGTCGACCTCACGATCGTCGCCGACCCGATCTCGCGCGTGGAGCCGGCAGAGTACGCGGAGGCGATCGAACGCTCGAAGCAGTACATCCGCGATGGTGACGTCTTCCAGGTCGTCATCTCGCAGCGCTTCGACCTGGCGGTCACGGCGGAGCCGATCGACGTGTACCGGGTGTTGCGCACCCTCAACCCCTCGCCGTACATGTACCTGCTCACGCTCGTGGATCCGTCCGGCGAGCCGTACTCGATCGTGGGGTCGAGCCCGGAGGCGCTCGCGAAGGTTTCCGAGGGGCATGTGACGATGCATCCGATCGCCGGCTCGCGTCCGCGCGGGGACACCCCCGAGCGTGACGGGGAGCTCGCGGACGAGCTCCTGGCGGACGCGAAGGAGCAGGCAGAGCACCTCATGCTCGTCGATCTCGCGCGCAACGACCTGCTCAAGGTGTGCGTACCGGGCACGGTCGAGGTCACCGAGTTCATGCAGGTGGAGCGCTTCAGCCACATCATGCACCTGGTCTCCACGGTCGAGGGCGAGCTGCGATCGGATGCCGGCGCCGTCGACGTCTTCCGCGCTACCTTCCCGGCTGGCACGCTCTCGGGCGCGCCGAAGCCACGGGCGCTCGAGATCATCGACGAACTGGAGCCCGCGCAGCGGGGCGTCTACGGGGGAGTCGTCGGCTACTTCGACTTCGCCGGGGATGCCGACCTCGCGATCGCGATCCGCACTGCGACGATCGTCGACGGCGTCGCGCACGTACAGGCCGGTGCGGGGCTCGTCGCCGATTCCGACCCGGCGGCGGAGCACGAGGAGTCGCGCAACAAGGCCGCCGCCCCGTTGCGCGCCGTCGCCGTCGCCAATGCCATGCGTCGTATCCAGTGACTCCCGCACGATTGCGCCTCACACTCGTGCTGGCAGGGCTCGCGCTCGGCGCGGCCGTGCTGCTGGCCTGGACGCAGAACTGGGTGGCGGTGACGCTCGTCGATGGCACGGTGCTGTCGGTCGCCGGCCAAGCGGCCGCACCCGTGCTCTCGACGCTCGGCATCGCCGTGCTGGCCCTGAGCGCCGCCCTGACGATCGCCGGGCCGATCCTGCGACGGGTGCTCGGCGTGCTCCAGGCGTTGATCGGTGCGGCGGTCGTCTCCGCGGCGACGACCGCGCTGGTTGACCCGATCGCGGCATCCGCTTCGACGATCACCGCAGCGACCGCCGTCGCCGGCCATGATTCGGTGACGGCGCTCGTCGCCTCTGCGGCTGCCTCGGTCTGGCCGTGGTTCGCCGCCGTCGCGGGCGTGCTGCTGCTCGCGGTCGGCATCGCGGTGCTGATCACCGCACGGCGTTGGCCGCGCGCGAGCCGCAAGTACGATGCCGAGCGCACCGCCGACACCTCGAACGCGGGAGCGTGGGACGCGTTGAGCGAGGGCGACGATCCCACGTCCCGCTAGAATCGAAGCGAACCATCCGCCGAAGAAACCCAGGAGTACCGATGAGCGCTGAGACCGAACCCGGCCACGGAAACTCTCCGGCCGCCTGGACGGCGGTCACGATCATGCTCGTGGCGTTCATCATCGGCACGTTCGCGTTCTGGTTCGATGTGCAGTGGCTCGTGTGGGCCGCGGCCGGCCTGCTCGTCGTCGGCTTCTTCGTGGGAGTGCTGCTCGCTCGCGTCGGCTACGGCGTCGGTGGCGACAAGCTGAAGCCCAAGGCGCACAACTAGCGTGCTCACCGACCTCGTCACCGGAGCGCTCGCCGACGCTTCGGAGCGTCGCGCTGCGCTCAGTCTCGCCGCCGTCGAGACCGCCGCTCTCGCCGCCGTGCCTGCCCTGGATGCCCTCGCAGCGCTCGCGCCCCGCGACCGCGTGCACATCATCGCCGAGATCAAGCGCGCCAGCCCCTCGCGGGGTGCCCTTGCCGAGATCGCCGATCCTGCATCGCTTGCCGTCTCCTACGAGTCCGGGGGTGCGAGCGCGATCAGCGTGCTGACCGAATCGCGACGGTTCGGCGGCTCGCTCGACGACCTGCGCGCGGTGCGCGCCGTCGCGTCGGTGCCGCTGCTGCGTAAGGACTTCATCGCCGATCCCTATCAGGTGTTCGAGGCCCGCGCTGCGGGGGCCGACCTGGTGCTGCTGATAGTCGCGGCTCTCGATCAGCCCACGCTGGCGTCCCTGTTCGCCCTGATCACCGAACTCGGCATGACGCCGCTCGTCGAGGCGCACTCGGCCGACGAGGTCGCCCGCGCCGTCGACCTCGGCGCCGGGCTCATCGGCGTGAACGCTCGCGATCTCAGCACCTTCGAGCTCGATCAGGATCTGTTCGGGCGACTCGCCGATTCCATTCCGAGCGGCGTCATCCGGGTCGCGGAGTCGGCCGTGAAGTCGGCGGCGGATGTCGCGCACTACCGCCGCGCGGGTGCCGATGTCGTGCTCGTCGGCGAGGCCCTGGTGACCGGCGGCGATCCGGCGGCGACCCTGCGCGAGTTCTTGGGAGCATGATGACCGACCTGCGCAATGAACTCGGGCCGTACTTCGGCGACTTCGGTGGCCGCTACGTGCCCGAGTCGCTCATCGCCGCCCTCGACGAGCTGGATGCCGCGTACACGGCCGCCAAGACCGACCCGCTCTTCCAGGCCGAACTCGCCCAGCTGCACGCCACCTACACGGGTCGGCCCAGCATCATCACCGAGGTGCCGAGGTTCGCCGAGCATGCCGGCGGCGCGCGCATCATCCTCAAGCGCGAGGACCTCAACCACACCGGCTCGCACAAGATCAACAACGTGCTCGGCCAGGCCCTCCTGGCGCGTCGACTGGGCAAGACCCGTCTGATCGCCGAGACGGGCGCGGGCCAGCACGGCGTCGCGACCGCCACCGCCGCGGCGCTCTTCGGCATGGAGTGCGTGGTCTACATGGGCGAGGTCGACACCGAGCGTCAGGCGCTCAACGTCGCGCGCATGCGCCTGCTCGGCGCGGAGGTCGTCGCCGTGACCACCGGCTCGCGCACGCTCAAAGACGCGATCAACGACGCGCTGCGCGACTGGGTGGCCAGCGTCGACACCACGCACTACGTGCTCGGCACGGTCGCTGGACCGCATCCCTTCCCGGTGATGGTGCGCGACTTCCACAAGATCATCGGCGAGGAGGCCCGCGCGCAGGTGCTCGAGCTCACCGGTGCGCTCCCGGACGCCGTCACGGCGTGCGTGGGCGGCGGCAGCAACGCCATGGGCATCTTCCACGCCTTCCTCGACGACCCCACGGTCGCGCTCTACGGCTACGAGGCCGCCGGCGAGGGGCACCTCACCGAGCGGCACGCCGCGACCATCACGCGCGGGCGCCCTGGCGTGCTGCACGGCGCGCGCTCCTACATGCTGCAGGACGAGGACGGCCAGACCATCGAATCGCACTCGATATCCGCCGGTCTGGACTACCCGGGCGTCGGTCCCGAGCACGCGTGGCTGCACGACATCGGTCGCGCGAGCTACCTGCCGATCACCGATGACGAGGCGATGCAGGCGCTGCGGCTGCTCTCGCGCACGGAGGGCATCATCCCGGCGATCGAGTCGGCGCACGCGCTCGCGGGCACGATGAAGCTCGGCCGCGAGCTCGGGCCGGACTCGACGATCCTCGTGAACCTCTCCGGTCGTGGTGACAAGGACATGGAGACCGCCGCGAAGTACTTCGAGCTCTTGGACGGCCAGGCGTGAGCCGCGTCGCCGAGGTCATCGCCGAGCGCAAGGCCGCCGGGTCCGGCGCGCTCGTCGGCTACCTGCCGGTCGGCTTTCCCGACCTTGCCACGAGTGTGGATGCCGCGGTCGCGATCATCGACGCCGGCGTCGACATCCTCGAGCTGGGCCTGCCCTACTCCGATCCGGTCATGGACGGCACCGTCATCCAGCGCGCCACCCAGGCATCCCTCGCCGCGGGATTCAAGCTCGCGCACGGTTTCGACGCCGTGAAAGCGATCACGGCCCGCGTGGACGCGCCCGTGCTGGTGATGACGTACTGGAACCCGGTGCTGCAGTACGGCGTCGACCGGTTCGCCGACGATCTCGTCGCCGCGGGCGGCGCGGGGCTCATCACCCCCGACCTCGTGCCGGACGAGGCAGGGGAGTGGATCGCCGCCTCCGAGCGCACCGGGCTCGACCGCGTGTTTCTCGCGGCCCCCAGCTCCTCCGACGCCCGCCTGGCCCGCACGGTGGAGCTCAGCCGCGGCTTCGTCTACGCCGTCTCGACCATGGGCATCACCGGCGCCCGCACCGAGATGGACAGCGCGGCGCGCGACCTCGTCGCCCGCTTGCGTTCGGTGGGCGCGACGAGCACGTGCGTCGGTCTCGGCATCTCGACCGCCGAGCAGGTGCGCGATGTGCTGAGCTACGCGGATGGCGCGATCGTGGGTTCCGCGCTCGTCACGGCGCTCGCGGACGGCGGTGTCGACGCGGTCGCCCGCACGGCGGAGGCCCTCGCCGCCGGTACTAGACTCGCCTAGTTCGCGTGTCCTCTGAAAGGTGACTGGCTTGTCGTTCCTGCCGCTCAGCATCCCCAGCCCGCCCGAAGACTGGCAGATCCCGGTGCGGATCCCGATCGGGCAGTGGCTGCCGTTCCTCGGCGAGAACACCGTCTTCCAGGTCCACACCTACGCGCTGTGCATTCTGCTCGGCATCGTGCTCGCCACGATCTGGGTCAACCAGCGGCTCAAGGCACGCGGCGCCGAGTCAGGTGTCGTGCTCGACGTGATCATCTGGGCGATCCCGCTCGGGCTCGTCGGGGCGCGGTTGTGGCACGTCTTCACCCACCCGAACGACTACTTCTTCGAGGGGGCGGACCCCTGGGAGATCATCCGCATCTGGAACGGCGGCAACGCCATCTTCGGCTCCCTGGTCGGTGGCGCGGTCGGTGCCTGGATCGGCTGCCGCATCGCCGGACTTCGGTTCTGGACCTTCGCCGACGCGCTCGCACCGGCAATGCTGCTTGCGCAGGCGCTCGGCCGTCTCGGCAACTACTTCAACCACGAGCTCTTCGGCCAGCCGACCGACCTGCCGTGGGGCCTCGAGATCGAGTCCACCAACCCCGCGTTCCCCGCCGGGCTGCCCGAGGGCACGCTGTTCCACCCCACGTTCCTGTACGAGATGATCTGGAACGTCGTCGGCATCGTCTTCCTGCTCGCCCTCGAGCGCGCGTGGCACTTCGAGAAGCGGTCCATTCTCGGCGTCACCCTGCCCGTGCCGGTGGGCGCGCGGGTGCCGCGCCTGCAGTGGGGCAAGGTCTGGGCGCTGTACATGATCTGGTACGGCCTCGGTCGCGCGTGGTTCGAGTCGATCCGCGTGGATCCGAGCGAGGTGTTCCTGGGCATCCGCAGCAACATCTGGGGGGCGTTCGCGGCGATCGCGCTCGGTATCGTGCTCTACCTCGTGCAGCGGCGGCGGCATCCCGGCATCGAGCCCGGACCCTACCTGCCGGGCCGGGCGCCCGAGGGTACGGTAGACTCCGTTGAAACCTACTCGGACACTGACGAACCCGACGATGATGTCGAAGGCGCCGAGAAGCTCGCCACAAGCGGAGCAGGTACCAAGAAGCCCTGATCGACTGGGCCGCACCCACCTGGGCCGCAGACGTCCCACCACACCAGCACCATCGTGAGGACGGTATCCATGGCTCTCACGCCACCCTTCGAGCGTTTCAGCGCGCTTCCCGCCGCAGCGGGCCTCTACGACCCTGCCCGGGAGAAGGACGCCTGCGGCCTCGCGATGGTCGCGACGCTCCGCGGCACCGCCGGGCACGACATCATCGCGACCGCGTTGGGTGCCCTGCGCAACCTCGAGCACCGTGGCGCCGTGGGATCGGATGCCGGCACGGGTGACGGCGCCGGCATCATCACCCAGATCCCCGACGCCTTCCTTCGCGCCGTGGTGGACTTCGAGCTGCCCCAACTCGGACGCTACGCCGTCGGCATGGCGTTCCTGCCCAACGACGCCGCCGAGCGCGAGGCCGTGAAGTCGGGCGTGGCCGCTCTCGCCGCCGAAGAGGGTTTGCGGGTGCTGGGCTGGCGCGACGTGCCGACCGACCCCGAGCACCTGGGCAACCTCGCGCGCGGCGCGATGCCCGCGTTCGAGCAGCTCTTCCTGCAGTCCACCCGTGCCTCCAGCTCGGGAGCGGAGGGCAAGACCGCCGGCGGCCTCGACCTCGAGCGTCAGGTGTACCGGCTGCGCAAGCGCGCCGAGCACGAGCTGCACGCCTACTTTCCGTCGCTGTCCGCGCGCACCCTCGTCTACAAGGGCATGGTCACGACGCTGCAGCTCGAGCCGTTCTACCCCGACCTCTCCGACGAGCGGTTCGCGTCGAAGCTCGCGCTCGTGCACTCCCGCTACTCGACGAACACGTTCCCGTCGTGGCCGCTCGCGCAGCCGTTCCGCATGATCGCGCACAACGGCGAGATCAACACGGTGCAGGGCAACCGCAACTGGATGCGGGCGCGCCAGTCGCAGCTCGAGTCCGAGGTGCTCGGCGACATGACGCCGCTGCTGCCCATCAACACGCCCGGCGCGAGCGACTCCGCCTCGTTCGACGAGGTCGTGGAGCTGCTGAACCTCGCCGGCCGGTCCCTGCCGCACGCGATGATGATGATGGTGCCGGAGGCCTACGAGAACCAGGTCGACGTCGACCCGGCTCGGCGGGCGTTCTACGAGTACCACGGCACCCTCATGGAGCCGTGGGACGGCCCCGCGGCGCTCGTCTTCACCGACGGCTCGCTCGTCGGCGCAACCCTCGACCGCAACGGACTGCGCCCCGGTCGCTACCTCGTCACCGACGACGGCCTCGTCGTGCTCGCGAGCGAGATCGGCGTGCTGCCGGATGTCGATCAGTCCAAGGTCGTGCGCAAGGGTCGACTGCGTCCCGGCAAGATGTTCCTCGTCGACACCGTCGAGGGTCGCATCATCGAGGACGACGAGGTCAAGGCCGAGCTCGCGGCATCCAAGCCCTGGGGTGAATGGCTCGAGCAGAACCGCATCGCCCTGAAGGACCTGCCCGAGCGCGAGCACATCGTGCACACCCCGGCCTCCGTCACCCGGCGCCAGCGCACCTTCGGGTACACCGAGGAGGAGGTGCGCATCCTCATCAGCCCGATGGCGGCGAATGGCGCCGAGCCGCTCGGCGCCATGGGCTCTGACACGCCGATCGCGGTGCTCTCCGACCGCCCGCGGTTACTGTTCGACTACTTCACCCAGCAGTTCGCGCAGGTCACGAACCCGCCCCTGGACTCGATCCGGGAGGAGGTCGTCACCTCGATGAAGCTGGGCCTCGGCCCGGAGCGCAACCTCCTGGATGCCACGCCCGAGCACGCACGCCAGGTCTCACTCGACTTCCCGGTGATCGACAACGACGAACTGGCGAAGATCCAGCACATCAAGCCCGGTTCCAGCCTGACCTACACCGTGCGCGGCCTGTACCGCATGGACAAGGGCCCGAAGGCGATGGAGAAGCGCCTCGCGAAGATGTGCGAGGAGGTGGACGAGGCGATCACGAACGGCGCGGAGTTCATCGTGCTCTCCGACCGCGACTCCACCAAGGAACTCGCCCCGATCCCGTCGCTGCTCATGCTCGCGACGGTGCACCACCACCTGATCCGCGAGCAGAACCGCATGAAGGTCGGGCTCATCGTCGAGGCGGGCGATGTGCGCGAGGTGCACCACGTGGCACTGCTCGTGGGCTACGGCGCGTCCGCGATCAACCCGTACCTGGCGATGGAGACCGCCGAGGAACTGGTGCGCAGCGGCATGCTCACCGGCATCACCGCCGAGAAGGCCGTCAAGAACCTCATCAAGGCGCTCGGCAAGGGCGTGCTCAAGATCATGTCCAAGATGGGCATCTCGGTCGTCGGTTCCTACGCCGGTGCCCAGGCCTTCGAGGCGGTCGGCCTCTCGCAGGAGTTCGTCGACCAGTACTTCACGGGAACCTCGAGCCTGCTCGGCGGGGTCGGACTCGACGTCATCGCCGCCGAGAGCGCCGCGCGCCACGCCGCCGCCTATCCCGAGGATGCCGCGGCCAGCGCCCACGAGCGCCTCGCCACCGGCGGCGAGTACCAGTGGCGCCGCGAGGGTCCGCCGCACCTGTTCAACCCGGAGACGGTGTTCCGGCTGCAGCATGCGACCCGCTCGCGCCGCTACGACATCTTCCGCGACTACACGAAGCTCGTCGACGACCAGGCCGAGAAGCTCATGACGCTGCGCGGCCTGTTCAAGATCAAGACGGGTGAGCGTCCGCCGGTGCCGATCGACGAGGTCGAGCCGGTCGAGTCGATCGTCAAGCGCTTCAACACGGGGGCGATGAGCTACGGCTCGATCAGCCAGGAGGCCCACGAGACGCTCGCCATCGCGATGAACCGCCTCGGCGCGCGGTCCAACACCGGCGAGGGCGGCGAGGACGTGGAGCGGTTGCTCGACCCCGAGCGGCGCAGTGCGATCAAGCAGGTGGCATCCGGTCGTTTCGGCGTGACGAGCATGTACCTCACGCACGCCACCGACATCCAGATCAAGATGGCGCAGGGCGCGAAGCCCGGCGAGGGCGGCCAGCTGCCGGCCGGCAAGGTGTACCCGTGGATCGCTCGCACGCGTCACGGCACCGCGGGCGTCGGGCTGATCTCGCCGCCACCGCACCACGACATCTACTCGATCGAAGACCTCAAGCAGTTGATCTTCGACGTCAAGCGCGCCAACCCCGAGGCACGCGTGCACGTCAAGCTCGTGAGCCAGTCGGGCATCGGCGCCGTCGCGGCGGGTGTCGCGAAGGCGAAGGCCGACGTGGTGCTCGTCTCCGGCCACGACGGCGGCACGGGCGCGAGCCCGCTCAACTCGCTCAAGCACGCCGGCACCCCCTGGGAGATCGGTCTCGCCGAGGCGCAGCAGACGCTCATGCTCAACGGCATGCGTGATCGCGTGGTGGTGCAGGTCGACGGTCAGATGAAGACCGGCCGGGACGTGATCATCGGTGCGCTGCTCGGTGCCGAGGAGTACGGGTTCGCGACTGCGCCGCTCGTGGTCTCCGGGTGCATCCTGATGCGGGTCTGTCATCTCGACACCTGTCCGGTCGGGGTCGCCACCCAGAACCCGGAACTGCGTGCGCGTTTCACCGGCAAGCCGGAGTTCGTCGTCAACTTCTTCGAGTTCCTCGCCCAAGAGGTGCGCGAGTACCTCGCCGAGCTCGGCTTCCGCAGCCTCGAAGAGGCGATCGGTCACAACGAGTTGTTGGAGACCGACCGTGCACTCGAGCACTGGAAGGCCGACGGTCTCGACCTGACGCCGATCTTCGTCGGTCCGGAGTTCGCCGAGGACGAGCCGCGCACCAACCGCGTGCCGCAAGACCACGAGCTCGAGAAGCACTTCGACCAGCAGCTCATCAGGCTGTCCGCCGACGCGCTCGATGCGGGCCTGCCGGTCGTCATCGACCTGCCGATCCGCAACACCGAGCGCGCGGTCGGCACGATGCTCGGCCATGAGGTCACGAAGCGGCACGGCGAGAACGGCCTGCCGGGCGGCACCATCGAGGTGCGTCTGACGGGCACCGCCGGCCAGTCCCTCGGCGCGTTCATGCCCTCCGGCATCACGCTGCGCCTCGAGGGCGACAGCAACGACTACGTGGGCAAGGGGCTGTGCGGTGGCCAGATCGTCATCCGCCCGCCCCGTGCGAGCGTCTTCCAGGCCGAGCGCAACGTCATCGCCGGCAACGTGATCGGCTACGGCGCGACGCAGGGCAGCCTGTTCCTGCGCGGCATCGTGGGGGAGCGCTTCCTCGTGCGCAACTCCGGCGCGACGGCCGTGGTCGAGGGTGTGGGCGACCACGCGCTCGAGTACATGACCGGCGGTCTCGCCGTGATCCTCGGCGGCACCGGTCGCAATCTGGGTGCCGGCATGTCCGGCGGCACGGCGTACATCTACGACCTGCGTCCCGAGCGCGTGAACCCGGATGCGATCGCCTCCGGCGAGCTCGAGCTGCTGCCGCTCGGCAGCGGCGACGTCGAGATCCTCACCGACCTGCTCAAGCGGCATGTCGACGAGACCGACTCGACGGTGGCCGCCAAGATGCTCGCGAATCTCGAGGAGGCGCTTCCGCGCTTCGTGAAGGTGCTGCCGCGGGACTACGCCGCCGTGCTGCAGACCCGCGCCGAGCTCGTTCAGGAAGGCCTCGACCCCGATGGCGATGTGGCGTGGAAGCGGATCCTGGAGGTGACCGGTGGCTGATCCCAAGGGATTCCTCAAGGTGCAGGAGCGCGAGCTTCCGCCCCGCCGCCCCGTGGCGCTGCGGCTCATGGACTGGAAAGAGGTCTATGAGGCGCAGGACCCGACGCAGTTGCGCCGCCAGGCCGGCCGTTGCATGGACTGCGGCGTGCCGTTCTGCCACCAGGGCTGTCCGCTCGGCAACCTGATCCCCGAGTGGAACGACCTGATGTGGCGCGGCGAGGGCGCGCAGGCCATCGAGCGTCTGCACGCCACGAACAACTTCCCGGAGTTCACCGGCCGCTTGTGCCCCGCACCGTGCGAGAGCTCCTGCGTGCTCGGCATCAACCAGCCGGCGGTCACGATCAAGCAGATCGAGGTCTCGATCATCGACGAGGCCTACGCCAACGGTCTGGTCACCCCGCACCCGCCCGAGCGGCTCACCGGCAAGACGGTGGCCGTGGTCGGGTCCGGGCCGGCCGGGCTGGCGGCCGCGCAGCAGCTGACGCGCGCGGGGCACACGGTCGCGGTGTTCGAACGCGATGACCGGATCGGGGGGTTGCTGCGGTACGGCATCCCCGATTTCAAGATGGAGAAGAAGCACCTCGAGGCGCGTCTGAGCCAGATGCAGGCCGAGGGCACCCGATTCCGCGCTGGCGTGAACGTGGGCGTCGACATCACCTGGGACGAACTGCGCGCGCGCTACGACGCGGTGATCGTCGCGACCGGTGCGACCGTGCCACGCGACCTCGCGATTCCCGGGCGCGACCTGCCCGGCGTGCACTTCGCGATGGAATACCTGGTGCAGGCCAACCGGGCTGGTGCGGGCGACGCCCTGCACGACCAGATCAGCGCGGAGGGCAAGCACGTCGTCGTGCTCGGCGGCGGCGACACCGGTGCGGACTGCATCGGCACCGCGCACCGCCAGGGCGCGCTCTCGGTGACGAACCTCGCGATCGGCGTGCAGCCGCCGTCGGAGCGCCCCGACCACCAGCCCTGGCCGATGGCGCCGACGCTGTTCGAGGTGTCGAGCGCGCACGAGGAGGGCGGCGAGCGGGTGTACCTCGCCTCCACCGTCGAGTTCCTTGCCAACGACGCCGGCGAGCTGCGCGCGATCCGCGTTGCCGAGACCGAGTACCTCGACGGACGGCGCGTGCCGAAGTCGGGCACCGAGCGCGAGATCCCCGCGGACCTCGTGCTGCTCGCGCTCGGGTTCACCGGGCCCGAGTCGGAGACGCTCACGGAGCAGTTGCCCGTGCCGTTCGACGAGCGCGGCACGATCGAGCGCGACGCGCAGTACGAGACCAGCGAGTCCGGCGTCTTCGTGGCCGGGGATGCCGGACGCGGGCAGTCGCTCATCGTCTGGGCCATCGCGGAGGGTCGAGCCGCGGCATCCGCCGTCGACCGCTTCCTCGAGGGCGAGACCCGCCTGCCGTTCCCGGTGCGCCCCACCGATCGCGCGATCGCCATCTAGTCTTCTTCCGACCCACCACCACTGCCACCACCAGTAAGGAAGTCATGAGACGAGCCAAGATCGTCGCCACCCTCGGGCCGGCGACGTCGAGCTACGAGAACATCAGGGCGATCATCGATGCAGGTGTCGATGTCGCTCGCATGAACCTCAGTCACGGCAGCTATGCCGTGCACGAGGAGGTCTATGCGAACGTGCGGAAGGCCGCGGACGACTCCGGTCGCGCGGTCGCCGTCATGGTCGATCTGCAGGGCCCGAAGATCCGGCTCGGCAAGTTCGCCGACGGGCCGCACGAGCTCGAGGTGGGTGACATCTTCAAGATCACCACCGACGACGTCCTCGGCACGAAGGAGCTCGTCGGCACCACGTTCAAAGGTCTGCCCGGGGATGTCTCACCCGGCGACTTCCTGCTCATCGACGACGGCAAGGTGAAGGTCAAGGTCGTCTCGGTCGATGGTCCCGTGGTCACGACCGAGGTGATCGTCGCCGGTCCGGTCTCCAACAACAAGGGCATCAACCTGCCCGGCGTCGCCGTCAACGTGCCTGCGCTCTCCGAGAAGGACGAAGACGATCTGCGCTGGGGCCTCAAGCTCGGTGCCGACCTCATCGCCCTCTCGTTCGTGCGCAACGCCGAGGACATCGTGCGCGTGCACGAGATCATGGCCGAAGAAGGCCGCAAGGTGCCGGTGATCGCGAAGATCGAGAAGCCGCAGGCGGTCGACCACCTCGAGGACATCATCAACGCCTTCGACGCCATCATGGTGGCTCGTGGCGACCTCGGCGTCGAGCTCCCGCTCGAAGCGGTGCCGATCGTGCAGAAGCACACCATCGAACTGGCCCGGCGCATGGCGAAGCCGGTGATCGTCGCAACCCAGATGCTGGAGTCGATGATCTCCTCGCCCGTGCCCACTCGCGCTGAGACTTCCGACGTCGCCAACGCCATCCTCGACGGTGCCGACGCGGTGATGCTCTCGGGCGAGACCAGCGTCGGCCAGTATCCGGTCGTCACGGTGCAGACCATGGCGCGCATCGTCGCGTCCACCGAGGCGCACGGCCTCGATCGCATTCCGCCGCTCGGCACGAAGCCGCGCACGCAGGGCGGGGCGCTCACGCTCGCGGCCGCCGAGGTCGCCGACTTCGTCGACGCCAAGTTCGTCTGCGTCTTCACCGAGTCCGGTGACTCGGCGCGACGGATGTCCCGACTGCGGTTCCGGATCCCGATGCGGGCGTTCGCGACCGACGAGGCGATCAGACGACGCATGGCGCTGATCTGGGGCATCGAGTCCTTCGTCGTCGATCGTGTGACGCACACGGACGCGATGTACCGACAGGTGGACGAGGTGCTGCTGCGCGAGGGCCTCGCCGAGGTCGGCGACAAGGTCGTGGTGATCTCGGGATCGCCTCCCGGCATCCCCGGCTCCACCAACGACCTGCGCGTGCACGTGATGGGCGACGCCATCAACGCCGTCGCGCCGGTCTGGCAGTCGGGACAGCACGCCGACTGAGGTCGGATCCATAGTCCTTTGGTCCCTGCCGGGCGCACGCCCGGTCCCATAGTCTTCGCTGGACACCACGATGCGGTGTCCAGCGAAGGAGGGGACGTGCAGGATCGGTCTCCTCGGGTTGTCTTCTTCGTCTCCGACAGCACCGGGATCACCGCGGAGACGCTCGGCAACGCGCTGCTGTCGAACTTTCCGGAGTTCGGATTCGTTCGACGCACGCTCCCATTCGTGGACAGCGTCGATCGCGCCCGCGAGGTCGTGCGCGAGATCGACGACGCCACGGGGGGCCCGGCCGCACCCCTGGTGTTCACGACGGTGAGAACCGGCGCCGTGCAACAGGCGGTGCAGTCGTCCAGGGCCATCACGATCGACCTGCTACACGGTCATCTCGCCGAGCTCGAGCACATCCTCGACACGCGGGCCTCGGAGCATCCCGGGCAATATCACGGCATCGGGGATGCCGCGCGATACCACGAGCGCATGCGCGCCGTCGAATACGCGCTCGAGCACGACGATGGGCAGAGTCTGCGCTCGCTCGACGAGGCCGACGTCATCATCATCGCCCCATCGCGGTGCGGCAAGACCCCGACCACGATGTACCTGGCGCTCCAGTACGGTCTGCTCGTTGCGAACTACCCGCTGACCGACGACGACCTGCCCGCGCAGGGACTTCCACGGCCCATCGCGCCGCACGCCCAGCGCTGCTTCGGGCTGATCACGACGCCGCAGCGGCTCAGCCAGGTGCGCCAGGAGCGGCGGCCCGGCTCGCGATACGCCTCGCTCGAGCAGTGCACCGCCGAGCTGCGGCATGCGGAGGACCTCTATCGACGGCTCCGCGTCCCGTATCTGAACTCCTCGACCAAGAGCGTCGAGGAGATGGCGGCCGTGATGCTGCACACCATGAACCTGCGGGCCTAACGCCGGCAACACCAGAGAGGAGCACGCTGATGCAGAACATCCTGTGGTTCGAAGAGATCGGCATGGAGGACCTGCCCCAAGTGGGCGGCAAGAACGCCTCGCTCGGCGAGATGGTCTCGAAGCTCGCGGGCACCGGAGTGCGCGTTCCCGGCGGTTTCGCGACGACCGCGGACGCCTATCGGGGCTTCCTCGCACTCGACGGGCTCGATCAGCGCATCTGGTCGGCGCTGGACGCACTCGACATCGAGGATGTCGCCGAGCTCGCCCGCGTCGGCGCGGACATCCGCTCGTGGATCGAGGCTCAGCCGCTGCCTGCGGACCTCGAGCGCGACGTGCGCGCTGCCTACGCGAAGCTCATCGCGGGAGACGCCGATCCGGAGTCGGTCACGTGGGCCGTGCGTTCGAGCGCCACCGCCGAGGATCTGCCGGATGCCTCATTCGCCGGCCAGCAGGAGACCTACCTCAACATCGGCGGTGTCGAGAACATCCTCGGCGCCATTCGCAGCGTCTACGCGTCGCTCTACAACGATCGCGCCATCACCTACCGCGTGCACCACGGCTTCGACCATCGCGATGTCGCGCTCTCGGCCGGGGTGCAGCGGATGGTGCGCTCCGACGTCGGGGCATCCGGCGTGATGTTCACCGTGGACACCGAGTCCGGGTTCGCCGGTGCCGTGTTCATCACGAGCGCCTACGGACTGGGCGAAGCCGTGGTGCAGGGCTCGGTGAACCCCGACGAGTTCTACGTCTACAAGGAGGCGCTGCGTGCCGGACGGCCGTCGATCCTCAAGCGCTCGGTGGGGGAGAAGGCGATTGCCCTCCGCTACGCCTCCGGCACGGGCGTCGTCGGTTCGACGGAGTTCACCGACGTGCCCGAGGAGGACCGCCGGCGGTTCTCGATCACCGACGACGAGGTTCAGGAGCTCGGTAGGCATGCCCTCACCATCGAGGAGCACTACGCGCGGGCGATGGACATCGAGTGGGCGAAGGACGGTGTCGACGGGCTGCTCTACATTCTGCAGGCGCGACCGGAGACGGTCGTCTCCCGCGAGAGCGGCACCGTGATGCGCCGCTCGGTGCTGCAGGAGCACGGGCCGGTCGCGGTCACCGGTCGCGCGATCGGTCAACGCATCGGGGCGGGCCCCGTGCGCGTGCTCACGTCGATCGCCCAGATGGACCGCTTTCAGCCCGGTGACGTGCTCGTGGCGGACATGACGGATCCGGATTGGGAGCCGATCATGAAGCGGGCGAGCGCCATCGTGACCGATCGCGGTGGGCGCACGTGTCACGCGGCGATCATCGCGCGTGAGCTCGGCATCCCGGCCGTCGTGGGCACCGGCACCGCGACGCAGGTGCTGGCGGACGGGTCACCGGTCACCGTCTCCTGCGCCGAAGGCGACGACGGCGTGGTCTACCAGGGGATGCTGCGCTACGTCGAAGAGGAAACTCGGCTCGACGAGATGCCCGAGTCGCCCGTGAAGATCATGATGAACGTCGCGACGCCGGAGCAGGCTTTCGGCCTCGCCAAGCTGCCGAACAACGGGGTCGGACTCGCGCGGCTGGAGTTCATCATCAACCAGCAGATCGGCATCCACCCGCAGGCACTGCTCGACTTCGATGCCCTTCCCGAGCCGCTCAAGCACGACGTGGCAGACCGGATCGCCGCGTATCCCTCGCCGAGGGAGTTCTTCATCCGCCGTGTCGCCGAGGGGGTGTCGATGATCGCGGCGGCGTTCGCGCCGCAGCCGGTGATCGTGCGGCTGAGCGACTTCAAGTCCAACGAGTACGCGAACCTGATCGGCGGCGATCGATACGAACCCCGCGAAGAGAACCCGATGATCGGATACCGCGGCGCGTCGCGATACATCTCCCCGGGTTTCCGGGAGTGCTTCGATCTGGAGTGCGCCGCCCTGCGGTTCGTGCGTGAGGAGATGGGGCTCACGAACGTCGAGATCATGGTGCCGTTCGTGCGCACAGTGAAGGAGGGCGCCGCGGTGCTCGACCTGCTCGCCGAAAACGGTCTGCGGCGGGGGGAGAACGGTCTCAAGGTGATCATGATGTGCGAACTGCCCAGCAACGCGGTGCTCGCGGACGACTTCCTCGAGCACTTCGACGGGTTCTCCATCGGGTCCAACGACATGACCCAGCTCACACTCGGTCTGGACCGGGACTCCGCGCTGGTCGCCCAGACCTTCGACGAGCGCGACCCGGCGGTGCTGCGGATGTTCTCGATGGCCATCGAGGCATGCCTGCGCAAGGGCAAGTACATCGGCATCTGTGGCCAGGGTCCGAGCGACTACCCCGACCTTGCGGAGTGGCTCGTGCGCGAGGGCATCCAATCGATGTCGCTCAACCCCGACAGCGTCGTGGCGACCTGGTTGCGGCTGGCAGGCATGAGCGACTCCACACCGCGAGCGGGTGCTGGGGCATGAGCGAACCGAGACCTCCGCTCGCCGACATCCCCCCCGGCCGGTACCGCCACTTCAAAGGCTCGACCTACGTCGTCGTCGGGATGGCACGCCACAGCGAGACCGAGGAGCCGTTCGTGGTGTACCACCCCGAGGGCTCCGGGGAACTGTGGGTGCGTCCCGCCGCGATGTGGACCGAGACCGTGCACCGCGACGACTACGACGGTCCGAGATTCACGGCGCTGCCCTGAGCAGCCACCCGAACGTTCGAAAGGGACGCCCCCTGACGGAGACGTCCCTTTCGAACGTGCCGGATGTGGGACTTGAACCCACACACCCTTCCGGGCGGAGCATTTTGAGTGCCCTGCGTCTGCCATTCCGCCAATCCGGCTCTCCCACGAGCGTATCGCAGGTGGCCGGGCCGAATACCGTAGGCTCTAACCCGTGAATGATCAGGATGCTGCAACCTCGGCCCCACGCCGCGTCGTCGTCGCGGAGGACGAGTCGCTCATCCGCATGGACATCGTCGAGATCCTGCGAGACAACGGTTTCGAGGTGGTCGGCGAGGCCGCGGATGGCGAGACCGCCGTCGCCCTCGCGACGGAGCTTCGCCCCGACCTCGTGATCATGGACGTGAAGATGCCCCAGCTCGACGGCATCTCGGCGGCGGAGCGTCTGAGCAAGAACCACATCGCGCCGGTCGTGCTGCTCACCGCGTTCAGCCAGAAGGAGCTCGTCGAGCGGGCCTCGGAGGCCGGTGCACTCGCCTACGTGGTCAAGCCGTTCACGCCCAACGACCTGCTGCCGGCCATCGAGATTGCGCTGAGCCGCTACACCCAGATCATCACGCTCGAGGCCGAGGTCGCCGACCTCGTCGAACGGTTCGAGACCCGCAAGCTCGTCGACCGCGCCAAGGGCCTGCTCAACGAGAAGATGGGCCTGACCGAGCCGGAGGCTTTCCGCTGGATTCAGAAGGCATCCATGGATCGCCGCCTGACCATGCACGACGTCGCCCAGGCGATCATCGAGCAGCTCTCCGCCAAGAAGTAGTCATCCGGATGCCCGGCTCGGTGGTCATCACCGGTGGCGGCCGCGGCGTGGGCAAGGCCATCGCCGAGACGCTGCTCGCGCGCGGCCTCGCGGTCGTCGTGCTCGATCTCGAGGCGCCGGACTGGACGCATCCGCTGCTGACCGCCGTCACCGGCGACGCGGCGGACCCCACCGATGTCGCGCGCGCCGCGACTGCCGCCGTGCAGGCCGCTCCGCTCGTCGGGTGGGTGAACAACGCGGCGGTGTTCGACGACGCGTTCCTGCATTCCGACCCGGCCGGGGTGTTGGAGGTGATCGCCGCCAACCTCGTTCCGGCCGTCGTGGGTTCGGCGGAGGCCGTGAACCGGTTCCTCGCCGCAGGCAGCTCCGGATCGATCGTCAACGTCTCATCGCATCAGGCGCAGCGCGCGGTCGCCGGAGCTCTGCCGTACTCGACGGCGAAGGCCGCGATCGAGGGACTGACCCGCGCGACCGCCGTCGACTACGCCCGCGACCGGATCCGCGTGAACGCCGTCGCCCTGGGCTCGATCGTCACGGAACGCTTCGACGGCGACGCAGCCATCACGGGCGCCGTGCATCCCGTGGGCCGCATGGGTGCCGCGAGCGAGGTCGGCGACGTCGTCGCCTGGCTGCTCTCGAACGCCGCCACGTTCGTCACGGGCACGGTGATCCCGGTCGACGGCGGGCGCGCCGCCTGGGGACGCGACCCCGAGGAGAAGTGGCCGACGTCAGTCGAGTAGCGACCGCAGTCGCAGAGGATTCAGGCGTCGCGCAGGATGTTCGTCATGCGCACGGTCGAGAGCCGCCGGCCCTCTTCGTCCCGGATGACGATCTCGTGGGTCGCGAGCGTGCGGCCCAGCACGAGCGCGTCGCACGTCGCCGTCACGACTCCGTGGTCGATCGAGCGGCTGTGGGTGGCGTTGATCTCGATGCCCATCGCGATGCGACCCGGGCCGGCGTGGATCGCCGAGGAGATCGAGCCGAGCGATTCGCCGAGCACGACGTGCGCTCCGCCGTGCAGGATGCCGATCACCTGGGTGTTGCCGAGCACGGGCATGGTCGCCACCGAGTGCTCGGCGGAAAGCTCGAGGTACTCGATGCCCATCTTGGCGGTCAGCGCGCCGCCGTTCGAGGCGACGAGACGCTCGTAGAGGTTCGGATCGAGGTCCGCGGGGTACTTCGTGGGCATCGTTCTCTCCACCTCGATGTGTCGGATGTCACGGCTAGGCTGGCCGGGTGCCGGACTCGCAAAAGCCTACTCTGCTCGTGATCGACGGCCATTCGCTGGCCTTCCGTGCGTTCTATGCGCTGCCCGTCGACAGTTTCACGACCCGCGACGGACAGCACACCAACGCCATTCACGGGTTCCTGTCGATGCTCATCCTGCTGCTGCAGAACGAGAAGCCCACGCACCTCGCGGTCGCGTTCGACATCTCGCGCTACTCGTTCCGCACCCGCGAGTACGCCGAGTACAAGGGCACCCGCAGCGAGACGCCGCCCGAGTTCGTGGGGCAGGTGCCGCTGCTCGAGGAGGCACTCAAGGCCATGGGCGTCGCCACCATCACGAAGGAGGACTTCGAGGCCGACGACATCCTCGCGACCCTCGCGACGCAGGGCCACGATCAGGGCTTCGACGTGCTCGTCGTCTCGGGCGATCGGGATGCCATCCAGATGGTTCGCCCCGGCGTCACGCTGCTGTACCCGAACGCCCGCGGCGTCTCCGAGCTCAAGCGGTATGACGAGGACGCGGTGCGCGAGCGTTACGGCATCGAGCCCGCGCAGTATCCGGACGTCGCAGCGCTCGTGGGGGAGACCTCGGACAACCTCATCGGCATCGACAAGGTCGGCGAGAAGACCGCGGTGAAGTGGATCACCCAGTACGGCAGCCTCGACGAGGTGCTCGCGCACGCCGACGAGATCACCGGCGTGGTCGGGCAGAACCTGCGCGACCAGATGGACCGCGCCATCCGCAACCGCAAGCTCAACCGGCTCGTCACCGACGTGCCGCTGCCGCTCGGGCCCACCGACCTCGAACGCAAGCCGATGGACGTCGCCGCGGTGCGCGACGTCTTCGAGCGCCTGCAGTTCAAGACGCTCCTGGAGCGCGTGCTGAAGATCGCCGCCGCGGAGCTGGGGGAGGATGCCGTCGCGGCGTCGGCACCGGCCGCCGCCGGCATCCCCGTGATCCGCACCATGATCGACGAGGAGCTCGCGAAGTGGATCGCGACCCAGTCCTCGAACGGCGTCAACGCGCTCGGGTTGCGGGTCGAGAGCGCGAACGGCGAAGTCACCGGTTTCGGCCTCGCCGCCGCCGATGAGACCGCGTTCGTGCCGTGGGCACCCGGTCGACCCGACTACGTCGCGCTCGAGGAGTGGCTGCGCAGCGATGCGCCGAAGGTCATGACGTCGGCGAAGGCCCAACTGAAGATCGCGCGCGATTCCGGGCTCGACATCGGCGGCATCGCCTACGACACGATGCTCGCGGGCTGGTTGCTGCGTCCCGGTTCCAAGCCGGACACCCTCGAATCGCAGGTCGAGTACTACCTCGGCGAGACGCTGCAGCAGTCCGACCCCAATCAGCTCGTGCCCGAGACCGAGCCGGCGAGTCCGGCCACCGAGGCGTGGTACTCGCTGCGGCTCTCGGCCTACCTCTCCGAGAAGCTCGACGCCGGGTCGCTCGACGTGCTCGAGCAGATCGAGATGCCCCTCGTCCCGGTGTTCGCGACGATGGAGCGCACCGGCATCACCGTCAACCGCGGCATCCTCGCCCGGCTGACCGCCGATCTCACCGCGAAGGCCACCGAGGTCGCCAAGCAGGCCTTCGCCGAGATCGGCCGGGAGATCAATCTCGGCAGCCCCAAGCAGCTGCAGGAGGTGCTGTTCGACCAGCTCGGCATGCCGAAGACCCGCTCCAACAAGACCGGCTTCTCGACGGATGCCGCGAGCCTGGCCGACCTGCAGGAGCAGGCCCCGCATCCCTTCCTCGACCTGCTGCTGCAACACCGCGATGCGACCAAGCTGCTGCAGATCATCGCCTCGATCGACAAGGCGGTCGATGTCACGGGCCGCGTGCACACCACGTACGAGCAGGCCGGTTCCGCAACCGGGCGCATCGCCTCGAACGACCCGAATCTGCAGAACGTGCCGGTGAAGACCGAGGTGGGTCGCGAGATCCGCTCCGCGTTCGAGGCGGGCGAGGGTTTCGAGACGCTCTTGACCGCCGACTACTCGCAGATCGAGATGCGCATCATGGCGCACCTGTCGAAGGACGAGGGGCTCATCGAAGCCTTCAACTCGGGTGAGGACCTGCACCGCTTCGTCGGCGCACGCATCTTCGGTGTTGCCCCCGAAGACGTGACCCCCTTCATGCGCACGAAGGTCAAGGCCATGTCGTACGGCCTCGCGTACGGGCTCAGCGCGTTCGGGCTCTCGAAGCAGCTGCGCATCGAGACCAGCGAGGCCAAGGAGCTCATGGCGGACTACTTCGCCCGATTCGGTGCCGTGCGCGACTATCTGCGCAACGTGGTCGAGCAGGCGCGGGTCGACGGGTACACGACGACGATCTTCGGCCGCCGCCGCCCGTTCGCCGACCTGTCATCGAACAACCGCGTGCTGCGTGAGAACGCGGCCCGGCAGGCGCTCAACTCGCCGATCCAGGGTTCGGCCGCCGACATCCTCAAGCGCGCGATGATCGAGATCGACCGCGACATGGTCGGCATGGACTCCCGAATGCTGCTGCAGGTGCACGACGAACTCGTGTTCGAGGTGGCGCCCGGCGAACTCGATGCGCTCACCACGATCGTGCGCGAGCGCATGGCGGGTGCCGCATCGTTGAGTGTTCCACTCGACGTGCAGATCGGCACGGGTCCAAACTGGGATGCTGCGGCACACTGAACCACGCCGCATCGATCAGTCAGGAGCACCACATGGCCGAACGCACCGTCGCCGTCGCCTCGAGCATCGGCCTGCACGCGCGACCCGCGTCGCTGTTCGCGCAGGCCGCGGCCCGCACCGGCGTGCTCGTCACGCTCACGGCGCCGTCGGGTCGCAGCGTGAACGCGGCCAGTATCCTCGGCGTGCTCTCGCTGGGGATCGGGCACGGCGAGACCGTGACCATCGCGGCCGAGGGCGACGGCGCCGACGCCGCGCTCGATGAGCTCGCCGCGCTGTTGGCGCGGGATCTCGAGAACGAGTAGCCCGAGACTAGGCTCGACCACATGACTGACACACCCTCGAGAAAGCCGACCGCGATCGACGAGATCGCCGAGAACTGGGTCACCACGATGGTCGACCTCGACCCCGACGTGGCCATCTGGGTCGGGCTCGAGGGCCGCATCGGCGAGATCGGCGACACCTCACCGGCCGGCCACGAACGGTACATCGCGGAGGCGAAGAAGGTCATCGCCGCGCTCGAAGCCGCCGCACCCGTCGACGACGTGGACGCGGTGACGAAGGCCGACATCGTCTCCGAGCTCGGCCTCGAGGTGCGCGCCTCGGAGGCGAAGCTGTTCGAGCGCGATCTCAACGTCATCGCCTCGCCGGCACAGGGCATCCGCGACATTTTCGACCTCATGCCCCACGCGAACGAACACGACTGGTCGCTGATCGCCAAGCGCCTCGGCAACGTTCCCGGCGCAATCGACGGATACATCGAGACGTTGCGCAAGGGCATCGCCGATGGCGTAGTGCCCGCCCGTCGGCAGGTCGCGGAGGTCGCACAGCAGGCGCGCAAGCACGGCGATCCGCTCGGCTTCTTCTTCGACTTCACCGGTGCTGCGACGCTCGAGGACGGCGGCGCGGTGCCGGAGTCGCTCGGCGCGGACCTACGCAAGGGGGCCGAGGCATCCGCCGACGCCTATGCGCGGCTCGCCGAGTTCCTCGAGACCGAGCTCGCCCCTGTCGCGACCGAGCAGGATGCGATCGGTCGCGAGCTGTACGAGCTGCGTTCGCAGCACTTCCTCGGCGCGAAGATCGACCTCGACGAGACCTACGAGTGGGGCCGCGAGGAGCTCCAGCGCATGATCGACGAGCAGACCCGCATCGCGAACGAGATCAAGCCGGGCGCGAGCGTGGAGGAAGCCATCGCCTTCCTCGAGCAGGATCCGTCACGCAAGCTGCACGGCACGAAGGCCCTGCAGGAGTGGATGCAGCAGCTCAGCGACCGTGCCATCGCCGAGCTCTCCCGCGATCACTTCGACATCCCGGAGCCGGTGAAGGCCCTCGAGTGCATGATCGCTCCGACCCAGGAGGGCGGCATCTACTACACCGGCCCCAGCGACGACTTCTCGCGCGCCGGCCGCATGTGGTGGAGCGTGCCGGAGGGTGTGACCGAATTCGACACCTGGCGGGAGACCACCACGGTCTACCACGAGGGCGTGCCCGGCCATCACCTGCAGATCGGCCAGGCGGTCTACAACCGCGCCACGCTCAACACCTGGCGCCGGCAGTTCGGCGGCACGAGCGGCCACGCCGAGGGCTGGGCGCTGTACGCCGAGCGCCTCATGGAGGAGCTCGGCTACCTCGCCGACCCCGCGGACCGGCTCGGCATGCTCGACGGCCAGCGCATGCGTGCGGCGCGTGTCGTGCTCGACATCGGCGTGCACCTCGGCAAGCCCAACCTCGAGGGCACGGCCGTCTGGGATGCCGACTATGCCCTCGAGTTCATGCGCAAGAACGTCAACATGAACGACTCGTTCATCCGGTTCGAGGTCAATCGCTACCTGGGTTGGCCGGGTCAGGCACCGTCGTACAAGGTGGGGCAGCGCATCTGGGAGCAGATCAGGGATGCCGCGCAGACCCGCGAGGGCTCGGCCTTCTCGTTCAAGCACTTCCACAAGCGTGCCCTCGATCTCGGCGGGGTCGGACTCGACACCCTCAAGTCCGCCCTGCTGAAGTGAGCTCGACGGTTGCCGAGCGTTCGCCGTGGGAGGCGGCGCTCGGCGATCGCTTCGCCCTGCTTCACCCTCGGCTCTCCGAGTACCTCTCTCGCATCCCCGACGGTTTCGTCGGTCGCGGCGATGGAGTGTTCGATCACGTTGGTACCCCGCGTCGCTGGTTGTGGCCGGTTCTTGCGATCCTCGCGCGCCAAGGTGTGCTGTTTGCGGTGTGGGAGCGCTCCGTGCCATTCACGGTGATCAATCGGCCGCGAGGAGCATGGGTGGATGCGGTGCGCATCTTCCGCTTTCGCTCGGGAACGCGCGTGATGGTCGACTCGATCACATCGGCCCGCGGGCTCGTCATCGATGCTCTGGGCTTCGGGGGTGCGATCCGCGCGGCGCTCGTGCCGGATGTCGTGGATGGCGCCCTCGTGCTGCGTTCGACGGCCGCCGGCATCCGCATCGGACGATTGCGCGTGCGTCTTCCGGGACCCACCGTGCGGCTCACCGAGCAGTTCGATGACACCGTCTCGCGCCAGCGGGTCCGGCTCGAACTGCGGGTGCCCCTGATCGGTCGAATCTACGAGTACTCGGGCACGTTTCAGTACGAGGTGGTCCCCGAATGAACGACCGGATCGTGATCGCCGGGGCTTCGGGCTTCATGGGCACCTACCTGGCCGAGCAGTTCCGGGCCCAAGGCTGCGTAGTGCTGACGATCGGCCGCACCGGCGGCGACGCGATCTGGGGCGATGGGCCGGGCATCCGTGCGCTGATCGACGGTGCGGACCTGCTGATCAACCTCGCCGGTCGCAGCGTGGACTGTCGCTATGACGCTCCGCATCGCGAGGAGATCCTGCGCTCGCGCGTCGAGACCACACGGGAGCTGGCGCGGGCGTTGACCGAGTGTGTCGCGCCGCCGTCGCTGTGGATCAACTCTTCGACGGCAACGATCTACCGGCACGCCGAGGATCGCCCCATGACGGAGTCGACGGGCGAACTCGGTGAAGGCTTCTCGGTGAGCGTCGCGCGTGCGTGGGAGGAGGCGTTCTTCGAGCGGGAGCTGCCGGGGGTGCGACGGGTGGCACTTCGAACGGCGATCGTGCTGGGAAACGGCAGTGCCCTCACGCCGCTCATCCGGCTCGCGAGGCTCGGGTTCGGCGGCCCGCAACTGGACGGGCGATGGATACGCACCTCGGCACGGCGGGCCGCAGGCACCTTCCACGAGTTCGGTGCTCGCGGCGGGCGCCAGCGCTTCAGTTGGGTGCACCTGGCCGATGTGCTCGGCGTGGTGCGCTTTCTGCGGGCGCACCCGGAGCTGGAGGGCGTCGTCAACCTCTCGGCCCCGAACCCGACCGACAACGCCGGGTTCATGCGGGCGGTGCGGCGCGTGCTCGGCGTGCCCTTCGGCATCCCGACGCCCCGGTTCGTGTTGGAGCTCGGTGCGATGGTGATCCGCACCGAGACCGAACTGGTGCTCAAGAGCCGCTGGGTGCTGCCCGAGCGACTGCTTGCGGCCGGCTACCGATTCGAGTACCCGGATCTCGAGCCGGCGCTGCGTCAGATCGTGAACGCGGGCGCACGGCGCCCACGACCCAGTGCCCTGGTGGTGGGCGCATGAGGGGCGTACGAAGGCGCTTGCGCCTCACCCTCGGAGCGGACGAGGCGTTCTGGGCGCGTGATCGCGCCGGCGTCATCGCCGACCTCGGCGCCACGGAGGCGGGCCTGAGCGACGAGCAGGCCGCCGTCGCCCTGCAGGCGCAGCGCTTGATGATGCGCGAGCGCCACCCGCACGGGTTCGCGCCCTGGCTGCGACTGCTGGTGGGGCAGTTCAGCAGTCCGATCATCCTCATCCTCGTGGCGGCGACGATCATCTCGATTATCGCGGGGGATGTGCTCGACGGCGTGATCATCCTGGTCATCATCCTTGCGAGCGGCCTCCTGGGTTACTGGCAGGAGTTCCGGGCGAACGAGGATGTCGCGGCACTCCTGAAGACCGTCGAGGTCACCGTTCCGGTGCTGCGCTCGGGGCGCGAGGTGGAGGTCCCGGTGCGCGAGGTGGTGCATGGGGATGTCGTGGTGCTACGCGCGGGTGGGATCGTGCCCGCGGACTGCCGACTGCTCGACTGCGACGAACTGCTGGTCGACGAGTCCGCGCTGACGGGGGAGTCCTTCCCGGTCGAGAAGCGCCCGGATGCCGTCGTGCCCGAGCAGTGCGAGCTCGGCGACCGACTGAACGCCGCATTCCTCGGCACTCATGTGGTCAGCGGGAGCGGTCGCGCGGTCGCGGTGCGCACGGGGGCTCGCACGCAGTTCGGAGCGGTGTCGCATGAGCTGCAGACACGTCGCGTGGTCACCGCCTTCACCCGGGGCACGACCCGATTCGGCCTGATGCTCGTGCGCCTTATGCTCGTGCTCACCGTCTTCATCTTCGTCGTCAACTGGGCGCTCGGGCGCCCGCTGATCGACTCGCTGCTCTTCTCGCTCGCCCTGGCCGTCGGCCTCACGCCGCAGATGCTGCCGGCGATCGTCTCCCTGAGCCTGTCCACGGGTGCCCGCCGCATGGCCAGGCAGCGCGTGATCGTCAAGCGTCTCGACTCGATCGAGGATCTCGGCTCCCTCACCGTGCTGTGCACCGACAAGACGGGCACGATCACGGATGGTGCAGCGGTGCTCTCCTCCGCTCTCGATCCGGATGGCGCCGAGAGCGAGGAGGTGCTCTCACTCGCGAGTCTCAATGCCGGTCTGCAGGAGGCCTTTCCGAATCCGCTCGACACCGCGATCCTCGATCGGCGGCGTCCGCCCCAGTCGGCCACGCTGCTCTCCGAGAACCCCTACGACTTCACCCGCCGTCGGCTGACGGTGCTGGCCGCGGTCGGCGACGACCGTCTGCTGATCAGCAAGGGCGCGTTCGAGGGGATGCTCGACATCTGCACGACCGTGCGCATCGCCGGCGGCACCCAGGCCATCGACGCGCACCGGGATGCGCTGCGAACCAGGTTCCAGACCCTCAGCGAGCAAGGATTCCGGGTGCTCGGGCTGGCGACCAGGTCGATGCCCGAGAACGTCTCGGAGATCGACCTGAACGCGGAGACGCAGCTCGAGTTCCGTGGCTTTCTGGCCTTCCACGACCCGGTGAAGCCGGACGCCGCGGCCGCGATCGCCGAGCTGGAGTCCTTCGGGGTCGCGGTGGTCGTCATCACCGGCGACAACCACGTCGTGGCCGGAGCCATCGCGGCATCCGCCGGTCTCGATGCGAGCACCATCGTGACCGGTGCCGACATCGACGCGCTCGACGATGCCGCGCTCGCGCAGCGCGTGGTCGGTGTGAGCGTGTTCGCGGAAGTGGCGCCGTTGCACAAACGCCGGATCGTCGCGGCCATCCGCAGCAACGGCGAGACCGTGGCCTATCTCGGCGATGGGATCAACGACGCACCGGCGCTGCACGCCGCCGATGTCGGCATCTCGGTCAACACCGCTGTCGATGTGGCGAAGGAAGCCGCGACCGTCGTGCTGCTCGACAAGAGCCTCACCGCGATCACCGCCGGCGTCACCCTCGGCCGGGAGACCTTCGCCAACACGCTCAAGTACGTGCGCGTCACCACGAGCGCGAACTTCGGCAACATGATCTCGATGGCGGCCGCCAGCCTCTTCCTGCCGTTCCTGCCACTGCTGCCCCGCCAGATCCTGCTGCTGAACTTCCTCAGCGACTTTCCCGCAACGACGATCGCGGCGGACCGGGTGGACCCGGAACACCTGCAGCGTCCAGGCACGTGGGACGTTCGCGGCATCCGCAACTTCATGATCATCTTCGGTTCGATCTCGACCGCGTTCGATCTGGCCACCTTCGCGGTGCTCATCTGGGGTTTCGGGGCGGATGACACGCTCTTCCGCAGCGCGTGGTTCATCGAGTCGACGCTCACCGAGATCGTCGTGCTCATGTCGCTGCGCACCGCGCGGCCGATTCTGCGATCCAGGCCGGGGATCGGCCTGCTGATCTCCAGTCTGCTCGTCGCGATCATCACGGTGGCGCTTCCGTACATTCCGCCCGTCGCGGACCTGCTCGGGCTCGCTCCGGTCGCGCTGCCGGTCGTGCTCACGCTGTTGGGCCTGACCGCTGCCTACCTGCTTGCCAATGAGCTGCTGAAGAAGCGATTCCTCGAGCGCTGATCCGATCGAGGGACCTTCGCCCTGGTGTCAACGTGGCCGCGCGCGCACGATGGAGGCATCATGGCAGGTTGGAACGAGGACACGCTCGCGGGCACCGCGGGACCGGATGCGGTGACGATCATCGAGGGCGCCGCATTCTGCGTCTCGCACGCGGACGGCGACATGGAGGCCGGTCGTCCGCACGGGCTGTTCATGTACGACACGCGCCTCGTCTCCACGTGGACGACGCGGATCAACGGTCACCCCATCGAGGTGCTCTCGGCGATGGTGCGCGAGCCGTACCACGCGACGCTGCTGGGTCGGGTGCATCACGGCGACGCCGAGCCGGATGGATCGCTGCTGGTGCGACGGGAACGCTGGGTGGGGGTTGGCCTGCGCGAGCGCATCGCACTCACGAACTCCTCGCCGGTGCCGGTCGAGGTGCTGCTCGAGGTGACGGTGGAGACCGACTTCGCGGACGTCTTCGACGTGAAGGCTTCCCGCCCGATGCAGGCGCACACCCCCGAGGGTGCCACGGTGCTGCACGGCCTTGCCTTCGAAGGCGGTGCGGAGCACGAGTTCCGTGGGGTGATCGTCGAGTCCCCAGGTGCGGCCGTCGAGGGTCAGAGCCTGCTCCATCGCACCCGTCTCGGTGCGCATGAGACCTGGACGACGACATTCTCTGCGGTCCCCACCCGCTCCGGGGTGCCCATCGTGGCCCGCTCCGACGAGGAGCAGCCGCAGCACGAACGCGAGATCGAGCGCAGGTTCATGGCGTGGCACGAGGATGCGCCGTCACCGACGGTCGAGAACGATGCCATCGAGACGGCCATCCGGCGCGGTCAGTCGGATCTCGGCTCGCTGCGGATCTTCGACCCGGCGCACCCGGATCGGCAGGTGATCGCCGCCGGCGCCCCCTGGTTCATGGCGCTGTTCGGTCGCGACTCGATCCTCACCTCGATCATGTCGCTCGCGGTGGATCCGAGCCTGGCGCTCGGCACCTTGCGCACGCTCGGCGACCTGCAGGGCAGCATCCACGATCCACGCACCGAGGAGCAGCCGGGCAAGATCCTGCACGAGGTGCGCCTCGGCGCGAGCGTCAATGCGGCCCTCGGCGGCCGAACGACCTACTTCGGCACGGTCGATGCCACACCGCTGTTCGTCGTGGCGCTGGGGGAGCTGGCCGAGTGGGGCGCTTCCACGGCCGACATCGCGGCGCTGCTCCCGCACGCCGATCTCGCGCTGCGCTGGATGACCACGCACGGCGACGCGGACCGCGACGGTTTCATCGAGTACCAGCGCAGCGATGAGCTCGGACTGCACAACCAGGGCTGGAAGGACTCCTGGGACGCCATCTCGTTCGCAGACGGCACGCTCGCCGAGCCGCCGATCGCGCTGTGCGAGGTGCAGGGATATGCCTACGCCGCGTTTCGGGCGCGCGCGGGGCTGGCCCGAGCCGTCGGGGACGCGGAGACCGCGGAGCGTTGGGATCGCGCGGCCGCGACGTTGAAGGAGCGCTTCAACGAGCAGTTCTGGATGGCCGACCGCCAGTATTTCGCCATCGCGCTCGATCGCGACAAGCGCCAGGTCGATGCCTGCGCCTCCAACATGGGCCATTGCCTGTGGAGCGGCATCGTCGACGACGACAAGGCGCCGCACGTGGCCGAGCGGCTGCTCTCGGACCAGATGTTCGGGGGCTGGGGTGTGCGAACCCTCGCGACCGACATGGCCCGATACAACCCGGCGAGCTACCACAACGGGTCGGTCTGGCCGCATGACAACGCGATCATCGCCGCGGGCCTGATGCGCTACGGATTCGTCGAGGCGGCACAACGCGTGGCGCTCGCGATCTTCGACGCGTCCGAGCACTTCGGCGCCAGGCTTCCCGAGCTCTTCTGCGGCTTCTCGCGCGAGAGCTACGAGCGGCCAGTGCCCTACCCGAACGCGTGCTCGCCCCAGGCATGGGCGGCCGCGGCGCCGATTTCGCTGGTTCGCACCCTATTGCGGCTCGAAGCCGATGTGCCCAACCGCCAGGTGTGGCTCGCCCCCGCACTTCCCGCGTCGTTCGGTGGCGTCCAGATCGACAATGTGCGGCTCGCCGGGGCTCGGGTGCGAGTGGAGGTCGCTGGGGGGATGACGCGGCTCTCCGGCCTGCCGGAAGGCATCAGCGTGCACGCCGTACCCCGGTACGGGGAGCGATAGCGCCATGCGCATCGGATTGATCGCCCCGCCGTGGCTCGCGATCCCGCCCGGAGCGTACGGCGGGATCGAGTACATGATCGAGGCGCTCGCGGTCGCGCTGCAGCGCGCCGGGCACGATGTGGTGCTCGCGGCATCGGGGGACAGCACCTGCCCGGTGCCCCGGCTCTCGGCGTTCCCCCCGTCGGACCCGCAGACGATGGGGCAGAGCCTGGCCGAGTTGCGGCACGTCACGCGGGCGTACCGCGAGCTGCACGACGTCGAGGTGATTCACGACCACAGCCTCATCGGCCCGCACTTGCGCGAGCGCCCGCAGGGCGTACCCGTGGTGACCACCGCCCACGGCCCCTTCACCCCGGCGATCCTCGACACCTTCACCGCCCTTCCTCGCGACGTCTCGGTGGTGGCGATCTCGCGGCACCAGGCCTCCACGGCGTCCGGGGTGCCGATCGCGCGCGTCATCCATCACGGCATCGACGTGAGCACGATTGCGTTCGGTCCGGGCGCCGGCGGCTACGCGTGCTTCGTCGGACGGATGAGCCCGGACAAGGGCGTCGCGAGGGCGATCGATGCGGCCCGCCGGGTCGGAATGCCCCTGCGGATCGCCGCGAAGATGCGCGAACCGCTGGAACGGGAGTACTTCGAGGCCTGGGTGAGGCCGCAGCTCGGACCGGCGGTGGAGTTCCTGGGCGAGTTGACCCGGTCGGAGAAGGCGCAGCTGCTCGGTGGTGCGATCGCGCTCATCAACCCGATCGCCTGGGACGAGCCCTTCGGCCTTGTGATGATCGAGGCCCTCGCCGCAGGCACGCCGGTGGTCGCGACCCCGCGCGGATCCGCTCCCGAGATTATCGACTCCGGCCGCACCGGCTTCATCTGCAGCACCCCGGAGGAGTTCGATGCCGCGCTCGCACGCGTCGCGGAGCTCGATCGGCGGGACTGCCGAAGGGAAGCGGAGGGGCGCTTCAGCGCGACCCGGATGGCGCGTGACTACGTCGAGCTCTACCGACAGCTCGCCTGAATGCGCGCGCGGCGCCACTGGCCCTGGAACGTGTGAAGCGCTAAGCTGGAACGTCGCAATTGCGACTTCTATCCGCCTGCCATCGGCGAACACACCAAGCACCACCAGCCATGGCCTGATTCTGTCCCCATCCGGAGCAACTACTACATGACAATCGCAACGACCGCCACGGCCCCCAAGCAGATCGCGATCAACGACATCGGATCCGCTGACGACTTCCTGGCCGCGGTCGAGAAGACGCTGAAGTTCTTCAACGACGGAGACCTCATCGAAGGTACCGTCGTCAAGATCGACCGGGACGAGGTTCTCCTCGATGTCGGTTACAAGACCGAGGGTGTCATCCCCTCCCGCGAGCTCTCCATCAAGCACGACGTGGACCCCACCGAGGTCGTCCAGGTCGGTGACACGGTCGAGGCCCTCGTTCTCCAGAAGGAGGACAAGGAAGGCCGGCTCATCCTCTCCAAGAAGCGCGCACAGTACGAGCGCGCCTGGGGCGATGTCGAGAAGATCAAGGATGCCGATGGCGTCGTCACCGGTTCGGTGATCGAGGTCGTCAAGGGCGGTCTCATCGTCGACATCGGCCTGCGAGGCTTCCTGCCCGCATCGCTCATCGAGCTGCGCCGTGTTCGCGACCTCACGCCGTACCTCGGCCAGGAGATCGAGGCGAAGATCCTCGAGCTCGACAAGAACCGCAACAACGTCGTGCTGTCGCGCCGCGCGCTGCTCGAGCAGACGCAGAGCGAGAGCCGCACGACCTTCCTCAACAACCTCGCCAAGGGCCAGGTTCGCAAGGGTGTCGTCTCGTCGATCGTCAACTTCGGTGCGTTCGTCGACCTCGGCGGTGTGGACGGTCTCGTGCACGTCTCTGAACTGTCGTGGAAGCACATCGAGCACGCCTCCGAGGTGGTCGAGGTCGGCCAGGAGGTCACCGTCGAGATCCTCGAGGTCGACCTCGAGCGCGAGCGCGTGTCGCTCTCGCTCAAGGCGACCCAGGAGGACCCGTGGCAGGTCTTCGCCCGCACCCACGCCATCGGCCAGGTCGCGCCCGGCAAGGTCACCAAGCTCGTTCCGTTCGGCGCGTTCGTTCGCGTCGCGGAGGGCATCGAGGGCCTCGTGCACATCTCCGAGCTCTCCGGCAAGCACGTCGAGCTCGCCGAGCAGGTCGTGTCGGTCGGCGACGAGGTCTTCGTCAAGGTCATCGACATCGACCTCGAGCGTCGCCGCATCTCGCTCTCGCTGAAGCAGGCGAACGAGGGCGTGGACCCCGAGGGCACCGAGTTCGACCCGGCGCTCTACGGCATGCTCACCGAGTACGACGACCAGGGCAACTACAAGTACCCGGATGGCTTCGACCCGGAGACCAACGAGTGGAAGGAAGGCTTCGAGGAGCAGCGCGCCAAGTGGGAGGCCGACTACGCGGCCGCCCAGGCCCGCTGGGAGCAGCACAAGAAGCAGGTCGCCGCGGCCGCGCTCCAGGAGGACATGCCCTCGACGGGCGTGCCCGCCGGTGCGTCGTCGTTCTCGAGCGACGAGGCGTCCAGCACGGGCGGCACCCTCGCCGACGATGAGGCGCTTGCGGCGCTCCGCGAGAAGCTCGCGAGCAACAACTCCTAGTCACCCACGAACGAACGGCCGGTCCCTCGGGGCCGGCCGTTCGTCGTTCGTTCACACCGAGGTGCTCGCGGCCTCTCGCCTCCGTCGACCGCGCCGACGCAGCAGCAGCACGAAGCCGACCACCACGCCGCCGAGCGCCACGATCACCAGCACCGGGATCAACAGCGCGAGGAAGCTCAGGATGACGCTGCCGACGTCTTCGGCGGTGCTCACGACCGGCGCCGCGGCCCCCACGGTGACCGCATTGAGCGCGGGACGGGAGGCCATCTTGGTCACGTGCGTCACGAGCGCGAGCACGACACCGACGGCCACCGGCACCCACGCCGACGACGTGAAGAACGAGGCCGGATCGGTGACGACCGCGGTCTGCGAGGCGGCTCCCGTGCCGAAGGCGATGCCACCGGCGGCCGGTCGCACGATGGTCTGCAGCCAATCGTTCACCGAGTCCACGACCGGGATCTTGTCGGCGACGATCTCGATCACGAGCAGCACGCCGAGGATGCCGAGTACCCACTCGTTCTCCAGCCACGCCCACCCCGCCGGCAGCACGACAAAGTCGAGGAAGCGGCCGGCGAGACCCAGGATCAGCAGCGGGATGTAGGCGTTCAGTCCGGCCGCCACGGCCAGCCCGGATCCGGTGAGCACCTCGAGCATCGTCGCATCCCTCCTGCTGTTGCAGCCGAGGCTAGCATTGCAGGATGATCCAGATCGCCCTCACCGGAGGCATCGCTTCAGGCAAATCGGTGGTGGGCAATCGGCTGGTCGAGCACGGCGCGGTGCTCATCGACGCGGACACCATCGCGCGCGAGGTCGTGCGCCCCGGCACCCCCGGGCTCGCCCGGATCGTGGAGGAGTTCGGCGCCGGCGTGCTCGCCGCGGACGGCACGCTCGATCGGCCGGCGCTCGCGGCGATCGTGTTCGCGGACCCGACGCGCCGCGCCGCACTCAACGCGATCACGCATCCGCTCATCGCCGCGCGGTCGCGAGAGCTCGTCGCCGCCGCTGCGAAGGACGCGGTCGTGGTGCACGACATCCCGCTCCTGGCCGAAGGCACTCGCAAGGGCGACGGGTTCGACCTCGTGGTCGTGGTGCACGCGCCGGTCGAGACGCGCCTGCGCCGAATGATGGACGACCGGGGGATGACGCGGCAGGAGGCCCAGCAGCGCATCGACGCGCAGGCTTCCGACGCCGACCGCCTCGCCCTCGCGGACGTCGTGATCGAGAACGACGGCGAACTCGCCGACACCTTCCACCAGGTGGACGAGCTGTGGGCGAGCCTGCAGCGCAGGCGCGACGCGGTCTAGCGTTCGCCGCTCGCCGAGGCGGCGTCGAGCAGGGCGATCACGTCCTCTTCAGTCGTGGGGGAGAAGTCGCGGTAGTGCGCGCCGACCGCCCAGAACTGATCGGGTATCGCCAGGCAGACCACCTCATCCGCGTCGTCGATGCTCGAGAGCGCATCCGCCGGGCCCACCGGCACCGCGAGCACCACGCGCGCGGCGCCGAGCGCGCGCGCAACCTGGCAGGCCGCCCGTGCCGTCGCACCCGTGGCGATGCCGTCGTCCACGATGATCGCGGTGCGGCCATGGAGGTCCAAGCGTTCCCGGCCCAGGCGGAACCGTCGAGTGCGGGCCACCAACGTCGCGCGCTCCCGTTCCTCGACCTCGCGCAGCGCCGTCTCGTCCACCCCGAGGCCCGAGATGAGGCGACGATCGAGCACTCGAACCTCGCCTTCGCCGATCGCGCCCATCGCGACCTCAGGCTGGAACGGAACCCCGAGCTTTCTGACGACGATGACGTCGAGCGGCAGCCCCAGCACCCGCGCGACCTGCGCCGCCACCGGCACGCCGCCTCGCGGCAGGCCGAGCACCACCGCGTCCGTGCCCCGGAATCGTTCGAGGCTCCCGGCCAGCCGACGCCCCGCGTCGATCCGATCCTCGTAGACGACCATGACTATCCCGTGAGGCCTCGCCCGGGTACGCCCGGCGCCGTGCCCGTCGTGTAGCGCAGGATCGCGGCGACGGCTCCGCCGCCGGGCACGGGCACCGCGGTGCTCGGCACGAGCAGGGCCCCCGTCAGCAGCGCGCGCCTGACGACCTCGTCGACGATGCAGTAGTTGCCGGCATCGTCCTGCTGTGCCGGGGCGATCGTGCCATCGCGCTCGTCCATTACGCCCGGCACGTCGGCATCGCCGTCGAAGAACAGCGTGCGGATCGCGCCCTCCGTCGCCGACCGCGCGACCTCGCTCAGGTCGGTGGCCGTGCGCCCGGCGCCGACGTTCTCCTCGTAGTCGGCCGCCAGGTGCTCCGCCTCCCGCGCGCGAAGCGCGGCGACGTGCGGGCGCCCGCCTGCGGCGAGATCGTGGTCGGACGTTCGCTCCGGGTTCCCGTCGACGGTGGTCGGCACCAGACCGGGTCGGGTCGATGCGGACCGGAAGATCGACGCGAGCGGCTCCGCAGCCGCGATCACGAGGGGCCAGTCGGGCACGCCCGGGTCATCGTTGAGTGCTCGATCGATCGCTCGGCTGTACTCGAGCATGCGCAGTTTCGGATCCTCCGACGTCTGAAGGTGCGCATAGGTCTGGCGATCGTTCGTGAGATCGAGTGCGGTGGCACTGCGAAGGTCGGCCGGCATATCGGGGACCTCGAGGGACGACGCGGAATCGTCAGCGCCGACCGCCACCAACCGCACGGAGTCCTGGGCGAGCGCGAGCACCAGGAACGCGTCCGCCGCGTGCACCGCAGCGAGCAGCGGGGTCAGGTGGAACCGGTCGGCCACGTGCGCGGACGCCGACACGGTCACCGGCAGCGGATGCGCGACGAGTCGCGTCGCACTCGCGAGCACGACGAGCCCATGCCACTGGTGCCGCCAGGCCGCAGGATCCTCGAGCAGTCCGGTGACGGATGCGACCACGGCGCCCACCACGGACTCGTCTGCGCCCGCTGCCTCCAGTTGGGTCACGGCATCCCGGAGCACGTCCTTCAATCCGATGCGGGCGAGATCGGCATCCGCGCCCAGCGGACTCGCCGGAACGTAGAGCGAGACGCAACCCGCTTCACGAACCCGCGCCAGCGCCTCGATGCTCTGCGGATCCATTCCCTGCAGCCACCGGGGTGGCATCGTGGTCGACATCGGCGTGCTCCCATCGAGATGATTGCGTCCGACGGTAGAACGGGTCGTGCATGCCCGACCAGGGCACAAGGTCCCGCCCAGAGCGAACACCCGACGGGCTGTCAGCGGCCCTGCCTAAGCTGATGGACATGCAACCCACTCGTTCCGTGCGCCCGTTCGAGGTGATCAGCGAGTACGCGCCGAGCGGCGATCAGCCGCAGGCCATCAAGGAGCTCGCGCAGCGCATCAACGCGGGCGAGACCGACGTCGTGCTGCTCGGCGCCACCGGCACCGGCAAGTCCGCGACGACGGCGTGGCTCATCGAGCAGGTTCAGCGGCCGACCCTCGTGCTCTCGCACAACAAGACGCTCGCGGCGCAGCTCGCGAACGAATTCCGCGATCTGATGCCCAACAACGCGGTCGAGTACTTCGTGAGCTACTACGACTACTACCAGCCCGAAGCGTACGTTCCGCAGACCGACACCTTCATCGAGAAGGACTCGTCCATCAACGCCGAGGTCGAGCGCCTACGGCACTCCACCACGAACGCGCTGCTCAGTCGACGCGACGTCGTGGTTGTCTCCACCGTCTCCTGCATCTACGGACTCGGTGCCGCCGAGTCGTACCTCGAGGCGATGATCGCCCTGCAGGTGGGCATGCGCATCGATCGCGAGGCCCTCATCCGCCGTTTCGTGGAGATGCAGTACAAGCGCAACGACTACGACTTCTCGCGCGGCAGCTTCCGGGTGCGCGGCGACACCATCGAGATCATCCCGGTCTACGAAGAGCTGGCGATCCGCATCGAGATGTTCGGCGACGAGATCGAGGCGCTCTACGCCCTGCATCCGCTCACCGGCGACGTGGTGCGACAGATGGATGCCGTCTCGGTGTTCCCGGGCACCCACTACGCCGCGAGCCCGCAGACCATCCAGCGCGCGATCGTGTCGATCCAGGAGGAGCTCGCCGAGCGCCTGCAGGAGCTCGAGCGCCAGGGCAAGCTGCTCGAGGCGCAGCGGCTGCGCATGCGCACGACCTTTGACATCGAGATGATGCAGCAGATCGGCTTCTGCAACGGCATCGAGAACTATTCGCGGCACATGGACGGGCGCGCGCCGGGGGAGGCCCCGCACTGTCTGCTCGACTACTTCCCCGAGGACTTCCTGGTCGTCATCGACGAATCGCACGTCACGGTGCCGCAGATCGGTGCGATGTACGAGGGGGATGCCTCGCGCAAGCGCACCCTCGTCGAGCACGGGTTCCGGCTGCCGAGCGCACTCGACAACCGTCCGCTGAAGTGGGAGGAGTTCCTCGAGCGCGTCGGCCAGAAGGTCTACCTCTCGGCGACGCCCGGCAAGTACGAGATGGGGATCACCGACTCGGTGGTCGAGCAGGTCATCCGGCCGACCGGTCTCGTCGACCCGGCCATCATCGTCAAGCCCTCCAAGGGACAGATCGACGACCTGCTCGAGCAGATCCGGCTGCGCGTCGACCGCAACGAGCGTGTGCTCGTCACCACGCTGACCAAGAAGATGGCTGAGGAGCTCACCGAGTTCCTGGGGGAGCACGGCGTGCGCGTGCGCTACCTGCACTCCGACGTGGACACGCTGCGCCGCGTGGAGCTGCTCACCGAGCTTCGACAGGGCGTCTACGACGTGCTCGTCGGCATCAACCTGCTGCGCGAGGGCCTCGACCTGCCCGAGGTGTCGCTCGTGGCGATCCTCGACGCCGACAAGGAGGGGTTCCTGCGCTCGGGCACCTCCCTCATCCAGACCATCGGCCGCGCCGCCCGCAACGTCTCCGGCGAGGTGCACATGTACGCGGACGTGATCACCGACTCGATGGCCGCGGCGATCGAGGAGACCGACCGTCGCCGCGAGAAGCAGGTCGCGTACAACACGGAGCGCGGCATCGACCCGCAGCCGCTGCGCAAGAAGATCGCGGACATCACCGATCAGCTCATGCGCGAGGCGGCGAACACCGCGGAGCTTCTCGACGGTCGCAAGGGCAAGCGCGCCCCCACCCCGAATCTCAAGCGCGAGGGACTGGCCGCTGAGGGCGGCACGAACCTCGAGGAGATCATCGCGGACCTCAACGCGCAGATGCTCCAGGCCGCCGGGGAGCTCAAGTTCGAGCTCGCGGCTCGGCTGCGCGACGAGGTCGCCGACCTCAAGAAGGAGCTGCGGCAGATGGAGCAGGCGGGTCATCTGCGCTGAGACCGCGCGCAGGCGTTAGCATCGAGCCGTCGCCCGGACCACTGCGGAGCAGTCTCCGCCTCCTGAGCGGCCAGGAAGTCCGAGCTGACATGTCGTCGACTCCCGCACGCTCCGCATTCGCCGCCGTGCTCTCACCATACGCATCGCTGCTGCGCCCGCCCGGGCGGAAGGCACTCGTGGTCTCCGCCTGGTTCGGCAGATTCCCGAAGTCCAGTCTCGGTCTCGGCCTCATCCTGATGGTCGCACTCCTGGGGGAGAGCTACGCCCTGGCCGGGGCCGTCTCGGCGGTCTTCGTGTTCTCGCTCGCCATGAGCGGGCCGCAGTGGTCGCGCGCGATGGACCGCTTCGGGCAGGCGCGTGTGCTGCGTGTCGCCGCGGTCGCCTTGGTCGTCTCCTCCGGATTGCTGCTCACGGCGATCCTCACCGGTTGGGCCGTCTGGACCTGGTTCGTGTTCGCCGCGCTGAGCGGGTTGAGCGTGGTCGACATGGGCTCCGCGGTGCGCTCGAGGTGGGCATCCACACTCCCGCGGGACCAACGCGCGCCGGCGTTCGCACTGGAGACCATCAACGACGAGCTCGTGTTCGTCATCTCCCCGCCGGTCGTGACCGTGATCGCGGCACTCGTCCATCCCGCGCTCGGCTTCCTCGTCGGCCTGGCGATCGGTGTGGGCGGCTACCTCGTGTTCGCCACTCGCAGCGGCTCCGCCGTCGTGCCGGCAGCCGTCGGGCAACGGCGAGGGTTCTGGATGCCGCCCCGCATCCTCGGCGTCGTGCTCGCGTTCGTGGGCCTCGGCGCCGTCTTCGGCTCGTTCGACGTGGCGACCGTGGCGCTTGCGGAGCATGCCGGCGCCCCAGCGGCGACCGGTCTGCTCATCGGCCTGTTCGCGCTGGCGAGCGCCACCTCCGGCATCGTGCTCGGTTCACGGCAGCTGCCCGGTGACGCCCGCAGCCGCTTCCTCGCCACCGCCGCCGCGTTCGGCCTGGTCGTGCCTGGCCTGGTCTTCTCGAGCGACCTCCTCTGGGCCGCAGTGTTCGCGATGCTCGCCGGTGTCGTGACGTCGCCCCTGCTGATCACCGGGCTCAGCCTCGTCGAAGAGCGGGCGGAGGTGGTGCGACTCACCGAGACGCTCGCCTATCCGACCGCAGGACTGGCGATCGGAGGCACGTTCGGCGCGTTGTGTTGCGGCGCGGTCGTCGACCTCGCGGGTGCGCAGGCCGGATTCCTGGTGACCGCGGGCGCGGCGGGCTCGGCGGCGGTCGCGGCATTCGCCGGGGAGTGGGTGCTCGCCCTGGCGCAGCGGGGAAGCGCACGCTCGAACGCACCGTACGGTGCGACCTCGCCCTGAGCGAACGGCCGGGCCGATGTCGGTGGCCTCCGTAGAATGGTGAGAGTGTCCATCACCGAGGTCGAGGAACTCGACGAGTCCAGCATGATCGCGGCGATCCAGGCACGGTCGTCGAGTCCGACCAGTTCGCTGAGCGTGCGCGGAGCGCGGGTGCACAACCTGCGCAACGTCGATCTCGAGATCCCGCGCGACTCGCTCGTCGTCTTCACCGGCCTCTCCGGTTCCGGCAAGTCCAGTCTCGCCTTCGACACGATCTTCGCGGAGGGGCAGCGCCGCTACGTCGAATCGCTGTCGGCCTACGCGCGGCAGTTCCTCGGGCAGGTCGACCGTCCCGACGTGGACTTCATCGAGGGCCTCAGTCCCGCGGTGTCCATCGACCAGAAGTCGACGAACCGCAATCCGCGCTCGACGGTCGGCACGATCACCGAGATCTATGACTACATGCGCCTGCTCTGGGCGCGAATCGGTGTGCCGCACTGCCCGGTGTGCGGGGAGCGCATCGAGAAGCAGTCGGTGCAGCAGATCGCCGACCAGCTCATGACCCTCGAGACCGGTGTGCGATACCAGATCGTCAGCCCGGTGATCACGCAGAAGAAGGGCGAGTTCGTCGACCTCTTCAAGGAGCTCGCGAGCAGCGGGTACTCGCGAGCGATCGTCGACGGCGAGCAGATTCAGCTCAGCGACCCGCCGACGCTCAAGAAGTCCTTCAAGCATGACATCTCGGTCGTCGTCGACCGCCTCGTCGCCAGCGACGACATCCTCACCCGACTCACGGACTCGCTCGAGACCGCGCTGCGTCTGACGGACGGCATTGTCGCCATCAACTTCGTCGACGAAACGGGGGATGCCGCGTGGCGCACCTTCTCCGAGAAGCTCTCCTGCCCCAACGACCACCCGATCCAACTGACCGAGATCGAACCGCGCACCTTCTCGTTCAACGCCCCGTTCGGCGCGTGCCCGGAGTGCTCGGGCCTCGGCACGCGCATGTCGGTGGACGCCGACCTGCTCATTGCCGACGACTCCGTGAGCATTGCCGATGGCGCCATCCTGCCCTGGACCAGCGCTGGCAAGGGGCTGTTCAACTACTTCGAGAAGCTGCTCGACGGACTCGCCCGCGACCTCGACTTCTCGCTCGACACCCCGTGGGGCGAGCTGCGCGACGACGTCAAAGAAGCGGTGCTGCGGGGCAACAACTTCCAGGTGACGGTGAAGTGGAAGAACCGCTACGGCCGTGAGATGAAGTACTCGACGGGCTTCGAGGGCGTCATCCCCTACATGGAGCGCAAGTACATCGAGGCGGAGACCGACAGCCAGCGCCAGCGGGTTGCCGAGTATCTTCGTGAGATCCCGTGCCCGGTGTGCGACGGCAAGCGGCTCAAGCCCGAGGTGCTCGCGGTCACGGTCGACGGTCAGAGCATCTCCGACGTCTGCGAGCTGAGCCTCGTCAAGTCCTACGAGTTCATGCAGCAGCTGGAGCTCTCCGACCGGGATGCCCGCATCGCCGCGCAGGTGCTGCGCGAGATCCGGCTGCGGCTGGAGTTCCTCATCGAGGTGGGGTTGAGCTACCTCGACCTCATGCGCGCCGCAGCGACCCTCAGCGGTGGCGAGGCCCAGCGCATCCGGCTGGCGACCCAGATCGGCTCGGGGCTGACGGGCGTGCTCTATGTGCTCGACGAGCCGTCCATCGGTCTGCACCAGCGCGACAACCGTCGGCTCATCGAGACCCTCGTCAAGCTCAAGAACCTCGGCAACACGCTGATCGTGGTCGAGCACGACGAGGACACGATCCGCACCGCGGACTGGATCGTCGACATCGGCCCCGGCGCGGGCGAGCACGGCGGTGAGGTCGTGCACTCCGGTTCGTACCAGGCGCTGCTGCGCAACGAGCGGTCGATCACCGGCGACTACCTCTCCGGCCGCAAGGCGATCGAGACGCCGAAGACGCGCCGCACGGTCGATCCGGCACGCAAGATCACCGTCGTCGGCGCGCGCGCGAACAACCTGCGCAACGTCGACGTGGAGTTCCCGCTCGGCGTGGTCACGGCCGTCACCGGTGTCAGCGGATCCGGCAAGTCCAGTCTGGTGAACGACATCCTCTACAAGGTGCTCGCGAACGAGCTCAATGGCGCGCGCCAGATCCCGGGCAAGCACACGCGGGTCACCGGACTCGACGACCTCGACAAGGTCGTGCACGTCGACCAGGCGCCGATCGGGCGCACGCCGCGCTCCAACCCCGCGACCTACACCGGCGTGTTCGACAAGATCCGCACCCTGTTCTCCGAGACTGCGGACGCCAAGGCTCGTGGCTACCTGCCGGGGCGTTTCTCCTTCAACGTCAAGGGCGGGCGCTGCGAGAACTGCTCGGGCGACGGCACGATCAAGATCGAGATGAACTTCCTGCCCGACGTCTACGTCGCGTGCGAGGTGTGCGGGGGAGCGCGCTACAACCGCGACACCCTCGCCGTGAAGTACAAGGGCAAGAACATCGCCGAGGTGCTCGACATGTCGATCAGCGAGGCGGCCGAGTTCTTCGAGGCGATCTCCAGCATCCATCGCTATCTCAAGACCCTGGAAGAGGTCGGACTCGGGTACGTGCGACTCGGTCAGAGCGCCACCACCCTCTCGGGCGGTGAGGCCCAGCGGGTCAAGCTCGCGACGGAGTTGCAGCGCCGTTCGATGGGGCGCAGCGTCTACGTGCTCGACGAGCCGACGACGGGTCTGCACTTCGAAGACGTGCGCAAGCTCCTGATCGTGCTGAACGGCCTCGCCGACAAGGGCAACACCGTGATCGTGATCGAGCACAACCTCGACGTGATCAAGTCCGCGGACTGGATCGTCGACCTCGGTCCCGAGGGCGGCGCCGGCGGCGGTCAGGTGATCGCGACGGGCACGCCGGAGCAGCTCGCCGAGGTCGCCGACAGCTTCACCGGGTTCTTCCTCAAGGAGACCCTGGAGGGCGCTCGCGTCTAGCGAGCCGAAGCCATGGCCCAGACCGTGAGCTGGCGCCCGAAGGCGGGCGAGATTCCGCAGCAGGCGGGCGTCTACCGCTTCCGTGACGCGAATGCGCGCGTGCTCTACGTTGGCAAGGCCAAGAACCTCCGATCCCGGCTGAGCAACTACTTCGCGCCGCTCGCGACACTGCACGAGCGCACCCGGCGCATGGTGCTGACCGCGGCATCCGTGGAATGGACCGTCGTCGGCAACGACTTCGAGGCCCTGCAACTCGAGTACACCTGGATCAAGGAGTTCGACCCGCCGTTCAACGTGCAGTACAAGGACGACAAGTCCTATCCCTACCTGGCGATCACGCTCGGCGACGACGTGCCGCGGGTGCTGGTGACCCGCAACCGTGGCATCCCGAACGCGCGGTACTTCGGGCCGTACAGTCGGGCCTGGGCCATCCGCGACACGGTCGACGTGCTGCTGAAGGCGTTCCCGATGCGCTCCTGTTCGGACGGCGTGTACCGACGCGCCCAGCAGACCGGGCGTCCGTGCCTGCTCGGCGACATCGGCAAGTGCGCCGCGCCGTGCGTCGGGCGGGTCACCCCCGAAGAGCACAAGTCGATCGCCGTCGACTTCGCGAGTTTCATGAGCGGCAACGACTCCACCTTCGTGGCCCGCATCACCAAGCGCATGAAGGATGCCGCTGCCGACCAGGACTACGAGGCCGCCGCGCGCTATCGCGACCAGATCGCCGCCATGGAGACGGCACTGGCCAAGAACGCCGTCGTGCTCGACGAGACGGTCGATGCCGACCTCTTCGGCATCGCGCACGACGAGCTCGCCGCCGCCGTGCAGCAGTTCGTGGTGCGCGGCGGTCGCATCCGCGGTGTGCGCGCCTGGGTGGTCGACAAGGAGCTCGACCTGGAGCTGCCGGATCTCGTCGAGTCGGTGCTGCAGAAGGCCTACGACGACGCCGTGCCGCCCCGGGACGTGTTCGTGCCCGCGGTTCCGGATGATGCCCCGGCACTCGAACGCTGGCTGGGGGAGCTGCGCGGTCCAGGGTCGCGCGTGCGGCTCGCGGTGGCCAAGCGCGGTGACAAGGCCGCCCTCGCCCAGACCGTGGCGCAGAACGCCACGCAGGCGCTCATCCTGTACAAGTCGCGGCGCAGTGCCGACTTCGTCGCCCGGTCGCAGGCCCTCGCCGACATCCAGGAGGCACTCGGCATGGACGAGGCGCCGCTGCGGATGGAGTGCTTCGACGTCTCGCACCTCAGCGGAACGAACATCGTCGCCTCGATGGTCGTGTTCGAGGACGGGCTGCCGCGCAAGGATCACTACCGTCGGTTCGCGATCCCCGAGTCCAGCGACGACACCGAGTCGATCTACCAGGTGCTCACCCGCCGCCTGGCCTACCTCCGGGAGCCGGTGATCGAGTCCGAGGACGGCACGGACCGGCGCAAGAAGTTCGCCTATCCGCCGCAACTGCTGATCGTCGACGGGGGACAGCCGCAGGTCGCCGCGGCGAAACGCGCGCTCGACGAGGCCGGCATCACCGGCATCCAGCTCGCCGGCATCGCCAAACGGCTCGAGGAGATCTGGTTGCCCGACGCCGACTACCCGGTGATCCTGCCGCGCAACTCCGACGCGCTGTTCCTCATCCAGCGGATCCGTGACGAGGCCCACCGCTTCGCGATCGGATATCAGCGCCAGAAGCGTCGCAAGGACATCGCGACGGTGCTCGCCGAAATTCCGGGACTCGGCCCGTCGCGCATCAAGGAGCTGCTCAAGCACTTCGGCTCCGTCGCGCGCCTGCGCCAGGCGGATGCCGCGGCCATCGCCGAGGTGCGCGGCATCGGTCCCGCGCTCGCACGAACCATCATCGAGCGGCTCGACGAATCCGCCAGAGGCTCCGCGCAACCCCGGTAGTCTTGGTGCACCATGCCAGCGGAACGTGACAGCCAGGAGATGCTCATCGTCACCGGCATGTCCGGCGCGGGCCGCTCGACGGTCGGCAACGCGCTCGAGGACCTCGGCTGGTACGTCGTCGACAACCTCCCGCCGCAGATGCTGCGCCCGTTCGTCGAGCTCGCACAGCGTGCCGGCAGCGCCCTGCCCCGCATCGCGGCGGTCGTGGACGTGCGCGGCGGCAGGGTGTTCGCCGACCTCGCCGAGGAGCTCGATCGGCTTCGCGAGGACATCCGCTTGCGCGTGCTCTTCCTGGAGGCGACCGACGCCGTGCTCGTGCGGCGCTTCGAGCAGGTGCGGCGACCGCATCCGCTGCAGGGAGACGGCACGACGCTCGACGGCATCGCGGCAGAGCGCGCGCGCATGGGCGAGGTGCGCGCGAACAGCGACCTCATCGTCGACACCTCGGACCTCAACATCCATCAGCTCGCGAATCAGATCTCGGATCTCTTCACGTCCGACGAGCGGGCCGGGCTGCGCATCACGGTGGAGAGCTTCGGCTTCAAGTACGGACTCCCGGCGGACGCCGACCTCGTCGCGGACTGCCGCTTTCTGCCCAACCCGTTCTGGATCAGCGAGCTCAAGAATCTCACCGGTCTCGACGACGCCGTGCGGGAGTACGTGCTCGGACTGCCCGGCGCCGAGCAGTTCCTCGACGATTATGCGCGTACGCTCGAACCGGTCTTCGCGGGATTCCAGCGCGAGAACAAGCGACACGCGACCATCGCGCTCGGCTGCACCGGCGGCAAGCACCGCTCGGTCGCCATGGCCGAAGCGCTCGCCGCCAGGCTGCGCGAGCTGCCGGACGTCGCCGTGAGCATCAAACACCGCGACCTGGGTCGCGAATGACGGCGGCGCCCATGTGGCGCCCAAGACGTGAGAGGAAGGACCGCGCGTGGCACTCACCGCCGAGGTCAAGGAAGAACTCGCTGGCGTTCAGGCCGGCCGCACGAGCGTGCGCGCAGCGGAGCTCGCGACGATCCTGCGGTTCTCCGGGGGACTGCATGTGATCTCGGGTCGAATCGCCGTCGAGTCCGAGCTCGAGACCGAGAAGCTCGCCCGGCGCGTGCGCAAGGACATCGCGGAGCTCTACGGGGTGCGCGCCGACGTGAGCCTCGTGTCGGCATCCGGCCAGCGGCGCGCCACGCACTATCTCGTTCGAGTGCTCGACGGCGGCGAGACCCTCGCGCGTCAGACCGGACTGCTGGATGCCCGGCGCCGACCGATCCGCGGCCTGCCCAACCGGCTAACCACCGGCGGCATCGAAGAGCTCTCCGCGGTCTGGCGCGGAGCCTTCCTCGCCGCGGGCACCCTCACCGATCCGGGACGCTCGGCCGCCCTCGAGGTGACCTGCCCGGGCAACGAGGCCGCGATGGCCCTCGTGGGCGCCGCCGGACGCCTCAAGATCTCGGCGAAGGCACGGGAGGTGCGCGGCGTGCACCGCGTCGTCGTGCGCGACGGCGAGGGCATCGCCGCGATGCTCGTGCTCATGGGCGCCGAGCACACCGTTCAGGCCTGGAACGACCTGCGCCAGCGCCGCGAAGTGCGCGCGACGGCGAACCGGTTGGTCAACTTCGACGACGCCAACCTGCGACGCTCGGCGCAGGCCGCGGTGGCCGCCTGCGCACGCGTGGAGCGCGCGCTCGAGATCCTCGCCGACGACGTGCCGGAGCACCTGCGCTACGCGGGGGAGCTGCGGCTGCGGTTCCGCGACTCCAGCCTCGATGAGCTCGGCCACCACGCCGATCCGCCGATGACGAAGGATGCGGTGGCCGGTCGCATCCGTCGCCTGCTCGCGATGGCCGACAAGAAGGCCTCCGATCTGGGTATTCCCGGCACGGATGCGAACCTTCCGCCGGACCTGGAGGAATAGAGCACTCCAGTGCCCCGGTTCACGTAGTTAGACTGGAACGGTCTCCCCGGCTCGACGTTCTGTCGCAGTTCTCGGGGCAAATCGCTAGGAGAAATCGATGGCTGACTACACCCTCCCCGAACTTCCGTACGACTACTCGGCGCTCGCACCGCACATCAGCGCGACGATCATGGAGCTGCACCACAGCAAGCACCACCAGGCCTACGTGACCGGCGCGAACGCGGCGCTGGCCGCCCTCGCCGAGGCCCGCGACAAGGGCGACCTCGCGAACGTCAACAAGCTCGAGAAGGACCTCTCCTTCAACCTCGGTGGCCACGTCAACCACTCCATCTTCTGGACCAACATGTCCCCGGATGGCGGCGACAAGCCCACCGGTGACCTCGCCTCGGCGATCGACGACCAGTTCGGCTCGTTCGACAAGTTCACCGCGCACTTCACCGCGACCGCCATGGGTGTGCAGGGCTCCGGCTGGTCGGTGCTCGCCTACGACTCCATCGGTCAGAAGCTCATCATCGTGCAGTTCTTCGACCAGCAGGGCAACCTCCCGGCCGGTATCGTGCCGCTGCTCATGCTCGACGTGTGGGAGCACGCGTACTACCTCGACTACAAGAACGTGCGCGCCGACTATGTGAAGGCGTTCTGGAACATCGTCGACTGGGGCAACGTGCAGCGTCGCTTCACCGTGGCCCGCGAGAAGACCGACGGCCTGCTGCTACTGTCATAGCGGCATCGTGGCCGGAGCCCGATGGCTCCGGCCACACTCGATCTCAACCCCTCGAAAAGCGCGTCGTGTGACGCCTGAGAAACTGGAGCAGTAGTGACCAAGATCGGTATCAACGGATTCGGCCGCATCGGCCGGAACTTCTTCCGTGCCGCACTCGCCAAGGGCAGCGACCTTGAGATTGTCGCGGTCAACGACCTCACCGACAACAAGTCGCTCGCCCACCTGCTCAAGTACGACACCATCACGGGCCGTCTCGACGCCACCGTGGAGTTCGACGACACGCAGATCATCGTCAACGGCAAGGCCATCAAGGTCTTCGAGGAGCGCGACCCCGCGAACCTGCCCTGGGGTGAACTCGGCGTCGACATCGTGATCGAGTCGACCGGTCGCTTCACCAAGTCGGAGGACGCCTCCAAGCACATCGCCGCCGGCGCCAAGAAGGTCATCGTCTCCGCCCCGGCCACCGGCTCGGATGTCGCGACCCTGGTGCTCGGCGTCAACGAGGGCACCTACGACCCCGCGATCCACAACATCATCTCCAACGCGTCGTGCACCACGAACTGCCTGGCCCCGTTGGCGAAGGTATTCATGGACAACTTCGGCATCGAGCGCGGTCTCATGACCACGGTGCACGCCTACACCGCCGACCAGAACCTGCAGGATGGCCCGCACGGCGACCTGCGCCGGGCGCGTGCCGCGGCCGCGAACATCATCCCGACCTCGACGGGCGCCGCGAAGGCGCTCGGCCTCGTCATCCCGGAGCTCGTCGGCAAGCTCGACGGCTACGCCCTGCGCGTGCCGGTGATCACGGGCTCAATCACCGACCTCACGCTCACCACCAAGGCGAACGTCACGGTCGCGCAGATCAACGAGGCCTACAAGAACGCGGCCGAGGGTGAGCTCAAGGGCATCCTCAAGTACACCGAGGACGAGATCGTCTCCAGCGACATCGTCGGCGACCCGCACTCGTCGATCTTCGACGCCGGCCTCACCAAGGTGATCGGCGACCAGGTGAAGGTCGCCTCGTGGTACGACAACGAGTGGGGCTACTCCAACCGTCTCGTCGACATCACCGAGTACGTCGGCGCCCGGCTCTAGCGCCGGCGCCTCGGCTCAGACACCATGACGCTTCGCACGATCGGATCCCTCGGGGATCTCTCGGGCAAGACCGTGCTCGTCCGATGCGATCTGAACGTCCCGCTCAAGGACGGCAAGATCACCGACGACGGCCGGATCCGCGCCTCGCTTCCCACGCTCAACGCACTCATCCACGCGGGAGCACGACTCGTCGTGATTTCGCACCTCGGCCGCCCGGATGGCGCACCCGACGCGAAGTACAGCCTCGAGCCGGTGGCTCAGCGCATGTGCGAGCTGCTCGGCAAGCCTGTCGTGTTCGCGCACGACACGGTCGGCTCGGCGGCTGCGGACGCGGTGGGCGAGCTCGAGCCCGGGGGAGTGGCCCTGCTGGAGAACCTCCGGTTCAACGCCGGGGAGACCTCCAAGGTCGACGCCGAGCGACGTGAGTTCGCGTCCAAGCTCGCGGCATTCGGCGATGCCTTCGTCTCCGACGGATTCGGCGTGGTGCACCGCAAGCAGGCGAGCGTGTACGAGCTCGCCGAGTTGCTGCCCAGCGCCGCCGGCCTGCTGGTGGAGACCGAGCTGGACGTGCTCGAGAAGCTCACGGTGCGCCCCGAGAAGCCGTACACGGTCGTGCTCGGCGGTTCGAAGGTCTCCGACAAGCTCGCGGTGATCGACGCCCTGCTGCCACGCGTGGACACGCTGCTGATCGGCGGCGGGATGCTCTTCACGTTCCTCGTCGCGCTCGGTCACAAGGTGGGTGCGAGCCTGCTCGAACAGGACCAGGTGGAGACCGTCAAGGGCTACCTCGAGCGCGCGAAGCAGCTGGGCGTCGAGCTCGTGCTGCCGACGGACATCGTGGTGGCATCCAAGTTCGGTGCGGATGCCGAGGTGCGCGTCACGCCCGCCGACGCGATCGAGGACACCCCGTTCGGCGCCTCGGGCCTGGGGCTGGACATCGGACCGGATTCCGCGGCCGCCTTCGCTCAGGCGATCGGCCGCTCCAAGACGGTGTTCTGGAACGGACCGATGGGCGTGTTCGAGCTGGCGCCCTTCGCGGCCGGCACCAAGGCGGTCGCTGAGGCGCTCACCACCATGGACGGCTTCGGTGTCGTCGGCGGCGGCGATTCGGCCGCCGCGGTGCGTGCCCTCGGGTTCCACGACGACCAGTTCGGGCACATCTCGACCGGCGGCGGCGCGAGCCTCGAGTTCCTCGAGGGCAAGCGCCTGCCAGGACTGGAGGTGCTCGGATGGCAACCGTGAAGCGCATCCCGTTGATCGCGGGCAATTGGAAGATGAACCTCGACCACCTGCAGGCGATCGCCTTCGTGCAGAAGCTCGCCTGGACGCTCAAGGACGCGAGGCACGACTACGGTGTCGACGGATCCGAGGTCGCGGTGTTCCCGCCGTTCACCGACCTCCGTTCGGTGCAGAACCTGGTCTCCGCGGACAAGCTCGACATCGTCTTCGGCGCACAGGACCTCTCCGAGCACGACTCGGGCGCGTACACCGGTGAGATCTCCGGCGCCTTCCTCAAGGCGCTCGAGTGCCGGTACGTGATCATCGGGCACTCCGAGCGTCGGCAGTACCACCACGAGACCGACGAGGAGCTCGGCCGAAAGGTGGCCGCCGCGATCAAGCACGGGCTCATCCCCGTGCTCTGCGTCGGTGAGACCGCGGACGATCTCGAGCAGCACGGCCCGAGTGCGGTGCCGGTCGCACAGCTGCGGGGCGCGCTCGAGAGCATCTCCGGCACGCCGGAGCTGGTGATCGCGTACGAACCCGTCTGGGCGATCGGTTCCGGTCAGGCGGCGACGCCTGAGCAAGCAGAGCAGGTCGCGGCACGACTGCGCGAGACGCTCGCCGAGCTTCTGGGAGACGAGGTGGCGGCTGCCACGCGCATCCTCTACGGCGGCTCGGTGAAGTCCGGGAACATCGCCGGATTCATGCGCCAGCCCAACGTGGACGGCGCACTGGTCGGGGGAGCGAGCCTGGATGTCACGGAGTTCGCGAGCATCGCCCGCTTCCAGAAGCACGTCGGCACCTGATCACATCGCGGCGACGAACTCGGCGTCGCTCGATCGACGAGGCCGAGCGTTTCACCGCTGGTCGAGCGAAGTCGAGACCCGCACTGGGCTACACTGACTGAGGCTTTTCGAAAGGTTTGCTGTGCTTGTTGACATCCTCCAGGTCTTCCTGCAGGTGATCCTCGGGATCACGAGTCTGCTGCTGACCCTGCTGATCCTGCTCCACCGTGGTCGCGGTGGCGGCCTCTCCGACATGTTCGGCGGCGGCGTCACGTCAAACCTCGGAGCCTCCGGCGTCGCCGAGCGCAACCTCAACCGCTTCACCGTGATCCTCGCGGTCGTGTGGCTGGCCTGCATCGTCGCGCTCGGTCTCATCACCAAGTTCGACGGCGCGTAAGGGGTACTCGATGGCTTCAGGAGGCAGTGCGATCCGCGGTTCCCGCGTCGGTGCGGGACCCATGGGCGAGCAGGACCGCGGTTACCGCGCGGACAGCATCGCCGTGTCCTATTGGGACGAACTCGGCAACGAGACCGTGCGCCACTTCGCGGCGAATCTCCCCGAAGAGGAGATCCCCGAGACCATCGATTCGCCCTCCACGGGCCTGCCCGCCGGCCGCGACAAGAATAACCCGCCGTCGGTCACCAAGCTGGAGCCCTACAAGACGCACCTCGCCTACGTGAAGGAGCGGCGCACCGAGGATGAGGCTGCACAGCTGCTCGAAGAAGCGCTCGTGCAGTTGCGCACGCGGCGCGGCACGCTCGGCTGATCGCCGCGACATCCCGCTCTCGGGCGACTAGCCGTCGTCGCGGGTCCAGAACTCGCCGGGGTGGATGAGGTTCTCCGGAACCTCCGCAGCGGCCTCGGCATCCACGAAGAACAAGGTCTTGCGACGGCCCTCGACGCCTGCTGCCGGCACCTCGTTGATGCTCGCGCCGGCGAGCGTCAGCCCCAGCGCCGAGGCCTTGTCGACGCCCGCGACGACCATCCAGACGCGCGCTGACGAGTTGATCGCGCGCAGCGTGAGGCTGATGCGCTCCGGCGGGGGCTTGGGCGAGTTGCGCACCGAGATCACGGTGTGCTCCGTGTCGCGGATGCCGCCGCGCTCGGGGAAGAGCGAGGCGATGTGTCCATCCGGGCCCATGCCGAGGAACGTGATGTCGAAGTGCGGCAGTTCGGCGTTGCGAGGGGCGTGCGCGGCGAGGGTCGCGGCATAGGCGGCGGAGGCGTCATCCAGCTCCAGTCCGCTGTCGGATGCCGCCATCGGGTGCACGCGTGCCGGGTCGAGCCCGACATGGTCCAGGAGGGCCGCCCTGGCCTGGGTCTCGTTGCGCTCCGGGTCACCCGTGGGCAGCCACCGCTCGTCGCCCCACCAGACGTTGACCCGGCTCCAGTCCACCAGGTCGCGGGCCGGCGAGTTGTTGATCGCCTCGAGCACGGCGGAGCCCATCGTGCCTCCGGTGAGCACGACCGAGGCCTCGTCGAACTCCTCGATCAGGTCGGTGGTCTTGGCGATGAATCGTGCCGCGACCGCCGCAGCCAGCGCGTTCTTGTCGTTGTGCACGATCACACGTCGTTCGTTGCTCATGATGCTCCCGTGATCTGCGGTCGGGGCAGCTTGCGCAGTCCCTGAGTCATGACCGCGCCGAACAGGTCGTCGGGGTCGAGTCGCCGCAGTTCCTCGGCAAGGCAGTCCCGCAGGTTGCGACGCGGCAGTGAGAGGTCGTGGATCGGCTGATTCGGCTGCACGAGGCGAGCGATTCCGGGCGTGGTGCGCTCCAGTTCGACGGTGCCCGACTTTCGCACCAGATGCACACCCTGGATGCCGCTGCTGCCGTGCGACGCCGGCGTGACCCCGAGCGTCACATCGACCCGCAACTGCAACTGCAGCCAGGCCGCGAGCAGGAACGTGGAGGGGGAGTCGGCGGCACCGCGCACTTCGATGCCGGTGACGCGCTCGTAGGGCGGCTGGTCGAGCACGGCGGCCAGTTGCGCGCGCCAGAGGGTGAGCCGGGTCCATGCGAAGTCCGTGTCGCCGGGGTGGTACGAGTTGGCGATCGTCTCGAGGGATCGCAACGGATCGGCGGTGGATGCGGCATCCGTGATCCGGCGCTGCGCTATGCGGCCGATCGCCGACTCGGAGACGACGTCGGGATGCTCGCGCGGCCACCATGCGACCACCGGAGCGTCGGGCAGCAGCAGTCCGGTGACGAGGCTCTCCTGATCGACGGCGGCGTCGCCGAAGGCGCGCACGACGACGACCTCGCTCGCACCGGCGTCGCCGCCGACGCGGATCTGCGCGTCGACGCGGGCCGCGACCGCAGGCTCGCTCTCCGGCGCCGTCGAGACCACGATCACGCGCATGGGGTGTTCGCGCGAGGCGTCGTTCGCGGCCTCGATCGCCAGCTCCTCCTCGCCGAGCGCCGTCGAGATCACGAGGGTCAGCACGCGACCGAGCGCGACGGCGCCGCCCTCCTCGCGGATCTTGACGAGGTTCTTGGAGATCTGGCTCGTGGTGGTATCGGGCAGATCGACGATCATGGACGCCTCCAGCTGCGGCCGTCACGGGCCATGAGGGCATCCGCGGATGCGGGACCCCAGGTGCCGGGACGATACTGCTCGGGCTGCCCCTGCTTGGCCCAGTACTCCTCGATCGGATCGAGGATCTTCCAACTCAACTCGACCTCCTCGTGACGCGGGAACAACGGCGGGTCGCCGAGCAGCACGTCGAGGATGAGTCGCTCATAGGCCTCCGGGCTCGCCTCGGTGAAGGCGTGGCCGTAGCCGAAGTCCATCGTCACGTCACGCACCTGCATGCCGGCACCGGGCACCTTCGAACCGAAGCGGATCGTCACGCCCTCGTCGGGCTGCACCCGAATGACGAGTGCGTTCTGGCCGAGGTCGGAGGTCTGGCTCTCCGCGAACAGGTACTGCGGTGCGCGCTTGAAGACGACCGCGATCTCGGTCACGCGTCGGCCGAGGCGCTTGCCGGTTCGCAGATAGAACGGCACTCCGGCCCAGCGACGGGTGCCGATGTCGAGGCGGATCGCGGCGTAGGTCTCCGTCGTGGAGAGGGGGTTCATGCCCTCCTCCTCGAGAAAGCCCAGCACCCGCTCGCCGCCCGACCAACCGCCCGCGTACTGCCCGCGGGCGGTGTGCTTGCCGAGATCCTTCGGCAGCCGCACCGCGGAGAGCACCTTCTCCTTCTCGGCGCGCAGATCACCGGCGTCGAAGGAGACGGGCTCCTCCATCGCCGTCAACGCCAGCAGTTGCAGCAGGTGGTTCTGGATGACGTCACGGGCGGCACCGATGCCGTCGTAGTAGCCGGCGCGACCGCCGACGCCCACGTCCTCCGCCATGGTGATCTGCACATGGTCGACGTAGTTCGCGTTCCAGATGGGCTCGTAGAGCTGGTTGGCGAAGCGCAGCGCGAGAATGTTCTGCACCGTCTCCTTGCCCAGATAGTGGTCGATGCGGAAGACGCTGTCCGGAGGGAACACCGATTCGACGACGGCGTTCAGTTCGCGCGCGGTCTTGAGGTCCGAGCCGAACGGCTTTTCGATCACCACGCGACGCCATTGCCCGTCCGCGGGCTCCGCGAGTCCCGAGTTGCGCAACTGCTCCGTCACGAGCGGGAACGACTTGGGCGGGATCGAGAGGTAGAACGCGTGATTGCCCATCGTCCCGCGCTGCACGTCGAGCTCCTCGAGGGTCGACTTCAGGCGTTCGAAGGCTTCGGGCTCATCGAACTCGCCCTGCACGAAACGGATACCCTCCGACAGCTGCATCCAGACGTCCTCGTCGAACGGCGTGCGGGCGTACTGTTTGACCGCATCGTGCACGACCTGGGCGAAGTCCTGGTCCTCCCATTCCCGGCGGGCGAAGCCCACGAGGGCGAACCCCGGCGGCAGCAACCCGCGATTGGCGAGGTCGTAGACGGCCGGCATGAGCTTCTTGCGCGACAGATCGCCGGTCACACCGAAGATCACGAGCGCGCTCGGACCGGCGATCCGGTTCAGCCGTCGATCGGTGGGCAGGCGCAGCGGGTTGAACTGAGCCGAGATCTCCACGGGTGCCATCGAGGCCCTCTCAGCGCAGGGCGTCGATCACGACGGGCAGGGACGCCGCATCGCGCACGGTGAGGCTCAGCACCGGCCGGCCGTGCGCCGCCAGGACGCTCGCATCGCCATCGGCCTGTGCCCGGATCAACTGACCGAAGGTGAACGGACGGTCCGGGATCTGCAGATCGGTCGGCTCGTCCAGCGTGAGCTGGAGGAAGACGCCGACCGCGGGGCCGCCCTTGTGGAACTGCCCGGTCGAGTGCAGGAACCGTGGTCCCCAGCCGAACGTGACCGGGCGCCCCGTGCGCGCGGCGACGGCGTCGCGCAGTTGCACCAGCTCGGGATGGGCGACACGGTCGACGTAGGCCTGGATCGCCACGTAGCCGTCGGGCCCGAGCGTCGCCAGCAATGCGTCGATCGCACCGGGGAGATCGGATGCACCGCCCACGACGTCGGCGGTACCGCGCACCTCGACCCCACCGGCCACGAACGCGGGATCCGCACGCGGCGCCGGGTGGTCGATGATCTCGCGCGTCGCGACCTTCGCGGACTCCACGTCGGGCTGGTCGAACGGATTGATGCCCAGGAGCCGTCCCGCGACGACGACCGCGTACTCCCAGGTCAGCAGCTGCGAGCCGAGCGTGCCGGTGATCTCTATCTCACCGGGCGCCACGTGGCGGGTGTCCTCCCAGTCGCCGACCAGACGGATGATCTGGAGGTCCGGCAGATCGAGCGAGAGCTCCGGAGAGTCGACATCGAGCACCACCGGGAGCACGCCCTTGCCGAGCTTGCCGGTGGACTCGGCGATGAGCTGCTCCGCCCAGTCGCCGAAGCCGAGGATGTGCGTGCCGTCCGGCACGATACCGAGCTTGCCCTTCAACGCCATCGCCGCGCCGAGCACGAGGCCCGCGTTGTCGGGGGAGTCGATCGCGAGTTCGAGCGACATGGTCTCGGCCTCGTCGAGCAGCTCCTCGAGGTCGACGCCGGCTAGGCCGGAGGGCACCAGGCCGAACGCGGTGAGCGCCGAGTAACGCCCGCCGACGTTCGGGTCGGCGTTGAACACGCGGTACCCGGCGGCACGGGCCGACTGATCGAGCGGCGAACCCGGATCGGTGACGATCACGATGCGGTCGAGCGGGTCGATGCCCGCCTCGCGGAAATACTGCTCGTAGATCCGCTTCTGGCTGTCGGTCTCCACCGTCGAACCGGACTTCGAGGAGATCACGACGGCGGTGGTGGCGAGCCGGTCGTTCAGCGCGGCGAGCACCTGGCCGGGATCCGTGGAGTCCAGCACGGTCAGCTCGACGCCGTAGGTGCGGGTGATCACCTCAGGGGCCAGCGACGATCCACCCATGCCACCCAGCACGATGTGGTCGACGCCCTGGTCGCGCAGCGAGTCCCGCAGCGCGTAGATGTCGTCGACCAGGGGGCGGGAGACGGAGACGGCCTCCACCCAGCCGAGGCGGATCGAGGCCTCGGCCTCGGCATCCGCACCCCACAGCGAGGCGTCGCTGCCCGTGATGCGGCTCGCGACCAGGTCCGAGACAAGCTGCGGCACGACGCGGCGGACCGCGTGCTCGACATCGCTGCCGAGGGCGAGCTTGACGCTCACTTGGCTGCCTCGAGCGCGGCGGAGACGGTGTCGAGCAGCTCGTTCCACGAGACGATGAACTTCTCCACGCCCTCCGACTCCAGCAAGGCCGTCACCTCGTCGTAGGAGATGCCGAGCGCGGCGATCGCGTCCAACTCGGCGCGTGCCGAGTCGTAGGCGCCGGTCACGGCGTCGCCGCGGATCTCACCGTGGTCGAAGGTGGCCTCGAGCGTCTTCTCGGGCATCGTGTTCACGGTGTCGGGCACCGCGAGCTCGACCACGTACAGGGTGTCGGGCAGCGAGGGGTCCTTGACACCGGTGGAGGCCCAGAGCGGACGCTGGGTGTGCGCTCCCTCAGCGAGCAGCGCCTTCGCGCGATCCGTGGCGAACGCCTCCGCGTACACCTGGTAGGCGAGACGGGCGTTGGCGACCCCGGCCTTGCTCTTGAGGGCCCTCGCCTCGTCGGTGCCGATCGCGTCGAGACGCTTGTCGATCTCGGTGTCGACGCGCGAGACGAAGAACGAGGCGACCGAGCGGATCGTCGAGAGGTCGATACCGGCCGCCTTGGCCTTCTCCAGCCCCGCGAGATAGGCCTCGATGACCGCGCGGTGGCGGTCCAGGCTGAAGATCAGCGTCACGTTCACGCTGATCCCGGCGCCGATGGTCTCGGTGATCGCCTCAAGGCCCTCGACGGTCGCCGGGATCTTGATCATCGCGTTCGCACGGTCGACCTTGGCCCACAGCTGCTTGGCCTGCGCGATCGTGCCGGCGGCGTCGTGTGCGAGACCGGGCTCCACCTCGATGGAGACCCGACCGTCGCGACCGCCGGTGGCGTCGTAGACGGGCCGGAAGATGTCGCACGCCGCGGAGACGTCGTCCGTGGTGATCTCGAACACCGCATCGGTCACGGTCGTGCCGGCCGCTGCGAGCGTGGTGACCTGCGCATCGTAGGCGTCGCCCTTCGCCAGCGCCGTCGCGAAGATGGTGGGGTTGGTCGTCACGCCGACGACGTTGCGGTCGGCGATGAGCTTCTGCAGGCCGCCCGAGTCGATGCGTTCACGGGAGAGGTCGTCGAGCCAGATGCTCACGCCGAGCTCGGAGAGCGCGGCCGTCGGGGTGGTGTCGGTGCTCATGGTGCTTCTTCTCTCTTTCGGCACGCTTACTGCGCGGCCAGCGATTCCTTGGCGGCGGCCACGGTGGCCTCGGTGGTGATCCCGAACTCGCGGAACAGGGTCTTGTAGTCGGCGGATGCACCGAAGTGCTCGATCGAGACGCTGCGGCCCCGCTCGCCGACGTAGCGCTCCCAGCCGAGACGCAGCCCGGCCTCGACCGAGACCCGGGCGGTGATGGCGGCGGGGAGCACGGACTCGCGGTACGCGGCATCCTGCTCCTCGAACCACTCGAGGCACGGGGCGGAAACGACGCGGGCCTGGATGCCCTCGGCCGCGAGCTGCTCACGGGCCTCCACGGCCAGCTGCACCTCCGAGCCGGTGGCGATGATGATCACGTCGGGCGAACCGTTCGGCGCATCGACGAGCACGTATGCGCCCTTGGCGGTGTTCGAGGCGTCCGCGAAGCCGTTCGCACCGCGTTCGAACACCGGGATGTTCTGGCGCGTCAGGGCGATGCCCGCCGGACCCTGCCGACGCTCGAGCATCGTCTTCCACGCCCAGGCCACCTCGTTGGCGTCGCCGGGACGCACGATGTCCAGACCCGGGATCGCGCGCAGCGACGCGAGCTGCTCGATCGGCTGGTGGGTGGGGCCGTCTTCACCGAGGGCGACGGAGTCGTGCGTCCACACGTAGATCGCCGGCGCCTTCATGAGCGCGGCCAGTCGAACCGCCGGGCGCATGTAGTCGCTGAAGATGAGGAAGGTGCCGCCGTAGGGACGCGTGTTGCCGTGCAGCACGATGCCGTTGAGGATCGCGCCCATGGCGTGCTCGCGGATGCCGAAGTGCAGCGTGCGACCGTAGGGGTTGCCGTCCCACTCGTGCGTGGAGTGTTCGGTCGGAACGAACGACTCCGCACCCGCGATCGTCGTCAGGTTCGACTCGGCGAGGTCGGCGGAGCCGCCCCAGAGCTCGGGGATGATCGCACCGAGCGCGCCGAGCACCTTGCCGCTCGCGGCGCGGGTGGAGACATCCTTGCCGGCCTCGAAGACCGGCAGTGCAGCCTCGACGCCGTCGGGCAGGGCACCGGTGAGCACCCGGTCGAGCAGCGCCTTGCGCTGCGGGTTGGCCGCGGCCCAGGCGTCGAACTGCACCTGCCAGGCCTCGTGCTCGGCCTTGCCGCGCTCGAGCGCCTTGCGCGTGTGCTCGATCACCGAAGGCTCGACGTCGAAGTTCTTGGCCGGGTCGAAGCCGAGCACCTCCTTGACGGCCGCGAGCTCCTCGGCACCGAGCGCCGAACCGTGGATCTTGCCGGTGTTCTGCTTCTTCGGGCTCGGCCAGCCGATGATCGTCTTCAGGATGATCAGGCTCGGCTTGTCGGTGACGGCCTTCGCCGCCTCGATGGCCGCGTACAGTTCGTGCACGTCCTCTTCGTAGACGCCGGTCTTCTTCCAGTCCACGACCTGCACGTGCCAGTGGTAGGCCTCGTAGCGCGCCCTCACGTCTTCGGTGAACGCGATGTTGGTGTCGTCCTCGATCGAGATCTGGTTCGAGTCGTAGATGGCGATCAGGTTGCCGAGCTGCTGGTGTCCCGCGAGCGAGGACGCCTCGCTCGAGACGCCCTCCTGCAGGTCGCCGTCACCGGCGATGACGTAGACGAAGTGGTCGAACGGGCTCGTGCCGGCCGGGGCGTCCGGGTCGAACAGGCCGCGCTCGTAGCGAGAGGCGTAGGCGAAGCCCACCGACGACGAGATGCCCTGACCGAGCGGGCCAGTGGTGATCTCCACCCCGTCGGTGTGACCGTACTCGGGGTGGCCGGGGGTCTTCGAACCCCAGGTGCGCAGCGCCTCGAGGTCGTCGAGTTCGAGGCCGTAGCCGCCGAAGTACAGCTGTACGTACTGGGTGAGCGAGCTGTGACCGGCGGAGAGGATGAAGCGGTCGCGACCGATCCACTCGTTGTCGGCCGGGTCGCGGCGCATGACCTTCTGAAAGAGCAGGTACGCGGCGGGAGCGAGGCTCATCGCGGTGCCGGGATGCCCGTTGCCGACCTTCTCGACGGCATCCGCCGCGAGGATCCGAGCGGTGTCGACCGCTCGCGAATCGATGGGTTCCCACTGGAGATCTGCCACTGACGATGACCCTTCTTGATACGGCGCCCTTGGTGTCGGGGGCGTCCGGAACGGTGCCTGCCTGGCGGCGGCGGCGGTCCGTGGGCAGCCCGGGTTCACGAATGGGCTTCTGGGCTTTGGTGCCGACGGGTGGCAGGCAGTCCAAGTATAGGGAACCTCCAGGATCGGAGCGGGAGGAGGGCGGTGACCGTGATGTCGTGACCTAGAATCGAGGCATCATGGATGTTCTGGTCGAGTCCGCGCCGCCCGTCGACCGGATCGGTTTTCTGCGCAAGGTGAAGGCGTACGTCGGGCTGACCAAGCCTCGCGTGATCGAACTGCTGCTCATCACGACCGCGCCGGTGATGATCCTCGCGGCCAACGGCATCCCGGACCTCTGGCTCGTGCTCGCCACGCTCATCGGCGGTTCGCTCAGCGCCGCCTCGGCGAACGCATTCAACTGCTACATCGACCGCGACATCGACCGTGTGATGAACCGCACCAGCAAGCGGCCGCTCGTCACGGGGGAGTTGAGCGACCGCGAGGCGCTGGTGTTCGCCTGGGTGGTCGGCGTGCTCTCGGTCGTCTGGCTCGGCCTGCTCGTCAACTGGCTCGCCGCCGCGCTCTCGCTCGCCGCGATCCTGTTCTACGTCTTCGTCTACACCCTGCTGCTCAAGCGCCGCACGCCGCAGAACATCATCTGGGGCGGCATCGCCGGCTGCATGCCCGTGCTCATCGGGTGGGCCGCGGTGACCGAGTCGCTCACCTGGACCCCGGTCGTGCTGTTCGGCATCGTGTTCCTCTGGACGCCCCCGCACTACTGGCCGTTGTCGATGAAGTACCGCGCGGACTACCAGTCGGTGAACGTGCCGATGCTCGCGGTGGTGCGCGGTCGCACGCAGGTCGGCCTGCAGGTCGTGCTCTACGCGTGGGCGACGGTGGCGTGCTCGCTGCTGCTGATCCCGGTGGCCGGCATGGGCATCCTGTACACCGTCGTGGCGATCGGATCCGGCGCGTGGTTCGTGATCGAGTCCCACCGCCTGTACGCCACCGCGATCAGGCACGGCGAGGTTCGCCCGATGCGGGTGTTCCACAGCTCGATCAGCTACCTGACCCTCGTGTTCCTCGCGGTCGGAATCGACCCGCTGCTGCCGTTCTGATCCCGCCCGCGGCGGCTATTGGTGCAGCCGCTGATGGGAGTCGTCGAAGGTGATCGAGTCGGCGGTGACACCCACGAGCCCGAGCGTCACCCGCAGCAGCCGTGGGGGCAACTCGTCTCCCGGCGGCGGGGTGGGCGCCAGCAGGCTGATCCCGAGACCGTCGAGCAGGGTCGCCGTGAGCGAGTCGACGTAAACCTGCACGTGGCCGTCGAGGGTCATGGTCGTCGCGGTGCTCACGAGCGACGGGCCGGTGGCGTGGCGCACGTCCAGCAGGAAGTCGGTGATCACGATGCGATCCGCCACGAGCTTGAGCACGGGCGCCTGACGTCCGTCGGCGAGCGGGACCGTGACGGCGCTCACCGATCGCAGCCCGCTGAACGAGATCGAGGAGCCCCCCAGTTGCGCCGCCGGGAGCGTCATGATCGGTGCACCCGGGTCGGGGGCGAGCACGACCGGAAGCCCACCGAGCGCCGGAGCGTCGTCGGGCACCGGCTCCCCGCCGTTGAGCAGCTCGCCCAGGATGCCGCCGACATCGACCGGCGGCACGATCGGCGTATCGCTCGGCGGATCGACCTCCGGGGAGCACGTCATGATCAGCGGGATGCACAGCGCCGCGGCGTGAATCGGTGCGGCGCCGAGCACGCCGAAGCCGACGGCGACGCACAGCGCGCTCAGCATGACGACGCCGCCGCCGTGGCGGGCGCGGCGGCGAGGGCTCACCGGCCCGGCGCGACGGGGCGCACGATGGCGGCTCGCGCGGCCGCATCCGTCGTGTCGTCGGCCGCGGCATCCGTGGTCCTGGGTGCCCAGGCGACGGTGAGGACCCCACCGACCGATCCCAGCAGCATGCCGAGGAAGAACCCCCCGAGGTTGACGCCCACCAGCGAGTACACCGTCACCACGAGGGAGATGACACCGTAGAACACCCGATGCACGGGCATGAGCACGGCCAGGGTACCGAGCACGACGAGCATCACGGGGATGAGGGTGGCCTGGAAGCCTTCGATACCCAGCTGTACGTGGATGTTGCCGAGGTCGAGCTGGCTTGAGAAGAACATCTCGACGCCGGCGAGCACCGTCAGCAGGCCACCGACGAATGGCCGGTCGCGCATCCACTGCCGGATCCCCGGACTCAGAAGCATGACGTGCTCCCATCGGTCAGTTCGACGTGCATTCCGTTGAGTGTGAAGACGGAAGCCTGTGTGCTCCACGCGGTCTGCTGCAGGCCGCTGATGGTGATGGTGTCGGCATCCTGCGCGAAACTGCCGGCGTCGCCCTTGGCGGCGGTGTTCACCGTCGAGGCGTCGACGCCGATCCGGATGTTGCCGAAGCTCGAGTCGCCCTTGAGATCCGTCATGCCGATCTGCAGGTCGGTCGCGGTCGCCGGCGTTCCGGCCCCACCCGCGGTGATCCTGAGGCCGACCGGGCCGAGCGGCGTCTCGGTGACGACCGACTGGCACAGGCCCGTGAGACTCGCGGAGGCGATGTTGGCGATGGCGACCTGGCGCGGTGTGCCCGCGGTGTCGTTCGCGACGCCCGCGTACTGCGAGAAGCCCGTGCCCTCGAGCAGTTCTGCGCTGATCTGGAACTGACTGCCGGAGACGGCGAATGACACCGGCACCGCACCCTGTGCGACCCCGGCCATGAGCACGGTGCTGACGACGGCGACGGGCACGGCCGCGATCGCGATCCGTCCCGCGTGCGTCGTGGTGAGTCGCTTGACTGGCATGTGATCCTCCTCGATCCGGCCGCAGTCGGCCTTCGGCGCGCTGGCGGCGCCTTCCACTCAAAGAGGACCGGTGTTCCTGCGAACTATGACGCCGCTCGCCGGACGAAAATTCTCAGCCGGCGGTCGCGGAGTCGTCACGCAAGGCCAGCACCACCGCGGTCATCGCGCCGCCGAGGCAGACCGCGAGCACCATGTGGATGCCCACGAGCACCTCGGGAAGTCCGAGGCGCGCCTGGGCGAGCCCCACCACGATCTGCGCAGCCTCGATGCCGAGCAGCACGAGGGCGAGCCGCAGCAGTCGCCCCTGTCCCAGGCGCCAGGCGCCGAGCACGAGCACGATCGTCGCGGCGAGAGTGGCGTAGGCCGGCCAGCTGTGCACGTGCTGCAACAGCTCCGAGTTCAGACCGTTGCGCGCGGCGCCGCCGTCGCCGGCGTGCGGACCGGACCCGGTCGTGACGATGCCGACCAGAATCGTCACGCTCACCAGCGCCGTCGCGGCATAGGCCAGGACCAGGTACCAGGCGGGCAGGGCGAGCCGCGGGCCGCGCGGCCCGGTGAACACGCGGTAGACGAGCACCGTGGCCAGTGCCACGAGCACAGCGGAGACCACGAAATGCAGCCCGACCACATAGGGGTTCAGGTTGGTAAGCACCGTGATGCCCCCCACTACCCCCTGCGCCGGAATGCCGAGCCCCAACGCCAGGGCCAGGGCGAACAGCTCCGGACGGGTGCGGCGCTGCCGCACCACGAACAGGAACATCGCGATCGCGATGGCTATGAGCACGAACGTCAGGAGCCGATTGCCGAACTCGATGGCACCATGGATGCCCATCTCCGGCGTCGCGACGAACGATCCGTCGGTGCACCGCGGCCAGGTGGGGCAGCCGAGACCCGAGCCGGTGAGACGCACGGCACCGCCGGTGCCGACGATGAGGATCTGCGAGACCAGCGAGAGCACCGCGGTGATGCGAACCCTGCGATCGACGGTGTCGGGCAGTGCCCGCACCCATCCTGCCGTGCTGACACTCATTCTCGGTTCCCGTCACTGTCGAAGCGGCTTCCATCCTACGAGGGCAATCGCGTCCGCCACGCTGCCCTTTCCCGGCCCGGCCCTGTAGAATCTGATGGTTCTGCGAAACGCAGCCCCTTCCCGGGAGATCGACGTCGATGCGGGGGAGTCTCCTCCCCGAGTGCTCCCGTTCCGGGCGCACCGACACGGTGGCAGCACCGGAGAGAACTGCAGCAGGGGAATGCCGCGGCGGCCCGTCAGGTTCGACCCGGCAAGGAAACGAGGTAATCCAATGTCTGACGTACTGATCGATCGCCCCGAGCTCAACGGCCTGGGGCAGTACGAGTTCGGCTGGTCGGATTCCGATGTGGCCGGGTCATCCGCCCGTCGCGGAATCGACGAGGACGTCGTCAAGGACATCTCGAAACTCAAGAACGAGCCGGAATCGATGCTGAAGACCCGCCTGAGCGGGCTCAAGCAGTTCTTCCGCAAGCCCATGCCCACGTGGGGCGCCGACCTCTCGGGCATCGACTTCGACAACATCAAGTACTTCGTGCGCTCCACCGAGAAGCAGGCGCAGACCTGGGAGGACCTCCCGGAGGACATCCGCAACACCTACGAGAAGCTCGGCATCCCGGAGGCGGAGCGCAAGCGTCTGGTCTCCGGCGTCGCAGCGCAGTACGAGTCCGAGGTCGTCTTCCACTCGATCAACGAAGAGCTCGAGCGCCAGGGCGTCATCTTCATGGACACGGACACGGCGCTGCGCGAGCACCCCGAGTTCTTCGAGGAGTACTTCGGCACGGTCATCCCCGCCGGCGACAACAAGTTCGCGGCGCTGAACACCGCCGTGTGGTCGGGTGGATCGTTCGTGTACGTGCCCAAGGGCGTGCACGTGGAGATCCCGCTGCAGGCCTACTTCCGCATCAACACCGAGAACATGGGTCAGTTCGAGCGCACGCTGATCATCGCGGACGAGGGCTCGTACGTGCACTACATCGAGGGATGCACCGCGCCGATCTACAAGAGCGACTCCCTGCACTCGGCCGTCGTCGAGATCATCGTGAAGAAGAACGCCCGCGTTCGCTACACGACGATCCAGAACTGGTCGAACAACGTCTACAACCTGGTCACCAAGCGCGCGATCGCTCACGAGGGCGCCACCATGGAGTGGATCGACGGCAACATCGGTTCCAAGGTCACCATGAAGTACCCGAGCATCTTCCTGGTGGGCGAGCACGCCAAGGGCGAGACGCTCTCGGTCGCATTCGCGGGCCCCGGCCAGCACCAGGACGCCGGCGCGAAGATGATCCACATGGCGCCGTACACGACCTCCTCGATCGTCTCGAAGTCGATCGCACGCGGCGGTGGTCGGGCCGGCTACCGCGGCGAGGTGCGCGTGGATGCCAAGGCGCACCACTCGGCGAACACCGTGCGCTGCGACGCCCTCCTGGTGGACACCATCTCGCGTTCCGACACCTACCCGGCCATCGACATCCGTGTCGACGACGTGCAGCTGGGACACGAGGCCACGGTCTCGCGGGTGAGCGCGGAACAGCTCTTCTACCTGCAGTCCCGCGGCATGCCGGAGGACGAGGCCATGGCCATGATCGTCCGGGGCTTCATCGAGCCGATCGCTCGCGAACTGCCCATGGAATACGCACTCGAACTCAACAAGCTCATCGAGATGAGCATGGAAGGCTCTGTCGGCTAGATGTCGTTGCTCACCGAAGGCCAGCACGGGCTCACCGCCCACAGCGACGGGCCGGTCCCAGTACAGACGCGCTCGGAGCGCTTCACCTCCGTGGACCCCGCGGACTTCGCGCCCGTCACCGGACTCGAACTCGAGTGGAAGCTCACGCCCGTGGCCGCCGTGCGCGAGCTCGTCGAGGGTGTGCTCGACGGAGCGCCCTACGAGGCGGCGGGGGAGTCGATCGAGTGGATCCCGCGCACGGACCCGCGCATCGGTTCCGCGGGCCTGCCCGAGGAGCGCGCATCCGCGAACGCCTGGTCGAGCTTCGAGCAGGCCCTGGCCGTCACGCTCGACTCCGAGGAGCATCGGGATGTCACGATCCACCGCTCCGGTCTCGGCACAGCACCTCGGGCCGCCCACACCGTGATCACCGCCGCGCCGAACGCGCGCGGCACCGTGATCCTGCAGTCGACCGGGCCGGCGGTGCTGAGCGAGAACGTCGAGATCGTCGTCGGCGACGGCGCCGACCTCACCGTGGTGAGCCTGCAGGAGTGGGATGACGAGGCGCTGCACCTGGCCAGCCACTTCGCGACCGTCGGGCGTGGCGCCAAGCTCAAGCACATCGTGGTCTCGCTCGGCGGCGCGGTCGTGCGTGTGAACCCCTCCGTGCACCTTGCTGGCGAGGGGGCGGAGGGCGAGCTCTACGGGCTCTACTTCGCCGACGCCGGCCAGCACATCGAGCAGCGCGTGTACCTGCATCACCTCGGCCCGAATACCAAGGGGCGCGTCAACTACAAGGGCGCACTGCAGGGCGCCGGTGCGCGCACTGTCTGGGTGGGCGACGTGCTCATCGGGCGCGAGGCGAGCGGCACCGACAGCTACGAGCAGAACCGCAACCTCGTGCTCACGGAGGGCACGCGCGCGGACTCCATTCCGAACCTCGAGATCGAGACCGGCGACATCCTGGGTGCCGGCCACGCGAGCGCGACCGGCCGCTTCGACGACGAGCAGCTGTTCTACCTGCAGGCCCGCGGCATCCCCGAGGCCGAGGCCCGACGACTCGTGGTGATCGGCTTCCTCGCCGAGATCGTGCAGAAGGTCGGCAATGCCGAGCTCGAGGCGCGACTGCACGAGGCGATCGAGCAGGAGCTCGCGGGAGGCGCCCGATGACCGCGACCCGCGTCTGCACCATCGATGAGCTCGAGACCGACAAGGCGTTCCGCGTCGTGCTCGACAAGGTGGCCATCGTGCTCGTGAAGGACTCGACCGGCACGGTGCACGCCATCGGCGACACCTGCACGCACGGCGACATCTCCCTCGCCGAGGGCTTCGTCGAGGACGACGGCATCGAGTGCTGGGCGCACGGATCGAAGTTCTCCTTCACCACTGGCAAGCCCCTCAATCTCCCGGCGTACGAACCCGTGCCGGTGTTCAAGGTCAATGTCGATGAGGATGGCGTCATCTCCATCGACCCGAGCGAGACCCTGGCCGTCGAGGCCTAGGACAGGAACAGACATGTCAGTACTGGAAATCAAGGACCTCCACGTGAGCGTGGAGACCGAGCAGGGCACCAAGCAGATCCTCAAGGGCGTCGACCTGACGATCAACGAGGGTGAGATCCACGCCATCATGGGTCCCAACGGATCCGGCAAGTCCACGCTCGCCTACTCGATCGCGGGCCACCCCAAGTACCACGTCGAGAGCGGTTCCGTGCTGCTCGACGGCGCCGAGGTGCTGGAGATGAGCGTGGACGAGCGTGCGCGCGCAGGGCTGTTCCTGGCGATGCAGTACCCCGTGGAGATCCCCGGCGTGCGCGTCGCGGACTTCCTGCGCACCGCCAAGACGGCGATCGACGGCGAAGCACCCGCACTGCGGCCGTGGATCAAAGAGGTCAACGAGTCGATGAAGGCCCTGCGGATGGACAAGTCCTTCGCCGAGCGCAACGTCAACGAGGGCTTCTCCGGTGGCGAGAAGAAGCGCAACGAGATCCTGCAGCTCGAACTGCTCAAGCCGAAGTTCGCGATCCTCGACGAGACCGACTCCGGCCTCGACGTCGACGCGCTCAAGATCGTCTCCGAGGGCGTCAACCGCGCGAAGGCGGCCACCGGCATGGGTGTGCTGCTCATCACGCACTACACCCGGATCCTGCGGTACATCACGCCCGACTTCGTGCACGTCTTCGTCGACGGCAAGGTCGCCGAAGAGGGTGGGCCGGAGCTCGCCGAGCGTCTCGAGAACGAGGGCTACGATCGATTTCTCGACACCGCGGGCGTAGCGTAGTCGCATGGCCAGCGCACTCGCCCCTGCGCTCTTCGACCAGATCGAGGAGGCGCTCAAGGATGTCGTCGACCCCGAACTCGGGGTCAATATCGTCGACCTCGGCCTGATCTACGACCTCAGTTGGGACGACGAGAACAACGCCCTCATCATCTCGATGACGCTGACCTCCGCCGGCTGTCCGCTCACCGACGTGATCGAGGAGCAGGTCGCGCAGTCCCTCGACGGGATCGTGGACGCGTTCCGCATCAACTGGGTATGGATGCCGCCGTGGGGTCCGGAGAAGATCACCGAAGACGGTCGCGACATGATGCGCGCGATCGGCTTCTCGATCTGAGAAGCCTCGGCGTCAGGCCTCGGTCGCGTCGGCGCGCTTGTCGCCGCGCTCGACCGCGAACCATGCCGCGCTGAGGATACCGGCACCGAGCGCCGCCTTGATGACCCCGCCGATGATGAAGGGGTAGAGGCCGGCTCGCAGCACCGAGTCGAGATCGTTCGGGAAGCCCGCGGCACCCAGCCACGCGGCGAGCCAGATGTTGCCGGCGATGAAGGTGACGGCGGTGCCGGCGAGGAACGCGAGGAAGGCCTTGAGCACCTTGCGGTCCCAGGTGAGCTGGGCCAGCCATCCGGTGAGCACGGCCGCGAGCACGAAGCCGATGATGTAGCCGCCGGTCGGACCGGCGATGACGCCCCAGCCCGAGGAGGCGTCGCTGAACACGGGCAGGCCGACGATGCCGAGCGCGGCGTACAGGCCCATCGAGAGGCCTCCGCGCACCGCGCCGAGGCTCATGCCGACGAGGAGCACCGCCAGAGTCTGACCGGTGATCGGCACCGGGAACATCGGCACCGCGATCTGTGCCGCGATCGCCGTGAGGGCGGCACCGGCGGCGATGAGGACGAGATCGACCGCGAGCGTACGGCTGAAGATCCGGTCGACGAGCGTCGGGCGCCCGATGGCCAGGGTCACGGTGCTCACGGGGTCCTCCTCGAATCGGCGGTCGGTCGCGGCGAACTGCACGCGGCCTCAGAGGTAGGATAGTGGGCTGGCGCAACGACCCGCGCATCCTTCCCCCTCCAAGAGAATCGGACTTCTCCTGTGCTCTCCGTGCACGATCTCGAACTGCGCGTCGGCGCACGCCTGCTCATGGAGGGCGTCAACTTCCGGGTCGACCGCGGCGACAAGATCGGTCTCGTCGGTCGCAACGGTGCGGGCAAGACCACGCTCACCAAGGTTCTGGCGGGGGAGATGCCGCCCACGGACGGCACCGTCACGCGCGACGGCGACATCGGCTACCTGCCGCAGGACCCGCGGTCCGGTGACCCGGAGGAGCTGGCGCGCACCCGCATCCTGAACGCCCGCGGACTCGGCGAGCTCGTGCTCGGCATGCAGAAGGCGACGAGCGAGATGGGCAGCGACGACCCGGCCGTGAGCGAGGCGGCGATGAAGCGCTACAGCTCGCTCACCGATCGGTTCGATGCCCTCGGCGGGTACGCCGCCGAGGCGGAGGCCGCGTCCATCGCGAGCAACCTGAGCCTGCCCGACCGCATCCTCGACCAGCCGCTCAAGACGCTCTCCGGCGGGCAGCGACGCAGGATCGAGTTGGCGCGCATCCTGTTCTCGGATGCCGGGGTGCTCATCCTCGACGAGCCGACCAACCACCTCGACGCCGACTCGGTGGTCTGGCTGCGCGAATTCCTGAAGAACTACTCGGGCGGCTTCATCGTGATCAGCCACGACGTGGAGCTGGTGGGCGAGACCGTCAACAAGGTCTTCTACCTCGACGCGAACCGGCAGTGCATCGACGTCTACAACATGGGCTGGAAGCACTACCTGCGCCAGCGCGAGGCCGACGAGGAGCGCCGCAAGAAGGAGCGCGTCAACGTCGAGAAGAAGGCCACGCAGCTGCAACTGCAGGCGGCGCGGTTCGGCGCCAAGGCCAGCAAGGCCGCCGCGGCGCACCAGATGGTGGCGCGCGCCGAGAAGATGCTCTCGGGCCTGGAAGAGGTGCGCACCGTGGATCGCGTGGCCAAGCTGCGCTTCCCCGACCCGGCACCCTGCGGTCGCACGCCGCTGCAGGCCCATAACCTCTCGAAGAGCTACGGTTCGCTGGAGATCTTCACTGCCGTGGATCTCGCCATCGATCGCGGCTCCAAGGTCGTGGTGCTCGGTCTCAACGGTGCGGGCAAGACCACCCTGCTTCGCATGCTCGCGGGCGTCGACAAACCCGACACCGGACAGATCGAACCCGGCCACGGTCTGCGCATCGGCTACTACGCGCAGGAACACGAGACCATCGACGTGAAGCGCTCGGTGCTCGAGAACATGCTCTCGGCCTCGCCGGATCTCAACGCGACTGAGGCCAGGCGGGTGCTCGGCTCGTTCCTGTTCACGGGGGATGACACGGCCAAGCCGGCCGGTGTGCTCTCCGGCGGCGAGAAGACCCGCCTCGCCCTCGCCATGATCGTCGTCAGCGGCGCCAACGTGCTGCTTCTGGACGAGCCGACCAACAACCTCGACCCGGCGAGCCGACTCGAGATCCTCGGGGCGCTCGCCGGCTACACGGGCGCCGTCGTGCTCGTCAGCCACGACGAGGGCGCGGTCGAGGCGCTCAACCCGGAACGCGTGCTGATCCTGCCGGACGGCGTCGAGGACCACTGGAACAAGGACTACGCGGAACTGATCAGCCTGGCCTGATCGCGATCAGCGTCGGTCGAGGATCGCGTCCTCGATCTCGGCGTCGGTCGGGCCCTTCGCCGCGGCCTTCGCCCGGCGCGACTGGGCCCGACGGCGCTCCTCCGGGTCGTCCTCGTTGCGAACCCGATACTCGTGCCGCACCGCCCAGCCGAGCCCGATGAAAGCGAGCACGCCGAAGGCGACCCACTGGAAGGCGTACGACAGGTGCGGTCCGCCGTCGGCGACGGGTCGCGGGTACGCGGCCGGTCGGCTCGGCGGCGCCGGATCCTCCGAGGCCAGCAATCCATAGGCGCCGGTGTAGGTCGGCTCCGCGACGAGGTCGGCGACGGTCGGGAGGTTGATCGTGGCCAACTGCCCCTCCGGGGCGCTGCGGCCCGGGATCGTCGGCTCGCCGGCCTTGAGGCGCACCACGATCGAGGTCTCGCCGGCGGGTGGGGCCGGTACGGCATCCGGCAGGTCTTGGCTGTTGCCGACGGGCACCCAGCCGCGGTCCACCACGAACACCGTGCCGTCGGTCAGCTCGAAGGGCACGAGCACCTCGAACCCCGCGTGCCCCTCGAAGGGACGGCCGCGCACGAGCAGCTGCTGGTCGGCGAGGTAGCGGCCCTGCAGCGCGACGGGCTGCCAGGTGTCATCCGGATCGAACGCGTCGAGCGCGGGGAGCACCGACGCGACGTCGACGGGTGCTGCCGACCAGTTCGTCTCGACCCGTTCGACGGCCTCACGCGCCTCCTCACTGCGCGCGAGCTGCCACATCGACAGGAACACGCACGCGATCGCGAAGACCACGACGAGCCCGAGGTAGCCGAGCCAGCGCCGCGAGAACGCGAACCCCCAGCCCTTCACACTCGCTCCACGGTCTGGCCGGTCGCGGTGACCCGCACGGGGAAGTCACGCGTGGCCAGGTAGTCGCGCAGGAACTCGACGTGCTCGTCGCACGCCGACCACACCTTCACGCGGTCCTCGGTGTGGATGCGCGGGTTGCGCCAGTTCACCCACCATGCCGCGGGAGCGGTGCAGCCTGCACGCGAACACGTGGACGACTCGGTCGTCACGACCCCTCCGAGCGTCTGACCAGACCGCGTTCGTCGGGCCGGATGACATCGCCCTGACCGCGCGAGCCGACGTTGGCGAGCACCACCGCGACGTAGGGGAGCACCACGGCACCGATGATCGGCACCAGCAGCCACCAGCCCTGCACGAAGAAGCACGAGATGACGCACGCCACCCGGATGCCCATGGCCACGCCGTAGCGCACCATACGGCGTCGACGATCGACCTCCGGCGACTCGGGGAGGGTCGTGATCGACTGCGGTTGCACCATGTCGCACCAAGCCTACGTCGCGCCGCACCGGCCCGCCGTCCGAGCGCCCCTAGGCTGGTGCGCATGACTACCCAGCTCGTCCCCAGGACCGTCCTCATCACCGGTGGCAACCGCGGCATCGGCCGCGCGATCGCGGAGGAGTTCGTCGCCCAGGGCCACCGGGTCGCCGTGACCGCGCGATCGGGCAGCGGCCCCGAGGGCACGCTCACCGTCGTCGCCGACGTGACGGATGCCGCGTCCCTCGACGCCGCGTTCACCGAGGTCGAGCAGCAGTTCGGCGCCGTGGAGGTGCTCGTCGCGAACGCGGGGATCACGCGCGACATGCTGCTCATGCGCATGAGCGACGCCGACTTCACCGAGGTGATCGACACGAACCTGAGCGGCGCCTTCCGCGTGGTCAAGCGCGCCTCGAAGGGGATGCTGAAGGCACGCTTCGGCCGCATCATCCTGGTCTCGAGCGTGGTCGGCCTGCTCGGCTCGGCGGGACAGGTGAACTACGCCGCCTCCAAGTCCGGACTCATCGGCCTCGCCCGCTCGATCACGCGGGAGCTCGGCGGCCGCGGCATCACGGCGAACGTCGTCGCCCCCGGGTTCATCGAGACGGAGATGACCGCCGAGCTCGATCCCGCCCTGCAGGAGTCCTACCTCAAGCAGATCCCGGCGGGTCGCTACGCGAGCGCGAGCGAGGTCGCGAAGGTCATCGCGTGGCTCGCGAGCGACGATGCCGCGTACATCTCGGGCGCGGTCATCCCCGTCGACGGCGGACTGGGGATGGGGCACTAGCCCCGCAGGCCCAGCAGCGGCAGCACCTGGGACAGGTCGCGCTCGTCGATGAGCACCCCGGCGAGGTCGCGCACGGGCGCCTTCGCGTCGAAGCCGACGGCGAGGCCTGCGATCGCCATCATCGGCAGGTCGTTCGCGCCGTCCCCGACCGCGACGGTGCGGCTGAGCGGCACGGTGGCGGCGGCGGCCCACTCCCGCAGCGTGGTGGCCTTGGCCGCGGCATCCACGACCGGACCGGTGAGGCCGCCCGTGAGCACGCCGTCGACGACCTCCAGCCGGTTCGCACGCCAATGATCGAGACCGAGGCGCTCGGCGATCGGGTCGACGACCTCGTGGAAACCGCCGGAGACGACGCCGACGAGACCATCGGCGGCGTGGATTCCCGCGATCATCTCCGGCACGCCGCGCGTGACCTCGACGAGCGCGCCGACCTCGGCGAACACGGAACTCGGCAGTCCCCGCAGCGTGGCGACGCGCGCGCGCAGGCTCTCCTCGAAGTCGAGTTCGCCGTTCATCGCACGGCGCGTGATCTCCTCGACCTCGGCCAGCGAACCGGCGTGATCGGCGAGGAGCTCGATGACCTCGTTCTCGATGAGCGTGGAATCGACGTCGAGCACGACGAGGAAGCGGGGCATGGTCCCTTCCGGGTGGATCAGCTGACGACGACGCCCTTGCCGACCACCGTGATGCCCGTCTCGGTGACCGTGAAGCCCCGTGCGCGGTCGGCGTCGTGGTCGACTCCGACGGATGCGCCATCGCCGATGACGACATCCTTGTCGAGGATAGCGCGACGCACGACCGCGTTCGGCCCGATGCGAACGCGCTCGAACAGCACCGCGTCGGCTACCGACGCCCCGGACTCGATGGTGGTCCATGGGCCGATGACGCTGCGTTCGACGTCGGCGCCGGAGATGACGCAGCCGAGCGAGAAGATCGAGTCGATGGTGCGACCCAGGTTGCCCTTCGCGTCGCGCACGAACTTGGCCGGCGGCGAGTTGAGCTGCTGGCTGAAGATGGGCCACTCGCGGTTGTAGAGGTTGAAGATCGGCAGCGCCGAGATCAGGTCTTGATGGGCATCGAAGAACGACTCGATGGTGCCGACGTCGCGCCAGTAGTAGCGATCGCGCTCCGTCGCACCCGGCACCTCGTTTCGGTTGAGGTCGTAGACGCCCGCGAGACCGCGCGAGACGAAGTCGGGCACGATGTCGCCGCCCATGTCGTGGTTGGAGTCGGATCGCTCGCCGTCGCGCTGCACGGCATCCATGAGCACGTCGGCGTCGAAGACGTAGTTGCCCATCGAGGCGAGCACCTCGCCGGGGGAGTCGGGCAGTCCAACGGCCTTCTGCGGCTTCTCGTGGAACGCGGCGATGCGGGTCGGATCGTCGGAATCGACCTCGATCACGCCGAACTGGTCCGCGAGGGCGATCGGCTGCCGGATCGCGGCGACCGTCAGTCCGAGCCCGGAGGCGATGTGCGCGTCGACCATCTGACTGAAGTCCATGCGGTAGACGTGGTCGGCACCGACGACGATGACGATGTCGGGCTTCTCGTCGCGCAACAGATTCAGGCTCTGCAGGATCGCGTCCGCCGACCCGCTGAACCAGCGCTTGCCGAGTCGCTGCTGGGCCGGCACCGAAGCGACGTAGGCGTTCAACAGGCCGCTCAGACGCCAGGTCTGGGAGATGTGGCGGTCGAGGCTGTGGGACTTGTACTGGGTCAGCACGACCACCTGGCGAAGCCCCGAGTTGATGAGATTGCTGAGCGCGAAGTCGATCAGGCGGTACCCGCCGCCGAACGGCACGGCTGGCTTGGCGCGGTCCGCCGTCAGCGGCATGAGGCGCTTGCCCTCGCCCCCCGCAAGGACGATTCCGAACACCCTCGTCGTTGGCATGCGCCCAGCCTAGGCGCGCCCGCGGCGACCGGCGTGACGACGGGCTGTACTAACGTCGAAGAATGCGCGTCGACATGATCACCCGGGAGTATCCGCCGGAGGTGTACGGCGGTGCCGGCGTGCACGTCGCCGAACTCGTCAGGGCCCTCCGCACCGATCTCGATGTCGTCGTGCGGTGCTTCGGCCTGCCGCGCGACGAGCCGGAGGTGTACTCCTACCTCGTGCCGCCCGGTCTCACCGAGGCGAATCCGGCGCTGCAGGCGATGGGCGTCGACCTGCAGATCGCACAGGATGTCGCGGGCGCCGACCTCGTGCACTCCCACACTTGGTACGCCAATGCCGCCGGGCACCTCGCCTCGCTGCTGCACGGCATCCCGCACGTCGTCACGGCGCACAGCCTGGAGCCGCTGCGTCCCTGGAAGGCCGAACAGCTCGGCGGCGGCTACCGCGTGTCCGGCTGGATCGAGGCGACCGCGTTCGCCGGCGCGGCCGCGGTGATCGCGGTGTCCGAGGGTATGCGCCGCGACATCCTGCGCAGCTATCCCTGGCTCGACGAACAGCGTGTGCAGGTCGTGCACAACGGCATCGATCTCGACCGCTGGCACGCCGTCGACGAGCCCGAGCTCGTGCGCGAGTTGGGCATCGACCCCGACCGGCCGTCCGTGGTCTTCGTGGGACGGATCACCCGCCAGAAGGGCCTGCCCTACCTGCTGCGCGCGGCGGCCATGCTCCCGCCCGAGGTGCAGCTGGTGCTGTGCGCCGGCGCCCCGGACACCCCGGAGATCCTTGCCGAGGTCGAGGCCGGCGTGCGCGCGCTGCAAGCCGAGCGCACCGGTGTGGTGTGGCTCGATCGCATGCTCAGCCAGCACGAGCTCTCCGCCGTGCTCACCCAGGCCACCACATTCGTGTGCCCCTCGGTGTACGAGCCGCTCGGCATCGTGAACCTGGAGGCCATGGCGTGCGGTGCCGCCGTCGTCGGTACCGCCACCGGCGGCATCCCCGAGGTCGTCGACGACGGGGTGACCGGACGGCTCGTGCCGATCGAGCAGCTCGATGACGGCACCGGCACGCCCCTCGACCCGGAGCGCTTCGTCGCCGATCTCGCGCGCATCCTCACCGAGGTCGTCGCCGACCCGGAGTCGGCACGGCGCATGGGCGAGGCCGGTCGCCTGCGGGCCCAGAACGAGTTCAGCTGGTCGAGCATCGCGACACGCACCCGGCAGATCTACGCCGCGCTCACGTGAGCTCCGGCAGCGCCTAGGCTGGAGTCATCATGTCCAGCGTTCTCCAGTTCTCCGACGTGTCCGTAGTGCGTGATGGCACGAGCATCCTCAAGTCCGTGACGTGGACGGTGGATGCCGCCGAACGTTGGGTCATCCTCGGTCCGAACGGCGCGGGCAAGACCACGCTGTTGCAGCTCGCAGCCGCGCAGATGCACCCCACACAGGGGCGGGTGCAGGTGCTCGACGACGCCCTCGGCAAGGTGGACGTCTTCGATCTCCGGCCGCGCATCGGTTTCGCCTCCACCGCGCTCGCCCGTCGGGTTCCGCGCGACGAGCGCGTGATCGACGTGGTGCTCACCGCCGCGTACTCGGTCACCGGGCGCTGGAACGAGGACTACGACGAGATCGACCTGCGCCGGGCGCAGCGCGTGCTCGCCGAGTGGAAGCTCAGCCACCTCGAGGATCGCCGCTTCGGCGACCTGAGCGACGGCGAGCAGAAGCGCGTGCAGATCGCGCGCTCCGTGATGACCGACCCGGAGCTGCTGCTGCTCGACGAGCCCGCGGCGAGCCTCGACCTCGGGGCGCGTGAGGAGCTCGTCGGACTGCTCGGCGGCTTCGCCCGGGCCGAGGAGTCGCCCGCGATCGTCATGGTCACCCACCACGTCGAGGAGATCCCTCCCGGCTTCACGCACGCGCTGCTGCTCGCCGAGGGTGCGGTGCTGGCCGCCGGGGAGATCGCGCAAGTGATCACCTCGGAGAACCTCAGCGCGGCGTTCGGCCTACCACTGGTGGTCTCCGTCGAGGCCGGGCGATTCGCCGCCCGCGCCGCCTGATCTCTGGTACCATCGATCCTTGGCTCAAGGCCACGGACTTTCGCAGCACCGCATTCAGTTCTGCATCGCACTCAACATTCAGGGAAACACCATGAAGTCGGACATTCACCCCGCATACGCCCAGATCGTCTTCCGCGACCTCGCGTCCGGAGCCACCTTCCTCACGCGCTCGACCGCGACGAGCGACAAGACCATCGAGCTGGACGGCACGACCTACCCGGTGATCGACGTCGAGATCTCGTCGGAGTCGCACCCGTTCTACACGGGCAAGCAGCGCATCATGGACTCCGCCGGTCGCGTCGAGAAGTTCAACTCCCGCTACGCCGCCTTCGGCAAGAAGGACGGCAAGTAGCCGATACCACCACGAAGGGCGCCGGTTCTCCGGCGCCCTTCGTCGTTCCCCACGGTCGCGCGGCGGTCCGCCGACGGATCAGAAGAGCGCTGACCGGCGCTCCACCCACAGCGGGAGGATCGTGTCGCGGGTGAGGGGAGCCAACTCGACGGCGGCATCCACGCTCTCCAGCCACAGCAGCTCTTCGATCTCCGCACCCGGTCGGTAGGTCTCGTACCCCACGGCGAGGGCGAAGACCTCGGCGCGGATGACCGTGTCGGGCTCGTTCGCGGCGACCGCTCGGAAACTGCCGAGGTACTCGGTGCTGTCGAGATCGATCTCGAGGCCGATCTCCTCGCGCAGCTCGCGCACCAGGGCGTCGATGGCGCTCTCACCGGGCTCGATCTTGCCGCCCGCCTGCATGAACACACCGCTGCCTCGCTTGCGCACCACGAGGGTGCGGCCGGCCGGATCGGTGACGATGCCCGCGGCGACGCGCAGCACGGTGGGTCGCTTGGGTGCGGCCGGCGGGGGAGCGGACGCGTACAGGCTCACCGGCTCGGCGGGCTCGAGGCCCTCGAGCGCCGGCAGCGATGGCGCGTAGATGTCGATCACCGGCACCGTCTGACTCGGCCTCGGCTCCAGTGGCGGCAGGGGCTGGGTGTCCTGATAGCTGCTCGGGGCCGCGGCCTGCCGCAGCGGCCATTCCAGGTCGGCGACGAACGCGTCGTCACCCTTGACCCGACGGATGTACTCCTGGAAGCTCACGGCCTGCTCCGCGTACCAGCCCGCTTGACGTCGGTGCAGCTCCGAGAGATCGATGTCGAGCTGCTCCGGATACGCGCGCGCGATCGCGAGCGCGACCCGACCGGCGGCGATCGCGTCGGCACCGGCGTCGTGAGCGCCCTCCAGGGAGACCCCGTAGCGCTCGGCGGTGACCTCCAGCGTGCGCTTTCCCTTGCGGTAGCGATCGACAGCCTTGTCGACGACGAGCGGGTCGATCACCGGGAACGGCACACCGATCGGCGTCAGGTCGTGGCGTCGGCACTCGCGGTCGAGCAGGGACAGGTCGTAGGGCGCGTTGTAGACGACCACGGGCATCCCGGTATCGAACAGCACCCGAAGCGCCGAGGTGATCTCCGCGACCACCAGCGCGGCCGAACGACCCTCGGCACGGGCGCGCTCGGTGGTGATGCCGTGCACGGCGGCTGCGGCCTCCGGGATCTCGATGCCGGGGTCGGCGAGCCAGTCCCATCTCGCGATGACATCACCGGCGGCATCCAGCACCGCGACGCACGCGGAGACGATGCGAGCGGTGTCGACGTCGACGCCCGTGGTCTCGAGGTCGAAGACGCCGAGCCGGCCCCAGTGTTCCATGCGATCAGGGTAGGAGGCGGGTGCGACAGCGAGGCTCAGGCGCGGCGTCAGCGCGCAGATTCGCCGAGATGGAGCCAGTAGAACGATTGGGTGCCGAGCGTCAGGGTGAGTGAGCCGTCTTCTCCGACGGACGGGAACTGGCTGCCCCCGAACAGGTCGTAGAGCGTGGCCCCCTCGTGGCCCTCAACCTTGATCGTCGCCGCGACGGGATTGTGCGAGAAGCTGAACACGCACAGCACGCTCTCGGGGGAATCGCCGAAGGTCGCGCTCTCGCCCTCGTACTCGCGCACGAAGGCCAGCACGGAGTCGTGATCGGTCGGCAGCACGCGCAGGCCGCCGAGCCCGAAGGTCGGGTGCCCCTTGCGCACGTGGATGACGTTGCGCACCCAGTGCAGCAGTGAACGGGACTGGGCGAGCTGCGACTCGACGTTGATGAGGTTGTAGTTGTAGACCAGGGATTGCACGATCGGCAGGTAGAGCTTGCCGGGGTCCGCGCTGGAGAAGCCGGCGTTGCGGTCGGGCGTCCACTGCATGGGCGTTCGACTCGAGTCGCGATCCGGCAGCCAGATGTTGTCGCCCATGCCGATCTCGTCGCCGTAGTACAGGAACGGGCTGCCCTGGAGGCTGAAGAGCAGGGCGTGGGCGAGCTCGAGCTCGGCGCGCGAGTTGTCGAGCAGGGGAGCGAGTCGACGACGGATGCCCACGTTCGAGCGCATCCGCGGGTCGTAGGCGTACCAGCCGTACATCGCCTGGCGGTACTCCTCGCTGACCATCTCGAGGGTCAGCTCGTCGTGGTTGCGCAGGAAGACTCCCCACGCCGCTCCGGTGGGTACCTCCGTAGTCTCCGCGAGCACGCGCACCAACTCGGTGGCGTTCTGGGAGCGCAGCGAGTAGAAGATGCGCGGCATCACCGGGAAGTCGAAGGCCATGTGACACTCCGGCTCCTCGTCGGTGCCGAAGAAGGCCGCCGTCTCGGCCGGCCACTGGTTCGCCTCGGCGATGAGCACGCGCCCCGGGTAGTCCCGGTCCACCATCGCCCGGATCTCCTTGATGAACTCGTGGGTCTTCGGCTCGCCCTCGCCGTTGCCGTCCTCGGACTCGAAGAGGTAGGGGATCGCGTCGAGACGGATGCCGTCGACGCCGAGATCCATCCAGTGCCGGATCACGTCGAGCGTCGCCTGGCGCACGGCGGGGTTCTCGAAGTTGAGGTCGGGCTGGTGCGAGAAGAATCGGTGGAAGAAGAACTGCCGTCGCACGGGGTCGAAGGTCCAGTTGGACTCCTCGGTGTCCACGAAGATGATGCGGATGTTCGGGTACTTCTCGTCGGTGTCGCTCCACACGTAGAAGTCCCCGTACGGCCCTTCGGGGTCCTGACGGGACTGCTGGAACCACTCGTGCTGATCGGAGGTGTGGTTCAACGGATAGTCGATCACGATGCGCATGTTGCGTTCGTGGGCCTTCGTGACGAGGTCCTTGAACTCGTCGAGGGTGCCGAACTCGGGCAGCACCGAGGTGAAGTCGGCGACGTCGTAGCCACCGTCGCGCAACGGGGACTTGTAGAACGGCGGAATCCACAGCGCGTCCACGCCGAGCCACTGCAGATAGTCGAGTTTCGAGATGAGTCCGGAGAGGTCGCCCGAGCCGTCGCCGTTCGAGTCGTAGAACGAGCGCACCATGACCTCGTAGAACACGGCGCGGCGATACCACTGGGGGTCGAGGGCGAGGCCGGGGAGGGTGATGGGCGCGGTGAAACTCACGCTCAGAGTCTAGGGCCGGGTGCAAGCGCTTGCCATGCGGGCCGAGTGCCTAGAATCGGATGCGTGAGCGTCGAATCCCCCTACGCGGCGCTGCTGGCGGCGGTCCCGGCTCGTGAGCACGTCGTGCGCATCGCGGGCGGCGACACCCACTACTGGGAGTACGGGCCGAGCGACGCCTCGACCACGATCGTGTTCGTGCACGGCTACCGGGGCGAGCACCACGGGCTCGAGCCCGTCGTCGCCCAGTTGCGCGGCGTGCGCGTGATCAGTCCGGATCTGCCCGGGTTCGGCGCCTCGGACCGGCTCGCGATCGGTGCCCACGACATCCCGGGATACGCCGGATGGTTGCGTGCCTTCGTCGACGCGCTCGGCCTGACCGGCCAGGCCGTCGTGCTGGGTCATTCCTTCGGCTCGATCGTCGCCGCGGCCGCCGTCGCCGATGGCCTCTCGACGCCGCGCCTCGTGCTCGTCAACCCGATCGCGGCACCGGCACTCAAGGGACCGAACGGCTTCCTCAGCCGTCTCACGCTGTTCTACTACCGGGCAGCCCGTGCCCTGCCCCCACGCCTCGGCTCGGCGCTGCTGGGCAACTGGCTCATCGTGCGATTCATGAGCGCGTTCCTCGCCCAGTCGAGCGACCGCGAGCTGCGCCGCTGGGTGCACGATCAGCATCACACCTACTTCAGCCGCTACGCGGACCGCGACAGCGTCGTGGAGGGGTTCGAGGCATCCATCTCCTCCGACGTGTCGATGTTCGCCCCCTCGATCGCGGTGCCCACGCTGCTGGTGGGTGCCGACCGCGACCCGATCACCACGGTCGCGGCGCAGGAGCGGCTCGCGACGCTGTTCCCGGATGCCCGGCTCGTGATCATCCCCGGCGTCGGTCACCTCGTGCACTACGAGAAGCCCCGCGAGGCGGCCGAGGCGATCGTCGCGTTCCTCGGCGCCGGAGAGGTCGTGACCGCGTGAAGGTGATCTTCGACTCCCGCTACACGCGCCTGGGCCGGCACGACGGCATCAGCCGCTTCGGGGCGCGCCTCGTCGAGGAACTCGCGAAGCTGCATCCGGATGTCACCATGCTCATCTCCGACGAGCGCCAGCTGGAGATGCTGCCCGACCTGCCGTGGGTGATGGGGCCCCCGCCGACCGGCGCTGGGGAGCCGTGGGTGGCCCGTCACGTCAACCGCTTCGCGCCCGACATCGTGTTCACGCCGATGCAGACCATGGGGCCGCTCGGGCGCCGGTACGCCCTCGTGACGACCGTGCACGACCTCATCTACTACACGCACCGCACACCGCCGCGCGATCTGCCCTGGCCGGTTCGGTTGATCTGGCGGGTCTATCACCTCTGGTACGGGTTCCAGCGCGCGGTGCTGAACCTCGCCGACGCGCACCTGACCGATTCGGCCACCACCCGCGACCTCATGATCGAGCACCGGATGACCCGCAACCCGGTCACGGTCGTCTGGCTCGGCACCGACGTGCCGCCGAACGTGCCCGATCGGGCCGCTCCGGAGACGCGCGAGCTGGTCTACATGGGATCGTTCATGCCCTACAAGAACGTCGACCTGCTGGCTCGCGCGATGCAGCAGCTGCCCGGCTGGACCCTCGACCTGATGAGCCGCGTGAGCGCCGAGGATCGCGCTCGCATCGAGGCGCTCGCCCCCGAGGGCTCGGTGCGGTTCTTCGACGGTGCGAGCGACGAGGACTACCAGGCGGCCCTGCTGCGCGCGACCGCGCTCGTCTCCGCGTCCAAGGACGAAGGCTTCGGCCTGCCGGTCGTCGAGGCGATGGCCGTCGGCACGCCGGCGGTGCTCAGCGACATCCCGATCTTCCGCGAGATCGGCGGCGAACCGGCGGGGTTCTTCGACCCGAACGACGTCGATTCCTTCGTCGCGGCGGTGCGCACGCTCGAGGACGACACCGAATGGCGTCGCCGCAGCCTCGCCGCTCGCGAGCGGGCCGCGCTGTTCACCTGGGAGGCTGCAGCGCGCAAGCTGCTCACCGTGCTCGAGGAGACGGTCGCTAGGCGACGCGCGCGATCGTCGCGTCGGTGAGCTCGGCCAGCCTCGCCGGCTCGATCGCAAAGACCGAGGTGGCGCTGGCCGCGGCGGCCCAGACCACCGGCAGTCGCAACAGCGTCTCGTCCATCACCGTACGCAACGGCTCGGGATGACCCAGCGGCGGCACCCCGCCGATCGATGACCCCGTCTCCGCCTTCACGCGCTTGGCGTCCGCCATCCGCACCTCGCCGCCGAGGAGTTCGGCCAGCAGCGTGGTGTCCACGCGGTTCGGGCCGGAGGCCAGCACCAGCACCGGCTCGTCGTCACGCAAGAAGAGCAGGCTCTTGACGATGGCCTCGACCCCGCAGCCGAGCGCCGCGGCGGCCTGCGCGGCGGTGTGGGTCGAGGCATCCATCTCGCGCGGCTCGATGAGGATGCCGCGTTCGGCCAGTCGCGACGCGAACCGCTCCGCCCTCGCGTCCACGCTCAGCCCCTCGCCTCGATCGGGTTCTGGGTGGCGAAGTCCTCGCCGTGCTCCGAGAGCTCGTCGATCGGGTCGTCGAAGGCGATGAGGCTGAAGGCGCCGTCGACGTAGCGGAAGCTGTGGATCGACCCGTTGGTGATCGCCGGATGCTCGCGGTCCGGATCGACGGCGCCGAGCACCGAGCGGATGACGCCGCCATGACTGACGACGACCACCGACTCGCCCTCGTGGGACTGCGCGATCGCCATCAGCGCCGGCAGCACCCGCTCGACGACCGCCTCGCGGGACTCGCGCCCCGGCACCGGGGCGTCGTTCGGGAAGCGCTCCGCGATCTCGCGATAGTCGAGTCCCTCGGCTTCGCCGTACTGGCGCTCGACCAGGTCGGCGTCGGTGCTCGGTGTCGGCAGTCCCAGCTCGGCGGCGATGATCGCACCGGTCTCGAAGGCGCGGGAGAGCGGACTGGTGATCACCGCGTCGAGGTGGCGTCGGGAGAGCAGTCGACCGGTCGCCAACGCCTGCGCCCGGCCCGTGTCGTTGAGCGGCACGTCGGTCGCGCCCTGGATGCGTCTGGCCAGGTTCCAGTCGGTCTCACCGTGGCGGACGAGGTAGAGCAGCACGCGTTCCTTCCCGGGGGCCGGTCGACCGACCCGACCGGTGGTCGGTCAGCGGTCGCCGAGCCTGACGAGCAGCGTCGCGAGCGTCTCGGATGCCCCGGCATCGATCTTAACGGTCGCCTTCGCGTCGCCCTTGGTCGCCCCGCGATTGACGATCACGATCGGGAGCCGACGACGGTACGCCTGCTCGAGCAGGCGGATGCCGGAGTTGACCACGAGCGAGGAGCCCGCGATCAGCAACGCGTCCGCGCGGCGCATCAAGGCGCTCGCCTCGTCGAACTTCTCCTTCGGGATGAACTCCCCGAAGAACACCACGTCGGGCTTGAGCATGCCGCCGCACACGGTGCACGCGGGAATGACGAACTCGTCGATCGCCGCGATCTGCACGTCGCCGTCCGGGTTCAGCACCACCTCGTCGGGCAGTTCGAGCCAAGGGTTCTCCGCGGCGAGCCGCTCGGCGATGTTCGCCCTCGCGAAGAACTGCCCGCAGGTGAGGCACCGCACGCGGTCCATGGTGCCGTGCAGGTCGACGACGCGCTGCGACCCGGCGCGCAGGTGCAGCCCGTCGACGTTCTGCGTGATGATGCCGTCGACGATGCCCGCGGCCTCCAGGTTCGCGAGCGCCACGTGTCCGGCGTTCGGCTCGGCCGAGCCGAAGCTCTTCCAGCCGAGGTGACTGCCCGCCCAGTAGCGCTTGCGATAGTGCTCGTCGGTGAGGAACTGCTGAAACGTCATCGGCGAACGCGCAGGCGCGCCCTCGCCGCGATAGTCGGGGATGCCGGAGTCCGTGCTCACGCCGGCCCCCGTCAGCACCGCCACCGTGCGCCCCTCGAGGGCCGCCACGGCGGAGTCGAGCGCGGGCGAATCGACCGTCATCGTGGACATCGCGCTCCTTCCGTGCTGCTGCAAGAGTAAACGCGCAAGTTTTCGGATATGTTTCCGACTCGTGCACATCCACCGCATCGACTCGCTCGAGGACCCCCGCCTCGAAGACTACGCGCGCCTGACGGACGTCGTGCTGCGGCGCAAGTCCGAGCCGGCAGGCGGTCTCTACATCGCCGAGTCGACGAAGGTGATCGGCCGGGCGATCGGCGCCGGTCATCGGGTGCGCTCGGTGCTCACGCTCGAGCAATGGCTGCCGGAGCTCGAGCCCATGCTCGAACCCGACACGCCGGTGTTCGTCGGTTCGGCCGAGGTGCTCGAACGGCTCACCGGCTTCCACCTGCACCGCGGCGCCCTCGCGTCGATGCATCGCCCGCCCCTGGCTCCGGTCGCCGAGGTGCTGCGAGATGCGCGGCGGGTCGTGGTGATCGAAGACGTGGTCGACCACACCAACGTCGGCGCCATCTTCCGCTCGGTCGCGGGACTGGGCGCCGACGCCGTGCTCGTGACCCCGCGCTGCGCCGACCCGCTCTACCGCCGCAGCGTGCGCGTGAGCATGGGCACGGTGCTGCAGGTGCCGTGGACGCGACTGGCGGACTGGCCGGAGGGCGGCCGGCAGCTGCACGACGCGGGGTTCCATATCGCGAGCCTCGCGCTGGCGGACGACGCCGTCGCGCTCGACGAGTTCGCGATCGACGCCCCCGAGCGGGTCGCGATCGTCGTCGGCACCGAGGGCGACGGGCTCAGCCGTGCGGCGCTGCGCAGCGCCGACACGGTGGTGACGATCCCGATGCTGCACGGGGTGGACTCGCTGAACGTCGCCTCCGCGGCCGCCGTCGCGCTCTGGGCGCTCAGGCCGCGCTGAGCGCCGCCCACCCCCGCACCCGTGCGAGGGCGTGCGCGGCGGCCGCGGCATCCCCGTCGGCGCGGTACCACGTGACATCCATCGCCGCGCGGGCATGCGCCCACCGGATCGCTCGCTGCGGGTCGGCTCCGACCAGACCCGCCGCGCGAACCATGCGCTCGTGCAGCACCGCCAACGGATGTGCGAGGCCCCACGGTGCGCCGAGCTGATCCACCAGCGGCGCAAGATCGAACGCCGGATCGCCGATCATCGGCTTCGGATCGATCACCCGCCAGCCCATGCCGTCGTCGAGCACGTTGCCGGGATTGAAGTCGCCGTGCAGGAAGGCGTCGCCGTCGTCGAGTTCGAGCAGCGCCGCGTAGTCGCGCAGCCCGGCGTCGACGAGCGCCCGGTCCGCGTCTCTCGCCGCCGTGCGCATCGCCGCGTGCGCCTGGTCGACGAACGGTGCCATGATCTCCGCGAGCCCTGGGATCTCGCGCGGCGCCGGGCGGGCGGCGAACGCGGCATGCAGCCGGCACGCGATCTCGATCGCGGCGTCCGTCGGCAGCGTCGCGTGCGAGAGCGGGGTGCCGGGACGCACGCGCTCCAGCAGCAGGCTCCAGGTGAACCGGTCTTGCCGCAGCACCGCGGGCGCCAACGGCGCACCCCACGCGTCGAGCGCGACGGCCTCGCACACCCCTTCGACGTGGGGAAAGCCGACCTTCAGCACCGCGTCGATGCCGTCCTCGGTCGTCACGGCGAGCACCACGGCCACCCGGCCGCCGGGAAAGGACTCGGCGGGGGTGAGGTGCCAGCGCTCGAGCATGAGCGCCACGAGGTCGGGGGCCGCGGCATCCCAGGCGTACCTCGTCGGGTAGGCGTCGATCGCGGCGGGATCGAAGGGCACGCACTCCACGTCTCGACCCTAGCCTCGTGCCGACGGTAGGCTCTCGACACCTCGTCGGACGGAGCCGTGATGACCAGTAGCAGCAGTACGTCGACAGCACCGCGCGAGGGTAAGGGCCTCGCCGCCGGCACACTCGGCCTCTTCGGCTCGACGGTGATCGGACTCGCGTCGACGGCACCCGTCTACTCACTCGTGGCGACCCTCGGGTTCGTGGTGCTCGCCGTCGGCGCCCAGGCGCCCATCGCCTTCATCGTCGCGTTCGTGCCCATGTTCTTCGTGGCCTTCGCCTACCGCGAACTCAACCGGGCCGTGCCGGACTGCGGCACGACGTTCACCTGGGCGACGAAGGCCTTCGGCCCGCGCATCGGCTGGATGGGGGGATGGGGCGTGGCCGTCGCCGGCATCGTCGTGCTCGCGAACCTCGCGCAGATCGGCGGAAAGTACTTCTGGCTGCTGGTGTATCCGGAGTTCGCTGCGAACACCGTCGTGGTCACGATCACCGGCGTCGCGTTCATCGCGCTGATGACCTTCATCAGCTACCGGGGGACCGAGATCGGCGAGAAGCTGCAGAACGTGCTGCTGGGCATCCAGTATCTGGCGCTCGTCGTGTTCGTGGTCGCGGTGATCGTCGCGATCGCCACCGGTCAGGCGCCGGCCGGGTCGACGCTGCCGAGCCTGGAGTGGTTCAACCCGTTCGCATTCGGCGACTTCAGCAGCTTCGTGGAGGCGATTCTGCTGGCGCTGTTCATCTACTGGGGCTGGGACACCTGCCTCGCGCTCAACGAGGAGACCAAGGACCCCGAGCACACGCCGGGGCGGGCAGCGATCCTCTCCACGGTCATCCTGCTCGTCACCTACGTCGGCGTCGCCGTCGCCGCGATGGCCTACGCGGGCCTGGGCGACACCGGCCTCGGCCTTCGCAACGAGGCGAACTCCGACGACGTGTTCTTCGCGCTGAAGGACGTGCTGCTCGGCCCGGTCGGCATCCTGCTCGTGATCGCCGTGATGGTCTCGGCGGTCTCCTCCACGCAGACCACGATTCTGCCGACCGCGCGCGGGACGCTCGCGATGGCCGCCTACAAGGCGCTGCCGAAGCGGTTCGGGATGGTGCATCCCAAGTACCTCACGCCCGCGTTCTCCACCATCGTGATGGGCGTCGTCGCCACGGTGTTCTATGTGGGGCTGACGATCATCAGCGAGGACTTCCTCTCCGACACGATCCTCTCGCTCGGACTGGCGATCGCGTTCTACTACGCGATCACCGGATTCGCCTGCGTCTGGTTCTTTCGACGCAGCCTCTTCGACTCGGCGCGCAACGTGGTGTTCCGGCTCGTGTTCCCGTTGCTGGGAGCGCTCAGCCTCAGCGCGGCCTTCGTGTTCTCGGCGATCGACATGTTCAATCCGGACTACGGCTACACCGTGCTGTTCGGCGTCGGCGGTGTCTTCGTGATCGGCATCGGCTCACTGGCGGTGGGCGTCGTGCTGATGATCGTGTGGTCGTTCTTCCCGGGCTCGAAGCCGTTCTTCCGGGGGGGAGACGCTGAACGAGACGTCCGCGGTGCTCGTGCCCGAGGAGACGGTGCCGACCCGCCGCTCCGTCGACGGGGGACTCGTCTGAGCTCGGTTAGCCTGTATCGGTGCCGCTGACCCGCCGACAGATCTACCGGCGTCGCCGCATCGCCGTGTTCGGCAGTGCCGCGCTCGTGCTCGCCATCGCCTTCTACCTGCCGCTGACCCTCCTCGCGCCGCTGCGGGCCGTGGATGCCGCGGTGCCCCCGGTACCGACTCCCGCGGTATCCCAGCCCGCCGTCTCCCTGCCCGGGTACGGGGCCGCGGCGATCGGCGCCGTCGGATACCCCGGAGTGCTCACCTCCTCGGGCAGCACCGAACCGCTGCCGATCGCCTCGATCGCCAAGGTGATCACGGCCCTCGTCGTGCTCGACGCCAAACCGCTCGCGCCCGGCGAGGCCGGCCCGGACATCGTGTTCGGCGACGCGGACCTCGACTTCTACGACCAGATGCTGGCGCTCGACGGCGTGGTCGGAGACGTGACATCCGGTCAAGCGATGTCGCAGCGCAACGTCATGAACGTCATGCTCATGACCTCCGCCAACAACTACGCGATGTCGCTGGCCAACTGGGCCTTCGGCTCGATCGACGGCTACGTCGCCGCCGCGAGCGACTGGTTGGCCCGCCACTCGCTGACCGCGACGACGATCACCGAACCGACCGGCATCCAACCCAGCGACGTCAGCTCCACGACCGACCTCATCGAGATCGCCCGACTGGTGACCGCGAACCCGGTGCTCGCCGAGATCGTCGCCACCAAGAGCATGGATATACCGGGGTTCGGGCCGATCACGAATCGCAACGGCCTGCTCGGGGTCGGCGGCATCGACGGGATCAAGACCGGCACGCTCGACGAGTCCGGGGCCTGCCTGCTGTTCTCGTGGGACTACGCGGTCGGCTCGCAGACGGTGACGCTGCTCGGGGTCGTGCTCGGCGGCCCGAACCACGCGACCGTCAACGCGACGATCGAGGGCCTCCTGGGCGAGGTCGATGCCGGCTTCAGTGAGGTGTCCCTCGCGGCGGCCGGCCAGGTGTTCGGCAGCTACAGCACCGCGTGGGGCGACAGCGCCAACGCCGTGGCGGCGGAGGCGGCATCCCTGCCGCTGTGGGCGGCCACCCCCGTCACCGCGGTCGTGGAGACGGGTGAGGTGACGCTCGGCGAGGTGGGCACCCGGGTCGGGACCGTCACCTTCACCGCCGCCGATCGCACCGTGACCGTACCGCTCGTGCTCGACACCGAGATCGACGATCCCGGGCCGTGGTGGCGGCTGACCAATCCCGACAAACTGTTCTAGGCTCCACCCAACTCACAGGCACGACCGCTAGAGTTGCCCCATCTGGAGCAGTTGCTCATCCCCGTGGCTGGGAAGTCATTCTACGATTTCGAGGCCACGTGAGCTCTGCGAACTCCGCCGTACCCGCACGCATCATCAAGACCGGCCCCCGCGGCATCGGCAACCCGCTGAGCGAGTTCTCCGCGCTGCTGCACACCGTGCGCGACGCCGGACTGCTGCGCCGCAGGGTCGGTTTCTACGTGGCCGTCTTCGCCGGCATCACCGTGGCCATGGCCGCCGCCTGGGCGGGACTCGTGCTGCTGCAGGACACCTGGTACGTGCTGATCATCGCCGCGGTCATGGGGGCGCTGTTCACGCAGTACGCCTTCATCACCCACGAGCTCGCGCACCGGCAGGTGTTCACCTCGGGCAAGACCAACGACTTCGCCGGACGCTTCATGGCCGACCTCGTGGTCGGCATCAGCTACTCGTGGTGGATGAGCAAGCACACCCGCCACCACGCGAACCCGAACACGGTCGACAAAGACCCGGACATCGAGACCGACTTCATCATCTTCCAGAAGGAGAAGGCGGTCGGCCTGCGACCGTTCGCCGGATTCCTCGCCAAGCGTCAGGGCTATCTGTTCTTCCCGGCGCTGTTGCTCGAAGGTCTGAACCTGCACATGCACGCCTTCAAGACCGTCTTCTCGCCCGGCAAGGTGGACAAGCGGGCGCTCGAGATCGTGCTGCTGCTGGTGCGCAACGTCGGCCTCGTCGCCATCGTCTTCGCGATCCTGCCCCTCGGTGCCGGCTTCGCCTTCCTCGGGGTCATGCTCGCCGTGTTCGGCGTCTACATGGGCGCCTCGTTCGCACCGAACCACAAGGGCATGCCGATCCTGCCGAAGGGTTCGAAGGTCGACTTCCTGCGTCGCCAGGTGCTCACGAGCCGCAACATCACCAGCGGCGTCTTCATGAACCACGTGATGGGCGGGCTGAACTACCAGGTCGAGCACCACCTGTTCCCGAGCATGCCGCGACCCCACCTCAAGCGGGCGGGCGAGATCGTGCGCGAGTACTGCGAGAGCCGCGGCATCCCGTACACCGAGGTCGGGCTGTTCACCTCGTACGGGATCGTGATCCGATACCTCAATGAGGTCGGGCTGGGCGCCGGAGGGGACCCGTTCGACTGTCCCGCCGCCGGTCGCAACGGCTACGCCGGATTCGCCGCCAGCTAGGAGCCGGCTAGAACGCGGGCCGCTTCGGCTCGATCTGATCGCCCGAGGACTGGTGGCGCAAGCGCCGCAGCACCCACGGCACGAGGTGCTCGCGCGCCCAGACGATGTCTTCGACACGCGCTTGGCGCCACTGCTTGGGCGGCAGCGGCTCGGGCTTGAAGGGCTCGAGGTCGTGCTCGACACCCAGTGCGTCGAGCACCATGGCCGCGATCGTGTGGTGGCCAACCGGTGAGAAATGCAGGCGGTCGGGCGCCCACATGCGAGGGTCCTTGAGTTCGCGCAGCGCCCACATGTCGGCGACGATCGCATCGTGGCGCTGAGCGATCGCCCGCAGGTTCTCGTTGTAGATCGCGACCTTGCCGCGCACCCGGCTCAGCACCGGCGTCATGCCGATGTCGGGCCCGTTGAACATCACGACGGTCGCCCCGTCGCGCCGCAGCACTCGGATGAGCGCCTCGAACCGATCCGCGATGTCGTCCGGATCGGTGCCGGGGCGGATGATGTCGTTGCCTCCCGCGGAGACGCTGATCAGGTCGGGTTTCAGTGCGATCGCGGCCTCGGCCTGCTCGGCGGCGATCTGATCGAGCAGCCGACCCCGGATGGCCAGGTTCGCGTAGGCGAAGTCATCGGCGTCGGCCGCAAGCACTTCGGCGACGCGGTCGGCCCAGCCGCGATGTCCCCCCGGACTGCCGGGCTCGGGGTCCCCGATGCCCTCGGTGAACGAGTCGCCGATGGCGACGTAGCGACTCCACGGGTGCTGCTGCGCTGACATGGCTCCATTTTCGCGCACTCGGCACCGTAGGTGCGCGTGCACCCGCCGATAGCAGAGGCGCGCACGTCGGGGCAAGGGGCTTGTCCCCCGACCGGGGGAGTGATGGGCTGTGTGCGTCCTGAAAACCGGGACGGCATGACCGAACGACTGGGAGGTCGTCATGGGAATTCTTGGCTGGATCGTACTGGGGCTCGTCGCCGGTGCAATCGCAAAGGCAATCCTGCCGGGCACGCAAGGTGGCGGCTGGATCATCACGCTCGTGCTGGGTGTGGTCGGAGCGCTCCTGGGCGGATTCCTCGGCAGCGCGATCTTCGGGATCGGTCTGGAGACCTTCTGGTCCCTCCAGACCTGGCTGCTCGCGATCGGCGGCGCGATCGTCGTGCTGCTGATCTATGGCCTCGTCACGCGCGGCTCACGTCGCGCCTGATCCATCGACGAGTGGGGGGAGGTGCGCCAAGAGCGCGCCGCCCCCCATTCGCGCATGTCGGGTCTTGTCCGCGCGATGCCGGGGTGCCAAGGTTGGGGCGCGGGGTCGAAATCGGCCCCCTTCCGCATGAACTCCTGGAGTCGCACAATGGGCTGGTTCTCGTTTCTCATCCTCGGCATCATCGCCGGCGTCATCGCCAAGCTGATCCTCCGCCAGAAGGCCGGCTGGTTCCTCACCATCATCCTCGGCGTGCTCGGTGCGATGGTCGGCGGCTGGATCGCCGGACTCATCCCCGGCGTCGGATACGAGAACTTCTGGTCGATCCAGTCGTGGCTGATCGCCATCGGGGGCGCCCTCGTGGTGCTGCTCGTCTTCGGCCTCATCACGCGCCGCCGCGCCTCGCGGTAGGCCTTCGACACGGGGCGGGTGCCACTGACGGCATCCGCCCCGTGTCGTTCCCGGGTGGGAGGATGCCACCATGGGCAAGCAGGACGGCAGCGATCGCCAGGTCACCGCGAGCAGCGTCGACGACGCGACCGCGACGATCCTGCACGCCGACCTCGACGCGTTCTTCGCCTCCGTGGAGCTGCTCGACCACCCGGAGCTCGTCGGCAAGCCCGTGATCGTCGGCCACCCGTCCGCCCGTTCGATCGTCACCGCCGCCACCTACGAGGCGCGCAAGTTCGGGGTCAACTCGGCACTGCCGATGGCCATCGCCCTTCGGCGCTGCCCGCAGGCGATCGTGCTCGAACCCCACTACGAGCGCTACACGCACTATTCGAAGCTCGTCATGGCGATCTTCGAGGAGCTCACCCCGCGAGTCGAGAAGCTCGGCATAGACGAGGCCTTCCTCGATGTCGCGGGCGCCCGCCGCATCTTCGGCAGCCCGATGCAGGTCGCGCAGCTGCTGCGCACCCGCGTCCGCGCCGAGACGGGCCTGGTGGTCTCCGTCGGAGCGGCGGCGACGAAGTTCGTGGCCAAGGTCGCCAGCGGTCTGTCCAAGCCGGATGGGCTGCTCGTGGTGCCCCTGGAGGGCACCGTCGCCTTTCTCCACCCGCTGCCGATCGCGAAGCTCTGGGGCGTCGGCGGCAAGACCGAGGAGGTGCTGCTCGCACGCGGCTACCGCACGATCGGCGACATCGCCGCGGCATCCGTGCCCGCACTGCAGGCGATCGTCGGCGAGTCGGCCGCCCAGCGCCTGCACGAGCTGTCCTGGGGCCGGGACCCGAGGCACGTGCACGCCCGGCCGGACGAGAAGAGCATCGGACACGAGATGACCTTCGAGACCGACGTCACCGACCCTGAGATCGTGCGGCGCGAGTTGCTGCGCATGTCGAACATGGTCGCGGTGCGACTGCGCCGGGCCGGTATGCGGGGACGCACGGTGGTGCTGAAGCTGCGTTTCGGCGACTTCACCACCATCACCCGCTCGCGCACCATCCGCGAACCGACCGACCTCGGCCGCACCATCTACGACGAGGTGCGCGCGATCTACGACGGGCTCGGGCGGCACGATGCGCGCATCAGGCTCGTCGGTGTGCGGGCCGAGCAACTGCAGGATGCCGACGCCGCACAGCTCGGACTGTGGGACGACTCCGAGGGCTGGCGGGATGCCGAGGAGGCGATGGATGCCGCGACCGCCCGCTTCGGGCGCGGCGCGATCCGCCCCGCCCGACTGCTCGGTCCCGAGGCCAGCGAACGGCCCCGGATGGGGCAGCGGGACTGATCCCGACCGAGCGCCATGACGGGCGGGGCTCGATCACCGATCGGTGTCGTCCGGCTCGGGTACCATCTGATCAAGTGACCACCTCCCCGTTTCCCGGCCCCACGGTCGGCACCTTCGCGGCGGAGCATCTCTCACCGGCCTACCCCGAGCGGGCCGCCCGCGGCACGGCCGACAAGCTTCGCGCCTGGCAGGCCGAGGCCCTCGACCTGTACTTCGAACGCGAACCCCGCGACTTCCTCGCCGCCGCGACCCCGGGCGCAGGCAAGACCACATTCGCCCTGAGGCTCGCCGTCGAACTGATCGCCAGACGCGTCGTTGAGCGCGTCACCGTGGTCGCTCCGACGGACCATCTCAAGCGTCAGTGGGCGGATGCCGCACACCGGGTGGGACTGCGCCTCGACCCCGGGTACGCCAACGGCGCGGCGTGGGGCGGGCGGCGGTTCCACGGCATGGCGGTGACCTACGCGCAGGTGGCGGTGAAGGCATCCCTGCACCGGCAGATCACCGAGTCGGCCCGCACGCTCGTGATCCTCGACGAGGTGCACCACGGCGGGGATGCCCTGAGCTGGGGCGACGCGATCCGCGAGGCCTTCGAACCCGCCACCCGACGCCTGTCGCTGACCGGCACGCCGTTCCGCAGCGACACCGCGCCGATCCCGTTCGTGACGTACGCGCCGGATGCGAAGGGCATCCGCACCTCGCTCACCGACTACTCCTACGGCTATGGCCGTGCCCTCGCCGACGGCGTCGTGCGGCCGGTGATGTTCATGGCCTACGCGGGCAAGATGCGCTGGCGCACCCGCATGGGCGACGAGATGGAGGCCCGGCTCGGCGAGCCCGACACCAAGGACGTCACCTCCCAGGCCTGGCGCACCGCGCTGGATCCGAAGGGGGAGTGGATGCCGTCGGTGCTGCGCGCCGCCGACGTGCGCCTCAGCGAGGTGCGGCACGCGATCCCGGATGCCGGCGGGCTCGTGATCGCGACCGACCAGGATGCCGCGCGCGCCTATGCGAAGCTCCTGCACGAGATCACGGGGGAGCAGCCCACGGTCGTGCTCTCGGACGAGAAGGACTCCTCGTCGCGGATCGAGACCTACGCCGCGAGCGAGCGGCGCTGGATGGTCGCCGTGCGGATGGTGTCGGAGGGCGTCGACGTGCCGCGCCTGGCCGTGGGCGTCTATGCGACCTCCGCGTCGACGCCGCTGTACTTCGCACAGGCCGTCGGGCGCTTCGTGCGTGCGCGGCGTCGCGGCGAGACCGCCTCGATCTTCCTGCCGAGTGTGCCCTCGCTCATGTCGTTGGCGACGCAGCTCGAGCTGGAACGCGACCACGCCCTCGACCGACCGAAGGCCGACGACGGCCTGCTCGACGACGATCTGCTCGCCGCCGAGCAGCGCGAGCAGGCCACCAGCGACGTGCTCACCGACGAGTTCACCTGGGAGGCGATCGAGTCCGACGCCAACTTCGACCGGGTGCTCTACGACGGCGACGAGTTCGGCTTCGCCGCACCGACCGGCAGTGACGAGGAGCTCGACTTCATCGGGTTGCCCGGCATCCTCGAGCCCGAGCAGGTGCGCGAGCTGCTGCGGCAGCGGCAGGCTCGGCAGTCCCGCCGGTCGGCCGCACGCCCGACCGAGGAGCAGCCCGCCCCGCTGTACCGCAACCTCAAGGAGCAGCGAAAGCTGTTGAACTCGCTGGTGGGGATGCGCGCGAAGCTCTCAGGCGAACCGCACGGCCTCATCCACGCCGAACTCCGTCGCGTGTGCGGCGGGCCTGCGGTCGCGCAGGCCACGGTCACGCAGCTGCAGGCGCGCATCGATTACCTGCGCAAGGGCCTGCGAAGCTGACCGTGCCCGGTCCCGGGCAATGAGAAACGCCCCGGCTGTCATAGCCGGGGCGTCTCCTTACTGAGCTCTCAAGTTCAGAGGGGGCGGATGTTCTCCGCCTGGGGACCCTTGGGTCCCTGCGTGATGTCGAACTCGACCTTCTGGTTCTCGTCGAGCGACTTGTAACCGCTCGTCGAGATGGCCGAGTAGTGGGCGAACACGTCAGGACTTCCATCCTCGGGGGCGATGAAGCCGAATCCCTTTTCCGCGTTGAACCACTTGACGGTACCTGTTGCCATGCAAACTCCTCCAGGAGTCTAAAACCGACCCCGACAGCCGGGGCCTACCGCGACGCCATGAAAGCGCGTTGGTGTGCTCAGGGTATAGCAGGTACGCGCCATTATGGCCAGTTATGACGAAACCGGTGCGAGATGGTAACAAAGCGTTCGCCCGCCGTTCGTCAGCGAAAGTCCCGAGAACGGGTGCGCGGCGCCATCGCAAGCGGTTCGAAATGGTCGGCGACGACGTTGGTGACACCCTCCGCCGAGCGCTCGAGCATGCCCCGCACGATGAGCGCCGGGGCGTCCCGCGCCACGCGACGGTGACGTGACCAGACGCCCACGCTGCAGATCACGTTGACAAGGCCGGTCTCGTCCTCGAGGTTCAGGAACGTGATGCCGCTCGCGGTCGACGGCCGCTGCCGGTGCGTGACCACCCCGGCGATGCGCACCCTGCGGCCGGACTCCGCCGTCGCGAGGTCGTCGGCGCTGAGGATGCCCTGTTCCGTCAGCGCGGACCGCAGGTGCTCGACGGGGTGGCTGTCGGACGACAGACCGGTCGCCCACAGATCGCTCATCACCTGCTCGACCGGCGAGGGCATCCCGAACAGCGGCGGCTGCACCGCGATCACGCTGTTCGGCAGAAACTCCGCCCGGTCTTGCGCGGCGTTGCCCGCGTTCCACATCGCCTCACGCCGACCGAGACCGAACCCGTCGAACGCGCCGGCAGCGGCGAGCACCTCCAGCTGCGCGGTCGTCAGCCCGGTGCGACGCACGAGATCGTGCATGTCCCGGTACTCGCCGCCGCTGTCACGTTCGGCGACGATGCGCTCGGCGATGGATGATCCGATGCCCCGCACCTCGGCGAGCCCGAGGCGCACGGCGTAACCGCCATCCCGACGGTGGTCGTCGGTGTCGAAGGGCGCGGTGCGCTCGAAGGCGCCGACCGGCGGCTGCTCGCGCTCCAGGCATGCGTCGTCGCCGGTGGCCGGTGGCCGGGCGGCGTCGAGACCCGTCGCCCGATCACCGTGCTCGCCCGCTGAAAGCGGCTCCAGCCCCGCGTGCACGCCCGAGAGCTGAATGTGCGGTCGCAGCACCTGCACGCCGTGCCGCCTGGCGTCCGCGACCAGGGACTGCGGCGAGTAGAACCCCATCGGCTGCGCCCGCAGCAGCGCGGCGAGGAACGCCCCCGGGTAGTGCAGCCGCATCCAGGCGCTCGCGTACACCAGCAGCGCGAAGCTCAGCGCGTGGCTCTCGGCGAAGCCGAACCCCGCGAAGGCCTGGATGGCACCGTAGATCTGATCGGCGTTCTCGCCGTGGATGCCGTTCTCCGCCATGCCCGCATAGAGCTTGTCGCGCAGCTTCTCGATCTTCTCGATGCCGCGCTTGGAGCCCATCGCCCGGCGCAGCAGGTCGGCGTCGTCGGCCGTGCAGCCGCCGACCGCCACGGCGACCTGCATGAGCTGCTCCTGGAAGATCGGCACCCCGAGGGTGCGCTCGAGCGGTTCGACGAGCTTCGGGTGCAGGTAGCTGATGGGCTCCTTGCCGAGCTTGCGCCGCACGAAGGGATGCACCGCTCCGCCCTGAATCGGCCCGGGACGCACGAGCGCGATCTCCACCACGAGGTCGTAGAACCGTCTCGGCTGCAGGCGCGGCAGCAGCCCCAGCTGAGCGCGGGACTCGACCTGGAAGACGCCGATGGCATCCGCCCGGCAGAGCTGGTCGTAGACGCCCTGCTCCTCCTTCGGAATGGTGTCGAGGTCCCACTGCTCGCCGAGTGTGTCGCGCACCAGGTCGAAGCTGTACTGCAGTGCGGAGAGCATGCCCAGACCCAGCAGGTCGAACTTGACCAGGCCCATCCATGCGCAGTCGTCCTTGTCCCACTGCACGACCGTGCGGTCCTTCATGCGTGCGTACTCGATCGGCACGACCTCGCCCACCGGGCGTTTGGTGAGCACCATGCCGCCGGAGTGGATGCCGAGGTGCCGCGGGAACTTCATCACCTGCGTCGCCAGATCCACCACCGCGTCCGGGATGTCGTGGTGCTCCAGCGCGCCGCGCTCGACCTGCTTCGACCAGGCATCCTGCTGGCCGGGGGAGTGCCCGAGGGCCTTGGCCATGTCCCGCACCGCGAACTTCGGGCGGTACTGGATCACGTTGCACACCTGCGCGGCGCGCTCCCGGCCGTACTTGGCGAACACGTACTGGATGACCTCCTCCCGCCGGTCGGAATCGAAGTCCACGTCGATGTCCGGCTCCTCCTCGCGCATCGCCGAGATGAAGCGCTCGAACGGCAGCCCGTACCGGATCGAGTCGACCGCGGTGATCTTCAGCAGGTAGCAGACCACCGAGTTCGCAGCGCTGCCGCGCCCCTGGCAGAGGATGCCCTGCTCACGGGCGTACCGCACGATGTCGTAGACGATGAGGAAGTAGCCGGCGAAGTGCTTCTCCTCGATCACGTCGAGTTCGCGTTCGATGCGCCGCCGCTTCGCATCGTCCAGGGTCATCCGTCGATCGGCGACCCCCTCCCAGACCAGGTGCCGCAACCAGCTCATCGGGGTGTGCCCCTCGGGCACCTCCTGATCGGGCAGCTCGGGCTTGGCCCGACGCAACTCGAAGGCGAGTTCCTCGGCGATCACCACCGAGTTCTCCACCGCACCCGGGTAGCGTGCGAAGCGCGCCGCCATCTCGGCACCGCTGCGAAGGTAGGCCCCGCCAGCCGCAGGCAGCCAGCCGTCGAGCTCATCGAGGCTGCGGCGAGCGCGCACCGCGGCGAGCGCCGTGTGCAGCGGATGCTGCGACGGCGTCGCGTAGTGCACGTTGCCGGTCGCGACCGCCCGCAGCTCTCGCTCGCGTGCGAGGGAGAACAGCGCGTCGTTGCGGGCGTCGTCGAGCGGATCACCGTGCGAGAAGAGCTCGACCACGACGTTCTCGTGGCCGAAGAGGCCCACGAGCCGGTCGAGTTCACGACCGGCCGCGGCGATCGAGCTCGCCGAGATCCCGCCCGGCCTCGACTGCGCCCGATCGTCGAGGGCCTGACGCACCGCACCCTTGCGGCAGCCGGTGAGCACCATCCAGTGCCCGCCCGCCGTCTCGGCGAGTTCGTCGATGTCATAGATCGGGCGTCCCTTCTCGCGCCCGCGCAGTTGCGCTCGGGTGATGGCCGAGGCGAGCCGGTGGTAGCCCTCCTGCCGACGGGCGAGCACGAGCAGATGGGTGCCCTCGGGGTCGGGCACGCCGTTCTGCGGAGCACTGAGACCGAGCGAGAGCTCGGCACCGAACACCGTGCTCGTGGTGCCGATGGCGGCAGCGGCCTCCGCCATGCGTGCGATGCCGTAGAAGCCGTCGTGGTCGGTGAGCGCGAGCGCGGTCAGCCCCAGCCGCGCCGCCTCCTCCAGCAGCGCCTCGGGCATGCTCGCGCCGTCGAGAAAGCTGAAACTCGAGTGCGCGTGCAGCTCGGCATAGGGCACGACGCCCTCCGTCGTGCGCAGCCTCGGCGGCTGGTAGGCGCCGCGCTTGCGACTCCAGGCCGGTGCATCCCCGCCGTCGCCGCCCACCGGCGGGTCCATCTGGGGCGTGCCGGCCGGGCGCGAGAGGTCGCTGAGCCGACGTTGGAGTTCGGACCAGGGGATCGGCGGATTGTTCCAGCCCATCAGTCGTACCGCGCTTCCGCCCACCAGCCACCGGCGTCGAGCACGAGCAGCCACGCGCACCCACTCTCGTCGACGGCCTGGAACCGCCACGAACTTCGCCCCTCCGCCGACCACCAGCGTTCGTCGATCGGCCATGGCCCCGCCCACGCCGTGATGCGACGAAGACCGCGGCCATCGGCTGAGAAGGTCGCCGGTACGGCCGAGACGGCACCGCGTTCGGTCACCGCGACCGGCTCCCCGGTCGAGGCGAGCACGTGCACCGCCCGCCGCGGGGCGAACACCGTGCCGGGCAGCGGGGTCGGCAACCGCCCCGGCCAGGGCCGGGCAGCAGGGCGCGCGGCGAGCGGCCGGTCTCCCCACGCGACGAGGTGCTGCCGTTCGGCGAGCGTGCGACCCCCGCCGAGGAACGGCATGAGCACACCGCCGTGTCCCAGCATGCTCTGCACGCGCGAGAGACCGTGATGGATGCGCTCGTCCGGTGCGCTGCCCCACAGTCCGGCCTCGTGGTGGCCGACGGCATCCACAGCCTCGGGAGCGATTCGCACCCGCACGACTCCGGCGCTGAACTCGCCCTGCAATTGCCAGCGCACGCGGTCGACGACATCCGCCGGAGCGAAGGACCGTGGATGCAGCCACACCCGCTCCTGATGCTCGCCAGCATCCGAGTGCAGCTCCACCCGGATGGCGGTCGCGACGAGCCGGGACGCCATGAGGCGCTCCACGAAGGCCTCGGCGCTCGTGCGCACCGCGAACGCGACCTGATCGACGCGCTCCAGGGCGGGCTCGAAGTCCAGCACGACATCGAGTTCGGGCGGGGGAGTGCGCGGGGTCACCGGCAGGCTGTCGCTGCCGCCGGCGAGCGCGTGCAGGCGTGCGCCGTGCTCCCCGAACCGGGTGCGCACGTCCGTGGCGGCGAGCCCGGCGAATCCGCCGAGATCGTGGATGCCCAACCGACGCAACAGCGTGACGATGCCGGTCGACGCCGTGTCGTCGTCGAGCAGCCCGATCGGCAGCGGGGCCAGGAACGCGGCCGACTCGCCGGGGGGCACGATCCGCACCCGGGCGGTGCCCGTCATCCTCGCGGCACGGTCGGCGGTGAAGATGCCGTCGGCGATGCCCGCCCGCGCCGCCACCGCCCCGAGCTCGTCCGCGCGGGCCGCGAGTGCGATGCCCGCGGCCTGCTCGCCGCCGTAGTACCGAGCGGGTCCGCGAGCGCGCACGGTGAACACACCGGGACGCAGCACCTGCACCCCGGGGGTGAGCTGCTCGATGCCCGCGATCACGGGTTCGAAGGCACGCGAATCGAGCGCCTGATCGTAGTCGAGCACGTGCAGCGCGGGATGCCGCGCCTGCGCCTCACGCAGCCGCAGGCCGCGCTGCACCCCCTCCGCGCGCGCGGCGGCGGAGGAGGCGAACACGAGGTTCTTCTCGATGAGTGCGACCGCGGCATCCGGCCCGAGATCCGCTTGCCGCATCGCCGCGACGACCGGCCAGTCGGGGCACCACACCACGATCACGCGCGGTGGCGCGACGGGGATCACCCTGCCGCCTCCCGCAGCGGGCGCACCTCTTCCCGGCTGCGGCGGACGATCTCGGACGCGTCGGGCAGCCACAGCCGGGCGCTGCGGGGACGCCCGGCGGCACGATGCGTCACGGTGATCGTCGCCTCGCGCGCTGCCAGGTGTCCGTGGCCCTGGCCGATGCCATGCCAGCGACTCGCCGAGAGCGAGAGCATGGCCTCGGTCTGCGGCCACGGACCGAGCACGAGCAGCGTCGCACCGCGCTGACGCAACCTGGCGGCCAGTCGTGCCACGCTGGAATCGCTCGCCCGCTTCGGTGGCCGCGTGACGACCACGCCCATGATGTCGGCGATGGCCGCCGTCACCGTGAGCCAGTGCTCGCCGGGGTGCGGCACGAGCACGAGTCGTTCGAGGTCGACGCCGAAGTGCGCCGCGGCCTCAACGCCGAACTCCGGCACGCCGACGATGCCGCACCAGGTGCCGGCCGCCGACGGCGCCGCGAGCAGGGTCATGAGCAGCATCGCCGACTGCTCGACCGAATAGGCGGCTCCCTGCTGCAGTCCGCCTCCCGGCAGCAGCTCCGCGATCGCCGGATGCGTCGGCAGCAGTCGTGTCGGGGCCGCGGTCGCCTGCATGGAACGGATGCGCGCACGCAGCGTCTCGATCTCCTCGACGGGAGAACTCAGCACGGTGGCGGCGGACACCTGTTCATATTCGAACATATGTTCGAGTGTGTCAATCGCCCACGACATCCGTTCGGCGTGTCGTGAACACACGCGTCGATCGAATGCAACCCCTGACGAAGCCCACCACGATCCGCCTACGGTCGAAGCATCACATGAAGGAGACACAGCATATGCCTCCCGACGGCAGTACCGGCGGCGCGCAGCCGCTCCTGCGCAATCGGTATCGCATCGGCGCCGTCCTGGGCCAGGGCGGACTCGCGACCGTCTACGGCGCGACCGACGAGTTCCTGGGTCGTCTGGTGGCGGTGAAACTGTTCCACGCGAGCGCGTCGGCCGAGGAGGATCTCCGACGGCAGGAGGACGAGGTCAACACCCTCGCGATGCTCAATCACCCCGACCTCGTGACCCTCCTCGATGTGGGAGTGCATCGCGCCGACGATCAGAGCCGCATCTTCTCCGTGATGGAGTTGGTCCACGGCACCGACCTGCGGCGCCGGTTGGCCGAGGGGCCGATGTCACCGCGCCAGATCGCGCAACTGGGGTACCACGTGGCATCCGGCCTGGAGCATGTGCACGGTCTGGGGATCGTGCATCGCGACGTGAAACCGGCCAACATCCTGCTGCAGCACCTGCAGGACAGCACGCGCGTGAGCGCGAAGCTCGGCGATTTCGGCCTGGCCTCCCGCGGGATCGGACCGGCGACCAGCGCGGGGCAGACGATCACCGGGACGGTGGCCTACGTCAGCCCCGAGCAGGCGCGCGGCGATGTGGTCACGACCGCGAGCGACGTCTACTCCCTGGGCCTGGTGCTGCTCGAGTGCTTCACCCGCCGACTCGCCTTCCCGGGCGATCCGCAGGAGTCCCTGGCCGCACGGCTCGTGTACGCACCGGTGATGGACGAGCGCGTGCCCGAGGAGTGGGTTCCGCTCCTGCGGGCGATGACGGCACTCGACCCCGCAGACCGTCCACCGATCGGCGAGATCACGAAGGCGCTGCGTGATGCCTTCGCGTCGGAGACCGGACGGCATCGCGCCGTCACCATGGAGGACCTCGCGCGGTTCGCGGCGATGCTCTCGCAACAGCAGTTGGTCGAGCAGCCGCCCGGTCCGTAGAATGGGGGACACAGGCTTGTGAACGAAGACGTTCCGGAGGGGAAGCCGGTTTGTTGCACTACATCCGCCATGCGGTCGCTGTGGCAGTGGCGCAGGTCTGGCTCAACACGTCGTCCCAGTCTTGGCGGGCGCTGCCCAGGCCCGACGGCTCGGCGTCGGTGGCGGTTGCGGGTCCACGAACGCTTCGGATCCTGCTGATCGGTTCCGGCATCGCCGTGGGCTACGGGGTGATGACGCACGACCTCGGTCTGGCCGGCCATCTCGCCCGCGGCGTCTCGCAGCTGACCGAGCGCGGCGTGCGGATCGATGTCGCCGCCAGTCCGCACCTGAATCATCGCCGGGCGGTCACCATCGTGCGCGGCGCCGACCTCACCCGGTACGACGCGATCGTGCTCACCATGGGCGGACTCGAAGCCTTCACCTTCCTGCCGGTGCGAGCGTGGCGACGCCGGTTGCGCTCCGTGCTCGACGAGATCGAGGCGCTCGCGCCGCCGACCCTGAGCGTGTTCCCGATCGGCATCCTGTCCGCGCCGGCGATCGCCCCGATCCCGAGGGCGTTGCGCACCTCGATGCAGCGTCATGTCTCGCGGCTCGATCGCGCGACGAGCGAACTGTGCGATCGGCGCAGCCGCGCGGTGTTCGTGAGCTTCGATCCGCAACCCCTCGGCCCGGTCGCCGCGCTGTTGTCGCGCGCGACCTACGCGGACTGGAGCTCGTTGATCGCCCCGGCGATCGCGTCCGCGAACCGGGCGGCCGCCGCATCCGAGGTGCGCAGGAACAACGAGGGCTCGGTCAGCTCGAGCTCGATCAGCACGGGGGAGCCTTCCGGACCCCGGATGAGATCGACGCGCGCGTAGAGCAGGCCGGGCGGCGCCGCCGCCACTGCCAGCGCTCCGACCTCGAGCTCGGCCTCCGAGGGCACGCGTGCGGAGATCTGCTCCTCGACGTACAGGCCCTCCACGCCGCGATCGGGACCGGTGAGCATCGGACCCTTGCGCGCGGCGTGGCTGAACCGCAGACCCTGCGGGCCGGCGAAGTAGAGCAGCGCGGTCTCACCCGCGTCTTCGACCGCCTCGAGATAGGGCTGCACCATCACGGTGCGGCCGTCGGCGAGCAGCCGCTCGACGTGGGCCCTGGCCAGGGTCGCCTCTTCGGGCGTGTAGAGCCCGGTGTCCTTGCTGCCGGCACTGATCGCCGGCTTGATCACGAACGCCCCTGCGGGCATCACGAAGGCGTCCCCGGGTTCGAGCCATTGGGTCGTGACGACCGGCACGCCCGCGGCCGCCAACTCGCGCAGGTAACCCTTGTGCGTGTTCCATTCGACGACGGATGCCGCGTTCAGCAGACGAGGCACCGAGCCCGCCCAGGCCACGAACTCGTCGCGGCGGGCGACGTAGTCCCAGGGGTCGCGCAGCACGACGATGTCGAAGCCCGCCCAGTCGACCGTCGGATCATCCCAGACCGCAGGCTCGGCCTCGATACCGCGGGCCGCCAACGGGGCGATGACGAGGCGGTCGTCGGGGTCGAGGTCGGGCAGTTCTGCGCACGTGACGAGGGCGATGCGGGGCTGTGGCACCCCGCGATCGTAGCAAGCTCAACGCCGCGAGCTGTTGGCCGTGCGGCCGCGCACGATGCCGATGAACAGCTCGACCTCCTCGGTCGTGCGCGCGCTCGGCCAGACCAGCGCGACGCGAGTCGAGGGGGCGTCGGCGACCGGTCGTGCGATGAGGTCGCGACGGCTGTGGGCGCGCGCCACCGACTGCGGCACGATCGCGAGGCCCACGTTCGCCGCCGCGAGCGCGATGACCTCGTCCCACTCGCCCTCGAGGATCGTCTCACCCGCGAGGTCCGCGAGCTCGAGCGACTCGAAGGCGGCCACGGGGTGGTCCTTCGGCGCGACCACCACGGCCTGCTCCTCGTAGAGCGGAATGGCGCTGAAGGCGTCGTCCTCGACGGGTAGGCGCAGGAACGCGGCATCCAGCTCACCGCTCGCGAGGGCCGCGAGCGCGTCCTGCTGCGGGAGCGGCCGCAGCTCGAGGGGATGCCACCGCCGACGCTCGCCCCACACCCGCGCCCACTTGCCGGGCGTGACGCCGGGCACGAAACCGACGACGAAGGGGGAGGGCGCACTCACGCGTTCAGGCTACCCTTGCGGTGTGCAGGACCAGTCGATGAAGCCCGCGACCGCGGCCAAGAAGCTCGGTATCTACCTTCCAGCCACGCCCGAGGAGTTCCAATCGGGAACGGTGTCGCGCGCCGAGTTCGCGCGACTTCAGGCGGACCCACCCGAATGGCTGGTCGCGCTGCGACGCGACGGGCCGCATCCGCGCCTGGTCGTGGCCCAGAAGCTCGGGGTCTCGACCTCGGGGCTCGCCCGGGCGGGGGCACCCGACGTGATGACGTCGGCGGAGATCAAGGCCCTGCTCGAGGAGAAGCCGCCGTGGCTGGTGGCCGAACGTGCCACGCACGCGGCGGTGCAGGAGGAGAACGCTCGTGTGAAGGCCGAGCGCGCGGCCAAGCGCAACAGCGCAAGGGTGGCAGCGGGGCATGACCTCGTACGAGTTCGCGCGTCCCCACCAGGCGTTCAGCGCCGGATTCTTCAAGGATGCGGGGTTCGACTTCGAGGTGCGCGGGCTGCTGGGCCGGGCACCCGCCGGCGCGAGCGAGCCCGGTGAAGTGCTCGCGACGATCGCCGGCATCAAAGACGGCGATGCCACCGCCTGGCACGCGGCCTGGCTCGCACTGGGCCGACGGTTGCGGTCACTCGGCGATGCGCTGCGCGAGGCGGAGCATTTCGACAGCGCCGCCGGCGCCTACCTGCGTGCGGCGTCGTACCTCGCCATCGCCGTCAACTCGGGCGACGACGATCGGGTGAGCGGTCTGTTCGGCGAGTACAGCGACGCGTGGGAGGGGTTCATCGACACGACCGTGTACCTCGCCGAGCGGGTCGAGATCCCCTACGAGGGCACCGTGTTGCCCGGGTACCTGGTGAAGCCGGCCGACGACGACGAGCTGCGTCCGACGATCGTGCTGGTCAACGGCAGCGACGGCTCCCACGCCTCGATCTGGGGCGAGGCCGCGTTCGGGGCGCTGGGCCGCGGCTACAACGTGCTGCTCTTCGACGGACCGGGGCAGCAGTCGATGCTCTTCGAACGCGGCGTCGGCTTCCGTCCGGACTGGGAGACGGTGCTCACCCCCGTCGTCGACTTCCTGCTGGCGCGTTCGGACATCGACGGGTCGCGCCTCGCCGTCTACGGCATCAGCCAGGGCGGGTTCTGGGTCTCGCGCGCCCTGGCGTTCGAGCCGCGTTTCGCGGCGGCGATCGTCGACCCCGGGGTCACGGATGTCTCGGCCTCATGGCTGCCGAACCTTCCGGCACCGCTCGCCAAGCTCTTCGCCGAGGGCAAGCGGGAGGCCTTCGATCGCGACATGGCGCTGGGGATGCGGTTCAGTCCGGCCATCGCCCGCGGCTGGGCGTTCCGATCCCGGCCGTATCGGCAGTCGAGCCCGTTCGACACGCTCACCGCGGTGCGCGGCTATGTGCTCGGCGATCTCGCGGCCAAGATCACGACGCCGCTGTTCATCACCTCGCCGGAGCACGAGCAGTTCTGGCCGGGACAGTCCCAAGAACTGGCCGACGCGGTGAGCGGCGAGCACGTCGTGCAGCCGTTCACCGCGTCGGAGGGTGCGAACTTCCACTGCCAGCCGTTGGCCCGCACACTCACGCAGCAGCGGATGTACGACTGGCTGGACGCGCAGTTCGCCGGTTGACCTGCTAGTCGGCCGCGGTCACGAGGGTGCGACCGAGGCGACGCACGTGGATCGCGGTGACGATGAGCATGATGCCGAAGACGATCGCGTAGATGCCGACGGCCCAGATGAGGCCGAGCAGGGTCACGCCCGGAGTCACCAGCACCGCGATCGCGAGGATCACCGCGAAGACGAGGCTCACGACACCGGCGACGATCATCCAGGTCTTGGCGCTGCCGGCCTCCGACTTCGTGGCGGCCTGGATGCTCGCGATGCCCGTCATGATGTTCCAGAACACGATCGTCCAGAGCACGACGAGGCCGCCGAGCGCACCCACGAGACCGGGCAGGATCAGCGCGGCGAGACCCACGAGCACCGACAGGATGCCCTGGGCGAGCACCCAGCCCCAGCCCTTCGTGGTCTTGCGGGTCTGGATCGCCGCGATCGTGAGCATGATGCCGTCGACGAGCGTGTAGGCGCCGAAGACGATCGCGATCGCGGTGAGCGCGACCGCGGGGGAGATGAGCGCGACGATGCCGAAGGCGATGGCGAGGATGCCGCGAATGAGCACCCACCACCAGACGCCCTTGACGAGGCCGGCGAGTGGGTCGAGCGAAGCAGTCGTATCGGTCATGGCCCCCACGCTAGCGCCAATTCCGGCGCGCGCCGATGATCGATTCGCGGTGTCATCGACGAATTCCGGCGGTACGGTGCGCCCGCGCGCGACGGCCCCGGAGCAAAAGCGGCGTACGATCGAGAGAACATGTCTTCCCAGAACCACACCATCGTGCCGGCGTGAGCACGGCCGAGTGCATCCACGGCTTCGAGCCCGGTCTCTGCGACACCTGCTACCCCAAGGTGCAGGTCGAGCGTCCCAAGGCGGTTCGTCCGCCGCGCACCGCCGCCCCGAAGCGCACGGCTCCCGTCGCGGCCGCGAAGCCGGTGATCACGACCGCGAATCAGCGCGCCTATCACCTCACGCACGTCGACAACCTCGAGCGCATCCTCGCCGAAGGAGCGCTCGTCGCCGACGCGCGGCCGCCGGTCGACCTCAGCAGCGAACTGGCGCGGGAGCTTCGCGCCACCGCCGAGGCGGCGCCCTCGAAGCCGGTCAGCGGCTACGTGCCCTTCTTCCTGGAACCCCTGTCGACGCTGTGGCTCGAGCTGCGCGAGGGCGGCGCCGATCCGCGCTGGTCCGCTGCGGCGCTGGCGGCGGCATCCACCGATTTCGTGTTCCTCGTGACGACCGTCTCGGCGCTCGGCCCTGAAGTGGTCATCGCCGACGGGGATGCCGCCAGCACCTACACCCGGTTCGCCGGCGGTGACGACGTGGTGCGCATGCTCGAGCGTCTGTACGACACCGACGTGCGCCCGGACGCCGAGGTGCTGGCACCCGGGCGGGTGCCGTGGCAGGCCATCCAACTGATCGGCGTCGCCAACGAGAAGGTTCGCGATCGGGTGCGGGCGCTCACGACCACCAAGGTCGCGGTCTACCCGCCGTGGTTCGTGGCCTGAGACCTCAGCGGGTCAGCAACCCGGCACGCTCGGGGTGGGCGTCGAACCACTCCGCCACGTACCAGCACATCGGCACGACGCGCAGGTCGGTGTACCGCTCGACGTCGTCGATGGCGAAGGCGACGACCTCACCGGCATAGCCGTGTCCGCGCATCGCCGGCTGCGTGTAGGTGTGGTTGAACGAGATGGAGTGCCCGTTGATGCGGTAGTCGGCCACCGCGACCAGGTTGCCGTCGATCACCAGCGTGTAGCGGTTGGCGTCCGGCTCGTGGGCGAGAACCTTCGCCATCAGGGCAGCGGGCCCGTGCCCTCCGTCGGCACAGGCTGGCCGGCGAACCGTTCGAAAGCGGCGAGATCGCGCTCGCCCTCCGCCTGCTCGTCCGCCTGCTGATCGGCGTCGGGGGTCGGATCGGTTTCGGGCGTCACGAGGTCCGGATCCGGCGTGGAGTCGCGATTGGTGTCCATGGTGCAAGCCTATGCGGACTCGGCGTCGGCGAGGCTCTCGCCCGTCGGATCCTCGGCGTTGCGGTCGGCGAACTCCTCGCCGCCGACGGGCATGCCATGCCAGGAGAGCAGGCGCCAGCCCTCGGCCATCGAGCCTTCGAGTTCGACCACGCCGGTGTTGTCGAGCTCGCGCCGTCCGGCGAACTGCGGGGGCACGTTGATCGCACGGCCGGCGACCCAGACCCGGATGGCGGCACCGTGACTGACGACGACCGCCGTGCCGTGGCCGGCGGACTCGACCTCGGCGATGTCGGCGTCGAATCGGCCGAAGAACTCGGTGCCGTCGGATCCGCCCGGCATGCGCGGGCTGAGATCCCCGGCGCCCCACGCGAAGGCCGTCTTCACGTAGGTGACGACCGCGTCGTGATCCGAACGCAACTCCAGATCGCCCGCCTCGATCTCATGGATGCCCGCCAACTGCACCGGCGAGATCCCGCGCTCGAGCGCCAACGGCGCCGCCGTGAGCGCCGTGCGCTGCAGCGTGGACACGTAGATGCCGTGCACCTCGCGCCCGGCGAGCGCCACGGGCACCTCCGCGGCCTGTTGCAGGCCGAGCTCGGTCAGGCCGGGACCGGGACGCGCGGTGTCGAGCAGCCCGAGCACGTTGGACGGCGTCTGGCCATGGCGGATCAGCAGGAGGTGCACGGCACCAGCCTAGGCAGGCCCGCTGACCGTCGGGTGAACTACTTGGGCAGGTTCGCTTCGATCGCGGCGATGATCGCCGGGTCGTCGGGCTGGGTCTGCGGCCGGAAGCGGCGCACCGTGCCGTCGGGGGTCACCAGGAACTTCTCGAAGTTCCACTGCACCTTGCCGGCCTTGCCGTTGTCGTCTTCGGCCTGGGTGAGCTCCTGGTAGAGCGGATGCGCCTTCTTGCCGTTGAGCCTGACCTTCTCGAACATCGGGAAGCTCACGCCCCACGTCGTCGAGCAGTACTCCTTGATCGCGTCCTCGGTCGAGAGCTCCTGCAGGAACTGGTTGCTCGGGAACCCCAGCACCGTGAATCCACGGTCGCCGTAGGTGCGCTGCAGCTTCTCGAGCGTCTCGTACTGCGGCGCGAGGCCGCAGCGGGAGGCGACATTGACGATGAGCAGCACCTTGTCGCGGTATTCGGCGAGCGAGGTCGTCGCGCCGTCGATAGTGGTGAGCGGAATGTCGGTGAGCGCGGTCATGCGCCGAATCTATCCAAGTATTCTGTGCGAGTGCCCGAGAGTCCGCTGTCCGCGAGCCCGTACGAGGTGCTCGGGGTCGCGGCATCCGCGACCGAGGAGGAGCTGAAGCGCGCGTTCCGCAGGGCGCTGCGCGAGACGCATCCCGATACCGGCGGCGATCACGCCCGGTTCGTCGCGGTGCAGCTGGCCTGGGAGCGGGTGGGCACCGCCGAGCGGCGAGCGGCGTATGACGCCGGGCGGGGCATCCGGGATGACCACCCGACGTACACCGCGCGGGCCGCGCGACCCCGGCAGGACACCCGCCCGAGGGCGCGTTCCTACGGGCACCCCGGTGGATGGCGCCGGGAGCGCTATCTCGAGCAGGTGCGGGAATGGGTGGGGCGTGGCGCGAGTCTGGACGACCCGTACGACCCGGCACTCGTGCGCAGCGCGCCTCGCGAGATCCGCCACACGCTCGCCGATGCGCTGGCCGAGGAGTCCACGGCCCGCACCCTGAGCGGCTTGGGCATCGGGTTCACCGTGTGGCACGACGTCGCGACGGGGGACCCGGAGCGCAAGCTCGACCACGTGGTGCTCGGCCCCACGGGGCTGTACGCGATGCTCTCCGAGGACTTCGGCGGCGCGGTGCGAGTGCGACGCGGCGAGCTGATCGGCGAGGCGCTGGCGGGGGAGCGGCCGATGCACGATCTCGCGACGCGGGCGAAGGCGGCGTCGCGCCAGTTGCGGGTGCGATTCACGGCCCTGGTCATCGTGCTGCCGGATGACGCGCTCAGCGATCCGCTGGAGAGCCTCGGCCAGGTGCGCGGTGCCGCCGCGATCGCGGTGCGGCAGGAGCATCTGGCCGCGCTGCTGCGCAGCGGCCCGGCGGGGGCGGCCCCGATCGGCGGCAACGAATTGTTCGACGTGCGCACGAAGCTCGCGGCGGGCATCCGGTTCGTCTGATGGGCCTAGGCTTGGAGTTCTTCGTCGGGAGAGGGTTCGCAGTTCAGTGATCCGAGTCATCAGCTACAACCTGCGCAAGCATCGCGCCGTCGGCGAACTCGCGGCCCTGGCCGCGACGCCCGGACTTGATGCCCTGTGCCTGCAGGAGTGCATCGTGTCCGAGCTCCCCGCCGAGATCGGCGACCTGCACCTGGCCGACGCCACCAAGCGCAACCGGCTGGGCCTGGCGGTCTACTATCGCCGGGAGCGCTACGAGCAGATCGCGAGCCAATCCTTCGAACTCAAGAAGTCCCTGCACGACCTGATCTTCTCGCCGACGCCCGAGCGGCTGGTCGGGTCTCGGCTGGTCGATCGCGAGTCCGGGCATGAGATCGTGCTCGCCTCCTTCCACGCGGCCCCACTCACGGCGCTCAACTCGTTGCGGCGCAACCAGATCAAGGCATCCCACCAGTTGCTGCGGGCGCTCGGCAACGGCGCGCCCATCCTCATGGTCGGCGACTACAACTACCCGATCTTCAAGGACTCGCTCAGCGACAAGGTGAAGAAGTCCGGATACGATCTCACGCTCAGCGACCGGCGCACCTACACCGCCTACAAGTTCTTCCACGGGCACTTCGACTTCGTGACCTCGCAGGGCATCACGATCGAGGGGGTCGAGACGCTGCCGCGCGGGTCGAGCGACCACATCCCGATCCTCGTCACGGCACGGTACGGGGTCGCGGGGGAGCAGGCCGCCTAAGTGGCGACGGGCCGGGCGCTTCTGTCCCCGTGGCGGGTGGTCGTCGGCTTCGGCGTCGTGAGCCTCGCCGTCGACCTCGTCGCCGATGGGGCGAAGTCGCTCGCTGGCCCGCTGCTGGGCGAGCTCGGTGCCTCGGCGCTCGTCGTCGGGCTCGTCACGGGCGGCGCGGAGGCCCTCGGCTTCGGGTTGCGCCTGGTCTCCGGGCCCGCCGTGGATCGCACCAAACGGTACTGGGGGTTCGCGATCGTCGGGTACGTGCTCACCGCGGTGAGCGTGCCGCTGATGGCGCTGACCCCGTTCCTCGGCTCGATGGGACTCGCGGCAGCGGCGACGCTCATCATCGTCGAGCGCACGGGCAAGGCCATCCGCAGTCCCGCCAAGACCGTGCTGTTGGCCTATCCGGCCGCCGCGGTCGGGCGTGGTCGCGGCTTCGCGGTGCACAAGCTGTTCGACCAGGTCGGCGCCTTCAGCGGTCCGCTGATCGTCGCCGCGATCATCGCGATCACGGGGGCGTTATGGCCCGCGTTCGCGGCGCTCGCCCTCCCGGCCCTCATCGCGATGGTCGCGCTGCTCTGGCTGCGCGCGCGGGTGCCCGACCCGAGCGTCTACGAGCCCGCGGCGGCGGCTCCGCCGGACGGGGCGAACGGGCGGCAGCAGCGCGGGGGCATCCCGTTGACGTTCCTGCTGTTCTCCTTCTCGACGGCGCTCACGACGTTCGGGCTCGTGGGCTTCGGCCTGATCTCCTTCCACCTCACCGAGGACGGCCTCGTGCCGCTGGCCGCTGTGCCGCTCGTGTACGCGCTCGGCATGGTCGTCGCCGCGGTCGCGGCCCTCGCCAGCGGCCGGGCCTACGACCGCGCCGGGGCCGCCGTGCTGCTCGTCGTTCCGGTGCTCGCGGCCGCGGTTCCCGCGCTCTCCTTTGCGCCCTCACTCGCGGCCGTGTTCGTCGGGGTCGGCCTCTGGGGCGCGGCGACCGGCATCCAGGACTCCACCGTCAAGGCGCTCGTGGCCGACCTCGTGCCGGCGCCGCGGCGCGGCACCGCGTACGGGGTGTTCGCCGTGTTCCAGGGGGCGGGCACCTTCGCGGGCGCGGCCCTCGCGGGCGCCCTGTACCCGGATGCCGCGCTGCTGAGCCTCGCGACGGTGCCCGCGCAGGTGGTCGCCTTCGTGCTCCTGGCCGTCGTCGTGCTGCGACAGCGCGCGGCCGCGGCGGAGACGGGCGACTCCGCGCCATAGTTCGCCCGGTAAGAACAGAAGACCCGATAGCTAGCCGCTATCGGGTCTTCCGATCGAGCAGTGCTACTTGGACTGAGCAGCCTTCTCGATGAGGTCGGTGATCTTCTCAGGAACCTCGAGCATCGAGAGGTGATCGGCCGTGGCCTTCACCACGACGCCGTTCGCTCGGTTGGCCATCTCGAGCTGCTGGGCCGGGGGGATCACCTTGTCGTTGGTGCCGATGAAGAAGTAGCTCTTGATCGTCTTCCAGGCCGGTGCGCCGGACGGGGTCCCGAGTGCGAGGGTCGAGAGCGGGTTCTGGCCGGTCGCCAGGACCTGAGCCTGCTTGGTCGGGAGATCCGCCGCGAAGATCTTCTGAAAGACCTCCGGCTTGACGTAGGCGGCATCGTACGTCGCCTGCTTGGTGTCGTCCTGATACTGGACGAAGTTGAACACCGTCGTGGGGTCTGCCGCCAGCAGGGAACCGGGCTTGGCTCCGGTGAGCTGGATGACGGTCTCACCTTCGTCGGGGGCATAGGCGTCGATGTACACGAGCGCCGTCACGCTCGGGGTCTGGGTCGCGGCGTTGGTGATGACCGTGCCGCCGTAGGAGTGACCGACGAGCACGACCGGGCCGGTCGTCGCCTGGTTGACGAAGGCGGCGACACTCGCCGCATCGATGTCGATCCCACGAAGGGGATTGGGTGCGTTGAGGACGGTGTACCCATCCTTCAACAGCGCTGCGGTGACCGGGGCGAAGCTGGATGCGTCGGCCCACGCGCCGTGGACGAGCACGATCGTGGGCTTGGCCGGAGCCGTCTTCGCGGCCGGCTCAGTGGTGGCGGCAGCCGATGCAGCGAAACCCAGGGCGAGCACGGCAGCAACCGCGCCGGCCGCGGCCAGCTTGTGGGGGAGACTACGGATGGACATGGTGTGTTCCTTTCGTGGCGCCACAGCGCCGATTCGGGGGATGGTGATGGTGAATGGTGAGGGGAGGGGCGCGCTTCGTCAGCGGGCGAGGAACTCCAGCAGCGCGGCATTGAACTGATCGGCGTGGGAGACGGTGATGCCGTGTGGTCCGCCCTCGATGACGACGAGTTCGCTGCCGGGGATCGAGGCAGCCGATCGGCGCCCACTGATCGCGAACGGAACGACCTGATCGGCGTCGCCGTGGATCACCAGGGTCGGCATCGTGAAACTCGTCAGATCCCCCCGGAAGTCCGTGCGACCGAAGGCAGCGACTCCTGCCAGGGTGCCCCGAGGGGATGCGGCGTTGGCCAGATCGCGACCGTACATCCGCTGCGCCTCGCTGACCGTGAGCCCCTCCGCTGTCGAATAGAACAGGGAGAGGAAGTGGTCAACGAAGTCGGCGCGATCGGTTGCGATCCCGCCTTCGAAGTGCCCGATGGTCGCGTCGTCGAGGCCGCCCTCGGGGTTGCCGTCTGTCACGTAGAGGAACGGGGTGACCGCGCTGGCGAGCACCGCCTTGATGACCCTGCCCGCCCCGTAGGTCCCGATGTAGCGGGCGACCGCCCCGCCGCCCGCCGAGAAGCCCACGAGGGTTACTCCGGTGAGGTCAAGGTGATTGAGGAGGGCCTCAAGATCCGCTGCGATCGTGTCGAAGTCGTGTCCACCCCAGGTCGGGGTCGATCGGCCGAAACCGCGGCGGTCGTAGGTGATGGCCATGTAGCCAGCGTCGACGAGCGCCCCGACCTGCCTCTCCCACGAGCGGCCATCCAGCGGCCAGCCGTGGATCAAAAGCACCGGGGCTCCGCTTCCCTGTACCTCGTAGTAGAGATCGACCGGTGAGCCGCTCTCGGTGCCAACAGTGACTGTGGGCATGTCCTGTACTCGATTCCGCCCCTGTGGTGATGGGCTGACTGCGGCGAGGGACATCCGCCGCGACCCATTCGAATGAACCTGCGGTCCACACGATCTGGGTTGAGATTATCCGGATTCGGATGATATTGCAACAGGTATAGTTGGCGCATGAACGAATCCAGCGGCGCCGCGACGTCGGACTACGCTTCGGATCCGAGTCAAGACCTCTCTTGGCTCGTTCACCGGGCTGCAGAGTCTCTGGCCGATTCCTTCAACGCGATCACCCGCGAGGCAGGGCTGACAGACCTGCGGGACTGGCTGGTGCTCGCATTGATCAGCGATGGGGCGGGACGTACGCAGGGTGAGATCGCTGCCGAACTGAGCATCGACAAGACCACCTTGGTAGCCGTGCTCGACCGACTTCAAGCGAGCGGCCTGATCACACGCAGCGTCTCCCCGCACGACCGCCGGGCCCGGATCCCCAGCATCACCGCCAAAGGGCTCGAGGCCAAGACGATGGTCGCGGTGGCGAAGGAGGCTGCGATCGACCAGCGCCTCGCTGCGATCCCAAGCAACGAACGGGCATGGTTCCACTCGATGCTCTGGCGCATCGTGCGAGATGACTCGACGCCCGAAGGCGACCGCCAGTCGCGTTCGTAGCGGGGACTCCCAGGCGGTTCGGGCGCGCATCGCGTTCATGCGCGCCAACGGCTGACAGGGCGTCAGCCAAGCCATCCTCGCCGACCCACAGTGCAGAAACGAAGGGGGACTTGACGCCCCCACTGAGCCGCCGGTCTATCGCTGCGCGCTCGTCCGGACTGCTCGGCGGGGGCCCCGAGCGGTTCGCGCGGCATCTTCGTCCAGAAACGACTGAAGGCGCCCCTGTCGGGACGCCTTCAGTCGTTTCGTGCGCGAAGGGGGACTTGACGCCCAAACGGTGCCGCCGCCACGTCGCTTCGCGACGCGCCGGACTGCGCCGTTCGGGGCCCCGGGCGTTCTCGCCGACCCTCCGTCCAGAAACGAGTAAAGGCGCCCCTGACGGGACGCCTTTACTCGTTTCGTGCGCGAAGGGGGACTTGAACCCCCACGCCCTATACGGGCACTAGCACCTCAAGCTAGCGCGTCTGCCATTTCCGCCATCCGCGCGCACGGCAGTCCATTCGCAGAACCACCGAGGTATGAGAATAGCACTCCCAGCCGCGCGTCTCGACACGCTCGACCACCGGTAGCGTGGAGGCATGGCCAGCGGCGAGCAACTCGAGAGCACAGCGGCGATCGCGCGGAACCTCATCCGCTTCGACACCACCAATTGGGGCGAGGGCCGCGCGAACAGCGAGACCGAGGCGGCCGAGTACCTGGGCGGCCTGCTGAGCGAACTCGGGCTGACCCCGGAGTACGTGGATGCCGCCCCCGGCCGCACGAGCGTGATCGCCCGAGTCGCCGGCGCCGATCCCGACCTCCCGGCGCTCGTCGTACACGGTCACACCGATGTCGTGCCCGCGGACCCCGCCAACTGGAGCGTCGACCCCTTCGAAGGCGTCGTCAAAGACGGCATGCTCTGGGGCCGCGGCGCCGTCGACATGAAGAACATGGACGCCATGATCGTCGGCGCCCTGCAGGACATCCTCGGCAGCGGCAGACGCCCGGCCCGGGATCTCGTGGTGGCCTTCTTCTCGGACGAGGAGAACGGCGGCGTCTTCGGTTCACACCACATCGTGGACCACCGGCCCGACCTGTTCGCCGGTGCGACCGAGGCGATCAGCGAGGTCGGCGGCTACTCGGTGACGCTCGGCGGTACGCGCGCCTACCTGCTGCAGTCGGGTGAGAAGGCGCTCGTCTGGATCAAGCTCGTCGCGCGCGGCACCGCCGCACACGGCTCGCGCATCATCCGCGACAATGCGGTCACCAAGCTCGCCGCGGCGGTCGCCACGCTGGGGCAGCAGGAGTGGCCGGTGCGGCTGACCGATACGACCGAATTGCTGCTGGCCGAGCTCGCCCGCCTGATGGGCGTCGACCCGCGGCAGGTGGGTCCGGACGAGCTCGTGCTGTCGACGGGAACGGCGGCGGGGTTCATCCATGCTTCCCTGCACACCACCTCGAACCCGACGGTGCTGCAGGCCGGGTACAAGCACAACGTGATCCCGGATACGGCCGAGGCCCTCATCGACATCCGCACCTTTCCCGGCGAGGAGCAGGCGGTGCTGGCCCGGGTGCAAGAGCTCGTCGGACCCGAGATCGAGATCGTCACCCTGCACTCCGACATCGGGCTCGAGAACGCGTTCGAGGGCCCGCTCGTGGAGGCCATGGTCTCCACGCTGCAGGCGCACGATCCGGGCGCGCCGGTGCTGCCGTACCTGCTCTCCGGCGGCACCGACAACAAGGCGCTCGCGAAGCTCGGGATCGCCGGCTACGGTTTCGCCCCGCTGCGACTGCCGGCCGACCTCGACTTTCCGGGGATGTTCCACGGTGTCGACGAGCGCGTGCCGCTCGACGCACTAGTGTTCGGTAGGCGGGTGCTGACCGACCTGCTGCTCAACTACTAGGAGTCGACGCCGTGGGTTTCATCGAGGCCATCATCCTGGGCCTCCTGCAGGGCCTCACCGAGTTCCTCCCGATCTCCTCCAGCGCGCACCTGCGCATCGCGGGGGAGTTCCTGCCGTCCGCGCAGGATCCGGGAGCGACGTTCACGGCGATCACGCAGATCGGCACCGAGCTCGCGGTGATCATCTATTTCCGCAAGGACATCGCCCGCATCCTCAGCAAGTGGTTCCAGCAGTTCCGCCGCCCCAAGGGCGCCCATTCGGTGCGGGTCGACCGGCACGATCCCGACGTGCGCCTCGGTTGGCTCGTGATCATCGGCACCATCCCGATCGTGATCGTCGGCTACCTGTTCCAGGACTCCATCCGCTCGGTGTTCCGTTCGCTGTGGCTCGTGGCGATCGTGCTGATCGTGTTCGGCATCATCCTGGGGGTCGCCGATCTGCTCGGCAAGAAGGTGCGCTCGCTCGACCAGCTCACCTACCGTGACGGCCTCATCATCGGATTCGCCGAGATGCTGGCGCTCGTCCCCGGCGTCTCGCGTTCCGGAGCGACCATGACCGCCGGACGCATCCTGGGCTACGAGCGCCCGGCGGCCGCCAGATACGGATTCCTGCTGGCCGTGCCCGCCGTGTTCGGCAGCGGCCTGTACGAGCTCTACACCGCGCTCACCTGTGATCCGGTGACGGATGCCGCGGAGGGCTGCGGCGTCGGCTACGGGCTCGCAGAGACCGCGGTCGCCACCGTCGTGGCATTCGGCGTCGGCTTCGCCGTCATCGCGTTCCTGATGCGGTACATCGAGAAGCGCTCGTTCCTGCCGTTCGTGATCTATCGCATTCTGCTCGGCGCGGTGCTGCTCGTGCTGCTCTCGCTCGGCATCATCAACGCCTAGGCAGCAACGCCCAGTCATCGACAACGCCCGCGGGACGAGCCGCGCTTGGCGTCTCGCCGCGCAGCCCGGCACTCCCGGTACGTTCCCGAGACGCCCGGCTCCGTACCCGACACGCCTGGTTCGTCACCACACGCTCGCGGTTCGTCACCAGACGCTCGCGGTTCGTCACCACACGCTCGCGAGCTCCGCCCAGACGCTCCAGGTTCTGTGGCCGGCACACTCCCGTTCTGAAGGAAGTCCTTCACAATGGGAGTCTCCGCGCGGTCTCGCTGGCGCTCTCGGCGGCGTCCTTCACAATGGCAATCTCCGAACGGCTGCAATCTCTGAACGGCTGCAATCTCGGAACGACGGCAGCGCCATCGACTCCTCAACAGCATCCCGTCGGCCGGATCGTGCACGAGAACCACGATCGCCGACCATGACGCACTGGGTGCTCCTGCACCATCGACGCATGAAGCTCTACACCGACGTTCGCTCGCTCGGCGGACTCGCCTCGCTCGGTGAGTTGCTCGATCGCGGGCACTGGCGTGAACGGATCGAGATCGCGGTCATGCACCGCAAGCTCATCCGGGTGCGAAAGGGCTGGTACGCGCTGGGCGATGAGCCGGAGGCCGTGATTCGCGCCTGGCGGGTGGGTGGTCGGCTCGCGCGCCGCAGCGCCGTGGCGTTTCACACCGACATCGGTACCAGCACCGCGGGTGCGCGACCCGGGCGACGGCGACCGAAGGGCTGCTCCGCTCGAGCGCGCCCTCGAACAGGTGCAACGGTGCCGCGCGCCCTGACCTCTCAGTCGGCCTTGGGGCGCCAGGGCTCGTCGCCGGCCGCGCCGCCCTCGGGCTTGTCGCCCCCGCGGCGCAGGTAGCGCTCGAACTCCTGGGCGATCGCCTCCCCGCTGGCCTCGGGGGAGTCGACGGTGTCGCGCGCCTGCTCCAGCTGCTCGATGTAGCTGGCCATGTCGTCGTCGTCCCCGGCGAGCGCGTCGATGCCGCTCTCCCACGCCGCCGACTCGGTCACGAGATCGCCGCGCGGAATGACCACGTCGATGATCTCCTCGAGCTTGTCGATGATCGCCAGAGTCGCCTTCGGGCTCGGCGCGTTGTGCACGTAGTGCGGCACGGATGCCCAGATCGACACCGTGCGGATGCCGGCCTTCTCCGCGGCATCGCCGAGCACCGAGAGGATGCCGACCGGCCCCTCGTACGAGCTCCGCTCCATGCCGAACTGCTGCCGAACCTCACGGTTCTCGCTGCTGGTGAAGACCGAGATGGGGCGCGAGTGCGGCACGTCGGCGAGCAGGGCCCCGAGGAAGACGATCGCCTCGATCTCATTGGCTTGCACGACCTCGAGGATCTCGCTCACGAAGGTCTTCCAGCCGCGCGACGGCTCGGTGCCCAGCAGCAGATACACGTTCGACCCGGGTTCCCCGCTGTTCGGCCGGGTTGGACCGTAGATCGTCACCCCGGGCCAGACGAGCCGGCGGTTGCCCTCCTCGTCGACGGCGACGGATGGGCGATTGAACTGGTAGTCGAAGTAGTCCTCGGGATCGACCTCGGCGATCGGATAGACGTCGAGTTGCTCCTTGAGCGTGCGCACGGCACCGCTGGCCGCCTCGCCCGCGTCATTCCAGCCCTCGAACGCGACAACGAGGAGCCGTCCATCCGCGAACCGATTCTCTGGCACTGCACTCCTGACCGTCCCGACTCGCGCCGGAACCTCATCCAAGGATAGAACTACGATGGACGGTTGTGACCCATCCCCACCCGCACGGCCAGCGGCCTGCTCCGCAGCGCATCTCGACTGGCGGGCCCAACCTCCCCGCCGCCGTTCTCTGGGACATGGACGGCACGCTCGTGAACACGGAGCCGTACTGGGTCACCGCCGAGACCGATCTGATCCACGAGCACGGCGGCGACTGGACGCACGAGGAGGCGATGGAGCTCGTCGGCTCCGGACTGTGGCACTCGGCGCGCGTCATCCAGGCCAAGGGCGTCACCCTGAGCGAGGACGAGATCATCGACCATCTCACCGACCGGGTGATGGAGCAGCTCGTCGAGTTCGGCATCCCGTGGCGACCGGGCGCGCGCGAACTGCTCACCGAGCTTCGCGACTCCGGCGTGCCGACCGCGCTCGTGACGATGTCCATCAATCGCATGGCACACCATGTTGCCGACCGTCTCGGGTTCCTCGGGTTCGACGTCGTCGTCGCCGGTGACGAGGTGACCCACGCCAAGCCGCATCCCGAGCCCTATCTGCGCGGAGCCGAACTGCTGGGCGTCGACATCTCCGAGTCACTGGCGATCGAGGACTCGCCGACCGGCATCGCCTCCGCCGCCGCCGCGGGCGCTCTCGTGGTCGGTGTGCCGTTCATGCTGCCGCTCGAGGATGCCGGGGCCCACGTGGTGTGGCCGACCCTCGAGGGGCGCACCCTCGCCGACCTCGGCGGCCTGTTCGAGACCGCGAGGCTGCGATGACGTCGCGCCGCCGATCGGGACCGTTCCGCGCCGGCGACCGCGTGCAACTGACCGGGCCGAAGGGCCGTCTCAACACCATCACCCTCGAGGTCGGCGGCGAGTTCCACACGCACCGCGGCGTGCTCGGCCACGATGAGATCATCGGTCGGCCGGATGCCTCGGTCGTCGTCTCGAGCAACGGCATCGAGTACCTCGCCATGCGACCGCTGCTCACGGACTTCGTGATGTCGATGCCGCGCGGTGCCGCCATCATCTACCCGAAGGATGCCGCGCAGATCCTCGGCCAGGCCGACATCTTTCCCGGCGCCACCGTCGTCGAGGCCGGGGTCGGCTCCGGGGCGCTCTCGCTCTGGCTACTGCGGGCCCTCGGCGCCGACGGCCGCCTGATCAGCTTCGAGCGCCGCGCGGAGTTCGCCGACGTCGCCCGTGCCAACGTCACGGCGTTCCTCGGCGAGGTGCCGCCGAACTGGTCGGTGATCGTGGGCGACCTGCAGGAGGCGCTGCCGGCATCCGTCGAACCGGGCTCCGTCGACCGAGTCGTGCTCGACATGCTCGCCCCCTGGGAGTGTCTCGATGTCGTGGCCGGTGCGCTCGCGCCCGGGGGCGTGCTGCTGTGCTACATCGCGACGGTCACCCAGCTGTCGCGCGTGGCCGAGGCGATTCGCGCAACGGGGCAGTTCACCGAACCCGAGCCGACCGAGACGCTCATCCGCGGCTGGCACGTGGAGGGACTGGCCGTGCGACCCGATCACCGCATGGTGGGGCACACCGGGTTCCTCATGACCGCTCGCCGGCTCGCGCCGGGGACCGTGCTGCCCCCGTTGAAGCGTCGGGCCTCGAAGTCCGACTACAGCGACGAGGACGTCGAACTGTGGACGCCGGGCGCGCTCGGTGAGCGCACCTCCAGCGACAAGCGGCTGCGGCGCACGGTGCGCGACGCCCGAGCCGCTGCGGATGCCGCCTCCGACGACCGGTAGAGTGATCCGGTAATTCACCGGCTCCCTCAGGAAGAGTGTTCGTGCGCAAGCTCGCCAGCATCGCCGTGACCGCAGGACTGCTGGTCACCCTTTCCGCCTGCTCCGCCGCCCCGGGCGTGTTCGCCGGGTGCGCCTCGACCGGCAACGCCGCCCTGGTCAGTGCGGATGCCGCATTCGGCAAAGACCCGCAGGCCGCCTTCCCGACCCCGCTCGTGGCGACCGACCCGGAGCTCGCGGTGCTCGAGCCCGGCGACGGCGACCGCATCGACGACGGCGCCGCGGTCGATCTTCTGATCAGCATCTACGACGGCGAGACGGGCGATGCCCTGCAGTCGCAGAGCGGCCCGCTCACCGCCGTGAGCGTGCGCACCTTCGTGGATGGCCGGTTCCCGTTCGCCGCCGCGCTCCAGTGCGCCAATGTCGGCGCCCGCGTGGTGACCACCGGCACGCAGACAGAGCTCTTCGGTCCCGATGGCCTGGGACTGCCGGACGACCCCACGATCGTGGTCGTCACCGACGTCGAGGCGAGCTATCTCGGTCGCGCCAACGGCGTCGACCAGCTGCCTCAGGCGGGCTTCCCGTCGATCGTGCTGGCTCCGGACGGTCGCCCCGGCTTCACCTTCTCGTCGAAGACGCCGCCGACCGAGCTCATGATCGCGACGCTCAAGGCCGGCAATGGAGCCGTGGTCGAGGAGGGCGATTCGGTCGTCGTCAACTACGCGGGCATCCTGTGGGGTGAGAAGACCACCTTCGACTCCTCCTGGGACGGCGGCGCTCCGGCCACCCTCGTGGCCGCCGACTTCACCACCACGGACGATCAGTCCGGCGTGGTTCCGGGCTTCGCGAAGGCGCTCATCGGCCAGAAGGTCGGTTCCCAGGTGCTCGTGGTCATTCCGCCGGAGTTCGGTTACCCTGCAGGAAGCGCTCCCGCGAGCATCGGGGAAGACGCCACCTTGGTGTTCGTGATCGATGTGCTGGGCATCCAGTAACACGTCGAGAGCAGCACACTTCATTCCACGACACGGCCGGGTGTCCTGACCTGAAACGTTAGGATTTTTCTCGTGCCAGCAGCAGGTTCGGCTCCCAGGATCCCCGTCGAGGAGAGGCTCTTCAGCCTCGTGCTCGCGCTGCTGGCGACGGATGCCGGACTCACCAAGGCCGAGATCCTCTCGACGGTGCAGGGCTATCGGCAGCGCTACTCGCGCGCCGGCGACAACGCCAATCTGGAACGGCAGTTCGAGCGCGACAAAGACGACATCCGCGAGCTCGGCGTGCCGCTGGAGACCATCGAGAGCCCCGGGCAGGCCGGGAACAATCAGAACCTGCGCTACCGCATCCCGCGCGGCAGCTACGAGCTGCCGAGCGACATCCGCTTCTCGCCGGAGGAGACCACGCTGCTGAACCTGGCCGCGATGGTCTGGCGGGAGGGCTCGCTGTCGGGGGAGTCGCGACGGGCCGTGCTGAAACTGCGGTCGCTCGGCGTGGCTACCACCGAGCCGGTGCTCGGCTACGCCCCGAAGGTGCGCGTGCGAGAACCCGCGTTCGAGCCGCTCAACGCCGCGCTCGAGAAGCGGCTGCTGGTGCGCTTCTCGTACCTGAAGCCGGGGGACTCCGAGGCCCGGGTGCGCACGGTCGCGCCGCTCGCCCTCGTGCAGCACCAGGGGCGCTGGCACCTCTACGCGCAGGAGCCCGCCTCGCAGTCGACCAAGACGTTCCTGCTGCGTCGCATCGTGAGTCCGGTGACGACCACGGCGGAGACGTTCCCCGCTCCGGAGGGCGATCCCGTCACGGAGGCGCTCGAAGGACTCGAGTCGGTGTGGAACCGGCACACCGCGATCGTGGAGGCGACCCCGGGCACGGATGCCGCATCCCGCCTGTCCAAGCGGCGCGGCACCGCCGTCGAGCCGTCCGGGGCCCTGCGCCTGCACTACTCGGACGCGAACATCTTCGCGGACGAGCTCGCGGGCTTCGGACCCGAGGTGCTCGTGCTCTCGCCACCGGAACTGCGGGATGCCGTGCGCACGCGGCTGGAACGAACGGCGGCCGATCATGGCTGAGCGTCGCATCCCGAAGCCGCCCGCGCTGCGCGCGCAGGACAAGCTCGCCTTCCTGCTCTCGCTCGTGCCCTACCTGATGGACCACGACCGCGTGAAGGTGGCCGACGCCGCGGCCCACTTCGGCGTGCCGGAGGAGCAGATCCGCGAGGCGGTGCGCCTGATCGGCGTCTCCGGCATCCCCGGCGAGACCGCCATGTACCAGCACGGCGACCTGTTCGACATCGCCTGGGACTCCTTCGAGGACGAGGACGAGATCGTGCTCACCAACCTCGTCGCCATCGACGACTCGCCCCGGTTCTCGGCGCGGGAGGCCGCGGCGCTCATCGCCGGCCTGCAGTACCTGTCGGCGCTGCCCGAGAACGCCGACCGAGCGGCGATCGCGAGCCTGATGTCCAAGCTGTCGCGCGGTGCCTCGTCGGAGCCCGTGCCGTTCGCCGTCGAGGCGAGCGAGACGGATGAGACGCTCGCGCTGCTGCGCACCTCGGTCGAGCAGGGCGTGCAGATCGAGTTCGACTACGTCAATTCCACGGGCAACGCCGAGCGCCGCCGGGTCGACCCGCTGCGAGTGGAGTCGATAGATGCCGACTGGTACGTGCGTGGATGGTGCCACCTGCGCGAGGCGGTGCGCACGTTCCGGCTCGACCGCATCTCGAATCCGGTGGTCACCACCGAGCCCATCACCCGCGGCCCCCGGGATGTGCGCCTGCCGGACGTGCTCTTCGAAGACACCCCGGACGACCTGCTCGTCACCATCGATGTCGCGACCGCCGCAGCGCCGCTATTGGCCGACTACGTGCCCGACGGCGCGACGACCCGGGAGAGCGAGGGCCGGATCCGCACCACCATCCGGGTCTCGCATTACCACGGCCTCAAACGCCTGATCGCGAGCATGCCCGGCGTCGCCACGGTGGTCGCACCGCCGGAGGCGCGGGCCGTGATCGCCGACTGGGCGAGCGCCGGTGCCGCGAGGTACTCGCCGTGAGCGAGCCCGTCGCGATCCAGTGGTGGGGCTGGGTACTGATCTGGGTGAGCCTCGTGCTGGCCCTGCTCGTGGTGCTCGCGGCCGGCGCCTGGCGACTCTTCCGCAAGGGCATGGGGGTGCTCGACGCCGTCGCCGAGCTCGCGGAGACCACCGCGGTGCTCGAGCTGGACGACTCGCCGCTGCCGAGACAGCAACGGGCGATGCTGGCCGATCTGCGCGACATCCATCGCCGCGAGGATGCCCGCCGCGCCCACCGCGCGGAGCGTCGCCGCCTGCGGCACGAACGCCGGATGGCGCGCGCACGCCGCATCACCCGGCTGGATGCGAGCCGGGTCCGCTGGCCGGACGCCTGGTACCGCAGGAACACGTAGACTGAATCGACCCCGAGAAGAAGGAGTGCGCCATGTTCGGTAACGCATTCGGATGGCCGCATCTGCTCATCATCCTCGCGGTCGTGCTCTTGCTGTTCGGAGCGCCGAAGCTCCCCGGTCTCGCCCGCAGCATCGGTCAGTCCATGCGCATCTTCCGCAGTGAAGTGAAGACCATGAAAGACGAGAACGGCAACGATGTTCCCGCCGCCGACGGCGACGGTGACGATTCGGCGGCGTCCGGCAGCACCACGAGCCCGACGAAGCCCAAGCCGAAGTCCTAGGCGCCATGGCCACCCAGAGCGGGCGGTGGCGCGCCAAAGACAGTGAGCGGCGCATGTCGCTCGCTGAGCACCTCATCGAGCTGCGCAAACGGCTCGTGATCTCCGCCATCGCGATCGTCGCCGCCGCGGTGATCACCTTCATTGATTGGGGATGGGTCGCGAGCCTGTTCGGGCTGACGCTGCCGCTGGGCAGCCTCACCGACTTCGTCAAGAACGGCATGCAGGTGCCGATCGACCGCATCGCCGAACAGCACGCGGCATTGATCAGCTACACGACCGTCTCACAGGCCTTCGACCTGCACCTGCAGATCGGCCTGACGATCGCGATCCTGATCGCGAGCCCGATCTGGCTGTACCAGATCTTCGCCTTTCTGGTGCCGGGACTCACAAGCCGCGAGAAGCGCTACACCTTCGGGTTCTTCTTCACCGCGGTGCCGCTCTTCCTCGCCGGCGGCGTGGTCGGCTGGATTCTGTTCCCGCACATGGTCGAACTGCTCGCGTCGTTCACCCCGCCGCAGGCTGCGACCTTCCTCGACGCGCGCTACTACTACGACTTCATCATCAAGCTCGTGCTGGCCGTCGGCGTCGGATTCGTGCTGCCGGTCTTCCTCGTGCTGCTGAACTTCGTCGGCGTGCTCACCGGCAAGGCGATCCTGAAGGGCTGGCGCGTAGCCGTGCTCGTGATCACGCTGTTCTGCGCCATCGCGACGCCCTCCGTGGACGTGGTCTCGATGTTCCTCCTGGCGATCCCGATGGTCGCGCTCTACTTCGCCGCGGTCGGGGTCGCGCTGATCCACGACCGGCTGGTCGCCCGGCGCCAGGCCGCGATCGACACCGACGCGGTCGTGCCGCTCCGCGAACTGTGAGCGACCAGCTGAGCCCCGCGGAGCGGTTCGCGGCGTCGAAGCGTCGAAGCGGGCATCCCGTGCTCGAGGCGTTCCGGGCGGCGCAGCGCTTCGATCTCGACCCGTTCCAGATCGCCGCGTGCGAGGTGGTCGAGGACGGCAAGAGCGTGCTCGTCGCCGCACCCACGGGTGCCGGCAAGACGGTCGTCGCCGAGTTCGCGATCTACCGAGCCATGCAGCAGCACTCGGACAAGGTGTTCTACACCGCGCCGATGAAGGCGCTCAGCAACCAGAAGTTCAACGAACTCGTCGCCGAGTACGGCGCCGATCAGGTGGGCCTGCTCACCGGCGACACGAACATCAATTCGCACGCGCGCGTGGTGGTGATGACCACCGAGGTGCTGCGCAACATGCTCTACGCCGACTCCGACCTGCTGAAGAACCTGTCGTGCGTGGTGATGGACGAGGTGCACTTCCTGGCCGACCGGTTCCGCGGGGCCGTGTGGGAGGAGGTCATCATCCACCTCCCGCCGCACGTGACGATGGTCTCGCTCAGCGCGACGGTCTCCAATGCGGAGGAGTTCGGCGACTGGCTGCAGGCGGTGCGGGGCGACACCGAGGTGATCGTCTCGGAGGAGCGTCCCGTGCCGCTCGACCAGCACATCCTGATGCGCACCAAGCTCATCGACCTCTTCGACTCCTCGGGGCTCGCCGCCACCCACAGGGTGAATCCCGAGCTGGTGCAGATGGCGCGCTACGGCGGGCGCACGCTCAGCTCGCGACAGATGAAGGACGTGGGCCGCTACCACTCGCGCGGTGGCCGTCCCGAGAATCAGCGGATGCTGCGTGGCGACGTCGTGAAGCTCCTGGACTCCAAGAACCTGCTGCCGGCGATCTTCTTCGTGTTCTCCCGCGCCGGTTGCGACCAGGCGGTGCAGCAGGTGCTGCGTTCGGGTGTGAAGCTCACCACGCAGCCGGAACGGGACGAGATCCGGGCCATCGTGGAGGAGCGCTGCCGCACGCTGCTCGACGAGGACCTCGCCGTGCTGGGGTACTGGGACTGGCTCTCCGGGCTCGAGCGGGGCGTGGCATCCCACCACGCGGGCCTACTGCCCGCGTTCAAGGAGGTCGTCGAGGAGCTCTTCCAGAAAAAGCTGGTCAAGGTCGTGTTCGCGACCGAGACGCTCGCGCTCGGGATCAACATGCCGGCACGCACCGTGGTGCTCGAGAAGCTCGAGAAGTTCAACGGCGAGGCGCGGGTGCCGATCACGCCGGGGGAGTACACGCAGCTCACCGGCCGCGCCGGACGCCGGGGGATCGACGTGGAGGGGCACTCCGTGATCCAGTGGGTCGACGGGCTCGATCCGCAGGCGGTGGCATCCCTGGCCTCCCGCCGCACCTATCCGCTGAACTCGAGCTTCAAGCCGACGTACAACATGGCGGTCAACCTCATCGCGCAGTTCGGTCGGGAACGCACGCGCGAGATCCTCGAGTCGAGCTTCGCGCAGTTCCAGGCCGACCGGGCCGTGGTCGACCTCGCGCGCAAGGTTCGATCGCAGGAAGACTCGCTCGCCGGCTACCGAAAGTCGATGACGTGCCACCTCGGCGACTTCGTGGAGTACTCGACGATCCGTCGCGAGCTCACGGACCTCGAGCGCAAGGGCCTCTCGAACACGGCGAGCCGCGCCGAGCGCGACAAGCGGCAGCGGCAGCTGCAAGAGCTGCGCAGACGGATGAAGCAGCATCCCTGTCACGCCTGCCCCGAGCGCGAGCAGCACGCCCGCTGGGCCGAGCGCTACTGGAAGCTCAAGCGCGAGACCAACCAACTCTCGCAGCAGATCCGCAGCAGAACCGGTGCCGTCGCCAAGATCTTCGACCGGGTCACCGACGTGCTCGTCGAGCTGGGCTACGTCACGACGGGCGCGACCGACCTCGAGCTCACGGCGCCGGGCCGGATGCTGCGCCGCATCTACGGCGAGCGAGACCTGCTCGTCGCCGAGTCGCTGCGCCGCGGCTTCTGGGACGAGCTGGACGCGGCATCCCTCGCCGCCATGGCCACCACCCTGGTGTACGAGCCCCGCCGCGAGGAGGGGCAGCTCGGCGACCGTCACCTGCCACGCGGACGGTTCCGCGAGGCCTTCGACCGCACCGGCTCGCTCTGGTCGGACCTCGACGATCTCGAGCGCCGCAACAAACTCCCCGGGAGTCAGCCCCTGTCCACCGGCCTGGCGCTCGCGATGTATCGCTGGGCCAGTGGCACGTCGCTCGATGCGGTGCTGCGCGAGGCGGACATGGCGGCGGGAGACTTCGTGCGCTGGAGCAAGCAGACCATCGACCTGCTGGACCAGCTCTCCGTGGTCGCGGACGGCGAGGTCGGTCGAACCGCCCGTCGAGCGCTCGATCAGATTCGGCGCGGCATCGTCGCGTACAGTTCTGTCGCGTGAGCGCGCATGCACCGGTGATCGAGCCGGCCCCGGAGGTGGTCGAGCCCGCTTCGATGGCCGCACCCACCTCGGTGATCGAGCCCCTCGAGACCCGCCCGATCCTGCCACTGGGGGCCGCGCTCATCGTGGCGCTCGCCTCCGGTCCCGTGCTCGATGCCGGCTTCCCTGACAAGGGCATCTGGCCGCTGACCTTCGTGGGGATCGGCCTGGTGCTGATCACCCTCATCGGCCGCACCGTCGCATCCGCGGCGCTCGTGGGTTTCACGGCCGGCGCGAGCTTCTATTTCACTCACATTTTCTGGGCATCGCTCTTCCTCGGCCCCGTGCCCATGTCGGCGCTCTCGGTGCTCGAGTCGCTGTTCTTCGCGGCCGGGGCGGTGGCGATCGCACTGGCCTACCGCTGGCTCCCGCGCGCGTTTCCCACCCCGCTCGGGCGCCTCGGGCTGCTGCCGGTGGCGATCGCCGGCCTCTGGACGGCGCGGGAGGCCTGGGCGAGCGTGTGGCCGTACGGCGGCTTCGCGTGGGGCCGGGTCGCGCTGTCGCAATCCGAGTCGCCGCTCGCACCGCTGTTCGCGTGGCTCGGCATCTCGGGCGTCAGCTTCGTGATGGTGCTCCTGGTCGCGGCGACGATCGAGGCGATCCGTTTCGTCGGCGTCTCGGGGCTCACCCGCGCGCTCGCACCGGCCGCCCTCGCCTTCGTGCTGCTCGCCGCGCCGGCCTTCCCGGTGGCCACCGACGGCACATTGCGCGTCGCCGCGGTGCAGGGCAACGCGAAAGCCGGCTATTTCGATCAGCGCGAGCCCGGCGACCTGCTCCAGGCCCAAGTGGATGCCACGGCCCCGCTCTTCGGCCAGAAGGACATCGACGTGGTGCTCTGGCCCGAGGGCGCCACCGACCGCAGTCCGCTCAGCGACCCCTACACCGCGAGTGTCTTCGACCTGATCACCGAGGAGTTCGATGCGCCGCTCGTGGGCTGGGCGGTCACTGAGCGTGATGGCAGGTTCTACAACACGGAGATCCTCTGGGAGCCGGGCAAGGGCGCGACCGACCTCTACGACAAGCGCCATCCGGTGCCGTTCGGCGAGTACGTGCCCGACCGGGCGTTCTGGGAGCCGTTCGCGCCCGACCTGATCGGACTCATCCAGCGCGAGTACACGCCGGGGAGTACCGACACGGTGTTCGAGATCGGCGACGTGCTCGTCGGCATCAACATCTGCTTCGACATCGTCGACGACCAGGTGCTGCGGGAGTCCGTGCAGGAGGGCGCCCAACTGATCTTCGCCTCGACCAACAACGCGGACTTCGGCATGACCGACGAGAGCGCCCAGCAGCTCGCCGTCGCCCGCATCCGCGCCATCGAGCTCGGCCGCAGCGTCGTGAACATCTCCACCGTGGGCATCAGCGCGGTCATCGCCCCGGACGGCTCGATCCAGAGTCGGCTCCCGTGGTTCGAGCCGGGCAGCATGGTGGAGGATGTCGCGTTGAGCGACACGGTCACGCCCGCGATCCTCATCGGGCGGCAGCTCGAGTGGTTCGTCGCCGGCCTCGGTCTCGGCGCGCTGCTCGCGGGCGGGGCGTATGCCCTCGGACGGCGGCGGCGTGGCTGAGACGCTGATCATCGTGCCGACCTACAACGAGGCGGGGGGCATCCGGGAGATTCTCGAGCGCATCCGCACGGCCGTGCCCGATGCCGACGTCCTCGTCGTCGACGATGCCAGCCCCGATGGCACGGGCGCGCTGGTCGACCGGGTCGCCGCGACCGACGATCGCGTGCGTGCGCTGCACAGGGCCGGGAAGGACGGCCTCGGCAAGGCCTACCTCGCCGGCTTCGCGATCGCCCTCGATGAGGGCTACCGCTACGTGGTGGAGATCGACGCGGACGGATCGCACGATCCCGTCGAACTGCCCGGGATGATCGCGGCGGCTCGCGCGGGCGCGGACCTCGTGATCGGCTCGCGCTGGGTCTCCGGCGGGGCCGTGCGCAACTGGCCAGCGCATCGCAGGGCGATCTCGCGTGCCGGCAACGCCTACGCGCGCACCGTGCTGCGCTCGCACATCCACGACATCACGGCCGGCTACCGCGTCTTCCGGGCGGATGCGCTGCGAGGGCTCGGACTCGAGACGGTCGCCTCGCAGGGATATTGCTTTCAGGTGGAACTCGCCTGGCGCCTCGAGCGGTCCGGAGGCGTCGTCATCGAGCACCCCATCACGTTCGTCGAACGCGCCACCGGCCGTTCGAAGATGCACACCGGCATCGTGGCGGAGGCGCTGATCAGGGTCACGGCCTGGGGGATCGCCGCGACCCTGAAGCGCTAAGCGCCGATCTTGTCCTGGCCGCGACGGGCGCGCAGGAAGTCGAGACGCTCCTGGAGCAGCTCCTCCAGTTCGGCACGTGTGCGGCGCTCGAGCAGCATGTCCCAGTGGCTGCGGGGGACCTTGACGTCCGCTTCGTCCAACACCACGGGCTTGCCGTCGTCGTCGAGCAGGATGCCCTCTTGCCCCGTCTTGGGGGACTCCCACTGCTGGGGCACTTCGGCATCCGCCGCGAAGGTCACCTCGAACTCGGTGCCGTCCGCCGTGCGGTAGACGCTCTTCTTTCGGGGGGAGAATTCGACGCCGACTTCGCTCTGTAGGCTCTGCGTGCCGAGTCTCATGCCCCGCAAACTCCGGTCTGCCATTGTGTGGCCTCCTCAATCGCGATCGCTACCAGGTATAAACCCACAAGCTGGGCATAACCTTCCAGGCGAGCGAGGGGATCCGGCACTCCCAGGTGACTGTCAGGTTCGGGAGGCGACGACCTCGAGTGCCAGGTCGACGCGATCGGTCACGATGCCGTCGACGCCGAGGTCGAGCAGGTGCCCCATACGCTGCGGATCATTCACTGTCCAGACATGGATCTCGACGCCCGCGGCATGCAGCCGATCGATGAAGCCGCGGGTCGTGACCCGCATGCCGAGCGCCTTCTCCGGCACCTGCACCGCGACGAGCCCGCGCAGCGATCCGCGCACCGCGGGGGAGACGCCCAGCTTGCCCGCCACGAGCGCGGTCGCAAAACGGCGGGCGGATGCCGAACTCACGACCCCGGGCAGCTGCCGCAGTGCCGCGGCACGCCGTCCCTCGTCGAAGGAGGACACGAGCACACGGTTGCTGGCCCCTGCGGCGAGGATCGCGCGCACGGTGGGTTCCACGGCATCCTTCGCCTTGATGTCGATGTTGAATCGGGTCTCGGGAAAGGCGTCGAGCGCCTCGGCGAGGGTGGGAAACGACTGCCCGTGCCCCAGGTCGACGCGCCGCAGTTCCGGCGCGGTCAGCTGAGACACCCGCACCGGCCGGCCGGCGACACGTTTGAGGTCGGAATCGTGCGCGATGATCGCGACCCCGTCGTGGCTGGCGTGGACGTCGGTCTCCACGTACTCGGCACCGGCCGAGACCGCGTAGGCGAACGAGAGCAGCGTGTTCTCCGGCGCCTCGAGCGCGAGCCCGCGATGGGCGAACAGGCGCGGCAGCGCGGGGGAGAGGTAGTGCTGCTCGTCGCTACTTGGCCGGCGTGCCCTTGCCACCGAAGAATCCCTGACTGACGCCCTTCAGCGCCTCCGTGAGCTCCGAGGGGATGATCCACATCTTGTTGGAGTCGCCCTCGGCGAGCTTGGGCAGCGTCTGCAGGTACTGGTACGCCAGCAGGTCTGCGGAAGGCCCGCCGGCGTGGATGGCGCCGAACACGGTCGTGATCGCCTCGGCCTCGCCCTGCGCCCGGAGTACCTGGGCCTTCGCGGCACCCTCTGCCTCGAGGATCGCCGCCTGACGAGCACCCTCGGCGGTGAGGATCGCGGACTGCTTCGTCCCCTCGGCCGTCAGGATCAGCGCACGACGGTCGCGCTCGGCGCGCATCTGCTTCTCCATCGAGTCCTGGATGGAGACGGGCGGGTCGATCGCCTTGAGCTCGACCCGTCCCACGCGGATGCCCCACTTGCCGGTCGACTCGTCGAGCACGGCCCGCAGTTGGTTGTTGATGTTGTCGCGGGAGGTGAGCGCCTCTTCCAGGTTGAGCCCGCCGACGACGTTGCGCAACGTGGTGGTGGTCAGCTGCTCGACGGCGCCGAGGTAGTTTGCGATCTCGTAGGTGGCGGCACGGGCATCCGTCACCTGGAAGAAGACCACCGTGTCGATCGAGACGACGAGGTTGTCCTCGGTGATCACCGGCTGCGGCGGGAACGAGACGACCTGCTCGCGCATGTCGATGAGGGGCCGCAAGCGGTCGATGAACGGCACCAGGATGTTCAGCCCAGGACTCAACGTCTTGTGATATCGACCGAGCCGCTCCACGATGCCCGCGCTGGCCTGCGGGATGATGCGGATCGCACGGAACAGCACGACCAGCACGAAGATCGCCAGGACGGCGAGCAGGATGACGACGAAGATCTGTCCGATGAACGCTCCGGGATCAAGCATCTGATGTCCTCTCGGTTGTGGTCGGGCCGCTCGCCGCGGGTGCGACCTCGGCGATGGAACCATGGATGCGGGTGACGACCACCCGCTCGGTCTCGCGCACGACGGCGTCGGCGGCGGCCGGCGCCAGTCGCGCCGTCCAGGTCTCGCCGTTGTCGAGCTTCACCGTGCCGGAGCCTTCGACGAAGTCGCGCATCACGCGACCGCCGAGCCCGTACAGCGCGTCGACGTTGCTGGGCGTGGGATCCCCGCCCTTGCGCAGGGTCTTCAGCAGCAGCGGACGGATGGTGAACAGCAGCAGCGCGGACAGGATCGCGGCGAGCCCGATCTGCACCCACCACGGCCAGCCCAGCAGGTTGGCGCCAAGGCCGCCGATCAGGCTGCCCGCGGCGATCATGAGGAATGTGAACTCGAGGGTGAGCAGTTCGATCACCACGAACAGCACCACGAGGGCCAGCCAGAGAATCCAGAGATAGTCGGTCAGGTCCGGGAACATCGCACCTCTCCTGCTGCGGTGTCAGTCGTCACCGTCGGCATCTCGACGCTACCATCCGACGGTGGCCGGTAGGGTCGGATGCGTGAACAGTCTCAACCCTCTCGCTCCCGGCTCCCTGGCCGGCAAGCGCGCCCTCGTGACCGGATCCTCGCGCGGCATCGGCGCCGACACCGCGAGCTACTTCGCGGCCGCCGGCGCACGGGTCGCCATCAACTACCGCAATAAGGAGGCACGAGCGTTGAAGCTCGTCTCACAGATCGCGGATGCCGGGGGAGAGGCCATCGCGATCGGCGCCGACCTCACCGAACCCCAGTCCGTCGCTGGGCTGGTCGAGGCGGTGAAGGAGGAGTTCGGCGGTCTCGACTTCCTCGTGCTCAACGCCTCCGGCGGCATGGAGTCCGGCATGGCCGAGGACTACGCGATGCAGCTGAACCGGGATGCGCAGGTCGCGTTCCTGAACGCCGCCCGCCCGCTGCTCTCGGCCGGCTCGCGCGTCGTGTTCGTCACGAGCCACCAGGCGCACTTCATCCGCACCGTGCCGACCATGCCCGAGTATCTGCCGGTCGCGCTCTCGAAGCGCGCGGGGGAGGACGCGCTGCGCGAGATGATCCCGTCACTCGAGGCCGACGGCATCGAGTTCGTCGTGGTCACCGGCGACATGATCGAGGGCACGATCACCGCGACGCTGCTGCAGCGCGCGAACCCGGATGCGATCGAGTCGCGTCGGCAGGCGGCGGGTCGGCTCTACAACGTCGGCGAGTTCGCGGCCGAGGTCGCCCTCGCCGCGGTGGAACCGATCCCGGCCGACCACACACGCTACGTCGGCGACGTCTCCGGCTTCCAGCAGGCCTGAGGATCGCGCGGTGAGCTTCCGCGCCACCAGCCGCGTGCTGCTCTTCGACGAGACCGGCCGGGTGCTGCTCTTTCTGCAGTACGGCAAGTCGCACGACGTGCCGCCGCGATGGATGACCCCAGGGGGCGGCGTGGACCCGGGGGAGGATCACGACCAGGCCGCCATCCGCGAGCTGTTCGAGGAGACGGGGCTCGTGCTCGACGCCATCGAGCCGCCGTTTCTGACGGAGGATTTCGCGCCGGACCAGCGTTGGCATCCCTACGACACCGGTCGCTGGTCCTGGTACATCGTGCGCACGACGCGGTTCGAACCCGACCGCGCCGCGTGGACCGACGAAGAGCAGGCGGATGTCGTGCGCTGGCGCTGGCTGTCGGCCGACGAGCTCGAGGCCGAGGGTTTCGACTACGAGCCGGCGAACCTGCCGGAGCTGATCGCCGAGTGGAGCAGACATGAGTGAACTTCCCGTATTCGAGCTCGATGACCTCGAGGCGGCGGCGCCGTTCGCCGTGGCATCCTTCGACGTCGACGATGCCGCACGACTGGGCACCATCGCGCTCGAGGTGATCCGCGAGCACGGCTGGAGCCTGGCGATCGACATCGTGCTGGGGGAGACCCTCGTCTTTCGCGCCATGACCGGCGAGACCGGTGAGGGCAACGTGCGATGGCTGGCCGGCAAGGCCGCGGTGGCCCGGCACTACGGCGTGCCGTCGCTGCTGGCCAAGCGCCGCCTGGAGGCCGCCGGACGCACGGTCACCGACGACGGGCTGGATGCCGACAGCCATCCCGCCTACGGGGGTGCGATCCCGATCCTCGTGGGCGGCGACGTGATCGGCACGGTCACGGCGTCGGGGGAGCCGGATGTCATCGACCACGCCGCGGCCGCAGAGGCGGTTCGGCGGTTCCTCGCGACGACGTGAGCGCTCGAGACGGCGCTCCCACGCCGAAGTCGACGATCAGCGGCGAGGACTGGTACGGCCACGAGTTCATCGGGGTGCGTCTTCGCGAGGCCGATCTCTCGAAGGCGCAGTGTGCACGTTCGACCTTCGGTGGCTGCGATCTCTCCGGCGCCGTCCTGCAGGGCGCCGACTTCACCGACGCCGATCTACGTGGGAGCGCCCTCGGCGACATCGACCCGCAGACCGTGACGCTCCAGGGCGCCAGCGTGACGAGCGCTCAGGCCGTCGAGATCGCCCGTGGACTCGGACTCATCGTGGATGAAGGCTGACGAGCCGCTTCTCCGGCGGTGCCGCTGCATCCGATAATGCCTGTTTTGTCGCCCAGGCGAGGCAAACCTCCGCACCAGCGGAGTGCATCCCTCCGGGGTGGCCGCGCCTGGCTGTCTGGGGCGCGGATAGATGCGCGCTCGAACCGCGTTCCGTGGGCTGCAAACCCTACGAGCGCCAAGCTCAGATCGACGCTGGAGCCACTCTGCCCGAGAGAACTCCGAGAGGGTCGAAGCTGGTGCGGCGAGTCGCGGGATGCGCCCACCCTTGCGGGTGCTGAGCGGCGCATCCCGCGCCGCCTCACCAGCGTACCGGGTCACCACCGGGGATGCCCTCGATTCGAGGCAGTGTCGCGCCTACGCTCACGGCCCCTCAAGGGCGCTTCGCGTCGCTGCGCGATCGCGCTCCGCGCGCCCCTTGACCGGCCTCCGCTTCGCCGCTTCGATCCCGGATCGAGGGCATCCCCTCCGAGCAGGGTTCCACGCGCGCGCGAGGCGCACGGCCCCGTGCCCCTCCGGAGATATGTAACTAAGGATCAAGAGAGGAGGCCCCGGCTCGGATCGGAGCGGGGGCCTCGTGCAAACGGCTTGCCCATAGTCGCACGAAACGCCGTTCGCGGCCACCAGGGGCGCGCTCAGGCCCGCGCGCAGCACCGGGCAGGCCCGGCGCCGCACGCAGCCCTGTACGTGCCGCAGGAGGGGGCGGGCGGTCGATACGGGCTACGGGCACAGCGCAGCTGTGCGAGAGTGGCGCGTGGCGGCCGAGCGACCCCACGCGAGATCTCCGCTCGAGGTGACCGACGCCGCCGGCACTATTGGCCGGCGGGCCGCGCAGCGGCTCCGACTTCAGGTCTCCCAGCCCCGCCTCACGAGCTGATCGCTCGCCGCACACCACCGCGGACCCTCGTCTATCGCCTGCGCGGCGAGCTCGCGGTGTAGACCGTCGAGCACGCGCGCCGATAATGCACATTATGTCAACTAGAAATCACTCTATGTGCAGGAATCGCACATAGAGTGAAAATGGATAACACCTGCGGCACTCTCCCATTCAGCCTCTGATCAGGGATTTTTCGATTTGCCGTTCCCACGCGGGCATGGATTCTGACGAGCCGATCACGTCGAATCCGGCGCGAGCCACCGGCCATCTGATCAGGCATTTCGTGGAAGGTAGTTGCAGGTTTCGCACACTGTGTGCGATTCTTGCTACCACGCTCGAGGGTCGGAGGCGTGGTGGAACGCGACGACAACGTCATCCTGTTCGCCCCGTTCGGCGGTGCTGCTCCCGACCCTGAGCTGTTTCTCGCCGGGGTGCTCGACGGCTGGGAGAGGCAGCAGCGGTCGAAGGACTTCTCGGCCGGCACGATCCGCACCAGGAGGGCTCTGGTGCTGAATCTGGTCGATTTCAGCGGTCGCTACCCGTGGGAGTGGACCTTCGCCGACGTCGATGACTTCTTCGCCCACGCTCGTGGTGTCCGCAACCTCTCGCATTCGACGGTGCGGTCGTATCAGACGTCGATCAAGCTGTTCTGCGACTACGCGTGCGATCCGCGCTACGACTGGAACGAGCAGAGCGGTCGGCTGTTCGGGCAGCTGTTCTCTCAGGTCGTCACGGAGTTCAACCGGGTCACTCATTCGCAGCCGTCCGAGGCTCGGCCCGCGAAGCGCCCGTTCACGCCCCGCGAGCTGCAGGAGCTGTTCGATCTGGCGGATCTCGAGGTAACCCGGATCCTGGACTCCGGCCGCCGCTCCCCCGTCGCCGCATGGCGCGACGCGGTCGCGTTCAAGACCGCCTACGGCTGGGGACTGCGATCCAACGAGTTGCGACATCTGCAGCTCGTCGATCTGTCCAGCAATCATCGGGCCCCGTACTTCGGCGAGTACGGGGTGCTGCGAGTGCGGTGGGGCAAGCCCCATCGCGGCTCGGCGAAGAAGGTCCGCTCCGTCCTCACGGTGTGGGAATGGAGCGCCCAGGTGCTGCGCGACTGGGTCGAGAACGGGCTCCCGATCTTCGGACAACCGATCAACGACCTGTTCCCGACCAGCGGCGGAGCCGTGGTCGGCGAATCCCACCTCCTCGACCGGCTACGCGGCTACATCGACGAGCTCGGGTTCCCCCCGGGCCTGGACCTGCACTCGTTCCGCCGCGCCTATGCGACCAACCTCATCACCGGCGAGGGCTTCGACGTGTCGTTCGTGCAGATGCAGCTCGGCCACGAGCACGCCTCGACCACCTCGATCTACTCGATCCCCTCCCCCGACTATCAGACCCGTGCCCTGCAGCAGGCGCACGAGCGCACCCTCGCCGCCGCGAAACAGCTACCGAGAAGGAGAGAACCGTGACTCGTCGAGAGATCGAATACACCTGGCGGGCACGGGAGGTCATGGCCCGCCGCCACGTCTTCCTCGCCAAGGACCTCGCTCCCCTGCTCCACGAGCGCGGGATCACCCTGACCGCGAATGCGATCTGGCGGATCGTGAAGGACGACCCCGAGCGCATCTCGCTCAAGCTGCTCGTAGCCCTCGCGGACGCGCTGGACGTGGGCATTGACGAGCTGGTCACCTTCACCGCGCACGACGCGAAGACGATCCGCACCCGCCGTGCCGCCGGCGACGGCCTGCCCGACATCCGCGACTACCGTCCCGTCCGGGCCCGGATCGTCGACGACGATGACCAGTAGCGGAGGCCGGCCGGCAGTCGGCGGCAACGGCTCAGCCCGTCCGGCGACCATCCGCAGCCTCACCGAGCCCCGGCGTCGCGGCCGTCCCAGGTCGGTCGGGAGCCATCGTTGCGACCGATGCTGCAACGATGTTCCCAAGATCCGGGTCCGCTGGCCGGACGGCTCTATCTGCGGGGCGTGCTTCACCGCCGCGACCCACAGCTACGGCATCTGTGCCGCCTGCGGGGTCCACCGGATGGTGCCCGGCCGCTCCCGCCTCGGGGAGGCGATCTGCCGCGACTGCGCCGGGATCAGCACGGAGCTGTCGTGCGCCCGCTGCGGCAGCGAAGCCGAACGGGTCCGCGGCGGCCTGTGCGCCCGGTGCGTCTTGCGAGACGAGCTCGAACACCTCCTGCAGCCAGCTGAGGACCGTCGTCTGCAGGCTCTCATTGCGGCGCTCGTCGATGCTGAGCGCCCGGAAAGCCTCATCACCTACACCCGTGGCGCGAAGGCGCGAGACCTACTCACCCGGATCGGCAGCCGTGAACTCGATCTCACCCACACCGCGTTCGACGCCCTCCCCCGCTCGACCGCCGCGGAGCACCTGCGTGCGCTGCTGACCCACCACGGCGTGCTCCCGGACCGCGGCAGCGACCCCGTCGCCGTCTTCAAGACCTGGCTCGCCGGCCGGCTCTCCACTCTTCCCGACGACGGCACCCGCTCGAGTATCGAGCAGTTCGCAACCTGGCGGCATCTGCGCCGCATCCGGGAGCGCGAGCACGACGACTCGCGCAATCTCACCACCGTCACGCATGCCGCAAAGCAGGAGATCACCGAAGCCGGAAAGTTCCTGACCTGGCTGCGCGACGCTCACGACGTCGGACCGAACGGCATCCAGCAGGCCCACGTCGACGAGTACCTCAGCGCCGGCACTACCACGCGTCGCCACATCCGCAACTACCTGCACTGGCTTGATCCGAGTCCGACCCGGCGTTTCCGGAAGATCGACGCTCCGTACCGGATCGCGAACTCCACGCCGATCGTCACCCAGGAGCAGCGACTGCAGATGGTGCGCAACTGCCTCGAGTTCGACCAGGTGGTCCTCTCCACCCGGATCGCGGGACTAATCCTGCTGCTGTGGGCGCAGCCCCTGAACCGGATCGTCATGCTCCGGCGTCGCGACATATCGCCCCGCATCGACGGGCTCTACCTGACCTTCGGGACGGTGCCCAGCATCGTGCCACCCGAGCTCGCCGACACCTTCGGCGACTACTTCGCCCATCCCTCCAACCAGCAGACCGGGAACACCGGAACAGACTGGCTGTTCCCCGGCACCCGCGCGGGCCGGCACCTGCACGAGAACACGCTCAGCGAGCGGCTCAAGATTCTCGGCATCGACGCCCAACGCGTCCGCAACGCGACCCTGCAGGATCTGACGCAGCAAGTAGACGCCCGGTCTTTGATCGACCTGCTCGGCTACAGCGGGACCGTCATCACCCTGCATGCGGCGCGAGCAGGCACACCCATGTCCGACTACGTCGACCTCCGGCAGCCAAGATGAGCGCGCAAGCAACCGTAGCGGCGTGACTTCGGGCTAGGACGAGGGCTCCTTCCCGGCGTGCTCAGCAAGGATTCGAGCATGACGCCGGACCACTTCGCTTTCGAGTGCTCGACGCGCCGCGGACTCGCCGATCTGACCGGACGCAGACTCACCGAAACCGGGAACGACTTCGGTCAGCTCTCGATAGTCAGCGGCAGAGAGCACTACTGCGACGACCCGCCCGCGGGAAGTGATGCCGACCACTGAGTTGGTGGCCTCGACGTCCGCGACAATCGCAGAGAATTGGCGCTTGGCCTGCGCGACCGTGAACGTCTCCACAGTCATCACTCTAGATGTGCTGGAGATGCCGAGAGCTTAGCCCGCAGGATCATCCAGAGCGTCAGCATGCGAGCCGAGGGCCTTTCGCAAAGCATCCTCACTGCCGTACTCCTGCAGCAAGAACGCGCGACCAGCGGCTGCGGCCGCATCGCCGGTGAGCACAACGGTCGGCTTTCCCAGCGGAACGTGCGAATCCGTCAGCAGGGCAGCCAACTCCTCGTAGTCAACTTCCTGCGCCACTATTGCCCTCTCCCCTCTTTTGGCACCCTGAGCCTACGGCTGAAAAGTTGACGGTTCGGTGAGATGAAACCAGCAAATATCTCGATGAGCCAGAAACGGTTCCCCAACGGACTTCCGCCGAGATGCACGGCGCCGGCGGAGCCCCTGCGCTTCCCGAAACAGTCGCTAAGTCGTAGCGTCGATGTAATGACCGGAAACTCCCGACAGCCAGCCGCGGATGTCGCTGCACGGCGACGCATCGTGGAAGAGGCGGTCCACAGCAGTGAGATGGAGGGCTTGGCGGTCAGTTCCGAGACACTTCAAGATGCCGAGGAATACATCAATGGAGAGATCGACGCTCACGAGCTGGTGACGCGCACTCGCGCCCGGCACGGCCTCGACTAGTCCGAGCTTCGAGTCGGACAGCAACGCCCACGGGCTCCTCACCGCAGCCCTCGGACGCGGACTCGTCGCGCTCCGCGAATCGACCGGTCCACCCTCCAAGCGCCAGGCCGCGGAGACCTTCGAACTCCGGCTGCTATCAACCGCATACACTCGATGCCTCACAGTCAGGAGCGCAATGGCCATCGACTCATCGGGCTGGCTAGACGAGACGAAGGCGAAGCTGCGACGCGGCAACAAGGTGCTCTTCGATCTGAAGAGCCCGCTGTTCTCGGATCTGGCGAACGTCATCAGTCACGAGGGCCACAAGGTGATGGTGCTCTGGGCGCTGGAGTGCGCGTCGACAGCCGTCGAGACCCTGCGGGAGCGATACCCGGACGAGCTGCGCCCGCAGGTCGCGCTGGACAAGGCGCGGGCTTGGGCTGCTGGTGAGGTGAAGATGCGGGTCGCTCAGCGGGCGATCCTGGACTGCCACGCCGTTGCCAAGGAACTGGATTCGTCGGTCGACGTCGCGCTCTGCCATGCCATTGGTCAAGCATGCGGCGTCGTCCACGCGAACGGTCATGCCCTCGGGTTCCCCGTCTACGAGCTGACCGCGATCGTGCTGACCGAGGGCGTGGAGAACTGCCAGGAACCGGTCCAGCGCCGCGTCGCCGAGTACCTCGAACGCATCGACTACTGGCGCAAGCATCTCGTGGACTACAGCGGCACCTGGGCCGACTTCATGGAACGGTCGGGCCGATCGTGAGCGAGCGACCGATCCATGACGCCCTAGCCAGCCAGCCCTGAGACCGTTCATCCGCCGTGTCGGAACACCATCCATTGACCCTCTTACCTGCTCGGTTTGTCGGGAGATCGCAGCTTGGTGATGACTCCTGCGATGGAGACGATGGCCCAGACGCCTTCCAGGAGGAGGAATCCCCATTGCTTTTCTTGGAGTGCCAGGACTGCGAGCGTCGCGGAGCCAACCAGGTTCAGTACGAGGTAGGTCCAGGAATCATGCTGCAATCGACGCGTTTGGGCGGCGACGAATGCGCCGAGGATCAGCAGGGATCCAGCGATCTGGACGATTTGTTCGAGCATGACAATGCGCCTTTTTCGGAGCGTCGTCTTGTCGTTCCGGGTGACGTCCCGCTGAGTGGTGGAGTTTCTGGACACCGTGCGAGATCTAGCTGAGTTGATTATGCCGCGGTCAGTTCCGGGATCGCCACCTCCTCG
>NZ_JARGEM010000007.1 GCF_029211225.1 Antiquaquibacter metalliresistens
TTTGTCGGTTCTCACCTGACCATCGCACGATGGCTCACCACGTCCACGACGTGACACTCGAGCCCGAGAACTACACCACCCCATGGGACGTCACCCTGCTCAGCGGGGGCCCACCCCAGCGCGCACGGCCGCCAAGCCGGCGTTGCCGGCTCGCCGGAACCGGCGGCTGTGGGCCCACGTACAGGTTCTCGTCCGAGCCGGAGACGCGGAATGCGAGAGGGCCGCGACTGTCGCCGCGGCCCTCTCGCATTTCGGTGCCCCCAGCAGGATTCGACTCCCCAGCGCGCACGGCCGTCACGCCGCTGCGCGGCGCGCCGGAACCGGCGGCTGTGGGCCCACGTACAGGTTCTCGTCCGAACCAGGAGCAGAAATGAGCGAGAGGCCCCGACTGCGTCGGAACCTCTCGCTCATTGGTGCCCCCAGCAGGATTCGAACCTGCGCCCCTGCCTCCGGAGGGCAGTGCTCTATCCCCTGAGCTATGGGGGCCGGGGATCGTTGTCAAGGGTAGCAGCGCCGAGAGGCACTCGCCCGCCTCACGTGACAGGATCGGCTCATGCTGCGCACCGTGACCGCCCGACTCGACCTCGCGATCGATGGGCGCACGAACATGGTGTTCGCGATCGCCGCGGCGCAGGGCAGCCAGGTCACCTCCGAGCGGCTCTCGTTCGTGCTCGACGGCGCACCCCAACAGGCGACGGAGCTCACCGACATGCACGGCACGCGCCTGCACCAGTTCGTGAGCGGCCCGGGGCGGATGATCGTGGAGTACGAGGCCGAGATCGCGGGCCGGGCCATCCCGGCACCCGGCATCGATCTGGACTTCGTGACGTACCTGCGGCCGAGCCGCTATTGCGAGTCCGACAGTCTCACCCCCACGGCGCGCTGGGAGTTCGCGGGACTCAGCGGGCACGAGCTGCTCACCGCCGTCACGCTGTGGGTCTGGGACCGCCTGCGTTACGTGCCCGGCTCCAGCCAGCCCACCGACGGCGCCGAGCAGACGCTGCTCGCCCGGCGCGGTGTCTGCCGCGACTACGCGCACCTGGTGATCGCCCTGCTGCGTGCGCTCGACGTCCCCGCGCGCATGGTCGCGGTCTACGCTCCGGGCCTCGACCCGATGGACTTCCACGCGGTCGCCGAGGCCTGGGTCGACGGTGCCTGGTGGGTCGTGGATGCCACGCGCCTGGCCCCCCGGCAGTCGATGCTGCGCATCTCCACCGGCCGTGACGCGGCCGACACGGCGTTCCTCACCAACCACTGGGCCGATCTCACGCTCGAGCGGCTCGAGGTGCTCGCGATCGTCGACGACTTCCCGCTCGACGACCCGGCGGAGCTCGTGCAGCTCGGCTAGGGCAGCGCGTTCACCGCGATCTCGACGAGCGGGGCGGCATCCTGATCCGAGAGCAGTTCGTCGGAGGTGACGGTCACCCAGTAGGCGCCGTCGAACGCCTGCGCGCTGTGGCCGTCGAAGTAGCCGTCGAAGGCGGACGCCGAGGCGCCCGCCGCGCCGCGCAGGGATTCGAGCGTCTGCGGACTCGGGGTGGCCACGCTGAACTCGATCGTCACGCCGCTCGAGGTGTTCACCCACACGCAGGCGATGCCACCGCTCGCGAGCGCCTGCGCCGCCAGGGCCCCGGAGGGGGCGGTGTCGACCTCCGCGAAGATGCTGTTGTAGTCGTACATCTCCTGGGGCGTCACGAAGTCGTCGCAGCCGAAGGTGATCGGTTCCGCCGCCGGGTCCGGCGTTCCGCTCGGGGCCGGTGTCGCGGTGGCCGTGCCCGTCGGGGTTGATGAGGCGCTCGGGGTCGGGGCGCCGCTCGGGTCGACCGACTGGGGCACGCAGCCGGCGAGGGCCAGGAGCAGCACGGCACCGATGGGCAGCATCACGGTTGGCTTCACCCGCCCATTGTCCACCGCGATCGGCTCGCACCCGCACGGGCTCTCCGCGCGCCGACGGATGCCTCGGCGATTTCCCCCGGACGGTACGCTTGAGCATCGTGAATCCCGCCGACCTCTCCGCCGCCCTGCTCACCGTCGTGAACGGCATCGTGGCCCGCCGCGGCGGCACCCCGGTCGGCATCGAGGATGTCCTCCTCGAGCGCCCTCGAAACCGCGAGCACGGCGACTGGGCCTCCAACATCGCGATGAAGCTCGCCAAGCCGCTCGGCGTCAACCCGCGCGAGCTCGCGGACGAGATCGCCTCCCAGGTCGGTGAGCTCGAGGGCGTGGCATCCGCCGCGGTCGCCGGCCCCGGTTTCATCAACATCACCCTCGACGCCGCAGCCGCGGGTGCGCTGGCTCGCACCATCGTCGAGACCGGTGCCGCCTACGGCAACGGCGACCTCTACGCGGGCGTGCCGATCAACCTCGAGTTCGTCTCCGCAAACCCCACCGGGCCGCTGCACATCGGTGGCGTGCGATGGGCCGCCGTGGGTGACAGCCTCGCCCGCATCTTCATCGCGCAGGGCGGGCTCGTCACGCGCGAGTACTACTTCAACGACCACGGCGCGCAGATCGACCGCTTCGCCCGCAGCCTGCTCGCGAGCTGGCTCGACGAGCCCGCGCCCGAAGACGGCTACGGCGGCGCCTACATCGCCGACATCGCCGCGCGGGTCATCGCGATCTACCCGGGCGACCTCTTCCACATCCCGCGCGACGAGCAGCAGGAGGTGTTCCGTTCCATCGGCGTCGAGCTCATGTTCGGCGACATCAAGGCGAGCCTGCACGACTTCGGCGTCGACTTCGACGTGTACTTCCATGAGAACGCCGTGCACGAGTCGGGTGCCGTCGCCCGCGCGGTCGCGCGGCTGCGCGAGCTCGGCCACGTCTACGAGCAGGACGGCGCGACCTGGTTGCGCACCACCGAGTTCGGCGACGACAAAGACCGCGTGATCATCAAGTCCGACGGCGAGGCCGCCTACATCGCCGGCGACCTCGCGTACTACCTCGACAAGCGCGAGCGCGGCTTCGAGCGCAACATCATCATGCTCGGTGCCGACCACCACGGCTACGTCAAGCGCCTCATGGCCATGTGCGCCGCGTTCGGCGACGTGCCCTACGTCAACCTCGAGATCCTGATCGGCCAGCTCGTCAACCTCGTGCGCGACGGGGAACCGCTGCGCATGTCCAAGCGAGCCGGCACCGTCGTGACCCTCGAAGACCTCGTCGAGGCCGTCGGGGTGGATGCCGGACGCTACGCACTCGTGCGCTCGTCCATCGACTCCCAGGTCGACATCGACCTCGACCTCTGGGGCAAGCGCACCAACGACAACCCCGTGTACTACGTGCAGTACGCCCATGCGCGCACCCACCAGGTGGCGCGGAACGCGGCATCCTTCGGTGTGGATCGCAGCGTGTTCGACGCGAGCCTGCTCGACCACGAGACGGAGAGCGTGCTGCTGGGCATCCTCGCGGAGTTCCCGCGCGTGGTGCGGCAGGCCGCCGAACTGCGTGAGCCGCACCGCGTCGCCCGCTACAGCGAGGAACTCGCCGGCGCCTACCACCGTTGGTACGACAACTGCCGGGTCACCCCCCAGGGCGACGAGGAGATCACCGACCTGCACCGCACCCGCCTGTGGCTGAACGATGCGGTCGGCCAGGTGCTGCGCAACGGCCTCGGTCTGCTCGGCGTCAGCGCCCCCGAGAGGATGTAGTGGCCGAGTCGAAGCAACCCGCGGCGGTCGAACCCGTCGAGACGTCGGTGGTCGAGTTCGTCGAGACCCCGCGCAAGAAGCGACGCCTGGGCTGGATCATCGCCCTCGCGATCGTGGTCGTCGTGCTGGTTGCCGGCTTCTTCGTCGCCGACGCGATCGTGCGCCAGATCGCGACGGGCTACGTTCGCGACCGCATCGTCTCGGTGCTCGCACTCGACCCGGCGACGCCGATCGACGTGGACCTCGGCTCGGGGTCGATCCTGCTGCAGGCCGCGGGCGGATCCCTCGACGAGCTCAGCGTGCACGCGGACGCGATCACGCTCGGCGAGATCACCGGGGAGGTCGAGCTCACCGCCACGAAGGTGCCGCTCGACGCGGGCACCCCGTTGAGCACCCTCGGCGTCACCGTCACGGTCACCGAGCAGAACGTGCGCAAGCTCGCGTCGTTCCTCAGCGCCTCCGAGCTCAAGTCGATCGACCTGCGCGACGGCATGGTGCGTGTGGGCACCGAGTTCGACCTGATCTTCTTCACCCTGCCGGTATCCGTCGACCTGCTGCCGTCCGCGGTGCAGGGCGGCATCGCGTTCGACCCGCAGACGATCCTGCTCGGCGATCAGGAGATCTCGGTGCAAGACCTGCGCGACAGTCCTGAGTTCAGCGCCTTCGCCGGCGACCTGCTCGCCTCACGCGACTTCTGCGTCGCGGGCTACCTGCCGGCGGCACTCACGATCGCCGACGTCGACGTGATCGGCAGCGACCTCGTCGTCGTGATCAACGGCGACGGCATCGCGCTCGGCGATCCCGCCCTCGCCGCGGTCGGCACCTGTCCCGGGGAGGGATGAGCGTGGACAACCCACTCGCACCGTCCTGGCTGCTCGCGCCCGACGACGCCAACGCGCTCCCGCCGTCCGTGTGGTCGATGAACGCCGCCCGCAACGCGCACGGCGAACTCGAGATCGCCGGGGTGGCCGCGACGCAGCTGGTGCGCGAGTTCGGCACGCCGGTGTACGTGGTGGACGAGGCCGACGCCAGGGCGCGGGCCCGCGGCATCCGGGCGGCCTTCGATCGCGAGTTCGCGCGAGTCGGCTCCAGTGCGAAGGTCTACTACGCGGGCAAGGCGTTCCTGTGCACCGAGGTCGCCCGTTGGGTCACGGGGGAGGGACTGAACATCGACGTCGCCTCCGGTGGCGAACTCGCGGTCGCGCTCGCCGCGGGGGTGGATGCCGCCCGCCTCGGCCTGCACGGCAACAACAAGTCCCTCGCCGAGATCGAACGTGCCGTCTCGGTCGGCGTCGGCGCCATCATCGTGGATTCGCCGATCGAGATCGAGCGCGTCGCCGAGGCCGCGCAGCGGCACGGCCGGGTGCAGCCGGTGCGCCTGCGCATCAACTCCGGCGTGCACGCCTCCACCCACGAGTATCTGGCGACGGCGCGCGAGGACCAGAAGTTCGGCATCCCGCTGACGGATGCCCCCGCCGTCGTCGCGCGCATCCGCGAGCACGGCTCGCTCGAGTTCCTCGGGCTGCACTCCCACATCGGCTCGCAGATCTTCGAGTCAGACGGTTTCGCCGAGGCCGCGCGGCGACTGTTCGCGCTGCACGCCGAACTGCTGGCGGGCGGCCCGGTGCCCGAGCTGAACCTCGGCGGCGGTTTCGGCATCGCCTACACCGATGTGGATCGTCCGTTGGCCGTCGACGAGATCGCCGCGCGCTTCGCCGACATCGTCGCGCAGGGTGCCGCGGAGCTCGACATCCCGGTGCCGATCGTCGCGATCGAACCGGGGCGCTCGGTGATCGGCCCCTCGACGACCACCCTCTACACGGTCGGCACCATCAAGGACGTCGCGGTCTCGGCGGGCTCGACCACCGGCTCCGCCACGCGCAAGTACGTCAGCGTCGACGGCGGGATGAGCGACAACATCCGCCCGGCGCTGTACAAGGCCGACTACTCGGCCCGCATCGTCGATCGGGTCTCGGATGCACCGGCGGCGCTCGTGCGCGTCGCCGGCAAGCACTGCGAGTCCGGTGACATCCTGGTGCACGCCGACTACCTGCCCGGGGACGTGCGTCCGGGCGACGTGCTCGGCATCCCGGCGACGGGGGCATACGGCTGGGCGATGGCCAGCAACTACAACTACCTGACGCGGCCGCCCGTGGTCGCCGTGCTGGACGGGCAGGCGCGGGTGATCGTGCGCGGCGAGACCGAAGACGACCTGCTGCGCCGGGATACTGGAGTGAACCCATGATCGAGTACCGCAACCTCCGCATCGCCGTGCTGGGCGGCGGCAGTGTCGGCTCCCAGGTGGCGGGTCTGCTGCTGCGTCACGGTCCCGAGCTCGCGGCGCGCGCGGGAGCGGGGCTGGAGCTCGTCGGCGTGGCCGTGCGGGACCTCGCAGCCAAGCGCGACACCGACATCCCGCGCGAGCTGCTCACCACCGACCCGGACGAACTCGTGCTGCGCGCCGACATCGTGATCGAGCTCATGGGCGGCATCGAGCCGGCGCGTCGGCTCATCCTGAAGGCGCTCGAGTCGGGCGCCGACGTGATCACCGCCAACAAGGCGCTGCTGGCCGCGCACGGGCCGGAGCTGTTCCGGGTCGCCGAACAGGTGGGCGCCCAGTTGTTCTACGAGGCCGCGGTCGGTGGCGCCATCCCGATCATCCGGCCGCTGCGCGACAGCCTCGCCGGGGATCGCGTCACGCGCATCCTGGGCATCGTCAACGGCACCACCAACTACATCCTCGACCGCATGGACACCACGGGCGACAGCTTCGAGAACGCGCTCGCCGAGGCCACCCGGCTCGGCTATGCGGAGGCCGACCCCACCGCCGACGTCGAGGGTTTCGACGCCGCGGCGAAGGCCGCGATCCTCGCCGGCCTCGCCTTCCACACCGTCGTGCCGCTCGACGCGGTCCACCGCGAGGGCATGACCGGCATCACGGGGGAGCAGGTCGCCGCGGCCCGCAAAGCCGGCTACGTCGTCAAGCTCCTGGCCATCTGCGAGCGGATCGTGGATGCCGCCACCGGCGTCGAGGGCGTCAGCGCCCGAGTGCACCCGGCCCTCGTGCCCCGAGACCACCCGCTCGCGGCCGTGCACGGAGCCAACAACGCCGTCTTCGTGGAGGCCGAGGCGGCTGGCAGCCTGATGTTCTACGGCGCGGGCGCCGGCGGCATCCAGACGGCCTCCGCGGTGCTCGGCGACCTGGTGTCGGCGGCGCGACGGCACGTCGCCGGCGGGCCGGGTGTCGCCGAGTCCACTCGCGCCAACCTGCCGATGCTGCCGATGTCGAGCGTCGTCACCCGCTACCAGGTCACGTTGCGCGTCGCCGATCGCCCGGGCGTGCTCGCCGCGATCGCGGGCATCTTCAGCGACCACCACGTGTCCGTGGAGACCGTGGCGCAATCCCCGATCCAACAGGCGGCCGGGGCCGGGGACCAGGCCAGCACCGCTAGCCTGGTGATCGTCACGCACGAGGCGCCGGAATCCGCGCTAGCCGCCACGGTCGCCGCCATCGCCGCCAACCCCGTCGTGTCCGAAGTCGTATCCGTTCTGAGAGTCGAGGGACTGTAGCAGTGGCCCACCAATGGCGCGGAGTCCTCCGCGAGTACGCCGACCGTCTCGATGTGACGGAGGCCACCCCCATCGTCACGCTCGGTGAGGGCGGAACCCCGCTCATCCCCGCCGACGCGCTCTCGCGCCGCACCGGCGCGCGGGTCTGGGTCAAGTTCGAGGGCATGAATCCCACCGGCTCGTTCAAGGACCGCGGTATGACGATGGCCGTCTCCAAGGCCGTCGAGCACGGCGCGAAGGCCATCATCTGCGCCTCCACCGGCAACACCTCGGCCAGCGCCGCCGCCTACGCGGCGCAGGCCGGCATCACCGCCGCGGTGCTCGTGCCGGAGGGCAAGATCGCCATGGGCAAGCTCAGCCAGGCGATCGCGCACGGCGGGCAGCTCATCCAGCTGCGCGGCAACTTCGACGACTGCCTCGAGATCGCGCGCGAGGTGGCCGAGTCCTACCCCGTGCACCTGGTCAACTCGGTGAACAACGACCGCATCGAGGGCCAGAAGACCGCGGCCTTCGAGGTCGTCGAGGTGCTCGGGGATGCCCCGGACTTCCACTTCGTGCCCGTCGGCAACGCCGGCAACTACACCGCGTACCACCGCGGCTACGGCGAGGAGCTCGCGATCGGCGCGACCACCCGCATGCCTCGCATGTTCGGATTCCAGGCCGCGGGCAGCGCGCCCATCGTGCTCGGTCACGTCGTGAAAGACCCGGAGACGATCGCCTCCGCCATCCGCATCGGCAACCCGGCATCCTGGGAGCTCGCGATCGCCGCGCGTGAGGACAGCGACGGCTACTTCGGTGCGATCGACGACGAGAAGATCCTCGAGGCGCACCGCATCCTCTCCCGCGAGGTCGGCGTGTTCGTCGAGCCCGCGTCGGCGATCAGCGTCGCGGGGCTTCTGGAGCGCGCCGAGGCGGGGGCCATCCCGCGCGATGCGACCGTCGTGCTCACCGTGACCGGCCACGGCCTCAAGGACCCGCAGTGGGCGCTGCGCACCGCGGACGGCTCGGAGGTGCAGCCCACCATCGTCGGCGCCGACACCGCCGAGGTCGCCGACGTGCTGGGCCTGGCCACGGCATGAGCCTCGTCGGACGCTCCGTCACGGTACGGGTGCCCGCCACCTCAGCCAACCTCGGCCCGGGCTTCGACACGCTGGGGCTCGCGCTCGCGCTCTACGACGAGCTCACCGTCACGGCGGTGCCCGAACCGGGTGCGTACGTCGAGATCACCGGTGTCGGTGCGGGGGAGGTGCCGACGGATGCCTCGAACCTCGTCGTCACCGCGATCGCCCACGCGTTCGCGCACGCCGCCCGCCCGTTGCCCGGCCTGCACCTGGCCGCCAACAACGTCATCCCGCACGGCCGCGGACTCGGCTCCTCCGCCGCTGCGATCGTCTCCGGCATCCTCGCGGCGAAGGGGCTGCTCGAGGGCGACGTCGACCTCGACCTCGAGACCATGCTCGCGCTCGCGACCGAGTTGGAGGGGCATCCGGACAACGTCGCCCCCGCGCTCTACGGCGGTCTGACGATCGCGTGGACGACCGCCGACGGTCCGCGCGCCAAGAAGCTCATCGTGCACCGCGGCGTCTCGCCCCTGGTCTGCGTGCCCGAGCACAGCGTGTCCACGAAGCTGGCCCGCAGCCTGCAGCCCAGTTCGGTGCCCGTCGAGGATGCCGTCTTCAACCTCTCACGTTCCGCGCTGCTCATCGCCGCCCTCATCCAGAGCCCCGAGCTGCTGCTGCAGGCGACGGAGGATCGCCTGCACCAGAACTACCGCGCCAGTGCGATGCCGGAGACGCACGAGCTCATCGGGATGCTGCGCGAGCACGGCATGGCCGCGGTCGTCTCCGGGGCCGGGCCCTCCATCCTCGTGCTGGCGAGCGATCCCGAGCAGCGGCTCGCCGCCGCGCGGCTCGTGGCCGAACACGCCGCCTCGCCGTGGCGCTCGCTCATGCTGGCCGTCGACTTCAAAGGTGCTACAGTGAGTTCGCACCAGGTAGAGACGACGGCCTAGCCGTCGAGTTCCCCGGGGCACCATCACCCTCACCCTCAGCCAGATTCCCGCACATCCGTGCGGACAGGCGGGGTGATCAGCTCTCCGTCACGGTGCATTCTGTCGTGGCAGGGGAAAGGAATCCCAAGCAAGTGACAGACGTCAGCATCCGCGCCAACGGCGCGGAGACCCGCACTGACCTGGCCGCCCTCACCGTCGCCGAGCTGCAAGCGCTCGCGGCGGAGCGCGGTATCAGCGGTGCATCAAAACTTCGTAAAGGAGAACTCGTGGACGCGATCACCGAGAAGCAGGCCGACGAACAGGTGGCACAGCCCGCCGCGCAGCCCGTGAGCGAACAGTCGGCACCGGCCGCCGAGCCGGCCGAGTCCGCGGGCATCCCGGTGCGCAAGCGCACCTCCCGCCGGGCCACGAGCGCCGATGTGGACCCCAACGCCGTGATCCCCGCCGGGGCACCCGTCGTCGAACCGCGTGCCGAGACCGCGTCCCGCGCGGAGACCGAGCCTCGTGCGGAGACCCAGCCCCGCTCCGCCTCCGCACACGTCGCCCAGGCCGAGAGCGGTCTCGAGGCACCGACGCAGCACCCCACCGAAGACCCGACGCCCGCGGACGTGCGCGTCGGCGAGACCCCCGCCGAGGGCGAGGGCGAGGCCGAGTCGGAGTCCGGGGGCGGGCGCAACTCCCGCAACCGCAACCGCAACCGCGGCGGTGGCAACGGCAACGGCAACAACAACAATGCCAACAACGATGGCCAGCGTCAGCAGAACAACCGCCAGCAGGGCGGCCAGCAGCAACAGCAGCAGCAGCGTGCCGACGAGGGCGACGAGAACTCCGAGCGCGGCGGCCGCAACCGCTACCGCGACCGTCGCCGCGGCCGTGGCCCGGTCGGGGACGACTTCGAGCCCGAGATCACCGAGGATGACGTGCTCATCCCGGTCGCCGGCATCCTCGACGTGCTCGACAACTACGCCTTCGTGCGCACCTCCGGCTACCTGCCGGGCAACAACGACGTCTACGTCTCGCTCGGCCAGGTCAAGAAGTACAACCTGCGCAAGGGCGACGCCGTGGTCGGCGCGATCCGCCAGCCTCGCGAGGGCGACCAGGGTCAGACGCGGCAGAAGTACAACGCGCTCGTGAAGATCGACTCGATCAACGGCCTGCCGGTCGAAGAGGCGGCCAACCGCGTCGAGTTCGGCAAGCTCACCCCGCTGTACCCGCAGGAGCGACTGCGTCTGGAGACGGACTCGGCCAAGCTGTCGACCCGCATCATCGACCTCGTGTCGCCGATCGGCAAGGGCCAGCGCGGCCTGATCGTCTCGCCGCCGAAGGCGGGCAAGACGCTCGTGCTGCAGGCCATCGCCAACGCGATCTCCAAGAACAACCCCGAGGTGCACCTCATGGTCGTGCTCGTCGACGAGCGCCCCGAAGAGGTCACCGACATGCAGCGCACGGTGAAGGGCGAGGTCATCGCCTCGACCTTCGACCGCCCGGCCGAAGACCACACGACGGTCGCCGAGCTCGCCATCGAGCGCGCCAAGCGTCTCGTCGAGCTCGGTCACGACGTCGTCGTGCTGCTCGACTCGATCACGCGCCTCGGTCGTGCCTACAACCTCTCGGCTCCGGCATCCGGCCGCGTGCTCTCGGGCGGCGTCGACTCCTCGGCGCTCTACCCGCCGAAGCGCTTCTTCGGTGCCGCGCGCAACATCGAGGAGGGCGGCTCGCTCACCATCATCGCGACCGCGCTCGTCGAGACCGGTTCCAAGATGGACGAGGTCATCTTCGAGGAGTTCAAGGGCACCGGCAACATGGAGCTTCGCCTCTCGCGCCAGCTGGCCGACAAGCGGATCTTCCCGGCGGTGGACGTCAATGCGTCCGGCACCCGTCGCGAGGAGATGCTCATGGGCGCCGACGAGGTCAAGGTCACCTGGAAGCTGCGTCGTGCCCTCGCCGGTCTCGACCAGCAGCAGGCGCTCGAGATCGTGCTCGGCAAGCTCAAGGAGACCTCCTCGAACGTCGAGTTCCTCATGCAGATCCAGAAGTCGATGCCCACCGCGGGCGGCGGCGACAAGGAGTAGCCATGTTCGAGTCAGTGCAATCGCTGCTGGCCGAACACGACGAGCTCCAGGGTCAGCTGGCCGACCCGGAACTCCACTCGGATCCGGCCAGGTCGAAGCGCGTCAACCGACGCTACGCCGAGCTCTCGCGCATCGTCGCCGCCTACAACGACTGGCGGCAGCTCACCGACGATCTTGCGGCAGCGCAAGAGATGGCGTCCGAGGACGCCTCGATCGCCGACGAGATCCCCGGGATGACCGAGGCGCTCGATGCCGCCCAGGAGAAACTGCGCCGCCTGCTCATCCCGCGCGATCCCAACGATGCCCGTGACGTGATCATGGAGATCAAGATGGGGGAGGGCGGCGCCGAGTCGGCGCTGTTCGCGGGCGATCTGCTGCGCATGTACCTGCACTACGCGGAGTCCAAGAAGTGGAAGACCGAGATCATCGAGCAGACCTCGAGCGACCTCGGCGGCATCAAAGACGTGCAGGTCGCGTTCAAGGGCAACTCCACGGATCCCGCGGAGGGCGTGTGGGCGCACCTGAAGTATGAGGGCGGCGTGCACCGCGTGCAGCGCGTGCCCGCGACCGAGTCGCAGGGGCGCATCCACACCTCGGCGGCGGGCGTGCTCGTCTTCCCGGAGGTCGACGAGCCCGAAGAGGTCGAGATCAACCCCAACGACCTCAAGATCGACGTCTACCGCTCGAGCGGGCCCGGCGGCCAGTCCGTCAACACGACGGACTCGGCGGTGCGCATCACGCACATCCCGACGGGCATCGTCGTGGCCATGCAGAACGAGAAATCGCAGTTGCAGAACCGCGAGGCCGGCATGCGCGTGCTGCGCGCGCGCATCCTGGCCCACCACCAGGAGATCGCGGATGCCGAGGCCAGCGAGTTTCGCAAGGGTCAGATCCGCACGATGGACCGCTCGGAGCGCATCCGCACCTACAACTTCCCCGAGAACCGCATCGCCGACCACCGCACGGGCTACAAGGCCTACAACCTCGATGCCGTGATGAACGGGGCGCTCGAGCCGGTCATCCAGTCGTGCATCATCGCGGATGAGGAAGCGCGGCTCGCGGAGGTCGGCTCGTAGCAGCGGCGGTCGCGGGCGGATCGATGCGGGCTTCCGCCCAAAGATGCCCCCCGAACCCCGAAGCCCGCATCGATCCGCCCGCTCCGATCGCGCACCGACCGACCACCACGCGAAGAAGAGATATGAACGCCACCACTGATCTCGAGCCGCGTCGCGTCGCGGCGGTGCTCGAGCGCGCCGTAGCGGTGCTCGAAGGGGCCCGGGTGCCGAGCCCGAGGCCGGACGCCGAGCTGCTCGTCGGGCACGTGCTGGGCATCGGTCGGGGCGAAGTGCAGGCGAAGGCGGCCATCGACGCCGAGCTCGAGGCGGCGCAGGTCGCCGCGGTGCTCGAGCTCGTCGAGCGGCGCGCGGCGCGCGAGCCGCTGCAGCACATCACCGGCCGCGCAGCCTTCCGGCGCCTCGAACTGGCGGTGGGCCCAGGCGTGTTCGTTCCGCGACCGGAGACCGAGTTCGTGGCGCAGTTCGCCATCGACGCCCTCGCGGCCACGGCATCCCCGGCCCCGATCGGTGTGGACCTCGGCACCGGCAGCGGCGCGATCGCGCTCGCGATGGCCACGGAGGTGCCGCACGCGAGCGTCGTGGGTGTGGAGGTCTCGCCGCTGGCCTTCGTGTGGACGCGCCAGAACTTCCGCGAGGTCGGTGCGGCCAATGCCCGCCCGGTGTTCGCGGATCTGGCCAATGCACTGCCCGAACTCGACGGCGCCGTCGACGTCGTGATCTCGAACCCGCCGTACATCCCCGTCGGTGCCATACCCCGCGACCCCGAGGTGCGCCTGTTCGATCCGGAGATCGCGCTCTACGGCGGCGAGGACGGTCTAGATGTCGTGCGCCAGGTCTCCGCGACCGCTCGCCGCTTGCTGCGCCCGGGCGGCACCCTCGTGCTCGAGCACGGCGAACTGCAGGCGGCCCCGATCGCCGCGCTACTGACGCAGGACGGCTGGCGCGCCGTCGCCCACCACCGCGACCTGCTCGGTCGCGACCGCGCGACGACCGCCCTGCGCTAGCGGTCCGCGGCGAACGCCTCGATGGCCGCGAGCAGCCCCTCCGCGGTGCCGTAGAGGTAGCCCGTGATGCCGAGGCTCTGCGCGCCGGCAACGTTCTCCGGCAGGTCGTCGGCGAAGAACGCCTCCCCGGCCGTGACGCCGTAGGAATCCAGCACTCGCTGGAACACGACCGGGTCGGGCTTGCGCGCCCCGTAGTCGCTCGAGGTGAACCGGTGGTCGCCGAACACCTCGATGAGCTCGGGCGCGAGCGTCGCGAGATGCTTGGAGGCGAGGGCCCCGTTGTTGGTCAACAGCGTGACCTGTCCGAGCTCGGATGCCCGCCGCACCGCCGCGAGTGCCGCGGGCCGCGCGGTCATCGCCTCGCCGCGCACCCGCACCCATTCGGCCTCGTCCACCGGCACCCCGAGCGCCGACTCGAGCGCCCGGATGTAGTCCTCGGGTGTCGCGAAGATGCCCGCCTCGGCGGCCCACTCGCCCTCGTCGTGCCACCAGCGGCGGCGCAGCTCGGCGAGCGGCAGGCCGGTCAGCCGCGTCATCCCCGCCATTCGGGCGCGCCAGTCGTAGTCGTAGAGCACGTCGTCCATGTCGAAGATGAAGAGCAGACTCACCGCGCGCGCCCCGCGAACGCCTCGATCGTCTCGATCAGGCCGTCGGTCTGCGGCACGCCGTCGACCCACTCGAGCCGCACGGCCGTCAGTCCGACCGCGCGCGCGCCCGCGATGTTGTCGGCGTTGTCGTCGAGCAGAAAGGCGTCAGCGGGTCGCGCCCCGAAGTGCGCGACCGCCCGCTCGTAGAGCGCGGCATCGGGTTTGCGCGAGCCGAGCATGCAGCTGAACAGCGCGTTCGGCCCGACGATGGCGGCGACATCCGGCGCGATGACGGGCAGGGATGCGGCGGTCGCCGGGGGATTGTTCGACAGCAGCGCGACCGTGCCCAGCTCGGCCGCGCGCGAGAGGGCGGCCACGCTCGCGTCGATGCGGGTCATCGCGCCCTTGCGCACCAGCGCCCACTGCTCGAGCGTGAGCCGCCGACCACCGGTCACCGCGGCGAACTCGTCGAGATAGGCATCGGGAGTGGGCCACTCGCCGACCTCCGCGCGCGTCTCGTAGCCGTCGGCCCACCAGGCGCGGGCGAGACGGTACTGGCTGACCCCGCTGAGCCGCGCGAGCTCGGGGAGGCGACGGCGGAAATCGTACGCATAGAGCGTCTTGTCGAGGTCGAAGAAATAGAGGTTCACCAACGCACAAGTCTGTCATCGATCTCGCGGGTACGATGGTCAGGCCATGGCCCCCACCTACGACTGCTCGGTCGAAGCAGAGCTGCTGACCGGCATGCGTCTCGCACGCACGGCCATCGGACGCGGCGACCTCGTCGTGCTCCCGACCGACACCGTGTACGGCATCGCCGCCGACGCCTTCAACCCGACGGCCGTGCAGAGGCTCATCGACGCGAAGGGGCGCACCCGGCAGTCCCCGCCCCCGGTGCTCATTCCGGGCATCCCAACGCTCGACGCGCTGGCCGAGAGCGTGCCGGACGAGGTGCGCGAACTGGTCGCGACCTACTGGCCGGGTGCGCTGACCGTCATCCTGCCCGCTCAGTCGTCGCTGGCCTGGGATCTCGGCGAGACTCGCGGCACGGTCGCCCTGCGGATGCCCGCCAACCGCATCGCCCTCGAGTTGCTCTCCGAGACCGGCCCCCTCGCCGTCTCCAGCGCCAACCTCACCGGACAGCCGGCCGCGACGACCGCGGCCGAGGCCGAGGCGATGCTCGGCGATTCGGTGAGCATCTACCTCGACGGGGGCCCGGGCGGCACCGTGGCATCGACGATCGTGGATGCCACGGCCCTCGGCCTGCCGGAGGGCAAGCTGCGCATCGTGCGCGAGGGCGCCATCGCGTCCGAGGACCTGCGCGCCCTCCTCGGGGCGGAGCGCTTCGCGTGAGGTACTACGTGCTCGTCGCGGGCATCTCGGCGCTCGTGACCTTCGGACTGTCGTTCGTGATCTTCAAGCTCAGCATCAAGTACCGGCTCTATCCGAAGATCCGCGAGCGCGACGTGCATTCGCGGCCCACGCCGCGGCTGGGCGGCGTCGCGATGTTCCTCGGCATCGCTCTGGCCATCCTCGTCGCGTCGCAGCTGAGCAACTTCCACATCGTCTTCGGTGAGCCGCATGCGGTGATCGGCATCGCGGCCGCCGCGCTCGTGATCGTGCTGATCGGCGTCGCGGACGACATCTGGGATCTGGACTGGCTCACCAAGCTCGCCGGCCAGATCATCGCCGCGGGCCTGATCGCCTGGCAAGGCGTGCAGATCTCGACGCTGCCGATCGGCGGGCAAACGATCGTCTCGCCCTACGTCTCCTTGATCCTCACCGTGCTGGCCATCGTGCTGGTGATGAACGCGATCAACTTCATCGACGGCCTCGATGGTCTCGTCGCCGGTGTCGCCCTCATCGCCAACGGCGTGTTCTTCATCTACGTGTACTTCCTGCAGCAGCAGGCGCAGACCGAGTACTACAACATCGCATCCCTGCTGACGGCGGCGGTCATCGGGGCCTGCGTCGGATTCCTGCCGCTGAACTTCCACCCAGCGAAGCTGTTCATGGGGGATGCCGGGGCGCTGTTGATCGGCCTGCTCATGGCCGCGTCCGCCATCTCCGTCACCGGACAGGTCGACGCCGGCGCCTTCGACAACCCTGGCGTGTTCACCGGCGCGCTGCTGCCGGCGTTCATCCCGATCCTGCTGCCGTTCGCCGTGCTCATCGTGCCCCTGCTGGACTTCGGCCTGGCGGTGATCCGTCGGCTGCGGGCGGGCAAGTCGCCGTTCACCGCCGACCGCAAGCACCTGCACCATCGCCTGCTCGACATGGGGCACTCGCACCTGCACGCCGTGCTGATCTTCTACGCCTGGACGCTCGTCGTCTCGGTCGGCACCCTGCTCTACATGTTCATCCCGGCCATCTGGGCCACCCTCATCATCGCCGTGGGGCTGCTCGCGTGCACCGCGGTGACCCTGCTGCCGCTGAGTCGACGCAAGGCGCTCGAGGCGGCCGCGCAATCGGCGGACGAGGCGAATCCGGCCGACCCGGAGCTCGCACGCTTCGACGGACTGGACGCGGCGGGCGAGGATCCCGAGATCATCGAAGGAGAGGCCGTCCGATGACTGCTGCCACCATTCTCAAGCGCGTGCTCGTCTACGGCGGCCTGCTCGCCGCTGCGATCGCGATCGTCGGCGGTGCGGTCGGCTACGCCGTGGTGGGCCCGCGCGGGCTCGTGAGCGCGCTCATCGGCACCGCGATGGCCTTCGTCTTCCTCGCGGTCACGGCCGGGAGCATCCTGCTGGCCAATCGCACGAGCAGGTCTGACGTGCTGAATCCGGCGTTCTTCGGCATCGTGCTCGGGGGATGGCTGCTGAAGTTCGTGGTCTTCCTCGTGCTCGTCTTCGTGCTCAAGGACCAGCCGTGGATCGACAACACAGTGCTGTTCCTCAGCATCGTCGCCGGCGTGGTCGGCAGCCTCGTCGTCGACCTGTTGGTGGTGGCGAGATCGCGCATGCCGTACGTCTCAGATATCTCGATGCCGAGAGACTCCGGCAATCCGGACACCGAGCCCCGGCAGTAATGACCGCCGGTAATAGGGATTCGGAGTAATGCCGAATCCTTGATAGTGTTTGAGGCGATCGCCCCCCCACTTCCATCGCCGCGTGGTTGCACGCCCCGATACTGGAGATAGCGCTGCTACACCACGCTTTCACCCTCGCCCCGTTCGCCACTGACGACGAATCCGGCAATGGTGGCTTCCACGGGCCCTCGATCCTCGAGTTCTTCCCGGACGCGGTGCTCTTCGCCGGCACGCCGTTCGAGATCAACCGCATCGTGATCATCCGCTTCATCGCGGTGCTCGCGATCGTGCTGATCTTCTGGCTCGGCACCCGCCGCATGAAGCTCGTGCCCGGCCGGTTCCAGGGCCTCGTAGAGATGGGGCTCGACCTCGTGCGGGTGAACATCGCCGAGGACCTGCTGGGCAAGAAAGACGGTCGTCGCTTCCTGCCGCTGCTGACCACGATCTTCTTCATGGTGCTGTTCATGAACATCACCGGCATCATCCCCGGCTTGAACATCGCCGGGACCTCGGTGATCGGCGTGCCCCTCGTGCTCGCGGCCGCCGCCTACATCACGTTCATCTACGCCGGCATCAAGAAGCACCCCGGCGCCTTCTTCAAGAACGCCCTGTTCCCGCCCGGCGTGCCGTGGTTCCTGTACATCATCGTGACGCCGATCGAGCTCGTGTCGACCTTCGTGCTGCGTCCGGTCACGCTCACGCTGCGACTGCTGATGAACATGGTCGTCGGGCACCTGCTGCTCGTGCTGTTCTTCGCGGCCACCCAGTTCTTCTTCTTCACGGCCGGCAGCTGGTGGTCCCTCTTCGGGATCGGCACCCTCGCCTTCGGTATCGTGTTCACGTTCTTCGAGATCCTCGTCGCCGTGCTGCAGGCCTATGTCTTCACCCTCTTGACCGCCGTCTACCTCCAGCTCGCGCTGGCGGAAGAGCACTAAGCGGGGCTGGCGCTCGCCAGGCCCGAAACACCGGAAGGAACAACAACGTGGACGCAACATCCGTCGTCGCTGAGCTCAGCGGAAACATCGCGACCGTCGGCTACGGTCTCGCTGCGATCGGCCCGGCCATCGGCGTGGGCATCGTCGTGGGCAAGACCATCGAGTCGGTCGCCCGCCAGCCCGAACTGCAGGGTCGCCTCACGGTGCTCATGTACATCGGTATCGCCTTCACCGAGGCGCTGGCCTTCATCGGCATCGCGACCTACTTCATCTTCACCTCCTAAGGACTTCCCATGCTGCACGTGCTCTTCACGGCGACAGAGGAGGCGGCGACGCCGAATCCGCTGATCCCGGCGGTCTACGACATCGTGTGGTCGATCGTGCCGTTCCTGATCATCCTCGTGCTGTTCTGGCGCGTGGTGCTGCCGGCGATGCAGAAGACGCTGGATGCCCGCGCCGAGCTCATCGAGGGTGGCATCACGAAGGCGGAGAAGGCCCAGGCCGAAGCCGCCGCCGCGCTCGAGCAGTACCAGGCGCAGCTCGCCGAGGGGCGTGCCGAGGCCGCGAAGATCCGTGAGCAGGCTCGTCTGGATGGCACGGCGATGGTCAACGAGGCCAAGGAGCAGGCCGCGGCCGAGGCCGCGCGCGTCACCGCGAACGCGCTCGCCACGATCGAGGCCGAGCGTCAGGCCGCATTGGTCTCGCTGCGTTCCGAGGTCGGCTCACTCGCGATCGACCTCGCCTCCGGCGTGATCGGCCAGAGCCTCACCGATGACAAGAAGGCCTCCGCGATGGTCGACCAGTTCCTGGCCGACCTCGAGGCCTCCGAGAAGTCCGGCACCGACAAGAAGGCGACCAAGTAGCCATGGGTTCAGCGACGAGTCAGGCCTTGGCGGGCGCCCGTGCGGCGCTTGCCGGGCTCGGCGGCAAGGACGGTCTCGCCACCGGCGAGCAGCTGTTCGAGGCCGTGCGGGTGATCGGCGACTCCGCGCAGCTGCGCAGCGCCCTCGCCGACTCGTCCGCCGACCCGGCGGCGAAGCAGGCGCTCGTCGCCACCGTCTTCGCCTCGCTCGGCGCCTCGGCGAAGTCGCTGCTCACCTCCATCGCCGCGAGCCGCTGGTCCAGCCAGGACGACCTGCTCGCTGGCATCGAGGAGATCGGCATCCGCGCCGTCGCTGGGTCCGCGAAGTCGGGCGTTTCGATCGTCGATGAGCTCATGGCCTTCCAGGCCGCGGTCGACTCCGACTCCGAGCTCGAACTCGCGGTCGGCAGCAAGCTCGGCTCGCCCGACGCCAAGGGAGCCCTCGTGGCCTCACTGCTGTCGAAGAAGGCGAGCGCCCAGACCGTCGCGATCGTCGACCAGCTCGTTCGCCAGCCACGTGGTCGGCGCATCGGTCAGCTGCTCTCGACGGCCGCGGACATCGTCGCGGACGAGGCGGGGCTCGCGGTCGCGACCGTCGTCACGGCCGCCCCGCTCAGCGCGGCCCAGCTCGAGCGGCTGCGCGCCGGCCTCGCGAAGAGCTACGGGCGGGATCTCAAGCTCAACCACGTGATCGATCCCGCGATCATCGGCGGCGTGCGGGTGCAGGTCGGCGACGACGTCATCGACGGCAGCGTGTCCACCCGCCTCACCGACCTCAGGCTTCAGCTCGCTGGCTAGCGGGCCAGATACATCCACCAGAAGGAACCGAAAATGGCAGAACTCACGATCAGCGCAGACGAGATCCGCGGCGCGCTCAAGGACTTCGTCAAGTCCTACGAGCCCGGCAAGGCGGGCAAGTCCGAGGTCGGAACCGTCGTGGATGCCGCGGACGGCATCGCCCACGTCGAGGGTCTCCCCGGCGTGATGGCCAACGAGCTCATCCGCTTCGCCGACGGCACCGCGGGCCTCGCGCTCAACCTCGACGAGAACGAGATCGGCGCGATCGTGCTCGGCGAGTTCACCGGCATCGTGGAGGGCCAGGAGGTCACCCGCACCGGCGACGTGCTCTCGGTTCCGGTCGGCGACGCGTTCCTCGGTCGTGTGGTCGACCCGCTCGGCGCCCCGATCGACGGCCTCGGCGAGATCAAGGCCGAGGCGCGTCGCGCGCTCGAGCTCCAGGCGCCCGGCGTCATGCAGCGCAAGAGCGTGCACGAGCCGATGCAGACCGGCATCAAGGCCATCGACGCGATGATCCCGATCGGCCGCGGCCAGCGCCAGCTCATCATCGGCGACCGCCAGACCGGCAAGACGGCCATCGCGATCGACACGATCATCAACCAGAAGGCCAACTGGGACTCCGGCGACGTCAACAAGCAGGTGCGCTGCATCTACGTCGCCATCGGTCAGAAGGGCTCCACGATCGCGGCCGTCAAGGGTGCGCTCGAGGATGCCGGCGCCATGGAGTACACCACCATCGTGGCCGCTCCCGCCTCCGACCCGGCCGGCTTCAAGTACCTCGCCCCCTACACCGGCTCGGCCATCGGTCAGCACTGGATGTACGGCGGCAAGCACGTGCTGATCATCTTCGACGACCTGTCGAAGCAGGCCGAGGCCTACCGCGCCGTGTCGCTGCTGCTGCGTCGTCCGCCGGGACGCGAGGCCTACCCCGGTGACGTGTTCTACCTGCACTCCCGTCTGCTCGAGCGTTGCGCCAAGCTCTCCGACGAGCTGGGCGCCGGCTCGATGACCGGCCTGCCGATCATCGAGACCAAGGCCAACGACGTCTCGGCCTACATCCCGACCAACGTGATCTCGATCACCGACGGCCAGATCTTCCTGCAGTCCGACCTGTTCAACGCCAACCAGCGCCCGGCCGTCGACGTCGGTATCTCGGTCTCGCGTGTCGGTGGTGACGCCCAGGTCAAGTCCATCAAGAAGGTCTCGGGAACGCTCAAGCTCGAGCTGGCCCAGTACCGTTCGCTCGAGGCCTTCGCGATGTTCGCGAGCGACCTGGATGCAACGTCCCGCCGTCAGCTCGCGCGCGGCGCTCGCCTCACCGAGCTGCTGCGCCAGCCGCAGTACTCCCCGTTCCCCGTCGAGAAGCAGGTCGTCTCGATCTGGGCCGGCACGAACGGCAAGCTCGACGAGGTGCCGGTGGAGGACATCCTGCGTTTCGAGGCGGAGCTGCACGACTACCTCGCGCGCAACACCAAGGTGCTCGACACCCTGCGCGAGACCAACGTGCTCGACGACGACACCACCGCTGCGCTCGACGCGGCCGTGGACAAGTTCAAGCTCGAGTTCCAGACCGGCGACGGCAAGCCGCTCAACGGCCCCGGCTCCGAGCAGTTCAAGGAGATCGAGCCCGAGGAGATCGAGCAAGAGGTCATCGTCAAGCAGAAGCGCGGCAAGTAGCGCTCGCGTTCGACGAGCTCGACCACCGAATCATCATCACGAAACCAGGGAAGTAAAGGCACATGGGAGCGCAACTTCGGGTCTACCGGCAGAAGATCAAGGCTGCCCAGACGACCAAGAAGATCACTCGGGCCATGGAGCTGATCTCCGCCTCGCGCATTCAGAAGGCGCAGCAGCGGGTCGCAGCATCCGGACCGTATTCGCGTGCCGTCACGCGTGCGGTTTCGGCGGTCGCGACCTTCTCGAACGTCGACCACGTGCTGACCACCGAGCCCGAGGTGATCGAGCGCGCCGCCATCGTGATCTTCTCCTCGGATCGCGGTCTCGCCGGTGCGTTCAACGCGAACGTGCTGCGTGAGGCGAACGAGCTGGCGGCGCGCCTGCAGGCGCAGGGCAAAGACGTGGTCTACTACCTCGTCGGCCGCAAGGCCGTGGCGTACTTCGCCTTCCGCAAGCGCGACGCCGAGCGCATCTGGACCGGCGGCACCGACTCGCCCGAGTTCTCGATGGCCAAGGAGATCGGGGATGCCGTCGTCTCCAAGTTCCTGCAGCCCGCGAGCGAGGGCGGCGTCGACGAGATCCACATCGTCTACAACCGCTTCGTGAGCATGCTCACCCAGGTGCCCGAGGTCGTGCGACTTCTGCCGCTCGAGGTCGTCGAGGGTGTCGAGCCGCCGGCGAAAGACGACGTGCTGCCGCTCTACGAGTTCGAGCCCGAGGTCGGCGATGTGCTCGACGCGCTGCTTCCGGTCTACATCGAGAGCCGCATCTTCAACGCGATGCTGCAGTCGGCCGCGAGCAAGCACGCCGCCACGCAGAAGGCGATGAAGTCGGCCAGCGACAACGCCGACAAGCTCATCAAGACCTACACGACGCTCGCCAACAACGCGCGGCAGTCCGAGATCACCCAGCAGATTTCCGAGATCGTGGGCGGCGCAGACGCCCTGAGCTCGGCGAAGTAACACGACAGGAAGAGAAACCATGGCTACCGCTACCAAGAAGGCCCCGGCCACGAAGGCTGCGACCGGCGTCGGCCGCATCGCGCGCGTCACCGGCCCCGTCGTCGACATCGAGTTCCCGCACGACTCGATCCCGGGCATCTACAACGCGCTCAAGACCACGATCACGATCGGCGAGGAGTCGAACGAGATCACCCTCGAGGTCGCCCAGCACCTCGGCGACGACCTCGTCCGCGCCATCGCGCTGAAGCCCACCGACGGCCTCGTGCGCGGCCAGGAGGTGCGCGACACCGGCGAGCCGATCACGGTTCCCGTCGGCGACGTGACCAAGGGCAAGGTGTTCAACGTCATCGGCGAGGTGCTCAACGCTGAGCCCGGCGAGAAGCTCGAGATCACCGAGCGCTGGCCCATCCACCGCAAGCCCCCGGCATTCGACCAGCTCGAGTCGAAGACCGAGCTCTTCGAGACCGGCATCAAGGTCATCGACCTGCTCACCCCCTACGTGCAGGGTGGCAAGATCGGCCTCTTCGGTGGTGCCGGTGTCGGCAAGACCGTGCTCATCCAGGAGATGATCCAGCGCGTCGCCCAGGACCACGGTGGTGTGTCCGTGTTCGCCGGTGTCGGTGAGCGCACGCGTGAGGGCAACGACCTCATCGGCGAGATGGAGGAGGCGGGCGTCTTCGACAAGACCGCCCTCGTCTTCGGCCAGATGGATGAGCCGCCGGGAACGCGTCTTCGCGTCGCGCTCTCCGCGCTGACGATGGCGGAGTACTTCCGCGACGTGCAGAAGCAGGACGTGCTGCTGTTCATCGACAACATCTTCCGCTTCACGCAGGCCGGTTCCGAGGTCTCCACGCTGCTCGGCCGTATGCCGTCCGCCGTGGGTTACCAGCCGAACCTCGCCGACGAGATGGGTATCCTCCAGGAGCGCATCACCTCGACGCGTGGTCACTCGATCACGTCGCTGCAGGCCATCTACGTTCCCGCCGACGACTACACCGACCCGGCTCCCGCGACCACCTTCGCGCACCTGGATGCCACCACGGAGCTCAGCCGCGAGATCGCGTCGAAGGGTCTGTACCCGGCCGTCGACCCGCTCACCTCCACCAGCCGCATCCTCGACCCGCGCTACCTGGGCGCCGACCACTACCGGGTCGCGACCGACGTGAAGGCGATCCTGCAGAAGAACAAGGAGCTGCAGGAGATCATCGCGATCCTCGGTGTCGACGAGCTCAGCGAAGAGGACAAGATCACGGTGTCGCGTGCGCGCCGCATCCAGCAGTTCCTCTCGCAGAACACCTACATGGCCAAGAAGTTCACGGGTGTCGAGGGCTCTACGGTGCCGCTGAAGGACACGATCGAGTCCTTCGACGCGATCGTGAAGGGCGAGTTCGACCACGTCGCCGAGCAGGCCTTCTTCAACGTCGGCGCCATCTCGGACGTCGAGGAAGCCTGGGCGCGCATCCAGAAGGAGAACGGCTAGTCATGGCCGACCTGAAGGTCAGCATCGTCTCGGCCGATCACGAGGTGTGGTCCGGTCTGGCGAAGCAGATCGTCGCGCGCACCACCGAGGGCGAGATCGGCATCCTGCCCGGCCACGAGCCGATTCTCGCCATTCTCGGCGCCGGCGAGGTGCGCGTCACCTCGCCGAACGGTGAGGTGTTCACGGCGAACGCGGACGACGGTTTTCTTTCGGTGGAACACGACACGGTCACGGTCGTCGCACGAAACGCGGAACTGGTCTAAGTTCGAGGCATGCTCATCGTGATGGCCGGGCTCCCCGGCGCAGGCAAGTCGACGATCGGGCAGGTGCTGGGCTCCAGGCTGGACATCCGTGTGGTGTCGGTGGACCCGATCGAGTCGGCCATCCTGCGCGCAGGCATCGACGCGGATCAGCCGACCGGTCTCGCGGCATATCTGGTCGCCGAAATGCACGCCGAAGGCGCGCTCGAGTCCGGACGCAGCGTGATCGTGGATGCCGTGAACGCGGTCGATCCGGCGCGCGAGCAGTGGGTCAATCTGGCCGCGCGCGAGAAGGAGCAGCTGAAGTTCATCGAGGTGATCTGCTCAGACACCGAACTGCACCGCCAGCGCATCGAGGCCAGGGAGCGGCGCCTGCCGCACCTCGAACTCACCTGGAACGCGGTCGAGCAGAGCCTCGAGGAGTACGCCGAGTGGAGCGGTCCGAGTGCTGCGGTGGCGCGCATCACCCTCGACTCCGTCGAGCCGCTCGGCGTGAACGTCGAGCGCGCGCTGGCCTTCATCGGCTCGTAGTGCTGCTGCTGCTTCCGCCGTCCGAGACCAAACGCGACGGCGGCGAGGATGCCACTGCCCTCGATCTCGCCGCCCTCTCGTTCCCGGAACTGACCGCGCAGCGGCGGGCGGCGATCGCGGCCCTGCGCCGCGTGTCCCGGAACGTCGCCGAGGCGACCGCGGCACTCGGCCTCGGCGCGACGCAGCGCTTCGAGATCGACCGCAACCGGGCGCTCACGGTCTCGCCGACGATGCCCGCGCTCGAGCGCTACACGGGCGTGCTCTACGACGGCATCGGGACCGAGGCGCTCACCCAAGCCGAGCGCGCGTTCGCGGGGGAGCACCTCGTCATCCACTCGGCCCTGTTCGGGCCGGTGCTGGCCGGCGATCCGATTCCGGCCTACCGTTGCTCGCACGACTCTCGGCTGCCGGGGCTCTCGCTGCGCAGACACTGGCGCACCGCGGCGAGTGCGAGCCTCGCCGGGCACGCCGGCCTCGTGCTCGACCTGCGGTCCGAGCCGTACGCCGCGCTCGGTCCGGCGCCGCAGGCGGTGACGATTCGCGTGGTCTCGGAGAACGGCGCCGGACGGCGCGTCGCGATCAGCCATGCCAACAAGCACGCGAAGGGTGCGTTCGTGGGCGAGGTCGTCCGTGCCGGTATCGTGCACGAGTCGACGGACTCGCTGCTGGCGTGGGCGGCCGATCGCGGCATCCGCCTCGAACGGGCGACTCCGGGAGTGCTCAAGCTCGTCGAGGGCTGACTCAGGTCGCGCGCCAGCATCCCTCGAGGTGGTCGTCCACCATGCCGGCCGATTGCATGAGGGCGTACATGGTGGTGGGGCCGACGAAGCGGAATCCCCGCGACTTCAACGCCTTGCTCATCGCGGTCGATTCCGCCGTGACCGCATCGAGTTCCGCGAAGCTGCGCAGTCGTCGAGCGCGCGGTGCGGGGGCGAATCCCCACAGCAGTGCGTCGAGGGCACCGGGCGCACCGTCGGTCAACTCGAGCGTCGCGCGCGCATTGCCGATGGTCGCCTCGATCTTCGCGCGATTGCGGATGATGCGGGCGTCCGCCATGAGTCGCTCGACCTCCTCGGGGCCGTACTGCGCGACGCGGTGCGGATCGAAGTCGTCGAAGGCCTCTCGGAAGCCGGGCCGGCGCCGCAGGATGGTGATCCACGAGAGCCCCGCCTGGAATCCTTCAAGGCTGAGCTTCTCGAACAGCGGGCGGTCGCCGTGCAGCGGCGTGCCCCACTCCTCGTCGTGGTAGCGCCGGTATTCGGCGTCGTCGCCGACCCAGCCGCAGCGCGGCAGCCCATCCTCGGCAACGGCGATCTCGGTGCGTGGGCTCATCGGTGCTCGATGCCCTCGTGGTCGAGCAGCCAGACCTTGGTCGGGATGCCCTCGCCGCCGGAATACCCGGTGATGCGACCGTCCGCGGCGAGCACGCGATGGCAGGGCACGATGATCGGCACCGGATTGGCCCCCACCGCGCCGCCGACGGCCCGCCCTGCGGTCGCCCGGCCCGTGGCGTGGCCGAGCTCCCCGTAGGAGATCACCGCGCCGAACGGGAGCTCGGTGAGGCGGTGCCACACCGACTGCTGGAAGTCGGTGCCCTGCAGCGCGACCGGCACATCGAAGTCGTGCCGTTCACCGGCGAAGTACTCCTGCAGCTGGAGCACGGCGTGCTCGAGCACCTCGTCGCTGCGCTCGGCCTCGTGCTGCCACGGCAGCTCGCCGCCGCGTTCGATCGCGAGCGCGATCACCGCGTCGCCGTTGCCGACGAGTTCGAGTCGGCCGATGGGAGACTGCATGCGGCGAAGGGAGGTGGGGGAGGAGGTCGTGCGACTCGGCATGCTCCGACTGTAGCCGCGGCATCCGACCCTCACTGGCGGGATTCGGACCTTGGGGACCAGCGCCGCGCCCGCGGGGAGTGCAGGATGGGAGCATGACGGCGATTGAGTACCGCACCCTCGGCGCGAACGGCCCGCTGGTGTCCACGATCGGGCTGGGATGCAACAACTTCGGCAGACCCGGAGCCCGCACCGAAGACCAGGAGGGCACGACGGCGGTCGTCGACGAGGCGATCGAGCGCGGCGTGACCCTGTTCGACACGGCCGACATGTACGGTCGCACCGCGAGCGAGACGTTCCTGGGCGTCGCACTGCGCGGGCGCCGCGACCGCGTGGTGATCGCCACGAAGTTCGGCCACTCCGGCTACGACATGGGCATCGCGCCCGGCGCACCGAAGGGATCGCGCGAGTACATCCGCACCGCGGTGGAGGGTTCGCTCACGCGCTTGCAGACCGACCACATCGACCTCTACCAGCAGCACACGCCCGACCCGGCGACCCCGATCGCGGAGACGATCGGGGCGCTCGAGGAGCTCGTCGCGGAGGGCCGCATCCGGTACTACGGCCACTCGAACTTCTCGGCCGAGCAGATGGTGGAGGCACAGGACGCGGCCGCGCACGCCGGCGCTACCGGCTTCGTCTCCGCGCAGGACGAGTACAGCCTCGTCGCGCGCGGGGTCGAGCGCGAGATCCTCCCGACGGCGCAGCGGCTCGGGCTCGGGTTCCTGCCATACTTCCCACTCGCGAACGGCCTCCTCACCGGCAAGTTCACCCGTACCGAGCGGCCCGCGGACACCCGCATCGCACGTCAGCGGCCCGAGGTCGCCGACGATGCGCCGTGGGATGCGATCGAGGCCTACGCGCGCTTCTGCGCCGAACGCGGACGAACCATGTTGGAGGCCACCTTCGCCTGGTTGCTCGCGCAGCCGGCGGTCACGAGCGTGATCGCGGGTGCGACGACGCCGGAGCAGGTCGCGCAGAACGCTGCGGCATCCGTGGCCTGGAAGCCGAGCGCGGATGACGTGGCCCGGATCGGTGCGATCTTCGGCTGACGCCGTTGCGGAGTGAGTGCTCACTCAGTTAGCATCGGCGAGTGATCGAGACCCGCCGTGCCGCCCCGATGGGGCTCGAGGCGCGCCAGGACATGATCATCGCCGCGGTCACGCCGCTGCTGCTCGAGCACGGCGCGAGCGTCACGTCCCGCCAGATCGCCGAGGCCGCCGGCATCGCCGAGGGCACCGTCTTCCGTGCCTTCGGCGACAAGGAGAGCCTGATCGCCGCGGCGGTCGAGCGCTACCTCGATCCTCTGGCGTTGCACTCCGCCCTGCGCTCGATCGACCCCGACCTGCCGCTCGACGACAAGCTCCGTGCGATCTTCGGCTTGCTCCGGGAGCGCTTTCGCGGGGTCATCCGCATGTTCGCGATGTTGCCGCAGAGCCAGCACGAGCCTCGGGAGCCAGGCCCGGCGTTCGGAGCGATCATCGCGGAGCTGCTGGAGCCGCATCGCGACCAGTTGCGTGTGCAGCCCCAGGACGTCGCCCACTACGCCCGATTGGTCGCGTTCGCGTCCGCGATCCCGGTCTTCGGCGAGAGCCTGCCGATCGGCGACGACCAGATCGTCGACTTCCTCATGTACGGCGTGAAGCATCCCACCACCACGAGCATCACCGAAGGGAAGCCGTGACGTGCTCCTGAAACTCATCATCCGATTCGTCAAGCCGCACTGGCCCCTGATCGTCGGAGTCGTCGTGTTCCAGCTCGCGCAGTCGATCGCGAGCCTCTATCTGCCCAGCCTGAACGCCGACATCATCGACAACGGCGTCGCCACGGGCGACACCGCCTACATCCTGATGATCGGCTCCGTGATGCTCGGCGTCACCGTCGTGCAGATCGTCGCTGCGATCGTGGCGGTCTACTTCGGAGCCAAGGCGGCGATGGGACTGGGTCGCGACCTTCGCGAGGCGATCTTCGTGCAAGTCGCCGCCTTCTCCGAGCGTGAGGTCTCGAAGTTCGGCGCCCCCTCGCTCATCACCCGCACCACGAACGACGTGCAGCAGGTGCAGATGCTCGTGCTCGTCACGTGCACGCTGCTCGTCTCCGCGCCGATCCTCGCGATCGGCGGCGTCATCATGGCGCTGCAGCAGGACCTCGAGCTGTCGTGGCTCATGGTCGTCGCCATCCCGGTGCTACTCGTCGCGATCGGCGCGATCATCTGGCGCATGGTGCCGCTGTTCCAGCTGATGCAAGCTCGCATCGACCAGGTGAACCGCGTGCTGCGGGAACAGCTGACCGGCATCCGCGTCGTCCGCGCGTTCGTGCGCGAACGACTCGAGACCGCGCGATTCGAGCAGGCCAATGCGGATGTCACGGCCACCGCGTTGAGCGCCGGCCGTCTGTTCGCCCTGGTGTTCCCCGTCGTGATGCTCGTCATGAACGTCGCGAGCGTGGCAGTGCTGTGGTTCGGGGCGTACCGCATCGACGACGGCTCGATGCAGGTCGGCTCGCTGACGGCGTTCCTGACCTATCTGATCCAGATCCTGATGGCGGTGATGATGGCGACCTTCATGGCGATCCTGATCCCGCGCGCGGCGGTGGCGGCGGATCGCATCGGCGACGTGCTCGCGACGCCGACGTCGGTGGTGCTCGCCGAGCATCCCGTCACCGAGCTGGAGGACCGGGGCGTGATCGAGTTCGACGACGTGTCGTTCGCCTACCCGGGCGCCGACCAGCCCGTGTTGCGCAGCGTCAGCTTCGTCGCGCGACCGGGGCAGACCACGGCCATCATCGGCAGTACGGGTGCGGGCAAGACCACACTGGTCAACCTGATGCCGAGGCTCTTCGACGTTACCGGCGGCGCGGTGCGTCTGGACGGGGTCGACGTTCGCGAGCTCGACGCCGACGTGCTCTGGGGGCGCATCGGGCTCGTGCCGCAGAAGGCGTACCTGTTCTCCGGCACCGTTGCGAGCAACCTGCGCTATGGCAAGCCCGACGCCACCGACGAGGAGCTCTGGGCCGCGCTCGAGACGGCGCAGGCGAAGGAGTTCGTGCTCGCGATGCCGGGTGGCCTCGAGGCGCCGATCGCGCAGGGCGGCACGAACGTCTCGGGCGGTCAGCGGCAACGACTGGCGATCGCCCGTGCACTCGTCAAGCGCAGCCAGGTCACGGTGTTCGACGACTCCTTCTCGGCCCTCGACACCGCGACGGATGCCCGGCTCAGGCGAGCGCTCGCGCGAGCGAACCGGGGCGCCACCACCATCATCGTCGCGCAACGCGTCGCCACGATCGTCGATGCGGACCAGATCCTCGTGCTCGAGGACGGGGAGATCGTCGACCGCGGCACGCACGACGAGCTGCTCGCGTCCTCGGCGACCTATCGCGAGATCGTCGACAGCCAGCTGAAAGCCGAGGAGGCAGCGTGAGCACCGCAACCGCACGACCGGCACCGCGCCGTGGCCCCGGAGGTGGTGGCCCCTTCGGCCAGGCGGGCATGCCGGTCGAGAAGTCGATGAACTTCGGGCCTTCCGCGAAGCGCCTGCTGGGTCGTATGCGTCCGCATCGTGCCGCGCTCGTGCTCGCGCTGCTGTTCTCGGTGGCGAGCGTCACGCTCAGCGTCATCGGTCCGAAGCTGCTCGGCGACGGCACGAACATCATCTTCTCGGGGGTCGTCTCGAGCCAGCTGCCGTCCGGGATGACGCAGAAGCAGCTCATCGAGCAGCTCCGCGCTTCGGGGGATGATCAGCGGGCCGACTTCCTCAGCGGCATGACGTTGACGCCGGGCGCCGGCATCGACTTCTCCGCGCTGCACATGGTGCTCGGGCTGGTGCTGATCATCTACGTGCTCGCATCCGTGTTCTCCTGGCTGCAGGCCTACATCCTCAACGGCATCGTGCAGCGCACGGTCTACCGCCTCCGCGAGGACATCGAGCGCAAGATCAACGTGCTGCCGCTGAAGTACTTCGACGGGATGCAGCGCGGCGAGCTGCTCAGCCGCGTCACGAACGACGTGGACAACATCGGCCAATCGCTGCAGCAGACGCTCAGCCAGGTGATCACCAGCCTGCTGACGGTGATCGGCGTGCTCACGATGATGTTCGTCATCTCGCCGATCCTGGCCCTGATCGCACTCGTCACGATCCCGCTCACCCTGCTCATCACGGCGGTGATCGCCAAGCGCTCGCAGAAGCTCTTCGTCGCCCAGTGGACCCACACCGGCGCGCTCAACGGTCAGGTGGAGGAGGCGTACTCCGGTCACGCACTGGTGAAGGTGTTCGGCCGTCACCGCGAGGTCGCGGCGCGATTCCAGGAGAAGAACGCCGAGCTCTACGAGGCGAGCTTCGGCGCCCAGTTCGTCAGCGGCATCATCATGCCCGCGATGATGTTCGTGGGAAACCTCGTCTATGTGGCCATCGCGGTCGTCGGCGGGTTGTTCATCGCGAACGGCTCGATGAGCCTCGGGAATGTGCAGGCCTTCATCCAGTACTCCCGGCAGTTCACCCAGCCGCTGAGCCAGCTCGGCTCGATGGCCAACCTGCTGCAGTCGGGCGTGGCATCCGCCGAGCGCGTCTTCGAACTCCTGGATGCCCCGGAGCAGAGCCCAGACCCCGAACCGGCCACCCGGCTCGAGCGCACCGAGGGGCGGCTCGCCTTCGAGCACGTCTCCTTCCGCTATCGGCAGGACGAACCGCTCATCGACGATCTCTCGCTGATCGCCGAGCCGGGCCAGACGGTCGCGATCGTCGGGCCCACCGGCGCCGGCAAGACCACCCTGGTCAACCTCATCATGCGCTTCTACGAACTCGACGGCGGTCGCATCACGCTCGACGGCGTGGACATCGCGACCATGAGCCGAGACGACCTGCGCTCGCGCCTGGGGATGGTGCTGCAGGACACCTGGCTGTTCGCGGGCACCATCCGCGACAACATCCTCTACGGCCGACCCGATGCGTCGGAGGACGAGATGATCGAGGCCGCCCGTGCCGCGTACGTCGACCGATTCGTGCACACCCTCCCGGACGGCTACGACACGGTGCTCGAAGACGAGGGTGCCAACATCAGCGCGGGTGAGAAGCAACTGCTGACCATCGCGCGCGCCTTCCTGGCCCGGCCGAGCGTGCTCATCCTCGATGAGGCGACGAGCTCGGTCGACACCCGCACCGAGGTGCTCGTGCAGCACGCGATGCGGGCGCTGCAGTCCGATCGCACGAGCTTCGTGATCGCGCATCGTCTGTCGACTATCCGCGACGCGGACCTCATCCTCGTGATGGAGGCGGGTGCGATCGTCGAACAGGGCACGCACGCCGAGCTGCTTGCCAAGAACGGCGCGTACAGTGCGCTCTACGCGGCGCAGTTCGCGGCCGCCGTCGGCGACGACGACTAGGGGTCGATGCCCGACTCCGGCCGCGGGGCGATGTTGATGCTCTGGTTGAGCTCGTCGACCTGCGCGTTGAGGTCGTCGAGCTCGGCCACCAGCGCGTCGTACTCGGTGACCCGCGCGTCGATCGACACGTAGAGCGCGTCGAGGTCGGCCTGGCGGGACATCAGTTCGCTGCGTTCGCGATTGAACTGGCCGTAGCTGTCGAAGTCGCCGGCCTCGGCGCGGGCGTTGAAGTCCAGGATGTTGGCGTTCAGCTCGTCGTATCCCGCGTTGTAGGCGGCGTAGTCCGCCTCGATCGACGCATGGAGTTCGTCGAGCCGGGCAACGAGGGCGTCGATCGCGGCACGCTGCTCGACGAACACCGCGTTCGAGCGGTCGTGCAGCGCGACGAGCTCGCCTCGGTCGGCGAAGTAGGCCGCGTAGTGGGCCTCCAACTCCTCGCCCAGGTCGGCGTACTCCGTGCCCAGTATGGAGTGCAGCTCGTTCGCGCGCTGACCGGGCTCGGCTTCGGCGTAGAAGGCGAGCGTGTCGGCGAGCTCCGTGTCGTCGGCGCGAGCGGCGACCTCCGCCTCGAGCAGCGCGGTGATGCGCCGGCGCTCCTCGGTGCCCATCCGGTCCCACACGGCGTGCAGCATCTCGTGGGCGGCGACGACCTCCTCGATGCCGTCGAGGCGATCGTCGGTGACATCGAACAGGTGGATGCGCTTGGTGGAGTGCACGTAGCATCCGAGCACGCCGACGTCTTCGACGTGGGCCGCGCAGATCTCGTCGAACGCGTCGTCGGATTCCACCTTGGGGCGACTCGCATAGAACATGAAGCGGCCCTCGTCGGTCATGCTCGACCGGTCGGCGTACGAGGTGATGGCGGCGCTCGGCTCGTACTGCCACACCGCGATCTGATCGATGAGTCTCTGCGGATTGAACGCGACGAAGGCGATCACCGCAAGCAGTGCGACGTTGAGCAGTGCGGCGAGCACGATCGCGACCGCCCGGCCGACGCTCAGTCGCTCTCGCGGTGCATCCGGCTCATCACTCACGGCTGGAACTCTAGTGGGTCGATCTGTGATCTCTGCTCAGGCTTCCTGTGGTTCGTGCACGGCGTCGTTCATGGCACCGGATCGCGTCACGGCCCACCGCGGACGAGTCGTCCGCACGAGTAGATGAAGTCGAATCCGTATCGGATGAAGCAGTAGTCCAGCGTTGCGGGGTCGACGATGTGCACCTCGACGGATGCATCCTCACCGATACCGGCCACGAGATGTCCGTGCGGGGTCATCGCGGCATGCACCGGTTCGGTCGCCTCGGTGCCGCCGACGGCGAAGGTGAGGTCGCCGTCGAAGACCGTGCCGTCGTCAGCCGACGTGGTGACCACCATCTCGACGATCCCATTGCCCTCGTCGTCGGCGGCGCCGGTCCACGCCCCCACGAGCTCCAGCTCGGCGTGGCCGACCGGCGGGGCGGCTGTGCAAGCAGTCAGCGCGAGGGTGGTGACCGCGAGCACCGCGATCGGGCGCTCGATCATCTGCTCATGCTTCCGGCGCGAGTTCTCGAAGGATCGCGGCGCCCACCGTGACCGTATTGATACCGATCAGGCTCGCGATCTCCATCACCTCGAGAATCTCATGCACGCTCGCGCCGTAGCCGAGCGCGTTCTCGATGTGCAACTTCAGGCCCACGCGGTAGAGGTGCGTCGACGAGGTGTCGAACGCAATGTAGATGAACTCGCGCATCTTCGGTGAGAGCGAGCCGTGGCGCCAGGGATGCGACGAGAAGGCGGTGTAGGCCTCGAACAGCGCGGGGTCCAGCTCCAGCATCTCGTCCCAGGTCGCGTTCCAGTACCCGCGGTCGCGGGTGAACTCCGCCTTGATGCGCTCCTGCTCGGCGTCGAGCGGTGCCGGCGCTGTACGGATGCCCCGTTCGCCGAGCACCTCGACGAGCACCGGCACTCCGAGATTCATCGCATGGATGCCGAGTGTGGCCGTGCACTCGAGCACCTCCATGATCTCGGCGCGCGATGCTCCGGCGGCGAGAGCAGCCTCGATGTGACGTCGCACGCCGGGCGCATGGAGGTTGGTCGTGGCAGCATCCACGGTGAGAGCGACGAACGCCTGCGCCTTGGCGTCGAGGTGACGCTGACGTCGAGGCACCGACGCGAACCCGGTATAGGTTGCGAGGAACTCAGGATCGATCTCGAGGATGCTCTGCCAGCCGTCATCCCAGGTTGCCTGGGAACGCTCGAACTCGTCCTTGATCTCCTGCTGGCGGGGGGTGAGCGGCATCGACTCGCCTCAGGCCAGGACGGTGGCGATCTCGCCGGCTGCCCCGGGCGCTGCCGGGAAGCGCTCGCGGGTGCGTCCGTCGTGACCGGGCACGACGGTGGCGCCGGTCTGCTTGGCGAGCGCCGTGATGAAGGCGAGTCCGGCCTTCATCTCATCGAGATCGGTGAAGGCGAAGAAGGGCCACTCGTGGTCGACCTGCTCATAGAAGTGAGCGGCGTCGACACTGAGGATGATGCCGCCCGACGCGGTGTCGATGCGGGTGAGCAGTTCGCCGGGGCAGTGGCCGCCGATCGGGTAGACGGTGATGCCGGGGTAGACCTCGGTCTCCTCGTCAATGAGGATCAGCCGGCCCTCCTCTTCGGCACGGTGTACCGGGGCGAGGTCGTCGACAGTGGAGAACTCGCCCTCCAACTGGCCCGCCGCCTCCTTGCCGAACCAGTAGTCGCGCTCGGCTCGGCCGGAGACCACCTTCGCGTTCGTGAAGAGACCCAAGTACCCGATGTGGTCGTAGTGGTAGTGGCTCGTGATCACCATGTCCACGTCCGCGGGATCGATACCGAGGATCTCCAACGCCTTCGGCGTCGGCGTCACGCTGATCTCGCCGAGCCAGTCGTGCTTCGGGATGTCGTACCCGGTGTCGACGAGGATGATCTGCTCGCCGTCGCGAACCACCCAGAAGTTGTAGTCCATGTCCAGGTCCCCATCGGGAAGTCCGTACTGGGTGTAGTCGTGGAACACGTCGGCCTTGCGCACGACCCGCTCACCGTACTTCACAGACCAGACCGAGAGCCCGCGTGCATCGGACATAGAGAAACTCCTTCGTTTGCCTACTCCGGGTCCTGCTTCAGGAACCGATTGGCACGACTATATGATTGTCGGACAATGCTGGTCAAGCCGGGGTGCGATTCGGCCGGATTTACCCCGGATCGGTTGACACGGCGGGGGTTCGCGGGCACCATGGTCCAAGATTGTCCGACAATCAGACAGTAATTCAAAGCTAAGCACGACACTCCCACTCACGCGGGACGGCGGTGAAGCCGCCCGCAGACAACAGCAAGGGGTTTGCAATGAAGCGAATCATCCCAGTCGCCACCGCGATCGCGGCGGCGACGGCGCTCACCCTCGCCGGCTGCGCCGGCGGCGGCGGAACATCCTCCGACGAGAAGATCATGATCGGCGGCATCGCCGGTACCACCGGTGCCTACGGTGCGGTCGGTATCGCTGTGATCAACGGCACGCAGATGGCGGTCGATGAGATCAACGAGGCCGGCGGCATCGATGGTCGTCAGATCGAGTTCGTCTGGGACGACGACGCAGCCGATGCGACGAAGTCCTCGCAGCTCTTCCAGCAGTTCGTGAGCGACGGAGCCGTGGCGATCCTCGGTTCGCCCGACACGGGGCCGACCACGGCGGCACTCGGCGACCAGATGCAGATCCCGGTGCTCGGCGCCGTCGATGACGGCGGCCTCACCGTGTACCCGAACGGCCCGGACGAGCCGCCGTTCGCGTGGACCTTCAGCACGTCGCTCAACACCTTCGCGTGGGGCGGCAAGCTCGCCGAGTGGTCGATCGACAACTGCCCGAACGGTCTCGCGATGCTCCACGACCCGACCACCTACGGACTCGGCGGGCTCGCCGGGTTCGAGATGGTGTTCGAGGAGACTGGACACGACTTCGCCTACGTCGAGTCGATCACCGAGAACTGGGGCAGTGGTGCCACGGTCAACCTCGACGCCGAGATCCAGAAGATCGTGGACTCCGGTGCGAGTTGTGTCGAGGTCTGGCTCACCCCGGGCGACGAGGCCGCATTCATGCAAGAGATCGCCTCCCTCGGCATCGACGACCTGATCGTGCTGGGCAACGACGTCACGAACGCCGACGCCACCTTCACCGACCTCGCCGGTCCGGAGGGCAACGGCATGATCTCCGCGCTGCTGACCTCCGATGTCTACCCGAACGATCGACTCCTCGAGTGGCAGCAGCAGTACCGCGACCTCTTCGACGGCCTCGAGCCGGGTCCGTTCGCCGAGCTCAGCTACGACGCCGTGTACATCCTGAAGCAGGTCATCGAGGATGCAGACGGCAAGACCGACCCGGAATCGATCCGCGCCGGCCTCAACGAGCTGACCGACTTCGAGGGCCTCACGGGCAGCCTCTCCTTCACGGAGCAGATCCACACGACCATCAACAAGGAGCAGCTCACGATGGTGCAGTGGAACTACGAGACCAAGAAGTGGGAGCCGATCGAGTAGCGGCACTCTTCATGATCCTCGGCAGGGCGACGCGCCCTGCCGAGGATCCCCTCCCTCCCCGGGATTCCGGGCTCCCGAACCATCCGAAGAGGACTCGATGCTCCAAGTGCTGCTCTCCGGCCTCGCGGTCGGCACCATCTACGGTCTCGTGGCGATGGCGTTCGCCGTCGTGTTCTACGTGACCAAGGTGATCAACTTTGCCACCGGCCAACTCCTCATGGTCTCCATCCTTCTGGCGGCTGGACTGGTCAAGGCAGGCGTGCCCGAATGGCTCGGGATCATCATCGCGCTGCTGGCCTCAACCGTGCTCGGCGTCGTGATCTACTTCATCGCCGTACGGCCGGTGCTCAAGTTCGACCGATTCAGCTTTGCGTGGCTCGTGAGCACGCTCGGCATCGCGATCGTGATTCAGGCGACCTTCGCCATCATCTACGGCCCCGCATCGCAGCCCTTCCCGCGCGGCCTGCACCAGTATCCGGTGCACTTGCCCGGCGCCACTATCACCGTGCAGGAGATCCTCACCCTCGCGATCGGCGCGCTGGCGATCGTCGGCTGGGAGCTCCTGCGCCGCAAGACCCTTCTCGGCAAGCTCGGCATGGCGATCTCGACGGATCCCGAGATCGCCTCGACGGTCGGCGCGAACGTCACCGCGTTCGCGGTCGGCGCGTTCGCGGTCGGGGGATTCCTCGCCGGTCTCGCCGGCATCCTGGTCGGGCCCATCACGTACGGGAACCCATACCTCGGTGACACCTACGGCATCTTCGGGTTCATCGCCCTGATGATCGGCGGTATCCAGCGCCCCGCCGCCGCGATGGGCGGGGGACTCATTCTCGGCGTGCTGTCGATCGCCGCAAACTCGTACATCGGTGCTCAGGCCTCGGACTGGTTCCCCTTCGTGCTGGTGCTCCTGGTACTGCTGCTCGCGCCCAACGGCGTCTTCGCCTCGGGCGACTCGCTGCGCAAGCTGTTCCGTCGTCGTCGCAGCTTCACGGTCGGAGGCCGGGCATGATCGCCGCACTGCAGAATCGCCGTTGGGTCGGCACCGTCATCCTTATCGCCGCATTCGTCGCGGCGACCTGGGGCGCGGCGACCGCGAACTTCGGGCTTCAGAGCATCGTGACCGTCACCGCCGTCTTCGTGGTGCTCGCGGTGAGCCTCGACCTGGTCGCCGGCGCCGTCGGACTGTACTCACTCGGACACGCGGGCCTGTTCGCCATCGGCGCCTACGGCACGACGTTGCTGAGCCGCAATCTCGACCTCGATGTCTTCGTGCTCCTGCCGATCGTGATGCTCGGCGCGGGACTCGTGGGCGCCTTGCTCGGCGCGCTCTCGTTGCGGGTGAGCGGACTCTACTTCTCGATCACCACGTTCATCTTCACCATCATCGTGTACGTGCTGCTGAGCAACTCCTCGTGGACGATGGGGCTGCAGGGCCTACCGGGGCCGATCTTCCCGAACTTCCCCGTCGACGTGCAGGATGTGCTGGGCCGCTCCGTGGTCTGGGCGGTGGCCGCCGTGGTCTTCATTGCGATCGTCATCGTGTGGAGCATCCGTGGTTCGGCCTTCTACCCCGTGCTGCTGGCCGTGCGCGACGCGGAGCCGTACGCGCGTGCGAACGGTGTTCGCACCTCGCTCGTCAAGGTCGGGATCTTCGCGCTCTCCGCCGGACTCGCGGGCATGGCCGGATGGGCCTTCTCCTTTCTCGTGTACCAGTCGCCGGGTCAGTTCGGGTGGGTGCAGTCGGTCAACCTCCTCGTGATGGTGATCATCGGCGGCATGAACACCCGGGTCGGCCCGATTCTCGGCGCCGTACTGGTCAGCATCTTCCCGTTCGTGGTGAAGATCGACCCGTTCCTGCAGGAAGTCGTCTTCGGTGCCGTGTTCGTCGCGGTCGTCGTGTTCTTCCCGCGTGGCATCACCGGACTCGTCGACCTCGCACGCCGGAAGATCCGCGCCGCGCTCGGCCGCGACCGCGGCGTGCCGTTGGAGTCGACGGTGGCGCCCGTGATCGAGCCCGTTCTCGCCGGATCGTCCGCGTCGACGCAGGTGCGCGGTGGCGACGTCGCACTCGCCGCACGGGGCATCGAGTTCAGCTACGTGCCCGGGGTGCCCGTGCTCCGCGAGATCGACATGGTCGTGCGGCGGGGAACGATCCACGGTTTGATCGGGCCGAACGGCTCCGGCAAATCGACCCTGGTCAACCTGATCTCCGGCGAGTTGCGTCCCATCGCGGGAGAGATCGAGCTCAACGGAGATCGCGTCGAACGGCTCTCGGCGCCGTCGCGCCCGTCGCACGGCCTCATGCGGACCTTCCAGAGCGCCGTGCTCGTGCGCGAGTTGTCGATCCTCGAGAACACGACCGTCGGTCTGTACAGCACCGTCAAGCGCATCGCCGCGCGTTCGGTGATCTGGCCGCTGCTGCACGGCGCGCGACGCGACTCGCGTCAGATGCGCGCCACGTCGGCGACGGCCCTCGAGTCCGTCGGACTGGAGAAGTCCTGGCACTCGGCTGCCGTGGGCGATGTACCGCACGGTATCGAGCAGTTGACCCAGCTGGCCGCGTCGATCGTCTCCGAACCGTCGGTGCTCGTGCTCGATGAGCCCCTCGCCGGCCTCTCCGGCGCCGAAGTCAGTCACGTCGCGCAGATCCTGCATCGATTGCGCGAGCGGGGTGTGACCGTCATCGTGATCGAACACCAGACGCGATTCATCTTCGACAACTGCGACGATGTCACGGTGCTCGCCGCGGGAGAGCTCGTCACGAGCGGTCCCGCGGCCGAGGTCAGAGAGAACGCGCGCGTACGAGAGGTCTACCTGGGGCAATGAGCGACATCACCGATACCCTCGTAGTGGACGGGCTGAGCGGCGGATACGACCGCTTCGACGTCATTCACGACATCTCCTTCCGGGTCGCCAAAGGCGAAGCGGTCGCGCTGCTCGGACCGAACGGTGCGGGCAAGACCACCGTGCTGCGCGCGATCATGGGGCTGCTCAAGCACCGCCGCGGCACGATCGCGATCGACGGCACCGATGTGATCGGTCTTCCGCCGCACCGAATCTCCCGCGGGCTTGCGTCGATGGTGCCCGAAGGCCGGCGTCTCTTCGTCGGGCAGTCGGTCGAGGACAACCTCAGGCTCGGCGGGATACGTCTGCGCCATGACCGAGCCCGCACAGACGAGTTGTTGCAGAGCGTCTTCGACCTCTTCCCGGTCGTCGAGCGACACCGCGCGCGCGAGGCGACCGCGCTGAGCGGAGGCGAGCAGCAGATGGTCGCGATCGGACGGATGATGATGGGCGATCCATCGCTCATGCTGCTCGATGAGCCATCGCTCGGCCTCGCGCCGCTGGCGATCGCCGACCTCACTGTGGCATTGCAGCGTCTGCGCGAGCGCAACAGCTCGATTCTGCTGGTCGAGCAGCGCGTCGATATCGCACTCGAGGTGTGCGACCGCATCTACGTGCTGACCGGGGGCAGGATCGTTGACGAGGGTCGTGCCTCGGATATCGGAGCCGAGGGGCGGGCACTCATCGATGCCTACCTGGGATGAGGGTCAGATGACGGATGCAGCCGACGACCGCTACGAAGTGGTGATCATCAAGTACGGAACGCGCGAGACGGTGCGCAGCGAGGTCTACCTGAACTACGGGCTGTACCACGAGCCGGACGGCCCGATCGGCATGGACTACTTCGTGTGGGTCATCCGCAATCGGGCGCGCACGATCCTCGTGGACACCGGCTTCTCGCCGACCGGCGGTGCCCGGCGCAGTCGGACCACGCTCGTGACGCCGCCCGACGCGTGGTCGGCGCTCGGCATCCACCCGGAATCGTCGCCGTTGATCGTGCTCACGCACGCGCACTACGACCACACCGGCAACCTCGCGCACTTTCCGAACTCCCAGATCGTCATGGCGGAGGCGGAGTTGGACTTCTGGGCCGGGCCGCAGGCGCACCGCGTGCTGTTCCACCATTCCGTCGAGGACGAGGATCTGGAACTGCTGCGGCGGGCGCGTGCCGCGGGGCGGGTGATCACCTTCGAAGACGACTACGCGCCGGCACCGGGTGTTCGAGTGCTGCGCATCGGGGGGCACACGCCGGGGCAGAGCGTCGTCGTCGTACAGACGCACGACGGGCCGGTGCTGCTCGCTTCGGATGCCGTGCACTATTTCGAGGAGCTCGATCGTGCGATGCCGTTCATGTCGGTCGCGGACCTCGTGGCCATGTACGCAGGATTCGATCGCATCGCCGACATGCTCGCAGACGGGTCGGTCGTCGCGATGGTCCCGGGGCACGATCCGCAGACCCTGAGCCGATTCACGCCGCTGAGCGACGCGCTGCTCGGTCTCGCGGCGACCGTCGGTACCACCGGGGTGTCGGCATGAGCGGGCGCTTCGAGGGCAAGGTGGCTCTCGTGACGGGTGCCGCGAGCGGACTCGGTCGTGCCTCGGCGCAGCGGCTCTCGAGCGAGGGCGCGAGCGTGGTGCTCATCGACCTCGACGGCGACAAGGCGCGGGATGCCGCAGCGGAACTCGCCGGCGAGACGCTCGTGGTGCAGGCTGACGTCTCGGACGAGTCGGCCATCGATGCGGCGGTCGCCAGCGCGGTGGAGCGGTTCGGTCGGGTCGACCACCACCATCTCAATGCCGGCATCTTCGGCAGCTTCGTGCCGCTGCCCGATCTGAGCGTGCAGGAGTTCGAACGGGTCATGGCCGTCAACGTCCGTGGCGCGTTTCTCGGCACGCGCGCCGCGTTCCGTCAGTTCAGCGCCCAGGGCACCCCTGGCTCCATCGTCGTCACGGCCTCGATTGCGAGCCTGACGGGTGCAGCCGATCTGCTGGCATACCACACGTCGAAGCACGCGGTGGTGGGGCTCGTGCACGCGGCGGCGGTCTACGGTGGCCCGCTCGGCATTCGAGTCAACGCGGTCGCGCCGGGGATCGTGCCGACCGAGCTCTTCGCGGCGGCGGCGACCGCATCCGGCGGCAAGAACGACATGGAGCACCGCGCATCGACGACGCCGATGCGCCGCGCGGGCACCACCGAGGAGATCGCCGGCGTCGCCGCGTTCCTGCTCAGCGACGACGCGGGCTACGTCACGGGTCAGATCGTGAGCGCGGACGGCGGAGCGACGATAGTCAACACCGTGCGCCCCTCCGGCGGCGCAGGGGCGTGGGACACCCGGGCGGTCGACGACCCGATGTATCGCGGAAGCGGGAACTGGAGCACGCAGCAATGAGCACATCGATCGGGTTCATCGGACTCGGCAACATGGGCGGCAGGATGACGCGTCGCATCGTCGACGCGGGCATCGAGGTGCTCGGATTCGACGCGAGAGCCGAGAGCATCGCGGCGGCCGGCGCGGTCGCCGCGTCGAGCGCGGCCGAGGTCGCGGAACACAGCGACATCGTGTTCCTCTCATTGCCGGACAGCCACGTTGTCGAGGCGGTGGTACTCGGCGACGGTGGGGTCGCCGCCCACGTGCGACCGGGAAGCATCGTCGTCGACCTCAGCACCTCGTCTCCGGCATCGACTCGCCGGATCCACGAGGAGCTCACCGGTCGCGAAGCCTCGTATCTCGATGCCGGGATCTCGGGCGGTGCCGCGGCCGCGGAGGCGGGCACGCTCACGCTGATGGTCGGCGGCGAGGCAGAGGCGCTCGCGACGGTGCAGCCCTACCTGGCGCCGTTCGCCAGCAAGGTGTTCCACGTCGGCGCCTCGGGTGCCGGGCACATCACCAAGCTGCTGAACAACTTCCTCAATGCGATAGCGCTCTCGGCGACCGCGGAGGTCATGGTCGCGGGCAAGAAGGCGGGGCTGGACTTGGCGGTGCTGCTCGATGTGCTCAACGCGAGCTCGGGCGTCAACTTCGCCACGATCAACCGTTTCCCGAAGATCATTGCCGGCGACTACCTCAAGGGCGGTCTGACCAACACTCTGATGCTCAAGGATGTCGTGCTCTACACCGAGCTCATCGCCGAGTTGGGGGTCGCGGGCTTGAACGCGCCAGGACCGCTCGCCGCGTTCGGGTTGGCTCGCCAGCTCGGTTATGCGGACGAGATCAGCAACACCGTGGTCGACGCGATCGGAGACATCTCCGGCGGCGTGCGGCTGCACGAGTCGGGAGGGGATCGATGATCATCCGCCACGCCAACACCGAGCCGCAACCACCGGGGAAGGCATCGCAGTTCACCGGAAAAGCCGTCGGAGACGCGATCCTGCCGGCAACGGACGGGGTGGTGATCAACACCGTCACGTTCGAGCCGGGAGCGCGCACCCACTGGCACGCTCACGAGCGAGGGCAGCTCCTGTTCGTCGTCGCCGGCTACGGCCTCATCTGCACGGCGGGCCAGGCGCCCGCACCGTTGCGCGCCGGGGATTGGGTGTGGATCCCACCGGGGGAGCGCCACTGGCACGGCGCCTCGCCGACGACCTTCTTGACCCACACCGCGATCTCGTTGGGTGCCACGCAGTGGGCCGACGAGGTCTCGGCCGACGACTACGCCTCAACCCCTCACCCATTCGAAGGACAACCAGAATGACCAGCGAAAACACCCACAGCGAGACCTTCGAGCAGGGGATGCGAGTGCGCCGAGAGGTGCTCGGCGACGCTCACGTCGACCGCTCGCTCTCCCAGGTGAGCGACTTCTCTCGCCCGATCCAGGAGCTCGTCACCGAGTACTGCTGGGGTGAGGTCTGGTCGCGCGAAGGTCTGCCGAGAACGACGCGCAGCCTCATCAACATCGCCATGCTGACCGCGCTCAATCGTGGCCACGAACTCGGCGTGCACGTGCGCGGCGCGATCAACAACGGCGTGACCGAGCAGGAGATCCAGGAGGTGCTGATCCAGACCGCGATCTACGTGGGCGTGCCAGCATCCCTCGAGTCGTTCCGCATCGCCGAGGGTGTGCTCAAAGAGATGCGCGGCGCATGAGTGAGATCGCCGCGATCGGGTTCGTCGGACTCGGCAACATGGGGATGCCGATCGTCAAGCGTCTGCTTGCCGCCGGATATCAGGTCACCGGGTTCGATGTGGCACCCGAAGCGCGCGCGGCGCTCGCCGCCGCCGGTGGGCGGACCGTCGAGACGCTCGGCGAGGTCGTCGAAGGCGCCGACGCGCTGATCCTCATGCTGCCGGACTCCACCGTCGTAGGTCGCGTGATGTCGGACCCGGCCCTGCGTGCCGGCCTGCGGCCGGGGCTCCTCGTCGTCGACATGGGTTCCTCGGAGCCGGTGAAGACGCGCGCGCTCGCCGCCGATCTCGACGCGCTCGGGGTCGGGCTCGTCGACGCACCGGTGTCCGGAGGTGTCTCGGGCGCGGTGCAGGGTGCGCTGACGGTCATGGTCGGCGGAGGATCGGAGGCGGTCTCGCGGGTCACACCCGTGCTGGAACACCTCGGCAGGGTGCGCCATGCCGGACCGGTGGGTTCCGGGCATGCGATCAAGGCGCTGAACAATCTCATCTCGGCGACGCACCTGTGGATCACGTCGGAAGCGATGCTCGCGGGGCAGCGGTTCGGCCTCCAGCCCGAGGTGATGCTCGAGATCATCAACGGCTCAAGCGGTCGAAGCGGTTCGAGCGAGAACAAGTGGCCGAACTTCATCCTGCCCGGCACGTTCGACTCTGGATTCGGACTGCGGCTGATGCTCAAGGACATGCGCACCGCCACCGACCTCGCCGCGCAGCTCGGCATTCCGATCGAGCTCGGCGACGCTGCGGTGAACCGCTGGAGCGAGGCCGCCCAGGCCCTGCCGCCGACGGCGGATCACACTGAAGTGGCGAAATGGCTCGCCGAGGAGCGGGAGGTTTAGGATGACGACATAGATTCCCGATCGTATGACGGGGATACATCACCGATCCGCGGAGCGAGAACATGGCACGACCGAACTCACTCGCCGAATCCTGGACGGCGGAACCCGTCGGAAGGATCGCTGCGCCGCTTCGCGAGCAGGTGATCACCGCGCTGCGCCAGGCCATCCTCGACTTCAAGTTGAAGCCGGGGCAGCGGTTGGTCGAGCGCGAGCTCATCGAGCAGCTCGGGGTCTCGCGCACGACGATCCGGGAGGCGCTCCGTGAACTCACCTCGGAAGGCCTGGTGACCGTGGTGCCGCAGAAGGGCGCCGTGGTCGCGACACCGACACTGGACGACGCGATCGACCTCTACGAGGTGCGAGCGGCACTGGAATCCCTCGTCGTACAACGCTTCGTCGAGCGCGCCAGCAATGCGCAAGTCGAGCGGTTGCGGGCGGCCGTGGAGCGTTTCCACGATGCCACCATTCGAACCGCGGACATCCGGCAGATCCTCGCGGCCAAAGATCTCTTCTACGACGTGCTCATCGAGGGCGCCGCGAGTGCAGCGCTCCAGCAGCTGCTGGAGGGCATCCAGGCTCGCGTTCAGGTTCTTCGGGCTACCTCGCTCTCAGAGGACGGGAGGACGTTCGCCGCGGTTCGTGAGCTGCGCGCCGTCGTGGATGCGATCGAGGCGCGAGACGCCCGACTCGCCGCGCGCCTGACCACCGAACACATCCGTGCGGCCTCGAAGACCGCCCTGCTGCACATGCGGTCGGGCGAATAGCGAAACCTGCACTCCCCCTTTTCCTTCTCTTCCACCCCGCGCAGGCGCGCGGGTCGATCGATCGCGCGCCCCACGAAACGGACACTTCGATGACTCTCACCGAACGCCAACAGCAGATCAAGGACGCCTACATCGCCGCACAAGGAGAGTGGGGTGAGCCATGGGAGACGGTGCTCGCGGTCGATCCGGAGTTCGTCGCCGCCTACCTCGGCCTTTACCAGGTGCCGTGGGAGAAGAACCAGTTGAGCGACAAGTTCAAGGAGCTCTGCTACATCTCGATCAATGCCGCGGCGACGCACCTGCACGTGCCCGGCATCCGGCCTCACATCCGCCGGGCATTGGAGTTCGGTGCAACCGCGCACGAGATCATCGAGGTGCTCGAGCTGGCATCCACGCTCGGCATCCATGCGATGAACATCGGGGTTCCGCTATTGGTCGAGGTGCTGGAGGAGCGCGGCCGCACCGAGGCCGAGCCCCTCAACGAGTATCAGGAGACGCTCAAGAAGCAGTTCACGCAGACGCGCGGCTACTGGCACGATTTCTGGAACGAGATGCTGGAGCTCGATCCGGAGATGTTCGCCGCCTACACCGAGTTCTCGTCGGTGCCCTGGCGCACCGGCACGCTCACTCCCGCGGAGAAGGAGCTCATCTACATCTCCTACGACATCGCGGCGACGCACCTGTACGTGCCGGGGACGAAGCTGCACATCCGGAACGCGCTCAACCACGGCGCCACGGTCGGAGAGATCCTCGAGGTGATGGAGATCGCGAGCGTGATCGGCATTCATGCCGTGACGACGGCCGTACCCATCCTCGCCGAAGAGTTGGCTGCGCTCGACCGGAACGTCAACTCGTGAGTACCCGGGAAGCCGAGCAGTCCGTGCTCGCCGCCGTGCCTCGCGGCCTGATGCTCGGTGGTGTCTGGACCGCCGCGTCCGCGGGCGCCGAGTTCGAAGTGCTCGATCCCTCGTCGGCCGAGCCGATCGCACTCGTCGCGGATGCAACACACGACGACGCGCTCGCAGCGATGAGCATCGCCGCCGAGCACCAGGCCCAATGGGCGGCGACCGCACCTCGTGTGCGAGGCGAGATCCTGCGCAGAGCCTACGAACTCATGACGGAGCGCATCGAACCGCTCGCCCTGCTGATGACCCTCGAGATGGGCAAGCCGCTCTCGGAGTCGCGTGCCGAGGTGGCGTACGCCGCCGACTTCTTCCGGTGGTTCGCCGAGGAGGCGGTACGGATGACCGGCACCTGGTCAATCGCGCCGGACGGGGCATCCCGCATCTGGACCATGCGGCAACCGGTAGGCCCGTGCCTGCTCGTGACGCCGTGGAACTTCCCGCTCGCGATGGGCACCCGCAAGCTCGGACCCGCGCTCGCCGCGGGGTGCACCGCGATCGTGAAGCCCGCGAAACAGACGCCGCTGTCGATGCTCGCGCTCGCCGGCATCCTGATGGAGGCCGGGCTGCCGAAGGGGGTGCTCTCTGTGCTGCCGACGACCGATTCGAGCGGGATCGTCGCCCTGCTCATGAGGGACCCGCGGTTGCGCAAGCTCTCGTTCACCGGTTCCACCGAGGTCGGGCAGGCACTTGTGCGCCAGTCCGCGGACCGCATGCTGCGTCTGTCGATGGAGCTCGGCGGCAATGGTCCGTTCGTCGTCTTCGAGGACGCAGACCTCGACCGCGCCGTGGACGAGGCGATGCGCGCGAAGCTCCGCAACAACGGCGAGGCCTGCACGGCCGCCAACCGCTTCTACGTGCACGATTCGGTGCGGGAGACCTTCGTCACCAAGTTGAGCGCACGGTTCGCGCAGATCCGTGTGGGGCGCGGCACCGACGAAGGCACGACGCTGGGCCCCCTGATCGACCGGAACGCCGTGGAGAAGGTCGCCGATCTGGTAGCCGCAGCGACGAGCAATGGAGCCGTGGTCGCGTACTCCGGTGAGGTTCCGCAGAATGCCGGCTACTACTCGCCGCCGATGATCGTCGATCGGGTGCCCGCCGACTCCCGACTGGTCACCGAGGAGATCTTCGGCCCGGTGGCACCGGTCGTCGGTTTCGAGACCGAGGAGCAGGTACTCGGCTGGGTGAATGCCTCCGACTACGGCCTCGCCTCCTACGTCTTCACGACCGACCTGAACCGGGCTTTGCGCATGGCGGAACGCCTGGAGGCCGGGATGATCGGGCTCAACCGAGGCGTGCTCTCAAACGTCGCGGCGCCGTTCGGCGGCGTCAAGATGAGCGGGTACGGCAGGGAGGGCGGCGCCGAGGGCATCGACGAGTACGTCGAGACCAAGTACGTCGCGGTCGACGTGAATGCCCTGTGAGCACCCACGTCGACCGCGGCCGGTCGACAGGCGCCTCGATGCCCGTCGCGCGATCATCGAGGCGCCCGCGGTGCTACTTCTGCAGCACGACCTGCAGGTCGAGGTTCACCGTCACGTCGTCACCGAGCGTGACACCGCCGGCCTCGAGCGCGGCGTTCCAGCTCACCCCGAAGTCCTGGCGGTTGATCTTCGTGCTGGCGGATGCCCCAGCACGGGTATTGCCGTAGGCGTCCTGAATCACGCCGCCGAACTCGCCCTTCAGCACGATCGGCTTCGTCACGCCGCGCAGGGTGAGGTCGCCCTTCACCGTGAACTCGCCGGACTCCGGGTCGCCCTCGATCGAGGTGGACACGAAGGTCATGGCCGGGTGCTCCTCGGCCAGGAAGAAGTCGCTCGAGCGAAGGTGGTTGTCGCGGGCCTCGACCCCGGTGTTCACCGATGCCACGTCGATGGTCGCCTCGATGCTCGAGTCCTCGGGCTTGTCGGCGGTCACGATCGTGACGTCGAAGTCCTCGAACGTGCCACGCACCTTCGTGATCATCAGGTGCTTGACCGTGAACGAGACCTCGGAGTGCGAGAGGTCGAGCTTCCAGGTGCCGGTGACGTAGTCGGGATGGGTTGCCGTTGTAGTTGTCATGACAACAACAATGATCGCGCGCGCCGAGGCATTCCGCATTTCGTGGACAGGTCAACATTGTTTACCTGCGCGTAACACTCGGCGTCAGTGTCCGGTCAAGCGGCCCATGAGTCTTGCGGCGAGCGAGGGGCGCCGCGTCATCCGTTCCTCCGCGTCGGCGACCGTCATCGCGAGCAGTCCGGCGTTGGCGCCCAGAAAGCGCAGCGGTTCCGATTCCCAGGAGGGCGAGCGGTGTCCCACCCAAGGCAGACGCACGAGCTCGGAGTCGGTGTCGGTCAGCAGATCGCCCAGCGTGCGGCCGGCGAGGTTGGTGGTGCTCAAGCCGTCGCCGACGTACCCGCCCGCGGCGGCGATGCCCGTGCCGCGGTCGTAGCCGACCGAGGCGTGCCAGTCACGCGGAACGCCGAGCGGCCCGCCCCAGCGATGGGTGATCTCGACGTCTCCGATCACGGGGAACATCTCGGTCAGGGTGCGCCTGAGGTGCTCGAACACCCCGGGCACCCGGTCGTACTCGGGCCGGATCGCGCTGCCCCAGTGATAGCGTGCCCCGCGGCCGCCGAAGGCCAAGCGATCGTCGGCGGTGCGCTGACCGTAGACGATGAGATGACGGTGATCGGTGAAGGTCTGACCGTGCTCGATGCCGATCGCCTGCCAGACGTGCTCGGGCAGGGGTGCGGTCGCGATCATGAGCGAGTACAACGGCAGCACGCGCCGGCGGGTCGGCGGCAGCGTCGCACCGTAGCCCTCGGTGGCGACCACCAGGCGGTCGCAGCGCACCGTGCCGGCGGCGGTGACGACCGAGTGCGGTGCGTAGTCGAGCACCTCGGTGCGTTCGAAGATGCGCACCCCGCGCCGCTCGAGCGCTCGCGCGAGTCCGCGCACGAGCTTGGCGGGATGGATGCGCGCGCAGTTCGGATCGAACGTCGCCGCGAGCGACCCGGCCGCCGACTGCGGCCCGAGCAATTCGAGCGGATCGACCCCGAACCCGGCCGCCTCGGCGACCTCGGCGCGGGCGGCCGCGAGCTGCACGGGGGAGCGCGCGAAGGCGAGTGTGCCGCCCTTGGCGTAATCGATGTCGAGTCCGGCGGATGCCGCGGCTCGCCCCACCTCGTCGACGGTCTCGATCATCGCCCGCCGCATGGCGAGCGCCGCATCCCGGCCGTGCTCGCGGGCCAGCGACGCCGTCGACCTCGGAAACAGCGCGCTCACCCAACCGCCGTTGCGCCCGGATGCACCGAACCCGGCGATCTCCTTCTCCAGCACCACGACGCGCAGCGTCGGGTCGCGCTCCAGGAGGTACCACGCGGTCCACAGCCCGGTGAGGCCGCCGCCGATGATCGCGACGTCGGCATCCGTCTCGCTGGGCAGCGCGGGGCGCGGGCTCAGATCGTCCGGTACCGTGTCGTGCCAGAAGGAGAGCCCGCGGTAGTCGCGCTCCGTCAGAGCCTCGACCATGCCTCGGTCAGCACTCCGCGCAGGATCGACTCGATCTCGTCGAACTCCTTCGGGCCGATGGTCAGCGGCGGCGCGAGCTGGATGACAGGGTCGCCGCGGTCGTCCGCGCGGCAGTACAGGCCCGCCTCGAACAGCGCCTTCGACAGGAACCCGCGCAGCAGCCGCTCCGACTCGTCGTCGTCGAAGGTCTCGCGCGTGGTCTTGTCCTTGACGAGCTCGATGCCGAAGAAGTAGCCGTCGCCGCGCACGTCGCCGACGATCGGCAGATCCTTGAGCTTCTCGAGCGTCTGCCGGAACACGGGCGAGTTCTCGCGCACGTTCGCGTTGAGCTTCTCCTCCTCGAAGATGTCGAGGTTCGCGAGGGCGACCGCGGAGGAGACCGGGTGCCCGCCGAAGGTGTACCCGTGATAGAACGCCGTGGTGCCGTGCCGGAAGGGCTCGTAGATGCGGTCGCTGACGATCGTCGCCCCGATGGGGGAGTAGCCGCTGGTCATGCCCTTCGCGCACGTGATCATGTCGGGCTGGAAGCCGTAGGTCGTCGAGGCGAACATGTTGCCGATGCGTCCGAACGCGGTGATGACCTCGTCGGCCACGAGCAGCACGTCGTACTGGTCGCAGATCTCGCGCACGCGCTGGAAGTAGCCGGGCGGGGGCGGGAAGCATCCACCCGAGTTCTGCACCGGCTCGAGGAAGACCGCGGCGACCGTCTCCGGTCCCTCGAACAGGATCATCTCCTCGATGCGGTTGGCGGCCCACAGGCCGAAGGCCTCCAGGTCGCCGGTCGGCGCGCCCATCTCGTGCGCGCGGTAGAAGTTCGTGTTCGGCACCCGGAAGCCGCCGGGGGTCACCGGCTCGAACATCTCCTTCATGGCGGGGATGCCAGTGATCGCGAGCGCGCCCTGCGGCGTGCCGTGATAGGCCACCGCCCGCGAGATCACCTTGTGCTTGGTGGGCCGGCCCTGCAGCTTCCAGTAGTACTTCGCGAGCTTGAACGCGGTCTCCACCGCCTCGCCGCCGCCCGTGGAGAAGAACACCCGGTTGAGGTCGCCGGGCGCGTAGTCGGCGAGCCGGTCGGCGAGTTCGATGGCGGCCGGATGCGCGTACGACCAGATCGGGAAGAACGCGAGCTCCTCGGCCTGCTTCGCCGCGACCTCCGCGAGTCGCTTGCGGCCGTGGCCGGCGTTGACCACGAAGAGGCCGGAGAGGCCATCGAAGTACTTGCGTCCCTTCGAGTCCCAGATGTGGTGACCATCACCCTTCACGATGATGGGGGCGCCGTGCTCCTCGAGCACGGACTGCCGGGAGAAGTGCATCCACAGGTGGTCTTTCGCCTTCTGCTGCAGATCGGCTTCGTCGAACGTCATGATCTTCCTTACCTGGTTCCCCAGTTGTAGAACTGCTTGTGCAGTCGCAGATAGACGAAGGTCTCGGTGGACTGCACCCCGTCGATCCCGCGGATCTGCTTGTTGAGCAACTCGATGAGGTCCTCGTCGTTCTCGCACACGACCTCCGCGAGGATGTCGAAACTGCCCGCGGTGAGCACGACATAGTCGATCTCCGGCAGCGCGCTCAACCGGTCGGCCACCGTCGTGGTGTCGCCGGCGACCCGGATGCCGATCATCGCCTGGCGGTAGAAGCCCAGTTGCATCGGATCGGTCACCGCCACCACCTGCATCACGCCGGAGTCGGTGAGCTTCTGCACGCGCTGGCGCACGGCGGCCTCGCTGAGCCCCACCGCCTTGCCGATCTCCGCGTACGACCGGCGACCGTCCCGCTGGAGCTGCTCGATGATCTTCTTGGAGACCTCGTCCAGCTGCACCGGTTTGGCGCCGACGGGGCGCGGGGAGGCACTCATGCATCGATTCTGTCAGTGTGCATGATCACTCACAAGCGAATCCGCATCATGCGACCGCGATTCGTGACGGAATCGGTGGCACAACCGGGCCACCCTCGCTAGATTGGCTTCATGGCTGAACTGCGCAACTTCATCAATGGCGAGTACGTCTCGGCGAAGGCCGATGCGAGCTTCGAGGTCATCGACCCCGCGACCGAGCAGGGATACGCCTCGTCGCCCGTCTCCGGCAAGGCCGACGTGGATGCCGCGTTCAAGGCCGCCGCGGACGCCTTCGAGACCTGGGGCGAAACGACCCCGTCCGAGCGGCAGCTCGCCCTGTTCCGCATCGCGGATGCCATGGAGGCCCGCGCGGAGGAGTTCGCGGACCTGGAGTCGAAGGACACCGGCAAGCCGCGGGCATCCCTCGTCGACGACGAGATCATGCTCTCGGTCGACCAGATCCGCTTCTTCGCGGGTGAGGCCCGCCACTTGAGCGGCATGGCCACGGCCGAGTACATGAAGGATCACACCTCGTCGATCCGCCGCGAACCGATCGGCGTGATCGGCCAGGTGACGCCCTGGAACTACCCGCTGAACATGGCGGTCTGGAAGTTCGCGCCCGCGATCGCGGCGGGCAACACGACCGTGCTCAAGCCCAGCGACACGACACCGTCGTCCACACTGCTGCTCGCCGAGGTCGCCGCCGAGTTCCTGCCCCCGGGCGTGCTCAACGTCATCACGGGCGACCGCACGACCGGCGGGCTCATGATCGACCACAAGACGCCGCAGATGGTGTCGATCACCGGCTCGGTGCGCGCCGGCATGGAGGTGGCGAAGGCCGCGGCATCCGACCTCAAGCGCGTGCACCTCGAGCTCGGCGGCAAGGCGCCGGTGATCGTCTTCGACGATGCCGACATCGCCTCCGCTGTCGAGGGCATCGGCATCGCCGGGTACTTCAATGCCGGGCAGGACTGCACCGCGGCGACGCGCGTGCTCGTGCACAAGAACGTGCACGACGAGTTCGTCGCCGCGATGGTGGCCTGGGCCAAGGAGAACGCGAAGACCGGTGCGCCGGATCGGGACGACATCCTCTTCGGCCCCGTCAACAACGCCAGTCAGCTCGAGCGCGTCTCGGGCATCATCGATGCGCTGCCCTCGAACGCGCAGATCGCCCTCGGCGGCCATCGGCAGGGCGACAAGGGCTACTTCTACGAGGCCACGATCGTCACTGGACTCAAGCAGACGGATGACGCGATCCAGAACGAGATCTTCGGCCCCGTGATCACGGTGCAGTCGTTCACCGACGAGAAGCAGGCGCTCGAGTGGGCCAACGGGGTGCAGTACGGACTCTCCTCGAGCGTCTGGACGAAGGACCACTCCCGTGCGATGCGCTTCGCCAAGCACCTCGATTTCGGCTGCGTGTGGATCAACACCCACATCCCGCTCGTCGCCGAGATGCCGCACGGCGGCTTCAAGCACTCCGGCTACGGCAAGGACCTCTCGACCTACGGCTTCGAGGACTACACGCGCATCAAGCACGTCATGAGCTTCATCGGCTGAGGCATCCGGTCGTTTCCGGAGGGCGTTGTCTCCTCGGCGGCGGGAGTTCGCACCGGTTCGGCGGGAGTCGCTCACGAGTGGCGGGGGTTGTACCTCCCGCCACTCGAGGTTTGCCCCCGCCGCAACGCCCGGTTCGCGACCGCGGCGAGCAACGGATGCCCCACCGCTCTCACTCGGCGGCGGGCGCCTCGGCGTCCTTCGCAGTACCGGACGCCGCGCTCGCCGCACGGATCGCGCGTCGACCGGAGGGCACGAGCACGGCGACGGCGATCACGACGAACATGATCACCCCCGCGATCACGAGCAGGGATTCGACGCTGACGACGTCGGCGAGCGGTCCGAAGGCCACCATGCCGATCGGCATCGCGACGGCCATCACGATGCCGAGGAAGCCGAAGACGCGCCCCTGACGCTCTGGCTCGACGGTCTCTTGCAGCAGGGTCATCGACGGGGTCGAGAAGAACGGCACCGCCAGACCCACGACGCCCATGAGGACGAAGAACACGATGAGGTTCGTCGTGAAGCCCATCGCGATGGAGAGCACGCCGAACAGCGCCGACGCGATCACGATCATCGCGACGCGGTTCTTGGTGCCGCCCCAGACGGCGATCACGACGCCCCCGATCACCATGCCGACGCTGAAGGAGAGCTCGAGCACCGTGAGCTTCCACACCTCGTCGCCGAACGAGCGCGCCACCATGAGCGGCGTGAGGTAGGAGGGCGCGACGGCGAGCAGGAACACGATGCCGAACAGCACGAGCAGCCAGCGCACGAAGGCGTGGTGCGCCACGTAGCGCACCCCCTCGACGAGGTCCGTGAAGTAGCCGGTCTTCTCGGCGCGGACGATGGTGGGGATGGCCAGGGTCGCGATGAGCCCGATGCCGATGACGGCGGTGACGACATCCACGAAGAAGATCGAGACGATCGAGAGGCTCGCGTACAGGATGCCCGCCACGGCCGGGGCGATGAGCGCCATGGCCGACTGGATGGAGCCGAGGACGCCGTTGACGCGCATGAGGTGCTCGGTCGGCGTGATCTGCGGGATCAGCGCGGAGACGGCGGGCATCTGGATGCCCGCTCCCGTCGACCGGATCGCGAGCGTCAGGAAGATGAGCCAGAGCGCGTCGACGCCGGAGAGCATGAGCAAGGCGAGCACGAGGGTGCTGGCGGCGATGGTGGCATCCGCGATGATGATGAGCATCTTGCGGTTGACGCGGTCGGCCCAGACCCCGCCGAAGATCGAGACGATCGCCTGCGGCAGGAATCCGAACACGGCGGCGAGCGCCAGCACGACGCCGGACTTCGTGGTGAGCGTGAGGTGCCACATGATCGCGTACTGCACGAGCATCGATCCGAACAGCGACACGGTCTGCCCGGAGAGGAAGACGACGACGTCGCGCTTCCAGTGCGGTCGTGCGGGGGCGGGCGCCTCGGGGTCAGTGGCCTCGGGGTCAGTGGCCTCGGGCTCGATGGACTCGGGGGCGGGGGTGGTCATGGCACGATCTCCGGTTCGCGATATATCTCGAAATGTCGACAGCGTAGCACGTCGCCGACGACGCCTAGGCTTGGTGCGTGGGCGACGACCTGGATGACACGGTGATCGCCCCGGCGCGCCCGGCTCCCGCCCCGGCCGACCCCGATCTCGACGACACGATCGTCGTGGCCGAGCGCACTCCCGCGCCCGCGGTCGCGGCACCCCGGGAGCTCGGGTCGTCCCGCGCCGAACGTGCCACCTATGCCTTCCGCATCGGCGAGTCCGAGCCGATCGACCTCGACCGCCCGAGCTACATCGGCCGTCGCCCGAGCGTCCCGAGGATCCCGCACGACGAGGTGCCCCGGCTCGTGCGCGTGGCATCCCCACGCAGGGAGGTCTCCGCCACGCACCTCGAGGTGCGTCAGCTCGGTGGTACCGTCGTGGTCACCGACCTGCGCTCGACGAACGGCTCGATCGTGATGCTGCCCGGCAGCGTGCCCCGGAAACTGCGTCAGGGTGAGTCGATCGTGGTGCAGCCGGGCACCCTGGTGGATATTGGTGACGACAACGTCGTTCAGATACTGCCCATGCAACGCACAGGCACGCAGCGCACAGAGAGGCAGCAGTGACCGAGATCGGTGCCAACAGCGCGGGTCGCACGATCCAGATTCCCGGTCGCGCGGAGACCATCACCCTCGCGTGGGGCGCCGCGACCGATCGGGGCCGTCGCCGCGCCGCCAACGAGGACAGCGTCGTCGCGGTCTCCCCGCTCTTCGCCGTCGCCGACGGGATGGGCGGGCACAGCGCCGGCGATCTGGCCAGCGCCGCGGTGGTCGAGCGGCTCGCCGAGGCGATCGCCTCCGACTTCCTCGCACCGCGGGCGATCGAGCGCGCGCTGGAGCGAGCGACCGCCGACATCACGGAGATCGCCGGCGACAGTGAACTCGGCGTCGGCACCACCGTCACCGGCGCGGCGCTGACGCTCGAGAACGACGAGCCGTACTTCGCCGTCTTCAACATCGGCGACAGTCGCGTCTACGCGTTCGAGCGCAACGAGCTCACGCAGGTGACCGTCGACCACTCGGTCGTGCAGGAGATGGTCGAGGCCGGGGCGATCACGCGCGACCAGGCGGAGCAGCATCCCGACTCGAACATCATCACGCGCGCGGTCGGCTTCAATGCGCGACCGCAGCCGGACTTCTGGATGCTGGCGCTGCACCCCGGCATGCGCCTGCTGCTGTGCTCCGACGGCCTGACCAAAGAGCTGTCGGACGAGCGGATCCGGCTGCACATGGCCGCCGGACTCACCCCGGCGGAGACCGCCGCGGCCCTGGTGGATGCCGCGCTCGCCGCGGGCGGGCGGGACAACATCACGACCGTCGTCGTCGACGTCGTCGACGCCCCCGAGGGTGCTTCGCTGGACGACACCGCGCCGAAGGTGCCGCGCCGGTAGCACGTCTCGGGCGTCCGCGAAAGGGGCGTCGAGAACATGGCCCCCGTTGGGGGCACAAAACCCGGTGGCGTCGTTGGGCTCTGCCTACAATGATGCATCCGCTGACCGAGTGAGGGGGTTCTCGTGGCGCGTCGTCTGCCCTCGCGACCCCCGACGCTCCCCGGATTCTCGCACGTGCGCGCTCTGGGCTCCGGCGGCTTCGCCGACGTCTTCCTCTATGAGCAGAACATGCCAAGACGGCAGGTCGCGGTCAAGGTGATGCTGAGCGAGGTCGTCAACGACCAGGTGCGCCAGATGTTCCAGGCCGAGGCGAACCTCATGGCGCAGTTGAGTTCGCATCCCTCGATCCTCACGGTCTACCAGGCGAGCGTGTCGTCCGATGGGCGGCCGTATCTCGTGATGGAGCTGTGCTCGTCGGCGCTGAGCACCCGCTACCGCGCCGAGCGCATTCCCGTGCCCGAGGTGCTGCGCATCGCGGTCAAGATCGGCAGCGCGATCGAGACGGCGCATCGCCAGGGGGTGCTGCATCGCGACATCAAGCCCTCCAACATCCTGCTCACGGCCTACGGGCATCCCGTGCTCAGCGATTTCGGCATCGCCTCGACGCTCGGCGAGTCGGAGAGTCTGGGAGCGGTGGGCATGTCGATCCCGTGGTCGGCCCCCGAGGTGCTCATGGATGAGACGGCGGGCACGATCGCGAGCGAGGTGTGGGCCTACGCGGCGACGGTGTACTCCCTGCTCGCGGGGCGATCCCCGTTCGAGGTTCCGGGCGAGTCGAACAAGTCCGCGGATCTGATCGCGCGCATCAACCGAGCCAAGCCCCAGCCGATCGGCCGGGGCGACGTGCCCGCGAGCCTCGAGCGCGCGCTCGCGAGGGCGATGTCGCGCCGTCCGGAGCAGCGCCAGGGCAGCGTGCTCGAGCTCGTGCGCGAGCTGCAGGCTGTGGAGTCGGAACTGGGCGTGCCGCAGACCCCGATCGAGCTCGCGATGGACGACTGGGCGCTCGCGACGGTCGCGGACCTCGAGGAGCGCACGCGCATCCGTGGCGGGGTGAGCAACAGCGCCTCGGTCTCGCAGCGCCGGCGCCGGCGACGGGGCACGGATGGCGAGTACAGCGGGGTGGGCACGGTGCTGCGGGAGAGCCGGAACCCCCGCAGCTCAACCGGAACCTCGGGCGTGCAGACCGAGCGGATGCGGCTGTTGGGTTGGGTGCTGCTCGCCTCGTCCGCGGTCGTCATCGTGCTGGGGGCCGTCACCACCCTCGTGCTCGTTCGCTCCGGCGCCGGCGGCATTCCGACGGTCTCCGACATCGCCTCCCGCGTGACCGACGACACGGTGACCTTCTCCTGGTCCGATCCGGGGCTCGCGGTCGGCGACAGCTACCAGATCAGCACCGACGACGGGTCGGCACCCGTGCAGCAGCGGGAGGCGAGCTTCACGGTGGACTCGGAGCCCGGTGAGCGCGTGTGCATCACGGTGGCCGTCAACCGCGAGGGCAAGATCGGCGCCGTCAGCGGCGAGAAGTGCGCGGACATCCCCGGATGAGGGTGTGGCTTCGCAAGCACCGCTCCGCCGTCGTGAGCATCACGAGCGGAGTGCTCATCGCCGCGCTGATCACGACGGTCGCGATCGTCTCGACCGGGTACACGGCGCAGCGGCTCGACCTCGGCGACGGTTCCGTGTGGGTGGCCAACGGTCAACGGCAGGCCCTGGGTCGAGCCAACACGGAGGTGCTGGAGCTCAACTCCGTCGTGCGGGCGACCGGCAACGATCTCGAGGTGCTGCAGCAGGGGCAGACCGTGCTGCTGTTCGATCGCACCGAGAACGCCCTCGACATCGTCGACCCGGCCACGAGCGAGGTCGTCGACTCGGTGGCGCTGCCGCCGAACCGGCCCGAGCTGTTCCTGGCCGGCGACCGGCTCATCGTGCACGAGGCGGGCACCGGCGAGGTGTGGATCGTGCCCGTCGACGATCTGGCGGGGTTCGACGCCGAGTCCGAGGCATCCCTGAGTCTGGGCACCGGTGCGGTGCTCAGCGTGGCCGATGACGGACTGCTCTTCGCGGTGTCCCCGGCGAGCGGGCAGGTGCTGCGGGTGGACACGGCGCGTTCGGATGCCGTCGAGTCGTCGCAGAACGTGGACGTGCCGACCGACGGCGAGCTGTCGATCACATCGGTGGCCGGGCGCTGGGCGGTGCTCGACGCCGAGTCGCGCCGGCTCTGGCTCGAGAGCGGCACCGTGGATCTCGCCGGGCTCGTCGAGGCGGTGCCGGCACCGGCGCTGCAGCTGCCCAGTGTCGACGGCGACCGGGTGCTCGTGGCGCACGGCCGTGGGCTGGTCGGCGTGCCGATCGCCGGTGGTGGCGAGGCCGCCCCGCTGGTCGCCGGAACCTCGGGCACGCCGGCGCGCCCCCTCGCGCTGGGCGGCTGCGAGTACTCGGCGTGGACCGACGGCCGACAATGGCGGCACTGCGACACGCAGGAGCAGGATCGCACCACCGATCTCACGGGCATGCCCGGCACCGCGCAGCTCGCGTTCGCGAAGAACGGCACTCGCGCGGTGCTCAACGACGCGCGCTCGGGGCGCACCTGGGCGGTGCAGCGCGAGGGCGAGCTCATCGACAACTGGGACGACCTGATCGTCGTCGACGACGACCAACCGCAGGAGCAGCAGAACGATCAGGATCTCCCGCCGGAAGTGGAGCGGGTGCAGCAGCCACCGATCGCGGTCGACGATGCCTTCGGGGCGCGCCCCGGCAGGGCCACCGTGCTGCCCGTGCTGCTCAACGACTTCGATCCGAACGGCGACGTGCTCGTGATCGAAGAGCTCGCACCGATCGACGAGGCCGTCGGCCGCCTCGATCTGATCAACCAGCGACAGCAGGTGCAGCTGACCCTCGCCCCCGGCGCCGGTGGACAGGTTCGGTTCGGCTACACGATCAGCGACGGGCGAGGCGGCAGCGCGAGCGCGGAGGTCGTCGTCACGGTGCGCGGGCCGGACGAGAACTCGCCTCCGCAGCAGGTGCGATCCACCAGGATCACGGTGGCCGACGGCGGGAGGGTGACGACACAGGTGCTCGGCGACTGGGTCGACCCGGATGGCGACGCCTTCTACCTCACGAGCGCGCTCGTGGCGCCCCCGGACCAGGTCACCTCCAAGCCCGCCGGATCCGTCGTCTACTCCGATTCGGGCTCCGGTGGCGATCTCAAGGTGATCACGCTCGTCGTCTCCGACGGCTCGGCCGAGTCCTCCGGCAGCGTGAGCGTCTCGGTGCGGCCCGCCGGCGAGGTGCCGATCGTCGCTGACCCCTTCGTCGTGCTCGCACCCGCCGGGCAGGAGGTGACGATCGAGCCTCTGCTCCATGTACGCGGCGGCACCGGCACGGTGCGGCTCAACAGCGTTCCCGCGAAGGCCGACGTGACCATCGTGCCGAGCTACGAGACCGGCACGTTCCGGTTCACCAGCACCCTGGTGCGAAGCCACTACCTGGAGTACGTCGTCACCGACGGCACGCTCACCGTGACCGGGCTCGTTCGCGTGGATGTCACGGCCCCGGCCGACGCGAACGCCAAGCCGATCACGGTGCCCAAGACGGTCTTCGTGCAGACGCTGCGCAACGAACGGGTGGATGTCGCCGCCACCGACGTGGACCCGGCGGGCGGCGTGCTGCTCGTGACCGGCGTGATGAACCTGCCGCCGGCCTCCGGTGTCCGTGCCGAGGTGCTCGGCCAGCGCATCGTTCGCGTCAGTCTCGAGAAGCCGCTCGACGACGGCCCCGTGATCTTCAACTACCGCATCTCCAACGGCCTCGCCGAGTCCGAGGGCGTCATCACCGTCATCGAGATCCCGGCACCGGCCAGGGTGCAGCCGCCGATCGCGTACGACGACAGCATCACGGTTCGGGTCGGGGACGCCATCGACATCCCGGTGCTGCGCAACGACGAGCATCCCGACGGCCTCGAGCTCACGCTCAGCCCGAAGCTCGACCAGCAGCTGCCCGATGACGCCGGGCTGCTCTTCGCCTCCGGCGATCTGCTGCGTTACCTGGCCCCCGACAAGACCGGCAATTTCACGGCGGCGTATCGGGTGAGCGGCCCGGACGGGCAGTCGGCGACCGCGCTCGTGCGCATCGCCGTGCGGGAGGCGGATGCCGCCACCAACAACGCGCCCGTGCCCGAGACGGTCACCGCCCGCGTGCTCGCCGGCGAGTCCGTGCGCATCAGGATCCCGCTGTCGGGCACCGATCCGGACGGCGACTCGGTGCAGTTGCTCGGACAGTCCACGAACCCGCAGAAGGGCTCCGTCGTCGAGGTCGACGGCGACACCGTCGTCTACCGGGCCGGGGACTACTCGGCGGGCACGGACATCCTCACCTACTCGGTCATCGACGCACTCGGTGCGCGAGCCGAGGGCACCATTCGGGTGGGCATCAGCGCGCGGCTCGAGGGGGCGCGCAACCCCGTCGCCATCGTCGACGAGGTCACCGTGCGGCCCGGAGTGACCGTCTCGGTGCAGGTGCTCGCCAACGACTCCGACCCCGACGGCAGCCCGCTGACCATCGTGTCGGCCGAGCCGAACGACGCGCAGACCACGGCGGAGATCGTCGGCGACGTGGTGCGGGTCACGCCGCCGAGCACACCCGGTGATTACGGCGTGATCTATCAGATCGAGAACGAGACCGGCGGATCCAGCCAGAACTTCATCCGGGTCACGGTCGACCCGGATGCCGAACTCGCCTACCCGGTCGCCGAGGACGCCGTGCTCACCCTCACCGACATCATCGATCGCGATGTCGTGACGGTCGACGTGCTCGCGAACGTGTTCTTCGCCGACGGGGATGCGCGCGATCTGGGGCTCTCGATCCATCCCGGGTACAACGCGAACGCCACCGTGACCTCCGACAAGCGCGTCGATGTCACCATCACCGCGCGCAGTCAGATCATCCCGTTCAAGCTCACCCACCCCGACGACCCGGAGGTGTTCGGCTACGCGTTCATCAGGGTGCCCGGAACGGATGACGCGCTGCCGCAACTGGATCGGCGGGCACCGGCGCTGCGTGTCAACAGCGAGGACCAGTTGCGCATCGAGCTCAACGAGCAGGTCATCGCGGTCGGCGGCGACGTGCGGCTGACGGATTCCAGCACCGTGCGTGCCACCCACTCCAACGGCGACGAGCTCGTCGTCGACGACGACACCCTCGTCTACACCTCGGCGGACAAGTACTTCGGCCCGGCGTCGATCTCCTTCGAGGTGGTCGATCCCGACGGTCGCCGCGCCGTGCTGGTGCTGCCGATCACCGTGCGGCCGCGCGAGAATCAGCCTCCGGTGTTCGGCGGCGGCGTGATCGAGTTCGAGCCGGGTCAGGAGAAGGTGCTCGACCTGGTGCGTCTGACGACGTATCCCTACCCGGACGACCTGGACGAGCTGGCGTACACGGTGCTGACCCCGGCGCCCACCGGGTTCACCTACGCGCTCAACGGCACCGAGCTCTCGTTGCGCGCCAATCCCGGCACCGCGAAGGGGTCGGTGACCACGATCACGCTCGGCGTGCGCGACGATCTCACCGAGGGCAAGGCCGGGCGCATCGAACTGCACGTCGTGCCGTCGACGAAGCCGCGGGTGCAGCCGGCCGCCGACAGCGCGATCGCCAAGCGCGGCGAGACGACGACGATCGATGTGCTCGCCAACGACCAGGCGACGAATCCGTTCCCCGGCGAGCCGCTGACGGTGCTCGCCATTCGCGGGCTCGACGGCGCCGACCTGCCCGAGGGTGTCGCGATCGAGCCGAGCGCGGACAACCGCAGGCTCACCGTCACGGTCAGCCCCACTGCGGCGCCCGGCGACGTGAACCTGCAATACCAGGTGGTGGATGCCACGGGCGACCCCGATCGCGCGGTCTGGGGCACCGTCGTGGTCTCGGTGCAGGACCGGCCGGATCCGGTGCAGAACCTGGCCCCGAGCGGCTACGGCGATCGCACGATCACCATGCGCTGGAATGCCGGTCAGGCCAACAACTCGCCGATCACGGGCTACACGGTGACGACGAGCCGCAGCGGCACCGTACTCGACAGCACCACCTGCACGGGCACGACGTGCACCATCGCCACGCCGGGCAACGGTCCCGCCGAGGCGGTCACGGTGACCGTGACGGCGACGAACGCGATCGGGGTCTCGGACCCCGTGGTGCTCGCCACGCCGGTCTGGTCGGATGTCATCCCCGCCGCACCCGGCGGTCTGGGCGCCGCGCCGCTCGACGGCGGGCTCCTGCTCACCTGGGCCGCGGTCGCGAATCCGGTCGGCGGCACCCCGGTCGACCGGTACCGCGTCACCTTCGGCGCGTACTCGACGGATGTCGACGCGAGCGTCTGCAGCGGCGGCACCTGCTCGCTCGACACCCGCGGCGTCGGCCCGCTCACCAACGGCGTCGCGGTGACGTTCACCGTCAGCGCGAGAAACGCGGCGTTCCCGGCGCTCTCGACCTGGAACACGAGCGAGCCGGCCTCGGGCATCCCCGCGGGCCCGCCGATCGCCGGCCCGGCGCCCCTGGCGACCGCGCTGAACGACACGACCGTGCAGCTGGACTGGTCCGGCGTGTTCGCCGACAACGGCCGCCCCATCACGAACTACTCCGCGGTGAGCTTCGCGGGCTCGCCCCCGGCCTGCTCGGCCACCGGCGGCACCGCCACGAGCACCCAGTTCAACGGCCTGCAGGCCGGCACCGAGTACCGTTTCGTGGTCTTCGCCGCGAACTCCCAGGGATGCACCTCCAGCGCCGTGGTCGTCGCACGCACCCCACCCGCCGTCGTGACGGCGCTCTCCACGAGCCTGGTGGAGAACGACGGCCGCTGGGACTTCGTGGTCACGGGCGGCACGCTCGGCGGCGCGGCGCTGAGCAGCGATTACACGCTCTACTACACCCTGTCGACCGGCGGCGGCGAGCAGGGGCCGATCGCGCTCGGCCAGCCCCTGCTCGGTGTCGGTTTCGATCACTACGGGCTCGACACCGCGGTGAGCGTGCGCGCGTGCCGCGACTACGGGTCGGGCCCGCTGTGCCAGCCGGCGTCATCCGTCTCCATTCCGCTGGGCGTGCCGGTCGATGCGCGCGTCGACGGTCTCCGCTGGACGCCCGACGGCATCGTCGGCGGCGCATTCGACTGGACCGGATGGCCCAGCGGCGCCTACGAGTCGGTGCAGTACCGCTGCAGCACGAGCCCTGGCGGCGGTGGCGCGAGCTTCGTGCCCGCCGACACGACGGCGCCCGGGCACTGCGACGTCTCCGGTCTGACGCTGCTCGGGGCATACTTGACGATCCGCGTGCTCGCCAACGGCAACCAGACCTACGACTACACGTACCGCTCGAACTGATGAGGAGTCCCTCCGCATGACTATGACCGTCGAACAGGCGACCTGGTTCTCCGACAACTTCACGCGGCTCGTCACGAACGTCGAGCAGGTGCTTCTCGGCAAGACCTTCGTCGTGCGGCTCGGGTTCACCGCCCTGTTGAGCGAAGGCCACCTGCTGCTGGAGGACTTTCCGGGCACGGGCAAGACCTCCTTCGCCCGCGCCATCGCCCAGAGCGTCGACGGCACCAGCAGCCGGGTGCAGTTCACCCCCGACCTGCTGCCCGGCGACATCACCGGCGTGAGCATCTACAACCAGGCCAGCAGCGAGTTCGAGTTCCACCCGGGACCGATCTTCGCGAACATCGTGCTCGCCGACGAGATCAACCGCGCGAGCCCGAAGACGCAGTCCGCCCTGCTCGAGGTGATGGAGGAGGGACACGTGACCGTGGACGGCGTGACGCATCCCGTCGACGCGCCGTTCATGGTGATCGCCACGCAGAACCCCATCGAGCAGGCCGGCACCTACCGATTGCCCGAGGCGCAGCTGGATCGCTTCATCATGAAGGCCTCGATCGGATACCCCGACCATGCCTCGACGCTGCGCATTCTCGAGGGCGCCGGAACGAAGGCGCACGAGACCACCGTGCCCGCCATCGTCACGGCCGACGTCGTGCTCGAGATGGCGAAGGCCGCGCGCACCGTGCACGTCGATCCCACCATCAACGACTACGTCGGCCGGCTGATCGAGGCGACGCGCACCGCGACCGAGGTGCGCCTGGGCGCGAGCGTGCGGGGGGCGCTGGCACTGATCCGCACCGCGAAGACGCTCGCGGCGGCATCCGGTCGCCACTACGTGGTTCCGGACGACGTGAAGGCGCTCGCGGAGCCCGTGCTGGCCCACCGGCTGGTGATCGACCCCGAGGCCGAGTTCGACGGCGTCACCGCGCAGAGCATCATCGGTCAGATCCTCATCGAGACCCCACCGCCGAGCGACCGGCAAGCGGTCTGATGGCACGAACCGAGCGGTCGGGGCGGTGGACGACGCGCGCGGCGACGCGCGCGAGTTCGGCGACCTCGGCGGCGCGGTTCGACCCGCACACCACCACCGGTACCCGGGGTCTCACGAACGCCCGCACGCGACTGGTGGGGGAGCGCACCGGATTCCTGGCGGATGCCGTCGTCGCGGTCGTGCGCGCGTCCGCGGCGCTCGGCGACGGGCTGCGGCGCGGGTTCGGGCGCGTGGCCGCGGTCGTCACTGCGCTGGGCTGGGCGATGCTCGCGGTCGTGCCGCTGGCGCTCGGACTGGGGTACGGGTTCGGCTGGATCGAGCTCGTCGTCGCCGGATTCGTCTGTCTCGCCGTGATCGTCGTGGCCGTCGTCTACCTGGTCGGCCGCACCTCGGTGCAGCTGGCGTTGCGGGTGCCGCATCCGCGCGTGGTGGTCGGCGAGCCCGCCACGGCGGAGATCCTCGTGACCAATCCCGATCGCCCCCGCACCTTCGGCCTCACCGTCGAGGTGCCCGTCGGCGCCGGGCTCGCCGAGGCGGTGCTGCCGGGCCTGCGCAAAGGGGCCTCCTTCACGCACGAGTTCGCGGTGCCCACGGCTCGACGTGGAGTGGTGCAGGTCGGTCCGGTGCGCACGGTGCGGGCGGACCCGATCGGCATCGTGCGCCGCGAGGTGGTGTGGACCGAGCGGGCCGAGGTGTTCGTGCATCCGCGCACCATCCCCATCCCGAGCACGTCTACCGGGTTCATCCGCGATCTCGAGGGCAATCCCACCAGGGACCTGTCGAACAACGACGTGTCGTTCCACGCCCTGCGCGAGTACGTGCCCGGGGACGAGCGCCGCTACATCCACTGGAAGTCCACCGCGCGCACCGGAACCTACATGGTGCGCCAGTTCGAGGAGACCCGACGCAGCCACCTGGTGATCGCACTCTCGCTCGCCAGCGCCGACTATCTCACCGAGGAGGAGTTCGAGATGGCGGTGAGCGTCGCCGGCTCGCTCGGGGCGCGCGCGATCAGGGACGCTCGCACCGTCACGGTCGTCGCGAGCGAGACGACGCCCGAGTTCGCCAAGCGCAAGGTATTCGCGGTGCGTCCGCTCTCGACGCTCACGCGGGCCCGCCTGCTCGACGATCTCGCCCTGGTCGAGCACGCCGAATCCGCGCTGTCGATCGTGGATGTCGCCCGCGTCACCGGTGAGCAGGCCAGCGGCGTGAGCGTGGCGTTCCTGGTCTGCGGGTCGGGGGCGAGCGTGCAGGAGCTGCGTGCGGCGTCCACCATGTTCCCGATCGGCGTGGAGGTCGTCGCGGTGGTCTGCGACCCGGAGCGCACCCCGGGACTGCGGCGGGTCGCCGGGTTGAGCGTGCTGACCATCGGCTACCTCGAAGATCTGCAGAAGTCGCTCGCGAGATCGGCGGCGGCATGAATCGTCGCTCATCGCCGGGATTCGTGTTCGTCAACATGGCGTTCCTCTGGCTCAGCGTCGGGGTCGCCGCCGCCGTACTCTGGCCGATCTATCGCACCCCGGCGCTGATCGTGCTGGTCGCCGTCTCGCTCGCCGCCGGCTCCCTGGTGGCGACCCTGGGTGCGGTGCTGCGCTGGTCGTCGCCGATCGTGCTGCTCGCGTCGCTCGGCGTCTTCCTGGTGATCGGGGTGCCATTGGCGGTGCCGTCGAAGGCGCTGTTCGGCGTGCTGCCGACCGTGGCGGGGCTCGTCGATCTCGTGGCCGGGGTCGCACTCGGCTGGAAGCAGCTGCTCACCATCACGCTCCCGGTCGGCGACTACGAGGCCCTCCTGGTGCCGGCCCTCGTGCTCGTCTACGGCGCCGCCGTGACCGGGCTCACCGTGGCCCTGCGGTCCCGTCGGGGCGAAGCGGCCGTGCTCGCGCCCGTGGTGGTCTTCCTCGCGGGCATCGCGCTCGGGCCGCAGCATCCCGACCGCCCCATCGTGCTCGCGATCGCGCTGCTGGTCGCCGTGCTGTTCTGGCTGGTCTGGATGCGGTGGTACCGCCGTCGGCGCGCGATCCGACTGCTCGCCGTGCAGTCCGCCGCCCAGCCCGCGTCGCGCGACCTGGGCATCGCCGGGTTCCGCACGATCGTGGGCGCCGTCGTCATCCTGGCGCTGGCCTCGGGTGTCGGCATCGCCGTCGCCGCCGTGGTTCCGCCGACCGTCGATCGCACCGTGCTGCGCACGACGCTCGAGCAGCCCTTCGATCCGAGGGACTACGCCAGCCCGCTCTCGGGCTTCCGCAACTACGTGCGACCCGACACCGCAGACGCCGTGCTCTTCGAGGTGACCGGACTGCCCGCCGGGTCGCGCCTGCGCCTGGCCACCCTGGACACCTACGACGGCGTGGTCTACTCGGTGGGCAGCGCCAGGGTGACCAGCGAGTCGGGCACCTTCACGCGCGTGCCGACCGCCTTCGACCAGTCCGGCGTCGCCGGGGATGCCGTGACCGTGAACGTCGTGATCGGCGCGTATTCCGGGGTGTGGCTGCCGACGATCGGGCAGTTCGAGTCGGTGAGCTTCACCGGCGGGCAGTCCGCGTCGCTGCGGGAGGCGTTCTACTACAACGACGTCTCCGGCACCGCGGCGGTGCTCGGCGGGATCGGCGAGGGCGACGCCTACACGCTCGACGCGATCGTGCCGCGGCCACGGGATGCGAGCGAGCTCGAGGCGATCGAGCCGGGCACCGCATCCGTGCCGCGATCCGCGGATCCGCCCGAGGAGCTCACCGCCAAGCTCGAACGGTACACGCAGGGCGCGGAGGGTGCCGGTGCGCGACTGGCGGCGGCCCTCGACGGTCTGCGAGCGGAGGGCTACATCAGCCACGGTGTCGGGCCGGACGAGCCCCCCAGCCGCTCGGGCCACGCCGTGGATCGCATCGCCGAACTGCTCGGCGCACCCAGGATGATCGGCGATGCCGAGCAGTACGCGGTGGCGGCCGCGCTGATGGCCACGGAGCTCGGCTTTCCGGCGCGCGTCGTGATGGGGTTCGTCCCGACCGGCGCGCAGGTGCACGGCGCGGATGTCTCGGCCTGGATCGAGGTGAACACCGCCGAGCACGGCTGGGTCACCATCGATCCCAACCCGCCGGTGCGGGAGATCCCCGAGGAGCTCCCCGAGGACAACGCGCAGGTCGCGCGACCGCAGACGATCGTGCCGCCGACGGTGATCGAGGAGGAGAACCTCGACCGTCAGACGACGCCCGAGAGCGAGCAGGAACTGCCGCCGGACCTCAGCCCGCTGCTGCAGGCTCTGCTCGTGGTGGCGCGGGTCGCCGGCTGGACGCTGCTGGTCGTAGCCATCGTGCTCGCACCGTTCATCGTGGTGATCGCCGCGAAGCTGCGTCGTCGTCGCCTGCGCCGCAGGGCGGCCACGCCGCTGGCCCGGATCAGCGGCGGCTGGCAGGAGTTCGAGGATGCCGTGCTCGACCACGGCCTGGAGCCCACGCCCGCGGCGACCCGCAGCGAGGTCGCGTCGGTCATCGGCGGCGACCGACCGCAGGTGCTCGCGGCCGTGGCGGACCGGGCGGTCTTCGCGCCGGGGGAGCCGAGCGCGGATGACGCGGAGAACGTGTGGCGAGCGGTGGACGAACTGCGCGCCGCACTCGACGAGCCGCTCACTCGCTGGCAGCGGATCAAGGCCCGCATCTCCGTGCGATCGCTCGGTGGTTATAGTGTCAGAAAGCTGTTCAAGCGATAGAGAGTTCGTCCGGTGAACTGCAGGTACTGCTCGAGCGAGCTCCCCAGCGGGGCGCTGTTCTGCGGGGAGTGCGGCCGCGCGGTGTCGTCGCGACAACCGGATTCGGCGCCCGTCCGGGTGCCCGAGCCCGCGCCCGAGGTCCAACCGGAGGCTGAGGACCAGCCGGAGCCAGTGCCCGAGTCGGCGCCTGAGCCCGCTGCCATGCCGGAGCCCGAGCCCGTGGCATCCCCGCCCGTCGATTCCCACGCCGACCCCGCCGACCACTGCACGCAGTGTGGCGCCGAGCTCGCGGCGACCGACATCTTCTGCGGTGAGTGCGGCATGGTGCGACAGAGCGTCGCCGCGCGCCGCCCGAACGACACCGCGGTGCTCGACCCGTTCCCGTGGGGTCGCCCGCGCGAGCCGGTCGCTCCGCCCCTCGTGATGCCGCCCGCACCGCGACCGACGAGCCGCGTGCCGTCCGTGTCCGCCGCATCCCTCGACGACGACGACGACACCGACGAGACCAGACTCGTGGACCGCACCGCGAAGGGAGAGCGCTTCGTGCTGCAGTTCAGCACGGGGGAGAGCGTGAGCGTGAGCGGCACCGGGCTGATCGGGCGGCATCCCATCGCCGAACCGGGGGAGTACTTCGACCACACGGTGACGATCGTCGATCCGGGCAAGTCCGTCTCCAAGACGCATCTGGAGTTCGGGCAGGACGCGGGCGCGTTCTGGGTGAGCGATCGGTACTCCGGCAACGGCACCGTGGTGCGCGAGCCCGATCGGCCCGCCCGCCGGTGCGACCCGGGCAAACGGTACCGGGTGGTGCGGGGGAGCCGCATCGACATCGGGGAGCAGTTCTTCGTCGTCAGCTGATCCACAGGCCGCGCGGGGGCGCGGCATCCACCCCATCGCCGTGTTCGCGTTCGCGGCGCCGGGACATCTGGTCTGCTGAGGGGCATGAGCGTCGATCGCATCGCGGCACCGCGACCGCCCGATGACCCCGCGCCGTACCGATTCCCGGTGATCGCGACGATCGCCCCGGTGGTCGCCTCGGTGGCCATCTGGCTGCTCACCGGTTCCGCGTTCGCGCTCGTCTTCGCCGCCCTCGGGCCGGTCACGGCCATCGCGAGCCTGGTGGATGCCCGGTTCGGCTCCCGGCGCACGAGGCGTCGCGAACTCGCACGGTTCCTCGAGGACGCCGACCGGGTGCGCGAGGAGATCGCCGAACGACACGCCCGCGAGCGTGCAGAGCTCGCCGAGATGGCGCCGTCCCCGCGCGAGCTGGTCGGCGATCCGTCGGCGGACCCGCATCGCTGGACCGCCTCGCAGACGGTGCCGGTCGCGGTCGGGCGGGGTGCGATTCCCAGCCGGGTTCGCCTGGATGCCGTGCCGCAGCTGCCCGATGGCCCGGCCGCACAGCGGCTCACCGAGCTCGCCGCCGCCGCCGCAGACCTGCAGCAGGCCCCGGTGGTCGTCGACGCGCGTCTCGGCATCGGGGTGATCGGTCCCGCCCCGATCACCGTCGCCGTCGTGCGCTCCATCGCCGTCGGCGTCGCGCGCGCGGTGTCGCCCGCCGACCACTGGTGCAGTTGGAGCGGTGACGAGGCATGGATGTCGCTGCTGCCGCATCCCGCCGGCCCGCCGCTGACCGCCCGCAGTCCCGCGATCGCGTTCGGACCGCGCGACGAGGGCGCGCCGACGGTGCTCATCGCCCACGCCGAGTCGGAGCACGCGCTGCCGCCCGGATGCCGCATCGTGGTGCAGTGCGGTGAGAACGGTGCGCGCATCGTGCGGCATCCGGACCACGATCAGCGGCGCGCGCTGCGCGTGGAGCTCGTCGGTCGTGTGCAGGCCGCGGACTGGGCGGGGCGGCTCGCCGCGACGGCGGCGCGGGACGGCGTGGTCTCCGATGCACGCGCGCTGCCCGGTGCGGTGCCGCTCGCTTCCCTGCTCCCCGCGGTCCCGCTCGCCGAGACACCGACCGGGCTCTCGAGCGTGCCGGGCATCGACGAGCGCGGGCCCGTCGCGCTCGACCTCGTCGGTCACGGCCCGCACGCCGTCGTCGGCGGAACGACCGGCAGCGGCAAGAGCGAACTGCTGGTCTCCTGGGTGCTCGCGATGGCCGCCGCGCGTGCTCCGCAGCAGGTCTCGTTCTTGCTCGTCGACTTCAAGGGCGGGGCGGCGTTCGCGCCGCTCGAGGTGCTCCCGCACGTTGTGGGCACCGTGACCGACCTCGACGGCGACGGTGCGACGCGGGCGCTGGAGAGCCTCCGGGCGGAGCTTCGGTTCCGGGAGCGCGCCATCGTCGAGGCGGGTGCGCGCGACGTCGACGGTGCCGAGCGACTCGGGCGTCTGGTGATCGTGGTCGACGAGTTCGCGGCCATGCTCGCCGACCAGCCCGAGCTTCATGCGCTCTTCGCCGATCTCGCCGCGCGCGGTCGCGCCCTCGGGGTGCACCTCGTGCTCTGCACGCAGCGTCCGACGGGCGTGGTGCGCGATGCGGTGCTCGCCAACGCCGACCTGCGCATCTGTATGCGCGTCAACAACCGCGCGGACAGCAGTGCGGTGGTCGGCACGGATGCGGCGGCGGCGCTGCCCGCGGGGGCTCGCGGACGAGGCATCCTGTCGCTGCCCGGCACCGAGCCGCGCCAGGTGCAGTTCGCGCTGGCGGCACCGACGGACATCGCCTCCGTCGCGGCACGCTGGGCCGATGCGCCGCCGCCGCGCAGGCCGTGGTTGCCGCCGCTGCCCGACGTGCTCGAGGCGGGCGAATCGGCCGGCTTCGGCCTGCTCGACCTGCCCGAGGAGCAACGACGTGCGCCGGCGGTCTGGAACCCGGAGGCGGACGGCCACGTGCTCGTACTCGGCTCGGGCGGCAGCGGCAAGACCACCGCCCTCGCGGCGCTCGCACCCGGAGCGCGCTGGTGCGCCGCCGATCCGGCGACGGCGTGGGACGAGCTCGTCGATCCGTCGGTCGGCGTGCTCGTGCTCGACGACGCCGACTCGCTGCTCGCGCGCTTCCCGGTCGATCATCGGGCGGCGTTCGTGGAGCGCCTCGGCGTGCTGCTGCGGGATGGACCGGGTCGCGGCATCCGGTTCGCGATCGGTGCGCAGCGCGTCACCCCGGAGCTGCAGTCCCTGGTGGCGCTCGTGCCGCAGCGGCTGTACCTGCGTCACGGGTCCCGCCAGGACGTGATCGTCGCCGGCGGATCGGCGGACGACTATCGGGCGGAGCTTCCGCCGGGCGGCGGCTCATGGCGCGGTCGCCGGGTGCAGGTGTTCTCGACCGCTGCGCCCCCGGCCGGCGGCGGCCCTGCGGCACTGCGCGACCTCGAGCCGGGCGCGCTCGCGATCATCACCTCCCGTGCCGAGACGCTCGCGGCGCGACTCGACGGGTCGGTGACGCGCTTGGCGCAGGCGGACGATCCCGTCGAGACGGTGCGCACCGGCGGAGTTCTCGTCGGCGACGTCGACGAGTGGCAGTCGCGCTGGGGCGCCCTGGCCGCGGTGCGACCGCACGCCCAGGTGCTCATCGACGGATGCTCGACCGCCGAGTACCGCGCGATCACCCGATCACGGCAGCTGCCGCCCCCGCTCGAGGGCTTGGCCGACGTGTGCTGGCGGCTCGAGCCGGACGGGAGCGCGAGCCGAGTGCGCCTGCCGGTGACGGACACGCGGACTCAGGCCAGGACATCCTCGAGCACGGTGTGACCGAGACCGTGGGCGGCGGCGACCGCCTCGTTGACGACGCTGCCGCCGTGCGTGTTGAGACCGAGCGCGAGCGCGGGGTCCGCGCGCAGGGCCGCGACCCATCCCGAGTTCGCGATCGCGCGCGCGTACGGCATCGTCGCATTCGTGAGCGCATAGGTCGAGGTGTGCGGCACGGCGCCCGGCATGTTCGCCACGCAGTAGAACAGCGAACCGTGCACCGTGAAGGTCGGCTCGGCATGCGTTGTCGGCCGGGTGTCGGCGAAGCATCCGCCCTGATCGACGGCGATGTCCACGAGCACGCTGCCCGGCTTCATGCGGGAGACCAGTTCGTTGCTGACGAGTTTGGGGGCCTTGGCGCCGGGGATCAGCACGGAGCCGATGACGAGATCGGCTCTCAGCAGCGCACGCTCGATCTCGAATCCGTTCGAGGCGATGGTCTGCACCCGGCCGGCGTAGAGCGCGTCGAGTTCCCGCAGCCGTTGGATGTTGGTGTCCAGCACCGTGACGTTCGCTCCGAGACCGACGGCGACCGAGACCGCGTTGGTGCCCGCCACGCCCCCACCGAGCACGACGACCTCCGCCGGATGCGTGCCGGGAACGCCGGGCACGAGCAGACCCGAACCGCCGTTGGGCTTGAGCATCACGTTGGCGCCCACGATCGGCGCCAGGCGCCCGGCGACCTCGCTCATCGGGGCCAGCAGCGGCAGAGCGCGAGACGGCAGCTGCACGGTCTCATAGGCGATCGCCGTCACTGCGGCGTCCACGAGCGCGCGCGTCAACTCCGGCTCCGCGGCGAGATGGAGGTAGGTGAACAGGACGAGGTCATCGCGGAAGAAGCCGTACTCTGCCGCGATCGGCTCCTTCACCTTGAGCAGCAGCTCCGCGGCTGACCAGGTGGCCGCGGCATCCGGTGCGATGGTGGCTCCCGCGGCGGCGTACGCCTCGTCCGGGATGGAGGAGCCCAGCCCCGCACCTCGCTCGACGACGACCTCGTGGCCGTGCGCGACGAGCTCGTGCACGCCAGCCGGGGTGATCGCCACCCGGAACTCGTTGTTCTTGATCTCGCGTGGTACGGCGACCCTCATGATCCAAGCGTACGGGAGCGGTCACGCTGCAAACCATGGATTCCGCACAAGAATCACGCGTATCGCCGCTGAATTCGTGAAGATCGTGTTACAGACCGCGCCATCCGCACATCAGATGATGCGTCACGCGGCGACCTTGTGTCAGGATCGATCATCCTGACCCTGACACGAGGAGTCGTTCCGATGGTTCGTTCACTGCCCGAGGACCCGATCATCCGCCAGTTGGTGGTGCAGGCGCGCCGCTCGCAGCTCTCGCGGCGTCACCTTCTGCAGGGCGCCGGGGTCGGTGCCACGGCGCTCGCGCTCGCCGCCTGCGCACCGAGCGGTTCCGGCGCGCCGAAGCCCGCCGAGGACATCTCCGACACGGACAAGACCCTCACCTGGTCGAACTGGCCCGCGTACATCGACGAGGACGACGACGGCAACTACCCGACGCTCGTGCGCTTCACCGAGCAGACCGGCATCGAGGTCGACTACAAGGTCGACATCGATGACAACAACACCTACTACGGCACCATCAAGGACCAGCTCGCGCTCGGCCAGGCCACCGGGGCCGACACGTTCTGCCTCACCGAGTGGATGGTGGCCCGCCTCATCAGGTTCGGCTACGTGCAAGACCTGGATGCCGCCAACATCCCGAACAAGAAGAACCTCGCCCCCGCGCTGCTGAACCCCGACTTCGACCCCGGCCGCGAGAAGTCGCTGCCCTGGCAGAACGGCTTCGCCGGCATCGCCTGGGACACCGACGTGCTCCCGGACGGTCTGGAGAGCGTCGACGACCTGTGGAAGCCCGAGCTCAAGGGCAAGGTCACCGTGCTCAGCGAGATGCGCGACACGATGGGCCTGATCCTGCTCAGCCAGGGCGTGGACATCTCCGGTGCGGACTGGGGCATGGACGAATTCGCGGCCGCCATCGAGGTGCTCGAGCAGCACGTCACGAGCGGTCAGATCCTCGGCATCAAGGGCAACGAGTACCTCGAGGACTTCGCGAGCGGCAACGCGATCGCGGGCATCGTCTGGTCGGGCGACATCACCGCCGCCAACCTCGAGGCCGGCTACGAGAAGTTCAAGTTCGCGCTTCCTGATTCGGGCGGCACGCTCTGGGGCGACACCTTCGTCGTGCCGATGGGTTCGCCGCGCAAGAAGAACGCCGAGACGCTCATGAACTACTACTACGAGCCCGAGGTCGCCGCCGAGGTCGCCGCCTGGGTGAACTACATCACCCCCGTGGTCGGCGCGCAGGAAGTCGCCGCTGAGCTCTACCCCGAGCTCGCGGAGAACCAGCTGATCTTCCCCAACGCGGAGACCCTCAGCAACGCCCACATCTTCCGTACGCTCGACTCCGCCGACGATCAGGCGTTCAACGCCGAGTTCCAGCGTGTGAAGCTGGGCGCCTGATGGCCGGTGGCGCCTTCGCCGAGGCAGGCGCTGATCTCGAACTCGTCGGGATCCACAAGCGTTTTCCGGGCTTCACCGCCATCGAGGATCTCAACCTGCGCATCCCTGCTGGCTCGTTCTTCGCGCTGCTCGGGCCATCGGGCTGCGGCAAGACGACGACGCTGCGACTCGTCGCCGGGCTCGAGGAGCCGACCTCGGGTCGCATCCTGATCGGCGGCAAGGATGTCACGAACGTGAAGTCCTACAAGCGCCCCGTCAACACGGTGTTCCAGAGCTACGCGCTCTTCCCGCACATGACCGTGCTGGAGAACGTGGCGTTCGGTCTGCGTCGGCGGCACATCGCCGACCCGCTCGGCAAGGCGCACGAGGCGCTGCGGCTGGTGGAACTCGACCATCTCTCCGCTCGTCGACCCGCCCAACTCTCGGGCGGTCAGCAGCAGCGGGTGGCGCTGGCGCGCGCGGTCGTGAACCGTCCGGCACTGCTGCTGCTCGACGAGCCGCTCGGCGCGCTCGACCTCAAACTGCGGCGTCAGATGCAGCTCGAGCTCAAGTCGATCCAGAACGACGTCGGTCTCACCTTCCTGCACGTCACCCACGACCAGGAGGAGGCCATGACCATGGCCGACACCGTCGCGGTGATGAACAAGGGCGAGATCGAGCAGATGGGCGCCCCGGAAGAGCTCTATGAGCTGCCCAAGACCGCGTTCGTCGCGAACTTCCTCGGTCAGTCGAACCTCTTCACCGGACCGGTGACGAGCTCGTCGGGCGACACGATCGTCGTGGACATCGCGGGGGTCAAGGTCGCGGTACCCAAGGAGCGCGCCCAGCGTCACTCCGGCGAGGTCACGATCGGCGTGCGTCCCGAGAAACTGCTGCTGCACACCACCGCGCCCAAGAAGGTCGCCGGCACGAACGTGCTCGGCCCCGGCCGGGTGACGGATGTCTCGTTCAGCGGCGTGAGCACCCAGTACCAGATCGCGGTGCCCGGCGTGGGGCTCATCACGGTGTTCGCCCAGAACATGGTGTTCGGGCCGGTCGCGGATGTCGGCGCCGAGGTCTGGGTGGCCTGGACCGTCGAGCACGGCTTCGGCCTCGTCGACGAGCCGGAGCACGCACCCAAGTTCGCCGCGGACGCCGACACGGCGACGATCGCCCTGCAGACGAGACACGAGCTGCTCGCGGAGATCGAGGAGGGCTAGGAATGGCCTTCGCTGCTTTCGGCTCATCCTCAGCCGCACCCGTCGAGCAGGCGCCACGGCGGCGCAGCTGGATCGCGATCGTGCTGCTGCTGCCCGGGCTCGCCTACCTGGCGCTGTTCTTCCTCACGCCGTTCGTCTCGCTGATCCTCACCTCCCTCCAGACGCCCGTCGAGTTCGGCGACGTCGGTCAGTTCCAGCAGGCGTTCAAGATCGAGAACTACGCCATCGTGGTCGAGCGGTACTGGCCGCACTTCCTGAGGGCGTTCGGGTACGCGATCGCGGCGACCTTCTTCGCGCTCGTGATCAGCTATCCGCTGGCGTACTTCATCGGGGTCAAGGCTCGCCGCTGGCCCCTGTTGCAGGCGCTCATGCTCACCCTCGTCATCGCACCCTTCTTCATCTCCTTCCTGCTGCGCACGCTGGCGTGGAAGGCGCTCATGTCGGATGAGACGCCCCTCGTGCAGGCGCTCAAGGCGCTGTCGATCCTGCCGCAGGACGGGCACCTCACGGGCACGGCGTTCTCGGTGATCTTCGGCCTCACGTACAACTTCATCCCGTTCATGACGCTGCCGATCTACACGACCCTCGAGCGCCTCGACACGCGCTACCTCGAGGCCGGTTCCGACCTGTACGCGAGCCCGGCGACCACGTTCTGGAAGATCACACTGCCGTTGTCGATGCCCGGGATCGTCTCCGGCACCCTGCTGACCTTCATCCCGGCATCCGGCGACTACATCAACGCGAGCGCGAGCTTCCTGGGTTCCGCGCAGACCCAGATGGTCGGCAACGTGATCGAGACGAACTTCCTCGGGTTGCTGGACTACCCGGCGGCGGCTGCGCTGTCGGTGATCCTCATGGGCGTCATCCTGCTGATCGTGGGCATCTACGTGAAGCGCAGCGGAACGGAGGATCTGCTGTGAACCGCTTCTCGCTCGGCAAGTGGCTGCTGCCGCTCTACAGCGTGCTCGCGCTGATCTTCCTGCTCACCCCGATCGTCTACACCTTCATCTTCTCGTTCAACGACTCGAGCAAGTCGAACGTGCAATGGGTCGGCTTCACCTTCGACAAGTGGCTGAACGTGTGCCAGGCCCAGGGGGTGTGCGCGGCCTTCGGCACGAGCATCACGGTCGGCCTCGTCGCGACGGTGATCGCGACCGCACTCGGCACGCTCATGGCGATCGCGCTCGCGCGCTACCGGTTCCGCGCCCGGTCCGGCATCAGCCTGCTGCTGTTCCTGCCGATGGCCACCCCGGAGGTCGTGCTCGGTGCTGGACTGGCCGCACAGTTTCTGAGCGCCGGGGTGCCGAAGGGCTTCGTGACGATCATCATCGCTCACGCCCTGTTCTGCCTCAGCTTCGTGGTGGTCACGGTCAAGGCGCGCGTGGCGAGCCTCGACCCCGCGCTCGAGGAGGCCGGTCGGGACCTCTACGGCTCGCCCGCTCAGGTGTTCTGGAAGATCACGTTCCCGCTGCTGCTGCCGGGCATCATCGCTGCGGCGCTGCTGTCGTTCGCGCTGAGCTTCGACGACTTCATCATCACGCGGTTCAACAACGGCCCGGTGGAGACCTTCCCGATCTGGGTCTACACCGCCGCGGCCCGTGGCGTACCCGCTGAGGCCAACGTCATCGCCTCCGCGGTCTTCATCCTCGCGCTCGTCATCGTCGTCGTCGCGCAGACCACTTCGGCTGCCCGACGGAAGCGACTGGCCAGGAGCTGATCGTGTTCGAGAATCGCGCCCGGTTGCACGAGCTGTGGGAGCAGGAGATCGAGCTCTTCCGAGCCGCCCGCCCCGAGTCCGAGCGGGCCTGGCAGCGTGCGGTGCAGCACATGCCCGATGGCGTACCGATGCTCTGGATGGCGAAGTGGCCGGGTCCCTGGCCCGTCACCGTGCACAGCGCCTCCGGTGCGCATTTCCGGTGCGTGGACGGCATCGATCACGTCGACTTCTGCCTCGGTGACACCGGCGCGATGTGCGGCCACGCCCCGGCGCCGGCCGTGGAGGCGATCGAAGCGCAACTCGAACGCGGCTCCACGTTCATGCTGCCCACCGAGGATGCCGCGTTCGCCGCGGAGCTGCTCGCCGATCGCTTCGACGTGCCGATCTGGCAGTTCTCGCTCTCGGCGACGGACGCGAACCGCAGCCTCATCCGCTTCGCGCGCCAGGTGACGGGTCGCTCTCGCATCCTCGTGCACGACTACAGCTACCACGGCACCGTCGACGAGGCGTACGCGACCCTCGACGAGCACGGCGACGTGGTCTCGCGCCGCGGCAACATCGGCCCGCCCGTGCCGCTCTCGCAGACGACCGCCGTCGTACAGTTCAACGACGTCGACGCTCTGGAGCGCGCACTCGCCGGCGGTTCGATCGCGGCGGTGCTGATCGAACCCGCCCTCACCAACATCGGCATCGTGCTGCCGGAGCCGGGATACCACGACGCGGTGCGCGAGCTGTGCACCCGCTTCGGCACGCTGCTGATCATCGACGAGACGCACACCTTCAGCGCCGGGCCGGGCGGCATGATCCGCGAGCTCGCGCTGCAGCCCGATGCGGTCGTCGTCGGCAAGTCGATCGGCGGGGGCATCCCGGCCGGCGCCTACGGGATGACGGCCGAGTTCGCCCGCAGGGTGCGGGAGTCGCTGGAGCTCGAGGACATCGACGTCGGCGGGGTGGGCGGCACGCTCGCCGGCAACGCGGTGTCGATGGCGGGCATCCGGGCCACGCTCGGCGAGGTGCTGACCCCCCAGGCCTTCGGCGGCATGATCGAGCGGGCGAGCGAGTGGACCGCCGGCGTGCAGTCCGTGATCGACGAGTTCGACGTGCCGTGGCAGGTGACGCAGCTGGGTGCGCGAAGCGAGTACAGCTTCCGCCCGACGGCGCCGCGCAATGGCAAGGAGGCAGCGTCCGCGGACGACTTCGAGCTGCAGCAGTACCTGCACCTGCATGCGCTCAATCGCGGCATCCTGATGACCCCGTTCCACAACATGGCGCTGATGTGCCCGATGACGACCGTCGACGACGTCGATCGGCACACGGTGGCGTTCCGCGAGGCGGTGGCCGCGCTCACCGCCTAGGCTCGACTCTCGTGATCGAAGACCCCGCAGACGGCCAGCGCGAACCACGACCGGAGGTCTACATCTCGGTCGACATCGAGGCTGCGGGTGCGCACCCGCGCGAGTACGCGATCCTCTCGATCGGCGCGTGCGTGGTCGACGCCCCCGAGACGAGCTTCTATCTCGAGCTCAAACCGGAGACGGATGCCGTCGACGAGGCCGCGCTCGCGGTGAGCGGGCTGTCGATGGCCGAGCTCGCACGCGACGGGGTGGAGGCGGGGGAGGCCATGCGTCGGTTCGCCGACTGGGTGGACGCGGTGGTGCCCACCGGCAACGTGCCGGTCTTCGTCGCGTTCAATGCGCCGTTCGACTGGATGTTCGTCGAGGATGCCTTCCAGCGTCACCTCGGGCGAAATCCGTTCGGCCATTCCGCGCTGGACGTGAAGGCCTACTATATGGGCATGACCGGGGAGACCTGGGCCGCGACGAGCATGCGCCACCTCTCGCCGCGCTACCTCGGCGGGCGGTTTCTGACGCACAACGCGCTCGGCGACGCCAGGGACCAGGCCGAAATGTTCCGCAAGATGATGGCCGAGGCCCGGTCCCGGCCCTGACCGAGGGTGGACCCGTGACCGAGACCAGCACCGACCTCCGCAGCATCGTCGAGTCGGCGGCTCGACTCGGCATCGAACTGGACGAGCAGGATGCCGTGCAGTGGCTCGCCGCGATCGCCGCGGCCCAGGGCGACGACGAGGTGTTCATCGACGAGGCCAGCGGCACCTTCGGCCACCGCATCTCCATGCTCGACTTCAGCCCGCGCGACCTCGCGAGATTCCGACGGATCGGCGAGATCGTGGAGGTCACGGGACCGGCCGGTGTCGCGGAGTCGGCGCTGGCCCTCTCCGGTTCCGCAGCGCAGTCGAAGATCCAGAGCTTCCCGGGGGACGCCGACTTCTTCCAACGCCTCAACATCATCGCGCCGACGCGCGAGGCGGCCTGCGCCATGATGGCCGACCTCATGCGCGACGCCGCGCTGTCGCGCCTGCGCGGTGAGACCTACCAGTTTCTGGAGGCCAAGCTCGGCAGCTACCCGGTCGACACCGTGCGCGGAGGCAAGGGCAGCCCGATCTCCTGGACGCCGGCCGAGCTCGAGGCGGGGGAGCTGGTGACCGAGACGCTGGACGGGCAGCCGGTGGTGCTGCGCTGGAACGAGGTGGCGCTCGATCCCGGCTGGTGCAAGCTCGACTGGGTCGTCACCGATCCTGCGCGCACCCAGCTCTCGAACGCATCCAATGTGCTGGATGTCACGTGGGAGGCCCCAGACGGCACGATCACGCCGCTCGACGGCTACCTCGACGCGTACTTCCAGGAGGTCTACCTCGACGCGGACGCGGTGCCGACGTTCGCGAAGGTCGTCAAGTTCGTCTCGGATGACGCACTGGACGAGTACGTCGAGACGCTCGAGAAGGAGGTGCGCAAGTACCTCACGAAGCACCTCAACTACGGCAAGGCCGCCAAGCGCATGTACAACGTGTTCCGACTGTCTGGGCGGCACCTGGACGCGGCATTCGTGCGCGAGCTGTTCGACGAGCCGACCACGATCCTCTATCAGGTGTGGTCGCTCATCGTCACCCTCGACAACGCCACGCAGCCGGGCTCGGCGATTCCGATCTCGGCGGTGCAGGCGCAGGCCGACACGCTCATCCTCGAAGTCGTCGAGGCGCTCGAGGGCGACGAGGAGGCCGCGCTCGTGAAGTCGCTGCTGCGCCTGCGCCAAACCCTGGAGAACCAGGAGGCGGGTGAACAGCGCACCGCGGAGGTCGAGGCCGCGCAGGCGCAGGTCGTGAACCTCATCAACACGTTCTTCCGCGAGAAGCTCGAGGCGATGCCCACCATCAAGGAGTACATCGCGACGATGCAGGCGGAGAACACCGGGCACTGAGCATCGCGGGCGCGCTACCCCACGCTCGAGAGCGCCTCGTCGAGCACGCCGATCGCCTCGCGCAGCAGCTCGTCGCTGATGACCAGCGACGGCAGGAAGCGGATGACGTTGCCGTAGGTCCCCGCCGAGATCAGCAGCACCCCGTGCTGGGCCGCGAACGCCGTGATCGCACTGACCGCCGCGGGGTTCGGCTCGGAGGTTCCGGGCTGCACGAGCTCGATCGCGAGCATCGCGCCGATGCCGCGCACGTCGCCGATCACGGGATACCGCGATTGCAGCTCGAGCAGCGCCGGCTTCAGCACGCCCTCGATGCGCGGCGCCTCCTGCAGCAGGTCGCGGCGCTCGATCTCCCCGAACACCGCGATCGCGGCTGCCGCGGCGACCGGGTTACCGGCGAAGGTGCCGCCCAGACCGCCCGGGTGCGAGGCATCCATGATCTCGGCGCGTCCAGTGACGGCGGAGATCGGCAGGCCGCCCGCGATGCCCTTGGCTGTGAGCACGAGGTCGGGCACCAGCCCGACGTGCTCGCTCGCGAAGTAGCGCCCGGTGCGGGCCATGCCGCTCTGGATCTCGTCGGCGATGAAGACCACGCCGTTGGCCGTGCACCACTCCTGGATCGCCGCCAGATAGCCTTCGGCGGGCACGACGAAGCCGCCCTCGCCCTGGATGGGCTCCGCGACCACGCACGCCAGGTCGGATGCCCCGATCGCCTTCTCGAGGTACGAGATCGTGCGGCGGGCAGCGGCCGCGCCATCCAGCCCGTCGCGATAGGGGTAGGACCCGGGGGCGTGCACGATCGACGGCGCGAAGGGTCCGAACCCGAGCTTATAGGGCATGGCCTTGAACGTCATGGCCATCGTGAGGTTGGTGCGGCCGTGGTAGGCGTGCTCGAGCACCGCGACACCGGGCCGACCGGTGTACTTGCGGGCGATCTTCACCGCGTTCTCGACGGCCTCGGCGCCCGAGTTCAGCAGCACCGTCTTCTTCGGGAAGTCGCCGGGGGTGTGCTCGGCGAGCAGCTCGGCGACCCGCACGTATGACTCGTACGGGCTGATCGTGAACATCGCGTGCGTGAGCTCGCCGAGCTGGGCGCTCGCGGCGGCGACCACCGCCGGGTCGGTGTGACCGATCGTCATGACGCCGATGCCGGAGCCGAGATCGATGAACTGGTTGCCGTCGACGTCGACGACGATGGCGCCGTGCGCGCGCTCGATGAAGACCGGGATCGCCGACGACACACCCGACGCTACGACGGCGAGGCGGCGCTCCTGCAGGGCGATCGAGTTCGGGCCCGGAATCGCGGTGACGATGCGCCGCTCGGGCGTGACGGTGCTCTCTGTCATCATGATGAGAGCTTATTCCTGGAGGGTCAGCACGTGAATCTCGACCACGACTACGCGGTGCACATCGAGTGGACGGGCAACCGCGGCTCCGGCACGGAGAACTACCGCGGATACAGCCGCGACCACACCATCTCGGCGGAGGGCAACCCCGACATCCTCGCCTCGAGCGACAAGACGTTCCACGGCACGCCCGAGCGCTGGAACCCCGAGGAGCTGCTGCTCGCGGCGCTCAGCGACTGCCACATGCTCAGCTACCTGCACTCGGCGGTGCGCCACGGCGTGGTGGTGACGGCGTATCACGACGACGCGGTCGGCACGATGCGGCAGTCGGGCGACGGCGGCGCCTTCACCTCGGCGACGCTGCGACCCGTGGTGACGATCGCCGCGGGCGATCCCGAGGTCGCGCGGGCCATCCACGCCGAGGCCAGCGCGAACTGCTTCATCGCCTCCTCGGTAAACTTCCCGGTGCATCACGAACCGACGATCGTTCTCGCGACGGGCGGCTGATCACACGCCGCGTTCAGGAACCATGGGGGAGGATGGAGGCTCCTGATCCGGAAGGCCCCCACCTGTGCGCGTAGCCACTTCGCTCGTCGTGACCGTCGGTCTCGTCGCATCCCTCGCCGCCTGCTCGACGTCGGCGCCGAATGCTGCGGACCCGAACTGCGAGGCGGTGCCCTCGGGAGCGGTCTCGGATGCGGTCGACGTGAAGGGCGAGTTCGGCACCAAGCCCACGATCACCTTCACCTCGCCCGCCGAGGTCGAGAGCACGCAGCGCACCGTGGTGATCGCCGGTGACGGCGACGCCGCCGTGGCGGGCGACACGGTGAACGTCAACTTCTCGCTGCTCAACGGCACGACCGGCGACGAGATCACTGCGACCGAGTTCGGCCAGGAGCCGACGACCTCGTTCCCGCTGGATGCCGAGCAGTTCCTGGTCGGCATCGTGGAGACCCTCACGTGCTCGACCGTGGGCTCGCGCGTCGTGGGTGTCATCCCGCCCGAGGACGCCTTCGGCAGCACGGGGTCGACCCAGCTCGGCGTCGAGCCGAACCAGTCGATCGTGTTCGTCGTCGACGTCGTCTCGATCGACCCGCCCGTCGTGCCGCCGCTGTCCCGCGCCGACGGCGAGGACCAGCCGGCGCGGGAGGGCTTCCCGAGCGTCGTGCTCGACGCCGACGGCCGCCCGACCATCACGATCCCCGACACCGCGCCGCCGACCGAGTTGAAGCTCGCCGTGCTGAAGCAGGGTGACGGCGCCGAGGTGCAGGACGGCGACGACGTCGTTGTGCACTACGTGGGTATGAACTGGGCCTCGAAGGTGATCTTCGACGAGAGCTGGGCGCGTGGCGAGCCGGCGCAGTTCAACACCGCCCAGGTGATCCCCGGATTCACGCAGGCGCTCGTGGGGCAGAAGGTCGGCTCCCAGGTGATCGTCATCATCCCGCCGGAACTCGGGTACGGCGAGGGCACCGGCGACACGAACGGCACCATCGTGTTCGTGATCGACATTCTGGGTATCGCGTAGGCCGGTAGCCTGACCTCATGCGCAGGGTGATCGTTCTCGGATCCACCGGGTCGATCGGCACCCAGGCGCTCGAGGTGATCGCGGCCAATCCCGACCGCTTCGAGGTGGTCGGGCTCGCCGCCGGCAGCAACCGGGATGCCGTGGCCGCCCAGGCCGCCGCGTTCGGCGTCGAGCACACCGCGTTCGGCGCCGCGGAGGCGGAACAGCTGATCCGCTCGGTGGAGGCCGACGTCGTGCTCAACGGCATCACGGGTTCGGTGGGCCTCGGTCCGACCCTCGCCGCGCTCGAGTCGGGAGCCATCCTCGCGCTCGCCAACAAGGAGAGCCTCATCGTCGGCGGCGAGCTCGTCACGGGGGCCGCCGCGCCGGGGCAGATCGTCCCCGTCGACTCCGAGCACTCCGCGATCGCGCAGGCACTGCGATCCGGCACCCACGGCGAGGTGCGCAGGCTCGTGCTCACGGCATCCGGAGGTCCGTTCCGCGGGCGCAGCCGGGATTCGCTCGCGCAGGTCACCCCGCGTGAGGCGCTCGCGCATCCCACCTGGGACATGGGCCTCGTCGTCACCACGAACTCGGCGACGCTCGTCAACAAGGGCCTCGAGGTGATCGAGGCGCACCTGCTGTTCGACGTGCCGTACGAGTCGATCGAGGTGACGGTGCATCCGCAGTCGATCGTGCACTCGATGGTGGAGTTCACGGATGGCTCGACCATCGCCCAGGCGAGCCCGCCCGACATGCGGCTGCCCATCTCGCTCGGCCTCGACTGGCCGCACCGCGTGCCCGGGGTCGGAGCGCCGCTCGACTGGACGACGGCCAGCGCCTGGACCTTCGAACCGCTCGATGACGAGGTGTTCCCCGCGGTCGGCCTCGCCAAGCGCGTCGGTGAGGCCGGAGCGACGTATCCCGCGGTCTTCAACGCCGCGAACGAGCAGGCGGTGCTCGCGTTCCATGCTGGCCGGATCGGTTATCTCGACATCCTCGACACGGTGCGCGCCGTCGTCGATGCCCACGAGCCGCTCACGATGACCCTCGAGCACGTGCTCGAGGCGGAACGGGCGGCGCGGGAGGCCGCGGACGCCTTAATTCACAGCAAGTCCTAGCTATCCTGAGCCGGTGGAAACCGTGCTGCTCTACATCCTGGGCATCCTCATCATCGTGCTGGGGCTGGCTGTCTCGATCGGGCTGCACGAGATCGGCCACCTGGTGCCTGCGAAGCTGTTTGGGGTGCGGGTCACGCAGTACATGATCGGCTTCGGGCCGACCCTGTTCTCCCGGCGACGGGGCGAGACCGAGTACGGCCTGAAGGCCATCCCACTCGGCGGTTACATCTCGATGTCCGGCATGTTCCCGCCCGCGAGACCCGGCGCGAGGGCGCGCAACGCGACCACCGGATTCTTCGACACCGTGATGCAGGAGGGCGACCGCACGCCCCGCGGCGGCGTCGCGACGATGGTCGACGATGCGCGCGAGGCGAGCGCGGCGACCATCGAACCCGGGGAGGAGTCGCGCGCCTTCTACAAGCTCAGCGTGTGGAAGCGCGTCGTCATCATGCTCGGCGGTCCGTTCATGAATCTCGTGATCGCGGTCGTGCTCTACGCGGTGCTGCTGTGCGGCTTCGGCATCGCGCAGGTCTCGACGACGGTCGGCAGCGTCTCGGAGTGCGTGCTGCCCGCGACGAGTCAGCGCCAGGAGTGCGAACCGGGTGACCCGGTAGCGCCGGGGCTGGCGGCCGGGCTCGAGCCCGGCGACCGGCTCGTGAGCATGAACGGCGAGGACATCGCGACGTGGGATCAGGCGACGCAGATCATCCGCGATTCCGCCGCCCAGCCGCTGGCGATCGTCGTCGAGCGCGATGGCGAGCTCGTCGAACTGGATGCGACTCCGCTGCTGACCGAGCGTTACGTCACCGACGACCAGGGCCAGATCGTGGAGGAGGGCGGCGAGCCGGTCACCCAGCAGGTCGGGTTCCTCGGCATCGGCCCGGCCTCCGAGATCGTGCAGCAGCCGGTGACCGCGGTACTGCCGGCGGTCGGTGACAACATCGGCCGCGTCGTGCACCTCATCGTGAACCTCCCGCAGCGCATGGTGGAGATCGTGCAGGCCGCGTTCGGTCCGGAGGAACGGGACCCGAACGGTCCGATCAGCGTCGTCGGCGTCGGCCGGATCGCTGGGGAGATCACGAGCCTCAACTCGGTGCCGGTGCTCGAACGCGCGTCCGCGCTGGTGGGGCTCGTGGCATCCCTCAACGTCGCGCTCTTCGTCTTCAACCTGATCCCGCTGCTGCCGCTCGACGGCGGACACGTCGCGGGTGCGCTCTTCGAGGGCATCCGACGGTTCTTCGCGAAGCTGTTCCGCAGGCCGGATCCCGGCCCCGTCGACACCGCGAAGCTCATCCCGCTCACCTTCGCGGTGGTGATCGTGCTCGGTGCGATGAGCGCGCTGCTCATCTACGCCGACATCGTCAAGCCGATCTCGATCCTGTAACGGCGCACGTCGCACGGGCGGTCGTCTTGACACGCCCGTCGCGTCGCCGTACCGTGGCAACTGAAACCTGAACCGGGTGTCAGGTTCGTCACACTCCTTCTATGGCAGCAGGAAAGGCATCCCCATGCGATTCGCCAGTAAGGCCATCGTTCCGGCACTTCTCGCGGCAGCCGCGCTCACACTCGCGAGCTGCGCGCCGACCGCCGGCCCCGACAACTCCGGCGAGGATCTCGCCCCCGTCGAGGTCTCCATCATCACCTCCCAGACCGGCCCGCTGGCCGCGTACGGGGCGACGTACCTCGCCGGCTTCGAGGCGGGTCTCGACTACGCCACGGACGGCACCGGCACCGTCGACGGCCGCGAGGTCAACGTCACCATCCAGGACGACGCCGGTGACGTCGACAAGGCCGTCACCCTGATCAAGGACGTCATCGGCAACGGCACCAAGATCGTCGCGGGCACGGCATCGTCCGGCATCGCACTCGCACTCGCCGAGCAGGCTGCGCAGAACCAGATCCTCTACATCTCGGGTCCGGCCGCCGCCGACGCCATCACCGGCATCAACGAGTACACCTTCCGCTCCGGTCGCCAGAGCTACCAGGATGTCGCGACCGCCGGCACCTTCATCGGAGACCCCGACGGCAAGAAGGTCGTGGTCTTCGCGCAGGACAACGCCTTCGGGCAGGGCAACGTCGCGGCCGCGACCGCCGTGCTCGGTGGTCAGGGCGCCGAGGTCGTCAGCGTGCTCGTGCCGGAGGACGCGACCGAGTTCACGCCGTTCGCGCAGCAGATCATCAGCTCCGCGCCCGACCTGGTGTTCGTCGCCTGGGCCGGCGCGACCTCCGCCGCGATGTGGGAGTCCGTCACGCAGCAGGGTGTGTTCGACGTGGCCCCGGTCGTGACCGGTCTCGGCGACATCTCCACCTACAACGCCTTCGGCGCCGCCAGCGGCGAGATCAGCTTCCTCAACCACTACTTCGCCGGGGCGACCGACAACGAGGTGAACGCCGCGATGATCGCCTCGCTCGAGGCGGCCGGCACCGAGGCCGACCTGTTCTCGCCGGACGGCTTCAACGCAGCCATCATGATCGTGCAGGCCATCCGTGAGGGCGGCGGCGACGATGTCGACTCGATGATCGCGAGCCTCGAGGGCTTCAGCTTCGAGGGCCCGAAGGGCACGATGACCGTGCGCGCCGAGGACCACGCGATGATCCAGCCGATGTTCCAGGTCAAGCTCGTCGACGACGGCGGCACCTGGGTGCCCGAGCTCGTCGACACCGTCGACGCGGACACCGTCGCGCCCCCGGTCGCCGAGTAGTCAACCATGACCGACCGGCCCGTGCTCGCGGTCGAGCACCTCACCCTGGACATCGGCGGGGCACGCATCATCGATGACGTGACCCTGGCGGTGCCCGAAGGCGAGATGCTCGGCGTGATCGGCCCCAACGGGGCAGGCAAGACGACACTGTTCAACCTCATCAGCGGCGTGCTCATCCCTACCTCGGGACGCGTGACGCTGGCGGGCGACGACGTGACGACCGCGCCGATCCACCGCAGGGCACGGGCCGGCCTCGGTCGCACCTTCCAGACCTCGAGCCTGTTCCCGGCGCTGACCGCGCTCGAGAACGTGCGGCTCGCCGCTCAGGCCGACCTCGGCGGTTCGCTGAATCCGTTGCGCTTTCCGCGTCGAACGGATGCCGCAACCACCCAAGCGCGCGAGCGCCTGGTCGAGGTGGGCCTCATCCATCACGCGGACACCCTCGCGGGGGTGCTCTCGCACGGTGACAAGCGCAAGTTGGAGATCGCCATGCTGCTCGCAGGAGACCCGAGCGTCATCCTGCTCGACGAGCCGATGGCCGGTGTCGCCTCGGGCGACGTGCACGGCCTCACCGAGGTGATCCGCCAGGTGCACGCCTCAGGGCGCACCGTGCTCATGGTCGAGCACCACCTCGAGGTGGTGCTCGGACTCGTCGACCGCGTCGCGGTGATGCACCACGGCAAGTTGCTCGCCTGCGACGTGCCCTCCGCGGTCATGGCCGACGCGGCCGTGCAGGCCGCCTACCTGGGGGAGCCCCTGTGACCGACCCGATCCTCCGCGTGCGCTCGCTGAGTGCGCGCATCGCCGGCCAGCAGGTCGTCGAAGATGTCTCCTTCGACGTGCCGGCCTCGGGCGTGACCGCCCTGCTCGGCCGCAACGGCGTGGGCAAGACGAGCACCATCAGGGGCATCCTCGGCCTCATCGAACGCCACGGCACCGTCGAGTTCGCGGGGGAGCGCATCGATCAGCGCCCGACCCACCGCATCGTGCAGCTCGGCATCGGCTACGTGCCGGAAGACCGCGAGGTGTTCTCCAAACTCACCGTTGCCGAGAACCTCCGGCTCGCCGAGCGCGGTGGCGCGCCGAACCGCGAGCTGGTCGACGAGCTCTTCCCCGACCTCGTCGCCCGTGCCGGCCAGCAGGCGGGCACGCTCTCCGGCGGTCAGCAGCAGATGGTCTCCCTCGCGCGCGCCCTCATCAACGACAACCGACTGCTGCTCGTGGACGAGCCGACGAAGGGCCTCGCGCCGCTGATCGTGCAGGATGTCGCGAACGCCCTCGAACGCGCCGCCGGGCGGGTTCCGGTGCTGCTCGTCGAGCAGAACCTGCACGTCGTGCGCAGCCTCGCGGACACGGTCGTCGTGCTCGAGAGCGGCCGCGTCGTGCACACCGGTGCCGCCGCGGAACTGCTCGACGACGAGGAACTCACCCAACGCCTGCTCGGCGTCGCCGCGGAGGTCGAATCGTGAGCACCGTCGTTCTGCTGTTGATCACGGGCCTCGGGCTCGGTGCGCTCTACTTCCTCGTCGCCTCCGGTCTCTCGCTGATCTACGGGCTCATGGGCGTGCTCAACTTCGCGCACGGCTCCTTCCTGACCCTCGGTGCCTTCATGGGGTGGGAGGTGGCGCGCAGGCTCGGGCAGGACAGCTGGTGGGGGCTTGCGGCATCCCTCGTCGTGGGCGCCGCCGTCGGCGCGGTCGTCGCGGCCGCAACGGAGCTCCTGCTGATCAGGCGCCTGTACGAGCGGCACATCGAGCAAGTGCTCGTGACGGTGGGTCTGAGCCTCGCCACGGTCGCCCTGTTCGAGGGCATCTGGGGCACCGACCCGATCTACGTCGACGGCCCCGCCTGGCTCGGCCAGACCACCGAGCTGCTCGGCGCGAAGGTGCCGAACGACCGCTTCATGCTCATCATCGCGGCGGTGCTCGTGCTGCTGGCGATCGTGCTGTTCCTCAGGCACACGCGCTACGGGCTCATCATCCGTGCGGGCGTCGAGAACCGTGCGATGGTCACCGCGCTCGGCATCGACGTGCGACGCGCGTTCACCGTCGTGTTCGCGATCGGCGGTGCCGCGGCAGGCCTCGGCGGCGTGCTCGCCTCGCACTACTTCGGCTACGTCTCGCCGCATCTGGGTGGATCGCTGCTCATCTTCGCCTTCATCGTCACGGTGATCGGCGGGCTCGGCTCGCTCTCGGGAGCGGCGATCGCGTCGGTGATCGTCGCGGTGCTGCAGCAGTTCGCCAACTTCTATCTCGGCGGCACCGGCGACCTCGTGGTGGTGCTGCTGCTCGCGGTCGTGCTGCTCGTGCGACCGACCGGACTCTTGGGGGCGAAGGCATGAAGACCGTGCTGAACGACAAGCCCTGGCTGTGGTGGATCCTCGGCGGCGTGTTCGTCGCGTTCGCCGCCGTGCTGCCGCTGCTGAACCTGTCGATCCCGGGCGTGCTGCCCGGGGCGACCTACACGCCGGGCACCCTGCAGGTGCTCGCGCTCGCGCTGCTGTTCTCCTCACTCGCCCTCTCGTACCACTTGCTGTTCGGCACGGCGGGCCTGCTCTCGTTCGGACACGCGCTCTACTTCGCCATCGGAGCGTACGGACTCGGGATCGTGCTCGATCGCACCGACCTGACGCTCGTGCCGGCGATGGGGCTCGTGCTCGCGATCGCGATCGTCGCGGCCTACCTCATCGGCTCCTTGAGCCTTCGGGTGGCGGGCATCTCGTTCGCGATGGTGACCCTGGCGTTCGCCCAGGCGGGCAATGTGCTCGTGCGGCGCAACCCATCCATCACCGGCGGCGAGGAGGGCCTGCGACTGCAGACGGAGCACGTGCCCGACTTCCTGGTCGGGGTGCTCAACACGCGCAACCTGTACTGGGTCGCGCTCGCGCTGCTCGTGGTGGTCTTCGTGATCGTCACCGTGTTCGAGAGCTCACGTGCGGGCCACGTCGCGGCCGCGGTGCGTGAGAACGAGCTGCGGGTGCGCGTGCTGGGACTGCGCCCGTTCGTCGTGAAGCTCGTCGCCTTCGTGATCGCCTCGGCGCTCGCCGCGCTCGTGGGCATGGTGCACCTGCTGCTGCAGAGCGGTGCGGCGCCGCGCTCGACCTCAGCCGACTTCACCCTGACGCTGCTGGTGATCGTCGTGCTCGGCGGGGTCGGTTCGCGCTGGGGCGCGATCGTGGGGGCGCTCGTCTACACCCTGCTCGATCAGCGGCTGACGGCGCTCGCATCCTCGGAGTGGATCGAATCGCTGCCCGCGGTGCTGCGGATTCCGCTCTCGGAACCACTGTTCATCCTCGGCACGCTGTTTATCCTTGTGGTGCTGTTCCTTCCCGGGGGAATCGCCGGTGCGGTACGCCGTATCGGACCGTCCCGAAGCTTCGTTCCAGCGCGGGACCGGATCGAGGAGGCGGAATGAGCACCGACGGTCTCCACACGCTCGGACGGTGGACGCGCGATCGCGCGGTCGCGACGCCGGACCGGGTCGCGATCGACGATCGCGGGGTCGTCGTGACCTACCGCGATCTGGATGCCCGGGCGACGGCGCTCGCCGAGGGCTTCCTGGCGGCGGGATACGGCATCGGCGACCGGGTCGCGACGCTGACCGGCAACAGCGCGGATCACGTCGTGCTGTTCTTCGCCTGCGCGAAGGCCGGGCTCGTGCTGGTGCCGCTGTGCTGGCGACTGTCTCCGCGCGAGGTCGCCGAGCAGCTGGAGCTCTCAGACCCCGCGCTCGTGCTGGTCGAGGACGAGTTCGCCAGCCTCGCCGCATCGGCGCTCGAGCGCCTCGGGTTCGAGGTGGCGGTCGGCACCCTGGGCACGCACGGCATCGAGCGCGAGATGATCGCGCCGCTGCGCCGCGAGACCGATCCGGTCGAGCAGCGCGCGGTGCGCGACGACGACGCGCTGCTGATCATCTTCACCTCCGGCACGCTCGCGCGCGCCAAGGGCGCCATCCTCACGCACGCCAACTGCTTCTGGACCAACCTGTCGCTCTCGCGCACCGCGGAGATCACCAGCGGCGACACCGTGCTCGCGGTGCTGCCTCAGTACCACGTCGGCGGCTGGAACATCCAGCCGCTGCTGGCCTGGTGGATGGGGGCGACGGTCGTGCTGGAGCGCACCTTCGACCCGGGCCGGGTGCTGCACCTCATCGCGGATCGGCGGATCACGACGATGATGGGCGTGCCCGCGAACTACCTGCAGCTGGCGCAGCATCCCCGCTTCGCGCGCAGCGACCTGTCGAGCCTCACGCACGCCGTCGTCGGCGGGGCGCCGATGCCCGAGCCGCTGCTGCGCGTCTGGCACGGGCGGGGCGTCGCGCTGCAGCAGGGGTACGGACTCACCGAGGCGTCGCCGAACGTGCTGTGTCTGCCCGACGAGCACGCGCGCGACCGTGTCGGGTCGGCGGGCAAGCCCTACCCGCACGTCGAGGTCGCGGTCGCCGACGTCGTCACCGGCGAGCACCTCGACGGCGAGGCGACGGGCGAGCTGCTGGTGGCCGGCCCCGGCGTGTTCGCGGGGTACTTCCGGGCACCGGAGCAGACCGAGCGCGCGATGCGCGGGTCGTGGCTGGCGACCGGGGACCTCGTGCACCGCGACGCGGACGGCTACTTCCGCATCGTCGACCGGCTCGGTGACATCTTCATCTCGGGCGGGGAGTCCATCGCCCCGGCCGAGATCGAGGCCGTGCTGCTCGGGCATCCCGCGGTCGCGGACGCGTGCGTCATCGGCGTGCCCGATCAGCAGTGGGGAGAGGTGGGCGTGGCCTGGATCGTGCCGCGCGCCGGGCAGCTCGTGGAAGCCGACGACATCCTCGGCTATTGCGCGACCGAGCTCGCGCGGTTCAAGCTCCCGAAGACCGTGCGGGTCACCGCCGAGATTCCGCGCACCGCCAACACTGGCAAGGTGCTGCGGCGCGCCCTGCTCGAACGCTGGCTCGTCGAACGCGATTCGGAGCAAGCCCGATGAGCACCGTGCCGACGACCGCGCGGGGCACCCGCACGCGCGCCAAGCTGCTCGAGGCCGCGGAGCTCGTCTTCTCCCGCTACGGCTACACCGATGCATCCATCGTGCGCATCACCGAAGAGGCCGGGGTCGGGCAGGGCACGTTCTACCTGTACTTCGAGAGCAAGCTCGCGATCTTCGAGGAACTGGTCGAAGACCTCAACCGACGGGTTCGGCACGCGATGACCGAGGCGTCGGCGGGAGCGGCCAACCGCATCGAGTCGGAGCGCGCCGGCTTCCGCGCCTTCTTCGAGTTCACCGCGGCGCACCCCGCGCTCTACCGCATCGTGCGGGAGGCGGAGTTCGTCTCTCCGCGCGCGCTGCGACTGCACTACACCCGCATCGTCGAGGGCTACATCCAGGGTCTGCGCGAGGCGCAGGCCGCCGGCGAGGTCGAGGACATCGATCCCGCGGTCGCCGCGTGGGCCCTCATGGGCATCGGCGAGATGATCGGGATGCGCTGGGTGCTCTGGGGCGACGGCGTTGTCGAGGGTGCCCCCGCCGATCCCACCGCGAGTGGCACCTCGCGGGTGCCGGACGCGGTCTTCGACGACATGATGCTCTTCATCCGCCGCGCACTCGGCGCCAAGACCGACGATGGGACAACAGCATGACTGACCTGACTGGGCGACGCGCGCTCGTCACCGGGGGAGCGAGCGGCATCGGCGCGGCGTGCGTGCGAGCCCTCGCCGCCGCGGGTGCGCACGTGATCGTCGCCGACCTCGACGGGGGCGCCGCCGGGCGGCTCGCCGACGAGATCGGCGGGGAGGCGTGGCAGGTCGACCTGACCGACACGGCGGCGCTGGCATCCCTCGACCTCGACATCGACGTGCTCGTGAACAATGCCGGCATCCAGCACGTGAGCCCCATCCAGGACTTCGACCCCGCCGCGTTCTCGCGGATCATCGATCTCATGCTCGAGGCGCCGTTCCTGCTGATCCGCGCCGCGTTGCCGAAGATGTACGAGCGCGGCTTCGGACGGGTGGTGAACATCAGCTCGGTGCACGGGCTGCGCGCCTCGCCCTTCAAGTCCGCCTACGTGGCGGCCAAGCACGGCCTGGAGGGCCTCTCCAAGGTCACCGCGCTCGAGGGCGGTCCGCACGGGGTGACGAGCAACTGCGTCAATCCCGGATACGTGCGAACGCCCCTGGTGGAGAAGCAGATCGCCGACCAGGCGAAGGTGCACGGCATCCCGGAGTCCGAGGTCGTGGAGAAGGTGATGCTCACCGAGAGCGCGATCAAGCGACTGCTGGAGCCGGAGGAGGTCGCCGACCTGGTGCTCTGGCTGTGCGGCGACAGCGCGCGCATGGTCACGGGCGCCTCGTACACGATGGACGGCGGGTGGAGCGCCCGATGAGCGGCTATCGGCGGATCGCCGCTCCGGTGCGCGGCGGCGAGCTCGTGGCGGGCGTCTGGGAACCCGAGGGGGAGCCCGTCGCGACGGTGCTCGCGGTGCACGGCATCACGGCCTCGCACATGACCTGGCCCATGCTGGTCGATGCGCTGCCGGGCGTGCGGGTCGTCGCCCCCGACCTGCGCGGTCGCGGCGGCAGCCGGGACCTGCCCGGCCCGTGGGGCATGGTGCAGCACGCCGAGGATCTCGCGCGCGTGCTCGACGCCGTCGACGTGGAAGCCGCGACCGTGGTCGGGCATTCGATGGGGGCGTTCGCCTCCGTGCGCTTCGCGAGTCGTCATCCCGAACGCACCGAGGGACTCGTGCTCGTCGACGGCGGCCTCCCGTTGCCGAGCGTCGAGGTCAGCGATGACGAGGACGTCGCGCTGCGCCTGATCGGACCGGCGGCCGAACGGCTGCGGATGACCTTCCCCGATCGAGAGAGCTACCGCGCCTTTTGGCGCGCCCACCCCGCGTTCGCCCGCGACTGGTCGCCGTTCGTCGAGCGCTACGTCGACTACGACCTCGTCGGCCAGGAGCCCGAACTGCACTCCTCGAGCTCCATCGAGGCGATCACCGCCGACTCGCTCGAACTCAACGCGGATGGGGGATACCTGGCCGCGCTGCAGGGCATCGCACGGCCCATCCCGTTCCTGCGCGCGCCACGGGGCCTGCTCGACCAGCCGGAGGCGCTGTATCCGCCGGCGACCGTCGCGCACTGGCAGGCCCTGGTGCCCGAGCTGCGCGTGCACGAGGTTGCCGACGTCAACCACTACACGATCCTGATGACCGCCCATGGCGTGGCCGCGGTGGCCGCCGTGGTGCGTGACGTGCTCGATCACCGCACCGAAGAATCCACCACCAGGCAAGGGAGCCCGACATGACCCAGCAGATCCTCGACGGCATCGTGCAGCACAGCGTCACGACGCCGAGACTGACCGCGAACGTGCTCGAACGGCCGTCCGCGACCGCCGCACGCACCGTGGTGTTCGTGCACGGCAACGTCTCCTCGTCGCTGTTCTGGCAGCCGAGCATGCTCGGCCTCGACCCCGAGATCCGGGCGCTCGCGGTCGACCTGCGCGGCTTCGGCGACAGTCAGACGCTGCCCGTGGACGCCACCCGCGGCGTGCGCGATTTCTCCGACGACGTCGCATCTGTGCTCGACGCGCTCGGTCTGGACGCCGTGAACCTGGTCGGCTGGAGCATGGGTGGCGGAGTCGTCATGCAGTTGCTGCTCGATCATCCCGAACGAGTGCTGTCGCTGACCTTGGTCTCCCCGGTGTCGCCGTACGGGTTCGGCGGCACGCGCGCCGACGGCAGCGCGATCGACGCGGTGGGCGCCGGCACGGGTGGCGGCGGCGCGAACCCCGACTTCGTCGCACGGCTCGAGGCCCATGACACCGGTGAGGACGGACCGACCTCGCCGCGCATGGTCTACCGCACCGCCTACGTGAAGGATCCGGCCCCGCTGGCCCAGTACGAGGACCTCTGGGTCGAGTCGATGCTGACCACCAAGACCGGTCCCGACAACTACCCCGGCGACTCGACCCCGACGGACGCCTGGCCCGGTTTCGCGGCGGGAACGCGCGGCGTGCTCAACACGATGGTGCCGAAGTACTTCGACGTCTCGGGCATCGCCGACCTCGCCGTGAAGCCGCCGCTGCTGTGGCTGCGCGGCGTCGACGACGCGATCGTCTCCGACGCCTCGTTCTTCGACATCAACTACCTCGGCCAGGTCGGGGTCATCCCGGGGTGGCCCGGGGAGGATGTCGCGCCGGCTCAGCCGATGATCCAGCAGACGCGGGCCGTCTTCGACCGCTATGCCGCGGGCGGCGGCAGCGTGACCGAGATCTCGGCCGAGGGCACGGGACATTCCTTCCACCTCGAGCGCCCCGAGGAGTTCCGCGCCGCGCTCGAGCGACACCTCATCTCCGGGTGATCTTCGGCGCTCGCGGGTAGGCTTGCGACGTGCCAGCAGTCAATCTCGGGATGCCGAAGGTTCCCGAAACTCTCGCCCCGCGTCGCAAGACCCGCCAGATCCATGTCGGCAAGGTCGGCGTCGGCAGCGACTTCCAGGTCAGCGTGCAGTCCATGACGACCACGCAGACCACGAACATCAACGCCACCCTGCAGCAGATCGCCGAGCTCACCGCGACCGGCTGCGACATCGTGCGCGTCGCCGTGCCGCATCAGGACGACGCGGACGCGCTCAAGATCATCGCGGCCAAGAGCCAGATCCCGGTGATCGCCGACATCCACTTCCAGCCGCGCTACGTGTTCGCCGCGATCGACGCCGGGGTCGGCGCGGTGCGCGTCAACCCGGGCAACATCAAGAAGTTCGACGACCAGGTGGGCGCGATCGCGAAGGCCGCGAAGGACGCCGGTGTCTCGATCCGCATCGGCGTCAACGCGGGCTCGCTCGAGCCCAGCCTGTTGCAGAAGTACGGCAAGGCCACCCCTGAGGCGCTCGTGGAGAGCGCCGTCTGGGAGGCGAGCCTGTTCGAGGAGCACGACTTCCACGACTTCAAGATCTCCGTCAAGCACAACGATCCCGTGGTCATGGTCAAGGCCTACCGTCTGCTCGCCGAGCGCGGCGACTGGCCGCTGCACCTCGGCGTGACCGAGGCCGGGCCCGAGTTCCAGGGCACCATCAAGTCGGCGACGGCGTTCGGCATCCTGCTCTCGGAAGGCATCGGCGACACGATCCGGGTCTCGCTCTCGGCGCCGCCCGCGCAGGAGGTGAAGGTCGGCCTGCAGATCCTGCAGTCGCTCAACCTGCGCGAGCGCAAGCTCGAGATCGTCTCCTGCCCGAGCTGCGGGCGTGCCCAGGTGGACGTGTACCAGCTCGCCAACGACGTCACTGCGGGGCTCGAGAAGATGACGGTGCCGCTGCGCGTGGCCGTGATGGGATGCGTCGTCAACGGCCCGGGGGAGGCCCGCGAGGCCGATCTGGGCGTGGCATCCGGCAATGGCCGCGGCCAGATCTTCGTCAAGGGCGAGGTCATCAAGACCGTGCCGGAGTCGGAGATCGTCGCGACCCTCATCGAGGAGGCCAACCGGCTCGCCGCCGAGATGCCGCCCGGCGAGGTCGGCTCGCCCCAGGTCGTCACCGCCTGACGCCCCGCCCCCTCGCGGAGAGGAGGGGCCGGCACCGGCGGGCAGCGCCCGCGACTAGCATTGCCGGGTGGTAACTCGACTCTCCCAGCTGTTCGTCCGCACCCTCCGCGAGGACCCCGTCGACGCCGAGGTGGCCAGCCATCGCCTGCTGGTGCGCGCCGGGTACATCCGCCGACAGGCCCCTGGCATCTTCGCCTGGCTGCCGCTGGGCCTCAAGGTGCGCCGCAAGATCGAGAACATCATCCGTGAGGAACTGGCGGTGTTCGGCGCCCAGGAGGTGCACTTTCCGGCGCTGCTGCCGCGCGAGCCCTACGAGCTGACCGGACGCTGGACCGAGTACGGCGACGGCATCTTCCGCCTCAAGGACCGCAAGGGCGCCGACTACCTGCTCGCCCCGACGCACGAGGAGGTCTTCACCCTGCTCGTGAAGGACCTGTACTCGAGCTACAAAGACCTGCCGCTGTCGATCTACCAGATCCAGGACAAGTACCGCGATGAGGCACGGCCCCGCGCGGGCCTGCTGCGCGGCCGCGAGTTCTCGATGAAAGACAGCTACTCGTTCGACTACACCGACGCGGGGCTGGATGCCTCGTACCAGCAGCACCGCGACGCCTACGAGCGCATCTTCCAGCGCCTGGGTCTCGAGTACGTGATCGTGCAGGCGGATGCCGGTGCCATGGGCGGTTCGCGCAGCGAGGAGTTCCTGCACCCCACCCCGATCGGCGAGGACACCTTCGTGCGCTCCGCCGGGGGATACGCGGCCAACGTGGAGGCGTTCACCACCGCGGCGCCGCCCGCCCGCTCGTTCGAGGGGCTCACCCCCGCCGAGGTGCTCGACACCCCCGACGCGCCCACGATCGCCACCCTCGTCGCGCTCGCCAACGAGAAGCACCCGCGGCCGGACGGTCGCGCGTGGACCGCGGCGGACACCCTCAAGAACATCGTGCTCGCGCTCACCGACCTGGAGGGCAACCGCGAGCTCGTGATCGTCGGGCTTCCCGGTGACCGCGACGTCGACCTCAAGCGTGCCGAGGTGGCGTTCGCGCCGGCCGAGGTCGAGGCGGCGACCGAGGCCGATTTCGCGAAGCATCCCGCGCTCGTCAAGGGCTACATCGGGCCGTGGTCGGAGGAGGGCGCGGTGCTCGGGGAGAAGTCGATCACCGGTATCCGGTATCTGCTCGACCCGCGTGTGTTCGAGGGCAGCGGCTGGATCACGGGGGCCAACGAGCACGGTCACCACGTGTTCGGCCTCGTCGCCGGGCGGGACTTCGTCGGCGACGGCGTCGTGCAGGTCGGCGAGGTGCTCGCGGGCGATCCGGCCCCCGACGGCTCGGGCCCGGTGGAGCTCGCGCGCGGCATGGAGATCGGTCACGTCTTCCAGCTCGGCCGCAAGTACGCCGAGGCGCTGGGACTCAAGGTGCTCGACGAGAACGGCAAGCTCGTCACGGTCACGATGGGCTCGTACGGCATCGGCGTCACGCGCATCATGGCGGTGATCGCCGAGTCGAATCACGACGAGAAGGGCCTCATCTGGCCGAGGAACGTCGCCCCCTTCGACGTGCACGTGATCGCCGCGGGGCGCGAGGAGCTCGTGTTCGAGACCGCCGAGGCGCTCGTCGCCTCGCTCGAGGAGAGCGGCTTCGACGTGCTCTACGACGACCGCCCGAAGGTGTCGCCCGGCGTGAAGTTCGGCGATGCCGAGCTGCTCGGGGTGCCGCTGGTCGTCATCGTCGGGCGCGACGCCGCCGAGGGCCGCGTGGAGTTCTGGGATCGCGCGAGCGGCGAACGCCGTAGCGTCGGTCTCGACGAGGTGGGCGCGGCGCTCGTCGGCTAGTCGGCGAGCCCCAGTTCTTCGGCGAACTCGGCGCGGATGCGTTCGCGGATCGCCACGAACTCGGGGAACTCCCAGAAGTACGCGAGCTTCGCCGCCACGACGCTGTCGCCGACGGGCTCGTCCTCGAGCACGAAGGTCATGAAGGTCTCGGCGAAGTCCTCGACGGTGTTGGTGGCGGCGTAGTCGCTCACGAAGTCCTCCTCGTGCTCGAGGTAGAACTCCCACGCGACATCGGCGTCGACGTTGTCGAGCGCCGGAGCAGCATCCCCGTACTGGTCCCAGAACGCCCGCTGGAATCCGAGGAGACTGGAGCCCTCACCCGCGCAGCCCTCGTCGAGCTGCAGGCCCGGGCAGTCGGTCGCCTCGATGTCGAGCTCGTCCGTGCTGAGGCTCAGGATGTGGGCGTACTCGTGGATGAGCGTCGCGATCAGCTGCGACTCGTCCTCGCTCGTGGCGAGGTTCGCCGCCAGCACCCAGTACACCGGCTCGTCGTCCTGGTACACGTAGGCGAGCGTGTCGCTGTCCGGGGCGTCACCCACCCGGTACTGGATCATCACCTCGGCGGCGAAGTCGAGCGTGGTCACTCGAGTGAAGGTCTCCCACACGCTCGCGGTGAGCCCCGTCGCCGCCGGTTCGAGGCTCCCGTCCTCGAGCACCGAATACACCTCGACCGTGCCGAAATCGTCGTCTTCCTCGACCGCGACGGCGTTCGAGAGGTCGCCGCCGGGGGCAGCGAACCAGATGATCGCGGCGACCGCGGCGAGGGCGAGCACGAGCAGGCTCGCGACGATGATGATGATTCTGCGCACGACATCAATCTAGGGGTCACGCTAAACTGGTCACGACGCCGTCGGCCGCCGCCGACTGAGCCACACATCCTGAATAGCGGAGGCCCTCAGTGGAGATCGACCTGAGCGTGCTGCGCCTCATGGAGCGCGAGCGAGAGATTCCCTTCGAGGAGCTCGTGCAGATCATCGAGCAGGCGATTCAGACCGCATACCTCAAGCACATCGGTGAGACGGATGCCACCAGGGCGCGCGTCGAACTGGACCGCAAGAGCGGCAAGGTCTCGATCTTCGTGCCGGAGCTCGACGACGAGGGCGCGGTCGTCGGTGAGGCGGAGGAGAGCCCGGACGACTTCGGTCGCATCGCCGCCTTCGCCGCGAAGCAGGTCATCAACCAGCGCCTGCGCGACATCGGCGACGACAAGGTGCTCGGCGAGTTCAAGGGACGCGAAGGCGACATCGTCGCCGGCATCATCCAGCAGGGCCCCAACCCGCGGATGATCCACGTCGACCTCGGCACGATCGAGGCGATCCTGCCGCCCGAAGAGCAAGTGCCCGGCGAGGACTACGCGCACGGCACCCGCATCCGCGTCTACGTCACGGCGGTGAGCAAGGGGCTCAAGGGTCCGCAGATCACGGTCAGCCGCACCCATCCGGCGCTCGTGCGAAAGCTGTTCGCGCTCGAGGTGCCGGAGATCGCCAGCGGCATCGTCGAGATCACCTCGCTGGCCCGCGAGGCCGGTCACCGCACCAAGATGGCCGTGCGCGCGACCGAGCCCGGCGTGAACGCGAAGGGTGCGTGCATCGGCGAACTCGGCCAGCGCGTACGCGCCGTGACCGCGGAACTCAACAACGAGAAGATCGACATCGTCGACTACTCCGACGACCTCGCGACCTTCGTGTCCAACGCGCTGTCTCCGGCGAAGGTCACCAGCGCGTTCGTGATCGACGAGGCGACGAAGGCCGTTCGCGCCCTCGTCCCGGACTACCAGCTCTCGCTGGCGATCGGCAAGGAAGGCCAGAATGCGCGGCTCGCGGCGAAGCTCACCGGCGCTCGCATCGACATCCAGCCGGACAGCGTTCTCGAGGGCTGAGTTTCCGAGCGCGAGTTCGCTCCCGGCGTCTCGCCGCTGCGCAGGCAGGGGGTAAGATGGAACCCGCAAGAACGTGCCTCGGTTGCCGTTCCCGTGATGATCGCTCCGCTTTGCTGCGGGTGGTGGCGCGCGATGGCCGAGTGGTTCCGGACCAGTCCGCGAGCCTGCCGGGCAGGGGAGCGTGGGTTCATCCCACGGCCGCCTGCATCGAGGCAGCCGTCAAGCGTCGGGCCTTCGGGCGGGCGTTGCGGCACGAGCGTCCGCTCGTGGCGGACGACGTGATTGCAACCGTCGTCGCCGAGCGCGACAAGAACGAACAGGCAGATTGACCCATGGACAACTGATGAGCGCCTCGAAATGAGAGCCGTCCGCTAATCGCCTGCCCCCTGTCCGGGCGCAGGCTCAGACAGGAGAAATGTGGCAAACCCACGCGTGCACGAGATCGCATCCGAACTCGGCATCGAATCGAAGACCGTCCTTGAGAAGCTCAAGGACATGGGCGAGTTCGTCAAGGGCCCGTCCTCGAGCGTCGCACCGCCGGTTGCTCGCAAGGTGAAGGCCGCCCTCGAGGCCGAGGGCATCAAGCCCGCCCCGGCCCCCGAGAAGCCGAAGGCCGCACCGAAGCCGCCCGCACCCAAGCCGCCCGTGCCCGCAGCACCCGCCGCCGAGCCGCAGCAGCAGGAGGAACCGGCCGCTCCCGCGCCACTGACCGTCGCCGAGCGACAGGCCGCCGCGCAGGCCGCCGCCGCGGCTCCGACGCCCACCGCTGGAACCGACAGCGCCCCCGCGAGCCCCGCGGGCATCCCGCGTCCGGGCCAGCCGCGTCCCGGCAACAACCCGTTCAGCTCGAACCAGGGCATGGGGCGTCCCGGCATCCCGCGTCCCGGCAACAACCCGTTCACCTCGAACCAGGGCATGGGGCGCCCGACCCCGGGTTCCATCCCGCGTCCCGGCGCGCCGCGCCCCGGTGGTCCCGGTCAGGGACCGCGCCCCGGCGGCTTCGGACAGCGTCCGGGTGGTCCCGGCGGCAACTTCCAGCAGCGCCCGGGTGGTCCCGGCCGTCCCGCCGGTGCGGGCGGAGGCTTCCGCCCCGGTGGTGCGCCCGGCAGCAACTTCGGTCCGAACCGGCCCCCGGCCGGTGGCGGCGGTCGCGGTCGCGGCCCCGGTGGCGGTACCGCCGGCGCCTTCGGTCGCGGCGGTGGCAAGAGCAAGGCCCGCAAGTCGAAGCGTACGAAGCGCGCCGAGTTCGAGATGCGGGAGGCCCCGTCGCTCGGCGGCGTGAGCGTTCCCCGCGGCGACGGCAAGACGGTCATCCGTCTGCGCCGTGGTGCCTCGATCACCGACCTCGCCGACAAGCTGGAGACGCTGACCAACTTCACGGTCATGCCCGGAAGCCTCGTCACGGCGCTGTTCCACCTCGGTGAGATGGCGACCGCGACGGAGTCCCTGGATGACGCGACCTTCGCCATCCTCGGCGAGGAGCTCGGCTACCAGATCCAGATCGTCAGCCCCGAGGACGAGGACAAGGAGCTCCTCGCGGGCTTCGACCTCGACCTGGAGCAGGAGCTCGAGGACGAGTCCGACGAGGACCTCGAGATCCGCCCGCCGGTGGTCACCGTCATGGGTCACGTCGACCACGGTAAGACCCGGCTGCTCGACGCGATCCGCAAGGCGAACGTCGCGGCCGGCGAAGCCGGAGGCATCACCCAGCACATCGGTGCCTACCAGGTGTGGACCGAGCACGAGGGCATCGAGCGCGCGATCACCTTCATCGACACCCCCGGTCACGAGGCGTTCACCGCTATGCGTGCCCGTGGTGCGCAGGTGACCGACCTCGCGATCCTCGTGGTCGCCGCCGACGACGGCATCATGCCGCAGACGGTGGAGGCGCTCAACCACGCCCAGGCCGCCGGTGTGCCGATCGTGGTCGCGGTCAACAAGATCGACAAGGAGGGGGCGAACCCCGCCAAGGTGCGTCAGCAGCTCACGGAGTTCGGCCTCGTCGCCGAGGAGTACGGTGGCGACACCCTGTTCGTGGATGTCTCGGCGCTGACCCTCAAGGGCATCGACGAGCTGCTCGACGCCGTGCTCCTGACCGCGGATGCCGGGCTCGACCTGCGCTCGAACCCCAACAAGGCCGCGCGCGGTGTCGCCATCGAGGCGAAGCTCGACAAGGGGCGTGGCGCGGTCGCGACCGTGCTCATCCAGTCGGGAACACTGCGAGTCGGCGACGCCATCGTCGCGGGCACGGCCTACGGTCGCGTCCGGGCGATGCACGACGAGAACGGCGATCTGGTCGAGGAGGCCTACCCGTCGCGTCCCGTGCAGGTGCAGGGCCTCTCGAGCGTTCCGCGCGCCGGTGACACCTTCCTCGTCACGGACGAGGACCGCACCGCGCGTCAGATCGCGGAGAAGCGCGAGGCCGTCGAGCGCAACGCCCAGCTGGCCAAGGCCCGCAAGCGCATCTCGCTCGAGGACTTCACCCGTTCGCTCGCGGAGGGCAAGGTCGATTCGCTCAACCTCATCATCAAGGGTGACGTCTCCGGTGCCGTCGAGGCGCTCGAGGAGGCACTGCTCAAGATCGAGGTCGACGACAGCGTTCAGCTGCGCATCCTGCACCGCGGTGTTGGTGCGGTCACGGAGTCGGACATCGACCTCGCGACCATCGACAACGCGATCGTCATCGGGTTCAACGTGCGACCGGACGTCAAGGCTCGCGAGCGGGCTGCTCGCGAGGGCATCGACGTGCGCTTCTACTCGGTGATCTACGCCGCGCTCGAGGACATCGAGAACTCGCTCAAGGGCATGCTCAAGCCCGAGTTCGAAGAGGTGCAGTCGGGTGTCGCCGAGATCCGCGAGGTGTTCCGTTCCTCCAAGTTCGGCAACATCGCCGGTGTCATCGTGCGCTCCGGCACGATCACGCGTAATGCGCGTGCTCGTGTCATCCGTGACGGTGTGGTGGTCGGCGACAACCTCGCCATCGAGTCCCTGCGCCGGTTCAAGGACGACGTCACCGAGGTGCGCACGGACTTCGAGGCCGGTATCGGTCTCGGCAAGTTCAACGACATCCAGATCGGCGACGAGATCGAGACGATCGAGATGAAGGAGAAGCCCCGCGTCTAGTACGTGGGTCGGTGGAGTTTCGATCCTCGGCACGGAAACAAGGGGCCCCTACCCCGACTTTTCCTTAGCCGAGGATCGAAACTCCACCTCCAGCCTTACCGTGTCGCGGGAGTGGCGCGGTGATCGAGCGAAGTCGAGATCAAGCAAAGGGAGCAGAGCATGGCTGACGGATCGCGGGCCGCGAAGATGGCCGACCGTATCAAGGTGATCATCGCCAAGACGCTCGAGCGCGGGGTCAAGGACCCGCGCCTGGGCTTCGTGACGATCACCGATGTCCGGGTCACCGGCGACCTGCAGCATGCCTCCGTGTTCTACACGGTCTACGGCTCCGACGAGGAACGCGCCGACACCGCTGCGGCCTTGAAGTCGGCGACCGGGATGCTGCGCAGCGAGGTGGGCAAGAACATCACCGCGCGGCTGACGCCCTCCCTCGAGTTCATCCCGGACGGCATCCCGGAGAACGCGGCGCTCATCGACTCGCTGCTCACCGAGGCGCAAGCCCGTGACGCCGAGGTCGAACGGCTCAAGAGCACCGCGCAGTACGCGGGCGACGAAGACCCCTACGTCAAGCCGCGCGTGATCGAGGACGACGAGGACTGATCCGCTCTACACCTCGGAGGGAATCGCGATCCAGAACGCGATGTAGAGCACGAGCCCAACGCCCGTGAACACCACCGCTGCGGCCGTGACGACGCGCACGAGCGTCACGTCCCAGTCGAAGCGGTTGGCGATGGCCAGGCACACTCCGCCGAGCACGCGGCCGGTGCGGGGTCGCACGAGGATACTCATGTCTCGAGGCTACTTCAGCAGCCGCGACAGCACACGATCGGCGAGCGGCTTGCCGCCCGTCTGACACGTCGGGCAGTACTGCAGGGCCGAGTCGGCGAACGTCACCTGCAGCACGGTGTCACCGCACACCGGGCACGGTTGGCCGGCTCGCCCGTGCACGCGAAGGTTCGACTTCTTCTCCGCCTTGAGCTCGGATGCCGCAAGCCCCTCCGCGCGCGCGATCGCCCCGCGCAGCGTCTCCTGGATCGCCTCGTAGAGCCGATCGATCTCCTCATCGTTCATCGCCGCAGGCTTGTACGGCGACATGCGCGCGACGTGCAGGATCTCGTCGGAGTAGGCGTTGCCGATCCCGGCGATGATGCCCTGATTGCGCAGCACGCCCTTGATCTGTGCGCGGCCCTGTTTCGACAGGATGTCGGCGAGCACGTCGCGTGTGAATCCGGGCTCGAGCGGTTCCGGGCCGAGCCGCGCGATGCCGGGAACCTCGGCCGCCTCGTGCACCACGTACAGGGCGAGCGACTTCTTCGCGCCCGCCTCGGTCACGTCGAATCCGCTGCCGTCGCCGACGGGTTCGCCGTCGTCACCGCGGGTGCCGCGCAGCACCAGGCGGGCGGCGATGGGGCCTTTGCCCGGGCGTCCGGTGCCGTGCGGCGCGGCATCCCGCCAGCGGATCCAGCCTGCGCGGGCCAGGTGCATGATCAAGTGCAGCTCGTCGTGCTCGGGGGAGGCGCACACGATGTCGAGGAACTTGCCGTGGCGGGTGACGTCGGTGACGGTGCATCCGTGCACTGCGGAGACCGGCGGATCGAAGGTCTTGAGCGCCGCGAACGACAGCAGATCGAGGCCCTCGATCACCCGCCCGGCCAGCCGCGAGCGCAGGTCGGCCGCGAGGGCGGTGACCTCGGGCAGCTCGGGCATGGAACAATTCTGAGCCGCAACCACCGACGGCGCACTCACGTGTATACCAGCACGTCACTGCAGTGTGCACCCCAGCACGTCACCGCAGTGTGCGCACCTGCACGGATTCGGGGCGACACACCGCCCAGACGCGGCGACACGCCAGCACCGCGCCGGAATCCGTGCACGACGGCACGCTGGGCGTCGGGAGACCGCGCGCGTGGGCTCAGTCGCGGGGCAGCTCGTATCCGTCGTCGACCGCGACGGCGAGGCCGTCCGCGAGCAGTCCGGCGAGGGCGCGCTCGCGCTGCTCGGCGTCCGGCCAGAGCGACGCGAGCTCCTCACCGGTGACGGGGATGTCGCTGCCCCGCAGCGCGCGCAGGAGCACGCCGCGCACCTGCCGGTCCGAACCCTCGAACCGCGGCTGGCGCGCGGAGCGCGGCCCCTCGTACGGCGCATACCCGTCGAGCCGCCACCGGCACGCCTCGGCGATGGGACACACCTCGCAGCGCGGGGCCCGCGCGGTGCAGACGATGGCGCCGAGCTCCATGACGGCCGCGTTGAAGAGGCGGGCATCCGCTGGATCCTCGGGGAGCAGTGCGTTCATCGCCGCCAGATCGCGGCGGGTCGAGGGCGGACCCGCCTCGCCCTGCCCGAGCACAGCGCGGGCGATGACGCGTCGCACGTTGGTGTCGACCACCGGCACGCGCACGCCGTAGGCGAACGCGGCGACGGCGCGTGCCGTGTAGTCGCCGATGCCGGGCAGGGCGAGCAGCTCGTCGACGTCGTGCGGCACCACGCCGTCGTGCCGGTCGGCGATCGCGGTCGCGGCGGCGTGCAATCGCAGCGCGCGGCGCGGATAGCCCAACCGGTCCCACGCGCGCACCGCATCACCGGGCGGCGACGCGGCGAGCGCGGTCGGGGTCGGCCAGCGCTCGAGCCAGGCCGCCAGCCGCGGGATCACGCGGTCGACCTGCGTCTGCTGGAGCATGATCTCGCTGACCAGGATGCCCCACGCGCCGAAGCCGGCCCGTCGCCACGGCAGGTCCCTGGCGTTGCCGCGGAACCATTCGTTGACGGTCGCGGCGATTCCCACCCGTCAAACCTAGACTGAGGCCATGGCGGTCATGACCCTCGAGCGACGCGACCTGCTCGACGCGCTCTCCGACGAGTTCCTCGCCAATTACGCGCGCGGTCGAACCATGATCGCGATCGATGGCCTGGATGGCGCGGGCAAGACCCGCTTCGCGGACGACTTCGCGCAGCGGCTCGGGCGCAACGGCCACGCGGTGTTCCGCGCTTCGATCGACGGATTCCACCGCCCGCGCGCCGAACGCCACGCCCGCGGCGTGGACTCGCCGATCGGGTACTACGAGGACTCCTTCGACTACGACCTGTTCCGCCGCGTACTGATCGAGCCGTTCCGCATGGCCGGGAGCGCCGGCTTCGTGACCGCCGCCTTCGATCTCGCGCGGGACACCCCGGTCGAGATGGAGTGGACGACTGGCCCGCAGGATGCGACCCTCGTCGTCGACGGGGTCTTTCTCAATCGTCCGGAGCTGCGCGGGCTGTGGAACTGGTCGGTCTGGCTCGAGGTGCCGGTCGAGGTAGCGGATGCCCGCCTGATCGCCCGCGACGGCCGCGGCCTCACCGCCCGCTACCTCGGCGGGCAGGAGCTGTATCTCGCGCAGGCGCGACCGCGGGTGGCGGCATCCGTGATCGTGGACAACACCGACCCCGACCGACCGTTCAGGCAGTTCGCAGACTCGTGCTGACCGCCTCGGGCGTCAGGAACTCGCCAGTGCGCTCCACCTCGTGCACCAACCGCACCATCGCCGCGTTCACCGGAGCGGTGCGGCCGATGGCCTCTGCGGCGCGGACCACGGCGCCGTTGAGGAAGTCGATCTCGGTCGGCTGACCCCGCCGCACGCTCTGCAGCGTCGATCCGGGATTGGGCACCGGGCCGATGCTGCGTCGCATGAGCACCGGCAGCAGCTGTCCCAGCCACAACGGAGAAGCCGCAGCGAAGCGCACGATCGCCTGACTGAGGCCCTGCAGCTGCTCGAAACGCACACCGCTGGCGAGTCCGATGCGGGCGTTCTCCCGGATGCTCGCCGTCATGATCCGCCGCAGCGCACCGATGCCGATCACCTCCTGCACGCTCAGTCCCGTGATGGCGGGCAGCGCGTTGACCTGGTTGATGATGAGCTTCGACCACTGCGCGCCGCGGAAGTTCGGCAGCACCACCGTGGGCAGCGCCTCGCCGAGCACGCGTGCCGCGTACCGTGCCGGCACGTCGTCGGCGCCCTCCTCGACGCCGAGGTAGAGCCGCCCGGGCGTGGTGACGACGATCTCGCCGGGGGAGAGGAACGACGACGCGAAGACCGCGAGGCCGCCGACGATGTCCGAACGCGGCGCCGCGGCCCTCGCGTTCGGGATCGCGTCCAGACCGTTCTGGATGACGACGACGGGCACGCCGCGCAGCAGCGCGAGGTTCTCCCGGATCGCCGCGACGGCATCCTGCGCCTTGGTGGTCACGAGCACGAGTCGCGGCGCGCGCTCGAGGCGCGCATTGGCGGTGACGGCGGCGACGTGGTCGACCCAGCCCCCGCTCAGCCGGATGCCGTGCTCGCGAATCGCCGTGAGGTGCGCCCCGCGCGCGGTGACCTCGACCTCGTGTCCGGCACGGTCGAGCAGTGCCGCGATCGCGCCCCCGACGGCCCCTGCCCCGATGACGCCGATCCGCATGGCTCTAGCATGGCATCATGAGCGGCACGACCAGCGGAATCCTGCTCGTCGACAAGCCGGGGGGCATGACGAGCCACGACGTGGTCTCGCGCACCCGCAAGGCGCTGGACACCCGCAAGGTCGGCCACGCCGGAACGCTCGATCCGATGGCCACGGGCCTGCTTATCCTCGGTGCCAACAGCTCCACGCGGTTGCTGACCTATCTGGTCGGTCTCGACAAGCAGTACCTCGCCACGATCCGGCTCGGCGCGGGCTCCACGACCGACGACGCCGAGGGTGAGCTCGGGGCCCGCGCGGATGCCGCGGCCCTGGCCCGGGTGACCGACGAGGCCATCGCCACCGCCGTCACCGCGCTGACCGGTCCCATCCTCCAGCGACCGAGCGCGGTGAGCGCCATCAAGGTCGACGGCCGTCGCGCCTACGCCCTGGTGCGTGCCGGCGAGGAGGTCGTGCTGCCCGAACGCCCGGTCACGATCTCGGCGTTCGACGTGCTCGCGGTGCGCCGCGGCGAGTGGATCGACGTCGATGTCAGGGTGGACTGCAGTTCCGGCACCTATGTGCGCGCCCTGGCTCGCGACCTGGGCGACGCGCTGGGAGTCGGCGGGCACCTGACGGCGCTGCGGCGCACTCGTGTCGGGCCGTTCCGCGTCGAGGACGCGACGGCACCGGGGGAGCCCGAGTTGCATCCGCCGGCCGAGATCGCCGCGCGACTGCTTCCGGTGGCCCGCCTCGACGAGCAGGCGGCCGCGGATCTGGCCAACGGCAAGCGTGTTCCGCTCGACGGCGAGGGCGGCCCGATCGCTGCCGTCGCCCCGGACGGGCGACTCGTCGGCCTCGTCGAGGTCGCGGGCGGGCGGGCGCGGGTGCTCGTGAACTTTCCAACGGATGAGGTGTCGGCATGATCGAGTGGTTCCAGTGGGTGCAGATCGCGGTCGCGGTGGCGGCGGGGCTGCTGTGCGTGATCGCGGGACTCCTCGGCCGGGTGCCGAACGACCTCACGATCGGGGCGACGCTGCTGGTGGAGCTGCTGATCGTCATCCAGCTGATCGTCGCGCTCGTCGCGCCGCTGTTCGGCAACTGGCCGACCGGAGACGGGCTCGAGTTCTGGGTCTACCTCGGCTCGGCGGTGCTGGTGCCCGCGGCGGGCGTCTTCTGGGCGCTTGTCGACCGCTCGCGCTGGAGCACGGTGGTGCTCGGCGTCGCGTGTCTGGCCATCGCGGTGATGGTCTACCGCATGGGCCAGATCTGGTTCGTGCAGGGCGCCTGAGCGCACCCCCGAGCTGTCGTAGTCTTGTTCGCGATGCGCGAGAACGGTTCCTCCAGGGCGGTCGGCGTCGGCCGGGTGCTGATCGCCGTCTACGCCGTGCTCGCCCTCGCGGCGACGGCCCGGTCCTTCGTGCAGATTCTGCGCAGTTTCGACCAGGCGCCGGTGGCGTACACGCTGTCCGCGGTCGCCGCGGTGGTCTACATCCTCGCCACGGTCGCCCTGATCCGTCGGGGCTCGCTGTGGTACCGCATCGCGTGGATCACCATCGTGTTCGAGTTCCTCGGCGTGCTCACCGTCGGCGTGCTGAGCCTCGTCGACCCGCAGCTCTTCCCGGCCGACACTGTGTGGTCGTTCTTCGGCCGCGGGTACCTGTTCATCCCGCTCGTGCTCCCCGTGCTGGGGATGCTGTGGCTGGCCCGCACCCGACCGGTTGCGACCGCCTGATGCTCACCTTCCGCTCACCGGCCGAGGTTCCCGCCGGGTTCGGGCCGAGCGCGGTGACGATCGGCAAGTTCGACGGGGTGCACGTCGGGCACCGCGCGGTGATCTCCCGGCTGCTGGAGCGCGCCCGCGAGCAGCACCTCGCCGCCGCGGTCGTCACCTTCGATCGCAACCCGCTGAGCCTGTTGCGACCGGAGCTGTGCCCCGACGCCCTGGTGAGCAACGCGCAGAAGCTCGAGAACCTGGCCGCCACGGGAATCGACGCCACCCTGATGCTCACCTTCGATCGCGCTCTGAGCGAGCAGACGCCGGAGCAGTTCGTGCGCGAGGTGCTCGTCGACGCCCTGCACGCGCGTGTGGTGCTGGTCGGGCACGACTTCCGATTCGGCGCCCGGGGTGCCGGCGATCTCGCCCTGCTCGAGCGGTTGGGGGCCGAACTCGGCTTCGGCGTCGAGATGATCTCCGACATCACACCCGACGGTGCGCGTCGGGTGTCCTCCACCTGGATCCGCGAGCTGCTCGGCGAGGGCCGCGTGCGGGAGGCGACGGACCTGCTCGGCGCCCCGCCCGCGATCCGATCGGTCGTCGTGCACGGCGAGCAGCGCGGTCGCACGCTCGGCTTCCCCACGGCGAACCTGGCGCAGGAGATCGAGGGCTACGTGCCGGCCGACGGCGTCTACGCGGCGTGGATGACGGTCGGCGGCGAGCGGTACCCGGCCGCGGTCTCCATCGGCAACAACCCGACCTTCGAGGGCGTGCTCACCAGGCAGGTCGAGGCGCACGCGATCGATGCGCAGCTGGACATCTACGGGGAGCCGATCGAGCTCGCCTTCGTGGAGTACGTGCGCGGCATGCACAAGTTCGAGGGCGCCGACGCTCTGGCCAGGCAGATGGCCGCGGACGAGGCGCGCATCCGCGAGATCCTCGGCGTGCCGCCCCGCGTCTGACGCGGGGTCAGGACGCGAACGCCGCTCGGTGGATGAGCGCGGCGGCTCCCACGAGCGGGCCGTCGCCCGAGAGCCCCGACGGTACGACCCGCACCTTCGCGACGAAGCGGAACGCCGCACGCGCGGCGATCGGTTCGCGGATCAGGTCGAACAGGTCGGCGGTCACGTGCGAGAAGCCCCCGCCGATCGCGACCAGATCGAGGTCGAGCAGTGCCGTCGCCGAAGCGATCGCCTGGCCGATCGCACGACCCGAGCGGCGCACGGCGGCCACCGCGATCGCGTCACCGGCCGCATAGGCGGCGGCGAGCTGTTCGCCGGTCTCGCCGGTCCAGCCCTGCGCTCGCGCCCAGGCGACCGTGTGCGGGCCGGATGCGACGGCCTCCACGCATCCGATGCCGCCGCACAGACACGCATCGTCGAACCCGCCGACCTCGACGTGCCCGATGTGCCCGGCGTTGCCCGTCGGCCCCGCGACGGCGCGACCGCCCAGGATCAGCCCGCCACCGATTCCGGTGGAGACGACCATGCCCATGAGGTTGTCGACGCCGCGGCCGGCGCCGATCCAGTGCTCGGCGAGGGCGATCGCCTCGCCGTCGACGCGGAGGACCACCGGCACGCCGGGCAGCGCGGCCTCGACCTGGGCGCGCAGCGGATAGTCCCGCCAGGCGGGCAGGTTCAGCGGGGAGACCAGACCGTCGGCCACCGAGACCGGTCCGGCGCTGCCGATGCCGACGCCGATCAGCCCCGCGCCCTCGGGCAGTGCCGCGAACGCGCCCACAACCACGTGCTCGACGCTCGCCGCGAGCTCCTCGCTCGTCGCCCGCGGGCCGGTGGGGGCGCGGAAACGGCTCGCGGTCAGCAGCGCGCCACTCGCGTCCACGAGTGCCGCCTCGACCTTCGTACCGCCCAGATCGACGGCGAGCACGTACTCCGGGGCGGTCAACGGTCGGTGGTCAGGCTCGTCGAACACATGCCGAACAGCATAGAACGCGCGTGCCGAACTGGGCGTGCCGTACGCCGGTCGTACAGTGTGCGTGTGGCAGCCGTGACCCTGGAGTTCGAGCGCGAGATCGAGTTTCCGCGCGTGATCGTCTGGGACGCGCTCGTCGACGAGGACCTGGTCTCGGGCTGGCTCGCCGATGCCGACATCGAGCCGGAGCTGGGCGGCGAATACCGCCTGCACTGGATGCTCGAACCCGCGCGGCCGCAGACCCTCGCGCACATCGTGGTGCTGCAGCGACCGGAGTGCCTCGCGGTGGAGGCGACGGACCTCGCCCTGCGCTTCGAGCTCGACGAGATCCCCGGCGGCACGCGTGGCACGAGCACGCGGCTGCGACTGGCGGTGCGGCTCGAGCTGGAGCCCGCGGCGACGGCGCGAGCGAAGGCCGACTGGCTCACTCGGCTGGATCAGTTGCGCGATCTGCTGTACGGGCATCCGGTCAATTGGGCCACCTGGGGCAGCGACATGCAGCAGACCTGGTCGCAGCACCTCGGCGAGGTCGGCGGCTCGACGGCGTAGCGCCACTGGGCACAACGTGCCGACCCCGGCCTAGACTCGGGGGGTGACTGCTCCATCCCAGGCCCTGGCGTTGGCGCCGGCCGAACGCGCGATCAACCTCATCGGTTCGGATCTCACCGAGAAGAGCCTGCGCCTGCACCTGGAGGGTCTCCCCGGGGTCGACGCGGTCGGCCTCGAGCAGCGCGCCGCGGGCCTCGGCACGCGTTCGATCAAGACCACCTCGAAGGCCTGGGCGCTCGACACGATCATCCGTCTCATCGACCTCACCACGCTCGAAGGCGCAGACACCCCGGGCAAGGTGCGCTCGCTCGTCGCCAAGGCCATCACCCCGGACGCCACGGATGCCACCACCCCCCGCGTCGCGGCCGTGTGCGTCTACGGCGACATGGTGCCGTCCGCCGTCCGCGCCCTGGGCGACGCCCACGGCGACCCGGACCACGGTGGCATCGCCGTCGCGGCGGTCGCCACCGCATTCCCCTCCGGACGGGCGTCGCTCGCCGTGAAGCTGGCCGACACGAAGGATGCCGTCGCCGCCGGTGCCGACGAGATCGACATGGTCATCGATCGCGGTGCGTTCCTCGCCGGCAACTACGGGCTGGTCTTCGACCAGATCGTCGCGGTCAAGGAGGCCTGCCGCCGCGAGGACGGCAGCTTCGCGCACCTCAAGGTGATCCTCGAGACCGGGGAGCTGAACACCTACGACAACGTGCGCCGAGCGTCGTGGCTGGCGATCCTCGCCGGCGGCGACTTCATCAAGACCTCGACCGGCAAGGTCGCCCCGGCGGCCACGCTGCCCGTGACCCTGCTCATGCTCGAGGTGGTGCGCGACTGGCACCGGCTCACGGGAGAGAGCATCGGGGTGAAGCCGGCCGGCGGCATCCGCTCGTCCAAGGACGCCATCAAGTACCTGGTGACGGTGGCCGAGACGGTGGGGGAGCAGTGGCTGCAACCGCACCTGTTCCGGTTCGGGGCGTCATCCCTGCTCAATGACGTGCTGCTGCAGCGGCAGAAGCTCAGCACGGGCCGCTACTCCGGCCCCGACTACGTCACGATCGACTGAAGGCCGACATGAACTTTCTCGACTACGCTCCGGCGCCGGAGTCCACGAGCATCCTGCACCTGAAGAAGCGCTACGGCCTCTTCATCGACGGCGACTTCGTGAAGGCTCACGGCTCGCCGTTCACGACGATCTCTCCGGCCACCGAGGAGCCGATCGCCGAGATCGCGAACGCTTCGTCCAAAGACGTGGATGTCGCGGTCGCCGCCGCGCGTCGCGCCTACGAGCGCACCTGGTCGAAGCTCTCCGGTGCCGACCGCGGCAAGTACCTGTTCCGCATCGCGCGGCTCGTGCAGGAGCGCGCCCGCGAACTGGCCGTCGCGGAGAGCCTCGACAACGGCAAGCCGATCAAGGAGTCGCGCGATGTCGACGTGCCGCTCGTGGCGGCCTGGTTCTTCTACTACGCGGGGTGGGCGGACAAGCTCGACTACGCGGGGCTCGGCCCGAACCCGAAGGCGCTCGGCGTCGCCGCCCAGGTGATCCCGTGGAACTTCCCGCTGCTCATGCTCGCCTGGAAGATCGCGCCGGCGCTCGCGGCAGGCAACACCGTCGTGATCAAGCCCGCCGAGACGACTTCGCTGAGCGCGATGATCTTCGCGGAGATCCTGCAGCAGGCCGAACTGCCGGCGGGCGTCGTGAACATCATCACCGGCGCGGGCGACACCGGTCAGGCGCTCGTGAACCACCCGGACGTCAACAAGGTCGCGTTCACCGGCTCCACGGCGGTCGGCCGCGCCATCGCGAAGGCCGTGGCCGGCACCGGCAAGAAGGTCACGCTCGAACTCGGCGGCAAGGCCGCCAACATCGTCTTCGACGACGCCCCGATCGATCAGGCCGTCGAGGGCATCGTCAATGGCATCTTCTTCAACCAGGGCCACGTGTGCTGCGCGGGGTCGCGGCTGCTCGTGCAGGAGAACGTGCACGAGGAGGTCGTCGATCGACTCAAGCAGCGCCTCTCCACCCTGCGGATGGGCGATCCGCTCGACAAGAACACCGACATCGGCGCGATCAACTCCAAGGCCCAGCTCGATCGCATCCGCGAGTTGAGCGACATCGGGGAGCGCGAGGGAGCCGAGCGCTGGACGGCGGACTGCGTCATCCCCGAGAACGGGTTCTGGTTCGCGCCGACCATCTTCGACAACGTCTCGACGAGTTCGACGATCGCGCGCGAGGAGATCTTCGGACCGGTGCTGAGCGTGCTCACCTTCCGCACCCCGGCCGAGGCGATCGCCAAGGCGAACAACACGCCATACGGTCTCTCGGCCGGCATCTGGAGCGAGAAGGGATCGCGCATCCTCGCGGTGGCGGACCAGCTGCGGGCCGGCGTGATCTGGGCCAACACCTTCAACCGCTTCGACCCGGCCAGTCCATTCGGCGGCTACAAGGAGTCGGGATACGGCCGCGAGGGCGGTCGCCACGGACTCGCCGCCTACCTGCAGGGAGGTTCCTGGTGACCCGCTTGAGCGTGCCCAAGACCTACAAGCTCTACATCGGCGGCAAGTTCCCGCGCAGCGAGAGCGGTCGCACCTATGAGATCACGGCGAAGAAGGGCGGATTCGTCGCGAACGCCTCGCTCGCCAGCCGCAAGGACGCGAGGGATGCCGTCGTGGCCGCCCGCGCCGCCTTCGCCGGTTGGTCGGCCGCGACCGCCTACAACCGGGGGCAGGTGCTCTACCGCATCGCCGAACTGCTCGAGGGCCGTCGCGAGCAGTTCGCCGACGAGCTCGTCGCCGTCGACGGGCTGTCGAGGGCCGCCGCCCTCAAGCAGGTCGACGCCGCGATCGACACGTGGGTCTGGTACGCGGGCTGGGCCGACAAGTACGTGCAGGTGGCCGGCAACGGCAACGCGGTCTCGGGCCCGTACTTCAACCTCTCCACCCCGGAGCCGAGCGGCGTGGTCGCGATCGTGGCGCCGCAGGATGGGGACTCGCTGCTGGGCCTCGTCGCGGTGATCGCCCCGGCGATCCTCAGCGGCAACACCGTGGTGGTGGTCGCGAGCGAGCGCTCGCCGCTCGGGGCGATCAGCCTCGCCGAGGTGCTCGCGACGAGCGACGTGCCCGGGGGTGTCGTCAACATCCTCACCGGTTCGCCGGCGGAGATCGCACCGTGGCTGGCCGGGCACGCCGACGTGAACGCGCTCGATCTCGTCGGCGCCGGGGACATCGACTGGGTCGATCTGCAGATTCTGGCGGCCGACACGCTCAAGCGCGTGCTGTCGCCGGAGCCGGGCGTACCGGCGCGCACGCTCGACCGGGTGGTCGCCTTCACCGAGACGAAGACGGTGTGGCACACGAAGTCGCTGCTCTGAACGTCTCGCCGGAGATGAACATCCGTTGAACGAAATATAACGAAACGGTAACGACAGCCGCTAGGATGGGCGAACCCGCAACGGCGCGGGTGAACCCGAGAGAACGGCGTGTCGATGGCGACATCCCGGTGGCTCACGCCACGGCGCAGAACCGCGATGCTGGCGGCCGCGCTGTCCACCGCGCTCGTCGCGGTGCCGATCCTGCACCCCGACCCGCCGGCGAGCGAGGCCGATCCGATCGCCGCGGCGCGTGCGGCCGACCGTCCCGTGCTGGTCGCCGGCCACCGTGGAGATCAGCAGGGCGCGCCGGAGAACACGCTCGCGGCGATGCGGCTGGCGATCGCGGGCGACGCGGACTTCGTGGAGACCGACCTGCAGCTCACCGCCGACGGCGTCGCCGTGCTCATGCACGACTGGACGCTCGACCGCACGACGAACGGCACCGGCCCGGTCTGGGCGATGACCTGGGACGAACTGAGCGACCTCGACGCCGGCGCTTGGTTCTCCCCGCAGTTCCGGGGCACGCGCGTGCCCCGGCTCGAGGAGTTCCTCGATCTGGTCGCCCCGAGCTCCAAGCGCATCATCCTGGAGCTCAAGGGCGCATGGAACCGCGTGCAGGTGGAGCGGGTCGCCGCCGAGATCGCGGGTCGACGGCTCGAGCATCGCGTGATCGTGGCCAGTTTCGACATCATGAGCCTGCGGCATCTTCGGCAGGCGGCCCCGGGGCTGGCCCGTGCGATCATCGCGCGCACCGTCGTCGGCGATCCCGCAGTGCTCGCGGCGGCGTGCGGCGCGATGGCGATCGTCACCAGTCGTCGCTTCATCCAGCGCGAGCCGGATGCCGTGGAGCGCATCCGCGAGGCGGGCCTCGGCGTGCTGCTCTACACCCTCAACGACGCCGACACCTGGACCGAGGCGATCGTCCTCGGGGTGGACGGCATCATCACCGATCGTCCCGGCGAGCTGGAGCGCTGGCTCGGCACCGAGGACACGGCGGCCGCCCTCGGCTGGACCCCGCGCACCGAGTAGCGCATGATGGAAAGGGCAGAGCCAGCCCGCAACCGGAAGCGCCATCATGACCGACGAGCCGTCGACCGATCACCGTTCGAGCATCGCCTTCCTCGGCGACAGCATCACCGCGGGAGGGGACTGGGCCGCATGGTTCCCCGACCGCCTCACGCACAACCTCGGGGTGAGCGGCAACACGACCGATGACGTGATCGCCCGCCTCGGCGAGGTGCTCGGGCAGCGCCCTGATGCGGTCGCGCTGCTTATCGGCACCAATGACCTCGGCACCCGCAAGTCCGTCGAACACCTCGTGCGCAACATCGAGTACGTGCTGGTGACGTTGCGGCGCGACCTCCCGGGCGCACGCATGCTCGTGCAGTCGATCATGCCGCGTGGTCGCGAGTTCGCCGCCCAGGTGCAGGACGCCAACCGCCACCTGCGGCAGTTCTCGCCGACGGTGAACGCGCAGTTCCTCGACCTCTGGCCGGCGCTCGCCCAGTCGGACGGGGAGATCGACTCCCGATTCTCCGACGACCGGCTGCACCTGAACGCGGCGGGATACGACGCATGGTTGAACGAGCTGCGGCCGGCGCTGGAGCGCCTCGACGACGCGCCGCCGATGAGCCGCCCGATCTCGATCATCCCGGGCGGGTGAGCTCCGCCCTCTGGCGCGCCGCCTACAGCGCGGCGGTCAGGGCGCGGTAGAACTCGACGCCCGCGAGCCACGAGTCCACGCGCATCCGCTCGTTCTTGGCGTGCAGCGTGTCGCGTTCCTCGCGGCTCATCTCGAACGGTGAGAACCGATAGACACCGCGGCTGATGCGCGTGAAGTGGCGCGAGTCGGTCGCGCCGGTCTGCAGATAGGGCGTGACGATCGTGCCCGGGAACGTCTTCTCGATCGTGCCGGCGACGAGCTCCCAGGCGATCCCGCCCAGCGGGGAGACCGGCACCGGTTCGGCCGGTTCGATGTTCTCCACGCGCACGGCGTCGTCGGCGATGGCACGGGTGATGTGCGCGGTCGCGGCGGCCACGCTCGAGTCGACCGCGATCCGCACGTTCACGGTCGCCGTCGCCCGCTCGGCGAGGGCGTTGACGGCGTGACCGGCCTCGAGCATCGTCACGGCCTGCGTGGTGCGGGTCATCGCGTTGAGCTCGGGACTGACGTTGGAGATGATCGGCGCCAGGATCAGCCACAGACCGCGGGCGTGGCGGTAGGCGAAGCCCTGGAACCCGGAGGCGTGCCTGCCGATCGTGCGGAGCATCTCCACGGTCGTCGCGCTCAGCGAGGAGCGGAACGGTGCGCGGTTCAGGCGCAGCATCGCCTGCGCGAGCCGCACGGTCGCGGTCGTCTTTGGCGGGGTCGACGCGTGCCCGCCGGACTGGTCGACGATGAGCCGGAACGTGTTCGGCGCCTTCTCCCCGGCTCCGACGAAGGCGATCGGCTTCGAGACGCCGGGGAAGGCATCCCGGGCGATGGCGCCGCCCTCGTCGAGCACGAGAGTGGGACGGATGCCGCGAGCCTCGAGCGCGTCGACCACCGCCCGTGCGCCCGTGCTCGCAGTCTCCTCGTCGTGGCCGAACACGAGGTACACGTCTTGCGCGGGCACGATGCCCGCCGCGAGCTGCGCCTCCACGGCCTCGAGGATCGCCACGAGCGCGCCCTTGTCGTCGAGGGTGCCGCGCCCCCAGATGAGCCGCTCGGGGCCGGAGCCGCTGAGCTCGCCCGCGAACGGCGGGTGCCGCCAGCCCGCGTCGGTCGCCGCGACGACGTCGTAGTGCGCCATGAGCACGCTCGGCTCGGTCGAGGAGCGACCGGGCCACCGGTACAGCAGCGAGTACCCCGCGATGCGCTCGCGCTCCAGCCGGGAGTGGATGAACGGGTAGAGCTCGGAGACCATCGCGATGAACCGCTCGAACTGATCCCAGTCCACCTGGTCCGGGTCGTAGCGGGAGATGGTGGGGATGCGCAGCAGGGTCTGGAACCTGGCCAGCGCGGCATCGTCGGACATGCTTCGAGCCTATCGATCGGCGCGGCAGCGCTTTCTGATTGCCGGTGCATCCAATAGCGTTGGGCCGTGTTCAAGCCCCTGCTCGCCGCGACCTTCGCCCTCACCGCCGTGTTCGCCGGCGGCGGGGCCGCCGTCGCGGTGCAACCCGAGTCCGCGCCCGAGATCGTCGCCACCGACGTCAACAGCTTCCAGTTCGAGAGCTTCACCGCCGACTACTACCTGGGCGTCGACGACGCCGGGCGCTCCACGCTGACGACGGTCGAGACGTTCGTCGCGGTGTTCCCGGACTTCGACCAGAACCGCGGCATGCGCCGGGCGATCCCGGAGGACTATCAGGGCGAGCCCACGGACATCTCGGTGCTCTCCGTCACGGACGGCGAGGGCAATCCCCGGCCGTACGAGGTCGAGTCCGACGACGAGGGGTTCCTGCTGATCACGAGCGCGGCATCCGACTTCGTGCACGGGGCGCAGACTTACGTGTTCACCTACACGCAGCGCAACGTGACGCGCTTCTTCGCCGACACGAACGACGACGAGTTCTACTGGGACACCAACGGCACCGGCTGGTCGCAGCCGTTCGGCAGCGTGACGGCGCGCGTGCACGTGCCGAACGCGCTCGCGTCGGCGCTCACCGGGGATGTCGCGTGCTACCAGGGCTACGAAGGCTCGGGTGAGACGTGCGAGCTGCAGCGCGCCGAGGAGAAGGACGGCCTCGTCTTCACCACGAGCGTCGCCGACGTCGCCCCGTATGAGAACGTGACGGTCGTGCTCGGCTTCGCGCCGCACACCTTCGTGGAGCGCGACCGCTCCTACTTCGGCTCGCCCTTCGCGATCCCGCAGCTGCTCTCGCTCGGCGCGGCGATCATCGCCGCCATCTGGGCCATCTGGTTGCGGATGACGCGGCTCGCCGACGGCCGCGGACGCCCGACGATCATCGCCGAGTACACGCCGCCCAAGGGGCTCGACCTGTTCACCGCGGCATCCATCCTCAAGCGCACCAACAAGGGCGCCGCGGCGCAGTTCGTGGATCTCGCGGTGCGCAAGCACATCCGCATCATCGAGACGCCGAAGACGGGACTGTTCGCTCGCGGCACGACCTACCTGCTCGAGCTCATCGACGCGAAGGGCCTGGAGGGTGCGCCGCTCACCCTCGCCTACGCGCTGTTCGGGTTCCAGCTGCAGCCGGGCACGGGCTACCTCATGACCGGGCGCGACACCCAGCTCAGCCAGATGGTGCGCGGCATCGTGCAGAGCACGGCCACGGCGACGAAGACCGAGGGACTGCGAAAGGGCGCGTCCGCGATCGGCCTCCTGCCCGCGCTGCTGGTGATCCTCGGCGGGGTCGGCAGTTTCGTCTTCGGGGTGATCATGCTCGACAACGCGAGCGGAGGTGCGTTGCCGGTGCTGCCGATGCTGCTGCCGCCGATCGCCTTCATCATCGTGTTCTCGATCGTGTTCCGCTCGCCGCTGACGGACAAGGGCGCCGAGCTGCGCGACCACTTCAAGGGGCTGCAGCTCTACATCCGACTCGCGGAGGCCGACCGGCTCCGGATGCTGCAGAGCCCGACCGGGGCGGAACGCACCGCGGTCTCGGCGACCGATCCCCGCGAGGTCGTCAAGGTGTACGAGAAGCTGCTGCCGTACGCGATCCTGTTCGGGCTCGAGCGCCAGTGGGCGCAGGAACTGGGCAAGTACTACACCGAGGCATCCCCGGACTGGTATTCGGGCACTGGGGCCTTCAACGCGGCCGTCTTCGCGTCGAGCATCAGCTCGCTCTCCTCGAGCGTGTCGACCTCGTACTCCGGCAGTTCGTCGAGCAGTTCGAGCGGCGGCTCCGGCGGCGGTGGCAGCTCCGGCGGCGGTGGTGGCGGCGGAGGTGGCGGCGGGGTCTGACCCCGACGGCTAGGTCGCCGCGCCGGCGGCCCAGTCCACGACGACGTCGTTCGCACCCGCACCGAGCTTGGCGTGCAGCTTCGAGCCGGGATAGACCAGCGGCAGCGCGGTCGCCGGCACGCCGTTGCCGACCTGCACCTGGTAGGGCGTCTCGACCCCCGTCGCGATCGTCAGGGTCAGCGCATGCACCGGGTCGCCCTGGTGGCTCTTGACCCCCATCGGCTGGTTGGCCACGAGCACGACCGTCACGGGCTTGCCGTGCTCCAGGATCCACGCGGCGCTGTTCTCGCCGGTGGATGCCGGCAGCGTGACCTCCGGCGGCTGGCTCGAGAAGTCGATCGCCACCCTGGTGGGATCGTTCGGATCGACGCGCACCGCGACGACGGCGCCGCCCTGCTGCAACTGGGGGATCCACACCTCGGCCACGCGCTGCACCACGGTCGCGTCGAACGGCTGCCGGCCATCCATGAGCACGCGCAGGGTGAAGGTGCAGTTGCGCTCCTCGAGACCGTTGCCGATGGTCACCGTCGTGTTCGACGGCGCGAGCGCGAGGATCTCGCCACGCGCGAGCACGCCGGTGGCCAGCAGCTGCTGGTCGACGCCGCCGGTGAGATTGCGGAATCCCTCCGCGATGCTGTCGAAGAAGCCCATGCCGCACGCCCTTCCCGTCACTGGGTGTCGTTGCCGCAGAGTGTATCGCCGAGCGCTCGTGCGGCGCGAGTAGTCTGTTGGGGTGAGTGCGCGCTATCCCGATCGCTATCGACGCACCGCCCTCATCCCGGCCCTCATCGCCGTGATCGCCCTGCTCGTCGGTCTCGCGCTGCTCGGCTCGGACGGGTTCACGGTGATCCGGTTCATCGTGAGCATCTTCGCCCTCATCGTCGCGGTGTTCGCGTGGCAGGCCAAGCAGTGGTGGTGGCTGCTGGCGCTCGTGCCGATCGCGGTGCTGTGGAATCCGGTGCTGCCGATCGAGCTCGGCCAGTCCGAGCTGTGGTTCGGGCTGCAGTACGTCGCCGCGCTCGTGTTCGCCGCGGCCGGCGCGTTCATCCGCGTGAGGGACACGGACGGCGGCGCTCGATAGCGCCCTGACGGTGGTTTGGGCGTAGAATGGTGCAAGCGTCCCGCAGAGGCCACCAGCCGCATTCTCGACTGGGTCTGGATTCTCGGCCGGTCGTCGTCATCGGGGAGTGAGCCGGTGGCGTTCCGCACAGCAGCCCGCAACCCGCGCTACGGCAGCATCGCCGCATCGCAAGGAGAATCACCACGTGGCATCAGGTCAGCGCCAGCGCACCCCCCAGCGTCAGTCGTCGAACCAGCGACGCCGAGTGCGTCCGGGGGATGACGTCGGTGTGATCCCGGTGCTCGCCCGGGCCGCTCGCGAGGTCGAAGCCGCCGTGCAGAAGGGGCCGCTCAAGCCCGCCAACCGCGCGCGGTTCCAGGTCGCGGCACTGCTGCTGCGCGAGGAGCGCGCCCGCGTGAAGACCGACACCAAGCTCAGCGAAGCCGAGCGCGCGAACGAGCAGAAGCGGCTCGACGGCCTCGCCGGCATCCTCGCCAAGACGGCCGCTCGCGACACGAGCCTCATCGCGATGCTCGCCGACGACGCGCCCGTCACCGCGGCGGCACGCGCCCTGCGCCGTGATCTGCTGCTCGCCGCCGGTGTCGAACTCAGCCCAGACGAGCTCGTCATCGCGACCGAACCGAAGCCCGTCGACAAGCAGGTCGAGAAGCAGGTCGTGCCGGCATCGGTGCGGCAGATGCAGATGTCGAACCCGTTCCTGGCCCCCGACTTCAGCGCCGTCAACGCCGCCCCGGCCAAGGCCAACCGACTCGCGAACTGGGAGCTCATCGAACCGCTGTTCCGATCCTTCGAGATCGGCTCGGGCGGGGGAGCGGCGACCATGGATCTGCCGGAGGCAACCACGCTGCGCACCCGCGGCGACCTCGAGATGATGCGCCACCAGGCGCGCTTCGTCGAGGAGGTGCGCAAGGGGCACCGCACGTTCCTGCTCGCCGACGAGCCCGGTCTCGGCAAGACGGCTCAGGCGCTGCTGGCGGCCGAGGCATCCAACTCCTATCCGCTGCTCGTCGTCGTGCCCAACGTCGTGAAGACCAACTGGGCGCGCGAGGTGGAGCTGTGGACGCCCGGGCGCACCGCGACCGTCGTGCACGGCGACGGCAACGACGTCGACGCGTTCAGCGACGTCGTGATCGTCAACTACGAGATCCTCGACCGGCACGTCGGCTGGCTCGGCCGGTTCGGATTCAAGGGCATGGTGGTCGACGAGGCCCACTTCATCAAGAACCTGAAGTCGGAGCGCTCCAAGCACGTGCTCGCGCTCTCCAAGTCGATCCGCGCGACCTCGCCGCGCGCCCTCATGATGGCGCTCACCGGCACGCCGCTGATCAACTCCATCGAGGACTTCCGCGCGATCTGGCAGTTCCTGGGCTGGATCGACGACAAGAAGCCGCAGCAGGCGCTCATGCAGCGCCTCGAGGACACCGAGCTGACCCCCGCCGATCCCGGGTTCTTCGCCGCCGCCCGACGCGCCGTCGTCGAGATGGGTATCGTGCGACGCAAGAAGGTGGATGTCGCCGCCGACATCCCGGCACGCCGCATCGCCGACGTGCCGGTGGAACTCGACGACGACCTGGGGCGTTCGATCCGCGCCGCGGAGGCGGCGCTCACGGCGCGCCTCATGCAGCGCTTCGAGCGGATCCGCGGACTCAAGCCGGACGCGAGCGACGAGGATCTCATCAGAGCCGTCGCCCACGCCGAGCTCGAGGAGTCCAAGGGCGCCTCGACCGGCGAGAACGTGTTCACCATGGTGCGCAAGATCGGTCAGGCCAAGGCGACGCTGGCCGCCGACTACACGGCGCAACTGGCCCGCTCGGTCGGCAAGGTGGTGTTCTTCGCCAAGCACATCGACGTGATGGACGCCGCCGAGGAGCACTTCGAGCGCGTCGGCCTGAAGGCCGTCTCGATCCGCGGCGACCAGAGCGCCAAGGCACGTCAGGAGGCGATCGACTCGTTCGCCAACGATCCGCATGTCGCGGTCGTCGTGGCCTCGCTCACCGCGGCCGGGGTCGGACTCAATCTGCAGGCCGCCTCCAACGTCGTGCTCGCCGAGCTCAGCTGGACGAGCGCCGAGCAGACGCAGGCGATCGACCGGGTGCACCGCATCGGCCAGGAGCTGCCGGTGACGGCGTGGCGCATCATCGCGGCCCACACCATCGACGCGCGCATCGCCGAGCTCATCGACTCCAAGGCGGGCCTCGCGGCTCGCGCCCTCGACGGTTCGGACGAGGATGTCGCGGCGGAGTCCAACGTGCAACTCGCGGCGCTCTCGAGCCTGCTTCGCGACGCGCTCGCCACGACCACGGCTGCGCGCTAGGTGTCGTCCGGACTCTCGGTCGTCGGCCCCGGAGCGCACGCGCGCCTGATCGCCCGCACCGATGTGCGGCTGCGCAAGGGACGGTTCGAGCTCGTCAACGACCGCCTGGGCTTCCGCGACGCCATGCTCGAGGATCTCGTCGCGGTGCACGATGCGCTGGATGCCGCGGCCATCGACCACCTGCTCGTGCGCCGGGACGACGACCGCGCCACCATCGCGATCGATCACGCCAGACTGCCCGAGGTGGAGCGGGTGCTGGCGGAGGCCTTCGTCGCCGAGCCGTTCTACTCCCGTGCGCGGGGGGAATCCGCGGTGCTCATCGCCGAGGGCGCCCTCGCTCGCTCCCGGGATCCGCGCGTACTGCGGCTGTTCCGGCCCCGCGCCTCGGCCGCGGGCAAGCTGCGCTTCGGTGCGGATGCCGGCGTGCGGGTGGAGCTGTGGAAGTTCGGCCCCGAGGAGATCGTGGCGCCGACCGAGAACGCGCTCATGCGCCGTCGGCTGCCGCGCGCCGAGGCGATCGAGACCACCGTGCAGGCGCACGAGCGCACCTGGACGACGCTCGCCGGGATGTTCGAGCCGCTCGCCAGCGACGTCGATTTCGACATCGACATGGTCTTCTCCTGGGTCGATGGCACCGACTCCGAGTTCCAGCGCGCCCGTGCCCAGCGACTGGCCGCCTACGTCGTGGGCGAGGGCGACGACTCGGAGGCCCGCTTCCGGCAGATCGACGAGCTCAAGTACGCGCTGCGCAGCGTCGCGACCTTCGCACCGTGGGTGCGTCGCATCTTCATCGTCACCGACTCGCCGCGTCCGGCCTGGCTCGACGAGCATCCGCGGGTCACCATCGTGCGCAGCGAGGAGTTCTTCGCCGACCCGAGCGTGCTGCCGACGCACAATTCGCACGCCGTGGAGAGCCAGTTGCACCGCATCGAGGGCCTCAGCGAGCACTTCCTGTACTCCAACGACGACATGTTCTTCGGTCGCCCGGTGCGCCCCGAGATGTTCTTCTCCCCGGGCGGCATCACCAAGTTCATCGAGGCGACCACCCGCATCGGCCTCGGCGATGCGAACCCGGCCCGCAGTGGATTCGAGAACGCCGCGCGGGTCAACCGGGCCCTGCTGCGCGAGCGCTTCGGGCGCGTCACCACGCGTCATCTCGAGCACGCCGCCACTCCGTTGCGCCGCAGCGTGATGGCAGAGCTCGAGGCGGCCTTCCCGGAGGACTTCGCCCGCACGGCCGCGAGCGTCTTCCGCTCGGCGACCGACATCTCCGTCACCAACTCGCTGTACCACTACTACGCCCTCATGACGGGGCGGGCGGTGCAGCAGACGGCGGCCCGGGTGCGCTACATCGAGACGACGCTCGCGCGGGCGCCGGGGGAGATGGACCGGCTGCTGCGCGATCGCGACGCCGACTTCTTCTGTCTCAACGACGGCAGTCTTCCCGAGATCTCGGTGAAGCGTCGCACCCGCTCGGTGCAGCGCTTCCTCGAACGGTACTTCCCGATCCCGGCCCCGTGGGAGGCGATCACACCGGAAGCGGGATCGGCATCGTCATCGGCGGCTCGGGGGCGACCGGCTGGTTGACCCGCTCCGGGATGCGCACGCCCGAGTCCGCGAGCCTGCGGCGCGTCTCCGCGGCATCCACCCAGTCCAGCGCGGCGTACTGGCCGACCGGCACCACGGAGTGCAACACGGTGGTGGGGTAGACGTGCACGAGGTTGAAGGCCCGGGCGCCGTCCCGGCCCCGGGTGCCCCCCAGCGGCACATTGAGGTCTTGGGTGTAGCACGTCGCGCTCGCGACCGAGACCGGGATTCCCGCGAAGGTGCCGGTGGAGCTGTAGTGCAGGTGGCCGGCGATGATGCTGCGCACGTCGCTGCCGAACAGCACCTCGGCGAGCCCCGACTGGTCGCGCAGCTCGACCGACACCGCGAGGTCGAGCACGCTCGGCAACGGCGGGTGGTGCATCGCGAGGATTGTGCCGTGCGGCGCCGGCGTCGCCAGTTCTTCGGCGAGCCAGTCGAGCTGGGCGCTGGAGATCTCGCCGTGGTGGTGGCCGGGCACCGTGGAGTCGAGGGTGATCACGCGCAGCCCGTTGACGTCGTGCACCCGGTCGATCGGGCTCATGCTGGGGAACTCGGAGAGCAGTCCGGCGCGGAACGCGGCACGGTTGTCGTGGTTGCCCATCACCCAGATCACCGTCGCGCCGAGTCGCGCCGCGACCGGTTCGACCATCGCGCGCAACTGGTCATAGGCCTCCGGCTCGCCGCGGTCGGCGAGATCGCCGGTGATGACGATCGCCTCGGGGCGACCCTCGGATGCCTCGAGCTCATCGAGCAGCTGCTGCAGGTGCTGCGCGGCGTCGACGGTGTCGTAGAGACGGCGGTGCCGCCCGAGCAGATGGGTGTCGCTCAGGTGGAGAAGGAAGTGGTCCGGCCTCGGGTACTCGGCCGTGCGAATCGTCACGGGGCAGCTTTCGCTCGGAATATATCGGTGCGGACGCATCTCACTGTAGGGAATTCCAGCACCCGAAGCTGAACAATCGGCCCGAATGTGTCGGTGTGTTGCGTGAACGGCGGGTATCAGGCCAGTGAACGCGCGCTGAGCCGCGCGATCGCGGCGACCGGTATCCGCACCCACGCGGGGCGGTTGCGAGCCTCGTAGACGGTCTCGTAGAGCGCCTTGTCGAGTTCGAGGGCGTCGACCACGGCGCGGTTCTCGCGCAGGTCGCATCCCGAGGCATCGGCGTAGCCGCCCTCGAACGCGGTCCGCGCCGACGCGGACCACGACTCCGGCGCCGGGCGCCCCTGCGCCGCGAGCGATCCGGCCACGTAGTCGAACGAGCGCAGCATGCCGGCGACGTCCCGCAGCGGGGTGTCGAGCCGGCAGCGCTCGACCATGGGGCGCAGCGGTTCGCCCTCGAAGTCCACGAGCATCCAGCCCCGGTCGGGCACCGACAGCACCTGACCGAGGTGCAGGTCGCCGTGGATGCGCTGCTGGGCCGGCCACGACGCCTGGCGCGCGAACTCCAGCACCGACTCGATGGATGCCGCGTGCGCCTGGATCGACGGCACCTCCGCGATCGCCGCCGCCAGCCGTCCGCGCATCTGCTCGAGCGTCGCATCGATCTCGTGCTGCCCGGTCGGCGCCGTCGGCATGGTCGCCGCGAGCGTCGCGTGCACGCCGGCGGTCGCGATGCCGATCGCGCGTGCATCGGCGGAGAAGTCGAGCCCTCCGGCGGCGGCGGTGAGGGCCACCGACCAGCCGTCGTGGGCCCCCACGAGGTACTCCTGGGCGAAGGCGAGGTGACCTCTGGCCCGGCCTGATCCGCGGCCGCGGTCGCTCCAGTCGGCGACGAGATGGCCGATCGAGGCGGGCACCGCCGACCCGGCGCCGGCCAGCACGGTCTGCAGCTCGACGTCGGGGTTGTCGCCGTGGTGCAGGGCTCGGAAGAGCTTGCAGATCACGGGTGCACCGGCCGTCGGGGACTCGTAGACGATCGACGTGTTCGACTGCTCGCCCGTGAGCACCCGCGAGACCAGCCCCGAGGAGATCAGGTCGCTCGTACGTCGGCCTTTGGCCCAAGCCCGGTCGCCGTCGACCTCGGCATCGGTGGCCATGAAGGAGAGCAGAGCGGCGGTGTAGGCGGGATCGTGCGGGGCGTCGTAGACGAAGATCGGTCCGAGCATGCCGACCATCGCCGACTCTCGTCCCGCGAGGGGCGCCGCGCGGTAGGTGAGCGGCACCTGGTAGAGCGCGGGCTTGCCCGCGGTGTGGTCGAGCAGCAGGTGCGTGGCGATCGCGACTCCAGGGTCCGCACTCGGGAACTCGAACCGGCCGATCTCCTCGAGCGCCGGCAGCGCCCCCTTGTTGGCGAACCATCGCTGGCGCACCATCCAAGGGGCGAGGAATCCCGGCTCCGCCGGCGGGACGATCATTCTCCAGAGTAGGCGCCCCCACCCCGCCGCGGTCAAGGGGGCGGCGAGGCCGTCCGAACACAGAGCGGACGCCAAGCTCGCGTCCAGGAGGCTCGCGGCTGCGAGGGCTACCGTCATGACATGGCGATCACCACCCCGAACCTCTCGCGGGTTCCGGTCTGGGTGTGGCGCGCGCTGATGGCGCAGGTGGCGCCGTTCGAGTTGAAGCGGTTCTCGGCCGATCCGATCGGCGGGGTCGACTACACGATCGACGTCGACTACGTCGGCGACGGCATCCGTCAGCATCGGCTCGACGTGATCGCCCCGTACGGGGCCGAGGCGCTCCCCGTCTACGTGTACTTCCACGGCGGTGGCTGGACCTCGGGAGACAAGGCGCCCCTGACCCGTTACTGCGCCACACAGGCCGCGAGCGGCATGGTGGTCGTCAACGTCAACTACCGCATGGCGCCGCGTCACCGCATGGAGCACATGCTCGCCGACGCGCACGCAGCGCTCGCGTGGGTGGCCCGCAACATCCGCGACTACGGCGGCGATCCGGCATCCATCGTGCTCGGCGGGGATTCCGCCGGAGGGCAGATCGCCGCGATGCTCACGGCCGCGGAGCGCGACGGAGAGCTCGCAGAGCACTACGCGCTGACGTCGGTGCCTGGCGCGACCATCCGCGGCATGGTGCAGCACTGCGCCGCCCTCGACTTCTCCGTGATCTTCGAGCGCGGCTTCATCCTGGGCCTCGGTTTCGTGCGGATGCTGCTGCCCGGCAAGGCGAAGACCCCGGCGGACCTGCGCGACGCGGCTCGCCATCTCTCACCCATCGAATGGGTCGGACCCGATCACCCGCCGGTGCTCGTGACCACCTCGTTGAAAGACCCGTTCTACCGCGCGAATCTGAACTACATCGAGGCGCTGCGCGGGCACGACGTGCACGTGGACGTGCTCGTCGACGACACCGCGCAGCACACCTGGCAGCAGGACAGTCGCCACCCGGGATCGCCCGCGGTGTACGCGAGGTTGCGCGAGTTCGTCGCCGCGGTGACGGCGCCGCAACTCGCGCGCCGCTAACATCGCCTTCGTGAGTACTGACGCCCGTTTGATCGCTCTCGATGAGGCCATCGGAGACCTCGACTGGCGAGTCGTGCCGGATGGCGCCGAGCGCGGCTGGATCGACGCGCCGAGCGGGCGGCTCGCCACGCTCTCGATGGGCGACCCGGAGCATCCCCTCGTCGTGCTCGTGCCCGGGGTCACGGGCTCGAAGGAGGACTTCGTGCTCATGCTGCCGCTCTTGGCCGCGGCGGGCTATCGGGTCGTGAGCTTCGACATGGCCGGGCAGTACGAGTCCTACCAGGCCGGGCCGCCACCGGGTCGCGCCTACGACCACGAGCTGTTCGTCGACGATCTGCTCGCGGTGCTCGACGAACGGCCGGCGCACGTCCTCGGGTACTCCTTCGCAGGCACGGTGGCGCAGCTGGCGTTCGTGACCCGACCGGAACTCTTCCGCAGCCTGACGCTGCTGAGCTGCCCTCCCGAGCCCGGACAGGGCTTCCGCGGCGTCAAGCGCCTCGGTCCGATCACCGGCATCACGACCGGTCGCATCGGCGCGGCGCTCATGATCTGGGGCGTCAAGCAGAACTACACCCACGTGCCGCCCGGTCGGCTGGCGTTCGTGCGCGAGCGGTTCGAACTCACCCGCCGCGACGCGGTCGCCGACATCATCGCGCTCATGAAGCGCGCGCCCGATCTGCGGGACGAGCTCGCCGCGTCGCCGATGCCGAAGCTCGTCGCGGTCGGCGAACACGACCTGTGGCCGCTCGAATTGCACGCCGGGTTCGCCGACTCGATCGACGCGCGCCTGGCCGTCTACCCGACCGGCCACAGCCCGTGCGAGACGGCCCCGCACCAGCTCGTCGGGGATCTATTGGCGCTGTACGCGTCGGTGCTCCCGCCGTCGCTCGAGGAGTGAGCGCTCGCGCGAGTTGATCCGGAAGGTCACGAACGCCCAGTGCACGCGGCGCACCAGCCCGCGCAGCGAGGAGAACGGCCGCGATGACACCCCGACCCGCAGGGTGCGGTCGAAGCGCATCGGCTGATCGGGTCGCACGTGGATGGCGAGCTCGAGATCGTCGTGCACCTCGCGCACCGTGCGGTGCACGTCGCCCCGGATCGCCCTCCACGCCTCGGCGCGGAAGGCGAGGTTCGAGCCGAACAGCGGCGGATGCCCCAGCATCACGCCGGCGAACCAGTCGTAGCCGCCGATGTAGAGGTTCTCGGCGATCCAGGTCACCGCGCGGTTGGCGCCGTAGAAGTCGCCGGGGCCGCTCAGCCACGCCAGCGTGGGGTCGGACTCGAATGCGTCGAGCACGCGCGCCATCCAGTCGGGTCGCGGCAGGGAGTCGGCGTCCAGTCGGCCGATGATGTCGCCGGTGGCGGCGTCGAATCCTGCGGCCGACGCGGGGAGGGTGCCTCGGATGGTCTCGGTGACCACGCGTGCGCCGGCCTCGAGTGCGACCTCGACCGTGGCATCCGTGCTGCCGTTGTCGACGACGATGATCTCGTCGGGCACCCGGGTCTGCTCGGCGAGGGCCGCGAGACAGCCACGCAACATGGCGGCGTCGTTGTACGAGGGGATCACCACAGTCACGCGCGTCATAGCGGGTTGAGTCTAGTGTTGCCTCGTGCTCACACCAGGCAGGCGCGTGGTCGCCGCGATCATCATCGGGTTCCTGGCCGTGATCGGACCGGCCACGGCGGCGCAGGCCCGGCTCGCACAGGACACGAGCGACTTCACCTTCGATTCGTTCGACGCCGACTACACGCTGGGCGTCGAGGACGGGCACGCCACCCTGCGCGTCGTGGAGACGCTCGTCGCCCGGTTCCCGGACTTCGACCAGAACCGCGGCATCATCCGGGCGATCCCGCTGCGGGACGGCGAGGTGGACCTGCGCCTGAGCGTCGAGTCCGTCACGGACGCCGATGGCGACGAGGTGTACTGGGAGCGCAACGACTACGACGGCTTCGCCGAGCTCGCGCTCGGCACCGACGAGTTCGTGCACGGGATGCAGACCTACGTCATCGCGTACACGATGCGCGACGTGATCCGGCACTTCGACGATCCCGGCGCCGACGAGTTCTACTGGGATGTCAACGGCAACGGCTGGGGGCAGCCCTTCGGCAGCGTGAGCGCGACCGTTCGACTGAGCGAGCAACTCGCCGCGGCTCTCAGCGGCAGTGCGGCCTGCTACGTCGGGCACTACGGCGAGAGCGGGGCGTGCGAGCTGACGCGCAACGACGCGGGCACCGAGTTCGAGGTCGCCGTCGGCCCGGTGAGCGCGTACAGCACGCTCACCGTCGCGATCGGATTCGACAGCGGCGTCGTCGTGCAACCGCAGTTGCCGCGGGACAGCTGGATCGTGCAGCTGGCCCCCAAGATCCTGCTCGGCCTGGCACTGCTGCAGCTCGCGCTCGCACTGGTGATCCGCAACACGCTGTGGGCCGACCGTCGCGGTCGTGGCATCGTGGTTGCGCAGTTCGAACCGCCCGAGGACTCGAACCTGCTCATCGATGCCAACCTTCTCGGTCGCACCGAGCGCGGCCTGCCCGCGCTGCTGATCGATCTCGCCGTGCGCGGCAATCTCAAGGTGATCGACACCCGGCCGTGGGCACCGGTCGCCGCCGCGGACACCGAGCGGTACAGCATCGAGCTGATCACGGCCGAGGGGGCGACCGGACTCGAGCGTTCGGTGCTCGTCGCGTTGTTCGACAAGAAGCTCGAGCCGGGCACGCGGGTGAACCCCGGCTCGCTGAAGCGCAGCGCCGGCGCATCCCTCTACGGCCTGCCAGACGCGACGGCGCGCACCGCGAAGAGCGCGGGACTGCGGTTCGAGGCCGGCACGGCGCGGCAGCAGAAGTGGCTGCGGCGGGCGCTGCTGTGGACCGTGCTGCTGTTCGTGCCGATCTGGGTGTGGGCGGTGTGGCAGGAGGTGCTCGACGGATCGGTGGTGTGGCCCGCGATCCTGACCGTGGTCACCGCCATCGTCGCTTCGGGGTTCCTCTCCCGGCCGGTGCGGCTCACCGCGCAGGGTGCGCTCGCGAAGGAGTATCTGCTCGGCATCCGCGAGTATCTGACGATCGCCGAGGCCGATCGGATCCGGGTGCTGCAGTCGCCGCACGGTGCCGAGCGCATCGACGTGACCGACCGCGACGCGCTCGTCAAGCTCAACGAGCGCCTGCTCGGCTACGCCGTGCTGTGGGGCGTCGAAGACCAGTGGGCGCAGCAGCTGCGCATGCAGCGGCCCGACGCGGACCCGGCGTGGTTGGAGGGTGCGCACGTCGACGCGACGTTCCTGCGCGGTTTCGCGACGGCATCCACGTCGTCGGTGCGACCGATCGTGACCGCCTCGTCGAGCGGCGGATCGTCATGGTCGTCGAGCGGCGGATCGAGCTTCTCGAGCGGCTTCTCGGGCGGATCCTCCGGCGGCGGCTTCTCGGGCGGCGGCGGTGGCGGGGGAGGCGGCGGCGGCCGCTGACGTACCGGCCGCGCTCTCTCCGGCGGCTCAGCCGATGAGCGCGCGCACCGCGAAGACGCCGTCGGCTGCGGCGGCGACCGTCAGCTGCGGCAGCACGGTGCCGCCGGACTGCTGGATCGTGATCGAGTAGTCGAGGTCGAAGAGGTAGAGCGCCGAATCCAGGTGACCATCGGCCGCGTCATCCAGCACGAGCGTCTGCAGCACGGAGCCGTGTTCGTCGGTGCGCTGGTCCACGATCGCGTTCGGCGACTGGCCGTAGACGTCGAGTTCGGTCTGCAGGAACGGGATCGCGGCCACCGTCACCCCGATGCGCCCGTCCGCGGGTCCGAACACGCACACCCGCTGCTCGTAGCTCTCCGTCGTCGAGGGGTTCGACGCCGCCTCGTCGTAGGGCAGGTCGGTGATCAGCGCGCCGAGCGCGGTGCCGACCGCCTCGCACGAGGGCAGGGCTCCGGATGCCGCGGCACCACCGGGCGCGGATGGCTCGGCGGTCGGGGCATCCGACGCCGCCGGAGCCGCGGTACAGCCGGCGACGGCGATCGCGAACAGGAGCACGGCGGGGGCGAGGAGAGGGCGCAGCACGCCAGAAACCCTATCCCGCCCCGGCTGGGAGCCCGCGTAGAGTGGCGAGCATGAGAACGCCACAAGCGTCGAGTGTGACCAGTGCCGAAGAGAACATCGAAGGCGATGAGAACTCCCCGCGCCGCGACTTCGCGGCCGCGCTGGACGGGTCCATAGCGACGAGAACCGAGACCGATTCGCTGGGGTCGATGCAGATCCCAGCCACCGCCTACTGGGGCATCCACACGGCCCGCGCGCTGGAGAACTTCCCCATCACGCGCCGGGCCATCTACAACTACCCCGACCTGATCCGGGCGCTCGCGACGGTGAAGGCCGCCGCGGCCCGCGCGAACGCCTACATCGGCGTGCTCGAACCGGCCAAGGCCGAGGTGATCGAGCGCGTGTGCGACGAGATCATCGATGGCGAGCTGCACATGGAGTTCTGCGTCGGCGTCATCCAGGGCGGGGCCGGAACCTCCACGAACATGAACACCAACGAGGTGATCGCCAACCGCGGCCTCGAGCTCATGGGTCACGAGAAGGGCCAGTACCAGTTCCTCAGCCCCATCGACGACGTCAACCGCAGCCAGTCGACCAACGACGTGTACCCGACGGCCATCAAGCTCGCGATGGTCTTCGGCATCCAGCGACTGCTCGCCGAGCACAAGCTGCTCACCGCGTCGTTCGCGGCGAAGGGCGCGGAGTTCGCGGAGATCCTGAAGATCGGCCGCACGCAGCTGCAGGACGCGGTGCCGATGACCCTCGGTCAGGAGTTCGCCGGATTCGCGACGACCCTCCGCGAGGACTACGACCGCCTCGCGGAATCGATCCCGTGGCTCAACGAGATCAACATGGGCGCGACCGCGATCGGCACGGGCATCACGGCCGACCCGCGCTACGCCGAGGCGGTGCGCCATCAGCTCGAGCAGCTCACCGGCATGCCGCAGGAGACCGCACCTGACCTCATCGAGGCGACGGCCGATGCCGGCATCTTCATGACCGTCTCCGGCATCCTCAAGCGCGCCGCCGTCAAGCTGTCGAAGATCTGCAACGACCTGCGCCTGCTCTCGAGCGGACCGCAGGCCGGCTTCGGCGAGATCAACCTGCCGCCGCGGCAGGCGGGCTCCTCGATCATGCCGGGCAAGGTGAACCCGGTGATCCCCGAGGTCGTCAACCAGGTCGCGTTCAGCGTGATCGGTGCGGATGCCACGGTCACCGCCGCCGCGGAGGGCGGCCAGTTGCAGCTCAACGCCTTCGAACCCGTGATCGCCCACTCGATCCTGCAGTCCCTGGCGTGGATGACGAACGCCTGCTACACGCTGCGGGTCAACTGCATCGACGGCATCACCGCCAACACCGAACGGCTCGCGACGCAGGTGGAGACGAGTGTCGGCGTGGTGACCGCGCTGACGCCGTACATCGGCTATTCGGCGGCGGCCACGCTCGCGCACACCGCCCTGACGACGAACGCCTCCATCGCCGAACTGGTGGTCGGGTCCGGGCTGATGACGGCGGAGGAGGTCGCCAAGGTGCTCTCGCCGGGGCGGCTCTCCGGCGCGATCGCGGCGACCGGGGTGATCACGCTGCCTCGGCTGCCCGGGTGAGCGCTCGCCGCGGCTTCCAGAACGTGCGGCATCCAGAAACTTGCGGTTTCCAGAAACTCCGAGGTGGTGCTGGCAGACTCGGGAGATCAAGGACAATGTCCTTGAATTCTCGAGTCTGTCGGCATCGCCCGCACTCGACGTCGCCAGCGCGCCCGCAAACAGCCTCACCAGAGGCCCCTGCTCAGAGCCCCCGTGCTCAGAGCCCCGAAGAACTACGCCTTCGGCGCGTCGTCCTCGTCGTCGATGACGTCGAGCACGCGCTCGCGGGCCTTGCCCGCGGTGGCCACGGCGTTGTCGACCGCCGCCTCGCCGCGCTCGCGCAGGTCGCCGGCGAGCTTGCCCGCACGGTCGGCGATGTCCTTCGCGGTGTCGCCCGCGCGGTCGGCGAGATCCTTGGCGGTGTCGCCGACGGTGTGCGCCACATCCTTGGCGGTCGCGGCGACCTTGGTCGCGGCATCCTTCGCGACGCCGGGAGCGGCCTTCGCGGCGGCCTCGGCACGCTCGCGGATGATGGGCGCCTGCTGCCGCGCGTAGACCTCGACGTCGTGGCGCGCCTTGGCGACGCGGGGGTCCTCCCAGATGCCCGTGACCCAGGCCTTCATCTGGTCGTAGCGCTCACGACCGTCGCGCGTGCCGAGAACGTAGCCGACCGCGAGGCCGAGACCGAGCATGAAGATGCGAGGATTCATGCCCCCAGCCTGTCATGGTCTGCCTGTGGGGTACCAGGGGCTTGCGCTCTGGGCGGCGTTCGGTCAGGGTGCGCCGGACTCGCGCATCACCTCGTCCGGCGACTTGTCGGGCCGCCAGCCCCGCCAGCTGGGATGCCGCAGCTTGCCGGTCGGCGTCCACTCGCCGAACTCCACCTCGCCGACCAGGCTCGGCGTCACCCAGTGCGCGTCCTTCGCGTCGGGCGCCGGAACCTCGGAGAGGGGGCTGGTCTTGCGCTCCAGGCGGCGCAGCCGCGCACCGATCTCGTCGAGATCGCGCTCGCTGAACCCGCTGCCGACGCGGCCGACGTACCGCAGTTCATCGCCCTCGGGCACCCCCATCAGCAGGGATCCGACGCGGTGCGCCCGGCTGCCGGTGCCCGGCCGCCAGCCGCCGATCACCACCTCCTGGGTGAGGTGATGCTTGACCTTCAGCCAGGAGCGCACGCGCTTGCCGGGGGAGTAGGTGCTCTGCCGCCGCTTGGCGATCACGCCCTCCAGGCCCAGCGTGCGGCTGGTGGCCATCGCCGCGGCGATGTCTCCCTCGAACGCCGGCGGCACCTGCACGGGGCCGGAGGAGGTGACGACGCGCTCCAGTTCGGCGCGTCGCTGGGTGTAGCCCTCGGCGAGCAGGCTGCGGCCGGACGACTCCAGGATGTCGAACACCATGTAGTGCGCGGGCACGGAGGCCATCATCCGCTCCACCTCGGCCTGCTTGGTGAGCTTCATGCGCTTCTGTAGCACGCCGAAGTCCGGTCGTCCGGCCTTGTTCAGGGCGACCACCTCGCCGTCGAGGATCGCGTCGCCGTGCACGAGCGCGGCCAGCTGCTGCAACTCGGGGTAGGTCGCGGTCACGTCGATGCCGTTGCGGCTGGACAGACGCACCTGACCGTGCGCGACCTCGGCGATCACGCGCACGCCATCCCACTTCATCTCGAAGGCCCACTGGTCGGTGTCTCCGAGCTCGCCCGCCGTGCCTGGGCTCGCGAGCATCGGGGCCGGCAGCGTGCCGCGGGATGCCTCGGGGCGACCGAGCACGCGACGGCGCGAGTCGGCCTTCGCGTGGCGGGCCGGCTGCTCGCTCGCGTCTTTCATGAGGTGGATCAGCCAGTTGTTCGACTCGTCCCCGGAACGGCCGCCGGTCTGGATCAGCGCGTAGCGGTGCGATCCGTGCTTCTCGCCGTGCAGGGTGGCGATCACCTCCTTGCCCTCGCGCCACTTCTCCAGCTCGTAGGTGCCCTGATCCCAGATCGTCACGTCGCCCGCGCCGTACTGGCCCTTCGGGATGGTGCCCTCGAAGGTGCCGTATTCGAGCGGGTGGTCCTCGGTCTGCACCGCGAGGTGGTTCTGGGCGGGATCGGTCGGCACGCCCTTGGGCAGCGCCCAGCTCACCAGCACGCCGTCGTGCTCGAGCCGGAAGTCCCAGTGCAGGCGACTGGCGTGGTGCTCCTGGATCACGAAGGTGTTGCCGCTCGAGGGCGGGGCGACGCCCGCGGGCACCGGCTCGGGCGTCTTGGAGGCCTCCCGCATGCTGCGGTACTTGGCGAGCCGGTCGTCGGCGCCGTCGGCGTGCACGAAGCCGGCCATGCGCGCCGCGGTCGGCTCGAGGGATGCCAGGTGCCCGGCGGTCAGCTCGGCGAGCGGATCGCCGATCTCGGCCACGCGCTCGATCACCTCGCGGTAGTCCAGGTGCCGCAGCTTGGGGTCGTCGAGTTCCTCCCAGGTGCGCGGGGCCGCCACCGTGGGCTGCAGCCGCCCGCGTAGAGAGTACGGCGTGATGGTGGTCTTGTTGCCGTTGTTCTGGCTCCAGTCCACGAGCACCTTGCCATCGCGCAGCGCCTTCTTCATGTCGCTGACGATGAGGTCGGGTCGCTCGGCCTCGAGCACCCTGGCCAGCTCGTGCGCCACTTCGGAGACCTCGTCGCTGGTCTGCTTGCCGTCGATGGCGGCATAGAGGTGGATGCCCTTGCTGCCGCTGGTCACCGGCATCGGCTTCAGCCCCATGCCCTCGAGGATGACGCGGGCCAGGTTCGCGACCTCGGCGCATTCCGGCAGTCCCGCGCCCGGCCCGGGGTCGAGGTCGAGCACGAGCCGGTCGGGATTCTTGCGTGCCCCGGTGCGACCGAACTGCCACTGCGGCACGTGGATCTCGAGTGCGGCGATCTGCGCGAGCCAGGTGAGCGTCGCAAGATCGTTCACGAGCGGATAGACGTTGACGTGGTCGGAGTGCTGCAGCTCACGACGCGGCACCCACTGCGGGGTGGAGCGCTCGTCGAGGTTCTTCTGGAAGAACACCTGCCCTGGCTCGTCGGCCGTGCCCACCCCGTGCACCCAGCGCTTGCGGGTGGCCGGGCGGTTGCGCGCGTGCGGGATGAGCACCTCGGCGACTCGCGCGTAGTAGTCGATCACGTCGGCCTTGGTCGTGCCGGACTCGGGGTAGAGCACCTTGTCGAGGTTGGTCAGCTTGAGCCGATGACCCTCGATGGTGACCGTCTGATCCGACGACGCGGTGGCTGCCATGAATCCATACTCCACGCCAGGGGGTGACAGGGCCACCCCGGCGCGGGACAATGTGTACTCAGTCAACATTGGAGATGGACATGCGGTCGATCTGGAAGGGCGCCATCACGTTCGGCCTCGTCAACGTGCCCGTGAAGGTCTACGGGGCGACCGAGGACCACGATGTCGCGCTGCACCAGGTGCATGCCAAGGACGGCGGGCGCATCCGTTACAAGCGCGTCTGCGAGCTCGACGGCGAGGTGGTGGAGTACTCCGACATCGCGAAGGCGTATGACGACGGCGAGAAGACCGTGGTGCTGACCGACGCCGACATGGCCTCGTTGCCGGCGGAGAAGAGCCGCGAGATCGATGTCGTCGAGTTCGTGCCGAACGATCAGATCGACCCGATCATGTTCGAGAAGGCCTACTACCTCGAGCCCGACTCGAAGTCGGTGAAGGCCTACGCCCTGCTGCGCCGCACCCTGGAGGAGACGGATCGCACCGCGATCGTGCAGTTCGCCCTGCGTCAGAAGACGCGGCTCGGTGCCCTGCGGGTGCGCGGCGACGTGATCATGCTGCAGGGGCTGCTGTGGGATGACGAGGTGCGCGAGGCGCGATTCCCCTCGCTCGACGAGAAGGTCACGATCACGGCGAAGGAACTGGAGATGTCGGAGGCGCTCGTCAAGAGCTTCGAGTCCGACTTCGAACCGCAGAAGTTCGCCGACGACTACCAGGACCAGCTCAAGGAGCTCATCGAGGCCAAGCTGGAGAAGGGCGACGCGGTGGACACCGCGGAGACGTTCGGCGAGGCCGCCGAGACCGCGGACGGCGGTGGCGAGGTGCTCGACCTCATGGAGGCGCTGCGGCGCAGCGTGGAGAAGAACCGCGCGAGCGCGGCACCGGCCGCCAAGAAGGCGCCGGCCAAGAAGGCTCCCGCGAAGAAGAAGGCCGCCAGCTAGCTGCTGCACAGACCGGATTCAGGGGGTTCGACGACCCCTCTCCGCCCGCTCTCGCATGGCCTTGGCCTCCGCGATGTCGGCGGCGCGCTGCTGGGCGAGCATGAGGTTGCGGCGGGTGTCTCGCATCGGCAGCAGCACCACCTCCTCCGCCGCGAGCCCCGCGTTCAACTGGCGCAGCCGAACCACCTCGGCGTCGAACTCCGCCCCCAACACGAGCACCAGGTTCGTCAGGTAGATCCAGAGCAGCAGCACGAGCAGTCCGCCGAGCCAGCCGTAGATGCGGTCGTAGGCGCCGATCACGGAGACGTTGAGCGAGAAGCCGAGGGTGGCCAGCGACCACGCGATGATCGCGAAGACCGCGCCGAAGCTGACCCAGCGCATCCGTTCGTGTCGCACCGTGGGTGTGGCGTAGTACAGCACGGCGATCACGAGCGTGATGAGCAGCAGCAACGTCGGCCACCGGCCCACGTTCCAGACGGTCAGCCATGGCTCGGCGAGCCCCAGCGCGCTCGCGATGCGCGGCGTCGTCGCCAGCAGCACGACGATCACGGCGCCGAGCACGAGCAGCAGCACCGCGAGCAGCAGCATGGTGCCGCGGAAGCGCCAGAACTGCCGGCCCTCCTGCACCTCGTAGACGCTGTTGACGGCCCGGCCGAACGCGGTGGCGTATCCCGAGACCGACCACAGACACAGCACGACCCCGATGCCGAGCCCGATCGCGGGGTTCGCGACGCTGAACAGCTCGGTGATCGGTTCGCGCAGGGTGTCGACCGTGGTCGGGCGCAGCACCTCGTCGGCGATGCTCAGCACGATGTCGACGGCCCGGTCGCGTCCGTTGCCGACCGCGACCGCCGAGACCACCGCGAGGGCCGCGGGCAGGAAGGTGAGCGCGGCGAAGAAGCTCAGGGCCGCGGCGGAATCGATGCCGCGGTGCCGCATGAACCCGTGCCAGGCCCGTCGTGCCGCGTAGCGCCAGGCCGATCGCGGCAGCCCGCGGGCGGTCTGCTGGGATGCCGGGCGCTCAGTCACCGCGTCGGTTCCGCCGCACGATCGCCGGCATCAGCAGCCAGGCCGCCGCGATCACGACGAGCGCCGCGCCGCCGGCGACGAGACCCGCGGTCGGACCGATCACCACGTCGAAGATGAGCACCGTCGTGCCGGCGAGCGTGAACGCGACGGCGACGAGGGTGAGCATCAGCAGTCGATGCGCGAGGCGGACGATCTCTGGCTTCGCGCGCTTGCGGAACAGCGCGCGGTGCAGGCTCACCGGTGCGAGTGCGAGCACCGTGGCGATGACGGACACGGCCACGAGCACGAGATAGATGGTCACCTCTTGCTGCCCGAGCTCGGTGAACCTGGGCTGGAAGGCGAGGGCGAGGAGGAAGCCGGTGAGGATCTGGGTGCCGGTCTGGATCACCCGCAGCTCCTGCAGGATCTCGTTCCAGTTGCGCTCGACGCGCTCCGCCTCCGATTCGTTGCGGTCCAGTGGTGGCTCGTCGCGGCTCGCGCTCATCCTCCGATCGTAGGCCGAGACCTCCACAGGTGAAGCCCCGCGTAGCTGCGCCACGGCGACCAGCGCGTGGCGTGCGCCGCGAGGGCGCGGGGCGTCGAGGGCATGCCGTGGGCCGCGGCGCTCTGCTGCATCACGAGATCGCCCGACAGCAGCACGTCCGGGTTGCCGAGCACCCGCATCGCGAGGTACCCCGCGGTCCAGGGGCCGATGCCGGGCAGTGACTGGAGGCTGGCGCTGAACTCGTCGGCGGGCATCCCGACGTCCAGGCGCAGTCGGCCCTCGACGATCGCCTCGGCCGCGCCCACGATCGTGGCGATGCGCGTCGCCGGCCCGCGCAGCACGTCGCGACCGCGGGCGGCGAACTGCTCCGCAGTCGGGAACAGGCCGTCGGTGCCGAGATCGCGGCAGAGCGTGCCGAGCACGGTGCGGGCGGCGGCGACGGAAATCTGCTGGCCGACGAGCGTGGAGAACAGCGCCTGCTCGGGGTCGACGACGCCGGGCAGGCGGATGCCCGGGGTCACCGCCACGAGCGGCGCGAGCACCGGATCCTCCGCGAGGGCCTCGTCGATGGCGACGGAATCCGCGTCGAGGTCGAACAGCCGACGCAGCCTGGAGACCAGGGGAGCGAGGTCGGAGACGTGCTCGAGCCGGGCGGTGACCGCCACGCCCGCGCCGTCGAGCCGGGTGTGCACGTGCGCCACCCCGCCCGGCAGGCGCACCGGGCGCGCGAACCAGTCATCCCCGCCCTCTTCGAGTCCGGGGATGGCGTGGTCGGTGAAGAAGCGCATCAGTCCCGGGCCGTCGAACGGCGCTCGGGCCGGCAGCCGCAGCGAGATGCTCGTGCGATCGGCCGGCGCCGCAGGCCCCCGGCCGCGTCTGGCGAGGGCGCGCAGGGCGGTCGGGGTCGTCTCGTAGACGGCGAGGATCGTGTCGTTGAACTGGCGGATGCTGGCGAACCCGGCCGCGAACGCCACGTCCGCGATCGGCAGCTCGGTGGCCGCGAGCAGGGTGCGCGCGTTCTGGGCGCGGTGGGCCCGGGCGAGGGCGAGCGGCCCCGCGCCGAGCTCGGCGACGAGCACCCGGCTGAGGTGGCGTGGCGTGTACCCGAGACGGGCGGCGAGGCCGGGCACGCCCTCGCGCTCGACGACGCCGTCCGCGATCAGGCGCATGGCGCGCGAGGCGAGGTCGTCGGCGAGGTTCCAGTCCGGGGAGCCGGGCACGGCATCCGGCTGGCACCGCTTGCAGGCGCGCAGGCCCGCCTCGTGCGCCGCCGCCGCGGTGCGGTAGAACGAGACGTTGCGCTCCTTGGGGGTGGTGGCCGGGCAGCTGGGGCGACAGTAGATGCCCGTGGTGTGCACGCCGACGATGAACTGGCCGTCGAAGCGAGAGTCGCGGCTGGCGAGGGCGCGGTAGCGCTGCGCGAAACGCGGGTCGGACGGCGCGGTGACGGCGGGCATGCAGCAAGCGTGACACGAGCGGGTGACATCCACTAGCGGATTTCAGACACCACGGCGCGCGGTGCCACTACCCGCATTCGGGGGACATCGTCAAGGCCTGGCGGGGCACGGTGATGGATGTTGTACTTGGCCTCGTGACCCCACCATCCAGCACCCCGACCCGCACCCCGAGATCCCTCTCCGTCGCCCAGCAGACCAAGCTGCGCACCCGATTGGTGGCCGAACTGCAGGAACTGCGCGAGGTGCAGGAGCGGCTGCAGCGGGAGATCGCCGCCGGCATCGAGACCCGCCGCGGCGCGCAGAACGACGAGACCGACGATCCCGAGGGCGCGAGCCTCGCGTTCGAGGGCGCGCAGAGCTCCGCGATGCTGCAGCAGGCCCGCCGACACGCGGATGAGGTCGCCGCGGCCCTGGCGCGCCTGGATGGCGGCAGCTACGGCACCTGCGTGGAATGCGACGGTGCGATCGCGACCGGACGTCTCGACGCACGCCCCGCGACCGCGCACTGCATCGACTGCGCCAGTTGACCCGGCCGTCGTCACCGCGGTCGGTTCACGGCGCGCGATGGATCGGTAGGATCGACCCCGAGTTCTCTAGGAGGCTGCCATGGGCTCGTTGATCTACGGCTCCGCCTCGATCGAGGTGCAGTTCGACGACCGGGTGCTCGCGCACCTGCAGGTCGTGATGAGCGCGAAGCTGCGCCGGGGCGAATCGTTCTTCTTCAGCTGGTTCGACACGCCCGCGATCGGCGACGGTCGCAGCGCGGTGTGGATCGACTCCAGCATCCCGCTGTATTTCCGGTACAGCGGCAGCCGCCAGCCGAACCTCAACAAGGCGTGGCTCGAAGAGATGGCGATCTCCGCGGGCAGCAACCAGGGGCTCGTGCTGACCGAGGAGCCGAACGGCGACCAGGTGCACGCCGGCGACAACAGCGTCAAGCGCAAGAACGGCAAGGACGCCGCGAAGGACTGAGCGCGCGGGCGGTGCCGTCGCCGCGTGGGCAGTCGCGGGCCAGTGCCGTCGGGTTGGCCTGAGGGGTGATCGCGGCCCACGGGTAGAGTCTCTCTTTGCACAGCAAGGGGAGCACGTGGGCACGAAGCGCACACCGGAGCAGGCGGTCGCGATCCGCGCCAGCTTCGCGGTCGGTCTCGCGGTGGCCGCGTACGGGGTGTCGTTCGGGGCGTTGGCCGTGGCATCCGGTCTCGACATCTGGCAGGCGTGCGCGATGAGCCTGCTGATGTTCACGGGCGGCTCGCAGTTCGCCCTGATCGGCGTGCTCGCCGCGGGCGGCGTCGCGGCCGGGGGAGCGGCGATCGCGAGCTCGACCCTGCTCGGCACCCGCAACGCCCTCTATGCGCTGCGCGTGGCGCCGTTCATCGGCGGCCGCTGGCCGAAGAAGCTCCTCGCCGCGCACTGGACCATCGACGAGACGACCGCGGTCTCCACCGCGCAGGCGACGCTCGCGGGACAGCGCGCCGGCTTCTGGTGGACCGGCGCGATCATCTACATCGGCTGGAACATCACCACGCTCATCGGCGCGTTGCTGGGCGACCTGCTCGGCGACGTGAGCGCTTACGGTCTGGATGCCGCGGCCGCCGCCGCATTCCTCGGCCTGCTGTGGCCCAGGCTCAAGCAGCTGCAACCGGTGGTCGTCGCGATCGGAGCCGCCGTCGTCGCGGCGGTGCTCACCCCGACGCTGCCGCCGGGCATCCCGGTGCTCGCGGCCGCGGTCGTCGCGGTGATCGTGGGCCTGACGAACTGGCTGGGCACGTCCGCCTCCGACGAGGCCGAAGCCGAGCCGGATCCGATGGGGGAGCGATGACGACCTGGCACATCATCCTGCTCGCCGCGATCCTGGCCTACGCGCTCAAGCTCTCCGGGTATCTGATCCCGCCGTCGTTCGTGGAGCGGCCGACGCCCGCGCGCGTGGCGAACCTGCTCACGGTGGCGCTGCTGTCCGCGCTCATCGTGGTGCAGACGGTGGGCGCCGGTCAGGCGATCGTGTTCGATGCGCGCGTGCCGGCCCTGCTGGTCGCCGCCGGGCTGTTCGCGCTGCGGGTGCCGTTCATCCTGGTGGTGCTCGCCGCCGCGGTGACGGCGGCGCTCATCCGCATGCTGACCTGAGGCCGCGAGCTAGCCCTCGAGGTCGTCCTCACCCGGCAGCCAGAACTGGCCGGGGGAGCCCCAGCTGCGCTTCTTGATCACCTTCGCGGCCGCCTTGGCGTGCGGGTGATCGAGCCGGTCGGCGTAGAGGATGCCGTCGAGGTGATCGAACTCGTGCTGGAAGATGCGCGCCAACCAGCCGTCGGCGTGCACCTCGAATGCCTCGCGATCGAGGCCGACGGCGCGCAGCAGGGCGCGCTCGGAGCGCCGCAGCGGGAAGCGCTCACCGGGAATGGAGAGGCAGCCCTCCGACTCGGCGTCCTCGTCGAGCTCGCCGATGGCCGGCGGGCTAATCCAGAGCTCGGGGTTGATGGCGACGCCGTGGGATCGGGCACCGGTGTCATCCGTCCAGTCCCAGACGAAGATGCGCTGGGCCACTCCGACCTGCGGCCCCGCAAGCCCGACGCCGGGCGCCGCCGCCATCGTCTCGACCATGTCGTCGATGAGGGTGTGCAGGGCACGGTTGAACTCGGTCACGGGGGAAGCGACCTGGTGCAGCACGGGTTCACCCGTGATCAGGATCGGCAGAACGGCCATGCACGCCAGAATATCCGGCGTTCACCCGGTAGATTCTCACTGTGCCGCCGGACCTGCAAGATCTCGCCGACCAGTTGACGCTTCCGTCGACTGCGGCGATCGGCATCCCGCTCGCGCTCATCGCCGCGGTGCTGCTGGCCATCGGCACGCAGTTCCAGCACCGGGGCGTCACGATCGTCGAGGAGAAGCACGAGGGTTCGAAGACCGGTCTCAACTTCCGTCAGCTGAAGGCCTTGCTCGCGCGTCCGTCGTGGGTGATCGGCACCGTGCTGCTGGGACTGGCGATCGTGCTGCAGCTGACGAGCCTCACGCTCGCGCCGATCACGGTGGTGCAGCCGCTCGGCGCCGTCGCGCTCGTGGTCACCGCGATCGTCAACGCCCGGGTCACCAAGACGCCGCTGGACAGGGTCTCCATCCGCTCGATCGCCATCTGCGTGCTGGGCGTCGGGGTGTTCGTCACGATCGCCGCGTTCGTCACGCAGTCGCACCCGGTGACCGCGACGCAGTTGTGGACCGTGCTCATCGTGCTCTCGGTGGTGCTCGCGATCCTGATCACGCTGTTCCTGGTGCTGCGCGGTCGCACCCCGCGGCCGATCTTCTACGTGATCGCCGCGGGCACGCTCTTCGGTTTCGTCGTCACGCTGGCCAAGGTCGTGATCGACCGGGTGCGCACCATCATCATCACGGACTTCGAGATCGATGCGGCGGACATCCTGACGCTGCTGTGCATCGTGGGGCTGGTGGCGGCATCCCTGTTGGGGCTGTACTTCGTGCAGACGGCGCACTCGACGAACCCGCCCGACCTCGTGGTGGCCGGGCTCACCGTGATCGACCCGCTCGTCGCGGTCGCGATCGGCATCGTCGTGCTCGGCGAGGCCGCCGGGGCGCCGTGGTGGGCGATCGTGGGCTTCGTGGCGGCCGGTGCCACCGCGATCTACGGGGTGATCTCGCTCTCGCGCCATCACCCGCAGTCACTGGCGAATACCGCGATCGTCGACGTGGTGGACCCCTCCGTCGCGGAGCGCTGAGGTACGGTGGAACACGGCCTTTTTCGCGCCACCCCGAGACCCAAGGACGTTCACCGACTGTGACTGACGCCGCGAGACGTTCTCCGCACGCCGACAAACCACGATTGCGCGTGCTGCTCGCCTGCGACACCTTCTGGCCCGAGATCAACGGTTCGGCGAATTTCGTCGCACGGCTGGCGGCCGGCCTGGTGGAGCGCGGGCACGACGTGCACGTCGCGGCTCCCGCGTACACGAACAAGAAGGTCGGCGCGTTCCAAGAGGAGCACGAGGGTCAGACGATGACCGTGCACCGCATCTACTCGTGGCGCTGGTATCCGCACCCGTGGCTGCGGTTCTCGCTGCCGTGGCGCATCAAGCAGAACTCGGCGCGCATCCTGGATGCCGTCAAGCCCGATGTCGTGCACTTCCAGTCCCACATCGTGATCGGTCGCGGCATGACCCTCGAGGGCATGAAACGCGGCGTGCGGCTGATCGGCACCAACCACTTCATGCCCGAGAACCTGCTCGAGTACACCGCGATCCTGCCGAAGCGGCTCAAGCCGTGGGCCGTGCAGTTGGCCTGGGATGCCGCGGACCGCTCCTTCAGCCGCGCCGAGCGCGTCACCGCCCCCACCGAGAAGGCCGCCGAGTACCTGGCCGCGAACACCTCGGTGAAGGATGTGCTCGCGATCTCGTGCGGCATCGACGCCCACAACTACACGCCCGACTTCACGCCGAAGAGCGAGAACCTGATCGTGTTCCTCGGTCGCATGGCGGAGGAGAAGCAGGTCGACAAGCTGCTGCGCGCGTTCGCGAAGCTCGACCCGGCGCTGAACGCCAAGCTGGAACTGATGGGCGGGGGAGACCAGGAGAAGCCGTGGCGGGCGCTCGCGGCATCCCTGGGTCTGGGTGACCGCGTGCACTTCGCGAGCTATGTGGAGGACGACTACCTGCGCTCGACGCTGACGCGGGCGAAGGTGTTCGCGATGCCCTCGATCGCGGAGCTGCAGTCGATCTCGACCATGGAGGCGATGGCCAGCGGTCTGCCGATCGTCGGCGCGAACGCGATGGCCCTGCCGCACCTGGTGCACGACGGCGAGAACGGGTTCCTGTTCGAGCCGGGCAACGTGGACGAGCTGGCCGAGAAGCTCACCGCGGTGCTGACGATGCCGCACGAGGAGATGGTGAAGATGCAGAAGGAGAGCCTGCGCATCGTGGAGGCCCACGACATCCAGCGCACGCTCGACACCTTCGAGAGCCTCTACCGTGGCGAGCCGGTGTCGGTCGGGGTGGGCACGGCGGCGAAGGCGAAGAACGCCTAGGTTCTGCCTGGAGCGCGTGCGTTCTCGGGGCCGCGCGTTTTGCGGCGCTTTCTCGCGGCCTGTGGATGGCGCGCCGCGCGGCTCGCCTGTGGGGAAGAAGTGCCCCCTGACCAGCACTTCCCAATGTCGGTGGCCCCTGCTCTACTAGCACCATGACCACCGCACTCGACCCCGATCGCGCGGACGTGCGCGTCGAGTTCGGTCTCGCCCGCGCGGAGTTCGCGGCGCGCTCGGCCACCCGGGCGCACGCCGAGCAGTTGGCCGCGATCGACGCGACGCTGCACGAGGCGCGGCGGTATCCCGAGGTCTTCCTCGGCGGGGCCATGCTGGCCGATCACCCGGATGCCGCGCAGTTCGCCGAGCGCGCCGCCATCGCCGACCTCGCCGTGCGTTTGTGTATCGCCGAGAGCACGGTGCGCGCTCAGGCCGCGCAGGCCGCAGCGCTGCTGCACCGGGCGCCGCGGGTGTGGACGCTGTTCCGCGAGGGCGACGTCGCGACGCCCAACGCCCGCACCGTCGCCGACCTCGTCGCGACCCTGCCCGAGCCCGCGTGGGTGGCCTTCGAGGATGCCGTGCTCGCCCCCGCCGAGACCCTCGCCCCGGCCCGCTTCCGCACCCTCGCCCGCGCCGCCTTCGAACGCCTCCAGCCCGCGCCCGAGCGGCGCCACGAGCTGCGCGCTCAGTTGCGGCGCGTGCACCTCGAGCACGACATCGACGGCATGAGCTGGTTCAGCGCCTACCTGCCGGCCGCGGTCGGCGAACGCGCCATGGCCCGCATCGAGTCCGGCGCCCGCTCGCTCGCCGCGGCACCCGACGAGTCCCGCACCCTCGACCAGTTGCGGGCGGATGTCGCGGGCGACCTGCTCGCGGGCGTGCTCGGTGTCGGCACCGCCGCAGGCGTCTCGGTCGCCGTCACCGTGCCGGTGCTCACCCTGCTCGGCGCCTCCGAGGCGCCCGCCACCCTTGAGGGCTACGGCCCGATCGACGCGGCCACCGCCCGCGAACTGGCCGGTCACGCGCCGAGCTTCACGCGCATCCTCACCCACCCGATCAGCGGCGCGGTGCTCGACATCGACCGCACGAGCTACCGCGTGCCGGCCGACCTCAAGCGCTGGCTCGCGCTGCGCGACGGCAACCTGTGCACCTTCGCCGGATGCGGCCGCCACGCCCGCGACTGCGACCTCGACCACACCATCGACTGGGCCGACGGTGGCCCCACGAGCGCCGCGAACCTCGCCCACCTGTGCCGCAACCACCACCGCCTCAAACACAACACCGGCTGGACCCTCGGCAACGACGACGGCCGCCTCACCTGGCGCAGCCCCACCGGCGCCACAAGAACGGCAGATCCGCCGCCGTTCTAGCCGGCCCTGGCCGGGCCGCGCTTGCGGCATCCCACCACTCCCGCCCGACTGCGACCTCGACCACACCATCGACTGGGCCGACGGCGGCCCTACGAGCGCCGCGAACCTCGCTATTCGGTCATACCACCACCGGGCGCCACCGACGTGGTGACAGAGAGGGCTCTCTGCCGCGCACAGAAGTCTCGCGGACGGTAGAACCTCCTAATACCACCTGCCCTCTATGCACCGGTTTGTCGCAGACGACCAGTACTCTCTGAGGCACAGTCCCGCTCGTTGGGGGCTTGACCCCTGATCTTGGACACGCTGATTCCAGCACGGCGCTGGGGAAGCGAGAATCCAAGGGATGGCAAGGAAGAACTACACGGACGAGTTC
>NZ_JARGEM010000008.1 GCF_029211225.1 Antiquaquibacter metalliresistens
AACTCGTCCGTGTAGTTCTTCCTTGCCATCCCTTGGATTCTCGCTTCCCCAGCGCCGTGCTGGAATCAGCGTGTCCAAGATCAGGGGTCAAGCCCCCTGCTCGGGGCAGGTCTCGGTGACCCCGGCGACCAGTTCGAAGTGCCAGAGCTCGTTGACGTAGGTCTGGCACAGCCCGAACTGCGCACCGAACCGGTTGAGCCAATCCATGGCATCGGCGGTCGCGACGTCGACCGCGTTGCCGAGCACGTGCTGCGACTGGTCCGGCGGCAGCACCCAGCGGCGTGCCTCCACTTCGCTGCCGTAGGTGGCGACCGCGTCGTCGAACAGTGACTGCTGATAGCGGGCGCTGCGCCAACCGCTCGTGAACGTGAACTCCACGTCGCGGTCGAACGCGGCTGCGGCGGCCGCGCGTTCGAGCGCGTCTCGCAGGTCCGGCGCCAGGTTCGTCATCGCCGGCACGTCGTCGCCGAGGGCGACGCTCTCGCCGAGCGCCAGGTATCCGTCCGCCGGGCCGAGCGTCTGCGCACCCGTCTCCGCCGTCGGCGGGCGCGGCGGCATGGCGGTGGGGGCGCATCCCGAGATCACTGCAAGCAGCGTCAGGGCGGCGAGGATGGCGCGGTGGGGGCGAGGCGACACGCGGAACCTTTCGTCGGGCCTCCAGCCTCATGCCACGCGATGCTCGGCGAATCGGCCGCGGGGTGCGGTTCACCGTCCGCAGGTGCCGGCCGTGTCATCCTCAGGGCGGAGGGGATGCCCGCCTCAGACCTCTCGGGCCAGCTCCAGCTCGAGGCCGATCGAGCCCGCCACGGTCACGCCGGTCGGCCGGAACCCCGCCCGCTCGTAGGCCCGCCGCGCGCGCGAGTTGTCGGTGTGCACGTACAGCCGCGCATAGTCCAGGCCGCGCTCGCGCACCCAGTCGAGCGCGGCGTCGAACAGGGGCTGGATGACGCCCCGCCCCCGGAATTCGGGGTCGACGTAGACCCCCACGATGCCGCCCGCCGAACGTCGGATCTCCATGCCCTCGAAGTCCCGCTCGCCCGCGTGCTCGACGAGCACGGCGAGGGTGCCGACCCAGGCGCCGTCGGCGGTGACGGCCACGAACTGGCGGGCGACGGCATCCGCTCCCGCCTCGATTGACGCGGCGGCGGTGCGCTGCTGCCAGAACTCATCGGGCCGGGACGCGGCGTCGTCGTAGCTGTCGAGGAATGCGATGGCGGCGTCGGCGTCCTGCAGGGCGCTGAGGCGCAGGGCCCGGACCTCGCGCCACTCGTCGGCGCGCACCGGCCTGATGGCGAGGTCGTCCATGGGTCAATCATCGTGGGCGGTGGTCCTCCGCGGTTCGCGCAGACGCGGCGCGCGGGCGCTACCCCAACGCGTCGAGCACGCCCGCCCGCCGCTGGGCTACCGTCTGCGACCGCTCGTCGAACACCCGCGTCATCCGGCCGGGCGCGTAGGGCTCCCAGCCCGGCGCGCCGGTGCGGATGAACTCGACCCACGCCGCGTGCATCTCGCGGGCGAGCGCGGCCGGCGCGTCCGGGCCGGACAGGGGGAGGGCGTCTGGGGCGTCGACGCGGCCAAAGACGAAGGCGATCTCCACGGCGTGCGCGGCGCGCAGGTCACGCACGGGGCTCTGCCACGCGAACTCGTAGAGGTGCGTTGGGCTGGTGCGCGCGGCGGCGACTGCCGAGGCGGGGCCGCGCAGCACTCGGTCGGTGACGAGCTGCCCGAGCACCTCGCCCGGGGTGGCGGCGGGCAGTGCGGCCCGCACGGCCGCCGCGGCCCGCTCGGGCACGCGCAGGGCGCGCCGAAACACCCACGACTTGACCCGGCCGACGCCGGCGAGATCATCCGGGGTGAGCCACAGCCGGTACTCGTCGGTGTTGGTGCCGATCAGCAGCGGCACGGTCGTCTCGCGCAGCGCCAGATGCGGGGAGACCGGCAGCGTCTCGTCGTCGATGGCGAGCGCGAAGCCGGGCGTGCCCGAGAGCAGGGTCTTGCCCGCGGTGATCTCCGCGCGCGCCCTCAGCAGCTCGTGCGGGTCGAGTGCGAGGAACGCGTCGCGGGTCGCCGGCACCCCGAGTCGCGCGGCGATCGCCTTGGTGGCGCGGCCAGCGGTCTCGGGCGTGGATGCCGTCAGCGGCCCCGACTGGATGATCGCGCCCGCGATGAGCGCCCGCGTCTCGCCCCGCGACAGCAGTGCCGCGACGAGCGCGCCGCCGGCGGATTCGCCCATGACGGTGATGCGGGCGGGATCGCCACCGAAGGCCGCGATCTCTCGGTGCACCCAGTGGAGGGCGAGCGCGGCATCCCTGAGACCCAGGTTGAGCGGGGCGCCGTCGAGCACACCGAACCCCTCGCTGCCGAGCCGGTAGTTGGCGGTGACGGTCACGATGCCGTCGACGGCGAAGGGCGTGCCGTCGTAGCCGTCGAGGGCGCTCGCCCCGCGCTCGAGTGCGCCGCCGTGCAGCCACAGCACCACGGGCGCGTCCTTCGCACCGTCGGCGGCCCACACGTTGACGGTGAGGATGTCGTCGCCATCGATCGCGATGCTCGGCAGCAGTTCGCCGATGGCACCGGGGTAGGGCGTCTGCGGCGCGGTCGGTCCGAACGCGACCGCCTCGCGCACTCCCGGCCAGGCGGTCACTGGCTCGGGCGCGCGGAAGCGCCGCTCCCCGAAGGGCGGCAGGGCATAGGGGATGCCCAGAAACCGCCGAATGCCGTCCGACTCGAGGCCGCGCACCCGCCCGGTCGAAAGCTGAACCTCGGGTTGATTGGCTGCAGTGCTCACGCGCCTCGCTCCGGTCGGGGTGGACTCCGTCTCCGCGATCTTACGGGCGGCGGGGCCGGTTCGCATCGGCTCAATTGCCCGCGCCGAGCCGTCTCATCTGGCTACCGGATTGCGAGATGCCGAACCCTTGCGCCACCACGTGGCATCCCGTAACCTACAACCAAATGGTTGTAAGAGAGTTGTCCGACGAGGACGTGAACCGCATGTTCCGCGCGCTCGCCGACGCGACACGACGGGACATCGTGCGCCGCACGCTGGTCGCCGAGGTCTCCGTCTCGCACCTGGCGCACGCGTACGAGATGTCGTTCGCGGCCGTGCAGAAGCACGTCGCCGTGCTCGAGGAGGCGAGGCTGGTGACCAAGATCCCGCGAGGTCGTGAGCGGATGGTGCGCGGCAATCCCGATCGCATCCGACAGGCGCAACGGCTGCTCGACCAGTTCGAGCAACTGTGGCGTGCACGGGTCGACCGCCTGGACGCGATGCTCGCCGAAGACGACGCGTCCGCCTGAACACGAACCACCGACCGAACCGAACGAAAGGCCGCTCATGCCCGTTACTTCCGTCGAGAAGGATCTCGACCAGCTCACCATCACGATCGATGCCGACTTCGCCGTGCCGCTGCGCCGCCTCTGGGATGCCTACACCGACGCCCGGCAGATCGAGCGCTTCTGGGGCCCGCCCACCTACCCGGCCACCTTTCTGCGCCACGATGCCGCCGTCGGCGGTCGCAGCATCTACAAGATGACCGGCCCCGAGGGCGACGAGCACTACGGCTGCTGGGACTGGACGAGCGTGGATGCCCCGCACGCCTTCGAGGTGCTCGACGCGTTTGCGGATGCCGAGGGCACGCCGAACACCGATCTGCCGGTCACCCGCATGGCCTTCGCGTTCACGGAGACGGACGAGGGCTCGCACTTGACCACCACCGCCCACTTCGGTTCCCTCGAGCAGATGCAGCAGCTCATCGAGATGGGCCTGGAGGAGGGCAGCCGCCTGGCGATGGCCCAGATCGACGCGGTGCTCGCCGACCTCGCGGACTTCGCCGCCGGGCGGGCGGTCGAGGCGCAGGTGCTCAGCGACACGCAGGTGCGGGTGGCACGCGTCATCCGCGGCACCGTGCAGCAGGTGTGGCGAGCCCACAACGATGCCGACCTGATGCGGCAGTGGCTGCTCGGCCCGGACGGCTGGTCGATGCCGGTGTGCGAGATCGCGACGAAGGTCGGCGACAGCTACCGCTACGAGTGGGAGCAGGACGGCGGCGGCGAGCGCTTCGGATTCACGGGGGAACTGCTCGAGTCCAGCGAGCCGTACCGCGCTGTCACCACCGAGGCGATGATCGGCATGGACTTCCCCGCCACCCTGAACGAGCTGACGCTCACCCCGGTGGAGGGCGGCACGTTGCTGACGCTGCTGATCACCTACGCGAACGCCGAGCAGCGCGACGCGGTGCTCGCCACCGGCATGACCGTCGGCATGGAGACCAGCTACGCCCGCCTGGAGCGCCTGTTGGAGCCCGCCTCGGTGTGACGCTCACTCGGTGAGGGTGGGGTCGCCGGCCTCTGCGCGGGCCGCCGCGACCGCTCGCCCGCGCTCGGTGGCGGGAAAGCGGGCGGCGGCATCCCGCACCGCCTCGGCAGTGAAGTTCGCGCCGAAGAGCTCGCTGCCGGGCTGCAGCGAGATGCTGTCGTGCAACGTGCCCACCGGCACCGGGTCGAAGCCCACGGCGTCGACGATCGCGGCCACGGCGGCGAGGTCGCGATCGTCGTCGCCGGCGATGCCGATGGCCTTGCGGCCCGTCGTGCCCGGGGGAGTGGGGCCCTCATCGAGGTCGTGGTAGCCCATGTGGTTGAAGGCCTTGATCACGCGAGAGCGCGGCAGAAACGCCTGCACCAGCTCGCTCGTGGAGACGCGCGGGTCGTCGAGGTCGTCGCGGATGCCGTCGACCTCCCACCAATAGTTCATGGCATCGATCACGAGCTTGCCCTCGAGCGGCTCGACCGGCACGGTGCGGTACTTGCCGAGCGGCAGCGCGAGGATCACGATGTCCGACTCGCGTGCCACCTCCTCCGCGGACGCGGCGACGGCACCGGGGGCCAGCACATCGACGATGAGCGCGATGCGAGACGGATGCCCGGATGCCGCGATCATCACCCGATACCCGGCGGCGATCAGCAGTCTGGCCAGCACGGTGCCGACCTTGCCGGCGCCGAGGATGCCGACGGTGGTCTCACGCATGCATGGTCTCCTGTTCTGGTCGCGCCGCGTGCGCCGCGTGCTCCGCGTGGTGCGAGCCGACGCCATCGCGATCGGGAACGGCCGACGGGCGTCTCACGGCGCACTCACCCGAGCGCGGGCAGGATGTCGCGCATGATGCTGCCCAGCACGCGCGCGTTGAAGTCGACGCCGAGCTGGTTCGGCACCGTGACAAGCACGGTGTCGACGGCAGCCACGGCGGCATCCTGCCCGAGTTCGGCGGCGATCACGTCAGGCTCACCGATGTAACTGCGCCCGAAGCGCGAGAGGGCGCCGTCGAGCATCCCCACCTGGTCCTTCGCGTCGGCCTGTGCGCGGGCCCCGAAGTAGTGGCGACTCTCGTCGTCGATGATCGGCAGGATGCTGCGGCTCACCGACACCCGCGGCTGCCGCTCCCAGCCCGCCTCCACCCACACCGCGCGGTACCGGGCGATCTGCTCGGTCTGCAACTGATCGAACGGCACGCCCGTGTCCTCGGTGAGCAGCGTGGAGCTCATCAGGTTCATGCCCTGCTGTGCCGTCCACTCCGCCGTCGCTCGCGTGCCCGAACCCCACCAGATGCGGTCGGGCAGCCCGGGTGACTGGGGCTGGATCGCGAGGCCGCCCGCCATCCCGGTCATCTGCGGATTCGCCTGGGCGACGGTCGCGCCGGCGATCGCCGCGCGGAACAGCTCGGTGTGGGCGCGCGCCATCGCGCCATCGTCCTCGCCCTGCGCCGGCACGTAGCCGAAGGACTCGGCGCCGCGCAGTGCCGTCTCGGGTGAACCGCGCGAGATGCCCAACTGCAGGCGCCCGTCGCTGATCAGGTCGGCCGCCGCGGCCTCCTCGGCCATGTAGAGCGGGTTCTCGTAGCGCATGTCGATCACGCCCGTGCCGATCTCGATGGTCGAGGTGCGGGCGGCGATCGCGGCGAGCAGCGGGAACGGCGAGGCGAGCTGCCGAGCGAAGTGGTGCACGCGCACGTACGCTCCATGCACCCCCAGTTCCTCGGCGGCCACGGCGAGCTCGATGGTCTGCACGAGCGCGTCCCGACCGGTGCGCACGAGCGAGCCCGGCACCGCCTGCCAGTGCCCGAAGGAGAGGAATCCGATGCGTTTGGTCATGTCACTGGCAGCGTACCGCTGAGGTCGCCGACTCAGCTGACCGAGACCGTGGCCGGCTGCCAGTTGAGATTGCGGATGCGATCGAGCACGGTGTCGATGATGCGCACCTGGCTGATCGCGGGCGTCGTCTTGGGGTCGAGCAGGGGCACCACTTGCAGCCCGGTGGTCAGCCAGAGCAGCTCGTCGACGACGAGGGCGGTCGCGACATCCTCCTGGATCTCGCCGCTGGTGCGCGCCAGGTCGAGGTGCTGCTCGAAGAAGCGCCGCCAGATCGCGTGCGAGTCGGCGTGCACCTTCATGAGCACCGGATTGGATGCCGCCCGATCCCAGAACGCGACGGTCACCCTCGATTCCACCTGCCGCTCGCGGTCGAGGGGGAGCATCTCGGTGCACAGCGCACGGATCGCCGCGAGCCCGGTCTTGTCCCCGGTGGCGAGCGCCGCACGCTCGTTGATCCGGTAGAACGTGCGCTGGAACGCGGCGACCAGCAGCTCGTCCTTGTTGACGAAGTAGTGCTTGAGGCCACCGTTGGCGAAACCGGCTTCGGCCGCGATCTCGCGCATCGTCGCTGCGGCGAACCCGCCGCGGGCGATGATGCGCCACGTCGCCTCGACGATCTCGATGCGGCGCTGCTCGTGGTCAACCTGCTTCGGCACTGCGATCCTCCCTGCGACAGCTTATCTTCTCCATGCGTTGACGTACGGGTGGCGTGCTGACCCCTCATTCTGGGAAGTATCGCCGGGTGCGGAAGGCCGCCAGACTGGTCGGGACTCACACCGCGGGGGACGCGGGGAGTCTGGGGGGACGTCCTGATGACGATCGCGCTGTGGCTCATTGGCGGGCTGGTCTCGCTGCTGTTCGTGATCGCCGGCGGCGTGAAGGTGTTCGCGCCGAAACGCTGGCTGGTCGGCCGGGGGCTGCGATGGGTGGAGAACGTGCCCACGGTCTGGGTGAAGATCATCGGCGCGCTCGAGGTACTCGGTGCGCTCGGCATCGTGGTCGGCCTCCTCGCACAGGATCAGTACGGGCCGCTGGCGTGGTGGCTCGTCGCGGCGGCATCCCTCGCGCTGACCCTCGGGATGATCATTGCGGTGATCGTGCGCCTGCGTCGTCGCCAGGCGCCGGTGACACCGGCCGTGCGGGGCGCGCTCGCGGCCGCCACCGTCGTGATCGCGACGCTGCTCGCGTCGGCCTGGCCCGGCGGGGTGCTTGCGCCGTCCGTGCCGGTTCCGGCGAACCCGTTGTGGAGCCAGGACACGAAACCCGACCCGGTTCCCGCCGCCAACGTGGTGCTGAGCCTGCCCACGGACATGTACCGCCACAAGAACGCCCCCACCGAGTGGTGGTGGCACATCGGCACCCTGCGCGCAGGCGACCGGGTGTTCGGTTTCGAGATCAACGCCGCATCCTTCGTCGGCCAGAGCTTCGCGATGACGCAGGTGTCGCTGAGCGATGTCGAGGGTGGACAGCACTACGAGCACACACAGATCTATGTACCGAAGCCGATCGGCAACTTCGATGTCGCCAACTGGGCCGAAGGCGATCCCAGCAAGGACTGGTATGCCCGTCTCGGTGACGCCAGTTGGCCGGTCGGTGGCTTCAACATCACCGACGGGGGATCGGGCTACACCTCCGCCCCGACGGTCACGATCGAGGGCGACGGTTCTGGTGCATCCGGGTTGGCGGTGCTCGACGCCGATGGTGGTGTCGGACAGCTCGTGCTGCTGCAGCCGGGCTCCGGGTACACCGAGACCCCGACGGTGACGTTGACCGGGGGTGGTGGCTCCGGCGCGACCGCCGTCGCTGTGCGCAACGCCATCTCGATGACGGCACCGCAGGCCGACCCTTCGCAGAACATCGCGGTGACGTCGGTGTTCACCGATGCCGACACCGGCAGCGAGGTGACGTTCGACCTGACGCTGTCGCAACAGGGCAGGCCGTTCTACGTGTTCGGCACGGGTATCGAGCCGAGCGCGACCACGCAGTCCTTGACCGAGGACAACTACTACTTCTCGTACACGCGGCTCGAGGCATCCGGCACGATCACCCTCGATGGCGAGACCTTCGAGGTCTCGGGCACCACCTGGATGGACCACGAGTACGGCTACTTCGGTGGCAGCAGCGCCGATGCCCGGGTTCGGTGGCTCCTGCAGGACCTGCAACTCGACAACGGCTACACCATCTCCAACGCCGGCATCATCGGCGAGGGCTTCAAGCCCGAGATCGGGGTCAGCGTCAAGGCGTACGCGACGATCCAGGATGACGCGGGCGAGCTCTACTACGTCGCGAGCACCATCACGCCCGTCGGCGAGCTCTGGGTGAGTCCAACCACGGGCCAGGGCTACGCCCAGCAGTTCCTCGTGGAGATTCCATCGTTCGACGCATCGTTCACGGTCACCACGCGCCTTCTCGACCAAGAGTTCTCGATCCCCGGCGCTCCGATCTACGAGGGCACTGCGGACGTGTCGGGGGAGATCCTCGGCGAACCGGTCTCCGGCGATGCGTGGATCGAGCAGGCGTTCTGACCCGACGGGCTACGCAGTCTCGCTGGAACCGTCTGCAGCCGTGGCCTCCGCGATCGACTCTTCGGGCCCGGCCGCGACGATGCCCGGCGCGCGCCGCCGCGTGACCAGGTAGGAGCCGGCGAGCACGAGGGCGAAGCCCACGATCGTCCAGACCGTCACCCGTTCCCCGAGGATCAGCGCCCCGGCGACGATCGCGACGGCAGGGTTGACGTAGGTGATCGTGGTGGCCTTCACCGGGCCGATCTCGGCGACCAGCGCGACCATCGCCAGGAATGCGAAGGCGCTGCATACCACGGCGAGCACGACGATCGCGACGATCACGGGCGTCGACGGCCAGGCCGTTGGCACCCCGCCGGTGAGCACCACGAACGGTACGTACGCGATCGCGGTCCAGGCCAGTGAGACCGCGACCACGCCGACACCAGGCAGGTCCGACATCCACCGCGAGAGGATCGCCGGTCCGAGCGCGTAACCGACGACGACCACCGCCATCTCGGCGACCCCGATCAGATCGGAGCCGGCGACGTCGAAACCGACGAGGGCCGCCACCCCCAGCATCCCCGCGGCGATGCCCAGCCAGTTCAGGCCCGACAGCTTCGCCGGCCGGCCCATCGCGAACGCGACGGCGACCCCGGCGAGCGGCACGGCCGCGAGCAGGAGGCCGGCGGTGGAGCTCGGCAGGCGCTGCTCGGCCGAGCTGAGGAAGTACCAGGGCAGGATGATCTCCACCACCGTGTAGGCGAGCATCGGCTTCCAGCGGCGCATCACCGGGCCGACCTCGCGACGGACGAGCGCCAGCGGCAGCAGCAGGATCGCGGCCAGCCCGGCGCGCGCCAGCACCACCATGCCGGGCTCGAGCTCCGCGACCGCGATCTTGATGAACAGGTAGGGGATGCCCCAGGCGATCCCCAATGCGGCGAACAGGAGCAGGCCGCGTCGCGTCATGCTCCCCATTCTGCCGCTCGGCAGCGACACCGTCCGCGTTCCGATTACCCTCGTTGCATGAATCCCCGTTCGAGCGACTCCCCGGGCGTGCGCGCCGAGACCGGACCGTTCCTTGGGCTGACGGTGATCCAGCACTCACCCGACCCCGACCACCCCGACGCGCAGGGTCACCGGCACCGCTCGATCGCCGAGCGCATCCGATCCATCGGTCAGGCACGGGTCGGCGCACTGCTGCTGCTCGTGGGCACACTCGTCGCGATCGTCTGGGCCAACGTCGCCCATGGCTCGTACGAGGGCTTCTGGGAGACCCATCTCACACTGGGCGTCGGCGACCTGCGGCTCGACTTCACGCTGCACGCACTCGTCAACGACGCCATGATGGCGATCTTCTTCTTCCTGGTCGGCCTCGAGGTGCGCCGCGAGTTCGCGATCGGCGAGCTGACCAGCTGGCGAAGGGCCGTCGTGCCGGTCGTCGCCGCGGTGCTGGGTCTGGTCGTGCCGGCGGTGCTGTACCTGATGATCAGCGCGGGCAGCGGACAGGAGCACGCGTGGGGCATCGTGATCTCCACCGACACGGCCTTCCTGGTCGGCGCGCTCGCCCTCATCGGGCCGCGAGCCCCGGGCAGGCTTCGGGTGTTCCTGCTGGCGCTCGCCGTGGTCGACGACATCGGTGCGCTCAGCATCATCGCGCTGGTCTACACCGAGGACTTCACTCCGTTCCCGCTGATCATCGCCGCCGTCGGGCTGGTCGCGGTGTACTTCACCCGTTATCTCCGCGGCGGGCGCGGCCCGGTCTACGTCACCCTCGCGATCATCGTCTGGCTCGCGTTCCTGGCCTCCGGGGTGCACCCGACCCTGGCGGGTGTCGCGATCGCGCTGCTCGTGCCGGTCTACCGGCCCAGCCGTCGGGATGTCGAGCACGCGCTCGATCTCGCCCGCACCTTCCGGCAGTCGCCGAACTCCGAGTACGCGCGGGCGGCGGCCAACAGCCTGCGGGAGTCGATCTCGATCAACGAGCGGCTGCAGTCGGCGTATGCGCCGTACGTCGCCTACGTCGTGCTCCCGCTGTTCGCGCTGGCGAACGCCGGTGTGCAGTTGAGCGGTGACATCCTGATCGCGGCCCTGCAGTCGCCGATCACCTGGGGCATCGTCGTCGGACTGGTCGCAGGCAAGTTCATCGGCATCTTCGGATCGACCACCCTGCTGCGGCTGCTACGCATCGGCGAGTTCGGCCCCGGACTCACCCCGGATCGCATCGCGGGTGGTGCGCTGCTGTCGGGCATCGGATTCACCATCTCCCTCTTCATCGTCGATCTCGCCATCGTCGACCCCGCCGCCCAGAACGAGGCGCGTGTCGGGGTGCTGGCGGCATCCGTGATCGCGTTCGTGCTGGCCACGGTCGCGTTCCGCATCTCTGACGCCGTGCGACCGGCGCAGGAGAGCGGTCGCACCCTGATCCGGCCGGTCGATCCGGAACGCGACCACATATGGGGTGACCCGGATGCCCCACTCACCCTCGTCGAGTACGGGGACTTCCAGTGCGAGTTCTGTCTCAAGGCGTCCGGGTCGACGGACGAGGTGCAGCGCGAACTGGGGGAGCGAGTGCGCTACGTCTGGCGGCATGCGCCGTTGAGCCGGTTCCATCCGAATGCGCTCGCGGCGGCGGAGGCATCCGAGGCGGCCGCTCGTCAGGGACAGTTCTTCCCGTTCGAGAAGAGCCTGTTCCGCGACCAGGCGAATCAGATGCCGTCCGACATGATCCGCCGCGCGCAGGAACTGGGCCTCGACGTCGAGCGGTTCGAAGCCGATCTCAGTTCCGCGGAGGTCGCCACCCGCGTGCGCGACGACATGCTCGACGCCGAGGCGATGGACATCACGGCGGTGCCGACCTTCTTCGTGAACGGTCGGCGGCACGTCGGGCCCTACGACGCGCAGACGCTCATCCGCGCACTGCTGGAGACCGCACCGCGATCCTGACCGGCCGGCCGGGGCGCATCATCGCTGACGGCCCTTGAATCGGGGGTTGAGCTTGTTGATCACGTAGATCTTGCCGCGCCGTCGCACCACCTGCGCGCCGGGTTGCCGCTTGAGCGACTTGATCGAGGCACGAACCTTCATGTCATCGTCCTTTCTGAGAACCATTATCATTAAGCACGATATCGTCATCAGGGAGCGGAGCGACAATCGGATGAGCGCAGTGGATGTGATCGCGGTCGTCGGGGCCTGTGCGCCGGAACGCCTGCGCTACGCGAGGAGGCTCGCCGCCGCCACGCGGCGCGAGTTGATTCCGTCATCGCGGCTGGCGGGATCGCCGGATCCGGCGCTCGAGGCCGCGGCGCTCGCTTCGTGGTCCGAGAGCCCGACGGGTGTGGTCGTCGAGTTCCCGATCGAGGCGCCGACCACCGAGATCATCGGCGCCCTGGTGCAGGATGACGCACGCGCTCGCCTGCGTGCGGTCGTGTGCGTGCTGGATGCGGCGCACCTCCTCGACGACCTCGGGCGTGACGACACTGTCGCGTACCGTCGTGCGCCCGGCGGACTTCCCGTCGACTTCCTGGCGCGCGCCCAATTGACCGTGCTGCAGATCGAGTACGCCTCCGCCGTCGTGATGGTGAACTGGGGATCGTTGTCCACCGACGCCCTCTCGACGGTGATGGCGCTGGTCAACCACCTGAGCCCCATGGCTCGACTGCGGCTCCAGCACTCGACGGTGGACATCGCCGAAGCGGTCGAGCCCTACTCGTCGTCCCAGGAACGCGCGGGGTGGGTGTGTGTGCTCAACGGCGAGTTCGACCCGCACATGACCAGTCCGCGCGTGTCCGCGCTGCGCTACGAGCAGCTGCGGCCCTTCCATCCGGCGCGACTCAAGCACCTGCTGGATGAGCGCATCGAGCCGGGCGAGTTCGGCAGGCTGGTGCGATCGGCGGGCTTCAGCCGCCTGGCAACCCGTCCGCACGTCGTCGCCCAGTGGGAGCACGTCGCCAGCATGTTCTCCCTGAGTCCCCTCGTGGGCGACGATGACGACGAACTCGCCTCGCTCGGGCAGGAACTCGCTCTGATCGGGTTGGACCTCGACCACGACGGGATCACCGCCGCGTTCGATGCCGCAGCGCTCACCGACGACGAGCTCGCCGCAGGGCCGTCGGCGTGGCGCGGCTTCGCCGACCCCTTCCCGAGGTGGCACATGGTCGCGGATCCCACTGAGTGATCACAGCGCGCCACTGTCGTCGGAGTGTCGTACGCTCCCAGCATGACGGAGAGCACCGCGGCATCCACCGATCACGCCCCGCCCCCGGGCGGCATGCGCACCTTTCTGCAGGTGCTCGTCAACACCGCGATCGCGAACGTCACGACGAGCTACCTATGGTTCGGGCTCACCTTCTGGGTCTATCTCGAGACCCGGTCGGTGCTCGCGACGGGCATCATCGGCGGCGCGTACATGCTGTTCGTCGCGTTGTTCGGCATGGTGTTCGGCTCGATCGTCGACCGCCATCGCAAGCATCAGGCGATGATGTTCGCCAGCGGCACGACGCTCGCGGCCTTCATCGTCGCCGGGGTGCTCTATCTGCTGTTCCCGGAGTCCGCGCTCGTGGATCTCGGCGGACCCTGGTTCTGGTTGTTCGCCGGCATCATCCTCTTCGGTGGGGTGATCGAGAACATGCGCAACATCGCGCTGTCCACCACCGTGACGCTGCTGATCCCGCAGGAGCGCCACGCGAACGCGAACGGTCTCGTCGGCACCGTCACCGGTCTCGCCTTCATCGTCACGAGCGTGTTCTCCGGGCTCTCGATCGGGCTCCTCGGCATGGGGTGGACGCTGCTGATCGCCATCGTGTTCACCGCGCTGGCGTTCGCGCACCTGTTGTTCCTGCGGATCCCCGAGGCGAAACCGGTGATCGAGGAGCACCGCCCCATGATCGACATCCGTGGCGCGGTCGCCGCGGTGCGGCTCGTGCCCGGCCTGTTCGCCCTCATCATCTTCTCGACCTTCAACAACCTCATCGGCGGCGTCTACATGGCCCTCATGGACCCGTACGGCCTGGAGCTCTTCCCCGTCGAGTGGTGGGGCGTCGTGTTCGGTGTCGCCTCGACGGGATTCATCGTCGGCGGTCTGCTCATCGCCAAGTTCGGACTGGGGCGCAACCCGATCCGCACCATGCTGATCCTGGTGATCATCATGGGGCTGCTCGGCGCGCTGTTCACGATCCGCGAGTTCTGGTGGCTGTATGCCGCCGGCATCTGGGCCTACATGGTGCTGATCCCCGGTGTGGAGGCGGCCGAGCAGACCGTGATCCAGAAGGTCGTGGACTTCCGCACGCAGGGCCGCGTCTTCGGCTTCGCGCAGGCCTTCGAGTCGGCGGCGGCGCCGATCACCGCGTTCCTGATCGCGCCGATCGCCGAGTTCATCATCATCCCGTACATGGCGACGGATGCCGGCAAGACCACGTGGAGCTGGCTGCTGGGGGAGGGGGATGCCCGCGGCATCGCCCTCGTCTTCCTGGTAGCCGGGCTCGCGATGGTGGTCTTCGCGCTACTGGCCTTCCTCACCAGGTCGTACCGGCGAATCTCGGCGACGTATGCGGAGATTCCCCCGACGGCGGTGTCGCAGGATGCCGCCGTGGCCTGAGCACCGCCCCTGGTGACCGCAGCGCGGCCCGGTCGCCGTTCGCGACCGGGCCGCGCTGAGTCATCCGGTGCGGCGTCCCGCTCCCGGCGTCGTGCCGAACGGCAGCCGTGGAGCGTTCTCTCGCGGCGGGCCCGGTGTCAGCCGCGGCTTCAGATTCGGCAGCCGGATGCCCGAGTGATCGGGAGCCCTTCCGCCGTCGCGCGGCCGCGGTGCGAGCACGGCGCTCACGCGCTCACCTCCGCGCGCTCACCCGCCTTCGACGCGACCTGGATCTTGCGCGGCTTGGCTCGTTCGGCCACCGGGATGATCACCGAGAGCACACCGTGCTCGTAGTTCGCGGTGATGCGTTCGACATCGACGCCGTCGCCGAGGGTGAACTGGCGCATGTAGCTGCCGTGCGGCCGCTCGTTGGTCAGCCACTTCACGTTCTCGTTCGCGGGCATGTGCCGCTCCGCGCGGATCGTGAGCAGTTGTCCGTCGACGTCGAGGTCGACGCTCGCCGGGTCGATGCCCGGCAGGTCGGCGCTGAGGACGTACTGATCCCCGTCGCGGAACAGGTCGACGGGCATCAGCCGAGGAGCTCGAGCGGTATCGAACACACTGGATGCGAGGCGATCGAACTGGCTCAGCGCATCGAACGGATAGGACATGATCAATCTCCTTTCGTCATCGAATGAAGGGTCGCACGACCCATTCCTGTTTTAGCACTCTGATGCAGAGAGTGCCAGCGCCTCTCAGCGAACTTTCGGCTCGGCACGCAGCGGTGCCCGCGGAAGCCAGGCCACGGCGCCGAGCAGGGCGAGCACGAGGATCAGTTGTGCGGTGCCGGTCGCGAAGTAGAGCACCTGGAGCCACGAGAGGCCGCGGATGATGCCCGTCTCCACGAAGATCCAGATGATCATGCCGAAGCCCGCCACCGCCGTCCACACCAGTGACGACTCGCGGCGGGCCAGGAGCAGTACCGCCGCGAGCGTCTGCGTTCCGCCGACGACGACCAACAGCACGAGGCCTGGCACGAGGAACGAGGTGAACGGGCCGGTCGTGAGCATCGAGTAGGGCATCCCGATGCCGTCCGTCGCGGCGACGGCGATGCCGCCGACGAGAGCGGAGAGGGCGTTGAAGATCGTGACGACCACGAGGCTCCAGAAGGCGAGCAATCGGAGGGATCTGGTGGGCATCCTGGGCTCCTCAAAAGTGGTTGAGCACCCAGTCCAGCCCAGATCTTGGGCCGGGCTCAGGGTCGAACGTCCCTTGTCGCTCGCTGACTGCCCTCAATACTGAGTGCAGTCAGTAATGTGGGTAGACTGTTTGCTATGGCCGAGACGGCACGCCAGCCCCGTGGTGGGCGACGCGATCGAAACATGCAGGAGAAGCGGGACCGTATCTTCGAGGCGGCCTCCGCGCTGTTCGCCGAACGCGGGTTCCAGGCCGTCACCACCTCCGAGGTCGCCGAGCGGGCCGATGTGGCCGCTGGCACGCTGTTTCGTTACGCCGCGTCCAAGGGCGAACTGCTGCTCATGGTCTACAACGAGCGGTTCCGCGCGGCCATCGATGAGGGTCAGCTGGCCGCGCGCGCACACGTCAACGTTGTCGACGCGGTCGTCGCACTCGTGCTGCCCGTCATCGAGCTCGCCCAGCGCACGGCCGACGACGGGGTCTGGTACCAGCGCGAGCTCATGTTCGGACCACCAAGCGAGCAGTACCGAGCGGAGGGGCTCGCGCTTGTCGAGCGGCTCGAGACCGCGATCGCCACCGAGCTCGCTCGCGCCGAATCCGCCGACCAGGATGCGGTCGAGCCGAGCGAGGATGCCGTGCTCGCGGGACGCACCATCTTCGCGATCGTGCACCTGGCCGCGGTGAGCGCGTCCAACCGGGGGCACCTTCGGCTTGGCGCACGCGATACCGATCTGCGTCAGCAAATAGCACACGTCATCGCGGGCTACCGCGGTGCGGTCGATGACCCATCGAAGTCCACACCACAACACAAAGGAGATACACCATGACCGGCATCACGAAGGTGACGGTGCTCGGCACCGGCGTCTTGGGCTCCCAGATCGCGTATCAGACCGCGTACCGCGGCTTCGAGGTCTCGGCCTATGACATCAACGACGACGTGCTCGCGAAGGCGAAGGAGCGATTCGCGGGGCTCGCCGCGACGTACGCGAAGGAAGTCCCCGGTGCCGCGGACGGCAAGGCCGATGAGGCGCTCACGCGAATCTCGTACTTCTCCGATCTCGGAGCGGCCGTGAGCGACGCCGACCTCGTCATCGAGGCGATTCCCGAGGTGCTCGCCCTGAAGCAGGAGACCTACGAGCGGCTGGGCGCGCTCGCTCCCGAGAAGACGATCTTCGCCACGAACTCCTCGACCCTGCTCCCCAGCGACATGATGGCCTTCACCGGGCGTCCGGCGAAGTTCCTCGCGTTGCACTTCGCGAACCGTGTGTGGCAGTTCAACACCGCCGAGGTGATGGGCACCATCGAGACGGATCCGGCGGTGTTCCAGACCGTCGTCGAGTTCGCGGCCGAGATCGGGATGGTGCCGATTCCGATCCACAAGGAGAAGGCGGGCTATGTGCTGAACTCTCTGCTCGTGCCGTTCCTCAACGCCGCGGCGGGGCTCGCCGCCGGTGGCTACGCGGACCCGCACGACGTCGACAAGGTGTGGCGGATCGCGACCGGTGCGCCGATGGGGCCGTTCCAGATCTACGACGTCATCGGCATGACCACGCCGTACAACATCCTCTCCCACGGGGATGCCGACGCTCAGAAGCTCGCCGCCTGGCTCAAGGAGAACTACATCGACAAGGGCAAGCTCGGAATGGCCTCGGGGGAGGGCTTCTACCGCTATCCCGCAGCGACCTGAGTTCCGGGCGGTTTCACACTCGTGAGCCGTACGCTGGTGTCGTGAAGTTCCAGCGTGAACCGGCGTACTCGGCCGCGATTGGCGCAGGCCTTGGGCTGTTCGGGGCGCTGCGCGTTCGCCGTGTCATCCGCGGGGCACAGAACATCCCGGATGTCGGCGGTGCCGTCATCGCAATGACGCACTTCGGGTATCTCGAGTTCGCGCTCGTCGAGTGGGCGACGTGGTCGCACAATCGGCGACGCATTCGGTTCATGGCGAAGAAGAGCGTCTTCGAGAAGCCCGTCGTCGGATCGCTCATGCGCAGCATGCGGCACATTCCGGTCGACATGAAGGCCGGTGCCGATGCGTACGCCGCCGCCGTGAGCGCACTGCGTGCGGGGGAACTGATCGGCGTGTTTCCGGAGGCGGGCGTGAGCGCCTCGTTCGAGATCCGCGACTTCAAGACCGGAGCGGTGCGGCTCGCCGCGGAGGCCGGCGTGCCGGTGATCCCCGTCGCGGTGTGGGGCGGGCAGCGGCTGATGACGAAGAACCGCAAGATCCCGCTGCGCCAGCGGTTCGGCATCCCCGTGCACTTCGCGTTCGGCGAGCCGATCACGGTCACCGCGCAGGACGACGTCGCGGTCGCGACCGCGCGCCTGCGGCAGAGCATGACGCAGCTTCTCGCCGGTCTGCAGCGGGAGTACCCGCACGACGGCACCGGGCAGTGGTGGCAGCCGAGGCACCTGGGCGGCACCGCTCCGACGCCCGCTGAGGCGGCGAAGGCGGATGCCGAGCGCGATCGACGACGCGAGCTCGCGCACCCCGACTAGCCGTCAGCGCGTCGAGGCGAGCAGCTCCACCGAGCGCAGGCGTTCCGCGACACCGGGCGCATGGTGCACGGTCATCAGCTCGTCCGCACCCGTCTGCGCCACGAACTCGTCGAGGTATGCGGCCACGGCCTGCGGCGTGCCGACGGCGCTGTAGGTGAGCATCTGCTCGATCGCCGCCGCCTGCGGGGAGCGCAGGATGGCCTCCACCTGCTCATCGGTGAGGTCGCCGTCGCGGCCGAAGAAGCCGCGCACCCGCGCGCGGCGCACGATCTCGAGATTCGCGCGCGCGGCCTCATCAGTGTCGGCTGCGATGACGTTGACGCCCGCGATCACGTAGGGACGATCGAGTTGTGCCGAGGGGGTGAAGCGCTCACGGTAGATCCGGATCGCCTCGTGCAGCGCCTGCGGAGCGAAGTGCGAGGCGAAGGCGTAGGGCAGCCCGAGCACCGCGGCGAGCTGTGCTCCGAAGGTGGAGGAACCGAGGATGTACAGGGGAACGTGCGTGCCCTGCCCCGGCACCGCGCGCACGCCGGGGATCGGGCTCTCGTCACTCAGCAGACCGCGCAGCTCCACGACGTCCTGGGGGAACTGCTCGGCTCCGGCCGGATCGCGCCGCAGCGCGTGCGTCGTGCGCTGGTCGCTGCCGGGTGCCCGGCCCAGTCCGAGGTCGATGCGACCCGGATGCAGTTCCGCGAGGGTGCCGAACTGCTCGGCGATCACGAGCGGGGAGTGGTTCGGCAGCATGACGCCGCCGGCGCCGAGCCGGATCGTGCTCGTGTTGGCGGCGATGTGGGCGATGAGCACCGCGGTCGCCGAGGACGCGATGGTCGGCATGCCGTGATGCTCGGCATACCAGACGCGTCGGTAGCCGGTGCGTTCGGCCAGTTGCGCGAGCGCGACACTGCCGGCGAAGCTCTCCGCGGCGGTTTCGCCCTCACCGATCGAGGCGAGATCGAGAATGGACAGGGGCACTGAGGTCACGCTCCGAATCGTAACCCGCGATGCACACCTCGCCGGGGGTTACGCCCTCAGCGCAAGCTCCTGGCTCAGCCAGCGCTCGTACCTCGTCCACGGCTCATCCGCGCCGATCACGGCGAGGTGCGCCTCGAGCTCGTCGGTGGCGCGGAACCACTCGGAACGCGGCATCCGCGACGCGGCGAACTGCTGGTGACGGCGGTGCTCCAGCTCGCGCCCGCCGCGCTCGAACCCGACCACCTCGTCGTGGGGCAGCGCCGCGATCCGCCGTCGGGGGTTCGCGGAGGTGCCGATCTTGATGCGCCCGCGAAAGCGCAGGTAGTAGACCACGTCGACGCGGGGCGGAGGCATCTCCGGTGCCGGCATCGCACCGACCCGCCACTCGCAGTGCGCGCACAGCCAGCCGCTCGGATAGCGCACGCCGAGCCGCGAGCCGCAGGCGAGGCACGGCGATGGCAGCACGTCGGTGATACCGACGCGGCCCGCCACCCAGTCGTGGGCGGCGAGGAGGTGCTCGGTGCAGAGCTCGATCGGCGCGCCCCCGGCGCGGGGGAGGGGGCATCCCGCGATCGCGCAGCCGGTCGTCATGCCCGCAGCCTAGGCAGCACCGCCGACCCCCGGTTAGCGTGAAGCCATGACTCCCACGGATCCCTCACTTCGCGAGCCGTCGGAGATCGCAGTGGCGCTGGGCGTCGACCCGGCCGTCGGACTCACCCAGGCGGAGGCGGACCGTCGGCTCGAGGCCGATGGTCCCAACGAGTTGCGCGCACAGCGGCCGGTGCCCGCGTGGCGCCGCCTGCTGTCGCAGTTCAACGATCCGCTCGTGTTTCTGCTGCTCGCGGCGGTCGCCGTGTCGGTCACCGCCTGGATCGTCGAAGGCGCCGAGGGCGTTCCGATCGACGCGATCGTGATCGCGGTGATCGTGCTGGTGAACGCGGTGATCGGTTTCGTGCAGGAGGCTCGCGCGGCCGACGCGGTCCGGGCGCTCAGCGCGATGACGGCGGCGGTGTCGACGGTGCTGCGCGACGGTCGACTGGTGACGGTGCCATCCGCCCAGCTCGTGGTCGGCGACGTGCTCGTGCTCGGCGAGGGGGATGCGGTGGGGGCGGACGCGCGCCTGTTCGTGGCGAACGCGCTCCGCGTGGGCGAGGCATCGCTCACGGGGGAGAGCCAGCCGACGAGCAAGCACACCGCCGCACTCGCCGCCGTGGCGTCGCTCGGCGACCGCATCGACATGGTGTTCAAGGGCACCGCCGTGGTGCAGGGTTCGGCGCGGGCCATCGTCACGGGCACCGGGATGGCCACCGAGATGGGCAGGATCGCCGGCCTGCTGGAGGCGACCGTCGAGCAGCCAACGCCGCTGCAGCGCGAAGTCGGTCGGATCGGTCGCACCCTCGGGGTTGCGGTGACGGCGATCGCCCTCGTCGTGATGATCACGATCGGCCTCGTGAACGGCGTCGATTCGCTCGACGATCTGGTGATCATCCTGCTGCTCGGGGTTTCGCTCGCCGTCGCGGCGGTGCCGGAGGGACTGCCGGCGATCCTCTCGCTCGTGCTCGCGATCGGCGTGCAACGGCTCGCGCGCCGCAACGCGATCGTGAAGCAGCTCGACTCGGTCGAGACGCTCGGTTCGGCCTCGGTGATCTGCTCCGACAAGACCGGAACCCTCACCCGCAACGAGATGACGATCGAGCGCATCCGAACGCACAGCGGCGAGTTCGTCGTCAGCGGCACCGGCTACCGCCCGGAGGGCGCGGTGACGCGGGATGGGCAGCCCCTCACCGACGACGAACTCGCGGAAGCGCAACTGGTGCTGGGTGCAGGCAGCATCGCCGGCAATGCGCGGCTGACCGAGCACGAGGGGCAGTGGACCGTGCACGGCGACCCCACGGAGGCCGCGTTCCTGGTCGCCGCGGGCAAGCTCGACGGCACCGGCGAGCACATCGCGCTCTGGGAGCGGCAGGCCGAGTTCCCCTTCGACTCGCAGCGCAAGATGATGTCCACCCTCAATCGGCGACGCGACGACGGCAGCATGCTCGTCTTCACGAAGGGCGCACCGGATGTGCTGCTCATGCACTGCACGCGCCTGCAGGTCGGTCGCGAGTCGGTGCCGCTTTCGCCGACGGACCGCGCCCGCGCGCATCGGGACATCGAGCACCTCTCCGGCCTGGCCTACCGCACCCTCGGAATCGCCTACCGGCCGCTCACCGAGGTCGACGGCAGCGACCCCGAGCACGACCTGGTCTACGTGGGCGTCGTCGGCATCATCGACCCGCCACGCGCCGAGGTGCGTGCGGCGATCGCCGAGGCGCAGCGGGCGGGCATCCGGGTCGTCATGATCACCGGCGACCACCCGGCCACGGCGAGTCGTATCGCCGCCGACCTCGGCATCGTCCGCGAGCATGCTCCGGTGCTGACCGGTGCCGAGCTCTCCGCGTTCGACGAAGCCGCGCTCGCTGCCGCGGTGCAGAGCGTCTCGGTGTACGCGCGCGTGGATCCGGAGCACAAGCTGCGACTCGTCGACGCGCTGCACGCCGCCGGCGAGGTGGTGGCGATGACCGGCGACGGCGTCAACGACGCCCCGGCGCTGAAGGCCGCCGACATCGGGATCGCCATGGGCATCACCGGCACGGAGGTCACCAAGCAGGCGGCGCGCATGATCCTCGCCGACGACGACTTCGCGACGATCGTCGCCGCGGTGCGTCAGGGCCGGGTGATCTTCGACAACATCCGCAAGTTCCTGCGCTACCTGCTCTCGTCGAACATGGGCGAGGTGCTGACCGTCTTCCTCGGCGTCGTGTTCGCTGGCGTGCTCGGTCTCACGGGCGCGAGCGCCGATGCGATCGCGCTGCCGCTGCTGGCGACCCAGATCCTCTGGATCAACCTGGTGACCGACTCCGGTCCGGCGCTCGCGATGGGGGTCGATCCCGAGGTGGACGACGTGATGGCGCGGCCACCGCGCGCCGCGGGTGAGCGGGCGATCGGCGCCGCGATGTGGGCGGGCATCGTCGCGATGGGCGTGGTCATGGCGCTCGTCACCCTGTTCTCGCTCGACCTCTGGCTGCCCGGCGGTCTGGTCGACGGCGGCGAGACCATCGACGTCGCGCGTACGGCCGCGTTCACCACGCTGGTCTTCGCGCAGCTGTTCAACGCGTTGAACGCGCGATCGGGCACGCTGACCGCCTTCCGCGGCGTGTTCGCGAATCGGTGGCTGTGGGGCGCGATCCTGTTGGCGGTCGGGCTGCAGGTCGCCGTGGTGCACGTGCCGGCGCTGCAGGTGGCCTTCGGCACCGCGCCGCTCAACCCGATCCATTGGGCCGTGTGCCTCGCGCTCGCCTCGGTGGTGCTCTGGTACGAGGAGGCGCGCAAGGCCGTGTCACGCCTGCGGCATCGGCGAGCCTCGCGCCTCGCGAAGCCGCGTGGCACGATGGCTGCATGAGCCACGCACTCCACATCACCGGTGACGCCGCGGCCGACGAGTTGCTCACCGACGACCCGCTCGCCCTGCTCATCGGCATGCTGCTGGACCAGCAGGTGCCGATGGAGACCGCGTTCGCCGGTCCCGCGAAGCTCCGCGATCGGCTCGGATCCCTGGATGCCGCGACCATCGCCGCCATGGATCCGGTCGCCTTCGGCGAGGTGATGAAGCAGTCGCCGTCCGTGCACCGCTTCCCGGGGTCGATGGGGGAGCGGGTGCAGGCCCTGTGCGCCGCGGTGGTCTCCGAGTGGGGCGGCGATGCCTCCGCGATCTGGACCCGCGGCGACCCGGACGGCGCCGAGATCCTCAAGCGCCTCAAGGCCCTGCCGGGCTTCGGCGACCAGAAGGCGCGCATCTTCCTGGCGCTGCTCGGCAAGCAGGTCGGGCTCGAGGCCCCCGGCTGGCGGGAGGCGGCGGGGGACTACGGCAGCGAGGGCTACCGCTCGGTCGCGGACATCGTCGATGCGGCATCCTTGGCGAAGGTGCGCGAGCACAAGAAGGCCATGAAGGCGGCCGCGAAGGCATGAACGAGACGGCCGAGCAGATCATCGCTGCGCTCGGGCTCGCCCCGGCGCAGACCTGCGGCTTCACCCGCGTGAGCTTTGCCACCGAGATCGAGACGGATGCCCTGCCTGCGCCGTTCGCCGCACCCCGCCCGATCGGCACCGCCCTGTACTTTCTCGTCACCCCGGAGGCACCCGTGCGGCCGCACCGGATCCGCAACGATCAGCTCTACCACTACTACCGCGGGGAGCCGCTCGAGCTCCTGCTGCTGCACGGTCACGGTCGCACCGAACGCGTCACCATGGGCCCCGACCTCGCCGCAGGCCAGCACGTGCAGTTCTTCATCCCCGGCGGCACGTTCCACACCGCCCGGGTCGGCGGTGGGTGGTTCCTGGGCGGCAGCACGGAGTGGCCCGGGGTGGTGCCGGCGGATGTCGAACTCGGCGACGTCGAGATGCTGGCGGCGCGGCATCCGGACGTCGCCGACACGATCCGGCAGAACGCGCTCGCCTGAACGCGGGACCACTAGCATTCGAGCGTGAGAATTCTCTTCGCCATTCTGCGCGTGCTCGTCGCTGGCGCCGTCGTCGCCGCCATCGTCGCCCAACTGATCCGAAGCATCGAGAACTGGACCGCCGCCGGGGTGAAGAACATGCCGCTGGCGATCGTGAACTTCTTCAGCTTCTTCACCATCGAATCGAACGTCGCGACCGTGGTGATACTGCTCATCGGCGCCGCGCTGCTGGTCACCCGCAAGGGCGCGGACCCGCACTGGTTCACGGTGCTGCACGGCGCGATCGTGACCTACATGGTCGTCACCGGGGTCGTCTACAACCTGTTGCTTCGCAACGTCGAGCTGCCGCAGGGTGCCACCGTGCCGTGGTCCAACGAGATCCTGCACGTCGTGGCACCGATCTGGATGCTGCTGGACTGGGTCCTCGCTCCCGGGCGCAGTCCGATCTCGTGGCGCGCGCTCTGGGGCTACCTCGTGTTCCCGATCGTCTGGGTGATCTACACGCTGGTGCGTGGCCCGTTCACCCCGAACGAGCTCAAGGGGGAGCCGTACTGGTATCCCTACCCCTTCCTGAACCCGCACCTCTCGCCCAACGGCTATCTCTCGGTGGCGTTCTACGTGATCATGATCGCGGCGATCATCGGGCTCGCGGCCGCGGGTGTGATCTGGGTCTCGAAGCGCAAAGCCATCCTCAAGGGCTGAACCGCCCGATAGTCTCTTGGGCATGCCTCAGTTCCTGCTCGACCCCCTGACCAATCTCGTCGTCTGGGGCGCGGTGATCCTCGTCGCGATCATCGTGCTCGTGGTGATCCTGCGCAGCATCAAGGTGGCCAAGCCCGACGAGGCGATCATCGTCACCTCGCGCCAGCGCGCCCTCAAGCAGGGTCAGGTGGAGACGGAGAACGCGGGTCAGCGCGTCGTCTTCGGCTCGCGCGTCTTCGTCAAGCCGATCGTCGAGGCGTATTTCAAGCTGAGCCTGCGCAGCCGTCAGCTCAACGTGCAGGCCACCGCGCAGACGCGTGACGCGATCACGATTCGCGTGAACGCCGTCGCCGTCGTCAAGGTCGGCGGCTCGGAGTCGATGGTGCGTGCCGCCGCCCAGCGCTTCCTCAATCAGCAGGACCAGATCGAGACCTCCACCGAGGAGGTGCTGAGCGGATCGGTGCGCTCGATCGTCGGCCAGCTGACGGTCACCGAGATCATCACCAATCGTTCCGCGTTGCAGGGCCAGGTGCTCGAGGCGGTGCGCGAGTCGCTCGACGTGCAGGGACTGACGATCGACACCCTGCAGATCAAGGAGATCGACGACGACAACGGCTACATCAAGGATCTCGGGCGTGCCGAAGCGGCGCGCGTGAAGCAGGTCGCGGAGATCGCCGAGTCGGTGGCGCGGCAGGCATCCGAGGAGGCTCGCATCGCCGCCGACCAGGCCGTCGCCGAATCGCAGCGCAAGCTCGACCTGCGCAACGCGGAGATCCAGAAGGAGACCGACAAGGCGCGCGCCGAGGCCGCCGCAGCGGCTCCGCTCGCCGAGGCGATCGCCCAGCAGGAGGTCGTCGCCCAGCAGGAGCTCACGGCGGGCAAGCGCGTCGGCCTGCGCAAGCAGGAGCTCGACGCCGAGATCCGCGCGGTCGCCGACGCTGAGGCGTATGCCATGGAGAAGCGCGCCCAGGCGGATGCCGCCGCGGCCGTCGCTGCGGCGAACGCCGATCGCGACGCACGTCGCTCCGCCGCTGAGGCGATCGAAGCGGAGGGTCTCGCCGAGCGCAACCGCCGACGCAGCGCCGCCGAAGCCCTCGAGGCCGAGGGTGTCGCGGAGAAGAACCGCCGCATCGCGGCCGCAGACGCACTCGCCGCGGAAGGTGATGCCGAGGCCGCGGCGATTCGCGCTCGCGGCGCCGCGGAGGCGGACTCCACCAAGGCGAAGGCCGATGCGCTGGCTGCGGGGGCCGCCGATCTGCTGCGTCAGCAGGTGATCGGCCAGCTGCCCGAGATCGTGCGCGCGGCATCCGAACCGCTGTCTTCGATCGGCAGCATGACCGTGATCTCCTCCGACGGCAGCGGCACGGATCAGGTCGGCCAGAACGTGGCGGGACAGCTCACCACGGTCAACCAGATCCTGAAGGATCTCGTCGGCATCGACATCTCGGAGATCGTCACCGGTCGGGCGACCGGCCGCGCGGTCGGTGAGGGGATCGCCGAGTCGGCACCGAAGCGCGCGTCCAGGGCGAAGGCCGAGCCGGGCGCCTGAGCTGCGCTCAGCCGAACAGCTGCGCGAGGAACGGGTTGCGTTCGGCCTGACGCTCGAAGCCGGCCGTGTCGGTGACGCACACCGGGCACCAGTGTCCGGCGCGGAGCACGAGACGCGGTGACCCCATGAACGCGTGGCCGTCGGCGCAGGTCCACGGCAGTGGGGTCGCGTCGTCCACGCGTGCGGGTGCGTCGCCGAGTTCGCCGCCGCGGAAACGCGCGGCCTCGCGCAGCGTCGACCGCTTCCACGTCGAACGGCGTTGGCTCTCGTCGTACCCGTGATCGAGCAGCACGGGCACCCTCGACGGCGTCGGCGGCGAGAACGTGGACCAGTCGCCGATCGACTCCCACGCCTGTCGTGAACCGAAGTAGGCGCGAATGCGGGCCTCGTCGTTCTCGTTGATCCAGGACATCGGGCCGCGTTCGCCGCGGCAGAGCGGGGCGATGACCGAGCGCTTCACCAACCAGGTCGGGATGAACCGAGCCAGCCGCGTGAGCGCGCTCTGCTTCGCAACGGCATCCTCGAGGGCCTGTTCGAAGCCGCCGGAGCGGAAGTGCAGCAGGTCTTCCAGCGCGTCCGAGTCCGTGAACCACAGCCCGTGGAAGTTCTCGGTCGCGAACCAGTTGCGGTCATACCACCGGCGGATGTCGCGCACGCCGAGCGCCTGTCCGATGCGCAGCTGCAGTTCCCAGTTGGTCAGGCGCCAGCCCGCGCCGCCGCCGATGTTGTAGATACCGCCCCAGAACTCCTCGGGCGCGTCGTCTTCGCAGGCGTTGGCGATCAGCCGCGCGGAGTCCACCGCCGAAACCCACTCGAGCACGCCGCCGAGCGGCACGTGGAGCATGATGGCATCCCTGATCGCGAGCATGCCGGGATGGAAGATACCGGTCTGGCGCAGCCATGCCCAGCGCGGGAGTCCAGAGTCCACGAGCGCGCGTTCGGCGCTGATCTTGGACTGGGCGTAGTTGTCGTACTCCGACGGCGCCAGCGGGTCGCCGATCCGGCCCCAGTGCAACGGAGGGTTGCGATCGCCGAACTCCGCGACCGAGCCGATCATGATGACGGCGACGCTCGCGGGGTCGGGCTGCGCCCGCACCGCGGCGATGATGTTCAGCGCGCCGCCGACGTTCACCTCCGTCGTGCGCTGCGGATGCTCGTCGGCGTACGGCGAGACGAGGGCGCCCAGGTGGGCGACGATGTCGCTGCGAGCCACGCACGACTCGACGGTCTGATACGAGGTGACGTCTCCGTACTGCACCGTCACCGACGGCTCGTGCGCGAACTCCTCGATGATGACGCGCTCCCGGTCGCCCGGCATCACCAGGGCGGTGACCTCGAAACGGTCGCTGCGCCGCACGAACTCGCGCAGCACCTCGATGCCCATGTTCCCCGTGGCCCCGGTGAGGAAGACCCTCTTCTTCGCAGCGACCAATCCGCCTCCTGGAGTCCTAGGTGTCCTTGCGCTTGCCCGCGGCCTTGACCTTCTTGTCGGCGCGCTTCTCCTTCAGGGACTTGCTCGCCGCGGTCTTGTTCGACGGTGTCTTCTTCTGCGACTTATCAGCCATGGTGCGTCCTCCCGGAGCCGACGGCTCTGACTGCCGAGCCTACGCCCCGGGCGGCAGATCGCGACCGCGCAGTCGCTCCAGGTCGCGGCGCTCGCGCTTGGTCGGCCGCCCGGCGCCACGATCGCGGCGCGGGGCGATGCCGACCGTCTCGGGTTCGGGCTTGGGCGGACTCTCGTCGACGTAGGCGGTTGCCGCCACCGGCGCCGAGACCCGCTTGACGATCTCCTGGCGCACGCGCAGCACGCGGTCGAAGCCCGCGATGCGGATGCGCACCTCGTCGCCGATCGCCACGGACTGAGCCGCCTTGGCTCGCTCGCCGTTGACGCGCACGTGACCGGCGCGGCATCCCGCCGTCGCCGCGGAGCGCGTCTTGTAGACCCGCACCGCCCACAGCCAGCTATCGATCCGCACCGCCATCGTCAGGCCGTGGCGAGTTCGGTCTTCCAGCCGACGAGGCCGCGCACCGTCTCGCTGCGATCCTGGGCGAGCCTGGCCATCGCATCCTGCGGCACGAAGAAGTTCAGGGCGAGAAAGCCGCGCACGCGTTCGGCGGGATCGTCGACCAGCTCGCGCAGGATGTCGCACGGTGTCGACTCGTTGCGAGCGACGCACGCGCGCACGCCCTCGTCGGGGTCCCGGGCGAGCTCGGCCATCACGTCGTCGGGCGTGTGTGAGTCCAGCGCGACGCGCTCCCGGATCCGGGGGTTCGGGTCCGTGGCCAGCAGCCGCAGGCGGGCGAGCTTGCTCGGGGTGAACTCCGGTGCCGGATGCAGCGCCGCGGCTTGTTCGGCCGTGAGCATCGCGGGTGCCATCGCCGCCATCTGCCGCCGTTGTGCGGGGGTGTTGAAGCGGATGCAGGACATGCGCGACACGCTAGTCGATCACGCGGTGGCGGTCTCCTTGGCACGCCGAGGCGGCAGCGGGATGATCGGCGAGGTGGTCGCCTGGTACTGCGCGTACTCGGGGTAGCGCGACCTGGTGATCGATTCGGTGAACACCGTGGAGCCGATGAACAGGGCGGTGAGCAGCACGGCGCCGATCACGGTCCACTGCAGCAGCGAGCCGGCGGCGATCGCGCCGAACAGGAACAGCACCCACCACTGCGCCTGCTCGAAGAAGAAGTTGGGATGCCGCGAGTACTTCCACAGGCCGGTCTGCACGAATCGCGGCCTGAACGACTCGCCACCGGCACGCTTGGCCTGCTGGAAATTCCACTGCTGCTGGTCGGCGATCGTCTCTCCGACCAGCAGGCCGAGGAACACGACGGTCACCACAACGTCGAGCACGCCGAACGGGGTCGACCGGTGCTCGTAGGCGGTGAAGGCGGGCAGGGCGATCAGCAGCAGGATCACGTTCTGGTAGAACGCGATGAACAGCAGATTGAACACCTGGAACGCGAGCGGACTCATGCGCTCCCGCAGGATCGGCCAACGGTAGTCCTCGACGCCCGAGTAGCCGCCCTTGCGCGCGAAGTTGAAGGTGAGCCGTGCGCCCCACAGCGTCACGAGCACGGCCATGACGTTGAGTCTCGGGTCGGCGAGTCCGGCGTAGATCGCGAACACCCATACGTACACCGCGGGGACGATCGACCACAGGCGGTCCACCCAGGAGTGATCGCGCGTGATGAGCGATGCGACCCAGACGAACAGGAAGACGGCGGCGGCGATGCCGGCCGCGACGATCAGAGGTGCCATGCGGGAATCCTATTGCGTCGGGCGCGCCGATAGACTCGGGCGCGTGGGAGCGACGGCTGGCGAGGTGAGCAACCGGATCTTCACCGTCCCCAACGTGCTGAGCTTCATCCGCCTGCTCCTGGTGCCGGTGTTCCTCGTGCTCATCGTCGTGGGCGAGGACGCATGGGCGCTCATCGTGCTGATCTTCTCGAGCATCAGCGACTACGTCGACGGGGTGATCGCCCGCCGCTTCGGGCAGATCTCGCGGCTCGGTCAGTTGCTCGACCCGGCGGCGGACCGGCTGTTCATCTTCGCCGCGCTCATCGGTCTCGCCACGCGTGGCGTCATTCCGTGGTGGCTGTTCGTGGTCATCGTCGCACGCGATGCGATGCTCGTGGTGCTCGGCATCGTGCTGGCCAACCATGGCTACGGCCCGCTTCAAGTGCATCACCTCGGCAAGGCGGCCACGCTCTTCCTGTTCTATGCGCTGCCGCTGCTCACGCTCGGCCAGGCCTTCCCGCACGTCGCATGGTGGGCCGACCCGATCGGCTGGGCCTTCGCGCTGTGGGGTGCGTTCCTCTACTGGTGGGCCGGCTTCGTGTACGCGCGCGAAGTCGCGCGGCTGACGAGAATTCCGCGGGCCTCGCAGGCGCCCGGATCGGATACGCTGGAAAGCTAGGGAGGTTCAACGATGGATGATTCCGAGACTCAGGGTCAGCCCGCTGAAACGCCCCAGGGGGGCGCACTGTCCGGTGGTGCCGGCGATGACGCCACTGTCACGTTCGGTCAGGACTTCAGCGCGCAACTGGCGGCGCTCGACGGCGATGTCTCGCCCGAGGAGCTCGACGCGATCGCGGCGCTTCCGTCCGGGTCGGCGCTGCTCGTGGTGCGACGCGGGCCGAACACGGGGGCCCGTTTCCTGCTCGACGCGGACGTGACGACGGTGGGGCGGCATCCGGAGGCCGATATCTTCCTGGATGACGTGACGGTCTCGCGCAGGCATGCCGAGTTCCTGCGCCACGGCACGGCTTTCGAGGTGCGGGATCTGGGTTCGCTCAACGGCACGTACTTCGACGGGGTGCGCATCGAGACGGCGCTGTTGAGCGATGGAGCAGAGGTGCAGGTCGGCAAGTTCCGGCTCACCTTCTATGCTTCGCGGCTCGATCTGGCCCACCTGGCCGGCCGGTAGTGCCCTCGGTACAACCCCAGCCGCGAACCACCGGTGGGGTGCATCTTCTCAGCATCGGTCAGGTGCTCGCGAAGCTGAGCCCCGAGTTCCCCGAGCTCACGCCATCGAAGCTGCGATTCCTCGAGGAGCGGCAGCTGGTCTCGCCCGCGCGCACCGAGTCGGGCTATCGCAAGTTCTCGCCGACCGATCTGGACCGACTGCGGTTCGTGCTGACGATGCAGCGCGATCACTACCTCCCGCTCAAGGTGATCCGGGGTTATCTCGCCGAGCTCGATGCCGGGCGAACGCCCGAATTGCCCGGCGGCCCGTCGGCGGCGACATCGATGCTCTCCGCGGAGCGCAGGTTCACCCGCGACGAGCTCGTTCGCGAGGCCGGGGCGACCCCCATGCTGCTCGCGGACGCCATCTCGGCGTCGTTGATCGTGCCGTCCGAGCTGTTCGGGGAGGACGTGTTGGCGGTGCTGACCTCGCTCGTGGAACTGCAGCGCTCGGGCATCGAACCACGTCACCTTCGCGGCTTCCGCGCCGCCGCGGAGCGCGAGCTGGGGCTCATCGAGAACGCGCTGATGCCCGTGTCACGTCGCAAGGATGCCTCCAGCCGCGCGCGTGCGGCGGAGATGGCGCGGGAGATCGCCGGTCAGCTCGAGATCGTGCGCAGCAGTCTCATCAGATCCGCCCTCACCCGTCTCGATTCGGTGTAGCGTCGGTCGGGAGGTTCCGACACGCCCGGCGAGCTACCGAGGATGCGGGCGCCGGGGTGGGTACCGTGGGTGTGACGCGAAACACTCAGTGTCAACTTCAACTTGAGGGTTCGGATCGTCCGGGCCCGGGTTCACGATCCAAGGGGCAGCGATGAGCGAACTCAGCCGCAACGAGGAGTCTCGCTACGACCTCGGATTGCTCTTCACCGACGGTCTTCCCGAGCTGGATGACGATGCCGGCTACCGCGGCGCCGTCGCGGCGCGCGCGGCGGGCATCAGCTACCGCCAACTGGACTACTGGGCTCGCACGCAGCTCGTCGAGCCGACGGTGCGCGGCGCGGCCGGCTCGGGTTCGCAGCGGCTCTACGGCTTCCGGGACATCCTCGTGCTCAAGCTCGTCAAGCGCCTGCTCGACACCGGCATCTCGCTGCAGCAGATTCGGGTGGCGGTCAACCAGCTTCGCGAGGCCGGTATCAACGACCTCGCCCAGACGACGCTGATGAGCGATGGCGCGAGCGTGTACCTGTGCACCTCGAACGACGAGGTCATCGACCTGGTCAGTCGCGGACAGGGCGTCTTCGGCATCGCGGTCGGCAAGGTGCTTCGCGAGGTGGAGCACGATCTCGTCGAGCTCGATTCCGTCAAGGCCGCCGACCCGATGGACGAGCTCGCGGCCCGCCGCGCCACTCGCGCCTCCTAACCGCGACCGACCCGGTCACGGCACCGTCTGGCATCCCGCTCTACGCGGGCTCGTCTGACGTGGCGTGCGGCGCGCCGAGGCCGATGGCTTGAGCTACGCGTCTTCGTTCGCGAAGTCGCCGATGCGCGCCGTGCGCATCACGCGCTCGAGCAGCTGGTCGAAGTTGCGCGCCATCTCCTGCGCGGACTCGCCCGGCCACACGTGCAGCGGCTTCGCCGCGCCCTGCGCCTGCTGCAGCGAGGTGCGCTCCGGCAGCTGCGGCGAGAGCACGAGCGGCCCGAACATGTCGCGCAGTTCCTTGATGCGGAACTGGTGCTCCAGCGACTGCGAACGCAGCCGGTTGACGATGATGCCGAGCGGCTGAAGCCGGGGGGAGAGGCCGCGGCGGATCTCCTCGATCGCCCGCAGCGCACGGTCGGCGGCGGCGACGGAGAACAGGCCCGGCTCGGTGACGATCGTCACGCGATCGCTCGCAGCCCACGCCGTGCGGGTGAGCGCGTTGAGCGAAGGTGCGCAGTCGATCAGCACGAGGTCGTAGTCCGCCTCGACGTTGGCGAGCGCCTCCTCGAGCTTCCAGATGTCCCGGATGCTGGGGTGCGGCCCGTCGAAATTGATCGCGGACGGCGAGCCGATCAGCACGTCCACCTTGCCGGGACGACCCTTCGTCCAGCCGGAGGGCGCGATCGCGGAGCGCACGATCTTCTCCTTGGGCGAGGCGAGCACGTCCGCGATGTTGAGGTGGCCGCCGACATCGATGTCCATGCCGGTCGAGACGTCGGACTGCGGATCGAGGTCGACCACGAGGGTGCGAAGGCCGCGAGCGAACGCTGCGGAGGCGAGCCCGAGCGTCACCGTGGTCTTGCCCACGCCTCCCTTGAGGGAGCTGACGCTGAGTACATGCACGAGTAACGACGATACCTTCACTGGTGTTAAAGAACCTAAAACCCGGCACCGCAGTGGAAGGCTCGGGGCCGATTGCCAGTCTTCTCTCACCCTAAGCTTGGTGCAGTCGGAAGGACCGGATGTTCAAGAAGATTCTCGTCGCCAACCGAGGTGAGATCGCGATCCGCGCGATGCGCGCCGCGTTCGAACTGGGTGCTCGCACGGTCGCCGTGTATCCCTACGAAGACCGCAACTCCATGCACCGGTTGAAGGCCGATGAGGCCTACCAGATCGGCGAGGTCGGTCATCCGGTTCGCGCGTACCTGGATGTCGCCGAGATCATCCGGGTCGCCAAGGAGTCCGGGGCGGATGCGGTCTACCCCGGCTACGGCTTCCTCTCCGAGAACCCCGACCTCGCGCAGGCCGCTGCGGCGGCCGGCATCACCTTCATCGGTCCGCCGACGAAGGTGCTCGAGATGGCCGGGAACAAGGTGACGGCCAAGGAGCACGCGATCGCGGCCGGGGTGCCGGTGCTGAAGTCGACGCCAGCGACGACCGACATCGATGCGCTAGTCGCCGGTGCCGAGGAGATCGGCTTCCCGGTGTTCGCCAAGGCGGTCGCCGGCGGTGGCGGGCGCGGCATGCGGCGCGTCGACCGGCCGGAGGATCTGCGGGACGCGCTCGAGGCCGCGATGCGCGAGGCGGACAGCGCGTTCGGTGACCCGACGATGTTCGTGGAGCAGGCTGTTGTGCGTCCCCGGCACATCGAGGTGCAGATCCTGGCGGATGCCACGGGGGAGACGGTGCACCTCTTCGAGCGCGACTGCTCGGTGCAGCGTCGTCACCAGAAGGTGATCGAGATCGCGCCCGCCCCGAATCTGGACGAGGACACCCGGCAGGCGATGTACCGGGATGCGATCGCCTTCGCGAAGTCCATCGGCTACGTCAACGCGGGCACGGTGGAGTTTCTGCTCGACACCGCGGGCGAGCGCAAGGGACAGCACGTGTTCATCGAGATGAACCCGCGCATCCAGGTCGAGCACACGGTGACCGAGGAGGTCACCGACGTCGACCTCGTGCAGTCGCAGATGCGTATCGCGTTCGGGGAGAGCCTGCGCGAACTCGGCCTGCAGCAGGAGAACCTGCAGTTGCGCGGCGCGGCCCTGCAGTGCCGCATCACGACGGAGGATCCGGCGGCGGGGTTCCGACCGGACACCGGCAAGATCACGACCTACCGCTCGCCCGGCGGCGCGGGCATCCGTCTCGACGGCGGTACGGTGGCCGCGGGTGCGCAGGTCTCGCCGTACTTCGACTCGATGCTCGTGAAGATGACGTGTCGCGGGCGCGACTTCCCCGCGGCGGTGCTGCGGGCCCGGCGCGGCCTGGCCGAGTTCCGTCTGCGGGGCGTGACCACGAACATCCCGTTCCTGCAGGCGGTGCTCGACGACCCCGACTTCATCGCCGGCGATGTGAGCACGTCGTTCATCGAAGAGCGTCCGTGGCTCGTGCACGGCCACCAGTCCAAGGACCGGGGCACGAAGGTGCTGACCTGGCTCGCCGAGGTCACCGTCAACCAGCCGAACGGCTCGGGTGCGGGGCTGTCCAACCCCGACCACAAGCTGCCGATCGTCGATCTCGACGTGGCGGCGCCGGCGGGTTCCCGTCAGCGCCTGCTGCAGCTCGGTCCGGCCGGGTTCGCCGCGGCGCTGCGCGAGCAGAAGGCCCTCGCGGTGACGGAGACCACCTTCCGGGACGCGCATCAGTCGCTGCTGGCGACCCGGGTGCGCACCCGCGACCTCGTCGCGGTGCTGCCGCACGTGGCGCGACTGACCCCGCAGCTGCTCTCGGTCGAGGCCTGGGGCGGTGCGACCTACGACGTGGGGCTCCGCTTCCTCGGCGAGGACCCATGGGAGCGCCTGGCCGCGATGCGCGAGGCACTGCCGAACATCGCGATCCAGATGCTGCTGCGCGGTCGTAACACCGTGGGCTACACGCCGTACCCCACGGAGGTGACGGACGCGTTCGTCAAGGAGGCGGCCGCCACCGGCATCGACATCTTCCGCATCTTCGACGCGCTCAACGACGTGTCGCAGATGCGTCCGGCGATCGAGGCCGTGCTCGAGACCGGCACCGCCGTCGCGGAGGTCGCGCTGTGCTATACCGGCGACCTGCTCGACCCGTCCGAGAAGCTCTACACGCTCGACTACTACCTGCGACTGGCCGAGCAGATGGTCGAGTCCGGTGCGCACATCCTGGCGATCAAGGACATGGCGGGCCTGCTGCGCGCCGAGGCCGCGCATCGGTTGGTCACCGCGCTGCGCGAGCGCTTCGACCAGCCCGTGCACGTGCACACCCATGACACCGCCGGCGGTCAGCTCGCGACGCTGCTCGCGGCCTCCGCCGCGGGTGCGGATGCCGTGGACGCGGCCAGCGCGCCGATGTCCGGCACCACGAGCCAGCCCTCGATGTCCGCACTGGTCGCCGACCTCGCGCACACCGAACGGGACACCGGAATCTCACTCCAGTCGGTCTCCGACCTCGAGCCGTACTGGGAGGCGGTGCGGCACGTCTACAAGCCGTTCGAGTCCGGCCTGCCCGGGCCGACCGGTCGCGTGTACAAGCACGAGATCCCCGGCGGGCAGCTCTCCAACCTGCGCCAGCAGGCCATCGCGCTCGGCCTCGCGGACCACTTCGAGAAGATCGAGGACCTGTATGCGGCGGCCAACCGCATCCTCGGCCGCCCGCCCAAGGTGACGCCCTCGTCAAAGGTGGTCGGCGACCTCGCCCTCGCCCTCGCGGCGGTGGATGCGGACCCGGACGACTTCGAACAGCACCCGGAGAAGTACGACATCCCGGACTCGGTCATCGGATTCATGGCGGGGGAGCTCGGTGAGCTGCCCGGCGGCTGGCCGGAACCGTTCCGCAGCAAGGTGCTGGCGGGCCGCACGGTGAAGATCGGTGTCGAGCCGATCAGTGCGGAAGACGAAGAGGCGCTGGCGACCGCGGGAGAGGTGCGCCGTTCCGCCCTGAACCGGCTGTTGTTCGCCGGGCCCACCAAGACCTTCGAGCAGGCGCGGGAGAACTACGGCGACCTGTCGGTGCTCGAGACCACGGACTACCTCTACGGCCTGCGGCCCGGCACGGAGCACGTCGTCGAGATAGAGAAGGGCGTGAGCCTGCTCGTGGGTCTGGAGGCGATCGGCGAGGCCGACGACAAGGGCTTCCGCACCGTGCTCGCCACGCTCAACGGTCAGCTCCGGCCCGTCTACGTGCGCGACACCTCGATCGCCGTCGTGACCAACTCCGCCGAGAAGGCCGACGCGTCGAAGCCGGGACAGGTCGCCGCGCCGTTCTCCGGCGTCGTGACGCTGCAGGTCGAGGAGGGTGCCTCCGTGATCGCCGGGCAGCCAGTCGCCTCGATCGAGGCGATGAAGATGGAGGCCGCGATCACGGCGCCCGTCGCGGGTGTCGTCAAGCGCACCGCGATCCCGGCGACGCAGCAAGTGGATGCCGGCGACCTGATCCTGGAGATCGACCCCGCTTGACGTGTCCGCCGCGATTCCACGAGCGGGCCGGGCTCGCGGTAGACTCGGGTGTTTGTCAAGAGGAGGAACCATCGTGGTGGTGAAGCGCAAGAAGCCTGAGTCCGAAGTGCTCGAGACGGCGACGGAACTCCAGGAGCAGGCGCCCGGCGAGGGCGAAGTCATGACGTTCACGGTGTCGCTGCCCGTGCAGGTGCACGAAGTGCCGGAGCACGAGGCGGCCGTCGCGATCGACGACAGCGGCGCGATCGACCCGCTCCTCGACGCGACCGGAACCTCGACGACGACGATCACGCTCGTGCCCGAGACGGTGCTGACGGTGCCCGAGGTGGAGCCCGCATCGACGATCCCGCCGCTGCCGGAGCCCGACGTCGTCTACAGCCGTCGTAGTCGCCAGCCCGAGATCTCCGCACTGCCGGAGTCCGCGTCGATGCTCACCGCCGAGCGCCTCGTCGTGCCCAAGCGCAAGCACACCCCGGCGCCGGAAGGGTTCCTTCAGCGCCTGCTCTACGACGTCACCTTCGGTCTGGTCAACGTCGGGGACTCCTACCGCGTGCGCGCTCGCAAGGCGCTCGATGCCCGCATCGGCAAGCACTTCGAGGGCGGCACCCGGTTCATCGCGGTGCTCACCCGCAAGGGCGGGGTCGGCAAGACCACCCTCACGGCCCTGCTCGGCATGGCGCTCGCGGACGTGCGTGACGATCGCGTCATCGGGATCGACGCGAACCCCGACCGCGGCACCCTCGCCGAGCGCGTGACGAAGAACACGCGCGCGACCGTGCGGGACGTCATCACCCGCGGTGATGGACTCGGCACCTTCAGCGAGTTCCAGACGCTCGTCTCGCGCGACGCGACCCGGCTCGACGTGCTCGCCTCCGACACCGACCCCACCGTGGTCGAGGCGTTCGACGAGGACGACTACAACGCGGTCGCCGACATCGCTCAGCGGTATTACTCGGTGGTGGTCACCGACTGCGGCACCGGGATGCTGCACTCCGCGATGACCGCGACCCTCGCGCGCGCGGATGCGATCGTGGTGGTCTCCGGCGGCAGCGTGGACGAGGCACGCCTCGCCTCCGAGACGCTCACTTGGCTCGAGTCCAACGGATACCCGGAGCTGGTGAAGCAGGCCGTCGTCGCCCTCAACACCGCGACTCAGGCGACCAACCTGGTCAAGCTGGAGGAGATCGAGGCGCACTTCGCCTCCCGCGTGCGGGCGATCGTGAAGATCCCCTACGATCCTTCGCTGGCCACCGGCTCGGTCATCCGCTACGACGGGCTCGAGCGGCACACGCGCGAGGCCGCACGCGATCTGGCGGCGCTCGTGGTCGACGGCATCCCCGCGCAGCGGGACGCCTGACCACGATGGCCGAACGTCCCATCCGTCTCTTCGGCGACCCCGTGCTGCGCTCGGTGTGCGATGCGGTGCGTCCGGGCGATCCGCGGGCCGAGGCGCTCGTCGAGGATCTGCTCGAGACGGTGGCCCTGCCCGGTCGCGCCGGGCTCGCGGCGAACCAGATCGGTGTCGGGTCGCGTGCGTTCAGCTACAACGTCGACGGCGTGATCGGCTACGTGATCAACCCGGTGCTCGTCGAGGTCTCCGGTGATCCGAAGCTCATCGACGAGGGGTGCCTCTCGGTGCCGGGCTTCTACTTCCCCCGGATGCGGTACCCGTTCGCCCGGGTCACCGGCGTCGATCTCGCGGGAGAGCCCGTCGAACTCGCCGGCGAAGGAGTCTTCGCGCAGATGCTCCAGCACGAGGTGGACCATCTCGATGGGCACCTGTACATCGAGGGACTCGACCCGGAGACGAAGAAGGAGGCCATGCGGTCGATCCGCATGGCCCCCTGGTACTAGCTTCGACCGGGGTCGTCAGCCGGTGACGGAGACGCCCTGCGTCTGCGGGCTGCCCGAGTACATCCCCTCCACGACATCCGCGAAGTCCTTCAGGATGACGTCGCGCTTGATGCTCAGCTTCGGCGTGAGGTGTCCGCTCGCCTCGCTCAGCACGCTGTCGATGATCTGGAACTTGCGGATCGATTCGGCGCGCGAGACCGTCGAGTTCGCGGCATCCACCGCCCGCTGCACCTCGGCGATGACCTGAGGATGCACCGCCGCCTCCGTCAGCGGCATGCTCGCGTCGAGCCCGTTGTTGTTGAGCCAGACCGGGAGCATCTCGTCGTCGAGGGTGATCAGGGCCGAGATGAACGGCTTCTGGTCGCCGACGACGACCACCTGGCCGATGATCGGGTTCGCGCGGATGGGGTCTTCGAGCGCCGCGGGGGCCACGTTCTTGCCGCCGGCGGTGACGATGATCTCCTTCTTGCGACCGGTGATCTCGAGATACCCGTCCTCGTCGATCGTGCCGATGTCGCCGGTCTTGAACCACTCGCCGTCGAAGGTGTCCTTCGTCGCCTGCTCGTTGTTCCAGTAGCCCGCGAACACGCACACGCCCTTGACCTGGATCTCGCCGTCTTCGGCCAGACGCACGGAGTTGCCGGGCAGCGGCGGGCCGACCTTGCCGATCTTGAAGTTCGAGGGCACGTTGACCGACACCGGCGCGGTGGTCTCGGTGAGTCCGTAGCCCTCGAGGATGGTCAGCCCGAGGCTGCGGTAGAAGTGACCGAGTCGCAGGCCGAGCGGGGCGGAGCCGGAGACCGCATACTGGGCGCGGCCGCCGAGTGCGGCCTTGACCTTGCTGAGCACGAGGCGGTCGAAGAGCGCGAACTGCAGCTTGAGCCCGAGCGGCACGTGACCGGCGTCGAGCGCCTTCGAGTGGGCGATCGCGACATCCGCGGCCTTGCGGAAGATCTTGCCCTTGCCGCCGGCCTCGGCCTTCTGCTCGGAGGCGTTGTAGACCTTCTCGAACACGCGTGGCACGGCGAGCAGGAACGTCGGCTTGAACGATCCCATCGAGGGCACGAGCAGCTTGGTGTCCGCCTGGTGGCCGACCTTCACTCCGCCGTGCACCGCGAGCACCGAGATGAAGCGCGCGAAGATGTGGGCGAGCGTGATGAACAGCAGCGTGCTCGACTCGGGGTTGACGACCTCGGGGATGCGCAACTGCGCATTGCGCGAAAGCTCCACGAAGTTCGAGTGGGTGATGATGCAACCCTTGGGGCGACCGGTCGTGCCCGAGGTGTAGATGAGGGTGGCCATGTCGCTGCCCTTGGCGAGCGTGCGGCGCCGCTCGATCTCCTCGTCGGGCACCTCGGTTCCGGCGGCGGCGAGCTTGTCCAGGTCACCGAGGTCGATCTTCCAGCTGTGGATGACGCCGGGCACGTCCGCGCGGATCTCGTCGAATCGCGCGAAGTGCTCCGCGGTCTCGGTGATGATGCCGACGGCGCCCGAGTCGGCGAGGTTCCAGAGGATCTGGCTCGGGGCCGAGGTCTCGTAGATCGGCACGAGCACGGCACCGGCGAACCAGGTGGCGAAGTCGATGAGCGTCCACTCGTAGTTGGTCTTGGACATCAACCCGATCTTGTCGCCGGGCTGGATGCCGGCGGCGACGAGGCCCTTGGCGAGCGCCTTCACCTGACCGAGGAATTCGGCGGCCGTGACATCCTGCCAACCCCCGTCGGCGGTGGGCAGCGCGAACAGCGCACCGTTCGGCGTCGCCGCCACCCGGTCTATCAGAAGGTCGGTGGTGTTGGCGTCCGGGTCGGCCTTGGCCATCGCTGGAACATCGAACTGCTTCATCGGCAACTCCTTCGGTACCGTGCGGGTCATCGTCGATCCAGTCTAGCCGCGAGGCTGGCGAATGGTCGGTTCTGCACCGATCCGCGCGATCGGTAGGCTCGATGCTCGTGCATGCCATCGGAATCGACATCGGCGGAACGAAGATCGCGGGAGGCGTGGTCGACGATTCGGGCGTGATCCTCGCCGAGGAGCGGGTCGCGACCGATGCGGGCGATTCCCGGGCGATCATCGATGCGGTGGTCGGGATGATCGAGCGGCTCTCGGTGGACCGCGAGATCTCCGCGGCCGGGGTGGCCGCACCGGGGTTCATCGACGCTGAGCAGTCGACGGTCTACTACGCCCCCAACATCGACTGGCGCAACGAGCCGCTGCGCGAGCGTCTGCGCGAGCGCCTCGACCTCGACATCACGATCGACAACGACGCGAACGCCGCGGGCTGGGCCGAGTACCGGTTCGGTGCCGGGCAGGGCGTGCGCGACATGACGATGCTGACCATCGGCACCGGGGTCGGTGGCGCCATCGTCAGCGAGGGCCGCCTGTTCCGCGGCGGGTTCGGTGCGGGTGGTGAGCTCGGGCATCTGCGGCTCGTGCCCGACGGCCTGCCCTGCGGTTGCGGGGAGCATGGTTGCGTCGAGCAATACGGTTCGGGGCGCGCGCTGCTGCGCATGGCCAACGAGATCGCCGACGTCGGCGGCATCGGGCTCGCGCTGGCTGCGGCTCGCGAGCAGCACGGCACTCTCGACGGCACGATCGTCGGCGGACTCATCGCCGACGGTGATCCCGGAGCCAGGCATGCGCTCGAGCAGCTCGGACAATGGCTCGGTCAGGCGTGCGCGAGCCTCGGCGCCGTGCTCGATCCGCAGCTGTTCGTCTTCGGCGGGGGAGTGGCGATCGCCGGCGACCTGCTGCTCGATCCGGTGCGCGAGGCCTACCGCCAGCACGTGCCGGCGCGCGGGTACCACCCCGAGCCGGAGTTCGTGGTGGCGCGTTTCGCGAACGATGCCGGGGTCGTCGGCGCCGCAGATCTCGCCCGCGTGCACGCGGCGTCGCGGTAGAGTGGTGGTTTCCTCGCCGGGAGGTTGGCAGTGATCTACTGGTTCTTCAAGAACCTCATCGTCGGGCCCATCGTCAAGACGGTGTTCCGCCCGTGGATCTCGGGTGTCGAGAACATCCCGCGCACCGGTGGGGTGATCCTCGCGAGCAACCACCTGTCGTTCGTCGACTCGGTGTTCCTCCCGCTGATGATCGATCGTCCGATCGTGTTCCTCGCCAAGAGCGACTACTTCACCGGCCGGGGCGTCAAGGGCGCGCTCGTGCGCCTGTTCTTCAAGAGCACGGGGATGCTGCCGATCGATCGCTCGGGCGGCAAGGCCTCCGAGGCATCACTGAACACCGGCCTCCGAGTGCTGGCCGGTGGCCAGGTGCTCGGCATCTACCCGGAGGGCACGCGCAGCCCGGACGGCAAGCTCTACCGCGGCCGCACCGGCGTCGCGCGAATGGTGCTCGAGGGTCACGTGCCGGTGGTACCGGTCGCGATGATCGACACCGAGAAGGTGATGGCCACCGGCACGAAGATGCCGAAGGTGCACCGTGTGGGCATCATCGTGGGCGAGCCGCTCGACTTCTCGCGCTTCGAGGGCATGGAGGGCGACCGCTTCATCCTGCGCTCCATCACCGACGAGATCATGTACGAGATCAGCCGCATCAGCGGGCAGGAATACTCGGACGTGTACGCCAGTTCGGTCAAGGAGCGCCTGACCGCCGCCCGCTGAGTGCACCCTCTGCCGGACGGTAGGCTGGGAAGCTGTTGTGCATCCGTCCGTCTGTAAGGAACCGCTCGTGGTAGACCCGTCCGAACCCGTCGTGCTCGCCGATCCGGAAGTGATCGCCGGCCTCGACTATTGGCGGACTCTGCCGATCAAGCAGCAGCCGGAGTGGCCTGACGCGGATGCGGTGGGCGCGGCATCCGCGAAGATCGCGACCCTGCCCCCGCTGGTCTTCGCCGGCGAGGTGGATATCCTGCGCGAGCGGCTGGCGCGCGCCGCGCGCGGTGACGCCTTCCTGCTGCAGGGCGGCGACTGCGCCGAGACCTTCGCCGGTGCGACGGCCGAGAACATCCGCAACCGGGTCAAGACGATCCTGCAGATGGCGGTCGTGCTCACCTACGGCGCATCCAAGCCGATCGTGAAGATGGGCCGCATGGCCGGTCAGTTCGCGAAGCCGCGATCGAGCGACACCGAGACCCGTGGGGATGTCACGCTGCCGGCCTACCGTGGCGACATCGTCAACGGCTACGACTTCACCCCCGAGTCGCGGCGCGCCGATCCGGACCGTCTGGTCGAGGGCTACCACACGGCCGCCTCGACCCTCAATCTCGTGCGCGCCTTCACCCAGGGCGGGTTCGCGGATCTGCGCATGGTGCACTCCTGGAACAAGGGCTTCGCGCAGAACCCCGCGAACCACCGCTACGAGAAGGTCGCGAACGAGATCGACCGCGCCATCAAGTTCATGGAGGCGGCAGGGGCCGACTTCGACGAGCTCAAGCGGGTCGAGTTCTACTCGAGCCACGAGGGTCTGCTCATGGATTACGAGCGGCCGATGACGCGCATCGACTCCCGTACCGGCACGCCGTACAACACCAGCGCCCACTTCCTGTGGATCGGTGAGCGCACCCGCGACCTCGACGGCGCGCACGTCGACTACTTCTCGCGAGTGCGCAATCCGATCGGCGTCAAGCTCGGTCCGACCACGTCGGCCGACGACATGGAGCGCCTGATCGACAAGCTCGACCCCGAGCGGGAGCCCGGCCGCCTGACCTTCATCACTCGCATGGGTGCCGGCAAGGTGCGCGACGCGCTGCCGCCGCTGCTCGAGGCGATCAAGGGCATGGAGGCGATGCCGTTGTGGGTCGCCGACCCCATGCACGGCAACGGGCTCACCACGCCGACCGGCTACAAGACGCGCCGCTTCGACGATGTGGTCGACGAGGTCAAGGGCTTCTTCGAGTCGCATCGCGCTGCGGGCACGTACCCGGGCGGCATCCACATCGAGCTCACCGGCGACGACGTCACGGAGTGTCTGGGCGGTTCGGAGCAGATCGACGAGGCCACCCTCGCGACGCGCTACGAGTCGCTGTGCGACCCGCGGCTCAATCACATGCAGTCGCTCGAGCTCGCGTTCCTGGTTGCCGAGGAGCTCGTCGCGTTCTGAGGTCGGTGCCGCACGCCATGCTGTCCGCATGAGCGATTTCGACTTTCTGCACGGCGAGTGGGTTGTCACCAATACGCGGCTGCGCCAACTGTTCGCTGGCAGCGCCGACTGGTACCGGTTCGAAGCCACGATGTGGGTGCGTCCGCTCCTCGGTGGGATCGGCAACGTCGACGAGATGGATTGCCCCAGTGAGGGCTTCGCCGGTGCCACCATCCGCCTGCAGGACCAGCAGACCGGGGAGTGGTCGATCTACTGGGCCGACAGCACCACGGGCCGACTCTTCCCACCCGTGGTCGGGAGGTTCGCGAACGGGCGCGGTGACTTCTACGGCGATGACACCCACCTGGGTACGCCGGTCAGGGCGCATTTCATCTGGTCCGAGATCACCCCGACTTCGGCGCGATGGGAGCAGGAGTTCTCCGCCGACGACGGCCAGACCTGGGAGCGAAACTGGGTGATGGAGTTCAGCAGAACCGGATGACCGCTCGGCAGTCGGGCCCGCGTTTCAGAAACTGAAGCTCACGCGAACCGTGCTGCCTTTGGGGGCGAGCTCGCCGCCGCCGGGTTCGAGGCCCGACACGATCACGAGGGTCGGCTGCACGTCCGCGAAGATGTTGTAGTCCAGATCGAAGCCAGCGTCGATCAGCTGCTGCTTCGCCTCCGCCCAGGTCTGGCCCACGACGTCCGGGATCGTCACCTGCTCCACACCCATGGAGGTGATGAGGTCCACGGTGTCGCCGACACGCACCGGCTGGCTGCCGTCCCCGAGCTGCGCGCGGATCACGGCGCCCTGCGGGATCGTGTCGCTGTGCTCCTCCTCGCGCACGGCCCCAAGCTCGAGCCCGACCGCTTTCAGCGCGTTGGTCGCCTCGTCGACGCTGCGCCCGGCGAGGTCCGGCAGGGGACCAACGGACACCACGAGCGTCACCTTCTGCAGTTCGCCGTAGGTCGCGACGCCCGTGAGGCTCGTGCCGTCGGCGGCGAGCGCATCGATCACGATGCCGGCCGCGACGCTCGCGTCGAACTGCTGGATGCTGCGGTCGAAGGTGAAGGGTGCCGCCTCGATCGCGGCTTTCGCGTCATCCTCGGTCATGCCCGCGAACGCCGGGACGGTGATCGGTTTCGGTCCCGTCGAGGCCAGCAGCTGCACTTCTGACCCCCTCGGCACGTAGCTGCCGAGGGCCGGATCGGTCTGCGCGACGAAGCCGACTGGCACGGTGGGGGAGTCGATCTCGCCGACCGTCTCGGAGACCGTGAGACCGAGCTCCTCGAGGGCGACGCGGGCCTCATCCACCGACAGGTTCTCGATGGAGGCGGGGATCTGCGTCTGCGACCCCGGCCCGGCGCCGAAGTACCAGCCCGCGGTCGCGGCGATCGCAACGACCAGGGCCGCCGCGGCGATGAGCCACCACAGGCGCCGACGACGGCGACCGGGAGCGGCGGCCGTGCGATCCGCGACCGCGACCGCGGAGGGGCCCACGCGCGATCCGAGCACCTGCGTCTCGGCCGTGGGTCCGTGCACGGCCGGTGCCGCGCTGCTGCCGGCGCTCGGCATCACCATGGTGCGCTGCATGCCCGTGGTCGGGTTCGCGGTCATCAGCAGGCTATGGGTCTCGTACAGACGGTCGAGCAGCGCGCGAGCATCCTTCGGCCGGTCCTCCGGATCGCGCGCCGTGGCCCACAGCACGAGCTCGTCGAGCTCCGGTGGCACCTTGGCGTTGCGCGCACTCGGACGCGGCACCGTCTCATTCGCGTGCTGGTAGGCGATCTGCATCGGCTGCTCGCCCTTGAAGGGCTGCTCGCCCGTGAGCATCTCGTACATCATGATGCCGACGGCGTAGATGTCGCTGCGCGCATCCGCGATGCCCCGGGTGACGAGTTCGGGGGAGAGATACGCGATCGTGCCCAGCAGCGCGCCGGTCGCCGTCTGCGCGGATGCCGCGCGCGCAAGCCCGAAGTCGCTGATCTTGATGCGACCGTCGTCGGCCAGCAGCACGTTCTCGGGCTTGAGGTCGCGGTGCACGATGCCCGCCTTGTGCGCGGCGGCCAGTCCGGAGAGCACGGCTTCCATGATGTCGAGGGTCTGCTCGGTGTTCAGCAGCCTGTGCTCTTGCAGCAGGTCGCGCAGCGTGATGCCGGGTAGGTATTCCATCACCAGGTAGGCCATGTCGCTGTCCTGGCCCTGGTCGAAGACGTTGACGACGTTGGGGTGCGCGAGCCGCGCCGCCGAGCGCGCCTCCTGGATGAAGCGCTCCTTGAACTTCGAGTCGTCGGCGAGGTGCCCGTGCATGACCTTGATGGCCACGCGGCGCTCGAGCCTGAGGTCGGTGGCGAGGTACACGGTGGCCATGCCGCCGCGGGCGATGCGTGAGCGGATCTGGTATCGACCGTCCAGGAGACGGCCGATCATCGGATCGGTGCTGTTGACACTCACGCGTCGAGTCTAAAGTTCGCCGCATGTGTGGATGCCCCGGGACACGGCACACCGGCGGTTCGGTGGGTCGCGGGCTTCACCCGAGTTCGGCGAACCAGGCGCGCGCCGAGGCCTCCCATTTCGCGTACGCGTCCGGGTAGGCGGAGATCTGCACGCGCTGGGCCGCAACGGTGAGCGGCATGGTCTCCCAGCCGGCGATGTCCAGCAGGCCGCGCGTGTAGCCGGCGCGTCCCTGGTAGAACGTGTAGGCCGCGTGGCGCGGGTTCGTGAGCTCTTCCACCGTGCCCCAACCGGAGCTCGGTCGCTGCTGGAACAGCCCGACGGAGTCGCGGTCGCCCCAGGTGAGGTTGCGCAGGCTCGACTCCTGCATCGCCGTCGCGAGTGCGATGATGATGCCGTAGTCGGGCACGCCCTGCTCGCGCCCCACCTGCACGATGATCGCCGCATTCGCGCGCATCTCATCGTTCAGGTACGTGATGGATCCGCCGCTCGAGGTGGGGACGGCGTTGAGCACGGGAGTCGTCGCACCCGGGATCACGAGGGTGCCGCCCGGGTGGATGACGCTGGACCAGTCCAGACCGTTCGCGTCGAGCAGCGCCTGCGTGGTGATGCCGAATGCGGCGGCGATGCCGGAGACGGTGTCTCCGGCGACGATGGTGTAGCTGCCGTCGGCCGGTGCGGCGGGCGCGGGCGGCGCGGGAGCGGGCGGGGCTTCGACCGGGGGTGCGACCTCGACGACGGGTTCGGTGACGACCGGCGCCGCATCGACGGCGGGCGTGTCATCCGCGGTCTGCTCCGGGGCGTCGCCCTCGGGCGCCGTCGCCTGCTGGGCGATGTCGTCGGGATGCACGACGCCCGGGATCGCGATGGTCTGCCCGGGATAGATGATGCTGCTCCACCCCAGTCCGTTCGCGGTGAGCACCGAGAGGGTGGAGACACCGAACCGGGCGGCGATGCCCGAGATCGTGTCGCCCGCGACGATCGTGTAGCGGCCGTTCGAGGCGGTGTCCGCAACGGCCGCGACCGGCGTGACGGGCCCGGAGGCGGAGAGCTTCAGTTCCTGGCCGGGGAAGATCAGCGACGACCAGCCCAGGCCGTTGAGCGCGAGCACGGAGGCCGTGGACAGCCCGAACCGGCCCGCGATGTCGCTGACGGTGTCGCCCGCGACCACGCGGTAGGTGGTGGGCGGGGCGGTGACGGTCATGGTCTTGGCGATCGCGCTGGCGGTGCTGGCGACGGTCGCGTTCGCAGCCGCGATGGCCTGCTTGACCGTGGCGCCGAGGCCGGATGCCGCGGCCTTCGGCTTCGGCGGACGCTTCGCCTCGGCGGACTCGACGGCACCGCCGACGTTGAGCATCGTCGCGGCCATCGACCCCACGAGCAGGATCGGCACGGTGTGTCGCACACCGCGCGCGATGCGTGCGTGCTCGCGGCTGCGCTGATGCTGACCGTCCTCGGCGGGGATGTTGGGCACGAGTCCGGCGAACACCGTCCGTGCCGAATCCCCCTGGCTTCGATCCTCGTTCATGTCTCCAGCTCCCCGGCCCGAGAGGTAGGTGCCTTCGAGTTGACGGCACCGAACTACCAACGTGTCACAGAACCATTAAGGAGTCAACCAATGTTATTGGTGTGATTTGAATTTACTTGTTCGAAACATTCGCACCTCCGCGCTCTTGCGGTGCGAGAGCGCTCGGACATGAAAGTCTTGAGGGGTGACAGAACTTCCAGCCGTCACCTGGCTGACGATTCCCGACCTGACCGAACTGCTCGGCCTCAAGGTGAGCCAGGTGCGCCGTCTCATCGAGGACCGCGCACTGCTCGCGACCAGGGTCGACGGCATCTGGAAGGTTCCCGAGCAGTTCATCGCGAACGGGGAGGTCGTCCACGAGCTCAAAGGCACCCTGATGGTGCTCGGCGACGCCGGCTACAACGACGACGAGGCGATGCACTGGCTGCTGAGCCCGGAGGAGAGCCTCGGGGTCTCGCCGATCGACGCCCTGCGCGCCGGACGCAAGGCCGAGGTGCGTCGGGTCGCGCAGGCCCTCGGATTCTGAGGGCGGTCAGGTGCTGAGAGCGGTCAGGCCACCCGACGCGTGACCGTCTCGGCGAGTTCGGCGAGGTGCGCCCTGGCGGAGGCCGTCAACGGCGCCCCGGCGAGCGCTTCGCGGGCCTGACGCACGTTCGCCTCGATGACCCGCTCGACCTGGGCCACCGCACCGCAGTCGCGCAGGGCGGTGCGGATCATCTCCACCTGCTGCGCGTCGAGCTCGGGATCGCCCAGCAGCTCATCGATCAGGTTGCGGGCTGCCGTCGGCAGGGCCTGTCTGGCCAGCGCGATCAGCACGGTGCGCTTGCCCTCGCGCAGATCGTCTCCGGCCGGCTTTCCGGTGACCGAGGGATCCCCGAACACGCCGAGCAGGTCGTCGCGCAGCTGGTAGGCGATGCCGAGGGGAAGCCCGAACGCGCGCAGCGCCGCGAGCTGGGCCAGACTCGCCCCGCCGAGTGCCCCGCCGATCGCCAGCGGCGCTTCGATGCTGTACTTCGCGGATTTGTAGACGATCACCCGCTGTGCCCGCGGGATCGCCTCCGATTCCGGCTGGGTCACCCAGGCGTGCTCCTCGAGGATGTCGAGATACTGCCCGGCCATGACCTCGGTGCGCATGCGAGCGAACTCCGCGCGGCCGGCGCGTGCGGCATCCCCGCTGCCGAGGGAGGCCGTGCCGCGGTCGAAGAGCTCGTCGCTCCAGCCCAGCAGCAGATCGCCCAGCAGCAGTGCCGCGGATTCGCCGAACTGCGACGCGCTCCCGGCCCAGCCGGCGCGGCGATGGTGCTCCTCGAACTGGCGGTGCGTGGAGAGGGCGCCGCGCCGGGTGTCCGAGCGGTCCATGATGTCGTCGTGCACGAGCGCGGCTGCGTGGAACAGCTCGAGTGCCGCCGCGGCATCCACGATGCCCGGGAGGTCGGCCGAGACGTCCTCGTCCGGCAGGGGGTCGAAGCCGTCGCCGGCGGCACGCACGGACTGCCAGCCCCAGTAGCAGAACAGCGCCCGGAAACGCTTGCCTCCGGCGAGGAACGCAGCGGCGGCATCCGTGAACTGCAGGAGTTCGGGAGCGATCTCACCGAACTCGGCGGCACGCGCCGCGAGGAACGAATCGACGGACTGTTGTACGAGATCGACTAACCGGGTACTCTCAGCCACTTGCCTAGCCTAGCCAGGTGAGCGAGGCGTACTATGAGCGAGTACGCACCAGCCCGAGCCTTGAGGGGAACAGGATGCCACTTTCCGAGCAGGAGCAGCGCCTCCTGGAAGAAATGGAGCGCAGCCTCTATCAGAACGACGCCGACTTCGTCGCGACCGTCAGCCCTCGCAGAGGCCGCCCGAACTACACGATCGTCGTCGTGGGCGTGCTCGTTGCCGTGCTGGGCATCGGCCTGCTGGTCACCGGGGTCATCATCCAGCAGCCGCTCGTCGGCGTGCTCGGCTTCGCCGTGATGTTCGTCGGCGTGCTGCTCGCGGTGGCCCCGCCTCGTCGGGAAGCCGGCGAGCCCGCTGCCTCCTCGCGCACCACGACCCGTTCCGGAGGCGGCAGCCGCTTCATGGACACGCTGAACGACCGCTGGGACCGCCGCCAGGAGGGCCGCGACTAGCACCACGTCTTCCCGAAAGGGGGTCGATCTTCGGATCGGCCCCCTTTTTCGTGCGCCCGCCCCGCATCCCGCTGCCTCCGCCTCCGCCTCCGCCTCCGCTCCGACTCCGCCTCCGCTCCGGCGCCGCGAGTGTGCGGTTTCTGCCGGTGCAGCGCGCGCGGACCCGCAGAAACTGCACAGTCGGGCGCTGCCGGGAGGCGGAGGCGGCGTGGGAGGGGTCTTGGAGTGGGATGGTCATCCACTTTCCTCCACTAGGTTTCTCCGCGTACTTACTGGGATGTTGAGGCGAACCGGGGCACAATTCGCACGAAATCATAGGTTTCGTGGTTGAAAGTGGAGTAAAGTGGGGCAAACCTGAATCCTGGCCGGAGAACGAGGGGAGTGTGTGCTGTGTTCCTTGGCACCTACGCCCCGAAGCTCGACGAAAAGGGGCGCGTCATCCTGCCGGCCAAATTCCGGGATGAGCTCTCCGGCGGCATGGTCGTCACCCGCGGTCAGGATCGCTGCCTCTACGTGTTCAGTCAGCGCGAGTTCGAGTCGGTCGTCGAGAAGATGCGGCAGGCTCCGGTCTCGAGCAAGCAGAGCCGCGACTTCCAGCGGCTGTTCCTCTCGGGGGCCAGCCAGGAGATCCCGGACAAGCAGAACCGCATCACCTTGCCGGTCTCGCTGCGCGAGTACGCGGGGCTCGAACGCGACCTCACCGTGATCGGTGCGGGCGGTCGCGCCGAGATCTGGGACACCGCCACCTGGGACGCGTACTACGAATCCACCGAATCCGAGTTCGTCAACACGTCGGAGGAGGTGTTCCCGGGCCTGTTCTAGGCCCCCTGATGCCGACCCTCAGCCGTACGCCCTGACTCCACTTCCCCGGAGCCAGGTCGCAACGGATGGGGATCAGCATCCGGGGACCGGACCCACACGATCATGGCGACCAACGACATCCACACTCCCGTGCTGCTCGAGCGCACCGTCGAGCTGCTCGCGCCCGCCCTCGAGCGCGACGGCGCGGTGCTCGTCGACGCGACCCTGGGCATGGGCGGGCACGCCGAGGCGTTCCTGCAGCGCTTCCCGCGCCTGACGCTCGTGGGCATCGACCGGGACACCGACGCCCTGGCCATCGCGGGGGAGCGCCTCGCGCCGTTCGCCGACCGCATCCACCTCGTGCATGCCGTGTACGACGAGCTGCCGGGCGTGCTGCGCGACCTCGGCATCACGGCGGTCGAGGGCATCCTCTTCGATCTCGGCGTCTCGTCGCTGCAGCTCGATCGCACCGAGCGCGGATTCTCCTACTCGCAGGATGCCCCGCTCGACATGCGCATGGATGCCACGAACGAGCGCACCGCGGCCCTCATCCTCGCCACCTACTCCGAGTCCGAGCTGCGGCGCATCTTCTACGACTACGGCGACGAGAAGCTCGCGCCCCGATACGCGAGCCGCATCGTGCAGCAGCGGACGGAGCGGCCGCTGGAGACCTCGGCCCAACTCGTGGAGCTGATCATCGCCGCCACGCCGGCCGCCGCCCAGCGGGCCGGTCATCCGGCCAAGCGCGTGTTCCAGGCGCTGCGCATCGAGGTCAACCAGGAACTCGCGGTGCTCGAGCGTGCCATCCCCGCCGCCATCGACGCCCTCGCGCTCGGCGGTCGCATGGTCGTGCTCTCGTACCAGTCGCTCGAGGATCGCATCGTCAAGCGCGCCCTCCAGGCGCGTTCGACCTCCACCGCGCCGGCCGGCCTGCCGGTCGAGCTGCCCGAGCACCGACCGGAGCTGAAGCTGCTCGTGCGCGGTGCGGAGCTCGCCGGTGACGAGGAGCGCGCCAGCAACCCGCGGGCGACGCCGGTGCGGTTGCGCGCCGTGGAACGGGTGCGTGCGGCATGAGCAACCTCGCCTACGCGCGTCCGGCCACGCGCCCCACCACCCGCCCGGCGGAGCGTCCGCCGCTGCAGGTCGTCACGACCCGAGCGCAGCGCAGGGCACGACCGAAGGTCGCCTACGCGGTCGTCACGGTCGCGAGCCTGTTCCTGATCTTCGCGGCGCAACTGCTGCTGAGCATCGTCGTCTCCGACGGGGCGTACCAGATCCAGTCGCTGCAGACGCAGCAGAAGGAGTTGCTGCGCAGCGAGCAGTCGCTGCAGGAGCAGCTCGCCGTGCTCGCCTCCACCCAGAACCTCGCGGCGCAGGCCGCGCACCTGGGCATGGTGCCGAACCCGGGGCGCCCCTACTCGCTCGACCTGTCGACGGGTGCCATCTTCGAGGTGCCAGGCAGCGCCGTGCCGTGCGGCGGCACGTGCAATCTCGTGCCCAACGCGATGCTCAGCGGTGTCGCGCTGGTGAACCCCGAAGCGCCGCAGGGCGCAGCGGGCACCGTGGTTGTGCCCCCGCCGACGGCCCCGTCGACCACCGTCGACGAGATCCCGACACCCGTGACGCACTGAGGCCCTCATGAGAACACGACGCAGCCGAGCACGCATCTCCCTCGCGGTGATGGCGGTCTTCGCGATCGTCGCGGTGTTCGCGGTGCGCCTCATCGACATCCAGCTGGTGCAGGCCGACGAGTTGAACGCGGAGTCGCTCGACAAGCGCGCCCAGTCGCTCACGCTGTACGGAGTCCGCGGCAACATCGTGGACGCCAACGGCGAGGTGCTGGCGCAATCGGTGGAGCGCTATGACATCACGGCCTCGCCGCGCAGCGCGCTCGGGCGCACGGAGCTGAACGGCTCCGTGGCCCAATCGCTCGCCGACATCGCCGCGATCACCGGACAGAAGCCGGACGAGCTGATGGCGGCGCTCACCGCCGATCCGGAGTCCGACTTCGCGTACCTGGCGAAGGGCGTCACGCTCGACGTGTTCCACGCGGTGCGCGACCTCGACATCCCGTGGGTCTACTTCGAGTTGCGGCCCGCCCGCACCTACCCGAACGGCGCGATCGCGGGCAACCTGGTCGGCTACCTGGGCACGAACGGTGCGACCGGCGAGGGCAGCGGCGGGCTCGAGTACAGCGAGAACGAGTGCCTCGCCTCGAGCGATGGCGAGGCGACGTTCGAGCGCGGCGAAGACGGCGTGCAACTGCCCGGCAGTGTCGTCACGGTCGAGGAGCCCAAGGACGGCGGAACGCTGCATCTTACGATCGACCGAGACCTGCAGTACTACGTGCAGCAGCGCATGGTGCAGACCTTCAACGACCTCGGCGCGCTCTGGACGATCGGCGTCGTCATGCGAGTCTCCGACGGCGCGCTCATGGCCGTCGCCGACTACCCGAGCCTGGATCCCAACGATGTCGACAACGCTCCCCGTAACGCGGACGGCGAGCTCATCCTCGGCTCGCGAGCGTTCACGCTGCCCTACGAGCCGGGCTCGATCATGAAGCCGCTCACGGCGGCGTCGCTGCTGGACTCCGGGGCCGCGACCGTGGCATCCCAGGTGGTCGCGCCGTATCGTCTGTACCTCTCCGACGGCGGCAACATCAAGGATGCCGTGCCGCACCCGGACGAGCGCCTCACCCTCGCGGGCGCCATCGTCGAGTCGTCCAACACCGCCGTCTCGCAGTTCTCCGACCTGCTGGACGCGCAGAGCCGGCACGACTACATGATCGACTTCGGGCTCGGCGACTACACCGAGGCCGGCTTCCTCGGTGAGGCGGCGGGCACCGTGCACCCCGCCGACGAGTGGGACGTGCGCACGAACTACACGGTGCAGTTCGGCCAGGGCATGACCGCGACCGCGATCCAGATGGCGAGCGTGTTCCAGACGCTCGGCAACGACGGGCTTCGGGTGCCCGTCAAGCTCACCACCGGGTGCGAGCGCCCCGACGGCACCATGACCGATGTGCCCGGCGGCGAGAGTCGGCAGGTCGTCTCGGCATCGGCGGCCGAGCAGACCGTGAACATGATGGAGATGGTCGCGCAGCACAGCTACTCGGCCGACGATCTCACCATCCCGGGCTACCGCGTGGCCGCCAAGAGTGGCACGGCGGAGGTCGCCGAGAACGGCGTCTACGGCAATCAGTCGGTGATCTCCTACGTGGGCCTCGCTCCCGCGGACGATCCGCAGTACGTCGTGCTGGTCAGCGCGGGCCTGCCCCGCATGGACATCTCCGGTAAGATCGCACCGACCTTCCGCGACGTCATGGCCCACGTGCTGACGACCTACCGGGTCCCGCCCTCGACCACCCCCGCGAACCAGTTGCCGCTGACCTGGTGACCTCGTGCGGGGCGCGGTCCCCGAGCCAAGAAACGAGCCAAGCAGCGTGATCGAGCTCAGCATCGGGGAGATCGCGGCGGCCGTGTCGGGCACGATCGTGCGACCGACGGATGCCGCACTCACCGTCTCCGGGTCGGTGCACACCGACTCGCGCCGCATCGAGTCCGGCTCGATCTTCTTCGCACTGCCGGGAGAGGTCACCGACGGCCACCTCTTCGCCGAGGCTGCCGTCGCGAACGGCGCCGCGCTCGTGGTCGCCGAGCGCGAGCTCGACGTCGATGTGCCGCAGGTGATCGTGGCGAACGGCGTGCGAGCGCTCGCCGATCTCGCCCGCGAGGTTGTCGCCCGCGTGAGGTCGCTCGGCGAGTTGCGTGTCGTGGGTATCACCGGGTCCAACGGCAAGACCTCGACGAAGAACATGCTCGCCGCGATCCTCGCAGCCGAAGGCCCCACGGTCGCGCCGCCGGGGTCGTTCAACAATGACGTCGGCGCGCCGTTCACGATGCTCGGCATCGACGAGCGCACCCGCTATCTCGTGGTCGAGATGGGCGCGGATGCCGTCGGCGACATCGCCCGTCTCGTCTCGATCGTGGTGCCCGACGTCGCGGTCGTGCTCAAGGTCGGGCTGGCCCACATCGGCAAGTTCGGCGACATCGAGACGATCGAGCGCGCGAAGGCGGAGATCGTGACCGAACTGCCGGAGAGCGCGGTCGCGGTGCTGAACGCCGACGACTCCCGGGTGGCGGCGATGGCCGCGCTGACGGTCGCGAGCGTGCTGTGGTTCGGGCTGTCGGCGTCGGCACAGGTGCGGGCCGACGAGGTGGAGGTCACGGCATCCGGCACCTCGTTCGTCGTCGTCGCCGATGGCGAGCGCACCCCGGTGACCCTGCGGATCCTGGGGGAGCATCACGTGTCGAACGCCCTCGCGGCGATCACCGCGGCTCGCGCCCTCGGGGTTCCGGTCGGCCGGTCGGTGGCGGCGCTGGAGTCCATGGTGCGGGCCGAACGCCGACGCATGGAGGTGCTGATCGCGCCCGAGGGCTACACGGTGATCAACGACGCGTACAACGCGAGCCCGGATTCGATGGCCGCGGCGCTCAAGACCCTCGCCCAGGTGCGCGGCGATGGACGCTCGTTCGCGGTGCTCGGGGCGATGGCGGAACTCGGCGACTATTCCGACGAGGAGCACGATCGCATCGGGCGACTGGCGGTGAGGCTGAACGTCAGCCAGCTCGTGATCGTCGGTCACGATGCGCGCCACATCCACAACGCCGCGGGCCTCGAGGGGTCGTGGGACGGGGAGTCGGTGCTCGTGACCGATGCCGACGCGGCATACGATGTGCTTCGTGATCAGTTGCGCCCCGGGGATGTCGTGCTAGTGAAGGCCTCCAACTCCGTTGGCCTCGGATCGCTCGGCGACCGCCTGGCGGGACTGTCCGAATGATCGCCCTGCTCATCGCCGGGGCCGTCGGGCTCGCGTTCACGCTGTTCCTCACCCCGCTGTTCGTGCGCCTGTTCACGAGGCTGCACTGGGGCCAGTTCATCCGGGATGACGGACCGCAGTCGCACCACGCGAAGCACGGCACGCCGACCATGGGTGGCATCGTCTTCATCCTCGGATCCGTGATCGGCTATCTCGTCGGACACTGGGTCGCGCAGGAGCCGATCACGCTCTCCGGTCTGCTCGTGATCTACCTCATGGTGGGCCTGGGCATCGTCGGCTTCATCGACGACTTCCTCAAGACCCGCAACCAGCGCAGCCTGGGCCTGGGCGGATGGTCGAAGATCGCCGGTCAGGTGATCGTCGCCGGCGGTTTCGCGGCCCTGGCGCTGAACTTCCCCGACCGGCACGGGCTGACTCCGGCCTCGTCGATGATCTCGGCGGTGCGCGACATCCACTGGCTCGACCTCGCCGCGTTCGGTGCGGTGGCGGGGTTCATCCTGTTCGCGCTCTGGGCCACGGCGATCATCGTGTCCGCCTCGAACGGCGTCAACGTCGCCGACGGCCTCGACGGTCTCGCTTCGGGGGCCGCGATCTTCGCCATCTCGGCCTACATCTTCATCGGGTTCTGGCAGTTCAACCAGTCCTGCGCGAACGGCGTGGACGTGCTCGGCGACAACCTCTACAAGTGCTACGAGGTGCGCGACCCGCTCGACCTCGCGATCATCGCGGCGGCGATCGTCGGCGCCCTCATCGGCTTCCTGTGGTGGAACACCTCGCCCGCCCAGATCTTCATGGGCGACACCGGCTCTCTCGGCATCGGCGGCGCCCTCGCCGCCCTCGCCATCCTCAGCCGCACGGAGTTGCTGCTCGTGATCATCGGCGGCCTCTTCCTCGTCGTCACCGGCTCGGTGATCGTGCAGCGATTCTGGTTCAAGGTGACGAAGTGGCGATACGGTCAGGGCCGCCGTCTTTTCCTGATGAGCCCCCTGCACCACCACTTCGAGCTCAAGGGCTGGGCCGAGATCACCGTCGTCGTGCGGTTCTGGCTCATCTCGGCACTCTTCGTCGCGGTCGGCGTGGGCCTGTTCTATCTCGAATGGGTCAACCAGTAGCGGTGCGAGATCTCGATGTCCTGACGAGCTGGCACGCCGACTGGCGTGGCCTGCGCACGCTGGTGCTCGGAGCCGGCGTCACCGGTTTCGCCGCGGCCGACACGCTCGCGGAGCTCGGCGCCGAGGTGGTCGTCGCGACCGCGGAGGTCTCCGACCGCTACGCGGAGCTGTTCGCGGTGATCGCCGCCACCGTGGTGGTGCATCCCGACGACGCCGTGCCCGGTGAGGTCGAGGCCTTCGACCCCGAACTCGTGGTCGTCTCGCCCGGCTACCGCCCGGATCATCCGACCCTCGCCTGGGCGACGGAGCGCGGCATCCCGGTGTGGGGCGACATCGAACTGGCCTGGCGGCTGCGCGACAAGGCGGGCGCGCCCGCGGACTGGATCACGGTCACCGGAACGAACGGCAAGACGACCACGGTGCAGCTGGCGACCCACTTGCTGCTCGAGGACGGCCGCCGGGCGATGGCCGCCGGCAACATCGGCATCCCGGTGCTTGACGCCATTCGGCTGCCGGACCCGCTCGACGTGCTCGTCGTCGAGCTGTCGAGCTTCCAACTGCACTGGATGCCGCGCACCGGTCCCGGCGCACTCGCGCCCGCCGCGAGCGTCTGCCTGAACGTCGCCGACGATCATCTCGACTGGCATGGCTCCCGTGCCGCCTACGCGGAGGCGAAGGCCACCGTGTACGCCAACACCCGCATCGCCTGCGTCTACAACAAGGCCGATGAGGCCACCCGCCGCATGGTCGAGGACGCCGAGGTGCAGGAGGGATGCCGCGCGATCGGCTTCGATCTCGGCACCCCCGGCCCCAGCGACTTCGGTCTCGTCGACGGCATCGTGGTCGATCGGGCATTCCTGGCCGAGCGGCACAGCTCCGCCCTCGAGCTGACGACGCACGGCGAACTCGCGGAGGCGGGCCTGGCGACGCCGCACATGGTCGCCAACGTGCTCGCGGCATGCGCGCTCGTTCGCGCGCTGGACGTGTCGCCGAGCACGGTGCGCACCGGTCTCGCGAGTTTCCGCGTCGACCATCACCGCACCGAGCCCGTGGCCTCGACGCAAGGGGTGCTGTGGGTCGACGACTCGAAGGCCACCAACCCGCACGCGGCGGATGCCGCCCTGCGCTCGTTCGAGCACGTCGTCTGGCTCGTCGGCGGTCTGCTGAAGGGCGTGGACCTCGCGCCGCTCGTCACGGCGCACGCCGGGCGGCTGCGTGCCGCGGTGATCATCGGGGCGAACCCTGAACCGGTGGTTGAGACATTCGGGCGACACGCGCCCGACGTGCCGGTGTTCGTCGTCGTCCCCACGCAGGATGAAGCTGTGATGCCGCAGGCGGTGCGTCTTGCCGCCGCGGTCGCGCAGCCCGGCGACGTCGTGCTGCTCGCCCCGGCTGCGGCATCCATGGACCAGTTCACGGACTATGCGGACCGCGGCGAGAGATTCGCCGGGGCCGTGATCGAGCACACGGGAGGCGCAGTCGATGACCACGACGCGACACCCCCCGCGGCCGGGCCAGCCGGGCCGCCGACCGGTCACTGAGCCGCCGTCGCGTCCTGCCGTCGCGGTGGTGCCCGTGCGTCGCCTGTTCGCGGCGGAGGGCGCCAACTACTTCCTGCTGCTCGGCGTGACGGTCTTCCTGGTGATCTTCGGCCTCGTCATGGTGCTCTCGTCGTCGTCGATCGAGTCGTTCACCGCGGGCGAGGGCTTCTTCGGCCAGTTCGCACGGCAGGGACTCTATGCGATCATCGGCCTGCCGCTCATGCTGCTCGCCTCGCGCATGCCTCCGCAGTTCTGGAAGCGCTGGGCATGGCCGGCCCTGCTCGTGGGCGGTGCGCTGCAGCTGCTGGTGTTCATCCCGGGCTTCGGCTACGGCTACGGCGGCAATCAGAACTGGCTGCAGATCGGCGGGTTCACCGCGCAGCCCTCGGAGTTCGTCAAGATCGCCCTCATCGTGTGGGTCGCCTGGGTGCTCTCCACCAAACAGGATCTGCTCGACGACTGGAAGCACGTCGCGCTGCCGATCGCTCCCGTCGCCGGCGCCGCGGTGGGCTTCGTGCTCATCGGCCGTGACCTCGGCACCGCGACGATCATGATCCTGATCGTGCTCGGCTGCCTCTACTTCGCCGGCGTGCGGCTGCGTTTCATCGGTGTCGCCGCCGTCGGACTCGCCGTGCTCGGGATGCTGTTCGCCTTCACGAGCGACTCGCGCGCCTCGCGCATCCAGGTCTGGCTCAACGGCTGCACCCCGGAGGACTACCAGAACTACTGCTGGCAGGTGGAGCACGGCCTCTGGGCCCTCGCGGCCGGCGGGCTCTTCGGGCGGGGGTTGGGCAACTCGGACAGCAAGTGGAACTGGTTGCCCGAGGCATCCAACGACTTCATCTTCGCGATCATCGGCGAAGAGCTCGGGCTGATCGGCGCGCTCGTCGTGCTGACGCTGTTCGTGGTGCTCGCCATCGCGTTCGTGCGCATCATCCGGTCGACGCGAGACCCCTTCGCGCGCATCACGGTCGGCGGCGTCATGGTCTGGGTGATCGGGCAGGCGTTCGTCAACATCGCGGTGGTGCTGGGGGTGCTGCCCGTGCTTGGCGTGCCGCTGCCGCTGATCTCCTCCGGTGGCTCGGCGCTGATCGCCACGCTGCTCGGCATCGGCATCGTGCTGTCGTTCGCACGCAAGGGACGAGACGAGCTGGTCGTCCCGGCGCCCGCCCGTGTGCCGCAGCGGGTACGCTCGCGCGCATGACCACCTACCTGCTGGCCGGTGGTGGAACCGCCGGCCATGTGAACCCCCTGCTCGCCGTCGCCGATCGGCTGCGCGAGCGCGACCCCGGGGCGAACATCCTCGTGCTGGGCACCAGGGAGGGCCTCGAGGCCCGTCTCGTGCCCGAGCGCGGGTACGAACTGCTCACGATCGCGCGACTGCCCTTCCCGCGTCGCCCGAACCGGGCCGCGCTGCGCTTCCCGGCCGCCCTGCGCGGTGCGGTCGACGAGGTGCGCGCGATGATCCGCGAGCACGGCGTGGACGTCGTGGTCGGCTTCGGCGGCTACGCGAGCGCCCCGGCCTACCTGGCCGCCCGCGCGGAGGGCACGCCGCTGGCGATCCACGAGGCGAACGCCAAACCGGGCATCGCCAACCGCCTGGGCGCGAGGATCACCCCATTCGTCGGGGTGGCGTTCCACGGCACCCGCATCCGCGGCGGCGAGTTCGTCGGTATGCCGCTGCGACCGGAGATCGAGCAGTTGGACCGGTTCGCGGCCCGGCGCGAAGCGGTCGCGTTCTTCGGCCTCGACGAGGCGAAGCCGACTCTGCTCGTGACCGGTGGGTCGTCCGGCGCCAAGCGCATCAACGACACGATCGCGCAGGCCGCCGCCACGATCCTCGGCGCGGGCTGGCAGGTGCTGCACGTGACCGGCGAATACCGCGACACGATCGACGCGAGCCTGCCCGGCTATCACGCGCTCAAGTACTGCGACCGCATGGATCTCGCCCTCGCCATCGCCGATCTCTCGCTCGGGCGCGCCGGCACCTCCACCGTCGCCGAGGTCTCCGGGCTGGGGATCGCGAGCGTGTTCGTGCCCTATCCCGTGGGCAATGGCGAGCAGCGGTTCAACGCGCGAGAGGCGGTGCAGGCCGGGGGAGCGCTGCTCGTGGCCGATGCCGCGTTCACGCCGGAGTGGGTCTCGTCCGACCTCGTGCCGCTGCTGCGCAACCGTGCGCGGATCGCGGAGATGGCCGCCCGCATCGTCACGGTCGGCACCCTCGACGGCACCGATCGCATGGTCGCGCTCATCGACCGGGCGCTCGAAGCCGGGCCGCGTAGAATCGACTCCCGATGATCAAGCCCGACCTCTCGATGCCCCTGCCCGACGAGCTCGGCTCGGTGCACTTCGTCGGCATCGGCGGTTCGGGCATGAGCGGCATCGCGCGCCTCTTCCTGGCCTCGGGGCACCGCGTGAGCGGCTCCGACCGCTCCGAGAACCACAACACCGAAGATCTGCGCGCGCTCGGCGCCACGGTGTCCATCGGCCACGACGCGGCGAATCTCGGCGATGCCGAGGCGCTCGTGTACACGGGCGCGCTGTGGCCGGACAACCCGGAGTATCTCGAGGCGGTGCGGCGGAGCATCCCCGTGCTCCACCGCTCGCAGGCGCTGGCCTGGCTCATCAACCGCGCCCGTCTCGTCGCGGTCGCCGGCGCCCACGGCAAGACGACCTCGACCGGCATGCTGATCACGGCGCTGCTGGAGCTCGGCGCCGATCCCAGCTTCGTCAACGGCGGCGTGATCCAGTCGCTCGGGGTGAGCTCGGCATTCGGTGCGGGGGAGCTCTTCGTCGTCGAGGCCGACGAGTCCGACGGCTCGTTCCTGCTCTACGACGCGGCCGTCGCGCTCATCACCAACGTCGATGCCGACCACCTGGACCACTACGGCGACCATGACGCCTTCGACGCCGCCTTCGTCGAGTTCGCCGCGAAGGCCTCGGAGCTCGTCGTGATCTCCAGCGACGATCCCGGCGCGCTGCGCGTGGCACGCCGACTCTCCCATCGACGGGTGCTCACCTTCGGTGAGGATGCCGCCGCCGACGTGCGCGTGCACTCCATCGTCACCGACGGGCCGGTCGCGTTCACCGTCTCGTGGCAGGGCGAGGACTACTCGAGTCGGCTGGCCGTCCCAGGCCGGCACAACGCGATCAACGCCGCCGGCGCGTTCGCCGTGCTCGTCGGGCTCGGGTTCGAGCCCCGTGCCGCGCTCGAGGGCATCGCCGCATTCCGGGGCACCGAGCGACGCTTCGAGCTGCACGGCACGGTGCGCGGCGTGAGCGTCTACGACGACTACGCCCATCACCCGACCGAGGTCGCCGCGGCGCTCAGCGCGGCGCGCACCGTCGTCGGTTCCGGGCGCATCATCGCGGTGCATCAGCCGCATCTGTACAGTCGCACCCAGGCGATGGCCGGCGAGTTCGCCGAGACCTATGAGGCTCTCGCGGATCACACGATCGTGCTCGACGTCTTCGGTGCGCGGGAGGATCCGGTGCCGGGGGTGACCGGCGCCCTGGTCTCCGAGCGTTTCGCCGACCAGGCGAACGTGGACTACCTACCCGACTGGCAGCAGGCGGCCGATCGCGCGGCGGCGATCGCGCGCGAGGGCGACATCATCATGACCCTGAGCTGTGGCGATGTGTACCGCATCGTGCCGCAGTTGCTCGCGTCACTCGAGAAGGTGCCGGCGGGCGGATGAAGCGGGCCGCATGAAACGACCCGAGGGCTTCGACCCGCCCGGCCGACCGCAGCCGCAGCCGCCCGGCCGCAAGCCGGCGCGGTCGCCGAGACCGGCGGGTGCGCCGAAGCCGGCGAGGTCCCAGCCGGCCCGGTCGCAGCCGGTGGCGCCGCAGCCGCGCGCGCAGCCCGCCGCCCCGCAGCCGCGGCGCACGCCGACGACCGGGCGCGGCATCCCCGCATCGCGCGAACCGCGACCGGATGCCGCGGCCAGGGCCGAACTGCGCAGGGCCGCTCGTGAGCGGCGACGCTTCGAACGCGCCGAAGTGCGACGCTTCACACGCCGCGCGCGCAACCGTCGGATCGGCATCGCGGCGATCGGCGGTCTCGTCGTCACGCTGATCGGGATGGTGCTGCTCGCGGTCTACTCGCCGCTGCTGGCGCTGCGGACCGTCGTCGTCGACGGCACCTCCAGGGTGGATGCGGCACTCGTGCAGGATGCGGTGGACGCGCAGCTGGGCACTCCGCTCGCGCTCGTGGACTACGACCGCATCACGCGGGACCTCGCGGCGTTCCCGCTGATTCGCAGCTATGTCACCGAGGTCGTGCCGCCCGACACCCTGCTCATCCACGTGACCGAGCGGCAGCCCGTCGGCCAGTTCGCGGTGGACGGCGTGTTCCGCATGGTCGACCCCGCTGGGGTGTCCGTGCAGGATTCGGCGGAGCGCGTTCCCGGCATTCCCGTGATCGAGCTGCCGGGCAGCACGGTTCCCGGCCCGCAGTTCGACGCGGTCGTCGAGGTGCTGCTCGCGCTGCCGCCTGACCTGCTCGCGCGCGTGGACCGAGCGTCGGCCCGCACGCAGGACGACGTCTCACTCGTGCTCGTGGGCGTCGGCCAGGGCGTCGAGTGGGGCAGCGCCGACAACTCGGCGCGCAAGGCCGCGTTGCTGGAGAGGCTCATCGCCGCGATCGACCCCTCGCGTCCCGGCACCTTCGACGTCTCGGCACCGAGCAACGGCATCTTCCACCCGTCGTGATCGCCAGCCGATTGCCAGGTTTGCCGACACGCGGCACGGCTTCGAGGCACACGGCGCCAGCCGACCTACCCTCATGGCAGGAAATGCATACTGAGCATAACTTTAAATCTCAAGTAGAGGTTGAAAGTCAGACGTGCATCGCAGTGGAGGCCGGGACATGACGTCGAACCAGAACTACCTTGCCGTGATCAAGGTCGTCGGCATCGGCGGCGGCGGCGTGAACGCCGTCAACCGGATGATCGAGCTCGGCCTTCGCGGAGTCGAGTTCATCGCGATCAACACCGACGCCCAGGCACTGCTCATGAGCGACGCGGACGTCAAGCTCGACGTCGGCCGCGAACTCACCCGCGGCCTCGGAGCCGGCGCGGACCCCGAGGTCGGCCGTCGCGCCGCCGAGGACCACGCCGAAGAGATCGAAGAGGCCCTCGCCGGCGCGGACATGGTCTTCGTCACCGCGGGGGAGGGCGGCGGAACCGGCACCGGGGGCGCCCCGGTCGTGGCCCGCATCGCGAAGTCCATCGGCGCGCTCACCATCGGTGTCGTCACGAAGCCCTTCGGATTCGAGGGCAAGCGCCGCTCCGCCCAGGCGGAGATCGGCGTCGCGAGTCTCAAGAGCGAGGTCGACACCCTCATCGTCGTGCCCAACGACCGGCTGCTGGAGATCAGCGACCGCGGCATCTCGATGCTCGAGGCCTTCGCGACGGCGGACCAGGTGCTGCTCGCCGGTGTGCAGGGCATCACCGACCTCATCACGACGCCGGGACTCATCAACCTCGACTTCGCCGACGTCAAGTCGGTGATGCAGGGCGCGGGCTCCGCGCTCATGGGCATCGGGTCGGCGAGGGGAGCCGATCGGGCGATCAAGGCGGCGGAGCTCGCCGTGGCATCCCCGCTGCTCGAGGCCTCCATCGACGGCGCGCACGGCGTGCTGCTCTCCATCCAGGGCGGCTCGAACCTCGGCATCTTCGAGATCAACGACGCTGCCCGACTGGTGCAGGAGGCGGTGCACCCGGAGGCGAACATCATCTTCGGCGCGGTGATCGACGACACCCTCGGCGACGAGGTGCGCGTCACTGTGATCGCGGCGGGCTTCGACGGCGGCGAGCCGGCGGTGAAGACGCGCGAGGGCCGCCGCACGAACTACGTGGTGCCGCCCGCCGATGCGCCCGTCGTCGGCGAGGTGGATGCCGCGTGGCCCAGCGCCGAGCCGAGCCTCGTGCACACCGCACCGATCGACCGCGGCTTCGACGAGGACGACGGCGACCTGGACGTTCCCGACTTCCTGAAGTAGTGGAGCTCTCCGACCGCCTCGACGCCGTGCGCGCCGGCGTCTCCGCCGCAGCGGTGGAGGCGGGCCGCGACCCCGCCGAGATCACCACGATCGTGGTCACGAAGTTCCACCCGGCATCCCTCGTGCGTGAGCTCGTCGCGCTCGGTGTGCGCGATTTCGGCGAGAACCGTCACCAGGAGGCGCAGGCGAAGGTGGCCGAACTGTCCGACCTCGACCTGCGGTGGCACTTCGTGGGCCAGCTGCAGACCAACAAGGCGCGACAGGTGCGCCAGTACGCGCACGCGGTGCATTCGGTGGATCGGGCATCCCTGGCGACCGCGCTCGGCGGCGAGGGCGAGCTCGACGTGTTCATCCAGCTCAACCTCACCGACGATCCCGGCCGCGGCGGCGCTCAACCGGAGACGATCGAGGCGCTGACCGAGCACGTGCTCGCCACACCTGGGCTGCGGCTGCGCGGGCTCATGGCGGTCGCGCCCCTCGAGGCCGACCCCCGGCGCGCATTCGCGACGGTGCGTGAGCACTCGCAGCGCGTGCGTGCTCTGGCGCCGGAGGCATCCGCCCTGTCGATGGGGATGTCTGGCGACTACCGCGAGGCGATCCTCGAGGGCGCGACACACCTTCGCATCGGCAGCGCAATCACGGGAAACCGACCCGCACAAGGTTAATCTCGTGCTAGAAGCTTCAGCGGTATCGGAGGACACCATGGCGAACCCACTGCGCAAGACGATGGTCTATCTCGGCCTGGCCGACGAGGACTACGACTACGAGCAGCCCGCAGCACCCGCGGCGCCCGTGGCGCATGCCCCCGCGAGCGCCGGTCGCGCCCCGGTCACGCCCCTGCGTCGGCCGCACGCCGCACGCGGCGCGGCGCCCGAGATGAACGAGATCCTCACCGTGCACCCGCGCCAGTACAAGGACGCGCAGATCATCGCCGAGAACTTCCGCGTCGGCGTGCCGGTGATCATCAACCTCTCGCAGATGAGCGAGCCGGATGCCCGTCGCCTCATCGACTTCGCCAGCGGTCTGTCGCAGGGCCTCTACGGCAAGATCGAGCGGGTCACGAGCAAGGTCTTCCTGCTCTCGCCGGAGCACGTCGCCGTGAGCGGCGATCAGGCCGAGGTCGAGTCCGACGTCGACGCCTCGTTCTTCGGTCAGTAGCCCGGCCGCCGGACGGTAGTCTGGCTTCGTGAACTCCGTCGGCTCGATCATCGCGACGGTCGTCTACATTGCGCTCACGATCTTCTTCGTGCTGATGTGGGCCCGATTCATCCTCGACCTCGTGCGCAGCTTCGCTCGCACCTGGCACCCCCGCGGCGTCGGGCTCGTGCTGGCCGAGAGCGTGTATGTGGTCACCGACCCGCCGATCAAGGTCGTGCGCCGGGTGATCCCACCGCTGCGGATCGGCAATGCCGCGCTCGATTTCGCGTGGTCCATCGTGATGCTGGCGGTCATCATCCTGATCTCGATCACCTTGGGATTCGTGAACTGAGGTCGGCGGGGTACTCTGGAAGTCCAGCCTTGGACCGACCGATGGCCATGGCTCATAATGACGTTGAGTTAAACGTTCATGTAGACGTAGAAAGTTCACGGGGTGACTTCAATGGCACTGACTCCTGAAGATGTAGTCAACAAGCGGTTTCAGCCGACCAAGTTCCGCGAGGGCTACGACCAGGACGAGGTGGACGACTTCCTCGACGAGGTCGTCGTCGAACTCCGCCGCCTGAACCAGGAGAACGAGGAGCTTCGCCAGCGTCTCGTCGCGAGCGACGCCCGCATCAACGAGTTGCAGCGCAGCGGCGCCCAGCCCGCACCGCAGTTCGCGCAGCCCGAGCCCATCGTCGCGCCGGCCCCCGTGCCCGCGCCGGCCTTCGCGGCACCCGGCATGGATCCGTCGATGGATCCGAGCAACACGAACAACCTGCTGCAGTTGGCGCGTCGACTGCACGAAGAGCACGTGCGCGAAGGTGTCGAGAAGCGCGACGCACTGATCGCCGAGGGGCACGCGACCGCAGCGCGCGTCGTCGCCGAGGCCGAGAACAAGCAGCGTCAGCAGCTGAGCTCGCTCGACCAGGAGCGCCAGTCGCTCGAGCACCGCATCGAGGAGCTGCGCAACTTCGAGCGCGAGTACCGTCAGAAGCTCAAGGGCTACATCGAGGGCCAGCTGCGCGAGCTCGACTCGACGAGCGCACTCACCGCTTCGAACAGCGGCGCCGTGCCCGCCGGCGTGACCGCTGGTGCGGTTCCCGCCGGTGTCACCGCCGGTCCGCCGCCGCAGCAGTACGCGCAGTCGGCTCCCGTGCAGCCGCCGGCGAACTACCAGGGTTTCGGCGGCAACTGACCGACCGTGACGAGGCCTCAGCGCGCTGCGCTGGGGCCTCTCGCCGTTCATCGACCTGAATCACGTCTGGAAGACCCCGAATGGAATCGCGCAGCCTCATCGTGCCCGATGGCCTCGCCGGTGAGCGGGCGGATGCCGCGATCGCCAAGCTCCTCGGCTTCTCCCGCACCTTCGCCGCGGAGGTCGCGGGCGGCGGGGGAGTGAGCCTCGACGGCCGCGTGCTCGGCAAGTCCGACCGGCTCGTCGCAGGCGGGTGGCTCGAGGTCACCTGGCAGTCGAAGGTCGAGCCCTCGATCATCCCCGTGGTCGTGGCCGACCTCGGCATCGTCTACGACGACGACGACATCGTCGTCATCGACAAGCCCGCCGGGGTCGCGGCCCACCCCTCGATCGGCTGGGAGGGTCCGACGGTGCTCGGCGCCCTCGCGGGTGCCGGCTTCCGCATCGCGACCTCCGGCGCGGCGGAGCGCGCCGGCATCGTGCACCGCCTCGACGTCGGCACGAGCGGACTCATGGTGGTGGCCAAGACCGAGACGGCCTACACGGCGCTGAAGCGGGCGTTCCACGACCGCGAGGTGCACAAGATCTACCACGCGGTCGTGCAGGGACATCCGGACCCGCTCACCGGAACGATCGACGCGCCGATCGGCCGCCATCCGGGTGCGAGCTGGAAGTTCGCCGTCACGGCGGACGGCAAGCCCAGCGTCACCCACTACGAGACGCTCGAAGCCTTCCCTTCGGCATCGCTGCTGGAGATCGAGCTCGAGACCGGTCGTACGCACCAGATCCGGGTGCACATGGCGGCGCAGCGGCATCCCTGCGTCGGGGACGCCATGTACGGCGCCGACCCCTCGATCTCGGCTCGCCTGGGGCTCACCCGGCAGTGGCTGCACGCCAAGCGGCTCGGGTTCGAGCATCCGGCGACGCGGCAACCGGTGGAGTTCGTCAGCGAGTATCCGGCCGACCTTCAACACGCGCTTGAGGTGCTTCGCGGCGACTAGGCGTGCCGCGGGAATCGTCGCGCGGTGGTCGGGCTTAGTGTTGTTGAACCCCATCGAGCAAGCGGAGAATCAGTGGCATCGAGCGACTCCTTCGTGCACCTGCACGTGCACTCCGAGTACTCCATGCTCGACGGTGCGGCGCGCGTCGGCGAGTTGCTCGACGCCGCGGTCGAGCAGGGGATGCCCGCCATCGCGGTGACCGACCACGGCAACATGTTCGGGGCCTACGACTTCTGGAAGCAGGCATCCGCCCGAGGCATCAAGCCGATTCTCGGCACCGAGGCCTACCTGACGCCCGGCACGCACCGCACGGACAAGACGCGGGTGCGCTGGGGGGACTCCGGCCAGTCCGGCGACGACGTCTCGGGATCGGGCGCCTACACGCACATGACGCTGCTCGCGGAGAACAACGAGGGCATGCACAACCTCTTCCGCATGTCGTCGCTGGCCTCCATCGAGGGCTACTACTTCAAGCCGCGCATGGACCGCGACCTGCTGCAGCGCTTCTCCAAGGGCGTGATCGCCACGACCGGCTGCGTCGGCGGTGAGGTGCAGACCCGCCTGCGCCTCGGGCAATACGACGAGGCACGCAAGGCCGCGGCGGAGTTCCAAGACATCTTCGGCAAGGAGAACTTCTTCGCCGAGGTCATGGATCACGGCACCGAGATCGAGCGCCGCACCATGGGCGACCTGCTGCGGCTGGCCAAGGAGCTCGGCATGCCGCTTCTGGCCACCAACGACCTGCACTACACGCACCAGCACGACGCCGGCGCGCACGCGGCGCTGCTGTGCGTGCAGTCCGGTTCCACACTCGACGACCCGAACCGCTTCAAGTTCGACGGCGAGGGCTACTACCTCAAGTCGGCGGCCGAGATGCGCGGCATCTTCCGCGACCATCCCGAGGCGTGCGACAACACGCTGCTCATCGCCGAGCGCTGCGAGATCGGCTTCGAGAAGCGCGACCTCATGCCCAGGTTCCCGGTGCCGGAGGGGGAGACCGAGGCGACCTGGTTTGCCAAGGAGGTCGCCACCGGCATGCAGCGCCGCTTCCCCGGCGGCGTGGATGACGCGCACAAGGCACAGGCCGACTACGAGGTCTCCGTCATCACCCAGATGGGCTTCCCCGGCTACTTCCTGGTCGTGGCGGACTTCATCGCCTGGGCCAAGTCGCAGGGCATCAGGGTCGGGCCCGGTCGTGGTTCGGCGGCCGGATCGATGGCCTCCTACGCCATGGGCATCACCGAGCTCGACCCGCTGGCCCACGGGCTCATCTTCGAGCGCTTCCTCAACCCCGAGCGGGTGTCGATGCCCGACGTCGACGTCGACTTCGACGACCGCCGCCGCCCCGAGGTGATCCGCTACGTCACCGAGAAGTACGGCGACGACCGCGTGGCGCAGATCGTCACCTACGGCACCATCAAGGCCAAGCAGGCCCTCAAGGACTCCGCGCGGGTGCTCGGGATGCCGTACTCGGTCGGCGAGAAGCTCACCAAGGCGATGCCCCCCGCGATCATGGGCAAGGACATCGGCCTCGGCGATGTGTTCAACAAGAGCGCGGAGCGCTACAAGGAGGCCGCGGATCTGCGCGGCATCGTCGAGACCGACCCGGAGGCCAAGCGCGTCTTCGACACCGCCCTGGGCCTGGAGAACCTGAAGCGGCAATGGGGCGTGCACGCCGCGGGCGTGCTGATGTCCGCCGAGCCGCTGATCGACGTGCTGCCGATCATGAAGCGCGAAGACGATGGCGCCATCATCACCCAGTTCGACCAGCCGCCGCTGGAAGACCTCGGTCTGCTGAAGATGGACTTCCTCGGTCTGCGCAACCTCACCGTGATCGAGGACGCGCTGCGCATGATCGCGGCGAACACCGGCGCGCCGTTGAAGATCGAGGAGCTCGATCTCGACGCCGATGAGGCCACCTATGCACTGCTGGCGCGCGGCGACACGCTCGGGGTGTTCCAGTTGGACGGCGGGCCGATGCGCTCCCTGCTCAAGCAGCTCAAGCCGACGAACTTCGAGGACATCTCGGCCGTCATCGCACTGTATCGCCCGGGCCCCATGGGCATGAACTCGCACACCAACTACGCGCTGCGCAAGAACGGCCTGCAGCAGATCGACGCCATCCACCCCGAGCTGGAGGAGCCGCTCAAGGACATCCTCGGCACGACCTTCGGACTGATCGTCTACCAGGAGCAGGTGATGAGCGTCGCGCAGAAGGTCGCGGGGTTCACGCTCGGTCAGGCGGACGTGCTGCGTCGCGCGATGGGCAAGAAGAAGAAGGCGGAGCTCGACAAGCAGTTCGCCGACTTCGAGGCCGGCATGCTCGGCAATGGGTACAGCAAGGGCGCCGTGAAGGTGCTCTGGGACACGCTGATGCCCTTCGCCGACTACGCCTTCAACAAGGCGCACAGCGCCGGCTACGGCGTGCTGAGCTACTGGACGGCGTACCTCAAGGCGAATCATCCGGCCGAGTACATGGCGGCGCTGCTGACGAGCGTCGGGGACTCGAAGGACAAGCTCGGCATGTACCTGTCGGAGTGCCGGCGGATGGGCATCCGAGTGCTGGCGCCCGACGTCAACGAGTCGCTCGGGGACTTCTCCGCCGTGGGCAGCGACATCCGCTTCGGTCTCGGTGCGATCCGCAACGTCGGCTCCGCCGTGGTCGAGCTGATCGTGAAGGCGCGCGAGGAGAAGGGTGCGTTCACGAGCTTCCACGACTTCCTGCGCAAGGTTCCGATCCAGGTCGCGAACAAGCGCACCGTGGAGTCGTTGATCAAGGCCGGTGCGTTCGATTCGCTCGGGGCGACGCGGCGCGCCCTCATCGAGATCCACGAGTCGGCCTGCGACGCGGCGGTCAGCGAGAAGCGCGCCGAGGCCAACGGCCAGGTCGGGTTCGACTTCGACAGCCTCTGGGAGGAGCCGCAGGCCGAGAACCAGGTTCCCGATCGTCCCGAGTGGGCCAAGCGCGACAAGCTCGCCTTCGAGCGCGAGATGCTGGGGCTCTATGTCTCCGACCATCCGCTGGCAGGTCTCGAGGTCCAGCTCGCCAAGCACATGACCGCGTCGATCACGGAGATTCTCGGTGGGGATGTCGTCGGCGACGGCGAGCACGTCACGATCGCGGGACTGGTCACGAGCGTGCAGCATCGCGTGGCCCGCAACAGCGGCAATCAGTACGGCATCGTCACCGTCGAGGACTTCGCGGGGGAGATGAGCGTGATGTTCCTCGGCAAGACCTATCAGGAGTTCTCCCCGGCGCTGTCGAACGACTCCATCGTCGTCGTGCGTGGTCGCGTCAGCATGCGCGACGATGGCATGAACCTGCACGCCGTGAGCATGTTCACCCCGGACGTCGGCCCCGGGCTCGGCTCCGGGCCGATCGTCATCTCGGTGCCGGAGCAGCGGGCCACGACCGCGGTGATCGGCGCGCTCGGCGACGTGCTGATCCGGCACGCGGGGGACAACGAGGTGCGCCTGCGGCTGATCAAGGGCGACAGCGCGCGCGTCTTCGAACTGCCGTATCAGGTGAAGGTCTCGGCGGACCTCTACGGGGAGCTCAAGACGCTGCTCGGCCCGAACTGCCTGGGCTAGTTCCGCGCGTCAGGGAAGGTCGAACAGCGCCCGCGCGGTTCCGGCCTCCACCGCGGCCCGAACCGCCGCGGGGTAGTCGATATTGCGGATGCGCGCCGCTTCGAAGTCCGCGTCGTAGTAGGGCGCCATCGAGGCGTACAGCAGCCGGTCGTCTCCGAGTTCCCGGGGGATGCGCTCGAGAAAGTCCTGGCGATACTCGCCGTTCGAGAGCACCGCGATGTTCGCGTTGCTGGTCAGCGCGATCCAGGCGTCCGCCATGCCGAGCCCGGTGATGTTCACCTGTCCGCCGGAGGTGAGCACGAGCTTCGCCGCGGGCACCCGGTCGGCGACCTCGAGCACCTGGAGCGGCTCGGAGCGTAGCGGTACGCCGGCGACGATCACGGTCGGCAGCTCCAACTCGGCGGCGGCGCGGATGATCGGCTCGGCATCCTGGATGCGGAAGACCTCCTCGTCGGGGTTCAGGAAGAGCCCGACGCATCCGAGGTCGACGCAGCGACGAAGCTCCGCGACGGCGTCGATGCCCTGGTTGGGATCGACCCGAGCCAGGCGCGAGATCCACGTCTCGGTCGCCGTCGCCTCCGCGAGTCGGGTGTTCGCCGCGGGGAGCGTGTAGTCGCGGCCCCGCGCCGGTGCCGCGATGACGTGTTCGATGCTCGCGCGCTCCCGGTAGCCGCGCAGCGCGTCGAGTTCGAGGCTGGGCCCGAGAAGGTTGTCGCCCAGGATGACCAGTGAGTCGATCAACGGTCCGTACCTCCAAGCAGTCGTTGCGCGTTCCCGCCCAGCACGGCTCGCTCGATCTCGGGCGGGAGGCCCAGACCGAGCACCTTCTGCAATTCGAGCCGGGGGTTGCACCCGGGGCCGTCGGAGCCGAAGACGACACGGTCGGCGCCGACGACCTCGATCGCCTGCGCGATCAGTTCCGGATAGGGCATCGCCGAAGTCTCCAGAACGATGTTGGGATGCCTGCGCGCCGTCTCGATGGCATCCGCGACGTGGAAGTACCCGCCCATGTGCGCGAGCACGATCGTGCAATCTGGCACCGCGGCGGCCGCAACGCCCAGGGCCTGCGGGGTCGTGTAGGGGTCGTCGCCGCAGTGGAAGAGCACGGGCAGCCCGGCGTCCGCGGCCAGACGCAGCATGGCGAGGGTGGCATCTCCGGCGGGATGGGCGATCGTCGTCGTGGGGTGGGTCTTGATCCCGCGCACCCCGAGTTCGACCGCCCGGGCCACGATGTCGACGAGTTCCGCAGGATAGTTGGGATTGAGCCGCACGAAGGGAATGAGGCGATCCGGGTAGCGGGCTGCGGCGTCCACGATGTACTCGAGCGCCGACGGGTTCGTCCCGGGCAGGTCGGTGTACGTCATGATCACCGCCTGGTCGATGCCGGCGGCGTCGAGCAGGCCGATGATCTTCTCGGGCGGGTCGATCCAGCCGAACGCCTCCGCCTCGTCCACGTGGGTGTGGAAGTCGATGATCATGCCGCAGTCTCCTTCAGGGCGTGGATGTCGAGCGCGAGCTGCACGTACAGGTCGCGTGCCGCGATCACCTCGTCGAGGTCGATCCACTCGACCTCGCCATGGGCCTGCTCGATGGAACCCGGGCCGAGCACGACGCAGGGGAGGTCCGGTCGATCGTAGAAGCAGCATGCATCCGTCGAATAGGTGACGCCGACGGACTCGATGTCACGGGCGAGCACCGTGCTCGCGGCCTGACACGCGGCGCGCACCGCGAGGCTCTGGGGTGGCGTGTCAAGTCCGCCGAGCGCGACGAGGGGTTCGTCGACCGCGGCATCGATGCCCGTTCGCGCGCAGATCGCATCGACCTCGGCGCGCAGCTCCTCGAGTGCAGCGAGCGGATCGATGCCCGGCGGCACCCGTCGATCGAACCAGATCGTGCAGCGATCAGGGATGACGTTGGGCGCGATCCCGCCGGAGATCATGGTCGCCGAGAGCAGCGCCGGCCCGGCGATGGACGCCGAGGCCGCACGCAGACGATGACCGAGGCCGGCGTCGATGTCGGTCACCAGCCGCCCCGCCTGCACGATCGCATTGACACCCATCTCGGCCCGCGAACTGTGTGCCGCGGTGCCGCGAACGCCCACGCTGACGCGGACGAATCCGTTGTGCGCCCGAGCCGGCAGCAGCGAGGTCGGTTCGCCGATGACCACGGCGTCGGCACTCGGGAGCGTGCGGGCCAGCTGCCGCGCACCCCGCATGATGTACTCCTCGTCGACCGCGCCGACCAGCAGCACCGTGGGCCGCGGACCGGGCATCCGGCGCAGCAGATCGACCGCCCCGATCATCGCGGCGAGACTGCCCTTCGTGTCGCAGGCACCGCGTCCGTAGAGGCGACGGCCTTCGCGCCGAACGGCCATCGTCGCCGCGTCCGCGGGCACGGTGTCCAGGTGCGCTTCGAGGATCACGGTCGCCGCGCTCTCGATGCCCGGCAGCACCGCGATCACGTTGGCCCGTTCCCCGTCGACCGGTTGCAGGGTGACCTCCAGACCCATGGCTTCGAGGACGGTGGCGACCTGTCGCGCGATCGCGCCCTCGCCGGGACTGTCGGCGGCGAGTGCGGGATTGCGCGAGTCGGTGCGCAGGAGGCGTTCGAGCAGGTCCTCGACCTCGATCGGCGTGCTCATCGTACGGTGTACCCGCCGTCGATCATCAGGGATGAACCGGTGACGAAACCGGCCTCGTCGCTGGCGAGGTACACCGCGCCCGCGGCGATCTCCTCGGGGCGGCCGAGCCGGCCGACCAGGGTGTCGGCCTCCCAGCTCTCCAGCAGCGCTTCGGGGTCCGGCACGCCAACCAGCTGGCGGCGGATCAGGGGCGTGTCGGTGGGACCGGGGCAGAGGGCGTTGACCCGGATGCCGTGTTCCGCGTAATCGATCGCGAGCACGCGGACGAGACCGATCACGCCGTGCTTCGCCGGTACGTAGGAGGTGAAACCGGTGAGCCCGACGAAGGCGAGCTGTGAGCCGAGCGCGATGAGCGATCCGCCCGTGCCGTCGGCGATGAGATGCGGCAGCGCCGCCTTGAACGTCACGAACGGACCGCGCAGCATGACGGCCATGTGGTGATCCCACTGCTCGACCGTCAGTTCGGTGGCCTTGGCGACCAGTTCGTAGCCCGCTCCGGCGAGCACGACGTCGAGTCCGCCGAGCGCGAGCGCCTCGTCATCGATCCAGGCGGTCAGGGCCGCCGGGTCGGCCACGTCGACGACGGCGAAGCGCGCTCCTGCGGCCTCGACCGCGCCCCGCGCATCCGGGTTGATGTCGCAGGCAGCGACGATCGCACCCTCCGCCGTGAAGCGCTGGACGACCGCCAGACCGATCCCCGACCCGCCGCCGGTGACGAGGATGCGCTTGCCATCGAGTCGACGCGACATGCTCAGGCGTCTTTCCAGACCGTGTCCTGCGTGAAGGTGCGATCGAATCCGCCGCCGTTCCACGAGGTGATCTTGCGTGGGACCACCTTGAACGGCACCCGGGGGAACTGGAAGGTGCTCTCGCCGTACTCCATGCCCTCGGGGCCGAGGTAGCGCAGGATCATCTCGCGCATCGGCTCGATGTAGTCGAAGTCCTCGGGAAGGAACTCGACGTCCGCGAGGGCGCTGACGCGCTTGTAGGGCAGCGTGGGGTTGTCGATGAGGATGCCGCAACGCGGGTCGCGCCGCAGGTTCTTGACCATCCCCGTGCGGGCTTTGCTGATGATCAGGAACGACTCGCCGTCCCAGGTGTACCAGACCGGGCTGATCTGGGGGATCCCCTCGTCGCCGACCGTGGCGATCTTCGCGAAGATCCTCCCCGTGGTCAGGAAATCGTCCCGTTCTTCGGTCGTCATTCCGCGACCGTCGTTGCTGGTCATCGCCATGCTCATTGCCTTTCGTTGGTGTGGACGGGAGTAGTGGGGGAGTCGGGGACGGCACCGGAGCGCAGCCGCGCCCGGCGCGGCCTCGCCACCTTGTTCACGAAGAGGGCCGCGGCGAGCAGGATGATGAGGCCGCGGAGCAGCTGCTGGTACCAGACCTCGATGTGCAACAGGTTGAACACGTTGCCGAGCAGTGCGAACAACGCGACGCCGCCGAGCAGTCCGATGAGTCGCCCGCGTCCGCCGGCGAGGCTGGCGCCGCCGATCACGACGATGGCGAGCGCGGTGAACTCCATGCCGTTCGCGGCGTTGGGGTCGCCGACCCCGGAACCTGCGAGCAGCAGCACGCCCGCGACGCTGCCGAGCAGACCGCTCGCGAGGAACGATCCCACCTGCACCGGTCGCACCCGGATGCCGCTGAGAGCGGCGACCGCGACATCGCCGCCGACCGCGAAGGTGTGGCGGCCCCAGACGGTGCGGCGCAGCACGAACCAGGCGAGCAACCACACGACGGCGACGGCGAGCACGATCGCGTAGAGGCCACCGGGGAGCTGGAGGCTGTAGAAGACGCCGAGCGCAGGTGACGCCTGACCGGTCGGCACGGGCGCGATGAAGAGGGCGATGCCCTGCACGATCGTGCCGACACCGAGCGTCGCGATGAAGGACTCCACGCCGAAGTTCACGACGAGCACCGTGTTCAACGCCCCCACCAGCAGGCCGACGACCAGGGCGGCCCCGAGGCCGAGCAGCAGGTTCTGGTCCGACCCGTTCATGACGATCGCGGCGATGATCGCCGAGAGCTTCGCGTTCGCGGCGATGGCGAGATCCACGTGGCCGATGAGCACCACCAGGTATTGGGCGAGCGCGAAGAGGGCGAGGGCGGCGCCCTGCCGCGTGACGTTGTTCAGGTTGGCCGGCGTCGCGAACCCGTTCGCGAAGACGACGGCGACGATGAACATCGCGATGACGACGAGCCAGACGATCGCGCCGCTGCCGACGGCGCGCACGACCAGCGATCGTCGCTGTGTGGAGAACGTGCTCATGCTGCACCGGCCTTTCCAGCGGAACCGTGCGAAGCGATGAGGCGCATGATCTGCTCCTCCGTCGCGTCGGGGGCGGGGAGTTCCGCGATCACCTCGCCGTCGGCGAGCACGAGGATGCGATCAGAGAGCCCGAGCACTTCGATCAGCTCGGACGAGATGAGCAGCACAGCCTTGCCGGAGTCCGCCAGGTCGCGCAGCACCTGATAGATCTGGTGCTTGGCCCCGACGTCGATGCCGCGGGTGGGCTCGTCGAAGATGATCACCTCCGGCAGCAGTTCGAGCCACTTGGCGATCACGACCTTCTGCTGGTTGCCGCCCGAGAGGTTGCCGACGATCGCTCGCCCGCTCGGGTCGGTCTTGATGCTGAGCGCCGCGATGCCGTTGCGGATCAGCGCCTCCTCGCCGCGCGGCGAGATGAGCCCGACGGCGTTGCTGAGCCGTCGCCATGCGAGCATCGACAGGTTCATGCCGACGGACTTCTGCAGCGCGAGTCCGGCATCCTTGCGGTCCTCGGGCAGGTAGGCGACGCCGGAGCGCATCGCCGACGCCGGCGAGCCGGGGCGTCTCGGCGAGCGCGGGGTGCGCAGGAAGCCGCGGGTGGGCAGGTCGCCGAAGAGCCCGCGGGCCAGCCGCGTGCGTCCGGATCCCTGCAGGCCCGCGAGCCCCACGATCTCGCCGGCGCGCAGGGTCAGATCCACTGGCTTCGCCAGCCCCTCGACCGTGAGGTCGCGAGCGACGAGCAGTTCCTCGCCGAGCGGCGCACCGGAGGGTGTCGGAAACAGCTGACTGATGCTGCGACCGACCATGAGCGAGATGAGCTGGTCGGGGTTCGTGTCGGCGATGTCGCCGTTGCCGCTGACCGCGCCGTCCTTGAGCACGGTGTACCGGCTCGCGAGGCGGAAGACCTCGTCGATGCGGTGGCTGACATACAGCACGGCCACACCTTCGGCGGCGAGGGCCGTGGTCACGGCGAACAGCGACTCCAGCTCTTCGCCCGAGAGCACGGCCGACGGCTCGTCGAGCGCGATGATCCGCACGTTGCTCGCCAGCGCCTTGGCGATCTCCACCAGCTGCGACTGGGCGACGCTGAGATCCTCCACGAGGTCGCCGGGGGAGACCCGTGATCCGACCCGGGACAGCAGCGCGGCGGCGCGCTCGTTCATCTGCGCCGTACTCAGCACCCCCAGCCGGGACAGTTCGATGCCGAGGAAGATGTTCTGCGCCACGGTCAAGGAGGGAATCAGCGAGAACTCCTGGTGCACGATCGCGACGCCGTGGTGCCGGGCGAGCTTCGGCGAATAGCGTCTGGCATCGATGGCCTCGCCGTCGAGGCGCATCTCGCCCTCGTCCGGGCGCAGCACGCCACTGAGGATCTTGAGCAGTGTCGACTTGCCGGCGCCGTTCTCGCCCATCAGCGCGTGGATCTCGCCGGGGAACACGCGCAACGAGACATCGTCGAGCGCGGTGACGGCTCCGAACGACTTGCGGATGCCGACCAGCTCGATCGCGGGGTTGCTCGCCATGACTCCTCTTCCTGGTTGCGACGTCGGGGGCCCGGTGCGGGCCCCCGACGCCCTGGGATCAGCGGCCGAAGCCGGCCGCGATGTAGACCTCGTCCGAGACGACCTTCGGGCCGATGAAGTCATCGTTGAAGTCCGGCTCGTACCACTTCTCGGCCTCCGACTCGTTGTACGGCGCGACGCCGTCCATCAGGTCGATGACATCGGTGTACTTCGCGACGGGCTTGCCTTCGAGCGTGTCGAGCACGACGTTCACGCACTCCTGAGCGGCTCCCGGGGGAAACGGCGCGACGGAGAACTCGAGGTCGTTCTCGATCGCCAGACGCAGGAATCCGTTGGTCGGGTTCGTGCCACCGATGATCGGCAGCTCTGCGCCGGCCTCCTTGAACGCCTCGATCACCGACGGCCCCATCTCGAGACCGCCGACCCAGACGGCGTCGACATCCGGCTCCTGGGCGATCACGGTGCGCATGACGTCCATCGCCTCGGCGGCGGACCAGTTGGCGTACTGCTCGCTCACGATCTCGATGCCCGGGTACTGCGAGAACGCCGCGAGCGCTCCCGACTTCCAGAACTCGGCGGCGTCGGCACCGGCGATGCCGTGCAGCATCACGACCTTGCCCTTGCCGTCGAGCTTCGTGGCGATCTCATCGGCGGTCGAGAATCCCATGAGCGGGATGTCGCGGCTCACCTCGGCGGTGTACGCGTCGGTCTGCACGCCGGCCATACACGTGATCACCGGGATGCCGGCTTCGGTGGCCCGTTCGACCGCGGAGACCAGGCCTGCCCTGGAGAGCGAGGTGAGCAGGATCGCGTCGACGTCCGCAGCGATCGCATCCTCGATGCCCTTGGTCTGGTTCTCCGTCGCGAAGTCCCAGGGCACGTACATGAGGTTGCCGACCTTGCCGGACTGCTCGAAGGCGTCGTTCATCACCGCATCGAACGTGGTGCCCCAACCGTTGGTCGGGCCCTGCACGATCGCGGCGATGTCGTAGGGCGGCTCCGCGACGAATGCGGTGGTGTCGACGGTCACGCCGGCGGCCGCGGCGACCTGGATCGAGTAGTCGTCGTCGAGGATGGGCCGACCGTTCGCGTCGAACTCGATCGCCGCTCCGGTCTGGGGTTCCGTCGGCTCGGACGTCGTGCAACCGCTGACGCCGAGGGCGATGGCGGCAGCGACTGAGACCGCCGCGATTCGTTTCGCCGTCGGGGATGGCATGTGACTCATGTGACTGCTCCTGACTGATAAAGGGTGGGCGTGGAGTGGTGCGACGTGCTGTGCACGCGATCAGGGCCACGCGGCCTGCGCCGTCGCCCTGACGATTCGGTGGCCGTCACCGTCGTGCCGGCCAGTGGAGGATGAGCGCGAGCACCAGCACCGCGCCCTTGATGATGTTCTGCAGCTCGGGTGGCAGACCCAGCACGACGATGAGCGTGGAGAGCGTGCTCAGCACGAGAACGCCGCCGACCGCGGACACAAAGGATCCCTCGCCGCCGCGGAACCGCGCCCCTCCGAGCAGCGCCGCCGTGATCGAGTCCAGTTCCATGCCGGCGCCGATGCTGCGGTCGACGTACCCCGAGTACCCGGTCTGCAGGAATCCGGCGAACGCGGCGAGCACGGCGGCCGCCGTGAAGGCGATCCACTGCATCGTGCCGGTCGAGATGCCGGACAGTCGCGCCATTCGCGGGTTCGCGCCCGTAAGCACGAGGTTGCGACCGCTGCGCGTGCGGGACACCCACAGTGTTGCGAGCACCGTGACGATGATCCAGAAGACGACGGGCACCGGCACCGGGCCGATCCAGCCGCGTGCCAGGGAGATGACGGACTCGGGCGCCTGCGCACTCAGCGCCCCCTTGGTCCAGATCAGCTTGGCGCCTTCGAGCACCATCACCATGCCGAAGGTGGCCACGAACGACGGCACGCCGCGCGACACCACGAGCCACGAGTTCACCGCCCCGGTTGCCACGGCGATCACCACGGCGATGCCAAGCCCGACGAGCGGGTCCGGCGCGGTGGTGGCTGCGACGGCGGTGATGCCGACGATCGCGGCAACGGAAAGGTCGACGTTGCGGACCATCAGCACGAGCATCTGGCCGATCGTGATCAGGCCGAGGATCGCGGCACGTCTCAACGTGTTGCCCACGTTGACCGGCGCGAAGAGATTCGGTGCCACGAATACGGCGATGAGCAGGATCACCGCGAGCACGACGAAGATGCCCTTGCCCGAGAACACGCGCTCGATCCAGACGCGCAGTCGAGCGAGCGGGGAGACTTCGATTGACGTGGTCATCGGCTTCACCATCCGTTCCGGCGCGGCTGTGCACCGAGTCGATGCGCGCTGTTCGATTGGCGCACCGCGACGGGAAAGCTGCCGCCGTTGTGTCCGGTGGCGACGAGTCCCTCTTTCGTGTCCACCCCGACGATCGCGCAGATCGTTCCGGTCGTGAGTACCAGTTCGTCGAGGGTGGTGCGGATCGCCTCGGCGAGACCGAGGTCCGCGGCACGCCGCGCGACGGTCCCCGCCACATGCGCCGTGATCGCCGCCTCGCCGGATCCCGAGCACAGCACCCCGAAGCGGCGGTCGGTCCAGAACCCGCCACCGGGCACGCAGGAATCCCCGATGCGACCCGGGAGCTTGCCCAGGAGGCCGCCGGTGCTGGATGCGCTGGCGATGCCGAGGGCATCGAGCACGAGGCATCCCACCGTCTCGGTCGGCACCGGGCGCCCGGTGAAGATGCTGCGTGTGGGGTCGGCGGCGTAGGCATCGAGGGCGAGACGCTGCTCGTCGGTGACTAGGTCTTCGATCTCGAAACCTCTGGCGACCGCGTACTCCGCTGCACCGGAGCCGGCGAGCAGCACGGTGCGCTCCTCCTGCATGAGCCGGTAGGCGAGGGCGGCGGGGCGCCGGATGCCGGGGACCGCGCCGACTCCGGTGGCGCGTCCATCCCATCCGGACGAGACGGCGCCATCGGTCTCGACGACGCCGGTGCGGGTGAGCACCGAGCCGAGTCCAGCGTTGAACGCCGGATCGTCTTCCATGACGGCGACGGAGCCGAGCGCGGCGAGGATGCCGCCGTCGCCGTGTGCGAGCACCTGGAACGCGGCCTTCGTCGAAGCGTCCAGCGTCGCGAACGTCGTCTCGGAGGGCTCCATGTCCACGCCGCCGTGGGCGACGACCAGTTCGTCGTCGAGCGCCACTGCGAGCTGTTCGATGATGATCGAGTCAGTGGCTGTGCTCATGGGATGCTTCGGTCCTTCTCTCGCGCGGCTCGGGGGTCGGACCACGTGATCGACAGAGTATGTCTGTTGTCAGACATCAGGCAATCTGGAAGCGCCCAAACGCCCGATCGGTAACAAGTTATTTACATCCGAGCCGCGCGACGGTGCGCGTGTACGATGACCCACGTGGCTGAGCTGACGGACGACCGGGATCGCCGAGCCCTGCCGGACCTGATCGCAGAACGGCTGATCGCCGCCGTGAGCGACGGCACCCTCCAGCCCGGCGAACAGCTGCCGATCGAGACCGAACTGGCCCGTCAGATGGGCGTCGGCCGCACGTCGCTCCGCGAAGCGATCCAGAAGTTGCGGGCCATGGGCGTCGTCGAGGTGCGCAAGGGACTGGGCACGTTCGTCGTCGACAGCACCCGCATGGAACCGGTGCATTCGTTCGTCAAGTGGAGCGCGGACAACGAGTTCGAGGTCACCGAGCTGTTCGAGGCGAGGATGTCGCTCGAAACCACCGCGGCGAGTCTCGCCGCCCAACGTGCCGATCGCGACGACCTGCAGCGCCTGGAGCAGGCGGCCGCCCGGCACCAGATCGCCACCGACATCGAGGAACTCATCGCCAGCGACGAGGCCTTCCATCAGGAGCTCGTCAGCTGCTCCCACAACTCGCTGATCGCGCGGCTCTACTCGCTACTGGTGCCGGGGCTTCGGGAGTTCCGCCGGATGTCGCTGGCCATCCCGGCCTCCGCGAACCGGTCCAGCGTCAGTCACTTCGACATCGTCGCCGCGATCTCGTCTGGGGATTCCGTGCAGAGCAGACGGGCGACCGTTCGCCACCTGCTTCCGCTCTATGCCGCGGTCACCAGCGCCGCGAACAGCGCAGCCGCAGGGGACCGACGGGATCGGGCCGACAACCGCGTGCTCTTCATGGACTGAGCAGCCCGGTCGGCCGCATGTAGGTGCGCTCGTGGTACAGCAGCGCCTCGTCCTCGGGTCCGAGGGCTCCGTCGACGATCTCGACGATCACGACGGCGTTGTCGTGCACCTCGCGCACGTCGACGATGCGACCGAGCATCCAGGCCGTGACGCCCTCGAGCACCGGAACGCCGAACGGCCCAGGATGCCAGTGGTCGCCCGCGAACCGCTCGGCGTGGTCCGCTGCCATGCGTTCGGCCAGGTGCCGCGTGTTCGGCCCGAGCGTGTGGATGGCCACATGGTTGCCGATCGTCATGGCCGGCCATGCGCTGGAGACGCGAGCCATGTTGAAGGTGGCCAGCGGGGGCACGGCCGCGAGCGAGGCGAGCGAGGTCGCGGTGAAGCCCGCGGGTGTGCCATCCGGCAGCAGGCTCGTGACGATCGCGACCCCGGCGGCGTGGCGGCGGAAGGTGCGTTTGAAGGCGTCGAGGCCGTCGATCGGGATGTTCGGTTGTTCAGGCATGGCTCTGGCTTCAAGTGTGGAGCATGGCCGCGGTATTCCCCCCGTAGCATGGTCGAGCGATGATGAAGACGATCGATCTGCGCGGAGCGCAGCCCACGCGCAGCGAACTCGCCACCCTGGTGCCGCGGGCGGCGATGGATGTCGCCGCGGCATCCGAGGCCGCTCGCGACCTCATCGACGATGTGCGCGCCCGCGGCGAACTCGCCCTGCTCGACCAGGCCGAGCGCCTCGACGGCGTGCGACCGACGCACGTGCGCATTCATGCCGACGCGGTCTCCGCGGCCGTGCGCACCCTCGACCCCGCGGTGCGCGACGCGCTCGAGGAGGCGATCTCGCGGGTTCGCACCGCGTCCCAGGCGCAGGTGCCGACGGGGGGCGTCACGCAGCTCGCCGGGGGAGCGCAGGTGATCCAGCGCTGGCAGCCCGTCGGCCGGGTCGGCTTCTACGTGCCCGGCGGCAAGGCCGTCTACCCGTCGAGCGTCGTGATGAACGTCGTGCCGGCGCAGGTCGCGGGCGTCGCCTCGGTGGCGCTCGCCTCGCCCGCGCAGCGCGCCTTCGACGGCTCCGTGCACCCGACGATCCTCGCCGCGGCCGGACTGCTCGGCGTCGACGAGGTCTACGCGATGGGTGGCGCGGGCGCCATCGGCGCCTTCGCGTACGGCGTGCCGTCGATGGGCCTCGACGCCGTCGACGTCATCACCGGTCCCGGCAACGTCTACGTCGCCGCGGCGAAGCGGCTCGTGCGTGGTGCTGCGGGCATCGATGCGGAGGCGGGGCCGACCGAGATCCTCGTGATCGCGGATGCCGCGGCATCCCCGCACCTCGTCGCCGTCGACCTCATCAGCCAGGCCGAGCACGACGAGCTCGCCGCCGCGGTGCTCGTCACGGACTCCGCAGAACTCGCGGAGGCCGTCGTCGCCGAGGTCGCGCGCATCGCCCCGACCGCCCGCCACGCGGACCGGGTTCGCGCCGCGCTCGAGGGGGAGCAGTCCGCCGTGGTGATCGTGAACGATATCGTCGCCGCCGCGGCGTTCAGCAACGCCTACGGACCGGAGCACCTCGAGATCCAGACCGCCGAACCCGGTGCGGTGCTCGATCTGATCGACAACGCCGGTGCGATCTTCCTCGGAGCGGATTCACCCGTGAGCCTCGGCGACTATCTCGCCGGATCGAACCACGTGCTGCCGACCGGCGGTCAGTCACGGTTCGCCCCGGGACTCGGCGCGTACACGTTCCTGAGGCCGCAGCAGGTGATCAACTACACCCACGAGGCGCTCGAGGCGGTCGAGGCGCGCATCGTGGCCCTCAGCGCCGCCGAAGACCTGCCCGCGCACGGGGCGGCCGTCACCGCACGCTTCGAGGGTTAGCCGCGTATCCTGGGTGCACCATGTTCTGCCCCTTCTGCCGGCACCCTGACAGCCGCGTCATCGACTCGAGGACGAGCGACGACGGCCTGTCCATTCGCCGTCGCCGCCAGTGCCCGGAATGCGGGCGGCGTTTCTCCACGACCGAGACCGCGAGCCTGAGCGTCATCAAGCGCAACGGCGTCGTCGAGCCGTTCAGCCGGGAGAAGATCGTCACCGGCGTGCGCAAGGCCTGCCAGGGCCGACCGGTCACCGACACCGATCTGGCGATCCTGGCCCAGAAGGTCGAGGAGACCATCCGGGCCACCGGCGCCGCCCAGGTGGAGGCGAACGAGATCGGCCTGGCCATCCTCGGGCCGCTGCGCGAACTCGACGAGGTCGCCTATCTGCGGTTCGCGAGTGTCTACCAGGCGTTCGACTCCCTCGAGGACTTCGAGACCGCGATCACGCTGCTGCGCGTCGACCATCAGGCGGCCGAGGAGCCCGCGGACCGCTAGCCTGGGTTGCGGCATGTATCCGCTCATCTTCCGCCTCGTCCTCGCACGCCTCGATGCCGAGCGGGCGCACCGCCTCGGGTACGCCGTGATCCGGGTGCTCCCCGGCATCCTCCGGCCCTTCACACGACCGGATGCCGCGCTGCGGGTCACCGCGCTGGGCCGCACGTTCGACTCGCCCTTCGGCGTCGCCGCGGGTTTCGACAAGGAGGGCGCCGCCATCCGCGGACTCGGTGTGCTCGGCTTCGGGCACGTCGAGGTGGGCACGATCACGGCGCTCGCCCAGCCCGGCAATCCGCGCCCTCGGCTGTTCCGGCTGATCCCGGACCGGGCGGTCATCAACCGCATGGGCTTCAACAACCACGGTGCGCAGGCCGCCGCCCGCGTCATCGCGAAGGCGATCACGAGGCGCAGGCGTCCGGTCGTCGGCGTCAACATCGGCAAGTCCCGCGCCGTCGAGGTGGATGACGCGACCGCCGACTACCTCGCCAGCACCAGGCTGTTGGCACCGCTCGCCGACTATCTCGTGGTCAACGTCAGCTCCCCGAACACCCCCGGTCTGCGCGGACTGCAGGAACTGGATCGACTCGCGCCGCTGCTGGCCGCGGTCAAGGCCGCCGCCGGCACGACACCCGTGCTCGTCAAGATCGCGCCCGATCTCACGGATGACCAGGCCAGGCGCATCGCGCAACTCGCGGCCGCGCAGCTCGACGGCATCATCGCCACGAACACGACCCTCTCCCGTGAGGGTCTCGCCACGCCGACGGAGGTGGTCGAGGCGGCGGGTGCGGGCGGCCTCTCGGGGCCGCCCCTCGCGGCGCGGTCCCTCGAACTGCTGAGCCTTATCCGCTCCGTCGTGCCGAGCGGGTTCTGCGTCATCTCGGTGGGTGGTGTGGAGACCGCTGCCGACGTGCAGGAACGGTTGGATGCCGGCGCGACACTCGTGCAGGGATACACGGCGTTCCTCTACCGCGGGCCCCTCTGGGCTCGGCAGATCAACCGCGGACTCACTCGTATCGCAGCGAATCGATAGGGCTTTGACGCGCCGCGCGTGAGGCCGGCAGCACCGCGGCGAGGAACGCGATCCCCATCACCAGCAGCAGCACCGAGGCGATCGCCGCGGGGGAGAAGGCCAGGAGCTGCAGACCAGCGAGGTCCTGCAGCAGACCCCGGGCGAGCACGCCGCTGATCACGCCGCCGACGAGCATGGCCACGCCGGCACCGATCGCGCTGCCCAGGAATCCGATGAACACGGCCTCGGTGCTGAAGAGCGCGAAGATCCGTGGCCCGCTCATGCCCATCGCCTTCATGAGCCCGATCTCGCGGGTGCGTTCCTGCACGCTCATGAGCAGCGTGTTGATGATGCCGAACCCGGCCGCCAGCAGCGCGATCACAGCGAAGGCGTTGAGCACCAGGATGATGCCGTCGATGACGGACTGGAACGTGCCGATCTGATCGGCGACCGTCGTGCCCGAGTAGCCCGCATCCACGAGCGCGGCCTTGATCGCCGCGATCTGCGCGTCGGTCGAGTCCGGATCGAACCGTGCCGTCGCACTGGCGTACTCGGAGACCGTGTCAACCGGCGCCCCGACGTTCTGCGCATCGACGATCGCCGACCTGAGCGCCTCGTTGAGACTCGGGTTCGCCCCGAGCAGCGTCGGTTCCTGCACGCCCACGATCGTGGCCTCGATCGTGCTCTGTTCCCGCAGCGCGTTCGTGACGCCGATCGTGACCGGCGCTCCGATTACGTCGTCGTTCGAATCGAAGCCGAGCGATTCGACGTAGGTCGTCGGCACGATGATCTGCCGGTCGTCCGGCGCGTCGTCGAACAGCGCCCCGGCGGCGAGTTCGATGCGCGCGCCGTCGCCGAGCGGGCTGACGGTGAGCACGAACTTGTCGCCGTTCGCCGCCTGAATGTAGTCGGGGCGCACCGCGACACGGGGTTCGACGGACTCGATGCCGTCGACCTCGGCGATCCGGTCGAGGTCGGCGTCGGTCAGCGCGAGCACCGTCGCGCCGGGCGCGCCGGTGTTGCTCGGTATCTCGGATGCGCCGCCCTCCTGGTAGGGCGCGGGGCCTTCGGTGTCGTCGCGAGCCTCGACCGGCTTCGTCACGGTCATCACATCCGGCGCACCGATCGACGCGACCTGGCTGTCGATGTAGTCGTTGATGCCCGTGCCCAGCCCGTTGGTGATGGTGAGCGTGAACGCGCCGATGAAGATCGCGATGACCGTCAGCGTGGTGCGCAACCGACTGCGGAACGAGTTGCCGATCGTGGTCGCGACGATGTCGATCGCCCTCATGCTTCGACCGTCGTCTCGGCCAGAGTGTCGACGATGAGGCCGTCCCGGAGATAGATCCTGCGGTCCGCTCGCGAGGCGAGTTCCTCGTCATGGGTGACGAGCACGAGCGTGATGCCCTGCTCGCGATTGAGCGAGAACAGCAGGTCCTCGACGATCGCGCCGGTCGCGGAGTCGAGGTTGCCCGTCGGCTCGTCCGCGAAGATGATCCTCGGCTCGTTCACGATCGCGCGCGCGATGACGACCCGCTGCTTCTGGCCGCCCGAGAGGTCGGTAGCGCGATTGCGTGACTTGTCGTCCAGTTCGAGCCGCTCGAGCGCTGCATGCGCTCGACGACGCCGTTCGGCTGCGTGCACACGTCCGATCTTCAGGGGGAGCATGACGTTGTCGAGCACGCTCGTGGAGGCGTTGAGGAAGAACTGTTGGAACACGAAGCCGAACGTGCGATTGCGCAGCGTGTTCAGCCTTGCCCCGCGCAGCGATGCCGCGTCGACGCCGTCCACCTGCACCGTGCCGGTGGTGGGGGAATCGAGGAGGGCCAGGATGTGCATGAGCGTCGACTTGCCCGATCCGCTCTTGCCCACGATCGCGACGGACTCGCCTTCGCCAATGTCGATCGTCACGCCCTTGAGCGCGTCGAATGCGCTCGAACCGCTCCCGTACCGCTTGGTCAGCTCTCTCGCGGAGAGCACGCTCGTCGTCATGCTGCCAGTCTGCGCGCCATAGGCCGCGCGCACAGCCTCCGCGGAGAGCGAGCGGGCTACTCCCTGGGGCGTATCGCTATGCCGGGTACTGACCGCGCTTGACTTGCGGCTTCGGCAGGCGCATCGCGCGCAACTGCAGTGCGCGCATCGCCGCGTAGAAGCGCACCTTCTCGACCTTGTCCGCCCCGAACTTGGCGGACAGTCGCCGGGTGAGGATGAAGCCGAGAATGACGACGTCGATCACCGCGATGATGAAGAACGACCACAGGGCGATGATGCCGATCAGCTGCACCTCGGGCTGCGGGAAGAACGTCAGCACGATCACACCCAGCATGAGCGGGATGAGCAACTCGCCCACCGAGAAGCGTGCGTCCACATAGTCGCGCACGTAGCGCTTCTGCGGGCCGCGGTCGCGCATCGGGAGGAACTTCTCCTCGCCGTTGGCCAATCCGATGCGTGCCCGATCGCGCTGCGCCTGCATCGCGGCACGATCGGCCTTGCGCGCGGCGGCGCGATCGTTGGAGACGAGCGGGCGCTTGCGCGCCTCCTCCTTCTCCTTGCGCGTGGGAGTCGGGTGGCCCTTGCCCGCGACGGGCTGCTCGGGCGTCTCTGCCGCGGCGGGGCTCGGAGTTGTCTTGGCCACAGGTTCCTCGTTCTGTCGGGTCTTAAGATTACCCGCATGACCGAACGCATGCAGTCCTCCCGTCTCGATGCCCTCCGCGAGGCGGTGCAGGGCGGGCTCCCGGCAGCGATCGCCGATCTGGGGGCGCTCGTGCGCATCCCGTCGGTGTCCTGGGATGGCTTCGACCCCGCCCAGGTCGTCGCGAGCGCGGAGGCCATCAAGGCGCTCCTCGATGACCTCGGCGTGTTCGATTCGGTCGAGATCGCGACGGCCCCGATCGACGCCGAGCGCACCGGTCAGCCGGCCCTGCTGGCCACCCGTGCCGCCCGCAACGGCCGGCCGACGATCCTGCTCTATGCGCACCACGACGTTCAGCCGCCCGGACAGACCGACGACTGGGACTCGGCCCCCTTCGAACCGACCGTTCGCGGCGATCGCCTCTACGGCAGGGGAGCGGCGGATGACAAGGCCGGCGTCATGGCGCACGTCGCCGCCATCCGCGCCTTCGTCGAGACCGCCGGGCCCGATTTCGATCTGGGGCTGGTCGCGTTCTTCGAGGGGGAGGAGGAGTTCGGCTCCCGCTCGTTCAAGAACTTCATCACGAAGTACCGCGAGCGTCTGGCGTCGGACGTCATCGTCGTCGCCGACTCGGACAACTGGGACGCGCACACGCCGTCGCTCACGGTGGCACTGCGCGGCAACGTCGCCTTCAAGCTCACGGTCTCCACGCTCGAGCACGCCTCCCACTCGGGGATGTTCGGCGGCGCGGCACCGGACGCCATGCTCGCCGCGATCCGTCTGCTCGACACCCTCTGGGCCGAGGACGGGTCCGTCGCCGTCGCGGGCCTGACCAGCCGCGAAGCGCCGACGCCCGACTACACCGAAGAGCGCCTCGCGGAGGAGGCGGCGCTGATCGACGGCGTGCAGCCGATCGGGCACGGCCCCGTGCTCTCCCGCATGTGGGACCAGCCGGCGATCACCATCACCGGCATCGACGCGCCGACCGTGGTCAACGCATCCAACACCCTCATTCCCAAGGTCACTATCAAGGTGAGCGCACGCATCGCACCCGGGCAGAGCGCCGACGAGGCGTTCGCTGCGCTGGAGCACCACCTGCGGGCGCACGCTCCATTCGGCGCACGAATCGAGATCTCCGACGTGGATCGCGGCAACCCGTTCCTCGTCGACACCTCGGGCTGGGCCGTCGCGATGGCCAAGGATGCCATGGATCAGGCCTGGGGGACCGCGCCCTACGAGACGGGGATCGGCGGTTCCATCCCGTTCATCTCTGATCTGGTCGAGGTGTTCCCCGAGGCCCAGATCCTGGTCACCGGCGTCGAGGACCCCGATTCGCGCGCGCACAGCCCGAACGAGTCGTTGCACCTGGGCGTGTTCCAGCGCGCGATTCTCACCGAGGCCGTGTTGCTCGCACAGTTGAACGACCGAGCGTAAACTGTCGACATGACCGATACCGCTGTGGACGCGACTCAGACGCGCACCGACACCGCCATCCCCACTCACGGTGTGGGCCTCACGGATGCCGCGGCCGCCAAGGTCAAGAGCCTGCTCAGCCAGGAGGGCCGCGACGACCTGCGACTGCGTCTGGCCGTTCAGCCGGGTGGATGCTCCGGCCTGATCTACCAGCTCTACTTCGACGAGCGCGCCCTCGAGGGCGACGCGATCGCGGAGTTCGGCGATGGCGTCGAGGTCGTCGTCGACAAGATGAGCGTGCCGTACCTCGAGGGCGCGAAGATCGACTTCGAGGACACCATCCAGAAGCAGGGCTTCACCATCGACAACCCCAACGCGCAGGGCAGTTGCGCGTGCGGCGACTCGTTCCACTGAGTTCGTCGCGGCACAGCCGCACACGAAACGAAGGCGCGCCCCGTGGGGCGCGCCTTCGTCGTTCTCGGCTGGCTATAGACTGGCCAGGAACCAGTTCCATGTTCGCGAGAGGTCACAGGTGCGCTCTAACCGCCGTCTTCGATGGGCCGCAATCCCGATCGGCATCGCTGTGGCGATCGTGCTCGCGGGTTGCACGCAGGAGCAGCTTCAGGGCTGGCTTCCTGGGGATCCCGAGACCACGAATCACACCAGCCGCACCATCGGCCTGTGGGTCACCTCCTGGATCGTCCTGCTTGTAGTGGGTGTCATCACGTGGGGTCTGATCATCTGGGCCGCGGTCGTGTACCGCCGCCGCAAGGGACAGTCCGGACTGCCGGTGCAGCTGCGCTACAACCTGCCGATCGAGGTGTTCTACACGATCGTGCCGCTCATCCTCGTCGTCGGGTTCTTCGCCTTCACGGCGCGCGACCAGGCCGTCATCGAGACGCCGGATCCCGACCCCGACGTGCAGATCGAGGTGTTCGGCAAGCGCTGGGCCTGGGACTTCAACTATGTCACCGACAACGCTTACTACTCGGGCGTGCAGGCGGACTTCAACGCCGACGGCACCATCAACACCGACAACCTGCCGGTGCTCGTGCTGCCCGTCGACAAGTCGGTCGAGATCTCGATCGAGTCGCGCGACGTCATCCACTCGTTCTGGGTCGTGGACTTCCTCTACAAGAAGGACATGGTTCCCGGCAAGACGAACCACATGTACTTCACGCCGACGAAGATCGGCACCTACCAGGGCAAGTGCGCGGAGCTGTGCGGCGAGTACCACTCGCTCATGCTCTTCACCGTCGAGGTCGTCTCGCAAGAGGACTACGACGCGTACATCGACGCACTGAAGTCCGGCGCGGAGGCCCCATACGGGGGCGAGGGTCAGATCGGTGCGGACTTCAACACGAATCAGAGCGAGCCGCGCAACGGCACCGAAGGCGAGGAATAAGCCATGACGACCACCGTCGCGCGACCGGCGGCGCCCACGGCGCCGAGCACGTTCGGCACCACGAGTGTCGAGCGCAAGGGCAATGTGCTCGTCAAGTGGCTCACCTCGACCGATCACAAGGTGATCGGCAACCTCTACCTCATCACCTCGTTCCTGTACTTCCTGCTCGGCGGCGTGATGGCGCTCGTCATCCGTGCGCAGCTGTTCGTGCCGGGCGCGTCGGTGGTGCCCACGGGGGAGCAGTACAACCAGCTCTTCACGATGCACGGCACGATCATGCTGCTGATGTTCGCGACCCCACTGTTCTTCGGGTTCGCCAACGCCCTCATGCCGTTGCAGATCGGTGCACCGGATGTCGCGTTCCCGCGTCTGAACATGTTCTCGTACTGGCTGTTCAGCTTCGGATCGCTCATCGCGGTCTCCGGATTCCTCACCCCGCAGGGTGCGGCATCCTTCGGCTGGTTCGCGTACGCGCCGCTGTCGAACACGACGTTCTCGCCGGGCCTGGGTGGCAACCTCTGGGTGCTCGGCCTCGCGATGAGCGGTTTCGGCACCATCCTCGGTGGCGTGAATTTCATCACGACGATCATCACGATGCGCGCGCCCGGCATGACGATGTGGCGCATGCCGATCTTCACGTGGAACACGCTCGTCACCTCGCTGCTGATCCTGATGGCCTTCCCGGTGCTCGCCGCGGCGATGTTCGGTCTGGCGGCCGACCGCATCGTCGGTGCGCACATCTACGACCCGAACAACGGCGGTGCCATTCTGTGGCAGCACCTGTTCTGGTTCTTCGGACATCCCGAGGTCTACATCATCGCGCTGCCGTTCTTCGGCATCGTGTCGGAGATCCTGCCGGTCTTCAGCCGCAAGCCGATCTTCGGATACCGCACGCTGATTTTCGCGACGATCGCGATCGCGGCCCTCTCGATCACCGTGTGGGCGCACCACATGTATGTCACGGGTTCGGTGCTCCTTCCGTTCTTCGCGTTCTTCACGATGTTGATCGCGGTGCCCACGGGGGTGAAGATCTTCAACTGGGTCGGCACCATGTGGCGCGGCTCGGTGACCTTCGAGACGCCGATGCTGTGGACGATCGGCTTCTTGATCACCTTCACGTTCGGCGGACTCACCGGCGTGATCCTCGCCTCCCCGCCGCTGGACTTCCACGTTTCCGACACCTACTTCGTGGTGGCGCACTTCCACTACGTCGTCTTCGGCACGGTGGTGTTCGCGATGTTCGCCGGCTTCTACTTCTGGTGGCCGAAGCTCACCGGCAAGATGCTCAATGAGCGGCTCGGCAAGATCCACTTCTGGCTGCTGTTCATCGGCTTCCACATGACCTTCCTGATCCAGCACTGGATCGGTGTCGTGGGGCTGCCTCGGCGGTACCGCACGTACCTCGAGGAGGACGGCGTGACGTGGATGAACCAGCTCTCCACGATCGGCGCCGCCGTGCTCGCGATCTCGATGATCCCGTTCTTCTACAACGTGTTCATCACCGCGCGTCGGGCGCCCAAGGTGACCGTTGACGACCCGTGGGGCTACGGTCGCTCCCTCGAGTGGGCCACGAGCTGCCCGCCGCCTCGGCACAACTTCACGTCCATCCCGCGCATCCGCTCGGAGTCCCCGGCCTTCGACATCAATCACCCGGAGGCGGGCTTGCCCGTGGGAATCGGTGGAATCGAGAATGTCAAGGACGCCCCCGATGCTCCGGTGCGCGACCTCAGCGACGAGAAGGTGAAGTAGCACGATGGGTACCAATGCGAAGCTCTTCTGGATCCTCGCCGGCTTCTTCTTCCTCGCCGACGCGATCTACATCACCTGGTCGCTGCTGGCGTCGTCGAACCCGGCGGGTGGCACCGCGCCGACGATCGAGTGGGCTGGCACCATCGCGATCGGCCTGTCCGGTGCGCTTGCGGTGCTCGTCGCCTTCTATTTGCAGCGCATCTACCGCTCCCAGGGCGCCGAGCTGCCGGAGGACCGTCTCGACGCGAACGTCGACGACGGGGATGCCGAGCAGGGACACTTCAGCCCCTGGAGCTGGTGGCCGCTCGTGCTCGCCGCGAGCTCGGCGCTGTTGTTCCTCGGTATCGCCATCGGGGCCTGGATCGCGTTCATCGGGGCGGGCTTCGTGATCGTCGCCCTGGTCGGCTGGGTCTTCGAGTACTACCGCGGCAACTTCGGCCACTGACGACGGTCTCGCCTGTCGGCACTTACGGCATGGGATGGCGTGAATCGTAGTGCCGGAATGTGGACTGCACCCGCAGCATCAGCGCGATCAACGCCACGATGAGCGCCCCGCCGATCAGGGGCGGTAGCCACAGCACACCGGCGAGGGCGACGAGACCGACGTAGAGATCGCCCAGTCGCGGACCGCCGGTAACGACGACCACGAAGATGCCCTGAAGCCGTCCGCGCATGTTGTCCGGCGCCGCCGTCATGAGGATGGTCTGACGGAAGATCGCGCTCACGTTGTCGGTTGCGCCCGACGCGGCCATGCAGACGAGTGCGAGCAGGATCGCCAGGGGGTTCGGGTTCGCGGCATCCCCGGTCTCGCCGAACCAGCTGACCCAGCCGAGCACCATCCCGAAGGCCAGGATCGAGAGCCCGTAGCCCGCGATCGCCCAGCCGATCGCGACACCCTGTCGCCGCACCTCGGCCACGCGTCCGCTGAACACGGAGGAGAGCAGGGTGCCGAGCGCCTGGGCCGCGGTGAGCAGACCGACGGTGACCGCGCCGCCGCCGAGCAGCAACGCCCCGACAGCGGGGAACAGGGCGTGCGGCCGCCCGAACGTCATCGCGAGGATGTCCACGAGGAACGACATGCGGATGTTCGGTGCGCGGCGCAGGAAGGCCAGGCCCGAGCGGATCGACTGCAGGCCAGGTGCGTGCCGCTCGCCGATCGGCGTCACGGCAGGCAGATGCAGGATGCCGGCGAGGGCGGCGAGGAACAGCACCACGTCGACGGTGTAGGTCCAGGCGAAGCCGACGGTCGCCACGAGCACCCCCGCCAGGGCTGGTCCCGCGGTGATCATGACGCCGTAGGTGATGCCGGTGAGCGCGGACGCGGCCGGCACCAGCTTGGTGCCGACGAGTCTCGGCAGGATCGCCTGTCGTGCCGCGCCGGCAACCGTCGCGGCGACCGAGTTCAGCATGGTGAGCAGGTAGAGGGCCCACACGGCCTCCAGGCCGAGCCAGGACAGTGAGGCGATGCCGATGGTGGCGAACCAGGCGAGCAGGGAGGAGGCGAGCAGCACGGTGCGACGGTCGAAGGCATCCACGAGCATGCCCCCGTAGAGCCCCGCCAGGATCATCGGTACGAGGGCGACGACACCGACGAGCGCCACGGCCAAGGTCGAGCCGGTGATCGCGTAGACCTCGAGGCCGACCGCCACTACGGTCATCTGGGCGCCGATACCGCCGACGATGTTGCCGAAGTACAACCAGCGGAACGCGGAACTGACCCGCAACGGAGCGAGGTCGAGCAGGATGCCGCGATGCGGCGTTCGCTCCTGCTCGACCTCGGGATCCGGTCCTTCGGTGCTCACGACCTAGTGAGCGTCGTGCTTGGATGCCTCGATCTCGCCTCGTGTGACGGGGGCGATGCGGTCCTCGAAGAAGACTCTCGACAGCGCCGCGCGGAAGCGCTGGGCGACCGTGATGCGACCCTTCGCGTCGGGGCGCACCATCAGCGGCTTGTAGTCCTCGAAGCTGACGAGCTTCCACCGCTCGTAGTCATCGAGCTGCTCGTGCACCTCGATGTACTCTCCGCCCGGCAGACGAACGATCCGACCCGACTCGAACCCGTGCAGGGCGATCTCGCGGTCCTTCTTCTGCAGACCGATGCAGATTCGATGAGCCACGAATCCGGCGATGATCGGCCCGACGATGAGCAGGATCTGGATGGAGTGCGTCACCCATTCGATGGAGAGCTTGAAGTGGGTGGCGATGAGGTCCGAGCTCGCCGCCGACCACAGCACTGCGTAGAAGGTGACGCCGGCAGCCCCGATCGCGGTGCGCATCGGAGCGTTACGCGGACGGTCGGCGATATGGTGCTCGCGCTTGTCGCCGGTGATCCACGCCTCGACGAAGGGGTAGATGAACACCAGCAGCAGGAAGACCCCGACGACGATCAGCGGGATGAGGATGTTCAGCGAGAGCGTGAAGCCCCAGATCACGACCTCCCAGCCCGGAGGGGCGAGGCGCAGCACACCGTCGGCGAAGCCGATGTACCAGTCGGGCTGCGTACCGGCCGAGACGGGCGAGGGGTCGTACGGGCCGTATGTCCACACCGGGTTGATCTGGAAGAACGACGCGATGAGCACGATCATGCCGAAGATGATGAAGAAGAAGCCGCCGGCCTTCGCCGCGAACACCGGCATGATCGGCACACCGACGACGTTGTCGTTGGTGCGGCCGGGGCCGGCGAACTGCGTGTGCTTGTTGATGATCAGCAGCAGCATGTGCACGCCGAGCGCGGCGACCAGGATCGCCGGCAGCAGCAGGATGTGCAGCACGTAGAGCCGCCCGACGATGTCGGTGCCGGGGAACTCGCCTCCGAACAGCAGGTACGAGATCCAGGTTCCGACGATCGGGATGCCCTTGAGCATGCCGTCGATGATGCGCAGGCCGTTGCCGGAGAGCAGGTCATCGGGCAGCGAGTAGCCGGTGAATCCCTCGGCCATCGCGAGGATGAAGAGCACGAAGCCGATCACCCAGTTGATCTCGCGCGGCTTGCGGAACGCGCCCGTGAAGAACACGCGGAGCATGTGCAGGCCGATGGATGCCACGAACAGCAGTGCCGCCCAGTGGTGCACCTGGCGCATGAGCAGGCCGCCGCGGATGTCGAACGAGATGTCGAGCGTCGAGGCCATCGCCGCGGACATCTCGATGCCGCGCAGCGGCATGTAGGAGCCCTCGTAGTGCACCTCGACCATCGACGCCTGGAAGAAGAACGTCAGGAACGTGCCGGAGAGCAGGATGACGATGAAGCTGTAGAGCGCCACCTCGCCGAGCATGAACGACCAGTGGTCGGGGAAGATCTTGCGCCCGAGCTCCTTGGTGAGACCGGAGATGCTGGTGCGCTCGTCGAGGTAGTTCGCGGCCCAGCCGGTGAACCGCATCCCCTTACCCGGTGCGGGCTGCGTGGCCGGTCGGGTCTGTTGCGTGGTGGTCACAGTTCGCGCTCCCAGAAGCTCGGCCCGACGGGCTCGGTGAAGTCGCTGCGCGCCACGAGGTAGCCCTCGTCGTCGACGGTGATCGGCAGCTGCGGCAGGGGGCGCTTGGCGGGTCCGAAGATCACCGCGGCCTCCTTCTTGATGTCGAACTGGGACTGGTGGCACGGGCAGAGCAGGTGGTGCGTCTGCTGCTCGTAGAGCGCGACCGGGCATCCGACGTGGGTGCAGATCTTTGAGTACGCGACGATGCCGTCGTAGCTCCAGTTCTCACGGCCGGGGGAGACCTCGAGGTCCTCCGGGTTCAGACGCATCAGGAGCACGGCGGCCTTGGCCTTCTCCTCGAGCTTGTGCTCGGACTCGTTGAGCCCCTCGGGAATGACGTGGAACGCCGAGCCCAGGGTGACATCCGACGCCTTGATCGGGATGCCGGACGGGTCCTTGGTCAGACGCACACCCTTGTCCCACATCGTGTGCTTCAGCAGCGGCACCGGGTCGGCGGCCGGTGCCAGGTCGCGGAACAGCACCACCGCGGGCAGCGGGGAGACGACGAGTGCTCCGATCAGGCTGTTGCGGATGAGCTTGCGGCGCGTGAAGCCGGACTCCTTGTTGCCGAGCGTGAACACCTCGACGGCCTTCGCACGGGTCTCATCGGTGCCGCGCGTCGGGTGACGCTGCTCGACCATGTCGTGGCCGTCCATGAGCGCCTTCGACCAGTGCACGGCACCGATGCCGATGGTCAGCAGCGCGAGTGCGATCGAGGCACCCAGGAAGAGGTTGTTGAGCCGCACCGAGAGCATGTCGCCCGGAATGATCGGGAAGACGATGTACGACGTGATCGCGGCGACCGTGCCGACGATCGAGAGCAGGAACAAGCCGCCGACGCGGCGCTCCTGCTGACGCTCCTTCTTGGGGTCGAGGTCCGCGACGCGCGGGCGGTAGGGGGGGAAGCCGGGGTTCTGCACCGCGTCATCGGTGACGACGGCGATGCCCGCCGACGGAGCGTGGTGCTCAACCGCCGTGCCGGTGGTCTCCTGATCGTTCGCCATGGGTTTCCCTTGCCTAATTCGACTTCGCCGTGAGCCAGATCGTGATGCCCACGATCGCACCGAGGCCGAAGATCCAGATGAACAGTCCCTCGGAGACCGGGCCGAGATTGCCGAGCCCGAAACCACCGACCGACGGGGTCTCATCCAGGTACTTGAGGTACGTGATGATCGCGGCCTTCTGCTCCGGCGTGATGTTCGCGTCGTTGAACACGGGCATGTTCTGCGGACCGGTGACCATCGCCTCGTAGATGTGCGCGGCATCCACGCCACCGAGCGGCGGGGCGAACTTGCCCTCCGTCAGTGCGCCACCGGCGCCGGCGACGTTGTGGCACATCGCGCAGTTGATGCGGAACAGCTCGGCGCCCTCGGCGACGTCGCCGCCACCGGTGAGGTACTTCTCGTCGGGGATGGCCGGGCCCGGAGCCAGCGACGCGACGTAGGCCGCGAGTGCCTTCACCTGCTCGTCGTTGAACTGCGGCGGCTTCTTCTCGGCCTGGGGGCCGGTGGCGGCCAGCGGCATGCGGCCGGTGCCCACCTGGAAGTCGACGGATGCGGCGCCGACGCCGATCAGCGACGGCCCCTGGGACGTGCCCTCGAGGTTCATGCCGTGACACGTGGCGCAGTTGGCCGCGAACAGCTTCTGGCCGTCCTCGACCTGAGCCTCCGCCGCGGCGGATGTCTCGGCCGTGGCGCTCGTCGTGAACAGTGCGTATGCGCCGCCCGTCGCCAACAGCCCCACCGTGATGAGGGCGACTGTGGCGAGCGGATGACGGCGACCGGCAGGACGCGTCCTGCGGGTCAGGGATGCCTGAGCCATGTGCGCGGGATTCCGTTTCTTATTTCAGCAGGTAGATGACCGCGAACAGGCCGATCCACACGACGTCCACGAAGTGCCAGTAGTAGGAGACGACGATCGCGGTCGTTGCCTCCTTGTGGCCGAAGTTCTTGACCGCGAAGGCGCGCCCGATCACGAGCAGGAAGGCGATGAGACCACCGGTGACGTGCAGGCCGTGGAATCCGGTCGTGATGTAGAAGGCGGAGCCGTATGCGTCGCTCGAGAGGCTCACGTGCTCGCTGACCAGGATCGCGTACTCATAGATCTGGCCGGCGACGAACGTCGCGCCCATCGCGTAGGTGAGGAAGAACCACTCGACCATGCCCCATTTCCAGAACTGGGCGAGGTTGCCGGTGCGTCGCGGCTGCATGCGCTCGGCCGCGAAGACGCCGGCCTGGCACGTGAAGGAGGAGAGCACGAGCACCGTGGTGTTGATGGCCGCGAACGTCACGTTGAGCTTGGCGGTCTGCTCCGACCACAGCTCTGGCGACATCGCCTTGAGCGTGAAGTAGATGGCGAACAGGCCCGCGAAGAACATGACTTCGCTGCCGAGCCAAACGATCGTGCCCACGGCCACGACATTCGGACGGCTGACCGACGGAGTTCTGAGCGAACTTGAGAGCGAGGCAGTGGTCACCTACCCATTATGGCCGATATCCCGGTGCCGGTTTTCGCATTCGCGCGGCCCGTCGTGGTCTGATCGCTAGGATTTCGAACCATGGCGCTTGAGCACAACTGGGCCGGTATCCTCGGCTCCCTCGTCGAGGGGCAGAACCTGTCGATCGACGAGGCGTCCTGGGCGATGCGATCGGTGATGGCGGGGGAGGCGACATCCGCCCAGATCGCGGGGATGCTCGTGGCCATGCGGATCAAGGGCGAGACCGTCGACGAGATCGTCGGCTTCCGCGATGCGGTGCTCGAGAATGCGCAGCCCCTCGCGGTGGATCCCATGGTGCTCGACATCGTCGGCACCGGTGGGGACCCCTACGGGGCGGTGCTGAACATCTCCTCGATCGCCTCCGTGATCTGCGCCGCCGCCGGTGTGCCGGTGGTCAAGCACGGCAATCGGGGCGCGAGCTCGGCCTCTGGCGCCTCGGATGTGCTGCAGGCGCTGGGGCTGGACCTCGACATCCCGCCGCTGCGGGTGGCCGAGGTGCTCGTCGAGGCGGGCATCACCTTCGCTCATGCCGCGCTCTTCCACCCGGGTTTCCGCCACGCCGGGCCCACGCGCAAAGAACTGGGCATCTCGACGCTGTTCAACATTCTCGGACCCCTGTGCAACCCGGCGCGTCCGGAGGCCTCGGCGGTCGGGGTCGCCTCGCTCGAGCGCGTGCCGCTCATGGTCGGCGTGTTCCGTACGCGCGGGGCGACGGCCCTGGTCTATCGAGGCGACGACGGTATCGACAAGCTCACCACCACCGGGCACTCCCACATCTGGGAGGTCTCCCGTGGGTTCGTCACCGAGCACGATCTCGACCCGCGCGATCTCGGGATCGAGCGAGCCGACATCCATGACCTGCTGGGCAAGGGCCCGGAGTACAACGCCGACGTCGCTCGGCGCATGCTCGCCGGGGAGCAGGGGCCGGTGCGCGACATCATCCTGCTCAACGCCGCCGCGGGGCTGACGGCGTATTCACTGGCCCAGGATCCGGATCTGCTGCAGCAGCCGATCGTCGATCGTCTCGCGGTAGCCATGACCCGCGTCGCCGAAGTCGTCGACTCCGGCGCGGCCACGGCGAAGCTTCAGGAGTGGGTGGCCGCGACCAGGCGGTGATCCGGTCCGTTGGTGGGCAGGATGGCGGCGAGGTCGAACTCGGCCGACGAGTCCGATGGGGTTCAGTGGTGCACCCGTATCGCCGCGAGCTGCACTCGATCGCCTCCATTCGCCTTCGCCGTGTACAGTGCGGCGTCGGCTCGTTCGAGCAGCGAGTCGAAGCTCTCGCCCGGGGCCCACTGTGCGACGCCGAACGACATGCTGATCGCGCCGGCGTCCGGATCGTGGCTTTCGGCGACGAGCATGCGGGCGCGTTCCGCGAGCCATGCTGCCGGGTCGGCTCGCGCACCGGGCAGGAGCAGCACGAACTCGTCGCCGCCCCAGCGCACCGCTGAGTCGCTGGACCGCGTGGCGGCCTGGAGCTGCCGGGCGACGGCGGCGAGTACGCGGTCGCCGACCTGGTGCCCGTGCCGGTCGTTCACCTGCTTGAATCCGTCGACATCGGCGATCACGACGGAGAACGGATGGCGCGCCGAGGCGATGCTCACCGCGGCCTCCGCCCGCGCCTGGCCCGCGTGGCGGTTGAGGAGCCCCGTGAGCTCATCGGTCGCGGCTTGCTCGAGGATCTGTCGCCCGCGCTGGGCCACCTCGCTCATCTCCTTCCATCCGCTGACCCGCCGCACGACATCGTCGTTCTCGTCGTGTACCTCGACGATCGAAGCATCGACGTAGGCGAAGGAACCGTCCTTTCGTTTGAACCTGAAGAGCGCACGAAGACCGGAACCCTGATCGAACTCCGGCATGCGGCGGTCAGGTTCCAGGGTCTCCCAGCGGATGTGCTGCGGATGCAGCAGCGCGATCACCGAGGTTCCGACGGCCTCTTCCGGCGAGTAGCCGCTGATCTGTTCGAACCCGCGGTTCGCGAACAGCAGCACGTCGTTCTCGTCGGTGATGATGATCGCATCCGCCGACTTGTCGAGCGCCGAGGTCAGGATGTCGCGGAAGCGCCGGTCTTGGATCTCGGCGCTGATGTCGCGATGCGCGTGCAGATGGTGTGTGATCTTGCCCTCGTCATCGAACACGGGGGAGAAGTGCCATTCGGCGGGGTACTCGCTGCTGTCCTTGCGGCGAATCGTTACCTCGACAATGACCTCGCCGTCCTCATTCTGTTGGCGAATGCGCTCGATCACCCTGAACTGCTCCCGCTCGCTCAGCAGAACGCTCGGATCCCGGTCGAGCAGCTCGGCCGCGGTGTAGCCCGTGGCCGCCGTGAAGGCTCGGTTGCATGCGACGATGCCGTGTGCGCCGGACGAGTCTTCCGCGCGCGTGAGGAGGAGCGGGAACGCGGTCTGACGGAACACTGCCTTGAAAAAGCCATGGTGGTCGGAACCCACGACGCTGCCCCCTTGCCGATCGTCGATTTCGCGAGACTCTACCGTGCGCGCGACCGTCCGACGGTCAGGATGCTAGCGTGGCGGCATGAGGCGGGGGGGCTTCAGGCGCACGGTGGGCCTGGTGATCGCTGGGGGCGCGATCGGCGGTGCGCTGCTGCTCTGGTTCGCGATCGCGGTCAACGATCCGGCATCCTTGGCCCGGCCGACCGAAGGCCTCCTGATCGGGGTCTGGACGGTGTTCTACAACACCGAGGCGCCGCCGCTTCGCACCATCCTCGCGTCGGTCGCCGTGGCGCTCCTGCTCGCGACCACCGTCGCCGCGCTCGAACATCGCGTGTACTCGCGTTCACGTCGTTCGACGGACGAGCAGGCTCGCCCGCTCGCGGCGAAACTCGTCATGGAACGCACGCGCGGCGTCTTCGCGGGTCCGATCACGCTCACCGTGCTCATCCCGGCGCACAACGAGGCGTCGCTCATCACGAGCACGCTTCGCGCACTCCTGGCTCAGTCGCGAAAGCCCGATCGGGTCATCGTCGTCGCAGACAACTGCACCGACCGCACCGCCGCGCTCGCGCTCGAGTGCGGTGTCGAGGTGATCGAATCGGTCGGTAACACCAAGAAGAAGGCGGGTGCGCTCAATCAAGTGCTCGCCGCGATGCTGCCGGCGCAGGGCGACAACGACCTCGTCATGGTGATGGATGCCGACACGGCACTCGACGACGGCTTCCTCGAGACCGCACTGACCCGATTCACGGACGACCGGGCACTCATGGCCGTCGGCGGCCTGTTCTACGGCGAAGAGGGTTCCGGCCTGCTCGGTCAGTTCCAGCGCAACGAGTACTTCCGCTATGCCCGCTACATGAAGCGCCGCCGCGGCAAGGTGTTCGTGCTCACCGGAACCGCTTCGATCTTCCGACCGCAAGCGCTCAGGGCGGTCGCGGAGCATCGGGGCACGACCATCCCCGGCGAACCCGGTGCCGTGTACGACACCGAGGCGCTCACCGAGGACAACGAGATCACCATCGCGCTGAAGTCGCTTGGTGCGCTGATGATCTCCCCAGCGCAGTGCACGGTCGTCACCGAGGTGATGCCGACGATCGGAGATCTCTGGCGGCAGCGGCTGCGGTGGCAGCGTGGGGCGCTGGAGAATATCGGCGCCTATGGCATGACCCCGGCGACGTTCCGCTACTGGGCGCAGCAGCTCGGGCTCGGCTACGGCGTGATCGCCCTCGGCGCGTTCGTGCTCCTGACGGTGCTCATGCTGGTGTCGGTGGACACCTGGGTGTGGTTTCCGTTCTGGCTCGGGATCGGCGCGATCTTCGTGCTGGAGAAGGTCGTCACCGTGTGGAAAGGCGGGTGGCGGGCCCGCTTGCTCGCGGTGTTGCTTGTCCCGGAACTGGTCTATGACATGTTCCTCAACGTCGTGCACGTCAAAGGCAACTTCGACATCACCTTCGGCAGACGGGCTGCCTGGGGGCATGCGCACGAGCCGAAGCACGCCTGGAGGGCGGAGTCGTGACCGGGGATCGCGTGATGACCGGGATCCTGCTGCCCGAGTCCTTCCTGCAGTCGCAGTTCTTTCTCGTGCTCGCGACCTTCGTCGCGATCAACACGATCGCCTACGTCGTGCTCTCGATCGTGAAGATCCTCCCGCGCGTCTACGTCAGCGACTGGTTCACAGGACCCAATCGACGCGCCGAGTCGCGCAGCATCTACCCGGATGCCGGCGGCAGCGCCTCCGCCGACTCGAAGGCGCCTAGCGCCGACGAACCAGGCTCGCCGGGGTGAGTTCGGCCACGCTGCGGTGCCCGGAGAGCCCGAGGACGAGATCGAGCTCGGCGATCAGGTTGCGCAGCACCGCCTCGGCCCCCCGCGCCCCGTCGATCGCGAGACCGTACACGTAGGCGCGACCCACCAGCACGGCGGTCGCGCCGAGCGCGAGGGCCTTCAGCGCGTCGGAGCCCGAGCGCACGCCACTGTCGAAGAGCACGGGCACGCGGCCCGCGACGCGTTCGACGATCGCGGGCAGGGCGTCGAGCGATCCGATGGCACCGTCGATCTGGCGGCCGGCGTGGTTGGAGACGATGATGCCGTCGACGCCGTGCTCGAGGGCGAGGGCCGCGTCATCCGGATGCTGGATGCCCTTGAGCAGGATCGGCAGGCTCGTGTGCTCCCGAAGAAACGTGAGGTTCTCCCAAGTCAGGGATGAGCGGGAGAACACGTCGAGGAACGTCTCGACGGCCGCGCGCGGCTCGGGGGAGCGCAGGCTGCCGCCCGGGTAGTTGCGGGTCATGTCGAGCAGCGTTCGGATCGCTGCCGGGGTGACGCGCGGTCGCGGACCAGGGGGAGCGGGCGAGGCCACCCGCACGGCGACGAGCTCGCGGAACACGGGGTCGCTCGTGTACTGCGCGATGCCCTGGCCGTGGATGAACGGGAGGAATGCGGCGTCGAGGTCGCGAGGGCGCCAGCCGAGCATGTGGGTGTCGAGGGTCACCACGATCGCCTGCGCGCCGGATGCTTCGGCCCGACGCACGAAGCTCGCGACGAGGTCGTCGTTGCTCGACCAGTAGAGCTGGAACCAGCGCGGGGCGTCGCCGACCGCCTCGGCGACCCGTTCCATGGGCACCGAGGCCTGGCTCGAGAGCACGGATGGCACGCCCAGCGCGGCCGCGGCTCGCGCGATGCCGAGGTCGGCGTCCGGGTGCGCGAGTTCGAGCACGCCGACGGGAGCCGCGAGCAGGGGAGCGGGGTAGCGGTGGCCGAAGAGGTCGATGCTCAGGTCGCGTTGGCTGACGTCCCGCAGCATCCGGGGCACGATCTGCCAGGCGTCGAGGGCGCGGCGGTTGTTCGCCGCGGTCGTCTCGGAGCCGCTGGAGCCGGCGATGTAGGCCCAGGCGTCGCGCGACATGGCGCGCTGCGCTGCACGTTCGAGCCCGGCCCAGGAGGTCGGGACCTTCGGACGGCGGCCGGTGGCGCCATCGCGATAGATGGCGGACTGCGCCTCGCGGCCGGGATTCGCGGCGCTGCTTCGAGCCATGCCCCAAGTCTCGAAGCGGTGCCGCTGCGTGTCAATGCGGGTCGCCTCTTGCAATACTGTGTGACGCTATGTAATGTGTGCGACATGGTACAGACGAGCGATCTCGCGAAACACGAACAGGACCTGCGCAAGGGTGTGCTCGTGCTCGCGGTGCTCTCGCAGTTGCGCGCCCCCCAATACGGTTACTCGTTGCGCCAAGCGCTTGCCGAGCAGGGCATGCCGATCGAGGAGGGCACTCTCTATCCACTCTTGCGCCGACTCGAGGCGCAGGGGCTGCTCGCGTCGCAGTGGCAGGTCGATGGTGGCCCTCCGCGGCGCTACTACCTGCTCAGCGAGCGCGGCGCCGACCTGTACCGCGACCTCTCGACCTCCTGGGGCGCGCTCGCCTCGGTCATGAATCGACTCCTGGAAGGAAGCAACTGATGAACCCGGATGCCATCATCGAGACCTATGTCGGCGACGTCGTCGCTCACCTGCCTCGCAAGCAGCGCAAGGATGTCGGCTATGAGCTGCGCTCGCTGCTCACGGAGGAACTGCATGGGAGGGCGGCCGACGCGGGCCGCGCCCCGGATGCCGAGATGACGGTCGAACTGCTCACCGCGTTCGGACGCCCGATCGACGTCGCCGACCGGTACCGTCCGGCCGGCTTCACGATCATCCGCCCCGCGGACGCGCGACGCTTCGCCGTAGTCGCATTCACCGGCGTCGCGCTCCAGTGGGTGCTGACGTTGATCGCGACATACACCGCGCCGGTCGATCTGAGCCTGCCGGGCGGCGACTGGCTCAGCCGTCTCGGCACCTGGTGGCTCTCCTGGGGGCTCGGTTCGTTCTGGTGGCCGGGATTCCTCGTCACGATGTACCTGATCGGGGGTGCGATCACGGCGAGGCGTGAAGCTCGCGGTGGTTCGGGGGAGTGGCGGCCGCGGCGCGCGAGCGACATCGACCGCGACCGAGTGCATCGGCCGGTCATGGTGCTCTACATCGCCCTCGGCGTCGTCGGCGCGAGCGTGGTCATCGCGCTGCCGATGCTCGCGATCTTGGCGCCGAACCTGCCCGAGCCGGTGCTCGCGGCGTTCGCGTTCGATCCTGAGTTCCTCGCCTGGCGAGCACCCTGGGTGCTGCTGCTGTGGGCCGCGAGCCTCTGGCTCGGAATCGCGTTGCTCGCCGCCGGCCGGTGGACCAGGCTCACGTGGCAGATCACGATCGCGTTGGATGCCGCGTGGATAGCCTTGCTCGTCTGGTGGGTGGCTGCCGGGCCGATCTTCGTGACCGAGAGTGCGGACAGCACGACCAAGCTGTGCCTGATCGTGCTCATCGCGATCACCGTGCTCGACCTCGTGCTGACGGTGCGTCGCGTGACGGCGGCGATCGCGGCGCCTGCGATATAGCGGGGCCGCTGCATCCAGTGTGTACGCTGTGAACATCACCTCTCGGGAAAGGGACCTCATGGCGGTACGCATCGACCTCAACCTCTCACTCGATGGCGTCGCGGCACCCGCTGATCAGACGCCCGAGCACCCGATGGGCGAAGACTGGTCGCGGCTCGTCGAGACCTACCTCGGCACCCGGACCATGCGTGAGCGCGTGCTGCATGACCCGTCAGGGGAGGGGACGACCGGCATCGACGACCGCTACGCGGCGGAGTACTTCGAGGGTGTGGGCGCCGAGATCATGGGGGCGGGGATGTTCGGGCTGCACGCCTTTCCCGACGACCCGGACTGGCGCGGGTGGTGGGGTGAGGAGTCGCCGTTCGGGTACACGGTGCTGGTGCTGACGCACCGCGAGCGAGCGCCCATCGACTTCGCAAACGGCACGCGCTTCGAGTTTCTGTCGGCCACGCCCGAGGACGCGCTCGCCCGCGCCCGCGAGTACGCGGGCGACGGCGACATCAGGGTCGGCGGGGGAGTGAGCGTGGCGCGTGACTTCCTGCGGGCCGGGCTCGTCGATCGCGTGCATGTCGCGATCACCCCGATCATCCTCGAGCGGGGCGTGCGGCTTTGGGACGATCTGCGCGGACTCGAGCGCGACTACGCCGTCACCTCCGAGGTGGCGGAGAGTGGCGTCATCCACGTCACCTTCGCGCGCTGAGCGCGCCGGGCCGTGTCTTCGATGCGGCTCCGTGTCAGGAACCCATGCTCCGCGCGATCCATCTGACTGCTCGGATGACGAGCGAGAGCATCAGGAGCAGAACCCCGATGAAGAATGCGGCGGCGCCGACGCCTATGAGAATGCTGCTCAGCGGTGAGGTCGGGTCGCCGACCACCACGCGGTCTCCCACGATGACGGCAGCGAGACCGAGACCGAGCAGGACCGCCGACGCAATGGCGATGCCGCGCTCGGCCTGGCCGCCCGCAGTCGAAGAACTCATGACGATTCCATCCTCCTCGTAGACCTGAGGCCCTGCGTGGACGAACCGTTCGTGGATTCCTGCCGGCGCTCTCTCTTACGAGCAGTATATGTCAATACTGGGTTGACAACCGAATGGAGGGCAGCCGCCGGTGGGGCTGCGGGCGCTTCGCGGTGGCCGCACTCACCGCACCACGGCACTGCGAGATCTCGATCGCCGGCGTGGGAGTCGTCTGCTGGTTAAGAGCGTTACCCGCTTCTTCACTATCGTCGGTCGGAAGCCGTTGTGGCGGCGCCGATACCAGCCTGGAGCCTGCGGATGATTGATCCGAGGGCGCCTATTGCGAGAAGCCCCGTGCCCAGCGGTCCCGCAGGATCTGTGCCGAGTGCGGGGAGACGGGCGAGCGCAGTACTGACTTCGGGGCTCATGTGCTCGAGCTGCCAGCGGATCTCGTCATCGACCGCCTCGGCCTCTTCTGGCGCCGCCAGGCCGGCGGCTTTCGCGGAATAGGCGGCCGCACCCAGGGCATGTGCTCCCATATGGGCGACACCGGAGGCCTGTGCGGCTGCTCGCGCAGCTGCCACTGCGATGGGGGAGGCCACATCCCGCGCGGCGCGGCCGGCCACGAACCGTCGACGGATCTCGCCGGCGGCAGTGAGTTCGCCGCGACCGAAGGCACGGGTCCGCGCGATGGCGTCTCGAGGGCGATCGTCGTCAGGAGCTTCCTGCTCGAACAGGCCCAGTACTCGCTCGGCACAGTCCGCCGCCCACATCGCGACAAGGCGCCGATCGGCTTCACTGAGAGTCTGCGACGAAGACACGCCAACATCATCTCAGGGGCCTCAGGTGGCGGCCTGCAGTCGTCGTTTGCTCTTGTCGTTCACTGCATTACTGCGGACTTCGCTGATTCTGTGCAATGAGCGGCTCATAGGCTGAAGGCATGGACGAGCCGCCTGGTGCATGGTGCCGGGGGTCACGGCGCTGCTGGGTCTGCTGACCGGCGCGCTCCTGCTGTTGGTGACGTCCCATGGGGTGGTGTAGTTCTCGGGCTCGAGTGTCACGTCGTGGACGTGGTGAGCCATCGTGCGATGGTCAGGTGAGAACCGACAAAAG
>NZ_JARGEM010000009.1 GCF_029211225.1 Antiquaquibacter metalliresistens
CGGCGGCTTGACGCCCATCGAGTTCGAAGCCAAGCTAGCCGAGCCGCACACACTGGCGGCCTAAACCGAACCTGTCACCAGTTCGTTCCTCACGCCCCCCTGACCCAGGCCGGTTCGCAGCTGCGCGACACCTACGCGCGCGCCGTGCTGTGGCGCGAGCGCACCGACGGCGCGTTCACGCCGAACCGCCCCGACGGCGTGATCGACCTCAACGGCATCGTCAAGGCCGAGGCGGTCGAGGCGGCCGGTGCTGCGCTGACTGCGGCGGGATGCCACCACTGGTCGATCAACGCCGGCGGCGACATCCTCGTGGCCGGCGACGGAGCGCCGCACCTGATCGCCCTCGCCGATCCCGCGGATGCCTCCGCCACGCTCTGCGCGATCACCCTCGCCGGCCCCCGCCGCGCCGTCGCCACCTCCGGCTCCGCACAACGCGGCGACCACATCTGGCGCGGAGGCTCGCGCACGCCTGCGGCCTTCGTGCAGGTGAGCGTGGTCGCCGACGACATCGTCACCGCCGATGTGCTCGCCACCGCGATCGTCGCTGGCGGTCGTGACACGCTCGATGCGGTGTGCGATCGCTGGGACGTCGACGTCTTCACGGTCGATCGTGACGGGGCGATGCTCGCGACGCCGGGCCTGCGCGCCGCCCTCGCTGCCTAGCGGGCGAATGGGCCGGCTGATACGCCGGGTTCTGTTGGGGTGCACTGCACCTTGGACGGCCATCTATCTAGAACGTGCGTTGCCGCACGTCTCAAGCGGTCTACCCGGGAACGGGACGAGCAGCCCCATGGTTCCCTGTCTGACCTTGCTCCGGACGAGGTTTACCTAGCCGACCGCGTCACCGCGGCCGCTGGTGGTCTCTTACACCACCGTTTCACCCTTACCTCCGAGCCGAAGCCCGGCGGCGGTCTGCTTTCTGTTGCACTGTTCTCGCGGGTTGCCCCGGGTGGGTGTTACCCACCATCCTGCTCTGCGGAGCCCGGACGTTCCTCGGCGATGCGTCCCCCTCGTCGAGAGGGACGACACCGACGCGACCGTCTTGCCGGCCCATTCGTGCAGCAAGCCTACCGACCGAGGTCGGCCTTGGCATCCATCGCGAGGTTCGCGAGCTTGTCGGCGCGCGAGTTCTCGAGCCTCGGGATCCACTCGAAACGCACCGGAGTGCCGGTGAGCAGGTCGCGCGCCTCCGCGGCGAGCTCGGCCATGTCCGGGTGCTTGATGCGCCACCGGCCGGACATCTGCTCGACCACGAGCTTGGAATCCATGCGGATGAGCAGGTCGGCATCCGGATCGATCTCCAGTGCGCGACGCACCCCGGCGATCATCGCCTTGTACTCGGCGACGTTGTTGGAGGCGATGCCGCCGTAGAGACCGATCTCGGCGAGGATCTCGCCGCTGGCCATGTCCATCACCACCGCGCCGCTGCCGGAATGCCCCGGGTTGCCACGAGAACCGCCATCCGCCTCGATCACGAGAAGTCGACCCATCAGAGTCCGGACTCCTCGGTGCGCACCAGGATGGCGTCGCTGGACGGGCAGATCAGCACGTCGTCGGGCGCGGCGGCACGGATCTTCTGCAGTTCGTCCTCGAGCAGCTTTACGCCCGAGGCGAGCGAGACGCCGCCGCGGAGCAGGGATGCCCCGGTGCCGTAGCGGGAGCGCTGCTTCTCGTAGAGCGCGAGCAGATCCTCCGGCAGGGCCGACGCGATCACGCCGCGGTCGGCGGCGGCCGAGGCGCGATCGGCTGCGAGTGCGGCCAGCGCGGCATCCCTGGCCGCCTCGGCCTCGAGGGTGCGAGCGGCGATCGCGCCCAGCTCCGCCTCGGTGGTGCCCACCGCGGCCTGCTGCAGCTCGGCGCGCTCCATCACCGCCAGCTCGATCTCCTCGAGGTCGTCGAGGCGCTTGCGCAGGGCGGAGAGCTCCTGTTCCAGCGCGGCGACATCCTTCACCGACGAACTGGCCTGCAGACGCTCGCTGTCCCGCTGGATGCGGGTCTCGACCACGGCGACATCGGCCTCGACACGACCGAGCTCGAGCTGGGTGTTCTCCAGCACACCCTGCTCCTCGGTGAGTCGCACGCGCAACGCTGCAGCCTGCGTGCCGAGATCGGCGATCGCGGCGAGTTCGGGCAGGCTCTTCGCGCGGTGGTCGAGCTGGGCGAGACGGGTGTCGAGCGCCTGCAGGTCGAGCAGTCTCGCCTGCACGTCGGGGGCGGCTTTCAAAGCCATGGGTGGTTCTCCTTCACTGCGGTCAATGCAACTGCGGTCATTGCAGAACCGCGAAATCCCAGGGATCGGTGCGCAACTCGCTCACGACGATCTCGACGTCGCTCAGCTCGGTGCGCAACTGCGCGGCCGCGGTGTCGAGCCACAGCCATTCGCTCGCCCAATGCGACACGTCGATGAGTGCGGGACCACCGGCGACACGCGCATTCTCCCGTGCCTCCGAGGCCGGGTGATGCCGCAGATCGCTCGTGATGTAGACATCGGCGGCGAGCACCGCGGGATGACCGAGGTAGGCGTCGCCGGCACCCCCGCACAGGGCCACCGTCTGCACGCGCTGATCGAAGTCCCCGGAGACCCGGATGCCCGACGCGGTCGCCGGCAGCACGTCACCGAGGGCGCGCGCGAGCATGCCGAGCGTCGTGGGGGCGGCGAGCCGACCCACCCTGCCGATGCCGCGCGCGGGATCGGCCGCCGGCACGATGGGCGCAGTGTCGAGCAGCCCGAGACGCTCGGCGAACACCGCGGAGGTGCCGCGCTCGACGACGTCGGCGTTGGTGTGGGCGGCCAGCAGCGCGCAGTGCGCGCGGATCAGCCGGGTCAGCGCCGCACCCTTGTACCGGTCCCCCGCGACGCTCGTGACGCCGCGCAGCAGCAGCGGGTGGTGCACGAGCAGCAGGTCTGCGGAACGCTCGACCGCCTCGTCCACGGTGTCGAGCACGGCATCCACGGCGAGCAGGATGCGGGACACCTCGTCGCCTGGATCCCCGGCGACGAGGCCGACGGCATCCCAGGGCTCAGCGCCGGAGGCGGGCCACAGGCGCTCGACGGCGGCGGTCACATCCGCGACGTTGGTTGGCACGCTGCCAGCCTACCCAGCGGGCCCCGGCTCGAAGCACCGCCTCAGGGCTTTGCGGCCTCTTGACGACGGATCGCCGGGATGCCGAACACGATCGGCACCAGCAACCCGAGCACGAGGGCCACGAGCACCCCCAGGTCGGTGCCGGCGAGGTCGCCGTCAAGCGGAATGCCGAGCAGGCTGAACCCGAACCCCTGCCAGGATAGCCACGCGATCGTCGCGGAGGTGAAGGCGAATCCGATCGCGCTGATCACCACGAACGCGATCACGTTGCCCCACCGCACGTCTTCGTAGACACCGCCGCGGCGCACGAGCGACTCGCTTTCGAACCGCCGGTTGCGGATCATCGTCTCGGCGGCGAACAGGCCGGCCCAGGCCGCCGTCGGCACGGCGAGCGTCGTCGCGGCGTCGCGGAACAACTCCACGATGCCCCCGGTGACACCGAAGGTGAACAGCAGCGCGAGCGCTCCGAGGAGCACGGCGACGATGAGGACACCCACCTGGCGCCGCACGCGCACGCCGATCGCCTGCAGCGCGAAACCGCCGGAGTAGAGGGTGATGGTGATGCCGGAGAGCAGGCTCAGCGCGGTGGCGGCGATCAGCGGGATCGGGTACCACAGCGGCAGGATCAGGGCGAGCGTGTCGAGCGGCGACTCGAGGAACCCGCTCGCGATCCCCTGATTCGAGGCCGCCAGGAGCGCGCCGTAGCCGATCAGCAGGAACGCCGGCAGCGTCGCGCCGAACGTCGCCCAGAGCATGGATGACGCGCCGCTCGACCCCGGGCGCTGGTACCTCGCCAGGTCGGCGCCGCTGTTGGCCCACACGAGTCCGACGAAGCTGAAGACGAGCACCGCACCCGTCACGGTGAGCAGCCAGGGGCCGTCCGGCGTGGTGAGGGCCTCTCCCAGGTCGATGTACGAGGCGGTCATGGCGATCAGGCCGACGACGAGCAGCCCGGAGATCGCGGAGAGCACCAGCTGGATGCGCGACAGCAGTGGGTATCCGGTGAAGGCGACGAGCACCGCGATCACGAAGGCGAGCGCCAGGGAGACCAGCAGCAGCATCCGCTCGCCCAGCACTCCGCCGAGCTGGGCTCGCACCAGCACGATCGCGATCGACGAACCCAGCAGCCACAGCATGACCGCGCCCCAGAACACGCGCGTCAGCAGCGCGATGATCGCCGGCAGCACATTGCCGAGCAGGCCGAACGTGGCACGGGAGACCACCATCGTCGGCTGGCCGCTGCGCTTGCCTGCCAGCGTGGTGAGACCGAGCGGGACGAACGACAGCGCGACGCCGGCGAGGATCGCCACGATCGACTGCCGCAGGCTCATGCCGACCGCGAAGACCGCGGCGCCGAGCCCGAGACTGAGGATCGAGGAGTTCGCCGCGAACCAGAGCCAGAACAGGCGTGCCGCCCGGCCGACCCGGTGATCGAGCGGGGTCGGCTCCTCGCCCGCCCGCTCGAGGCTGAAGACGGGCTGACGCACGGGTTCGTTGTCGATGAGCACCTGCTCGTCGGCGGGGATGCGCACGGTCGAGATCGGTCCGGACGGCGGTGAGACGTGGTCGGCGATCACCGCTCGACCGGCGGCGTCCACCGCGACCGCGCCGGAGATACCACCGACGATGCGATCGGTCTCGTCGACGTCGTCCTCGACATCGCGGTCGAGGCCCTGCTCGATGATCGTCACCGAGTCGGTGTCGGTCGGGAAGGGCACGGCGGCGGACACCGGGGTGGGATCGATGTAGCCCGGGGGCACCGCGCCCGTGGGCGTGACGCCGGGCGCCGGCGAACCGGACTCGGGCGCCCCGGCCAGAAGGTCGTCGAAACTGAACGCGGCAGCCGGCGCGGCGGCCGCCGGTGGTGCGACCGGCGGCACGGCGGCGCCCAGTCCGAAGTCGAACGAGTGCGCGCCCGGGTCGATCTCGTCGCTCGGTTCGACCGGAGGGCGCGGCGGTCCGCCGAATGGCGGCGGCTCGACGAGAGGCGGGGGCGCGGCGAGCGGGGCGGACTCGACATCCCCGGTGTCCGGCTCGATCGTGGCCTCGATGACGGGCTCGAACGCGAGCTCGGGCTCGAGCTCCGGCTGCGGCTGCGGCTCGAGCGCTGCGAGCGGCTCCGGCTCCGGTTCGCCCGGCAGTTCGGGGGCGAAGGGCGGCGGCGACGGAGGCTGGAACGGGAGATCCGGCGCGGGGAAGGATGCGGGCTCGGGCGCAGGGAAGGGCTCCGGTTCCGGCTCGGGCTCCGGTTCCGGTTCCGGCTCCGGCTCCGGCTCCGGCTCCGGCTCCGGCGCAGACTCACCGAGCCCGAACGGGAACGGAAAGGCGTGCTCGACGGGCGCGACGGGCGCGGTGGCATCGGCCGGGACATCCGGGAACACCGGCGGCACGGGGGCCGCCTCCTGGACCGGCGGACTCGGCTCCTCGGGCTCGTAGTCCGGGGGCGGTGCCCAGCCCGCGCTCGGTGCCGGGACGTCCCACGCCGGCAGCGGCGGCGGCGGGAGTTCGACGGCCGACTCGGCCGCGGGTGCCACGAAGGCGTCCGGCGCCGGCGGGGGGAAGCTCGGGGGCACCGGCACGCTCGGCAGGGCGCCGGGGTACTCGGGGCGTGCGTCCTCGACGACCGCGGCGGCATCCGGCCCGAGGGCCTGCATGCGCGACTCCCAGGCCTCGAACTCGCGGGCCTCCTCCTCGCGCAGGCGCAGCTGGGTCTCGAGCTGTTCGATCACGTCGAGTGTGCCGCCGGGCTGGCTCGCGGCCTCCTCCACCCAGCGCAGCAGCTCGTCATCGGGCAGCGAACGCCGAACCGGGGGCTCGAACGGACTGTCGAGCGGCACGGCCTGCGCCGGGTCCGGTGCCGGCGCCGAACTCCACGCGGGCACGGGTCCCGTGGTCTCGGGTGCCACCTGCGGTTCGGGGGTGCTCTGCGGGCCCGGGGCGCCCTGCGGTTCGGGCGCGGCCTGCGGATGCGGTTCGGCGGCGGCGGCGCGCGGCGCGTCCTCCTCGGTGGCGGCGGGCGCCTGCGGCAGCAGGATCGTGCCCGAGCCCAGGCGGGTGTATTCGGCCGCGAGCGCCTCCGCGAGCGCGTCATCGTCGGTCGTGCCCGCGTCTCCCGGAGCCCGTTGCACGCTTGCCGGCGGCGGCGTGAACGTTGAACGTCGCGGACCCGCCGTGGCGAACGTGGGGTCGGACGGGGTGTCGGTGCCGACCTCGTCCTCGTCGTCTGCCATGCCGGAAGTCTACGGCGAGGCGACCGAGGTACGCGGGTGACGGGCCGTGGCGAGCACAGTTACCGCGGCGAGAATGAGCCCCAGACCGATCCACCCGATCGCATCCAGTCGCTCCCCGACGACGATCACCGCGAGCAGGGTGGCGACGAACGGCTCAAGCAGGGTGATCGTCGTCGCCGTGCTGCTGCGCAGCCTGCGCATGCCGATGCCGAAGAGCAGATACGCCACGAACATCGGGCCGAGAGCGAGGTAGGCGGCGATGCCGATCGTGCGCCCGGACTGCAGCAGCGGTGCGCCGAAGACGAGCAGCACCGGCACGAGCGCCACTGCACCGAGCCCGAACATGCCGCCCATCACCCCGCGCGACGGCTGCCCCGAACCGATCGCCCGGCTCGATGCGTAGGTGTACAGCGCGTACGCCAGCCCGGCCAGGATGCCGAGCAGCACCCCCGCCACGACGCCGTCGCCCCCGCCGCCGCCGCCGTGGCCACCGAGGGCGAGCAGCACGACGCCGGTGATCGCCACCGCCGTGCATCCCGCCCACAGCGGCGACAGACGGTGCCGTTCGAACAGCCACTCGAGCAGGGCCGCAAACAATGGCCCCGTGCCCAGCGAGACGACGTTGCCGATCGCGACGCCGGCGATGTCCATGGAGGCATAGAAGGCGAGTGGATACACCACCACCCCGGCCGCGCCCACGATCAGCCAGCGTCGGCTCCCGCCGGCGCGCAGGGCACCGAGGGCCGAGCGCGCGGACGTGGCGAACAGCAACAGGCCGCCGACCGCCATGGTCGAGGCGCCGATCGCGAGCGGACTCACGTCGCTCGGCATGAAGCTCGCGGCGGTGCCCGTCGTGCCCCACAGCAGCGAGGCCACGACGAGCGCCCACGCACCGGAACCGGTCGACGGGGAGGTAGCGGCGGGCACCATCCGAGGCTAGCGGCGATGGCGCCCCCGCGTGGAGGTCACCGGATGACGGCGACCGTGCACGGCATCGCGAGCGCGACCTCCTCGCTCACCGAGCCGAACCAGGCGCGACCGAGCGCACCACGCCCATGGCTGCCGACCACGAGCATGCTCGCGCCCTTGGCCGCGTCGATGAGGGCATCGGCAGGCCGCATCGGGGTAAGTACCCGTTCCACCCGCAGATCGGGGTGGTCTTCGGCGATGCCCGCGAGCGACTCGGCGAGCGCCAGTTCGTCGTCGGTCGAGGGCGAGATCGGCCACTGCCCGGACTCGGCGCCCCAGAACCACGGCGGCTGCCACGCACGCACGGCGGTGAGGGTCTCGCCCGCGCGGTCGGCTTCGGCCGCCGCGAACCGTACGGCCGCAGCGGAGAGCTCGGAGCCGTCGACGCCCACCACGACGCCGTGGCCGTCGGTGGGGACATCCGGCACGATGACGACGCTCACCGTGGCGTACTCCGCCATCCGCGACGCGCGCACGCCCGCGCGGCGACCCGCGCCGTGCGCGGCCGAGCGCGATCCCACCACGAGCAGCGCGGCATCCGATGCGTGATCGCACAACTCGTACACCGGCGAGCCGACGATCACCGCCGCGTGCACGCTGAGGCCCTCGTGATCGGCGCGAAGCCGATCGGCGATGTCGTGAATGCGCTTCTCGGCCTCGGCGACGGCGTCCGCGGTGAGATCGAGCGCATCCGTGCCCCAATCGTCATCGACGACGTGCACGATCTCCAACTCGACGCCCGTGGCGAGCGCTCGCTGCGCGGCCCATGCGATCGCGCGCACCTCTGTGTCGTTGCCGCCGACTCCGGCGACGATCCTGTCTGCCATGGTGAGCTCCTTCGCGTCTGGATGCTACGAATCTCGTTTCTTCGATCCGGCAGCGACAGGGCCGAACGTCCCTCCCTGCGCCGAACGGCTGGCGCGCGGACCGCCCCACCTCGCCCGCAGCCCGTTCAGGATCGTGAGCACGTCGATGCCCTCCTGCAGCAGGGCCCCGAAGATCGCCGGCAGGAATCCGAACGCGGCCACGACCATGAGCGCTGAGCTCAGGCCGATGCCGACCCACACGCTCTGCGTCGCCACGCGCACCGTGCGGCGGGCGATGGCCACGACGTCGGCCACGCGACCGAAATCGTCGACGAGCAGCACGATGTCCGCGCTCTCGCTCGCCGCGGAGGAACCGCGGGCACCCATCGCCACGCCGACGTCGGCCGCCGCGAGCACCGGGGCGTCGTTGACCCCGTCGCCGACCATCATCACGGGCTTCTCCGCCGTACGCACCGCCTCGACCTTGTCCCTGGGCATCAGGGCCGCCCGGATGTCGGTGAGGCCGGACTGCGCGCCGATGGTCTCCGCCGTGCCGCGCGCATCGCCGGTGAGCATGATGAAGTGGCGCACGCCGAGCGCACGCAGCCGCGCGATGGTCTGCGTCGCATCCTCACGCAGGGTGTCGCGCAGCACGATGGTGCCCGCGTAGTCGTCGACGACACCGACGTGCACGGCCATCTCGCCGGCACCGAGCGGCGTGGTGAAGCCCTGCTCGGCCCCCGGCACGAAGGCGGCCTTGCCGACGCGCACGGTGCGCCCGTCGACCGTGCCCTCGAGCCCCATGCCGGGCACCTCGCGGATGTCGGTGGCGGTCGGCACCGCACCGGCCCGCTCGGCGGCCTCCGCGATCGACGCCGCGAGCAGATGGGGAGAGTGCGCCTCCAGCGCCCCGGCCAGGCCGAGCACGTCCACGCCCGCCGCGGATTCGACGCGCATCACGGTGGGGTGGCCGTCCGTGAGCGTGCCGGTCTTGTCGAGCGCGACGGTGCGGATGCGCGAGGCGCGCTCGAGCACCCCGCCCGACTTCACGATCACCCCGAGCCCGGAGGCGCGGTTCGTGCCCGCGAGGAACGCGACGGGCGCCGCGATCAGCAGCGGGCACGGGGTCGCGACGACCAGCACCTCCGCGAACCGACTCGGCTCTCCGGAGAGGAACCACGCGAGCCCGGCGAAGACGACGGCCGCGATCGAGAACGGCAGCGCGAATCGGTCGGCGAGACGCACGAACGGCGCACGTTCGTCCGCGGCCGCGGCCACGAGGTCGATGATCGACTGCAGCTGACTGTGGGCCACCGTCGCGGTCGCGCGCACCCGCACGCCGCGCTCGCCATTGACCGCACCGCTGAGCACCGCCGCTCCCTCGGCGCGGGACACCGGCAGGCTCTCCCCCGACATCGACGACTCGTCGAACACGCCGTCATCGAGCAGGATGCCGTCCACCGGCACGGTCTCACCGGGCCGCACCTCGACGACGTCGCCGATCCGCACCTCGGCGACCGGGACATCCCTGATCGCATCCGTCACCACGTGGGCGACGGCGGGCGCCCGCTCCAGCAGCGCCGTCAGCTCGGCGCGCGCGCTGCGTTCGGCGAACTGCTCAAGCGCCTCGCCGCCGGTGAGCATGATCACGACGATGAGCGCCGCCCACTGGTCGCCGAGCGCGACGGTGCTGCCGATCGCGAGGATCGCCAGGAAGTCGATGCCCCACGCGCCCGAACGGATCGCCCGGATCATCGAGATCAACGATCGGATGGCGACGAGCACCGCGAAAGCCGAGATGCCCCAGCGGGCGACGACCTCGAAGCCCGCGAGCTGCGCGCCGAGACCGAGCAGTCCGACCGCGACCGCCGCGATCACCCAGGGGTACTCGCGGAGCCGGAAGCGCGCCGCGCGCCTCACGCCAGCTCGACGATCTCGCCCTGATCGGGCACCCGTACCGCCCAGCCGAGCTCGTGCTTGATGCGCAGCCGCAGCGCGTCGGCGGCAGAAGGCTCTCCATGCGTCACGTAGGTCATCGTAGGAGCCTGCGGTGCCGCCGCAAGCCACCGCATCACGGCGTCGGCATCCGCGTGCGCCGACATGCTCGGCAGGGAAACGACCTCGGCCTCGATCGCGACGTCACGACCGAAGATGCGCAGGCTGCGCTCGCCCCGCGCGAGGGCGGCACCACGCGTGCCCGCGGCCTGGAACCCGGCGAGCACGACCGCGTTGGCGGGATCCCCGCCGAAGGCCGCGAGATGATGCAGGATGCGACCGCCGGTGATCATGCCGCTGGCGGAGATGATGACCATCGGGCCGCTGCGCAGGTTGAGCTCCTTCGACTCCTCCACGCTGCGCACGTAGTGCGGCAACGAGTACAGGCGCTCCAACTCCTCGTCGGAGACGCGGTGCTCCTCGGGAAACGCGCGATAGATCCTCGCGGCGTTCGACGCCATCGGACTGTTGACGTAGATCGGCACGTCGGGAATCTCCCCCCGCTCCCGCAGGCGCGACAGGTGCAGCAGAAGCGACTCCGTGCGGCCGACCGCGAAGGCGGGGATCATCACGACCCCGCCGCGACCGCACACGCGCCGCACGATCTCGCCGAGCGCGCGTTCCGGGCTCTCCGCCGGGTGGTCGCGGTCGCCGTAGGTGGACTCGACGACGAGCACGTCGGTCTCGCCCAGCGCTCGCGGCGCGCGCATGAGGGGATCGTCCCAGCGACCGAGGTCGCCGCTGAAGGTCACCGTGCGATCCGCTGCCTTCAGACGCACCTGTGCAGCACCCACGATGTGTCCCGCGGGCAGCAACGTCGCGGTCACGCCGCGCGCGACCCCGCGCGCCTCGTCGAAGGGAATCGACACGAACTGATCGAGCGCCACGAGCGCGTCGTTGACCGTATAGAGCGGTGCCGGATTAGCGTGCCGTGATGTGCCGTGCTTGCCCGCGTACCGCGCCTCCTCTTCGAGCAGGTACCCGCTGTCGGGCAGCAGGATGCCGCACAGCTCCTCCGTGCCCGGCGTGCAGAACACCGCGCCCGCGTAGCCGTCGCGCACGAGCGCCGGTAGATAGCCGGAGTGGTCCAGGTGCGCGTGCGTCACCACCACGGCATCCAGGTCCGCCGGAGCGAACGGCAACGGCCGCCGGTTGCGCTCGCGCAGCACCTTCAGTCCCTGGAACAGGCCGCAGTCGACGAGCACTCGCGCATCGGCGGTCGTCACGAGGTACCGGGAGCCCGTGACCGTGTCGGCCGCTCCGAGGAACTGCAGCGTGGTTGTCATGGTCCCAGGCTGCGCCGTCCCGGTGCGCTGGGCAAGGGGCGAAGGTCACTGCGTGCGGCCGCAGCAAGCGGTTCTCGCCCTGCACCATCGACGCTTCACGCCGACGACCTCCGGCCGCCGTCGTGAACCGTGGGCCCTACCGGGCTCGAACCGATGACATCCACGGTGTAAACGTGGCGCTCTACCAACTGAGCTAAAGGCCCATCGCCCGGCGGGCCGGGTCGATGCGCCACCATGCTACCGGCATACTCATGCCATGGCAGAGCGTCCACAGCCGCGACCGGAGCATCGCTGGCCGGTACTCATCACGACCCTCGCGACCTTCGCGCTCTACGTCGCGCTGCCCGACCCGCGGCCCTGGTTGCCCTCGTGGCTCATTCCCGTGGTCGGGCTCGTGGTGCTCACGCCGCTCGTGCTCTACAACCCCCGACGGCTCACTCGCGAGTCCCGCTGGTCGCGCATCGTCGGTCTCGGCTTCTCGTTCGCACTCGCGGCGATCAACCAGATCTACATCGTCTCGATCATCAGCGATCTGATCGCCGGGGAGACGAACGGCCCGACGGTGCTCGCGATGGCCTTCGGCGTGTGGATCACCAACGTCATCGCCTTCGCGCTCGTGTTCTGGGAGCTCGACCGCGGCGGCCCCGTCGCCCGCCGCGACCTCGGTCGTCTCGATTCCAACCCGCAGGACTTCCGGTTCCCCCAGCAGGACGGTTCACCCGGCACCGATCCGAACTGGCAGCCGGTGTTCTTCGACTACGCCTACTTCTCGATCAACACGATGATGGCCTTCAGCCCCACCGACGTCATGCCGCTCACCCTGCGGGCGAAGGCGCTCATGGCCTACGAGTCGCTGACCGGATTCGTGCTGCTGGCGTTGGTGATCTCGCGCGCGGTGAACATCCTGGCCTGAAACGCAAGCCCCTCCCGCGGCGCGCGCGGGCGGCCCATACTCGCCCCATGCCCAAGAACATCGCAGAGGGACAGGGTCGCCCCGAGCATCGCTGGCCCGCGGTGGCATCCATTCTGGTCGCCCTCACGCTCTACGCGCTGCTGCCGTCGAGCTTTCTGCCGACCCTGCGGTACGCGGTGGTCGCCGTATGCCTGGCACTGCTCGTGCCGATGGTGGTCATCAACCCGGTGCGGATGCGCACGCAGACACCGTGGTCGCGGTGGCTGGCGATCGGGCTCACCGTGCTGCTGGCCGTCGCCAACACCGTCGCCCTCGTGCAGCTCATCGTGCAGCTCGTCACTGCGAAGAGCGACCAGGACGGCACGCTGCTGCTCGCAGCCGCACAGGTCTGGGCGACGCACGTGATCGTCTTCGCACTCATCTACTGGGAGATGGACCGGGGCGGACCGGTGGTGCGCACGCTCACCGCTCGCAAGGAGCTGCCGGATGCCGACATCCGGTTTCCGCAGGACGAGGACCACGACGCGGTGATCGAGGTCGCGCGGGGCTCGTCGGCCAACTCGAACTGGACCGCCGGCTTCGTCGACTACCTGTACTTCTCGGCCTCGAACACCATGGCCTTCAGCCCGCCGGATGCGATGCCGCTGACGGCCCGGGCGAAGATCCTCGTCGGGCTGCAGGCGCTCGGCGCGTTCGTGATCCTGGTGCTCGTGATCGCGCGCGCGGTGTCGTTGCTGGGCTAGCGCAGCAACGACCGGACCAGCACAGTGTTGCTGGGCTAGCGCAGCAACGACCGGACCAGCACAGTGCGGCCTGACTAGACGCGCGTCGTGGTCAGCTCTTCGAGCGCGGCCCGGTACTCCTCGAGCGAACGCGCCCGGCCCGGTGCGGTGATGAAGCTCGCCCGGATGACGCCGTCGATGTCGATCAGGAACGTCGCGCGGTTCGCGAAACCCTTGTCTTCCAGGAACACCCCGTACTCCTTGGCGACGTCGCCGTGCGGCCAGAAGTCCGCCAGGAGCGTGAAGTCGTAGCCCTGCTGCTCGGCCCAGGCCCGCAGCGTCGCCTTCGAGTCCACCGAGATGCCGACCAACTCGACGCCGGCGGCCTTGAACAACGCGAGGTTGTCGCGCAGGTCGCACAGTTCGCTCGTGCAGGTGCTCGAGAACGCGAGGGGAAAGAACACCAGCGCGACGGCCGACTTGCCGCGGTAGTCGTGAAGCCGGATGTGCTCACCGAACTGGTTGGCGAGCTCGAAATCGGGTGCCGTGGTGTCGTTCTCCAGGGCCATGATCGTGGTCATTCCTCTCGTGCCCGAGGTCTCGGGCACACACGAGCAGCAATGATACGCCCGCCGACCCCGGGGCGGGTGGTGGAACTAGACTCGTCGGTGCGCAACCCCACGTCAGGACCGTAACCCGGCCCGCGTGCACGCCACCACTGTCTACAAGAAAGAGGTCATCGGTGACGGTCAACGATCAGGACCCCTACTCGGTCACTCACATCGACCGGGACCCCGAAGAGACGGCGGAGTGGCGCGAGTCGCTCGCCGGACTCGTCGCGGAGAAGGGCCACCAGCGCGGTCGCGAGATCATGCTGAGCCTCCTGAAGGAGTCCAAGGACCTGCACCTGGGCGTGCCGATGGTCCCCACGACGGACTACATCAACACGATCGCGACGGAGAACGAGCCGACGTTCCCGGGCAACGAGGAGCTGGAGCGCAAGTACCGCGCCTGGATCCGCTGGAATGCCGCGATCACCGTGCACCGAGCGCAGCGGCCCGGGATCGGTGTCGGCGGGCACATCTCGACGTACGCGTCATCCGCCGCCCTCTACGAGGTCGGCCACAACCACTTCTTCCGCGGCCCCGACCATGCCGGTGGCGGCGATCAGGTGTTCTACCAGGGGCACGCCTCACCAGGCATGTATGCCCGCGCCTTCCTCGAGGGCCGCCTCACCGAGGACCAGCTGAAGGGCTTCCGTCAGGAGAAGTCGCAGTGGCCGAACGGGCTCTCCAGCTACCCGCACCCGCGGCTCATGCCGGAGTTCTGGCAGTTCCCGACCGTGTCGATGGGCCTCGGCCCGATCAACGCGATCTACCAGGCGCAGTCGAACAAGTACCTCACCAACCGCGGCATCAAGGACGCGAGCGACCAGCAGGTCTGGGCGTTCCTCGGCGACGGCGAGATGGACGAGGTCGAGTCGCGCGGCGCCCTGCAGTGGGCCGCGAACGAGGGCCTCGACAACCTCACCTTCGTGATCAACTGCAACCTGCAGCGCCTCGACGGCCCGGTGCGCGGTAACGGCAAGATCATCCAGGAGCTCGAGAGCTTCTTCCGCGGTGCCGGCTGGAACGTCATCAAGGTCATCTGGGGCCGTGAGTGGGATGCCCTGCTCGCCCAAGACCACGAGGGAGCCCTGCGCGACCTGATGAACCGCACGCCCGACGGCGACTACCAGACCTATAAGGCCGAGTCCGGCGCGTACGTGCGCGAGAACTTCTTCGGTCGCGACCCTCGCACCCTCGAGATGGTCAAGGACTACACCGACGACCAGGTGTGGGGGCTCAAGCGCGGCGGTCACGACTACCGCAAGGTCTATGCGGCGTTCAAGGCGGCGACCGAGCACAAGGGCCAGCCCACCGTCATCCTCGCGAAGACGGTGAAGGGCTACGGCCTGGGCCCGAGCTTCGAGGGCCGCAACGCGACCCACCAGATGAAGAAGCTCACGCTCGACGGACTCAAGCAGTTCCGCGACGTCATGCGCATCCCGATCACGGATGCCGCGCTCGAGGCCGACCCGTACCAGCCGCCGTTCTACAACCCCGGCGATTCCGACGAGGCCATCCAGTACCTGCACGAGCGCCGTCGCGCGCTCGGCGGATATCTGCCGGAGCGCCGCTCCAAGTACACCCAGATCTCCTTGCCCGAAGACTCCGCCTACGAGATCGCCAAGAAGGGCTCCAGCAAGCAGGAGATCGCCACCACGATGGCCTTCGCCCGCCTGCTCAAGGACCTGTTGAAGGCGAAGGACTTCGGCCACCGCATCGTGCCGATCATCCCGGATGAGGCACGCACCTTCGGCATGGACGCCTACTTCCCCACCGCCAAGATCTACAACCCCAACGGGCAGCAGTACACCTCGGTCGACCGCGAGCTGCTCCTGGCCTACAAGGAGTCCCCGCAGGGCCAGATCGTGCACGTCGGCATCAACGAGGCCGGCGCGTTCGCCGCGTTCACCGCGGCGGGCACCCAGTACGCCACGAACGGCGAGCCGCTCATCCCGGTGTACGTCTTCTACTCGATGTTCGGCTTCCAGCGCACGGGAGATGCGATGTGGGCGGCGGGCGACCAGATGGCGCGCGGCTTCATCATGGGTGCGACCGCCGGACGCACCACGCTCACCGGCGAGGGCCTCCAGCACGCCGACGGCCACTCCCTGCTGCTCGCCTCGACCAACCCGGCCGTCGTCAGCTACGACCCGGCCTACGGCTACGAGATCGGGCACATCGTGCGCGCGGGCATCGAGCGCATGTATGGGGGCACGCATCCCGACCCCAATGTCATGTACTACCTCACCGTGTACAACGAGCCGATCGTGCAGCCGGGCGAGCCGGAGAACCTCGATCTCGAGGGGCTGCTCAAGGGCATCTACCACCTCAAGTCGGCACCGATCGAGGGACCGCGCACCCAGCTGCTCGCCTCCGGCGTCGGCGTGCCGTGGGCGCTCGAGGCCCAGGAGCTGCTCGCGAACGACTGGGGCGTCGCGGCCGATGTCTGGTCGGTGACGAGCTGGACCGAGCTGCGCCGCGACGGCGTCGCCGCCGAGGAGCACGCCTTCCTGCACCCCGACGAGGAGCCGCGCGTGCCGTATGTGACGCAGAAGCTCTCGGGCTCGGACGGGCCGTTCATCGGCGTGAGCGACTTCATGCACGCCGTGCCCGACCAGATCCGCCAGTTCGTGCCCGGCGACTACGCGACGCTCGGCGCCGACGACTTCGGCTTCTCGGACACGCGCGCTGCCGCCCGACGGTACTTCAAGATCGACGGACCGTCGATCGTGGTGCGTGCGCTCGAACTGCTCGACAAGCGCGGTCTCGTCGACCGGTCGCTGGCATCCCAGGCGATCGAGAAGTATCGCCTGCACGATGTCGCCGCCGGCACGAGCGGCTCGGTGGGGGGCGAGAGCTAGGCGGTGGCGCCCCGGACCAAGGAGCAGACGCTCGCCTGGCTGCGCACCATCTCCGGTGAGCTGGCCACGGCGACGCTCAAGCGACTGGATGACACGCTGCCCTGGTACGGCGACATGCCGCCCGGTCGGCGCTCCGCGGTGGGGCTCGTCGCCCAGGCGGGCATCACGAGCTTCATCTCCTGGTTCGAGGACCCGAAGTCGATCCCGTGGATCGCCGCCGACGTGTTCGGCGCCGCCCCGCGCGAGCTGCTGCGCTCCGTCTCGCTCACGCAGACCCTCCAGCTGATCCGACTGACGGTCGAGGTGGTCGAGGAACGCGTCAAGGAGGGCGACGACGTGCTGCGCGAGGCGATCCTGCTCTACTCGCGCGAGATCGCCTTCGCCGCCGCCGACGTCTACGCCCGCGCCGCCGAGGCCCGCGGACTCTGGGATGCCCGCCTCGAGGCCCTCGTGGTCGACTCGATCCTCTCCGGCGAGTACGACAACGAGCTGCCGTCGCGCATCGCCGCGCTCGGCTGGAACGGTCACGGCGAGGTGTGCGTGCTCGTCGGCACCGCGCCGAAGATGCTCGACGTCGACCAGCTACGCCGCACCGCGCGCCACCTCGACGCGGACGTGCTCATCGGCGTGCAGGGCAATCGGCTCGTGCTCGTGATCGGGCGTGCGAGCCCGCGCTCCGAGGATCCGGATGTCGCGACCCCGATGCCCTTCCTCGCCATCGCCGAGCAGCTGGAGCCCGGCTTCGGGCCCGGGCACCTCGTGCTCGGACCGGAGGTGCCGACGCTCGTGGAGGCATCCCGTTCCGCGAAGGCGGCCCTCGCGGGGTTCGCCGTCGCGCGCGCGTGGCGCAATGCCCCGCGCCCCACGCTCGCCGACGACCTCCTGCCCGAGCGCGCGTTCGCCGGGGACCCGCTCGCGCGATCCACCCTGATCAACCGCATCTACAAGCCGTTGCAGGCGCATTCCACCGACCTGCTGGCCACGCTGTGGTGCTACCTCGACAACGGCCGGTCGCTGGAGGCCACCGCGCGGGAGCTGTTCGTGCATCCCAACACCGTGCGCTACCGGCTCAAGCGGGTCAGCGACGTGATCGGGTGGGATGCCACGGGTGCTCGCGAGGCGCTCATCCTGCAGGCCGCGCTCATCCTCGGCTCCATCGCGGAGCCGGAGGCCCCCAAGCGCCGCTGAGGCCGCTGCCCTTCCGGGTACCGCCGCCCCAGGCCCACCCCTCCCGCCCCCTCACCCGCCCAACCTCGCGTAACTCATGGGCGCCGCCACGACACGCCCCGAGTCGCACCGCCGCTCGGCGTGTCGCGCCGCCGTCCCATGAGTTGCGCACCGTTGGAGACGGCAAGGCGGGGGGATGCCCGCCCCTGCGTTGAACGCATCGCACAACGATTTGCGTGATTCTTGGTCGAGTGACCCCAGCACGAAACGGGCGGAGTCGGCAGACTAGAACGGTGATCGTCATCGTCGCGCCCGGACAGGGCTCCCAGACTCCGGGCTTCCTCGAACCGTGGCTCGCCGAGCCGCGATTCGCCGAGCAGCTCGCCGCGCTCTCCGACGCCGCGGGCATCGATCTCGCCGCCCACGGCACCGTCAGCGACGCCGACACCATCCGCGACACCAAGGTCGCCCAGCCCCTCATCGTCGCCGCCGGGCTGCTCACGCTCAGCGCGCTGTTCGACGGCGGCCGCCGCGACAAGGTCGGCGGAGTCGCGGGCCACTCGGTCGGCGAGGTGACCGCGGCGGCCGCGGCCGGCATCCTCACCGAGGCGGACGCGATCGCCCTCGTGCGCGAGCGCGGCAACGCGATGGCGGATGCCGCAGCCCTCACCCCCACCGGCATGTCCGCCGTCATCGGCGGCGACGAGGCCGCCCTGCTCGCCCGTCTCGCCGAACTGGGACTCGAGCCCGCGAACTTCAACGGCGGCGGGCAGATCGTGGTCGCCGGGGCCCTCGACGCGCTCGCCCAGCTGGCGGCGGATCCGGTGCCCGGCACGCGCGTCATCCCGCTGCAGGTGGCCGGCGCCTTCCACACCCGCTACATGGAACCGGCGGTCGCGCACCTCGCGGCCTTCGCGGCCGGGCTCGAGAAGCACGACCCCAGCCTGCCGATCTGGACGAACCGCGATGGATCGCGCGTGGAGACCGGTGAGCGCTTCGTCGAGTTGCTCGTGGGCCAGGTCTCCTCGCCGGTACGGTGGGACAAGACCATGGACGCCCTCGCGGCGGCCGGGGTCACCGGCATCATCGAACTCGCCCCCGCGGGCGCTCTCGTCGGTCTCGCCAAGCGCGGACTGAAGGGCGTGCGCTCGGTCGCGGTCAAGACCCCGGACGACCTCAACGCCGCCCACGAACTGATCGACGGAGCCGCATGACCACCCTCAAGCAGTCCAGCGGGCCCGCCTACACCCGCATCTACAGCTACGGCGCCGCCCGCGGCGACCTCGTGGTTCCCAACGACGATCTCGTCGGCCCGATCGACTCGAGCGACGAGTGGATCCAGCAGCGCACCGGCATCGTGACGCGCACGCGGGCCTCGGCCGGCATCCTCGCAATCGATCTCGCTACGGATGCCGCGAAAGAGGCGATCGCGAAGTCCGGGGTGCCCGCCGAGCAGATCGACCTCGTGATCGTCGCGACGATCGGCAACGTGCAGCAGACCCCGTCGATGGCCGCCGTGCTCGCCGACCGGGTCGGCGCGAATCCCGCGGCCGCCTACGACTCGAACGCGGCGTGCGCCGGCTTCAGCTACGGCGTCACGCAGGCCGACGCGCTGATCCGCGCCGGGGCGGCGCACTACGCACTCGTCGTCGGCGCCGAGAAGCTCTCCGACATCGTCGACCCCACCGACCGCACCATCTCGTTCCTGCTCGGCGACGGCGCCGGCGCGGTCGTGATCGGTCCGAGTGACGAGCCCGGCATCGGCGCGCCCGTGTGGGGTTCGGACGGCTCGAAGGCGGATGCGGTGGGCATGAACGCGACGCTCGTCGACTTCCGCGACGGCAAGGCCGCCTGGCCGACGCTGCGCCAGGAGGGCCAGACGGTCTTCCGCTGGGCGGTGTGGGACATGGCGAAGGTCGCTAAGCGCGCGCTCGAGGTGGCGGGGGTCGAGGCATCCGATCTCGCCGCCTTCGTGCCGCACCAGGCCAACATGCGCATCATCGACGAGCTCGCCAAGCAGCTCAAGCTGCCCGAGACCGTGATCATCGGGCGCGACATCGAGACCACGGGCAACACGAGTGCCGCCTCGATTCCGCTCGCGACGCACCGGCTGCTGCAGGAGCATCCCGAGCTCAGCGGCGGACTGTGCCTGCAGATCGGCTTCGGGGCGGGACTCGTCTTCGGCGCCCAAGTGGTGCGACTGCCCTGAGCGACGCGGTCGCTCCCCTAAACTTGGCAGCGGTCGCATCACACCCCCGGAACAACCCCAAGGAGAACGAACATGGCACTGTCCACCGAAGAAGTCCTCGCCGGCCTGGCCGAGCTCATCAACGACGAGACCGGCATCGCGACGGACACCGTCGAGCTGGACAAGTCGTTCACCGACGACCTCGACATCGACTCGATCTCGATGATGACCATCGTCGTCAACGCCGAAGAGAAGTTCGACGTGAAGATCCCCGACGAAGAGGTCAAGAACCTCAAGACCGTCGGCGACGCCGTCAACTTCATCACCAGCGCGCAGGGCTAGCACGACCCGCGGAGGGCCAGCCGTCGCATCCGCCCGGCTGGCCGCCCGCGATTGTCTCGATGTGACCAAACAGGAATGCTGACATGACCCAGAAGAAGATCGTCGTCACCGGTATCGGTGCGACCTCCCCGCTCGGCGGCACCGCGACCTCGTCCTGGGAGGCCCTGCTCGCCGGTGAATCGGGTGCGCACACGCTCACCCAGGACTGGGTCGCCGAGCTCGAGCTGCCGGTGACCTTCGCCGCGGAGGCCAAGGTGCGCCCCGAGGAGGTGCTCGAACGCGTCGAATCGAAGCGTCTCGACCCCTCCAGCCAGTTCGCCCTCATCTCGGCCCGTGAGGCCTGGGCGGATGCCGGCTCGCCCGACGTGGACCCGATCCGGGTCGGCGTGGACTACTCCACCGGCATCGGCGGGCTCTGGACCCTCCTCGACGCGTGGGACACGCTCAAGGAGAAGGGCCCGCGCCGGGTTCTGCCGATGACGATCCCGATGCTCATGCCGAACGCCGCCGCTGCCGCGATCAGCATGTCGATCCCGTCGCGCGCCTACGCACGCACCGACGTGTCCGCGTGCGCGTCCAGCACCGAGGCGATCGCGAACGCGTACGTGCACCTGCAGGCCGGGCTCGCCGATGTGGTGATCGCCGGCGGCACCGAGTCGGTGGTGCATCCGCTGCCGATCGCCGCCTTCGCATCGATGCAAGCGCTGTCCAAGCGCAACGATTCGCCCCAGACCGCCTCGCGTCCCTACGACGTCTCGCGGGACGGCTTCGTGCTCGGTGAGGGCGCCGGCACGGTCGTGCTCGAGACCGAGGAGCACGCGCTCGCGCGCGGCGCGAAGATCTACGCCGAGCTGGCCGGCGGGTCGGTCACGAGCGACTCGTTCCACATCACCGCGCCCGACCCGGAGGGGTCGGCAGCGGCGCGTGCGATGCTCAACGCACTCGAGCAGGCCGGAGCGAAGCCGAGCGAGGTGGCGCACATCAACGCCCACGCGACGAGCACGCCGGTCGGCGACATCGCCGAGTACAACGCCATGCTGCGCGTGTTCGGCGATCACCTGCCGAACATCGCGGTCTCGGCGACGAAGGCCTCGACCGGGCACCTGCTCGGCGGCACGGGTGCGCTCGAGGCGATCTTCACGATCCTCGCCCTGCACCACCGCACGGCCCCGCCGACGATCAACCTCACCGAGCAGGATCCCGCGATCCCGCTCGACGTCGTGACCTCGCCGCGCGCGCTCGGGGACGGACCGCTGCTGGCCCTGAGCAACTCGTTCGGCTTCGGCGGACACAACGCCGTCGTGGCGTTCCGCAGCTACCAGGGCTAGGCGCGACTCAGCCGGCGAGCCGCCGCTGCAGCACGGGGCGGCAGCCGTCGTGCACGGTGCACTCGTCGTCGAAGACGCGCAGTTCGTCTTCGGTGGCCAGTCGCTCCAGCTGCTCGAGGTCCACCAGCGGTGGCACGAACTCGGCCCTGAGCTCATCCAGTTCACGGTGCAGCGTATGCATGATGCCTCCTTGCCTCAACCCACCTTGTGCAACCACACGACGGCCGAGTCCTGGCCGGCGTGACGGAAGACGTCGAGTTCGTCGTCCCAGGCCTGACCGAGCGCGAGCCGCAGCTCGCGGTGCAGCTCGGTGGCGTTCGCGCCCGCGACCTCCATCGCGTAGCGCAGGCGATCCTCCGGGATGACCATGTTGCCCACCGTGTCGGTCTGGGCGAAGAAGATGCCGAGGTCGGGGGTGTGCATCCAGCGGCCGCCGTCGGTGCCGAGCCCGGCATCCTCGGTGACCTCGTAGCGCAGGTGCTCCCAGCCGCGCAGCGCGGAGGCGAGCGTCGCTCCGGTGCCGCGAGGGCCCTCCCAGTAGAACTCGGCGCGCTGAGCGCCCTTGAGCACGGGCTGCTCGATCCAATCGAAGTTCACGGCACGACCGAGTGCTCGGCCTGCCGCCCACTCGATGTGCGGGCACAGCGCTCGAGGAGCGGAGTGCACGAACAGCACTCCGCGAGCCGTGTTTTGGGAAACACTGTGTGCAGTCACGATCATCTCCGTTCCGGTTTGGGTGCGACTTCCCCATCGACCCGGTGGAACGGTGTGTTCGTAAATGCGTGTGAAATTGGGCGGCGAACCGCTGGGGCCATTATGGCGGATGACCCCCGCAAATCACAAGGCTGTCATTCGGCGGTTCGCGAGTGCGCGGGACGGCCACGTTTGGGCGGTTCGGTCTCGAGCGGCAGGGCGACGGCGGCCGCCACCACCGGCTCGATCGCGTCGAGCCATGCCAGCTGCGCCTCCCCCGCCGCGATGAGGGCGGATGCCACGATCCCCCGCGGTCCGTCCGCCGGCGCCGCGCGCGCGGCCTCGAGCCCGGCGGCGGTGTGCGCGCGCTGTGCCCGCACGAGGGCCGCGGCATCCGCCCGCGACAGTGTCGAGGCCAGGGCCAGCTTCAGCGGCAGCTCCTCACCGTCGGCCGGCTCGGTCAGCCATTCCCGCGCGCGCCGGGAGCCCTCCGCGGTGACCGCGTAGGTCGCCTGCCCGCCGGCGGCAACATGCTTGCTCACCAGGCCGTCCCGCTCGAGCCGATCGAGCGTCGCATAGACCTGGCCCGCGTTCAGCGCGCGGATGCCACCGGTGCGCCGCTCGAACTCGGTGCGCAACTGGTTGCCGTAGCACGGCCCCTCGTCGAGGATCGCGAGGATGCTGCGGCGAATGGTCATGGCACCCCCACGCTACTTGGCCTGCCCGTAGTCGTCGACGACGGCGATGCTCAGCGGGAACGCCACGGGCAGTTCACCGAAGAGCAGGCGCCCGGCCTCCTCGGCGGCGGCGGCGAGGGCGGCGGCGACCTCGTCGGCGAGCTCGGCCGGGGTGTGCACGACGACCTCGTCGTGCAGGAAGAACACCAGGTGCGGGGCATCCGTGAGCCAGGCATCCGGGGCGAGGTCGGTCAGGCGACGGCGCAGGGATGCCATCCAGCACAGCGCCCACTCGGCGGCGGTGCCCTGCACGATGAAGTTGCGCGTGAACCGGCCCCACGCCCGGGCCCTCGACCGCGCGCGGCTGGTGTCGGCCTCGGTGGCCGTCTCGTCGTAGGCGAGCGACTGCGACTGCTGCCAACCCGAGCCGGGTGTCGGGGATGACCGCCCGAGCCGAGTCGTGACGATCTCGCCGCGCTCCCCCGCCCGCGCCGCCTCCTCGACGAGGCCGATCGCCTTCGGATAGGTGCGCGCGAGCCGGGGCAGCAGGCGGCCGCTGTCGCCCGTGGTGGCCCCGTACATCGCGCCGAGCAGCGCGATCTTCGCCTCGTCGCGGGTCTCCACGGCGCCGCTGGCGACGATGCCCGCGTACAGGTCGCCCGCGGCGCCCGCCTCGACCATGCCGCGATCCCCGGCCATCGCGGCGAGGATACGCGGTTCGAGCTGCGCGGCATCGGCGACCACGAGCTTCCACCCCGGGTCGGCGATCACGGCGCCGCGCACTTGGCGCGGCAGCTGCAGCGCGCCGCCGCCGCTCGTCGCCCACCGTCCGGTCACCACGCCGCCCGGCACATACTCGGGTCGGAACCGCCCGTCGACCACCCAGGTCTCCAGCCAGTGCCAGCCGTTCGCGCTCAGCAGCCGGGCGAGCTTCTTGTACGCCAGCAGCGGCTCGATCACGGGGTGGTCGAGCTCGCGCAGCTCCCACTTCGCGGTCGACTTCACCCGCAGTCCGGCGCGCCGCAGGGCTCCGAGCAGCGTCTGCGCCGAGTCGGGGTTGAGGTCTGGGGTGTCGAGGGCGGCGCGGATGCGGTCGAGTTGCTCCTGCATCCGTTCCGGTCGCCGACCCGCCGCGGGCCGCGCACCGAGGATGCCGGTGAGGATGCGGTCGTGCGCCTCGGCGCTCCACGGCAGGCCGGCGAACCGCATTTCGACGGAGATGAGCGCACCGGCGGATTCGGCGGCGAGCAGTCGGCCGATGCGGGCGGGTTCCGCGGCGGCGGCGACGGCATCCCGTTGCGAGAGGTATTCGGCGAGCGGGTCGGGTTCGGGTGCCGGCGGCGCTTCGTCGAGGGCGAAGAGCGCATCATCCCGCTCCGGTTCGTGCGTGGCGGCGGCCGGTGCGTCCCACGGCCCGAGCGGCGCGGTCGCGAGCGCGGAGTCCGCGGTCAGCGCCGAGGAGCGCAGGATCGCGTGGCACAGCCGCAGGTCGAAGCAGCGCTCCACGCGCACCCGCGCGGCGAGCAGCGGCGGGTACCAACGGGACGTGTCATCCCACACCCAGCGCGGATGCGCGGCCTCCTCGCTCGCGACGAACGCCGCCAGGTCGTCGACCGTCTGCTCACCGAGCACGGTGCCGTCGTCGTCGAGCCGCGTCGCGATGACGCCGCCGTCGAGTCGAGCGAGCACGATGAGCACGGCTCCAGTCTGCCGGTGACCGGCGACGCCGCCGATCACGCGAAGGGCAGGGCCTCATCCATGAGACGCGATCGCACGATGAAGCGCAGTCCCTCCGGGCTCTCCACCGAGAAGCCGCTCCCGCGCCCAGCCACGACGTCGATCGTGAGGTGCGTGTGGCTCCAGTACTCGAACTGCTCCCGCGACATCCAGAACTCGATCGGTTGCGGCACCGCGCCAGAGGCGATGTCGAACACCCCGAGCAGGATGTCGCCCTGCGTCGTCAGGAACTCCCCGGCCGGAAAGCACATCGGTGCGCTCCCGTCGCAGCACCCACCCGACTGGTGGAACATCAGCGGGCCGTGCTTGTTCCAGAGCTTGCGGAGCAGGTCGATGCTCTCGGCGGTCAGTGCGACCCGCGACTTGGTCTCGCCCTCGATGGCGATGCTCGCCTCGCGCATGCTCGTCCCCTCTCCAGGTCTCGTTCGCGAAGGTCTCCTCCGCGAAGGTCTCTCGGTGGCCGACACCCCTGGCGCGGGTCGGCCACCGAGAAGTGGGTGCGGCCTAGAAGAAGCCGAGGGGCTGCTCGGAGTACGAGACCAGGAGGTTCTTGGTCTGCTGGTAGTGGTCCAGCGCGAGCGCGTTGTTCTCGCGACCGATGCCCGAGCTCTTGTAGCCGCCGAACGCCGCCCCCGCCGGGTAGGCGTGGTAGTTGTTCACCCAGACCCGTCCGGCCTGGATGTCGCGCGCCGCCCGATAGGCGAGGTTGCCGTTGCGCGACCACACGCCGGCCCCGAGACCGTAGAGGGTGTCGTTGGCGATCAGCATCGCCTCGGCGTAGTCCTCGAAGCTCGTCACCGCGACGACCGGCCCGAAGATCTCCTCCTGGAACAGTCGCATCGAGTTCGTGCCCTCGAAGATCGTCGGCTCGACGTAGTAGCCGCCGGAGAGGTCGCCGCCGAGGTCGGCGCGACCGCCGCCCGCGGAGAGCTTCGCGCCCTCCTTCACCCCGATGTCGATGTAGCTGAGGATCTTCTCCAGCTGATCGTTCGAGGCCTGCGCCCCGACCTGGGTGGCGGTGTCGAGCGGGTTGCCCTGGATCGCGAGCTTGGTGCGCGCGATGCCGAGCTCCACGAACTCGTCGTAGATCGACTTCTGGATCACCACGCGGCTCGGGCACGTGCACACCTCACCCGAGTTGAACGCGAACAGGGTGAAGCCCTCGAGCGCCTTGTCGCGGAAGGAGTCGTCTTTGTCGAGCACGTCTTCGAAGAAGATGTTGGGGCTCTTGCCGCCGAGCTCGAGGGTGGCGGGGATGATGTTGGCCGCGGCGTACTGCAGGATGAGCCGGCCGGTGGTCGTCTCCCCCGTGAACGCGATCTTGCGGATGCGCTTGCTCGAGGCGAGCGGCTTGCCGGCCTCGACCCCGAATCCGTTGACGATGTTCAGCACCCCGGGCGGCAGGATGTCGCCGATGAGCTCGACGAGCACGAGGATCGAGACCGGGGTCTGCTCCGCCGGCTTGAGCACGATGGCGTTGCCCGCGGCGAGTGCGGGGGCGAGCTTCCAGACGGCCATGAGGATCGGGAAGTTCCACGGGATGATCTGCCCGACCACGCCGAGCGGCTCGCGGAAGTGGTACGCGACCGTGTCGCCGTCGAGCTGGCTGAACGAGTCCTCCTGCGCGCGGATGAGGCTCGCGAAGTAGCGGAAGTGGTCCGCCGCCAGCGGCAGGTCGGCGTTGAGCGGCTCGCGGATCGGCTTGCCGTTGTCCCAGGTCTCCGCGACCGCGAGCATCTCGAGGTTCGCGTCGATGACGTCGGCGATGCGGTTGAGCACCGCAGCACGTTCGGTCGCGGAGGTCTTGCCCCACGCCGGTGCGGCCTTCTCGGCGGCGTCGAGGGCGGCCTCGATATCTTCGGCCGTGCCACGGGCCACCTCCGCGAACGGCTTGCCGTTGACCGGCGAGATGTCCTCGAAGTACTCGCCCTTCACGGGCTTGACCCAGCCGCCGCCGATCCAGTGCTCGTAGCGGGGCTTGAAGGTGACTAGAGAGTCTTTGGTTCCTGGTGCTGCATAGACGGTCATCGTCCGCTCCTGTCGACGTCGTTGTCTCGGATGCCCGTTGAGGGCTCGCGGCGAGACTAGGCCGGCGCAGGTTGCCGCAACGTTGCGATGGGCCGCGAACGCAGCGCGGCCCGGACTCAGCACAGCCCGAGCTCAGCGCAACCCGAACTCAGCACAGTCCGAGCTCAGCGCAACTCAGACTCAGCACAGTCCGAGCTCAGCGCAACTCGGACTCGATGCGCTCGATGCGGGTCACGACGCTCGCGCGCTTCGGTGACTTCGGCGGCAGCATCCGCAGCACCGCTCGCCACACCTCGACGTCGTAGGCAGCCTCGTCGGTGCGCGCGTAGTCGAGCAGGGTGTCGACGGCCGCATCGCTGAGGAGCGAGTCGCGCAGCCGGGTGCTCACCTCGGCGGCGATCGAACGGATGCCTGGCGCGACCGAGGTGGGCAGCACCGGTCCCGCGTAGCCGGCGAGGGCCACCCGGTGCGCGCCGCGGTCGAGGAAGGCGAGCACGCGGTGCGCGTCGAGGTCGAGCCGCTGGGCGAGGCGGTAGGGGCGGGACAGGGGCACGAGCGAGGAGTCGATGGCCTCGAGCTGCTTGCGCAGGCGCACCATCTCGGGGCGCAGGGTCTCCACGCTGCAGTCGAGCAACGCCGCGAGACTCTCCGCGGTGAGTCCGGCCGGATACCAGGCGAGCAGCGTGAGGATCTCCGCGTGCCGGGTGCTCAGCTCGGCCGCGCGGCCGGCAACCTCGAGTCGCCCGCCCTCGCCGCCCAGCACCGAGAGCTGCGGCGCGGCGTGCGGACGCGCGACGGCGCGTTGGGGCGTGCGCCTGGGGCGGTCGGCCTGCTCGTCGAGCCGGCGGATGCGCAGCTCCGCCTCCACCGCGGCGACCGCGGCTTCGAGCAGGGGCAGGGTGGCAGGGGCGACCGCCTCGTCACCGCCGGTGATGTCGATGACGCCGAGCACCGATCCCGAGTCCGGATCGTGCACGGGCACCGCAGTGCAGCTCCATGGGTGCACGATGCGGTTGAAGTGCTCGGCGCCCTGGATCTGGATGCCGTGCCCCAGCGCAAGGGCCGTGCCCGGCGCGCTCGTGCCGACCGCGCGCTCGCTCCAGTCCGCGCCCTCGACGAAGAGCATGCTCTCGGCCTTGCGGCGCAGCCCGCGGTCGCCGTCGATCCACAGCAGGCGACCGTCCTGGTCGCCGACGGCGACGATGAGCCCCGCGTCGAAGGTGTGCCGGATCAGCAGCCGGTGGATCGTCGGCAACGCGAGTGCGAGCGGGTGCGCGTCACGGTACGCCCGCAGTTCGTCGTCGAGGAGGTCCACGCCGCGGAGCGGCCGGTCGGGGTCGACCGCGAGCTGGAGCGAGCGCTGCCAGGACTCCTGCACGACCCGTCGTACGCCCGGTGCGGGCATCCGGTCGGCGACGGCGGTCTCGTGCGCCTTCTCGAGCCGGGCGCGCGCGGAGTCATCGTTCACGATGCTCCATGGGCTCGTCACGGTCACTCCGATCGGCGTTGGTCGAGGTGCGCTGCAGTCTACGCGCCGACGCGGAGGATGACACGCCGCCAGGGCGAGCTCGCGCTCACGCCAGCGGCGTGTCATCCTCCCGATTGGTCGCCGGGGTGGGCTGCCTAGGCCGCGACCGGTTGCGGGGTGTCCACGAGGTAGCGCGCGTAGGCGATGAGGGTGAGGAACGTCGGGAAGTCCTCCTCGAGCGTCACCGCACGGAACACCTCGGCCGCGTCCTCGTACCGTCCGTCCGCCGGGGCCGCCGCGAGCACCTCGGCGAGCTCGCGCTCGACGAGCTCACGGGTGATGGGGGTGCCCTCCGCGGTGACGATGCCCTGGTGCATCCACTGCCACAACTGCCCACGGGAGATCTCGGCGGTCGCCGCGTCTTCCATGAGATTGTCGATCGCCGCGGCACCCACGCCGCGCAACCAGCTCTCGATGTAGCGCACCGCGATCGAGACGTTGGCGCGCACGCCCGCATCGGTCACAGCGCCGTCGATGCGCAGGTCGAGCAGGTCGTCGGCGGTCACGTGCACGTCGTCGCGCAAGCGGTCCACCTGGTTCGGGCGGTCGCCGAGCACGGCGTCGAACTCGGCGCGCGCGGTCTCGACGAGGTCGGGGTGGGCCACCCACGTGCCGTCGAAGCCGTCCGTGGCCTCGCGCTTCTTGTCCGCCGTCACGGCGGCCAGGGCCCGAGCGGTCACCTCGGGGTCACGGCGGTTCGGGATGAACGCGCTCATGCCCCCGATGGCGTGCGCACCGCGCTTGTGGCAGGTGGCGACGAGCAGTTCGGTGTACGCGCGCATGAACGGCACGGTCATCGTGATGGCGGAGCGGTCCGGCAGCACGAAGCTCGCACCGCGCCCGCGGAACGCCTTGATGATCGAGAAGATGTAGTCCCAGCGACCGGCGTTCAGCCCCGCGCAGTGCTCGCGCAGCTCGTAGAGGATCTCCTCCATCTCGAAGGCCGCCGAGATCGTCTCGATGAGCACCGTCGCCCGGATCGTGCCGTGCTCGATGCCGAGCGCGTTCTCGGAGAAGGTGAACACGTCATCCCACAGCCGCGCCTCGAGGTGGTTCTCGAGCTTGGCGATGTAGAAGTACGGGCCCGAACCGCGGGCGATGAGCTCCTTGGCGTTGTGGAAGAAGTACAGCCCGAAGTCCACGAGCGAACCGGATGCCGGCGAGCGCAGCCCGTGCACATCCGTGTACCGCAGGTGCTTCTCCACGAGGTGCCAGCCGCGGGGACGCATGACGATCGTCGGCGTGGTCTCCCCCAGTCGGTACTCCTTGCCCTCGGGGCTGACGAAGTCGATCTGCCGACGGATCGCGTCGAACAGGTTGACCTGCCCGCCGATCACGTTGTGCCAGGTGGGGCTCGTGGCATCCTCCTGGTCCGCGAGCCACACCTTCGCACCCGAGTTCATGGCGTTGACCGTCATCTTGCGATCGGTCGGTCCGGTGATCTCGACGCGACGGTCTTCGAGGCCGGGACCGGCACCGGCGACGCGCCAGTTCGGCTCCTCGCGCACGGCGCGCGTCTCCGGCAGGAATCGCAGGTTGCGACCGTTCTCGATGTGCTTTCGCGTCTCCATGCGCGCCGCGAGGCGCTCGTGCCGACGGCCCGCGAACTGGTCGTGCAACCGGGTCAGGAAGCGCAGGGCTTCGGGGGTGAGGATCTCGTCGAAGCGCTCGTCGAGTCCGGCGAGCACCTCCATGCGTGGTGTGGTCATGATCTGGTGTCCTTGTCGATTTAGTGGAACTGCTCGGCCTCGGTGGAACCCACGAGCGCGAGGGTGGCGCTCTGCGGGTTCAACGCGGTGGCGATCCGGTCGAAGTAGCCGGTACCGACCTCGCGCTGGTGCTTGGTGGCGGTGTAGCCGTTGGCCTCGGAGGCGAATTCCGCCTCCTGCAGTTCGACGTACGCGCTCATCTGGCGTTGCTTGTAGCCGCGCGCGAGCTCGAACATCGAGTGGTTGAGGGAGTGGAAGCCGGCCAGCGTGATGAACTGGAAGGCGTATCCCATGGCGCCGAGTTCGTTCTGGAACTTGGCGATCGTCGCGTCGTCGAGGTGGCGCTTCCAGTTGAAGCTCGGCGAGCAGTTGTAGGCGAGCTTCTTGCCGGGGAAGCGGCTGTGGATGCTCTCCGCGAAGACCCGCGCGAGCTCCAGGTCGGGCTCGCTCGACTCCACCCACAGCAGGTCCGCGTAGGGGGCGTAGGCGTGGCCGCGGGCGAGCACGGTCTCGATGCCGGGGCGCGTGCGGTAGAAGCCCTCCTCGGTGCGCTCCCCGGTGAGGAACGGCTTGTCGCGGTCATCGATGTCGCTCGTGACGAGGTCGGCGGCGAGCGAGTCGGTGCGCGCGATGATGAGGCTCGGCACCCCTGCGACGTCGGCGGCCAGGCGCGCGGCGTTCAGGGTGCGCACGTGCTGCTGGGTCGGGATGAGCACCTTGCCGCCCATGTGACCGCACTTCTTCTCGCTCGCGAGCTGGTCCTCCCAGTGCACACCGGCGGCTCCGGCCTCGATCATCGAGGTCATGAGCTCGTAGGCGTTCAGCGGTCCGCCGAAGCCGGCCTCGGCATCCGCGACGATCGGCGCGAGCCAGTCGGTGCGCGGTGCGCCGTCCTCGGCGACCTCGATCTGGTCGGCGCGCATGAGTGCGTTGTTGATGCGCTTGACGACGGCCGGCACGGAGTTCGCCGGGTAGAGGCTCTGGTCGGGGTAGGTGTTGCCGGAGAGGTTCGCGTCGGCGGCCACCTGCCAACCGGAGAGGTAGATCGCCTTCAGCCCGGCCCGCACCTGCTGCACCGCCTGGTTGCCGGTGAGCGCGCCGAGCGCGTTGACGTAGTCCTCGGAGTGGATGAGGTTCCACAGATTCTCCGCACCGCGTCGCGCGAGCGTGTGCTCGACCTGCACCGAGCCGCGGAGCGCGATGACGTCCTCGGCGGTGTACTCGCGCTCGATGCCGTTCCAGCGCGCGTCGGTCTTCCACGCGGTCTCGAGCTCGGCTGCGGTCTGGGTCTGGTCGCCGGGGCGGGCGTTGCTGGTCATCGGTGACTCCTTCTCGGTGGGCTTGCTCTTCCACTATCGAGGGGTCTCTCGCATTCTTCTGCCCAATCCTTTGCAGAATTCTTGCTATTCTTCTGTCAATCCGAAGGACTGCCACCGGACTGACACAGAGGAGACCCCGTGACGGACACGATGAACGCGAGCCCGGCCCCCCACGGCGCCTTCGATGACGCGCTCGATCCGCTGACGATCGGCCGTCGCATCCGTCAGCTGCGCAACGACCGCGGGCTCACGCTCGATGACCTGGGAGCCGCGATCGACCGGGCGGCGTCCCAGGTGTCGGTCATCGAGAACGGCAAGCGCGAGCTCAAGCTCGGCGAGCTGCAGCGCCTCGCCCGGGCGCTCGGGGTGAGCGTCGACGAGCTGCTGAGCCCCGAGGCGCCATCCAGGCGCGCCGCCCTCGAGATCGCGTTGGAGCGCGCCCAGCGTGGTCCCCTCTACGCGTCGCTGCCGCTGCCGCCGCTGCCGGTGCGCAAGTCGCTGAGCGACGAGGCCATCGAGACGATCCTCGGGCTGCACGACGAACTGCAGCGCCTGCACGTGGAGCGCGCCGCGACCCCGGAGGAGGCCCGGCGGGCGAACACCGAGTTGCGCCGCGAGATGCGCCGCCGCAACAACTACTTTCCCGAACTCGAGACCACCGCCAAGGAACTGCTCTCCGCGGTCGGTCACGATGGTGGCCCGCTCTCGCAGCGTGTGGCATCCGACCTGGCGACACACCTCGGATTCACGCTGCACTACGCCCCCGACCTGCCGCCCACCACCCGCAGCGTCACCGACCTGCGCAACGGTCGCATCTACCTGCCGATCACCCAGGAGGCCGGTCGCGACCCGCGCACCACCCTGCTGCAAGCGCTCGCCGCGCACGTGCTCGGCGCGGGCAAGCCGAAGGACTCCGGTGACTTCCTGCGTCAGCGCGTCGAGGCCAACTACCTCGCCGCGGCGCTCATGGTGCCCGAGCACTCCGCGGTCGAGTTCCTCCGGGCGGCGAAGGAGCAGCGCGAGCTCTCGGTGGAGGACCTGCGCGACGAGTTCGCGGTCAGCTACGAGACCGCCGCGCACCGGTTCACGAACCTCGTGACCGAGCACTTCGGCATCCCGGTGCACTTTCTCAAGGTGCACGAGTCGGGCACCATCTCGAAGGCCTATGAGAACGACAACGCGATCTTCCCCACCGACGCGCTCGGCGCCGTGGAAGGTCAGCTGGTGTGCCGGCAGTGGAGCGCGCGCCGCGTGTTCGACGTCGAAGACCGCTTCACGCCGTACCACCAGTACACGGACAAGCCGACCGGCACCTACTGGTGCACGTCGCGCATCCACGGCACGAGTCGGGGCGCCTTCTCGGTCAGCGTCGGCACGCCGTTCGCGCACGTCAAGTGGTTCCGTGGTCGGGATACCGCGCACCGCTCGGTCTCGACCTGCCCCGACGAATCCTGCTGCCGTCGGCCACCTGCCGGACTGACCGAGCGCTGGGAGGACCACTCCAAGCCGAGTCCCCGGCTCAATAGCTCACTGCTCGCGGCGCTGCCCTCCGGCAGCTTCGCCGGCGTCGACAGCCTCGCGGTGTACGAGTTCCTGGAGCGGCACGACCCGAAGGCGTAGCATCCGGCTCGCCCGGCGGCCCGGGCGCTGACGGGTGCCAATCACGGGCGCGGGAGGAACAGCGCGCGAGAACAGCGGCGGGAGGCATCCACGCACGGCGAGAGCAATGACTCCCGCCATCCGTCGCGAACTGAGGCCGCAACGGAAATAGCTCCCTCCGCTGTGACGTCGAGGGTGGTCGTGCCATCCAGGTTGGGGTGAGGAACAAAAATCGCCCAACGCTCAGGTCGACTTCGTGCGGGCGGTCCTCAGCGCGCCAACCGTCGCTCGTGACGGCGAACTCGAGTCCAGATCAGCAGTCCGAGAAGAACTTCGCTGGCGAATGGAAGCTCGTGACGACGCCGTCCTCAATCGTCACCAGCACTATTCGAACTGCTCCCAGTCCGGGCATCCCGCGGTCTCGAAGGTGACCGCTTCGGGGATGTCGGTCAGGAACACGTACTGACCCTGGTTCTCGAACGCCACGCCGCCGTCGGCGTCGAGAATCGCCCACGTGCACCCATCGGGCTGAGCGTCGGGCTCCCCCTGAAGCTGGAATCCGCCGAGCGGGATGTCGACACCGATCGCATAGGTTCCCGTGCCCGACACCGTCACGAAGTCCGCGCCCGCGCCGTCCTCGGCGCTCTCCTCGGTGGTCGTGTCGCCGCTGTCACCGCCGGTATCGCCCGTGCTCGAGTCGAGGGGTGCGCAGCCCGCGAGCCCCGCCATGACGCCCCCGACGACGACCAGACCGACGACGATCTCGCGCATACGAACCGCAACCATGAGCGCCTCCCCTTCGGTTCTCGACGCTAGCCGCGCCCGCGAGCGCCGCCAATGGGGGTTTCGGAGTATTCCTTTCGCAAGGCCGGGCGATCGCTACGCTGACCGCATGGATCGCACGGCACGCCTCGACGGCACCCTGCGCGAACTCATGAGCGGCGACACCCTCGCTGGCACGCTCGACGGAGTCGACGCTGTCGCGTTCGGCCTGCTGAGCCTGCGCCTGACGTGGCGCGGCGAGTTCGCACGCGCGGCGGATGCGGCGGCCGGGGCCCTCGCGCGCGCCGACGACCCCGAGTCGTTGACACTGGCGGGTGCGGCGGCTGGGCTGTGCATCGCGAGCTGGGCCGAGAGCGTTCACGATCCCGCCCTGCGAGATCCGCGCACCGGCGAGGATCCCTTGGTCGCCGCGCGGGAGGACCCGCAGCATCTCGACGCCGACGTCGAGTGGTCCCTCGCCGCACTCCTCGCCGAAGGAGCCCTGGCGTGCGCCCGCCTCGACCTCGCGACCGAGTTGCTCGGGCTCGGCACCGCGGCTCATGAGACGCTGTTCGGCGACCCGCGGCATCCCTTCCTGACCTTCACGCGCGTGCTCGAGGCTCGCATCCGCGCCTTCCGTGGGGACGTCTCGGGCGCCCTCGGGCTCGCCGACTCGGCGGTCGAGTCGGCCTCGAGCACCTTGGAACTGGTCTTCGCGGGATCGTGCGCTGCACTGGTTCGCGGCAACGCCGACCAGCGCGCCGAGACCCGCAGGCTCGTGGATGTCGTGTCCGCGGGCACGATCCCACCGGTCGACACGCTCAGCCGCGGGTGCTTCGTGCTCGCCGCCTACGGCGCCGTCGCGTTGGGAGACATCGAGCGCGCCGCCGAGCTCATCCTGCGCGGCGGGGGCGGACCCGATCTCGACCAGTTGCGCATCATCGACCGCGCGCTGGGACTCGAACTGCTCGTCTCGGCGGCCGTCGCCGACGACGATCTGGATGCCGCACAGTCCTGGTTGCATCGCGCACTCCCGCTCGCGGGGCACCCGATCGCGAGCTCGACCATCGACCGCATCCGCGCGCGAGTCGCGCTGCTCGCCGGGGACGCGCAGGGCGCCCAGGAGCACGCCACCGCCTCCATCGAGCGCGCCAAGGCCGACGGCCGCAGCATCGAGGTCGAGGAGGGCACGATCGTGCTCGCCCGCGCTCGCATCGCCCTGAACCGGCGCGGCGAGGCCGCGCGCGACCTCGCCGCATCGGCCGATCGCGCCCGTGGCAGGGGGCACCTCGCGGTGCTGCGCTCCGCCTCGCGAGAGCTGCGGACGGTCGGTCGCCGACTGCCACCCGCGGCCTCGAGCGGCTGGGATGGCCTGTCCGCCCGCGAGCGCGAGGTCGCGATGCTGCTCGCCGAGGGCCACACGAACGCGGAGGTCGCTCGCGCACTCTTCCTCTCGGAGAACACGGTGCGCATCCACGTCTCTCGCGTGCTGCACGCGTTCGGCGTGCCGAGCCGCGGGGGTCGCCGCTGCCCTCGCCAGCCCCGCGCAACATCCCGCACCCGAGCTCACGCCCCGCCAGCGGCAGGTCGTCGAGCACCTCGTGGCCGGGCGTAGCAACCGTCAGATCGCCGAGCGTCTCGGCATCGGGGTCACGACGGTCGAGAAGCACGTCGCCGCGATCCTGCGCCGGTGGCGAGTCGGGTCCCGCGCGGCGATCGTGAGGCTCGCGCTCGGCGAACGAGCCGGCGTCAGCCGTGCAGCAGCGCCCCGTCCTTCGTGAGCACGTTCTTCTCCCCCGCCTCGATGCGCACCCCGAAGCGGTTCTGCTTGGGCGGCAACGGGCAGTTGAAGTTGTAGCTGAAGGCGCACGGCGGCAGCACCGCGAGGTTGAAGTCGAGGGTGATCGTGCCGTCAGGGTTGGGGGCGAGGAACAGGAAGCGCCCGACGCTGTACGTGTCGGCACCGTTCGTGGCATCCGCGAAGACCAGCTGCAGGGCACGGCCCGACTTGAAGGCGGCGAGGTTGTAGTCCACGCCGTCCTTGGTGAACGTGATCTCGCCGGGGATGACCTCCTCGCGCTGCGCACCGTCGTCCTTGAGGTGCTCGAAGCCCATCGTCGTGCCCTCGGGGTTCTCAGTGAACGTGGCGGTGATCACCCACTCCGGGTTGTAGTCGAAGGCGTCGATCGAGCCGAACTGCGTGATGGCCTCCGATGCGGCATCCCACACCCGCAGCGCGTAGGTGTTCTCGGGGCTCGCGATCACGAACCCGGTGACGGTGTCGGAGAACACGATCGTGCTCGGGTTCGGGTCTTTCTTGCTGCGCACGATCGCCTCGCCGTCGACGAGCACACCGTCCACGACGATGCCGTCGGATGCCGCGGCCGTGACCTTCAGGCCGCCCTCCGCCGGCGCCCACGTGCCGGGCACTCCCCAGATCGTCTGCTCGGCATCCACCCACTGCGTGTTGACGAGCGCGAGGCTGCCCTGCGGTTGAGTGACGGCGAGTTCCCGGCGCTCGTGGTAGGTCTTCAGTCGCTGTTCGGGGGTCTGCGTGGCGGTCTCGGTCATGGCATCCATTCTGGTCACGTTGTGGGGTGCAACCGCCGCGGACACGGCCGTATGCCCGCTAGCAGTCCCCGTAGTAGTACACCGGCGAGATCAGGTCGGTGACGACGCCCGCCGACAGGTAGGCGAGCGCGCCGGTCGCGTCGACGTCGTCGGGTCCGGTGCCCGAGATGCGGTCGAGCTGGGCCGTGACCCCGCCGAAGCTGTCGTCGAAGGTGTACACGCCCGGCACGGCGGAGACCTCCGCGAGGGTCGAGCCGACCGCGATGCCCGCCGACCTGATCGGCACCCCCTCGACGGTGGTCGGCCCGTTGGCCTGCACGGTGAACACCGCACCCGGATCCTTGGTGACATAGCCCGGCACGTGCAGATCCAGCTGACCCCACGTGTAGACCACCGTCTCGGGCTGGCAGATGTTGGCGGCCCGGGTGCTGGTGGTCGGCTCGACGCCGAGCGCCTCGGAGAGTTCTGCGACCGCGGTCGTCGGCTCCGTGCTGAACGGGATGGCCACCATCGCGGTGCCGTCGGCTGCGCTGACCACCAGTTGTGTGCCGCTGATGTCGATGCGCGCCGCCGCGAGCGGCACCGCTTCGGCCGCCGCGGTGACGGTCGGCGTCGGCGTCGCGGTCGCCGCTGCCGTGGGAGTCGGCGTCGCGCCCCCGCTCGGCGCGCAGGCGGTCAGGCTCGCCGCGCCGAGCAACGCAGCTGCGAGCACCGGCAGAAGCTGAAACCGTCTCGTCATGGGGATACCGTAGGGGTAGACAGCCTCAGCGCGCCACCCACTGCGGTGCGCTGCTGCCCCACGGCACGGCCGGCGTCGCCCAGGAGTCGGGACCGTCGTCGTAGTGCGGCGCTGCGGCCGTGCTCGTCACCTCGCCCGTGGTGATCACGGTCGGCTGCCAGCTCGGCCAGTCGCGGCGCTCGCCTCGTGGGCCTTCGAGCAGCTGCTGCGCAACCCTGGCGAGATTCGTCTCCACGAGCCAGGCCCCGCCCTCGTCGTGCCTGCGGCGCAGCGCGGAGGTGATACCCGCGGCGAGCAGGTACCCCGCGGCGTGATCGAGGGCCTGGGCAGGCAACGCGCCCGGCGCCGTGCCATCGCCCTCGAGCCATCCGATGCCGGTGGCCGCCTGCACGATCGAGTCGAAGCCGCGCCGGGACGCGAACGGCCCCGTGTCGCCCCAGGCACTCAGCCGCGCGACCACGATGCCGGGCCTGCGCCGTGCGAGCGCCTCGGGCGACAGGCCGAGCGCGTCGAGAGAGCCGGGGCGGTAGCCCGTGACCACGACGTGCGCCTCGGCGAGCAGGCGCTCGAAGGTGGCGGGGTCGGCGGCGAGGTCGAGCAGGGCGGAACGCTTGCCCGCCCCCGAATCCAGGTGCTGCCAGGCGATCTCGGGCAGGCTCGGCGAGTCGATGCGCAGCACGTCGGCACCCCAGAGCGCGAGCGTGCGGGTCGCGACCGGGCCCGCGATCACCCGGGTGAGGTCGAGCACGCGGATGCCCGCGGCCGGCGCGTCGAGGTCGCCGGGCTCCCAGCCGGCGGGCGTGGCATCCCCGAGGCGGCGCAGCCCCAGCAGTGGGTGCTGCGCGACCGCAGCGGCGTGCGGATGCCGCGCCCACTCCTGCTCGGTGCGCACCGCCACCGCGATGCCTCCCGCCGCCGTCACGGCCTCCTCGACGTCGATCGCGGAGCGCTGCCGAAGGGCGTGACGCAGGTCATCCGCCGTCGCATCCTCGCCGAGGCCGAGCGCGCCGATCAATCGAGCACGGTGGTGCGGGTAGTTGGCGTGGGTTCGCACCCAGCCGTCGGCGGTCGGCCAGAACCCGGAGAGCTCGGCGAAGGCGTTGACCGGTTCACCCGCCAGCCGGAAGTGTCGCTCGCTCGTGACGGCGGTCGCGATGCGCACCGGGTCGAGTTCGACGGTCGGCACCGCCGTGCCGCTGCGGCGCGCGGCCAGCAGTGCGGCCGAGAGGGAGGCCGCAGCGATGGCGTCGTGCACGAGCGGCCCCACCGCGAGGGTGGACGACAGCGGCACGGATTCGCCGTGATCGCGCACGAGCGAGAGTGCGGCCGGATCTTCGTCGAGAGCCCGCCATGCGGCTGCGAGAACGCTCATGCTCGATGGTACGACTCCCCTAGGATTGCGGCATGGATCCCATCACCTGGAGCATCGGCGGCCTCATCGGCCTCGTCATCTTCATCGTCACCGTCGTGTCTATCGTGAACAACCCCAACCACGGCGGGTTCGGCAAGTTCGTGTGGATTCTCGTGGCGTTCTTCCTGAGCTTCATCGGTTCACTGCTGTGGCTGATCTTCGGTCGCGGCAAGGTGGCCAAGCGCTGATCACGCCCGCCGCCGATCCTTGTCGGGGCCGCGTCGCAGGTCCTGCGGCGGATCGGTGAGCACGGCGTCGTCCGCCGCCGCCAGGCTCGGGTAGCGCCCGATGAGCCTGCGCTCCTCCGAGCGCGGCGACCAGCTGACGACGCGAAAGTACTCGCGCCCCTCGGTGACGAACCGACGCACCACCGCACGCGGGGTCGAGGCTTCGGTTCGCATGATGATCCACTCGTCATCGGCGATCTGGATCGGCGGCCACGGCCAGGCGGACATGCGGGCTCCCTTCTTGGTGCACACCCACCACGCCCAGAGCCGATCGCAGCAGTCCTCGAGCTCAAGGGCGTAGCCCACCGGCTGGCCGTCGCGTGAGATCGCTCGGAACGCGCGGGCCGTGCCGACCCTGCCGGATTCGATCGTGCCCACGCGCACGCCTCGATCCATCAGCGTCCAGACACCCGGACGCGCGGAGGGCTCCAACTCGTCGCTCGGTCGCCAATGGTGTGACACATTCGAAGATATGTTCGACACACAATCGGTGTCAAGCGCGCCGTGACGTCGGCACAGGCACCGGATGCGCGAGACCAAGGCCTCGGCCCGGTTGTCGTGCGCGACAGCGCACCGAACGGCGGCGCTTGTCAACCCGTCGTGCTCACCGCGCGCCCATGCCAGCGTGGAGTGATGCAGACGATGATCGATCCCCGCACACGCTACTTCGCCGACGGCTTTCCCAAGCAGGAGCAGGAACAGCCGGGATTGACGGATGCCACCGAGCCCAGGCCTGACCACGGCGAGCAGAGCTACCGCGGCTCCGGTCGGCTCACGGGTCGCCTGGCGCTCATCACCGGTGGCGACTCGGGCATCGGGCGCGCCGTCGCGATCGCCTATGCGCGGGAGGGCGCCGACGTGGCGATCGTGCACCTGCCCGAGGAGATCGCCGACGCCGAGGAGACCGCCCAGCTCGTGCAGGATGCGGGGCGCACCGCGCTGCTGCTGGCCGGCGACGTGCGCGACGAGGCCTTCTGCGCCGAGGTGGTGGACCGCACGATCGCGCAGCTCGGCGGCATCGACATCCTGGTGCTCAACGCCGCATACCAGCAGAACCGCGAGGGTCTCGAATCGATCCCGACCGAGGAGTTCGACCGGGTGTTCCGCACCAACCTCTACTCGATGATGTGGATCGCGGGGCGCGCGATCCCGCACCTGCGGCCGGGCGCATCCATCATCTCGACGACGTCGATCCAGGCCTTCAACCCGTCCCCCGGACTCATCGACTACGCCATGACGAAGGCGGCGCAGGTGGCGTTCACGAAGGCGCTCGCCGAGGAGCTCGGGCCGAAGGGCATCCGCGTCAACGCCGTCGCCCCCGGGCCGATCTGGACCCCGCTGATTCCGGCCACGAGCTGGCCGGACAAGCTTCCGACCTTCGGGCAGGACACCCCGCTCGGTCGCGCCGGTCAGCCCGCGGAGCTCGCGCCCGCCTATGTGCTGCTCGCCAGCGACGAGGGCTCGTACATCTCCGGAGCGGTGCTGCCCGTCACCGGCGGCAAGGGGCTCTGACCCGCGATGGCCCAGGACGCCCTGCTCTACGGCTCCCCGCCGCACGAGATCTCGATGGACGGCCGACTTCTGGCCCACCTCAAGATCGTGATCGTGGCCAAGCTCAGACGCAACGAGCCGTTCCTGCTGTCGTGGGATCAGCCGGCGAGCGAGGGGTCCGGCCGGGCGAGCATCTGGTTGCATCCATCGATCCCGCTGCAGTTCGTCTTCACCGCGAACCGCCCGCCCCAGCTCAACCAGAACTGGTTGGAGCTGTTGTCGCAGTCGGCGATGAGCAGCGAAGGCCTGCGTCTCATGCCGGAACCCCAGGAGGGCGTAGCAGAGTCGTAAGAGCAACGGAAGTCCCCCTCTTCTGATTTCCACGATCGGCCCGCGCGGCTTATCGTGAGCACAGCCGCGCGATCGACGCCGGCGGGAATCGAGCTGGGAGACACCTTGGGCACGCTGCTGTACGGTTCGCCGCCCTCGGAGATCCCGATGGACGATCGCCTGCTCGCCCACCTCAAGGTCGTGATCGTCAACAAGCTGCGACGCAGCGAGCCGTTCATGCTCTCCTGGGAGATCGGCCCCAACGAGGGCTCCGGCCGACGCAGCGTCTGGATGCACGAGTCGATCCCGCTGCAGTTCCGTTTCGTGGGCAGCAGGCCGCCGGCGCTGAACAACACGTGGATCGAGCAGATGATGCTCGCCTCGATGAGCAACGAGGGCCTGCGTCTCATGCCGGAGCCGCCCGAGTCCTGACCGGACCCGAGCGACTCCCCCGCGCGACTCAGCTGAGCTTGCGGCGGTAGATGACGATCGCGGCCGCGTACGCGGCGACCAGGATGCTGGCGAGCCACGCGAGCGCGATCCACAGCTCCCCGCCCACCGGCTGCTGCGCGAACAGCGCACGGACGCTGTCCACGATCGAGGTCACTGGCTGGTGCTCGGCGAACCAGGCGACCGGGCCGGGCATCGAGTCGGTCGGCACGAACGCCGAGCTGATGAACGGCAGGAAGATCAGCGGGTAGCTGAACGCGCTCGCCCCGTCCACGGTCTTCGCGGAGAGCCCGGCGATCACCGCGAGCCAGGTCAGGGCCAGGATGAACAGCACCAGCATCCCGCCCACCGCAAGCCATGCGCCCACCGACGCCCCGGTGCGGAAGCCCAGCAGCAGCGCCACCCCGATCACGATGGCGACCGAGACCACGTTCGCGACGAGCGAGGTGAGCACGTGCGCCCAGAGCACGCTGGACCGCGCGATCGGCATGGACTGGAACCGCTCGAAGATGCCGCCCTGCAGGTCGAGGAACAGCCGGTAGGCCGTGTACGCGACCCCCGATGCGATGGTGATCAGCAGGATGCCCGGCAGCAGGTAGTCGACGTACGAGCCACCGCTGCCGGTGTCGATCGCGCCCCCGAGCACGAACACGAACAGCAGCATCAGGACGATCGGCGTGACCGCGGTCGTGATGATGGTGTCAGGGCTGCGCAGGATGTGGCGCAGCGAGCGACCGGTCAGGGTGCCGGTATCGCTGAGAACGTGCGTGGTCACTTGGCTTCACCTCCGACGAGCGCGAGGAAGACGTCCTCGAGCGAGGGTTGTTTCTCGACGTATTCGACCTTCGCGGGCGGCAGGAGCCGCTTGAGCTCGTCGAGCGTGCCGCTGACGAGGATGCGACCCTCATGCAGGATCGCGATGCGGTCCGCGAGGTGCTCGGCCTCATCCAGGTACTGCGTGGTCAGCAGCACCGTGGTGCCGCCGTCGGCGAGTCGCCGCACGGTGTCCCAGACCTCGAGGCGCGCCTCCGGGTCGAGGCCGGTCGTCGGCTCGTCGAGGAAGATGACACTCGGGTCGCCAATGAGGCTCATCGCGATGTCGAGCCGGCGTCGCATGCCGCCGGAGTAGGTCGCGACCCGGCGCTTGGCGGCATCCGCGAGCGAGAACCGCGTGAGCAGCTCGTCCGCGATCGCGCCCGGGTCGTCGAGGTGACGCAGGCGGGCGATCAACTCGAGGTTCTCGCGACCGCTCAGCACCTCATCCACCGCCGCGAACTGGCCGGTGAGACTGATGGCCTCGCGCACGTCGGCCGGTCGGGTCGCGACATCGATGCCGTCGACCTCGGCGACACCCGCGTCGGCCTTCAGCAGGGTCGAGAGGATCCGCACGAGCGTGGTCTTGCCGGCGCCGTTTGAGCCGAGCAGGGCGAAGATGCTCCCCCGCTGCACCTCGAAGTCCACGCCGCGCAGCACGTCGAGCTTCTGGTACGACTTCTCCAGGCCGTGCACCCGGATGGCGGTGTCGGCGGTCATGACGGCTCGCCCCGTTCCGCGTCATCGATCGCCTTCGTCAGGCGGGCGCGCTCCTTGTCGATCCACTGCTCGCCGGCGTAGGCCTGCGCGAAGGTCTCCGCGAACGCCACCGGGTCGTCGCCGACGATCTCGCGCAGCGGCGTGCCATCGGCCGCGGCACGCTCCCACAGGTCGGCGAGGTCGCCGAACATCGTGACGAGGGTGTCGCCGTCGGTGACTCCCCCGTAGTACATGAAGTACCGGTGCATCGCCTTCGCCGCGGTGCCGTACGGCTCCGGCAGGGCGTCGATGCGCGCCTTGTCCTGCTTGTACTGCTTCTTCTGCTCGAGTGACCCGGTGAGGGCCTCGATCCACTTGGCAACCATCAGTTGTCTCCTTGTTCGGTGGGTTCGGTGGGTTCGGTGCGGGCACTGCCGTCGGCTCGCCCGCTGGGTTCGGTGCGTTCGGTGCCGTCGGCACGCACGCTGGGTTCGGTGTGCTCGGTGCGCAGCTGCTCGATCCGCTCCGAGAGGAAGCTCCAGGTGCTCCAGAAGTCCTCGAGCTCGTCGCGGCCACGCGCATTGAGCGAGTAGACCTTGCGCGGCGGCCCCTTCTCGGAGGGCACCTTCTCCACATCCACGAACCCGCGCTGCTCGATGCGGATCAGCAGTGCATAGACGGTGCCTTCGACGATGTCGGCGAAGCCCTCCTCGCGCAGCCGCGCGGTGACCTCATAGCCGTACGCCGGCCGGGCCGCGAGCACGGCGAGCACGATGCCTTCCAGGGTGCCCTTGAGCATCTCGGTCATCTTTTGTTTGCCCATGGGCGCCTCTCGGATTGCTACTCAGTGTTGCTGACTACCAGTAGATAGTAACGCCGAGTACCGGTAGATAGCAACACTGAATACCGAAGATGTTTGGCGTGTCGGCGATGTCGGGGTTACGCTCTCGACATTCGAACACATCTTCGAGCCGGGAGCGCCCCATGAGCCTGCTGCACGACACCCAACTGACCGTCTGGTTCGAACAGGCGGTGCCCTACGGCCTCGTCTTCGAGGGCCGCCACTACCGCGTCACCGACACCCCGACCAGGCTCGAGGATGAGGTGCTCGGCACCACGCATCCCCTCCCGGTGACCGGCTGGCGCTTCCAGGCCACCGACGACGATGACCGCTCGCGCATGTTCGTGATCCACCGCCGCGGCGACGGCGGGTGGGTGCTCGCGCGGGTCTACGACTGAGACGTACGCTGCTGAGATGAGCGAGTTGCTCGACTGGATGCTGGACTCCGACCCCGCGCTGCGGTGGCAGGTGGAGCGCGACCTCGCCGGCGCCCCGCCGGAGGTGTGGCAGGCGACACGCGCGCGGGTGGCCACGGAGGGCTTCGGCGCCCGACTGCTGGCGCTGCAGGACGCCGACGGCCAGTGGGCCGGCGGAGCGTTCTTCCCGGCCGACTTCGACTTCGACGGCCCGGAGACCGCGCCGGGTGCCGGTCAACCGTGGACGGCGACCTCGTGGTCGCTCAACTCCTTGCGCGAGTGGGGTCTCGACCCGGCGGCACTCGCCGGCACCGCCGAGCTCATCGATCGCAACAGCCGCTGGGAGTACGACGACCTGCCCTACTGGGGCGGCGAGGTCGACTGCTGCATCAACGCGTCGACGCTCGCGAACGGGGTGTGGCTCGGCGCCGACGTCTCCGGCATCGCCCAGTGGTTTCTCGACCACCGCATGCCCGAGGGCGGGTGGAACTGCGAGTGGGTGGAGGGCTCCACGCGCGCGTCGTTCGCGTCCACGCTCAACTCGCTCATCGGCATCCTCGACTACGAGCAGGCGGTCGGCGGCGACGATGCCCTGCGCGCCGCACGCAGCGAGGCCGAGGAGTACCTGCTCGAGCGGCGGCTGACGCGCAGGCTCACGACCGGCGAGCCGGTGACGGGCTGGGTGACGGGGTTCGCCTACCCGTTCCGCTCGTTCTACAGCGTGCTGCGGGCGGTGGACTACTTCCGCGCTGCTGCGCTGTACCAGGGCACCGCGCCCGATCCGCGCCTGGCGGAAGCGGTCGAGGCGATTCGGGCGGCGCGTCGGGCCGACGGCAGCTGGGTGCAGGAGCGCCGGCATCCGGGCAGCGTGTGGTTCGAGGTGGATGTCGCGGCGGGCGAGCCCTCGAAGTGGCTCACCTTCTACGGCACCCGGGTGCTGCAGTGGTGGGATGCCGCGCAAACCGATCAGGTTTGAAGAAGCACCGCCCCAGGGCTGCCGCATAGTGTCGAGGTGACGAAGGGAGCCACCGTGGCCGAGAAGAACGAGGGTTTCACCGCCGAGGAGCGCGAGGCGATGAAGGAGCGCGCGAAGGAGCTGAAGTCCGCCGCTCGCAAGGGTGCGAAGAAGGCGGACGGGCTCGCCGACCTGCTCGAGAAGGTCGCCGAGATGCCGCCGGCGGACCGCGCGCTCGCGGAGCGCATCCACGCGATCGTCACCGAGCACGCCCCCGAGCTCGACCCGAAGACCTGGTACGGCATGCCCGCCTACGCTCGCGACGGCAAGGTCGTGATCTTCTTCCAGCCGGCCGACAAGTTCAAGGCGCGCTACTCGACGCTGGGATTCAACGACACCGCGAATCTGGATGAGGGCTCGATGTGGGCGACGACGTTCGCCATCACGACGCTGACGAAGGCTGATGAGGCGCGGATTGCTGAGCTTGTCAAGCGTGCCGTGGGGTAGGTGCGCAGCGGCTAGTCTCAGGGCATGAAGCGCATCACCTACAGCGGCGGGTCCATCGTGACCGGCAACGCGATCACGCAAGCGCTTCTCGAGTACACGACTGCGGTGGCCGACGCCGAGAACGCCGTCACCGTGGATGTCACGGTGCTCGAGGAGAACGGCGAGACCTCAGTGCACACGCTGCTGCTGAGCCCCGCCAGCCAGTTCGATGTGGCGGATGTCGGCGGCATGTCCGCGGAGGAGGAGGCCGAGCGCTTTCCGGTTCCGGTCATGCCGCAGGTCGGTATCGCCGGCAGCGTCGAGACCAGCGATGACGCCACCCGCACCTCCAAGCAGGTCGACGAGATCATGCGCGACCTCGACGACGGGCTGGGGCAGTAACCATGGGCAAGTTCATCTACGGCACGCCGTCGATCGCCGTCGACTTCGATGATCGCGTGCTCGCGCACCTCAAGATCGTGATCCTCTCGAAGGTGCGCCGCGGCGAGAGCTTCACGTTCTCGTGGGAGTACACCGCGGCGGCCGGGAGCGGTCACAGCTCGATCTGGATCCACCCCACCATCCCCCTGCAGTTCGACTTCCAGGGCAGTAAGGAGCCGCGCCTCAACCGGGCGTGGGTCGAAGAGCTCGCCAGGCTGTCGAACACGCCGGCGGGGTTGCGGGTCGTGCCGGAGCCTGCGGAGGGTGACGCGGGCTGAGGCTCCAGATCGGGAGGCGTGTGCTCTCTGGGCGCCTCGAAGATCTCCGCGGCAAACCCCCGATGCGGCTCGATGTGGGCAACGTCTTTCACGCTCATGGCGATGATGGATGCCCACCAGGCACCGACTGCGAAGCTGCGAAGCGGCTCTTCCCAGATGAGGGTGTAGGTCGGCCGGGCGCGTCGGTCCGCAGATAGACGTCGAGGTCTCCCGACGACGGAGATTCCTACGCCATCCGTCCGAAAGACCTCGACGTGTCCGACGCTACCCCGCCGGCCGGCTTCGGCCGCCCTGACCTGACCGCCTTCGCGGCTCATCCCAGTCGACCCTGATCGGGTCTGCTGATCCTCTCGACGAGAACGCAGCGACATCACAGCCACCCAACCCCGACCGTCCGGGAAGCCGGGACACGTCACATGACCTGTGCTGCGGGCGTGTCGAGTGGGTAGTCCAGGGGCGACGCAGGAGCGTCGACGCGACGTGCTGAGAGGTGGTTCCAGTCGAGCGCTAGGACACCGGCTACAGGCATGGCGATAGGTCAGGAACGGCGTCGCTCCATGCGCAGGAGGGAGCGCAGAGTCTCGGCGTTCGCGTAGCCGACCCGTAGCGCGATCTCGGCGGAGGTGAGGTCCGTGGTTGCTGAGAGGTGTCGAGCTCGTTCGGTGCGAAGCCGTTGGACGAAGCCGAGCGGAGTGAGGTTGAGCGCCGCACGGACTCGTCGTTCGAGGGTGCGCCGGCTGGTGCCGAGCGACTGCGCGACGAAGGCGACGTTGAACGGTTCGTCCAGGCGGGCGCGCACGAAGCGTTCGAACTCGACGACGATCGGGTCCTCGTGCCGGAGATGTTCGTAGGCGACGAAAGCCGCCTGCGACGGGCGCTCGTCGATGATGAGGAGCTTGGCGACATGTTGGGCCAGGTCGGGGCTGATCGATCGCACGAGTGAGAGCGCGAGGTCGATGTGGGCGAACGCGGCGCCGGCGGTGACGAGGTTCCCGTCGACCACGACCATGGTGTCGAGATCGAGGGCGACGGTCGGATAGCGCTTCCGGAACTCCGGTCCCAGGAACCAGCTGGTCGTCGCCCTCCGATGATGCATCCGTCCGGTCTCGGCGACAGCGAACACGCCGGTGCACGCCGCGGCGATCCGGGTGGTCGCCTCGTCGAGGCGCCCGAGCGAGGCGATGACCGAACGAGCATCTCGGCTCTGGAGGGCGTCGTTGGTAGCGGCGGCCGTGAGGGTTCCAAGCGCAGGGACGACGACCACGTCGAACTCTCCGGACTCCGGCAGCGGGTGGTCCACCGACAGGGTCATCGATGCCGTCGTGGTCACTCGCCGTTTCGGTCCGAGGATGGCGAGTTCGATCGGGTCGATCCGCGGGTCGACATCGCCGCGGGCTCCGTCGGCCACCCGCACGATGTCGATGACCGACGCGATAGCCGAACCGAGGCAGCCGTCGATCGCGATCAGTCCGATACGCATGACGCTAATAATAGCAATACTGCCGTATACGCCACTCCCCACCGGCCCTTGCTCGTCATACGCTGAACTCGTCCCACGAAGAACCCCGACGTCAAGGAGAGTCCCTCATGTCCACACCCGCATCACTTCCGTATGCCTTCGTCGCCAAGATCGTCGCGGCCGATGGACAGCACGACGCGGTCGCCGATCTGCTCGCCGGCGCTGTCGCACTCGCCAACGAAGAAGTAGGAACGATTGTCTGGTTCGCGGTCAGGACCCACGCCGACACCTTCTGGATCTTCGATGCATTCCCCGACGAAGCCGCTCGCGACGCCCACGCCAACGGCGCCATCGTCGCAGCCCTGATGGCCAACCAGCACCTCCTCGGCGCAGCACCCGAGATCCTGGCGGCCGACGTCCTCGCGTCCAAGCTCCCGTAGTCCGCCAACGCACGAGACGATCGCGCCCCGCCGAGCCGTCGCCAGGTCGCGATGCAACGCCACGCTGCGTTGCCGAGCGGTGCGAGGCCTATCGGCACACGGACAGGATGCCGGCCGCGAGCGCTCAGCCGGCGAGGGGTCCGTCGCAGAGGAGAGCGACGTCGGTGTCGGGCAGAGCCGTGAGGCCAGCGCATCGCGCGACCACCAGAACGGTTCGCCGGAGCCGCCTGTCGGAATCGAACCGACGACCTAATCACGTCGGCTTTGCGTCTATCGCTTGATGCGCCCACTGGGCGAACGAGCCGCTGACCTGCGCAAACGCCGGGGCCTTGGCCCTTGATCGTGGACACGGTGTCGGTTCGGCTATGCCGCTTCCGCGAGCGTAGCGGAGCGTGCGGCTTCGTAGGCGTTCGGGCTGATGTTGCCGATCGCGGAGTGGCGCCGGCGAGTGTTGTAGCGGTTCGCCCACCGGAACACGGCCCGGTAGGCGGTGGCCTGGTCCGGGAACGCTGACCGGCCGGCGAGGAGTTCGCGCTTGAGCGTGGCGTTGAAGCTTTCCGCGAGTGAGTTGTCGGCACTCGTGCCGACCGCGCCCGTGGACTGGGTCACGCCCAGCTGCTCGCAGAGCGCGGCGTAGGCCTTCGAGGTGTAGACGCTGCCGTGGTCGGAGTGGAAGATCGCGCCGACCAGCGACCCGCGGTCGCGGTGCGACCGGTGACGGACGTGAGGCACGGTGCCAGCTGACACCGTGCCTCCCGTCCGTCGTGGCCACCTCGTCTAAATCGCGAGGTACCCGCCGTCGACGGCGAACTGCGCGCCGGTCGCGAAGGCGGCCGCGTCGGAACCGAGCCACGCGACCATCTCGGCGATGTCGTGCGGCGTGCCGAGTCGGCCGATCGGGTGCTTCGTCAGCAGCGCGTCCTTGAAGCCGGGGTAGGTCTCCTCCAGCGCGTCTATCATTGGCGTCTGGATCACCCCGGGCAGCACTGCGTTCACGCGGATGCCTTTGTCGGAGTACTCCACCGCGGCGGCTCGGGTGAGGCCGATGACGCCGTGCTTCGACGTGACGTAGGCGGACTGGTGGGCGATGGCGACCTGCCCGAGGGACGAGGCGGTGTTGATGATGGATCCGCCGCCCTGCGCCAGCATCTGCGGGATCTCGGCCTTCATGCTGATGAACACTCCGGTGAGGTTGACGGCGATCACCTTGTCGAACTGCTCCACCGTGACGTCGGCGAGGTCGGGGCCGGTGAGCTCGATGCCGGCGTTGTTGTGCGCGATGTCGAGTCGGCCGTAGCGGTCCACCGCGGCCTGGACCACGTGCTGCATCGACGCGAGGTCGGTCACGTCCGCCCGGACGAACGCCACGGCGTCTCCGCCGTCGATGTACTCGAGCGTCCCGTTGCCGGCATCCTCGGACAGGTCGGCGACGACGACCCGTGCGCCGTGGTCGACGAGGACCTTCGCGGTCTCGCGCCCGATCCCTCCGCCACCACCGGTGACGAGTGCGACCTTGCCATCGAGCGAGTTTGACATTGTGTGCTTCTTTCTCTCAGGGAGCGGCGTCGGTCGGCGCCGCTCGTTCAGTGCGGGAGCTGCGACGCGGTGTCGGCTGTGGGGCCTTGGCCCTTGATCGTGGACACGGTGTCGGTTCGGCTATGCCGCTTCCGCGAGCCTAGCGGAGCGTGCGGCTTCGTAGGCGTTCGGGCTGATGTTGCCGATCGCGGAGTGGCGCCGGCGAGTGTTGTAGCGGTTCGCCCACCGGAACACGGCCCGGTAGGCGGTGGCCTGGTGGGCGTGACTACTTGCTCGTGTGCGGCATGTCCATCTCTGTGGGACGGCTCGCACCGAGGATGTCCGTCGCAAGCAATGCGGTATGGAGTGGACTGAGATCCGTGCCAAGGTCTCGGCCGAGGATCTCTTCTGCGCGCCGGAGCCGGTAACTCACGGTGTTCTTCGATACGTGAAGCCGACGTGCAGCTGCGTGTTGGCTGCGATTGACATTGAGGTACTCCAGCATCGTGCTGCGCAGGTCGGTCTCGCGCCCACCGGCACCGAGGAGACCGCCGAGCTGAACCTCCAGGAATCGTTGCAGACGCTCGGGCCGGGCGGCGAGCTCTGCAACAGCCCCATATCGGTCATAGGGAAGGATTCGGCCGAGGTTCCGCCACCCTGCCATCATGGAGACTCGTTGCAAAGCTCGTGCCTCGTCATGACTGGCGATAAACCCGGCTGTTCCCCTCCCCGGGAGGCCGACGGCCAGCGTCCATCCGTTGCACTGAGTCGGCGGCTCCAGGTGGAGATCGTCAGCAGTGCGTACGCTGCCCCACGCCCAGAGCACGTTTGGTGCGATCATCACCTTGAATATTTGATCGCATCCCATGCTTTCGAGAGCCTCCATGGTCGCCGCCTCAAGCTTGCTGGGCTCTCGCCGTTTGCTGAATGCGATGGCCGCTACATGGATGCGGTCGAGTGGGTATCGGGTGACCTGCTCGAACCGTTCCGGTCGCCCGCGCCCGCTCAACAGGGATGCGAGGACTCCCGACTCTGTTTCGTGGAGGAACCGTACGGGGTCGTCCGTGGCCGGTTGCATGTCCGCGATGGCCTCGGCGAGTTGATTGTGGGTGCTGACGACCTTGCTTACAAGCGCCCGCATGATCGTGCCCTGTTCGCCGGGTGAAACACGCCGTTCACACTCGTGAAGGAGCGCCTCGGTGACCCCGGCCTGCCCGTGATTGAGGGCACGAAGCACAGCGGCCAGGGTCGCGCCCTCATTCAGCGCCCCCTGCGCCAATTGCAGCAGAACCGGTCGCATGAAGCGACCGAGGCCGGGGTCCACGAGTCGGAGGAGGGTGTCCAAGAACAGCGCTTCCGTCGTCACTTGGACCGTCATGCCCGACGGGGCGAGAGAGGGATCGGTACTGACGATCAGGTCGACAACGCTCGCAGCCTTCGAAGCAGCCCATTGCACGGGTCCGGGTCCAAGGTGTTCACGTGCGACTTCATGCGCGTTCTCGGGCAACTCGCTCGATGCACTGTCCCGTGAGCTAAGGTCCAGTACCCAGGCGAACGGCTGCGACGCGTCACTCAGAAGACTGTGACTGGGCTGAACCTGACTCGGAGGCAACGAATCGGTCCGCTTCATCCCTTGATCGTACTCCCGACCGCCATCCACGGTCCCGGTCATCTATCTTTGGCGCCGAACTCGTCCGCGAAGCTGACGCTGCCGCGGCTTTCGCGACGGCCGGCATCAAGCGTGTTCAGCATCCGGGAGTTCTCGATGATGATCATGTGCACGTCCTGCGAATTGGCATAGTGTCGATGCCAGATCCACGGCGGCGTGAAGACGAAGTCGCCCTTCTTCCACTCGACGACCTGGTCTCCGATCTCCGACCATCCGCTTCCGTCTGAGACGTAGTGAACCGACTCGTGGACGTGCCGCTGCAGGTCTGTCGCAGTGTCTGCGGGGATCATCTGGAGGATGAACTCGACCGTCTTCATCGGCAGGTGACGGAGCAGGCCGAGGTGGGATGGATTGTCGGTCGATCCAGTCAGCCAGTACGCGTCCTCCGAGTGGGTGACGAGATTCGGTTCGATGACGTGCTGGTCGTCTCGATGGTGCATGCGGTCCAGTTCCTGCATGAATTCATGCAGTCCCTCCTCGCTCAGCTTCTCGTTCTTCTTGTCCATGATCCGTTTCCTCTTTCCTGAAGGCTGTAGAAAGCTGCTTGAGTCAATCGACCGGCAACTCGCCCGACCTAAAGGTCTCTCGCGTCAGGACTGTGGCGATCAAGGAGACCAGCGCGAGTGCCCCGATGTAGATGGCGACCGGCCAAACAGTGCCGGTGGCGGCGAGCAGCGCGGTGGCGATCAGGGGCGTGAAGCCTCCCGCGAGCATCGACGTGAGCTGAACTCCGAGGGAGACGCCGCTGAGCCGTACCCGTGTTGGGAAGAGCTCGGCGAAGAATGCGCCCACCGGTGAGCTGAGAGGCGCGTGACCCAAGCCCATGGCGAGGATCAGCGCCAGGTAGACCAGAGGCATGGATGTCGTGTTCAACAGCATGAAGAACGGGAAGGCGAACACCAGCAGGAACGCAGCCCCGAAGATCATCACGGGGCGGCGTCCCACTCGGTCAGACAGTGCGCCCCAGAGTGGAGCGGAGAAAATCTCTACGACGGCGGCAACAAGAACAGCGTTCAAGATATCGGCCCGCGCAATGCCTAGGGACTGACTTCCGTAGGAAACCGAGAACGTCGCGATGAGGAAAAACGCCGCGGTCTCGCCGGACTTCATCCCGATCACCAGCAGAATCTGTCGCCAGTAGCTTCGAATCACCACGATCATCGGTGCGCGCGCGATGCGGTTCTGACTCTTGACGGCCTCGAACACGCTGGTCTCCGGCACTCCCAATCGTACTGCCAGGCCGATTCCGACCAGCACCAGGCTGATCAGGAATGGCACTCGCCAGCCCCAAGAGAGGAAGGCATCCTCGTCGAGCGCTCCCGCGAACGCGCCGAAGATGAGAGTCGCAAGAACAAGTCCGCCAGCCATGCCCACCGCTGGCCATGCGCCCAGGAACCCGCGTCGTGTGGAGCGTTGACCGCCGGATTCTGCTGCCATGACGAAAGCCCCACCTTGCTCGCCGCCCATTGCGACTCCCTGGAGGAGGCGCAGGACGACCAGAAGGATCGGGGCCCACAGGCCGATCGACTGATAGGTCGGCAGCAATCCGATCACAGTCGAGAAGACGCCCATCCCCATCATCGTGATGATGAGCACCCGCTTGCGGCCGATTCGGTCACCGAGGTTGCCGAAGATCACGCCGCCGAGAGGCCGGGCGACGAAGCCCACGCCGAAAGTCGCCAGCGATGCCAATGTGCCGATAATGGGGTCTACCTGCGGGAAGAACAAGGGGCCGAATACAAGAGCGGCCGCGGTTCCGTACAGGACGAAGTCGTACATCTCCATAGCGGTGCCAACCGCCGTAGCGGCGATCGTGCGCGCAGTCCTTCGTGGAACTGCTGCTGGTTCTGAGGAGACCAGAACCGACTCATCTGTCGTCACTTGGAGCTTCCTTTCGTGATGAGCGGGCATCGTCGCCCGGCTCGTATCGGGATGTGCTGAGGGAATTCGCGTGTGGGCGAAGTGAATCGCACAGCCACGCGCGTCGGAGCGGCGTTAGCTGGCCGACCTGTCTTCGGCCCGGGTCGTGTAGCTACGACGCAACTCGGCCCACCGGCGACCCGCCTCGGTGGCGCCGTCGATGTACGACTGGGGAGCCGACTGGTAGGGCGGGCGGGCCGGGCCCGGGTCGATGACACCGGCTGCGGCGATCCGCGCCTTGTCGAGGGGGATGTTGTACCTCGAGAAGCTCGAGAAGTCCCCCTCCGGCATGAGCGTCGAGTAGGTCCGCTTCATGTCCTGGGCGATCGCCTCAGCGGCGATCCAATCGGAGGAGGCCATCGCCTCGCGCAACCGCACGAGCGGCTCGGTGCCGCATGCGGTGCTGGGGGTCCAGCAAGCAGCGGTTCGCTCACCGGCGACTCGATGAGCATCGAGCCAGTCGGCATCCATCGGGAGCAGTCGGATCTCGTCACCACAGGCCTCGGCATCATCCGCATATTGGTCGCCAAGGAATGTGTACTTCGCACCGATGAGGGTGGGAATCGTTGCAAGCCTCGCGTACAGTTCCGGGGAGATCTTGCCTTTGAACGCCGCGGGGTTGTCGTACAAGATGACCGGGACATCAGGCAGTGCGTCCGCGACATCGGAGTAGAAGCGAACGATCGAGTCGTCGTCCATTTCACACCACATCGGTCGTCCGAGGAACAAGCCGTCGACTCCGAGGTCCACAAGCACACGGGCACGGCGGATCGTGTCTCGAGTGTTCAGGGTGGTCGCGCCGGCGAAGACCGGCGTCTTGCCGCTCTCGGACACCACAGCCGTCATGAAAGTGACGACTTCGTCCTCAGTGAGCGTCGCGCCTTCGCCAAAAGTACCGAGGGTCATGATGGCGTCGACGACCGGAGCCACATCGCGGATCATCGAGATGGTCACGTCCACCTCGACCGTGTTGGTCTCGTCCCAGCGCCCGGCATCGGCTGTTGCAGGAGTCGGGACGATTCCGAGAACGCCGACCAAGTCCCGAGCCGTGTACATCTGCGCCAAGTTATCCTCCTTGATAATGAACGTGCCGATGCGGATGATGGCGTCCGCTGGGCGCAAACATCGTCGCATGCCGGCGATGCTCGATTCTTGGTCCCGCAGACCAAACTTGCTCTTCCCAGATGAGGGTGTAGGTCGGCCGGGAGCGTCGGTCCGCAGATAGACGTCGAGGTCTCCCGACGACGGAGGTTCCTACGCCATCCATCCGAAAGACCTCGACGTGACCGACGCTACCCCGCCGGCCGGCTTCGGCCGCCCTGACCTGACCGCCTTCGCTCGACTCGACGGCCTCGGTCTGAGCGTGACCGGACAACGACTTGAACCGGATCGTGCGGTCCTCGCGTGCCGCGTGGTGGAACCAGATCAGTGGTGCCGACGGTGCGGCAGCGAAGGCGCTGCTCGTGACACCGTGATCCGGCGGTTGGCCCACGAGCCGCTGGGCTGGCGACCGACCGTGCTGGAAGTTGTAGTGCGCCGCTACCGCTGTGCCGACTGCGGACACGTGTGGCGCCAAGACACCAGCGCCGCGGCGGAGCCACGCGCGAAGCTCTCGCGCACCGGGCTGCGGTGGGCGCTGGAAGGGATCGTGGTCGCACACCTCACCGTCGCACGTGTCGCCGAGGGACTCGGGGTCGCGTGGGACACCGCCAACAACGCGGTCCTGGCTGAAGGCAAGCGGCTGCTGATCAACGACCCCACGCGGTTCGAGGGCGTGAAGGTCATTGGCGTCGATGAGCACGTCTGGCGCCACACCAGGCGTGGCGACAAGTACGTCACCGTGAT